>CP102611.1:0-2400000 GCA_041874755.1 Chitinibacter sp. SCUT-21
ATCTTTGTACACTGGAATTCTAGCTTCTGATCGGATGTTAGGGTATATACATGCCGTGGTGTTGATGTAAAGGCCTTGCCTGATTTGAACTTGCTAAATATACCCATGGTGTTTGCAAATATTCTCTGGTTTGGTTTTTTTTGCCTAATGCTCTCCGTAAATCATGCCAAGGTCTAAAGGTTCAAACCTCCATGCAAAGCATCGGTCTGCATCGGTTTGACTGGCTCAGTTAAAAAATCGCAGCCTGTATCAATTGATCTTGATTAGAGTGCTTGGCGGAGGGGATTAATGAGTAAGGCACGTACACAGCTAGATTATTCACGCCGGTTACTGAAGGTGGTGCAGGTCTTGTGGCAAAACCCGACTCGGCAATTCACGACTGCCCAATTGGCCGAAATTGCGCACTTTTCGCCATTTCATTTTCATCGGGTGTATCGAGAAATGATGGGGGAAACGGTTGCGGCTACTCAGCAGCGTTTGCGCTTGCATTTCGCTTCGCGAGACTTAGCCTGCGAGCATTTGTCGCAAGAGCGCGTGGCGCAAAGGGCTGGGTATCAAAGCAGTGCGGCGTTTGTGCGTGCTTTTGCTGCGGCTTATGGCGTGACGCCGGGGGCGTATCGGCGGCAACACCTTAATGCTCTCCAAGTTAAAAACACATTGGAGAACACGATGTATTCAATCGAATTTCGCACATTAAGTAGCCCAATCAATTTGGCTGCACGTCGGCACTTGGGCGCGTACTTAAAGATTGGTGAAGCTTTTAGCCATTTGGAATTGGCTGTGAACCAATTGCCCTTAGTGCCCAATCCGCGTTGGTTTGGCTTGTTTTACGATGACCCTGCAAATGTTCAGCAAGGTATTATTGGCGCTGAATTACGTTCGGATGCCTGCGTGGAAATTTGCGAGCAGGCTGAGCTACCAGCTGATTTTCACAAAACGCAAATTCCTGCGGGGCGTTATGCGCTCATTGAGCACCGTGGTGCCTACAGCGAATTAGATAGAGCCTACCAATGGCTGATTGGAACGTGGTTGCCGCAAAGTGGTGAAGTTCCGTTACCGCTGCCGGGTATTGAGTTGTATCTGAATGATCCGTGCAATACCGAACCAAAAGATTTACGGACAGAAATTTGGTTGGCGATTGCGGGTTAATGCGCTGGCACGCAGTATGGATTGGCGCATATTCGCTGCGGCAGGAAATCAATATGGAGCCCCGCTTTTATATATACATGCCTAGGTGTTTGTTAAAAAGCTAGTTCTAAATTGGTTTTTGAGGGTATACCCCTGTATAGATTGGGGTGGTCTGTGCGGTGATGCGCACGGGGGCGTATAAACACGTCTACTGCCTGCAGGGTAAATTCTAATCGGCTATGCCTCGCATTCATCAATGCATACAAATTATGCTGTGTTGCAGCAAATTGACTACAAAATCTCGCGATAAGCGGTTGAATATCTCAATTGTCCTTTTATGCTTTGCTAGCTGTTGACTAAGCTTGCAGCGTGGTTTTGTAAACTAGCTGTATATCAAAAGGCATTGAGGGGCATGTTTAAAAAAATACTCATCGTTGATGACAGTCAGGTACAGCGTGGCTTGATTAAAGCGATGTGTCATCAATTGCCCAATATTGAAACGCTAGAGGCGTCGGATGGCCGCTGGGCTTCTCGTTTGTTGCAGATGCAAAACGATATTGATCTGGTGATTACAGATTTGAACATGCCTGGCATGGATGGAATTGAGCTATTGCAGCAATTGGCGCGTGATGCAACACCGCCTGCGGTCTTATTGATCAGCGGATATAAGCCTGAATTACTCGAAGGCTGCGTGCTCGCCGCAGTGCAACTGGGCATTTCTCGCGTGGCCCAAATGGCCAAGCCACTGAATCCCGAAAAAATGCAGGCCACCATCCACTCATTGCTCGATGAACAGCCCGACGAGGGCAGCACAACGCAGGCTCTACCGCTGATCGAGATCATCAATGGTTTGGCACATAACCAATTTTGTGCTCATTATCAGCCGATATGGCGTATTGGTGATCGAAAGTTGATGCAGTGCGAAGCGCTGGCGCGTTGGCAGCATCCGCAGCGTGGCTTATTGGGCCCTGCTTTTTTTATCGATCGCCTTGAGCACGATGGTTATATTAGTTTGCTAACTCGACGTATTGCGCAAACCAGTATGGATCTGCTGCGGCAACTCGCCCCCAAGGATACTTTGCATGTGTCACTGAATTTGGCGCGCCCACAATTAAATGATGCTGAATTGCTCGACCGAATTGAGCATGAGTTAAGGTTGCGACGTTTGTCACCCGCCCAAGTAAAGCTAGAAATTACCGAAACAACGGCTTTTACCGATCGAGGTAATACGCTAGCGACTTTATTACGACTGCGGATGCGCGGCTTTGCTTTATCGCTTGATGATTTTGGCACTGGGCATACCTCGCTCGAAGATTTAAAAGATTTACCCTTTACCGAGCTGAAACTTGATCGCAGTTTGATCCATCACATCCATCGCAACCCCCGCTGCCAAAGTATTGTGGATGGCATTGTGCAAATCGGTGAGCATTTGGGGATGCAATTGGTGGCCGAAGGCATCGAGGATGAAGCCGATATGCACTATCTAGAGCGTTATCCGCAATTATTAGCACAGGGCTTTTTGCTATCAAAACCAATGTCTGGCACTGATTTACTCGAGTTATTGAGTAAAATGCAGCGCAATTCGGCCTAACTGCGCCGCAACAAGGCGTGCGCTGTGTTTTTTTCGTGTTCGTCTTCAGAAAACTAAACCACACGCTCAGCTTTCGTGAATTTGTCGGCTAAAATACCAGCTTCCCGCCTTGGATTTAGCCATGTCCTCTCGCCTGAACCTATTCCAATCCAATCGCCTAGAAAACCTGTTTGAGCTGATGCAAGCGCTGTTTGCCGTGCCGCTCTCCGACCCGTTTGCCAGCGAAAAAATCATCGTGTCGAGTAAGGGCATGGAGCGCTGGTTGCGCTTTCAGCTTGCCGAGCGCGTTGGGATTTGTTCGGGCGTCGATTTTGCGCTGCCGGCGGGCTTTATCTGGCGCTTGCTGCAAGACGCGATGCCTGGTTTGCCGGCGGAATCGCCGTATAGCTCGGGCCCTTTGGCGTGGCGCTTGTTTGGCTTGCTGCCGCAATCGCAGGCGCGCGAGGCCAGCCCGATTGTTGCCGCGTATTTGGCCGAAGGTGATGAGCGGCGGCGTATGGCGTTGGCTGGCAAATTGGCCGACGTGTTCGATCAGTATTTAGTCTTTCGCAGCGACTGGATCGCGGCGTGGGAAGAGGGGCGTTTGCTGGGGAATTTAGGGCCGGATGAAGCGTGGCAAGCCAAGCTATGGTGCGAAGTGCGCGATAGCATTCGCGCTGGTCAGTACGGTGCTACTTCGCCGCATCGGGCTGAGATGTTTGTGCAATTGTTTACCCAATGGGCCGAGCATCAACCGCAACGCCTGCCCGAGCGTTTAACGGTGTTTGGCATTTCTAGTATGCCGCCAGCGTATATCGACGTGCTTGGCGTACTGGCCGAGCATATCGACGTTAATCTATTTTTGCTTAACCCGTGCATGGCTGAATGGGGCGCGATTGTCAGCCCGAAAGCGCTGGCTTTTCATGCGCTGCGCAGCAAACAAGAGGCGCGCGCGCAGGAAAAAATGTATCTGGATGTCGGCCACCCATTGCTCGCGAGCATGGGAAAGGCGGGGCGTGATTTCTTCCGCGCGATTACCGAGCGTTTTCCGTGGTCGGTCGGCGGTGACGGGCCGCTATTTAGCGACCCGTGCGCCAATTTGGCCGATGCTAACCTACTGCGGCAAATTCAATCCGACATATTGCATTTGTACGAACGCGGCCATGACAGCCGTTTCCGTATTGCCAATGACGATCAATCGCTCACCTTCCATCGCTGCCACAGCGCAATGCGCGAAGTCGAGGTGCTGCACGATAGGCTGTGCGCCATGCTCGCGCGCGATAAAACGCTGTTGGCGTCAGAAATTGCCGTACTGCTACCCGATTTGGGGCCGTACGCGCCGCTGATTGAAGCGGTGTTTGGCGGCGCCGCCGCTGCGGGCGCGCCGGTATTGCCGTACAACATTGCCGATTTAAGCACCGCGCAAGAATGCCCGGCGATTGATGTGTATTTGCAGCTATTTAATCTGCCTGATAGCCGTTGCACCGCGGATGAAATTTTTGGCCTGATCGAAACGCCGCAAGTGGCACGCCGCTTTGGCATCGCCGCCGAGGATCTCGCCACGCTGCAACATTGGATCGATGCCGCAGCAATCCGCTGGGGGCTGAATGCCGCGCACCGCGCCGAATTTGCCGAGCTACTCGGTGGTGAAGCAGGTTTGGCGGCCTTGGGCGAGGCCAATACTTGGCAAGCTGGGCTCGATAGTCTGCTGCTTGGCGCGGCCTTGCCGCAAAAACTGGCCGGTGATACCGTGCCGCTGTGGCACGGTATTGCGCCGTGGGATCAGCTTGAAGGCTCGCAAGTGGCGCTGCTGGCCAAACTTAAAACGCTGATCGATAGCCTCAGCGCGTGGCGCGAACGGCTGAAAGCAGCGCAAACCTTGGCCGATTGGGCGGTGCTCGCGCAGCAATTACTCGAAGAGTTTCTCAATTTTGACCCCGAAGTCGAGGCCGAGCGTTTGCTGGTGCTGTCGATTCGCGAATCATTGGCCGCGATGGCGACGCAAGGCGAGTTGGCCGAGTTTGGCGCGCCGGTCGAGCGCAAAGTGGTGCTCGACGATTTGCGTCATCGTTTTGACACCTCAAGCCGTGGCTCGGGCTTTATGTCGCGCGGCATTACTTTTTGCACGATGGTGCCAATGCGCGGCTTGCCGTTTCGCGTGATTGCGGTGCTGGGCTTGAACGAAACCGATTTTCCGCGCAACCCGCCGACCTTGGGCTTTGATCTGATCGCGCAAAACCCACAATTGGGCGATCGCTCGCGCCGTTTGGACGATCGATTTTTGTTTTTAGAAATCATCCTCGCCGCGCGCGACGCGCTTTATCTATCGTGGGTTGGGCGCGGTGTGACCGACAATGAAACCTATCCTCCGTCGGTGTTGGTGTCCGATCTGATCGATTGCGTTCGGCAAGGTTTTGGTTTGGTGGACGATGACGATGGTAGTGCGCTGCTAGCGAATTTAATTAATGAGTATCCATTGCAAGTTTTTAGCCCAAAAGGCTTTGAAGCCAATACCCCGTCTCAATCGTATAACCCGCTGTGGGCCGATGCGGCCAATCGCGTGTTGGGGGTAACTGTCAATGATGATGAGCAATTCACGGCAACTGAAGCTATCGCCCCAGAAGCCGCCGCGCTTGAACTGCAGCCCGTTCCTTCGGTGCTGAGCCTGGACGACTTGGCCAGCGCGGTGATGAAGCCGGCGCATTACTACCTGCGCATGCGCGCCGAGCTGGTGCTCGATGAAGCTGATGGCGCTTTGGCTGAGGACGAACCGTTTGATTTGCGCGATTTTGCCGATCGCGCGGTGCGCGACGCCGCGCTGCAATACGGCAGCGCCGCGCAAGACTTGCTATTAGCGCAGGGCAAAGCGCCGTTGGGTACGCCTGGCCAGCTCTTGGTCGGCGAGCAAATCGCCGCCGCGCTGCAACTAAAAGACGTGCTGCCTATCTACTGCGGCGATGCTGCTTTGCCGGTATTTAGCGGCTATTTGGAGCTGAGTCGGTCCGAATTGGCCGAGTCTGATTTGAGCGAAACCTTGCACGGTGAAACTGCGAGCATCCAAATCACCTTGGCCGATTTGTACCCGAATGGTCAGCATATTGTGCGCAGCACGATTTACCCGCGCGATGCGATTCGCTACTGGATTCGACATCTAGCACTGTGCTGCTGCGCTGGTCAAACCGGCGTGCAGTTTGCGCACACCCGCGTCTTGTCGCCCGATCAAGTGCTGTATTTTCCGCCGCTGGCCACCGATGTTGCCCGCGCGCAATTGATTGAATACGTGCGTTTTTACCGTGCGCATTGGCGCTCGCCGCAGCCCTTTTTTACTAAGTCAGCGCTTATGTGGGGTGACGATGAAGTGTCGAGTTGGGAGGCGGTTGAAAAAGTGTGGTATGGAAGTTTTAAAAAAGCAGGCGAATGCGAAGATCCAAGCATTCAATTGCTGTGGCCGAATGATGCATTGGCGGTGGATTCGCCGCAACGCGCAATCTTTGCCGCTTGGGCTGAATGTCTATTGCACCCGCTTCATCAAAATATGACGACACGTAGCCTTGGGCGCGATCTGGCGCTGTACCAAGCACAAATTCAACTGATGCAGGAGTGCACTGAATGAGCTCGCTGAATTTACAAGCACTCGACGTGCACGGCGTGCCGCTACATGGCCGCAATCTGATCGAGGCGTCAGCCGGTACCGGTAAAACATTTAATATCACTGGTCTGTATGCACGGCTGATTTTGGGCGCGCACGATGGATTGAACGGGGCCAAAAACGCGCCGCAATTTGATCTAAGCCGCGCCTTATTGCCCGAGCAAATTTTGGTCGTGACCTTTACCAAGGCTGCCACCGCCGAGCTGAAAGATCGCATCCGCACCCGATTGGCGCAGTTGGCGCAAACCTTCAGCGAAGGCCTGCCGTTTAGCATTAATGGCGAGCCTGAGCCATTTTGCGCGCAGCTGTGGCAGCAAGTGTGCGAATCGGGTCAGCCCACGCAGCCGCTGCTCGAGCAATTACGCTTGGCCTTGGCGACACTCGATTGCGCGGCAATTTCGACGATACATAGTTTTTGCCAGCGATTACTGAGCGAGCAGGCGTTTGAAGTTGGCTTTGATTTTGACTTTGAAATGATCAGCGATGAGAGTGAGGTATTGGCTCAAATCGCACGCGACTATTGGCGTAGCGACATTTACCCAGCGCCGGTATTGTGGGTGCAGTATTTACAAAACCGCAAAATCGATGTCGACGAACTCTCGCAGCTTGCCGCACGCTTGGCCAAGCTCGACCCCGACGCGCTGCTGCCCATACCCAAAGCGACAGATTTAACGCAAATGCAGTTGCGTTGGGATGCGGCCTTAGCCAAGTGTGTTGCCACGTGGCAGCCAGCTGAAATTGGCCAGCTGCTGATGCAGCACTGGCACGAGCAGCATTTTAAAAAGGTATTAGAATTTACCGCTGATCTGGCTTGGCTGGATGAAGTGAATACTTTCTTTGCTCAGCCGAGCCGCCATTTACCCAAGATTTTTTCCACGCTGGCGCAAAGCAAAATCAATGATGCCTTGTATGCAAAATGGGTCAAAGCCGGCGTTGCGCCGCCGCAGCATGAATTTTTTAAAGCGCTCGACGATTTGATCGACTCCCAAGCCACGCTAGCTGGCGATTTGGAAGCCTACTTTAACCAATGGTTGCTGCGCTTTGCCGCCGTGGTGCGCGAGCAATTGGCGCAGCGCAAGGCGCAAGCGGGGCAGATGTCGTTTGACGATAGCCTAACGATGCTGGCGCGCGCGCTACGCGACCCACAACGGCGCGATAATTTAATCGCCAAAGTGCGGCAAAAATACCGCGCCGCCTTGGTCGACGAGTTTCAGGATACCGATCCAACGCAATTTACGATTATTGATTCGCTATTCGGCAGCAATAGTGCCGAAGAAACCGGCTTGCCATTTTTTATGGTGGGCGATCCAAAACAAGCGATTTACGCCTTCCGTGGCGCCGATGTTTACGCCTATTTGCACGCCCGCGCGCAGGCGCAGGGGCAGTATTCGATTGATACCAATTTTCGCTCGGACGCGAAAATCATTGATTTTGTGAATGCGCTGTTCAAGCCCGCCGACGCGTTTATCGAAAGCAAAATCACGCATCCACATATTCTGGCCAAGCATAGCGGAGACTCAAAGCTACAGATCGCTGATGACAAAGACGCGGTGCACGCCTTTGTATTTGACGGCAAAAAAGCCGCGCATGCTGAGCGACTATGCCACAGCGGCACGGCGCAAGAAATTGCGCGGCTGCTGACTTTGGCGCAGCAAGGCCGCGCGCGCTTGGGCGATAGGCCGCTGCAATCGGGCGATATTGCGGTGTTGGTCAGCAGCCACCAGCAAGCCAGCCAAATGCGCCAAGCTTTAGTTAAAGTTGGCGTGCCGTCGGTGACGCAATCGCGCAGCAGCGTGTTTGCCAGCGCCGAGGCGGCGGGGCTGTTGGCCTTGCTACAGGCGGTGAACGAGCCAGCCAATTCGGCGCTGCTGCGTCGCGCTTTGGTTAGCAGCGTCGTCGGGCTGTCGGTGCCGCAATTGCAGGCCATGCTGGCCGATGATGCGGCGTGGTTGAATGAAGTTGAACGCCTACAGGTGCTGCGCGATGAATGGCGCAAAGCGGGCTTTATGGCGATGTTCCGCCGCTGGTTGGTCGAAAGCCGCGCACCGGCGCGTTTATTGGGTTTTGACGATGGCGAGCGCCGGCTGACCAATTTGCTGCATGTGGCTGAGTTAATCCAAAACGAAACGCGCAAAAGGCCAAGCCCGGCCTTGCTGCTGGCGTGGTTGGAGCGCCATGTTGCCGAGCCCGATCACAGCGCCGAGAGCCAGCAAATGCGGCTCGAGAGCGACGCTGATCGCGTCAAAATTGTCACGATCCACGCGTCCAAAGGCTTGGAATACCCGATTGTTTTCTGCCCATTTGCATGGAAAAGCCGCGGCGATTTGCTGCGCAATCAGCAATGGATTGCGTTTCATGACGAGAACGACCAATTGCGCATCGACGCGGGTACGCCAGAGCGTGAATTGGCCGAAGAACGCGCCACCACCGAGGCGCACGCTGAATTAATGCGCTTGCTGTACGTGGCCTTAACGCGCGCCAAGCATCGCTTGTATTTGGCTTACCCCGCGTTTGAAAAACTGCCCTGGCAATCAAAACCTGCAATGAAAAATGGCCCGCTGGCGCAAGTGCTGTATCACGACGGTAAGCGCCTGAACGAGCAAATTGGCGATTGCAGCATTGAACAAATCAGCGCCGCATTTACCGCGATTGCGCCGCTAACGGTCAGCGATTGGCCTAATACGCGCGAACCGTATCAGCCCGCCGCCGTCAAGCTTAGCGCGGTGAGCGCCGCATCGTGGACGCCACGCTTTTTGGCCGCACCGTGGCGCATGGTCAGCTTTTCGGGTGTTTCGCGCGGGCAGGCCAAGCACAGCGAAAGCGGCGTCGATCACGATGCCAGCACGCTCGATGCGGCGCTTAGCGTGCTTGATAAAACCCAGCTGCCGATGCGCTTTCGCTTTGCGCGTGGCGCCGACGCGGGGACGGCTTTGCACGGCATGTTTGAGCATTGGGATTTTAGCCGCCACGATCGCAACGCTTGGCAAGAGATCATCGCCAAGCAACTATTGCGCGCCGGTTTGGTCAGCGAAGAGGCCTTGCAAGCCGAGACGCAAATTGATGTGGACAATGAGCAGGGGGGTATGCTGCCAGAGCTCGCTACATGGTTGGGCGAAGTGATTGATACGCCGCTGGGTATGTGTGGCTTTGCGTTGCGCGATTTGCAGCCTAAACAACGCTTGAACGAATGGCCGTTTTTAATGCATTGCCCCAAGCTCAATCTAACCGCTTTTTACCGCGAACTCGCTCGGCCCGAATTTGGCGTAGCGCCGCAAATTATCGCCGCCAGCCAGCGGCTAAAACCCGAGCAAGTGCAGGCGTATTTAAACGGCGTGGTCGATTTGGTGTGCCAATATCAGGGGCGCTATTTTATCGCCGACTATAAATCGAATTTCTTGGGTGACAACGTCGCCGACTACAGCCACGCCGCGCTGACCGAGGCAATGGGCGACGCGCATTATTATCTGCAATACCTGCTGTACGTGATTGCGTGGCATCGACATATGAAATCTCGTTTGGGTGAGCGTTACGATTACGAGAATGATTTTGGTGGCGTGCTGTATTTATTTATACGGGGTATGCATCCGCAAGGTAATGGCAATGGGGTCTGGTTTGATAAACCCCGGCAGGGTTTAATTGAGGCGCTTAATCGCGCTCTGGGAGGTGCGCAATGATTGCCAATGTGATGAATGAACAACAGCAATACAGCGCCAAAGCTTCTCCGTTCGCGCAGGCTTTTGTCGATTTACTGCGCCGCCAATGCCCCGATGCGCCACCCGATTTATTCGGCTTGGCGCTGCACGCGGCGAGCGCCACCGAGCGTGGTGACGTTTGCGTACCGATTCCTAGCCATTACGCGCTCGATGATTGGTTTCAAACTGGCTTAGTCGGCCGCGCGGGCGATTTTACGCCGCTGATTGCCGAACACGGCCGGCTATATTTGGCGCGCTACCACGCGTATGAAGCCAACCTCGCGGCGCAAATTCGCGCGCGTAGCGCTTTGCCAAGTTGCTTGGCGATGTCTGCGCCTGATTTGGCTGCGCAGATCAGCGCCTTGTTTGGCGATGCGGGCAGCGAAGTCGATTGGCAGCGCGTTGCGGCAGCGGCGGCGTTGCAAAAGCAATTAATGGTGATCAGCGGCGGCCCCGGCACGGGGAAAACAACGACAGTAGTGCGGCTATTGGCGCTGTTTCAAGCGCAACAACTGGCTATCGGCCAAGCACCGCTGAAAATCATGCTGGCCGCGCCAACCGGCAAGGCGGCCAATCGCATGCAAGAGGCGATCCGCCAAGCGCGCAGTAAATTGCCCGCACAATTGGTCGAGCTGATTCCTGACGCCGCCAGCACCTTGCACCGCCTGCTGGGTTTTAAACCCAATACCGTGCAATTTCGCCATCACGCCGGCAACCCGCTGGCGCTCGATGTGCTGGTGGTCGACGAGGCATCGATGATTGATTTGGCGCTGATGAGTAAACTGCTCGACGCGCTGCCCGCCCATGCGCGGCTGGTGCTGCTCGGCGATAAAGATCAGCTCGCCTCGGTTGAAGCGGGCGCGGTGATGGGCGATTTGTGCGCTGATGTTGGCTTATCGCCCGCGTTTGCCGCGCAGCTTAGCGATTTGGTCGGCCAAACGATTAGCCCTGAATTCTCCCCCAGTATCATGGGCGACCATGTGATTACGCTGCAAAAAAGTTACCGTTTTTCGGGCGTAATTGGTCAGCTTGCCAAGGCGATTAATGGCGAGCAAAGCAAAAAGGTGTTTGCCCTTTTACAAACAGCTCTACAAGATGCCCTACAAGATCAAAGCGATGCGCCGCTACATTGGCGCGACGATAATCCAGCGCAGGCCGCCGCAGGCTTGCTTTCTCCGGTGTGGGCAGGCTATCAGCCGTATCTCGCTGCGGTCAAAGAATTTGCCGCGCGGCAGTCGATAGGCGAGGGGGCCGACGAAACGGGTGATGGAAACCCGGATGAAAACGCCGCCAGCGTATTTGCCGCCTTTGATCAATTTCGCGTGCTCAGCCCCTTGCGTCGTGGCCTAGCCAGCGTTGAGCAAATCAATGCGCTGCTCGAGCAAAACCTCGCCAAACGCGGCCTGCGCCTGCCCGATCAAGCGTGGTACGCCGGCCGCGCAGTGCTGGTGCCGCAAAACCTGTACGAGCTCAATTTATTTAACGGCGATATTGGCATCACTTTGCCCGATGCCAGCGGCAAGCTGTGGGTGCATTTTCTCGATGCCGAAGGTCAAACCCGCAAAGTCGCCCCATCGCGGCTGGCCAGCGTCGAAACCGCATTCGCGCTCACCGTGCATAAATCGCAAGGCTCAGAATTTGCGCATGTGCTGCTACTGCTACCCAGCAGCGAATCAGGCGCCAGCCAGCTCCTGAGCCGCGAATTGGTGTACACGGCGATCACCCGCGCTAAAGCCAAAGTCACCCTCTGGGGCGAAGCGAGCACGCTACGGCAAGCGATTGCCAAAAAGGTCGAGCGGCAATCGGGATTGGCGGAGAGGTTATTAAGGTAGGGGGGCGAAGACATAATCTGGCAGTATTGCGTTTAATCAGATGAGGTTTGGCACCACATATGCACCCTTTGTGGCTTTGTAATTGATTTTCTTGAACGGTGTAATTTAGACGGGCGGGAGGTGGATTAGGTTGTAGTTCGAATTATTTTGACCTATCAAATAAAGTAATTTAAAACATACTGAGGTGTTTTATGGTTAGTAATAATGTGCAAATACCGCTTAGTGAGCAAATAATCGCGCTATTAAAATATGCAGGGTCAGTGATTCAGTTTATAGCTAAAATGCAATTTGCATTAGAAGTCTCGAGAGGTAGGATTACACCAGGGTTGGTTTATTTGATTAAATTACATTCAGATGTTGATGATGCTGGAAATTTTATTGTAGAGGTTGTTCATAATATTGATTCAAATGATATGTACGCTAGAAAGGTTGTTTTGCAGCTTTCAAGATGTCGGGAGTTGAATTTAAATTTTGAAAAAAGTTTGCGTGAGCTGGAAGATTTTATTTTTGGAGATCGCATAAAGGATGATTTTTTGCCAGAGGAAGTTGAAGCTGCAAAAGAAAAGTTTTTAGTTTTAACTTCTCAGTGGAATACCTTTAGTAAAAAGGTAGTGTTAGACTCAGTTGAGGACTATCGTGATGGAAAATACTCACCTGCAGCATCAACTTATTTTGATGAAGTTAAGGCAGCGTGGTTTTTAAAAGGTGTACCCCCCTCTTTTGAAAGAATAGAATTGATGGTGAAAGATTATGGTGACGATGACTTGGCACTAGAGAAAGCGCTGTCGAAATTAAAAGATGATTTTGGCCCTTTTGGAAGCAGTGAAGCGGCTAAAGAGCACTATGAACAAGTTAAATCGCAAGTTGCAGCACTTGGTGGGGATAGTTTCCCTCAAAAATTTGGTTTGGTAAAAATGCTAGGACTTGATTTAGCGTCGTAATTATTGCTCCGCATATATCTTACCCAAATCGATTGCTCTTCGCATATTTCCGCTGCGCAGCGAATACGCCTTACGGTATTAGAGTATGTCTCTGCGGATCAATGGTATAAATGGCTGCAGCCATATACCTACTTTCGAGCCAATAAATCGCCGAGCACCACCTGTTCTGCCGGTTGGCGCTGTGGCGATGGGGCGTCGTACAGGGTTAGCCATTGCGGCGTTTTGCTTAAGCTGGCGGGTAGGCAGGTAATCACTTCGGCGCGATCTTGGCCGATGCCGTACGGCAGCGATAATTCCTCGGTTGGGCCGTCGCTTTCCCACAGTACTTCATCGACCTTAGGGTCAACCGCGGCCAGCGCTTGGGCGGCGTTGCGCCATTTAAATAGCCGGATTGCACCATCGAGCACCATGGTGGGGCCAGCCAGAATAAACAAATCATCGCCATGCCAGTGCAGATCACGTACGCCAAGGCCGGCGAGGCGGATGAAGTGTTTGCGCAGCTTTTTGCCCGATTCGGCAATTTTGCCCAACCGCAGCTCGTCGCCTTTTTCTTTGATTTGCACTTCCAAAAGGCCCGAGTAGCCGCGCAGCACCGGCCCGCGCAGGCCGAGCAAAATGCGCGTGTCGTCCACCGCAATGCCTTCAATATCAAAGCCATTATCCTTGCCCGGTATCGCCAGATAAGCTTGATAGTGGCGATCTTTGGCCAGCAGTTTGGTTAAATCATTACCTAGGGTATCGCCACGTAGGCGTTTAGATGAAAGCCCTGTATCGCTATGCTTAATGAGGGTATGTCCTTCTGGTGTGGCTTGCACGGCCACGCGTGCCAACAGGCAACGGTTGCCGTCGTGGCTGACCGTGGCAAGGCGTTTGAGGTTTTCTGTACTGCTGCGATCGGCTTTCGGCGCTTTGCGTTTGAGCCCATGCGAGCCAACCAGCCACAGATAGCCGCCGTGATAATCAAGCCCTTCGATATCGGCTTCGATCTCGGCCGCATCGGGTAAATCGAGCACTTCGGCCAGCGGAAAGTGGCGCGCTTGGCCAAAGCGGAGTTTTTCTTTGCCCACCGGCGGCAGTTTACTTAGCCGGTCCAGCCCACAGGCCTCATCCCCCGCCACCCACAGCTCTTCGCCAATAAAAGCAGCGCCAGAAAGATTGGCGTGCACCAATTGTTCGCCAGCAAATTCTAGCCGGACGGCATGCGGGATAATATGACGGGGCATTGTGTATCCTGAATTTAAAACAATTGAAGTCTTAGCTTAACATGACTTTTATGTTTTGGTGGTGTCAGGGTTTGGTGTGGGTATATTGATCTGAGGTATATATGATAAATACTTTGGTCCATATACCTTGTGAATTTAAGGGTTGGCTTTACCAAGTTCGCGTGGTGAATATAAGAAGGGTTTTTTGACCACCATTACGAAAAGGCGCGAGCGGCAATCAGGGCTGTATTTATTCGCTCAATAAAAAACCGAGCATTAAGCTCGGCTTTTTTTACGCTAATCGCTGTGCAATAAATTGCCCAATCAGCTGAATCTCCGGCAGGCAGACCGAGTGTTGGATGGGGTAGGTTTGCCATGTCACGTTTACGCCCAAATCGGCGATGTATTGTTTGGCTTTTTCACCCAAGCTAATGCCGACCACAGGGTCGTGGCTGCCGTGGGCGGCCAAGAGTGGTGTGGCTTGGTTGTTGGCGATGCTGTCTTTGCTCAGCAATTCTTCGGCTGGCAAATAGGTTGATAAGCAGACGATGCCAGCCAGCGCTTCGGAATGCGTTAAACCTGCGGTATAGGCAATCGCGCCGCCTTGGGAAAAGCCCGCCAGAATGATACGGCTGGTGGGTATGCCTTTGGCGTTTTGATCTGCGATTAAATCGCGTACATATTGCACGCTTTGCTTGACGCCAGCCACGTCGGCTTGGCGGCTGATTTGGTCGAAATGCACAATGTCGTACCAAGCGCGCATCACATAGCCGTTGTTGCAGGTGATTGGCATCGTTGGTGCGTGTGGGAAAATAAAGCGCACGGCTAAATCGGCGGGCAGGCCCAGTTCAGGCACAATCGGCGCAAAGTCATTGCCATCGGCACCTAGGCCATGCAGCCAGATCACTGCGGCGGTCGGGTTGCTGCCGGTTTCGATTTCAACACAAGGTAGTAGATTGCTCATCGTTATTCTCTATTGATTGGGCTAATTACTGTGGGGCGCGAATCGCGGCTTTGGGGCGAAATGCGGCGACAACGGTGCTGTGCGTTTCCACATATGGGCCTTCGAGCAGCTGAATACAGTAGGGCACCGAGGCGAAAATACCGTGAACTAGTACTTTGCCATCTGCGTCTTTAACACCTTCCAGCGTTTCTTTAATCGATTTGGGCTGGCCGGGCAGGTTTAAAATCAGGCTGCTGCCGCGAATCACACCCACTTGGCGCGATAAGATGGCGGTGGGCACATAGTGCAGGCTGATTTGGCGCATTTGCTCGCCAAAGCCGGGCATTTCGCGCTCGGCAATCGCCAGCGTTGCATCGGGCGTCACGTCGCGTTTAGCCGGGCCAGTGCCGCCGGTCGTCAGCACCAGATGGCAATGCTGATTGTCGACTAGATCAATCAGCGTCGCTTCAATGGTGGACTGCTCGTCGGCAATCAGGCGGCTAACGATTTCGATTGGGCTGGATATGGCTTGGCTTAGCCACTCTTGCAAGGCTGGAATGCCTTTGTCTTCGTACACGCCGCTGCTGGCGCGATCGGACACCGATACTAGGCCTATTTTCAATACATCATTCATTGGATTTAATGCTCACGTTCAGCGTGTGCTCGGCGTTTTGTAACGACACCTGCGCATAATGATCGATTTGCCACTGGGTCAGGCCGCTATTATCCTGCCCACCCGCAGCCGTGACCAAGCATACCGCCGCGCCTGCCGCGTGGGCCGAGCGCACGCCGGCGCTGGCGTCTTCGAACGCCAAGCATTGATCGGCGGTTAGGCCCAGTTTGGCGGCGCCCATTTGAAATGGCGCAGGATGCGGTTTGCCATCTTTAACGTCGTCCGCACCTACGATATGCGTTGGCAGCGGCAAGCCAGCGAAGGCCAATTTAGCCAAGGCCAAATCACGTGGCGCTGAGGTGACCACCGCCCATTGATTGGGGTCTAGGCTGGCGAGCAATTCCTGCGCGCCAGCAATCGCCACCGTGCCTTCTAAGGTTAGCGCTTCTTCAGCCAGTAGCAGCTCAACTTCGCTTTGCGCATCCAGATGCGGCGCAACGATTTGGATGGTTTCAACGCCACGGCGGCCGTGCATGACGGCTTGGATGTGCGCAAAATCGAGCTTGTGCCGTGCGGCCCAATTGCGCCATAGCGCTTCGATACACTGGCGCGAATCAACCAAGGTACCGTCCATGTCAAACAATAAACCTTTTACGGCAATACTCATTTGCGCTGTCCTTGTGCTGATTGACCTTGTCCGTGGCGGCTTCTTGGGTTACTCGTCGTTATCTTCTTCGTCTGTGTCCGTGTCGCCACCCAAACTCGGCAAGGCCGGCTCTTTGATATAGGTTTTGATCAGCTGGAATAATTCACGGTAGGCTTTGGGCGCAACTTGTTTGCCGCTTTCCTGCGCTTGGCGCTCTTTGGCGGCATTACGCACCAATTGGCGCAAATGCTGAATATCCACGTCGGGAAAATCAGCAATAAATTGTTCGACCGTTTTTGAATCGGCCAACATTTTTTCGCGCAGCCGTTCTACTTGATGTAGCCAAGCGGTGTGCTTGTCCGAATCGCCATTGAGCGCATCTAAAAACGCATAAATCGGCGCGGGGTCGATATCGCGCATTAATTTGCCGACGTATTGCTTGTGGCGGGCGATCGCGCCGTTGGCGGTGATGCGTTTGCCTTCGGCTAGCGCGTCAACCAGCTTTTCGGGCAGGTTGAGTGGCGCTAATTGCTTGATGCTGTACGTCATTAACGTTGCACCGAGCTCTTGCAAGGCATTGGCTTCTCGTTTTAATTGAGATTTGCTAACGCCTTCGATTTCATCATCGTGTTGTGGTTTGGCCATTTTGGATATCTATGCTCGGTACAAAAGCAGTATGATAACAAACTTGGGCTTGTGATGCCTTGGAACTACCTTCATCAACCTATACGGAATTTACTCAGTGTCTGAATTCAGCTTTAGCGAAAATGATTTACGACAATTGGCCAGCCAAGTGCTGGATCTGGCTCAGCAGCAAGGCGCCAGCGCGTGTGATGTCGAGGTTTCGGAAGGCTCAGGGCAAAATATTTCGGTGCGACTCGATGAAGTCGAAACCATTGAATACAACCGCGATAAAGGCGTGAGCGTCACTGTTTATCTCGGCCAGCAAAAAGGCCACGCCAGCACCAGCGATTTCTCGCCACAGGCGCTCTCGGATACCGTCAAAGCGGCGCTGGCGATCGCCAAATACACCGCGGCGGATGAATTTGCTGGCCAAGCCGATCCCAAGCGTTTGTGCACGGTGTTTCCTGATCTGGATTTATACCATCCATGGGATTTATCAGTAGAACGCGCGATTGAATTGGCGCGCGAATGCGAGCAGGCCGCGCTGGCCGTGGACGAGCGCATTGATAATTCGGACGGCGCAACGGTGTCGACTTCTGCTTCGCGCTGGGTGTACGGCAATTCGCAAGGCTTTATTGGTGCTGGCACCAGCACGCGCTACAGCGTATCGGCGGCGGTGATCGCCGAAGACGATAGTGGCATGCAGCGTGATTACTGGTATACCGCTGCGCGCGCCGCGTCTGATTTGGAAGCTGCTGTAGCAGTAGGGCGCAAAGCGGGCGAGCGCACCGTGCGCCGCCTTGGTGCGCGTCGCCTGAAAACGGGTACTTATCCGGTGTTGTTTGAAGCATCTGTCGCCAGCTCGCTGATTGGTCACTGGGTGCAAGCGGTGTCGGGCAGCAGCTTGTATCGCAAATCGAGTTTCCTCGTCGATAGCTTGGGTAAATCGGTGTTTGCTCCGTGCGTAACGATTACAGAAGATCCATTCACGCCGCGTGGTTTTGCCAGCGGTGCGTTTGACGCTGAAGGTGTGGCCACTGCAGCACGTACCGTGGTCGATCAAGGCATTCAGCAGGGGTATTTCCTTGGGAGCTATTCTGCACGCAAGCTAGGGATGGATACCACCGGTAATGCAGGTGGCCCGCATAATCTATTTGTCGCGCCAACCGATGTAGCAAGCAGCCTGCTGGCCAAAATGGGCACCGGCTTGTTGGTGACTGAACTTTTGGGCCACGGTATCAATATGGTGACGGGCGATTATTCGCGCGGTGCGGCGGGTTTCTGGGTCGAAAACGGCATCATTCAATATCCGGTTGAAGAAATCACCATTGCGGGCAACTTGCGCGATATGTACCAACGCATTGTCGCGGTAGGCGACGACGCGCTGGCATCAAGCAGCCGCAAAGTCGGTGCGATATTGATCGAAAGCATGACCGTGGCGGGTGATTAATGAGCGCGCCGCTTGAGCGTCCAGCCTATTGGTCGCAAGCCACGCAAGAGTTGGCGGCGGCCGATGCGGTTATGGCACGGCTGATTGCGCAATATCCAGACGTCAATTTGCGCACGCGTGGCGACGCATTTCATACCTTGGCGCGCTCGATTGTCGGCCAGCAAATTTCGGTCAAAGCCGCCGATTCGGTGTGGAATAAGCTCGCAACTTTTTTGGGCGATGTGAACAGCCGTGCGGTTCTCGCTGCTAGTGTGGAAGAACTGCGCGCCTGCGGTTTATCGCAGCGCAAAGTCGAATACCTGAGCGATCTAGCACGCCACCACCACGAGGGTCGGCTCGACCCGAGCGACTGGCACGATTGGGACGATGAAGCCGTCATTAAAGAGCTGGTGTCGATTCGCGGCATTGGGCGCTGGACGGCGGAGATGTTTCTGATTTTTTACCTCACCCGCCCGAACGTGCTGCCGCTGGACGATATCGGCCTGATTCGCGGCATCGCCGAGCATTACCACGCTGGCGAGCGAAAATCGCGTGCTGAACTCAAACAACTGGCTGAGCAATGGCAGCCATGGTGCTCGGTAGCCACGTGGTATTTGTGGCGCAGCCTTGATCCCGTGCCGGTTGAGTATTGATTTTTAGGCGGGCATTTTGGTGCGCTGCTATTGGTAATTTGCAAAAACCGTCACACACAATGTGACGGTTTTTTTACGCGCGCTCTACCACGTTCAGACTTTATTGTGTGCTTTATGTGCCTAAAAATAGAGCTAGTGTGTGAATGGTGCCACTTGTCAGCTAGGCCTGTAAGGTTCTACCAAAGTGAGAGAATCTAAATTAGAATCGCCGAAAAATCATAAAAATCAAAATATTATCGCTTAAGGGCGGAATGAATTTCTCTACACTTTGCAAGGAAATACCTTTGGTACGTTTTAATATCACCGCACTAACCCTGATTTCAACTGCTGTGTTGAGTGCTACAGCGCATGCATCTCCTGTTTGGCAGGAAGGCATTAGTTATACGGCTGGAAACTTAGTTACTTATAAAAATTCTGACTATAAGGCGCTTCAAAGCCACACTGCATATGTAGGTACTGGCTGGTATCCAGATAGCACACCCAGCTTGTGGATGTATGTAGGCCCAACTAGCACTGCGGTTGCAACAGCAACGCCAAGTGCTAAGCCTGTGGTTACCCCGACAGCAAATCCAACACCAACTGCAACGGCCAAACCTAGCGCGACTCCTACGGCTAAACCGACTGCCAGCCCTACAGCAAAACCGACGGCATCGCCAACAGTTAAACCAAGTGTCACGCCTACGGTTAAACCGACAGCGACGCCAACAGCTAAACCAAGCGCAACACCTACGGCTATTCCGACAGCTACACCGACTGTGAAGCCAAGCGCAACGCCTACAGCGAAACCAACAGCAGTTCCAACGGCGGTACCAACAGCAGCACCGACAGCAGCACCGACAGCAGCACCGACAGTAGTTCCTGCGCCGACTACTGCGCCAGTGGGAAATGGCAAGCAAGTGGGTACGTATTTTGCGCAATGGGGCGTATATGGTCGTGGTTACGAAGTCGCAGATATTGTGAGCAGTGGTTCAGCCGCGCAATTGACCTTCGTAAATTACGCCTTTGGCAATATCTACGCCCAAAATGGCGGTTATGAATGTGGCATCGTGAATAAAGCTGAAAATGGCGATGGCACTGGTGGCGATGCATGGGCTGACTTTGGTCGCACCCCTAACCGCCGTGTGGATGCAACCGATACCATCAAATGGGATGACAAGTTAGCTGGTAACTTCCGCGAATTAAAGGCTTTGAAAGCAAAGTACCCTAATCTCAAAGTCTTTATTTCTCTAGGAGGCTGGTCATGGTCGAAGTATTTCTCGGCCGCGGCTTCGAGCGACGCGCTGCGTAAAAAGTTAGTGTCTTCGTGTATTGATCTGTATATCAAGGGTAATTTGCCGGTAATCGATGGCCGTGGTGGCGTTGGCGCTGCTGCAGGCGTGTTCGACGGGATTGATATCGATTGGGAATTCGTTGGCGTGCAAGGGATTGGCTACAACGTTGTCGACCCAGTGAACGATAAAGCTAACCACGTTGCGTTGATGCAAGAATTCCGTCGTCAACTGAATGCCCTGACTGCAACAACCGGCAAATCGTATTTGCTCACTGAAGCGATTGGTGTCGGTTACGATAAAATTGCCGCAACAAATCCAGCGGAATACATCAAAACCTTGGATTGGTTAAACTTGATGAGCTATGACTACCAAGGCGCTTGGGATGCAACTGGCCCAACGGATCATCAGTCTAATTTGTACGATGATTCAGCCAGCCCACGTTATGGTAAAGCCGGTTATGTCAGCACCGATGGCGCAGTGAAAGCGTTGGCCAATGCGGGTGTGCCGAAAAATAAAATGGTCATGGGTATTCCATTTTATGGCCGTGGTTGGACCGGCGTAACCAACACCAATACAGGTTTGTACCAAGCTGCCAGCAAGGCTGCACCTGGCACTTATGAGGCAGGGATTGAAGACTATAAGGTTCTGAAAGCACGTCCAGGTACTGTGTACTACCAAGGTGGCCAGTCTTATAAATTTGATGGCAGCACCTTCTGGAGCTACGACACACCGCAAACGATTGCGACTAAAGTGAAATACGTCAAAGACAATGGCATGGCCGGTTTGATGAGCTGGGAATTGAGTGGTGACACCTCCGATGGCGAATTGACTAAGGCGATGGGTCAAGTACGTCAATAATGACAAGCAGTTAGTTAAACAAAAGCCCTCCGAGATTCGGAGGGCTTTTTTATTTGCGGTAGATTTTGCTTAAGCGATGGTTTTAAGCTTGCCGCGGAAATCGGCAATGGTTTTATAACCTTTGTCATCCATAATTGCCGCCAACTCATCGAGCACACGCTGGAAGATGCCTGGGCCTTCTTCATAGAGACTCGTACCGATCTGCACTAGCGTTGCACCTGCCAGCAAATGCAAAAAGGCTTCTGTGCCTGATTTGACGCCACCGCAACCGATGATCGTTTTATTCGGGCAGCGACGATAAAACGCATTCACATTCGCCAGCGCTGTTGGCAGCACATAATCGCCACCTAAACCACCAAAGCCGTCTTTCGGTTTAATTAGCGTGGTTTCGCTGTCGATATCAATCACCAAGGCGTTGCCAATCGAATTGATGCAGGTGATAAAGGCCACCAATGGATAGCGATTCAAAATTTCTGCCGCTTCATCAAAATGCGCCATATCGAAATACGGTGGCAATTTGACGCCAAACGGGCGCTGATAGCCTGATGATACTTCGGCAAGTAGCGTATCCATCGCGTCAAAATCGTAACCAATTTGCGATTTTCCTGGTACGTTCGGGCACGATAAATTCAATTCCAGAATCGCTGGCGTCACTGCGTCTTTCAGGCTGTCGACCATCGTGAGGTTGTCGTCTAGCGTTAAGCCTGAAAGCGACATAAAGAGTGGTTTTTGCTCGTGATCGTGGCGCTGTGCGTAGCGCAAATAATAGGCAAATCCTTCATTGGGCAGACCCATCGAATTAATGCTGCCAAAGGTGTGTGCACCATTAATGACACGATAGCGCGGCTCAGGATTGCCATCGCGCGGATGCAAGGTGCAGCTTTTGCTAACCATTGCTCCAGCGGCGGATTCGGCGAGTGCTTCGAGCTGCGAGGCCACGTTGCACCAAACGCCGGATGCATTCATCAACGGGTTTTTTACCGGTAGCTCTAGAAATTGTGTGGTCAAATCCGCCATGACCTTCTCCTTTAATCATCATTGACATTGATTGTAGGGAATCGTGACCCAATGCAATGTGAGTCATGTCAAACAATTGGGCATTAGACACAAAAGACACAGGATTCAGATCAAACCCAATCCTTTTTGGCGCGTTACAATAGCTTCATCATATCTAGCTGGCTTTGAAGATCTTTGCGCTATATCAGGCAAAGCGCACTCTGGCCGCTCCTATAGGAAATCGATGATGTCCAATCCAATTCCCCAGTTACCCTTTACGCTGCTTGCTGATGAGCTAGAGCGCGTTCGCATCAATACCCCACTGGTGCATGTGCTGACCAATGAAGTAGTGCAATGTTTTACGGCCAATACCCTATTGGCGATTGGTGCTTCGCCGGCGATGGTGGTTGCGCGCGAAGAAGTGGGCGAATTTGCCGCTCTGGCCGATGCATTGCTGATTAATGTGGGCACTTTGCATCAGGAACGCTTGGAAGCGATGTGCCTAGCGATTGAATCGGCCAATACCGCAGGCACACCTTGGGTGTTCGATCCGGTGGCGGTGGGTGTATTGGCGTATCGCACCGAGGCGGCCAAAAATATGGTGGCGATGAAGCCCGCAGCAATTCGCGGCAATGGCTCAGAAATTATCGCCTTGGCTGCGGCTTTGGGGCTAACGGACAACACCAGCATGGGTAAAGGCGTGGATAGTACGGCTTCATCCAATACTGCCTTGCTCGCGGCGCAAAAACTTGCACAACACAGCGGCGCGATTGTCGCGGTGACGGGAGCGAGTGATTTTATTACCGATGGCGCTGCGACATGGGAAGTCGAGTTGGGGCACCCGATCATGACCAAAGTTGTTGGCACTGGTTGCTCCTTGTCTGCCGTCGTGGCGGCCTTTTTGGCCGATGCGCCGAACCGTCTGAATGCCGTTGCTGCGGCGTGTGCGCTGATGGCCTTGGCGGGCGAGCGCGCGGTTGAATGCGCTGATGGCCCCGGCACATTTGTAGCGCCGTTTTTAGATGCGCTGCATATTATTCACCCCAATCAACTTAGGCAGGTGAGCGCATGAGCCGTAATCTTATTGATGTGAACCTGTATTTAGTGCTCGACCCCGAGTTATGTGGCGGCATTGACGGTATGGTGCAAACCGCAGTTACCGCCGCCAGCCATGGCGCCACCGTAGTGCAATTGCGTGCGCCAAAGTGGAAAAAGCGCCAGTGGCTTGAGTGCGCGCAGCAATTAAAAGCGGCGCTTGCGCCATTGAATGTTCCGCTCATTATTAACGATCACGTCGATATTGCGTTGGCGGTTGACGCCGATGGCGTGCACGTTGGCCAAGCCGATTTGCCGGTGCAAACAGTACGCGCTTTGCTCGGGCCGAAAAAAATAGTCGGCCTGTCGACTAATAATCTGGCGAATGTGCAGCAATTGCTCACGCCAGAGATTTTGCAATGCATCGATTACATCGGCGTTGGCCCCGTTTACCCGACCACCACCAAGCTCGATGCCTCGCCCGTATTATCCAACGATGAAATGCGCGCGATGTTTGCCGCGACCGGCGATTTACCCGCAGTGGCGATTGGCGGGATCAAGCAGGGTAGCGCAGCATCGATGATTGCCGCGGGCGCGAATGGCGTTGCTGTGGTATCGGCCATTTGTGGCCAAGCTGATGTTGCCATCGCAACCCAAGCCTTGCTGGCTGAAATTCACCACGCGCGAGCATAAGGACAAAACCATGACGACAGAGCAAATGATCTGCCACGCATTAACGATTGCTGGCTCGGATTCGGGCGGTGGCGCAGGGATTCAGGCGGATTTAAAAAGCTTTTCTGCCTTGGGTGCGTATGGCATGAGCGTGATCACCGCGCTCACCGCGCAAAATACGCAAGGCGTGCAGGCGGTATATCCGGTGCCGCCCGAATTTATTGCCGCGCAATGCGATGCGGTATTTAGCGATATACGGGTCGATGCGGTCAAAATGGGCATGCTGGCCAATGCCGAAATCATTCACGCCGTTGCGGCGAGTTTAAAAAAATACCAGCCTAGGTATGTCGTGCTAGATACCGTCATGATTGCCAAAGGAGGGCATGCCCTGCTAGACCCTGCTGCGGTGAATGCGCTGCGTACGCAATTATTGCCGATTGCCAGCTTGATTACGCCCAATCTGCCCGAAGCGGCGGCCTTGCTCAATTGCGCCGAGGCAAAGAGTGAAGACGAAATGCGCGAACAGGGCCGAGCTTTGCTGCAAGCCGGCGCGCAAGCGGTGCTGATGAAAGGCGGGCATTTGCATCAAAATGGTGGCGAGCCTTGCCCCGATTGGCTGATTACCCGCGAGGCAGAAATTAACTTCCCAGCCTTGCGCATCGCCACGCGTCACACGCATGGTACGGGATGTACTTTGTCGGCGGCGATCACGGCGCTGCGGCCGCAACGCGATTCGTGGGAGGACACGGTGCGCGATGCCAAAGCATGGCTGCTGCAAGCGATAGCGAATGCTGAAAAATTGCATGTCGGCCGTGGCATTGGCCCAGTGCATCATTTTCATGCTTGGTGGTAAGAGGCAGTTTGGCGCGAGGCTACTCGCGCCAAGGCTTACCTAAAGGGCGAAATTAATACTTGGCCGCGACGATGCGAAGTGGATGCTCGCTAGGCTTGCTTTCCTTGATTTTGCGTTTGGGAAATTTTACTTTTTCCAGCGGCAAATCTTCATAAGGCACGTGTTCAAGGATGTGGCTAAGCACATTGAGGCGTACCCGTTTTTTGTCTTCTGAATGCGCAACATACCATGGTGCAAAATCAGTATCGGTGTACTTGAACATATCATCGCGCGCTTCGGTGTATTCGTTCCAGCGGGTAAATGATTTGATGTCCATCGGCGAGAGTTTCCACGTTTTGCGGCCATCGTCGATGCGATCGCGCAAGCGGCGTTCCTGCTCTTCGGGCGTTACTTCCAGCCAGTATTTGAGCAAGATAATGCCCGAATCAATCATTGCTTTTTCAAACAGCGGCGCGCCTTCTAAAAAGGATTGTGTCTGCTCTGGTGTGCAAAAACCCATCACGCGCTCAACGCCGGCGCGGTTGTACCAGCTACGATCGAAAATCACCACCTCACCCGCTGCAGGAAAGTGCTGTACATAGCGCTGAAGATACATCTGGCTTTTTTCTCGCTCGTTCGGTGCAGGCAACGCAACGACGCGAAACACGCGAGGGCTGACGCGCTCGGTCAGTGCTTTAATCGTACCGCCTTTGCCAGCACCATCACGCCCCTCGAAGACGATACACACTTTTAAGCCTTTCGCTTGCACCCAGCGCTGCAGTTTCACCAGCTCTTCATGGAGTTTTTTAAGCTCTTTTTGGTAGCGTTTTTCACCCAATGTTTCCTGTTCTTGCTGTTTTTTCATTTCGTGTTCCCGTGTTGTCTTTCTGTGATATCAACTTTACCGTCATTTAATGGAAATACAAATACCGTATTTGTCTATAATTTTGCTTTTTGTGTAAGAAATTTGGCGATCTGGCTTTGAGCTGCGAGAAAAGGACGATTCACGATGGCGATTACTGTGTACGGATTTGGGCCAGGCTATGGTTTGCCTGATATTAGCCCCTTTGTGTTGAAGACCATGGTCTTGTTGAAAATGGCCAATTTACCGTATGAAGTGAATGTCAAAGGCTATGGCAATGCGCCCAAAGCCAAGCTGCCGTATCTAAATGATGATGGGCAAATCATCGCGGACTCGACCTTTATTTACTGGCATTTAGAGCATAAGTATCAGCTGGATTTAAATGCGTGGCTAAGCGAAGCTGAGCAAGCGGTGGCGTGGGCGTTTGAAAAAATGCTGGAAGAGCATTTGTACTGGACCGTGTTGTACGAGCGCTGGGTTAAGGAGCGTAATTTCAAATTGGGGCCTTATCGTTATTTTCGATTTTTGCCATGGCCGTTGCGCGATATCGTGCCGAAAATGGTACGGCGAAAATTAAAGAAAAGCCTTATCGCACAAGGCATAGGCAGACATAACGAGGCTGATATTTTGCGCCTGGCCAAAAAAGACTTGGATGCGATTGATGATTTTCTGGCCGATAAGCGCTATTTAATGGGCGATCGCATCTGCGCAAGTGATGCGACTGTCTACGCTTTTTGCCAAAGTGCTTTGTGCGAGCTATTCAGTGGCGAGCTACAACAATACGCTGCGAGCAAACAAAATATGGTGGCGTATGTGCAGCGCATGCAGCATGAATATGGCTTTTAGGGCAATACCCTAGGCTTTTGGCGCTAAGCGCGGGCGCAACTGCTCCATAACAAAATCAATAAAGACTCGATACTTGCGCGGCATATTGGCGCGGTAGGGGTAAACCAAAAAAATCGGCGTTGGGTTGGCGTGCCATTGCGGCAAGATTGGCTGCAGTAGTCCCAGTTTGCAATACGTTTCGCCAACAAACTGTGGTAATAGCGCAATGCCATAGCCGGTAATGGCGCTGACCGCCAAGGTCGGGTTGGTGTCGCTACACAACACCGGATTGAGCGCGGCGCGGTATTCGTCTTGCCCATTCATCATCAGCCATTGCCGTGAATGCTGGTAATCGTCATTAATCAGCGTGGCGTGCGCCAGTAAATCACTGGGGTGATTAATCGCGGGGCGGCCTGCTAAATAGCTAGGCGCAGCAAAGAGTTTATCGTGCGCAAAGCCCAGATCTTTCGCCACCAAGCGCTCATCGCCAACGCGGCCGACACGAATGCAAAAATCAACGCCGTCTGCGCCGGGTGAAATCAGGCGGTTGTTCGAATCGACACGAATGCGCAGCTGCGGATGCAGGCGCGCCAATTCGGCCATTAATGGGCCGACCGCATATTGCGACAAAGACGGCGTGGTGCTGATCCACAACTCGCCTTCAATCTGCTGCTGCGTGTCTTCAATATCGAGTCGAACTTGGCCAAGCAATTCGCGCAAAGCCACCGCATGCGGCAGTAATTTTTGCCCCGCTTCGGTCAAAGTCATGCTGCGCGTGCTGCGCAACACCAGCACGGTGCCGAGTTCTTTTTCCAATTCACGAATCAATTGGCTAATGTGGCTTTTGGCGCAACCCCGCTCGATCGCAGCTGCCGTAAAGCTACCAAGGCGTGAAAGTGATTCGAAAGCGAGTAGTGAATCAGGGTCTAGTATTGTTTTCATGGCAGAACAGTGTATTCCATAAATCGCGCTTATCGGCAGATGCGCACCCATCTATCATAACAACATCTAAACATTTGAGAACAAAGAGGCAAACAAAATGCGCCGATTTCTGACTAAGATTTACTCATTCTTACGAAGCGTGATTTCGGGTGTTCATTATGATGCATTCTCGCGTACACCGTTTTATTTAACCAGCGAATGGGAAGTGCCACGCCGTTGTACGCCGATGTCGTGCGAAGAAGAAACGCTGGAGCAATTGCGCGATCGTTGGCGCTTTCATTAATTGGCTGAACCTGCATGGTACTTGATCTAGACGCATATTTAGCAGCTTGCCCGGTGATTGATTGGCAACATCCAATTATTACCGCGCAAGCTTTATTTTTGGCCGACGATTGCGTCGAGCAAACTGTGCGCAATTGCTTTCATTTTGTCCGCGATCACATTGAGCATTCGGTTGATTTTCAGCGCGAGACGATCACGATTACAGCGTCTGAAGTATTAAGTAATGGCAGCAGCCTATGTTTTGGCAAGAGTCATTTATTGGTCGCGCTGCTACGCGCGAATGGGATCGCGGCGGGGCTGTGTTATCAGCGCTTGAAATGGAGTGGCGCGGATTCAGCATTTTGTCTGCATGGTTTGGTGGCATTTTGGTTGGCAGGCAAAGGCTGGAGCCGATGTGATCCGCGCGGCAATACCCGCGCAGGCATCAACGCGCAATGCTTGATTGGGCAAGATTCATTTGCCTTCGCGATTAGGTATCCGGGTGAAAAATTATTCGACGGGATTTATGCGCAACCGTTGCCACAAATCGTTGCGCACTTGCAAAATTGCAACTCGATCAGCCGCTTTTGCGCCACACCGTTTGATTTGCAGCTGGGTGAGCTCACGTTAGTCGCTTGATCTTAAAGATTTTCTTGGTGCGTGATTGCCGCTGTGTATGCTAGAGAATACGGACGAGTGCTTAGCAGCGGAGGTGCATCATGCAAGAGCCATTTCACCCGATGGCGCAATTATTTAGCCAACTGGGTTTAGATAATCGGCCGCAAGCGATTGCGCGCTTTGTCGACGAGCATCCGCTGCCGAAAGAAATCAGCATTGTCGCAGCGCCATTTTTTAACTTTGCCCAATGTGAGTTTTTACGTGAAAGTCGTGAGGAAGATTCGGATTGGTGTGAACTGATTGATCAGCTCGAGGTTATGCTGCACTGGAAAGCGCTGCATTAGGGGTATAGGGCTGTAGTTATTTTTACATATGATTTGTAGCCCTATACCTGATGCTGTATTACATCTTCATTTCGCTAATCACCGCACAGCCAATCCTAGCGCCTGAATTGCCTGAAGGTTGCGTGGTGTAATCGTCTGGGTTGGCGTGAATCACTACTGCGCGACCAATAATTGAATTGGCCGCAGCCTTATCAACACTTAAATCCATCAGCATCACTTCAAATTTAGCTTCGCCTTGCTCATTGGCTTTCAAGTTGGGCATATCACCCGCGTGATGATCGCCACCTTGCCCGCCGTGGCTGGTTTTGCTCGGATTAAAGTGTCCACCTGCGCTAGTAAAGTCAGCCTTGCTACAGTCACCCACTTCATGAATATGAAAACCGTGTTCGCTATTGGGTTTTAGCCCCATGACTTTGCCTTTGAGCATCAGATGGCCATCCATTGCATGCACCATTACCATGCCTTTAAGCGATTGATTGGCTGCACTTTGAAAATGCCCGCCTATCATCGGCCCATCGTGCTTCATGCTATCCATGCCGTGATGTTGGTGTGCGCAGCCTGCTAAGAAGGCGCTTAATATCAGTAATTTGAATTGCATTGTTGTGACTCCTGAAATCAGCCTGCTTCAGGCTAGTACCAACAGCTCCGATCTAAATTATGCAATTGCAGATTGGCGGGATGAGTGGTTGCAAGGGCAAAAATAAACCCCGCCGAAGCGGGGTTGGTGCATTTTAGCATTAGCCTTAATTGCTTAAACCATTGTGGCGCAACAAGGCGTCAATCGCAGGAGCACGGCCGCGGAAGGCGGCGAATGATTCGGCAGCGGGGCGCGAGCCACCGACGGCCAAAATCTCCTTGCGGAAACGCGCACCAACAGCGGGGTTAACGACGCTGCTACCGGTTTGATCAGCCGCTTCTTCAAACGCCGCGTACGCATCGGCGCTCAGTACTTCTGCCCATTTATAGCTGTAGTACCCGGCCGCATAGCCGCCAGCAAAAATATGGCTGAATGATTGCGGGAAGCGGTTGTATTCCGGCGGCAGTGGCATCGCCAGCTCTTGCTGCACTGCTTGGGCGAATGCAGTTAAATCGCCGGCGGAAATCGCTTCGGATTTTTGATGAAGCGCCATATCGAAAATTGAGAAATACAATTGGCGTTGCAGGCCAGAGCCGCTGTGGAAGTTTTTCGCCGCCAACATTTTATCGAATAGCTCGCGGGGTAATGCCTCGGAAGTCTCTATGTGCTTAGTTAAAGCCGGCAATACCTGCCATTCCCACGCGAAGTTTTCCATAAATTGGCTAGGCAGCTCGACCGCGTCCCACTCAACGCCGCTGATGCCGGATACTTCAAGTTCGTCGACTTCGGTCAGCAAATGATGCAACGCGTGGCCCATTTCGTGGAACAGCGTAATCACATCGTCGTGCGGCAACATCGCGTCTTTGCCGTCAACGCCGCTGGCGAAGTTACATACAATCAGCGCTACGGGAGTTTGCACTGAGCCATCGGCTTTCAGTTTGCGGCCGCGCACATCGTTCATCCACGCGCCGCCTTGTTTGCCTTCGCGCGCGTGTAAATCCATGTACAAGCCGCCGACTAGCGAACCATCGTTATTTTTCAGTTCGAAATACTGTACGTCGGTATGCCACACCGGCGCTTGTGCAGGAACGAATTGCAGGCCATACAGCTCGGAAATCAATTTAAACAAGCCAGAAAGTACCGTCGGCTCGGTGAAGTATTGTTTTACTTCTTGCTCGCTAAACGAGTATTTCTGCTCGCGCAGACGCTCGGACACCAAGGCCAAATCCCACGCTTCGAGCTTTTCAATGCCAAACTCAGCCTTGGCAAAAGCTTCCAATTCGGCGCGGTCTTCCAACATATAGGGTTTGGCGCGCGCGGCCAGATCTTTCAGGAAAGTGATCACTTGCTCTGGGCTGTCGGCCATTTTGGTCACTAATGAGGTTTCGCCAAAATTTTCGTGGCCGAGTAATTGCGCGCTTTCATTTCGCAGCGCCAAAATTTCCGGAATCAACACGCCGTTATCCCATTCGGCTTTGCCAAATTCAGACGCGCGCGTTACGTAGGCGTGGTACAGCTTTTCGCGCAGTGGGCGATTTTGCACGTATTGCATTACTGGCAAATAGCTTGGCATTTTCAGCGTGATTTTATACAGGCCGTCTTTGCCATCGGCGCTAGCTTGCGCCGCAGCTGCAGCGAGATTGTCGTCGGGCAGGCCGACTAATTCGTCTTTGCTTACATACAGCGCGAAATCGTCGGTCGCGTCGAGCACGTTTTGCGAAAAACGTGTCGTCAGTTCAGAGAGTTTTTCTTCGATTTCTTTAAAACGCTGCTTTTGCTCGGCCGGCAATTCAGCACCCGACAGCACAAAACCGCGAATGGCGTCGTCGATGATGACTTTACGCGTAGGGTTCAGTTGATCGTATTCACGCTCTTTCACCGCTTTATACAGCGCAAATAGCTTTTCGTTTTGCCCTAACTCAGTAAAAAAATTGGAGATACGTGGGATATTGCTGTTATAAGCGTCGCGCAGCTCTGGCGTATTGACGACCGATTCCAAATGCCCAATCACACCCCATGCGCGACCAAGTTGCTCGAGTGGGTCTTCCAGTACGGCTAAACTATCCCAGCTTGGCTCGGAAATCGCTTCGGCCGCAGCAATTGCAGCGCTGGCATTGGCTAGCAGGGTATCGAGAGCGGGGTTAATATGCTCAGGCAGTACTGCGGCATACTGGGGCAGGGTAGAAAAGTCGAGTAGCGGATTTGTCATCGTCGTCATGAGTGCTCTCAGGTAGAATCAGGAATGTCGGTGACTTATAACATGGGCGCAAGCGCGCTAAATTCAAGGTGAAGACCAATGGCAATTGAGCGATTTGAAGCAATTGAACCGCAAATTGGTGCGGGCGCATGGGTGCACGCGCAGGCGAGTGTAATTGGTGAAGTAAAATTGGGCGACAATGTGTCGATCTGGCCCGGCGCAGTGTTGCGCGGCGACGTGAACCATATCCATATTGGTGCCGATTCCAATGTGCAAGATTGCAGCGTGCTGCACACCACGCATAAACGGCCCGATGATCCCCTTGGTGCTCCGCTAGTGATCGGCGAGCGTGTCACCGTGGGCCACGGTGTGATGTTGCATGGCTGTACCATTGGCAATGAATGCCTGATCGGCATGGGAACGATTGTGCTGGACCGCGTGGTGATTGAAGACCATGTGATGATTGGCGCGGGGTCGTTAGTGCCGCCGGGTAAAGTGCTGAAATCAGGCTATTTGTATATGGGCCGCCCCGCGAAGGAAGTGCGAGCGTTAACCAAAGAAGAAATCGCCCACTTCAAATATTCGGCCGCGCATTATGTGAAATTGATGAGTAAATACCGCGACGCAATTTGAATGGCGTTGTGCTTCAGTAGAAAGGAAAATAATGGCTAAACCTTTTGCGATGATTCGCGAATTTCATTTGGCAGACTGGTTTACGCTCGGCAATGCCGTTTGCGGTATGGGCGCGCTGTTTGCGGTGATGTCGTACATTCAGCTCTCCGACCCGCTTCATCTGCATTTTGCGGCGGCACTGATTTTTGTCGCGCTGGTGTTTGACGTGCTCGATGGGCGCATTGCACGCTGGCGGCAAAAATCGTCGGCCTTGGGGCGTGAGCTCGATTCGCTGGCGGATGTGATCTCGTTTGGCGTCGCACCGGCGGTGATGGGGTATGCCTGCGGGATGCAAGGTTTGTTTGATCGGGTGATTTTGGTGTTTTTTGTCGCCTGCGGCGTGTCGCGCTTGGCGCGCTATAACATCACCGCTGAGACCTTATCTGAAGGTGGCGATAAAGTAAAATACTTCGAAGGCACGCCGATTCCTACGTCTTTACTGCTGGTGCTGGTGCTAACAATTGCAGTGGCGCAGGGGGCGATTGGTGCGAATTTATGGTTTGGTAAATGGGATATCGCGGGTTTTTATTTGCATCCACTCGCGTTAATGTTTGCTATCTCTGGCTCATTAATGATTAGCCGCATTAAAATTCCTAAGCTGTAAATCAAACCGAAAATCTATGTAGTATATGTACCAAAGCTAAGAAATCATTGTGTTTGAACCCAATACAGCGGGTGGTATTGCTGGGTTCATTTTTTGGGAATAGGAATGGTTAAGCGCAGTATTCATAGTATTTTACGCACTTGGCTAGCGGGGCTTTTGGCTTTATTGCCCTTGCTGGTTACGGTTTCATTGCTGGCTTGGGTGATTAATTTACTTAATCACTATGTAGGGCCAAGTAGCTTGATAGGGCGTGGCTTTGCGTTTTTTGGCCAGACGTTTGTTAAAAACCCTGCTTTAGAGTACGTTACCGGTACTTTATTGTTGATTGGCTTTATCTATTTTCTCGGCATTATTGTTCAGTCACGCCTAAAGAAACCTCTGGCCGCTTTGGTTGATCGTACTGTGCGCCGCCTGCCAGTGATTGGCAGTTTGTATAATCTGGCCGATCGTTTTGTTGGGTTGCTCGACCAAAAACAAGATGCCGATATTGGCGCGATGAGCCCTGTGTGGTGCTTGTTTGGTGGAGATGGCGTGGCGGTGCTTGCGCTGATGCCAAATCCTGAGCCCGTTGAAATTGAAGGGCGTGAATACCAAGTAATTTTGGTGCCGACCGCGCCAGTGCCGATTGGCGGTGGTTTGCTGTATGTGCCCAAAGACTGGATACGCCCAGCCAATATTGGCGTCGATAAATTGACGAGCATTTATGTATCAATGGGCATTACGCCGCCGCCCAATTTAGCCAAAATTGCGCAAGGCCAGCCAGTGATGGCAGTCTAAATGCTGCATTTAGCACATAGGGCCAGCAGGTTAGGTGTGTATAATCAATTGGATTTTTTAAACCGAGGTTGATGATGAACGCAAAAATTAAACGCCTAAGCAAACGTCAACAAAAGCGCTATCTGCTACGCGAAGCAGAAAAAGTACTGCAAAACTTGCTGATCGCGAATAAATCTATGCCTAGCGCAGAGCAATTAGAGCAGGCAGTATCAGTGCGCTACAACGAAATTTTGATTAAATCTTAATCGTTTGCTTGTCGAAAAGCCCTGCACTGCAGGGCTTTTGTTATTTGGGTAAAGGTATTGCATGTCTTGGTTTGAGCAATGGTTTCATCAAATTTGGCCGTCTGCCGTCGATAAGCCGACTCAACACGATGTTGTCGCTTCAGTGCTGTTTATCGTGTTGCTCATCCTTGGGCGCTGGTTGATTCGTCGCTCAGTGCTCAAGCGCAATGATTTAAGCCTTGAAGTCAAACGCCGCTGGTTGGTCACGCTGCGCAATGTATGGCTGATTATCTTTGTCGCCGGGCTCACGCTGATTTGGGGCCGCGAGCTGCAAACGCTGGCGGTTTCAATGGTGGCGATTGCCGCCGCGCTGGTGCTGGCCACCAAAGAAATGATTATGTGCATTATGGGCTCGATCTATCGCACCAGCACACATGCGTTTAGTGTGGGTGATCGGATTGAATTTAATCATCTGCGTGGCCAAGTGGTTGATACCAATGTGCTGTCGTTTACCGTCGCCGAATCGAGCTACGCCAGTTCTCAGCAGGGCACAGTAGGGCGCGTTGTCACCATTCCCAATAGCCTCCTACTCTCCACTCCTGTGTTTAATGAAACGCGCTTGGGTCAGTTTGTTATGCATACCGTGCACGTTCGCATCTCGCGTGAACAAGATTGGCACGCAGCCGAGCTGATTTTATTGGCCGCCGGCCAGCGCGCGATTGCACAATACGAAGCTGAGCTCGCGCAGCATGCACGTGAACAGTTGGAAATGCAGGTGCTCAACGCCCTAGTGCTGGAGCCTAGGGTGCGAATTGATCTAGAAGATATCGATTCGATTGCATTCCAGTTGCAACTGCCGGTGCCACTCGGTCAGCGCGCAAAAATTGAGCAAAGCGTATTGCGCGAATTTTTGCGTGAGCAGCAATTGCAGCCAACTGATGCCTAAAAATATTCGATGACGAAATCTATACCATCAGTCCTAGAAGTGTCTGCGCAGATTGAAACTGCAAAGCAGTATTTGCGCTTTAGCTTACCGTTGTCGCTACTTATAAATCCATCGCTTGGATTGGCAATCATTGCGATCTACCGCCTGAAAACTCGGGCTTGGTTTTCCGCTAGTGCAACGATGTTCGTCGCTGCTTTTTTTGCCCTGATATCATATGGGGCTTTAAAACTGTGGTGGCCATACTGGTGGGGTATGGTGGTGCTTAATTTGTTTGGCACCTTATTTGTTACCTATTTGCGCAATGCCATCTTGCTCGGCGAGCAGCATTTTACCGAGTGGACTCCCGCCCGAATGGTGGTGGGCGGGGTATTTGTATTTTTGCTGCTAGCTTTTTTATCGATCAACGCACTTTGGCTAATGCGCAATTAACACTCGCTTAAAGCAAAACTACATCAGGCAAATTTTGCACGCTGACGGTACGCATGGTTTCGACAAAATCAACCAAATACGCCGCCTGTTTGCGATCTGCATGCAGCGCAGCGTGCAGTTCACTTTTCAGTCCTTGTGCGGTAATCGGTTTGGCTAATACGTAGCCGCGATCCAAATAGCTTTGCACGCTCCAGCGCGGTAAAGCCGCAATGCCGCGACGGCTGGCGACCAATTGCAGCATCGCCACGGTCAGCTCAGTCGGGCGACGCTTGGGGTTGATGCCAGCGGGTTTTAATACCTTGCGAATCAAATCGAGCATTTCATCCGGCACAGGGTAAGTAATCAGCGTGTCGTTGGCAAAGTCGGCCGCATCCAGAAATGGCTTGTTCGCCAAGCTGTGATCATTGGCAACTAGCGCGACCATATCGTAGCTAAACAGCGGCAAATGCGTTAATTCGGGCTGGTTTTCTACTTCGGACACAATCGCAATATCGGCGCGATCCTCGTACAGCAATTGCACTGGGTCGGCGTGAAAGCCCGAGACGATATCAAGCTCAACCTCTGGCCAATGCTGGCGAAATTGATCCATCGCCGGCATGAGCCAATCAAAACAAGTGTGGCACTCCACGGCGATACGCAGTTGACCCGCTTGCCCTTCGCGTAGCCGCGCAATATCGCGCTCAGTCGCGGCAATCGCAGGCAATACATCCTGCGCCAACGCAGCGAGTTTTTCACCAGCTGCGGTTAGTTTTAATGGGTTGGATTTGCGCGCAAACAACGGCAAGCCGTAATGATCTTCGAGTAGTCGCACTTGGTGCGAGAGCGCCGATTGCGTTAAATGCAAACGTTCGGCCGCGCGCGTCAGACTGCCGGCTTCGGCGATGGCCGTGATGGTTTTAAGGTGACGCAGTTCAAGTAACGATTGCATTTTGTTCTCGGATGATTTTTATAAATTAAAAATATTCATGCTTAGCGCAAAAATAATGAGCTGTAATCATATCGCCTAAGTGCGTACTATGCAAATCACTTTCATGGATGAGGTGATTTGTAATGAGTTCAACTAATAGTGTTAACGTGAAGGCGCATATTCTGGGCTTCCCACGGATCGGTGCGCAGCGCGAATTGAAATTTGCGGTGGAAAAATTCTGGCGTGGTGAAATCAGCGAGGGTGAACTCTCGCAAGTGGGACAAACGCTGCGCCGTCGCCACTGGGCTTGGCAAGCCGAAGCGGGCCTAGATTTTGTGACCGTCGGCGATTTTGCTTGGTATGACCAAATTTTGAACACCGCCGCTTTGCTCGGTGCGATTCCTGCCCGTTTTGGTTTTGATGCCAAACGTCTGAGCTTGCCGCAGTATTTTGAATTGGCACGTGGCAACACCGAACAGTTTGCGATGGAAATGACCAAGTATTTCGACACCAATTATCACTATTTGGTGCCAGAAATTAGCAGTAAAACCACGTTTGACGGTGGTGTGGAATGGTTTTTCCACGAAATCGAAGATGCAATCACGCAAGGCCATGCCGTGAAAGCCGTCTTACCTGGCCCGCTCACCTTCTTGTGGCTCTCAAAGTGCAAACAAGATGGGTATAACAAGCTAGACCTTTTGCCGTCTATCGTTGCAGCCTATACCCGTATTATTAATAAATTGGCCGCTTTGGGTGTGGCGCATCTTCAATTGGATGAGCCAATTTTAGCTTTGCAATTGCCTGCAGAGTGGGTGGCTGCGCTTGAGCCTACTTACCGTACCTTGTGTGAGCAAGGTGTAAAGATTGTATTGGCGACGTATTTTGATTCAGTTACCGAGCATGCACCGCTCTTGGCTAAATTGCCGCTAGCTGGTTTGCACATCGATGCGGTGCGTGCGCCTGAGCAATTACTTAGCTTTGCCGCGCAATGGCCAAGCAATAAAGTGCTGTCTTTGGGCGTGATCGACGGGCGCAATATTTGGGCTGCGGATTTGGTGAAAGTATTGGGGCAGATTAAGCCTGTGCACGCCCAGTTGGGCGCGTCTTTGTGGATCGCACCAAGCTGCTCATTGCTGCACACGCCTGTTGATTTGGCGCAGGAAGAAAAACTCGACGCAGAGCTTAAATCTTGGCTGGCATTTGCCAAGCAAAAGTTGGCTGAATTAAGTGTCTTGAAACGTGGTCTGAATGGTGGAGATATCACCGCAGAACTAACGCTCAACGCTGATGCGCAACACGCACGCCGCACGTCAAAACGCATTCATAATCCTGCAGTTGCCGCCCGACTGGCAGCGCTGGCGCCATCGGCGGATCAGCGTTGGGCTGATTTTGCTACGCGCCAAGCGGCGCAGCGTAAGCGCTTTAATTTGCCTGTATTGCCAACGACGACCATTGGCTCTTTCCCACAAACCAAAGAAATCCGCGCTGCGCGAGCGGCATTTAAGAAAGGCGATTTAAGTCTGGAGCAATACGAAGCTGCGATGAAGGCCGAGATTGCACTGGTCGTGAAAAAACAGGATGAGTTGGGTATTGACGTGCCAGTGCACGGCGAAGCTGAGCGTAACGATATGGTTGAATACTTTGGCGAGCAACTGGCTGGCTTTGCGTTTACCCAATTTGGCTGGGTACAAAGCTACGGTAGCCGTTGCGTGAAGCCGCCGGTGTTGTTTGGCGATGTGTCGCGCCCGAGTGCGATGACGGTGGCATGGTCGAGCTACGCACAAAGTCTGACTAACAAGCCGATGAAAGGCATGTTGACTGGCCCGGTGACGATTTTGCAATGGTCTTTCGTGCGCGACGATCAACCTCGCTCGGTCACCTGCGATCAAATTGCTTTGGCGATTCGCGATGAAGTGGTGGATTTGGAAGAGGCGGGTATTGGCATTATTCAGATTGATGAACCTGCGTTCCGTGAAGGTTTACCACTCAAACAAGCCGATTGGTCTAAATATCTGGATTGGGCTGGCCGCGCATTCCGAATTTCAGCATCGGGCGTTGCGAACGACACGCAAATTCACACCCATATGTGCTATTCGGAATTCAACGACATTCTGCCTGCGATTGCGGCGATGGATGCCGACGTGATTACGATTGAGACCAGCCGCTCGGATATGGATTTGCTGGAGGCCTTCGCTGGAAAAAATGGCGATGCATTTATTTATCCAAACGAAATCGGCCCCGGCGTGTATGACATTCACAGCCCACGCGTGCCACAGGTCAATGAAATGTTACGCCTGATCGCCAAAGCCTTGGAAGTCGTTCCCGCCGAGCGTTTATGGATCAACCCTGATTGCGGTTTGAAAACCCGTGGATGGCCAGAAACTGAGGCCGCGCTGGCGAATATGCTAGAGGCAACCAAAACCGCACGCGCAGCAATTAGTGAAGGGCGGCAATTGATTGTTGACTCGGCTAAAATACCGACAGAGAGCCACGGCGCTTGCGCTTGCCACTAAGTCGGTGAGTGCGCCCCCTGTTACCGTTACGTTCAGGGGGCGTATTGTTATGAATCCATTGCAGCATCAAAACGGAGCGTTATAATTCAATTCTTGATGACATTGGCTGAAAGAAGATGCAAGCACCCGCAAAACCGAGTAATGAAGCGCTGCGCATTGATACGCTGCGTCGATTTTTGATTTTGGATACCCCACCGGAAGAGCGCTTTGATAATTTAACACGTGCTGCGGCGGCTTTTTTTCGGGTGCAAATTGCGGTGGTCAGTTTGGTGGATGAAAACCGCCAATGGTTCAAATCCATTTGTGGTTTGGATGCCAAAGAAACATCACGCGATATTTCTTTTTGTGGTCATGCCATTTTGCAAGACGACGTGATGATCATTGAAGACGCTTTGCTCGACCCTCGTTTTGTTGATAACCCCTTAGTGACTGGGGAGCCGCATATTCGTTTTTATGCTGGAGCGCCGTTAAAGGCAGAAAATGGCGTTAATGTCGGCACTCTATGCTTGATTGATCGAACGCCAAAAACCCTAACTCCGGCTGAAATTGAGATGTTGCAAGATATGGCCCGTGTCGTGGTCGGCGAATTAGAGAAAACACCTGAGATAATGCAAAGTAAAAACTAGCTGGTTTTTACTGACGTTTTCTACCATAGCCCGCCTTGCGCGGGCTAATTGCTATTATTCACCTGCTTTTTTTGATGTTACAGCTGTGCGTAAGCACAACAAGGTCGGTAAAATCCAGTTATTCCAATTTTGCGCGGTGTCATGCCATGTCTGACGAAATTATTATTCAACAAACCCGACATTGGCTTGAGCAGGCGGTCATTGGTTTAAATTTATGCCCATTTGCTAAATCGGTGTATGTCAAAAATCAGATTCGCTTTGTAGTGTCTCACGCTAAGCATCTTGATGGTTTTTTAGACGATCTGGATCGCGAATTAGATTTGCTTGCACAAACACCAGCGGATGAAATTGATACCACATTGCTGATTCATCCAACGCTCTTTCCTGATTTTGAAGTGTTTAACGATTTTTTGCTGATTGCTGATGAAGTGGTCGCCGAGCACGAATTGGATGGTGTTTTGCAAATTGCTAGTTTTCACCCTGATTTCCAATTTGCTGAAACTGAGGTCGACGAGATCAGTAATTACACTAATCGCGCGCCTTACCCAACCTTGCATTTATTGCGCGAAGACAGTATCGCTAAAGCGGTCGCTGCTTTCCCAAACCCTGAGGCCATTTTTGAGCGCAATATCGAAACGCTAGAAAAAATCGGTTTGGCGGGTTGGTTGGCGCTCGGTTTGCAGCAATCTAAAGCTGGAGGAGCGGCTTGAGATTGAAGTTGCACTGGCCAAATCTGCTTGTAGCAGCATTGCTGCTCAGTTTAATCGGCTGCGGAACAACATCGGATGTTGGCGTGCCGGATGGCTACTATCGCGTCAAAGCTGGGGATACCTTATACCGGATTGCATTAAACAATAAGCAATCGGTGGCCACGATCAAAAGTTGGAACAATCTCAAAAGCAATGATATTGAGGTGGGCCAATTATTGCGGGTAAGCGGTGGCTCTGCTGGCAAATCGAATGTGCCAGCGAGTAATAAAACGGCGGCCCCCGCACCGCGAACTACGCCTGCTCCTAAGCCCAGTATTGAGTTAAGTTGGCCGCATAGCGGTAGCATTATTACCAAATATGCACCGCCGCGGAACAAGGGGATTGATATTGCTGGCAATGAAGGCGATGCAATTTTGGCCGCAGCTGATGGCAAAGTGGTTTATGCTGGCGATGGCATTCGTGCCTACGGGCATATGCTGATTATTCGACACAGCGGCGATTATTTAACGACTTATGCTCACAATCAAACGCTGTTGGTCGCAGAGGGCGCGCAAGTGCGGCGTGGTCAGCCAATTGCCAAAATGGGGCAGACGGGAACGGACAAGGTTAAGCTGCATTTTGAAGTGCGCTTGAAAGGTCAGCCGATTAATCCAATCGGCCCCTTGCCTGATCGCTAGGGTATTGCCCTATAAATCCCTTTGGTGTTGCTCTGTAGGGTAATACCACGACAAGTATATTCTTAAAGGTTGTCATGTTAAGCGCTAAACAATTAGCTTTTTGCCAAGTAATGGCATTTTTTTTCAGCCTCTTAATTGGCGGCGTTTTGCTGTATATGCTGCTCAATACCCCCGATGGTACTAAGCGCCCCGGCATGTATATGATGATTTGGCTGTACTTTGCCGCCCAAATCGGACTCGCCATTGCCAGCGCGGCGCTGGCGCAAGCCTTAAAAAAATCGATGTGGCTGTGGGGGGCTTTGCCGCTGGTTTTGGGCTCGCTGGGTGGAATCGTGGCAGTAATTGGTTTACGCAGAAAAGTTGGCTAGTCTGCCAAAAGGCAATCTGAAGTGAGCGACTTTTTTTAATTGTGCTTTAATCGGCGAAATATGATTTTTAGCCATATCAAATGCCCTTGAATTTATAAGTGAATATTTATGCAACTAGCCATTATTTCCGCAGTCGGAGCAAACAAGGTCATCGGCATTGACAACCGCCTGCCGTGGCGTTTGCCTGAGGATTTGCAATATTTCAAACGTTTAACCATGGGTAGCCCGATGCTGATGGGGCGTAAAACGTTTGAATCTTTGCCGGGTTTGCTGCCGGGGCGGCGGCATTTGGTCGTGAGCCGCAACGCCGATTGGCACGCGGATGGCGCTGAAACCTTCACTAGTATTGCAGCGGCGATTGAGGCTTGTGCTGATTTGGATAAATTATTCGTCATCGGCGGTGGCGAAATTTATCGCCAGGCCTTGACCTTGGCCGATACTTTGTATTTAACCGAAGTCAATCTCAGCCCTGAAGGCGATGCCTATTTTCCTGAATTTGATCGCACGCTATGGCAAGAGACGAGTCGTGAAGCGCATGTGTCGGAAAAGGGTATTGAGTACGCTTTTGTGGCTTATCAACGTAAATATTGATAGGTATTGCTCTGTAGCTTAATTAATTATTGATTTATAAGCCTATACCTAACAAAAAGGCCATCGAATGATGGCCTTTTCGCTTCTAGTGGCAATGCTTTTAATTAGGTAGTGCTGTGCCTTTAGGCCACAGTAACCACAATTTGCCTTCTTGTTTCATTTTGCCGGCAAGTTCACCCGCGGCGTCACCCGTTCCCCAGAAAAAATCCGCCCGTACCGTGCCGCGAATCGCGCCGCCGGTGTCTTGCGCAGCGACAAGGCGATGAATGCCGCCGTCGTTATCAGGGCGTGTGGTGGCGATAAAGACTAGGCTGCCTAGCGGTACGGTATTGGGGTCGATGGCGATGCTGTAACCAGCGCTTAGCGGCACGCCTAGCGAACCAATCGGGCCCTCGTTGCTCGGTGGTAAGGTGCGGAAAAACACATAGCTTGGATTGCTATTGAGCAGCTCATCGACGCGCGCTGGGTTGGCTTTTGCCCATGCGTTAATCGATTGCATCGATACCTCGCTCGCTGGCATTAAGCCTTGTTCAACCAGCCAGCGGCCAACAGGTTTGTACGGGCGCCCATTTTGATCAGCGTAGCCCAAACGCAATTGCGTGCCGTCATTGAGTTGCACTCGGCCTGAGCCTTGGATTTGCAGAAATTGCACATTCATTGGGTCGGTTAACCAAGCCAGTACAGGTGCGTCGATGCCTTTGGCGACGATGTCGGCGCGATCAGGGTAGGGCAGTAACTTGTTGCCGACGACCCGACCACGCAGGCGTTTGCCTTTCAGCTCAGGATAGATTTCGTCGAGCGCGACGGTAATCATGTCTTTCGGTGGCGCGTGGACTGGATGCTTGGCTTGCGCGGTGCGCGTCAGGCTGCCGGGGTAAACCGGTTCGTAATAACCGGTAATCAAGCCGGTTTCTTTGCCATCTGGATTAATCAATTGATATGGCGTTAAGCGATTTTCGATAAATTGGCGAATCGCGGCGCTTTGCACTGTTACCGATTTGGCATCAGCGCAAAGTTTAACCCATGCGGCGCGCGGCTTGGTGCAGCCTTTTAGCCACGCATTCCAACCTTGCACTAATTGATCGTCTTGCCATGCGGGCACTTCGCTCCAATTACGGGCTTGATAGCGGGCGGCAGGTATCGGGCTAGGGGTAGCTGTAGCAGCTGGCTTTGGAGTGATACTCGGCTGGGTATTTTGCGGTGGCGTGCTGATGCAACCAGATAAAAAAACGGCCAGAATACTGGCCGTTGTCAGTAGGGTATTGCGCTTATTCATTTACGGGTTTTCCGATGATTTGGGGTCTAGGCTTTGTTTGAACGCGGCTAAACCAGCTTTTTGCATTTCTAGTGCTTTAATCGACATTTGCAACATGCCTACTTGCATGCTGAGCCATTGCTCAACAGTGCGACATTCGACAATTTTGCGGTCGATTTCCTCTTCAGACAAGGGCGGCATAAAAGGATTGCTGCCAGGCTTCATCATTTGGCTAAAAAAAGCGAATGGGTCTGCTGGGTTAAACTCGTTCATTCAATTCTCCAATCATCGGTTCGCTCCGTTAACTGTGTAATGCCTTATTGCTGGTTAGCCGCTTCAACTGCCGCCAGCGCCGCCATATTGATAATACGCCGCACCGACGCGGTTGGCGTCAGAATATGCGCGGGTTTATCCAGCCCCATTAAAATCGGCCCAATTGTTACGCCATCGACCGATGTGGTTTTCAGTAAATTAAACGAGATATTGGCCGCGTCTAAATTCGGCATCATCAAAATATTGGCTTCGCCTTTTAAGCGCGAATGCGGGAATACTTGCTGGCGTATCGTGCTGGAAAGTGCGGCATCGCCGTGCATTTCGCCGTCGATTTCCAGCTCGGGTGCACGCTGCGTTACTAGCTCCAGCGTTTCTTGCATTTTGCGTGCTGAAGGTGTGTCGTAGCTGCCAAAACTGGAGTGGCTTAAGAGGGCGATTTTGGGCGCAATACCAAATTTGCGTACTGTTTCCGCCGCCATCAAGGTCATGTCGGCTAATTGCTCGGCAGTTGGATCTTGATTGACGTAAGTATCGCAAATAAACATATTGCCAGTTTGCAGTAGCAAAATATTCATCGCTGCCGTCACCGTGGTGCCTGCTTTTTGCCCCAATACATTCATCAGGTGATGATGATGGTTATGGTACAGCCCGTAAGTGCCACAAATTAAAGCATCCGCTTCGCCACGTTTGACCATTAAAGCGCCAATCAAAGTGGTTTTGCGGCGCACTTCGGCTTTGGCTAGGTTTTCCGATACGCCTTTGCGCATCATCAGGCTGTAGTACAGCTGCCAATATTCACGGTAGCGGGTGTCGTGCTCTGGGTTGCAGACTTCAAAATCAATGCCGGGGCGGATGCGTAGCCCCAATTTATCGATGCGCGCCTGCAGCACGGCGGGGCGGCCAATCAAAATCGGTTGGCATAACTGCATATCGATGATTTCTTGTACGGCATGCAGTACACGCTCGTCTTCACCTTCGCAGAATACGACGCGTTTTTGCGCTTTTTTCGCCGCAGCAAAAACCGGGCGCATAAACAGATTGGTTTTATAAACAAACTGCGTTAGCTCGTCGATATAGGCGTGGAAGTCTTCAATCGGGCGCGTTGCAACGCCTGTTTCCATCGCTGCTTTGGCCACTGCAGGCGCGATTTTAATAATCAGGCGTGGATCGAAGGGTTTTGGTATTAAATACTCAGGGCCAAACGATAATTCTTGCCCGCCGTAGGCGTCGGCGACCACATCCGATTGCTCGGCATGCGCTAACTCGGCAATGGCATTGACTGCCGCGTGCTTCATCGCTTCATTGATGGTTGTGGCGCCCACATCCAGCGCGCCACGGAACATAAACGGGAAGCACAGTACATTGTTCACTTGGTTCGGGTAATCCGAGCGGCCGGTGCAAATAATTGCGTCAGCGCGGGCAGCTTGCGCTTCAGGTGGCGTGATTTCTGGGTTGGGATTGGCTAGCGCCAAAACGAGCGGATTGGCAGCCATGGTTTTTAGCATATCGCCCGTCACCAAACCTTGACCGGAAAGCCCGAGGAAAATATCAGCGCCAACCAATGCTTGGCTAAGCGTTCGTAGCTCGGTTTCACGCGCGTAGCGCTGCTTGGTTTCATCCAGCGGGCCGCGTTCGGTGTGAATAACCCCTTTAGAGTCGCAAACAATGATGTGTTCGCGTTTAACGCCGAGCGATACTAACAAATCCAGGCAAGCAATCGCCGCTGCCCCTGCGCCCGAGGCCACTAATTTGACTTGATCGAGCTGTTTGCCGATCAGTGCCAATGCGTTTTTTACTGCTGCACCGACAATAATCGCGGTGCCGTGCTGATCATCATGAAAAACAGGGATTTTCATCCGTTCGCGCAATTTGCGCTCAACATAAAAGCACTCAGGGGCTTTGATGTCTTCTAAATTGATGCCGCCAAAGGTTGGCTCCAGCGCGGCAATAATTTCCACTAGTTTGTCTGGGTCTTTTTGCTCGATTTCGATATCAAATACATCGATGCCAGCAAATTTTTTGAATAAAACGCCTTTGCCTTCCATAACGGGTTTGCTGGCTAAGGGGCCGATGTCACCTAGGCCAAGCACTGCAGTGCCGTTACTAATCACCGCCACCAGATTGCCGCGCGAGGTGAGGTTTCGAGCTTCGGCGGGGTCGGCCACGATGGCGTCGCAAGCGGCTGCCACGCCAGGGGAGTAGGCGAGCGCCAAATCGCGTTGGCTGGCCAAGCCTTTGGTTGCGACGACCTGAATTTTTCCTGGTTTAGGAAAACGGTGGTATTCGAGTGCTTTTTTGCGTAGTTCTTCGTCCATGCTGCACCTGCGCCCCTGAATTATGATGTTTCATTCTAGACTTAGAAGCCTATTTGAGTATTGCTGAAACACTATATGGCGCAGTGCAGCATTTATGTGTTGCAAATAAGTCGCGTTATAACGATTGCTGCGGGTTTGGCTGGCGATTACGGTGCAAAAAGCCCGTCAAAATATCAGGCGGAATTTTCGCGTCGCTTTCATAAATGACGCGGCCAATTTGCCCACGGTGATAGCTTGCATGGGTAATCAAGTGCATCAAAATCTCGGCGACGCTCATTTGGCCGGCTTTACCATCGGTGAAAACAAACTGGATTTGCTCATCAAAGCGCGCAGCGGGCAGCTGGCTAACAAGCCCAATTAAATATTGATCGGTTTGCGCAGTGCGCTCTAGTAGTTCGCTCAGTTCCGGCGTTTCTGGCGTGTTGGTGCCAGTAAAGCCGTGTGCAATGCCGTTTAGATGCGCAATAAAAATCTGATCAACGATATTTAGGTGATTCATCAGTCGGGTGGCCAAGCGCCAACTTTTCGCGTGTTCATCGCTGCGATGCTCAATCAATTGCGCAAGCAATTGCTGGTTAGCCCAAGCTTTATGTTCAAACAGTGTGCGAAAAAGTGTGGCGCTCATCGTCTTATCCCTCATCGTCGTCTTTGATTTTAGAAGTAGTACATGCCCATGGCTTTTTTCACTTTATGCAGTGTTAACACCGCAGTTTGACGCGCTTTGGCTGAGCCACACAGTAGCATTGATAATACTTCATCCGGATTTTTAGCTAACTCATTACGCCGTTCACGAATTGGCCCAAGCAAAGCTTGTAAAACCTCATTCAGGCGAGCTTTGATCACGCTGTCGGCTAGCCCGCCATGTTGGTATTGCGCTTTAAGTTCGGCCACTTTGACGCTATCGCTATCAAAGGCATCTAAAAAGCTAAACACCACATTGCCTTCAATCTGCCCGGGTGAACCCACAGTGAGGTGATTGCTGTCGGTGTACATTTTGTTGACTGCTGCGCTGATCTCATCGGCGCTGGCAGATAGTGCAATAAAATTACCCGCAGCGCGGCTCATTTTTCCTTTGCCATCAATGCCGGGCAGGCGAGTGGTGTCGGAAAGAAGGGCTTCGCATTCGTTCAGAATGTCTTCGCCGACCATGCGGTTAAAACGCCGCACTATTTCATTGGTTTGCTCGATCATTGGTAGTTGATCTGCGCCAACTGGAATCAAGGTGCCGCGCAGGGCGGTGATGTCTGCTGCTTGGCTAACTGGGTAGCTTAAAAATCCTGCCGCAACGTCTCGTTCTTGGCCCTTGGCGCGTAATTCAGATTTTACCGTTGGATTACGTTCCAATCGCGCCACGCTAACTAGGTTCATCATGTAAAACGATAGCTCTGCGAGCTCTGGCACCATAGACTGAATCAAAATCGTCGATTTTTTCGGGTCTATCCCTACCGCAAGGTAGTCCAAAGCAACGTCAATCACCGCTTGGCGCACCTTGCTATAGTCACCTTGATGATCGGCGAGTGCTTGGGTATCGGCCAGGAGTAGAAATGGGTTGTGTTGCTCTTGCAGTTGTAGGCGTGTTTGTAGCGAACCTGCAAAATGACCTAAGTGCAATGGCCCTGTGGTTCTGTCGCCGGTAACAACGACGGTAGTAGCTTGAGACATGGTGCTGCTCCTAAACTTGGATTTTGGAGCCGCCGGATGGGGTGGGGAAATAAAAAAAACCTGTCACCGTATCCGGCGGCAGGTTTTGTTAGAACGAACAAACCCAGTGCCGCCTAAGGGCGCCACCAGTAGTAATACGCAACAGAATGGGTTTGGATATTCGGGTTCATGGCTACATAGTCGCAGTAGTTGCTCAAATGCGTCAAGCACAAAATACCTAGGGAAAACCCTAGTGGGTGCATTGGGTGGGTGTATCTACAAACCCATTATTTATAAATCGCTTTGTGTTTATACGGCATGCGAGTATCTATTGGGCTTGGTGCAGGGCAAATTCAAAAGAGCACATATCAGGAATGTAGCAAAAAAATATCACCAAACCCTAAAGTTCCCGCCGGCATAACCGAAAAGGGGAATGTAGGCGGCGCAAATGATGCGAACCGCTGAAGCGAAATAAAAATTCTTCAAGGAGCATCATCATGGCACAAGTCATTAACACCAACGTTGCGTCGCTCAATGCCCAACGCAATTTGAATATGTCGCAATCTTCTTTGGCGACTTCATTAAACCGCTTGTCTTCTGGTTTGCGCATCAATAGCGCCAAAGACGATGCGGCCGGTTTGGCGATTTCGGATCGGATGACCAGCCAAGTACGAGGCTTAAGCCAAGCGGTGCGCAATGCCAACGATGGTATTTCATTGGCGCAAACGGCTGAAGGTGCCTTGCAAGAATCAGGAAATATTTTGCAGCGCGTGCGTGAGCTGGCGGTGCAGTCATCCAATGCGACCAATTCGCAACAAGATCGTTTGGCTTTGCAAGCTGAGGTGAATCAACTGGTTTCCGATTTGAATCGTATTTCAGATTCAACTAACTTCAACGGGCAAAAACTGCTTGATGGTAATTTTGTGTCGCAAGCCTTCCAAGTGGGGGCTAATGCCAATGATACGATTAATGTAAATGTATCGGCTGCATCAGGTAATACACTCGGCATCAATAAATTAGATACTAATAATAATAAAGGGATTGAGGCAGCTACCAGTCGCGATTATTACAAAACCGATGGTGGCGTAATGGGGACAGTTGTTGCTGGGGCTGCTGATGCTACGGCTGCTGCAAATACCGTGGCAGCTCAAACTATTAAGTTCAGAAATCCAGAGGGTACTCAGGTCGGTTCAGATGTAACTCTGGCGGGTACTGAATCTGCAAAGGCAATTGCCGATGCGATCAATTCTTCTGGAGCAGGGGTGACTGCCTACGCAACCAATGAACTTCGTCTTGCTGCGCCCGGCGTTACAGAAGGGAAAACCTCGCAATATGCTGGCGATTTTGTTCGTGTGGCAATTGATGGGCAAACAGTGCAATATGAGGTTGCCGAAACCCAAGAGAGTACGGCAAATAACTTGCGTGCAGCAATAAACGCTAATAGCACATTGGCAGGAACGCTATCGGTTGGTTATGATGCCACAAGCAACGAAATTGTTGTGTCAAATTCAGATGGTGATGACATTACCTTTGCTGATTTTGATGTAATTGATACAACTCGGGCCTCGTTCTCAATTAGTGCTGACTTGGCCGATGGCGATACAGCTGAGTTTACAGTGGGTGGTAAAACTTATTCATTGACTAATTCTACCGGGGCTGCCGTATCTAACGAAGATGTTGTTGCTGATATGTACAACGTACTTAAGGGTGGTCAAAGTGGCTTGGGTGCAACAGTTTCTGGTACGTTGGCAACTGATTATCAATTTCAGTATTCTGAGGGCGGTAGTACGATCAATATTTCCCGCGTACCAACTGCTGCAGGTGCAACTCAAACGATTGTCGTCGCCGATACCGCTGCAAATGATTTAGCCGCAACAATGGCAGCAGGAGCGGGAACTGGTGCTCCTAGTGTTACAGCTTTTACCGCGGGCGGTGTGCAGACTTCAACGACGACAGTAACTGATGATGCTAGTACCATATCTGTGCGTGGTCTGCGTGGTTCCGCGGCAGCACTTACAGAAGCTGCGGGTACTGACTCTACGCGTGCGATAGGTACTGTTGAGTTATTGATGCCAGATGCTTATTCCGTAAGTTCAAGCGTGGGTTCTGCTACTAGTCTTTTTAATGCAGGAGCAAATACAGCAGCGCAAAAAGTCGCTTCGGTCGGTAATGAGGGCGCCAATAATGTAAAAGCTCAGACCCTTAGCATGACTGGCTTGAATTCGAATCCAGTGACCTTTGATGTGGCTGCTGGTGCATCGGCTAAAACCATTGCTGCACAAGTGAATGCACGCGTCGATCAGACTGGTATTTCAGCTACTGCCCGTACACAAGTAACCTTGTCTGAGTTGAGTACCTCTCATAATGGTGGCGTATTGTCGTTCGCTTTAAATGGCTCTAATAGCACTGCGGTGAATATTTCTGCGCAGACTTCATCGAGCGATTTAACTTCACTAGCCAAAGCTATTAACGATAAAACCAGCCAAACTGGCGTTACTGCTACACTGAACAAAGACAAAAATGCGCTGGTATTAACAAGCGCAACTGGTGATGATATTCGTATCAGTAATTTCAACAGCTCAAGTGCAGTTGATAATGGTCAGACTTCTGCTGCTGTAACAGTTTCTATGAAAGTGCAGGGGGGGGTAGAAGGTGCCTTTGTGGGTAACCAAGTATCATTATACGATGGTGGCTTATTGGGGAATGTGCCATCAGCAAAAGAAACTGTGATTGGTGGTAATGTCGACTTTAAATCAACAGCTGCATATTTTAGTGTTAGTTCAAATCTAGCAGCGAAAGAAGGTGGTTTGTTTGCTGGTGCTGCTAATGATTTACAAGCTAGCGTGTTGCAAAAAGTAAATTCAATTGATATTAGCTCGGTAGCAGGTGCGACGGCAGCGATTGACATTGCGGATGGCGCATTAGGGCAGGTGAATAGCATTCGTGCTGATTTGGGTGCGATTCAAAACCGCTTTGAATCGACAATTTCAAATCTTTCTACTTCGGTAGAGAACCTCTCTGCAGCACGTAGCCGGATTCGTGATGCAGACTTTGCCCAAGAGACAGCTAATTTAACTCGCTCGCAAGTGTTGCAACAGGCCGGCACAGCAATGTTGGCGCAAGCTAACGCACTGCCAAATCAGGTGTTGAGCTTGTTGCGCGGCTAATACAGCTTCTTGAATATGATGTAAACTGAACCCTGACTGGCACTTAACAGCCCGTCAGGGTTTGTCACAAGGAGGCTATCATGCAAGTTCAAAACGTGAATGCTGCCAATTCGGTGGCGCCGATCAAAGACGCGATTCGTTCTGAGCAAAGGGCGGATTCAACGACGGTCGCTCAAGTGCAGTCAAGAGCGATAGAGTCGGTTGGTGAGCAGTCCGCAGAAACTATTCGTAGTGCGCTAGAACGAGTTAATGAAATTGCTAAAACACTCAAAACTGGGCTTGAATTTACAATTGATGATGATACAAAAATCCAGATTGTAAAGGTGACGGATATTGAGTCAAAAGACGTAATTCGGCAAATCCCTACCGAAGAGGTGGTTAGAATATCAAAAGCAATTGATCAGCTGAAAGGTTTGTTGCTGAGTGAAAAAGCATAAGGAGAATTGATTATGCCTGGAATTACAGCTTCTGGAATTGGTTCGGGTTTAGATGTGCAAGGTATTGTATCTAAACTGGTTGAGGTCGAAAAAGAACCTTTGAAGGTGTTGGATAAGAAAGAGCTGGGAATTCAGGCGACGATTTCTGCTGTGGGAACAGTTAAAAGTGGTTTATCTGCGCTGCAGACTGCATTGGCAGGTCTTTTGGATATAAATAATTTTACAGGTATTAAAAGTAATTCCTCAGCAACGGATGTATTAACTGCTCAGGTTGGAAATGCTGCCGATCCAGGAATTTATTCCATTGATGTTTTGCAGTTGGCAGCAAGTCAACGTGTAACTAGCAAGGTGGGAGTTTTTACTGGAGACTCACAAGTTTTGGCTAACGTGGCAGATGTTGCAGGTGGTGTAGCTAAAATTAAATTGGAATTTGGAGCTGTTGATGGTTCGAATTTTAATTTAAATAGTGATAAAAATCCAGTTGAAATTTCGGTGAGCCCAAAATCAGGTGCGTCGACGATAACATTGGCTGATGTTAAAGATGCGATCAATAATTCTAAATCAGGTATTGGTGCCACAATTGTTCAAGATACACCTGGATCAGCACGTTTAGTGATTAATGCGGGTGATGGTGGTGCTAAAAATGCATTTAAACTGTCGATTGTGAATGGTGCCGGTACTCAAATAGATAAATTGGCCTATGACCCAACGAATGCATCAGATCCGAATTTTTCAGTGCTTAATAATGAATATGCGCGAGATGCAAAATTTAAATTGAATGGTGTCGAAATTAATCGGCCAACAAACAGTATTTCTGATGCACTAAAAGGTGTAACGATTGATCTTTGGAAGTCTTCGTTATCCGACCCTGCTGATTTGAATTCCCAGTCTAAGACTGTACGACTAGAGGTGCGTCGTGATTCGCTTGGGGCAGAAAAAGCTATTGAGGGGTTCGTTAAATCCTATAATGAGCTGCGCAATCAAGTGGTTGAGTTGACTAAATATGATGCGAAAACTGGAAAAGGTGCCATTTTACAAGGAGAAAATTCAATTCAGGTTGTTATGAATCAACTAAGGCAAGATATTACTTCCAATTTTCCGGATGGAACAGGTCAAAGTTTTAATTCTTTAGGGGTTTCTTTTGATCGCTATGGTGCAATGATCTTTGCGAAAGAAAAATTTACTGCAGCTTTGAAGGTTGATCCTGCCAACGTGGCTAGCTCACTTGGAGCATATGATAAAAAACTTCCTCCTCCTGAGTCGGCGAAGAATGGGATTGCCTTTAAAATTAATGCATCGATAACTCAGTTAGTCGATAAGGGTGGGGTAATTGGAACTTACCTTCAGTCTCTAGATTCAAAAGTTAAAAGCATCAATCAGCAGCGTGTTTCTATTAATCAAACAGTTGAACAAGCTCAGGCTCGTTACTTGAAGCAATTTAACGCACTAGATTTGGCTGTTGCCAAAATGCGAAGTACCGGTGATTTTTTAACATCTCAATTGGCTGCTCTTAAAGCTAATAATAATTGAAGGGCGTTTTATGTCTAATAATGTTAGAAAAGCATTAAGTGCATATCAGAAAAATACAGTAGATGTGGCAATTGCCGCTGCTACACCTCATCAATTAATTGTGATGTTATTTGATGGTGCTATGGCCGCAATATCACAGGCAAAAATAAATCTTGAGAACGGTGATGTTCGAAATAAAGGGTTGATGGTAGGTAAGGCTGTATCAATTATTGAGGAAGGTTTAAAGGGGGCGCTGGATAAAACGGTAGGGGGAGAACTAACTCAGTCACTCGACGATTTGTATGAATACATGCTTTACAAGTTGCTTCAAGCAAATTTCTATAATCGAGTTACAGATTTGGAAGAAGTGTACGGATTGTTGGTGGGGTTGAGGGAGAGTTGGGTTTCTATTGGAGCAAAACAGGAGTTGTCTAATAGTGAAAGTCAGCCAGCTATTCTTTCGAGTAAGGTGTAATTGATGCCTAGAAGTAGTGGTGAGTCTGAAAAGATTTTGGCTGATTATAACACGTTATTTGCCGAGTTGCTAAAGGTGCTTGAAGAAGAAGATTATGAGAGATCAATTGTGATATTGAGTCAAATTGATGATCTGATAATTTCTCTTGTCGAACTGTGTAAAAAAGAATCGTCAAGCGATGAACAACTTTTTATTATGCAGTTGCAAAAATTGTTCATGTTGCATCAAAAGAATACATCCCGTATAGAGGTGTGGCGTGTTGAAGTTGAAAAAATGCTGCGTGGCATGAATAATAGAATTAAGCTTTATAAAAGCTATTAATTTAGCTCTTGTGTGATCAAGGCGTGAAAATGATTGTCGTTTCGTTGTGGAATTTGATTATTATATTTTTGTTTTTGGTAATTGCTTATGCATTGAACGTATCTTTTATTTATTTTCGAATGAAGCAAAATGATCGTGGAAGTATTGATGAAATTCTTCAACATATAAATGATCTCCAGCGGCAGCTGTTGGAGGTGGTTAAAAAAATTGAAGCGGTAAAAGGACTTGAATTAAATTCCATATGTGAAGACGATGCTGAACGGGGGGGGGGTAAAATTGGTGGGCGTGACGAATTTGAAAATACTTATGCACGTGCCATAGTCCTAGCGCAACAAGGATTTAGCCCCGAAGACTTAATAGTTGATTGCGGGCTTTCACGTGCAGAAGCTGAATTAATTGTTACCATTTACCGTGGTGCCTATAAGGGGTAATTGTGTTACCCGGCAATACTTCAAATACCCTCGTTGGTAATTTTGTCCGCGCCCAACAAGGGGTGCTTGAGACTGTTCGAGTATCCCCAGATGATTTGCGCTTAACAGTGGGTGAAAAAGTTCAGGCGCTCGTTACTAATCAACTCAATAATGGCCGCTTCGCCGTTCTAATCAAAGATCAGCTTCTTGATTTAAATCTTCCTCGTAATACGCAACCTGGGGAGCAGCTTGAGCTCACTGTGCTTAGCAAAGATCCGCAGTTAACGTTTCGGCTTAACGCAAACGTTTCTCAGCAAGCTCAATCTCCAACAAATCTGCAAAATAAAGATGCCAATGTAGCGTTGAGTAAAGCGGCCTCCATGATCGGCAGCTTGCTTGAGCAAGACTCACCTGTAGCAGAGCTAAAAAACACGCAGCCTTTATTTGCTGGCAAACCCGATACTGCTCAATTAGCAGGGCAGCTTGCTAGCCGCTTGGCGCAAAGCGGCCTGTTTTATGAATCGCATCAGGCTGAATGGGTTGGCGGTGATAGATCTCTACATTCTTTACTGAAAGAGCCACAAGCCGCACTATCACCAACACAGTTAAAGACTGTGGATCAAAGCACCAAATTGCCAACAGAAAATCAAACGACCAAGCAATTAGACGCTGACTCAAATCAATCTAACGCTAAGTTAGAAATGCCTGTTTCAGATAAGGTAGCAATGCCTGAACGTCGTGAATTTTTAGGAAAAGTAGGGCTTGAAAACAGTAATACTCAGCAGGTATTGGATGATGCAGGCTTAAAGCAGATTGTGCGCCAGCAGCTTGATTTGCTAGAAAACAAACCGCTGGTTTGGCAGGGGCAGGCTTGGCCTGGGCAGGCATTGCGCTGGGAGATGGAGCTAGAGAACGAGCGCCAAAATGATAGTGAGGGCGGGGCAGAATCGCAACGCTGGCAAACACGGCTCAATCTTGATTTGCCTACACTAGGTGAGCTGGGTGTTGTCGCGCAATTGCAAGCAGGGCAATTGAGCTTGCGATTTAATGCTAAGAGTGAGGCAACGCTAGCGCTATTAAAACAGCAACAGCCTGAATTGTATCGCCGCTTTGAAGCGGCGGGTTTAACGCTGGTTTCGTCGCAAGTTGAGCACAATGATGAAACCTAAGGGTATGAAAAGAGCACAGGCCATAGCGCTGGCTTACCAAGATGGCAGTGCCGCCCCCAAAGTTGTCGCTAAGGGTAAGGGCTTAGTCGCTGAGCGAATTATCGAGAAAGCGAAGGAAGCAGGCATCTTTGTGCATGATTCCCCAGAAATGGTTGCATTATTAATGCAAGTTGACCTAGATAGCCAGATTCCTCCCCAATTGTATCGCGCTGTGGCAGAATTACTCGCCTTTATTTATATGCTGGAGCGCGGTGGTGAAGTTAGCTCACCGGATTTCAGTTATCTATCCGAGGCTGCACAGACAGCCGAAGAAACAAACAAATCAGCGGACTCTTCGTGACCCATAATTCCCATCTATTTCCCGTTTCGCTTCGCCGTACCCAGCTCGCAATTGCCACCTTGTTTTTGGTATTGGGCTTTAATTTTGGCACTTGGGCCTCGCGTATTCCTGCATTAAAAGCGCAATTGCAGCTTTCAACCGCTGAAGTTGGTTTTCTATTGCTCGCGAGTGGCTTTGGTGCGGTGTTTTCGTTTCCAATTACCGCTACCATTTTGCAGAAATATGGCTCAAAAGCTGCCTGTATGATAGCGGGGCTGCTATTACCACTGGTGCTAATCGGCTTGGCTTTAGCGCCGAATTACCCTCTTGCGATTGCCGTAATGTTGCTTGAAGGCGTTTTAGCTAGCTTGCTTAATGTGGGGATGAACGCGCAGGGCGTTAAGGCTGAAACGGTCGGCAAGCAAGCAATTATGTCGCGATTGCACGCAGTCTTTAGCTTAGGTGGTTTGGCCGCTGCATTGTTTGCATCCGGTATGACTTTTGTTTCAGAGCAAGTGTGGCTACATTTTCTATTCGCAGCAGCTTTGTTATGGCTGGCTGTGATTGTTTCTTTGTCTCATTTACTGCTTGATCAACAAGAGCAAAGCGCTGGTGGTCGACGATTTGCGCTACCTAGTGGAGTGGCGCTTTGGCTGGGCTTGATGGCCTTGTTTGGTACGATTGTTGAAGGGTCTATGTCGGATTGGTCTGCGCTGTATTTAAAAGAGGGCGCAGGCGCTGGATCGCAAATGGCGCCGTTAGGCATTGCCTTTTTCTCGATTACAATGTTTATTGCACGCTGGTTTGGTGATGGCTGGCGTACTCAACTGGGGGCGCCCAAAATGCTGTTCTGGGGCGGCGTGTTGTCAGGTGGTGGCCTGCTCTGTGCTTTGCTCATTGGCGGTTTAGTGCCTGCTTTGATTGGATTTGCCTTGGTCGGCTTGGGGATGGCAGCGGTCTCGCCATGCGTCTACGCGGCAGCAGCGAAGCATGGTGCGGTGGCATTAGCTGCGGTTACGACAATGGGGTCGATTGGCGCTCTGATGGGGCCGCCAATGATTGGATTTGTGGCACACCACAGCAACTTAAGCTGGGGTATGGCCGTGGTGGCTTTGGCAGGATTAATGATCGCAATCCTAACCCCTAGAATTAAGTGGAGTAACTAGGGGTATATGCATTAGGCTCTTCTTAAATATGGATCTTAGCCTAATACCTCTGTTTAGCCGGTTAGCGCCTTTTTTTCGCGCTCCAATTGCACAATCAGTTTTTGCAGTAGCGCTTCACTGCCGCGCGATAAATTAACAAATTTTACGCCAAGCATATGGCGCATCATGTCCTGCTTTAAACTAACAGGATGCAGATTTCGTATTTCTAAATCAACTTGTACGCGTCCAGCCGCAGCCAAATCGAGCGTGCATTTGTGCAAAATACTACCAAGATCAAAAAGGGTTGTTTGTGCCTCATCTTTAAGCCAGATGCCTAATCCACCGAGTGAAATATCGTGGATGTCTAGGGTGAGACTAGATTGATTATTCCCTTGCAGGCTAACTGTGTAGGGCGTGGTAATGGGGGTGGTGAGCCGATAAAACTCACGACGCTGCAGCTTAACTAAATCAATTGGAAATGCGCTCTGGAAAGCGGGCTTACCCTCATATTGAATACGGCTAGGGGCTGCGGTACTAAATTGCACCTTTACACCATCCAAATCGGAAACGAACAGGACTTTGGGTGTACTCACAAGATCTCGATTGCTTGGTTCGTGCCCACCAATATCATAAATAAATTGCTTATTTTTGCTGTCGACATTTAGAACGCGCGTCAGCATCATATCGTGTCCAGCGTTGAAATAAATAGCAATATTGGTATGGTTTTGCTCAAGTTGGCGCAGTACATAGGCAATTTCCATCGGCGTTTTTAGTAAAAACGGCGCGATGTCTTGGCCTGTCTGAATTGGGCTTGGCCCTTTTTCGAATTCTTCGCTCATTCTTTATTCGGCTAATAGTAATTTGATGTCATGCGTAAAAACCGATGCGCCTGCGCCATAATTAACAAGAACCCGCGTATTGCCTTCCTTATCAATTAAATAGCTTCCTGCTGTATGATCGACCGTATAGTGCTGATCTTTACCTTGTTTTTGATAAACCGCACGATAATTTTTCACAGCTTGATCAATTTGCTGTTTTGAACCTGTCAGCCCAATAAAACTAGGGTGAAATGCAGGTACATATTGTGATAACAGCGCTGGGGTATCGCGCTCAGGATCAACCGATATAAACAGCACTTGCACGTCTTTGGATTGTTCACCCAGATCGGCCATGGTGGTGCGTAATTCGGCTAGAGTGGTTGGGCAGACGTCAGGGCAAGAAGTGTAGCCAAAAAAGATAACAGCAATTTTGCCGTGAAAATCAGCTAGGGTACGCGTTTTACCGTGCATATCGACTAATTCAAAACCACCGCCGATATTTGTCTGGCTTAGCTCACTACCCTGAAAAGCGGGTTTGCTACAGCCTGCAAGCAGTAGGGCGCAGCTAATGATGGCTAATTGATAAAATAGATATTTCATTCTGCGCAATTTTGATTTTATTCACTTAATGGTATGAGATGCGTGTTATTTCTGCAATTGCAGATGAATAATTGCTTTCTCATTGAGACAGCCTTCGCGCGCTAAAGGGTTAAATTCAATTTCCGCGAGTAATGGGGCTGGAATGTTTTTGCTTAGATAGTCTAGATTTTCTGCATGGCGCGCCATGTTTGGATCAACTTGATTGGCAATCCAACCCGCCAGCGGTAGACCTGAGCTTAAAATAGACTGCACACTTAATAATGCGTGATTGATGCAACCCAGGCGCATGCCGACCACCAAAATAACTGGCGCTTCAAGCGCGACGGCCAAATCCGCAATGCGCAGCGAATCAGATAGCGGTGCAAACCAGCCACCCGCGCCTTCAATCAATACCGTGTCGGCATAAACATTGAGTTGATTGGCGCAATCAATTAGGTGGCTTAAATCAATTTGCACACCCGCTTCATGTGCAGCCAAGTGTGGGGAAATGGGTGGTAAAAAACGATAGGGGCTCACCAGCGCGAGGGGGGCTTGTATCGGGCTGGCTTGGCGGTGTAGTTCTACATCATCATTGATGAGTATGTCTCCGTGCTGTATGCAGCCTGAGGCTGCAGGCTTCATACCTACTGCACGTATATTATTTTTGTTTAAACAGCGCAGTAGCTGTGCGGTGGCAATGCTCTTGCCAACTTCGGTGTCAGTGCCGGTAATAAAGTAACGCGGAGCAATGGGCATAATTAGGCTCTAGGACGAAATTCAATGATTTGACTGCCATCCGCGCGTACGCCTTGGGTGCGTGGTTTGTCGTTTTTCCAGGCATGTCCATAAACCACTTCGTAGGTGCAAGGCAGTTTGCCATTACTGCGGAGCACTTCATATTGCGCTTGCACTTTTTGCCAAGCGGCTTTGCCAAGCATGCCCTGGCGACGGCCAAGCATATTGTTGTGAGCGCCGATGCCTTTTAGGTCTTGCATAACCGATTTGGCATCTTGATACGTCATGGTGATGTATTCCATGTCCATCACCGGTGTGGCAAAGCCATGCTGGACCAAAGCATCGCCCAAATCGTGCATATCGATAAAGTGATTAACATGTTCGTGGCCATCAATACCAGCAAAAGCGGTGCGCAGCTCTTTGAGAGTGTCAGGGCCCAAGGTGGCAAACATCACCAAACCGCCCGGTTTGAGCACCCGAGCAAATTCTGCAAAAGCAGCGTCGGGCGTATTGCACCATTGCAGCGCAAGGCTAGACCAGATGATATCAAGCGAGTTATCCGCAAATGGTAAATGCTCCAGATCGCCGCAGGTTTGAGCTGGGTTGCGCTGGCTGATTTGTTTGATGAGTTTTTTAATCCCTGAGCCAAGCTGCTTTTCGCGCGAAACTTGCAGCATACTCATCGCAAGGTCGAGTTCGACTAACTGAGCGTCACTAAATCGCTGCTGCAAAAGTGGAATGGCATAGCCTGTACCGCTACCGGCATCGAGGATACGCTGTGGCGTAATACGAATAAGCTCTAAACGCTCAAGCATACGATCGACCACTTCGCGCTGCAAAACTGCCGCGGCATCATAACTGCGCGCTGCTTTGTCGAATGAGGCGCGAATAGCGGCTTTTTGCGTGTGAAACTGCTCAATACTCATTACTTCGCCTTGGCCAATTTGTGTTTTGCAATTTCAATGATGCCCGGCAAAATTGATAAGAAAATTATGCCCAAAATAATAGCCGTGAGATTTTTTTGAATGAAGCTAATACCACCAAGCAGGTAGCCAGCATAAGTGAGGGAGCCCACCCAAACAGCGGCGCCAATCACGTTATAGGCAGCAAATTTGCTATATGTCATTTCGGCCATGCCGGCTACAAACGGTGCAAAGGTGCGAACGATAGGAATGAAGCGAGCGATGATAATGGTTTTGCCACCATATTTTTCAAAAAAGCTATGCGTTTTGGTGAGGTATTCTTGACGAAATATTTTTGAATCTTTGTTGGCAAACAATTTATGCCCAAAATAGCGGCCAATCGTGTAGTTCACTGCATCGCCTAACACTGCGGCGATAAATAGCAAGAAAGCTAAAAAGTGGACATTCATCGCGCCACTGGCCGAGAGCATGCCCGCAACAAATAGCAAGGAGTCGCCAGGTAGGAAAGGGGTAACAACCAAGCCTGTTTCGCAGAAAATAACGGCAAACAAAATGGCGTAGATCCAAACCCCATAATTTTGTACCAGCTGGGCTAGATAAACGTCCAGGTGTAAAAACAGATCGATGAAATTGAATTCCATATTCGCTCGCAAAGAAAACGCCGACCTGAGTCGGCGTGGATAGTAAGAGGTCGCTAAAAATTAAACGACTGCTTCTTCTTTAATTTTTTCTGGTTTGATCATGCTATCACGCGTTACGCCAAACATCAGCAACAGCGGTGAGGCAACCAAAACTGATGAGTAGATACCAAACACGATACCAATCGTCAGCGCCATAGCAAAACCGTGCAGCGCAGCACCACCAAATAACAGCATGGCCAAAACCATCGCTTCGGTTGAGCCGTGGGTAATAATAGTACGGCTCATTGTGGCGGTAATTGCGTTGTCGATGACTTCAGGCACCGTTTTTCCGCGCAGAGTCGGTTTGCGGAAGTTCTCACGAATACGGTCAAACACAACCACTGACTCATTCACCGAGTAACCCAATACCGCCAAGATGCCCGCCAGTACGGTCAAACTAAATTCCCACTGGAACAGCGCAAACACGCCCAAGATGATCACCACGTCATGCATATTGGCAATGATGGCCGACACGGCAAAACGCCATTCAAAGCGAACCATCAGGTAGGCAATAATGCCCACACACACCAAGGCCAAAGCCGTTAAACCGTGTGTAAACAATTCGTCACCGACTGATGGGCCGATAAACTCCACTTTGCGCATTTCAACGTCAGCACGTTCTTTTTTCAACGAGTCTAAAACTTCGTTTGACAACTGCGCGCTGGTTTTGCCTTGAATATTTGGAATGCGAACCATCACGTCTTTGGTGGTGCCCAAAGATTGTACTTGCACTTCACCATATTTCAGGCTCTCAACGCCGTGGCGAACTTGGTTGATTTCCACCGATTGCTGGTAGCGCAATTCCATTACCGTACCACCGGTAAATTCAACACCAAAGTTCAGCCCTTTGGTGATCAGGAAGAAGACAGCCAAAATAAAAGTACCCAACGAGATCGCCGTGGTGAGCTTGCCGTAGCTCATAAACGGGATATCGCGTTTTACTCGGAAAAATTCGATCATTTTGTTCTCCCGCTCTTACACTGACAGCGTGGTCAAGTTGCGACGGCGGCCATAAATTAGATTAATCAACGCACGTGATACAAATACCGCGCTGAACATCGACGTCATAATGCCTAGGCAGTGCACCCATGCAAAACCACGCACGGCACCCGAACCGAAAATCAACAGCGCCAAACCTGCAATCAGCGTGGTGATGTTTGAATCCAAAATCGTATCGAAGGCATGCTTGTAGCCGTTTTGGATTGCCATATGTGGGCTGGCACCGTCGATTAACTCCTCGCGAACGCGTTCATTAATCAATACGTTGGAGTCAATCGCCATACCCAGTGTTAGGGCAATTGCTGCAATACCTGGCAATGTTAGGGTTACGCCAAGTAGTGAAAGTAATGCGATTAGGAATAACAAGTTTGCACCCAGCGCAACGGTCGAAACAACACCGAAAACGCGGTAGTAGATCATCATAAAGATCGCGATTGCGGCAAAGCCATACAGCGTCGAATTAAAACCTTTGCTGATGTTTTCTTTACCCAATGATGGGCCAATCGTGCGCTCTTCAACGATGTCCATCGGTGCAGCCAATGAACCAGCACGTAGTAGCAATGCGGTGTCATTCGCTTCTGCGGTGCCCATAGAGCCAGAGATCTGAACTCGGCCACCGCCAATTTCGCCACGTACGACAGGAGCCGTTACTACTTCACCTTTGCCTTTTTCAACCAAGATCATCGCGATGCGTTTGTTCACGTTTTCACGCGTTAGATCTTTAAAGATTGAAGCTCCGGTTGAGTCGAGCGATAAATGAACGGCTGGTGCGTTTTGATCGTCAAAACCCGCTTGCGCGTCGTTGATGTTCTCGCCAGTTAATTCAACTTCTTTACGTACTAAAATCGGTACGTTTTTACCTGAGCTGTGACGCTCGCTCATTAATTCAAAGCCGGCTGGGATATTACCATCGAGTGCTTCTTGCAACTTCGCTTGATCGTCCTCAACTAAGCGAACTTCCAATGTCGCAGTACGACCCAAGATGTCTTTGGCTTTGGCGGTGTCTTGCACGCCTGGTAACTGCACTACAATGCGGCCTTCACCTTGTTGTTGAATCACAGGTTCGGCCACGCCCAGTTCATTCACGCGGTTATGTAGTGTCGTGATATTTTGCTGAACTGCATCAGTTTTTAATTGCAGCAAAGCAGCTTCAGGGTATGTGACAACTAATTTGATATTGCCATCTGTGTTAATACTTTCGACTTTTAAATTGCCCAAAGTGTCACGCAGCGCACGGGTTGCTGCTGCCAATGTTTCTTCGTCACGTAGCTGAACTTCTACGCGATCACGTTCTTTATTGATTTTACCGTAGCGAACTTTTTTCGCTTTTAATTCACGACGAATATCGCCAGCGGTTTTTTCCAGGGCTTTATCCACTGCTGCTTTCATGTCTACTTCGAGCAAGAAGTGAACGCCGCCACGCAAGTCCAGACCCAATACCATTGGTTTGGCGCCAAGTTTGGTGAGCCAGGTTGGGGTGTCTGATACCAGATTGAGCGCAGTCATGTAGTCGCTACCCAGAGCGGCTTGGATGGCATCCTTGGCTTTAATTTGGCTGTCGGTGTCTTTAAAACGCAGTTTCACTGATCCTGCTTCAAAGTAGCCATCGATCGGTTTAACACCGGCTGCAGTTGCAATTTGTGTTGCTTGTGCAACCATCGCTTCGGTTACTTTGACCGTAACACGAGCACTAGAAACTTGAACTGCGGGGCTTTCGCCAAAAAAATTAGGTAGCGTGTAGAGCGTGGCGACAACGAGTGTGACCACTAGAAGGATGTACTTCCAGAGCGGATAGCGATTCATGCTGAGCCCCTGTGGAGCGGCATGAAGCCGCTCAACTCGGTTAATATTTTTTTAAATTATTTATTTGACTTCAAAGTGCCTTTTTCCAGGCGCTGGCCAATAGCGGCGCGCTGGATCACGATTTCAACACCATCTGCCACTTCAAGTGTGACAAATTGATCGCTCAATTTTGCGATACGGCCAACAAGACCACCACTAGTTGTGACTTCGTCGCCTTTAACCAGAGCAGACAGCATCGCTTGATGTTCTTTCGCTTTTTTCTGTTGTGGGCGAATCATTAAGAACCAAAAAATCACGAAAATCACGATCATTGGCAAGAACGACATCAAGGTATTTGGTTCAGCAGGAGCCGCTGATGCGAAGGCTGGAGTGATAAACATAAGATAATATTTCCGTTTGTAAGCCCAACAAAGGCGGATCATTCTAGCCTTTGAAGGCATTAAAATCTACCGTATTACGGCCTTTTGTCCGTCCAAAGTGATTTGGGCTTGATTTGAGATAAAAGAACAACGATCTCGGACTCGCCTCAAGTCCGAAAGTTTCACTCGCTTAAGGTGAGCGCAAATCGCTTCACTTCAAGTGCCAGTTGCATTAAAGCTTGTTCATCTTGTGCATAACGCGACTGCAGATAGAGTGCGGTGATTTGTTGGATGTGCCCTGCTTGCGCAGGGTAGTGCAGACTGGCTCGATGGGCAAAATCCGAGGGCGTTTCACTGGGGGCTCGTTCAAGTGCGTTGAGTTTGCTGCAAAAACGGCGATATAGCCGGCTTGCCTTGTCGGGACGCGGTGGCCGATTGCGATATAGCAACCATGCTGCAAATCCACCTAATAGCACAATAAATCCACCGATCAGCCAGAGTAAGAAAGCGGTGGATAAAAAGTGCTCGATACCTAGTTTTTTAAGTAAATCGTTTTGTCGCTTATCGTCGTAGCCAACTACCCATTGATTCCAGCCATTGATCAAGACATCCGCTTTGAGGCGTAAATTGCGTAGCCAGGCACTGTCTTGGCGTAACATAAACGGTAATTCCGTGGCATTAACGCTATTGGCAATGCCGTTGTTCACGCGAGTTGGTGATACAACTGAGGTAGGGTCAATCCGTTGCCAGCCTTGATCTGCTAGCCAGACCTCAGTCCAAGCATGAGCGTCCGCTTGGCGCACCAGCCAATAGTCGCCATTCCGGGTTGCTCCTTGGTAGCCAGTTACGATGCGAGCCGGAATACCTGCTGCTCGCATTAAATAAGTAAATGCACTGGCGTAATGCTCACAAAAACCTTGTTTGTGTTGGAATAAAAATTCATCCACGCGATGTCTGCTGCTCAGTACGGGCGGGGTCAGTGTGTAACTGTAGTCTCCTGTGGCGAGCCATTGCAGCGCTTTATTAATTTTTTGTTCTGGATTTAGATTCGACCACTGTGCAACTAAAGCGTGGCTTTGTGGGTTCAGATTTTCAGGTAGTTTTAGGCTGCGAGCTATTTGGCGGGGCGCATCGTTTTCTGTCGTCCATTGCGTTTGTGCGCTTAAGTCAAAGCGCCGACGTTCGCTAATTACTTGCTGACTGATGATTTGTAAGCGGTTGCTTAATGTGCTGTTTGGCGGCAAATCCGTGGGCAAGTCGAGCGCTAAAATCCAATTTCTTTGATGCGGTTCGAGTGTAATGGCGTATTTGTAGGTGGGGCCTTCGCCGGTGATAGTAGGTACATTGCTAAATTGGGCGGCTAAGGCAATCGGGTTTTGTTGCGTGGCTTCTTGTGCAAAAGCTGGCAACCAACGCACACCATCAAAATCTTCAAAAACAGGGCCGCGCCAATACATGGCAGATTTGGCGGGCGTTGCGTTTTTAAACTGCACGCGAAAGGCGACACTTTCGTCTTGAATCATATTGCCAATACTGCCTGGTGTCATTTGATCGCCGGGTAGTCCGCTTTTGGCGCTATTGGCGTCAGGTAAGGCCCAGAGCGGGGCAGGTAGGCGTGGAAATAGTACAAACAGTAATAAGGCAATGGGTATGCCTTCTAAGATTATTCTAGATGTAGCTTTGGTGTTGATACTATTTGGGAGTATGCCGAGTTCAATGCGATGCGCAGTAAAAAGAATGCTGCCCGTGGCGAGTAAGGAATAGGCTGCTTGCCACGGTTCTTGGCCATGTAAAAATGCGACGCCAGTCAATAAAAACATCAGCAGAACCAGTGCGCGCGCATCGCGCAGCGTGCGAGTCTCAATCAATTTGACGATGCATAGCGCCATTAAAATGGCGACGCCACCTTCACGGCCGACCAAGGTCTGATAAGCCTGAAAAACCATGGCGCCGACAATAATGCTCAGTATCCAATGGGTATAGCGCGGTAGCCGTAGCCGTGTTTCGGCGCTTAGGCGACTTAGAATTAGTAAAATCAGCCCGAGGCTGGTAGCCAGCCAAACAGGTTGTTGCAAAAGGTGGGGTAGGCTGCAGATCGCTAGCGCGATGCCGAGTTGTTGTTGCTCTTGGCTATGTAAGACACGGCTGGGCGTTTTGTTCATTTTATGGGTGCTCTGCCAGTGCTCTTAGGCAGCGATGAAGGTGATCTCCCCCTACATTGGGCGCGATTTTTTGTGTTGGCAACGCCAGTCCGTAGGGGCGGTTAGCGGCTTCAGCCTGTAAAATCCAAGCACATAGGCGAGATAATTTGGCTTCTGTACCTAAATGGCTAATTTCGTCGAAATTAAGCCATAAAGTCGCCCCAATCGGAGACTGGTGTTGGCGAATTAAAATCTGCTCGGTGCGGGCGCTTTGTTTCCATGCAATATCGTGTAAAGCATCACCGCGCTGAAATTCTCTGAGCCCCACAAAATCATCGTTGCCGCTGTGAGTCATTTTTTTGCCGTCACTTAACAAACCTTGCTCTGGAAAAGGTGGCGGGTCAGATTCGGGCTGCGGATAAACCAAGGCCTGATAGTCAAACTGCAGATAGGTCCAGCAACGAAAAAAACCGATTGGCGCGGTGCTTTTTAAAGTTAGCCGCGGTATTTTTAATCGGCCTCGCTGCCGTGTGATCACCGGAAGTTGAACAATGACATGATCTAAGCCTGCAATGTCACACATTACTGCGTTGGGGCTTAACTCACTGCTTAAGGTGAGTCCAAAGCGGCTTTGTTTTTTATCGTTATGCAAGGTGAGGGGAAAATAAATATTTTCGCCCGCAAAAACTGAAACAGCACTACCGCAACTAATGTGTACGCCCAGTAAATTGGCATAAGTGCGCAGTAAGATAGCGTGTGCAATGCCTATTAGTAAAAAGGCAAAGAAAAAGCCCAAGCTCACCTGATAATTAAGCGCGCCAACTAACATCGTGAGCGCTATCAGGGCAAAGCCGAAGCCATACAAGCTGGGAACAATATACAGCCGCTGATGGCGTACCCGTAACCGCCCTGATTCGGGAGGGTGGCGTTCCGCAATCCATCGTTGATAACGGGCTTGTATGGCGAGTGGGAGCGACATCATCTTTGGCCTAGGGAATTGCCACGCCACGCATTAATTGCTCGGCCAAGAGGGGGTCAGAGCGACCACTCTGGCGCAAAATCAGGCGGTGTCCTGCAAGGGACGGAAAAACACTTTGCACATCTTCTGGAATGACCATGCTGCGACTATCTAGCCATGCACTCGCTTTACAAGCTTGTACTAGGCCAAGTGCTGCGCGTGGCGATAGGCCGCAACTAAAGCGTTGATCTTCGCGTGTTGCGCCAATCAGTGCCTGTATGTAGTCCAGCAGTGGCTCAGCCAGTTTGATCGACGAAATATCTTGCTGCACAGCTTGTAATTGTGCGGGTGAAATAATGGCATTTAATTGCGCGAGTACGTCTTTGCGGCTAGTGCCTTGTAATAGTGCCCGCTCAGCTTTGGCATCTGGGTATCCCAACTCTAGTCGGAGTAAAAAGCGATCTAATTGTGATTCAGGCAATTCAAATGTGCCAATTTGCGCTTGTGGGTTTTGGGTGGCAATGACAAAAAAGGGATTGGGTAGCGCGTTAGTTTCACCGTCAATCGTTACTTGTTGCTCGGCCATGGCTTCAAGCAAGGCCGATTGTGTTTTGGGGGTGGCGCGATTAATTTCGTCTGCCAGCAGCACTTGGGTAAAGATGGGGCCGGGATGAAAACGAAATGCTTCGGCGTTGCGCTCATAAACCGAAACACCCAGTAAATCGGCGGGTAGTAGATCGCTAGTAAATTGAACCCGTGCAAATTTGAGCCCCAAAACCGTAGCGAGAGCATGAGCTAGCGTGGTTTTGCCGACGCCAGGCACATCTTCTAGTAATAAATGCCCGCGAGCCAAAATACAGATCAGGGCAAGCCGGATTACCGAGTTTTTGCCAAGAATGATGTCATTGAGTTGGCGCTCAGCGTGGTGTAGCAGTTGCAATAATTCACGACTTTGATGTGTCATTCTTTTCCTTGCCTCGCCTCAAGCGTAAACTTTAAGCAAACATATTTGCATATAGGTAAAGCCATTGTACGGTGCTAGCGGTGCAACTGCATTAATTGGACATTCTGCGTGTAGTCTGCATGAAATGGGGAAGGGGCATCCAGAGTGCCCAGAGCGTATTGCTGCGATACAAGATCGCCTGATGGCTTCGGGCATCTGGGATTATTTATTGCACACAAATGCTCATGCTGCCACGCGTGAGCAGCTATTACGTGTTCACCCTGAAGAATACTTGGATAAATTGGCATTAATGTCGCCAGCCTCAGGTCATGTGCATTTAGAACCTGATACCGCGATGAATCCCTATTCACTCAATGCCGCCTACTATGCGGCTGGGGCCGGGGTGCAGGCGGTAGATATGGTGATGACGGGTAAAGCGCAAAATGCATTTTGCCTCGTGCGCCCGCCGGGGCACCATGCAGAGCGTGAACGTGGCATGGGTTTTTGCTTTTTCAATAATATTGCCGTGGCTGCGCGGCATGCGATTGCGGAATATGGTTTGGAACGTGTCGCGATTGTTGATTTTGATGTGCACCATGGCAATGGCACCGAAGACGCATTTTACGATGAGCCCAAGGTGCTGATGGTCAGCATCTTTCAACATCCCTTTTTTCCCTATAGTGGCGATGTACCAAAAGGGGCGAATATGCTCAATGTTGCCATGCCTCGGGCTAGCCGTGGCGCTGAGTTTCGCGAGGTGGTAACGGAAAAATGGCTGCCTGCTTTGCATGATTTTTCGCCGCAATTGCTACTAATTTCAGCGGGCTTTGACGCGCATTTAGAAGACGATATGGGTTCAATGGGCTTGGTTGAGGCAGATTATGCTTGGGTGACGAAACAATTGATGAAAGTTGCTGATCAGTATTGCCAAAAACGCATCGTGTCGTTATTGGAAGGCGGCTATGATTTATCGTCCTTGGCACGCAGCGTTACCGAACACATCAAAGTGCTGGCCGATGTTTAAGCGTATTTTTCTATTACTGCTGTTTTTTATTTTAGCTGGCTGTATCAGTACGCAACCTAAACCCAGTAAGCCCTCTAAGCCTATACCCACCAAGCCCAGCATCAGCAAGATTCAAGTAGATGGTGATGCGCGTGAAGTCATTATGGTGGCGCTGGGTTTATTGGACACGGGTTACCAGTTTGGTGGCAGTAATCCTGAGGCTGGGCTCGATTGCAGTGGTTTAGTCCAATACGTGTATAAAAATGCACTGCAGGTCGATCTGCCGCGTTCAGCGGCCGAGATGGCCAATGCCACGCGTCATGTTGATAAAAGCGATTTACGGCCCGGCGATTTGGTGTTTTTTAACACGCTTGGCCGGCCATTTTCGCATGTAGGTATTTACATGGGGGATGGCAACTTTATTCACGCACCGTCAAGTAAGGGGCGGGTACGCATCGAGTCGATGAATAATAGTTATTTTGCCCCGCGTTTTGAGGGTGCACGCACTTTGCTCGTTTCGCGCTAAGTCTGCGCAGAGGCTGGGGATAGACCCAATACGCATTATTGGGGTGCTTTGCTACATTGAATAGGTCAATCGTTGCTGATCAAGGCTGATTCAATGTTAATTCGTCCCACCCGTCTTTCCGATCTTGATGCGATTCTGGCACTGGCCAGTAGCGCCGGTGTAGGGGTGACTACGTTACAAGCCAATCCAGAGCGCTTTATCAAGCGTATTCAGGCCAGTATTGATAGCCTCAATGGTAACCCCGAGTTAGGTCAGTCTAGCTATCTATTTGCACTTGAAGATGATGAAACCGGCGCGCTAGCCGGTATTTGCGGGATTGAAGGTGCCGTGGGCATGGATGACACTTGGTATAACTACCGTGTCGGCTTATCGGTGCACGCTTCGCGTGAACTCGATATTTATAAGCAACTTCCAACCCTGTTTCTGACTTCTGATTTAACCGGTGCCAGCGAGCTATGCACGCTATTTTTGGCGCCAGATTTCCGCAAAGACGGCAATGGATCGCTCTTATCTAAATCGCGCTTTCTGTTTATGGCCGATCATCCCGCGCGCTTCAGTGATCGAGTGATTGCTGAAATGCGCGGCGTTTCCGATGAGGCAGGTCGCTCGCCATTTTGGGAAAGCTTAGGCCGGCATTTCTTTAAAATGGATTTTGCCCGCGCGGACTTCCTCTCTTATATCGGTAGCAAATCATTTATTGCCGAATTGATGCCCAAGTACCCGATTTATACCTGCTTGCTCTCGGAAGAAGCGCAATCAGTTATCGGTCATGTTCATCCTGCCACCGTGCCAGCTCGCGCCATGTTGGAAGCCGAAGGTTTCCGTTACCAAGGCTATATCGATATTTTTGACGCAGGCCCAAGTTTGGAGTGCCCACGCGACACAATCCGAGCAGTTAAAGACAGCCAAATTTTCCAAAGCCTAGCCGTAACGCAAGCGCCTAAAAATGGCACGCCATGGCTGGTGAGTAATGGGCAACTCGCTGATTTTCGTGCCACCGTGGCGATCACACGGCCATTGGAAGACAGCTTGCCGTTAACGCCTGAGGTTTTGAAACGCCTTAATCTTGAAGACGGTGCGAATGTTCGCGCTGTTGCACTTTCTCCGAAGGGGTAAGCAATGAATTTAATCCACGGCCAGTGGCAAGCCGGTTCAGCAAGCCAATTTACATCGAATAATCCAGTCACCCAGCAAGTTGTCTGGCAAGGGCAAGCGTCCAATGTATCTGATGTTGATGCTGCGGTGCTCAGTGCTCGTTCAGCATTTAAAGCTTGGCGTGATTTAGATGTTGCCGCGCGCATTGCGATCATTCGCAATTTTGGTGAATTGCTGAAAGCTAATCAGGCTGATTTGGCGGCAACCATCGGTTTGGAAACGGGTAAGCCGCGCTGGGAAGCGTTGACTGAAGTGACGACGATGATTAACAAGATCGACATTTCAATCAAAAGTTATGAGGAGCGCACCGGCACCAAAGAAGCCGCACAAGGCGATGCCATGGCGGTGTTGCGCCATCGCCCACATGGCGTAGTGGCCGTGTTTGGCCCGTATAACTTCCCCGGTCACTTACCAAATGGTCATATCGTACCGGCCTTGATTGCTGGTAATTGCATTGTATTCAAGCCATCAGAATTGGCACCGATGACCGCGCAAAAAACCGCAGAATTGTGGTTGGCGGCTGGTTTACCAGCGGGCGTGCTCAATGTGGTACAAGGCGCGCGCGAAACGGGTGTGGCTTTGGCGGCGCATGCACAAATTGACGGTCTGTACTTTACCGGCAGCGCCGCTACAGGTTACGCACTGCATCAACAATTTGCCGGGCAGCCAGAGAAAATTCTCGCCTTGGAAATGGGCGGTAATAACCCGTTGCTGGTCGAAGAAGTCGCCGATATCAAGGCGGCTTTACATCATGTGATCCAATCGGCGTTTATTTCGGCGGGGCAGCGCTGCACCTGCTCACGCCGCTTATTGGTGCCTGCAGGCGCTTGGGGCGATGCTTTCTTGGTTCGTTTGGTTGAAGTTGCCGCCGCTTTGCAAGTGGGCGCGTGGGATGCTGAACCGCAACCGTTTATGGGCGGCGTGGTGTCGCTTGCTGCCGCGCAAAACTTGCTGGCGGCTCAGCAGCGTTTGCTCGCCGCGGGTGCGGTGAGCTTGCTGGAAATGAAAAATCTACAAGCTGGCACTGCATTATTGTCGCCGGGCATTTTGGATGTGACGCAGGTCGCGAATCTGCCGGATGACGAATACTTTGGTCCACTATTGCAAGTGCAGCGCTATCAGTCGTTTGACGACGCGATGAGTTTGGCCAATGCCACTCGTTTTGGCTTGGCTGCGGGTATTTTGAGTGATTCACGCGAGCAGTACGAACGCTTCTGGCGCGAATCGCGGGCGGGCATCGTGAATTGGAATAAGCCATTGACCGGTGCTTCGAGCGCTGCGCCATTCGGCGGAGTTGGGGCGTCTGGTAATCATCGGGCCAGCGCATATTACGCGGCCGATTATTGCGCCTATCCAGTCGCGTCGATTGAAGCGGAGCAATTGACTTGCCCAAGCCAATTATCACCAGGGATGACACTGTGATGAGTATGCAAAACGATAAACAATTTGGCTTTGAGGCTAATTTTGACGGCTTGGTTGGCCCAACTCACCACTATGGTGGTCATTCATTCGGCAATGTGGCTTCAACGGGCAATGCAAAATTAGTCGCCAATCCGCGAGAAGCGGCTTTGCAGGGCTTGGCAAAGATGAAGGCCTTGGCCGATATGGGCTACCGTCAAGGGGTGTTACCACCGCAAGAGCGCCCCGCAACTTGGGTGATGCGTGAGTTAGGGTATACGGGCAGCGATCATGAATTGATTGCTGCTGTAGGCAATACTAATCTAGGGTATTTGTCGGCAATGTGTTCGGCCTCATCAATGTGGACGGCCAATGCCGCAACCGTCAGCCCATCGGGCGATACGGCCGATGGCCGTGTGCATTTTTCAGTGGCTAATTTACAAAATAAATTTCATCGCGCCATCGAGCATCGCCAAACCGAGCGCACGCTGAAGGCGATTTTCAGCAATGAGCAATACTTCAGCGTACATGGTGCGTTGCCGATGATGGCTGCGTTTGGTGACGAAGGTGCAGCGAATCACACGCGTTTTTGCAAAGACTATGCAGGTCAAGGGGTCGAGTTTTTCGTCTACGGGCGGCAACACTGGGGCGGTACTGTTGAGCCACAGCGTTTTCCTGCTCGCCATACTTTAGAAGCCAGTCAAGCGGTTGCGCGCCGTCATGGTTTGCGTGCATCGCACACCGTGTATGCGCAGCAAAATCCAGCGGTGATCGATGCCGGTGTTTTTCATAATGACGTGATTGCGGTGGGCAACCAAAACGTACTGTTCTGCCACGATCAAGCCTTTTTAAATGCCCAGCAAGTCTATGCTGAGCTTAAGCAAAAAGTGGGCGCCAATTTTGAATTGATCGAAGTGCCAAGCTCGGCGGTGAGCGTTGAAGACGCGGTGAAGTCCTACTTGTTTAATAGCCAATTGCTCGCCAAGACCAATGGTAAGCAGCGTTTGTTGGTGCCAGAGGAGTGCGCTAATACCCCAGCGGTGTGGGCCTACTTGCAGCATTTGATTCATGATAATCGTGCAATTGATGAGTTGTTGGTGTTCGATTTAAAGCAGAGCATGCAAAACGGCGGCGGACCAGCCTGCTTGCGTCTGCGTGTGGCCTTGAGCGAGGGTGAGGCGGCAGCGGTCAATCCTGCGGTGTGGATGAATGATCAGCTGTATGCTGATTTAACGAGCTGGGTAAAACGCCATTATCGCGATCGTTTGCATGAAAACGATTTGCTCGACCCGCATTTGCTCGACGAGGTGCGCGGCGCACTCGATGAGTTGACTCATATTCTACATTTGGGCTCGATTTATCCTTTCCAGCGCCACGGTAGCGATGAGTAGTTGGTGGCATGCGACGAAATGGGCTGGCAGATTGCTCTGGCAGCCTAAGCGGCTAGAAGGCTGTTAAACTGTTGCGCTTGCCGTTCATCGGCTTAGATTAGATCGAGTTTCAACGAGGTAGCTATGTCGAATACCAGTTTTTTACAAAAGACACTTGCAGGCGAAACATCAATGGGTTTGCAATATTGCTTACCGAATGGGATGTGCGTTCAGGTGCTCGATGAAGGCGTTATTCGCTTCGAACCGCACGATGCGAAAACCTCGGTGCTCGATTTGGTGGTGTCGTGCGGTATTCATGGCAATGAAACTGCACCCGTTGAATTAGTTGAGCAATTGATTGAGCGTATTTTAAAACAAGAGCTGCGCGTTAAATCACGAATTCTATTTATTTTCGGCAATGTGGCGGCCTTACGTACGGGCAAGCGCTTTGTTGAAGAAGATATGAATCGCTTATTTAATCGTACGCCCGATGTGGATGATGGCGTAGAGAAGCGCCGCGCCATGATGTTGGAAATGCATGTAGGCCGCTTTTTTGGCGACAATACCACGCCGCGTTTTCACTATGATTTACACACCGCGATTCATGGTTCTTTGATTGAAAAGTTTGCGATTTACCCACTGCCCAAGCCCGGTTGCCGCTTTAGTGCGCAAGAAATTGCGCGCTTGAGCTTGGCGGGTGTTGATACGGTGTTATTGCAATCTACCAAATCCAGTACTTTTTCCTACTCGTCCAATTTTAAATACGACGCGCATGCCTTTACGATTGAGCTCGGCAGCGCCCGCCCGTTTGGGCAAAATGGTGGAATTGATCTGAGCAAAATGGATGCGTACCTCAGTGGCCTGATTCAGGGCGATTTGCCGCAGCCTGACTTGATCCCGCCACAAGTGCAAATTTTCCGCGTCTCGCGCGAAATCCCGAAAACCAGCGATGATTTTCAGTTTGCCATCGACGCCAAAACGGATAATTTCACACCTTTGCCTAAGGGGCTGACTTTGGCGGTCGATGCGGGCGTGCCGTTTGTGATTAGCGAAGACGATGCCCGAATTATTTTCCCAAACCCTGCCGTGCCGCCTGGCCAGCGCGCGGGTTTGGTCATTGTGCCTGCGAGAAATTTTTTAGCTGAGCAATAATAAAAAAGGCTTCCTCGATTGGAAGCCTTTTTGTTAGCGTGGTTGGAAAATTTATTCGTCTAAAAATCCAAACAACTCATCAAAGCGATGAATAATCGCGTCGGCACCCATACTTTCCAATTCAGCACCGTAGCCATAGCTAACTAAAACATTCGGGCAACCTGCGTTTTGTGCGGCTAAAATATCATTTTTCGAGTCGCCGACCATCAACATGTTTTCTGGTGCAACGCCAAGTTTTTCGGCGGTGTAGGCCAGCGGCAAAGCCGAAGGTTTGCGCTCGGGTAGTGTATCGCCCGCGACAATCACGTCAAAGTGCTCAAACACACCCAGTTCACGCAATAGCGGCAAGGTGAAACGCTCGGGTTTATTGGTGATGATGGCTAATGGAAAGCCACGCTCGTGCAGTGCGTGCAGGGTTTCTTGCACCTTGGGGTAAAACTTGGTTGCAATCGTTAAGCCTGCACGGTAATGCAGATTAAATTGCGTCATGCCTTGTTGCTGTAATTCGCTACCGTCAAATTCCGCGTCCATACTGTCGGCCAGCACGCGTGCCACTAAGCTGGCTGCACCGTCGCCGACGTAGCTTTCAACGGTGTCTTGCGCCAGCGGCGCAAGGCCTAAATCGGCACGCGCTGCGTTGGCAGCGCGGGCGAGGTCATGAATCGAGTCGACGAGCGTGCCGTCTAAATCAAAGGCAAGGGCTTGAATGGTCATGCTAATTCCGTGGGTATGTGTTTCTAAGCTAATTTCAATATGGCCTAGCTGAATATACCCTTTTTATTTAAGTAGTGCCAAGATGTTGTCAAATGGACGGCCAATCGCTGCTTTGCCATTGTGAATCAAAATCGGGCGCTCAATCAGTTTAGGGTGGCTGACCATCAAGGCAATGATGTCATCGTCGCTCAGTGTTTTGCCGCTACTCAACTCCCGCCATAGCTCTTCCTTGGTGCGCACGAGTGCGAGCGGTGCGATGCCTAGTTGCGCTAGTAATTCGCGGATTTGTGGCTCGGTCAGTGGCTCATCCAAATAGCGCCATACTTCAGGCGCGTGGCCGGCGTCTTCTAAAGCCGCGAGCGCTTCGCGGCTTTTGCTGCAACGGGGGTTGTGCAGTAGCTTCATAAATATCCTTATTTCACGGTGGCGAGTTCAGCACGCATTTGGTCGATCACCGCTTTGTAATCAGGCTGGCTGTAAATGGCCGAGCCTGCCACAAAGGTATCGATGCCGGCGGCGGCGATTTGCGCAATATTATCGACTTTAACGCCGCCGTCGATTTCCAGCCAGATTTCACGGCCCGTTTTGGCCGTGTAGGCGTCGATGAGCGCACGAGCTTGGCGCGCTTTATCCAGGGTGGCGGGAATAAACGATTGACCGCCGTAGCCAGGGTTGACCGACATCAGCAAAATCATATCGATTTTATCCATCACATAATCCAAATAATGCAGTGGCGTGGCAGGGTTAAATACTAGGCCAGCTTTACAGCCCGAATCGCGAATCAAACCCAAAGAGCGATCAATGTGCTCAGACGCTTCTGGGTGAAAGGTAATAATATTCGCGCCGGCTTTGGCAAAATCAGGAATGATGCGATCAACGGGTTTGACCATCAGGTGCACGTCAATCGGCGCATCGGTCCACGGGCGGATGGCATCACACACCAAGGGGCCTATGGTTAAGTTTGGGACGTAATGATTGTCCATCACATCAAAGTGAATGATGTCAGCGCCAGCTTCGATCACGTTTTTGACTTCTTCACCCAAGCGGGCAAAGTCAGCAGATAAAATGCTCGGTGCGATGCGGAAGGTCATTTCGGGCTCCGTATGGTTTTTAACATTATGCCAGTTTGCCTTTGGCCTGAACAAAGAATCCTGATTAGTAACAAATTGTCGTTTAATGCTTGGTATTTAGCCTAATGACCGCACATCAATAAGATCAAAAAAAAGGAAGAGTATGGAACATCATTACCAAATTCGCGTGATTGCGCGCCCATTTTATTTGCCCGAGCAATCAGATGAAGCTGCCGAGCAATACACCTTTGCTTATCAAATCACGATCGAGAACGCGGGCAGTATTACCGCCAAACTCATCGCGCGTCATTGGATTATTGAAGACGCCAGCGGTAAAACGCAGGAAGTACGTGGCCTTGGTGTGGTTGGTGAGCATCCAGAACTTGCGCCGGGTGAAATCTATGAATACACCAGCGGGGTAACGCTCGATACTCCGGTGGGCACCATGCGTGGCACCTACCAGATGATTGCGGCTGACGGCACCGAATTTGAAGCTGAAATAGCGCAGTTTGTACTCTCAATGCCAAGGACTTTGCATTAATGCGCCCGGCTACAACGACGCCCCACGAAGGCGGTAATAACTGGAAAACGCTTAGAACGCTATTGCCGTATCTGTGGCAATACAAAGGTCGCGTAATACTAGCCTTAACGCTGTTGGTGTTGGCTAAGCTGGCCAATGTCGCCGTGCCTTTGGTGCTTAAAGATATTGTCGATCAAATGGCGGCCAAGGATTTGGCGCTGGCCCTGCCCGTTACGCTGATCTTGGGCTATGGCGCACTGCGCTTAGCTTCGGCAGTATTGGGTGAAATGCGTGATGCAGTGTTTGCCAAAGTCACGCAAGGAGCGATTCGCAAAGTGGCGTTGCAAGTATTCGAGCATTTGCATCGCTTGTCGCTGCGGTTTCATCTAGAGCGCCAAACTGGTGGCATGAGCCGCGATATTGATCGCGGCACCAAAGGGATTTCGTTTTTACTCAATTTCACGCTGTTTAATATCCTGCCGACCTTGGTCGAAATTGGCTTGGTCGCAGCGATTTTGCTGCAAAAATATCACTGGAGCTTTGCCGCAGTGACCTTTGGCACGATCGCTTTGTATATCGGCTTTACGCTGGGCGTGACCGAGTGGCGCATGCACTTTCGCCGCGATATGAATGATCTTGATTCCAAAGCCAATACCCGCGCGATTGATAGCCTGATCAATTATGAAACCGTGAAATACTTTGGCAATGAGCGCTGGGAAGCTGAGCGTTACGATCAAAGCCTAAGCAAGTGGGAAAGCGCTGCGGTTAAAAACCAAGTCTCGCTGTCATTTTTGAATGCCGGGCAAGCGTCAATTATTGCCGTGGGTGTGACCTTGCTCGTCGGCATGGCGGCCAATGGCGTTGTGCAGGGCAATATGACGCTGGGTGATTTGGTGTTGGTGAACGCCTTTTTATTGCAGCTATACGGCCCGCTTAATTTCTTAGGCTTTGTCTATCGCGAAATTAAAAACTCGCTGGCGGACATGGAAAAAATGTTCGGTCTGCTCGGTCGCAATGCCGAAGTGAAAGACAAAAGCGACGCTAAAGTCGTCAATTTGGATGCGGCCGATGTGCAATTTAGCCATGTTGATTTTGCCTACGACAGCAACCGCCCCATTTTGCACGACATCAGCCTGCGTATTCCTGCGGGTAAAACGGTTGCAGTGGTGGGGTCGAGCGGGGCGGGGAAGTCGACTTTGTCGCGGCTGTTGTACCGTTTTTATGATGTGAACGTAGGTCAAATCACGATTAATGGTCACGATATCCGTGATTTGGCGCAGGGTAGTTTGCGCGCACAAATCGGCATTGTGCCGCAAGATACCGTGCTGTTTAACGACACGATTTACTACAACATCGCCTACGGCAAGCCGAGTGCAACGCGTGAGGAAGTCATCGAGGCGGCTAAATCGGCACATATTTACGATTTCATTATGCAATTGCCTGATGGCTTTGATACGACGGTGGGTGAGCGCGGTTTGAAATTATCGGGTGGTGAAAAGCAGCGCGTTGCGATTGCGCGAACTGTACTCAAAAACCCGCCGATTCTGATTTTTGATGAAGCAACGAGTGCGCTCGACTCGCAAACCGAAAAAGCCATTCAAGCTGAGCTGAAAGCCATCGCTGCCAATCGCACAACCTTGATTGTGGCGCATCGCTTATCGACGATTTCGGATGCCGATGAAATTGTCGTGATGCAGCAGGGCCAAATTGTCGAGCGCGGTACGCATCGTAGTTTGCTCGAACTGAATGCGGTGTATGCGCAGATGTGGGCTTTGCAGCAACACGATGAGCAAGAGCAGGCAAAATAGATGCAGTGATAAAGCTTGCAAATAATCAAGTTTGTCTAAATTTCTGAATGGCTGTGGCATTAGTACACAGCCATTTTTTTTGCTTACCGATTTAATTGGCATATCGCATAGAAGTCTGGCTTGAGGTGTAGTGATGCAATTGAATCGCAAAGATTGGGAATGGGTTTTAACCTGCTTTGGAACCGCGGTAGGGGCGGGGATTTTGTTTTTGCCGATACGGGCAGGTTTAGGTGGGATTTGGCCGCTGCTGATTTTAACCTTGCTGATTTTTCCCGTAACGATGTTGGCGCACCGAGGTATTACCCGCGTGGTGGCCTCCAGTCCAAAGCCGACTGATATTGTTGGCGCTGTTGAGCATGACCTTGGCCGTAATGTCGGCTTTGCCGTCTCGATGTTGTATTTTCTATCGATTGTCACCATTTGCGTGGGTTACGCAACGGGGGTCACCAATATTGTGCAATCGTTTTTGCAAAACCAATTAGGCCTGGAGGGCGTGTCGCGCCCAGTGCTGACCTTTGTGTTGCTCGCCGGTTTAAGCATGGTGATGCTGGCGGGGGAAAAGGTGATGGTGCGAGTGACTTCGCTGATGACTTTTCCATTGATAATCATGTTGGCAGGCTTGTCGCTGTATATGATTCCACAATGGAATACCAGCATATTGATCCAGCCATTTGAAATGGGCGATGTACTGAAAAATCTGCTGCTGTTGTTTCCAGTTTTGGTGTTTGCGATGAATTTCTCGCCAGTTTGTTCGACCTTGGCAGCCAGCTATCGTCAGCAATATTCTGCCGATCAAGCGGTGGCACGTACCGATGGCATTATTAAGTGGACGTCGCTGATTCTGCTGGTCTTTGTGATGTTTTTTGTGTTCTCGATGGTGTTGTCGAGTACGCCCGAAGTACTGCAGCATGCGCAAGCCAATAATGTTGATATTTTAACGACTATTTCCTTGCAAGTATCGCAGTCGGTGCTGAAGTATCTGATTCCTGTGATTGCCTTTTTGGCGATTGTGAGCTCGTATTTTGGCCATTTTGTCGGTACGCGTGAAGGTCTGATGGGGATTAGCACTCGCCTGCTTAGTTGGAATAATCCAGAAAAAGAAGCACAACTAGATCGCAAAAAAATGAATCGCATCATTACCATCGTCATGATGGTTGGTTTGTGGTTCTTGGCGGTCTTTAACCCACCGATTTTAAAAATTATTGGTGCTTTATCCGCGCCCATTATCGCGATTTACGCTTATTTGATGCCAGTGATGCTGATGAAGCGAGTTCCACGCTTGATGATTTATCGCTCTAGCTTTGCCAGCTTTGTGTTTGTCATGGGGTTAGTCGGTATTGTCGGTGATTTTGTCGCTAGCTATCTTTAAATAAATCCTTGCCGCTTGTTCACTGACAAGCATCGCCATCGCAACTTGATTTTATTCAAGCAAGTTGCGCCAGAGCGCAGCGATCCTGCGCTCTTTTTGATTGTGGAGCCCTTTATGCTCAGTGTTTTTGACTTATTTAAGATCGGCATCGGCCCATCGAGCTCACATACGGTTGGACCGATGTTGGCGGCGTGTCGTTTTGCTGATTTGCTTGTTCAGCAAGGTGTTTTGCCCCAAACGGCACAAATTAAGGTTGAGCTGTATGGCTCTTTGGCTCTGACTGGCGAGGGGCATGGTACGGTGGATGCCGCTTTACTTGGCTTAGAGAGCAATACACCAAAGGGTATTGATCCAGACACAATGCTACCCCGTATGCAGCAATTGCGAGCAGGTGCCAAACTGCGCCTAGCTGCGTGCCATGAAGTGGATTTTGATTTGGCGCGTGATGTGCAATTACATAAGCATTTATTTTTGCCGCAGCACGCCAATGCAATGCGAATTAAAGCATTTGCCGCGGATGGATCATCACTGCTGACTAAAACCTATTTTTCGGTCGGTGGTGGCTTTATTGTTGATGAAGAGCACTGGTATCAGCAGGGTGAACCCGCTGAAGTGGCCGTGCCCTACGATTTTCACAATAGCGCCCAATTAATTGCGCACTGCCAACGTCAAGGCCTGACGATGGCGCAATTGGTCATGGCGAACGAATGTGTGCAGCGAGATCAAGCCGCGGTGCGTCAGCAATTATTGGAAATAGCCGCAGTAATGCAGGCGTGTGTGGCCAAGGGGTGTAAGCATGAAGGGCGCTTGCCCGGCCCGTTTGCCGTTAAGCGCCGTGCACCCGCTTTGTATCGCCGACTGGAGGCGATGCATATGGAAGGCCGCGCCGACGTGATGCTGTGGCCGATGTTGTATGCGATGGCGGTATCCGAAGAAAATGCCAGCGGCGGTCGGGTTGTTACCGCACCCACCAATGGTGCTGCGGGGATAGTGCCCGCCGTGTTGCAGTATTATCGCGATTTTGCCCCGAATGCATCCGATGAAGGTGTCGTTGATTTTCTATTGACCGCGGCAGCGATTGGCATGCTGTATAAAATGAACGCGTCGATTTCTGGCGCTGAAGTGGGTTGCCAAGGCGAGGTGGGAGTCGCGTGCTCGATGGCGGCTGGTGCGTATTGTGCGGTGCTGGGCGGTACGCTAGCGCAAGTGGAAAACGCCGCTGAAATTGCGATGGAGCATCATTTAGGGTTGACGTGTGATCCGGTTGGCGGCCAAGTGCAAGTGCCCTGCGTTGAGCGCAATGGCGTTGCGGCAGAAAAAGCGATCAAAATTGCGCAACTGGCACTACTTGAAGATGGCGAGCATTTGGTCAGTCTCGATAAAGTGATCGAAACCATGTACCGAACAGGTCTGGATATGAAAAATAGTTACAAAGAAACGTCGCTCGGCGGTTTGGCGCTGACCGTGGCGCAACCTGAGTGTTGAGCAATGCCGTCTATTCAAGAAAGCGTGCGTTGCTTGGCTTTGGTACTGACGGTTCTGCTTTTAGCAGCCTGTGGTGACAAGCCCTTTAAACCGTTGCCGGCTAATAGTGTCGTGCTGGCGTTTGGTGATAGCCTCACCTACGGCGTTGGTGCCGATGATGCGCAATCGTATCCGGCGGTGTTGGCGCAAAAAACAGGTTGGCAGATTGTGAATGCTGGCGTGCCAGGCGAGACGGCGGCACAAGCGCGGCAGCGATTTAGCGCCACACTCGATGACGTAAAGCCTCGGCTGGTGCTGCTGTGCTTGGGTGGGAATGATTTTTTACAGAAATTGCCTGCCGAGCAAACCAAGGCTGAGTTAGGTTTGATGCTTGACGAATTAAAGCGCAGAAATCTGCCGGTGTTGCTAATTGGTGTGCCCAAACTGGGCTTGGGACTAGAAACGCCAGCCTTGTATCACGAAGTGGCTGAGGCCTATCAAGTTCCTCTAAATGAAGACTCGCTCGCCCAAATATTGGCGAAATCATCGTTAAAAAGTGATTTGGTGCATCCGAATGCTGCAGGCTATCGGCAGCTGGCTGATGAATTGGCCGATCAATTGGCTGATCTGGGCGCTTTGCGCCAATAAAAAAGCCCAAGTTAAACTTGGGCTATGACTGGTTATGCCTGCTCTAAGTAATCGAGCGACCGTTCTGCCTTTTCTGCGGCTAAGTCAGCTAAGGCATTGCGGATCTGGCGTTTGGTTTCAAATTGTTTGCGATACGTGCCCATGACAGCGATCTCCATATTTCGCTGTGCTTCCTCTAAAGAGCGACGTTGACGTGAAGTTTTGAACGTAGACGGCAGAGACATGGTGATTCCTCTAAAAGGTTAAACCAGTAATTCTTGGCATTTCAGCCCCGAGTACAGCTCAGATAGCATGTCAATTATGTATGTCAATTTGAAGACAGAACATCATTTTTTTATCGATATTGAATCTACGCAACAAAAATGAGGAAAGTTTGGGGTCAGCGTGTTGCTGCGCACCAATCGTGTGCATGGCTGCTGTTGTTAGTGCTTAGATAAAAAAAGCCCATATTGCACAAAGGCGAATATGGGCTTTTGGGTATGTGTCGCTAGGCTATATTGGATATGGTCTAGCGGTGTATACCTTTAAATTAACGCAGGCTTTCCAAGTAACGGTCAGCGTCAAGAGCGGCTTGGCAACCGCTGGCAGCTGATGTCACGGCTTGGCGGTAGATATGGTCCTGCACGTCGCCGGCGGCAAATACGCCTGGTACGCTGGTCGCTGTTGCATTGCCGTCACGGCCGCCTTTGGTGATCAGGTAGCCAGTTTGATCCATATCGAGCTGGCCTTTGAAGATATCGGTGTTCGGTTTGTGGCCAATTGCGATAAACACGCCGTCGACTTTGATTTCTTTCGTCGCATCACCACCAAATTGTTTCAAGCGCGCGCCAGTTACGCCGCTAGCGTCGCCCAGAACTTCATCCAAAGTTTGGTTCAGCTCTAGTGTGATTTTGCCTTCTGCTACTTTTTCCATCAGGTGATCGATCAAGATTTTTTCTGAGCGGAAAGTGTCACGGCGGTGAATCAACGTTACGTGGCTGGCGATATTAGCCAAGTACAGCGCCTCTTCAACTGCAGTATTGCCACCGCCAACGACCGCAACGGGCTTGCCGCGGTAGAAGAAACCATCACACGTTGCGCACGCTGAAACGCCGCGACCTGCGAATTCTTCTTCCGATGGTAGGCCCAAGTATTGCGCTGACGCGCCAGTGGCAATAATCAAAGCATCGCAGGTGTATTCGCCCGAGTCACCGACCAAACGGATTGGTTTCTCGTTTAGGTGTGTAGTGTGAATATGATCAAAGATCATTTCGGTGCCAAAACGCTCAGCGTGTTTTTGAAAACGGCTCATCAATTCTGGGCCCATTACTCCATCCGCATCGGCAGGCCAGTTATCGACATCCGTGGTGGTCATCAACTGACCACCTTGTGCGATACCTGTGATCAAAACTGGTTTCAAGTTTGCGCGCGCAGCGTAAACTGCGGCAGTGTAACCCGCGGGGCCTGAGCCAAGAATCAGCAGACGGTGGTGTTGAGTCGCCATGGTCGTTCCTTATGAATAAGAGTCGTTTCAAATGTTGCGAAGTCAAATAATCGCGCTAGTTTAAAGCTTTGTGCGGTGACGTTCTATTCGTTTGTTGCTATCGTGACGATGAAATTGCTTTATCGAGCCGATTTCAATGTGGTTTTGGTCTAGATGGGTAGGATTTTCATTTTGAAAAGATGGCTGCGGCATTATTTACATGCTTTTTCGGGTTTTGCTCGTGCACCGGTACGTCGTGTGTATCTAAAGCAGGTTTATTTCACTGCCAATGAGGCTGCATGGCTCATGTTTTTTATTGGCTTTGCGCTTGGCGGTATTGTTGTGACGCAATTGCACGGCCAGTACGGGCAGAGCCGCGATACCGCGATGCGCCTACTTGGCTCGCTGACGTTTTCAGAGTTGGCTCCATTGCTGACAGTGCTGATTGTGATGGCGCGCTCGGCCTCTGCGATTGCGATTGAATTGGCGAGTATGCGCATCAACGGTGAGGTGCGTGAATTGGAGCGGATGAATATTTCGATTACCAGTTACCTGATTTTGCCTCGCGTACTCGGGATGATGAGTTCATCCATATTGTTAACCGCATGCATGGCGTTGGGCGCAACTTTAGGGGGGGTATTGCTGATTTCGGGTTGGGATGCGAGCTACCAGGTTTTGGCGTTGGATCGCATTTTGCAGGTTGGCGACATCGCTGTTTGTTTAGCTAAAGCGGCTAGCTTTGGCCTGGCTGGTGGTGTGCTGGCCTGCCAAGCTGGCTTGAGTGTTCAGTTAAGTGCTACTGAAATTCCCCGAGCAGCATCGCGTGCTGTGATGCGCGGCTTGTTTGCCTTATTTGCCTTGGATTTATGTTGGGCTTTTGTGCGGTAATCGAATGTTGAAATTTTCCGAAGCTGCCAATTGGCAATTTAATCCTGATCCATTTGCAACTCCTGGTCGCTATGCTTTTGTGTTGGATGATGAAGATGTTAGCGACATTGTCATTGATGAGCTGACGCGGCGTATTCATGCGCGTGATTTGGGCGCGGTTGGGGTGTTGGAGGCAAAGCCCGTTTTTGTGAGTAATTTACGTGTATGGGAAAATATCGTTTTGCCGACTTGGTATCATTCGGGTGAATCTTTGACCAGCTTAGATCATCGTTTAAACGATTTATTGTCGCCGTTTGAATATCAGCATGATGTTTTAATGCATCAGTTAACCCAGTTGCCCGCTCAGCTGGATACATCGCATCGCCGCTTGGCCGCCTTGTTTCGGGCTTTGTTGCAGCATCCGCGCTTTTTGATTTTGGATCGTGAGTGGCTTGCGTGGCTGCATCAGTCTAGAGTGCGCGAAACCTTGCTGGCAAAATTGTTTGATGCAAATACTGAGACCCAGTATTACTTTCTAATGACCACGGGTGATGTTCCTGACGGTTATACCCCTGTTGAATTTTCTTCTGTGTTAGCTGTTGGTGAATAAAACAATGAAACAGCATCGTTTTCTAAAAGATATTGACCCACGATTTCAGTTGCTGGGTTGGCGAGTGGGTTTGTTCGCGCTGGTGATTGCTCTGATTATTTTAACCTTGATGGGGGTCTTGGCTGAACGTCAGGGCTGGTTCAATGCCAAGACACGGCTGCATTTTGTCGCTGAAAGCGGTACAGGTTTAACGCCGGGCATGCAGGTACGTTTGTCGGGTTTTCGCATCGGAGTGGTTGATGAGGTGGCGCTGAATGAGCAGGCCAAAGTTGATGTTTCGATTTTGATTGAAGATCGCTATATGAAGTGGGTTAAGGAAGATTCTTTAGCGGTCTTGCAGCAAGATGGTGTGATTGGCGATCATTTTATCGAAATTTATGTCGGGTCAAATAAAGCTAAGGTTATGCCAGAGGGTGGGGTTCTTAGTTTTATCAAAACACTTGGGCTGGGTGATATTGCACTTGATTTGCGCGAGCGTACTCTGCCGATTATTGGTTCGGTGCAAGATACGCTCAATTATATTAATGATCCGCAGGGGGATGTGCGCCAAACCATGGTCAATGTGCAAAAGCTGACTGCCGAATTGGAGTTGACGCGCCAAAAGGTCGATCAATTGCTGCAGCGTACTGACGGATTGATGGATCAAGAAGGGCGCCAGGCATTGCAAAGTGCGGATCGCTTGCTACTGCGTGGCGATGTGATTGCGAGTGAGTTGGCGCATCAGTTGCCGCCCCTTTTGAATGCTGCGGCTTCGTCAATGCAGAGTGTGCAATCAATCGGCACCGACGCGAGTGCTTCAATGCGTATTCTGCGGCAAACGGTGGAGCAATCTGCGCCATACGTACCGAGCATGGTGCGTAATGGGGATGAATTAATTCGTCGTAGCGATGAAACGCTTGGGGCAATTCAACAGATTTGGCCGTTAAGCCGCAGCCTTGAGCGCGCGCCATTGACTGCGCCGATTGCGGAGAGTCGCTGATGTCTCATTTGATTAAAACACTCGTTGCGGTTGTGATGTTGGGTTTGGGGGCGTGTACTAGCTCACCGAAGCTTGAAATACCTGCGTTGCGTATTGCGGTAGAGAATAGTCACAGTAAGGCTTTGGCGGCAATGCGTGCCGGTGATGTGCAAGGGGCTGCCGATTGGTGGTCCGTTGCGCTCAAGCAGTATCAAGCTTTGGATGATTGGTCTGGGCAAGGCATGGCGCGCTTGGGTTTGGCGCAGTCTCAGTTGCGATTGGGTTTCTATTCGGGTGCGCGGGAGACTTTGGCGCCGATGTTGGAGCAGTCGCTGTTTGCTGATGCGCAGCGTGCGCAAGCCAATTTGCAAGTTGCGCAGGTGCTGACGGCGAAGGAGGATTACGATGTACAATTTGTGCAAAAAGTATTAGATGAGTCAAAGCGCTTATGTGCTTCACCGTGTGTGTTGCTGTGGGCTCAGCTCAATATTGCGGCCAAAATGGCGCTTCATCAGCAGGCATGGTCGCAGGGTTTGGCCTTGACTGAGCAGTTGCTGCAAGCGGCGCCCGAGTCTGAGCGTGTTGAACGGGCGCATGCGTATCAACAAAAGGCCCTAGCGCATATCGGACTTGGACAGTATCAAGCGGCTTTGGCGGCCATTAATGCTGCGCTTGATTTGGATCGACAATTGGCGCGACCAGACTGGTTGCTGGCCGATTATCGGTTGCAGTTGGCGGCGCAGCAGGCGCTTAATTTAGAGCGTGACGCTGCCCAGACTCAACTGAAAATCGATAGCTTGTGTCAAGCAATGCAATGTTGACGGCTCGGAGTTATTTGCCAGCTGCAAACATAACTTGAACTGCGGGCGCTAACGCGGTTATAATCGCCGACTAGCTGTGTAAATGGTTTGCACAGTAATTTTCCCGTCCGTATCTCAAGGGTGCTTTATTAGTTCCTACGGGCGGAAGACCTTAACCCCTGAGACTTTGGAGAAATCAATGTCTGTTAGCATGCGCGATATGCTGGAAGCCGGCGTACACTTCGGCCACCAAACCCGTTACTGGAACCCGAAAATGGGCAAATACATTTTCGGCGCTCGCAACAAGATTCATATTATTAACCTCGAAAAAACATTGCCAATGTTTGAAGATGCACTGAAATTCGTGCGTCAATTGTCAGCAAACAAAGGTAACGTGTTGTTCGTTGGTACTAAACGCGCTGCTCGCGAAATCATCGCTGAAGAAGCTACTCGCGCAAATTCACCATTCGTTGATCACCGCTGGTTGGGTGGTATGCTGACTAACTACAAAACAGTTAAGCAGTCGATCAAACGCATGAACGACATGAAAGCGGTTCTGGAAAATGCTGAAGGCACTGGCTACGGCAAGAAAGAATTGTTGGACATGAAACGTGAAGTTGAAAAACTCGAGCGTTCATTGGCTGGTATTTCTGAAATGGGTGGCTTGCCAGACGCGATTTTCGTAATCGACACTGGTTACCAAGCTGGTACTATCGTTGAAGCTAAAAAGCTCGGTATCCCTGTAATTGGTGTTGTTGATACTAACAACAACCCAGAAGGTATCGACTACGTTATTCCTGGTAACGATGACTCTGCTCGCGCAATCCGCCTGTACGCTCGTGCAGTTGCTGATGCAGTTCTGGAAGGTCGTAACCAAGCGACTCAAGCTTTGGTTGCTGCAGTTAGCGAAGCTGCTGCTGAGTAATCCAAACGCTGAAGCGAAAACATCTAAAAAGGGGCGTTTAGCCCCTTTTTTGTAACAATCTTCAAATAGACTGATTTCCTTATTTGGGAGAAATTCATGGCTGCAATTACAGCAAAAATGGTCAGCGAACTGCGCGAAATGACTGGCTTGGGTATGATGGAGTGCAAAAAAGCACTGGTTGAAGCTGATGGCGACATCAAAAAAGCTGAAGAAGCGCTGCGCATCAAATCTGGCGCTAAAGCGTCTAAAATGGCTGGCCGTACTGCTGCAGAAGGTGTTGTTAAGGCCTTTATCGCTGAAGACAAAAAAACTGGTGCGATCATCGAAGTTAACTGCGAAACTGACTTTGTAGGTAAAGATGAAAACTTCGGCGCATTCGTTACTGCTTGTGCTAAAGCAGTTGTAGTTGGCAACCCAGCAAACGTTGAAGAGTTGGCTGCGGTAGTTACTGATTCTGGCGAAACAGTTGAAGACTTGCGTAAAGCTATCGTGGCTAAATTGGGCGAGAACATGACTTTGCGTCGTTTTGTTCGCTATTCAACTGAAGGCCAATTGGCTGCGTACATCCACGGTGCCAAAGTAGGTGTATTGGTTGACCTGGTTGGTGGTGACGAGCAATTGGGTAAAGACATTGCGATGCATATCGCAGCTGCTAAGCCAAAAGCATTGGATGCTTCAGGTGTTGATGCTGAAGCGATTGAAACTGAACGTCGTGTAGCCATTGAGCGTGCTAAGGAAGCTGGCAAGCCAGAAGCAATGTTGGAAAAAATCGCTGAAGGTACTGTTCAGAAATTCCTGAAAGACGTGACTTTGTTGTCACAGCCTTTTGTGAAGGACGACAAAGTAACAATCGAGCAATTGTTGAAAAACAATTCTGCTAAAGTTAATGCATTCGCTACATTTGTTGTTGGCGAAGGTATTGAGAAGAAAGTTGTTGATTACGCCGCTGAAGTAGCTGCTGCTGCACAACTATAAGTCTTGTATTAGACTAAGAAACGCCGCGCCTACAGGTGCGGCGTTTCTACGACTACGATCTACCAGAACGCCCGAGAAATCATATAAGGAATCCTTATGAGCCTGCCAAAAAAATATAACCGTATTCTGTTAAAACTCTCTGGCGAAGCATTGATGGGAGATGATAGTTACGGTATTAATCGTGCAACGATTGATCGTATCGTACAAGAAATTAAAGAAGTAGTTGATTTGGGTGTGCAGGTTGCCGTTGTGATTGGTGGTGGCAATATTTTCCGTGGTGTAGCACCTGCTGCATCAGGTATGGATCGCGCAACAGCTGATTATATGGGCATGTTGGCCACCGTAATGAATGCCTTGGCACTGCAAGATGCAATGCGCCATGCTGGTATTGTTTCACGCGTGCAGTCTGCTTTAACTATTCAGCAGGTGGCAGAGCCTTATATTCGCGGCAAAGCAATTCGCTATCTAGAAGAAGGTAAAGTAGTTATTTTTGGCGCGGGTACTGGTAACCCATTCTTTACCACCGATACTGCTGCTGCGTTGCGCGGTATGGAAGTAGGGGCTGATATTGTTTTGAAGGCCACTAAGGTTGATGGTGTATACACCGATGATCCGAAAAAGAATCCAGACGCAGTTCGCTACCAAACGGTTACGTTTGATGAAGCGATTGGTCGCAATCTGAAGGTGATGGATGCAACCGCGTTTGCATTGTGCCGTGATCAAAAAATGAATATTTGTGTGCTGAGCATCTTCAAATCAGGTGCTTTAAAGCGCGTGGTGCTTGGGGAAGACGAGGGTACACTGGTACACTGCTAAGATTGTATCGAACTCATCTCGACGGGCGGGTATAATCCCGCCTGTTTTTTTATTACGTGCTGCTTAGTGCAGGCAGCGTTAATGCTGAAGTGTTGTAGAGGTTATTGAAAATGATCGCTGATATCAAAAAATCAACCGAAGAAAAAATGGCAAAAACTGCCGAAAAATTAAAAACAGACTTGGCAAAAATTCGTACTGGCCGTGCGCATACTGGTTTGCTCGATCACGTGCAAGTAGAGTACTACGGTAGCTTGGTGCCAGTGAATCAAGTAGCAAATATTACATTGATTGATTCCCGTACGATTGGGGCGCAACCATACGAAAAAAATATGGTTGCTAAGGTTGAGAAAGCGATTCGTGATTGCGATTTGGGTCTTAATCCCGCCGCGCAAGGTGATTTGATTCGTGTGCCTATGCCTATGCTGACCGAAGAGCGCCGTAAAGACCTGATTAAGGTTGTGCGCGGTGAAACTGAGGATGCACGAGTTGCAGTCCGTAACGTTCGTCGTGATGCGAATGACCAACTCAAGCGTGCGGTTAAAGATAAAGAGATCTCTGAAGATGATGAGCGTCGTGGTACAGATGAGATCCAAAAACTGACCGATAAATACATTGCTGATTTGGATCGCCAATTGGCTGAGAAAGAAAAAGAATTGCTGACGGTATAAGAGAAAGGCGGTAAGCGTGGCTTTGTTTAATCGCGAAAGCGAGCAGGATATCGATTTAACCCAAGGAAAAATGCCGCAGCATATTGCCATTATTATGGATGGCAATGGTCGTTGGGCAAAAAAACGAATGATGCCACGCATCTACGGCCACAAGAAAGGCGTGGATGCGTTACGCGAGGTTATTCGGGCTTGTGATGAGCTAAAGATTGGCTATTTAACAGTTTTTGCATTTTCTAGTGAAAATTGGCGCCGCCCTGCTGATGAAGTCACGTTCTTAATGGGTTTGTTTTTACAGGTTTTGCACAGCGAAGTTGAGCGCATGATGCGTAACAATATTCGTTTGAAAATTATCGGTGATCGCAGCAAGTTTTCGTCTGAATTGGTGGCCTTAATCGCTTCAGCTGAAGCACAAACTTCGGCAAACACTGGCTTATGTCTCACCATTGCTGCAGATTATGGCGGTCATTGGGATATCTTGACTGCCACGCAACAAATGCTGAAAGCGAATCCAGCATTAGCTGCGGGGTTTAGCGAGACAGATCTTCAGCCCTATTTGTCGATGTCTTATGCCCCAGATCCAGATCTGTTTATTCGGACGGGTGGAGAGCAAAGGATTAGTAATTTCTTGCTCTGGCAATTGGCCTACACCGAGCTTTATTTTACTGATTTAGCATGGCCTGAATTTGGGCGGGCACAATTACGGGAATCAATTGCCTCATTCCAGCAGCGAGAGCGACGCTTTGGCCGTATTAGTGAGCAGCTAAGCGAATAGTTATGTTAAAAACTCGAATTATCACTGCTTCAGTCCTTCTACCTGTTGTCTTAGCTGCATTGTTTCTTTTGCCTGCAAATTTATGGGTTTTGTTTTGTGCCGCTCTGTTGGGGTTTGCGGGCTGGGAATGGCAGCGCCTTTCAGGTATGTCGGGTTGGTTAGCCAAGAGCTACCCAATTATTGTGCCCGCAGCATTTTTGGCTTCTTGGTATGGCTTGCCGCTTGAATTTCGCGTGGGCCTGATTTTCGCGGCAGCTTTTTTTTGGGTTGTGGGTGTTCCAATTTGGTTGCGAGCTAAGTGGGTATTGAGTCGCGCAGGTAATCTAAATGCTTTACTTGGCTTAGCTTTGTTAGTACCTGGCGCGATGGCAATGGTGATTTTGCATCCAGATGGAACATTTTTGTTGTGCATTCTGATGATTGCATGGGTGGCTGATACCTTTGCCTATTTCACAGGAAAAGCATTTGGCAAAAATAAACTAGCACCTAGCATTAGTCCTGGTAAGAGCTGGGAAGGCGTTTATGGTGGTGCACTGGCCGTTGTAATTTACATTCAATTGTTGCCTAAGCCGATTGTTTTATTTCAAAACACTGCTTTTTCATCACCACTTGGGCAGGCATTTATCTGGCTAGTGATCGGTTTGCTCTTGACCGCTGTTAGCGTTATGGGTGATTTACTCGAGTCCTTGTTCAAACGGCAAATCAACATGAAGGACAGTAGTAATTTATTGCCTGGGCACGGTGGTGTGCTAGACCGAATCGATAGTTTGTTGGCGATTTTGCCTGTGAGTGCGGCGATTTATTTGTCGCACCTGCTTTAAATGGCTTTATTAGTAGGCGCTTTATGCAGCTTGAAAAACGCGTAATGAGTATTTTAGGAGCGACTGGTAGCATTGGTCAGAGCACTTTAGATGTGGCTGCCCGCCATCCAGAGCGATACGAAGTTTTTGCCGTGTCTGGTGCCTCACAAGTTGAAAAATTGTTAGCCATCGCAGCGCAATTTGAACCGCGTTACATTGTTTTGCTTGAAGAGTCGAAAGCCCAATGGTTGCGCGATGCGCTAAATCAAAAAGCGCTTAATTGTGAAGTGTTGGTTGGAGAGCAAGCGCTAATCGACATTGCCGTTGCTCCCGAAGTCGATACTGTGATGGCGGCGATTGTGGGGGCGGCTGGCATGCCTGCAACATTGGCTGCGGCGAAGGCTGGAAAGCGTGTTTTGCTTGCTAATAAAGAAACCCTTGTGCTCGCAGGGCAATTGTTCATGGATGCCGTAAAGCATTCTGGCGCACAGCTGTTGCCGATAGATAGTGAACACAATGCAATTTTCCAATCATTACCCGTTCAATTTCGTGAGCATCCTTATCAAAGCTCTTTTGAGCAAGCTGGTATTGAAAAGCTGCTGCTAACTGCGTCAGGTGGCCCATTTAGAACGCGTGCGCTGGATGACCTGGCATCGATTACTCCTGCTGAAGCTGTTAAGCATCCTAACTGGTCAATGGGCCGGAAAATCTCTGTTGACTCTGCAAGTCTGATGAATAAAGGGCTGGAAGTTATTGAAGCGCATTGGCTGTTTAATGCCCCAATTGATCTAATTGATGTTGTCGTTCATCCACAAAGCGTCATTCATTCCATGGTGCAATATCGTGATGGATCAGTTATCGCACAGTTAGGTTCGCCTGATATGCGAACGCCAATTGCCTATGGAATGGCTTATCCTGAGCGTATTCAAGCTGGGGTTAAGCCATTGGATTTATTTAGTATCGCTCGCCTTGATTTCGAAGCGCCTGACTTGGTGCGCTTTCCATGTTTGGCGTTAGCTTACAAGGCAATTCGACAGGGCGGTGTAGCACCTGCGGTGCTTAATGCAGCCAATGAAGTAGCAGTGGATAGCTTCTTGAATGGGAAAATCAAATTCACGCAAATTCCTGAATTAATTGAGTCCTGTCTATCGGTTCAGTACGATTTATCTGCATTAAACCTCGAAGAATTGTTGCTGGCTGATTCGCAGGCTCGAGCGTATGCAAATTCGCAAGTGGCAAATTGGTCGGTAGGTGTTGCATGTTAACCATAATTGCCTTTTTTTTTGCAATTGGTCTGCTGGTATTTGTTCATGAGTATGGACATTACTGGGTTGCAAAGCGATGCGGGGTGGGGGTATTAACTTTTTCAATTGGCTTTGGTAAGCCAATCTATCAGTGGCAGCGTGGTGAAACGACTTGGCAGATTGCAATGATACCTTTGGGTGGTTTCGTACGCATGATGGACGAAACGGAAGCTCCCATTGCGGATAGTGCGAAGCAAAAGGCATTTAACAATAAGCACCCTTTACAAAAAATAGCGGTTGTTCTGGCTGGACCCTTGGCAAACTTACTATTTGCTGTAGTGGCGGTTTCGATTTGCTATCTTGTGGGTGTTAAAACGCTCAAAGCGGAAATCGCCACGGTACAGCCAGCTAGTATCGCTTATAAAGCGGGGGTAGTCGCTGGTGATCAGGTAATTTCCGTTGGTGGTAGGCCGATTGATAGTTGGGATCAGTTGCAGGTTGAATTATTTGATTATGCGGGTGCGCAGACTGTTGCGCTTGAACTAAGGAATAAAACGGGTAATACCCGAAGTGTCGAGTTGCCGCTCGGGGCTGTTTCTGCTGATAAATTTGATCAGCACCTTTTAAGTCGTTTGGGGCTCTCTCCGTTTTATAGCAGGACGATACTTGCTGCTGTTCAAACAGGTGGCGCTGCTGCAAAAGCAGGTTTGCAAGTGGGCGATACCATCGTCGCAGTCAACCAGTTGCCGGTTAAAACGTGGGCTGAAATACAGGCCGCTGTATTAGCCAGCAATGGTCGTTCTATTTCAATAGAAGTAGAGCGTAAAGGTCAGATGCAACAGTTTAATGTTACGCCGATTGTTGAGCTGGTTGATGGTGTTCAAGTGCCAAGACTAGGCATAGCTCCAGAGGCAGATCGCTTTAAAAATCAAGCTCAGCAATTGACGATCGAGTTATCTCCTGTGGCCGCGGTCCAAATGGGTGTGAAAAAAACCTATCAAATGGCTGTGCTCACCTTACGAATGTTTGGCAAAATGCTGATCGGTGTTTTATCGCCCAAGCAGGTCAGTGGACCAATCGGGATTGCTGAATACGCAGGGCAGAGTGCTTCACTGGGGTGGTTAGCATATCTACAGTTCTTAGCGCTCATTAGTATTAGCCTTGGTGTGCTTAATCTGCTGCCAGTGCCAATTTTGGATGGCGGTCATTTGCTGTATCATAGCTACGAATTGTTGACTGGTAAGCTTGTTCCAGCATCAGTCACCGAGTGGTTGCAAAAAATAGGTCTTACTCTCTTGCTCATGCTGATGGCGCTGGCTTTATTTAATGATACAAGCCGACTGTTGCTGGGTTAACTACACACTTCTAAATTGCCGATAAAAATGAAATTTAAGCCTATGTACCTGCTGCTCAGCGCGGCACTTGCAAGTCTAAGCATCAACGCTTTGGCTTTTGATTCATTCACCGTGCGCGACATTCGCGTGGAAGGTTTGCAGCGTACTGATGCAGGTACTGTGTTTAACTACTTAGGCGTTAAAGTTGGGGAGCAGTTTGACGACGCCAAAGCGAGTCAAGCGATACGTAACTTGTTCGCGACGGGTTTTTTTGATGATGTACGGATTGAGGCTGATAAAGATGTCCTTGTAGTCACTGTGGATGAGCGGCCAACGGTGTCACAAATCAATATTAATGGCTCAAAACTAATTGAAAAAGAACAAATTAAAACGGCTTTAAAGGCTCAGAATCTTGCAGAAAGCCAAATTTTTCAGCAAGAAATTCTCGATTCTGCAATCAATGAACTGAAGCAGCAATACTATTCACGTGGTCGCTATTCCGTTGATATTAAAACAACGGTGACTAAACTCGACCGAAATCGTGTGGGTATCCAGATTGACATATCTGAAGGTGACGTTGCACAAATTAAGAGTGTCAACTTTGTTGGTAATACTGTGTTTAGCGATAGCGAATTAGCTTCGCAAATGGCACTAACTACGACTAATTGGATGACTTGGTATACAAAGTCAGATCAATACTCTAAGCAAAAATTTGCAGCCGATCTTGAGGCGATTAAGTCTTTATATTTAGATAGTGGTTATATCAAGTTTTCTATTGAATCAACCGCTGTGGCTCTTTCAGAAGATAAAAGCGAGATATATTTAACGATTAATGTGCGTGAGGGTGATCAATATAAGGTCGCCGGAGTTGATTTGGCAACCACCTTACCCGAGTTTAAAGACTCACTTCTTGCGTTATCAATGGTTAAGGCTGGAGATGTTTACTCCAGAGAAACGGTAAACAAATCATTAACTGCAATCTCGAATTTACTAGGTGAGCAAGGTTATGCGTTTGCAAACGTAAATCCTGTGCCTGAGATTGATGAAGAAAAAAAACAAGTTTCTATTAATTTCATGGTAGATCCTGGTAAAAAAACCAGCGTACGTCGAATTAATATTTATGGGAATAATTTAACCCGCGACGAAGTGGTTCGACGTGAATTACGTCAGATGGAGTCTGCGGAGTATGATTTATCTAAAATTAAACGCTCAAAAGAGCGCTTACAGCAGCTTGGATATTTCTCTGAGGTTAATATTGAAACGCCAATTGTTCCTGATGCCTTAGATCAAGTTGATATGAATGTATCAGTTGTCGAGCAGAAAACCGGTAACTTCAACTTTGGTGTCGGTTATGGGCAAGGTGAGGGCGCTTTATTTCAGGCGTCGATTTCTCAAGCCAACTTCTTAGGCACGGGTAAGCGATTTACAGCCGAATTGAACACGAGTTCTGCCTCTAAAACCTATGCTTTATCCATGCGGAATCCATATGCAACTCCTGATGGAGTTTCTTTTGGATGGAGCTTGTATATGAGAACTACTGATCCTGGTGAGATGGAGCTTGGTGACTATTCAACAGATACGAAGGGTTTGAATTTTAACTTTGGCATGCCAACAAGCGATTACAATAGTATTGGCTGGGGCTTGAACTATGAAAACTTAAAGTTAATTACTTATCCAGCCTCACCATCGTACGTTGTTGATCATGTTGCAAAATATGGTGACACTTCCGACACTTTCTCACTAACTGCCAATTGGTCCGCGGATGATCGTGATTCATCTACCTTTCCAACAAAGGGTTGGTATAAAAAATTAAATGCAGAAGTTGCCGTTCCGCCATCTGACATTACTTTTTATAAGCTTTCTGCCCAAAGTCAGTTTTTTTATTCATTTAGAGAGAAGTCGCCGATTACGTTTGCTTGGAACGTAGAGCTTGGCTATGGAGATGGCTATTCTGCAGATGAAATGCCATTTTACAAGCACTATTATGCCGGTGGTGTCAATTCGGTGCGTGGCTATAAATCGGGCTCGCTTGGGCCAAAAGATGAGAATGGCGATGCAATGGGCGGGACGACGCGTTTTGTAAATAACTTTGAGCTCTATATGCCTTTGCCAGGTATGAAAGACGATAAATCGATGCGCCTCAGTGTATTTGCAGATGCAGGTAATATTTGGGGAACAGGTGAAACACCTGATTTTTCATCATTACGCTATTCAGCGGGCGTTGGTTTTACGTGGATTTCTCCGATTGGGCCATTAAAAATTGTTTGGGCCAAACCATTTAATAACCAAGATGGGGATAAGACTGAAAGTGTTCAATTCCAATTGGGACAGGTGTTCTGATCGTGGGGCATTTTATGAAACTTAAATATATTCTTTCTCTCGCTTTGCTAGCTTTACTAATCTCGAATGTGGCGAAAGCGGATACAAAAATTGGTTTTGTTGATACTCAGCGAATTTTACGTGAGGCGGGACCTGCAGTTCGTGCAGCGAAAAAATTAGAAAAAGAGTTTGAGCCTAGAAGGATAGAGTTGCAAAAAATTTCTGTGCAAGGCAAAGCATTGCAGCAATTGCTCGATAAGGGGTCTTTATCAGAAGCAGATAGAAGAGTGAAAGAGCGTGAGCTACTGAAGTTAAATCAAGATTTTCAGCGAATGCAACGAGAGATTAATGAAGATTTAAATTCTCGCAGAAATGAAGAGTTGTCAGGTTTACAAGAAAGAGTAAATTCAGCCATTCGAAATATTGCAGATCAAGAGAAGTTAGATGTTGTTTTACAGGATGCAGTGTATAGAAATCCTAAGTTAGACATTACAGATAAGGTGTTGCGTCAATTGGTGGATCGATAATGAATACAAAAGGTGTTTATCTATCCGCTCTTGCAGAGATGTTTGATGCAAAGCTGCTGGGGCGGGACCTTATAATTGACGGTGTGGCCTCGCTTCTAGGAGCTACACCAGGAAAATTGGTTTTTATTAGTAATTCTAAGTTTGCTGCAGAATTAGAGCATAGCAAGGCTTTGGCTGTTATCGTTAAAAGCACGGATGATTTACCACAGAATCGTTCCTATCTATTAACGAGTGACCCTAATTTGCTATTTGCTAGGGTAGCAAATTACTTTAATCCTAGGGTTCAATCCACCCAGTCAATTCATCCTTCGGCAACAATTGCCGCGGATGTTAATGTGCCTGCTACCGTTGAAATTGGACCAAACGTTGTCGTTGAGTCTGGTGTTCAAATAGGTGAGTTTAGCCAGCTGAAAGCAGGTGTTTTTATTGGTAAAAATTCAATAATTGGTACTGGCTCAATACTTATGCCAAGAGTCACTATTTATGCTGATTCGATTATTGGCAGTCGATGTGTAATCCACTCAGGTACGGTAGTCGGATCCGATGGGTTTGGTAATGCGTGGGCAGGTGATCATTGGGAGCGGATTCCGCAAATCGGGCGGGTTGTGATTGGCGATGATGTTGAAATTGGAGCCAACACTACTATTGACCGCGGTGCATTAGATGATACGGTAATTGAGTCAGGTGTCCGATTGGATAATTTAATTCAAATTGCCCATAACGTAAAAATTGGAAAAAATACGGCGATTGCGGCGTGTACAGGTATTGCCGGTTCCGCTGAAATTGGCAGTAACTGCTTAATTGGTGGTGGGGTGCTTATTGCGGGCCATTTGAAGGTTGCTGATAGGGTAACTATTTTGGCGGGTAGTGGTGTGCCATCAGGAATCGCGGAAAGTGGGGTTTATGCTTCTGGCGTACCTGTGGTTCCCCATGGAACTTGGCTAAAAAATATGGTCCATTTTAGGAAGCTGGATGAGTTAGCGAAAAAGCTCAAAGGCTTAGAAAAATTAATTACAAGTAAACAAGTGAATCAAGGAGAGTAAGCGTGACGCCAATTGATATCGTAGGCATTATGGAACATTTACCACATCGTTATCCTTTTTTATTGGTAGATCGAGTACTTGAATTAGAGGCTGGTAAGTCGGTAAAAGCAATTAAAAATGTCACAATGAATGAGCCTTTTTTTCAAGGGCATTTTCCCGGATACCCAGTAATGCCTGGTGTCTTGATTTTGGAGGCATTAGCTCAAGCTGCTGGCGTACTTACATTCAAAAGCATACAGCCTCCACCATCTAAAAATACAATTCTTTTTTATGCGGGCATTGATAATGCTCGATTTAAACGACAAGTCGTGCCGGGCGATCAGTTAATTTTGACTGCTGAAATCACCGCATCTAAACGTGGCATTTGGAAATATACTGCAAAGGCATTTGTAGGTGATGAGTTAGCTTGTGAAGCTGATTTAATGTGTGCGCAGCGTGAAGTTTAACTGAGGTTGATATGCCCAAAATCCATCCCTCTGCACTAGTTGATCCTGCCGCATCGATTGCTGACGATGTGATTGTCGGGCCTTTTTCAATTATTGGCCCAAATGTAGCTATCGGATCCGGCTCAATAATTGATTCGCATTCCGTTATTTCCGGCTATACGCAAATTGGAGAAGGTAACCGTTTTTATTCATACTGTGCTATAGGGTGTGATCCTCAAGATAAAAAGTACGCTGACGAGCCGACTAAACTTGTGATCGGCGATAGGAATACTTTTTTCCAAAATGTCACAATTTCAACCGGAACAACACAGGATCAAGGTATCACACGTGTTGGCTCTGATAATTGGATTATGGCCTACGCGCACATAGCCCATGATTGTACTCTTGGCAATAATGTAATTATGGCCAACGGTTGCACCTTGGCAGGGCATGTTACGGTTGGAGATTTTGCGATTTTAGGTGGTTTAACAGCTGTTCATCAATTTTGTACTATTGGTGAGCATACCATGGCTGGTGGTGGGTCAATTATCGTCCAAGATTTACCACCATTCGTTATGTGCGAGGGTAATCGTGCCATTGCTCGAGGTTTTAATTCCGAGGGGATGAAACGTCGCGGTTTTACAGAGCAGGGCATCCGAGCAGTTAAAACGGCTTACCGACTGTTGTATAGAACTGGTTTATCTTACGAAGATGCTGTAGCGCAAATCAGTGCATTGGCTGAAAACGAAACTTCACTTGAACCTTTTGTGCGTTTCTTTACGCTATCAAAACGTGGGATTGTCCGCTAATTCTAATGTCTGAATTTGATTTCAAACCTCAAGCCTGGCCTAAAATAGCGATAGTGGCGGGGGAAGCATCCGGTGATGTTTTGGGTGCATCTCTAATCGTTGAGTTAAAAAAACTATACCCATCAGCAGATTTCGTGGGTGTGGCTGGCCCCAAAATGTTAACTGCGGGGGCGAAAACTATTGAACCAATGGAGACCCTATCGGTAGGGGGGGTTGTTGAGGTAGTAAAACATTTGCCTGAACTATTACGCCTCAGAAAACGCTTAATTAATAGTTGTCAGCTTAGTAAACCTGATCTTTTCATTGGAATTGATGCGCCTGATTTCAATATTGGCTTAGCTCAGAAGATTAAAAGATTAGGCGTGCCAACGGTTCATTATGTAAGCCCCTCCATCTGGGCTTGGCGACCAGAACGAATCAATAAAATCAAAGCTGCAGTCAATCACGTTCTATTATTGCTGCCTTTTGAAAAAGAAATTTTCGACAATGCGGGTGTTCCTGCTACTTTTGTTGGCCATCCTCTTGCGGATCAAATGCCACTAAAAGTAGAACAAGCTAGCTATCGTGAAATTTTAAATATTGCGAAGGGTGTGAATGCCTTAGCTATTTTGCCTGGCAGTAGGCAGCGTGAAGTGCTGGCGCTTGCACCATTATTCATCGAAACGGCAAAAAAACTGGCTGAAAAGTATCCAGATTTAGTATTTCTTGTGCCATTTATTACACGTGAAACACGATTGCTCTTCGAGCGAGAGCTCTGGCGTCAACAAGCTGAAAACCTCAATTGGCGTTTAATGTTTGGGCATTCGCATGAAGCAATGTCTGCGGCTGATGTGGTGTTGTTGGCATCAGGTACAGCCGCTCTTGAATCAATGTTGGCTAAAAAACCAACCGTTGTTGCTTATCGTGTTTCCGAACTTACCTATAAAATAGTTAAACGTAAATATCTACTGCCTTATGTTAGTTTGCCTAATATCATCAGTAAGCAGTTTTTAATGCCCGAGTTTTTGCAGCACGATGCAAGTGCAGAGAATTTGGTTTTAGCGATCAGCAATTATTTGGATGATAAGCCCTTACAGCAGTCAATTGCCGCAAAATTTGCTGATTTACATGCGGTAATGCGTTGCTCCGCAGGCCAGCGTGCTGCCCAAGCTATCTATTCCATGCTCTCAAAAGGATAAACTAGTGAGGATTTGTGGGGTAGATGAAGCAGGAAGAGGCCCACTTGCTGGATCAGTTTTTGCAGCAGCTGTTATTTTACCTCAAGGATGGGAGTGCGCAGGTCTAACTGATTCGAAGAAGCTAAGTGCAAAAAAGAGAGCGCAGTTGGACGCAGTGATCAAGGCAGAAGCAATAAGTTGGTCGATTGCTAGTGCTTCTGTAGATGAAATTGATAGTCTGAATATTTTGCAAGCCACAATGTTGGCGATGAAACGCGCTATTGAAAGTCTTTGTGTTCCCGCTGAATTTGCAATTATTGATGGCAATCGTATTCCTAACATTGCAATACCTGCAAAGGCGATCGTGAAGGGTGATTTAACCGAAATATCCATATCAGCGGCCTCTATTCTTGCAAAAGTAGCAAAAGATGCAGAGTCTGATATGTTGGATCAACTTTATCCTGACTATGGATTTTCAATGCACAAGGGCTACGGAACTGCACTGCATTTAGAAAAATTAAAACTTCATGGTGCAACAGCATGTCATCGTTGTTCATTTGCACCAGTTCGTGCAACATTAATACAAAGTGAACTGTTTTGAGATGATTTTGGTTGTGAGTCGATTTGTCTGTCACTAAGATGACTATGCGATAGTACTATTAGCAAACCTTTATAACTAGTAATAGGGTACGGACTAATGTTCGTTTTACTTGGCTACGTTTTTATGTGTGCCTGTATTTTAGGGGCATATGCATGGCATGGAGGGCATCTTGGTGTTCTTTGGCAGCCATCTGAGATTGTGATCATCTTCGGTGGTGCAATCGGCGGTATGATTGCCGCACAAGGTGGCAAAGGTATGAAGGCATTTGCCAAAGCCCTTCCTTCTATCTTTAAAGGTTCTGCGTATACTAAGCCGTTCTATATGGATTTGTTTGCCTGCTTATTTGAGTTGTTGGCTAAAGTCAGAAAAGAAGGGTTGATGTCAATCGAAGGGGACGTCGAAGATCCTCATGCCAGCCCAATTTTTTCAAAATACCCCAAAATATCTCATGATCACCATGTTACTGAATTTATTTGCGATTATCTTCGCTTGATGGTTGGAGGCAACCTGAATGCGTTTGAGATTGAAAATTTAATGGATGTTGAGATTGATACACACCACCACGAGGCAGAAGGACCTGCTTCAGCAATGGCGAAGCTGGCGGATGGTTTGCCTGCTTTTGGTATTGTTGCTGCAGTAATGGGGGTTGTGCACGTAATGGGTTCTCTTCATTTGCCTCCGTCAGAATTGGGTAAATTGATCGGTGCTGCGCTGGTAGGAACATTCATGGGTATTTGGCTTGCATATGGTTTTGTTGGCCCCCTTGCCCAAGTTCTTGAGACAAAAAATGCAGAGATGCATCAAGTGTTGATAACCATTAAAGTGACTTTATTAGCAAGCCTAAATGGGTATGCACCTCAGGTCGCCGTGGAGTTTGGACGCAAAGCGCTATCCTCAACTGAGCGACCTTCATTTAAAGAGTTGGAAGAATTTGTTAAAAATGCTAAAGGCAAATAAGCCTGAGCATACATTTCGACTGGATTTGCAATGAGTGACGATTCCCAACGCCCCATAGTTGTCAAAAAGATCAAAAAGGGTGGCCACGGTCACCATGGTGGTGCCTGGAAGATCGCATATGCCGATTTTGTTACCGCCATGATGGCCTTTTTCCTATTAATGTGGCTGCTTGGTTCTGTTTCAAAAGGAAATCTGAAAGGGGTGTCCGATTATTTTTCCAATCCAGTAAAAATTGCCAACGCGGGCGGTTCAGGAGCTGGCGAATCTGATACGGTCATTCAAGGCGGTGGTAATGACTTAACAAAGCAAGCTGGACAAGTCAAAAAAGGCGCACCTCCAAGCCAAACTGAAGCCGCTAAAGATAAGCGCAGATTATCTGAGTTAAAACAAAAGTTTGAAGCTTTGATGGACAACAAAATTCGCGAAGATTCAACTTTGGCAAAATATAAAAACCAATTAAAACTTGATATGGTTGCGGAAGGATTGCGAATCCAAATTGTCGATGAGCAAAATCGACCTATGTTTAAATCCGGTAGCTCTGAGCTAGAAACCTTTGCGCATGGTATTTTGCAAGAAATTGCCCAGTTACTGAATGAAGTACCTAATGCTATTTCATTATCAGGTCATACAGATGGTAGTAAATTTGCAGGTGGTGCTGCAGGTTTCACCAACTGGGAATTATCATCTGAACGCGCCAACGCTTCACGTCGTGAACTGATTTTGGGTGGGTTAGAGCCGAGTAAAATATTGCGCGTAAATGGCTTTGGCGATGTAATTCCACTTGATAGTGAAAATATTTATAACCCAATCAATCGACGGATTAGTATTGTTGTCTTAAATAAAGACGCGGAAACTGATATCCGGGAGCAAGCTGGGCAGCAGTTGCAAGAGCAAGAACCTAGTTCACAACCTCCCGATCAAACGCAGTAATCTATATCAATGCTTCAGCAATTTAAACCGTGGCTACGCTTTACTATTACCCAATGTGTCGGTGGAGCTATTTTCTGTGCTTTAGCGTTAAAATTGCCATTGATTTTTAGTTTGTTGTTTAGTGCTTTGTTTTGCTTTGCAGTTGCTAGATTTATCCACCCTGAGCGATGGTGGCCATGGATACATTTTAGCTTTCTACCTGTAGTTTTCCTTGCATTACAATTAGATATTCCCAACTATTACTACTTATTAGCTTTTTTGGTTACTTGGGTTGTATTCGGCCGAGTTGCTCTCTCACGAGTTCCCCTTTTTCTGACTGAAAAAGAGGCGCTCGATATACTTGCTGCAAATATAAAACCGAATTCTAAATTTTTGGATGTTGGCGCTGGTACCGGGCGTGTTTTAAATTATTTGTCACGAGTAAGACCAGATTTGCAGCTGTGTGGCGTTGAGCAGGCATTTTTGCCTTGGGTTTATGGTCGGCTTCTGTTGGATAAAAAAGTTAAATGGATACATGGTGATTACCGCGATATTCATTTTGCAAACTATGATTGTATCTACGCCTACCTTTCACCTGCCGTTATGTCTCAATTGTGGGCTAAAGCTAAATCAGAACTCCCCCCAGGGGCAACTTTAATTAGTAATAGTTTTGAAATTCTTGAGCATAAGCCGAACCTTGAAATTGATCTACATGATTGGAAAACGGGGAAGTTACTGATATGGCAAATGTAGTCAGTGCGCATCAAGAATGGCTTAATAAGCCACTGCCTATTTTGCAGTCATCACGCAATCAGATCATTGCGATGGTTCGGCGCTCAGACAAAATTAAGCCATCCGAGATTGCAGAAGTCGTGCTCCAAGACCCTTTGCTGGCAGCTCAATTGCTTCGAACTGTAAATCATCGCAGCAAAACTAGTCTCTCAACAGAAATTTCTTCGATAGAAAGTGCAATTTTATTAATTGGCGTCGTTCCTTTTTTAGAACGATTTGCTCGGCATACCACTATTGAGAGCTTGCTGCTGCCAGACCTGCAGAAAGAGTATTCTATTCTATTGAAGTGGATCTTTCATGCTCAGACATTGCGCCGTTTAGCCAAAGAGTTTGCAACGCAGCGCTACGATTCAAAAATTGATGTTGTGCAAATTGCCGCTTTGCTGACTCCGTTGGAGCATATGCTGCCTTTATTGGCCAAGGTGCCTTCGTTATCAATGACACCTTCACCTGTGAATTTGCACAAGCTGCTTCAAATTTGGGAGTATCCAGCTACTGTATTGGATTTAGTAGGGGTTATGGTTGAGCCGAGCCCGCGCTACGCTTTGCATAAAGCGTTAATTTCTTTAATGGGTTGTTTAGATAAAGGTTGGTGGCAACCCGATATTACTGCCCATCTACAAACGATCGCTTTGATTTTAGGGCAAGAAGTCGGTGATGTTTGGCGTACAGTGGTCAAATGCCTGGTGAGTTTAAGTCACCGGCTCCCTAGCCAGCATGCTTTTTATACTCCGGCGCGCTGGTTGGTCATGCAGCCTGGTGATTGGCCTAATCCAAATTTATTAGCTGAACAGGCAAATGTGAGTATTAAACCAGTTGAAAAGGATGTATTGATTGAGCGTATGCAGGCCTTGCATCTTGCTGGTGTGCAAGGGGCCGCAACCAATCAAGTGATGGGTTTAGCAATTAAAGCGATCGCGGAAGGTTTGGGGATGAAACGTATCGCATTTACGCTGTTTATGGCTGCAGAAAATAGCCTTCGTTCCCGCTATGTTCAAGGAGCGGATACTGATGCGTTGCGAGTTTTAGTGGTGCCATTAGAAGCCCCTCACTTGTTTACAAGGTTGCTGCAAAAACCGAGCAGTATTTGGCTTAATTCTGGAAATGCCGGTCAGTATCAGCCACTGTTGCCAGCTGAATTTCGCGAGCAAATTCATGCTGAGAGTTTTTGTGCAATGTCGATTTTTGTGGGTGATAAACCACTGGGCATTCTTTATGCAGATGTCGGTGGCGAGGCTCAAGTTTCGGACTATCAGTATCAACACTTCAAGCAAATTAGTACGCTCACAAGCCGTGCTTTAGCGCATAATGCACGCCGCAAATCAGCCATGTGAAGAAAAATGGAATTCATATCTTCAAAGCAAAACGCAATTTTTAAACAAGCATTCAAATTAAGTCAGTCTAGGCGTGATCGGCATAAAACTGGGATGTCGCTCCTTGATGGTGCTCATTTGGTCTGCGCCTGGTTAGATGCTGGAAATGACATTGACGTGGTGATGGTGACGGAAAATGGCCTTGCTAAACCCGAGATTGCAGGTTTGCTATCGCGTTCTAATGCGCGTAAGTTAAAACTGAGCGATGAGCTTTTTCAAGAATTAAGTGAATTGCCGAGCGCAACTGGTATCTTGGCGCTCATCAAAACCCCTCGGCCTTCTGAGTTAAAAACTGCTGGGTTTTGTTTACTGCTTGATGGAGTGCAAGACCCAGGTAATGTGGGTGCTATTTTGCGCACCGCACACGCAGCAGGGGTTGAACAAGTTTGGCTGTCGGCGCAATGTGCCGATATTTGGTCCCCAAAAGTGCTTCGTGCAGGAATGGGGGCTCAGATGGTTTTGCCATGCTTTGAAAATGTGGATCTACCAGCTCAACTTAAGCAGTTTTCTGGGCAGGTGATGGTGACTTTGCTTGATGAAGAGGCGTGCGATCTTTATGCTGCAGATCTACGGGGTGATGTTGCAGTGGTTGTCGGCTCAGAGGGGCAGGGGGTTTCAAGTGAGGTAGCCGCTTTGGCAACTCTAAAGGTGTATATTCCCATGCAGGTGGGGATTGAGTCGTTGAATGTGGGGCATGCCGCAGCAATTAGTCTTTACGAAAAACTGCGGCAAAATCGTACTACTTAGGGGTATTGCTATTTAGTCCCTGATTGTCCATATCTGACGGGCAATACCTTGTTTTAGGCTAAGTGTCCGTCACGCATGTGCAGTACCCGCTGGCATCGACTTGCTAAACTGGCATCATGGGTGACGATTAAGAAACCCGTGCCTAGGTCTTGTGCTAATTCAATCATTAAGTCAAAAACGGCGCTAGCATTACTCTGGTCGAGGTTGCCAGTCGGTTCGTCAGCCAATACACAGTTGGGCTGAGTAACCAGCGCGCGGGCAATTGCCGCTCGTTGTCGCTCCCCGCCCGATAACTCCCCTGGCTTATGTTCACTGCGATGCCCTAAGCCGACTCGATCAAGCATTTGGCACGCTTGCAGTAGGGCGATTTTTTTGTCCACGCGGCGAATTAGGAGTGGCATCGCAACATTTTCTGCCGCAGTAAATTCAGGTAGTAAATGGTGAAATTGGTAAACAAACCCAAGATGCTGATTGCGTAATTGTCCGCGCTCACTGTCTTTAAGGGTGAATGGATCCTTGCCCATCAAATTAACAGAGCCAGAGCTAGGGTGATCAAGAGTTCCTAGGCAATGAAGTAATGTAGATTTGCCGGAGCCAGATGCCCCGACCAATGCCACAATTTCACTTCGGCTTAGTGTGAAGTCGACGGCATGTAAAACCGGGGTTTCAATTTTTCCCGAGAAATAACTTTTCGAGAGTTTGTTGGCGGATAAGATAATGTCTGAATTCATATTGGCCTGTTATTCGTAGCGCAGCGCTTCCGCTGGATTAACACGCGAAGCGCGCCAGCTAGGATAAAGTGTCGCCAATAGGGCGAGCAATAGAGAAATGCCACCAATGCTTGCAACGTCGCTTGGTATTACCTTGCTTGGCAATTCAGTGATCAAATACACATCGGCCGACAAAATTTGGCTACCAATTACACGCTCAATAAAAGGAACAATAGTACTGATATTGAGTGCAACAAGTACGCCGCCAACCACGCCACTTACAGTGCCAATTACTCCCGACATTGCGCCTTGAACGAGGAAGATCTTCATGATTGATGCGGGCGATGCGCCCAAGGTTCTTAAAATCGCAATGTCGGCCTGTTTGTCGGTGACCACCATAACTAGAGTTGAAACTAAGTTAAAAGCAGCCACTGCGACGATTAAGGTCAGGATGATAAACATCATCCGCTTTTCAATTTCAACGGCTCTAAAATAGGTTGGATTTTCTTGGCTCCAGTCCGCCACGATCAGCTCAGGTAAGTCGCGATTCATTTCGCGCGCAACTTGACGAGCTTGGAAGAGGTTGTCGAGCTTAACGCGTACGCCTGTAATGGCATCGCCTGTGCGATAGAGTTTTTGAGCGTCGGATAGATGAATGAGTGCTAAGTTGGCGTCATAAGGGTAATAGTCAGCTTTGAAAATACCAACGACCGTAAATTGCCGTAATCGAGGGATTAAGCCCGCTGGCGTGACTTGACCCTGTGGTGTAATCAGGGTGACTTTATCACCCAGTGTTACCCCTAAATCTTGAGCCAAATTCCATCCCAGTACCACAGAAAAGTCTCCTGCGCGTAAATCATTAGCGGTGCCGACAATCATTTTTTCGGTCACTTCACTTACTTTCCGCTCTTCTGTTGGTTCTATGCCACGAACTAATACACCTTTAACTTGACTGCCATTGGTAAAGAGACCCTGACCTAATACGTAGGGGGCAGTTCCTTTTACGTGTGGATTTTGGCTGGCTGTGCGTGCTGCCGATTGCCAGTCGCTTAAAGCGTTGTTGGGGCTGGAAATCGTAATGTGTGAGGCCATGCCTAAGATGCGGTTACGCACTTCTTCTTGGAACCCGTTCATAACGGATAGCACGATAATTAGTGCTGCAACTCCGAGGGCAATGCCAACTATCGAAATGAGGGAAATAAAGGAAATGAAGCCGTTCGTGCGCTTAGCTCGGGTATAGCGTAAGCCAATCAGAAGTTCGTACATTTTCGCTGCCAATATCAGAGTGCCATCAGTTTATCACAGGCTCTACCTTTCAAAGATGTCAGCTCATGATTTCTTATCGTTAACGTGTACTTTGTGACTGTGTCGATTTTGCTGCACCAAAATAAGCAATTACCTGTATTTAAGTATTTGCTACTTGACTTATTGATGGGCGAGATTTAATTTTCAAACAATCGTTTGAAATTGATCTGGATCAACTACAAGATCTGGGTGCTGGAGTGGATGATGGACGCAGGAAAAAATCTCGATACCTCTACCCGAATTCTGAATGCGGCTGAGTTGTTATTTATTGAGCATGGTTTTGATGGCACATCAATGCGTCAAATTACTGGTGCAGCCGAAGTGAATATTGCGGCGGTCAACTACTATTTTGGTTCCAAAGATGGTTTGTTTCAAGCGGTGTTTGAGCGTCGTGCTGAACCCTTTGTACGGCTATCACTCAGTAAACTCAGTGAATTGGAAGCAAGTGGGCAGGCCAACAATCCGACCGAAATTGTGCAATCCTTTCTCTCTGCCGCACTGGAGATGGGGAGCAATCCTGAATTTGGCGGTTTGATTTTTGTCCGGCTTTTGGCGCGCAGTTATGTTGAACCGCATGCGGTGCTAAAGGAAAAAATTCCGCAACGCTATGGTGAATTGACACGGCGTTATCAAGCGGCCTTAGAGCGTGCGCTGCCAAACCTGAGTGGCAGCGAAGTAGCGTGGCGCTTTCATTTTATGACCAGCGCCATTTTCAATGCTTTTGCCGGAAATCATGTATTGCGTTTGTTCACCGAGCAACCCATGGTCAATGCTCGTGATCCCCAGCGTGTTGCACAAATGTTGCTACCCTTTATCTCTGCTGGGCTAACCAGCCCAGCCGCTGCACAAAACTAGGAGCTATCATGACCATCTTATTTTGTATTGCTGCTGTGGTCTTTTTTCTAGGTGCTTTGGCCTACTTCAGTGCGCCATTATGGCTAAGTTCAATCATGGTAATTGCCGCTGTGAATTATGCTGTCTTTGTGCAAGGTGCACCAATGGCTTGGTTTGTCGCCGCTGTTGCTATTGCCATCATTTTGAATTTGAAATTACTGCGTCAAATCATCCTTACTGGTCCTTTGTTTGGTGTGTTTCGCAAAATTACACCGCCGATGTCGCAAACCGAGCAAGAGGCGATTGACGCTGGAACGGTGTGGTGGGATCGAGAGCTATTTAGCGGTAAACCTGATTTCTCGCAATTATTGAACTATCCAGAGCCTAAATTGAGCGCTGAGGAAGAGGCATTTATTAATGGCCCCACTGAAACCTTATGCCAGATGCTCAATGATTGGGAAATCACGCAAAATCAAAAAGACCTGAGCCCTGAGGTGTGGCAATACATCAAAGAGCAAGGCTTTTTGGGCATGATTATTAAAAAGGAATACGGCGGCAAACAGTTTTCCAATTACGCTCATGCTCGCGTGGTGACGAAAATCGCCACACGCTCAAGTAGTGCGGCGGTAACAGTGATGGTGCCTAACTCACTCGGACCTGGTGAGTTGCTTCAACACTATGGGACTGAAGCGCAAAAGAATTACTACCTTCCACGCTTAGCAAAAGGCGAGGAAATTCCATGTTTTGCCTTGACTAGCCCTGAGGCTGGCTCAGATGCGGGCGGCATACCAGACTACGGTATTGTTACACGTGGCAGCTACACTGACCCCCGTACAGGTATACGGCATGAAAATGTGCTTGGTATTCGCCTAACCTGGGAAAAACGCTATATCACCCTTGGCCCCGTTGCGACGATTTTGGGCATGGCGTTCAAGCTGTACGATCCAGATCATCTGATCGGCACTAAGGACGATGTGGGCATTACTTGTGCGTTGATCCCAACTAATCACGATGGCGTTCATATTGGTCGTCGCCACTATCCGGGTACCGCCACATTCCAAAATGGCCCGAATTGGGGTAAAGACGTGTTTATTCCGATGGATTGGGTGATCGGTGGGCAAGATTATGTAGGTCAAGGCTGGAAAATGTTGGTTGAGTGCCTGTCGGTAGGGCGCTGTATTTCGCTGCCCGCAATGTCGGTTGCGTCAGGTAAGTTGGCTGCATATACCACCGGCGCTTATGCACGAATTCGTAGCCAATTTGGTCTATCAATCGGCCGTTTCGAAGGCGTTGATGAAGCCTTGGGCCGGATCGGTGGTTACACCTACCAAATGGATGCGGCACAACGCCTAGCGTTGACAGCGCTCGATATGGGTGAAAAACCATCGGTGCTGTCCGGTATTTTGAAATACCACAATACCGAGCGCATGCGTAAAACCATTAACGATGCGATGGATGTTCATGCTGGTAAAGCCGTATGTATCGGTCCGCGTAACTATCTGGCATTGGGTTACCAAGCAATACCTGTGGCGATCACGGTGGAAGGTGCGAATATTTTAACGCGCAGCATGATTATCTTTGGACAAGGTGCGATTCGCTGCCACCCATTTGTACTGAAAGAATTGCGCGCGGCGATGAGCAAAGATTTGGCAGCATTTGATGATGCGGTGATCGGTCACATCGGGTTTGCGATCTCGAATGCTGTGCGCTCATTTTGGCTGGGTTTGACTGGTGCGCGCTTGGTATCGGCGCCGAAAGACGGACCAACTGCGCAAAATTATCGTGACATTGTTCGACTCTCTAGCGCATTCGCTTTCCTGGCTGATTTAGGGATGAGCACCTTGGGTGGCAGCTTGAAGTTTAAAGAAAAGCTGTCTGCTCGTTTGGGTGATATGTTGTCCAATTTGTATTTGGCCACTGCGGCGTTGAAGAAATTTCACGACGATGGCGAGCCCAAAGAAGACCGTCCATTTGTGCGTTGGGCGGTAGAAACGGCGCTTTATGATTGCCAAGAAGCGATGAATGGCTTTTTGGCCAATCACCCCAATCGTTTTATTGCCTGGGTGGCGCGTCGCATTGTGTTTCCGTGCGGCATGAGTATCAAAGCACCAGCTGATCGGGTTGGCACTCGAATTGCTCGTAGCCTGATGGAACCGTCGACTGCTCGTGATCGTTTGGTCAAATACATGTATCGCCCAAATGACGAAAGCGACTCAATTGGTGTACTTGAATATGCGCTGAAAGCCGTGATGGAAACCGAAGGTTTGGAAAGCAAATTACGCCGCGCGCAACGTGAAGGGCACTTAAAACAATTAACGGCCAGTGCCCGCTTGGATGAAGCTTTGGCGGCAGGCTTAATCACTGCTGATGAACATGCTGCGGTAACGCGTGCTCGCCGCTTGAAACGTGAGGTGATTATGGTCGATGATTTTGATGCACATTTGGCCAACCCTGATCCTAATGCGATCCACCGTACTGTTGTTTAAACCTATTGTTATTAAAAAGGGGCAGGCAAAGATTTGCCCCGCTGTTGAACTGCCTCTTGGAGAAACGATCATGACTCAAAGTGCTTTTATCCTTAAAACTACTGTTCGCTCATTAAAACTAATCGGTGTGATGGGCGCCTTGCTCGGTTCAGGCTCTGTACTGGCCTCGGGTTACCACTTTGGTACTCAAAGTGCCAGTAACCAAGGTGTTGCAAACTCGGGTGCTGCTGAAGTCATGGATGCATCGACGATTTTTTATAACCCAGCGGGTTTGAGCCGTTTGGATGGTACCCAAGTATCGGGTGTTTTGAATGTCATCATTCCCGATGGCGAGTACAGCAATATCAAAACCACCACTGCTACGGGTAAAGCTACAGGCGGTGGTAACGGTGGCAATTTTGGCGTGACTACCGCGGTGCCGCATGCGTATTTAAGCCATCAAATTAACGATCAGCTGACCGTAGGTGTTGGTATGTTTGTGCCATTTGGCTCGCACACGTCTTACGATGAAGGTTGGGTGGGACGCTATCAAACATTAGACAGTCAAATTAAGACGCTGAATTTGAATCCTTCAATTTCATATAAATTCAACGACACGGTCTCAGTCGGGGTGGGTGTTAGTGCCCAGTATATTCATGGCACTCTGAGTAAAGCGCTGGACTTGGGTTTGGCTGTAAACCCCGCGTTGTCGGGTAATGCAGCCTATGACGGTAAATCAGAAGTTGAAGGTGACGATATTGGTTATGGCTTTAACTTGGGGGCGCTGTTTAATCTGAGTGACTCTACGCGTGTTGGCGTGGCCTATCGTTCCGCGATTAAACATACCTTGGAAGGTGATTTGAAATTCACCGTGCCTGCACGGTTACAGCCAACACCGATTGGTGCTTCGCTGAAAAATACTTCAGCCTCTTTGTATGTTGAAACGCCAGAATCATTCTCAATTAATGCGTTCCACCAAATTAACCCAGAGTGGGCTGTGACGGCAGATTACACTTGGACTGGCCATTCTCGCTTTGATGAAATTCGCATCAAAGCCAATGGTCGCGCCGATTCAGTGACGGTGACCAATTGGAGTGATACTAGCCGCTACTCGGTCGGCGCAACGTATTCGCCAAATCAAACCTGGTCTCTACGTGCAGGCTTGGCGTACGATCAATCTCCAGAATCGAACGAAGCAGAGCGCATTGCCAGTATTCCAGATAGTGATCGCATCTGGTATGCATTGGGTGGACGTTACAACTTCGACCAAAATAACTCGATCGATTTAGCCGCAATTTATGTGCAGCTGAAAGACTCAACGATCAATCGCAAGCCTTTGGATGCCAGCGAGCGCTCGGCTGGCAGCATTAATGGCAATTACAGCGTCAGCTCAATCACTTTGGGCGCGCAATACAATCACCGCTTCTAAACCCTTGTGAAGCATCGCGGCAGGGCGCGTGACGCCCTGCATCTGTAAACCTCAATCGAGGCCGAAAGAATGAATGCATTAAATCAAAAAGCGTCGCCACAGATTCGCCAAGTGGCCGTGCTGGGCGCTGGTGTGATGGGGGCGCAAATTGCTGCGCATTTATCCAATGCGGGGATTCCTGTTGTTTTGTTTGATTTGCCAGCCCCTGCTGGTGAACCGAACGGCATCGCACTTAAAGCGATTGAAAATCTAAAAAAACTCAAACCGGCGCCGCTGATGTCGGCGATGCGCGTAGATGGCATTACGCCCGCGAACTACGGTAGCGATCTGGGGCTGCTGGCCGATTGTGATTTGGTGGTCGAGGCGATTGCAGAGCGGCTCGATTGGAAGGCGGAGCTGTACGCCAAAATTGCACCGCATTTAGCGCCACATGCGATCTTGGCGAGTAATACCTCGGGGCTGTCGATTGAAAAGCTGGCAAACAGCGTTCCGGAAGAGTTGCGCAGCCGTTTTTGCGGTATTCACTTCTTTAATCCTCCGCGCTATATGTATCTGGTGGAATTAATTGCTACGCAAGGCTCGAAACCAGATACCCTTGATGCGCTAGAAACTTTCCTGACGATGCGTTTGGGTAAAGGTGTGGTACGTGCCAAAGATACGCCCAACTTCATCGCCAACCGCATCGGTGTGTTTTCGATGCTGGCAACGATCAAGCACGCGCAAAATTTCGGCATCCGCTTCGATGTTGTTGACGATCTCACCGGCCCGCGACTTGGCCGCCCAAAATCTGCAACCTTCCGTACCGCCGACGTGGTGGGGTTGGATACCTTTGCGCATGTCGTCAAAACCATGACCGATACCTTGGGCGACGACCCATGGCATAACCTGTTTGTAACGCCTGATTGGTTACAAAATCTAATCGCGGCAGGCGCTTTGGGGCAAAAAACCAAGCAGGGCATATATAAAAAAGCGGGCAAAGATTTATTCGTGCTCGATGTGGCGGCTGGCGATTATGTGGCGGCAGGGCAAAAAGGCTCGGATGAAGTTAAAGCCTTGCTGAAAATTACCGACCCAGCCGAGCGAATCAAGGCTTTGCGCGAGTCAGCCTTGCCGGAGGCGCAATTTATCTGGGCCTGCCTGCGTGATGTGTGGCATTACATTGCGGTGCAGCTCGAGCATATTGCGGATAACGCCCGTGATGTCGACTTTGCGATTCGCTGGGGTTTTGGTTGGACGCAAGGCCCGTTCGAAATGTGGCAAGCGGCGGGTTGGAAATCAGTGGCCGAGGCGATTAACGCCGATATCGCTGCGGGTAAAACACTGAGCAGCACGCCGCTGCCAGCTTGGGTATTGCAGCGCGATGGCGTGCATGGCGAGCTAGGCTCGTTTAATGCCGCATCAGGCCAACTCGTGGCGCGATCGAACTTGCCGGTGTATCAACGCCAGCTGTATCCACCGCAAGTACTGGGTGAAGTCGCGCCCGATTACGGCCAAACAGTGTATGAAAATGACAGCGTACGCATGTGGTTGCCTCCAGTAGCGACTGGCGGCAACGATGTACCGGTGCTGTCATTCAAAACCAAGGCCCATTGTATTGGTGCTGGGGTATTGGCTGGGGTGCAAGAAGCAATCAAGATCGCAGAGCAATACTACCAAGGCTTGGTGATCTGGCACCCGGAGGCGCCGTTTTCGGTTGGCGCTGATTTGATGAGTATGGGGCCAGCCTTTATGACCGGCGACTTTGCCGCGATTGAAGCCATGGTCGCCGAATTCCAAAAAACTTCGCAGGCGATTAAATACGCCAAAGTGCCGGTGGTTGGCGCTGCGCAAGGCTATGCCTTTGGCGGCGGTTGCGAATTCTTGATGCATTGCGTCCGCGTCGTTGCGCATGTTGAAACGTATATCGGCTTGGTTGAAGTTGGTGTAGGTTTGCTGCCTGCCGGTGGCGGTTGTAAAGAATTTGCGCTGCGCGCGTCACGCTTGGCGCGTAATGGCAATATTTTGGAAGTGCTAAAAGACTATTACTTGGCGATGGCCACCGCCAAAGTCGGCACTAGCGCCGAAGAAGGTCAGCAAATCGGCTATTTGAAAGAGTCCGACATCGTTGTGATGAACGCCAACGAATTACTGTTTGTGGCGCAAGCGCAAGTACGTGCCTTGGCCGCAACAGGCTATCGCGCACCTGTGCCACCGAAAGCGTTTGCCGTGGCAGGACGTTCGGGCGCGGCAACGATCCGCGGCCAGCTCGTCAATATGCTCGAAGGCGGGTTTATTTCTAAGTACGACTATCACATCGCGATGCAAATTGCCGACGTGGTGACTGGTGGCGACGTTGAGGCAGGCACTTTGGTCAACGAAGATTGGATTTTGAAACTGGAGCGCGAACGTTTTATGGGCTTGCTGAAAAAAGGCAAAACGCAGGAGCGGATCATGCACATGATTGAGTTTAACAAACCACTGCGCAACTAAAAGGCGCTCTGGAAAAGGCTGCGCCTCCTGTGATCTCGTGTCGTGCGATGCTCGGAATCCTCATGGACTTGATGTCCATTCCGGTTCCTGCGCTTCTGACTCCACGACCTTACAGGGGCTCGCTCTCTTCCAGTATCGCCTTTGGCATCTAACTAAACGATGCTTATCCAAATTTGGAATAAGGAGCTCGGAATGAGCAAACAAATTCAAGAAGCTTATGTCGTTGCCGCAGTGCGCAGTCCAGTCGGTAAAGCGCCGCGCGGTATGCTAAAAAATGTTCGCCCCGATGATTTGCTGGCGCATGTGCTTCGCGCCGCAATGGCGAAAGTGCCGGGTTTAGATCCTGCCCTGGTTGAAGACGTTGTCGTCGGTTGCGCAATGCCGGAAGGCGAGCAGGGCATGAATGTGGCGCGGATTGGTGCGCTGCTGGCTGGCCTGCCCAATACCGTTGGTGGGATCACCATCAATCGCTTTTGCTCCAGCGGCATCAATGCGGTCGCGCTCGCGGCGGACAAAATCCGCCTTGGCGAGGCCGATGTGATGATCGCAGCCGGTACTGAATCGATGTCGATGGTGCCGATGGGCGGCAATAAATTGTCGCTTGGTAGCTCAATTTACGAGCGCGATGAAAACGTCGGCATTGCCTACGGCATGGGCTTGACTGCAGAAAAAGTCGCTACCCAGTGGGGGATTAGCCGTGAAGATCAAGATGCATTTGCTCTAGCTTCGCATACCCGCGCTTTGGCCGCCGCAGCCAGCGGTGCGTTTAATGATGAAATTGTGCCGCTTGATGTGACTTATCGCGTGCCAAATTTGGCGACGGGTGAAGTTGAGTTGGTTAGCAAAAGCATCACGCAGGACGAAGGCCCGCGCGCCGATACCAGTTTGGAAGGCTTGGCGAAGTTGAAAACTGTGTTCTCAGCAAAAGGCTCGGTCACTGCGGGTAATAGCTCGCAAATGTCCGATGGCGCGGCAGCGCTGGTGCTGGTGTCAGAGAAAATCCTCAAGCAATTCAATCTGACGCCGCTGGCCAAATATGTAACCTTTGCCGTCAAAGGCGTTCCACCAGAAATTATGGGTATCGGGCCGAAAGAAGCGATTCCTGCCGCCTTAAAACAAGCGGGATTGAGCTTAGATCAGCTTGAATGGATTGAGCTGAACGAAGCCTTTGCTGCCCAGGCTTTGGCCGTGAGTCGTGATTTGGGCTTGGACATGAGCAAAGTGAATCCAAATGGCGGCGCAATTGCCTTGGGCCACCCTTTGGGCGCTACCGGCGCGATTCGTGCTGCAACGATGATCCATGGCCTGCGCCGCCAAGGCAAAGCCGGTAGCTACGGCATGGTGACGATGTGTATCGGTACTGGCATGGGCGCAGCTGGGATATTGCAAGTCTTGTAAATCAAGTTTGCTAACCAAACCCGCCATAGCGCGGGTTTTTTTGTGAGATTGATATGATGAAAAAAATATTTTTTACCTTGCTGACATATCTAGTGATGCATGGTGCGCAGGCACTAGAGTTGGAGGGGGTTAAGTTGGCAGATCGTGTGGAGGTGAGTGGACAAAGTTTGTTGCTTAATGGGGCTGGTGTGCGTAAAAAAATGATTTTTGACGTATACATCGCTGCATTGTATTTGCCAAATAAAAGCAATGAAGCTACTCAAGTGCTAGTCGCTAAGGGGGCTAAGCGACTGCAGCTCACGATGTTACGCAGGGTTGAGGGACGGGCTTTGGTGCAATCCCTGAAAGATGGGCTCAAAGACAATATTTCACCAACACAATACGGCGCTTATGCGGCCAAGATTGCAGAGTTGGAGAAAATATTATTGGCGAGCAAAGAGGCCAAAGAGGGGGATGTCATCGTGCTCGATGTGCTACCTGGTCAGGGTTTAAAAGTGCAGTTGCAAGAACGGCCACTAGGTTTAATTCAGGGGGACGAATTTGCGCGTGATCTATTGCAAATATGGCTTGGGGGTAAACCTGTTCAGGCTGATTTAAAGACAAAGCTCTTGGGTGGTTGATTGTGTAGTGATACTACATTTTGTTTTGTGGTTAAAAATCGCACTATCAGGTGTCGTTTGCGTTATATCGTTGTTAAATATAGAGCTTTTTGTTTTGTTGTGTAGTTTTTTGTGCGTTTTGTTACATTTTTGTGCGTAGCAATACTACGTAAAGTGTTGCGTTAATTCTGTAGTTTTGATAAAGTTTAGTCATCGAAGGAAGTTAAGCAAAGCCGATGTGGCAATGCTCAAATGCAAGGAGATTGACCATGCGTTCAATGATGAAATTTTCAAAAACTGTAGAAGCCTTTCAGCAACTGCTTGTTAAATCGTATGGCTGGCAGTTGACTCTGCCACGCTAAGCGCGGCGCTCACAGAACCGATTTTGTAGTGCCCGTAGTGAGTTTTAGGTAGTAAAAGTAGTGTGTCTTGTAGTACCCGTGACGAAAGTTGCGTTATCGACTCCATCCTCCTGTGCCCGATTCAGTAAACATCGCAAGATGTTGTACTAATCGGGTTTTTTTTGTCTCCCATCTCTTGTTTTACCTAGCGCTACGTCCGTTTTGGTAAAGTAATGCTTTTGCTCATTAGGTTCGTGCTTTGCGCCTTCTACCTCTAATTTGTGCTGCGTTGTTCACTGTGCCCGCCTGGGCCGAGGATGAAACGTTTAAGTATGAAGTTAAGCTTGAGGCGAACGAGCCGGCGAATGATCTGCTCAAGCGTTATCTCAATATTTACAAATTGCAGCGAAAGAATCGATTTACGGCTGAATTGCTGCAGCGAGAAGTCGATGCGGTGCCTGCTGCTGCGCAAGAGCTATTGGCGACGGAAGGGTATTTTGATGCCAAGGTCGATGTACAGTACCGCGAAGAGGGTAATACGCATAGGGTGTATATCAAGGTAGATCAAGGCGAGCAAACTTTAGTGACCGATACCTCTGTGGTATTGCAAGGTGCCGTACTAGATAATGCGGATCGCTATCAAGAGCTTGATCGCCGCTTTAATCGACGTGGTGAACGCCTCGAGCAACAAGCCTTCCGTCAATCAGTATGGGATGATTTTAAAAAGCGCTCGCTGCAATTGGTGCAGGCACGGCAATACCCTGCGGCCAAATTAGTGTCAAGTGAGGCGGTTATTCACCCCGAGCGTAAAGCCGCCGAGTTTGATTTATTGATAGACAGTGGGCCAGCTTATGTATTTGGCCCGTATACCATTCACGGCTTGTCGCGCTACCCTGAAAAGCTGATTGCCAATCGCATCAAAATTACTCAAGGCCAAGACTATAGCCGAGAAGCATTAAGTGATTTACAAAGCGAAATACAGGCCATGCCCCAATTTGGCACGGCTTTAGTTGATGTTGAATTAACCAGCGAGCCCCCCTTTGTCGCACCGATCCGGATTGATGTACAAGAGGTGCCCTTGCATCGGGTCAGTGGCAGCGTCGGTTTTAGTACCAACACGCGTTTTAAATCCGAATTGGCTTATCGTTACCATAATTTATTCGACCAAGGCTGGGTGTTCGATAGTAGCTTGCGGATTGAACAGCTAGAGCAGGCGGCCGAATTGGCGGTGCTGTTACCCAAAAATAACAGCGATTGGGAGCATCGTGTGTGGGGGTCATATTTAGCGCAAGACTTGCAAGGTTTGGATTCGCACTTGTACAAAATGGGCGTGTCGCGCGGCAAAAAAGGCGATGAAATCGAGCGAGTGATCGATTTGCAATATCAAATCGAGAATCGCCAATTTGCTGATGGCAGTGAAGAGCATCCACAATCGCTCACCTTGAATCATATTTGGACCCAGCGCAAGCTGGACAACCGCAATAACCCGCGCAATGGCTATTTAGTTCAGGCTGAAATGGGCGGCGCCTTAAAGCAATTAATCAGTGATGCCACATTTTTGCGTCTTTTCACACGTGGGGCGTATTACTACCGGGTAGGCAGCGATGGGCAAATTGTCGTTCAAGGCAGTGTAGGGCAGACTTTTTCGCAAAGTCCACAAGGGATTACATCTGACTGGCTGTTTCGTGCCGGTGGCTCGGGTAGCGTGCGCGGTTACGATTATGAATCTCTGGGGGTGAAAAGTAATGGCTCTACCGTGGGGGGGCAGGTAATTGGAACGGCCTCGTTTGAATACCAGCATCCCGTGATCAAAGATTGGAAAGCGGCGATGTTCGTCGATTATGGTGGCGCAGGCGAGAAGTGGAGCAATATGGAAAAAGTGATGGGCGTGGGGGTGGGTGCGCGCTGGAAAAGCCCAGTTGGTCAAATCGGTGCGGATATCGCTTATGGTGTTGACTACGAACAATATCGTTTCCACTTTGCCATGGGCTTGGTATTTTGATGCAAGAAGAACCATCACAAGTTGAACCCAGTGCATCATCTAGCACCGAGCAAGATACAGCCAATCAGGTAGTCAAACAGAAGTATGGTTTGGTGCGACGCGTGCTGCGGGCCGTTTTTTGGAGCGCACTGCTCACATTTACGACGATCACGATCTTAATTTCAGCGCTATTTAGCTGGCTAGATTCTAATTCAGGTCGTTATTGGCTAGTTGATGCAATTAATCGATCGGGTTTGGCCCAGGTGGCGGCGATTGATGGCTCGTTCTGGTCGGAAATCAAAGTTACACAGCTTAAGATCGATATCGAAAGTCTTGATTTGCAGCTTGATTATGGGGTATTGCAATGGGAGCCTTACTTATTATTGCTTCGCGATCTAAGCATCCCCAAGGTATCGCTTGGTCGTTTACAAATTAATACCCCGCCAAGTCCGCCCGATCAGCCACCAAGCCAAGCTCCCAAAAGTTTATCGTTACCACTGGGTATCCATTTGGAATCGCTGCAAGTGGCTGAGCTGGATATCAATGGTTTGGTGGTAAAAGACATTGCAGGTTCAATTTCAAGTAATGGCCGATTTCATCGGATTCATTTGAATCAGCTGCTCCTGCCGCAGGGTAAGCTGGCCGCTGCTTTGAATATTACGGGCAAGGCTCCGTTTCATAGTGCAGGGTCATTTATTTTTGCCGGCACACTCGATGGACAAAATTTGCAAACCTTTGGTCAAGTTGAAGGACCGTTGCGCGATTTAAATATTGATGCAACTATTGAGCACAGCAAATTAAAGGGTAGCGCCCAGTTGCAGGCGGATCTGTTTGCTCCTTATGCCTATCAAATGGTGCGTCGTGGACGGGTGGATGTAAGTGGACTGAATCCGCAACTTTGGCATCCAGATGCCCCGCAAGCGCTGATCGACATCGATGCGGATTTCAAACCTACGGCATCTGGCGTAGATGCCCAGATCAAAGTGCTTAATCATCACTTGGGCCCTTTGGATCAAAAAAACTACCAATCAGCCAAGTGCTGCTTCAATTGGCGCTACAAAATCAGCAGTTGCATTTGCAGCAGACCGAAATCCAATTTGGCGACGAATCTAGCCTGCGTGCGACGGGCGTGGTCGATCAGGGGCAAATGCAGCTTCAGCTCAGCGCTCAGCAAATTGATCCCAAACAGTTTTGGTCATTGCAACCTGCCGGACAAATGAATGGGCAGTTTGAGCTTGCTGGGCCTTGGCTCTCTCCGAGCGTAAAGGGTGAAATCAGTGACTTACAGCGCAAAGCCCAACTAAAGCTTGATCTCGCTTGGCTCAATCCCAAAACTGAACGCCGACTGGCAATTCGTGAAGCCGTATTGAGCCGAGGTAATGCGCAAATCGTTGCTAAGGGCGAGTTCAATTTACTAGGCCGCAACGATTTCAAGGCTGATCTGCTGCTTAATCAGGTCGATCCTGCAGAATTTGCCTCAATACCAAAAGGAAGTATTGCCGCAGAGGTCAAGTTAAATGGCGTTTTGCAGCCTAAACCCCAAGTTGAATTGCAGTATTTAATTAAAAATAGCCAATTTAATGGTCAGCCTCTGGCGGGGCAAGGGCAATTAAGTCTTGATGAGCAGTACTTAAAACAAAGTGATTTATGGCTTAGCCTTGGCGGCAATAAACTGATTGCGAGTGGACGCTTAGGTCGGCCAAATGACAGCCTAAGTTTAACCCTGCAGATGCCTTCTTTAGCGGTATTGGGGTCGCAATTTCAGGGGCGTTTGCAGGGCAATGCCACACTAAGCGGTGCACTTGCATATCCGCAAATCGCCGCAAGTGCGCAAATAGATCAGTTGCAGACACCATTTGATTTACAGGTGCAAAAAGCACGCCTTAACGTGGCAATGAGTGGTGATCTGAATGGCCCTGTAACTTTGGCTGCCGATGTAGAAAAACTGTCGCTCGCTCAAACACAAATTGACACGTTGAATGCAACGCTCAGTGGTAGTAAAACGCAGCATCAACTGCAACTCAGTGCCAAAGGGCAGCACGTTGATTGGCCTGTGGCTCTGGATGTACAGATCAACGGTGGGCTGAATGCGCAGCAGGGGTGGCAAGGTCAGTTGTTGAGTCTGAGTGGCTTGGCGCTTCAGCCATTTAAATTGTTAAATACCCCGAAATTGCAGCTTGCTGCAAATCGCTTTGAGTTGGGCGCGGCTGATCTAAATCTTGGTAGCAGCCAAGTGAGCTTGCAAACTACGCGCTGGCGTGATGGGTTGATTGAGACGCAGGGTCAAATTCGTTCTCTCTCAGTCGCAGAATGGTTGTCAGTGGCCAAAATAAATAATCCAAAAACTAATCTAGTTTTGGCTGGGGATTGGAATTTGCAGAAAACCTCGGTACTCAATGGCCAATTCAATCTGAAACGTGTTAGCGGTGATGTCATGTATCAGGATGATGGCAAAAAGATTTTGAACTTAGGTCTGAGCGGCTTGAATCTGGCAGGCGACATTGCCTTGAGTCAATTTAATGTGCAGGGTCAATTGGCCACGGCGCAATATGGGCAAGTCGCGCTCAAGGCCGGTGGCAAGCTTGATCTGGAAAATAGCGCTTTAGCGAGTAATTCCCCGTTTACCGTTTCACTTAATGGTCAATTGCCCAATTTATCGGTGTTCACGCCAATGTTAGGTGCGGGGGTGAAATTGGCTGGATCAGCGCAATTTAATGTAAATCGACAAGGTACAGCCGCAGCACCGCTGTTTGCTGGAGGCATTCAAATTAAGGATCTGGCGTATTCTGATAGCAATGTTGGGTTAAAACTGCAGCAAGGGTTTGTCGATATCGGTCTGGATCAGCAAAAAATTTCGCTGCGCTCTTTAAGCGCCAAAAGTGTCGGTTCTGGTGAATTAAGTGGCAAGGGTGAGCTTGATTTTGCTGGTGGTAAAGCGAACGGGAGTGTGAATTTCCAAGCGAAGCATTTTACCTTGTTGAGCAAGCCCGATATGTTATTGGTGATCAGCGGGCAAAGTGCGATAAATGTCCGCGAGAATGATATTTCGATTCAAGGTGCGGTGAAAGCAGATTCGGGCGATATACAGTTTCAGGCCAATGATGTGCCGACTTTATCCAAAGATATTCGCGTCGTTGGGCGTGAAAAAGATCAGGCTAAGCCCGTTGTGATGAAGCTTCACATGCAGCTGGATGTGGATCTGGGGCAAAATTTCATGTTTCGCGGTTATGGTTTAGAAAGCCGTTTGGTTGGCAAATTACGCTTGAAATCACAACCTAATGCGCCGCTATCTGCAACAGGAACGATTAATACCGAAGAGGGTGAGTACAAAGCATACGGGCAGAAGTTGGAAATGGAGCGAGGTGTTTTGTCGTTCCAGGGGGCGATTGATAACCCAGGTTTAGATATTTTGGCGGTGCGTAAAAATCAGGCTGTTGAAGCAGGCGTTCAGGTAAAGGGTACGGCATACTCACCGCAAGTGACTTTGTACTCTGATCCAAGTGTGCCAGATGCCGAGAAAATTTCATGGTTATTATTTGGCCATGGGGCTGATAGCACAGAAAAAAGTGATGGCGCCTTGGCCTTGCAATTATTGAATGCCATGGCTGGGGATGGCAGTGGGCAAGGATTGACCGATGAGATCCTGAGTAATTTTGGCATCGATGAAGTTGGTTATAAATCCAAGGAAGAACCGGATGGTTCAACCACCCAAGTGGTGACGGTGAGTAAGCGCTTAACGAAATCACTGCGTGTGGCACTTGAGAAAAGCTTTAATGGCTTGAGCGATGCGGTGTCATTTACGCTGCAGCTTTCGCGCAATTGGTCGGTGATTTCACGGGTTGGTGTCGATGACAGTAGTGTTGACGTGAATTACACCTTAAGTTTTGACTAGTGCGCAGTATGGTCGGGGGTGCGCGCCAGAACTAAGTTAAACACTTGCGCGGCCCCGGCTTTTTTGAGTGCCGCTGCGGCTTCGTGCAGGCTGGCCCCACTAGTCATAACGTCGTCGACCAATAAGATGCTTTTGTTAGTGTAATCATGTTGGCATACAAATGCGCCCTTGAGGTTTTTTCTGCGTGCTTTGGCATTGAGGCGAGCCTGATGCTCGGTATCGCGTATTCGTAGTAAAGATTTGTTCTTGAGTGGTAGATGCCACTGCTTGGCAATCATTTGCGCGATTTCTAGTGCTTGATTAAAACCTCGCTCTTTAAGGCGATTCGGGTGAAGCGGCATGGCAATGATGTAGTCGACATGAATTGGATCGCGCTGCCTGATCAACTCACCGCAAAGAGCACCAAAAATAGACCATTGCCCACCAAATTTCGCAGCAGAAATCAAAGACTGAATTGGTTCTTGGTAAAGCCACATTGCAAAACTTGCGTCAAAAGCAGGCTTTTTTCGTTGGCAGCGACCACAAATTAGTCCGTTGGTATTTACTCGCGCGCAAATGGGGCAGCAATCATTCATTTGGCAACGTGGTGATTGTTGCTGGCAAGCGTGGCAAAAGCAGGAGTGGGTATGCTCGATTAGCGCAGAACACAGTAAACATTGCGCAGGAACGAACTTGTTCAAAAAATTTCTGAATAAATTTGACAATGCAGCGCTCCATTCGGACAATCACTGCCAGCATAGATTTTAAAAAGGCTTTTCGCTGTATGTCTTGTTCGACTCAAACTATTGAATTTAAGCGCCATACCCCGCATCCAGAGCAAGAGCTATGGTCGGCTGATGCGGTGCAAGCCTTGTTCGATCTGCCATTTAACGATTTGTTGTTTAAAGCGCAGCAAGTGCATCGTGAAAATTTCGACGCTAATCGCGTACAGCTCTCAACACTATTGTCGGTGAAAACCGGCGGCTGTTCGGAAGATTGTGGCTATTGCTCGCAATCAAAACGCTACGACACGGGCCTAGAAGAGCAAAAACTGATGGGTGCTGATGAGGTGATCGCCGCAGCAGCTATTGCCAAAGAAAATGGCTCGTCACGTTTCTGTATGGGCGCAGCATGGCGCGGCCCGAAAAACCGCGATCTGGAAGAAGTGAAAAAAATGATTTCGGGCGTGAAAGCCTTGGGTCTGGAAACCTGTGCGACCTTCGGGATGCTTAAAGACGGCCAGGCAGAGCAATTGAAAGACGCGGGTTTGGATTACTACAACCACAATCTGGATACCTCGGAAGAAAAATACAGCGACATCGTCAGCACGCACAGCTACGCCGATCGCTTGGATACCTTGGGTAAAGCGCGCAAAGCGGGTTTGAACGTGTGTTCGGGCGGCATTGTTGGTTTGGGCGAAACGCGCTCTGATCGTATTGGTTTGGTCGCGCAATTGGCGAATTTGGACCCGCAACCCGATTCGGTGCCGATTAATAATCTAGTACAAATCGACGGCACGCCGCTCGATGGCTCGGAAAAAGTTGATTGGACCGAGTTCGTGCGCACGATTGCGGTGGCGCGTATTACGATGCCAAAATCATTTGTCCGCCTGTCAGCAGGTCGCCAACAAATGCCAGAAGCGATGCAGGCTTTGTGTTTCCTCGCTGGCGCGAATTCGATTTTCTACGGCGATAAATTGTTGACGACGGGTAATCCAGAAGTGGAGGGTGATAAAGCCTTGTTCCGCAAACTTAATCTACAGCCGCTCTGATGTGTTGTTTTGTAGCCCTTTTATATAGTGGCTACGGCAATATACCCAATTAAAAACCACGCTAATGCGTGGTTTTTAATTGGTGCGCGAATGAATTAGCCGCGAACTTTCTTGATTACTTGCAACAATTGCGCAACGGCGTCGTCGCCTTTGCCTGATTTCAAAGCTTGCGCGATGCAGTCTTGCGTTTGTTGCTCGAGCAAGATCAGGCCCAAAGCGTCCAGCGCAGAACGAGCCGCGGCAACTTGGTTCAACACTTCGCTGCTGGTGCGATCTTCTTCGATCATGCGGGTAATGCCAGATACTTGGCCGACGATGCGGTTCAGGCGTTTTACCAGTTGATCTTTGTTTGGGCGTTCTTGCTTAACGTTTGATGTCATATCCAGCTTCCTCTATCTTGGTTTCCAGCTCTGCGCGACTGGTTTGCGTGGCGTCGAACACGATGTGTGCTTGGCCGGGGGTTAAGGTGACGGTGGCACTTTGCACCCCCGCGACCGCTTCTAAAACACGCGTTACTGAGGCCGTACAGCCGCCGCAACTCATGCCTTCGATTTCAATTTCAATGGTTTCCATCACTAGTCCTGCCATTTAAACCGTTTCAGTAATAAAGCATTGCTAATCACCGATACCGATGACAGCGCCATTGCTGCGCCGGCAATCACCGGGCTTAGTAAGCCCAGCGCCGCCAGCGGAATGCCCAGCGTGTTGTAGATGAACGCGAAAAACAGGTTTTGCCGAATTTTGCTCAAGGTGGCGCGCGACAAGGCGAGCGCAGCGCTAATGTGCGCAATGTCGTTGTGCATCAGAGTGATGTCGGCGGTTTCGAGTGCAACGCTCGCACCACTTTTCATTGCAAAGCTGACGTCCGCAGCGGCCAGAGCCGGTGCGTCATTGATGCCATCGCCCACCATCGCGACTTTTTTGCCAGCTTGCTGCAATGCCAATAACTGCTGGTATTTATCGCTGGGCGTGCACTGTGCTTGGTAGTTTTGTATGCCCAGTTCGCTGGCAACGCGCGCTGCGCTGGCTTCGTTATCACCCGTCAGCATCAATACCGAAATGCCGGCGTTTTGCAGTGATTTAATGGCGGCACAGCTGCTGGGGCGAATTTGATCTTGCAATACAAATAAAGCCGCTGGCTGGGTATCGATGGCAAGCGCAATCACCGTATTGCCTTCACGCAGATACTCGGCGATGGTATTTTGCTGGGCAAGTAACTCATTTTCGCTGGCCACCCAGTTTGGGCGACCAATTTTAATCTGCTTGCCATCAACCAAGCCTTGCACGCCTTGGCCGGCTACCGTCGTCACTTCACTGGCTGCGCTAAGAGTTTGCGTGCCCAAGGCGGTTTGAAATGCATGTGCTAGTGGATGTTGGGAGCTGGCTTCTAGGCTCGCGGCCAGTTGCAGCACTTGTTGTTCGCTGTAGCGCTCTGGCGCAATGCAATGGGTAGTGATGATTTGCGGCTGGCCCATTGTTAGCGTACCGGTCTTGTCGACGATGAGCGTATCAATCTGACTGCCCAGCTCCAACGCAGTTGCGTTGCGAAATAAAATGCCGTGTTGTGCGCCCAAACCAACGCCGACCATGACGGCGGTCGGTGTGGCCAGGCCAAGAGCGCAAGGGCAGGCGATTACCAATACCGCAACCGCATGGATGATGGCTGCGCTGCTGCCGTAGCCTAGTGCCCATGTAGCGGTGAAAGTGATGAGCGCGATGGCGAGAATAATTGGCACAAAAATCGCCGAAATTTGATCGGCGAGTTGTTGAATTGGCGCTTTGCTGCCTTGGGCTTGGCTCACCAAATTTACAATTGCGGCGAGTTGGGTTTGACTGCCAATCGCGCTGGCCTTGATTTGACCGCTGCCGGCGAGGTTTTTGGTGCCGGCAAAAATCGGCTCACCCACGGTTTTGCTGATGCTGGCCGATTCACCGGTCAGCATCGATTCATCCATTTCCACCTGACCTTGCATCAATTCGCCGTCGATGGGCGCGGTTTCGCCATCGCGCAATTGGACTAAATCACCGAGTTGAATGCTGGCGATTGGTAGTTCTTGCCACGTATCTGCTTTAAATACGCGGGCGGTTTGCGGCTGTAGTGATAATAAAGTGCTGAGCGCAGCGCCGGTGCGCTGCTTGGCGCGCGCTTCTAGCCATTTACCCAGTAGCACCAAGGTGATTACAGTGGCGCTGGCTTCGAAATACAAAGTATGAATGTCGTTAAAGCAAGCCCAAACGCTATACGCCCAAGCTGCGCTGGTGCCGAGGGCGACAAGGACATCCATATTGGCCGCGCCGCCGCGCAGCGCGAGATAAGCACCGCGATAAAAGCGCGCTCCAGCGATAAATTGTACTAGCGTAGCAAGAATGAACTGGATGCTAGGTGCAATCACGCCGTGTGAGCCCGCGAGCATCGCTGCCATTTCGTATAAAAACGGCAAGGTGCAAACGATCGCGAGCCATAAAGTCCAGTCGTGAGCTTGGCGTGGTTTGGGGGAGGACTCAATGTGTTCGCTAGCCTGATAGCCCGCTTTGGCAATCAGTTGCTGAAAATCTTGTGCGGTAAATACGCCGGCTATGGCGGTAATGTTGGCCGTTTCGGTGGCAAAATTGACCGAAGCACTATGTACCGCCTGTTTGTTCAGTAGTTTCTCAATCCGCATGGCGCACGCCGCGCAGGTCATGCCATCAATCGCAAAAGTGAAGGTTTGCGTCGGCACGCTAAAGCCCGCATTGCGAATCGCGGCTTCAATATCCGATAGGCGGGAGGTTGGAGCTTGAATCTGTGCTGATTCAGTCGCAAAACTCACCGCCGCACTTACGTGTTCTAACCGATTAAGGACCTTTTCAATCCTTTGTGCGCAGGCAGCACAGCTCATCCCCTCAATAGGTATATTGAGGAGGGTTTCATTAGATGGCGGCTGCAATTGATTACCCATAGGGGTATGGTAGCTACAATACCTAATACCCGCAAGGGGTATTTTGTGCGGAGGAGGGAGTGTTGCCATTAGTACCCAAGAATATAGCGGCAGGGGTGTTTTAGGCTAAAGGCTTCATTAATTGGCGCTTTCTTTCTTGGTTATTGCATTGCATTACATTAGCTTCGTCGCTCTGATTACATTGGGTTTTTTGTGTCGTTTTGCTCATGGTATAGGCAATACAAAGCTTGTTGGCTTACAGCCTAGCGATTATGCTGACTTAGTCTAAGCTTATTTTTAGCCATGTTTGAGGTCTGAATTAGTGCTTCTTTCTTTGTTTCAACGCATCGGTCGTTTTTACAGCGCAAATCGCTTGGCTTGGCACCTGATTATTGCGGTCTTTGCTGCAGGTCTAGTGGTAACGGTGGCGATGACGTTTTATTTGCTCAAACTGGAGTATGACCGCAGTTTGACCCAGATGAAAAATGACTTACAGACCTTAGGCCAAAGTACTACGCCACAGCTGGCGAGTAATTTATGGTTGGTCAATACCGATGCTTTGCACGGCCAACTCAATTCAATACTACAAACTAAAGTCGTTGAATATGCGCTTTTGATAGAAAGCGATGGTCAGCAATACAGTGCGGGGCAGCCCTTAAATAGTAGCCACAATGTGGTGACCGAGAGTTTTCCTGTGGTGTATTTGCACCCACTCACCAATAAGCAAGTTGTGCTGGGAGAATTACAACTCAGTACCACACTTAGTGAAGTTGAGTCGCGGCTTTATGCGCAATTTTTACGACTGCTGCTGTTGCAAGGTTTGGGTATGGCGGCGGCTGCGATTTTCTTTCTAGTGCTATATCATCGGCTTATTGCGCGGCATTTAAGTCAAATTGGTGAATATACTCGCCACTTCAATTACCAACAGTTGTCCGAGCCATTGCGGTTGCAACGCAATGGCGGCAAAAATGATGAGATGCAATCCTTAGTCGATGCGATCAACGAAATGCGACGCAACATTCGACGAGGTCATGAGGAACGTGAAGAAGCACAGCGGGCTTTGTATGTTGAGAAAGAGCTCGCGGAAGTTACATTAATCTCGATTACCGATGCGATTATCACCACGGATAGCGATTTCAACATCAAACTCATTAACCCTGCGGCTGAAACTTTGACGGGGTGGCGTAGTTTTGATGCAAGAGGGCGCAAAGTAGCAGAATTGCTTTGTCTTGGCGGGAATCTTATCCCTGATGAGCTAGAACAATTGCTCATCAAAGCACGAGATACGTTAAAGCCAACCGATGGTCAGAAGGCCGTGTTACTAAATCGTGATGGCGCAAAATTAAATGTTGAGTATGCTGTTGCACCTATTTCTGATCAAGATGGTCATGTTGTTGGCCTGGTCTTGGTTTTGCATGACGTGACCGAGTCGCAGGCGTTAACTGAAAAATTGGCGTATCAAGCTCAGCATGACTATCTCACAGGGCTAACCAACCGACGTGGTTTTGAAGCTGCGCTGAATTTGGCGCATCAACAAGTGGTAGCTGGAGAGGCAACACAAGTGCTCATGTTGCTTGATTTAGACCAATTTAAGTTAGTCAATGATACCTGCGGGCATCTAGCTGGGGATGAGTTGCTGCGCAATGTAACGTCGCTATTACAAGGCTTGATGTTGCCAGGACGATCGGTGTTAGGTCGACTTGGTGGAGATGAATTCGGAGTACTCCTCTCTGATGCAACCGATGCCGAGGCGCAAGTTCTTGCGGAGCGAATTCTGCATGCTTTAGTTCAGTTTAGGTTTGTTTGGCAGGGGCGGCCGCATGGTGTAACGGTCAGTATTGGTTTGGTTCGCGTCAATCAAAATTGTGTTAGTCCGCAAGAGGCGATGAGTCAGGCTGATGTTGCTTGCTTTGCTGCGAAAGACGCCGGACGTAATCAATTGAGTTGGTACAGTAGTGCAGACCAAGATCTGCAAGACCGGCATAATGAGTTGCAACTGCTGGCAACATTGAAAGAGGCCATTGAGCAAAACAGATTCCAATTGTATTGCCAAGCAATTATGCCGCTAAATACGGCAGGAGCTGATGTGCATCATTTGGAAATTCTTCTGCGTCTCACAGATGGTCAGGGGAGAGTTATTGCTCCTGGTGCATTTATTCCAGCCGCAGAACGTTACGATATGATGGCGCAAGTGGATCGGTGGGTTGTTGAAAATAGCATTAAATACTTGGCTGGTTGTCAGCAACAAGGTAAAACGCTGCCCCATATTGCGATTAATTTATCGGGTAAGTCATTAAATAAACAGACACTGGCATTCATTCTGCAACAGCTCGATGAAACGCAAGTGCCTGCGTATACGATTTGCTTTGAAATTACTGAAACGGCGGCTATTTCCAATTTAAAAGAATCATCATTATTTATTGAAACATTGAGAACCCGTGGTTGTAAATTTGCGCTTGATGATTTTGGCAGCGGTTTCTCATCATTTAATTACTTAAAAAGCCTGCCCGTTGATTTTCTGAAGATTGATGGCAGTTTGGTGACGGACATTGCGGTGGATAAAGTCAGTCGCCAAATGGTGATCGCCGTGAATGACATTGCCCATAGTTTGGGTTGTCACACCATTGCCGAATTTGTTGAGGATGAGGAAATCTTGTCTGAATTGGCGACAATAGGCGTCGACTATGCGCAGGGCTATTATTTTGGTAAGCCGCAGCCACTAATTTAATTTATAAGAATAAAGGCCGCGAATGCGGCCTTTTAATTAGAACTTCACTTCTACGGCTTGCGCACCAAGCCACGATTTCAAATCGGCGATCAGTTCATCGCGCAACAACACGCGCCATTGATAACCTAGCCGCACTTCACAACTGGCCACTTCATTTTGGTATTGCACCTCGACGGCGCAGCCCTCATCGGCACAGTGCGCAGAGAGTAAGGATTGCAGTTTTTGCGCATCGTTGTTGCTGCCTAGTGCAAGTTTAAGCGCGCGCGCAAAATGGCTGCGCGTTTCGGCGATATCGAACACGCGATCGGCAATAATGCGCTGTCCACCGGAAAAGCGATCTTCAGATACCTTGGCTTCGATAACGAGCAGTGCATCTTCTTTCAGTTTGGTTCGATTGCTTTCGAACGAGTCTGAAAAGAGCGAAACTTCGACTTTGCCGTTGCCATCGTCAAGTTGCAAAAAGCACATCCGGCCACGCTCGCCATTTTTAACCCGCATTCCGGCCACAATACCGGCGATGAACTGCGGTTCGCGCTGATTCTGCAGTCGATCTAGACGAGTTTTAATCAGGCCTTTAATGGCTTTGGCATGCGCGTCAAATGGGTGGCCAGATAAATAAAATCCAATCGCTGTTTTTTCTTCGGCGAGCTTGATTTTATCGTCCCAGCGTGGCGCTTCGATCATCTCGATTTGCGGTGCGGCGGCAGGTTCGAGCATATCAAACAGGCTAATTTGATTGGCGTTTGCCGCTTCGGCATCCGCCACCGCCATCGCTTGTTCGACATTGGCCATTAAGCGCGCGCGATGATCATCAATCGCATCAAACGCACCGCCGCGAATCAAGGCCTCAAGAACGCGCTTATTGACCTCTTTTTTGTCGGTGCGACTGCACAAGTCATAAATATCTTTAAAGGGGCCGTTCTTTTCACGCTCGGCAACGATCATATTGACCGCGCCTTCGCCTACGCCTTTGATCGCACCCAGCGCGTAGCGAATTTGGCGTTTGCCGACAGGTACAAAACGATAGAAGCTTTGGTTGATGTCCGGTGGCAATAGTTCAAGCTTGTTTTTCTCGATGCAGTCGTCGTAGAAAACTTTCAACTGATCGGTGTTGTCGAGCTCGGATGACATCGTAGCGGCCATGAACGCCGCAGTATGGTGCGCCTTTAGCCATGCCGTATGGTAGGAAACTACTGCGTAAGCGGCCGTGTGTGACTTGTTAAAACCGTACTCAGCAAACTTGGTCATCAAGTCAAATAGCTGCTCGGCAAGGGCAGGATCGTAGCCTTTTTTTGCCGCGCCTTCTGCAATCGTCGCGCGGTGCTTCGCCATTTCTTCTGGCTTTTTCTTACCCATTGCGCGGCGCAGCATATCGGCGCCACCCAAGGTGTAGCCGCCGATAATCTGCGAAATCTGCATGACCTGCTCTTGGTAAACGATAACGCCGTACGTAGGCTCAAGGCATTTTTCTAGGTCAGGGTGGAAGTAGTCGGGCTGCTCAATCCCTTTTTTACGATTAATAAAAGTGTCGACCATGCCTGAGCCCAGTGGACCAGGCCGGTAGAGCGCCAATACCGCAATAATGTCCTCAAAGCGGTCGGGTGCTAGTTTTTCCAGTAGCCGTTTCATGCCGTCCGACTCGACCTGGAATACACCAGTGGTGTTGGCGTCGCGGAACACTTGATACGCGGCTTGGTCTTCAAAGCCCAAGCTCATTAAGTCCAGATATTCGCCAGTCTGGTCTTTGATGTATTGCAGCGCCAACTCGATAATTGTTAAGTTACGCAGACCCAAGAAGTCAAACTTCACCAAGCCGACTTGTTCAACGTCGTCTTTATCGAGCATAGAAACCGGCGAGGCATCTTCGCCAGATGCTTGGTATACCGGGCAAAAGTCCGTAATGCGTCCCGGGGCGATCAATACCCCCCCTGCGTGCATACCGATATTACGCGTCAGGCCTTCCAACGTTTTGGCCAAATCCCATAGCTCGCGTAGCTCTTCCTCGCGCTCGATCCGCTCGGCGAGCTCGGGGACCATTTCAACCGCATCGTCGAGGCTGTATTGTTTGCCGGGGGCGGCGGGGATTAGTTTGGAGACGCCATCGCAGAACATATACGGTAAATCAAGTACGCGACCGACGTCGCGCACGACGGCTTTGGCGGCCATCGTCCCGAAAGTGGCGATCTGGCTAACGGCCTCTGCGCCATATTTTTCACGCACGTATTCAATGACGCGCCAGCGGTTTTCTTGGCAGAAGTCGATGTCGAAGTCGGGCATCGAAACGCGTTCTGGATTCAAAAAGCGCTCGAACAGTAGCGCGTAGGCGGTTGGGTCGATGTCGGTAATGCCAAGGCTGTACGCCACCAAGGAGCCTGCACCCGAACCCCGTCCCGGCCCAACCGGGCAGCCGTTGATTTTGCCCCAGGCAATAAAGTCGGCAACGATCAGGAAGTAACCAGGAAACCCCATTTGGATAATGGTGTCGGTCTCAAATTTGAGCCGATCATAATAGCGCGGTCGCTCGGCTTCACGTTTAGCTTCGTCAGGGTATAGCTGTGCAAGGCGCATTTCCAAGCCGCGTTTGGCCTCATACACCAGAAAATCATCCAGCGTCATGCCGTCTGGCGTAGGGAAAAGCGGCAGGTAATTTTTGCCCAACACCACGCTGAGGTTACAGCCTTGAGCAATGGCTACCGTGTTGGCTAAAGCCTCGGGCACATCACTGAATAGTGCCTGCATTTCAGTCGTTGATTTGAAGTATTGCTCTTCAGTAAAGCGCTTAGGCCGGCGCTTGTCAGCCATCACATAGCCTTCGGCAATGCAAGTACGCGCTTCGTGCGCTTTAAAGTCTTCCCGATTCATAAACTGAATCGGATGCGTGGCAACGACAGGAATATTTAGCGTTTCGGCTAAGTCGAGATGGCCTTGCACGCTTTTTTCGCTGCTGGCGTTGCCAGTGCGCTGCAATTCTAAATAAAAATTATTCTGGAATAAATTAGACCACCAGATTGTCGCCTGCTGGGCGGCTTCTAGATTATTGGCCAGAATGTGCGTACCGATTTCGCCGTATTCAGCGCCTGAGAGACAAATCAAGCCACTATTATCACCTACAGTAAGCCATTGTTTTTTTAGTTCTGCTCGGCCGCGGTGTTGATTGTGTTTATAGGCCTCGGTCAGCAATTCACACAGCCGGCCGTAACCTTGGCGATTTTTACAAATCAATAAAATCCGGTGCGGCTTGTCGCGATCTTCTTCGTTCTCTACCCAAGCATCCAAGCCCACAATGGGTTTTAGGCCTGCGTTGCGGCAGGCTTTGTAATGTTTGACCATGCCAAACAAATTCATTAGGTCAGAAACACCAAGCGCCGGCATTTGCTCGGATTTGGCACGTTTAACCGCATCTTCCAAGCGAACAATACCGTCGGTCACGGAAAATTCAGAATGGAGGCGTAAATGGATAAAGAAAGGTGCGTTCATGCCGATATTTTAACATCTGCGCCTATTCATGGTGGCGTAATTACTGCTTCAATTGTGGCCAGTTGCGCGTATGATGGATGAAGCGCTTTATCAAAAAAGGAGGGCTTATGGACGCAGGCTTAGTCAATGCCGCGAGTAATGCAGGGGCCAATGATGTTGCCCCCTTGCTGATGCTGAAAAAGGCTATGGATATTCAGGCCAATACTACCTTGAGTTTGTTAAATGCACTGCCGCAGCCGCCCCAAACAAATAACCCGCCGAATTTGGGGCAAAGTATCGACGTAAGAGTTTAGCTCGCTGCAAATTAAAAAGCCCATCGTTTAATGGGCTTTTTAATGAGTATTACTTTAAAGGGCTTAGCTGTACAGGCTCACCAAGCAATACCTGCCATTCTTTTACTAGGCGCCAAGTTGATTTCTGGTCAACCAACTCAACTTGCCAACGCTCTAGCGCAATGGGATTGGCAAGTTTACCGACGAACATTTTACTGCCTTGTGGTTTTAATTCAACGGTTTGATCGATCCCAACTCGGGTTGGATGCGATAACTTTAAATTCAATCTTTCAGCAAGATCTTGGTTCAAGATGACGCGAATACTTTGCTGATCGTCGCCCAAAAATAGCTGAGCTTCAATGCCTATGCTTTGCGCTTTGGTGTCTAGCGCTAGCCGTTCATTAATGCGTTGCCCATCTTTGTAATAACTGTCGCTGACCAAGCCATCTTTATTGGTGTAGGCCAAATAGCCCATATGTATCCCCGCTATGATTGCCAAAGCGGGGAAAAAGATGATCAACCACACGAAGCCGTGCTTATACCAAGGTTTGTTGTCTTTCGAATCCATTAATCTCGTCCAATAAATGTCGCTTTTTCACGAGCGAAAATTTGTGGGTCATCCAGCGATTTTACCGTGATAAAGATCGGGTGGCTGCCTGCTTTGGCTTGTGTCGGCGCAACTTGCAAGCGTACTGAGACATCGGTCGTTTTGGTTGGTTCCAGTGTGTATTGGCCTTTTCCTTCTGCCACGACTTTCATGGTCGGCAAACCATCGGCGCTAATTACATAGGTGTGCGCTTTTTCGCTAGCATTTTGAATCTGCACGCGATAGGTGTTCTCTAGCCAGCCATCCTCAACTTCACGTACCAGTGCTACACGGTCGCGTTCGATATTGACTTTAATCGGTTGGCGATTAATCAAGGAATACACCGTAACGCCTAAAATAATGCTCAGCAACAGTGCATACATCAGTACGCGCGGGCGTTTTAGTTGTTTATGTATGTCTTTTTCTGGGTATTTATGTTCCAGAGCGTTTTCGGTGGTGTAGCGAATCAGGCCGCGGGGATATTGCATTTTATCCATCACTTCGTCGCAGGCGTCAATACAGGCGGCGCAGCCAATGCATTCGTATTGCAAGCCGTTACGAATGTCGATGCCGACAGGGCAGACTTGCACGCAGATTGAACAGTCAATGCAGTCGCCAAGACCTGCAGCTTTGTAATTCGACCCTTTTTTACGCGTACCGCGATTTTCCCCACGTTCTTTGTCGTAGCTAATAATCAAGGTATCCGCGTCGAACATGGCACTCTGGAATCGTGCGTAAGGGCACATGTATTTACAAACTTGCTCGCGAAGCCAGCCAGCATTGCCATAGGTCGCAAAGCCGTAGAACAAAATCCAGAATGCTTCTGTGCCTGTAATGCCGAGAATCAATAGCTCGGCCCAGAGTTCGCGAATAGGCGTGAAGTAGCCAACAAAAGTGAAGCCTGTCCATAGAGAGAAAATGATCCAAAGGCTGTGCTTGCTCGCTTTCAGTCTGGCTTTTCTGGCGCTAATGGGGGCGTTATCCAGTTTGATCCGTGCTGCTCGATCGCCTTCAACCCACTTTTCTATCCATAAGAATATTTCGGTGTAGACCGTCTGCGGACAGGCGTAACCACACCAAAGCCTGCCACCTATCGTTGTCCAAGCAAATAGGCCAAACGCAGAGAGTAAGAGTAGGGCGGTGAGGTAGATAAAATCTTGCGGCAAGAACACAAAACCGAAGATATAAAACTTGCGCTGAACAAGGTCAAATAACAGGGCTTGGCGCTCGTTAATTTGCAGCCATGGCATGCCGTAAAAGAATAGCTGAGTGGCAATCACGAAAAAAATTCGCCATTTATTCCAAAAGCCATTAATCCAGCGTGGGTAGATTTTTTTATGTGCGGCGTAAAGTAACACTTCTTCGATTTCGCCATTGTCTTTAACTTCGACAACGTTGACTGGGATGTCTTTGAGTTTTTTGCTCATTTTTACACTCCGCTCAGAACATTCAGCAAATAGTGGGTCTGTTTGATCAAGGTTCTGCAAGTAAAAACGGGCAGGAAAACCTGCCCGATTAAATTGGTAGTTGTTGTGCTTATTTCTTGTCTTGGCTTAAGCTGTATACATAGGCAGATAGCAGATGTACTTTGCCGTCGCCTAGGAACTCTTTCCAAGCTGGCATCACGTTATCACGACCATTGGTGATGGTTTCAACGATCGTTGCTTCAGACGAACCGTAGAGCCAAACTTTATCTGTCAGGTTTGGCGCGCCAATATCTTGGTTGCCTTTACCTTCAACGCCATGGCAAGCAACGCAAACTTGTTTGAAAGTCTCTGCACCGCGACTTGCACGAACATCATTAAAGTTGGTCTGGCCAGAAATTTTCAAGACATAGTTTGCTACGTCACGTACTTTCTCTTCACCAAACGCAGCACCAAATGCTGGCATTTGACCGTGACGACCTTTTTTCAGAGTTTCTTCGATTTTCTCTGGTGAGCCACCGTATAGCCAGTCGCTGTCGGTTAGGTTAGGGAAGCCTTTTGCTCCACGGGCGTCAGAGCCGTGACACTGAACGCAGTAGGTTTGAAATAGGCGTTTACCCATTTCATTGGCTTCCTGGTTTTTAGCCAACACAGGGATAGGCATTGCGGTGTATTGGTCGTAAAGCTTCTGATATTTTGCATCAGCTTTAGCAACTTCTTCCTTGTGTTGGCCTTCTTGTGACCAGCCTTTGGCGTTACCAAATGCTACCAAACCTGGGTAAAGCCATAAATAGCCGAGTGCAAACACGATGGTCATCACGAACATGCCAACCCACCAGCCTGGTAGTGGGTTGTTGTATTCTTCCAGGTCGCCATCCCATTTATGGCCAGTTACTTCTGCTTTTTCGCCTTTTTTGAGTTTGACCTTCATTTGCGTTAAAAGCACGTACGCACAGAAAACAATGCCCAAAATTGACACTGTGGCAATAAAGTAGCCCCAGAAACTGCTAGTAAAGTCTGTCATTCTCTATTTCTCCGTTAGCCGATTAGGACTGCTTGCCCGACGATGGAAGGTCATCGTCGAGGAACGGTTGTTGTGCTGCGTCGTCAAAGTTTTTCTTGCTAGATTTGCTGTAAGCCCATACGCAAATAGCGATGAACAATACGAAACCTAATACCGTCACAATGATGCGCACTTCGTTCTGCAGATCCATTGGGCTTACCTTTTATTTTTCAGAGCGAGACCAAGGCCTTGCATGTAGGCGATGACTGCTTCCATTTCGGTCTTACCTTCCACTTCTTTTGATGCAGCTGCTATTTCAGCATCAGTGTAAGGAACGCCGAGTTTGCGAAGGGCTTCCATTTTCTTCGGAGTGACTTCCGCGTTAATGGTATTGGCCGCAAGCCATGGGAATGCAGGCATGTTTGATTCTGGCACTACGTCACGAGGATTCATTAAGTGGGCGCGATGCCACTCATCTGAATAGCGACCGCCAACACGAGCTAGGTCAGGGCCGGTGCGCTTTGAACCCCATTGGAATGGATGATCGTAAACCGATTCGCCTGCTACAGAATAGTGGCCATAACGCTCTGTTTCTGAACGGAAAGGACGGATCATTTGTGAGTGGCAGTTGTAGCAGCCTTCACGAATGTAAACATCACGACCTTCAAGACGTAAAGCACTGTATGGTTTTACGCCTGCGATCGGCTGGGTTACAGATTTACTGAACATCAAGGGTAGAATTTCAACCAACATCGCGATACTGATGGTGATCAGTGTCATGATGATGAGGGCTGCTACATTTTCCTCGATTAGTTTCTGAATTTTATTCATTGTTATTTTCCTTCCCTAATCAAGCGTGAGACGCAACGGCTGGGATTTTTGCATCGACAGCTTTGCCGTCAAATACAGTGCGCAGTACGTTGTACATCATCAAAATCATGCCCAATAGGTACACCAGGCCGCCCAAGAAGCGGATGAAGTAGTACGGATACGAAGCTTTAACGGCGTCGATAAAGGCGTAAGTTAATGTGCCGTCAGCATTGATCGCGCGCCACATTAGGCCTTGAGTCACACCCGAGATCCACATAGAAGCGATGTACAGTACAACGCCCAGTGTTGCCATCCAGAAGTGGACTTCGATCAACTTAACCGACCACATTTGCTCACGACCGAACAGACGTGGGATCAGGTAGTAAATCGAACCGATTGAGATCATTGCAACCCAACCCAAAGCACCTGAGTGAACGTGACCCACTGTCCAGTCTGTGTAGTGGCTCAAGGCGTTAACCGATTTGATGGCCATCATCGGGCCTTCAAATGTAGACATGCCGTAGAACGACAGTGCAGTTACCATGAATTTCAAGATAGGGTCAGTGCGTAGTTTGTGCCATGCGCCAGACAAGGTCATGATGCCGTTGATCATGCCGCCCCAGCTTGGTGCTAACAGAATCAGCGAGAACACCATACCCAATGATTGAGTCCAATCAGGTAGTGCGGTGTAGTGCAAGTGGTGAGGGCCTGCCCACATATAAGTGAAAATCAGCGCCCAGAAGTGAACAACTGACAGGCGATATGAGTAAACAGGGCGGCCAGCTTGTTTCGGGATGAAGTAGTACATCATGCCCAAGAATGCGGCGGTCAAGAAGAAACCAACTGCATTATGGCCGTACCACCATTGCACCATTGCATCAACCGCGCCAGAGTAGGCTGAGTATGATTTGAACGCGGTTACAGGCATTGCTGCGCTGTTTACCAAGTGTAGTAGTGCAACTGCCAAAATGAAGGCACCGTAGAACCAGTTGGCTACGTAAATGTGTTTAACTTTACGAATAGCGAGTGTGCCGAAGAAGACAATGGCGTAGGTAACCCAAACCAAGGTGATCAAAATGTCGATTGGCCATTCCAACTCTGCGTACTCTTTACCGCTGGTGTAGCCCAATGGCAGAGTGATTGCAGCAAGAACGATAACCAGCTGCCAACCCCAGAAGGTGAATGCAGCGAGTTTGTCGCTAATGAGACGTACATTACAGGTACGTTGAACAACATAGTAGGAAGTGGCGAACAGTGCACAACCACCAAATGCAAAAATAACCGCATTGGTGTGAAGTGGACGTAGACGACCAAAGTGTAGGTATGGCCCGATGTTGAGTTCTGGCCAGTACATCTGGGCGGCGCAAATTACGCCAACCAGCATGCCGACAATGCCCCAGACGACCGTCATGATGGCAAATTGCCGCACCACTTTGTAATTATAGGTGCCTTGGTTTTCCATTACAGCGCTCCGATTGATCTCCAACTGCTTGGAATTAAAATTAAAATAAAAGATTGAAAAATAATAATTAAACTCCACATAAGAGCTATCGCTCCTCTGTGATTTAATTTTCATTAGGGAGAGAGCACTCCCTGAATGAGGTACAAAAGTGCCTACTGGACTATACGCAGACTCTGTGTATTCTTTCTTGACTGAAATCAAGTAGACCCGTCGACAATCCCGGTCATTTTACCGCTTTGTGTCCGTTCAGTCAGGGTTTTTTTTGCTTGAAGTGTTAGTTTTGCTTGATTTGTCACCAGTTGCATCATCGTCTTGCAAGATGCGCCAAGCCGGACCTTCGAGGTCATCTGATTGACCACTACGAATAAACCACCAAAAAACAATCCCGATTCCGAGTGCGATTAGGATGGACATTGGGATGAGTAAATACAAACTTTCCATTGATTTTCTTCTATTTTTTGGTTTTGGCTGGAGCTAAAAGTCGCAATGCATTAACTACCACAAGTAGTGAACTTAAGGCCATCCCAAGACTAGCTAGCCAGGGTGTAACTAAGCCAATAACTGCAACGGGTATCGCTGCGATGTTATACGCTAATGACCACGTTAAATTTTGGCGAATGATATTTCGGCATTTTTTGGCTAATTCAAAAGCGATAGGTAAAGTCGCTAAATTATTGTTTAATAAAATCATGTCCCCTGCGGCTTGGGCAATGTCAACCCCACCGCCCATGGCAATAGAAGAATTGGCCAGAGCAAGGACTGGGGCGTCATTAACTCCGTCACCGATCATTAACACCCTATGCCCTTTAGCTTGGATAGCTTGGATGTAGGCTACTTTTGATTCGGGAGTGGCAGCCGCACGAACTTGGCTAATCCCTAACTCATCAGCAACATGATTGACGATGGGAAGTTGATCTCCCGATAATAAATGAAGGCGGTAGCCGCGGTTTTTTAGATGCTCAATAACCGATTTGGCCTCGGTTCGTAATTGATCCGCCAACACAAAGGCGGCTTGTAGGCAGGTTTGGTCTGCTAGATAAATTAGTGTGCCTTGGGTGGTATAGGGTTTGACGCAGTCTGGGATGGTATGACCCAAACGCTCGGCTATGAACGAGCTTGATCCTAGCCAGTAAGTTTCGCCATTTATTGACCCACTCACCCCGCCTCCAGGGTGGTTTTTAAAATCGTTTACGGGGTAAAGCCGTCGGTCTTGTTGTTTAAATGCTTTTGCAATTGGGTGTTCTGATTGCGCCTCAAGTGAGCAGGCAATTAGCTGCGCAGCATCGCTAAAAGAAGCCAAGGCGATTGTCTGCTTTAGTTGTGGTTCTCCAAAAGTCAAAGTGCCTGTTTTATCAAACACGATATCTGTCACCGTCGCCAAATTTTCTAGGCTATTGCCACGGGTAATTAACAAACCTATCTGTGCAAGATGACCCGTTGCTGCGGTTAGCGCTGCAGGTGTTGCCAAAGAGAGTGCGCAAGGACAAGAGATTACTAGCACCGCAACGGTAAAGGGAAGGGCATGGATAGGGTCGTGATAGTGCCAATACAGATAGCAGGCGGCTGCAACCGCAAGTAAAACTACGACAAAGCGGCCAGCCACCCAGTCCGCCAGTTGAGCAAGGCGAGGTTTTTGTTGTAAGGCTTGGTCGAGCAAGCGTACCATGCTGCCCAGGCGGGTTTCATTGCCAACTGATTTGACTTCAATCGTTAGTGCTGATATCAAATTCAGACTGCCAGCTACAACGGCTGAGCCCGAAATTTTGGTAATGGGGTGGCTCTCTCCGCTTAGCATCGCTTCATTGACTTCGCTTTCACCCTCAATCACGATGCCATCAACAGGAATCGTTTCGCCTGCTTTTGTAACGATCAGGTCGCCGGCTTTTAGTCGGTGCACAGGGGTTTCATGCAGGCGCTTATCGTGACTTTGGCGATGAGCAAAGGCAGGAACCAGCTTAACCAGCATTTCGGCCGCAGCACCAGCTCGACGGCGCGCTTTGAACTCAAGATATCGCCCGCCGAGTAATAAAAATACGAACATCGATACCGAGTCAAAATAGATATCACCGTGTTCGGTAATTAGTGAATAGCAACTAGCGACAAAGGCTGCGATCACGCCGATGCTAACCGGTAGATCCATTGCTGCGCGGCCGTGTTTTAATTCGCGCCAGCTATTTTGATAAAAAGGCCAGCTGGAGAAAAGTACTACTGGCAACGTAAGTAAGGCGCTGCCCCAGTGCATCATGTCAAGCCATACAGGTTCAATTTCACCATCGGGCGCCAAGTACATCGGAACAACAAACATCATGACTTGCATCATTGAGAGTCCGGCAACCCATAGCCGAAGCAAAGCATTTTTACGCTGTGCTTGCCATTGTGCTTCGTTACGCTCGTGATCGTAAGGATGTGCTCGGTAACCGATTGCTGCGATATGCTGCAAAATGGTTGATAGTTTGACTTGGCGTTCGTCCCAGCGCACACGAGCACGGTGTGTGCTGTAATTGATTGAGACGGACAAGACCCCAGTTAGTTGTGACAAGTGCTGCTCATTGAGCCAGATGCAAGCTGCGCAACTAATGCCCTCTAATATCAGTGCGGCTTCACGAACATCATCAGAAACATGATGGACAAAATCGCTTTGTAATTGACTATCGTCGTAGAGTCGAAGTTGTTCACGTATTTCTTGGGGGAGCGGCTCTGAGCGACTCGCATTTTCTGTTCGCTGCGCGTAATAACTTTCTAGACCACTTGCTAAGATTGTGTCCGCAATCGCCTTGCAGCCTGCACAGCATGCGGGCTCGGTTTTTTCTCGATATTGAATGGTGAATTCAATGGGTTCTGGGCATTCGTTGCCACAGTGAAAGCAAGAGGCTGAGGTAGTCATCTCGCTATTTTAGCCAAAAAAGCCTTGCTTACGGGGTGGAATTTGTTGTTTTGAAGGGTATGTCTTTTTGTGTCTTTATGTGTATTGATTTGGTGGGTATACCCTTCAAAGTCGGGTGCTGATTTCGTCGATCATGTCTTCATATTCTTCTAGTTTTAGCGCCAGATGTTCGAGATAAATAGGCTCGATCATGCGCCATTCAATATGTTCAAATTGTTCAATGTGCATTTTGAGAATATGTTCTGCTAAGCCTGCAATTGCGATCAATGTGCAAACATGGTGCCAATCGGACTCGTCACGATAATTAAAGACCGTGAAATCATGGTGGTTTAGTACCGCAAGTTGCATCTCGCTAGGCAAAAACCAAGTACGACTCAGCAAATATCCGACTACATTATGATTAGTTTGGTGGCGTTGCTCTTCTAGATGAATGAATTCCTCTCGGCTAAAGCGCTCAGCCCTTTTTAATGTGCTGAAATAGTTAGTAAATCTAGCCGCCATCACTGCTTTGCCGCTACTGCGAAATAAGCCGAACGTGTAGGCCTCATCAGGCTCAATGCCATGTACTAATTGAGCAATCTGACTAGAAATCATCGCAACACGAACGGCCGACTCCCAAAAAGGTTCCATCAAACTGTGTTGGTCGCTATTGCTCAAGGTTTGCCGCAGCACAATGCCTTCTACCATATTGCAGATGTTGCGTAGTCCCAGAATTTGCAAAGCTTGATCTACCGAGTTGATTTTTTGGCTCAGTTGATAAAATGGGGAGTTAACCGCTTTGATCATTGCTAGCGAAAGAGTTAGGTCGCTATTGATTAGGCTGGCGATTTCCTCAAAATCAGGATCGCTACTGCACTGAGCTTTTTTGATGGCGGCAAGAATGGCTGGTCGAGGTGGGATGACCAAATTTTTTAGTAATTGCTCAGATTCCGCAGGAGGGATTTCGCGCAGCATAGTCGGCATCGCTTTACTTGATACATTCAATGTAGCAGTAAATCGCTAATTTGCGCTTGCTTATAACGAGTGTTCAGGGTTGAGTTTTGCGTTTAATTTCTTGCGTAATTGCACGTAAACCGTTCCCCCGACTGGCTGATAAAAAGCGCTGCATACCCCGTTGATTGAGCCAATCTTCAAAATCAAAAGCATCAATTTCTTGATTGTTTTTTTGATTGAACGCGCATAAAACCAGTGCGAGTAGACCTTTGACAATCCGTGAATCGCTATCTGCTGCAAGTCTCCAGCCAGAATCAGATGGTTTTACATCCAACCAAACTTGACTTTCGCAGCCTGCCACTTTGAGTGTTGGTATTTTGAAATGGCTCTGCCAATCTGGTAATTGCTTTGATAGCTGTACTAAGAGGCGATTTTTGCTTTCCCAACTGGCGCTTGCGTCAAGTAGTTCGGTGAGTTGCTCTAAGTCAATTTCACAGCCAAAAGGGTGGTCAAATCGGTTGTCAGTCGTCACTGTTGTCATCGTAATATTTCCAATGTTTCACTTAAAGCAGATAGGAATCGTTGAACATCATCGGTGGTGTTGTAGAGTGCGAGTGAAACGCGCAGAGTTCCTGTTAGGCCGAGTTGATGAATTAGAGGTTGTGCGCAGTGGTGTCCTGTCCTAACTGCAATACCCCTTTCGTCAAGGAATTGAGCAACATCATAATGGTGGGCTCCGTTGAAGGTCATTGAGCTTAGGCTTACCTTTGATTTTGCTTGTCCATGAATGTTGACCTGTTCAATTTGTCTTAAGCCATGCTCCAATTGTTGATGGAGTGCCGACTCATAGGCCCAAATCGCGCTGCGATCTTGTTGAGATAGCCAATTAACTGCTGCTGCAAACCCAACTGCTTGTGAGATCGCAGGCGTTCCCGCTTCTAGTCGCTGTGGTGCAGGGGCATAGGTGGTTCCGGAAAATGATACTCGATCTATCATTTCGCCACCGCCTTGCCAGGGTGGCAAATCTTCCAAGATCGCAGCGCGAATAAAGGCCGCACCGATTCCGGTTGGGCCGTAAGCTTTGTGCGCTGAAAATACATAAAAATCACAATCTAAATCTTGTACGTCGACCTGAAGGTGGGCGATGGCTTGCGCACCATCGACTAGTACATGACAGTAGTATTTGTGTGACAGGTCACAAATTTTCTTTATATTCTGAATGCTGCCAATCGCATTTGAGGCATGGCTTATCGCTAGAAGTTTAGCTTTGTTGTTGAGTAATAGCTCTTCGAGCTGATTAAGATCGACTTCACCTGCGGCGGTTAAATGCAGTTGCCGAATTTGTGCCCCCGACCTTTGTGCCAACATTTGCCAAGGCACGATGTTGGCATGATGCTCAAGTGTAGAAACAATAATTTCATCGCCTGCTTGCAGATTTTGTCCGTAAGTATTGGCGATTAGATTAATGGCCTCCGTCGTGCCTCGGGTGAAAATAATTTCATCGGCACTTTGGGCATTAATAAAGTTGGCGATTGTGGCACGCGCTTCTTCAAATGCATCGGTAGCTGCAACAGCAAGTCGATGGGCACCGCGATGGACATTAGCATTTTGGTGTTCGTAATAATAACGCTCAGCATCAAGCACCATACGTGGTTTTTGCGTGGTGGCCGCATTATCCAGATAGACCAAATCAGGGTGGTTGGCGAAGATCGGGAACTGTGCACGGCAGGTGATCGGATCAAAATTTGCAGCAACGACGTCAAACATAGCAGTCAAAGCGTGTGAGTATGGTCTGCAATTGTATAATGGCTATTCCAGATACGCAGAAAAAATACCCATGCCCTATAAACAACCCGTTTCCATCCTGCTGATCATTCATACTCCCGAGCTAGATGTCTTATTGCTTGAACGCAATGATTTTACTGATGCGTGGCAATCCGTGACTGGCAGCCGTGAAGGGGACGAAGCTTTAATCGATACGGCACGCCGCGAATTGGCCGAAGAAACTGGTATTGAGGTTGGTGAAGCACAAATCAAAGATTGGCAGCAAAGCCATGATTTTGAGATATTTGAAATTTGGCGTCACCGTTATGCGCCCGGTGTAACGACCAATACCGAGCATGTCTTTAGCGTGTGCTTACCCGAGCGGTGTGAGATTAGTCTCTCCGCCAAAGAGCATCGCCGCTTTAAGTGGATTAATTGGCAGCAGGCGGCCGAAATGGTGTTTTCGCCATCTAATGCTGACGCTCTACGTGAGTTGCCTGCGCGCAGCGCACATTAAAATGACGCCAATCCCCCTGCCTGAGCGCCGTTTGGTGGTGGCCTCGTACAATATCCATAAAGGGCTTTCCCCGCTTAATCGTCATTTGGTTTTGCATGATGTTCGGCAGGCCTTAAATCAACTTGCGCCGGATTTTGTTTTTTTGCAAGAAGTGCAGGGCGCACATCTGCAACATGCGCGACGTTTTGCTACCTGGCAAGATGCGCAGCATGAGTATCTGGCTGGCGATTTATTGCATTATGCGTATGGCAAAAACGCGCATTACCATCTTGGTCATCACGGTAACGCTTTTTTATCACGCCATCCGATCGCGTCTTGGCATAATTTCGATTTGACGCTGCATCGCTTTGAGCAGCGCGGGGTATTGCATTGCAAAGTAGAAGTTGCAGGCTGGGATTCTCCCTTGCATGCCTTGTGCGTGCATTTGAATTTGCGCGCCGGTGATAGGCGCAAGCAGTTGGCGATGATGGTGGAATATATTCGCCGTCATATTCCGGATAATGAACCCTTAGTGCTGGCCGGCGACTTTAATGACTGGCGTGGAGAACTAAGTCCTTTCCTGCGTGACCAATTAGCGATGATGGAGGCATTTGAAACAATGCATGGTTCACCCGCCCGCAGTTTTCCAGTTCGTTTTCCCTTATTAACGCTTGATCGGGTTTATGTGCGCGGCTTTGCAATTGTTCGTGCCGAGGTGCTTACCGGTAGCCCGTGGCGCAACTTATCCGATCACGCGCCGCTCTATACGGTGTTGCAGGGGTAAAAATGAAATTCACACCGAAAAAACAGCATCAGGTTCAGCTTTTGCGTAACGGTGGCGAATTTTTTCCGGCACTTATTGCGCAAATTAATGCTGCAAAAATTGAAATCCACCTTGAAACCTATCTTTTTGAGGCCGATGCCGTGGGTTTGGCTGTATCGCAGGCTTTGATCGCTGCGGCTGCGCGCGGCGTTCGGGTCTCAGTCCTGATTGATGGATTTGGTGCACGTGATTTTCCCGTTAATTTGAGAGATAAAATGTTGCAGGCTGGGGTGCGGTTATTGTTTTTCCGGCCGGAGGTGAAGCGGTTTTCCCTTAATCGATCTAGGCTTCGCCGCATGCATCGCAAATTGTCGTGTTTTGACGGAAAGGTGGCATTTGTAGGTGGAATAAATATCCTCTCCGATATTGATCGCCCCGATATGGCTCCACGATACGATTATGCGGTGCAGATTCAAGGTCCTGTTGTGCTAGATGTGCGCGAAGCTGTTAGCCGCGAATGGCGGCATAGTGCATGGGCTCAATTGAAAAAAAAATGGGCTAAGGCTGTTAATTTGAGTGCTGATGTTGAGTATCTGGATGGGGCCCAGGTTCAGCTTGTTGTGCGTGACAATACCCGTAATAGGTATTCTATTGAGCAAGCCTATTTAGAAATGATTAATCAGGCACAGTCTGAAATCATCATTGCCAACGCCTATTTTTTTCCGGGGCAGCGCCTGCGCCACGCACTGCTGAATGCTGCACAACGTGGCGTGGCGGTGGTCCTGCTGCTGCAAGATGAGCGAGATCATGCTTTGCTACAATACGCTAGCTGGGCTTTTTATCGTCCGCTATTAAAAGCGGGGGTTGAAATTTATCAGTACCGCGCTGGCTTTATGCATGCCAAAGTGGCCGTATTTGATCGGCGTTGGGCCACGGTTGGCTCTAGCAATATTGATCCATTTAGCTTATTGCTTGCTCGTGAAGCAAATGTGTTTATTGATGACCCCGTTTTTGCGCAAGGATTGCGTGATGATTTGGCTTTGCGCATGCAAAAAGATGCATTGGCCATTTTGCCTAAGCACGTCGAGCAGGCGAAATTGGGCTTGCGAATGCTGGTATGGGCTTGTTACGGCTTGGTGCGATTGCTAATGGGGCTGTCTGGGTATGGCGGCAAAAAATATCTCGAATAAAAAATTAGGATTAATGCCTGCTAAGCCAGTTAGCAAAATCGCTGGCACTCATGGGTTTGCCAAGCAAGTATCCCTGTATTTGAGTGCACCCGAGTTTTTGAAGTAGTTGCTTTTGCTCCTCATTTTCGACCCCCTCTGCGATAGTGATATAGCCCAGTACTTTGGCCATCTCGATGATGGTTTGAATAATCGCCGCATCGTCAGGGTCGCTGAGTAAGTCCCGCACGAAGCTTTGATCAATTTTGAGTTTGTCGATGGGTAATGTTTTTAGATAGCTGAGTGATGAATACCCTGTGCCAAAATCATCAATGGCTAGCTTGACGCCAATTCGACTTAATTCATGCATTTTGGTGATGATGTATTCTGGGTCATCCATTGCTACACTTTCTGTAAGCTCTAGTTCCAAAAATTGAGTTTCAATTTGGCTTTCATGCATCACTTGTTGAATGATGGCAATTAAATTCTCCTGCTTAAATTGCAGTGCCGAAACGTTAACTGCGATACACAGCGGCGATAAACCCATATTTATCCATTCTTTGAGTTGCTGCATGGCTTGACGTAACACCCATTCACCAATTTCAAGAATCAGACCGTTGTCTTCGGCGAGGGTTATAAATTCGGCAGGCGATACAGGTCCAAATTCTTGGCTATTCCACCGCAATAAAGCTTCAGCGCCGCAAACTAGCCCCGTGTGTAAATCGATTTGCGGTTGATAAAGCAAATGTAACTCATGGTGGGCTAAGGCGTTTCTGAGTGCAGATTCTAGCTTTAGGCGACGTTCAGAGGTGCTTTGCATTTCAGGGGTATATAGCCTGAAGCAATTCCTGCCCTCGCTTTTGGCTTTATACATGGCAGCATCTGCGTGGCTAGAGAGGGTGCCAAAGTCTGAACCATCTACCGGATAGATTGCGATTCCGATTGATGAGGTGACAAATAATTCATGACTGCCTAATCGAATAGGGCGGTTGACTGATTGTAGAATTTTCTTCGCAACGGTAATGGCACCGGACTGCTCGACGCCGGGGAGTAGTAAAACAAACTCATCCCCACCTTGGCGGGCAATCGTATCTTGTTCTCGCAACGCCTGGGTTAAGCATTGCGTGATTTGCATTAAGAGTTCATCTCCTGCAGCATGGCCAAGTGTGTCGTTAATATGCTTGAAGTGATCAAGATCCAAATACATTAATGTTAGTGGTTCCGCTTGTCGTTGCGCTTGAATTAATGCATGCGTAGCTCTTTCGCTCAGTAAATTGCGATTCGGTAGATGGGTTAAGGCATCATAATTGGCTAGCCAGCGTATTTGCTCTTCATTGGCTTTTTGTACTGAAATATCACGTAAAAGTCCTACATAATGGGTGATTTCGTTTTTATCATTTCGAATTGAATTAATAATGAGCCATTCAGGATAAACTACGCCATTTTTTCGACGGTTCCAAATCTCGCCTTGCCAATGGCCTAGCGTATTTAACGAGTGATGCATTTGTTGGTAGTATTTTGAATCATGGCGACCTGATGCAAGGATGCTTGGTCGTTGGCCAAGTAATTCTTCTTTGCGGTAACCGGTTACCGTTGTAAAAGCCGTATTAACTAATAAAATTTTTTCGCTCGTATCGGTTAATACTAGCCCCTCTGTAGTTTGGGCGAAAATCCTTTCCCATAAACGCAGTTGTTCGTTTTGGCGTTTTCGCTCACTAATATCACGTAAAAAAGCAAAGAATAAGCCATCTTCTAAATCGAGATATCCTGCTGATACATCAAGATCCCATAGCTCGCCAGTACGCTTTCGCTGCTGTGTCTCAAAGTTGATCGCGCCTCTCTCACGTAAAATGGCCAAATTATCTGCAATTTGCTCTTGGGTTTGGGTGCTATCAAAGCGGGAGATGGGTTGTCCGATCACTTCGTCACGGGTAAAGCCGCTCAAGTTGAGATAGGCCTGATTAACTTCAATGATGAGTCCATTTTGATCAATAAGCCAGAATCCATCAATACTAGTTTCGATGATTAATGTATGTAATTTATTTTGTCGTAAAATTAATTGGCGGCTATTGTATGCTTGCGTGATATCCCTCGATAGCATTAAGCAGCTTAAACGTCCATCTGGGTGAGGTAAACGCGTGCTATTTAGCTCAAATAAGCAATGTCCATGAGGTAAATCAAGTTCAATTATTGCTCCACTATCAGAGCCGTAACTTATCGCCTGCTGAATCGAGTGCTGCACAATTTGAGCCGCTGCTTTGGGTAGGACATCATGAATATTTTTTCCGATTAGCGCACTTTGTTCATAAAGTAATTGCGGGTTTCGGGTGTGTATTTGTAGATACTGCCCTTTTTCGGATAGTTCAAACAGTAAATCTGGAATTGCTTGTAAGGTTGATTCGTATTGTACGGTTTTGTTGCGCAGATCAGTTAGTTGTTGATTGATTTGTGTAGCAATAGCAATCATCGCGTCATTAATTTGCTTGAATTCAAAAAATATGCTGTTTTTTTGCTCTGTATTTATAGAGCCTTTGGTAATTAATGGTAATTTCTTGGTTATTTGGTCAAGGGGCCTAACCAAAAAATGATGGCTTAATATATAAGCTATTATGCAAAATAAAATAATCAAAGCTAGCTCTGATTTTACTGATGTCCATAACTCCCATTGAGCAATTTTTTTGTTTTTTGAAAAGTCATATTGGATTAGCAAAAAATGATCTGTATCAGCTTCAAGTTTGCTGCGATAAATCCAGCGGGTGGCGTCCTCGGTGGTGTTGAGTCCTTCGCTCATCTGTTGCCAATTATTAAGATAATTTATCTTGTTCAGTTGATGGTGTATTAAGCGTGAGTCACTAGATTTTCCTACGGTGCTCCCATCTTCGCTAATAATAATCCATTGCAAGTTATCATTGAGAGTCTGACGGGCTAGGTATTCATTTAGAAGTGCGCTTTGCTGTGTTGATGTGCGTGAATAAAGGAAGATAATATCCTGCGCGGTTCTTACGATTTCTTGTTGTTGATCATGCTCTATTTGCTTTAGTTGCGAACGGTATTGAAGCGTAATAATGGTAATAATCAGCGCAATAGCAGAAAGCAGGAAAAGTAATTGCAGCGCTATATTGATTCGAAGCTTCATTGCTGAACTTCCAGAAATTGTGCCGTTATCATATGCTCAACTTTCGGCATGTTTTTGTTATTTAACTGCAAAATTTGCATAAGCTGTCTGATTGTTTCTTCTGTGCGACTTGTTTTGGGGGTGAGCCAATCCAAGGCTTGCTTTCTATCGACTAAGTCTAGCCCTGCTAAAATTGTTTGTAGCTCTTCAGGGTTGACGGCTAGGTGGCTGGCAAGCTGTTTAATTGAATGTGGATGCGCTAGCCTGATTAATTGTTGGGCCCGATAGTGGGCGTTAAGCATTCGAGTTAATTGAGGGCCATGATGCTCAATCGCGTCGCTAGTGCTTGCAAACACATCGGCAATTAAATCTGGGCATTGGCGTGAACTATAAATTCGCTGAAATTGCGGCTGTTGTAGGATGTTGCTGGCAATTGGTTCGTAGGTGATTAAAGCGTCAAATTCGCCTTGCGTAAAACGGGATTCATGTTCATCAGCGGTGACGGAAGCCAATTTCACATTTTGTGTGGTGAGGTGCGCGGCTTGTAAGAGTTGATGAAGCATGACTTGACCTACTGCGCCACTTTCAAACCCAATGGTTTTTCCGGTTAGTTGTTCGATCGTGAGTGGTTTTCGTGCAATAACGACATCGGCACCACGGGAGAAATTAATGAGGCCAATAATCACTAACTCCAATCCGTTCGCCCTTGCAGTGAGTACTTCATCGAGGGTAAGGCAGGCAACGTCGATGCTGTTGCTGGCTAAGGCACGAAGTGTGCCTTTAGCTGAGCCTAAATTAATCAGGCGAAATTGATCTTCAGGTAGCCAGCCATGGTCTCGTGCTAGATCGAGCAACATATAGCCAGGCCAAGTGTGCCGACTAATTTTGACTAGGCCATGAGGTTGCGTGCATGCAAGCAATGGTGCAGCCATGCAAATCGAGCAAGCCGCTAAAATTTGACGCCGAGTAAAGGTCGCATGCAATTGAGTGGTGCTCATTGTTCGCTTGAGCCTTGCTGACTAAATGATTTCAATATAGAACACCGCCCGTGGGGATGATTGGTTTTGTGTGCTCAATTTGCCGCTAATGTATAACCCTAGCTGGTAGATCAATACTGCTTTGCGGTATTGTTAATTCAAACGATCGTTTGGAGTGTCGCCATGTTCTACCCGCATCTGTTTCAGCCCTTGGATTTAGGTTTTATTCAGCTCAAAAATCGATGTGTAATGGGGTCGATGCATACGGGGCTGGAGGAGCGGCCAGGCGGAATGCAAAAATTAGCTCAGTTCTATGCTGAACGCGCAGCAGGCGGAGTGGGGCTGATTATTACTGGTGGAGTCGCCCCTAATGATGCGGGTTGTGGATTTGCAGGTGCGGCAACGCTAAAAGAGCCAGCGCAGATTACTGAGCATACTGGGATCACCAATGCTGTGCATCAGGCCGGCGGCAAAATTGCCTTGCAAATATTGCACACTGGACGGTATGCCTATCACGCAGCATCGGTGGCACCCTCACCTATTACTGCGCCGATTTCGCCGTTTACGCCACACGAGCTTAGCGTGGCTGAAATTGAGCAAACCATTGCCGATTTTGCTCGTTGTGCAGCATTAGCTAAACAGGCGGGTTACGACGGCGTTGAAATTATGGGTAGCGAAGGTTATTTAATTAATCAATTTTTGGTGCCACGAACCAATAAACGGACTGATGGCTGGGGTGGGAGTACTGAAAATCGCCAACGCTTAGCGATCGAAATTGTTAAAGCAGTACGCCTAGTTGTTGGGGCTGAATTTTTGTTGATCTTTCGGCTTTCATTGCTGGATTTGGTTGGCGAGGGGGGCAATTTGGCTGAGGCCATTGTTTTGGCTAAGGCTTTGGAGGCGCAGGGCGTAAATATACTGAATACCGGTATCGGTTGGCATGAAGCACGAGTACCGACCATTGCCACGATGGTGCCACGTGGCGCTTTTAGTTGGGTTAGTCGCGCACTGAAGCCTCATATTTCGATTCCGCTGATTGCGGTGAATCGTATTAATACGCCTGATGTGGCAGAAAAAATTTTGGCCGATGGTGATGCTGATTTGGTTTCAATGGCACGCCCGTTGTTAGCTGATCCTTGCTTTATGCAAAAAGCTGCGGCTGGGCAAGCCGAGCTCATCAATACCTGTATTGCATGTAATCAAGCTTGTTTGGATCATGTTTTTGAAGGTAAAACCGCATCTTGCCTGGTCAATCCACGTGCTTGTCGTGAAACCGAAATGAATATCCGTGCAACGACTAAACCCAAAACTATCGCGGTAATCGGGGCCGGCCCTGCTGGCATGTCCTGTGCACTGAGCGCTGCGCAGGCTGGGCATAAAGTCAGTTTGTTTGAGGCTGGGACGGCATTGGGTGGGCAGTTTGCTTTGGCGAAGCGCATCCCCGCCAAAGCTGAATTTGCCGAAACCTTGCGTTATTTTGCTGCGGCACTTGCTCTTGCTGGAGTCGAGGTTAGGCTCAATAGCAAGAAGGAGGCGTGTGATTTGGTGGGGCATTTTGATGAGGTGGTGGTGGCGACGGGCGTTAGACCGCGCGAGCTGGTGTTGCCTGGTGTAGATCATCCTATGGTTGTAACTTACCCAGCCTTAATTCGTGGCGAGGTTGCGATGGGTTCTAGGGTGGCAATTATTGGTTCAGGGGGTATAGGTCTGGATGTGGCTGATATGCTAATTCATCAACCAAATACGCTTGATGGGTATCTAAAAAATTGGTCAATAGATCCAAGTTTGCAAGCTGCGGGAGGTTTGTTGCCGCAGCTTAAGGTAAATGCGCAGCGTGAAATTTGGATATTGCAACGCAAAAAAGGCAAGCCAGGGGCGGGGCCGGGGCGAACGACGGGTTGGATTCATCGTCAAAATTTACAGCGGCATGGTGTGCATTTATGGGGTGGGGTTGAATATTTGCATATTGATGATGCAGGTTTGCATGTGAGACATGAAGGGCAGGTTCAATGCATACCTTGTGATCAGGTGGTGGTCTGCGCAGGGCAAGAGTCGGTAAACGATTTGTATCAGCAGCTTTTAGATGCGGGGCAAAGCGCTCATTTGATTGGTGGCGCATTATTGGCCGCGGAGCTTGATGCTAAGCGAGCTATTGAGCAAGGGATGCGATTGGCGCTGCAGTTTTAGCCGCACCCTTATAGTAAGCTGATTAATGGTGATTCACCCATTTACCTAGTGAAAACGAGCAAATTGGTGCGGTGCGATAGTTTTGTCATACTTTACTTACGTAATTGTTGCTTATTTATTGTGCATGTAGAAATGTTGAGCTAGATAAAAATATCTGCTGCGCTAAGGTGGCATAGTTAGCGCAAAGGAGTAAAGCGATGAATCTAGCAACAATTAATCTAATGGTGCTTGGTCTCTTGTCATCAGGCGCAGTTTGGGCTTCGTGTGATGCGCAATTAAAGGCTTTTCAGGCGGAATTGGAGGGGAAAAAAGTAACTCTGCAGGTGAAGCGCAAGGTTAATGATGTTCTGCATCCGCTGACTGTGCCACGTAAAGATCTAAATCCATATACTGTGGCGGAATGCCAGAAGAAGATTCAAGATGCGCGTGCTTTGCTAACCGCCACTGAGGTCGCTGTAACTGCTAAGTAGGGTATCTGCCTGGCGGGTAAGCGTAATTTGGTTTGTTGGTGAATACTGAATAGGGTATAAAAAAGCCGCCAATGATGGCGGCTTTTTATTGAATCACTGCTTAGCTAAAACGACCACCGCCGCGATTGCCGCCGCTTGGTTTGCCGCCGTAGCCGCCACCGTTGCCACGTGGCGCGCCGCCTTCGCGACCGCCGTAGCCGCCACGGTTACCATCGCGGTTGCCGCCATCACGGCCAGCGTAGCCGCCACGATCGCCGCGAGGTGCGCCGCCATCACGACCGCCGCCAAAGTTGCCGCGCGGTGCGCTATCACGGTTGAAGCTATTGCCAGCGTGGTCACGTGCTTGGCCTGAGCCAAAGCTGCGTTGTTCGCGCGGTGCGCGCTCGCCGTAACCGCCGCGGCTTTCGTTGTGGTGTGAACGCTCGCCAAAGCTGCCGCGTGACGCTTCGCTGCGATGACCTTCTGGACGATCACCACGTGGAGCGCGATCGCCAAAGCTCCCGCCTTCACGGTTGCCTTGGTAGCCGCCACGCGAGCCGCCATCACGGTTGCCAGCGTAACCACCACGACCACCGCCGTTGCCAGCGTAACCACCGCGACCACGGCCGCCGCCATTGCCTGGACGACCACGGTCGCCACCTTGGCCGCCACGGCCTGGTTGGAAGCGGGCTTCCAAGCCTTCGAGTTCTTGGGTCGTAAATTCAATATTGTATTGACGACGGATTTTAGTCAGCAGAGAGAAGTCGCTCTTCGTTACCAAAGAAACCGCCTCACCGCTACGACCGGCACGGCCGGTACGACCAATGCGGTGGATGTAGTCTTCCGAGAAGCGTGGCAAGTCAAAGTTAATCACCAAGCTAATGCCGGCAACGTCGATGCCGCGAGCAGCAACGTCTGTTGCAACCAACATATCGATATCGCTGCGACGCAAGCGATCTAGCGTGCGGCGACGATCGCGCTGTGCCAAGTCGCCGTGCATTGCGGCTGCTTTAAAGCCTTCAAGTTTCAACCATTCAGCTACTTCGTCAGCTGAAATTTTAGTCGCCGTGAAAATGATTGACTGCTGGCCTTCATTTTTCTTCAGTAGCGCAGCAACCAATTTTTGTTTGTGTTCGTAGCCGTCAGCGTAATGAACCGACTGCGCGATTTGCGCTTGCATAGTGGCTTGTGGCGCCATTTCAACTAGTTTTGGCGAGCGCAGCATTGGGCCTGCAAAGCGCTGAACTGATTCAGTCAATGTTGCCGAGAATAGCGCGGTTTGGCGCTCTTTTGGCAATTGGTCAACAATCGCTTCAACTTCGTCGATAAAGCCCATGTCGAGCATACGGTCAGCTTCGTCCAACACGAGCAATTCCATGCGACGGAAGTCGATGCGACCGCTGCGTAGTAAGTCGGTCAAACGACCTGGTGTTGCCACCAATACTTCGTAGGGTTGCGACAACATTTTATTTTGTACTGGGTACGGAACGCCGCCGACTACAGTCACCACTTTGCAGCGTGGAATTTTGCGGCAGAATTCAGTGGCGACTTTCGAAACCTGCTCAGCCAATTCACGAGTTGGTGTCAACACCAAGATGCGTGGGCCGCGAGCATGGTGAGTCGCTTCTTTAGTGAGACGGTGCAGTGCTGGCAGCAAGAAGGCTGCGGTTTTGCCGGTACCTGTTTGTGCTGAAGCCATGATGTCGTGGCCGGCTAAAATTTCAGGGATCGCAGCGGCTTGAATTGGGGTTGGTTTGGTAAAGCCCTGAGCTTCCAAGATTTCAGTAATTTGTGGCGCGAGACCCAGTGTTACGAATTCGTTAGACGTATCTGTGGCGTTAGCAGCAGTATGCGGCATGTTGGCAGTCCTTGTGGTATGGCTGGGTAACTCACCAGCACAACATCGACGCCAACCAGGAACAACCGCTAATCACAAGTACTAGTGCGGGAAAAAGGTCAGAGGCGATGAGATCGATAGAAAGGCTTGTGTGTAAATTAGGTGCACACAACCGAAGGGGGCGAATTATGCCTAGATGTTGTTAATAATGCAACAACTATAGTGACAAAATTTGAATTTGACTGGGCTTGCTGCTAGGCGGGTTTGGGGCTTTGTTGTGTTGCGGTGCAATAATAAGTCCTTGAGCGTGCAAACTAATTCGAGCCGCCTCGACTTGAACTCTAATAGAAAAGTCCAAATTCCAGCTTTGCGCGTGGAGCGTGTAGAATTGACCACTATGACGACTGAAAAACACCTTGAATTGCTAATTGCGGCCAGCGTTTGGCCTGATGCCAATACGCGCGACGCCATTTGGCGCGACCTTCATCTGCCCGCTTTAAGCCTGTTGTACGGCAAATCAGGCAAGTCTAAAAATACCCAACTATGTATTGCTGCAAAACTAGCAGCTTGTTTTGGTTTGCAGGAGATACCCGTGGCGCCTGTATTGCTTGCCAAATTGGGGCGCGATATTGCCCCAGGTTACTGGTTGTGCGTCGACCCAGTAACCCTGCGCGTTGATCGTGATCACTTAACGCTGCTGGGTGAGCCTTATTTAAATATCAGCGACAGCGAAGCCACTGCTTTGGTGGCCGCGCTGAATCAGTTGTATCAAGCCGATGGTTATGAGTTTGTGATGGCCAGCGCGCGTCGCTGGTTTGTGCGATTTCCTAGCAAACCTAATTTGCAATTTACGCCGTTAAAAGAAGCTTTGGGTCGCAATTTAAACGAAGTTTTGCCCACCGGCGAAACCGCACTGCAATTTAGCGCCTTGCTCAATGAAATGCAGATGCTGCTGTATGCGCACCCTGTTAACGATGCGCGTGATGCAGCAGGTCAGTTATTAATAAATAGTGTGTGGATCTGGGGCGGGGGTGAATACCCAGCCCGTGTGAGCCCGTCACTGGGCAAGCCTGTTTTTGGTGGAGATGAACTGGTGCAGGCTTTGTCGCAACAAAAAAGCACTCCTGCGCAGTTTAGCGATTTAAGTGATTTAAACGCCATCGTGGTACTCGACGATTTAGAACTACATGCCGTCTATGGCGCAGGCTACGAGTGGCAGCAAGTCTGGCTGCGCTGGGAAGCCAGCTGGTTTGCGCCAGCTTTGGCAGCGTTAAAAGCAGGCCAAGTCGATCGGATTACGCTGCATTTTAGTGATGTCGGCGAGGTATGCTCAGTGACAAAATCTGATTTATGGCGGTTTTGGCGCAAGGCCGATTTGCCACGTTATTTAAATGAAATGGCCTAATTAAAATGTCGCAAATTAAACAGCGGCATGTGTCCGCAGAACTGGAAAGCAAATTGATTCAGGCGGGTTATACGCCGCTACAGGCGCGGCTTTATGCTGCGCGCGGTGTACAAAGCCCGATTGAGCTGGAGCACGAACTTAAACATCTGCTGCCGTTTACACTCCTTAAAAACGCGCCTGAAATGGGGCGGCGTTTGGCCGATGCCATTGCGCAGCACAAACGACTATTGATTGTAGGCGACTACGACGCCGACGGCGCCACCGCCACGACGCTGGGAATGAAAGGTCTGGCGGCTTTTGGCGCGATTGTAGATTTTATTGTTCCCAATCGGTTTGAGTATGGCTACGGTTTAACGCCAGAAATTGTTGAGCTAGCCAGCGAAAAAGCGCCCGACATCATCATTACCGTTGACAATGGCATTGCGAGTTTGGCCGGTGTTGAGGCAGCGAAAGCACGCGGCATCGAAGTTCTGATTACCGACCACCACTTGCCGGGCGACACGCTGCCCAATGCGTTAATCGTCAACCCCAATCAAGGTGATTGCCCATTCCCGAGCAAGAATTTGGCCGGTGTTGGCGTGATGTTTTATGTGCTGATGGCGCTGCGGGCGGCGCTGCGCGAACGTGGCGCATTTGCCGATCGGCCCGAGCCCAATTTGGCGCAATGGCTCGACATCGTCGCGCTAGGTACGGTTGCCGACGTGGTCAAGCTCGACACCAATAACCGCATCTTGGTCGAGCAGGGGCTCAAGCGCATGCGCGCTGGGCGCGCTTGCCCCGGCATTATGGCGCTGTTTACCGCTGCCGGGCGTTTTTATGGTCGCGCTAGTTGCTTTGACTTGGGTTTTACTTTGGGTCCGCGCTTAAACGCCGCGGGGCGGCTGGATGATATGAGCTTTGGTATTAACACCTTGCTCGCGCCGAATGAGGAAGTGGCGTTACCGCAAGCCAAAGAGCTGGACCAGCTCAATCGCTCGCGGCGAGAAATCGAGCACGGCATGCGCGAAGAGGCTGAAAGAGCGCTGATTCAAATCGATGTCGCAGATCGCTATAGCCTGTGTTTATACCAAGCCGACTGGCACCAAGGTGTGGTCGGGATCGTCGCGTCGCGGGTCAAAGACCAGTATCATCGCCCGACGCTGGTGTTTGCCGATGGCGGCGGCGAGGAAATTAAGGGCTCTGGCCGCTCGATTCCGGGCTTGCATTTACGCGATGCGCTCGATTTAGTATCAAAACGCCATCCGCACTTGATCAAAAAATTTGGCGGCCATGCCATGGCGGCCGGGCTAACGATTGCGCAGGCTGATTTTGCGCAGTTTGAACGCGAATTTGAACTTGTTTGCCGTGAATTGCTCAATGAAAGCGATTTGACGCGCATTATTGAAACCGACGGCGAGCTCGCTTGCCACGAAATGCAGATCGCCACGGCCGAATTGCTTGATAAGCAAGTGTGGGGGCAAGGTTTTCCAGCCCCAGTGTTTAGCGGGCAGTTTCGTGTTATCGAGCAGCGTATTGTGGGTGAAAAACACAGCAAGCTTAAATTAAGTACCCAAGAGGGTATTGTGCTGGATGCTATGCGGTTTAATTTCTCTGAGCCTATACCCCGCGATATTCGTGCGGTGTATAAAATTTCAGTCAATGAGTTTCGTGGCGAGCGTGCTTTACAGTTACAGTTGGATTATTGCGAAGCCTGCGCCTAAGCAGCTGCTTGGCGCCTGATGGCGGTGTGGGGATAAACAAAATGCGGATTTTACCTTGGTGTTTGGCTTTGCTCAGCACGCAGCTGCAGGCAGGGATTTTGGTTTCTGCCAGCGAGGCCGCGCGCCGCGAGCAGCTAGCGTGCCAAGCAACCGCGATTATGGGCGTGCTTGAATGCGAGCAACTGCCCGCGCCACCAGCCCCAGTGGGCAACTCGCCCGACATCCAACCCGCGCAATATGTGCCAAATTCAGGGCCAGAAATCCCTGCGCAGCAAGTTGAGCAACCGATGAAGCCCGTGCTCGACCCCGTTCCGGCGCGCGTAAAAGCGGGGCAGTTTACTTTGGGTTGGGATATTTGGTTTGGCACCGCTGGGCAATGGTGGGAAGTGTGGGATAAGGAGCAGTTGCGCTATCGAGGTCGAGATTTTAGTCGCCGCATTAAAGCGCCAACGCCCGACACGCCCGCCGAATTGATCGTCGAGGGGGGTATGCAGGCGGTACAAAGCGGCACCTTAACGATGAATAAGCTGACAGCAGGCGAGCATCAGTTCGTCGTTAAGCTGTGTAACGGCACGATAGAAGCGCCAGTGTGCAACGAAGCGAGTGTTAGTACATGGGCTGAAGCCGGCAGCGGCGAAGAAGAGGTGCTAGCTGGTACGCCCAGTGCGCCTTCGTTGGCCTGGATTCCGCAAGTGACGACAGATGGCAAAGTGGCCGTGACTTGGAATTTATGGTGGGGGCAGACTGGCACGCATTGGGAAGTGCTAAACGGCAATAAAGTCGTTTATCGCTCGGATAAATTCACCGAGCAAAGCGAAAACAGCCAAGCCGGGCAAGTCGAGATCCCGATGATCAATGGCGAGCATGAAATTTCGGTTCGCCTGTGCCGCCAACTGGCGTGCACCAGTTCAGATAAATTAAAAGTAACCGCCATGTTAGGGCCAGAGCTAAGTCCATCCAAGCCCAGCTTGGCGCTCTTTACGCCGGATGACCCAGAATTGGGTGATGGCTTGTTGCCAACACAAGTGCTGTTGAGCTGGAAAACTGAGCAGCCAGGCATTGCGCCCGATCGCTGGATGTTGATCGACGAAGCGAGCCGACAAGTCTTGTTTAATCAGCCGATTAAAGCCGATTGCGGTAGCGGCGTGTGGTGCGGAAGCTGGCAAGGCGTGCCGGAAACGCGACCTGCTAGTTGGCGTGTGAAATTATGTCAGGCCAAAAAATGCACCGACAGCGATGTAATCGACATCCCCGGCGTAGTTAGCCCATAAAGCGATGACGACAGACGAAGAATTGTTATTTGTGTATGGCACTTTAAAGCGCGGACTAAGTAATCATCATTGGCTCGGCGAGGCGCAGTATGTCGCTGAAGCCCAGACGCAGAATGACTTTGCGCTCTATACCATCGAGTATCCATTTTTAAGCAAAGAGCCTGCGCTGTATCCCGTGCACGGTGAGTTATATCGATTGAGTTGGGACGAATTGACTCACGTTGATGTGCTCGAACAGCACCCCGATGACTATTGCCGTGAATTAATCGACGTTGTACTCGATAACGGCCAAGTGCTGCGCGCGTGGGCTTACTTTCACCCCAATCCTAGCGGCGTGTTGCTCGCCGATGGTTATTTCGATGAGCATGGGCTGGCGAATGGCCAGCCCGTTCAAGCGCAATAAATGCGTTAGCGCTTAGCAGAAATAATTTAATACGCCTTCCATGCCCACTGTATTGATTACATAAGGCGCTTCGGCTTGTACTTTGGGTTTGGCATGCAAGGCAACGCCAAAACCAGCGGCGTGTAGCATCGGCAAATCGTTCGCTCCGTCGCCCATTGCCACCACTTGATCGCTGCGCAGGCCAAGCTGTTCGCGATGCGCAATCAATTCACTGCGTTTACGCTCAGCATTGACAATGTCGCCGACCACGCGGCCGGTGAGCTTGCCATCGACTACTTCGAGTACATTGGCAATCGCATAATCGAGCCCAAGGCGCGCTTTGAGCTTTTCGGTAAAGAAAGTAAAACCACCCGAAATCAGTAGCGATTTTGCACCAGCCTCTTTAAAGCCTTTTAGCATCACTTCTGCGCCCGGCATCAATTGCAGGCGTTCTTCATAAACGCGATTGAGCGCTGACTCGTCCAAGCCTGCTAATAGCGCGACACGGCGGGTAAGGCTTTCGTTGAAATCGAGTTCGCCGCGCATCGCGGCAGCCGTAATTTCTGCCACTTGCGGCTTAATGCCAAACATATCGGCGATTTCATCGATGCATTCGATGGTGATCAGCGTTGAGTCCATATCCATCACGATCAGGCCAATATCGCGCAGGCTGATGTCTTCTGGAATAAAAGCGTAATCGAGCTGATTTGATTCGCAAAAATCAGCCACAGCTTCGTCATTGGCTATGTCGGCGCCTTGCAACTTGAACGCATATTGTGAATGCTGGTGGACAGTTTCAATACTGTGCGCGCCAGATAGGCGAGCCAATTGTTTAAGGTGCTGGGTTTCGATGTGAGGGGCTTGGATGACAAGGCGATACATGCGTGGATCTCGTAAAGGCTAGGGTGTTTGTTTGGAGTTTAATATTTCGTAGGTCATGGCAAAAAAAGCCGCAAAAAAAGCGCCAATCAGCGTTTCGATGATGCGCATTTCGGCAAATATTTGTGCAGTTCTTCCTTGGATGCCCATGAGCGCGAGTATGACATAAATGATGAAAGTCATAAGCGCGGCTACATACATCAATCCATTGGCAAAGGCGATCGGGATTAGTGAACCAGCCGCAATCGCCGCCAGCAATAAATGCCAATGGCTGTGCGCGGGGAAAACCAATGCCCATGCGGCCACCGAGGCGATGAGTACGCCAAATATACGCAGCCAAATTGTGGTTTGCGTACTCGATGGCTCTGGCCTAAAGACCATCAACGTGGTTGCGGCTGCTAAATTGGGCGCGTGTAAATGAAAGGCATGTGCGGTGAAAAAGCTACTGGCGCATGCAATGGCCAGAAAAACCCCAAATGTTTGGCTAGCATGCTGGCCAGCTCGCAGGTTTTGCCAATCTAATCGCCAGTGTGGAGCATGGGCGAGGGCAATCGGATTGTTGATTCGTGGTGCAAAAATGGTACTTAGTGCCATGGTGAAAATGGCGCCCACTAAATACAGTGGCAAGATTTCAGCACTGATAGATGTGCCTGGGTAGCCAATTAAATAAGCCGTAGCCAACATGCGTAATTTCATGTCGAGTGCAAAACCTGCGGCAAGATAACGCCCCAAGATACTAAATAGCAGTACAACCCCACATAACCAGATCAGCCAATGATCGTTTAGATATAAACTGACCCCGGCAGCGAGCAGTATCAGCGCATTTCCGAGCAGCATGCTTTCTAAGCGCTGCTGGCGGGTGCTGCCGATATCCATAAACAGGCTAGCGAGAATGCCAAAGCCAGCAAAAGCGGCATGCTGGCTATTGCCATTGGAGATAAACCAAGCCATAGGAAAGCCAAAAGCCATCGCACCCAGGATCATGCGTGAGCGATGAAACGGTTTTCCGGCCGGCTTAACTAGGCTTATCCATTGACTCATGACCAGTCGTTAGGCCCCGTGGCACTTTTTAAATTTTTTGCCTGAACCACAATGGCAAGGATCATTTCGCCCTACTTTAGGCTCTTCGCGCACGATTTGTTCGACTTTGCCAAATTTCTCTTCGAGCACGTAATACATCACATCCTCGATGTGCCATGGCAGCTCGGCAACACGTTCTTGGCGCTCCTTGATGCTAAGCGGCTTGAACGGCTCAACTGCTTCTTCCTCGGCGCTAGGTGACTGATCTGCCGCATCTTCTTCGCTGGCTGCCAGCTCTAAGATTTTGCTAACGGAAGTGTCGAGTTCTTCATTGGCTTGCAACAACTGCTCCCAAGCCTCGCCGCGCGCCTCAATGCCCGCATAAAAGCCAGAAGCCCAGTAGGTGCCCGAAGTTTCTTGCCATTTTTCGTCTTGCTCTTCATCCGACAAAATCACGGGTACATACAGTGGGTTTTCGCCTGGATTGTCGCGGCGGTTAACCGAAAAAGCCGCTTTAATACTGGCCGCGTGTTGGCGAATTAGGCCAAAAATCTCATCGGCCTCGGCGTGATCTTCAAATTCAGGCGGGGTGCCGGCAAAAATGGCGGGCAGCCATTCTTCTTCGGGCACTTCCTCTGGGCCAATCGCCAACGCAACTAAAAAGCCATCGAGCATTTCGATGTCCATGGTTTCGCCAGGTGTACGTGGCGACATTAAAAAACCATCGAGCAGCTCAAGTTGGTCGTCAGTGAGTAGTTTGTTGTTCATACAGAATTTTCCATTTTGTTAGATCTGCCGTGAGCCATTCGCTAAAAGTCTTATCCTCTGAGTGAAACCCATGGGCGAGAAAGAAGAGGCGGGCAGCATTGCTGGTGTAGATTTGCAAACGCTGAATATTTGAGCATTGTGCATTGAGTGCCAACTCAGCCAATAAAGCGCGGCCAATGCCGCGGCCTTGCCATTCAGGTGTGACATAAAACAGTTTTATCTCACCATCGCCATTTAATTGCGCTACACCAACTATGTCGTTACCCATTTGAGCGACCAGGGTAATCGCCTGCGTCAGATCAGGCCCCGACAATAAACTTGAGACGTTTTCATGGTACTGGCTTAGATAAGCCAATAACTCTTGTTGATCATTGGTTTCACCCGCTGTGGCGGCCGCCATCATGACTTGATGAGCTATGGCTAAGTCTTTGGCTTGTATGGGTCGAATTATTAGAGTCATAGCCAATTATACCGTGTTGTGAGGCTATTCGCCTTGCATCATTCCACAGAGGGGAATTGGAGTTTTTTGTCTCAATCTTGCTTAAAATTGCATAAAACTTACTAATTTGTGTTTATTTTCTGGCGATCAATGGCATATTGATCGCTTTACGGCGTAGTGGGTCAATAGGAAATTCGGTATGGCTTTATTTCGTTTTTGCTTTGGTTTGAGTGTGCTGGCGTATTGCATGAGCGCGGCAGCACAACAAAATGAAATCGAATTTTTGCAAAACTATGCAAAAAGCCTAGCTCATGCCCGTGAGCAAACGCTGACCGAAATCAATGCCCAGCGACCTCTGCGCCGCGGGAGTAAAGGGCCTGACGTCGCCGTTGCTAAGCAGCGTTTTAATGAGCTGGGCTACCCGATGGCGGTGAATGAGCTGTTTGATGCCGAGCTAGATGCTTCGGTACGTGAGTATCAGCTGGGCATGCACATGAAAGAGGACGGCATCTTAGATAAACAAACTAAATTCAATCTGAATTTAAATGATGCCAAGCGCTTGGCCTTACTCAATTGGCAAATCCCACAAATGCAAGCCCTGGCGCAGCAAGCGCCTGAGCGCTATGTGGTCGTCAATATCCCCGCGTATACGCTCACCGCGTATGAGAACGGCAAAACTGTGCTCGAATCGAAAATTGTGATCGGCAAAGACGATAGGCGCACGCCTTTACTTAGTACGCAAATCGCCGCGATTAAATACAACCCTAATTGGAGCGCGCCACCGGTTGTGATTAAAAATGACCTGATTAAAGATGGTCAGCTTAATGTCGCCAAGGTTAGAAAGCATAAATTGCGTATGCTCGACAGTGATGGCAATGAGGTTAATCCGGCTGAGGTGGCCGCATCGGGCGAGCGCAATTTTGCCCGTTATCGCTATGTGCAAGATCCGGGCGCTAAAAATGCTTTGGGGCGTTTGAAATTTGAGCTCACGGCGAGTAATGGCATTTATTTGCACGACACGCCCAGTAAAGGATTATTCGGTAAAGAGAATCGCGCCGCGTCCTCAGGCTGCGTGCGCGTTCAGCAGTGGCGTGATCTGGCGGCTTGGGTCTTGGGTGTGAAACCTAGCGTAGTAAGCCAAAGAATCGCAACGGAAAAAACCTATACCGAAGCCATCGCACGTCCAGTGAAAGTGTATTTTGTGTATTGGCCAGCGCAAATCGATCAGCAGCAAGTGCGCTGGTACGATGATATTTACAACGCCTATCTGAGCCCGCGCGGCGTAAATTCAGCCTTGCTGGCCCCAGCGCCAAGCCAGCCCAGTGGCGAGCAGTCTTTTCTGACCCAGTCGAAAACCAATACATCGATGAATTAAGATCTATAAGCAACAGGCGGGGTATTGCGCTCTGGTTTATGCTGCGTCTTGATTACAATGGCATACCGTGTTGTGTATGCGTGCTGTTATGAGTATTGACTATTCGCGCCGCGTTTATCTGGCCCAAGACTACATCCGTCGCCACTGCGAGGCTGATATCGAATTGGCCGATCTGGCCAAAGCTGCGCATTTTTCCCCGTATCACTTTCACCGTATTTTTACCGCTTTCACGCAAGAAACGCCGAATGACTTCTTGCGCCGTATGCGCGTTGAACGGGCGGCGCATTTACTCTTTCGCCGTCCCGCCATTCCGATGCTCGATATTGCGGTGCAATGCGGCTTTAAATCGCAAGCGATCTTCGCGCGGGCCTTTCGCCAACATTTTGGTATGACCGCTAGCGAGTGGCGCAAAGGCGATTTTTGGCTGCACGATGGCTCCTTTTGGCGCTGGCAACACATCAAGCAACAAGATAGCAAGGAATGCAAAAAGCCCGGCTACGGTGATGCGCTACTATCCGACTTGTTTGCAGCGCGACGCGAAGAATTTCTAGCAGTGCGCCATGGCGAGCGGCCAGCTTTTATCCGTAACCTGCAAATTGTTGAAAAACCCGCGTTTCGCCGCGCCTTTATCTGGCGGCAAGGCATATTGCGCGAGCAAATTTTAGATTTATGGGCTGAATTACTGCATTGGGCCAATGCCAATGGCGTGTTTCGCCCGGATTTAATCGGCGTGGCGCGTAATTTGGATAACGCCAATGTGACGGCAGAAGCCTTGTGCCGTTACGAAGCAGGTTTTGTACTGAGTGAAGATAGCCCTGATTTTGCACGCCATACAGGGCAGCAAACGATTTTGTTTGATCAGATTGAAGGCGGCTTATTTGTTGAAATCGACTTTGAAGGCACGCTGGCTGATGAAACCTTGGTCGAAGAATATTTTTACAACTACTGGCTACCAAGCAGTGGTTGGAATTTGGCGCATCGCTCGGGCTACATCGAAGTGCCGATGAGTAATGCACTGCAGCCATTACACGCCGAGATGCAAATTTGCACCCGCTGGTATATCCCAGTGTGCAAACAACGCCCTTAGCACAGCAGTGCTTGGGGTATAAGCCTGCAAGCATTGTTAAATATTAAAGCGAAAGGGGTACGGTGGTGGGTATTAAAAAACTTTGTTTATGTATCATTCTGTTTAGTCACTGCGCACTTGCAGCCGATCTGCCCAGTGCCAGCCCTGAGTCGCAAGGCATCGACTCGGCGCAGCTTGATGCGGCACTAAAGGACATCAAGTCCATCGACGCTGCAATTGATAGTGTGCTGATCATGCGCAATGGCAAGGTGGTGTTGGAAAGCTATTTCTACCCTTATCAAGCAGATGTTTTGCATCCACTTTTTTCGGTGACCAAAAGTGTGACTTCAACGTTGTTGGGGGTTTCGCTGCAGCAGCAAAAGCTCAAAAACCTGAATCAAACGATTCAACCCTTCTTCGCCAACAAACTCAAACCGGAAAGCGACAAAGCCAGTATCACATTAGGAAATTTACTCGATATGCACTCAGGCTTGGCTTGGCTTCCTTTAACGCCGAACGACCCAGAGTCGAGTAATTATCAATTGTGGCAAAGCAAAAACAGGCAGCAATTTGTTTTGCAGCAGCCAATGGATGACGTGCCGGGCCGCACGTTTAGCTATAACAATGGCAATTATGTTTTGCTCTCTGGCGTCATTGAGCAGGCATGGGGTGCGACTATGCAAGAGATTGCGCAAAAACACTTATTTGGCAAACTTGGCATTGCACGCAGCACTTGGCAAAAGGATCCGCAAGGTCACAATGGTGGTGAAACGGGTTTGGCCTTAACGACGCGCGATCTGGCTCGCCTAGGGCAGTTGTGGTTACAGGATGGCGTTTGGGAGCAAGAGCGTTTACTACCGACGGGTTGGACGGCCCAATTATTCGCCGATACCCAAGCAGCACAAAGCGCGGGGTATAAGCGTGGCTTTTGGGTGAATCTGGGTGGGCAGTATTTTGATGCTCAAGGCTCTTTCGGTCAGTTTGTCCGGGTAGATCCGCAGCATCAGCTGGTCATTGTGATGACTGGTAAATTGGCTGAACTCGATAAAGCATTTTTGAATAAATTACACCGAATTGCGCAAGGTGGCGAGCCTATAGCCAGCAATACACTAGCGCAGGCGCAGCTAGCCCAAACGGTGCAATCACTAGCTAAACCTACAGGGCAAGCAAATACCCGCGAAATTGGCAAGCAATGGTACAACCGGACTTGGCGTTTTGCCGATAAGCCTTGGGGTATCAGTGCAGTTAGCTTTAAACCCGACCCGAAAGACGCCGCGGCAATCGTGTGGGAAGTCGATGCTGGCTGGGCAAAAAACGAATGGCCGGTCGGGATGGATGGGCGCTATTTGGAAAAACGTGATCGCAATGGGCAAATACTGCAAGTGCGAGGGCGTTGGATAAATGAACGCACGCTAGAAATAACGACCCAATACGTAGAGGATATCTGGCGTTGGAAATACCGTTTCGTTTTTAACAATGAACAGGTCGTGATGACCTACAGCGACAATAGCTTTGACGAAGCAAAAATAGCCCTTGGTCGCTAAGGTGGTACACATCACAGTTGTGCAACCGTACCATTTTTGTGGGTATATCTTTGTAAGACAGTATAAATAATTACCTTGGTTAAATACGGCTGATGGGTATGAAAAAAATCATCATCGCTGGATCTTTGCTATCGGCTTTTGCTCAGGCTGGCGAATTGCCAGTGGCCAGCCCCGAGTCGCAAGGCTTTGATTCGGCCAAGCTGGCTAATTTAGTGCAAGTGATCGAGCGCGAAGGCTGGGCGATTGATAGCGTGTTATTGATGCGCAATGGCAAAGTAGTGCTCGATAGCTATTTTTACCCCTACGCGCCCAATCAACTGCACGATATGCGCTCGGTCACCAAATCGGTGGTGTCTACATTGCTTGGCTTGAGTATTACGCAGCGCAAACTCAGCAATCTGCAGCAGGCCGTTCTGCCTTTCTATCCAGCCCGGCAGCGTAAAGAGCAAGATGAAGACAAAAAACGTTTATCACTTGAGAACTTGGTCGATATGCGATCAGGCCTGCAATGGAATGAATGGCCATACACCGAAGATTCAACCATTTATCAGATGTATCGCAGCCAAGATCAACACCAATTTGTGATCGGTTTACCGCTAGTTACCAAACCCGGTGCGGTGTTTAACTACAACGGCGGCAATATGAATTTGCTCTCTGGCGTGGTCGAAAAGGCATGGGGTGAGCCGATGGCGCAGGTAGCCAGCAAGGCCTTGTTCGCCAAGTTGGGTATTACCGATTTTCGTTGGGCCAGCGACCCACAAGGGCACACTATCGGTGAGTCGGCACTTTATTTAAAACCACACGACATGGCGCGGCTAGGGCAATTTTGGCTTGATGATGGTGTGATTGCCCAAGAGCGCCTGCTGCCTACTGGTTGGACTAGCCAGTTGCTTGCCGAAGGATTGCCCGCCGTACTGGGTATGCAATATCGGCGTGGGTTTTGGATTAGCCCGAATCAACAAACCTTCCAAGCGCAGGGCAGGCATGGGCAAATGATTGTTGTCGCGCCACAGCAAAAAATTGTGCTGGTGGTAACGGGAAAAATGAGCGAGCGAAAGAAGGAGTGGTACGATCTTTATCCCTTATTAACCCCTTCCTTGTCTGAAGGTGCTTTGCCCGAAAATCCTGCCGCGCAAGCCAAACTCAAGGCCGTAACCGAGCGCATTGCCCAGCCTAAACCAGATGAAAATACCATCAAACTAGGCCGTCAATGGCTAGGTAAAAAGTGGCAACTGAGTGACAACCCAACTGGCATGACTGCGTTCGAAATCACCGCCGATCCAAACGATACGGGCGCGCTGTTATGGCGAGTAGATTGGCAGAATAAAAAATCACTTTGGAATCGAAGCAGCGGAACCAATCATTGGCGTGTGGGCCTTGATGGAGCTTATCGTTTTCAGCGCGACCCAAGTGCGAATGGTGAAACCTTGGCCTTGCGCGCAAAGTGGCTAGACCCTGAAACCTTAACGCTAGAAGCACAATATCCAACGGGCGGTGGGGTGTGGGAATATCAAATGCAATTGAGCGGCGACACATTGTCTGTTGAATTAAATGACAACGAAGCATTTGCAACGCAATTTACTGGGCGCATTCAGGCAAAGGGGCAGTAAGTGGACTTTTTTAATCAATATATTTTCCCCACGCTGATCATGGGATCGTTTGCTGGCTCTTTGCTCTATTTAGTCTGTGCACGCATGGTCTACGATCATTTGCATGAGCATTATCGCGATGCGCTGCCAGAAAAAAACGAAATTGCGTTTGGTGATGCCGATGATGGGATGGGGGTGTATATCGCTGCGGTGTGGTATGCGTCTAGAACTGGCGGCTATAAACGCATTCAGAGCAATACTTGGCGTGGGTTTTATACGGTGACGCGTGTGCTCGGTGCATTTACTGGGGTTTGCTTGCTGCTGCTGTGTGCGTCATTTTTCTTCTGGACTGAGCTTAAAACCTTCTTGGCCTGAGCTGGCGATAGCAGGGATGGCCGTGGCTAAGCACCACGGCCATTATTTTTAGCGGGTATTTTTCAGTAAGCCCAGTAGCGCTTCTGAATCCAGTTTGCCGCTGGCCTCGCCTCCCTCGAGCAATGAATCGGCCAGATCGCGTTTATCGTGGTGCAGCGCAACGATTTGCTCTTCAATCGTGCCTTCCGCCACCAGTCGGTAAATCGTCACCGGTCTTTGCTGACCCATGCGGTGTGCACGGTCCGACGCTTGATCTTCGACCGCGGGGTTCCACCATGGATCGAGGTGGATCACATAGTCCGCGGCGGTGAGGTTGAGCCCTGACCCGCCGGCTTTCAGGCTAATCAGGAAAATATCGCCAATACCGGCCTGAAAATCGTTCACCGCTTTTTGCCGTTGCTTAATGCTGGTGCTGCCATCCAGATATTGGTAACTGATCTGTTTACTATCCAGCCAGTCGCGCACGATCGCCAGATGGTCAACAAACTGGCTAAACACCAAGGCTTTATGGTTGTTATCGAGCAATTCTTCGGCGATTTCGGCAAAGGCGATCAGCTTGCTGCCCGCCATTTGGCTCTCGGGCATCACCAATCTAGGGTTACAGCAAAAGCGGCGCAATTTGGTGATTTCGGTTAGCACTTGCAGCGGTTTATTGCCTTCCTGTGGCTTCATCGCGTCGAGTTTTTCCACCGCTTGCTGGCGTAGCGCCTCGTACAAATGCATTTCTTCGCTCGATAGCGGCACTTTATGCGTGATTTCGGTGCGCGCGGGTAGCTCGGTCAGTACCTGCGTTTTGGTTCGGCGCAGCATAAACGGCGCGATCAGTTTTTTGAGCGCCAGTTTGGCGTGTTTCGCGTCGCTTTGCCCGTCTTCAATCGGTTGCGCAAAGCGCTTTTTAAACCGTTCTTGCGAGCCCAGTAGTGCGGGGTTGATAAAGCGGAACAGATTCCACAATTCGCCCAGATGGTTTTCCATCGGCGTGCCGGTGGCGATCATTTTAAAGTCGGCCTGCAAGGCCATCGCAGCTTGGCTGCGGCGAGTTTGGCCGTTTTTAATCGCCTGCGCTTCATCGAGCACCACGGTGTGCCAATGCGCTGTGGCGAAGTTTTCGGCTTCCAGTTGGAACAGGCCGTAGCTCACAATAACAAGATCGAAAGGTGACAAGTCACTTAAATTGCGATTGACCTGAAAATTGCGAATTTTTAGCGTTGGCGCAAATTTCGCTGCTTCGGCTTGCCAGTTAATCGCTACCGACGTCGGCGCAACGACCAGCGCGGGGCCGTTGGGCGCGCGTTCAAGCAATAGCGCCAGCGTTTGTACCGTTTTGCCCAAGCCCATATCGTCGGCCAAACATGCGCCTACGCCCCAGTGCGCCAAGCGAGATAGCCATTGAAAACCTTCGAGCTGATAATCGCGCAGCGTCGCTTGCAAGGTCGATGGTACTTTAGGCTGGTGCTGCGCTAGGGTGTCGAGCTTGGCCAGATGCGCTTGCCAGGCTTTATCGGCCTGAACTTCACCGGCCTCTAACGCGAGTTCAGATAGCGCGCCGCTGGCGAGCAGGTTGACTCGCAAGCCGTCTTTGCTGTCATCCGATAAGGCGCGCAGTTCTTCCAAACGGCGGCGTAGATTATCGGTAAGCGCCAAATAATCGTTGTCGCCCAATTGAATAAAACGCCCCGGCGCACCGTCGAGTAGCGACAGTAGTTGGCGCAATTGCAGCACTTTGCCGCCGTCGATCTCAATTTCACCGTTAACAACAAACCAATCGCCCTGCTGCTTAATCCCCATGCGTAGCTGGCTCATGCCGCGCGTGGCTTTCAGTCTAAAGCGCTCGCCTTCGGGCCAAACCAGTTCAACTTGTCCTTCAGGCAGGGCGCGCAATTGGCTGAGTAATTCCAAACACAATTCTGGCGTATCGAGCTGCCAAGTTTGATCGTCGTGCACCGCATCGGCCAGCGCGGTGCAGTAGTTCAAAATCTGTTGGTGCGCTTGTTTTTCCGCGCGTAAATCGCGCTGCGCTTGTACCGTTTTACCATCCAGCTCGCCCAGCACATTGGCCGCGCCTTTGCCCGGCGTAAACCAGCCCGCTTCGGGCAGCGGGCGGACCAAGAACTGTAGCCGCAAGCCGCTTTCAATCGGCAATAAATGCGCGTAAATCTGTGGGCTGGCGGCGATGCTGTCGATGTGAGCGGATAGCTCGGGCAGGTCGGAATGAATCGTAATATGCGGCGCAATTGCGGTAATCGCCTCCACCAACTGCGGTTTGGCTTCGGCGGGAACGGTCAGCCCCTTGCCCAAAATGCCCGCGATTTGCGTGATATCGGGCGTGATGCGGTATACGGCAAGGCGCGTCGGCGTTTCTTTGCGCCACAGCACCGTATTTCCAGCAATGACTTCAGGGTCGAGCTTGAGCGAGATTTTGCCGGTGGTCTCTTTTAAATTGAGCGTGATTTCGCCGGCGACTATATCAATACGCACATCGGGCGAGTCGCTCCAAAAAACATGCGGGTGATTGATGAGCTCGGGTAGTGCGGCTTCGCCATCAAGGGTATAGCCTGAGTCGCCATAGAAATTATAATCTGCAGTGATATACCTGCTGATTTTTTTATCCGCATCAGATAAGTAATTAAGGCTAGCATCGCCTTGTAACAGACGTTTTAGCGCAACTGCACGGCCTTTGCTCCAAACGCCTTTTGCGCTGATCTTTTGCTCGCGCGGCTCGAGTAACACGCCGCTGCGGCCCGCAGTGACTAGCCATGCCAGACGAATGCTGGCGGCAGGGGCTTGCGCTGGCGTTTTATTAAATTGGCTCAAGGCGGTCAGTGCGCGCTGCCAGACGGGTTCGAGCTTGACGATATCGATTAGCGGCTTAATACCGCGCTCGGCGTGCCAATTCGGTGTTGAGTGATGCGTTTCGTACGCGCGATCAAGCAGCAGCGCCAATTCTTCGCGTGCCCACGCGTATTGCTGCCATTGTTCTAGCCGTTCCTCTAGTGCAGATTGCCACTCCGAGTCCAATTCCTGTTGTTGCCAGTACAGCAGCAGTAATTCAAACAATCCATCGAGGCCAAATGACGGCGGCGGGATTTCATAATTTTGGATCGGTGCAGGCATGGATTTGGCAATTTGCAGAATCCACGGTAAATGCACATCGTAAACGCTGGAATAACGCGATTTATCGCCGACTTCAAACTGCGTAAGCAGCGCGGCGTGGTATTCGCCATTATGCGGCTCGCTAAACAGCGCAGCGCTGTAAAACAGGCCAGCGTGCCCAGCGATACCGACCTTGCGCTTATTGCTGAGCTTTTTGAGCGCCAGTACAAAATCAAAGCCCAATTTTGCGCTGCGCGCGTAATCGCCTTTGAGCACGGATAAAACGATGGCAAATTCAGCTTGCGTTTGTGGCTCTAAATACGCATGAAAAGTTTGAATCTTGCCCAAATCACCACGCAAAATCGCTTGCCAGCTTAAATATTCGGCAATCTCGCTAGCCGCAGCGAAGCGCTCTTTAAATTGCGCAGCAGCAAAGTGATATTGCGCGCTGGCTGGTAGCAGCGCACGGCAGGCGAAATGAAAATAATCGCTCAGCAGCGCGCTTTGCGTGTCGGCGCTCGCGAGGTGAAATAGATCTTTGGCGGCAGGCTGAAACAGAAGGTGGGCAGGGTGGCGCAGTAGCGAATCGGGGCTAACGCCCGCGCTGCTCATTTGAAATAGCGCTTGCCCGCATTCGAGCGCGTCGTCACTTAATGCCGCTTGCAGCGCGCGTTGCGCCCAAGCGCGCTGGCTGCCCGCTTCCCACGGCTGTATCACGGGCTGATGTTTGCGCGTGATATTAAGCCAAGTTTGCAGGCTGCCCTCGTGTTGCAACTGCACCAGTACCGCCCATTGCCATTGCGGGTCGATCTCAAAGCCTTGAATCGCAGCCGATTTGATCACGCGCTTGAGCATCAGCCGCGCCATACCGGCTTTCAGGCCTTCCAGCGTAAAGTGAATCTCGGACGGCGCTTGCGCGTCATTGATAATGCTAAACAAGCGGTTTTGCGCCAAACCCGTGCCATAGCAGGCAAAAGCGGCGAGCAAAGGCCAGTCGGCGAGGTCGAGCTCGCCGTTCTCGATGGCGTTGGCGATCATTAGTGCAACTCGTTCAGCAATTCTTTCACGCGCACTGCACGCAATACGCTCTCTGGCCAATTACCTTCAACGCGCAATTTATCTTGGCCCGCCAGTTTGTAGTTTTTCTTGCTCTGGATCAGCGAGATGATCTTCATCGGGTCGACCGTGGTTTTGGGCAAGAAATGAATAATAATCGCATTGTCCGCAGCGTCAATTTTGCTAATGCCGAGCGGCCCCGCCAGCATGCGCAGGCGATGGCAGTCGAGTAGCACTTTGGCGGCGTCGGGCAATAGGCCAAAGCGATCGATCATTTCTTGATGAATGTCACCCAATTCATCGTTGTTTTCGACGCTGGCGAGGCGTTTATACAGCGACAAGCGCTCGTTCACATCGGGGCAGTAATCATCCGGCAGCAAGGCGGGCGCGTGCAGATTGATTTCTGTTGTAACGCCCAAAGGCTGTGACAAATCGGGCTCTTTGCCCGCTTTTAGCGCTTTCACCGCTTGCTTGAGCATTTGTGAATACAGCGCGAAGCCAATTTCCTGCATTTCGCCCGATTGCGAGTCGCCCAGCACTTCACCCGCGCCACGAATTTCCAAGTCGTGCATCGCCAAGTAGAAGCCAGAGCCGAGCTCTTCCATCATTTGAATCGCTTCCAGACGTTTTTTCGCGTCCTTGGTGATGCCATCCACGTCGGGGACGAGCAGGTAGGCGTAGGCTTGGTGGTGGCTACGGCCAACACGGCCGCGCATTTGGTGCAACTGCGCCAAGCCGAATTTATCGGCGCGGTTCATGATGATGGTGTTGGCATTCGGGATGTCGATACCAGTTTCGATAATCGTCGTACACAACAGCACATTAAAGCGCATCTGATTAAAATCGCGCATCACATGCTCAAGGTCGGACGGGCGCATCTGGCCGTGCGCGACGCCGATACGCGCTTCGGGTAACAGTAGCGCCAATTTTTCGCGCATGTTTTCGATGGTGTCGACTTCATTGTGCAAAAAGAAAACCTGCCCGCCGCGTTTCAATTCGCGCAGCACCGCTTCGCGGATAATGCCGTCAGAAAACTTCGCGACAAAGGTTTTTACTGCCAGTCGTTTATTCGGTGCAGTGGCAATGACTGAAAAGTCGCGCAAGCCTTCCAAGCTCATCGCCAGCGTACGCGGGATCGGCGTAGCGGTGAGCGTCAATACGTCAACATTGGCGCGCAGTGCTTTCAGCTGCTCTTTCTGGCGTACGCCAAAGCGGTGTTCTTCGTCGATGATCACCAATCCGAGTTTGGCAAACTCAACGTCGGGCTGAACCAGTTTATGCGTGCCAATCACAATATCAATCGTGCCATCGGCCAAACCTTTCATCGCCGCTGTGGTTTCTTTGCCAGAACGGAAACGGGAGAGTTCGGCGACTTTAATCGGCCAGTCGGCAAAACGATCGGCAAAGTTTTGATAATGCTGCTCGGCCAATAGCGTGGTTGGTACTAACACAGCAACCTGTTTGCCGCCTGCAACCGCACAGAACGCCGCGCGCAGCGCAACTTCGGTTTTACCAAAACCTACGTCGCCACAGACCAAACGATCCATTGGCTGTGTGGTGCGCATATCGACCAATACAGCTTCAATCGCCGCGGCTTGATCGGCGGTTTCTTCAAAGCCAAAGCCGGCGGCAAAGGCTTGGTAATCGTGATGGCTCCATTCAAACGCATGGCCTTGGCGCGCGGCGCGGCGCGCGTACAGGTTCAGCAATTCAGCGGCGGTGTCGCGCACTTGTTCGGCGGCTTTGCGCTTGGCCTTTTCCCAAGCGCCAGAGCCGAGCTTGTGGACATTGACGTTTTCAGTCGAGCCGCCTGAATAGCGCGAAATAACGTGCAATTGGCTGACTGGCACGTACAATTTATCGCCGCCAGCGTATTCGATCAGCAGTAATTCGGTATTGCCATCGCCCAAATCCATCGACGTCAGGCCCATATACAGGCCAATGCCGTGCGCTTCGTGCACGACGGGGTCGCCAATTTTGAGCTCGGACAAATCGCGCAGCATCGCATCGGTATTGCTGCGTTTTTGCTGCTTTTTACCGCGCGATTGAATGACGGCAGGGTAGAGGTCGGCCTCGGTAATCACCGCCAATGATTCAGACTGCCACACAAAGCCACGGAAAATCGGTGCTGCGATTAGCTGGATTTTGGCTTTGTTAGTTTTGGCTGTCGCCCAATCTTCCACTAATTCCGGTTTAAAGCCGTATTCAGCAAAAAACTGCGACATCGTTTCGCGGCGGCCCAAGCTTTCGGCAACCAGCAGCAAACGGCCTGGGTAGTGCGCGGCGAAATCGGTCAGTTTGGTAATTGGATTTTCGCTGCGGCGATCCACGTCGAGCGCGGGCAGCGGTTGGGTGATGCTGGTTTCGCCTGCGGTTAACTCTAGGCGGCGGTATTTTTTGATGTGGCCAAACAAAAGGTCTGGCGCAACAAACAAATCGCGCGGTGGTAAGAGTGGGCGGTCTTTGTCGCCAATATTGAGCTTATGGCGCTCGGCAATATCTTGCCAGTATTGCTCTGCAGCCGAGGTTAGATCACCGTGAAGCGCCAATACCCCGTCGTTAGGTAAGTAATCGAATAGCGTTGCCGTCGCGTCGAAAAAAAGTGGCAGATAGTATTCAACCCCCGCCGGAATAATGCCATTGCTAATGTCTTTGTAGAGGCGCGCATTCGTTGGCGCACCTTCAAACACCTCGCGAAAGCGCTGGCGAAATTTGGTTTTGCCCGCGTCATCGGTCGGGAATTCTCGCGCTGGCAGCAGGCGAATTTCGGGCACGGGGTAGAGGCTGCGCTGCGTATCGACGTCGAAAGTGCGGATTGTTTCGATTTCGCTATCGAATAAATCAATCCGAAACGGCAGCGTGCTGCCCATAGGGAATAAATCGATCAAACCGCCGCGAATCGAAAATTCGCCCGGACCATACACTTGCGTGACGTGGTTGTAACCGGCAAACGCCATATCGGCGCGCAGTTTTTCTGCGTCGAGCTTTTCGCCTTTTTTAAGGAAAAAAGTCGTGCCAGTAATAAATTCAACCGGCGGAAAAACGCCCATTGCGGTTTGAAGCGGCACAACCAACACATCGGCTGCGCCTTGGCGTACTTGCCAGAGCGCGGCAAGACGTTCGCTAATCAGGTCGGAGTGCGGCGAGAAATGATCGTAGGGCAGTGTTTCCCAATCGGGGAGCTGGACGATGCTTTTCTCGGGCAGGAAAAACGCCATTTCATCTTTAATGCGAGCCGCTTCTTGCGCGTTGGCCGTTAGCACGATCAGTAATTTAGCCTCGCCCACGTATTCGGCAAGGAGTCGCGCGTCGCCCGAGCCGTGTGGCGTGGCGAGCTGAAGGCGTTCTGGGTTGCTAGAGGCACGAGGTAGAGCAGGCAGCGTCATGGCATCAACACGAAGATGAAGTTTTCACGATTATATCAGGCTCAGACAGCGCATTGCGCGAATGATATTAATACCGCATTCATACTGTGCCTTGTATATCCACTAAGGCTATATGGTTATTGCATTTTGAGGTGATACCCCCGGGTGTTTGCCGTCGAGGGCTTGTAGCATGGTCGATGGCATTGGGCTTGACGGGCATTTGGGCTAGAATAGTCGACTTTCTTTCAGATCTGTATGGCTGCGGCCATCCAAGTTAAGCTTTGGAGTCTTTAATGTCGTCTACCAGTCTCAAGCAAGCCAATCTGCTCGATGAGTTACAAGCGCGTGGTTTGATCGCACAATGCACCGATCACGCTGCCCTGAATGAACTTTTGGCCAAAGAGTCTGTGACATTGTATTGTGGCTTTGACCCGACCGCAGATAGCTTACATATTGGTTCTTTGGTGCCGATTTTGGTGCTGAAACGCTTTCAGCAATTTGGTCACAAACCAATCGCCTTGGTGGGCGGCGCCACCGGTATGATTGGCGACCCTAGCTTTAAAGCGACTGAGCGCAAACTCAATACGCCTGATGTGATTGCCACTTGGGTTGATAAAATCCGCGCGCAAGTTTCACCTTTTTTAAGCTTTGAAGGCGAGAATGGCGCGATTATGTCGAACAACTACGACTGGTTTGGCGGGATGGGCGCGTTGGAATTTTTGCGCGATATCGGCAAGTATTTCTCAGTCAACCAAATGATCAAAAAAGAAGCGGTGCAGCAACGTATCGCACGTGAAGATCAGGGTATTTCGTACACCGAATTCTCTTACAGCTTGCTGCAAGGCTACGACTTTACCGAATTGAACAAACGCTACGCGTGTAAGTTGCAAATCGGGGGCTCGGATCAGTGGGGCAATATTACGGCGGGTACCGATTTAACGCGCCGTTTGAACCAAGAACAAGTATTCGGTCTGACATTGCCGCTGGTGACCAAGGCCGACGGCACTAAATTTGGTAAAACTGAGTCTGGCACGATCTGGCTCGATGCGAAAAAAACTTCGCCTTACGCGTTCTACCAATTCTGGCTCAATACCGCTGATGCGGACGTGTACAAATTTTTGAAGTACTTCAGTTTCTTGTCGGTCGCGGAAATCGATGCGATTGAAGAAGCGGATAAAACCAGCGGAAAAAAACCTGAAGCGCAGCGTATTTTGGCTGAGCAAGTGACCGCGACTGTGCACGGTGCCGCGGCAGTTGAAGCTGCACAGCGCATTAGCCAAAACTTGTTTAGCGATAGTTTGGCGGCTTTAACGCAAAATGACTTCGAGCAATTGGCGCAAGACGGTATGCCAAGCGTGCAATTGCCAAGCTCAGATAATCAATTGATTGCGACCTTGGTGGCGGCTGGTTTAGCAAAATCAAACTCTGAAGCGCGCACCTTTATTCAAAGCGGCGCGGTGATTGTGAATGGTGCGAAAGTAGATGCGCTTGATTTTACGTTTGGCGATGCAGAACGTTTGTTTGGCCAATACACTTTGATTCGCCGAGGCAAGAAAAATTACGCTTTGGTGTGTTGGAAATAAACTGGGCGGTAGTATTGGTCTGCAAGTGGTATTTTAACAATTCTTGCAGGCAATACCCAATAAAAAACCCCGCAATGGCGGGGTTTTTTATTGGCGTTAATGAGGGGCTTGTGTCTCTTCTCCTTCTGCTGGTTTTTCCCAGCCGCCGCCAAGTGCTTTGAATAATTCAACACGATAGTTTAGTTGGTCGCGTTGCGCGTTGACTAAGCTAATTTGAGCGCCGAAAAGATTGCGCTCAGCATCTAGTACTTCGAGGTAGCTAGAAAAGCCGTTGTCGTAACGCAAATTGGCCAGCTTCAATTGGCGATTGAGGGCGTCAACTTGTGTTTGGTCAGCTTTTACCTTATCGCCAATCACCAGATTTGATGCCAGCGCAGTGCGTGTTTCCGCAAAGGCTGTTTGAATTGCCAGTTGATAAGCCGCCGCGGCTTGACGCTCTCTGGCCTTGGCCTGATCTATTTGTGATGCGGTTAAGCCATTGTCAAATAAAGGCATTGCCAAATTACCCGCAAAACTCCAAGTTCGGGCGCTGCTATTAAAAAGTGCCCCTAGGTCATTGCTTTCGACGCCAAGTAATCCAGTGAGTGAAATGCGTGGCAGGTATGCTGCACGCGCGGCTTGTATTCTGGCTCGGTTGGCACGCAAGCTGGATTCAGCAGCGGCAATGTCGGGTCGGCGTAGCAATAAATCAGAGCCAAGTTCGGCGGGAATGCTTGGTGCAGGCTGAATGTAACCCATGGCTAGGCCACGTGGAATATTATCCTCAATTAGGCTCTTGGGCGATTGACCAATCAAGATGCTTAATGCGCCTTCAGTGCTGGCAATCGCGCGTAATATTTCCGGTAGGCTCGACTGTGCATTAGCCAGCTCAACTTCGGCTTGACGAACATCTAGCTCAGAGGTGACGCCCCCTTTGAAACGTTTGCTTCGCAGGGCGTAGGCTTCTTCACGCGATTTGATGGTGTTCTCGGTGATTTGTCGCTTTGCATCAAGCGCGCGTAAATTAAAGTAGGCTTGCGCTACTTCAGCCGATAATGAGCTAATCGCTGCGTCTTGATTGTACTGTGCGGCAAATAAATCATCTCGTGCGGCCGCACTCAGGTTGCGTACACGCCCCCATATATCGAGCTCCCAGCTCACTTGTCCGACCAACTTGTAGTTCTCAGCGTTGGTATAGGCAGGGTAGCCCAGTTCTTTTGACTGCGTGGCCTGTCCTGCGCTACCGCCAAGGCCGATGCGCGGTAATTGCTCTGATGAAGTGATTCCGAGTACTGCACGCGCTTCATCCACTTTGGCTTGAATCATGGCCAGGTTTTGATTGTTTTTGCGCGCAGCCTCGATCAGTGTCGTTAATGTGGGATCATTAAATTGTGTCCACCATTCTTTTGCGACCACATTTTGTACGGAACTAACCGGTAATTCCGTACTTGGAGGTGTGTAGTCTGGGGTAAAAGCGCAGGCGCTTAGTAAGCCAGCAATACATAAGGAGAGTATTGTTTTAGTCATGTTGTTGTTCTCCTGTCGTAGCCGGTACTGATTTCTCCGAACGTTTCATAATCAAGCGGAAGAACAGGGGGATGAAAAAGATAGCGATAAATGTTGCCGCCAACATGCCGCCAATCACAGGTACGCCCAGTGCTTTACGGCTGGCCGCCCCGGCGCCGCCAGAAATAACAAGCGGAACGCAACCCAAAATAAATGCCAATGAAGTCATGACGATAGGACGGAAACGCAAGCGAGAGGCTTCAAGCGCTGAGTCCAGTAGACTCATTCCTTCCTCGTATTTCATCACAGCAAACTCAACGATCAAAATGGCATTCTTGGCCGCTAGCGCAATCAAAGTGACTAAACCAATTTGGAAGTACACATTGTTGGTTAAGCCAACTGCCCATGTCGCTAGTAGTGCGCCAAATAGGGCGAATGGAACGGCTGTAATCACGGCAAGCGGGAGTGTCCAGCGCTCATACTGCGCAGCCAAAATTAGGAAGACCATTACAATGCCGAAGATAAAGGCCATTGAAGCTGATGAGCCAGCTGACTTTTCCTGGTAGGCAGAGCCTGTCCATTCGAGTTTGTAGTCTTGGCCCATAACCTCTTTTTCAACGTCTTCCATGGCTTTGATGGCCTGACCTGAGCTGATGCCAGGTGCTGGCTGAACCATGATTTTAGCTGCCTGGAAGATGTTAAAACGCTCGGTTAGCTCGGGTCCTACTGAGTTTTTGACATGAACTAAGCTGGTGAGAGGAATCATGTCGCCAGCGGTTGAGCGTACATAAACATTGGCAATGTCTTCAGGTCGAGCGCGGAAATCAGCCTCAGATTGCATTTGAACACGATAGGTGCGCCCAAACTGATTAAAGTCATTCACATAAACCTGACCAAAAGTCGCCTGCATGGTGTCAAACACCGTGTTAATGCTAACGCCTAAAGCTTTCGCCTTTTCACGATCTAGGTCTAAGTAAATTTGCGGCACGTTGGCGCGGAAAGTAGTTGAGACCGAAGAAAATTCAGGGCGTTTTTTTGCTTCCTCAACAAAGCGCTGAACTTCTTTGGCAAACTGCGCTGTGTCTCCGGTGCCCCGGTTTTGTAGGTAACCTTCAAGCCCACCTGTTGTTGACATGCCGCTAATTGCCGGAGGATTGAAAGTGGCAGCAAAGCCATCCTTCAAGCCCATGTAGGCCATGCCTTTAAAGGTTTGCGCGAGCGAGAATGAGTCGTCGCCTTTGCCTTCGCGCTCGGACCAATCTTTGAGTGTAACGAAGGTGATCCCACTATTACTTAATACTGCGCCAGAGAGCATGTCAAAGCCGACAAAAGAGACGACGTTTTCAATGTTTTTGTTCGCCATCAACATCTGATCGTATTGCGCTGAAACGGCCTGTGTGCGTGATAATGAAGCAGCATCAGGCAGCATTACCGCACTAAGCAAGTAGCCTTGGTCTTCGTCAGGGACTAGTGCACCTGGTACTGCTTTGAATAGCAGTACCAATGTCACCACCATTGCGCCAAAAATAGCAAAGGCAATGCCGACGCGGCGATTCAGAAAGGCAACACCACCAACATAGCGGTTTGTTAGGCTGTCAAAACGATCATTAAACCAAACAAAGAATTTAGCTGGTTGATGGTGGGTGTTTTTAAGCAAAATCGCACACAAGGCTGGCGTAAGTGTGAGTGCGACAAGGCCGGAAATGGCAACCGATACCGCAATGGTGATCGCAAACTGCTTGTACATCACACCGGTCATGCCGCCCATAAAGGCTACTGGCAAGAATACCGCACATAGTACCAATACGATCGCCATCACCGGCCCTGCTACTTCCTGCATGGCTAGAATTGAGGCTTCCTTGGCTGAGCATTTTTTCTCCGCCATGATCCGTTCAACGTTTTCTAGAACCACAATGGCGTCGTCGACAACAATACCGATGGCCAGAACCATTCCTAGTAGTGTTAACAGATTGATCGAGAAGCCGAGCATCAGCATGCCGGCAAAAGTACCAATCAATGAGATTGGCACTGCGATACACGGGATCAGTGTAGCGCGGAAATTTTGCAAGAATAAATAAACTACCACAAACACTAAAACCATTGCTTCCAGTAGTGTGTGGATTACCGCTTCAATCGAGACTTTGACAAACTCGGTCGTATCATAAGGGATGCTGTATTCAATGTCGCTAGGGAAGCGCTCTTTAAGAGACTCCATTTTTGCGCTAACCGCGTCTGCGACAGCAACTGCATTGGCCCCTGGCTGCAAATAAATACCCATGGCTACGGCTTGTTTGCCGTTTAGGTTGGCAAGAAGGTCGTAGTCTTTGCCGCCCATCTCAATGCGTGCAACGTCTTTTAGGCGTGTTTTGGCGCCATCCGGTGTTGCGCGAATAATGATGTTTTCAAAGTCCTCGACGCTTTTTAAGCGGCCTTGTGTATTGACCGTGAAGGTGAAGTCGACTTTGCTGGAGGTGGGTTGGGCGCCAATTTTGCCTGCGGCAAATTGCGCATTTTGTTCTCGAATCGCGCTTAAAATATCGGAGGTAGTAATACCCAATTGTGAAATACGATCAGGGCGCAGCCAAACGCGCATTGCGTAGTCGGTGCCGCCAAACATTTGCAGGTCACCAACACCTGGGATTCGCTTGATTTCGTCTACGATATTTAGCAGTGCATAGTTCGATAAGTAGGTCGTGTCGTAGCTACCTTTTGGGGAGCTAAGTGCGATTACGTTCAAGATTGACGTTGATTTCTTTTTGACCGTTACACCCTGCCGTTTCACTTCTTCAGGTAGCTGCGCCATCGCAGCAGAGACTCGATTATTGACGTTGATCGTCGCCTGATCCGGGTCTGTGCCGATTTCAAAGTAAACGTTTAGTGACATTTGGCCATTGGAAGCAGAGCCAGATTGAACATAGATCATGTTCTCTACACCGTTGATCTGCTGCTCTAGCGGTGCCGCGACGGTCTGAGCAATGACGTCTGGTGTAGCGCCCGGGTAAAAAGCTGTGACTGACACTACAGGTGGGGTGATGCCTGGGTATTGTTCAACTGGAAGTGAGCGCATGGCCGCTAAACCAGCGAGCACGATAATAATCGAAATCACGCTGGCAAAAATGGGCCGCTCAATAAAGAATTTAGAAAACATAGAGTCCTCGGCGGATTATTTAGTCGCTTGCACTTGGCTGGCTTGCGAGGCGTTGGCCTGTACTGGTTTTACTGTAGAGCCCGGTTTTGCTTTCATAATGCCTTCGACAATTACAATGTCGCCTTGTTGAAGGCCAGACTCGACTCTAACCATGCCATCCGATTGTGTGCGGCCAACTTTAACGGTGCGCGGGGATACTTTATTGTCTTTGTCGACGGTCATGACCAATTTATCCGCCTGCGATTGAACAATGGCGCGCTCTGGAATCAGGATGGCATTGTTTGCCTTGCCAAAATCTAGATGTAAACGAACAAACTGCCCAGGTAGAAGCTGTGCTTTGGGGTTGCTGAAAATGGCTCGCGCGCGGATGGTGCCCGTTTTGGGGTCGACACGGTTATCAGAGAAGTCGAGCTTGCCAGTCTCTTCGTAAAAGCTGCCATCGGCCAGTTGGATGCGTGCTTTAAGATTCCGTTGATCATTGAGCGTAATTTTCTTACTTTTTTCCAAAGACTCCATGCGCTGTCGGTCCTCTTCAGAGTAAGAGAATGTTACATAGAGGGGGTCTAGCTGTGAAATAGTGGTTAATTTCCCAGAGTCGCCCGCTGTGCTGACTAGGCTACCCTCAGATTGAGCGACTGTGCTGGTCATGCCAGAAATTGGCGCAACGACTTTGGTGTAACCTAAGTTCAATTGTGCTTCGCGAACCTTGGCTTCGGCCGCTTGATGGCTTGCAACAGCGGCGGCGTGGGCTGACATGGCATCGTCGTAGTCTTTGCGGCTGACTGCATTTTCTTTGAATAGTGGAATTATACGGTCTCGGTCAGCGCGTGCTTTTTCTAGTTTTGCGATCTCGATTGATAACCCGCCTTTGGCTTGATCTAGCGCGGCTTTGTACGGTTCAGGGTCGATTTCAAATAGAACTTGACCAGCGCTGACAGATTGACCTTCGATGTAGGTGCGTTTTAGCAAAATGCCATTGACGCGAGAGCGAACTTCGACGTCACGATAGCCGGCTGTTTCGCCAACCATCTCGAAGGACATCGGGGCAGAAGTTGGTTGGACAGTAATGACTGCTACTGGGGCCGGCGGTGGGGCTGGTGGCGCTGCTTTCTCGCCACAAGCAGAGAGAAATAAGGCTGAAGCGACGATTGTTATTGTTTTTAAGGTGGGCGTGTTTGTGCGCGTTGGGGCCATGATTTCTCCGAAGGTTGCGTATTATTCTGAGTCGAATAAAACCAGTGCTTGGTATTTACTTAGATTAACTCATTCGCGACATTTGTTTTCGCGAAGATTACGAAAAATTCTAACCGATGATTGTGACGGAAAAGTACTTTAGAAGATAGTGTAGAAATGCATTTTAGATATTGCTTTCTGAAAATTAAAAAGCCGCCATGAGGCGGCTTTGAAGCTTGATTGCTTGCAGTGGATTAGCAGGTGTGTTGACCGCCATTGATGGCTAAATTGGCGCCAGTCATGAAGCCGGCTACATCTGAAGCAAGATAGCCAATTAGACCTGCGATTTCTTCGGGTTTACCTAGGCGTGCAACTGGAATTTGCGCCACAATTTTATTGCGTACTTCTTCAGGTACAGCCATGACCATGTCTGTGGCGATATAGCCTGGAGAAACTGTGTTAACTGTTACCCCTTTGCGCGCAACTTCTTGGGCCAGCGCCATAGTGAAGCCATGCATGCCTGCTTTAGCTGCGGAGTAGTTGGTTTGGCCAAACTGCCCTTTTTGCCCATTAATCGAAGAGATGTTGATGATGCGGCCCCAGTTGCGATCAACCATGCTGTCAACAAACTGTTTCGATACATTGAAAACAGAATCTAAATTCGTACCAATAACTGCATCCCAATCAGTTTTACCAAGTTTCTTGAAGCTAGCATCTCGAGTAATTCCTGCGTTATTCACCAGTACATCGACAGGGCCTACCGTGTCGGTGATTTTTTGGGCTAGAGCCACGCAGGCGTCAAAATTAGTGACATCGCACTCAAAGGCATGAAATTGATAACCTGCGGCTTTATTCTCATCCAGCCATGCTGCCTCTTTTCCAGGGCGGGAGTATGTTGTTACCACAACGAAACCGTCATCTGCCAGTTTGCGACAAATTGCTGTTCCAATGCCACCCATGCCGCCCGTGACGAGAGCTACTTTTGCCATTCTTGTATATCCTGTATTGATTTATAACTTGCTTGATTTTGGCCTGCTTAAAGCGAAAATGCTTGCGTGAAACATAATTTCAGCTTGCTGATCGTAGCTAGGGGATACCCCTAATGTAAATGCAATTCAATTTCATGGTGTCAGAATGGATACACTTTAAATGTCGCATCGATTAAGAAGTATTTTAATTACGGGCTGCTCGAGTGGCATTGGCTTGGCTTGTGCGCAAGGTCTGCTGAAAAAAGGCTGGCGGGTTTTTGCTTCGGCGCGATCCGCAGAAGATGTTGAGAGATTGAAAGATTTGGGTTTGGCAGACGCTTTGCTTTTGGACGTAGCGGATAGCGAATCTATTTTTTCGGGTGTGCAATGGGTTTTGACGCAAACAGGGGGCAATCTTGATGCCGTATTTAATAATGCGGGCTTTGGTGTGCCTGGCGCAGTGGAGGATTTGAGCCGAGCAGCTATGCGTTATCAATTTGAAACCAATGTGTTTGGTGCAATTGAATTGACTAATCAAGTGTTGCCGATTTTTCGACGACAAGGCTATGGAAGGGTGGTTTTTAATAGTTCGGTGCTTGGATTTGCGGCCATGCCATATCGTGGAGCTTATAACGCTAGTAAATTTGCGTTGGAAGGTTTTGCGGACACCTTGCGTTTGGAGTTGCAAGGTAGTGGTATTTTTGTGTCCTTAATTGAGCCAGGTCCAATTGTTAGTCGCTTTAGGGCTAATGCAGCGGAGCAGTTTTATCGATGGATTAAGCCTGAATTGAGTTTTCATCTGCCGTCCTATCAAGTGATGGACGCTAGATTAAAAAAAGCTGGTCCAGTAGCGCCGTTTACTTTGCCGGAAGAGGCGGTTTTGGAAGTGTTGTTGCGGGCGCTAGAGGTTAAAACCCCTGCTGTGCGGTATCGGGTTACAACACCCACTAAGGTTTTTGCATTTTTGAAGCGAATTCTGTCATCTCGCTTGTTGGATCGTGTTTTGCTCGCGGCGTCAGGTGATGAGCCTGGGTTTTCTTATGGCCGAAAGCGTGATTGAGGTGTTTTTTATTGCTGATGCGGCAAATGCACAGAAATTTTAGTTTGTCCAGAATTGAGATTGAGGCTGTGGTTCAGGTAGAATAGGGGATTCAAACTTGTGCGCTCTTAACATGACCAAGTATATCTTCGTTACCGGTGGTGTTGTTTCATCACTCGGTAAAGGCATTGCCGCTGCCTCTTTAGCCTCAATCCTTGAGTCTCGCGGCCTTAAAGTCACCATGATGAAATTGGATCCGTATATCAACGTGGATCCTGGCACGATGAGCCCAATGCAACATGGTGAAGTATTCGTCACCGAAGATGGCGCGGAAACCGACTTGGATCTGGGCCATTACGAACGCTTTATTACGTCAAAAATGCAGAAGCGAAATAATTTCACGACGGGTCAAATTTATGACTCGGTGCTCAAAAAGGAGCGTCGTGGTGATTATTTGGGCAAAACTGTACAGGTTATTCCTCACATTACTGATGAAATGCGCCTCTTTATCGAGCGCGGTTCGGAAGGTGCTGAAGTCGCTGTCATTGAGGTTGGTGGTACTGTCGGCGATATCGAGTCACTGCCATTTCTTGAAGCCATTCGTCAGATGGGCGTGTTGCTCGGCAAAGACAGCACGTGCTTCGTGCATCTGTCGTATGTGCCATACATTGCAGCAGCTGGCGAAATTAAAACCAAACCAACTCAGCACAGTGTGAAAGAGTTGCGTGAAATCGGTATTCAGCCGGATATCTTGATCTGCCGTGCAGACCGCATGGTGCCTGATGAAGAGCGTCGTAAAATTGCTTTATTCACCAATGTGGCTGAAAAAGCAGTGATTTCATGTCCTGATTTGGATTCGATTTACAAAATTCCTCGCGTATTGTCTGAGCAAGGCATTGACGAGATCATTTGCAAGCAATTTGGTCTTGATTTGCCAAAAGCGAATTTGTCGGTTTGGGATGGTATCGTTGATGCGATCCAAAATCCAAAACAAACCGTCAATATCGCAATGGTTGGCAAGTACGTTGACCTGACTGAATCGTACAAATCGTTGATCGAAGCGTTGCGTCACGCGGGTATTCATACTCGCTCAGAAGTGAAAATTCACTTCGTCGATTCAGAGTCGCTGGAAACTGAAGGTGCGTCTTGCCTGAAAGACATGGACGCGATCTTGGTGCCGGGCGGTTTTGGTAAGCGCGGCGTCGAAGGTAAGATCGTTGCAGTGCGTTTTGCACGCGAAAACAATATTCCATACATGGGTATTTGTTTGGGTATGCAAATTGCGTTGATTGAATTTGCGCGAGATATGGCTGGCATGACCGGTGCGAACTCAACCGAGTTTGATCTGGAAACCGAATTCCCAGTGGTTGCATTGATTGACGAGTGGGTGAATCACGACGGTAAAGTCGAAAAACGTGACGAAAACTCAAATATGGGTGGCACGATGCGTCTAGGCGCACAAGAGTGCCGTCTGGATGCCGGTTCGCTTGCAGCACAAATTTATGGCAATGAAGTCATTACCGAGCGTCATCGTCACCGTTATGAAGTGAACAACTACTACTTGGCGCGTCTTGAAGCGGCTGGCCTGAAAATTAGTGGTAAATCGGTGGGCGCAGAGCAATTAGTAGAAACGATTGAGTTGCCAGAGCACCGCTGGTTCTTCGCGTGTCAATTCCACCCTGAATTTACTTCAACACCACGCGATGGTCATCCATTGTTCAAATCGTATATTGAGGCGGCAATTGCCTACGCGAAAGAAAATGGTCGCGAAGGTCTAAGCTGCTAATCTCACTTGGGGTATTGCCTTCTAGGTAATGCCTCAAGCTATCTTCAGAGCAATACAATTAGGGGTATTTATGAAACTGTGCGGATTTGAGGTTGGGATTGATCAGCCTTTGTTTCTCATCGCCGGCCCATGTGTGATTGAAAGCGAGCAAATGGCGCTTGATACAGCGGGGCAGCTCAAGGAAATTTGTACGGCACTTGATATCCCATTTATCTATAAATCGAGTTTCGATAAAGCCAATCGCTCGTCCGGTAAATCATTCCGTGGTTTGGGTATCGATGAAGGCTTGCGCATTTTATCGGAAGTGAAAAAGCAAATTGGTGTGCCGGTTTTAACCGACGTTCACACTGAAGCTGAAGCGCCGATTGTGGCCTCAGTGGTGGATGTGTTGCAAACCCCAGCGTTTTTGGCGCGCCAAACCGACTTTATCCATGCCGTGTGTGCCACTGGCAAGCCCGTGAATATCAAAAAAGGCCAATTCATGGCGCCTTGGGATATGAAGCACGTAATCGCTAAGGGCAAAGAAGCCAACGGCGGTCTGGATAACTTGATGGTTTGTGATCGCGGTACTTCGTTTGGTTACAACACCTTGGTTAGCGATATGCGCGGCCTGATGACAATGCGTGAAACCGGCTGCCCAGTTGTGTTTGATGCAACGCACTCGGTGCAACAGCCTGGTGGTCAGGGTGATCGCTCAGGTGGTCAGCGTGAAATGGTGCCGGTGCTGGCGCGTGCGGCGGTCGCTTCAGGGATTGCTGGTTTGTTTATGGAAACGCATCCAAACCCATGCGAAGCGCTTTCTGATGGTCCAAATTCAATGCCATTAGGCCGGATCAAAGAATTACTGATTACGCTCAAGGACATTGATCGTGTCGTTAAGGCACACTCCTTGATTGAGCATACTTTGTAATAAAGTTTCTTGACTTGCCTGTTGGAAATGTAATTTTCTAACAGCTAATGTCATAAATATTGTATATAGTCCTTTTTGTCTTCAAACCCACTTAAGGTGTAAAACCCATGAGCGCAATTGTTGAAGTTATTGCACGTGAAATTTTGGATTCTCGCGGCAACCCGACAGTAGAAGCAGATGTATTGTTGGAATCGGGTGTAATGGGCCGTGCGGCTGTACCATCTGGTGCATCGACTGGTGAACGTGAAGCGTTGGAATTGCGTGACGGTGATAAATCACGCTACCTTGGTAAAGGCGTTTTGAAAGCAGTTGAAAACATCAATACTGCAATCTGCGAAGCAATCATTGGTCTAGACGCTGCTGATCAAGCGTTTATCGATCAAACCATGCTCGATTTGGATGGTACCGAAGACAAATCAAGTATGGGTGCGAATGCGATCCTCGCAGTTTCTATGGCAGTTGCAAAAGCTGCTGCAGAAGAGGCAGGTTTGCCACTGTACCGCTACGTAGGTGGTTCAGGCCCTATGGCTCTGCCAGTACCAATGATGAACGTTATCAACGGTGGCGAGCATGCATCTAACAGCTTGGACTTCCAAGAAATCATGATCGTGCCAGTTGGCGCGCCAACTTTCCGTGAAGCTTTGCGTTACGGCGCGGAAGTATTCCACAACCTGAAAAAAATCCTGCACGACAAACACATGCCAACGCAAGTGGGTGACGAAGGTGGTTTCGCCCCTGACGTAGCTGGCCCAGAAGAAGCGCTGGACTTGATCATGGCTGCGATTGAAAAAGCGGGCTACAAAGCAGGTAGCGATTTCCGCATCGCTTTGGATTGTGCAGCTTCTGAATACTACGACAAAGCCAATGGCAACTACGTATTTAAAAAATCTGGCGGCCGCACTTTCACTTCCGCTGAAATGGTTGACTACCTCGAAAGCTTGGTTAACAAATACCCAATCATTTCTATCGAAGATGGTATGGGCGAGCGTGACTGGGATGGTTGGAAAGTATTGACTGACCGTTTGGGTAAACGTGTTCAATTGGTTGGCGATGACTTGTTTGTTACTAACACCAAAATCTTGGCTGAAGGTATCAAACGCGGCATTTGTAACTCAATCTTGATCAAAGTAAACCAAATCGGTTCTCTGACAGAGACTTTGGCGGCCGTTGAGTTGGCTAAACGCAGTGGTTACACCTCAGTAATGAGTCACCGTTCAGGCGAAACAGAAGATTCAACGATCGCTGATTTGGCGGTTGCAACCAACTGCATGCAGATCAAAACAGGTTCATTGAGCCGTTCTGACCGTATCGCTAAATACAACCAAATCTTGCGCATCGAAGAAGAATTGGGTGATGCAGCGGTTTACCCAGGTGTCGGCGCTTTCTATCAGCTGAAAGGCTAATTAGCGTTGTGATCAGGTTGTAATTGCTGGCGATGGTTTCGACGCTGCTGGCAAGCTGTAGTAATATCTAAACCGGGGTGCAAACCCCGGTTTTTTTACATAAATACTCTTGGATAGTGTTTTTTTGATGCGAATTTTAGCGCTAGTACTTGCCGCCTTAATTATTGCTTTGCAGTGGCCACTATGGATTGGCAAGGGGGGGTGGATGCGCGTTTGGCAACTTGATACCCAGCTAACGCAACGGCAGGCGGAAAATGAAAAGATGAAGGAGCGTAATGCTGCTTTAGATGCCGAGGTGCGTGATTTGAAGCTAGGTACAGAAGCAATTGAAGAGCGAGCGCGTAACGAATTGGGTATGATTCGTGGTGATGAAGTATTTTTTCAGGTTTTAGATCGGCCTGAGCAGGCTAAAAATTCATTGATTGGTAGCAGTCCTGTAAAAATTCAGTTAAGGCCGTAACTGTACCGTAACATGTTTGGTATTTCTGCACTCATTTGTCATCTGTTATGCTGCGCCAACTTAGGTTATAGTTAGTCAATCTAAGGAGTTGACCATGGCAGATCTGCAAGTCCCTACACAGCGTAAAACCCTCTATATCCAGCTTGCAGAAGAAATGGAGCAAGCCATCGAATCTGGCGTGTTGCGCGTTGGCGAAAAAATGCCATCGATACGTAAATTATCGGGGCAGCGTCAACTTAGCCTTTCCACAGTGATGGAGGCTTATCGTGAATTGGAAGATCGTGGCTTAATTGAAGCTAGGCCTCAGTCAGGATTCTATGTTCGCCAGAAGCTAAGTATGGCAATTCCTGAAATTACTGCGCCACCTAAAAACCCCTCACATGTATTCATAGATCCATTGCTAACACCGTCGGCTCTGTGGCGAATTAACAAGGAAATACGTGTTGACTTGGGTATGGCGATCTTGTCGCCCAAATTATTTCCCAATCAACAGATTCAGCGGCTTATGTCACAGATCGGTCGCCAAGAGCCGGATTTAATCGCTAATTACGGCGAGTCTCAAGGTGATATTGAATTGCGCCGCCAGATTTCACGTCGATCCCTTTTGTGGGGAGGGCAAGTTGAGGCGGATGAAGTGATTATCACCCAAGGTGGAATCGAAGCGCTCAATTTGTGTTTGCGAGCGGTTACTAAACCTGGGGACGTTGTAGCGATTGAGTCACCTGCTTATTTTGGCTTGCTGCAAATTTTGGAGAGTTTCGAACTCAAAGCGCTAGAAATCCCCACTCATGCCAAAACGGGTATTTCGATCGAAGCGCTTGAGCTGGCTACACGCAATGGTGAAGTTAAGGCGTGTGTTGTTTTGCCTAATTTTGCAAACCCTTTGGGTAGCTTAATGCCCGATGAAAACAAGCAGCGGCTTGTTCAGTTGTTGGAAGAGCGTAACATCCCGCTGATTGAAGACGATATCTACGGTGAATTTTGTTACAGCGGCGATAGGCCAACGCCAGCCAAAGCGTTTGATCGTACGGGCAATGTGATGTTGTTATCTTCGTTTACTAAAATTGTAGCCCCGGGCTTTCGCATAGGCTGGGTTTTGGCGGGTAAATGGCAGAAGAAAATTGAGCAGTTAAAATTTATTAATACCTACTCAACCCCTGTGTTATTGCAACGTACGATTGCCAAGTTTTTAGAGACCGGCGGGTATGATCACCATTTGCGACGCCTGCGAAAAAATTGTGCCGAACAAGTGCAAAATGCCGTTGATGCTATCCAGCGCCACTTTCCTGCGGATACAAGGCTTAATATGCCGCAAGGGGGGTATGTTTTGTGGGTTGAGCTTAATAAAGGAATTGATACAATTACCCTGCTGCAAGAGGCCTTAGCAGAAGGCATAAGTTTTACTCCCGGTTCACTTTTTTCCCCAAGTCACAGTTATCGTAACTGTTTGCGGATATGCTGTGTTGAGCCTTGGACCACACGTCATGAAAAGGCCATTGCAAGGTTAGGGGAGTTAGCTAGGGCTCAATTGCCAGATTTGGTGGTTAAGAAAGCTAATCTTTAAGCGCTTTCATCATGACCTCGCAACTGTTGACATGATGACCTTGAGCTTCGGAGCACGATTGTGAGTAACTCATCATACAAGGTGGGTTGATGCCACGGTCATCAACCCAAACTACATCAAAGTGCTCGCCACACAGCTCGTCAATGGTGCTGCTAATAAACAGCAGACGGTCAACCATGGTCTCAGCTTTGCTGTCGTCATCGGTGGTAAGCGCGTAACTGCCGTTGCTGTATAAGCTGCAGATGATCAGTAGCTGTAATCCTTTTCGTAACATAATGCCTCCTTCGATCAGCGATCAAATGGGCAATATAAAAGCGCCGATCAGTACTTTGACTATCGGCGCTTTTAAATGCGAGAAAAGCTTTATTATTTGAACGTCGTGCTTATGCTGATAAGCGGTGAACGTTATACGGTGGCGGTTTTAATTGTCGGGCGGTGAATGTACTGGTGAATAAAATCAGAGAAGCAATTGCGTGCTTTTTGTAGGGCGGTAGCGGGGCAAAATTGCTCTGATTGAATATTGAAGCGGCTATTGGCAAAAGCCTCAATCACAACGGGATAATCGCTCTTTACTTGCCAGTTTTGCCCGCGCTGTAGGATTACATCATGGCCATCATCGCTTAGCCAAATTGTGCCATGCTCACAGATGATCCATTGTTGTTTGTGTCCGCTCAGGGTAGAGAGGCTGGATTTTGGCAGCTGTATGGCTTGCATGATGATTCTCCTTGGGATCTTGCGTTGCACTGTTCAATGCCAAAAGAATACGCCCCAAAGATTCGGTTTTTAAGTTGCACAACTGTATTGCGATTTAGGGTACAGAGCTGCTTTTAGTGGTAACTGTAATCCTTGTGGGTGGTAGGATCTGTTTTACTTTGGTAGAAAGCTTTTGGTGTGCGCCTATTTTTTGCCTTTACGTAGCGCGCGCAATTCGAACCGTGCAGGATCTATGGCATTGACTAAGCTGCGTTCTATCGGCAAGGGCTCGTTATTTATTTGGCATGCAATAATTTCCGCAGCTAATGCATGCCAGGTAATTCCGCGCGAACCAAAGCCTAGTACGGTATACAAACCGGGCTGCCTAGGCATCTGAAATAATTGATGTATAGCCTCCCTATCGCTGGGTTTATTGAGTGGTGCATGCAAGGCTCCAACTAAGGGAAGGCGATCAAGCGAGTTTGGTCGGGCGCATACCCTTGTGTAGGTTTGTTTTGGCTGTGGCGGTTGTACGTCTGGCAATAAATCAGTTAATGCTGCGAGGTTGGCGTCTCGCGCCGCATCCGTATTGTCATTAATTAAGGCCGCTGCCCCTAAGCTGCGCCAGCCATTCCACGCGGCGGTGAGATAAGCCTTGCCCGAGTAGCTGGGCAGCGCAGAAGCAAACAATTCGGCAGGTACTTGGGTAACGGCACGCCAACTTTCACTGAGTGGCAAATCTGCGTTGCTGATTAGCTGTGTAGCGGCGGTAGCATTGGCAATAATCAGTGTTTTCGTGGTGGCAATGCAGTGGGCATCATGCGAAAAAAGATGCCAACGGTCATTAATAAATTCAATGCATTCTACGTGGGTATTGCCTTGAAAATTAATTAAATTTTGCTCTTTAGCAATATACCCTACACATAGGCTCTTCGGGTTTAGCCAAGCACCCTGCTCAAACCACCATCCGCCGCGGGGCGGGGTTGTGCCAAGCTTTTCGTAGGCTTGTTCTTGATTTAGGTATTGCACAAGTGATGCTGGAAAATGCAGCGTTTGTACAGTTTTTTGCATTAATGTTTCTTGCTCATCGTCTTGGGCTGCCTGAAATTGGCCTGCAAAACCGAACTGCACCAAGTCGGATGATTGCGCCAAGTGCAGCAATTTTTGCCGCGTCAGTGAAAAACCAGCTCGGCTTAAGCGCGCGAGTGCATTGTCATCTTTGCTAAAGGTCGGATGGCACAGGCCGACATGGTTCCCAGAGGCACGCTGCGCAATATCGTGTTCTGCATCCAATATGAGTACAGACCAGCCGCGCTCGGCTAGGCTTGCGGCCGTTGCGCAGCCGGCAATGCCAGCGCCAATGATAATTGCCGACTTTTCCGTAACGATGTATGGCTGTTGTTGCACAATGACGCGCGGCGGTTTGGGGAGGCGCGCGCAGTATCCGATCAGCATTTGCCGTTTGCTGGCAATGTCCACGGCTGTGGAAGTCGTAAAACCGGCCTCATGCAATCCCTCCAGTACATGGCTTGCTATGGTGTAGCTTGCTAGCGTGGTGTCGGCTGTGCACAAACGCCACAGCGCTTTAAAGACCGGCAAACTCCACATCTCTGGGTTTTTGGTCGGAGAAAAACCTGCGAGATAGATCGCATCAACTTTGCCCGAAACCTCATGTAGCATATTGAGCGTATCGCCGAATAATAGCGTTAAGCTAACTTGGCCTTGGTCTAGCCAAATGCGGTGAAATCCAGGGGTTAAATGCGGCCAATGCTCCAGCAGTTGTGCTGAAAGTTCGCTCAGCTCCGGATAGCTCTGATGTAGTTGCTGTAAGCTATCGCGCGTAAAAGGATGGAGCTCTACCGAGATAAAATGCAAGCGCTGGGATCGATGCTCATCATTGCGCCACTTTAGCCATGTGGTCAGAAAATTAAGACCTTGACCAAAGCCCGTTTCAATAATGCTAAAGCAATCTTTGCCTTGCCAGCGCTGCGGCAATTGATTGCCGGCTAAAAAAACGGCTTCGGCTTGCTGTATAGCGTCATGACTGGCGTGATAAATATCGTCAAATTGGCTGGAGTAGAGCGTCTGGCCGTCTGCGGCAAATTCGAGTTGGGCGGGGATAATGGGCATAGACAATCAAGCGGCTTCTTCTCCGTGCGGTCCGCGTAAAAAAGCACGGCGCGCCAGCACGGCAAACAGACCAGAAATAAAACAAATCAACACAAAGCTGCGGTTACCCCAATTAGCGTAGCTCCATTTTAACAGCTCAATGCCGGCGGCAAAAACAACCATATTAAACATGCCTAAAGCAGCGGCGACCGTGCCCTTGCTTTGCTCGCTGGCATACAGCGTTAGGCGGTATAGCGCGGCATTGACCATGCCCATGCCGATGGCTGCAACACCCATAGACCACACCAGCCATAGCCAATTTGCTGGGGCGAGCAGTAAATAGAGTGAGGCGCTTAAACCGGCCATCATCGGGATGGTGCCAAGGCGGATTAAGCGATAAATCGGCACAGAGCTAACAAGCTTGGCGAGTAAAATATTGCCCAAAATAAGACCAGCAAAAACTGGAATTTGCCAAAGGCCGTAAGCTAAAGTGCTCAAGCCTGCCGTTTGCATCAAAATCACAGGCGCGAGCGCAATCCAGCCAAGTAAGGGCACGATATTTAAGCCCAAGGCGAGCCCGCCATAGACAAAGCGGCGATTTTGAAAAACAATTTTATAATCCTGCCACAGCGTGCCCAAGCGCAGCGGGGAGCGATCCATGGGTGAGGTTTCTGGCATTTTTAGCCATAAGCCCACTAGCGACACGGCTGAAAAGAAGGTGACGATAATAAAAATCCAGCGCCAATCGGCAATTTGTAATACCGCAGCGCCAGCCACAGGGCCGATTAAAGGGGCGATTAAAGCGACGTTGGCCATCAAAGCCATGACACGAATGGCCATGACTTCAGTAAAACTCTCCTGTATAGCCGCGTAACCCACGGCGCCAATGAAGCACAGGCCAATACCCTGCAAAAAACGAAACAGTAGAAATATGCCAAACGTATGCGCCCAAATGATGCCAATACTAGCTAAGGTGAAAAAAATGGCGCCACCCAGCATGACTGGTCTGCGTCCAATACGATCCGATAGGGGGCCGAGTAGCCATTGCAAGCTTGCGCCGCCGAGCAAGCACAGCGTCATCGCCGATGGAATAAGAACGGGGTCGGCGCCAAATTCTTTCACCACGGCAGGCATGCCGGGTAAAATCATATCGTTTGAAATATAAGTGGCAAATTCAAATAGAACGAGTGCTATTGGAAAGAGTAAGCTTGTCCACGTGAGCTGAGTAATTGGGGGGGACGATGTCTGCGACATAAACTGCTCGGTTACTAAAGTAGTTATTTTCCAGCAATGAGTCGTGCTTGTCTGGTAAAAATTACAATGCCATGTTTTTTGCTTAAAAATCGCTGAAACATTCTCCCTAAGCTGGTCTGGCTGCGGCATAATCACTTGTATTATTTCAATCAGGTCGCGCATAAAAATGACAAAAACTGAACTCATCGCCATTGTGCATAACTTGGCAAGTATCGAGCACCCAGAATTAACGAAAAAATCGGTGGGCGCTCTGATCGAAACTTTGTCTGAGGTAATCACGGCTACGGTATCCGGTGGCGGCGATGTGACTTTGCCGAATGTAGGCAAAATTGCCCTGAAGTCGCGCGAGGCGCGAGTAGGGCGCAACCCACGTACTGGCGAAGCGGTGCAAATCCCAGCCAAGAAAGTATTGAAATTCACACCGGCCAAAGCCTTGAAAGACGCTGTTGCGATGCCTGCGGCAGAATAATTAAAGTGTTTCAAACAAAAAAACCAGCCTCGGCTGGTTTTTTTATTGTCACGGCAAGGGTGAACCCCTTGCTGTTAATTAGTCTTCGTGGCGCATTTGCGGGAACAAAATCACGTCGCGAATGCTTGGTGCGTCGGTTAGCAACATCACCAAACGGTCAATGCCAATGCCGCAGCCGCCGGTTGGTGCCAAGCCGTGCTCCAGTGCGCGGATGTAGTCGGCGTCAAAGTGCATCGCTTCATCATCGCCCGCGTCTTTCAGGTCAACCTGCGCTTGGAAGCGCGCTGCTTGATCTTCTGGGTCGTTCAACTCAGAGTAGCCATTGGCGTGTTCGCGACCAACGATAAACAACTCGAATCGTTCGGTAATGCCAGGTTGCGTGTCTGATGCACGCGCCAGTGGCGATACTTCAGCAGGGTAGTCAACGATGAATGTTGGCTCCCACAATTTAGCTTCGGTATTTTCTTCAAACAAGCTCAATTGCAGGCCGCCGATGCCGTCGGTCAAGACTGGCTTGCCGCCCAAACGGGCGATTTCAGCTTTCAAGAAAACGCGATCGTTTAGTTGCTCATCAGTGTATTCTGGGTTGTAGTGCTTGATCGCTTCGGCAATTGTGAAGCGCGCAAATGGCTTAGATAGATCAACCGTTTTGCCTTGGTAAGTTACGACCGCGTGACCCGTCGCTTCAATCGCGCAGGCGCGGATGATGCCTTCGGTCATTTCCATCATGCGTTGGTAATCGGCGTACGCTTCGTAGAATTCGATCATCGTGAATTCTGGGTTGTGGCGCGTGCTCATACCTTCGTTGCGGAAGTTACGGTTCACTTCGAATACGCGTTCTAAGCCGCCTACGACCAAGCGTTTCAGATACAACTCTGGTGCAATACGCAGGTACAGCGGCATGTCGAGTGCATTGTGGTGCGTTACGAATGGCTTCGCTGAAGCGCCGCCCGGGATGCTGTGCATCATTGGCGTTTCAACTTCGAGGTAGTGCTGCTCAACCATGAATTCGCGCAAACGCTGAACAATTTTCGAGCGTTTGATAAAGGTGTTGCGCGATTGCTCGTTGGTGATCAAATCGATGTAACGCTGACGATATTTGGTTTCTTGGTCGGTCAGGCCGTGGAATTTCTCTGGCAGTGGGCGCAGTGATTTAGTCAGCAAGCGCAATTCAGATACATGCACCGACAATTCGCCAGTTTTGGTTTTCATCAAAGTGCCACGCGCAGCAACGATGTCGCCCAAATCCCAGGTTTTAAAGTCAGCATATACATCTTCGCCAACGGCTTGGCCGCTGATGTAGAACTGAATGCGGCCAGAAACGTCTTGAATCGTGATAAAGCTGGCTTTGCCCATGACGCGTTTGAGCATAATACGGCCAGCGACAGATACCGCAATCGCTTGAGCCTCTAGCGGTTCTTTTTCGATCTCGCCGTACTGGGCCGCTAAATCAGCCGCCAAATGTTCACGTTTGAAATCATTCGGGAAGGCAACGCCTTTTTCGCGGATCGCGGCCAATTTAGCGCGGCGCTCGGCGATAATTTGATTTTCGTCTTGCTGAACAACTTGTTCTTCTGTATTTGGGTTTGACATGGGGTATATGCCTGCAAATTAATGTGTGTATAGTCTTGCGGCAGATACACTTGCATGTATCTGCCGCATTAATGCTTAAACGCCTTGCTTCAAGCTTGCTTCAATAAAGCCATCGAGGTCGCCATCCATAACGCCTTTGATATTGCCAACCTCGTAGCTGGTACGCAGGTCTTTAATGCGGCTTTGATCGAAAACGTAGGAGCGAATTTGGTGGCCCCAGCCGATATCGGATTTGGTCGCTTCCAGCGATTGCTGCGCTTCCATCCGCTTGCGCAACTCCAGCTCGTACAATTTGGCGCGCAACATTTTCCATGCTTCGTCGCGGTTTTTGTGTTGTGAGCGATCGTTCTGACATTGCACGACGGTATTGGTTGGAATGTGCGTCAAACGAACGGCCGAGTCTGTTTTATTAATGTGCTGACCACCTGCGCCCGATGCGCGATACGTGTCGGTACGAACGTCGGCTGGATTGATCTCGATCTCGAAGCTATCGTCAACTTCAGGATAGACAAACACCGAGGCAAACGAAGTGTGGCGGCGGTTGTTTGAGTCGTACGGTGAGCAGCGAACCAGACGGTGTACGCCGGTTTCGGTGCGCAAGAAGCCGTAAGCATAATCACCAGTCAGCTTGATCGTTGCTTGGCTGATGCCGACGATGTCGCCATCCGACTGCTCCATGATTTCGACGCCAAAGCCTTTACGCTCGCCGTAGCGAACGTACATGCGCAACAGCATGCCAGCCCAATCTTGCGCCTCAGTGCCGCCGGCGCCCGATTGAATGTCGATAAAGCACGGCATTGGGTCCATTGGATTGCTGAACATACGACGGAACTCAAGCTTGGCAATTTCTGCCTCAAGCTCGACGTAATCAGCTTGAATGACTTCGACGGTGCCAAAATCGTCTTCCATTTTGGCCATTTCGAATAATTCAAGCGCGTCCGTAACGCCACTGCTTACGCGATCGAGAACGAGCACGATGTCTTCGAGCGATTTGCGCTCACGGCCGACTTCTTGGGCCTTTTTCGGGTCGTTCCAAGTTTCAGGGGCTTCCGATAAGCGCACCACTTCCTCAAGGCGATCGACTTTGCCTGGATAGTCAAGGTAGCGCTTAAGTTCGTCAGCACGTGCGCCGAGCTCTTTAAGCTGGTTTTCAATCTGGTTTAGCTGTTCGCTTTCCATGCGATGGTCCGTCGTCCGCTGGTGCAAAACCGCCAATTATATCAGCCTAAAGCCCGTTTTTGTGAGCAATTTCATCTGCAATTACATACAAAAGCGATGTCTTAACTCCCGTATTGCCGCCGAAATCATTGCCAAATCTGGCGTTGAATTGCGCAACTCCATAAACATGGCTCGAATTCGTTCAATTGCCGCACCATTTTGCTGCTGCCATTGCTCCAAACAATGATCGTTTTGGTGGCATTGCCACACCTGAGTAGTGAGCTGCGCTTGCAATTCACTTAGGTCGTCACGCACCGCCATACGCGCTAGCGTTTGCCAGCGGTTGTCACGCGGCAGCTTTTCAATCGCCGAATGCAACCAGTTTAGCTCGAGCAATTCGCCCAGCAGTAGGTGGAGCTTCAAGCGATCAGCCAATTGTCCGGTGTCATTGCCATGCCTTGCCATCTCAAGCAGGGCTTGAATCTCCTGCAAAACCAGCACCTTCATCGCCAAATCAGCAGGAACTGCCGCGTTAATTAAGCGCTCTTTTTGCTCGGCATAGCGAGGGCTGGCCGCGATCCAGTCCGGCAGTTTAGGCAAAACCAGCGCCGCGCAGGTGTGTAAATGGTCGCTTTCGGCTTGGCTCAACGGGTGTTGAATCAACCAACGCGCAACACGCTCGCAATAACGACGGATTTGCAGCTGCATTTCAATTTGAATTTCGGCCGCGACCACACCATCGAGCGCCTCAACGTCAAGCGCTAGCTTTTCGGCATCGAGCAGATGCTGCGCAGTCAAAAATGCCGCAACAACTTCGCTGGCGCTATGCTCGGTTTCTTCTTGTAAACGATAAACGCTGCTAAAACCAAAGCGATTAATCGTATGGTTTGTCAGCAAAGTGGCGACAATCTCGCGCCGCAGCGGGTGTGCTGCGATCGCGCTCTGGAACGATTGCTGCAATGGGCGAGGGAAGTAACGCGCCAAGGTGGCGTTCCAGCGCTCATCATCAATGAGCGTTTCCGCCAACAATTCTTGATTCAGCACGATTTTGGCGTAGGCCAGCAGCACCGCCAACTCAGGACGATATAAGCCTAGGCCTGCAGCCTGCCGCTCGGCCAATTGCCCATCGCTAGGCAGGTATTCAATGCGTCGCGACAGTTTTCCTGTTTTCTCGAGGTGCTGCATCATGCGCGTATGCACACTGAGTAAGGACTGGGCCTGCTGATGCTCTAACGAGATGGCGAGTGTTTGCAGCTCATTATCCCTGAGGACCAAGGCGCCAACTTCATCGGTCATGCTAGCGAGCAGTTCATTGCGCTGTTTTAAAGTTAAATCGCCATTGGCAATAAGCCGGCCCAACAAAATCTTGATATTCACTTCGTGATCGGAGCAATCAACACCTGCCGAGTTATCGATGGCGTCGGTATGGATACGCCCACCTTTGGCCGCATATTCAACGCGGCCAAGTTGCGTAAAGCCGAGGTTCCCGCCTTCCGCGACGACCTTGCAGCGCAAATCTCGTCCATCAATTCGAATTGCGTCGTTGCTTCTGTCATTGGCTTCGGCGTGACTTTGGCTGCTGGCTTTAACGTAAGTACCAATCCCGCCGTTGTACAATAAATCAACGGGGGCTTTTAAAATGGCCTGTAGCAGGGCGTTTGGCTCTAAATGATCGGCGTCGCAATCTAATAGCGTCTTCATTTGCGGGCTTAGTGTGATTGATTTCGCACCGCGTGGCCAAATGCCACCGCCTTGCGAAATAAGCTGCTTGTTGTAGTCATCCCAAGACGAGCGGGGCAAATTAAACAAACGCTCACGTTCGGCAAAACTTGCTGCCTCATCGGGATTTGGATCAATAAAGATATGCCGATGGTCGAAAGCAGCGACTAAGCGCGTATGGGGTGATCTTAAGAGACCATTGCCGAATACATCACCAGACATGTCGCCGATGCCTGCCACGGTAAAAGGCTCGATTCTTGTATTTAGGCCAAGCTCACGGAAAGAACGTTCGACCGAGACCCAGGCCCCCCGCGCAGTGATGCCCATTTTTTTATGGTCATAGCCGACCGAACCACCACTGGCAAAAGCATCATCAAGCCAAAAGCCATATTCTTGTGAGATTTGGTTGGCAATATCCGAGAAGGACGCAGTGCCTTTGTCTGCCGCCACGACCAAGTATGGATCGTCACCATCACGGCGACGTACATTGTCCGGCGGGACGATTTGGCCATCGATAAAGTTGTCGGTTAAATCTAGCAGACCGCGAATAAAGGTTTGATAGCAACTGATGCCCGCTTTTTGTAGTGCATCTCGCTCGGTTGGCGTGTTTTTAACAATGAAGCCGCCTTTTGAGCCAACAGGAACAATCACTGTATTTTTTACCATTTGGGCTTTGACCAAGCCCAACACTTCGGTGCGGAAGTCTTCTTTGCGATCAGACCAGCGCAAGCCGCCGCGAGCGACTTTACCTCCGCGCAGATGGATACCCTCCATTTGCGGCGAGTAAACAAAAATCTCGCACATCGGCACGGGTTGCGGCATAAAGCTAATCTGCGGTGAGGCGACTTTAAGTGATAAATATGGCTTGGCTTGACCGTCTAGTTGCTGGAAAAAATTCGTGCGCAAAGTTGCGCGTATTGCCTGAACAAAACCGGTGAGGATGCGCTCTTCATCAACATTCGGTAGCACTTTTGCCGCTTGTTCAACTTCTTCAAGGATGATCTCGGCAACGCCTTCTTGCGGGTCATTTGGGTGATGCAATAAATTGAACGCATTGACCAGTTGCTGGCTTTGCGCCGGGTATTTAAGCAAGCAATCGGCAATTGTTTCCATTGCATATTTCAGCGCAACTTGTTTTAAGTAGCGCGCATAGGCGCGAAGAATAAGCACTTCGCGCCAAGCAAGACCAGCTAGCAATGTGAGACGGTTAAAATTGTCGTTTTCTGCCTGATTACTAAACAGCGCAATAAATGCATCGCTGAGTCGAGCGCGATCTTGGCTTGACTCCAACGAGGCGCCACTCGGTAGTCGAACGCCAATATCCATAATCGACAGTGGCTCGCCATTCAGCGGTTTAATTTGATAGGGCCGCTCATCCAAAACGCGCAAGCCCAAACTCTCCAAAAGCGGCAAACAATCGGAAAGTTCGATCGCATGCTGGCGATAAAGCTTAACTCGCCAAACGCTTGTATCCAAAGGGCTGGCTGAGCTGAGTGAAATTGCTAATTCTTGGTGCTGGCTAAGTTCAAGTGCTTCAATGTCATGCACGGCGATGCGAGGAAGGTAGTCTGCGCAATAGGCAGCACTAAAGGCTGAATGATAACGCTGGAATAACTGCGCACCATGCTCTTCGCCTTGTGTATGAATTAACTCTCGCTTTAGTCCGTCCATCCAGCGTTGAGCTAGCTGAGCGATTTCTTGCTCAATTTCTTTTGGATCGTAGTCAATTTTTGTGTCGACAGAGCCTCGAACAATATACTGAATGCGCGCGAGCGGCGCGTCACTAAGTGCTACGGTGTATTCCACACTGAGGCCGCGAAGACGGTCTAGTAATAATGACTCAATCTTGACTCTAACTTCTGTGCTGTAGTTATCTCTAGGAACAAAGACCATTACCGAAACGTAACGCCGATAGATGTCGTTGCGGAAGAATGCACGAACACGTGAGCGTTCGTGTAGTGACACGATGCCTTGCGCTATCCGATTCAGTTCATTCGCATCTATTTCAATTAATTCATCACGAGGGTAGGTGTCTAAGGTGTTTAGTAATGCCTTCCCGCGGTAGCCAGACAAATCGGCATTACAAGTATCTAAAACTTGTTTGATTTTTTGTCGTAATACAGGGATTTGGCGTGGTTGTGCGGCATAAGCACTTGAGGAGTAGAGCCCTATAATACGAGTTTCACCAACAAATTGCCCAGTACTGTCAAAATCTCTAACTAAGATGGTGTCCAAATAGGCTGGGCGATGAATAATTGAGCGCTTATCTGATTTTGTGAGCATTAATAAGCGATCAGGGGCATAAGCAATCTTTTTTAATTCTTCACTTAGGCTGTTCCAAATTTTGGATATGGAGTCTTGTCCTGAATCTCGTAAAATACCTAACCCTGAGCCTCCTTTCATCATCAAGGCTTGGTCAGTAAACTGATATTTTCTTATACCTAAGAATACGTAGTGCCCAGCAAGTAACCACTCCAAGAAGGCAATGGTTTCTTTTATTTTGTCTTTATTTAAAATTCTTTGTTTTTCTCTAAAATCTTCAAGTATGTCGACAATGCACTCGGTCATTTTTGTCCAATCAAGAACGCAGGCATTGATCGCATCTAGTGCGGACTCTATATGGGTTTGCAGTTGTTGCATTTGAGCTATTTGGCTGATGCGACTTACTTCAAAGTGCATCCATGACTCTTTATTGCCTTCTTCAGATAGCCTTTTAATCTTGTTATTGCCTCTTTCTATCTTAAGAACTGGGTGTATTACCTTGAGTGTGTTGAGCTTCAATGCGTTGATTGCAATACCTACAGAATCCACTAAGAACGGCATATCATCGGTGATGATTTCAATGACTGTGTGGGCGCTCTGCCAGCCGTGCTCATTTTGAGTTGGATTATATATTCGCACTAGGTGTTGCCTCGATGGGCGCGATTGGCCTAAACGCCAGTGGGAGAGTAAAGCCCCGGCCCAATCCCTGAAGTCTCTGTCTTCCCAGTCTTCGATCGAAAGATTTGCAAAATATTGTGGCGCAATAGTGCCGGCATCTGCCATGCCTTGCTGTTGCAAGCAAACGATTAGATCGGTTAAAGGCAGGTCTGGTTGCATGGCGATAGCTCCATATGGCATTTGTTAAACTTTAGGATGTTTGTTGTTGAATCTCCACCATGCTCTACATTGCGTCTGTAACCGATTTCCCGTAGTACTCGGATGATTGGATGAGGGCGGTGACTAACGGTGCTGCTTTGTGTATTATTATTTGCTAATATATGTAAATAGTACCAAATGGATGGGCAGGGTCATGTTGCAAGGACTTCCAAGCAGTCAACCTAAGGGCAATACGGCAATAAAAACCGATCCTATGTTGGCGGCGTGTCGTGATTTGGCCGTCAAAATGCTGACTGACTCTTTAGATCATTTCTTTTCAAAATTAGAAGATACCTACTTCGAACTCGGCGACAAAAGCTTTGATCGAAAGCAGAGAGAAGACTTTTATGCCGCTCGTTTAGAAACGCATAATAAGCGCGAGCTTATGGCTCGGCAGTTCCAAAGCTTTATGAATGAAGCTTTTGATAAAGGCGCGATAAAAAAAACAGCAGACAATGAGAAAAAATTCTTTTACGTCAGTGCAGATCCTGATCAGTTAAGCTTGGTTGCAAATGAAGAATATGAGGAAAGCATTTCCGCAGACAAGGTTGTCAAAAGCATTAAAACTCAAGGAGGTGATGAACTCACGCAGTTAGAACTGCGCTTGGCGCGTTTGTTGCCAGAAAATGATGGACAGATAGCGAGTAATCCGATGTCTCCGGAAGCTATATGTGAAGCATTTTTGCAGGCGTGCCGACAGTTGGAAACCGGGGTCGACGCACGCATGATTGCAATGCAAGCGTTTGAAAAGGAGCTGTCCGGCCAGGTTGCCAATGTTTATCATCAAATTAATCAGTACCTTATCGCGCAAAATGTTCAACCGCTACCACGAAGTCAAAGGGCTAAACAGCAAATTTCGCCAAAAGAGCACGAAGTCAAACCCAAGTTGGCTGAAATTCCTCAGCTTGCAAATCATCTGTCACAACTAGCAAACCACGAAATTACAGAGCAAGAAACGAAAGCGCTAGAAACCTTGCGTCAAGCACCTAGCTGGTTAGCTTTCTTGGACCTGCTTCAACGCAAGGCCCCTTCCGCTGCAGCTGTTGATGGTGGTGAAACAATTACCCAAAACCTTTTGGGCTTGTTACGAGAAACAGGGTGGGCTAAGCAGCTCCCTCAACTCGACGCAATGACGCTCGAGTTGGTTGCTATGCTGTTTGAGCATATTTTCGAGGATCCACGTCTATCACCTTCCGTGAAGAGCTTGATCGGACGTTTGCAAATTCCAGTTCTCAAAGTTGGCATGATGGACGCTGATTTTTTTGCCAGTAAAAAACACCCAGCTCGTTTATTGCTGGATGAGCTGGCATTTAGCGCAACGGATAATGAACAGTTTGAAGTTGGGATGCCGCGCTATGAAGCCACAGCCGAGATTGTAAATTCATTAATAAAAAGATATGAAAAAGACATCTGTGTTTTTGATGAAGCCCTACATCAATTACAGGTACTTAATCAGCGCTATGAAGAGTTGGCCGCAGCAGAGTTGGCGGAAGAGGTGGAACAACTGGCAGCGCACGAGCTAGCTGAACTCTCGCACGTTACATCAGAGCAGTTAATTGCCCAGCATCTAAGTCAATATGAATCTGTACCGGATGTAATTCATGACTTTCTGACGGGGAATTGGTTATCAGCGTTAAAGGTGGCTTACGGGCCTCTTGGCGAATGCGAGCCGGAGTATGTTCGCCGCATTTCTGCCATGAATGATTTGCTTTGGAGCGTTCAGCCTAAAGCTACTGCTGATGATCGTTTTAAAATGGTCAATATGCTACCTGTTATGCTCAAAGCACTCGAGGATGGGGTGGCCGCTGCAGGTCTAAGCAAAGAGCATGCTCAAGCATTTTTTTCCGAGTTGGTGCAATGCCATGCTAGTGCCATTCGAAATGGTATTAAAGTGGTTTCACGCCCAATTAGTGCGGTAGAGCAGGTAGTGGAAACTAGTTCTGATGAAGCTTTTCAGGAAACAGTGCCTGCTTATTCTGAAGATAGCTCTAAAGATGCAGATTCGATTTTACCGATCAAAGGTGAGTGGGTGGAGTGGTTAGATGAGTATGGTCACATTAGTCGTTTGCGTTTGTCGTGGATAAGTCCGCAACAAACGCGTTTCTTATTTACCAGTCGTGAAGTCAAAGGTATGGCTTTTTTGAAGCCAGAGCTGGAATGCGCCATTAAAGAAGGGCGCATTATTAGATTGGCTCTCGAGGGGTCAATAACAGATCGAGCCATCCAAGGTGTAATGAAGGATTTGTGCTAATTATTTGGCTAGTCCCCAATGGCTTTTTGTAGGTCATGAATCGCGTTGCTCAGTTGGTCTTGAAAATGGGCTTCAGCTAATAAAGCCCCTGATACATCTTCGAGACCATCATGAATAATGGCCATTAACGAGGACTCTTGTCGCTCTGTCAGTTGCAATCCAACAAGTGCTTCTTCTACACGCATCATCACATTGCTTAAAATAATGGATGCAGAAGCGCGTCCTGAGCGTTGCAAGTCATCGATATTAGCCATCGTAGTTGTTAGATTCTTAATAGTTTCAGCAATGGCGGTGCCACGATTCTGTGACTGATTTGACGTGTTGATGGCTTCTAAACGCACTTCCGCTGCTTCAATTAGCATTGCTAAGTGATCACGCAGACGACCGCATCGTTCTGGATCATCAGTGGGCATGTTGGTGATCAGTGTTCTCACATGTGGGTAGCTAATGGACATGCGTGTTTTGAACTGGGTTATCCTATCCATTGAGGCCATGTGTTGAATAACTGAGGATTCAAGCTCAGTAGCCGGCCCTTGCTTTCCGATGACAAGATTTGCATTGTTTGGGAGCAACAACTCCACGACGCTATCTACATCAAATAAAGCTTGCCCTTGTACAACGGCATCTGCCAGTTCCCGTGGGGTTTTGCAGTAATTGAATCGCTTAAGCCCTTCGAGTAATAACCCCGTTTCACTCATGCTCGTCATTGCTAGCATGGCTGTATTTGTTGCATATTGACTCTGGTTTTTTAACTGCTGACGCTCATCAATTAGGGCTAATATTCGTTTGACTTTGGCCTCAAGAATTTTGGGGTTGATTGGTTTGGCTAGAAAGTCCTCCCCACCTACTTCAAAAGCTTGTAATCGATCATCGATGGTATCGAGGGCAGATAAAAACAATATAGGTATGTCGTACAAATCGAAGTCATCTTTAATTTGACGACAAAACTCGAAACCATTCATTTCAGGCATTTGTATATCAGCAATGATGAGCTTCGGGTGAGACTGCGCCTGGCTTAATGCAAGACTGCCCGATTCTGCTGTAATGATTTGGCAGCTTTCAGCTAGAGCATCATGTAAAAAATCTAGCATAAACAAGTCATCATCAACGATCAGTACAAGTGGTTTGTCATCAGTTTGCATAAATTGAATCTCTTCTTTGAAGTTAGTTTTTATTAAATTCCCACTGTTTTTTCCAAGCTATAAATTCGTCAGCTGGCATTGGCTTTGCAACTAAATAGCCCTGTACTTCATGGCAACCAACTGATACAACTAAATCCCAATCCTCTTGTGTTTCAACACCCTCTGCGACCAAATTTAGTTTAAATTTGCTTCCCAGCATCACGCTGTGTTCTAAAATCGTTTGTGCAGATTTATTATTGCTAGCTCCGCGGACAAAAGCTTGATCGATTTTTAATTCAGTGAAAGGTGTTTGCAGTAGGTGCTCCATCGTAGAGAATCCTGTTCCAAAATCATCAATAGACAAGCCGAATCCTTTGATGCGCAGTCGAGTAAGAATGTCCAAACTCAATACATAATCGTGAGAAAGCTGCGTTTCTGTAATTTCTAGTGTAATTGATTGTGCTGCGACACCACTCTCTTCTAAAACTGCACTAAAAAGCTCCGGCAGTTCTAGTCGATGCAAATTATCCATTGATACATTGACTGATAATTTAATGTGCTCACCTTGTTCTTGCCAGGATTTAATCTGCCTAACGGCCTGTCTTAATACATTAAAGGTCAAATCATCGACCAACCCCAAGGTTTCGATCGCAGAAATAAATTGCCCTGGTCCGAGTAAGCCCCTGGTGGGGTGTCGCCAGCGAGCTAAGCACTCAGCACCAACAACACGCCGATCAAGTGTACTAACCTTCGGTTGGTAAAATAATTCGACTGCGCCATGGGCCAATCCTCGCTGCAATTCGTTGGCATCTAGGTGGTCTTCTGCTGGCTTACCAATTGGTTTTATCGTGTTTTCTAGCGTTGCTTCACTCAGTAAACGGGCTAAATCTTCTCTTTTGACAGGTTTGCTTAAAGCCCCGTGAATATTGAGCATAAAGGCTTGGCCTAGTTTCTCGGTGGCTTTTAAGACGGTGTTATCCATCCCGGATAAAATGGCAACCTGCCCGCGATAGTTCTTTTGGCCAAGTAAGCGAAGAAAAGCAATCCCATCTAAATCTGGCATTTGTAAATCGCACAAAATCCAGTCAGGTAATTCCTGCTGCTCCAGTTGTGCAAGAGCCGCATTGCCGTCTAGGCAGGTTGTCACATGGGTTAGTTGAAGGTCGGCTAAGTGTTGCGAGATAATATCTAGAGTAAATTCGTCATCATCAATAAGCATAATACGCAGATTGTGATCCAAAAGTGGCATTGTGCTCGATGATTTAAGCGTTACTGGGCTTGATTCAATTAACTGCTGATCAAATAAGTGCTGGCAGGTTTGCTCAAAAATATCATTGAGCCCTTTGATTTTTTCCTTCAGAAAGGGCGAGGAGCTATCTCTGGAGTCATTTTCTAGCTGATTGAGGCTGTTTGCCAGTTCTATGGCCCCAACCGTGCGAGCTATTGATTTGAGCCTATGGCATTCTGCAGCAATTTGCTGAATACCTCCCTCATTGGAAAGGCTTGATATTTTTTCTAAGCCTTCATGGGTGGCCGAGACAAACTTGGCAAAATATTTCTTTTGCCGCTCGATTTGTGGCCCCAGCATCGCAATTAAAGTGTCGTAATCGATTAAAACGTCGTTTTGGGTTTTGATCGTATTCTCATTGCTTTCATTTTCTGTGTGCCCTGATACCCAATAAGCAAGCGTTTTATATAGTTTTTCAGGTATAACAGGTTTACTAATAAAGTCGTTCATTCCTGCTGCAAGACACAACTGCCGATCCTCATTCGATACATTGGCGGTCATGGCAATGATTGGGATTTGATCAAATTGGGTGCTGTTCCGAAGTATCTTGCTTGCGGTGAAGCCATCCATTTCGGGCATTTGAACATCCATTAATATCGCATCAAATTGCTGCGAGTTTGCTAGCTCAACCGCTTCCCTTCCGTCATTGGCTAAAACAACTGTTGCTCCAACTTCAGCGAGCAGATCTTCGCCAACTTGCTGATTAAACGGGTGGTCGTCTGCTAGTAGAATATGTTTACCCTTTAAGGTGCTGTGATAGTCGATAGACTGGCGATCCTGGTCATTCTCATTTAATGATGGCTGGATGATTGATGGCAATGGGAGGCTAAAACTAAATTCGCTACCGAGCCCTGATTGGCTTTTGAGTGTTAATTCCCCCCCCATTAACTCAATTAGTTGTCGGCTAATTGCTAGTCCTAATCCGGTTCCACCAAATTTTCGTGTTGTTGAGCTATCTGCTTGGTGAAAAGATTGAAATAAACGTGTTTGTGCTCCTGGTGATATTCCGATTCCAGTATCGGTTACTGTGAAGCAAATTCGGGGGGGCGAAGTGGGAGGGGGCAGCATTGTAGAAATGTGCAATCGAATTTTGCCTTGCTCGGTAAATTTAATGGCATTGCTCAGCAAGTTTATTAAGACTTGTTTGAGTCTTAGCGCATCACCCTTACTATATTTAGGGACATCAGGCTCAATAATTAATTCAAATTTAAGGTGTTTTTCAAATGCCTTAGGCTCAAGCAAGTCTTTTAGCTCATTACATAATGAAGATAGCGAAAATTCAACGGATTCGATTTCAAGTTTTCCAGCCTCGATTTTAGAGAAGTCGAGTATGTCATTGATTAATCCTAATAAGTGGGTACCTGAGCTACTAATTTTGCTTAGGTAATCTCGTTGCTTCTCATTTAAGTCAGTTTGTAGGGCAAGGTGGGCCATCCCAAGTACACTATTAAGTGGGGTGCGAATTTCATGACTCATATTTGCCACGAAAGCACTTTTGGCTCTGTTGGCGCTTTCCGCAAGCAGGCGCGCCGTTTCTAGCTCTTTAGTGCGTTGCTGTACGCGCTCTTCTAGATTTGCTGTCAAGTTAATTAAATTTTGTTCAAATTCTTTGCGGTCTGTAATGTCCCTTACCATGGCGGTGTAAATGGGTGATCCGTAGTTTTCTGAAAATGAAATGGCAACTTCAATTGGGAATTCGGATCCGTCAGCACGTTGCCCGCAAACTTGGCGTGCTGCTATGCCATTCATTTTTCGGGTCTGATTCCCTTTTTCTCCAAACTGGCGCATAAAAATGCGATGACTAATTGCATAACGCGAGGGGATGAGGGATTCAATTGGACAACCAAGCATTTTGTAAGCGGGGTACCCAAACATTTGTTCAGCGGCGCGATTGAATAAAATGATGTTGAATTGATTGTCGGTTGTGATGATTGCATCCATTGCACTATCAATCATGCCTGCGAGTTGTGCACGATTGGCGAGCAATTCCTCCTCTGCATTTTTGCGAAGGCTAATGTCGGTTGTGGTGCCTATCATTCTGCTCGGAGTGCCGTCCTCGGTTCTGCTAACGACTGTTCCGCGTGTTAGAACCCATTTGTAGCTGTTATCTTGACTGCGTAGTCGGTGTTCGGCAGAAAAAGAAGGGCTTTGGCCGTCTAGGTGTGATTTTAGCTGGGCGCGTAGTGGCTGAATGTCTTCTGGGTGAACTCGTTCAAGCCACTCGTCAGGGCTGTTAGATAATGTTTTCGGGTCGATCGCAAGGAGTTGAGCCCATCGCTCTGTAAGACTTAGTTTGTTTTCTTTTAAGTCCCAATCCCACACGCCGTGACCGGCGCCTTCAATCGCCGTTTTCCATAGCTGGTCGCGTTGATGTAGCTCCTCTTTTGCTCGTCTCGATTCGCGTTTGCTACGAAGTGCCATGACTAGTTGAGAATAGGTCAACATAAATGGCTGGAGCTCATCGATTAGCTTAAGATTGAAGCCTTCCTTGCGATTGGCCATCCCAATCTCGGCGATTAATGTACTTCCCTGGAAAATAGGGATCGCCATGAAATTGAAAATTGGCGCGTGTCCATTCGGGGTCTTGTAAATGTTCGAGTTGGTTGACGCTTCGTTCGAGATATAGGGTTCTAAAGTTCGTAGTGGTATTCCAAAAACACTATCTAGGTTGTGAAATTCAATGCCGTGTTCAATATATTGTTGATATGTCTCATGAGCGCCCTGATTCCAGGCCATATTGCTCAATGCGTTTGCGCGCAAATAGGGGGATCCATCGGTATTAAGTAACACTTCGGCGATGAAGCCAAATTGGCACTGACTCACCAAGCAAATTTGCTCGAGCACCATATCAAATGCGGCTTTTTCATCTTGGTTTTCGATGAAGTTGCCTTGAATGTGCGCAATTGCCTGTAGTTGAGTGTTGCTGAAATCACGCTGTTGTTTGGCAAGATGCTCGGCGCTAATGTCGCGCTGTACGGTGATCCAAACCGGCCCGTAATTTTTATGGTTGAAGCCTGAAATGGCTGCTCGAGTCCAAAAGGTTTCCCCATTGAGTTTGATGTTGAGTAACTCGCCTTCCCAGTGAGCGTGAAGTTCCAATTCTTTGAGAATAACCTGCGCCATGTCTTCCTGTAAGGTGTTCGCAGGAGGGTTGAGTACGCTGACGTGCTTGCCAATTAGGCTGTTCGATGGGTAACCAAACATGTCTTCTAGGGTTGGATTGGCGTAGACGATAATACTGTCACTAGCGCGAACTAGGTGTACACCTTGATGCATGTTCTCGAGTACCTCACCCCGAAAAGCTAGTTCATTCTGCATTTCTTGAATTTGACTTAAATCTTGGATGCAAACGGGAACATTTTTCGCTGCTTCATGCGTTTTCGGAATAGGGAAAGAAATAATGGCGCGGAAAGGATGATTGCCTAGCGTGCGCAAGTTGACTTCTGCGCTAAAGTGTTCTTTTTTTTCCCAAAAATGCATTAATTCGTCTTTGATTACATCAATTGCGCCGTCGCCAAATAAAACACTAATATCCTTCAGTAATTCAGCTTTTGTTCCCTGAAAAAGGGCTTCGGTTGCTGGGTTGAGGTCGGTGACTTTAAATAAGCGAATGCACTCCTGAAGTACTTCATTGTGCTGCTCTAGGTGATGATGAAAGTCTACGATGCCTTCGGCTCGCAGTTGGTCGAGCCGGTCCAGTAGGCCCGACATGTCTTCGTTCCAGATGGAAAGATTTGCTGTTTCAAAAAGTGCCTTGAAACGTTGTTCTCGCATGACGAGTTCTTGTTGCTGCTGCTCTTGTTCGGTTAAGTCGATTAGTGTGACTAGGTGATCTCCAGTCCAGTTGTTTTCTAGCGGTGTTGCGCTTGCTAACACTGTTTTCAGTTCACCATTTTGGCAATGGATGTGCGCAATTAATGGTTCAAACTGTGTTTGCTGGGTTTTGGCGGTTTCGAGTCTTTGCAGCCATTGATCTTGTATCCAGTTGCGATAGCTTGCGTCTGGGTAAGCGTGAGTCCACCAATGGTGTAAATCAGGTATCTCAGCTAGTGAATAACCAAAGGTGGCAGAGAATGCGCGGTTGACAAAACTGATCTGCAAGTCTGGTGTGTTGATCGCGCATGGCACAGGGAGGGTGGCCATTAGTAATTCAAACCGAATCTGATTTTGAGCCTGAATCCGTTGTATCTCTTTATAAGGAGTAATGTTTCGCCAGGAAGAGATTGAGTGCGTAATGAGGCCTTCCGCATTACGGGCAGCGCGACTGCTGAGTAATACATCAAAGATCTGACCGTTTTTGGCTTTGACCTGTAACTCAATCGCCTCAAGGCAGCCTTCTTGGGTGAATTTGGGTAGTAGTTCCGTTTTGATTCTTTGGCCGCTTTCTTGGGTATATATCTCAAGAGCAGATCTACCAATGACTTCGTGGCTATAGTAGCCTAGGGTATTTAATAAAGTTTGGTTGCAATTGATGATGTGCGTTGTTCTTGGGTTGATTGATAGCAGCATGTCAGGAGAGTGGTCATACAAGTCCTGGAGTTGCTGCTGACTTTGCAAAAGATTTTGGGTTTGTTCTTTATGACTGGATATGTCCGTCAAAATACCTTCAATGGCTTCAATTTCCCCTGTGTCAGAAATAATGGGCCAGGACTGATCTTGTACCCAAATTGTTGCGCCGTCACTCCTGGTGAGGCGGAACTCGCTCACGTTGCGTTGGTGTACTTCATGCCGTTGCGATCGAAGTAGTTGCTGTGTGTCTTTATCATCCGAGTGTATTAGATCTAGTAATCCCACATCTTGTTGCAGAATGCTGGCAGTGTACCCAGTTAATGCTAGGCAGCCTTCGCTGCAAAATATGAAGCGCCAATTTAAGTCACGCCGACAGACGTACAGCATTCCCGCATAGTTGCGAGTAAAGGCGGTAAAGAATTTTTGCCTTTTGTCTACGCTCTGTATGGAGTTGGCTTGCCTTTTCATGGTTGGAGTAATGCTCTCTGCAGAATTTAATTAGTTCTTCATCAACATAGGACAATCAGTAAGGCTCTGCCATATTCCTGTTGAGTTCCCCTCTGTATATTTGTTGCCGGGGTGTCTGTGCCCTGTCTTTGTGTGACAGCAATTGGTTTTTAGGGGGGGTATAAATAAATATTCGTGATGCCTGTCGTATGTTTGACTTTTATCTATATGTGTTTGTATTTGATGGATTTTAATAGGGGTTTGGTGAGTGAATCCGTGACTACGAACGGGGTAGAAAATGACAGCGATAGAGTTGGCAACTAAATTGGAGTCGTATACATTTGGTGCGGCAGCTGCGATGGATTTGCGCAAAGAAATTGCGACTGAGCTGCGTAGATTGGTTGCAGAAAATACACGTTTACAAGGGCAGTGCGCGAAATGTGCACAACTTAAAGCAGAGGCCATGACTATGGTTCATGACTACGACGAAAATGCCTAGCTTGCTCTGTATATTTTGCAGTAGGTCATCTAATTAGAGCGTGGTGTGCGGTTTTATGTGGTTGCGGTGGATGTGGAGCTGAGTTTATTTGATTTGGCTTACGCCAATATACTGGAAGGTTTATGGAGAAAATTTCGATCTTGATGGTCTGTACCGGGAATATTTGTCGTAGCCCGACTGCGGATGGCGTGTTGCGCAAAAAAATCGCTCAAGCCGGTCTAGTAGGCAGGGTGCGCGTCGATTCAGCAGGAACGACGGACTATCATGTTGGTGAGGCGCCAGATCGACGGGCTCAGCAGCACGCAAAAAAACGTGGGTATGACTTATCAAATTTGCGGGCTAGAGAGGTGTGTGCCAGCGATTATGTGGAATTTGATTTAATTTTAGCCATGGATAGCACTCATTTGAGCTTTTTAAAGCGCAGTTGCCCAAGTGAGTATCAGACAAAAGTGCAGCTATTTTTAGATTTCGCACCCGAATATAGGCAATCTGATGTGCCAGACCCTTATTACGGTGGGGCTGAGGGCTTTGAGCAGGTGTTGAATCTGATTGAGGCTGGGTGTGATGGGGTGATGAAATTGGTGCAGTTGCAACTTTGCGCACAGTCGCGATAATCCCCTACTTGTAAGCTACTCGCTCTCTGCATTAAAATGCTTGATTCCTTTGGGGGAGTATTCTCCAGCCTGCCGTGGTATTGGCTCGGTTGAGTTGGTCATACGTCAACAAACTTAAAGCATGATTCGCTTTATGGCGTATGAAAGTGAGCATTGCTCATTTGAAGAGACCCGAAGTTAGTCTAGTGCTCATGGGTGGGCCGCTGGCTAGCTTCGTGTCGTCGCCCACCCTGGAGTTTTGAATGTTTGATGCACTAATGGTTTCTACGGGCGTCGTTGCAGTGGCTGAAATGGGAGATAAAACCCAACTTTTGTCACTGATCTTGGCTGCTCGCTTTCGTCGCCCGCTTCCTATCGTTGCGGGCATTTTTGTAGCTACTGTCTTGAATCATTTTGCTGCCGCATGGGTTGGGCAGCAGGTGGCAGGTTTAATCTCGCCTGATATTTTGCGTTGGGTGGTCGGCTTGGGCTTTCTGGCGATAGCTGCATGGGCCATCATTCCTGATGAAATGGAAGAGGGTGAGGCTGCTGTGAAGCCCTATGGGGCATTTCTAGCGACCTGTGTTGCGTTCTTTTTGGCTGAGATGGGTGATAAAACCCAGGTGGCAACAATCGCTCTAGCGTTGAAATACTCGCCTTTGTGGCAGGTGGTGATCGGCACCACAGTTGGCATGATGATTGCCAACGTTCCCGCGGTTTATTTGGGTGATTGGATTTCTAGTCGCATGCATTTACTGCGCATGGTGCGTTTTGTAGCCGCAGCGATTTTTGCTGCAATTGGTTTATTTGCCTTGTTTGGCTTTTCTAACTAAGCCGGAAAGCCAAGCCGTACTGATAATGCCAGTATGGCTTGGCTAATTATATTTTTAACTTTGATCTCTATGAGGTATTCACATGCTGGACGCTTTTTTTAAGCTCAAAGAGCATGGCACAAATGTAAAGACTGAAGTGATTGCAGGTGCTACCACCTTCCTCACCATGGCCTACATTGTCTTTGTTAACCCAGCCATCCTGTCGATTACCGGCATGGATTTTAATGCTGTCTTTGTGGCAACTTGTTTAGCTGCAGCGCTAGGCACAGCAATTATGGGCTTGGTTGCCAATTACCCAATCGCTCTAGCGCCCGGCATGGGGCTGAATGCCTATTTCACCTTTACAGTAGTGAAAGGGATGGGGATGAGTTGGCAAACTGCACTGGGTGCGGTATTTATTTCCGGCATTATTTTCTTGCTAGTGAGCTTGTTCAAGGTTCGTGAAGCCTTGGTGAATGCTATTCCACATTCGCTCAAATTGGCCATCTCTGCCGGTGTTGGGATGTTTTTGGCGATTATTGCGCTGAAAAACGCAGGTGTTGTGGTTGACCACCCGGCAACTCTAGTTACGCTTGGCAATTTGGCTGATCCTAAAGTATTGCTAGCCATCATGGGCTTCTTCCTGATTGTTGGCCTTGAATATCGTCGCATTCCTGGCTCAATTATTATTGGTGTGCTTGCCGTGACCGTAGCAGCAATTGCTTTTGGCTTGCAAGAATTTAAGGGCGTTTTTGCGCCAATCCCATCCCTAGCGCCTACGTTCATGCAAATGGACTTCTCGGCATTGATGACGCCTGCAGGCATTTTCAATGGCGCCTTATTGGGGGTGATTTTTGTATTCTTCTTTGTTGATTTGTTTGATACCACAGGTACTTTGGTTGGTGTTTCACATCGCGCAGGCTTGCTTGATAAAGACGGTAAATTGCCACGCCTGAAAAAAGCCTTATTGGCGGACTCAGTTGCTATTACTGCTGGCGCAGCTATGGGTACATCTTCAACGACTGCCTACATAGAGTCGGCTGCAGGGACGGCTGTTGGTGGGCGCACAGGTTTGACGGCCGTTGTTGTTGCCATTTTGTTCTTGCTGGCCTTATTCCTGTCGCCATTGGCCGCATCGGTTCCAGCGTATGCAACTGCGCCAGCGCTTTGCTATGTTGCGGTATTGATGAGCCGTGGCTTGGCCGAGATTGAATGGGATGATTTAACTGAATCTGCTCCTGCCGTGATGACGGCACTGGCTATGCCATTCACATTCTCAATTGCGGATGGTATCGCTTTCGGCTTTATTAGCTACGTGGCAATCAAAGCAATTGCTGGTCGCTTTAAAGACCTCAGCCCTGCAGTCGTTATTATTGCTGCATTGTGGGTGGTGAAGTTCGCCTTGTTCCACTAAAACGGAGATCAAGATGGATAAAGCTGTTGCACCTTACGCGGATTACATCCGCGAGCGCATTCGCACCGTACCGAATTGGCCTCAGCCGGGCGTGATGTTTCGTGATATCACCCCGCTATTGCAAGACCCACGAACTTTTCGCTTGCTAGTTGATGTATTTGTCCATCGTTATATGGGGCAAAAACTCGATGTAATTGCGGGGGTGGATGCGCGCGGCTTTATCCTTGGCTCTGTAGTGGCCTATGAGTTAAATCTTGGCTTTGTTCCTGTTCGTAAGAAGGGTAAGCTGCCGTTTGATACGATCGCCGAAGAGTACGAGCTTGAATACGGCTCTGCTACAGTCGAGCTGCATGCCGACGCTTGCAAGGCGGGTGATCGTGTATTGCTGATTGATGACTTGGTTGCGACGGGTGGCACACTAATGGCAGCGGCTAATTTGCTAAAACGCTTGGGTGCCAATGTCGTTGAAGCCGCAGCAATCGTTGATTTGCCTGAGCTTGGCGGTTCGCAATTAATTCGCCAAAATGGCATTGATTTATTTACTGTTTGTGATTTTTCTGGGCATTAAGCTTGGATTGAGGATGTCATCGTGACTATGGAATTGCCAGAAGCTCGTACCATTTTAGATAACGCAGATTGCCTGCATCCAGAGGCTGAAGTGATTGCCGCGCTCGATCAAATGGGTGAGTCAATGTGCAAAGCTTTGGCGCACACCAATCCTGTGGTGTATACCGTACTCAACGGCGGTTTGATCGTTGCAGGGCATTTATTGCCACGTTTGAAATTTCCTTTGGAAATGGCTTATCTGCATGCAACGCGCTATCGCCAGGAAACCTCGGGTGGCGAGCTAGATTGGAAAGTTAAGCCTCGTGAAGATCTGCGTGGCCGTACCGTAGTGATTGTGGATGATATTCTGGATGAAGGTCACACACTGGCAGCGATTGTTGATTACTGCAAACAGCAAGGTGCAAGCGCGGTTCACGTCGCCGTCTTGATCGACAAAAAACACAATCGCAAGGCAGAAGGTATTAAAGCTGACTTTGTGGGTATGGAAGTAGAAGATCGTTTCTTGTTTGGTTGCGGCATGGACTACCAAGGCTACTGGCGAAATACCCTTGCCGTGTATGCCGTCAAAGGCCTTTAATTCTAAGCCTTAGGTTGCCATGCCTCAGTAGGGGGTGTCATGGCGACCAGTTCCAATGTAATAGTTAAGCACTTTCGCCAAATCTTAATTTGGCCCCTACAGCTGATGCCGATTCCACACAAAAGTGGCGAATCAAACGCCATGGGTCGGCACTGGGAAGTAATGCAAGCCGCCGCGGCCGAAGGCTCGCCTTGGCAGCCACGAGCAACCGAATTTGATGGCGACCCAGAGCAATTCGAAGAGCGCCACTACCGCGAATTCGTCACCTTCCTTCCTTATGTTCAACGTTTTCTGTACGGCGAAAGCAAGGCCTCAGGGTTAAGCAGCTACGGCCACTCACCGCTCCACGTGTTTCGTCGGTCAGACATCACTACAGCGCTGATGATGTTTAAAGATGGTGCTGTGCATCATTTTAAAGTGGCGCACATCGATTTGTATTTCTTTTACGACGTCGATGTGGTGATTCTGGCCTTTGAAATCATGGGTGACAATTTACCCCTCAGGCGTGTGCAGGATGCATTATTTCGTTTTGGTCGCGCTTTTCCTGCGCAGTGGGATGAAGATGCTACGGCGGCCAATTGTTTGCGCAAAGTGGCGTGGCTAAATAAAGAAGGCGAAGTGATTTCAGAGTCCGACTTTGAAGATCGGCTAGGTTATTTGTCACACCTTGGCCAATTTCGTGCACCGCGCATGGCTGCCCATTGGGATTTTTTAATGCAGCCTCTGGTCATGCATCACTCTTCGGCTGCCGGTTCTTTACGTTATCGTCAAATTGAATATCACCGCATGCCGATTTTGGCCTACTTGGCGGTGGATGATCCTTTTAAATTAACGGATGAGGATTTTTATCGCTTAGGCATGGTCATTCGTCCCGGTAGTGGAGATGCGCTACCGTACACCCAAAAAATGTTCGATGAATTTGAGCGTGATTGTTGCTACGACCGATTCTGGGTGCCAGAAAGGCAGCACAGTACGGCCTCGACGCGCATGATGTGCAATGGTCATGCTTTTGTTATGGTTGGAAAACACGACAATGCTTTTTATTCCGATCCGTATACTGGCGTGCTTGGGCAGTTTCGTCATCAGCATTTCTTAATGACTTTGATCGCCCATTTTCACAAGGCATCGTTGCTGATGTTTTCTGATCGCCTTGCCGTGGCCCTATCAGAACTCGATTTAAAAGATGCGCGTTCTATTCGTGGGTTTAAGCGTGAAATTCGACTGTTATTGGAAGGGTTTTTGCGTTTTAACCAGCGCTATTGGTTTCGCGAGGTGTCCAACCAAATTGTTTCCGATCAATTATTTCAAATGCTCTCCAAGCACTTAGATACTGAGCGACTGCATTCGGATGTCAAGGATGCGGTGCAGAGCATGAATCAGTATTTAGAAAATGACGATTTGCGCCGGCAGGCCGATACGGTGGTTCGACTAACTGTGGTAACGGTTTTTGGCTTAATCGGTACAACGATCACCGGATTTCTCGGTATGAACTTATTTGGCTTGGCGGATGAGCCTAGCTTGCAAAAAATCGGGTATTTTGTCGTGGTTGCTATACCAATTTCTTGGCTGATTTTTATTACGGTAGCTAAATCAAAGGTTTTATCTGAGTTTTTGGATGCTATGTCGGATGAGCGAATTTCACTTCGTGAAACGTGTAGAATGCTTGCAAATGTCTGGCGAAAAAAGAAATCATGAAAATCTTGCATGTTGAGTGGACAACTGTGCATCTTAAATTGATCTAAGTCGTGTTAGAATTGCGTATTCTTTCAACGATTACGGATGCATCTCGCTCATGTTCTCGAAGTCTCAAACCATTGCCTCTTACGATCCAGATCTCGCTGCAGCGATTGCTGCTGAAGTTGTTCGTCAACACGAACACATCGAATTGATCGCATCTGAAAACTACACTAGCCCAGCCGTGATGGAAGCCCAAGGCTCTCAACTCACGAACAAATACGCTGAAGGTTACCCAGGTAAACGTTTCTACGGTGGTTGCGAGCACGTTGACGTGATCGAGCAATTGGCGATTGATCGTGTAAAAGCTTTGTTTGGTGCTGAATATGCCAACGTTCAGCCGCACTCTGGCTCACAAGCCAACCAAGCGGTTTACTTCTCGATCCTGAAACCAGGTGACACCGTAATGGGTATGAACTTGGGTCACGGCGGCCACTTGACGCACGGTTCACCAGCGAACTTGTCAGGTAAATTGTTCAATATCGTGGCTTACGGCTTGAACGAAAACGAAGAAATCGATTACGACGATATGGAACGCGTCGCAATGGAAACCAAGCCAAAACTGTTAATCGGCGGTGCTTCGGCTTACGCTTTGCGTTTTGACTGGGCGCGCATGCGTGAAATCGCTGACAAAGTTGGCGCTTACTTCATGGTTGATATGGCGCACTACGCAGGTTTGATCGCTGCTGGTGTTTACCCAAATCCAGTACCTCACGCGCACTTCGTAACGTCGACCACGCACAAAACATTGCGTGGCCCACGTGGCGGTATCATCTTGGCTAAGGCTGAGTTTGAAAAATCACTGAATTCAAACGTGTTCCCAACACTGCAAGGTGGTCCGTTGATGCATGTGATCGCGGGTAAAGCGGTTGCATTTAAAGAAGCTGCAACTGACGAATTCAAAGAATACCAAAAACAAGTTTTGCTGAACGCGCAAGCAATGGCAAAAACTTTGGCAGAGCGCGGTCTGCGCATTATTTCTGGTCGCACTGAATCGCACGTATTCTTGGTTGACTTGCGCCCTAAAGGTCTGACTGGTAAAGCGGCTGATGCTTTCCTCGGCAAAGCGCACATCACCGTCAACAAAAACGCGATCCCGAACGATCCAGAAAGCCCATTTGTGACCTCTGGCATCCGTATCGGTGCACCTGCGATTACTACGCGCGGCTTTAAAGAAGAAGAAGCGATTCAAGTAGCCAATCTGATTGCTGATGTGCTGGATAATCCAGAAGACGAAGCAAATATCGCTGCAGTAGCTGCTAAAGTAAAAGCGCTAACTGCACGCTTCCCAGTTTACGGCGCTTAATATTTAGCGTTAATAGCTGCACAAAGGTGGGGCGCAAGCCCCACCTTTTTTTGCTGTATATGCTTGGGCTTGACATGTGGCAATATGTCTAGCTCAATACATAGCTAGAGTATCTATAAAGCTTGAGTTTTTATCCTTCGGCCTTATTTGATATGAATGATCTTTTTGTTCTTTGCGGGGTTCGTTAATGAAGTGCCCATTCTGTGGTTCTCCTGATACGCAAGTCGTTGACTCGCGCGTATCTGATGAAGGTGACGTGATCCGTCGCCGTCGCCGCTGCACGATTTGCGACAAACGCTTTACCACCTTTGAGACCGCCGAGGTTCGTATGCCTCAGGTCGTCAAACAAAATGGACAACGCGCCGAGTTTGATCGCGAAAAAGTCCGCACCAGTTTCCTGCGTGCACTGCATAAACGTCCAGTGCCAACCCCGCTCGTTGATGAAGCCATTTCCCGCATTATTCAAAAAGTGCTCACGGTCGGTGAGCGCGAAATTATGTCGCGCCAGATCGGTGAAATGGTCATCGCCGAGCTCGCCAAACTCGATAAAGTGGCATACATCCGTTTTGCTTCAGTTTATCGCTCATTCCAAGACGTGGATGATTTCCGCGACGTTATTCGAGAAGTAACGAAGGAATAAGCATGTTTACCGCATTTGATCACGAAATGATGGCCAAAGCCTTGCAGGTTGCCGCACAAGGAGCGCACCTGACGACACCGAACCCTTGCGTTGGCGCTGTTTTAGTCAATCAGGGCGAGATAATCGGTTATGGCCATAGCCAAGCCGCGGGCGGAGCGCATGCCGAAATTATGGCCTTAAAAATGGCCAAGGCCCGTGCGCCAGAAAAAATCATGGGCGCCACAGCCTACGTCACGCTAGAGCCATGCAGTCATTTTGGCCGCACACCACCTTGTGCCAATGCCCTAATCGGTGCCGGTGTTGATCGCGTCATTGCTGCGCTGCGTGACCCAAATCCACTGGTTGCCGGCAAAGGCTTGGCACGACTTGCTGCGCACAATATTGAAGTCGCGCATGGACTTATGGCCCATCAAGCGCGTGAGCATCATAAAGGCTTTTTGTCTCGCATGACGCGTAATCGGCCGTGGTTGCGCGTAAAATTGGCGGCCAGCCTCGATGGGCGAATTGCGCTCAATAATGGCCAATCACAATGGATCACGGGCGCAGCAGCGCGTTCTGACGTCCAAAAAATTCGTGCTCTGTCCTGTGCAATGTTAACCGGCGTTGGAACAGTGTTGGCAGATGATCCACAGCTGACGGTGCGAGATTTTACCGTAACACGTCAACCCCAGCGCATCGTGCTCGATAGTCAGTTGCGCACGCCATCAAGCGCCAGAATACTGCAAACCGAAGTCGCAAAGACCCAAATACTCAGTACCAAGACTTCAAATACGCTATCAACAGAGCGGCTAATTTTCAAACAAATCGCAAGTAATGCTGATCGTCTCGATTTGCACGCGGTGATGCAATATTTAGCTGAGCAAGGTTTTAACGTAGTCACTGTTGAAGCAGGTGGCACTTTGGTAGGGGCACTACTTGAGGCAGGCTTGGTAGACGAAGTTATCCTCTATCAAGCAATGAGCTTTATTGGTCAAGGGCAAGCTTTGGCCAACTTCAGCTTGAGCGACTTAAGCCAGCAGTATCGTCCAACCTTATTCGATCGCCGGATGGTCGGCGCGGATCAGCGCATTACTTTGCGCTTTACCGATCCTAATGTCGCCTTCGCGCCGAGCACGACAGGAGCTTGAAATGAGTACGGAACAAAAATTAGTCTGCCCAGATTGCGGCAAAGAAATTGAAGTGTTGGCGGCGTGTGGCGCCAAAAGCTATTTTTGCAATCATTGTAATGAACTGAAGTCGTCTTCACGCGTGCGCGAAGCCAACCCGACCTTATTTCCCGAGCAGAAGGATTGATATGTTCACTGGCATTATTCAAGCAGTCGGTCAGATTATTGACGTCAAAGCCTTTGATGGTGGCCTTCAACTCACCGTCGATGCCGCCGATTTAGATATGAGCAATGTAGTACTTGGGGATAGTATTGCTCATAATGGCGCATGCATGACTGTGATTGAGCTAATACCCCCTAAGCAATACAAGATTGACGTCTCCAACGAATCGTTGCGTTGTACCGTGGGCTTGGGCGAGCAGGGCGGCAAGGTGAACCTGGAAAAAGCATTACGCCTTGGCGATATGCTCGGCGGCCATATGGTGTCCGGCCACGTTGATGGCGTTGGTCAGGTGCTGAGCTTTGAGCCCGTAGGCGAAAATCGTGAACTCGTCATTTGCGCGCCAAAATCACTGGCTAAATATTTAGCCGCCAAAGGCTCGGTGGTGGTGAATGGCGTGTCGCTGACAACCAATACAGTGCAAGACAGCGCTGATGGCTGTGTGTTTTCAATTAATTTAATCCCACACACTTTAAGCGTAACTACGCTTGGGGCGCTGGTCGCCGGCGCTAGCGTTAATCTAGAGATAGACCTGATTGCGCGCTATGTTGAGCGCATGGTTTCATTCGAAACCACTCAAGGCGGAGCTTAATCAATGAGCCAAATTTCCCCAGTTCATGAAATCGTAGCTGAATTAAAAGCAGGGCGCATGGTCGTGCTGGTTGACGAAGAAGATCGCGAGAACGAAGGCGATTTAGTTCTTGCGGCCGATTTTGTCACGCCTGAAGCCATCAATTTCATGGCCAAATACGGCCGTGGACTGGTGTGCCTGACTTTAACGCCTGAGCGTTGCAAACTGCTTAATTTGAGCACGATGGTGTCGAGCAATGGCTCGTCGTTTGGCACCAATTTCACCGCTTCAATCGAAGCGGCCGAGGGCGTGAGCACGGGTATTTCCGCGCATGATCGTGCGCTGACGATTCGTAAAGCGGTTGCTTTTGATGCCAAAGCCAGCGATGTTGTATCACCGGGACACATTTTCCCTGTCATGGCCCAACCTGGCGGGGTGTTAGTTCGTGCGGGTCACACTGAAGCGGGTTGTGATTTGGCGATGATGGCGGGCTTAACGCCGGCGTCCGTAATCTGTGAAATCATGAACGATGACGGCACAATGGCGCGCCTGCCGGAATTGCTGGTGTTTGCTAAGGAACACAATCTAAAAATTGGCACTATCGCGGATTTGATCAACTATCGCAGCCGCACCGAAAGCTTGGTTGAGTGCGTAGGCCGTCGTCCGGTGCGAACTTTTGCTGGCCAATTTGAATTGGCCGTTTATCGCGACAAACTCACCTCGTCGACGCATCTGGCCTTGATTAAAGGCGAACCTACTGCAGATGATGAAACCTTGGTGCGTGTTCACGAGCCCTTGTCGGTAATCGACTGGCTAGATTTAGACGCGCGCAGCCATTCTTGGAGCATTGAATCGGCGCTATCGGCTATCGAAGAAGCGGGTAAGGGTGTGGTGGTCTTATTGCATCGCACTGAAGACGGAGAAGATCTGCTGGCGCGTGCGTTGCCTGATTTGAAACTGAATAAACCCCAAAAATGGGATATGCGTACCTATGGTATAGGAGCGCAGATGCTGAAAGACTTGGGCGTTGGACGTATGCGTCTGATGTCGCCAGAGCGCAAGATTCCGAGCATGATGGGTTTTGGTCTCGAGATAACTGGCTTTTTCCAGCCCGAATAAGTGTTTAAAAATTAAAGGATATACAAATGAGTTTAGAAGGTATTTCACTAATTAAACCCAATCTAGCTGGCCAAGGCATGCGTATTGGTGTGGTGATGAGCCGCTTTAATACGCCAATTTGCGAAGGTTTGCGTGATAACTGCTTGGATGAATTAGTTAAATTGGGTGTTGCGCCGCAGGATATTTTATTGAGCAGTGTTGCTGGTGCGCTAGAAATTCCCGTGGTTTTGCAAACTATGGCGGCCAGCGAGCGTTTTGACGCTTTAATCGCATTGGGCGCAATTATCCGTGGTGAAACCTACCACTTTGAATTGGTCGCCAATGAATCGGGCGCTGGGGTAACGCGCGTTACGCTGGACGCAGGCCTGCCGATTGCCAATTGTATTTTGACCACTGAAACTGATGAACAAGCAGAAGTACGTGTAGTAGAAAAAGCGCGCGAAGCCGCGCGTGTTGCGGTTGAAACCGCTAATTTAGTAAAGGCATTACAAGCATGACCGCAGAAAAATCAGAAGCCCCTGCAGTAAAAAAAGCACCGATGAAATCCGCTCGCCGCCGTGCGCGCGAATTTGCGGTGCAAGGTGTGTATCAGTATTTGATGAGCAACGACACCGTTAATAATATCGATTTGTATCTGCGTGGTAGCAGCACTTACTTCACGAAAGCCGATGCAAACCTGTATCGCGCGATTTTATTTGGCGTGATTAAAGACGCAGCCAAACTCACGCAAGCGATTGAGCCGCATGTGGACCGCCCGCTAGAAGAAGTCAGCACCGTTGAATTGGCGGTACTCTACACTGGCGCGTTTGAAATTATGTCGATGCCAGAAACGCCATACCCAGTAATTATCAATGAAGCGATTGAGCTCACCAAAACCTACGGAGGCTCTGATGGTCATCGCTTCGTGAATGGTGTACTCGATAAATTGGCTGAACTCGTGCGTAGCACAGAATTTGCTGCCATTCGCGCCAAACGTCAGGGCTAATCTGTTGCGCGTATGAACGAGTTTGATTTAATTGCCAAATATTTTACCCGCCCAAATCGTGCGCTTAAGAATGCGGATTTGGGAGTCGGTGACGATGCTGCGCTAATGACGGTCAGTGCAGGGCATCAATTAGCCGTCTCGGCCGATATGTTGGTGGCTGGTCGACATTTTTTTGCCGATGCCGACCCAGAACGCTTGGGGCATAAATGCTTGGCAGTAAATCTGTCGGATTTAGCGGCGATGGGCGCCAAGCCGACTTGGTTTACGCTCTCACTCGCTTTGCCGAGTATTGATGAAGCATGGCTGGCCGCGTTTAGCCGCGGCCTATTCGCCCTAGCTGATCAGCATGAAATCGAACTCGTTGGCGGCGACACGACTCGCGGACCACTAACCATTGCGATTCAAATCGCCGGCGAAGTGCCAACGGGTCAAGCCATGCTACGCAGCCATGCGCAAATTGATGACGATATTTGGGTCTCTGGCCCGCTGGGTGGTGCGGCGGCAGCGGTAATGCATCGCACCGGACGCGCGCAATTGCCAGCAGAAATCGCGCAGCAATGTGATTTACGTTTAGATTTACCGCAACCCCGCCTTGTATTTGGCCAAGCGATAGCTCCGTTCGCCAACGCCGCACTCGATATTTCAGATGGCCTGGCCGGTGATTTGCGCCATATTTGCCAGCGCTCACAATGTGCGGTACAAATATGGATAGCTTCAGTGCCCAGTGCTGCGCAACTCTTGCATCTGCCGCACGAGTTACAGTTGGAAGCTAAGTTGGCAGGCGGGGACGACTACGAGTTGTGCTTCACTGCGCCGCAGTCCGCTAGAACCAATATCGAAGCGCTAGCTCAGGAACATGGTTTAGCCGCCCAACGCATCGGGGTTATCATTCCACATGGCGATTCACAGCCTTTGGTGCAATTTCTCGACACTACAGGTCAATCCATGCAGTTTGGCTTTGGCGGCTTTGACCACTTTAAAAATTGATGATTACAGACTCTTTGCCCAGCAGCAATAAAAAGCAAGCCCCCAAAATCCAACCCAGTTGGACCTTCTTAAAGGCTCATCCAGCCCACTTTGTAGCCTTTGGCTTTGGTAGCGGCTTGGCAAAAAAAGCCCCCGGCACTTGGGGTACGCTGGTTGCGCTGCCAATGATGGCTGCGCTGCAGCTTTTTTTGCCCAATCCAATCATCTTTGCGTTTTGCGTTCCCTTATTTGCCATCGGCATTTGGTCGTGTGAAATCACCGGTCGTGCGCTGGGCGTCAGTGATTATGGTGGCATTGTGATCGATGAAGTGGTGGCCATGCTGATGGTGCTGTGCTTTGCGCCCAAAACAGTCGCCGCATGGGTTTTGGCTTTTGCCTTATTTCGCTTTTTCGACATTATCAAGCCTTGGCCGATTAGCTGGTTTGATCGTCGCGTTAAAGGAGGACTTGGCGTGATGATTGATGATCTGATCGCGGCGGTGTTCGCCATTATCGGCATTGTGCTATATACGGCATTTTAGTATTCATAGGTATGGCTCTGCGGGCAATATTTTTAAATGACTATAGAGCAATACCTAACTTAGTAGCCCCTCCTTAACTTGATTTTCTGGCGGCAAGTCGGCTAGAGCAACGCAAGCTCTGGTAAAATGCCGCCATGATCAGACTAAAATCCCTCACCCTACGTCGCGGCGTTAAAGTTCTCTTAGACCGCGTTGATTTAACCCTCAATCCAGGCTCTAAAACAGGTGTCGTCGGTGCCAATGGCGCTGGCAAATCAAGTTTTTTTGCGCTGTTGCGCGATGAAATACACGCCGACGAAGGTAATCTGGAAATGCCTCCACGAGCCGCTATTGCGCACGTCGCGCAAGAGACGCCCGCTTTATCATGCACGGCACTTGATTACGTGTTGGACGGTGATGCCGAACTGCGTCGCATCGAGTCTGATTTAGCGGCGGTGGCCGGCGATGGCCTTCAGCACGGCGAATTACTAGCGCAGCTTGAAGCCATTGACGGCTATTCAGCGCCAGCACGCGCAGGCAAATTATTGGCTGGTCTGGGATTTAGTACTGAAGAAATTTCGCGTCCAGTATCGAGTTTTTCCGGTGGATGGCGCATGCGCTTAAATTTGGCGCAAGCACTGATGTGTCGCTCTGATGTTTTGTTGCTGGACGAGCCAACCAATCACTTGGATTTAGAAACGGTGGTGTGGTTGGAGAATTGGCTTAAATCGTATCGCGGCATGCTGCTGATTATTTCCCATGACCGCGACTTTCTCGATTCAACCGTGGGGCAGATTTTGCACGTTGAGAATGCGCAGTTAGCACTGTACACCGGTAATTACGCAGATTTTGAAAACCAACGAGCTGAAAAACTGGCGCTGCAAGCCCAATCGTATGACAAGCAGCAACGCCAAATTGCGCATTTGGAGAGCTTTATTACCCGCTTTAAGGCCAAGGCCAGCAAGGCCAAGCAGGCGCAAAGCAGAGTTAAAGCATTAGAAAAGATGGAGCGCATCGCCGCTGCGCACGTTGATTCGCCTTTTACTTTTGCGTTTCGCGAACCAGATTCATCGCCAAGCCCATTGGTGCGACTCGAGCAAGCTGAAGCAGGTTACAACGCTGATAAACCGATTTTGCGCGGACTGGAGTTAAGCCTAGAGAACAAAGCGCGGCTTGGTTTATTGGGTGTCAATGGTGCAGGTAAATCTACCTTTATTCGCTCTTTGGCGGGTGAGCAGCCCTTGCTAAAGGGGATGCGCACCGAAGGGAAAGGGCTCAAAGTAGGGTACTTTGCCCAGCACCAACTTGAATATCTGCGCTTGGAAGAGTCCGCGCTGTGGCATATGCAAAAGCTCGACCCACAAACGCGTGAGCAAGAGCATCGCAACTTTCTGGGCGGCTTTAATTTTCACGGTGATATGGCCACTTGCCCTGTTGCGCCGTTCTCAGGCGGGGAAAAAGCGCGGCTCGCGCTGGCTTTGCTCATCTGGCAAAAACCTAATCTGTTGCTACTTGATGAGCCGACCAACCACTTAGATATCGAAATGCGCGAGGCCTTAACCTTTGCGCTGCAAGACTTTGAAGGTGCTTTGATTGTGGTGTCACACGATCGGCATTTACTGCGCGCAACAGTCGATGATTTTTGGTTAATCGAAGATGGCAAGGTGCGGCCGTTCGACGGCGATCTGGACGATTACACGCGCTACAGTCAAGACAAACGCTCGCAACAAGATCAAGCCGTTCGTTCTGCTTCGCCAAGTGCATCAAGCGACGCAGGCAATCGCAAAGAACAAAAACGTCTTGAAGCCCAAGAGCGCCAGCGGGTTGCTGAATTGCGCAAACCGCTAGAAAAGCAACGCGATAAAAACGAAAAAGAAATGGCTAAATTGGCGCAAGAGCAAGCGCAAATAGACCAAATCTTGGGTGACGAGGGCGTTTATAGCAACGAGAGGAAAGCCGAGTTACAGCAAGCTCTGCAACGAGATGCGCAAATCAAAGCCCGCGTTGAAGAGCTAGAGTTTGAGTGGCTTGAACTAACCGAGCAGATTGAAGCGATATAGGTATTTGCGCCTAAGCCAATATATTAGCTGCGTAGCTTAAAATACCATAGAGGTGTAATTTGAAATCTACTGCATCGATTGTACTGATTTGGCTTTTGGTGGCTGGCGCAATTTACTGGGCTTTTGATGCGCTGATTCTACGTCAACACAACCCTAATGTAGCCAGCATGAGCCAAACTCACGGTGAAATACTCAAGCTCAAGCGCTCAAAAGACGGACACTTTCGCTTGAGTGCGATGCTTAATCAGCAAGCCGTAGTTTTGATGATCGACACTGGCGCCAGTTCGCTCACCATTGATGAATCGCTGGCGCAACAATTGAGTTTGGAGCGGGGAGAAGCCTTCGTCACTCAGACCGCCAATGGACCAAGCCCAGCCTATTGGTCGAACATTGAGCAATTACAGTTCGGGCCATTTGAACTTGAAAATATTAAAGTGGCCGTTGTGCCGCGTTTGGGGGATGAGGCGCTACTGGGGATGAATGTATTGAAGTTTTTTGCGGTACAAATTAGTGGGAACGAAATGACGCTGCAATCAAGCAGCAATAGGCATTAAATTTGAGTTGGCAGATTTGCTAAGCTCAGCCTGCAAAACCAGATCGACTCGCTTCACGACTTCATTGGCCGATTGCAGATATTGTGCAATAGCAGCACTAAGTTCATCGTAATTTGGGTTGGAGTTGATTGGCATAAAACGACACCTGAAATAACATTCTCTATATTTATGCTATCGGCAAGTCGATCAAAAACTTGAGCGTTTCTGCATGGTTTTGTGACTATTAACACAAGCCAAACTCAATAAAATCTATGGTCAGCCAGAACTTTGCAAGCACAATTTACTGATGAATAATGACTTTGAAGCCTTGCTCTAATCTATTCGGATTCTGTTGGACTCAATAGCCCGATCCTTGATGTGAGCCGCTCCTGACGATCCTTAAAAAGCCCACAGTCTCATGGACTGTTTTTATTGCCAGGTTAGTCGTCAGGCCGTGGGGCCGCTTGTCTTCATCAGTGTCTGTCTTGCGCAAAGGCAGGCTTCACTCACCGCCGGTTCTGCCGGCGGTTTGTTTTTCATGCAAGGTCCGCGGGTGCGGGTGATACTCGTCCCCTGTGGCGAGGATCGCCCACACCACGCGGGCCAATTTGTTGGCGACCGCACACGCCACTACATTGCCGTGTCGCCGCACCATCAATTCTCGCGTCCATTCGGCGATCGCACTGTTCCAGCGTGTCGCGTTGAGCATGATCACGTGCGCGCACTGCACTAACAATCGTCGCAACGACTTGTCACCTCGTCTGCTGATGCCCAATAGTTTGGCTTTGCCGCCCGTCGAATGCTGCCGCGGCACGAGGCCAAGTGAGGCAGCAAAATCCCGTGCTTTGCCATATCCTTTGGCGTTGCCCGCATCGGCGGCGAGTTGGCTGGCGGTGATCGGACCGATGCCGGGTATCGTCATTAAACGTGTGGCGACATCATTGCTGCGTGCCTCAGTGGCAATCTGCTGGTCGAGCACCTGAATCAGGCGTTCCAGCAACAGCACGTGCTCGAACTGCTGCAACAAGATCTGCCGCACCATCACCGGCAAATCATCGGATGGTGTGGCGAGCAAGGTGGGCACTTGCCGGATACCACGCATGCCTAGCGGCAATGTGATGCCAAATTCCAGTAGCAAAGCATGGATCTGATTGGTGGTTTGAATCCGCTCGGCCATGCGGGCTTCGCGCATTCGATGCAAGCTCGAAACAGCTTGTTGTTGCATTGATTTGATCGCGACATAGCGCATTGAAGGACGACAAGCGGCTTCGCAGATGGCGTGTGCGTCGATGAAGTCGTTCTTGTTGCCTGTGACGAAGGGGCGAATGTACTGAGGGGCAATCAGCTGGGCGTGATGTCCGAATTCGATGAGTTTGCGCGCCAGCCAGTGCGCACCGGCGCACGCTTCCATCACAATACGGCAAGGTGGATGCGTCGCAAGAAACTCGATCAAGCCTGTGCGGGTGAATTGGCGCTTGTAGAGAACGTGCCCTGCCACATCCTGTGCGACAGCGTGAAAAGTGTGTTTGCCAATATCAAGCCCAATCAAAGTTGCAGTTGCCATGATGATCTCCTCGCCAGAAAAGAAAACAGCCCCTACAGCTTACGCCTGCAGGGGCTGGTTCTGGCTGACCATCACATTAAGCCCCTTGCGGGGCTTTTTATTGGTCGATCAATTAATTATTGACCATATGTTTCTTTGTATTCACGACCGTAGAAGCTATCGAGCAATACCTGTTTCAACTCAGTGATCAATGGGAAGCGTGGGTTAGCACCGGTACATTGGTCATCAAACGCTTCTTCCGCAATGCGATCAACTTTAGCCAAGAAGTCAGCCTCGTTCACGCCAGCATCTTTAATTGAAGCTGGAATATTCAACGTCGCTTTCAGCTCATCAACCCAAGCAATCAACGCTGCAACTTTCTGGTCGTCATTTTTGCCTTGCAGGCCCAAATGTTCGGCGATGTCAGCATAACGGCATTTAGCTTGTGGGCGATCGTATTGGCTAAACGCTGTTTGTTTAGTCGGGATATCAACCGCGTTGTAGCGAATCACGTTGCTGATCAGCAAGGCATTGGCCAAGCCGTGCGCCAAGTGGAACTCGGCACCGATTTTGTGCGCCATTGAGTGACACACACCCAAGAAGGCATTGGCAAACGCCACGCCAGCGATCGTTGCTGCATTGTGCACACCTTCACGTGCAGCAGGGTCTTTCGCGCCATTGATGTAAGCAGAAGGCAAGTGCTCTTTCAGTAATTTCAAGGCTTGCAGCGCTTGTGGATCGCTAAATTCATTCGCCAATACCGACACATAAGCTTCTAGTGCGTGTGTTACCGCATCGATACCACCAAAGGCAGTTAGCGATTTTGGCATATTCATCACCAGATTCGGATCGACAATCGCCATATTTGGCGTCAATTCGTAATCGGCGATTGGGTATTTCATGCCTGTTTTTTCGTCGGTCACTACCGCAAATGGCGTTACTTCTGACCCGGTACCTGAAGTGGTTGGAATTGCGACCAATTCAGCTTTTACGCCCATTTTCGGGAATTTATAAATCCGTTTACGGATATCCATAAAGCGCAATGCCAAGTCTTCAAACGCTACATCTGGGTGCTCGTACATCACCCACATGATTTTCGCCGCATCCATTGGCGAACCACCGCCCAGAGCAATGATCACGTCTGGTTTGAAGCTATTGAGCATCGCCACGCCTTTACGCACCACGGCCAGCGTTGGATCGGCTTCAACTTCGTGGAAAACTTCAACTTCCAAGCCGTTTTGTTTTAGGATTCGGATGGTTTCGTCGACGTAACCATTGTTGAACAAGTAACGGTCGGTCACGATCGCAGCGCGTTTTTTGTTTGACAGCTCTTCAAGAGCAACTGACAAACTGCCACGGCGGAAGTAAATACTTTTTGGAAGTTTATGCCACAACATATTTTCAGCCCGTTTAGCGACAGTTTTCTTGTTGATCAAGTGTTTTGGACCCACGTTCTCAGAAATTGAGTTGCCGCCCCATGAACCACAACCCAAAGTCAGAGAAGGTGCCAGTTTGAAGTTGTACAAGTCACCGATACCGCCTTGTGAAGACGGAGTATTGATCAAAATACGTGCCGTTTTCATTTTGTCGCCAAAGTAAGCAATGCGCTCGCCTTGCAAATCTTGGTCGGTATACAGTGATGAAGTGTGGCCAATGCCGCCCAATGCCACCAGCGCTTCGGCTTTGTGAACCGCATCAAAGAAGTCTTTGGCGCGATACATCGCCAGAGTAGGGGAGAGCTTCTCGTGCGCAAATGCTTCTTCTTCGCCCACCGAGCTCACTTCACCGATCAACACTTTGGTGTAAGGCGGCACTTTAATGCCTGCCATATCTGCGATTTTCAGTGCAGACTGACCAACGATATTGGCGTTCAAATTACCGTCTTTCAAAATTACTTTACGTACGGCTTCGGTTTCTTTCTTGTTCAGAATGTAGCCGCCGTTTGCGTTAAAGCGCTCTTTCACTTGATCGTAAATGCTATCAACGATAATCACGGATTGCTCAGAAGCACACACCACGCCGTTATCGAATGTTTTTGACATCAGAATCGATGCAACCGCGCGTTTGATATCGGCAGTTTCATCGATAACAACTGGGGTATTGCCCGCACCGACACCAATAGCTGGCTTGCCGGAGCTATACGCTGCCTTAACCATGCCAGGGCCGCCAGTTGCCAAGATCAGATTCAGGTCTGGGTGTTTCATGAGGTGGTTAGACAATTCAACAGTAGGCTCGTCGATCCAGCCAATAATATCGCGTGGCGCGCCAGCAGAAACCGCGGCTTCCAGCACCAAACGTGCCGCTTCGCAAGTTGATTTACGTGCACGTGGGTGTGGGCTAAAAATAATGCCGTTACGAGTTTTCAGTGCGATCAGTGCTTTGAAGATCGCCGTTGAAGTTGGATTGGTCGTAGGAACAATGCCGCAAATAATGCCGATTGGCTCAGCGATGGTCATCGTGCCAAACGCATCATCCACCGACAAAATACCGCACGTTTTTTCATTCTTGTATGCGTTGTAAATGTATTCAGAAGCAAAATGATTTTTGATGACTTTGTCTTCAACAATACCCATGCCAGTTTCGGCAACGGCCATTTTAGACAATGGCAAGCGAGCATCAGCCGCAGCCAATGCTGCCACACGGAAAATCTCGTCAACTTGCTCTTGAGAAAAAGTAGAGAACAGTTGCTGTGCTTTTTTTACACGAGCAACCAGTGCGTCGAGTTCTTGTACATTAGTAACAGCCATTTTATTGCTCCTGACTTGCAATGTGAGTATCAGTGGTTGAGATGCTTGCCTGACGTTGATTTTTTTCAAACTGAATTTAATCGTCATCACGATGATAACTAAATCCAGAGAGAGTGTGACTACAGGCTGCAATCTTTTTCGATGTATGCATATTAAATGTACCTTAGCCGACTTTGTTTGATATTTCTCATGTTTTGGAACCTTCTTATACATAACATCGCATAATGTATATTATGTAAAGCTAAATACATAACCAGATGCACATTTACGAGCAATCACTCTACTTGATTAAGCCCAGCCCCCACCGCCTTATGTTCGACTCAATTCTCTCCGCAGCAAAATCGCCTTGAGTATTTATTTATTATGTAACTTACTTAGGCGTGCACATAAATCTTGTATGTGTTCAGGGGTTTCAAATAAATCGTGCAGATGTCGCTGCTCCAACTCAAGCAGGCGTGATTGCAGCGCTGAGATCAAAACATGAACGTCGGTACGATCTAGTTCCATGGCTTCAATGCCATAGAGTTTTTTTCTTCGACGATATGCCGCCTGCTTTTGTGCAGGGGTCATTGCTTTGCCCGTCTTTGGCCTGCCCCGTTTTTTTGGGAATGGCAGCAGATCTAGCGTGTGATTGTCTTCGAGTTGACGGGCCATGACGTGTGTGAAATTTGAAGCGGGCGGCATTTTAACAAAATTTGCGTAACAGTGTCTAAATACCCACGGCACCGCCCAAGCCAAAACAAGGTAAAATCTGGCACCTTTGACCCAAACGAACCAATTGATGACCGCGATTGATTTTGCCGCCTTGCAACTGCAGCGCTACCCAAGTAAACACGCCAAAGAATTACGCGCATGGGATGCCGCTGATGAATATTTGAGTGAGTTTTTGCCTGAAAATGACTCGGTTATTCTGTTAAATGATGCATTTGGCGCTCTGCATTGCGCAGCCGAAGCAAAGAATTCAGCAGAGATTTGGCACATCAATGACTCATGGTGTGCACGCAAAGCAATTGGTCAAAACTTGCAGTCCATTCAGTATCAGGATTTTGCCGGCCAATCAGCTTCGCTCGGTCTAGTTAAAATTCCAAAATCCATTTCACTGCTGCAAGCTCAAATGCTATCGCTGGCCAGTCAGATCACTACACCCATAACGTTATATTGTTCTGGCATGCAAAAGCACGTTAGCAATGGTCATCTTGATGTATTCAAAGCGTGTTGCGACGGAGTTGAATATCTCCCCACGAGCAAAAAGGCGCGCATGTATCGTGCCCTGCTAGCGCCGCAAAATAATCCAACCAATCTGCAAACCGTACCCGTACCAGAGTTAGGCATAGAACTTAAGAATATTGCTGGCGTGTTTGCCGAGCAAAAGATTGATATTGGTTCACGCTTTTTTATTGAGCATTTTCATTTGCTCCCCAAAGCCAGTAAGGTCGCAGATGTGGGTTGTGGCAATGGCTTACTCTCCTTAGCCTATCATCGCCTTCATCCTGACGCACAATTGTTTTTATATGACGAATCAATGGCTGCCGTGCAATCGGCGCAACTGAGCTTTGCGCACAATTTCCCCCAAGCTACCGTAACTATCCAGCACAACGATGGCCTATTGGATGTCAAAGAGCAATTTGAGCTGATTTTAATTAACCCGCCGTTTCATCAGCAAAATACCGTCACCACCGATATTGCCCTTAGCATGTTTGAACAAGCCAGCCACTCTCTAGTCCCTGGCGGCGCAGTTTGGATTGTTGCAAATCGCCATTTGGATTATTGGCAAGCACTACGGCGACGTTTTGCACGTGTCGATACGGTGGCGCAAAACGATAAATTTGTGATTTTACGTGCTAGTTTGCTTTAATATATTCGTGACAAGTCTCTAAATAATCGCAAAAATGGAAGATCAAACACCTAAACGCCGTGGGCGCCCTGCCCTGGGCTCAACTGCAATGTCGGTCGCCGAGCGCAAACGGCGTTCTCGCGCCTTGCAAGTCACCCGCGCCACCAAGGACCACAACGCGCGATTGCCCAAAGCCCTGTCGGTCGAAATCGACGCCAGCTTGCATCAACGCTTTCGTGATTACTGCCAGCAGCATGAATTAACACAAGCGCAGGGCTTGGAGCAATTGATCGCCAAACTTTGTAGTTAGGGGTATTTGCCTGTAGCTCTTATTTGAATTGATCCAAAAACACATACCCATTGTTTTTATTGACCAAATACTAGAGCGGGAAAGCCTGCTTCGATGTCTTCTTTGGTATTTAAGGTGCGAATCTGTTGAAACAGCACATCGGCTTCCGGGTAGTGGCGGCGCAGGTAATTCAGCCATTGCTTTAGGCGTCCGGCCTGATATTTTGGATAGCAATGCAGTAAAACCTGCTGCCAGAATACGACGAACAGTGGCGTTAATTCATCCCATGTAAGTTTTTTGCCGGTTTTAGCCTCGAGCGCCAAGCCGGGATTCGAAACAATGCCCCGCCCCAGCATAATGTCGTCGCAGTTTGAAATCTCGCGACAGCGATTAAACTCCTCCACCGTCCAAATTTCGCCATTGGCGACTACATTAAATTTCACGTTTTCTTTGATCGTCGCAATCCACTCCCAGTACGCTGGTGGTTTATAGCCATCCGTTTTTGTTCGCGCATGCACTACCACTTCGGCTGCACCAGCCGCTTCAATCGCCTGTGCACAAGCAATCGCGGGTGAGGTGTCGGTGTAGCCTAGGCGCATTTTGGCGGTAACCGGAATATGCGCAGGAACAGCGTCGCGTACCGCTTTTACAATCTGGTAAATCAATTCTGGCTCTTGCAATAGCACCGCACCACCGCGGTGGCGGTTGACGGTCTTGGCAGGGCAACCAAAATTCAAATCAATGCCATTCGGATTAAACGTCGCTAAACGGGCGGCATTTTCGGCTAGACATACCGGATCGGAACCGAGTAATTGCACACGCACTGGCACACCGGTTGCCGTTTTGCTCTCGGTTAGGATTTCAGGCGCGATACGTTCGAATGTACGGCTCGGTAATAGCGTACTGGTGACGCGAATAAATTCGGTGACGCACAAATCAATACCGCCAGCGCGCGTAATGACATCGCGCAACACGCAATCGAGCAGACCTTCCATCGGGGCTAATAAAATTCTCACGCCGCACTACCAATTCTGAGCAAAACGGCATTTTATCAGAGCCGCAATTTTGCTGCGCAAAGCAAAGCAGCTATTGACAAGGGAACGATCGTTCAATACGCTAACAGAACGAATGTTCAGCAAGGTAAAATCATGGCCAACCCCAATCGCGATCATGAATATTTAGGCAAACTGCAAGATTATTACGCCGATTATCGCAGCCTCCCCTCCTATGCCGTGATTGGCGAACTACTGGGTATGGCGTCCAAATCGGCCGTCTCTGCCTTGGTGAAGCGCCTAACACTGGCCGGATTTGTCGAAATGACCCCCGACAAACGCCTCGCACCGACCAAACGATTTTTTGAGCGCGAACTCGCAGACTTTAACCTGCCAGCTGGCTTACCTGCAGCAGCCAATGACGCGATGAGCGAATCGATTTCGCTCGATGAATTTTTAATGCCTCGCCCCTCTACGTCGATCATTATTAAAGTCCGCGGTGACTCAATGATGGATGCGGGCGTGTTTGATGGCGATTTAGCCGTCGTTGAGAAACGGCACGCCGCCAATGTGGGTGACTTTGTCGTGGCGATCATTGATGGCGAATACACGCTGAAAGAGCTGGGTCGCGACAAGCAAGGCTACTACCTCATTCCGCACAATCCCGACTTTAATATTATTCGCCCGAGCGAAAGCTTAGAAATCTACGGCGTGGTCGTGGGCTTGATGCGTAAATATCGCTAATGAGGTGAGCGAACTGCGCGGCAAAGGCTGAGGGTACTGCCGCATTGCGGTAGAATAAAGTCACCATAAGATAAACCACGAGACACCACCGTGACTGATACTCTCAACGCCGCGCAAGCCTCTCCACTAGGTAAAACGGTCAGCTACATTACCGAGTACGATCCAAGCCTATTATTTCCGATTGCCCGCCAGGGCAAGCGCGATGAAATCGGCATTGGTGCACAATTGCCCTTTATGGGCTTAGATATTTGGAATGGTTATGAAGTCTCATGGCTTAATCTTCGTGGCAAGCCGCAGATTGCGCTAGTTACCTTCCAAATCCCTGCCGACAGCCCCAATATTGTCGAATCAAAATCCTTTAAGCTATATCTCAATAGCTTTAATCAAACCAAAGTTGAATCAATCGACAAATTGGCCGAGATTTTACGCGCTGATATTGGCGCTGCCGTGGGTGCTGTGGTGCAAGTTAAGATCAGTGAGCCCGAGCAATTTGGCGCACTGAAGTTTGGTGAACTCAAAGGCTATTGCATCGACAATTTAGATATCGAGGTTGATCAATACTCGCCGCAGCCCGACATTTTGTTCTGCGATGAATCGGATGGCACGACGACCGAAATGCTCACATCCAACCTGTTAAAATCCAATTGTTTAGTTACAGGGCAACCTGATTGGGCTAGCGTGCAGATTCAATACGTTGGCAAACCGATTAACCGCGAAAGCCTGCTGCGCTATTTGATTTCATTTCGCAACCACAATGAATTTCATGAGCAGTGCGTTGAGCGCATTTTTGTCGACATCATGCGCGCGTGCAGCCCAATGAAATTGGCGGTTTACGCGCGCTACACGCGGCGCGGCGGCTTGGATATCAACCCATTCCGTAGCAATTTCAACGCCGAATTCCCAAGCAATTTGCGCGGTGCGCGCCAATAAGGACTAAACATGACTGAAATTGCAACTTTGGCTGGCGGCTGCTTCTGGTGTTTAGAAGCTATTTACCAACAGATTCGCGGCGTAAAATTGGTTCGATCAGGTTACATGGGCGGGCATGTCTCGCAACCTCAATACCGACAAGTCTGCGAGGGCAATACTGGGCACGCGGAAGTGGTGCAGATTGAGTTCGACCCGACGATTGTTGCTTATGCTGATTTATTAACCGTCTTTTTCGCCATTCACAACCCCACCACACTCAATCGGCAAGGTAATGATGTTGGGCCGCAATATCGCTCGGCGATTTTTTATCATTCGGATGAACAAAAGTTAGCGGCCGAACTAGCCATCAATGTGGCGAAACAGGATTGGCCAATGCCAATCGTTACTCAGCTCGAATCAGCCGCCACTTTCTGGCCCGCCGAGGCCGAGCATGATAATTATTACAACCTGCATCCATCGCAGCCGTATTGCATGGCGGTGGTTGGGCCTAAAGTACGCAAGTTTATGGATCACTTTGGTGATTTACTGGCTCAGCCTTAAACACGTACCAAACGAGTCATTGAAATTAGCGGAGCCACGCCTTGCTTGGCTCCGCAGAGCCAAAAAATAGCGGTATAATTAGCGTTTTCCCCTAGCAGACCGTGACATGTCGCCACGCCTAGAGCTCTTACACCCCTACCCGTTTCAAAAGTTGCGCCAACTATTCAGTGATCTAAGCCCCAATCCCGCGCTGAATCACATCAATCTATCAATTGGCGAGCCCAAGCACCCGGCCCCGCAATTGGTTAAAGATGCTCTAATGGACAATTTGGCGGGCCTATCTAGTTACCCTGCCACTTTAGGCTCTGACGAATTGCGCCAAAGCATTAGCCAGTGGATTGCGCAGCGCTACAATATTGCCGCACCAAATCCTGCGACCGAAATCCTACCTGTGAACGGCAGTCGCGAAGCTTTGTTTGCGTTTGCGCAAGCTGTGATTGACCCAAGTGCGGATAATCCGGTCGTTCTCTCGCCAAATCCGTTTTACCAGATTTACGAAGGTGCAGCGTTACTAGCGGGCGCTGAGCCATGGTATGTGAACTGCCTAGCGGAAAATCGTTTTCAGCCCGACTGGGATAGCGTACCCACCGAAGTATGGGCGCGCACGCAGCTAGTGTTTGTGTGCTCACCGGGTAATCCAACCGGCGCGGTGGCGTCGTTAGCCGATTGGGAAAGATTGTTTGCACTATCTGATCAATACGGCTTTGTGATCGCATCGGACGAGTGCTACTCAGAAATTTATTTCGGCGAAGAGCGACCACTCGGTGGCTTAGAAGCTGCGATTAAGTTGGGTCGCGACTTTACGCGCTTGGTGATGTTCTCGTCACTGTCAAAACGCTCCAATGTGCCTGGCATGCGTTCGGGCTTTGTAGCGGGTGACGCAGCGATCATGGCTAAATTTTTGCTCTACCGCACTTACCACGGCTGCGCGATGAGTCCAATGGTGATGGCGGCCAGTGCCGCGGCATGGCAAGATGAGGCGCATGTTGTTGAAAATCGCGCGCAATACACGGCAAAATTTAACGCGGTAACTCAGAAATTGGCTAGCGTTCTAGATGTTGCCTTGCCTGATGCAGCGTTCTATTTGTGGGCCAAAATTCCGACACGATTTTCTTCTGATGAAGAATTTGCTCGCCAATTGTATGCGCAAGAGCACGTCACCGTATTGCCTGGCTCTTATTTGGCGCGTGAGGCGCACGGTGTTAATCCGGGGCAAGGTTACATCCGAGTCGCGCTGGTTGCGCCGCTGGAAGAGTGCGTAGCAGCCGCTGATCGTATTATTCGTTTCTGTAATTCCCATTAATGGGTTTATGTTTTTCTATTGGAGTGATTATGAGTAATTTGCAAAACATCATCGAAACCGCATTTGAAAACCGTGCCGATATCACGCCAAGCAATGTATCTGCGGAATTGCGCGACGCCATCAACGAAGTAATCAACGCACTGGATAAAGGCCAACTGCGCGTAGCAGAAAAAACCAGCGGCCAATGGATGACGAATCAGTGGGTTAAAAAGGCTGTTTTGCTGTCATTCCGCATCAACGATAACGTGGTAATGGACGGCGGCTGCACTAACTACTTCGATAAAGTGCCTAGCAAATTTGGCGACTACACCGAAGCAGATTTTCGCGCTGGCGGTTTCCGTGTGGTGCCTAACGCAATTGCGCGTAAAGGCTCGTTCATCGGCAAAAACGTCGTACTGATGCCTTCTTACGTGAATATCGGTGCTTTCGTTGACGAAGGCACGATGGTTGATACTTGGGCGACTGTAGGCTCATGCGCGCAAATCGGTAAAAACGTTCACCTCTCTGGTGGCGTGGGCATTGGTGGCGTGTTGGAGCCACTGCAAGCAGGCCCAACGATTATTGAAGACAACTGCTTTATCGGCGCACGCTCTGAAGTAGTTGAAGGCGTAATCGTTGAAGAAGGCTCGGTCATTTCAATGGGCGTTTACATCGGCCAATCTACCCGCATTTACGATCGCGAAACCGGCGAAGTAACCTACGGTCGCATTCCAGCAGGTTCTGTTGTGGTGTCAGGTAATCTGCCATCGGCTGACGGCAAGTACAGTCTGTACTGCGCAGTGATCGTGAAAAAAGTGGATGCGAAAACACGCTCTAAAGTCGGTATTAACGAACTGTTGCGCGGCATCTAATGGGTATGTGGCTGCAGCTTAATTCAGTTAAGCTCTTCAGCCATATACCAACAAAAAGCCAGTCATTATGACTGGCTTTTTGTTTGACTTTAATTATTGGGAGGCGGTGATTAAAGTACTACGTCACGAGTGACGCCATAACGGCGCAAGATTCGGCGTAATTGATCCAGCGCTTCGATTTGGATTTGGCGTACGCGTTCACGCGTTAAATTCAAATTTGCGGCCAGATCTTCCAAGGTACAGATCTCGTAACCATTGAGCCCGTAGCGACGCTCGATCACCATGCGTTGTTTTTCGTTGAGTTGCTTCATCCACTCACGCACATAACGCTCCACTTCAGCATTTTGCAGTGTCGAATCCGGCCCTTCATGTTGCTCGTCTGGAATTGATTCGCCAATCGTTAGCATTGGATCGATATCGAGCGGTGCATCGAGTGACGCCACTCGTTCATTCAGACCCATCACGCGGCGAACGTCTTCGACATCTTTGCCAACCAAGTGCGCAATGTCTTCTAGGCTTGGGTCATGGCCGAGTGAGGCCTCTAGGTGGCGCTGTGCACGCAGATAGACGTTTAGCTCTTTGATTACGTGTACCGGCAGGCGTATGGTGCGCGACTGATTCATGATGGCCCGCTCAATGCTTTGTCGTATCCACCAGGTAGCGTAGGTGGAAAAACGAAAACCACGCTCGGGGTCAAATTTTTCCAGTGCATGCATCAAACCAATATTGCCTTCCTCGATCAAGTCCAGCAAGGTCATGCCACGATTGATGTAGTGTTTTGCTATGTTCACAACCAGACGCAGGTTGTGCTCAATCATTTTTTGTCGAGCATTGAAATCGCCTTGCACCACAAGGCGAGAAAGTGCTCGCTCTTCATCGGGTGTCAATAACTTGCACTGGCCAATTTCATTTAGGTAGATCTGGGTTACATCGCCCGTGCTTTCGCTGGTGTATCGTTCAGAATCTTCTTTTGCATCAGCCTCTATGTCATCAGATTCTTCGTCAGTATCTGCATCCGCTTCCAAAACTTCAATTTCATCTACGATGAGGTCTTGCTCAATGATTGGTTCGCTCATGATTTTATTCTGTCGCGATGAATTTCTCCGGATCTACTGGCTTGCCGCCTTTGCGCACTTCGAAGTGTAACTTCACATGATCTGCATCGGTTTTGCCCATCTCGGCGATTTTTTCACCTTTTTTAACGACATCTCCCTCTTTGACTAGCAATTTATCATTATGTGCATAAGCGGTGAGGTATCCATTGCTGTGCTGCAATATAACCATCTTGCCGTATCCGCGCAAACCCGCGCCAGCATAGACTACCTTTCCTTGTGCTGACGCAACAATAGATTGCCCATGTTTCCCTGTAATATCAACGCCTTTACTCTCTTCGCTAAATTTACGTGTAATTTTTCCAGCGGTTGGCATGCCAAACTCTACAGCGCTGGTATTCTTTGTAGTTGGTGATGATGCCACTACAGCCCCCGCTTTATTAGGGTTTGGCGATGTTGTTGCTGTGGCGATTGGGGTAACTGGTTTGACTGAAGATGCTGTCGTATAGCTTGCATTGGCTTGTTGCTTAATTGCAACTTCACTAGCCACTTTCGCTGTCGAAACAGTTTTAAACCCTTCAGAATAGACTTGTTTGCTGGCCTTTGGCGATGTAATGGTTCTTATTTCATTGGTAGTTGAACTTGCTGTGGGGCCATTCTCATCTTTTAGTGGTGTTATCGTTACGCCATTTACACCGAGCGGAGCAGCGACGCGCAGTGACTGTCCAATCTTGATATTGCTGTCCACAAGTTGGTTCCATGCCATTAGGTTTTGCGGCGAAACCTTAAATTCAGTGGCTATGCGATAGAGCGTGTCACCTTTTTTAACAGTGTAGACATCAATAGGAGTGGCACTTGCTGCTGGCGGCGTCGCCGCTGGTTGAGGACTGGCTATTGCGTGACCATCGATGATTGGTGCGGGCGTGGTGCGACTACTTGAGCAGGCCGAGAGTAGAATAGCCAACATCAAAAGAGGGTAATGATAAGCACGCACGCCAAACTCCTATTGCAAACTAAATGAATATTGATCGCGTCGCTACATATGACGCACAGCAATAGTTTACACGGGAAGTTGGGGTTATTAAGGTAAAAATTAATACCAGCAATACGGTTTAGCTTAGGCCTGGCAATAAGGGGACGAAATTAACTTTTTCGAGCCTACTTTCCAGGAAATCTTCACCATGGCGCTCAATCATTCTTAATTCTTGCTCTTGCGTACCCACAGGAAAGATGAGTCGGCCGCGATCAGCGAGTTGATCGATCAAACTTTCTGGCACGATAGGCGCTGCAGCGGTAATTAAAATTACGTTAAATGGCGAAAGCTCTTTCAGCCCATGGCTACCATCAGCGTGGCGCAATCGAGCATTATGAATACCAAGACGGCCCAATCGTTCGCGCGTATTTCTAAGCAAGCCCCCAACCCGCTCAATGGTATGGACGGTCTTAAATAATTTTGCCAAAACTGCTGTTTGATAACCACACCCGGTACCGATCTCAAGCGCACTTAGGCGTTCAGGAACCCCTGCTGCCAGCTCGCTCATGCGAGCAACAATATACGGTTGCGAGATAGTCTGCCCAAAGCCGATGGGCAAGGATGTGTCATCGTAGGCTTTATGGGAAAGCGCTTCATCAATGAATTCATGCCGTGGGATTGCCCCCATAACATTTAGCACCTCTTCATTGCTGATCCCCTGGGCGCGCAATCGTTCTACCAGTCGCGCCCTTGTTCTTGCGGAGGTCATTCCAGAGCCGAGACTTATCATGATTTGATCCATTCAGAAACAAATTCAAGCTGTGGATAGGCAGTCAGATCGACAGATAGTGGTGTAATAGAAACGTAGCCGCGCTCTATGGCATCAAAATCTGTGCCTTCGCTTGCATCCGCAATATCACCGATTGGACCTACCCACCAAATAGTGTCGCCACGAGGGTTTTGACTTCGGATCACAGATGCTGATTTGTGGCGCCGTCCCAGTCTGGTGATTAAAGTGCCTTTTAACTCTTCATAGGGTAGATCTGGCACATTTACATTCAACAATACCGCGCCACGAAACGGCTCACGCTTAAATCTTTGCACCAGTTCGCGAGCGATACGAGCTGCCGTCTCAAAATGTGTCGGATTACGGGATGCTAAAGAAATTGCTATCGATGGAATTCCAAGCAAAAAACCTTCCGTAGCGGCTGCTACGGTGCCAGAGTAGATTGTGTCATCACCCATATTGGCACCATGATTAATGCCCGAGACCACCATATCAGGTGGGGTTGGCATTAAACCAGTGGCGGCCAAATGTACGCAATCTGTCGGAGTGCCATTCACATAGTGAAATCCAGATGGCGAGGTGCGTACTTGCAAAGGACGATCAAGCGTTAAGGAGTTACTTGCTCCGCTGCGATCACGCTCTGGTGCGCACACCAAAGCCTCACCCTCCTCGCCAAGTGCCATTGCCAAAGCAGCAATACCAGGGGCGAAGTAACCATCGTCATTACTAATCAAAAAGCGCATGTTTTTCTCCGATAACGCATTCTATCTGGAACGGCTGACTCGGCAAATATGCAAGTTAACTACGTTGTACGCGCGTAGCACCCGCCCAGATCCCGGCCGTAGCGATGAGTACCATCCCAAATAGTGACAATTGCGATATTTGATTGCCCCAAATTAGCCAGGTAAATACCGTTGAAAACAAAACAGTTAAGTAAGCCAAGCTAACAATCACCAATGATCGACCCTTGCGATAGGCGCGGGTCATGCTCAGTTGCGCAACAGTGGCCGCAGCACCCATGCCAATCACCACGAGCCAATCGCGCGCACTAGGGGCATGTAGCGCAGCTTGCTGCAATAGCATCCATAACCCTGCACCTAGCGTGGAAACCAGAGAAAAATAAAACACCGTTCGCCACTCAGGCTCCCCTGCCTTGCCCAATTCACTGACATTTAAATAAGCAATGCTCGCTAGAACTCCGGACCCTAACCCTAAGACGCCAGCAAACCATTGTTCGCCAGTTAACGTTGGCTTAAGCAATAGAACAACGCCGATAAAGCCTAAAATCACGCTGCAAATTTGAGTGAGCTGCGGCCATCGCCTCTGATGCATAGTGGTGACGAGCACAAAAAAAATGGGGGACGTATAGTTCAGTGTGACTGCGGTGGCCAAGGGTAGATGGCTAATTGCATAAAAATACAGCATTAGTGCTATAAAGCCAGAAACACTCCGGCTCAGGTGCAGTTTTAAGCTGGCGCGACTAACTGCCAAAGACTTACCTTGTGGCAAAACAATGCACGCAATGCCGATCAAACCGGCTGCGCAGCGGTAAAAAACTAATTCAGCCGTTGAAAACGGCTCGCTTCCCAACTTAACAAATACGCCCATCACGGCAAAAGCCAATCCTGCCATAATCATCCAAAAGGGGCCCGATTGTTTGCAGTGCTCAATCCAATTATTCATCAATACCCTTATTGGTATAACCCTGTAACTTATATTCAACAGAACCTACAGAGCAATACCCAAAAATAAGAAAGGCGACTTACGTCGCCTTCTGCTTACGATTCTAGTGATTCAATCGCAGACCCTAATTCTCTACGCAAGAACTGGTGAAAGTGCCGCATGCCGTCTTCCATCGGGCTTTGATACGGCCCAACCTCGTTACGCCCTGCTTTATACAGCGCAGCACGCCCTTGTTCCATGCGATTTATAATTTCAACATCCTCTACCGCTGTTTCGTCATACGCTGCTTGCTCAGCGGCAACAAAATCCGGCTCAAAGTATGCAATGTCCTCTGGATAGTAAAACTCGACGACATTTTTATAACTACGCGGCCCTGTTGGGATAATCGTAGAAATGACCAAGGTATGTGGATACCACTCAACGGTGATATTCGGATAGTAAGTCAACCAAATCGCGCCGTACTTAGGTAGCTTGCCCTGATCGTAGCGCTTTACTTGCTCCGACCATGCTTCATAAGTTTTTGAGCCAGGACGCGCCAAAGCATTATGCACACCGACGGTCTGCACCGAATACCAATCGCCAAATTCCCAATTCAGATCGTTGCATTCAACGAATTTACCCAAGCCAGGGTGGAATGGCACCACATGGTAGTCTTCGAGGTAAACCTCGATAAACGTTTTCCAATTACCTTGGTACTCATCGACTTTAACGCTGTGCAGTACATATTTAGAAAAATCGAGGTCTTTTCGTACACCTAGATTTTTCAGATCGCCCTCAATATCACGGCCGTTATTCTCAAACAGCAGACCATTCCATTGAGTTAGCTCTGTTTCTGGTAAATGCAGACAGGGGTTGGCTGGAAAATGCGGCGCCCCCATGAGTTGGCCGTGTTGATCGTAAGTCCAGCGATGCAATGGGCACACAGTATGCGCAGCGTTGCCGCGCCCAGTAAGCATACTGGCTTGGCGATGACGACAAATATTCGAGAAAACTTTAACGCCCTGATCGGTGCGTTTTAGGTAGCGCGCGCCATTTTCCGCTTCGAGCACATGATAGTCGCCCTGATTGGGCACCATCAGTTCATGGCCGATATAGCGTGGGCCTTTGGCGAATAACTGCTCAAGCTCTAGCTGATACAGTTTTTCATCAAAATAGGCGGCGACAGGTAGTGGTGTTGTTAAATCCAGCGTCAGAATTTGTTCAAATGCTTCTGTTGCTGTAGCCAGATTGGACATAATCCAATACCCCCTGGGCTAGAAGGTCTTGCCACTTTGTACGCAATGTCCCGCGCAACGATGGGTGGGCAAGCCATCAAAACTGAAAATACCAGCACAAAAGGCTGGCCCGAAAAAGCCGAGCATTATTGCAGAGCCTTAGATTTTAGGCAATATTGACGCCAATTTCTTATTCTTTTTAATGGCTTATCGATGAGAAGCTATTTGATCCAGCCGATAGATTTTGCGGTCTCTGCCCCAATCAACACCGACGATAAGGACTTAGGAATTTGCGCCTCAGTCTCACTTATAGGAATACGCCCCGCCATAATTTCAGCAAATTGCTGTGGATAGCGCGGTTCTCGCTCTGCCTCGGCGTAGCCCTGTGGGAAAATTGGTAAGTTAGTGCGTGCATCATACAAATCATCCGCGCCATAAATATGCAATAACTCATGCGCTACAACCACTTGGTTGCTGCCGTGCATTTGATTGCTGGCAAAAATATGCGCCAAGCCTAATCTGGCTTTGGCAATCCCAATTGAATGTGGGAGTGCGACATTATTCTGAAGCGGGTGATAGAGCACATAAATCCGCGCATCAGGCTTGACCTTGGTTTCTGGCGTATGGCTCCAGGCCCACCAACGTAATTGCAGGCTCCACCACATCACACCCAAGGTGCCAGCGCCATTTGCTAGTTGCGGTGGTGCCTCCGTGACTTTAGGGCCCCAATAGACGCGAACCGGGCTGGTGAGATTAACACCATATTGCTCAGCTTCACGATTAAAAAACTGTTCAATATCGCGCCAATCTTCGGTGCTAACCTTTTCAGTGTATGCCAGGGTATTGGCATCCAAGCTAGCTACTATGGGGTATATGTAAATATACTGGCTACTCTTCCAAGCTTGTGCTTTGCTGTCTGTTCGCAGGGCATCGAGCGCCACCCACAGCAAAATCAACAACAAAACCACAATTCGTATTTTTTTAAACATTGGCATCTGCAATAAAAAAGCCCAACCTTAGGTTGGGCTATCGAGACAAACCCGCTTAAACGCTGGCCACCGGAATTTTACCGATTTTAGCTTGCCACTCTTTGGGTGCGATTGCGTGAACTGAGGTGCCGGTCGAATCCACCGCAACGGTCACCGGCATATCAACCACATCAAACTCGTAAATCGCTTCCATGCCCAAGTCTTCAAAGCCCACCACACGGCTACCTTTGATCGCTTTGGATACCAGATACGCCGCACCACCAACGGCCATCAAATACACCGATTGATGTTTTTTGATCGACTCACACGCAGCCGGGCCACGCTCTGCTTTACCGATCATACCGAGCAAACCGGTTTGCTCAAGTACTTGCTCGGTAAATTTATCCATCCGCGTTGCGGTGGTTGGGCCTGCTGGGCCAACCACTTCTTCACGTACTGGATCAACTGGACCCACGTAGTAGATAAAGCGGCCATTGAAATCAACTGGCAGTTTTTCGCCTTTATTGAGCATTTCCACCATGCGTTTATGCGCCGCATCGCGGCCGGTCAGCATTTTGCCGTTGAGTAATAATGTCTGACCTGGTTTCCAACTCGCTACATCTTCACGCGTTACATTGTTCAAATCAACGCGCGTTGCCGCTGCTGAAGGTGTCCAAGTTACTTCTGGCCAGTCTTCGAGTTTTGGCACTTCCAATTGTGCAGGGCCAGAACCATCGAGTGTGAAATGCACGTGGCGCGTTGCCGCACAGTTTGGAATCATCGCGACTGGCAAGCTCGCGGCGTGCGTTGGGTAGTCTTTGATCTTTACATCCAATACCGTTGCCAAGCCACCCAAGCCTTGTGCGCCGATACCAAGTGCATTTACTTTTTCGTACAGCTCGATGCGCAGTTCTTCAACGCGATTTTGCGGGCCACGCGCGATCAGATCGTGAATGTCGATTTCTTCCATCAAGGCTTCTTTGGCCATCACCATCGCTTTTTCAGCGGTGCCACCGATACCGATGCCGAGCATACCTGGAGGGCACCAGCCCGCGCCCATCAGCGGTACAGTTTTTAGCACCCAATCAACAATCGAATCGGATGGGTTAAGCATCACGAATTTGGTTTTGTTTTCCGAGCCGCCGCCTTTGGCTGCGATATCGATATCAACCGTACAGCCCGGTACGATTTCGTAATGAATCACCGCTGGCGTATTGTCTTTGGTGTTTTTACGACCGCCCGCAGGGTCCATCAGGATCGATGCGCGCAGTTTATTGTCTGGGTGCAGATAAGCACGACGTACGCCTTCGTTGATCATGTCGGTGACCGACATCGTCGCACCTTCCCACTGCACATCCATGCCCACGCGAACAAAGACCGTCACGATGCCGGTATCTTGGCAAATCGGGCGATGACCTTCGGCGCACATGCGGCTATTGGTCAAAATTTGCGCAATCGCGTCTTTGGCCGCAGGGCTTTCTTCAAGCTCATACGCTTTACCCAAGGCTTGGATATAATCTTTTGGATGGTAGTAGCTAATGTATTGCAGGCTGTCTGCAATGCTGGCGATTAGATCGTCTTGGCGAATCTTAGTCATGATCGAGCTCCGTGGCAGTAATGCTTATTGTCCCGCGATTGTAGCAAAATTAAGCGCCCTACCGCAGCTTGAACCATTTGAATGCAAGGTTTTGATCCATTTATGTCCAACTTCTGCGATTTAGCCAACCAATACCTCACCACTCTGCCCATTTTTAAGTCGCAAGGTTTGCTACGCCTTGCGATCAATGAGCGCGAAGCGGGCTGGCTGGAGCCAGATACGGCACGAGTTTTAACGCAATTAAACCCTGCGTTCGAGATGAGCGAGAGCCGCGTCACTTTGCGCGCAAAACCAGACACAATAGAAGCGCAAATGAGCGCAGCCGCTCTGCACTTACGTGAAGTTGGATTAATTAAAGTGTGGCGCAATGAGTGCTACGCTGTTCACCCACAAAATGCTCATGGCGAGCCTGATTTAACTTGTTCTTTGTTTAAACTTGAGCGCGGCGCATTTCGCCGCTTTGGTCTAACAAGCCAAGCCGCGCATATTAATGGCATTTGCACAGATGGCACGCTATGGATAGCCAGACGATCTTCCACCAAGGGTATAGACCCCAATAGATTAGATAATCTAGCCGCCGGCGGCATACCCTACAATGAATCGCCTTTTGACTGCGCCATTCGCGAATTGGCCGAAGAAGCTGGCTTATCTGACTTTACCAAAAGCCAGCTGCAATTAACTGGGCAAGTACACACGCGGCGCAACGAAATCGATGGCACGCACGATGAGATTTTGCACTGCTACGATCTAACGCTGTCGCCAAATGTGCAACCCGTAAACCAAGATGGTGAAGTTGCTGAATTTCTAAAACTGTCACCGCTAGAAGCCGCTCAAAGACTTTCCGAAATGACTTGGGATGCTGGTTTGGTGACGGCCAACTACCTTTTGCGCCAAAAACCACATATTTCATAGGGAAATTTTTGGTGGTGGCTAGTTTTTCGCCCTGCTGATTTGTTATAATCGCGCTAACCTATTGATCTAATGGCAAACAATTTGCCAGCCAACCTCGCCGATGTTTGCGGGGTTTTTTATTTGGAAACAACGATGTTAAAAGCCCCTGAACTTCTTTTACCTGCAGGCACGCTCGATCGGATGCGCGCCGCTTATGATTTTGGCGCCGACGCGGTGTATGCCGGTCAGCCGCGCTACAGCTTGCGTGCGCGTAATAATGATTTTGGCTTGGCTGAAATTGCACTTGGTATTGAAGAAGCACACGCGCGCGGCAAGAAATTCTTTGTCGCTAGCAATATCTTGCCGCACAACTCCAAGGTAAAAACCTATCTGGCCGACATGGAGCCGGTGATCGCAATGAAGCCGGACGCGCTGATTATGGCCGACCCGGGCCTAATTATGATGGTGCGCGAAAAATGGCCTGAGCAAGTGATTCACTTATCGGTACAAGCTAATACCGTGAATTATGCCGGCGTAAAATTTTGGAAGTCGCTTGGTCTTGAGCGCGTGATTTTGTCGCGCGAATTGAGCTTGGATGAGATCGAAGAAATTCGCCAATTGTGCCCAGATACTGAGCTTGAAGTGTTTGTCCACGGCGCGCTCTGTATTGCCTACTCAGGCCGCTGCCTCTTGTCTGGCTACTTTAATCATCGCGATCCAAACCAAGGCACATGCACCAACGCTTGCCGCTGGGACTACAAAACGCATGACACCGTTGAAGACGACGCAGGCGACGTGCAGCAAAAAGCGCAGGTCATTCAGTTTGACTTCAACAAAGCCATGTCTGAAGGCAATCAGAACTTTGCTGCCTGTGGCGGCGCTGAGCGCCACCCATTAGCCGACAAGACTTACCTGATCGAAGAAGGCAATCGCCCGGGCGAATTAATGCCGATCATGGAAGACGAGCACGGCACTTATATTATGAACAGCAAGGATTTACGCGCTGTTCAGCATATCGAGCGCCTAGTTAAAATGGGCGTGGATTCGCTGAAAATCGAAGGCCGCACCAAATCGCTGTATTACGTAGCACGAACTGCACAAGTGTATCGCCAAGCGATCGACGACGCCGTTACAGGTCGCCCGTTCAACCCAGCCCTACTCGCAGATTTGGATGGCCTTGCTAACCGTGGCTATACCGATGGCTTCTACCAGCGCCACTACACGCACGAAGCGCAAAACTATCTCGATGGTCACTCTAAAGCCAAGCGCAGCCAGTTTGTCGGCGAGATTATTGCCAACGAGGCGGGTTGGGCTCGCATTGAGGTGAAAAACAAATTCTCACTCGGCGACACGCTGGAAGTGATTCACCCTAGTGGCAATATCGAAGTCAAAATTGAAGCGATGCGCGACAAAAACGGCAAAGAAATAAGTGTTGCACCAGGCAATGGCATCCAAGTGCAAATCCCACTGGCCGCTCAGTACGATAAAGCGTTATTAGCTCGCTTGTTCTAAGTAAGACACACAGCAAAAAGCCATCCAAAAGGATGGCTTTTTTATACCCTACTGCGTATTACCCTGAAAACTATGTGGATGCTAAGTTTTTGGGCAATACTACATGCACGATCAAGCCGTGCGGTACGGCATCGAGGAGCTCAACCGTGCCGCTGTGCCGTTCAACAATTTCACGCACAATCGCCATTCCCAAGCCGCAACCATTGCCAGTTTGCTCACGACGGAAGAAGCGCTCGAACACGCGCGGCTTATCCACATCGGGAATGCCGTCACCGTTATCTTCAACGTCAACAATATACTGCGTGACGTTTTCGGTTAAGCGCACCGTGACGCTGCCGTCACGGGGAATATATTTAATCGCATTCTCAACCAAATTAATAAACAACTCTCGTAGTAGAGCCGAATTACCTTCGATCCATGCCTCCTGCACCAGACAGTCACAGCCCAAATCAATGCGCGCGGCCAAGGCTCGTGGAACTAATTCACTGGTTAAATCGCGGACCAAGCGCGCGAGATCCATTTTGACCTTGGGAATGCCATTAATACTACCCGGCTCTGAGCGTGCCAGTGTGAGCAATTGATTAACTAAGTGAATACTGCGTGTAGCACTGGTATGCACCATATTTAATCGTTCACGTAACCCTTCGGGGCTACTCTCTCGCATGGCAAGTTCAGTTTGCGATTTGAGTCCAGCCAAAGGCGTTCTAAGTTGATGCGCGGCATCTGCAATAAATCGGCGTTGACGACTAATACTTTCTTCAGTACTGGCTAGCAGTTGATTTAAAGCGCTAGATAATGCATCAATTTCTTCTGGCGCATTATCAAGTGATAACGGCGAGAGATCTTGCGCCTGGCGAGTCTCTACCATTTGCTTTAGAGCCAGCAACGGCCTAAGGGTGTTTTTGACACCATAGCCAATCAAGACGCTAGTGATTAGCATCATCAGCATTAAAGGCAGCGCCATGCGATATAGAAAGGCCCGGAGGGAGTTCGCCTGTTCATGCAGCTCTTTGCTGATTTCAATCCAGACACCGGGTGTGTTTTTGGTGGTGTTGGCTGGTAAATACAGCTTCAGAATTCGGTAGGATTTTCCGTTGCGCTCAATCGTCGCGAATGATTTAACCGCCTCAACGCTATTTAATTGCAGGTTGAACGCTTCTAAAGGTTTGCCGTGATTAAGAATGCCATTGCTGGTATCTATCGCATAACTCATTCGACCACTAGGGGCTGTCTTAAACAGCAGGCGAATTATTCCGTCTAATTCGGCTTCCGAGAGCGGCCGCTTATCGGCATTACTTTCGGCAACGGTTTGTTCAAGAACTTGGGCGATACGATTTAGATTTGCGTCGTTATTGTCATTAATGTAGTGAAATGTAACCACATAAATGACAGCTGCCCCTGCCAACCAAAGAGTCAACAAGGGCAACACTGTCCATAGCAGAATTTGACGCTGTAGTGAGCGCTTAGTTATTTGCATCCGCTGCCAATGGTTGTTGTTTTTCAAGCAAATAACCCAAGCCGCGAATAGTGCGGATTACCACTCCGCATGGCTCAAGTTTCTTGCGCAGACGGTGAACGTAAACTTCAATTGCATTCAAACCGACTTCAGCGTTCTCGTTACCCAATTCGCTCACGATTTGCTCTTTAGTCACAACACGGTCAATGTTAGACATTAAGATTTCTAATACGGTTAATTCACGGGCTGACAAGTCTAGTGGAGAATCGTTGCACCACGCACGTTGACCAGCACGATCTAAACGCAAATTGCCCAATTGCTGAACCGATTGAGGCAAAATTTGGCTGCGACGCAATAGTGCACGCAAGCGTGCTTCTAATTCTGAAAATTCGAAAGGCTTAGTTAAGTAATCATCCGCCCCCGCATCCAGACCAGCCACTCGCTCGTCAAGACCATCTAGCGCTGTCAAAATTAAAATCGGCAATGAAGGTTTGTGTTGACGCACGTTGCGCAATACAGTCAAACCATCCATGTTTGGCAGGCCAATATCAAGAACTACAGCATCGTAGTCATTGTGCAATAAAATTTGCAATGCAAGTGCACCGTCATTGACGCAATCACACTGAAACTCAGCTTGCGATAGGCTGGTTTTAAGTGCGTCCGCAAGGATTAAATCATCTTCAGCTAAGAATAGACGAGTCGCCATAGGGGTTCCCCTTTTTTGTAAGATTAAACTTACCGCAGAGTGTAGCGTTAATTTCTACAAACCCCAAGTTCATTTTTGTAAGAAAAAAGACTTGAATCGCATATCTCTTTGTTCCAAAAGGGAATTATTGTTTTTGTTACATTTACCGTTTGTCAGCCAGCCTGTCAGCTCGTGCTCAATAAAGTCAGAAAAGCCCGAAATCCATATTGATTTGTCATTTAGACAGGAAATATAGCGGTAGGATCTCCCGCCTGCGGCGATAAAATCATCCCGCCCCTCTAGCGCGATTTCTTCCAGTGTCTCCAAGCAATCGGCCACAAAGCCAGGGCAAATAACATCCAGCGTTTTAACGTTTTGTGTTGGCAGCTTATGAAGCACTTCAGAAGTGTATGGTTTTAACCACTCTGCTTTTCCGAAGCGCGATTGAAAGGCAACCGTATATTCCCCCTTCTCCAAAGCTAACGCTTCCCCCAATAAACGCCCTGTTTTTTGTGCATGACAGAAATATGGGTCACCTTTGTCAAGGGTGTACTTAGGCACACCATGAAAACTCATTAATAGGTGATCAGCCCTGCCATTGATTTGCCAATGATCTCGCACGCTTTGTGCTAAAGCTTGAATGTAAAAGTCTTCATCATAAAATGGCGGGGCCATACGCAAAGTCGGTTGAAAGCGTGTTTTTTGCAATACACGACTAACTTCGTCAAAGACACTTGCAGTCGTGCTGGCCGCATATTGTGGGTAAAGTGGCACCACAAGTAGATGCTGGCAATTCTGTGCTTTAAATTTCAGTATTTGTGACTCAATCGATGGGTTGCCATACCGCATTGCATAATCAACACTAATCTCGCCACGATATCGATCACCTAGCGTCCCCTTTACCAATTTGGTCAATTTGTCAGTCCAAACACGTAATGGAGAGCCGTCTTTGGTCCAAATGCTCGCATATTTCGCTGCGCTCTTTTTGGGGCGAATATTCAAAATGATGCCGTTCAAAATCACCCACCAAATGGGTCTTGGGATTTCTACCACTCGTGGGTCTGATAAAAATTGCTTCAAGTATGGCCGTACTGCTTTAGCTGTCGGCGCATCAGGGGACCCTAAATTGACCAACAATATGCCTATCCGACTTGGTGAACGATGTTCGAACTGGGGCTCTGCATAATAACGTGACATGTCACAAACCAATTAAATATTATTGGACCCAATCATAGTGCAATTAGCCCTGTTGTGAAAAATACTACTTAATCACACTCAAACAGTGCATAAACTTTAATCCGCGTCAGCTTCATTTCATAAAGACACGGTACAATTAGCCTTTGTTCAAACCACGTAATTGGGAAACCTATGGCCAAGCTATTTATTGAAGACCTCGATCTCGCAGGTAAACGTGTATTGATTCGTGTTGACTTTAACGTGCCAGTTAAAAATGGCGTGGTAGAGAGCGACAAGCGTATTCGCGCTGCGCTGCCAACCATTCGCTACGCGCTAGCGCAAGGGGCTTCAGTAGTTCTGATGTCACACTTGGGCCGCCCTAACGGCCAAAAAGTTGAAAAATACAGCTTGGCGCCGGTTGCAACACGTTTAGCCGAATTGCTCGGCAGCCCAGTTACCTTCTTGAACGACTGCGTTGGTGCTGAAGTAGAAGCTGCATGCGCGAACTTGGCTGCAGGACAAGTCGTTCTGCTCGAGAACGTGCGTTTCCACATTGAAGAAGAAGGCAAAGCCAAAGACGCGGATGGCAATTCAGTCAAAGCTGATCCAGCCAAAGTTGCGGCCTTCCGCGCTAGCTTGTCTAAACTGGGCGATGTATTTGTTAACGATGCATTCGGCACTGCGCACCGCGCACACTCTTCAATGGTTGGTGTAGATTTGCCACGCGCAGCAGGCTATTTGCTGAAAAAAGAACTCGACTTCTTGGGTGAAGCTGTAAATAAACCAGTTCGTCCACTGGTTGCCATCATCGGCGGCTCTAAAATCTCTGGCAAAATCGACGTTATTCAGGCTTTACTGCCAAAAGTTGACAAGTTGATTATCGGTGGCGGCATGGCGTTTACCTTCTTGAAAGCGCAAGGCTTTGAAATCGGTAAATCACTGTGCGAAAACGACAAAGTTGAATTGGCGCGTGAGTTGATGGCACAAGCGGGCGATAAATTGGTCTTGCCAAGCGACACCATGGTAACGCGCGCTTTGAATTTTGATGCTCGCACGCTCGATGGCTTGGTTGAAGTAGCATCCACTGCGATTCCTGCCGATCAAGAAGGCGTAGACATCGGCTCTAAAACTCGTGCCGCTTATGCAGAAATCATCAAATCAGCCAAAACCGTTTTATGGAACGGCCCAATGGGCGTGTTTGAAATCGACGAATCTGCGCAAGGTACTTTCGCTGTAGCACACGCTTTGGTTGACGCAACTGCTAACGGCGCGATTACTGTGGTCGGCGGTGGCGATTCAGTGGCTGCGGTGGAAAAAGCTGGTTTGGAAGATAAAGTAAGCCACGTTTCGACTGGCGGTGGCGCTTCACTTGAATTCCTTGAAGGCAAGGCATTGCCAGGCGTTGAAGCTTTAAGCGATAAATAATCTTAGGATTGGTTAGATGGTAAAAAAACCTCGCCACGGCGAGGTTTTTTGTTGGGTATTCACTTAAAAACCAATTGAGAATTACCTTGCAGGGCTATACCCATTTAACAGCAGAATATCCCTTTGGCGCGGAATTGCTCACGTACGCGGTGTACAACTTCGGTGCTCGGTGGCTTGGTTTCGCCTAGCTCGTATTTCAAGCCCAGTTCTTCCCACTTGTTCTCACCCATTTTATGAAACGGTAGCACTTCGATTCGCTCGAGCACGTCAGGGTAAGAGCGATTCATCTGATCAAGGTAATCAGCCAGTAATTGCACATCGGCTTCGTCATCTGACCACCCTGGTACCAGCACATAGCGCAACCAGATCTTTTTGCCCATTTTGAACAGTCGCTCGGCAAAATCGAGCGTTGGCTGCAATGGTTTGCCCGTTAGCGCTTCATAACGCTCAGGGTTCATTTGCTTAATATCGAGCAAGACCAAATCGATATTGTCGAAATATTCATCGGGCAAATGTGCAGCTAAAAAACCTTGCGTATCGAGCGCAGTATGAATGCGTAAATCGTGCTTAGCGCGGCGGAAAATCTCGCCGATAAAGTGCGCCTGCATCAAGGGCTCGCCACCCGAAATGGTTAAGCCCCCTGCCACACGTAAAAAGCTCGCGTACTTACCAATCTCGGCCACAATCGCGTCTACCGTCCACGCCTTGCCCGCGTGCAGCTTCCATGTATCTGGGTTGTGGCAATACAGGCAACGAAACTGACAACCACTGACAAACAGCGCGAAGCGCATTCCAGGGCCATCAACGGCAGCACCCGTTTCAATCGAGTGGATATAGCCAATTTGATTGCCATCTGCATCAAACGCAGCAGGAACGATCTCGCCAGCTGGTTTCGCTTGTTCTTGAGCCATGCTCGAATCCAAAAGAGTTAAAAGTGTTTAAAGCAATATCAAGATAATACCTTGCCACATAGAAAAACGGACCGCTGGCAAGGCCTTGCGATCCGTTTTTTATCCGTACAAAGGCAATTTAGCACTTATCGTGGAAGGTCCGATTAATCACATCAAGCTGCTGCTCACGCGTCAATTTAACAAAATTAACGGCATAGCCAGATACGCGAACGGTCAATTGCGGATATTTATCCGGATTTTCCATCGCGTCTTCTAGCGTTTCTTTGTTAAGCACATTCATATTCAGGTGAAATAACTGAGCCATGATTAATCCTTGTGGGTATATGACTATAGGACTCTATTTGACTGACCTACCCAGCAATACCCTTTTGGAGTATTGCTGGGCTTTAGCCTGTTAGCACTTCGCGTGGAAAGTACGGTTGATCACGTCCATTTGCTGCTCACGCGTCAACTTAACAAAGTTAACCGCGTAGCCTGAGACACGAATCGTTAATTGCGGATAGTTTTCTGGGTGCTCCATCGCGTCCAGCAAAGTATCTTTGTTCAAGACGTTCATGTTCAGATGGAACAATTGATCTGGACCTTCTTCCAGCTCAGCCAGTTTTTGATCCACTTTGTCACGGCTTTCGCACATGCTGCAATCTTCACCGTGCGGTCCAAACAAACCGTCAATCGACGCTGCCAGCGTTTTCACGCGATCCGCTGCATTGTGACCCAGTGCGTCTGGCGTCATCGACGCAGTCCAAGACACGCCGTCCAGCGCTGATTCATACGGAATCTTCGATACCGAAAAGCCAGCGGCAACGAAACCATTGGTGTCACGACCATTCATTGGGTTTGCACCTGGCGAGAATGGCGCGCCTGAGCGACGACCGTCTGGCGTGTTACCCGTTTTCTTACCGTAAACCACGTTCGACGTGATCGTCAGCACTGATTGCGTTGGCATTGAATCACGGTAGAACACAGGCTGCGCTTTGATTTTTTCCATAAACGCAGTCGACAACCACACCGCGATGTCATCCGCGCGATCATCATTATTGCCATACGCTGGGTATTCGCCGTCAATCACATAATCCACCGCCAAGCCCGCCTCATTGCGTTTGATATGCACTTTGGCGTGTTTCACGGCCGACAAAGAGTCCGCAGCGACTGACAAGCCAGCGATACCACACGCCATCGTGCGCAAGATGTCACGATCGTGCAGTGCCATCTCGATACGCTCGTACGCGTATTTATCGTGCATGTAGTGAATTGAATTGAGCGCAGTCACGTAGGTTTTTGCGAGCCAATCGAGCATTTTGTCGTATTTGGCCATCAATTCGTCGTACTCAAGTACGTCGCCTTTGATCGGCTCAAAGCCTTTGGCAACCAATTTGCCGGTTTTCTCGTCCACACCACCATTGATGGCGTAAAGCATGGCTTTGGCCAAATTCACACGAGCACCAAAGAACTGCATTTGTTTACCCACGCGCATGGCGGATACACAACAAGCGATGGCGTAATCGTCACCCCATTTCGGGCGCATCAAATCGTCGTTTTCGTACTGAATCGCTGAGGTGTCGATCGACACTTTCGCGCAGAACTCTTTAAAGCCTTGTGGGAATGAAGTTGACCACAGCACAGTCAAGTTTGGCTCAGGCGCAGGTCCCAAGTTGTACAGTGTGTTTAGTACGCGGAAGCTTGATTTGGTCACCAAAGTGCGGCCATCTTCACCCATGCCACCGATCGATTCAGTCACCCAAGTTGGATCACCTGAGAACAAATCATCGTATTCTGGTGTACGCAAGAAGCGCACAATACGCAGCTTCATTACGAGGTGGTCGATGTATTCTTGAGCTTGCGCTTCAGTGATGCGGCCTTCTTTGATATCGCGCTCGAAATAAATATCGAGGAAAGTCGAAATCCGGCCAATCGACATCGCAGCGCCGTTTTGCTCTTTTACCGCAGCCAAGTAGCCAAAGTACAGCCACTGCACTGCTTCTTGCGCGGTTGCCGCTGGGCGACTGATGTCAAAGCCATATTTTTTGGCCATGACTTTCAATTCGTTCAGCGCTTTGATTTGCTCAGCCAACTCTTCACGCAGACGAATGACGCTTTCAGTGAAAGCAACGTCGTCAAGTTCAGCTTTCTCGCGTTTTTTATCGGCAATCAAGAAATCGATGCCGTACAGCGCAACACGACGGTAGTCACCGATAATACGGCCACGGCCATAAGAGTCTGGCAGACCAGTAATTACACCTGAGCTACGGCAGGCCATGATTTCTGGCGTGTATGCATCAAACACGGCGTTGTTATGGTCTTTACGGTATTTGGTGTAAATCTCTTCGATTTGTGGATTCATTTCGAAGTGATAGGCCGCCAAACCGTTTTGCACCATACGCAAACCGCCATTCGGCATAATCGCGCGACGCAAAGGTGCATCGGTTTGCAGACCAACAATCGTCTCAAGATCTTTGTTGATATAACCCGCATCGTGCGCGGTAATGGTCGAGCCAAACTGAGCCGAAACTTCCAGCACGCCACGTTTACGCTCTTCTTTGAGTAAAACCGACAACTCGTTCCACAATTGGGTAGTGCGCTCAGTTGGGCCAGCCAAGAAACTGTCATCGCCTAAGTAAGGGGTGTAGTTCGCTTGGATAAAGTCACGGACTTCAACTTTGGATTGCCACTCGCCGGCGGCAAAACCACGCCAAGCGTCTAGTTGAGATTGATCCAAAGATTTATCGATGGGGGCGTTCATGTGAATCTCCTTGTGGCGATGTCGGCTGGACATCATGAGCCAAAACAGCTTTTGGCGTGTTTTACTGTGTATCGCTCTTATTTGATTGGCCTAGAGCGATATTAATAATGACATCAAACTATCGTAGCAACTTGCCTTGAAATAAAGTTGATATAAGTCAGTATTCCAGATTTGTTGCGATTGAATTTGCACTACAAATTTGATCAAGCCTATGGGCGGCGAATATGTAAACTCGTAGCGATTCGTAATCACGCTGAAGTTATCATACCCTTTGTTTTCAAACGACGAAATGCAAAAATAAGTACTTTATAAGGCAAATAATTACGTCATCGGCATAATCAATTTGAGTCCCCTAGTCATCCATATCCTGATGCTCGTAAACACCTTTGCCGACATAAACAATATGATCTTCAGCATGAAGTTGGTTGTATAGCTCTTCTAACTGTTCGGGCTTTAGTTGATCTAAGAGTTTGGCAATCGCGACTTTGACCTGCTCAGCATTCATTGACATGAGACTCTCCTATCACTTGGATAAAAGAATTATAGAAATTTCACGCCGCTAGCGATAAGAATCCGACAAACTAGCAGACCGATGAGCGCACCCAGTCCGTTGGCCACCATATCGAGCACATCAAAGCTGCGCCAACTTGTCAGGGACTGCGCTAGCTCGACTGTGACCCCCATGCCAGCAGCAAATAACCAAACGCGTAGTAAACCTGGTTTTAAACGGAAAGCAAAAAATGCCAATATGGCGTAAGCAAAGAAATGCTGGAATTTATCGCCATTCTCAACCGTTGGGGGTGGCGATGGCATAAGTGAACCTATCCAAATTGCCAGCGCCCAGACAATTAAGCAAACCCTTTTGAATTTGGCGTCGTTGACAAAATTCATAAATGTTTTTTCCTTGATTTAAGTAATACTAGTACCGCGCCAGAACAACCCTGCGTCGGATTGGCTTGTGTAAAAGCAAGCACTTCCTCGCGTTGTGCCAGCCAGTTTTTTAGCTTTAGTTTTAAGATTGGCACACCCTCTTTCGAACTCAGTCCTTTGCCGTGGATGATGCGCACACAGCGATATTGTTGCTCAATTGCTTGCGCTAAAAAATGAACCACTTTATGTCGTGCAGAATCGACTGTTTCTCCATGCAAATCTAATTGGTCATCGATTGACCATTGACCTTTTTTGAGTTTCTTTAATACATCCAAGCGTAAGCCAGGCTTCATGAACATTAATTGTTCTCCCGGCCCCAGTTCATCCCAGGGCCAAAAATCACTCATGTTTTCATGCGTCTCGATGTGCTGCATAATTTGTTTGCGTGGCCACGGGCTAATAGGATCTAGGACGTGAGTTGCCTCTCGCGTAGCTTTCAATAGGGGCGTAACACCGTGCATCGCTTGTAAAAACAAATCGTGCTCACTAATTTGCCTTGCCGACGGCTTCAAGGTTTTTTTGAGTTTTGACGTTTCAGTCAGGCCCTTGCGAAACTGTTTCAACATGCTGAGCGATTTTTTATCCATAGGTAGAAACCGTGCAGGTGAGGATAATGTGGAAAATTGGAGTGAGAATTGGCTGAAAAAGTACGTCTAGATAAATGGCTGTGGGCGGCTCGATTTTTTAAAACACGCTCTATTGCCATCGCAGCTATTGATGCGGGCCATATTAACCTGAATGGCGAGCGTGTTAAACCCGCACGCGGGGTAACCGTGGGGGATAGTCTAAGAATCCATGCCCCACACGGCAATTTTGAAGTAGAAGTTCTTGGGTTGAGCGAACAGCGCCGATCTGCAGAGCTTGCTCGCAGCCTCTATAGTGAAACAGAAAGAAGTGCTGAAAAACGCAAGCTAGATCAATTTGCAAAAGCACTTGAACCACAATTTGATCATCCGCATGTCCGCGGTCGACCAACAAAAAAATGGCGAAGAAAATTAGATGCGCTAGACGTTCACAATCCGAACAATAGCTAAAGGAAAATATGTCTATTTTTGCTAAAAAGCTGGTCTATTTCGTCTCCCCGAAACTGGAGCTGTTTCAAGAATTAGCTCGGCAACTGCAGTTTTTCGGATTTGATTTTCGTGCCTTTGATCGTAACAGCTCATTATTGGCTGCCCTGTATACCGATAAGCCATCGATCATCATGCTTGACGAATCTGGCACGTCTGATGTTACGGCAAGTCAATGTCTACCCTTATTGACGAAGCTATTTAAAGGCCCAATTTTCTTAGCTAACTATGGGTTTGATCTCGCCAAGCAGTTAGAATATTTGCGTCTTGGTGTCACTGATTTTGTTTCTCACCCTATAAGCCTGCAATCGCTGATTGATCGGCTTGATCAGCAAGAAGAAAAAGAGCTCGTTCGCCCCTACAAAGTGCTCTTGGTCGACGATTCGGAGACCGTGGCAAAGTGGGCTCATTCTGTTCTGAATGGTGCCGGAATGCTCTTTAAACACCTTACCGACCCGCTTCGCGTCATAGATTCACTAGAGAGTTTTCAACCCGATATTCTGCTACTCGACGTATACATGCCCCAATGCAAAGGGGATGAAATCGCTAAATTAATTCGCCAGCGCCCTCAATTTGATTCAATCCCCATTGTATTTCTATCGACTGAAACGCATCGCGGTCGCCAGTTGATGGCCCGTAGCATGGGAGGAGATGATTTTTTAGTGAAAAATATGGAGGCGGATGAGTTAATTGCCGCGGTGGGCATTATTGCCGAACGTTACCGTACATTAAGACGCTGGATGACGCGTGATAGCCTTACAGGGCTACTAAATCACACCAATATTGTTGAATCACTGAGCCGTGAAGTTACACGTGCACACAAAGAGTCACGCCAACTGGCCTATGCAATGATCGACATTGATTTCTTCAAGCAAATCAATGACAAATATGGCCATCCGGTCGGAGACAGGGTTATTAAAAGTTTATCTCGACTCCTCAAAGCCTCGATGCCAAATCCCGATGCAGTGGGTCGCTATGGCGGTGAAGAATTTGCTTTAATTTGGACCGATCATACTCAAATTCGAGCTGCGCAGCGCACAGACGAGTTGCGTATTCTGTTTCATGAACTTGCACACTCGAATGAAAACGGCCATTTTAATGCCTCATTCAGTGCGGGTGTGGCGCAACTAGAAGATGGCATGACAGCACAAGACTTAATTGATGCAGCAGACAAAGCCCTATACCAGGCAAAAGCCGCGGGTCGAAACCAAGTAGGTCTAGCCTCCAAACAACCTTAACAATTTCATACTTATGTCAATTTATTATCAAATTTCAATATTAGATGCTGCCACACACCGCTTTGCAGTCAAACTCACGATCAACAACCCTGATCGCAACGGCCAACAATTACAGCTACCCGTCTGGATTCCTGGTAGCTATTTGATTCGTGAGTTTGCACGTCATATCGTGCAGCTAACTGCTACTTCAGTCGGAAAGAAACTTCAGGTTACAAAAGTAAATAAATCGACTTGGCAAGTATCGCCAAGTGAGCACCCAATTGTGGTTGAGTATGAGGTTTATGCCTTTGATTTATCAGTGCGCGGCGCCTATCTTGACCAGACTCGGGCGTTTTTTAATGGCACAAGCGTGTTTCTTGCGGTACAAGGTCAATTAGATAGCCCTTGTGAGGTATCTATTTGCGCCGCCGATTTTTACAGCGAGTTGGATTGGAAAGTGGCTACCGGCATGACCGCCATAACTGTTGACTCGTCAGGGTTTGGTCTTTACCGCGCAGGAAATTACGACGAATTGATTGATTGTCCTGTTGAAGTGAGTGATTTTTCTTTGCTGGAATTTGAAGCATGTGGCGTTCCTCATAAAATGGTTATTTCAGGCCGTCATACTGCTGATTTGGAGCGACTGGTTAAAGATCTCAAGCCCATTTGCGAATATCAAATTCGTCTATTTGGTGAGCCTGCACCATTTAAACACTACCTATTTATGACCGTAGCAGTTGGTGATGGCTATGGTGGGCTTGAGCATCGCAATTCCACGGCCCTAATATGTAGCCGGAATGACTTACCACAACGAGGCGACCCCGCACTGAGTGCTGGTTATCGTCAATTTTTGGGCTTATGTAGCCACGAGTACTTTCATAGCTGGAATGTAAAAAGAATCAAACCGGCTGCCTTTGCGCCCTACGATTTACAGCAAGAAAACTACTCCACATTATTATGGGCCTTTGAGGGGGTCACTTCGTATTACGATGACCTTTGCCTACTGCGCGCGGGAATAATTAATATCGATGAGTATCTTGAATTGCTAGCTCAAACCGCCACCGCAGTTCAGAGGGGGTATGGGCGCATAAGGCAGACACTAAATGACTCAAGCATTGATACGTGGGTTAAGTATTATCGGCAAGATGAAAACAGTCCGAATGAACTAGTAAGCTATTACACAAAGGGTGCACTCGTAGCGCTATGTTTAGATCTCTACATTCGGACTGAAACTCAAAATCAAAAAGGGCTTGATGATGTCATGCAAGCGCTTTGGTTACGTTTTGGCAAAGACTTCGACCAGTATGGCAAGGGGGTTGGCGAGCAAGAGTGGGAATTGATCGCAAGCGAAGTGAGTGGCCTAGATTTGCGAGCATTTTTTGATTTGGCCATTCGTTCCACGCAAGACTTGCCAGTCGCACAATTACTACAAAAAATTGGAGTTGAAACTCAACTACGACCAAGTGCTGGGGCAAACGACAAAGGTGGTTGGATGGATACACTACCAAAACCTTGTTCAAGTTTTGGCATGCGCTATCAGTCAGAGCCTGCAGGGCTAAAAATCACCCATGTATTAGCTGGACAAGCCGCAGCCCAAGCAGGTTTAGCCGCTGGCGATTTGATTCTAGCAATTGATGGGTTGCGAGCCACTTCTGCGAGCCTAGAAAAAATCACTGCGCAAACTTCTTTCAACGAACCACTCCAAATTCACGTGTTTCGACGCGATGAATTAATGAGTTTTAATTTATCCCCCTTACCTAGTCCGTGTGATACCTATGGATTTAGACTGCAGAAAGATTGCAAAGAATTAAAATTCGTTTTGCTGGCTTAATGTTTACATGTAAATTGCGCATCGCACAATATTGGACTAAAACTAACTGTCGGCTCATCAGGTGCACAGTTGGTAATGGCTTCCCGCCTCGCAAAATTTAGCATTCACATGATCCGCAGCACCCGCGCCAAGGTGCTGCTGATCTTGCTGCTTATTAATTTCCTCATCTGCCTTGCATTGACTGCTAGCATTTACCGAGAACTATCGACTGCTCTTTTTGCAGAAATTGATGGGCGATTAAAAACGGCGGCAAGTGCGATCCCTTACATTTTGCCTAATCAATACATCGAACAGGCTTTAGCTAAACAACCCATTCTACTTGGGGATTACATCGAAAATACACGGCGCCTTGATCAATTTGCCCGCCGCAGTGGTTTGCGCTATTTGTATGTCTTGGCGTTGCACCATGATGAAGTCATTTACTTGGCCGACTCTGCATCTGAAACCGAAATTGCCTCGAATAAATTTGGCCATTTTTATCAGCCTTATCATGATGAGGCCGGCTATACCTACGCCGCACTGCAAAGCGGAGAAAGCCGTTACGGTGCTCTCAATGATGAGTATGGACAATTTCGTTCGCTATCTTTGATTGAGCAAACTGACTCAAAGCAGAAATATCTACTAGGGGCAGATATAGACGCGAATCATGTGCAACAAGAGTTGCGGGATGTTTTTTTGCAAACGCTCTGGTTGGGTTTAGCTTTGCTACTTTTTGGTTCTATTGTCTCTTGGATCTTGGCCGCCAAACTGACTAATCCGCTGCGCCGTTTTAGTCATGCAGTTCAGAGATTTACTCTAGGTGAGTTTGATTTGCGCATGCCAGTTAAATCGCATGATGAACTTGGAAATTTGGCGACCGCTTTTAACGCAATGGGGGATGCACTTAAAGCTCGGGAGCAATTATTGCGGCAACTGGCGTTTGTCGATCGGGTGACTGGTTTACCTAATCGAGCCAGATTTTTAGAACTTGTTGATCAATTCATTCAAAAAGAAAACCGTACTTTTGCGGTCGCGATGATGAATATTGCGGATTTTCACTATGTGAATGACTGCTTTGGCTTTGCCGAAGGCGATAATGTACTGCGCTGCGTTGCGGATCGTTTGAGCCAACTTCAGCCGCATCTTTTGCACGCAGTGGCACGAGTATCGGGTAATGCTTTTTTATTATTAATTCCCTTTGATTCGGATAAGCAGCTCAGCGAACTCATCCGACAAGTAGAGGCGGAAACATCGAATGTGATTGCCATTGATGATCACAAGATTAATCTGGCTGTCCGATTTGGCTTAAGCTGCTTTCCCGCGCATGGATACGATGCGGATTCTTTGCTCAGGCAGGCAGAAATTAGTATTTTTGCGGCGAAGGAAGAGTGTCAATTTTGCGTAGTCTATGACCCAGTGCGTGAAGTTGATCGCCAAAATCAATTTACACTGATGGGCGATTTACGGGAAGCAATCGAACAGAATCAACTGATTGTGCAGTACCAGCCTAAAATTTTGCTGGCTGATTTGAATGTTCATAGTGCCGAAGCCCTTGTGCGCTGGCAGCACCCAACTCGAGGTTGGATTTCACCAAACCTATTTATCACCTTTGCCGAACAATCTGGAAAACTACGCGCGATTACTGAATGGGTGATTCGGGATGTATTAAGACAGCAGTTGATTTGGCAGGCGAACGGTATTCATCTCTGTATTTCGGTGAATGTGGGAGTGGGTGATGTTGAAGATAGCGAATTTGTAGAATTCATCGCCCAACAAATCAGAGATTATCCTGGCCAAGTAAATCTATGTCTTGAAATCACAGAAACTGGGGTTATGCGCCAGCCCGACTTAATGCTCAAAAATCTCAACCGTTTGCGTCAACTTAATATCAAATTATCCATCGATGATTTTGGCACAGGATATTCATCTTTTTCCTATTTGGCTAAGATGCCGATCAATGAACTGAAAATAGATCAAACATTCGTCATGGCGATGAATAGCACTTTTGAAAGTATCTCTATCGTCCGATCCATGATTGAATTAGGCCATATCTTAGGCTTAACTGTGGTGGCTGAAGGCGTAGAAACTTTGGCTTGCTGGCAGGCATTGTCGGTAATGGGATGTGACGAAATTCAGGGCTACTTTATCGCTAAGCCGATGAATACCCATGAATTTACTACCTGGTTACAGCATGGCGTACAGCTACTACAGCTAAGCAGCTTGCCAAATATGGCTAACCGGCTCTAGAAACTGCTTACTGCAAAGCCACAAGCCAGTTAATTACGAAGCCGTTTGTAATTGATTACTTTATACTGCCAGCCATTCAATCAAAGATTAGAGGTACTCATGCGCGCATTCGATCGCACACCGCAGCAACTTCGCAAGATCCAATTGACACGTCGGTATACATGCCATGCGGAAGGTAGCGTACTCGTTGAGTTTGGCAATACCAAGGTTATTTGCACGGCCAGTGTAGAGGAGAAAGTTCCTCCTTTTTTGAAAGGTAAAGGTGAAGGCTGGGTTACCGCAGAATATGGCATGCTCCCTCGTTCAACCGGCTCACGAATGAAACGTGAGGCAGCCGCGGGTAAACAAAGTGGTCGCACACAAGAAATTCAGCGCTTGATTGGGCGTAGCCTGCGTGCGGTGGTTGATCTTGCCGCACTGGGAGAGCGACAAATTACAATCGACTGCGATGTTATTCAAGCAGATGGTGGCACCCGTACTGCAAGTATCACAGGGGCGTTTGTTGCGTTAACTGATGCAATTAATGGCTTAGTTGCCCAAGGAAAACTCACTAGTTCGCCAATTAAAGAGGCGGTCGCGGCTGTTTCAGTCGGGATTGTAGAGAAAGTACCATTGCTAGATCTTGATTATGAAGAAGACTCTGGCTGTGAAACCGATATGAATGTGGTAATGACAGCCAGTGGCAAATTCATAGAAATTCAAGGCACAGCAGAAGGCGAGGCTTTCAGTCGCGCAGAAATGAATGAACTCCTCGATTTAGCGCAACTTGGCATTGAGCAATTGATTGAGCTGCAACACCAAGCCTTAGCGCAGTAAACCAGACAGGCGATTACTACAAGCGATATTGATCTAGTAAAATATTCAAGCGCCCAATTGCCTCTTGCATCAGGGCGCTTGAGCAGCCGAAATTAATTCGTATCCAGCCAGGCAAACCAAAGTCCGCTCCCTCCGATACGCCTAAGCCGTAGCTTTCAAAAACGGCAGCGGGCTGGTGTGGGTGGACTGCCCGTGCATCGACCCAAGCTAAATAGGTGGCCTCAGCAGTGCTGAGGTGTAATTGGGTGTTTGCGAAGGCGTTAACTAGTAGTTTACGATTATTTCGTAGAGTTGAAATTAGATTCTTGTGCCAATCACTCGCATCGCGGTAGGCGGCCTCTGCTGCAACATACCCCAAAACATTCACAGCAGGCACTAAGCCACTCATTTCTCGGCGAAAGCGTGCTCTCAATTCGGGGTTGGGTATCACGGCAAAGGCACAACCCAACCCCGGTAAGTTCCAAGTTTTTGATGGGGCAAACAAGCTAATTGTTCGCTCGAGAAAATCCGGATCTAAATTGGCAAATGGCAGATGTTTCAAGGTGTCATCAAGCAATAAATCGCAATGTATCTCGTCTGAGCACACAACCAGATTATGACTCTTGGCGATGCCTAGCAGGGTATTTAACTCATCTCGTGACCAAGCTCTGCCAACTGGATTGTGAGGATGACAGAGCAATAACAAGCGGGTAGCCGGTGTAATCGCCGCCTCGAGCATCTTAAAGTCCCACATCCATCGACCGCCCTGCTCTATCAGTGGAACGGTAATTAAGCTTCGCCCCGCTAAGCTAGGTGCGCGCAAAAATGGGGGGTAAACGGGGGTGGCGGTAATGACTGCATCGCCCTGCTGCCCCACAGCTCGACAAGCAAGATTCAGACCTTGCACTAAACCTGGCAACCAAACAATCCAATTAGCGTGAATTTCCCATTGATAGGTTTGTTGAGCGTAATGCAAAACAGCATCAATTAAAGAATCAGGGGGATTGGTATAGCCAAAAACCCCATGCTTGATTCTTTTATGCAGAGCCAATAAAACAGAATCTGGAGCTGCAAAATCCATATCTGCCACCCAAAGCGGTAAAATATCTTGCCCACGATATTTATCCCACTTCAAACTGCTAGTGCACTGTCGATTAATTATCGTCGAAAAGTTCATCAAATATTCCTATTGGGGTAAATTTAGCTGCTTCTGTTAGGGGTACCACTGACTGACTGCCTTAATTTTGCAATCTTATTTCAAATCCACAGCAATTATTCCTAGTTATATAAAATCGAATCAAAAAAAGCGTCATTACAGAGTTTTGTTAATGGAATGGACGCCCCTTCCTAAACCGGGGATGCCGGTGCCAGACTGAGAGCGGCAACGTACAACTCTAGAGGGGTGACATCATGAACATCGCGACCATCGGGCTGGATCTAGCCAAGCAAGTTTTTCAACTTCACGGTGTGCGCACTTCTGGACAAGAAAGCTAGAATCGTTTGGCCATATAGTGAAGCTGATGGCGCCTCAGTTTGTGAAGCCCTATGTTAAAGGCAGTAAAACAGATATGGCCGATGCAGAGGCGATTTGCGAAGCAGTAACTCGGCCAAATATGCGTTTTGTGGCAATCAAATTGCCCGAGCAACAAGCCATGCTCGCAGTACATCGGACTCGTGCCAGTTTTGTCAAAGCCAGAACTGCTCAAACCAATCAAATGCGAGGGTTGTTGGCTGAATTCGGCATTGTGATGCCGCTGGGGTTATCCACATTGCGCCGCCGTATTCCCGAAATACTTGAGGATGCCGAAAACGGCTTACCTGCAATGGTGCGCGACTTAATCCAGCGACTTTTCAATCACTTGAATGAATTGGATCAACAAGTACTTGAATACGATAAGGTTATTTTGCAGTGGCATCGTCTGAACGAATCATCGCTACGGATTGCAGCACTGCCAGGCGTGGGTCCCATTACCGCAACAGCGATTGTTGCGAGCGTCGCCGACGCGAAATCATTTGAAAATGGTCGGCAGTTGGCTGCTTGGCTTGGCCTCGTTCCACGACAGCATTCCAGTGGCGGTAAACCGGTATTGCTGGGCATAAGTAAACGGGGTGATGTTTATCTTCGCACCTTGCTCATTCACGGTGCTCGCGCCATCATCGCGCATTTTGAACGTCAACGCGAACGAGCTGACCCGTGGCTGCAACGCATGCTTGGGCGCTGTCATCATAATGTTACTGTCGTTGCGCTCGCCAATAAGAATGCTCGGATCATTTGAGCCCTGCTAGCCAAAGATCGTCGGTATGAGGCCGATTACCATGCGGTTTCACCCGTCGCAACACATTAGGCTAGGCTAAACACCGTCTACAAGAAAAACCGTTTCCTTCGATTGCACAGGCAATCATGACATTGACGGCGATATAGGTCAGACCGTGATTGAGCGAACCTGATTTGTGCTTGGCACTTCGAGTGCGCTTTGTTGTTTAGGACTCAATCAGCGGAAATCCATCAGGGACAGAGGCAATGCCTCGTTAAAGTCCGGATATATGGCTGCAATCGACTTTGTATCTCATCGATGAATTGAATGCTTGGCAAAGTGGGGGCGTCCATATATGCACAAATCAGCAGCGCAATGCTGCTGGTAAAATAGCAACATGAGCCCCCCCCCCATCCAACAAGTACAAAACCACCAACTGGTCGTCTTATCACGCTGCGTTAAAGTCACGTGGCGCATTGATGATTTGGCTCGATCCAACCCTGAAATGGGCTGCCGAGCCCACTGGCAAACGCGGAAGAAACCTCACTTTCAGCGACGTTGCCATTCAATTTTGCCTCACTATCAAATGCCTATTCGGTCTAGCATTACGCCAAACTACCGGCATGGTGGAAAGCCTGCTTCGACTCGCCAACTTAGATTGGATCGTCGCCGATTCGAGTACAATCTCTCGTCGACAAAAAACACTCAAAGTCATTATTTCTGCCCGTCAAAGCCAAGGCGGTTTGCATTTATTAGTCGATAGCACGGGTATCAAAATGCTCGGTGAAGGCGAATGGAAAACCAAGAAACATGGTGCCGAATATCGTCGGCAATGGCGCAAAGCTCACCTCGGCATTGATGCTGAAACCCTTGAAATTCGTGCCATTGAGGTCACCGACAATAAAACCGGCGATGCATCTATGCTACCGGAATTGTTGAATCAGATTCCCTAGTCTGAACAGATTGCTGCGATTTACGGTGATGGCGCCTACGACACCAAAGAATGCCACAATGCCATTGCGGCTCGTGGTGCGGCTGCGATTATTCCAACGCGCAAGAATGCTCAGTTTCGGAAAGAAAATACGGCGGGTGCACGAGCTCGCAATGCGATTTTGCATGCGACCAAGTACTTGGGGCGGGCGATCTGGAAAAAGTGGTCGGGCTACCATCGACGCAGCTTGGTGGAAACCAAAATACGTTGTTTTAAATTATTAGGTGAGCGGGTGATGGCGCGGGACTTTGATCGTCAGGTGGCGGAGTTGCAAGTGCGTGCTGCGATCTTAAATCGCTTCACGCAACTGGGTAGGCCGACGATGGTGAGTGCGGGATAAATCCATATGGTTTTTGGGGTAAATCGCTTTCAGGCTGATTTGTGCAACAAAGCCACCGAAAGGCAGAATTACCACAAAAACATGACTTCCTGAACTATTGCAGCGAGCTTCTTGACCGGTCAATAGAATTGCCTGGGTACCAATTTCTGTTTCTATGCGATGAAATCGCATCCATGCTGCAAATGGTACACTAGGAATGGGCATAAACAAAAAAGCCCTGAAAAATCAGGACTTTAATATAAATTCTTGGCGGAAAGAGGGGGATTCGAACCCCCGATAGGCTATTAACCTATACACGCTTTCCAGGCGTGCGACTTAAACCACTCATCCATCTTTCCGCGAGGAGGTCGAATCATACGCATTGCTGTCATACTTGACAAGCCTCGCCCTACCCTCGTGCACCCTAATACATAAAACGGGTTTGCATTTCTTCCAAGTTTAATTCTGCCAAAATCTGCGTCATACGCTCTTTTGCTTGCTTTTTGGGTGCATTCGGAGACTTGCTAGCGATGATTAATTCATTTTTCATCGAATGCTCCCAGCCGACCAATTCAGTAACGGTAACTTGATAGCCTTTCGATTGAAGCAGTAAGCAACGTAGCACATTAGTAATTTGGCTTCCAAATTCACGAGTATGAATGGGGTGGCGCCATAGTTCGGCCAATGGCGTTTTGGCCAGCGATTGGCTTTTATGTTTACGCAGCACGCTAGCTACCTCAGCCTGACAGCACGGCACCAACACCATGTGTCGCGCATTTTTATCTAAGCCAAAACGAATTGCGTCGTCGGTAGCGGTATCACAGGCATGCAAAGCCGTTACGACATCAATTTGGGCAGGCATTTCTTTGGCGCTCGCGGCCTGCTCGACCAGCATATCGAGGAAGGTCATCCGCTCAAACCCACATTGCTGCGCTAAGTCACGTGATTTTTTGACTAATTCGGCCCGAAACTCAGTTCCATAGATGTGGCCGGCATTTTTAGTTTTGAAAAACAGGTCGTAAATAATAAAACCGAGATAGGACTTTCCCGCACCATGATCGGCGAGCGTGACATTCTCATGCTGCGACAAAACGTCATTGAGTAAGGGCTCGATAAAATTGAACAGGTGATAAACCTGCTTCAACTTGCGCCGACTATCCTGGTTTAATTTGCCATCACGGGTCAAAATATGCAGTGCTTTAAGCAATTCAATTGATTGCCCTTCGCGAATTTCTGGAATCTGATTCATAGGCCACTTTCAGAGGTATATGTCGCAAAGCTTTATTTCGATTAGCCTACGACCAAATACTTAAGATAAAGAAGTGAATAACCACTGCTACGCAGCAGTTAACGCTTAAAATATGTAAAAAATACCATCGGTAAATTAGCACTCGTTCGTTAAAGTGCGCACGGATGTCTTGATGCTGTGGAATATAGCATTATGGCGCCTAGCGCTGCGATACGTGAACATTAGCTAGACTCTGCCGCCAAAGCCTTAAAAGAAGGGTAAGCCATTGTTAGATAATGGAAATTTGCCATCGCAACTTTTTCTGTTAGTCTAGCGCCAAGCCGAATTAGAGATACAGTATGTCGCACATTTTACCGCAAAGCCCTACCGAGCAAGGGCAAAATTTAGCCAGCAAAACTAAGCCTTCACAGTTTGCCAGCTGGCAACGCCAGCACCTGCAATGGCTGGCGGCGGCCTTGATTTTACCAATGGGCATGACACTCACGGCTTACGGCGTAGTGGAATTTGGCCCGCAGCTCAAAGCAGACGTTCGCACCGTTACTGAAACGTTACCCACCCCAACACTCAGCGATTCAAGCGGGCAAAGCCAACACAGTCGCCTTGAAGTCATCCGCAGCGGTGACACCGTAGGACGTGTACTCGCACGGATGGGTATCGTCGATAATACTTTGCAGCAATTCATTAAAGATGATGATACTGCACGCAAATTATTCGATCTGAATCCTGGACGACTGCTGCACGCCCATAGCGACGCCAATGGCGATGTAACGCAACTTAGCTACGTCAACAACAACGGCGAAGAGGTAAAAATCAGCCGACAGGATAATCAACTGCACGCCAGCGCGGGGCCTGTTGCCACCCAAAAACAAACATTCATGAAATCCGGGGTCATTAATAGCTCCTTTTTTGCAGCCACAGATGCCGCAGATCTACCCGAGGCGATCACCCAGCAATTAATTGATCTATTTTCAAGTCGGGTCGACTTTCATCACCGACTACAAAAGGGTGACCAATTCTCTGTCATCTATGAGGCGGAAACACACCAAGGCACTTTGGTAAAACCCGGAAAAATCATTGCGGCCAAATTCATCAACAAAGGAATTACGCACGAAGCCATGTGGTTTCAGGATGGAAGCGAAACTGGCAACTATTACGCCTTTGATGGCACTAGCCTTAAACAAGGGTTTATTAACAACCCGGTGAAATTTTCCCGTGTAAGCTCTGGTTTTGCGATGCGCTTTCACCCGGTACTTTTTACTTGGCGCCAACATCGAGGCGTAGATTATGCAGCACCAATCGGTACCGACATTCAAGCGACAGCAGATGGCGTTATCACCAAAATGGCGCATGAATCCGGTTACGGCAAAGTGATTGAAATCAAGCATGATGGCAAATACAGTACGCTATACGCCCATATGTCAGCTTTTGCCAAAGACTTAAAACCAGGATCAAGCATAAAACAAGGGCAAGTGATTGGTGCGGTTGGTGCGACGGGCCGCGTCACAGGGCCGCACTTGCACTATGAATTTAAGATTAATGGCGTGCAAGTTGATCCAACCACCATCGCCATGCCGCAGGGTAAAAAACTAACGGCACAACAAATTAATGCGTTCACGCCGCTGGCCAGCGCCATGAAACGTCAACTTTCTTTAGCAGGACAGGTAGAATTAGCGCAACTTGACTAAGACATCGACGGTGATTCCGCATGAATGACTACGCCCTGCCCGCTTATTACATCGGTTTAATGACGGGCACCAGCCTAGATGGCATCGATGCGGTTCTCGTTGATTTTGTCGGCACCAAGCCACAACTCGTCGCCAGCCATACCGCAGCTATGCCAGCGCCGCTGCGCGAGCAGCTTATGCGCTTGCAAGCGGCGTCGGATGATGAACTACATCTAGCGCAATTGGCGGCCAACGCCCATAGCATGGCCTGCGCCGACGTTGTCAATCAACTACTCGCCCAAGCGAAAATCAAACCCGAGCAGGTCGTCGCGATTGGCAATCATGGCCAAACTATTCGTCACCGCCCTGAGCTGGGGTATACACTGCAAATCGGCAACCATGCTTTATTGGCGGAACATACTGGCATTACTGTGATTGGAGATTTTCGCTCCCGCGATGTGGCGGCCGGCGGGCAAGGCGCTCCGCTGGTGCCCGCTTTTCATCAGGCACTGTTTGCCAAGCCCGCAGAAAATCGCGTTTTACTGAATATTGGCGGCATCGCCAATTTAAGCTGGCTAGCCGCCGACGGCCAAGTGTTAGGTTTTGATAGCGGCCCAGGCAATGTGCTGATGGATTTGTGGATTCAGCGGCATTGCGGGCTAGCCTACGATGCCGACGGCAACTGGGCGCGCAGCGGCCGCCCGCACCCTACTTTGCTGGCAGCGTTGTTATCTGAGCCCTATTTTGCGATGCCCGCGCCCAAATCAACCGGCCGCGATTTATTTCATCAGGCGTGGCTAAACGCGCATTTGCAGTCGCTTAGCGAAGCCATTACCCCGGCGGACGTACAAGCCACTTTATTGGAACTGAGCGCGCGCAGCATCAGTTCTGCGATCTTGCTGCAAGGAGAGCCAAGCGAGATTTTTGTCTGCGGCGGCGGCGCGTATAATTCATTGCTGCTTGAACGCATTGCCGATCTAAGTGGTACACCAGTAAACACCACAAGCGAACTAGGCGTAGAGCCAAACTGGGTCGAAGCTTATGCTTTTGCATGGCTAGCAATGCGCTGCATGACGGGCCAAACAGGCAATCTGCCCACCGTAACCGGCGCCAAGGGGGCGCGCATTTTAGGCGCGATTTACCCGCACTAAATTACTAGTAAATTTCCCCAGGCGTTCTTCATCTTTGCAATACATTCAACCAAGTGCCGCCTGGCGACTATTCCTGCTTTTTGCCCGAAAAATAGTAAATATTTGTCACGATAATGAAACCTTTCCGGCTTAGCTACGCCTAAGCCGCTTCGCAGTCAAAATCTCATTAGTTGACAATATGAATCACAAACAAATCGACACCATCCACAAGGCGGCCAATTCGGGTCGTGTTGAGCTGATCCGGCTCGGCATCGCCTTGCTCTTTATTGTGGGCATCGTGCTCTACACCGCAGCACGCGGTACCACTCCTAGCTTAATGTTGATCGTTGCCGCCGTCGTTGGCGCATACATGGCGATGAATATTGGCGCCAATGACGTAGCCAATAACGTTGGCCCAGCGGTAGGCTCCAAAGCTCTCACCATGGGTGGCGCACTGGTTATTGCCGCTATTTTTGAGGCAGCAGGCGCCATTATTGCCGGCGGCGACGTGGTTTCCACCATACGCAGCGGCATTATTGACCCGACACTGATTCCAGACAAACAAACCTTTGTCTGGATTATGCTGGCTGCGCTATTAGCAGGCGCTTTGTGGCTCAATGTGGCCACTGCCATTGGCGCGCCGGTTTCAACCACACATTCAATTGTCGGCGCTATTTTGGGCTCTGGCGTTGCCGCCGGCGGCATGAGCATTGCCGATTGGGCACAAGTCGGTACCATTGCCGCTAGCTGGGTGATTTCGCCACTACTTGGCGGTATTTTTGCGGCGCTATTTTTATACCTCATCAAACGCACGATCACGTATCAAGAAAACATGATCGCTGCCGCAGCGAAAATGGTGCCCTTGCTCGTTGGCTTAATGGCGTGGACGTTCACTACTTACTTAATGCTAAAAGGCCTAAACCGCATCTGGAAAATCGAATTCTGGACCGCCACTGGCGTAGGTTTAGTCGTTGGTATTGCCGTTTGCTTGATCCTAAAACCAGTGATTAAATCTCGCGCTAGTTTGGTTGAAAACACCAAACAAAGCGTTAACAACTTCTTTACCATCCCACTGATTTTTGCGGCAGCCCTACTGAGCTTTGCGCACGGCGCAAACGACGTGGCCAACGCTATCGGCCCATTGGCAGCGATTAACGATACGCTGATGAGTAGCGATGCATCGCTACACGATAAAGCCAGCATCCCAATGTGGATCATGATTATTGGTGCGATCGGTATTTCTTTGGGTCTAGCGCTCTACGGCCCCAAAGTAATTCAAACCGTGGGTTCGGAAATTACCGAACTCGATCAAATGCGCGCTTTCTGTATCGCTCTAGCGGCAACGATTACCGTTATCGTCGCCAGCCAGATGGGCCTGCCAGTGAGCTCAACTCATATTGCAGTGGGTGGCGTATTCGGCGTTGGCTTCTTGCGTGAATACCTCAAAGCCAATCACGCACGCATGCTCGATGAAATCAAAGCGCACCATCCTGAAGGCGATCAAGCTGCAATTGATGCGTTTATGGTTCGCTTTAATAAAGCCAGCGCGACTGAAAAAGGTGTGATGCTGCAAGAGCTGAAAACGCGCGCCAAGCAACAGCTAGATCCCGCGCACTTCTCGAAGATGGAGCTAAAAGGCTTGAAGAAAGTGTATCGCCAAGAACTAGTAAAACGCTCTCAGATTATGAAAATTGCCGCAGCTTGGGTCGTTACCGTTCCGATCTCTGCGATTTTGTCTGCCATGATCTACTTTATGTTGCGTGGCATGCTGTTACCAGCTTAAACACAATCCCGTATGTAAAAGGCCTTTGCTATGCAAAGGCCTTTTTTCTTGCCGCTTACTTGCTTGCTAGCCAGGATATTCTTCCTCAGGACCAATAGTTTAGATTTCAACCGAGAGCTGTTGATATAAGAAAACCAAGGCTCGCGCCAAATCTTGCGCTATTTCCTGCTGACTAGTTTGTCCCATATGGCCACCAACTTGTGACTCACAAAACCACACCACATGCCCAGCATTAGCGAGTTTGGCCGCCATTTTGCGGGCGTGCGCAGGATGTACACGATCATCATTTGCTGCCGTGGTGAGCAATACACTGGGGTAGTGTTGCTCACTAGCTGTCTTGATGTTGTGGTACGGCGAATATACCCCGAGGATATCTGCGTGCTTGACTGGATCGCCGTATTCCGCCATCCAACTGGCACCAGCGCCTAGCTCATGGTAGCGCAGCATATCGAGCAAAGGCACTTCGCAAACAACGGCGGCGAATAATTCAGGGCGCTGTAACATGCTAGCGGCAACCAACAGCCCGCCATTGCTACCTCCTTGAATCGCCAGCTTTTGCGGTCGCGTTACACCTCGTGCGATTAAGTCTTCCGCCACCGCGATAAAATCATCAAAACTATTTTGCCGGCGCTCGCCCCGCGCTGCTTCATGCCAGGAGGGACCAAACTCGCCGCCGCCACGCACATTCGCCACAATATAGGCGCAGCCTTGTTGTAGCCAATGCTGGCCTAAATTATCCAAGTAATTAGGCAGCAAGGGCACAGCAAACCCACCGTAGCCATACAATAAACAAGGGGTATTACCATCTAAAGCAATATCTTTGCTGGCTACCATAAAATACGGCACCTGAGTACCATCTTTAGACTTGGCAAAAAACTGCTGCACTTGCAATGTATCGGCGCAAAATGCAGGCGGTTGGCTACGAAGCAACTCAGACGTTTGGTGATTGCCTAAGGTAGTGCGGCACAATTGTGCGGGCTGTAAAAAGTGATGAAAAAGGTAAAACAGCTCGTCGCTTTGCCAAGGTTGCGCGACAAAATCAATTACGCCATCGCGCGGCAAGGTATTGCTGCTTGGCTGCCAAGCACCGTGGCAATGCTCGAACGTCAAAACGCGACTTGTCACATTATCTAACGCCAGCACAAATAACCCGTTTAAATTGGCCTCCAGCATCTGCACCGACTGCGTTGCCGTTGGCGCAAATAACAACTGTGAGCGTCCCAGCTCGCCGGTGTGGGCATCGCACGCGATCGCCAGCAAACTGCCGGCCTTAAAGTCTTGCTGCTGATCTGCTTGCCGATAAACCCAATCAACGTCAATTTTGATGATTAAATCGCCGTGCGTATACGCTTCCAGCGTACAGCGCAGCGGCAAACGCAAATGAATGGGCTCAGCGGCCTCGCCTAAACGCGCGTCCAGCAAGAAATAACTGCGGCGATAAAAATCCTGCGCCGCTTCAATGACATCGAAAGCCGTGCCATCCCCATCCAGAAATCGCCATGCCGAGGCTTTTAAAATATTGGCAGGTAACACAATCATCGATGCGGCATCACCCCAGGCTTGGCCGCGGCGATACAGCACCACCTCGGCCGAATAACCGACTTCAGTGATCTGATCTTCATCCCACGCCGGGCAAACAAAAACGCTATCGGGGTCGCGCCAGCTGACTTGGCTTTTGCTATAGGGAAACTCAAATCCAGCGGCGACAAATTGGCGCTGCTGCAAATCATATTCGCGAATCACGCAGCGATCACCGCCACCGATACTCAGGCTAAGTAGGCAGCGAGATGGCATCAGCGTGCAATGCTCAACACCGCTTAAATACCAATCAACCTGCTCCGCCTCGGCCAAAGCGTCCAAATCCAGCAAAACCTGCCATTCGGTGGCGGCTTGGCGATAACTGTCTAACGTTGTTGAACGATAAACGCCGCGCGGATGCTGCTGATTTTGGAAAAAATTGTATAAAACACCGTCATGCACTGAAAACAGTGGGATTTGGGCACTGTTTTGAATGTTATTTAGAATATCTTGGCTAAGCGGGGCAAAGCGCGGATCGGCATCAAGCTGAAGTTGCGTTTTTTTATTTTGCGCCGTAACCCATGCGCACGTTTGCGCCGAGGTCGAATCTTCCAGCCAGAGATAAGGGTCGTGCGAGGTTAGCGCCATAGGTTCAAGCTCAGTAACACCACGCTGCGTGGCATTATAATTTTTCGAGCGCGGATTATAGCGCCCTGCAACGAAGCGGCTGACTTATTCTGTTTTGATTTTGAAGTCGACGCCCTGCGCCAGCGGGAGCTGCGCGCCGTAATTAATGGTATTGGTGCTGCGGCGCATATAGTTTTTCCACGCATCCGAGCCCGACTCACGCCCTCCGCCCGTTGCCTTTTCGCCGCCAAATGCGCCGCCAATCTCAGCGCCACTAGTGCCCACATTGACGTTGGCCAAGCCGCAATCTGACCCAAGCGCACTAATAAATATCGCCGCCTCGCGCTGATCTTGCGTAAAAATCGCCGACGATAAGCCTTGAGGTACCGCGTTATTGAGTGCAATGGCTTCATCTAGAGTTCGATAGCTCAACACAAACAACAGCGGCGCAAAGGTTTCTTCCATCATTACTCGCGTTTGGCGCGGCATTTGAATAATGGCGGGCTGTACATAATGCCCAACAGGCACGCCAACACGCACCTGCCCGCCAGTCAGCAAAACACCCCCATCGAGTATAGCCTCCTCAATCTTATTCTTCATATTCTGCAGCGCAATACCATCGATCAATGGCCCGACTAATGTGGCTGCATCGCGCGGATCGCCAATCACCAGCGTTGAATAAATTTGGCATAATTGTTGGCAGACCTGCTCAATTAGACTGTGATGCACAATTAAGCGGCGCAAACTGGTACAGCGCTGACCGCACGTACCAACAGCCGAAAAGACAATCGCAGGCAAGGCCAACGATAAATCAGCGCTCGGCGCAACGATAAGTGCGTTATTGCCACCTAGCTCAAGAAGGCTACGGCCAAAGCGTGCTGCAACTTGGGGGGCAATAGCTTGCCCCATCCGCGTAGAGCCGGTTGCCGAAACCAGTGGCACCAATGGGTTTTGCACCAAAGCCTGCCCTACCGTGGCATCACCTTGCACCACGCTCAACAAACCAACTGGCGCGCCGTGTTGTTGCAATACTTGGCTCACTAAATGCACACAGGCCAAAGCACACAATGGTGTTTTTTCAGATGGCTTCCAGACCACCGCATTACCGCAAATTAAGGCCAACATCGCGTTCCACGCCCAAACAGCAATGGGAAAATTAAATGCAGTAATTACGCCCACGACACCCAGCGGATGCCATTGCTCGAGCAAATTATGCGATTCACGCTCGCTGGCGATCACCAAACCATGCAATTGCCGCGACTGCCCCAGCGCAAAATCACACAGATCAATCCACTCTTGCACCTCACCGCAGGCCTCGGTTTCGATTTTGCCGGCCTCAAGCACAATCAGGCGCGCCAATGCATGCTTCTGGGCTGCGACCTGCTGCGCTATCGCCTTGATGACCAATCCTCTTTTTGGCGCCGGCCAAGTGCGCCAAGCCAAGAATGCCTCATGCGCAGCTGTAACAGCAGCGTTCACTTCGACGGTACAGGCCAATCCCAAATGTCCATGCGATACGCAATCAATTGGCGATGAAACAGCAAGGTAATGGCTGACATTGTGACGGGCGTGCCCTGCAATATAAGCAGCCGGCCAAAACTCCTCGCGCTGAAACTGATCAATATGCAAATCGCTGGCGACTTGATTGAGCCTATACCCAGTATTTTGTGCACTCATACTGGCACCTCTTGCGCGAAGCGATCAACTGCATAGTACTGCCCGAAGCGATTGCTCAGTAACGCATGCAGTGCAATAGAATCCTGACTCACAAAACCGCGGCTCGGTAACTGCCCAGTTAGATGTAGATCGATCGCCGTTGCCGCAGCCGCTGCGGTTGTCAGCTGTATTGCGCTCCAGACTTCGCCATGGATGGTTTGATGATAAATTTTTCTGGCATCAGTAATTTGGCGGAACTGCCCCTGTATATAGCCTGTGGCAGTTACAAAAATCAGTACGACATCTTGCAAGGTAATCGGCAGTGCATCTTCTAAAATGTGTTTTAGCTGCCGACGTTTTTCTGGTGTAGCACCCATCCGCAAATCGTTAATCACAAAATCCATTAAATCACGGTGACCAATGTACCGGACCGTTTTGTAATCCATATTATTGACCTGCCCAGCCCAAGTTTCGCACAAAGTACCCAGCCCACCGGAGGTGTTAAAGGCTTCGTACTCCAAGCCATCGAGCGCAAAATGCTCTAGCCCCTCTAGCGCTTGCAGATTGATCGAGCGCCCATGATGAATCGCCTCACAGGGGTTGCAATATTCATTAATCAAGCCATCGGTAGACCACGTTAGATTGTATTTCAGCGCATTGCTTGGGTATTGCGGCAAAGCGCCGACGCGCATTTTGACCGTATCTACTTGCTCAAATCGCCGCGCAATATCGTGCGCCAAAATACCGATAAAACCTGGGGCTAAACCGCATTGCGGCATAAATATTTGCCCGTCAGTGGCGCCCTGCGCGATTTTACGTACCGCCCGGGTGGTGGCGACATCTTCCGTTAAGTCAAAATAACTTGCACCCGCGGCCAAGGCTGCGCGGGCAATATGGTGGTTTTGATCAAATGCAGTGGCAGCCATTACGGCTTGCTGCCCCTGCAAAAAAGGCAGCAGATCGTCATCCGCCTTGATTTGCCGTGTTATTACTCGCACTTTTCCATTTAGTGCGGCGAGAGCACGCTCATTGGTATCGAGCACAGAAACCTGATAATCAGGGAAATTAGCCAGTAATTTGGCAATACTGCCGCCAATTTTTCCAGCTCCAACGATGGTAACTTGATTCAGCGCTCGCATAATGTACTCCAGAATTGCAATTAGCTCATCGCATTGGTGGATTCGAAAATGCGGCTAGCACTAGCGGCAACAAAACCCTGGTACAGTTGCCCATCTTGCTTGTAAAAACGTTCGGCAAATTCGTAATAGCAGCCTGGCACGGCGTACTGCTGAACATCGGCCAAATCAATCTTGACGTTTTTCGCCATAGTTGATGCCTGCATCAGCAATTCTTTTTCACTTCCCTTGATTAGCCCACCAGCAGAATTGAGTACGTATCCCATTGAACTCAGCTTATCTACGACATTGGCAAGAGATACCCCAAGTGAATGAACTGCAATTGTAAAGTGGTTAGCATGAAAACCATGTACGGCTAGCCACGCAGCATATTCACTACAGCTAGCCAGTGCTTGATATTGCGTCAAGCTTGGCGCGGGCCATAATCGACCAGAGTAGAAAACCTCTGCTCCATGTACGCTTGGCGAAGGTAAATCGTGCAACAATTCATTCAATATTCCTTGCGCTTGCTCCGGCAATTGCTGGATGTGCAATTGGCTAAGAAAAATCAAGGGATCGCTTAATCTTGCCGGCACGTAACCCCAGGCGCTAAGGTGTTTATCCGCAAACTGATATGGCGTGTCACGTCGATACCCCAACTCCAACAAAGGCTGCTCTAGGACCGACAAATTAATAGCCGGATGATCAAAGGTGCGAAAAGCAACATGGTCGTTTTGTACACTGGCACCACCGAATAAACCACGAATCGCGTCAGCCTCTGGCGCCAAAAGACAATAATCATCCCATAGCGCAGCAAAAAAAGTATCGATATCCATGATGGCACCTTACAAATCGTACTTACTGCAACATAGAGGTTATAGCTGGTGTGCGACTGCAACAAGCCGACTAGCGGTGATAAATACCTTGCTTTTTTGCCGTTGATACTGATAAATCCATGTCGCAATACACGATTTCAATTAGACTTTGCCTACCTCAAAACACAGAGCGCCAAGAATGAGCCAGCAGCATCAGGACAACCAATTCGATTTATTCAAGCAACGTCGTTTTATGCCCTTGTTTGTTACCCAATTTATGGGCGCATTTAACGATAATTTATTTAAAAATGCTTTTTTGGTTTTGGTGACATTTCATGGTCTGTCGATGATGGGCATGAATGCGCAAACCATTGTGAACCTCAGCGCAGGCATCTTTATGTTGCCGTTCTTTTTGTTTTCCGCGCTGGCAGGACAGCTGGCAGAAAAGTACGACAAAGCCGTTTTAGCTCGCTGGATTAAGATTTTAGAAGTTTGGATTATGCTCGCAGCGGGCGCTGGTTTTATATGGCATAACGCCTCTTTATTGATGTTCTGCTTATTTTTAATGGGTGTGCATTCAGCGTTATTTGGGCCGCTAAAATACTCAGTACTACCACAATATCTAAAAGAACAAGAACTATTAGGTGGCAACGGTCTAATTGAAATGGGCACATTTATTGCCATTCTGCTTGGGCAAATTGCTGGCACCATGATCGTTCAAACTGGTGATCATGGCGAAAAACTCATTGTATTTGCATGCGTCGGCGTGGCTATCGCTGGCTATTTAAGCAGTCGAGCCATGCCCAGCGCCCCTCCGACCGCGCCAGACATTAAAATCAATTGGAATGTCTTTGCCGAAACCATGTTGATTATTCGCCATGTAAAACACAACAAAACTGTATTTAATTGTTTATTAGGCATTTCTTGGTTTTGGTTTTTTGGCGCAGTTTATCTAACGCAATTCCCCGATTTCGCCAAATCGGTCCTGCACGGCAACGCCGATATTTATACCCTACTGATGGCCATTTTCTCGCTAGGCGTTGGCATCGGCTCAATGTTGTGTGAAAAACTATCAGGTCGCCAAATCGAACTAGGCTTGGTGCCATTTGGCTCGATTGGTTTATCTGTGTTTGGCGTGGATTTGTATTTTGCCACCGCTAATTTGGTGCAAACTCAATATACACTAAGCACCTTTATGGTGGAGATCCAGCATTGGCGAGTCCTTGCAGATTTACTTTTAATTGGTGTGTTTGGCGGTTTTTTTATTGTGCCGTTGTATGCTCTGATTCAAGCTCGTACAGAGCGTGAATTCACCTCGCGCGCAATCGCAGCAAATAACATTCTGAATTCACTATTCATGGTAGTCGCTTCTATTATGAGTATTGCCTTACTCAGTATGGGTGTAGAACTCCGTGAGCTACTGCTGATTGTGGCCGTAATGAATATTATTGTTGCGATTTATATTTATTCGCTCATCCCTGAATTTTTAATGCGCTTCTTGGTATGGATTTTAACACATACACTTTATCGTGTTAAAAAACAAGGTTTAGAACATATCCCGAATGAGGGTCCCGCTGTATTGGTTTGCAATCATGTGAGCTATATGGATGCTTTGGTGATTGCAGGCTCTATACGCCGCCCGATTCGGTTTGTTATGGACTACCAAATTTATAAATTGCCCGTACTCAATTTCATTTTCAGAACAGCAGGCACCATTCCGATTGGTACCGCCAAAGAAAATCCAGAAATAAAAGATGCAGCATTTGCACTAATTGCTCAAGCACTTAATAGCGGCGATTTAGTTTTGATTTTCCCTGAGGGGCGTATCACCCGCAACGGGGAAATAAATCGTTTTATGCCTGGCATCGAGCGGATATTGAAAGAAACCCCCGTTCCTGTGATCCCAATGGCGCTACAGGGACTTTGGGGTAGCTTTTTTAGCCGTAAAGATGGCGCCGCGATGATGAAATGGCCGCGCGGTTTGTTTAGCAAAATTGGCATTATCGTCGATCAAGCCATCGGCGCGAACGAGGCAGACCGACAGGCACTCGAAGACAAGGTGCGAGAACTACGCGGCAACAAGCTCTAGTCATAAAAAAGGGAGCGCATCGCTCCCTTTTTCTTCGACAAGAATCATTTATTTACAGTTCTTCTCTATGAAAGCCTGTTTCTCCGCAATTTCTTGGCGTTTTTTATCAGTCTCTAGAAACTCTACCGAGCCTTTTTCGTTGATTTCTTTAAACAGCTTGGCGTTAAGCAAGAAAGACAGGCGCTTCTGCGCCGCGCCACAAGCCGCCTCATCACGCGGAGGGTTCACCACCGCTTGCGCCGGCGTGCTGGCTGCAGGGTTGGGGACAACAGCAGATGCAGCTGATGCATCACCCCGCTTCTGTGTTGCCACACTGGTGACCGCCGTATCGCGAACATTTACTTTTTTTGATTTCGCAACACCTGCCGGTGGCGGTTGATCGGAATACACGACGCGGCCCGTTGAATCAACCCATTTATAAACTTCAGCCTGAGCCGCCATCGATAAACAAGCTGCTGCAATGATGATACTTGTGCTTATACGCATTATTCCAATCTCACCGAATCTAACTTACTCACAATAACACATCCTGCCTATTTTGCTCTGTGAGCGCCTTCTCGACAGAAGGCGCTTTGCCGCTTGATTAACGCTGACAGAGCAGGCTTTCAACGTAGCGTTTCACGCCCTGCTCGACGGTCAAGAATTTTTCTTGGTATCCCGCTTCGCGTAGTAGCGTTAAATCAGCCTCGGTAAAGCATTGATACTTGCCTTTTAGAGCTTCTGGAAATTCGGTGTACTCCAAAATGCCCTGCGCCAGCATCTCGTCCAATGTCAGGACTGGCTTACCTTCGGCAATACGGCACGTGTTGACTGCAGTAATCGCGATATCGTTAAACGGCTGTGAATGACCGGTGCCCACGTTGTAAATTCCGCACACTTCTGGGTTTTCGAGGAACCATAAATTCACTTTAACAATATCTTCCACAGACACGAAATCGCGCGTGTGGCCACCAGCAGGATAGCCGCCATACTCGCCAAACAATTTCACCTTGCCTGTGGCTTGGTATTGATTGAAATGGTGAAAAGCAACCGATGCCATTCGTTCTTTATGCCATTCACGAGGGCCGTAAACATTGAAATAGCGAAAACCAGCTACTTGCGCCGTAATTTCGCCTGAAGCAATGCGTTGGCGTAGCACTTGATCGAACAATAGCTTTGAGTAGCCATATACATTCAACGGCTTTTCGCAATCTGGCGTTTCAATAAAGCCGTTATCACCATTGCCATAGGTTGCCGCTGATGAAGCGTATAAAAACTGTGCCTCTTCGGCCTGGCACCACTCAAACAAGCTCAAGGTGTACTGATAGTTATTATCCATCATGTACTTACCGTTGTGCTCCATCGTGTCCGAACATGCACCTTGGTGCAAGACCGCAGTCACCATGCCATCGAATGTGCCGGACGAAAGCTCTTCGATAAAATCGTGCTTATCGAGGTAATGCGCAATCTGCAAATCCGCTAAATTGCGAAATTTATCGCCGCGCGTCAAATTATCGACAGCGATGATGTCGGTTTCGCCGCGCTCGTTCAACGCCTTGACTAGATTCGAACCAATAAAGCCCGCTGCGCCAGTTACGATAATTGCCATTTTTTACCCCTTATTGATTCAAACTTGCCGTTGTCGCGATACGTGTGCACAGCGCTAAATAAAGCCAAGCTGCGTGCGGCATCCATTGTTCGGTCCAGCGCCAGCTATTGGCCATCGTTGCCACTTCGGATGGACGAAAATCGATATCGCTTTCGTCATCAAGCCCACTGGTAATGCCGTTACAAACACCGCCAGCAGCGTTAAAAAAGCCCGGCTCGTAACGTGGATTGTTGCGACCCCAACCTTGCAGCATACACGCATCGTATGGGTTATTGCCCAATACCCAATCGAGCGCAGCTTGCTCGTATTTTTTTAGTTGCGCGACAAATTCAGCGTCGCCGCTAAATAGTTTTTGCGCGCGAGATGCCGCCGCGGCGATCGACCCCAAGCGGGCATTTTCACCCTGCCACCAGTAGCCAGTACCATTATCGTGCGGAACAAAGAACTGGGTATTGCCCGCAGAGCTATTATTCTGAACGTATTGGCGCGGATACCCAAAGGGGTTATTCACTTCAGCAAAGGTAATCTTTAACTCATAATCGTACGCTTTACGCAAAGCTGCCTTAATCTCGGGCAGCAAGGCATGCTGCGGAGCCACTTCAATAAAGCGCATCAGCGCGATATACGGTAAACCGGCTTCGGCGGCGTGAAAGAAGCTACGCTGGCCCAGATGGTCGGCCATAAACCAGCCTTCAGATTGCTGGCGTGCAAGTAGCGCTGTAACACGACGCTCTGCCGCCGCCAAATACACCGTATCAGGCGCAACTGCGTACAACTCACACGCCGCAAGCAAGGCGCAGTAGTCATCGATAATATTTTCTACGCTGTCTTCGAGGTAAGAAATATTATTGGCCTCAAGATCGCTAAACCCTTTTTTCGCCGCTGCCAAATAGTCGGCGCGGCTGAAATCGCCATCGCGACCGAGAGTTGACGCACGCGCCAATGCCGCAATCGCTGAACCGCCACCTTGGCGATACGCCGATTGATACGTCGCGTATTTATCGCCTTTATTGGTTTTATATTCACACAATGAACGACGCGCTGGGTCTTTACTCCATTGATCAAACTGCGTCATATAGAAAAAGCCCTGCTCGTCTTGCATGCGCACTAAAAAGTCCGCGCCATGACAAGCTTCATCGGTGATACGCTCGTAAAACCATTTGTTAAAGAACGCAACGCGCTCGTCTTCGTTTGGAATCAGGCCCAAAGCAATGTGGTCTTCGATCCAGACTGGGCGCGCTGGAAATTGTCGCAAACCATCGATCAGATTCCACACGATTTGTGGTGTTTGCTGTGGGTTCATGTATTGCGCAAACGACAGGTGCGACATGTATTTCGACGTATCGCCGGAAGCGTCATACCAGCCGCCGTGTACATCACGCACTTGATCCGACTCAACCACCGGCGCAGCACGATCGGCTTGATCGAAAATCCCCGTGCAACGCTGGCCCTTAATGTAATGAACAATATCTGAAATCAATAATTCACCAAGCAAATGCTCGGCAATTTTAAAGGTGTGCGACACAAGCGGCGGCTGCACATCATCCACCACTAAAAAATATTCGCCGATTTGGGTTAACTCAGAAAAGTCAGCCTGCCAGTAGTGGCGTTTTTTGCCTTCAGACGTCCAATTAGCAACTGAGCCTTGAGCCAAAACCGCACCACGACATACCGCTTGGCGCGTTTTCGCGTGATATACCGTGAACGATTTGCCAGTTAATTGATCTGGTGCTGCCTCAATTGTTGCCAACTTTTGATTTGCAGGCTCGAAACCTAAATGGTTAAAAATAATTTTCAAAATTTACTCTCTAAATTCAATAATTAAATGCTGTGCTCAGCAGTCGCCAACTCACTCGCAGTGACCTACGATGAGCGATAGGTATTGAGCCAATTTTTAACCGCCCCAATCATGCCAGCATGATTGCCCGCACTAGCTAAAACGACTTCGCTCATATTTTTGAAATCGGGCAACAGGACAGCCTGTAAAGCTTGTTGCAACTGAGTGAGAAAAACCTCCCCTCGCGCAGTAATGCCGCCACCAATCACCAACCGCTCTGGGTTGATGGCGTATATCAAATTTGCCAAGCCTGTTGCCAGTAAGCGAAACCAATGTTCAACAACTAGCTTAATTTGCTCGTCGCCTTGATCATAGCGCGCAAAAATAGCTCGACCATCTAAGACAGCATCTGCCTGTAGGTGTGCGGCCGCAGCTTGCAGTCCACGCATTGATGCGTGATCTTCCCAAATCACACCATCAACGAGCATATAACCCCACTCACCCGCCGCCGCACGGTGGCCGCGGTAAATCCGATTATTGATAACGACCCCACCGCCAATGCCGGTGCCGATGGCAACGGCAATATAGTTTTCAACGCCCTGCGCGGCGCCGCGCCAACCTTCGGCAATCGCTACGCAATTTACATCGTTATCTATTGCCACTGGCAATAGCAACGCAGTTTCAAGCTCTAGCTTCACATTCGTGCCGGTGTAACCTGCGATGGCTTCAGCAGCGCCCAACACAATACCCGTTTTCGCATCAATCAGGCCAAAACTACTAATGGCGATACCCGCAGGTTGATACTGTGTAATTAAAGGCTGAGCCAAAGTAATCAATACTTTGATCAAACCTGAGCCACCTTCGAGCTTGGGTGTATCGCACAACTGAGCGCTCAATACCTGCCCCGCCTCATCAACGATGCCGTACTTAATTTGTGTTCCGCCAATATCAAAAGCAATTAAATTCATTGAAATTCCAGCGTTAAGCACTCGCCCAATCAATAGGCGTTTTTTGATTTTCGATTAGATACGTATTGGCGGAAGAAAAATGTTTGCAACCAAAAAAACCACGATACGCGGACAATGGCGATGGATGCGCAGACTTTAATACACAATGCTGCGTTGCATCGATCAGCTCGGCCCGTTTATGGGCATGCGAACCCCAAAGCAAAAACACCAACCCTTTTTGTGTAGTTGCTAGGTGTTGAATAATTGCATTACTAATCAAATCCCACCCTTGTTTAGCGTGCGAGCCAGCGCAATCTGCCCGCACGGTCAACGACGTATTCAACAACAAAACACCTTGCGCGGCCCAGCCCATCAGATTGCCGTGCCCAGGCGGAGTCACCCCCAAATCACTTGCTAATTCTTGCCAGATATTGCGCAGCGATGGCGGCGTTTTAACGCCATGCGGTACAGAAAAAGCTAAGCCATGCGCCTCACCAGCTCCGTGGTATGGGTCTTGCCCTAAAATCACCACCTTGATCCGCTCGGGACTAAGCCCATCAAGCGCAGCAAACCAATTTGCTTGCGCTGGAAAAATGGTTTCAGTCTGCAATTCTTGCTGTAAAAAATTTTCTAGTTTCGTAATTTGCGGAAGATTTAGCGTTGGGGCCAATGCTTCGCGCCAAGCTGGCGGGATTTGTTCGGATATATTCATGTTGCTGCTTGTCTTGATTGTTGTATGGCGCGTCTATGGTAACGAAACACCGTTTGCTCAAAATGATCTTGCAACTGCGGGCTCATCGCGCACAGATCAGCAACAAAGCACTTTGTATCGTTACCTGAGGAGTCAACGCTTGCAATTTTTGCCTTCAACGACAGCAATAAAGGAAATTGCAGAGAAAGACACAAATTAATAACCCCCACTTCCCCTTCCGATAACGACTGCGTGCCTTGCCATGTAATTTGATTCATGCCAACACTAATCAATTGAGTGTTAGGCAAATCGATAGTCTGACTTTTCGCCAGCCACAGCAAGAGCAAATCTTGCTTAGCTTGCGCTAACTCAATGCTCTCATGCCCTTGTTCAAAATCAGCCAGAACCATTAAGTAGCGCAACACTTCCCAGTCGCCATGCCGAGGTTCTGCGTCATGCGATTGCCATGCAAATGGCAACTTAGCAGTAAAACTGGGGCCTAAAATGCTATTCATCACGGACGCACGCGAAAAAGATTCGCCAATTATAGCGTTGAACACCACCATCGGGCGCGAATTGAACTGGAAAAATTGGCATTTAAAATTTTGCCGCAGCTAGAATGTAGCAACACCATTTAAAAGGCAGAACAAGATGCGACTCACCCACAGCTTTAGCCTCATCACCTGCGTTTTGCTATCACATTCAATAGCGATGGCCAGTAGTAGCACGCACAGTAAAACAAAGCATACGGCACCTCATGATCCGTCGCACTGGAGCTATGAAGGTAGCACCGGCCCTGAGCAATGGGGCAATATGAAACCCGAATTTGCCACCTGCAAATCTGGCACGCAACAATCACCCATTAACATCAGCGAAACCTATTCACAACCGTTAGAGCGCATTCAATTTAGCTATCAAGCCAGCAAGCTAAACATCCAAAACAATGGCCATACGATACAGCTCAATTACGACCCCGGTAGTTTTATCACCATCGGAGCAGATAAATACCAGCTATTGCAGTTTCACTTTCACACCCCCAGCGAAGAGGCGATTGGTGGCAAACGCTACCCAATGGTGGCGCATTTAGTACATAAAAGTGAAGCTGGGCAATTAGCCGTTGTCGCACTACTGATCAATCAGGGCAAAGATGACAACCCGCTGTTTAATCAATTCTGGGCCAAGCTACCAACCGAGCACAAAGAGACGCGTATTTTCGATGACATCAGTTATAACGTAGCGACACTGCTACCCGGCAACCAAAGCTATTGGACCTTTATGGGCTCACTCACCACGCCACCCTGCTCTGAAGGCGTACGCTGGTTTGTATTAAAAAATCCGCTCAATATTTCTGCCAAACAAATTTCTCGCTTTAAACGAGAATTTGCGATGAATGCCCGCCCATTACAATCGCTATTTAATCGCGCAGTGCTCGATAGCAATTAACATTAGGTATATCTATCCACACCAAACAAGTATTGACCCACAGGTCAATACCCATAAAAAAGCCCCGCATCGCGGGGCTTTTTATTTATATCAAATCAGCATTAGGCTTGAACTGAATCAGCCTCAGCTTGGTATGACTCGATTTGGTTGAAGTTCAGGTATTTATAAACTTCAGCCGATTTCGCATCGAGAACACCAGCATCAGCCATGTACTCTTCAACCGTTGGGATGCGACCCAGACGGGAAGCGATCGCAGCCAATTCAGCAGAGCTCAAGAACACATTGGTGTTTTTACCCAAACGGTTCGGGAAGTTACGCGTTGACGTTGAAACGACAGTCGCACCTTCACGAACTTGTGCTTGGTTACCCATACACAATGAGCAGCCTGGCATTTCTGTACGCGCACCTGCCGCGCCGAATGTGCCGTAGTAGCCTTCTTCGGTCAGTTGTTGAGCGTCCATCTTCGTCGGTGGCGCGATCCACAATTTAGTTGGCAGATCACGTTTGCCTTCCAGTAATTTACCAGCCGCGCGGAAGTGGCCGATATTGGTCATGCAAGAGCCGATGAACACTTCGTCAATTTTCGTGCCAGCCACTTCAGACAATACTTTCACATCGTCCGGATCATTCGGGCAAGCCAAGATTGGCTCTTTCACGTCAGCCAAATCGATTTCGATCACTGCTGCGTATTCAGCATCAGCATCTGGTTCGATTAGTGTTGGGTTAGCCAACCAAGCTTCCATGCTCTTCACACGGCGCGCCAATGTTTTCGCGTCACCGTAACCGTTTGCGATCATTGATTTGAGCAAGACGATATTTGATTGCAGGTATTCAATGATTGGTTCTTTGTTCAGGCGAACTGAACAACCGGCAGCCGAGCGCTCAGCAGAAGCGTCAGTCAACTCAAACGCTTGCTCAACTTTCAAATCTGGCAGACCTTCGATTTCGAGGATACGGCCAGAGAAAATGTTTTTCTTACCAGCTTTAGCAACAGTCAACAGACCTGCTTTGATTGCGTACAAAGGAATCGCGTTCACCAAGTCACGCAATGTGATACCTGGCTGCAATTGGCCTTTAAAGCGAACCAATACTGATTCAGGCATATCAAGTGGCATCACGCCAGTCGCCGCAGCAAACGCTACCAAGCCAGAACCAGCAGGGAATGAAATACCGATTGGGAAGCGTGTATGCGAGTCGCCTCCAGTACCTACTGTATCTGGCATCAACATGCGGTTGAGCCATGAGTGAATAACACCGTCACCTGGGCGCAGAGAAACGCCGCCGCGGTTGCGGATGAATTCTGGCAGTGTATGGTGGGTTTTCACATCAACTGGTTTTGGATACGCTGCAGTGTGGCAGAACGATTGCATTACCAAGTCAGCCGAGAAACCCAAGCACGCCAAGTCTTTCAACTCGTCGCGCGTCATTGGGCCAGTGGTATCTTGCGAGCCAACCGAAGTCATTTTTGGTTCGCAGTAAGTGCCTGGGCGTACGCCTTGGCCTTCTGGCAAACCACATGCGCGACCGACCATTTTCTGCGCTTGAGAGAAACCTTTGCCAGAATCTGCTGGATCTTGCGGCAGACGGAATACAGTCGATGGCGCCAAGCCCAAAGCTTCACGCGCTTTAGACGTCAAACCACGACCGATGATCAAGTTAATACGGCCACCGGCGCGTACTTCGTCGAGCAATACGTCAGTTTTCAGGCTAAAAGTGGTAACCACTTGGCCGTCTTTTTCTACTTTGCCTTCGTATGGGTAGATCGTGATCACGTCGCCCATATGCAGGTTGGTTACATCAAACTCGATTGGCAATGCGCCAGCGTCTTCCATCGTGTTAAAGAAGATCGGAGCGATCTTGCCGCCAACGCAGTAACCGCCGAAGCGTTTGTTTGGCACGAATGGAATGTCTTCGCCGGTCCACCACAGAACAGAATTCGTTGCTGATTTACGCGAAGAGCCAGTACCTACTACGTCGCCCACGTAAGCGATTGGGTGGCCTTTCTTCTGCAGCTCAACGATTTGTTTCATTGGGCCAACTTGGCCTGGCACGTCAGCAACGATGCCTTCGCGCGGGTTTTTCAACATGGCCAAGGCGTGCAATGGAATGTCTGGGCGCGACCAAGCGTCTGGTGCTGGCGACAAGTCGTCGGTATTGGTTTCGCCAGTTACTTTAAATACGGTCACAGTCACTTGTGACGGCACTTCTGGGCGGCTAGTAAACCACTCAGCATCAGCCCAAGATTGCAGCACGGCTTTCGCGTTGGCATTGCCTGCGTCTGCGAGTTCTTTTACGTCATGGAAGTAATCGAACATCAACAAGGTTTTTTTCAGGCCTTCAGCGGCAATGCCACCTACTTCAGCGTCGCCCAACAAGTCGATCTGTGGCTTGATGTTAAAACCACCCAGCATCGTGCCAAGCAATTCAGTCGCTTTAGCGCGAGAAATCAAAGCACAGGTTTCGGTGCCAGCAGCCACCGCAGCCAAAAATGCAGCTTTAACCTTCGCCGCATCATCCACACCCGCTGGAACGCGGTGCGTGAGCAAGTCAACCAAAAAGGCTTCTTCGCCTGCTGGTGGATTTTGCAATAAAGTGATCAGATCCGCAGTTTGCTGCGCAGACAGTGGTAGTGGTGCAATACCAAGCGCAGCGCGCTCAGCAACATGTTGACGGTAGGCTTCTAACACGGCGATACCTTTTTAGGAGTGTGAAGGGTAGTGATTCTTTGCAGTTCTTATTGATATACAGCAAATCTTGTGCATTTTAACGCGATGTGACGATGCTGTGAATCGCAATAGACGTCCGTTTGTAATTGTTTCTTGTGCACTACACAAAAAAGCCCGCATTGCGCGGGCTTGAAACGTTTTAATATGCGATTGAGTCTGAGTCATAAATCACGGGTATACACCTGAAGCACTTAACAAAAAAAGGTTTCAATCACATACCCCAAAGAGCAATTAATTCATTGCTTCAATCAGTGCAGGACTTTCATCCCCCTCTAACCTCACTTGCTCAATTTCATTAAAGCGGCGCGAGATTTTGTCGCTAGTGATACTCACCTGCTGTACATCATCATGCGCTTGGCGAATATGCGTCGCCAATTTCTTCATTCGGTCGTCAAAACGATTGAACTCTTGCGACAATTTGCCAAGGGCTTCTTTAATAATGTGCACCTGCTTGCGCGTTTCAACGTCTTTAATCACCGCCCGCGCCGTATTGAGCACCGCCATCAAAGTCGTTGGCGACACAATCCAAACGCGGCGCGCCATCGCATGCTGCACCAACTCAGGATGATAAGCATGGATTTCTGCGAACACCGCTTCAGCCGGAATAAACATCACCGCGCCGTCCGCAGTCACATTTGGCACAATATATTTATTGGCAATGTCGTCGATGTGTTTTTTAACGTCGGCTTTAAATTGCCGCGTCGCTGCCACTTTATCGAGCTCACCATTAAACATACGGTGATAGTTTTCGAGCGGGAATTTTGAATCAACCGCAACCGTGCCAGTCGGCTCAGGCAGTTTCAACAAGCAATCAACACGCACACCGCCCGGCAAGCTCGCTTGCAATTCGTACACCTGCGCTGGCAACACATTACTGATTAAGTGCTCCAACTGAACCTCGCCAAAAGCGCCGCGAGAACGTTTATCACCCAACAACTCTTGCAAACTCACCACATTGGTCGTTAAGCCATCAATTTTCTTTTGCGCCTCGTCGATCGTCGCTAAGCGCGCCATGACATTGCTGAAGGTTTCATTGGTTTTCTTAAACCCCTCATCAAGGCGTTCGGTGACTTTGCCCGAAATCTCACCCAACCGAGCATCGGTCGCCTTAGTTAATTCAACCACACTCGCGGTTAAGGTTTGTGTGGACTGCAACAGCGCCGCTTGCAATTGCTCCATTTCGCGCTTGGATTGCTCAGCGAGCATCGTTGAGAGTTTAAGTAGCATATCTTCACGCAAGGCATCTTGTTTGCTTTGCAGCGCGGCAGAAATATCACCTAATTGCTTGAGCATTTGCTCGCGCGTTTCGCTTAAGCTCGCGACTAAAGACAGACGCAAGGTCGCCAGCGCATCGCTTTGCGCGCTTTGCAATCGCGCCATTGCTTCACGACTTTCTTTCATTTCTTGCGCCACACCGGTGCGCAAACGCTCGAATGATTCACTCATGCCATCGCGCAGCCGATCACCAGAACGATTGACCGCCTCGTGCAACAAGGCACCATGCTGGGTTAAACCGCCGTGCAAAGCCTCAGCTTGCTTAGTTAAACCCTGATGCAGATCGGACAACATTTCGCGATGTTTGGCTTCCATATCCTGCGTAATGGCTTCAAGCACTTCACGCTGGCTGCTGGCCAATTGCTGCAAACGCACCACCACTAAAACCCCAGCCAACAACACGACCAAGGTCGAAATTCCAAACAGCAATTCCAACATTACGAAAACCTAATTCAATAGCAAAAAGACGATTGTAGGCGATCGCGCACAATGCGCCTATAATTTGCGCATGCAAAAGACCATCACCGCCCTATTGCTGCTCGCTTTGAGCACTGCAGCCTTCGCCGCCCCCGCCAAGCAAGACTTAAACTTGGTGCAAAAAGAGCTTGAAAACTGGCTGGATAACGCACTCGCCAATAGTCCTGGTACGCCGTCGTACACCATCGCCAAACTCGATTCGCGCCTGCAACTCGAACCTTGCGCGGCGATCGAGGTGAGTTTGCCGGCAGGTTATCGCCTGATTGGCAAAACGATGCTGCGCGCCAAATGCATTCAAGGCGCGAGCTGGAGCATTAATACCCCAGCGCAAATTTCGATGCTGGTGAAGTACGTCGTCGCGGCTCGACCTGTCGCAGCAAATCAAACCGTATCAGAAGCGGATATTATGCTGCAGCGCGGTGACTTAGGCTCTTTACCTGGCTCGGTGATCTTGGATAGTCAGCACGCCATTGGCAGCACGCTGAATTCGGCACTCGCCGCAGGTCAAGCCATTCGCAAAGAGCAATTGCGCGCGGCCACCGTCATCCAGCAAAACCAACGCGTTAAAATCCTCTACCGCGAAGACGGCATTGAAATCCACAACGAGGGTATTGCTCTGGGGAACGCTGCAGAAGGCGCTGTCGTGCGAGTACGAGTAGGGAGTAACATTATCCTTAACGGCATCGCCAATGCCAACGGCGTGGTAGAAGTTAGCCCATAAGGCAAGCCGCAACACTAAGCGAGCGATGGTGCTGAAAAAATGCCGTCGCTTGGCGCGGGATTAATCTGACAAGCGCAGGTTCAGACGTTAGAATAGCCGATTGCTCGGCAGCCCAATTAGCCGCCGAATTTCGTTTAACTCCCATGGTTTGCAAGAGCCCTTATTGAGCATGCAAGTTTTTCGCGGCACTCCGCCATCCCCACTTCCCAGCTCGGCACTGACGATCGGCAACTTTGACGGCCTGCACTTAGGCCATCAAGCCATGCTGTCTCGGCTACAGCAAGCAGCCACAGAGCGCGGGCTGGCAAGCGTCGTTATGACGTTTGAGCCGCATCCACGCGAAGTATTTACACCGGACTCGGCCCCTGCTCGCTTAACCAGCTTGCGCGAAAAAATTGAATTATTGCAAAACGCGGGCGTCGATTATTTAATCGTCCAGCGCTTTAACCGCCAATTTGCCGCCTGTAGCGCCGAGCATTTTCGTGATCATTTAGTTGCGCAGCAAATCAACGCCAAATACGTTTTGGTCGGCGACGATTTTCGTTTTGGCGCCAAGCGCGCGGGCGATTTTAATTTATTGCGAGATCAAACCGCATTTGAGTGCCACAGCCTGCCAACGCAAGACTTTGCTGGCGAGCGCGTATCCTCAACTGCAGTGCGCACCGCATTGCAGAATGGCGAGATGGTTCACGCTGCGCAACTACTGGGGCGACCCTATTCGATTTCTGGTCGCGTTGTTGGCGGCGATCGCCTTGGTCGTGAGTTTGGTTTTCCAACGGCCAATATTCAGTTAAAACACAACCGCCCGCCACTTCTTGGTATATTCGTCGTTGAAATTCACGGTTTAGAGCGCAGCTACCAAGGCGTAGCCAGCTTAGGTTTCCGCCCCACGATTCACGGTGGCGACCCTTACCCGAAATTAGAAGTGCATATTTTCGACTTCGATCGCGAAATTTACCGCCAGCATTTACGCGTCGATTTTCTCGCCAAGTTGCGTGACGAAGAAAAATACCCCGATTTTGATGCGCTGATTGCCCAAATCGGCGTTGATTGCCAGCAAGCCAAAGCTTGGTTTGCAGCAAACAAATAAACCATTGAATTATTTGAAATTAATATAAGTTGAGACTGCAATGAGCGACAAGCCTGCGAATAAATACCCAGTCAATTTGTTAGACACCCCATTTCCAATGCGCGGCGATCTAGCCAAACGCGAACCTGGCTTTTTAAAGCAATGGCAAGACGGCCAGATTTACCAAAAATTGCGCGCGAAATCTAAAGCGCAAAACCGTCCAAAATTCATCCTGCACGATGGCCCTCCGTACGCGAATGGCGACATTCACATCGGCCACGCGATGAATAAAGTCCTCAAAGACATCATCTTAAAATCAAAATCGCTTGCGGGTTTTGACGCACCTTACGTGCCCGGCTGGGATTGTCACGGCATGCCGATTGAGCACCAGATCGAAAAGCTGGTGAAATCAGATAAAGACGCGATCAAAGCCAACCCAGGCATCCACAGCCGCATCGTTGAATACCGCAAAGCCAATGGTTTGGATGAAAAAGAAATCCACTTACCAAGCAGCTTTATCCGCGAATTGTGCCGCGAATACGCCGCAATTCAGGTTGAGCGCCAAAAAGTCGACTTTATCCGCTTGGGCGTTTTGGGAGACTGGGACAACCCATACCTGACGATGAACTACAAAACCGAAGCCGACATCGTGCGTACTTTGGGCAAAATTCATAACAATGGCTATTTGGTGAAAGGCCAAAAACCCGTTCACTGGTGTGTGGACTGTGGCTCGGCATTGGCTGAGGCTGAAGTTGAATACGAAGACAAAGTATCGGCTGCGATCGACGTTGGTTTCCGCGTACTCGATACAGCAGCACTGTCAAAAGCCTTTGGTGGCGTTAATGTTGGCGATCAAGCTGCATTTGCCGTGATCTGGACGACGACACCTTGGACGCTCCCTGCCAACCAAGCTGTATCGGTTCACCCTGAATTGACGTATGACTTAATCACAACCGAACGCGGATTGCTTATTCTTGCGCGTGATTTGGCCGAAGCAGCACTGAAACGCTACGACATCGACGTCAACGAAGTGATCGCACAAGCCAAAGGTAGCGCGCTCAATGGCCTGATGCTGCAACACCCATTCTTAGCCCGCCAAGTACCTATTATTTGCGGCGAACATGTCACCGCAGATGCTGGTACTGGTCAAGTTCACACCGCACCTGCACACGGTTTAGAAGACTACCAAGTGGGTCTGAAATACCACTTGCCTGTCGACAATCCGGTGGCCAACGATGGTCGCTATATTTCGACGACCGAATTTTTTGCCGGTGAAACGGTTTGGAAAGCCAACCCGAAAGTCGTTGCCCTGCTCGAAGAGCGCGGCGCTTTACTGGCAAACAAAAAGTTAGAACACAGCTATCCACACTGCTGGCGCCATAAAACGCCGCTAATTTTCCGCGCGACCACGCAATGGTTTATCGGCATGGACAAGCAAGTGGGCAGCGAAACGCTACGTGATAAAGCCAACCGCGCAGTTGAGGCGACTGAGTTCTTCCCAGCTTGGGGTCGCGCCCGTCTGGAAGCCATGATTAAAAACAGCCCAGACTGGTGTGTATCGCGCCAGCGTACGTGGGGCGTGCCGATGACGTTCTTTATTCATAAAGAAACGGCCGAATTGCACCCACGCTCTGGCGAGCTGCTCGAGCAAGTAGCCAAACGCATCGAGGCTGAAGGCATTGAAGCTTGGTTTAAGCTTGATGCGACTGAATTACTCGGCGACGAGGCGAACCAATACGAAAAACTAAAAGACACCATCGACGTGTGGTTTGACTCAGGTTCAACACACTTTGCCGTGATCAAACAACGCGAAGATCTGAACCACGGTGATGAGTCCCGCCCTGCTGCTGATTTGTATCTGGAAGGCTCAGACCAACACCGCGGCTGGTTCCAGTCTTCACTAAAAACCGCCTGCGCAACGGTTGGCCACGCGCCGTACAAACAGTTGCTAACGCACGGTTTTGTCGTTGACGGCAAGGGCATGAAAATGTCGAAGTCCAAAGGCAATGTCGTTGCGCCACAGCAAGTGATCAACCAAATGGGCGCAGACATGTTGCGCCTATGGACTGCGAGTACAGATTACTCTGGTGAGGTATCGATCTCTGACGAAATCTTGAAGCGCACTGCAGACGCATACCGTCGTATTCGTAATACTTTACGCTTCTTGCTTGCCAATTTGAGCGACTTTAGTGCTGCCAATGCAGTTGCGCCGGCCGACATGGCGACGCTAGATCGTTATGCCTTGGTGCAACTGGCCGCGTTCCAAGACCGTGTAACCGCGTTCTACGACAAATATGAGTTCCACTCAGCGGTACAGGAAATCACCGCGTACGCCTCGGAAGAATTGGGTTCGTTCTATCTGGACATCATCAAAGATCGCCTGTACACAATGGGCGCAGACAGCCAAGGCCGTCGCTCGGCACAAACTGCGTTGTGGCACATTACACAATCTTTGGTGCGCCTGCTCGCGCCGATCACTTCGTTTACCGCGCATGAAGTATGGGAAGTGCTGAACGGTAAAGACGACAGCGTATTCTTGGACGCTTGGTACGGCGTACCTAGCGTTGCCGATGCCACGGCATTGAGCGCGCAATTTGCTTTGGTGCGCGAAGTGCGTGCCCAAGCGCAAAAAGACATCGAAGTGTTGCGTGCAGCTGGCGAATTGGGCTCTAGCTTGCAAGCAGAGATCACCATCAGCGCCGAAGGCGAGCAATTCGCCGCGCTTAATGCACTGGGCGATGAGTTGAAGTTTGTGATGATCACCTCACAAGCAAAACTGAAACAAGGCGCATTTGGCATCGATGTATCGGCCTCTAGCGAGCAAAAATGCGAGCGTTGCTGGCACTACCACCCTACCGTATCTACGGTAGCGGGTCACGAAACTTTGTGCGCGCGCTGTGATGACAACCTGCATGGTACTGGTGAGGTTCGCTCGCATGCCTAAGCAATTCAAAGGCTATCTAGGCCTGGCTTTGATCGTGTTGCTACTTGATCAGATCACCAAACACTGGATCGAATTCGTGTTTGAGATGCATCAGATCAAACCGGTGATTCCAGGCTTTTTTAACCTCACGTTGGCGTACAACCCCGGCGCCGCGTTTTCCTTTTTGGCTGACGCGGGCGGCTGGCAGCGGCATTTCTTTACTGGTTTAGCACTGGTGGTCTCGGTTGTGATCGTGTTTTTGCTCAAAAAACACGAGGCCGAACCGCGCTATGCCACATCGCTGTCGCTGATTCTGGGCGGCGCGCTGGGCAATGCGATTGATCGCATCGTGTTTGGCCACGTGATCGATTTCTTGCAGTTTTACTATCAAAATTGGTACTACCCATCGTTCAATATCGCCGATTCAGCCATCTGTATTGGTGCGGTACTAATGGTCTACGACAGCTTTAAAAAGGAACAAAAAGCATGAGCATGAATATTATCCTCGCCCAACCGCGTGGCTTTTGTGCTGGTGTTGACCGAGCGATCGCGATTGTGGAAAAAGCGCTCGAGAAATTTGGCGCACCAATTTATGTGCGCCACGAAGTCGTTCACAACAAGTTTGTCATTGAAGACTTAAAAGCCAAAGGCGCGATTTTTATCGAAGATCTAGCCGATGTACCGCCGGGCAATACTTTGATTTTCTCTGCGCACGGAGTGTCTCAAGCGGTTCGTGCTGAAGCGGCTGAGCGCGGCTTGCATATTTTTGATGCGACATGCCCTTTGGTGACCAAGGTTCACTCGGAAGTGAAGCGTCTACGCGAGCAAGGCTTTGAAATCATTATGATCGGCCACAAAGGCCACCCCGAAGTGGAAGGCACGATGGGTCAAGCCAATGGCGGCATGTATTTGGTTGAAGACGAGAAAGATGTACTCGCCTTGCAAGTCAAAGACGAAAACCAGCTGTCTTATGTCACGCAAACCACGCTATCGGTGGATGACGCCCAAGTCGTGATCAACGCTTTACGTGCGCGCTTTCCTAATATCGTCGGCCCGAAAAAAGACGATATTTGCTACGCCACGCAAAACCGCCAAGACGCTGTCAAACAGCTCGCCAAAGACATTGATATTTTGATTGTGGTGGGCTCGCCAAATAGCTCTAATTCAAATCGTTTACGCGAAGTGGGCACTGGCCTCGGCATTGACGCCTATATGGTCGACAATGAAACTGAATTAAAAGCCGAGTGGTTTAGCTCTAAAGCCAAAGTCGGCATTACAGCGGGCGCTTCAGCACCGGATGTATTGGTTCGTAGGGTCATCGCTAAGATTGAAGAATTTGGCGCAGACTCAATCGAATCCATGTCGGGTGTTGAAGAAAATGTCATCTTCGCGCTCCCTAAGGGCCTTGTTTAAATCGCTTAGCATTTCATCCAACGCCACTTCGAGTGGCGTTTTTTTATCTGCATATTTAGACCTATACTTCCCCTAATTCGTGTTTTGAGCATTACGTCATGGAAAAACTCAGCAACCCAACCGACATCGCTCGCGAAACATTAAAGCAACTTGCGCTTAGACGAATCGTGCCGTCGCCGGATCACTATGAAGCGATTTATCATGAAATTGCCCAAACGAGCGAAGCCGAGCGATTACACGCAGGCTTAAAGGAGTTAATTCAGGGCTTGGAAGCCATCACACCACAAACACCTGAATCTAAAAGGCAACTTGAACAGCTCAAGCGCATTATTAAACGTGAAGAGTGGAGTGGGCTATACGATCAAATCGTTCGCTGTTTTAACTCACAAAGCAATCAATCCCAACTAAGTAAAACTTGGGCCGAATTGATCAAGGACCTGATTTTGCAATGGGATCTGCGCAATCCCGCGTACCCCCCGAGCCGCAAGAAAGATGCACTCGACAGAGTACTCGCCAATTTTGGCAGCAATGCCACCGAATTAAATAGCAAACTCGTTGGACTCATTAGCTCGTGGTCTGAAACAGGGATAGACACCGCAATTTCCAGCCTTAATGATGCATCACCTAGCGTTAGTGCTAGCGAGCACGAAGCCGCAAATCAATCCGACATCGATTGGAAGCTTTGGCGAGATTCGACTGTATCAGCGCTCGAAGTAGGTTTAGCCGCACGTTTAATGCACAACCCTGAACTTCAAGCCGAGACGTTTCAAATGGCCAATGAAGCTAAGGCGGTGAGTAATTTAGCCGAAATGGAGAAATGGCTTCCTAGGTTGCGAAAATTTTGGTTCAAATTGGAATTACAGAACGACCAAGAAGATCGCCTTTCAGATGGCCTGATGCGACTATTGCGGCTTTTGACCGACAACATGGTCGAAATTGTGATCGATGATGATTGGGTGCGCGGGCAAATCGCGGTTATTCAAGCAATTATGTCGCAACCATTGGATATGCGCGTACTTTACGATGCTGAAGCAGGCTTAAAAGAAGTCATGTTTAAACAAAGCCAAGTCAAGCATAACTTAATCGAAGCACAAGCCGCTTTAAAAAATATGCTTGCTTCATTTATCGATCGACTTGGTTTGATGTCGCAGAGCACTGACAACTATCACAACAAAATTACCAACTATGCTGAAAAAATAGCGCAAGCAAATGATCTAGTGAGCATTCGACATGTGATGGAAGACTTAATGCAAGACACTCGCAGCATGCAAATTGATGTGCAACGCTCACGAGATGACTTAATGGAAGCTCGCAAACAGGCGGACTTTGCACACTCAAGAGTTATCGAGCTTGAAAAAGAGCTCACCGCACTCAGTGATAAAGTCCGTGAAGATCAATTGACTGGCGCGTTGAATCGCCGTGGGCTTGAAGATGCCTACCAAGTTGAAGTCGCACGTGCACTGCGAATGAATCAAACATTTGCAGTAGCATTACTGGATATAGATAACTTCAAAAAACTGAATGATAGTCTTGGACATGCAGCCGGTGACAAAGCGTTGCAGCACTTAGTCTTGGTTGTCAAAGAATTACTACGCCCAACTGATACCGTTGCTCGATACGGCGGTGAAGAATTTGTTATTTTGATGCCTGGCACCTCGATTGAAGATGGAATGTCAGTCATGCAGCGCGTTCAAAGAGAACTAACAAAACGCTTCTTTATGCATGAGAACGAAAAAGTCCTCATCACTTTTAGTGCAGGATTAACCCTTGCTCAACCTGAAGAAGCAAGAGACGCTGTCATTAGCCGCGCGGATACAGCAATGTACAAGGCCAAAAAGAGTGGAAAAAACCGCGTAGAGACTGCATAAAAAAAGCCAAGCAAAAGCTTGGCTTGATACTTGAACCAATTGCGGCTTAAGAGAACAATTCCTCGGCCGTAGCGACTGCAGTACCCACCTTAGCAACAACAATACCTGCAGCCTTATTGGACCAATCCATTGCCTCAGGCAAGTCAAGTCCCGCCGCCAACATTAAACCTAGAGTGGCAATCACCGTATCTCCAGCGCCAGACACATCAAACACTTCTCTTGCTTGAGTTGGTTTATGAACAATTTCGCCATCGCGAAATAAACTCATCCCTTCTTCACTACGAGTAACCAGTAACGCAGTTAAATTGAGTTCATTGCGCAACTGAGCTGCCTTAGCTTCAAGCTCTTTTTCAGTTTTCCAACCCCCAGCAACTTGCTTAAACTCACTGCGATTTGGCGTCAGTAATGTTGCACCTGAATAATGGGAATATTCATCACCTTTCGGATCAACCAAAACAGGCTTTCCCACCACATTGGCAGCCTGAATCATCTGCTGGACATGAGTCAGACTACCTTTACCGTAGTCAGACAAGATAACCACATCGATATCTTGCAAAGAAGCTTTAAAATCATCGAGCTTTGCCGCAAGAATTTCGTGACTTGGCGCATTTTCAAAATCAATACGCAAAAGCTGCTGCTGCCTTGCTAACACACGCAACTTTACGGTGGTAGATATTTCCGAATCACGATGAAACGAAGCATCAACACCAGCCTCAATCAATAGGTTCTCTAGGCTACGCCCTGCCTCATCATCACCCACAACGGAGAGTAATTTTGCCTGGCCACCCAACGCAACAATATTGCGGGCCACATTTGCTGCACCACCTGCTCGCTCGTCAGTTTTATTAATTTTTGCGACCGGCACCGGCGCCTCAGGGGAAATCCGCTCTACATCGCCAAACCAGTAGCGATCGAGCATGACGTCGCCAACGACGAGAACTCGGGCCGATTTTACGCTTTCTTTTAAACTCATTTACACCTCAAATCTATACGGCCAAACTGACATTAATCGCGTGCAATGTAGCAATCGGGTCTGCACTTTGCGTAATTGGACGACCAATGACTAGGTAATCAGAGCCGGCAGCAATAGCCGCCTCAGGCGTCATGATTCGAGTTTGATCATTCACGGCAGCATCTGCTGGGCGAATGCCAGGTGTAACTAATTTAAATGCTGAACCGCAAGCGGACTTGATCATGCTCGCCTCTTGCGCTGAACACACAACACCATCCAAGCCGCAGGATTGTGTCAATCGAGCCAATCGTTCAACTTGCTGAGCGGCAGTCACATTTAAGCCCAACTCAGACAGCTCTGCGTCGCCCATGCTAGTTAATACGGTAACGGCAATCAAAAGGGGACGCTGAGGCAGTTTTTCTAAGGTCTCTCGCGTCGTCTCCATCATCTTGCGACCACCGGACGCATGAACGTTCACCATCCATACCCCCAGCTCTGCGGCCATTTTGCACGCTTGCGCTACAGTGTTTGGAATATCGTGAAATTTAAGATCTAAAAACACGTCAAAACCCATAGCAACGAGATTCTCGACAAGTTTAGGGCCAGATGCAGTAAAAAGTTCTTTCCCAACTTTCAAGCGGCACAGAGATGGACTTACAGTGCGGGCGAATGCAAGCGCAGCATCCGCAGTTGGATAGTCAAGAGCTACAACAATACGTGGATTTAAAGACATTAATGTTTTCTCAAATTTATTCAGCGTGTTTTCTTTTCTTGCCACGAATCGGCGAGTACGTTTCCCAGCCGTTACAACCTGGGCAGTGCCAGAAGAATTGACGAGTTTTAAAACCACATTCTCGACAATAAAACATTGTGTGCTCACGCGTATTATCGTGCAGCAGCTTACCAATTAACTCAATTTCAGGCTTTTGGTCATCAGGCGCGACCAGCAAATGAGCTTCTAATAATTTACGTAAACCAGGCATTGATGGTGCATCACGCAAGCGCTCACGAACAAATTGATGCGCAGCATCAACACCTTGCCGTGCAATGATTTGCTCATAAATCAGGTCCACAACATCAAGCTCAGGATAGCGCTGCAAAAAGCGCTGCAGCAAATCGATGCCTTCATTAATTCTGCCCAATTGCTCATAGGCATTGAGTAAATGACGCGCGATTAGTGAAATACAAGCCTCATCTTGCGCTTCTATTTGTAGCCACTGATCGATTGCAGCTTGATATTGCTGTTGTCCGTAAAGTATTTCACCAAGCATAATACGTGCACGAACGCATTGGCGATGCGTGTTCAGAGCATTCTCCAAATAAGCTTGTGCTTGGTCTTCTTGTTTTCGTACCAGGGCAGCAGCGGCAAGTTCACAATTGAATTGAGCAATCTCGTGCTGATAAGTATGGCTTTCATCACGCAATTGTTCCGCAATTTCAATGGCTTTTTGCCATTCATGTTCTTGCTGATAAATGGCGAGCAGCTCTACCCGAGCCTCTTTGGCGGCATTCGTTTGCGACAATTCATGCAATAAATTTTCCGCACGATCAAACAGCCCTGATTTTATAAAATCAACTGCAAGTTCTAACTGGGCATGTTCTTTTTGACTTTCAGTTAAATCGCGACGCGCCAACAACTTTTGGTGCATACGAATAGCGCGCTCAAGTTCACCACGGCGGCGGAAAAGCAATCCGAGTGTAAATTGCAATTCAATGGTTTCTTCATTGTTTTTTGCAATATCGACGTAAACTTCAATCGCCTTATTCGTTTCACCTGCAAGCAAATGGTTTAGCCCTTTAAAATAGGCTGAAGGCAATGATTTGCTCTGCGCAATGACATGCTTAATATCAACTCGTGCAGCTAGCCAACCAAGTCCAAAGAACAGTGGTAATACTACTAACCACCAAAATTGAATTTCAATCATATTTAAATCGCATCTTTTGGTGGCTCAATAATCATATCTTCCGTAGCCGGCTTGCTTGTGGCGCTAACTTTAAGCTCCTTACGCAATTGAACAAGTTGCCTGCGTAGTTTAAATACCTGACCGAAGCTCGCAAGCAAACCAAAAACCGCGCCTAAAACAAAAAAGACCAATAAGATCATGGCCAATGGGGCATTCCATTTGTAACCCAAGAAAAAGTACAAATCTATAGGTGCCGCATTATGCATGGCGAAGCCAAATAAAACTACGAAAACGACAAATTTGATAAACCAGCTTAGGTAGTGCATAGGTTTGCTCCATTTGATTTGCCATTATTGTAGCGTAATTTTCTTTTATCCTTGTTGTGAATAGGTAATAAAAAAGGCGACTCCCAAAGGTGTCGCCTTTTTGTCTAGCACTAGCGTTTACGCTTCAGAATCTACACGTTCACGCAGTTCTTTACCCGCCTTAAAGTGTGGCACAAATTTCTCAGGCACCGATACTTTGGTACCTGATTTTGGATTGCGCCCCACACGAGGTGGGCGGTAGTTCAGGTCGAAGCTGCCAAATCCGCGGATTTCGATACGTTGACCCTGTGCAAGGCTACGCGCCATTGCATCGAGCATCGTCTTCACGGCTAACTCCGCATCTTTGGCTACCAGCTGTGGATAGCGTTCGGCCAGTTTTGCGATGAGTTCTGACTTGGTCATATTCTACTGCAATCCTTTTAAGACTTATTCAGCAGAACCTGACAATTTAGCTTTCAACAATGCGCCCAAGCTAGTAGTACCAGCATTGCCTTCGATAGAAGAAGACAATTTGCTCATCGCTTCAGATTGGTCAGCAGAGTCTTTCGCTTTGATCGACAAGTTGATAGTACGAGTTTTACGATCAACGTTGATGATTTGCGCCTCAACTTCATCACCTTCTTTCAGAACGGTGCGGATGTCTTCAACGCGATCACGAGAAACTTCAGTCGAACGCAAGTAACCTTCAACCTCTTCAGACAATGTAACTACAGCGCCTTTAGCGTCGAGGGATTTAACGATACCCTTAACGATTGCACCTTTGTCTGATTGAGAGATGAAGTTGTTGAATGGATCACCTTCCATCTGTTTGATACCGAGGCTAATGCGCTCCTTCTCAACGTCGATAGACAGTACCATTGCTTCAACTTCGTCGCCTTTCTTGAAGTTGCGAACAGCTTCTTCACCTGGAACATTCCAAGACAGGTCAGACAAGTGAACCAGACCGTCGATACCACCAGCCAAGCCAACGAACACACCGAAGTCAGTGATCGATTTGATCGCGCCTTTCAGTTTATCGCCTTTCTTGAAGTTAGCAGCGAAATCGTCCCATGGATTAGCCATGCATTGTTTCATGCCGAGGCTGATACGACGTTTGTCTTCGTCGATATCCAGGATCATCACTTCAACTTCGTCGCCCAAAGATACAACTTTAGATGGGTGAACGTTTTTGTTTGTCCAATCCATTTCAGAAACGTGTACCAGGCCTTCGATGCCTTGTTCGATTTCTACGAATGAACCGTAGTCAGTGAGGTTAGTCACTTTACCGAACATGCGAGTGCCCGATGGGTAACGACGTGACAGACCCACCCATGGATCTTCGCCCAATTGTTTCAGGCCAAGAGATACACGGTTCTTGTCTTGATCAAATTTCAGAACTTTAGCTTCAAGTTCATCACCCACTGCCAATACTTCAGATGGGTGTTTAACACGGCGCCATGCCAAGTCGGTGATGTGCAACAGACCATCAATACCGCCCAGATCAACGAATGCACCGTAGTCAGTGATGTTTTTAACGATACCTTTAACGATCGAACCTTCTTTCAAGGTTTCGAGCAGTTTCTGACGCTCTTCGCCCAGAGAATCTTCCAGAACGGCGCGACGAGAAACAACCACGTTGTTACGTTTGCGATCAAGTTTGATTACTTTGAATTCAACTTGTTTGCCTTCGTAAGGAGTCGTGTCTTTAACTGGACGAATGTCAACCAGTGAGCCTGGCAAGAAAGCGCGCAGACCGTTAACCATCACAGTCAAGCCGCCTTTAACTTTACCGGAAATAACGCCAGACATGATTTCGCCACGTTCCAGGCAGTCTTCCAATTCGATCCAAGAAGCCAAACGTTTGGCTTTTTCGCGAGAAAGCTTAGTTTCGCCGTAACCGTTTTCGAGGCTATCGATTGCAACTGGTACGAAATCACCGATCTTAACGTCAACTTCACCGTTGTCGTTTTTGAACTCTTCCAGAGGAATCAGTGATTCAGATTTCAGACCTGCATTTACAGTAACAAAGTTGCTGTCGATACCTACAACCTCGGCAGTAATCACTTCGCCCGAACGCATTTCTTGACGGGTGAGGCTTTCCTCAAACAGGGCTGCAAAGCTTTCCATAGTAGCGGTAGTCATTAGTGGATAAATTCCATTTGCTGAGTCACTCAAGCTTAGCCAAAGCTCGCTTAAGGCACAGCGGGTTAGTTAGTAAGAACCAAAACACAAGTGGCGTTTTGATTGAGTTTTCCACCATCAAGCGATGGCAGAGCATCTAATTTAGCAAAAGCTAAACTGGAATTGGAGCATTTTAAAGATTTTTTACCAATTGATCAAGTGCTTAGGTATTGTTTTATTTATGCTTTTTTCGCCCACCACGCCACCACCTGATTCACCGCCTCATCAATCCCCATTGCGGTTGTATCCAACAGATACGCATCTGGCGCTTGCGCCAGTGGCGCAACGCTGCGGGCACGATCGCGCGCATCGCGCGCCTCTAAATCCGCCGTAATCACGGCCAAATCCGCCACTTCACCACGACCAATCAACTGCTTGTAGCGCCGCTCGGCGCGTGCGGCTGCACTAGCGGTCAAAAACACCTTTAGTTGTGCGGCGGGAAAAACCACGCTCGCCATGTCTCGCCCATCCCCCACCAAACCAGGCATTTGCGCAAACGCTTGCTGACGCGCCAACAAAGCGGCACGCACCGCAGGCAAGGCCGCCACTTGCGAGGCTCCTGAGCCAATTTGCTCACTGCGAATAGCCGCACTCACATCCTCGCCCGCCAACAGTATGCGTTCACCTTCGAATACTACATCTAGGTATTGCGCTACAGCAGCTACTGCTTGTTCATCAGACCAAGATACCCCTTGATTCTGCGCAGCCAGTGCGGTTAAACGATAAATTGCACCCGAATCTAAATAATGAAAACCCAAACGTTCTGCCACTATTTGCGCCACAGTCCCCTTACCGGACGCCGACGGACCATCAATGGCAATTACTGGAACATTTAACATAACAACCCCAAGAAAATACAAAAGCCGCCTCGTGGCGGCCCTCTAAAAATCTACCCGTATTAATTTTGCTGCAAAATCGCTTCAATCTGCACCAGCTCAGTAGGAGTAAAGTCTAAATTAGCCACTGCGCCAACGTTTTCTTCAATTTGCGAAACACGGCTAGCGCCAATAATCACCGATGTCACCGTCTGCAGAGCCCACGCCAAAGACATTTGCGCCAACGATTGCCCACGCGCCACGGCGATTTCATTCAGCGACTTAATCTGGGCCAAGCGCAAATCTACTTTATCCGTTGTCAGGAAATGGTTTTGCGCGTCGGCAGCACGAGAATCGGCCGGAACGCCATTCAAATAACGATCCGTGAGTAAACCCTGAGCCAGTGGACAAAACGCAATACTGCCCATCTTGGTTTCCCGCAGCACATCGGTTAGACCATTTTCAATCCAACGATCAAACATCGAATATTGTGGCTGATGAATAATACAAGGCGTACCCAATTCTTTCAGCACCTTCGCCGCCACGGCAGTTTCTTCGGCCGAATACGATGAAATCCCGACATACAAAGCCTTGCCTTGACGCACTAAGCTATCGAGCGCGCCCATTGTTTCTTCGATTGGCGTTTCAGGATCAGGGCGGTGCGAATAAAAAATATCCACGTAATCTAAGCCCATCCGTTTCAGGCTTTGATCGCAACTAGCAATCAGATATTTACGACTACCATGATCACCGTAAGGGCCGGGCCACATTTCCCAACCAGCTTTGCTACTAATAATCAACTCGTCGCGATAGCCTGCCAAATCAGTTTTCAGCAAGCGCCCCATTGTTTCTTCGGCAGCACCTGGCTTAGGCCCGTAATTATTGGCCAAATCGAAGTGGGTGATCCCCAGATCAAACGCCTTGAGTACCATTGCACGGCTATTGTCATACGGCTTATTGTCGCCAAAGTTGTGCCACATCCCCAAAGAGATCGCTGGCAATTTCAAGCCACTGGCTCCACAGCGACGGTACGGCATGACCTCATAGCGATTGGCGGCTGCTTGGTAGTTCATATTTTTCCTTTATTTTTGCGCACTTATTTATTGGCTCGTTTTTTACCCCAAGCACTGCGTGCTTGACTGGCCTGATTAATATAATCCGTTAAATCATCGGCGTTTTTCGCCTCGATCAAGCCAATTAAGCGCTGCATTTGCGCTACATTGGCCTTCAAATCATGCAAAATCGCTTGATGATTAGCCAAGGTAATATCCCGCCACATTTCCGGATGCGAACCCGCGATGCGCGTGAAATCCCTAAAGCCTGTTCCGGCAAAATCCAAGCACTGCTCGGCATTATCCTTAGATAAAACCGCATTCATATACGCAAAAGACACTAGATGCGGCACATGACTAACCGAAGCAAAGACACCGTCATGCGTTTGGGCATCCATCTCGTACACAATCGCACCACAAGCTTGCCATAGCGCTCGTACTGTTTCGAGTGCTCCAGCAGAAGTTTCAGCCAGCGGCGTTAGCACCGTGCGGCGGCCTTCGTAAAGCCCATAAGTTGCGGCGCTCGCGCCCGACAAATCTGAACCCGCAATCGGATGACCAGGCACGCAAGTCGCCAATTGCTGCGGCAAATACTGGCGATACAGCTCGCACACATCCTGCTTGGTCGAGCCGCCATCGGTCACAATACAATCAGCGGCGAGATGCGGCGCGATTTGCGCCATTAACGCGCCCATTTGCCCAACGGGAGTTCCTAAAAATACCAAATCCGCGCCTTGCACGGCTTGCGCTGCATCATGATTGGCCACATCAATCACGCGCAAATCAATCGCGCGATTTAAATTGGCTGCATTACGACCAACCCCGACCACATGATCAACCAGCCGTGCGCGCTTTAAAGCCAGGGCAAATGAGCCACTAATGAGCCCCGTTCCCAACAGTACTAGTTTTTTTATTTTCGGTGAACTCATTGGCTTGAAAGCACTTTGACCAAACTAGTTTTCAGACTAGAAGCATCTGCTGGCGGGTTGGCAATTTTCTCTTGGCGAATCTTCAGCTTATAGCTTTTACCCTGCTCCCACTCAAAACCGTCAATGGCACCGTAAAAATTCATCCATTGCCCATTGGCACTGGTTTTATATTGAAGACACTGCGTTTTCATCACGCCCGCAACACAATCTTTCTTTTCTGGCCCCACCCAGATTACTTTCTCAACTGCCTTAGTGCTCATTTTAAAAATGAGTTGCTGGTTATTTGCGGTGCTAACAACTAATTGCTTATCGGCGTTACGCTCAATTGCAGTCAACCCTTCGAGTGCAGCCAAATAGTTGTGCTCAAATTGCATAATGGGTTCAGGGCACATTTTACGCGTGCTCGCGATCATACCCATTGCCAGCGGTGATGCTTTGATTGCGCTTTGAAATTGGTTACATCCGGAAAAACCAGTCACTTTGCCACCACGCGACAAAGATAAGGTGATCGGCTTATGGTTTGGCAGATTCACCGATTGACCAGCCGACTTAAATTCAATCAACTCATAATCACCCAGCCAACTCGTTTGAGCCTGTGGGGTAGCGGCATGAGCAATACCCACCAAAGCTGACGCTAAAACGATTATTTTTTTCATATCCACTCCCTTTTCAAATTTACAAGTTACGGCCCAGCGCTTGCGCGATGGCACCTAAGGTTTGCATTAACTCTGACAATTGCGCACTCGAAAGCGCCTGATCTGCATCGCACCATGCCTCGGCCGGATTTGGGTGCATCTCGATTAACAAACCATCAGACCCCGCTGCCACGGCCGCCTGTGCCAAGGCGGGCACCATCCACGCTTTACCACCGGCGTGACTTGGATCGACGATGACCGGCAAATGCGTTTCGCGCTTTAAAACTGGAATTGCGGTGACATCGAGCACATTGCGATACGCCGTTTCAAAGGTTCGAATGCCGCGCTCGCAAAAAATAATATTGTGATTACCACCGGCGGCGATGTATTCGGCCGCCATTAACCATTCATTTATCGTGGCCGACAAGCCACGTTTTAAAATAATCGGTTTATTGACGCGCCCGACTTCTTTTAGCAAGTCGAAATTTTGCATATTGCGCGCGCCAATTTGAATCACGTCGACGTCGTACTCCATAAACGTGTCGAGCATGCGCACGTCCATTAACTCGGTCACGATCGGCAAATTGTGGCGTTTGGCCGCAGATTGAAACATTTCCAAACCTTCAACACCCAAACCTTGAAACGCATACGGACTAGTTCGGGGTTTGAATGCACCACCGCGCATCAGCCTACACCCTGCAGCCGCGACGCCTGCCGCTGCCTCGTCCATTTGCGCCTGAGTTTCAATTGAGCACGGCCCGCCAATGACTTGAATTTGCTTGCCGCCCAAGGGAATGCCACGAATTTGAATCACCGAGCCAGCTGGATGGCTATCGCGCGACACAATTTTGTATTGCTTCATAATCCGCGTCACGCGCTCAACGCCGGGCAAGATTTCAAACCGCGATGCGTCGAGCAGGTCTTCATTGCCCATGGCACCAATAATCACCAATTCAGAGCCGCGCGACACGTGCTCTTTTAGCCCTGAATCGCGAATCAGATTCACCACGGCAGCGACCTGTTCATCGGTCGCCGAGAGTTTCATCACAATGATCATTTCAACAGCCCTTCATCTGATTATGCAACAAGCGTATAAGCCATGAGTCTAGACCGAATAAGCGCAGCAAGCCAATACCCTAGGGTGGTAATTTTAGTTCTTTGGTAAATAGCGCCAAGCAATCAAAGCACCGAGCAAACACGATAGCGCGGAAGCACTAAAAACCCACGCGCCACCCCACGTCTGCCAGACTAGGCCAGATAAAATACCGCCTAAACTCCCGCCAATACCAAATGACATCGCAATATACAAGGCTTGACCTTTGGCTTGGTGTTTACCGGCAAAATAGCGATGGATATACGACATATTGACAGCGTGATTGCTGCCAAAGGTAAACGCGTGCGCTATTTGCGCCAGCAATAAAACCACTAGCGAACCCATTAACCAACCAATCGCGGCAAAACGCCATGCGCCAATTAGCAAACCAAACAATAAAATGGCTTTTTGGCTAAAACGTAAATTCAGTCGCGGCATCAACCAAAAAATCAAAATCTCGGCCAAGACCCCCAAAGTCCAAAACCATGCGATGGTGGTTTTGCTAAAACCGTGATCGGCCGCATAAATGGAATAAAAGCTGTAATACGGGCCATGCGCCAGCGCCATCAAAAAACACGAGGCAAACAACGCCAGAACTTCTGGCCGCCGCACAATATCGAGAAACCGTCCTTGTTGCGCTACCTGTTGAGCTACCTTGGGCGCCTCTGGCACCCACCAGCAATACAAAGCCAAACTCGCCATAATCGCCAGCACCGACAGCGGCAACACGGTGACGCCTTGCGCCTCAATTAAATAGCCCGCGCCCATGGTGGCGACGACAAAGCCGATTGAACCCCAAATTCGCAGACGTGAATATGCGCCAGAATCGCCTTTAAGCAGGCTCATCGCCGTGGCTTCAACCAGCGGCAGCGCGGCGCTCCAGAAGAAGCTGCCGATTAAAACGGCAATCAAGATCGGCCAGAACGTCGTGGCAAATAACAGCGGAATAAAAAACGCAAAGCCGCAAATACCCGCCACGCGTAAGATCAACTGGCGACGACCGGTTTTATCGGCCAAATAGCCCCACAACGCGGGCGCGTAGATGCGATTAATTTGCGTCAAACTGGTCAAAATGCCAATTTGCCACGCAGGGAAAGCCATTCCCGCCAGATACAAACCCCAGTACGGCGAGAAAATGCCATTAAACGCAAAATAGAAAAAATAAAAGCCGGCAATTGCCAGCAAAGCTGCATTCTTCTTCATTAAATACCCTAAAGGGTATAGCGCCAAACACTAGACAAGAAAAAGCCCGCCGAAACATACATCAAGGCGGGCTGAGAGTAATTAATGGTTTTTAAATTGCTCAGCGGCAACGCGTAGGTAGTAGAACATCGACACAATCGTCAAAATACCTGCCACATACAGCGCCAGCGTTCCCAGCAATGGCGTTGAAACGCCGGGGATAATTGGCACCCACCATAGCAACAACAAGATCGCGACCATTTGCGCCGTTGTTTTAAGCTTGCCGATCATATTCACCGCCACGCTTTTCGACTTACCGAGCTGCGCCATCCATTCGCGCAAGGCAGAAATGGTAATTTCGCGACCGATGATAATCACCGCCAGCCAAGATGGCGCACGATCGATTTCAACCAATAAAATCAAGGCCGCAGCGACCATCAATTTATCAGCCACCGGATCGAGAAAAGCGCCGAACTGGCTCGTTTGGTTCCAGCGGCGCGCTAAAAAGCCGTCAAACCAATCGGTAATCGCCGCCAAGGCAAACAAGGCCGTGCCAACGATGTTTTGCCACAACAAAGGATATTCCGATTGCGGCAGGTAAAACACGCCGACAAACACCGGAATCAAGGCCACACGCAGCCACGTCAGAATAATAGGTAAATTTAACGGCATTACTCAGCCAACACAGTAGTTTTAATTACCAAGCAGTATTTGCCCCTAGCCCATACTGGATATGGACTATGGGCCTATACCCATTATTTTTTTGCAGCCAAACGTTGGCGACGTGTTTCGGACAACACAATGCCTGTCGCCACCGACACGTTCAAACTTTCTACCGAACCAAACATCGGAATTGACACCAAGGTATCGCACAATTCGCGCGTCAGACGGCGCATGCCATCGCCCTCGTTACCCAGCACCCAAGCAATCGCGCCGGTCTGGCCGTAGTTATACAAATCGCACGAGCCTTCTGCGTCGGTACCAACAATCCAAATGCCGCGTTCTTTCAAATCGCGAATCGTGCGCGCCAAATTGGTCACCATTACGTACGGCACCACTTCCGCCGCGCCACACGCCACTTTGGAAACCGTCGCGTTTATGCCGACGCATTTGTCTTTCGGCGCGATCACGGCGTGCACGCCCATCGCGTCGGCCACGCGCAAGCACGCGCCCAAATTATGCGGGTCGGTAATGCCATCCAAAATCAGCAAAAAGGCAGGCTCGTCCAAATCATCGAGCACGTCTTCAATCGACAAATAGCTTTTATCGGCGTCGATCATCGCCGCAACGCCTTGGTGGCGAACATGGCCAGCGATGCCGTCAATGCGTTCCGCCGACAATTGCGTCACTTTTTGGCCGGCGTCTTTGGCGGCTTTGAGCAAATCCTTCATCCGCGGATCGTTGCGCTCGCTACTAACGTACAACTCCAAAACGCTATCGGGAAAACGACGCAAGCGCGCAGTGACAGCGTGAAAGCCGTGGATGATTTTTTTTTGCATAGCCAATACCAACATTCAAAGGCGCAATTTTACGGGTTTTTAATAAAAAAAGCCCAAGTATTCTGCTTGGGCTTTTCGATTAAACTTTACCGAATGTACTAATTAGCGCAAATCCGCTTAGAAACCTTGCTGCAAATCGTGAATTAAATCGCCTACGTGCTCCAAACCGACCGAAATACGCACCAAACCATCGCCAATGCCCGCCGCAGCGCGCGCCTCTGGCGTCAAACGACCGTGCGAAGTCGTCGCTGGATGCGTGATGGTCGTACGTGTATCACCCAAATTGGCGGTGCGGCTCATTAACTGCACTTTGTCGATCAGCGCCCACGCCGCGTCTTTACCACCAATGAGATCAAACGACACAACACCGCCCGCGCCAGTTTGCTGGCGCTGCGCCAGTTCGTACTGCGGGTGAGATTTCAAACCGGGGTAATACACTTTCGCCACTTGCGGCTGCGCCTCCAGCCAAGTCGCCAATTCCAATGCTTTTTCGCAATGCGCTTTCATGCGAATACCCAAGGTTTCCAAACCTTTAAGCATCACCCACGCATTAAACGGCGACAAAGTTGGACCTGCGGTGCGCAAGAACAAATAAATAGGTTCAAGCACCGCATGACTACCGAGCACCGCGCCACCTAACACGCGACCTTGGCCGTCGATGTATTTGGTCGCTGAATGCACGACGATATCCGCGCCCAACTTGATTGGCTGCTGTAAGGCGGGCGAACAGAAGCAATTATCAACCACCAGCAAAGCATTGTGGCTGTGCGCCACCGCCGCAATCGCTGCTACATCGGCAATTTCGGTCAGCGGATTGGACGGCGTTTCTAAGAAAAACAATTTGGTATTCGGGGTAACTGCCTGCGCCCAAGCATCCACGTCGGTTGGCGAGACATACGTCACCGTTACGCCAAATTTGCCTAAGTAATTATTGAATAACTGAATCGTTGAACCGAATAGGCTATTGGACGAGACAATATGGTCACCCGATTTGAGCAAGCCCATACATAGCGACAAAATTGCACTCATACCTGATGAAGTTGCCACACAACGCTCAGCGCCTTCCATTGCGGCTAAACGCTGCTCAAACGCTGTTACCGTTGGATTGGTGAAGCGTGAGTAAATATAACCTGGCACCTGACCGGTAAATTTAAGCTGCGCCTCTTCGGCTGAACCTACGACAAAGCTAGAAGTTAGATGCATGGCGTCGGAATGCTCACCAAATTCAGTCCGCATCGTACCGGCACGAACGGCCAAGGTATCGGGGTGCAAATTGTCGAAATCCAGCATCTTCTTTCCTTTTGTCTTTCCAATTATCCAAATAAAAACGGAGGCCTTAGCCTCCGTTGTGCCAATGCCTAATGACAGTGGTCTTGATTAAATCAAATTTTGTTCAGCAACGCCAATATTCAAATCGATCACCGTACCCGCCGCATTGGTCTTGGTCGACAAGGGCGATAAGCGCTTGGCCTCCAACTCATCCAAATAGGCATCGGTAATATCTCCGGTGATGTAATGACCATCGAAGCACGACGTTTCAAACTGAGTGATCTTGCCACCGCTGGCATCCGAACAAGCTTGAATCAAGGCCGACAAGTCTTGGTAGATCACACCATCAGCGCCGATTTCGGCGGCGATTTGTTCCGCGTCGCGGCCGGTTGCGATCAGCTCATTACGCGTTGGCATATCGATGCCATAAACGTGCGGGAATTTGACTGGCGGCGCAGCGGAAGCCAAGTAAACTTTCTTCGCACCCGAATCACGCACCATCTGTACGATTTCTTTCGAAGTCGTACCACGCACGATGGAATCATCAACCAGCATCACGTTTTTGCCACGGAACTCAACCGCGATTGGGTTCAGTTTTTGGCGCACTGATTTTTTACGGCTTGCTTGACCCGGCATAATGAAGGTACGGCCAATATAGCGATTCTTCATAAAGCCTTCGCGATACGGCAAGCCTAGCGCATCGGCCAATTGCAAGGCCGAATCACGGCTGGTGTCGGGAATAGGAATCACCACATCGATATCGAGCGCAGGCACTTGTTTGCGCACTTTTTCAGCCAACTGCTCGCCCATTTTTAGACGCGCTTCGTGCACCGAAATACCGTCAATCACCGTATCAGGGCGCGCAAAGTAAACGTGCTCAAAAATACAGGGAATTAAAGTCGGATTTGGATGGCATTGCTGGCTGTAAAACTCGCCTTCAAACGTAATATATACCGCCTCACCTGGCGCGATGTCACGCACGAATTTAAAGCCCAGCACGTCATGCACCACGGATTCACTAGCTACCGTGTATTCTTTGCCTTCTGCCGTATCATGCTCACCCAGCGATAATGGGCGAATACCATGTGGATCACGGAACGCCACCATACCAAAGCCAGCAATAATGGCCACGACCGCATAAGCGCCTTTGACGCGACCATGCACCGCAGTGATGGCTTCAAACACCGTCTTCGCATCCAGCTGCGGGCCGTTAACACGGCGCGACAACTCGTGGGCAAATACATTGCACAAAGCTTCGGAATCTGAATTGGTATTGATATGACGCAGGTCAGTGCGATACATATCTTCTTTGAGTTGCTTATCGTTGGTTAAATTGCCGTTATGCGCCAGCACGATACCGAACGGGCTATTTACGTAGAAAGGCTGCGCCTCAGCTAAGCTCGAAGCTGAACCAGCTGTTGGATAACGCACATGGCCAATACCCACATTACCCATCAAAGAGCGCATATTACGGGTACGGAATACATCGCGCACCAGGCCTTGCCCTTTATGCATATGCAGCACTTGCTGCTCTGCAGTTACGATACCGGCTGCATCTTGGCCGCGGTGCTGCAGCACCAACAGACCATCGTACAACATTTGATTAACCGGCGTTTTGGCGACCACACCTAGAATGCCACACATGGTTCAGACCCTATAGACTTGCAAAAATTATTCAAACTTGACGCGTGACGCCAACACAGCTGGCAGCCACGGCTTAACGATTTCAGTGCTTTGCTCAAACAACGGGCTAAACATCGCATTGCGCCAAACATCACTTTTCGGATAACTGGTTAAGCTGGCCAACATGACCAATGTCAGAACCAGTAAAAAGCCGCGCAAAGCACCAAATGCAGCCCCCAATACCCGATCAACAGGCTTTAAACCGGTTGCGGTTATAAATTGATTGATCGTAACTCGTACAATAGCTGAGAGCAGCCAAACCACAAAAAACACCACAACAAAGGCTGCAATATAACGAACAGAATCAATTGGCAAGCTAGACTCTAACCACTTAGCCATGGCTTCAGCAAAATGAGTAGCCGCCCAAAATGATAAAACCCACGATAACAGCGCGAGTACTTCTTGCGTTAAGCCCCTCATCACCGACAGCAACATTGACAGACCTAGAATGGTCAAGACAATGTAGTCAAACTGCGTCATTGGGCTGCCTTCACAACAAGCGTACCTGGCACTCCCAACGCGTCCAGTCTTTGCAACCAAGCTTTTGCTTTTGCCTCGTCACTGCCCGGGCCAATACGCACTCGGGTCAGCTCACCTTTAGCGGTAGTTACTAATTCACTCCGAGCTGGAATACCTGCATCCTTTAATTTTTTCAGTGTTTGGGCTGCTTTATTCGGATCTGCAAAGGCGCCAATCTGGATGTAATAAATTTTATCCGACTTCTTCTCTTCAACTGATGTTTGCTCCAAACTTCCGTTGAGGATGGCTTTTGGATCACTTGTTTTAACAGGCTTGGCAGTTGGTCTGATGCTTGGCAGCGGCTTTTCAGTTGGCTTCACCACAGGCTTTGCCGTCGCTACCGGCTTGCTTGTAGGCTTAGTAGTTGGCCTTACCGTTGGGTTTGCCACAACCTGTTCAACTGGCAACGGCTCCGACTTTGCCACTGCAACAGTTTGACTAGAGGCTGCAGCAACAGCCTGTGGTGCCGTACTTTGATGCGTAATCAATTTGCCTGGCAAAGCAACTGGGGCAACACGTGAAGCCTCTGGCTCTGGCGCCACAACAGGTGCCGCCACTACCTCCGAGGCTACTGCTACTTGAGAGGCTACAGCACCCACCGCTACAGGAGCTAAACTGACGACAGACGATAATGCTGGTGCGCTAGAGATAATTTCAACAGTCTGATTTTCGAGAAGCGATTTTGGTGGCTCACCATCTAACGCAGTCCACAATACAGTTAATGCAAATACAACAAGGGCTATTGCACCGACCAAACGACGGCGCGCACGCTTTCTTAATTGCATTAGCTCTTCGCTAATATTTGCCATAGGTTTTATTGTCCACGTGCCTGCATTACTTCAGCCACGGTAAAGAATGAGCCAAAGACCAAGATTCTATCAGCTTCGTTCGCACCCTCACAGGCTGCGGCGTAGGCTTTTTCGACCGAATCATACTGAAAAACCTTAGCACGCGGTGTTTGTGCCAAAACTATTTCAGACAAAACGGTTGGATTAGCAGCGCGGGGCAACTTGGGCGCAGCCAAATGCCATACGTCGATGCGGTCAGCCACGAATTTTATGACGCCTTCAATGTCCTTATCCTGCATCATCCCCAATACGGCATGTGTCACCGGATGAAAGCCCATATTATCGAGTGAGGCACGAAATACTGCAGCTGCATGGGGGTTATGCGCCACATCAAGCACCACTACTGGTCTACCGGGCAATACCTGGAAACGTGCCGGCCATTCCACTTCAAGCAAACCACGTTTAATGTCGCCTAGCGTAACTGGCAACTGCTCTTTCACCGCTTCAAGCAATCCCACAGCCAAAGCGGCATTTGCCATTTGATATTTGCCGCGCAAAGCCGGAATCGGCAAGGCGTTTTTACGTACGCCAGCCTTATGCCACCACACCCACTGTTGCCCTTCTGCCTGCATTTCAAAGCCAAAGTCCTGGCCTATTAATTGCAGATTTGCGCCAATTTGCTGCGCAGTATCAATCAGCGTTTGAGGCGGCCGTGGGTCGGCGCACAAAGCGGGTTTACCCGCGCGATAGACGCCTGCTTTTTCAACCGCAATCGCTTCGCGTGTATCACCCAAATAAGCTTGGTGATCAATACCGATCGTGACGACAGCCGAGGCTGTCGGCTCAAATATATTGACCGCATCTAAGCGGCCACCGAGCCCCACTTCGAGCACCATCACATCCACATGCTGCGCCATAAACTGATGAACCGCAGCCAAAGTGCCAAATTCAAAATAGCTAAGCGAAATATCGCCGCGCACAGCTTCGATCGCCTCAAAGCTGGCGACAATTGCATCGTCCGCAACGGGGCTGCCATTAATGGCAATCCGCTCGTTGTAATGCAGTAAATGCGGCGAGGTGTATGTACCTACTTTGTAGCCAGCCAGTGAGAGTATTCGCGTCAACATCGCGCACACAGAGCCTTTGCCGTTGGTACCCGCCACCGTAATCACGGGACAAGTCGGAAAAAGCGCCATCCGTTCTTGCACTGTTTTGACGCGACCTAAACCCATATCGATGGCGATAGGATGCAGGTTTTCCAAGTAACTAAGCCACTGGGCTAAGTCTTTTTGCTCACCAGCTACTACAAAATCAGCCATTAATTTACCGCAGATTGATTATTTAACAGTGTCAGCACGTCAGCCAAACGCTGGCGCAATTCGCGGCGGTCAACGATCATGTCGATCGCGCCTTTTTCCAGCAAAAACTCCGAACGCTGGAAACCTTCAGGCAGCGTTTCACGTACCGTTTGCTCAATCACGCGTGGACCAGCAAAGCCAATCAAAGCGCCAGGCTCAGCCATCACCACATCACCCAAAAAGGCAAACGATGCTGACACGCCGCCCATGGTTGGGTCGGTTAGTAAGGAGATGAATGGCAGTTTTTTATCGGCCAACTTGGTCAAAATCGCATTAGTTTTGGCCATTTGCATCAAAGAATTAAGGCCTTCCATCATCCGGGCGCCACCCGAAGCTGAGACGCAAATGAATGGCAAATCGTTCTCGATCGCCACTTTAACGCCACGCACAAAGCGCTCGCCAACGACCGAACCCATCGAGCCGCCGATGAATTTATATTCAAATGCTGCCACCACCACCGGCACCGACAAAATGCTACCTTGCATCACGACCATGGCATCGTCTTCACCCGTTGCAGCGGCAGAAGCGGTCAATTGATCGCTGTAACGCTTATTGGCCTTGAACTTGAGGATGTCGACTGGTTTTACTTCAGAACCGATTTCGTAGCGACCTTCAACGTCCAGCAATTGATTCAAGCGCGCACGCGCTGGTACGGCATTATGGAAGCCGCATTTAGGGCAAACTTCGAGATTATTTTCCAAATCTGAACGATACAGCACCGCGCTACACGCCGAGCACTTACTCCACAAGCCTTCCGGCACAGCAGATGCACCTGGATTGCTGCGGCTTTTAATTTTTGGGGGTAGTAATTTTTGTAACCAACTCATTTATTTCTCCTCTGCCCATACGCGCTGGGCATTGATTCTTTCGCCAAGCATTAAGCTCGGGCACTATCCATCGCAGCGCGTACACCAGACAGAAAATCGGTTAGGCGTTCAGCCAAACCTTGTTCACCTTGTTCAACTTCTTGCACCAAACGCGAGCCAATCACCACAGCATCGGCAATTTTGGCCACGTTTTGCGCGGACGCAGCATCACGAATTCCGAAGCCTACGCCAATAGGGATATTCAGATACTGTTTCAAAAATTCGAGTTTGTTTGCTACATCAGCCACATCGAGGTTAGCCGAACCAGTCACGCCTTTGAGCGATACGTAATACACATAACCGCTCGCTAAGCGCGCCACTTCTTTAACGCGCGATTCGGGTGTAGTTGGCGCCAACAAGAAAATCGGATCCAAACCATGACGCTTAAACACCGTTACCGATTCTTCCGCTTCTTCAGGTGGCATATCGACAGTGAGAACACCATCAACCCCCGCAGCAACAGCGGCAGAAGCAAAAGCTTCATAACCCATCGCCTCGACAGGATTGGCATAACCCATCAACACCACTGGCGTTGCGGTATTGCTTTCACGGAATTTGGCCACCAAGGCCAACACATCGCGCAACGATACTTTATGCGCTAAAGCACGCTCGGAAGCACGCTGAATTACCGGGCCATCAGCCATTGGGTCAGAAAAAGGCACGCCCAATTCTAAAATATCCGCACCGCCATCAACCAAGGCATGCATCAGCGATACCGTGCATGCTGGGTTTGGATCACCGGCGGTAATAAAAGGAATCAAGGCAGAACGATTTTGCGCCTTGAGGTTTTGCATAACCAATTCAATACGTGACATAGGGTATATCTACCAAAGCAATACTGAGATTGACCTGGAGGCAAATACCCCCAGGACACATTTAGAGTTGAATGCCGAGTTTTTTCGCGATCGTCGGAATATCTTTATCACCACGGCCTGACAGATTCACCAGCAGCACTTGATCTGGGCTCATTGTGGCGGCCATTTTTGACGCTTGCGCGAGGGCGTGGCTTGATTCGAGCGCAGGGATAATGCCTTCGTATTTGCACAAGTCATGAAAGCCTTGCATCGCTTCATCGTCATTAATTGCGACATACTCAGCGCGGCCAATATCTTTCAAGTAGCTGTGCTCTGGACCAACGCCAGGATAGTCCAAGCCGGCAGAAATCGAGTGCGTATCGGAAATTTGGCCATTTTCATCGTGCATCAAGTAAGAGCGCTGACCGTGCAGCACGCCCGCTTTGGCATTCGACGTTAACGGCGCAGCATGGCGACCAGTTTCCACCCCATCACCACCCGCTTCAACGCCAATCAATCGCACGCCAGGTACTTCGATATATGGATGGAAAATGCCAATCGCGTTCGAGCCGCCACCAACACAGGCAATCACCGCATCCGGCTGGCGACCGAGCATTTCTTGCATTTGAACTTTGCACTCTTCACCAATCACAACTTGGAAATCGCGCACCAATTGTGGGTATGGGTGAGGACCAGCTGCTGTGCCGATGATGTAGTAAGTTGAGTCGACATTAGTTACCCAATCACGCATCGCCTCGTTCATCGCATCTTTTAGCGTGCGAGTGCCCGACTCAACCGCCACAACTTTGGCGCCGAGCAACTTCATCCGAAACACGTTTGGTGCTTGACGCGCAACGTCTTCGGCCCCCATGTACACCACACATTCCATGCCATAGCGAGCAGCCACCGTTGCCGATGCTACACCATGCTGACCAGCGCCAGTCTCAGCAATCACGCGTTTTTTACCCATGCGGCGCGCCAATAGGGCTTGGCCGATGGTGTTATTCACTTTATGTGCGCCAGTGTGATTTAAGTCTTCGCGTTTTAGATAAATTTGCGCGCCACCGATGGCTTTCGACCAGCGCTCAGCATGGTAAATCGGGCTTGGACGGCCGACATAATGTTTTAGATCGTGGCGATACTCAGCCATAAATGCGGGGTCTTTGATGGCAGCCTCAAATTCGTGCTTGAGTTCTTCCAAAGCAGGAATCAAAGTTTCAGCGACATAAATGCCGCCATGCTGACCAAAATGCCCACGAGGATCCGGTTGCTGATATTTATCGTTCATCTTTATCTCACACTATGTACGGCATTAATAAATGCTTGAACCCGCTGTAAATCTTTAACGCCCTTACTGCTTTCTACGCCGCTAGATACATCAACAGCCCATGGTTTCACCAAACGGACCGCGTCAGCGACATTCTCAGCATGCAAACCACCCGACAAAATCAGCGGCAGAGGTAGCTGCGCTGGCAGCAATCGCCAGTCAAAAGCTTCGCCCGTTCCACCAGGCACGCCATCAACCCAAGCATCAACTAAAATACCGCGACACAAAGGGTGCTGGTAGCGTTGCGCGTATTCTACCAAATTTATGTCAGGTTTAACCCGAATTGCTTTGATAAAAGGACGGCCAAATTGCGTGCAGTCTTCCAGCGATTCATCACCATGAAATTGCAGCAGGTCAATAACGGCAGAATCAAGCACAGAGCGAACAAATTCACGCTCAGCATTCACAAACAAAGCCACCGAAGTCACAAAAGCTGGCAACTGGCGGGTTAATTGCGCAGCAACTTCGATAGAAACATTGCGCGGGCTGGGCGGATAAAAAACAAAACCTATGGCATCGGCGCCATAGGCTATTGTTTGCATCACAGTTGCTCGATCGCGCAAACCACACACTTTTATTTTTGGAGCTGGCATTAAAACCTCAAATTAAACCAAATCTTTGCGTCGGCTCGGTCGCGAGCGCGTACTTTTCAGGGTAACTTACGCCGGTCAGATAAAGCCCATCAGGCATAAATGTTGGCGGCGCAACACTGCGATTTTGCTGCGCTATCAGCCACGTCATCCAATCGGGAGACTCGTTACCTTTGCCAATATGCAATAAAGCACCCATGATATTACGCACCATATGATGCAAAAAGGCCGTCGCACTAAAATCAAAATAAATCAGATCACCTTGACATCCGATCTCAATTTTTAAAATCTGTTTTACTGGTGATAAGGCCTGACACTCTGCGGCGCGAAAACTACTAAAATCATGCTCGCCCAATAAATGACGGCTAGCAGCTTCAATCTTTACAAGATCCAACGAGTTATGAATCCAACCTACCTGTCCCGCCAATAAGCTAGGTCTAATCGGATGCTGCAGCAACAAATAACGATAATGGCGCGCTGTTGCAACAAAACGCGAATGAAAGTCATTCGGCACTTCTTGCGCCCACAACACCGCCACACCCGGCGGCAAAAAACTATTAACCCCGCGCACCCATGCCGTAATCGGGCGATTTACCTCAGTATCAAAATGAACAATCTGTCGCGTTGCGTGCACGCCCGCATCAGTACGCCCAGCCGCATGCACGCGCACAGCGTGGCCGGCCATTTGGGAAACAGCACGCTCCATTTCGCCCTGCACTGTCAAGGCATTGGGCTGTATCTGCCAGCCTTTAAATGGGCGACCATCATATTCAACCGCAAGAGCGTAGCGTTTTAATTCCAAAACAGTTCTTTCCCAAACCAAGCCGTTAGCAAGATTAATACTACTTGAAGCAACAATACAATCAGCTGCACCACCCGCAAACGCACCAACTCAACCCCCAAGGGCACAGAAGATGCCACCAAAGGGCTCATCAAAGCTTGTAGCAACTGCGAAAATGAGTGCTTTTGCTCCAGCAAGGACTCGGCATCATCCATAGTTAGAGACAAACGCATTGCCGCTCGCTCTGGATTTAACCCCAAAAGCCTAAACGGCTGCAGCATATAGTACAAAGCCGAGACTATAGCTTGCTTATCCAAAAACGTCAGCATGATTTGCAAGCTTGCAGCAACAATCGACAAGCGCAAAACCTGCGCAAGACCCAATTCAACGCCGTTTTCGGTTGGAGAAAACCAATATGGGAGCAAATACAAGCCCGGTGTTGTCCAGGAATAAATGATAAAAACAGCCAGCAATAGCCATTTCATTCTCGGCAGGCTTTTCAGCAAACGCTGCCGAGCAAAAAAATAAGCCAACACAAACACCAACAGCCAAACAACAAAAAGCAAATGGCGCTCAAGCCATGGCAAACTGCTTAGTAGCCACAACCAGAGCGCCAAAAAATTGACTGCGTGAAACTTAAAAGACAAATTAAATTACAGCTCAGCCAATAGTGATTTCGCAGTTTGTTGCTGAGCGTCCGACCCCTCTTGCAATGCCTCTTGCAAGATTTCGCGCGCACCTTCCACGTCACCCATATCGATATATGCTTTTGCCAAGTCGATCTTAGTCTGAACAGGATCATCCGCCGCAAAGTCCAACTCACCAGCTGCAGCCGCCTCCGTCAAGTCGAGGCTTATATCACCAAATGTAGCATCAACATCAAAGGATGAACCCTCTGATTCAGGTGCCGCATTTGGAGCAAAATCACTTGCCTCGATAGAATTACCCAAGTCAAAATCAAAATCCAACTTGAGGTCGTCATCCGACTGCGCAACAGAACCCAAAGCCGCTACAGTCTCAAGCGATGAAGACTGCTGCACATCCTCTTCTAATTGCGGCAGATTTAGGCCATCACCCAGCGATTCAGGCGTAGCCACTAGGTCAAGATCACCCAAGTCCAAGTCATTCACCACAGCCGGCTCACCAAAGGAGCTATCCAGATCAATTGGCAAATCCAAGGACATTAGACCATCGGCAGCACCTGAGTCTTCACCACTAGGCGCCACCTCAGGGAGCTGAAGATCCACATCAAGATCAAAACTCGCATCAGCACTCTCATCGAGGGATGACGCCAAACCATCATCAACAGCTGCCACATCAAGCTCTGGCACAACACTAGTTGCAAATGGTTCAGCAACGATATCCTCTGCTGGTGATTTAACTTGAGCAACTTCGGAATCGAAATCCAATTCAAAATCTAGCTCATTACTCGTCAATTGCTCTACATCTGGCGCCGTTGGCTCATCCAAGGCGGCAGCAACCACTTGAGGAGCAGCAACTGCAGCTGCAGCAGCGACTGCAACTGGCGCAACTAGACTTGTATCAACAACACCGGCAGGCTCTTTGCGGTACAGTGGATTTTCTGGATCTATGGCACGCCCATTGATTGCTGCATCACGCCAGAATTCACCCTGCCCATTCGTTACCGCAAACAAAGCAGAAGCATGCTCTTCATAAGAAGTCACATCTTTGCGAGCAGAGTAAATATCCAACAATTTCATACGAATTTCATGACGAGTAGGGTCTTTATGCAAGGCGTCTTTTAGAATTTCTTCAGCCTGCGCATCACGCCCATAAGCCATATACACTTCAGCCTCGGCAATGGGATCTACTTCATCGGTATCAATAGTACCCAAGCCTTGACGACTAAAATCAGTCAAAAATGAGTTTTCTGTCGCCTGGGTGCTAATAACTCCGCCACCAGTGCTTCCCAGCACTGTGTTCGCCTTTAAATCGCCACCAGTAATAATGCTATCCTCAAAGACCCCAGGATTTTTACGGCGACGGGACCACCAAAGACCAACACCTCCCAACAAGACAGCCAGCGCACCACCACCCAGTGTAAGTGGATTACTCAATAGATCATCGACGAAGCTAGTTTCTTCTACAACAGGCGCTTCAACCTGAATCCGGCGCTTAGGTTTTGCAGTCGCCGCTACAGCGCTGGCAGGCTCTGATGCCGCAACAGCAGATGCCGTAGATGCCTCAGAAGCAGCTACGGGGACAGCAACCGCCAATGAAGCACTCGCAGACGCAGCCATAGAAGCGGAACTAGCTGCCTTTAATGCCGCCAACTTCTCCATATCAGACAAATTCTTTTGCAAGGCTGCAACACGCTGATTGGCTTCGTCGAGTGCTTTTTGACGTGTAGATATTTCCTCTTCGAGGGCTTGCAACTTAGCTGTATCACCTGATTTTTTCGCTGCATCAGCAGCTTTAGATAATTTCAGAACATCTTTATTTGCATCGGCGGCAGTAGCCCCCTGATCCTGAACCTTAGCCGAAATTTTGCCACCAGAACCTTGATCCGATAGTGATTTCGCAGGCGCTTTGGCTGCTGAATCAGCCAATTTGCCACGATATGCATTCCAATCGGCTGACTGAACTTGAATCTCTTTTGCAGCCTCAACCTTAGAGGTTTGCTGGAGCTGAGCGGCCTCGGGAACTTTCAAAATCTTGCCACTTTTTAGGCGATTCATATTGCCTTCAAAAGCAGTAGGATTAGCGCGATACAAGCCTACCAACACCTGCTCAAGGCTTACACCCGCAGGCTGAACCTGGCGCGCTATAGCACCTAAAGTTTCACCTGACTTAACTTTATGACTAGAAGATCCAGCTGATCCACCACCATCCATTGACGAAGCTTGCGGCGCAGGTTTAGTTGATTCCGCATTTTGGTTAGCCTCTACCGCAGACGCCTTCGTTTTTTTAGATTTGACGCCTTTTATGGCACCTTTATTTTGGGTTCCAGGCAGGACAGTCGAAGCATAACGAGAAGACTCTTTGACACCACCCGAGTAGTCTGCGGGGTCAATCAGTGCAGTGTATTCGCGCTGTATGCGGCCCGCCGCCCAATTTAACTCAACCAATAAATCCAAAAAGGGCTCAGTAATAGGCTGGCTGGAATTAACCACAACATAATACTGCCCGTTTGATCGCTTCTCGATATTAAACCGCAGACCTAAAGAAGCTGAAGGATATGCAATCTGCGCATTACTGTAACTCTCTGGTGGCGCCAAACTAACCACCAAAGAATCTGACTCACTAGGCTGAACAGAGACCAGATCGATCTCGCCTCGAAATGGCTGACCCAAGCCAGACATTACATTCAAACGACCCAAACCAGCGGCCTGACTAAATAGTGGCATCGCTGTTAGAGCCACAGCCAACACACAAGCTTTAAATCGAGGTGATCTTTGCACAAGCAATCTCCGATATTCACTGCCTAATTTGATTTTTGGTTACACTGCTTGACTATCAAGCAGAAAATCCCTTTCAAACAAAGAAAGTAGCAGTCATAGCACGCATTTAATTCGCGCATTTATTCAACAATAAATCCAATAATACGGACATTTCAATCCATTACAGAAATTTATATTCAAAATTCTGCCCAAGCGTAACAGCTACGCTACGTTTTGGAGGAATCAATCCCGAATGCCAATGGGTTTTTGCCCACGCCCATAATTCAGCCAAATCGGCGCGACGCAATTCAGCAGGTGGATTTTGCCACAACAAATACAAGGCATCCCACAATTGCTGAACCTCATCACCTTCACGCAAGGTGGGCGCCAACGTTTGTTTGCTAAATTTCTCGCCTTGCGCATTTGAAATCACAGGAATGTGCATGTATTCAGGATGCGAAAATGCCAAGACAGATTGCAAGTAACGCTGCCTGGGCGTTGAGTCTAACAAATCAGCGCCACGAACAATATGAGTTACCCCACTATCAGCATCATCAATCACCACCGCTAGCTGATACGCCCAAAAACCATCCGCCCTACGCAAGACAAAATCCCCCAACTCTTGCTGCAAATTTTGGCGCACAAACCCCTGAATGCCATCAAGAAAATCAATCTCCATGTCAGGCACTTTCAATCGATATGCAACCTGCCCATTATCCGGCAAAAACGAATCACGACAGCGCCCTACATACCTAAAGCCATCAATCCCTCGAAGACCATCAGCCAGCAGCACCTTCCGAGTACACTGACAGCGATAGACTTGCCCGTTCTTTAATAACTCAGCCAAAACTTCCGCATATCGCTCAGAGCGGCGACTCTGATAAAGGACATCACCATCCCAAACGAAACCAAATCGACTCAAAATCGACAAAAATGAGGCTGATGCCCCAGCAACCTCTCTCGGGGGATCCAAGTCCTCAATCCTTAGCAACCACAAGCCATTACTTCTCTGCGCCTCCAGAAAGCTAGCCACCGCAGCCATCAAAGATCCCATATGAAGCAAGCCTGTTGGACTAGGCGCAAAACGCCCCACATATCTGCTTTGCAAATCGCCACACCTCAAATCAAATTTATAACAGCACCAAGCATCTGGCCGAGCTCTGCTAGAATATCGAGCTAATTTTACTTTCTTTCAGCCCAAGGACAAGCCATGACCTATGTTGTGACCGACGCTTGCGTCAAATGCAAATACACAGATTGTGTCGACGTCTGCCCAGTTGACTGCTTCCGGGAAGGCCCGAATTTTCTAGTTATCGACCCTGACGAATGCATTGACTGTACTTTGTGCGTCGCTGAATGCCCCGTCGAAGCCATTTACGCGGAAGATGAGGTGCCTGAAGCGATGCTAGACTACATCCAACTTAATGCCAGCCTTGCAAAACAGTGGCCGATTATCATTCAAAAGAAAGACCCACTCCCAGACCATGAAGAATGGGCGGGCGTTTCAGGAAAAATCGATCAAATCGAGCGCTAAGACTACAAAACCTTGATCTAATAATAAAAAACCGCTAGTATCGCGGACTCTTATCCCTTGCTTGACCGTGGTCGCTAACGGCAGGCTGTAAACCACAAGGAGCAACACATGCGACATTATGAAATCGTATTTATCGTGCACCCAGATCAAAGCGAACAAGTTCCAGCAATGATCGAGCGCTATAAATCACTGATCACAACTGGTGCTGGTTCTATCCACCGCTTGGAAGATTGGGGCCGTCGTCAATTGGCTTACCCAATTCAAAAAATCCACAAAGCACACTATGTTTTGATGAACATTGAATGCAGCCAAGAAACTTTGGAAGAAATCGAACACGCATTCAAATTCAATGATGCCGTTCTTCGCCACCTGACTTTGAAAACAGACGGCGCTGTAACTGAAGCATCTCCGATGATGAAAGAAGAGAAATCAAAATCTCTGACTCAAGGCGCTGACGTAGCAGCTGCTTAATCGGAAAAATTGAATCAAAGAAACCATTTTTTAGTTGAAGGTCAGTTACTGATCACAGACAGCCTTCGCCGGACCCCTGCTGGCATTGCGATGATTGAAGGATGGATTATTCATCAATCTACGCAAACCGAAAGTGGCATAGAGCGTAAAGTTGAATGTGAAATGCCTTTTGTTGCTCTTGGTGATATTGGTGAGAAATTGCTAAAAACACCAAAAACACAAGGCATTAAATGCAAAGGTTTTTTAGCCGCGCGCAGCAGTAAATACCGACAGAGCATGGTTTTGCATATCATCGCTTTTGAATATTTGAATTGAGGATTAGACAATGTCTCGCCAACTCTTCAAGCGCAGAAAGTTCTGCCGCTTTACAACTGAAGGTATCGCTCAAGTTGACTACAAAGACGTAGCAATCTTGAAAGATTTCATCTCTGAAAACGGCAAGATTATTCCTGCGCGTATCACTGGCACTAAAGCTAAATATCAACGTCAATTGTCGACTGCCATTAAATTGGCTCGCTTCTTGGCTTTGTTGCCTTACACTGATCAACACTAAGACGGACGGGAGAAACTTATTATGCAAATTATCCTGCTCGAGAAAGTAGCGAATCTGGGTCAATTGGGCGACATCGTTAAAGTTAAAGACGGTTACGCTCGCAACTTCTTGATCCCACAAGGCAAAGCTAAGCGTGCAAACGAAGCCAACATGGCTGCATTTGAAGCTAACCGTGCGGCTCTGGAAGCTAAACAAGCTGAAATCTTGGCTGAAGCTCAAGCGCGCGCTGCTAAGCTGGAAGGCGCTGAAATCACTATCGCTCAAAAAGCGGGTGTTGACGGTCGTCTGTTCGGTTCAGTAACTAACCACGACATCGCTGAAGCCATCACTGCTTCTGGTGTTGCGGTTCAAAAATTTGAAGTGCGTCTGCCAAATGGTCCATTCAAAGCAATCGGCGAATACGAAGTTGCTTTGGCTCTGCACCACGACGTAGTTAGCACTGTTAAATTGCAAGTTGTTGCCGCTGCTGCTTAATTAGCAATCAGGCATATGAAAAAGCCACGATTAAATCGTGGCTTTTTTTATTTGTGCGCCAAATATTTCAACACCCTAGAAACCGCAACAAAGCCGAAGGTGGCCGTCACCGTTACGACCGCACCAAAACCACCCGCACAATCCAAACGCACGCCCTCCCCCACCTGCGGCTTGGACGCACAAACCGAGCCATCCAACTGTGGATAAACCAATTGCTCTGTCGAATACACACATTCAACGCCCATTTTTTTGCCATTTTTGGCAAAATTAAAATCGCGCCGTAATAAGTTTCTCACCTTTGCGGCCAAAGGGTCTTGAATCGTGCGACTTAAATCATCAACCTTAATTTGCGTCGGATCAATTTGCCCACCCGCTCCACCGACGGTAACAATTTTAATTTTATTACGTCGACAAAATGCAATTAAAGCCGCTTTGGTCTTTACGCTATCAATGCAATCAATAACATAATCATGACCTAGCAAATAATCCTTAAAATTATCTTCGGCAATAAAATCCTCAATCGCTCGAATTTCAATTTCCGGATTAATCGCACGCATACGATCCGCCACCACCGCCACTTTCATGCGACCAAACTGCCCTTCTAAGGCTGGAAGCTGGCGATTAGTATTGGAGATACACACATCATCCAGATCTATCAAAGTTACCCGACCAATACCTGAACGCGCCAAACTCTCGGCCACCCAAGACCCCACACCACCAATACCAATCACGCAGATATTCGCAGTGCCAAAGTTTTTCAAACCCTGCACCCCGTAGAGTCGAGCAATGCCCGCAAAGCGACGGTGGTAGTTACTTTCCAAATCTAGCGACAATTTATTTCCTTTAAAACAATTCAGCCCCAAATGGGGCTGAAGACACAACTATGGGTATTGCTCTCAAAATCAATACTCTAAAGCGCTAGAGAGCAATACTATTCAGCGACTTTTTTAGTAGCCCGCTTTCTGGGCGCGGGTTTTTCGACCTGAACTTCGGCCTGCTCAACTTCCATCGTTGGTGGCGGCGCTGTAGGATGCAAGGCATCTGCACCTTGTGGCGCAGATTTAGGACCACCAGGCATACCAAAACCGGTGAATAAATGTTTAGCACGCTCTTGCAGCTGCTGCTGCATTTCGACAAACATATTGGTGCTGCTTTCCAAATAATTACCCATCATATTCTGAATCGCAGGGCCCTGAAATTTCATAAACTCGCCCCACAGATTGGCATTACTAAACATTGGGTTATCAGCCCCCAAGCTTGACTTCGTTTGGTCTTGCAAGCGTGATTGCATTTCAGCAAATAACTGCATATTTTTTTCTAAGTAATTTCCCATCAGACCCTGCATTGCATGCCCGTAGAAACGGATAATTTGTGTCAAAACATCGTACGAGAACATCGGCATGCCGCCCGCCTCTTCTTCCAAGATAATTTGCAGCAAAACACTGCGGGTCAGATCCTCGTTTGTTTTCGCATCTTGAATGGCGATATCGATACCATCTAGCACCAACTGCTTCACATCAGCGAGCGTGATATAACAGCTTGTAGTCGTATCGTAGAGACGACGATTTGGGTATTTCTTAATGACCCGCTTTTCCATACTCAACCATCCTTTTCGTCGATTTTGTGCATAGCTATATTATCTAGCGAGAAGCAACACAATGCCAGCACAAAACACATGCCGCAGTGCAGCAAAATAGATTTGACAACACCCAAACCCTGTACCAAAATAGTTTTGCATTGTGCAACGCACCATACAACCGGATCCCCCGGTTAGCTTTACCACCAAACCTAGACTTGGAGATTTCGACATGACTACAGCACAACAACAATACACCAACTTCGCCACTGAGCAAGTTGAAACAGCCCTGCGTTTCGCTCGTATTTCACTCGATTCTTTAGACCGCCTGGCTAAATTACAAGTTGAAACCGCTAAAAATGCTTTAGAAGAAAATGCTAAAACCTTAAAACAACTTAGCGCCGTGAAAGACATTCAAGACGCACTGTGCACTCGCCAAAAATTAACCGACAATGCAATTGAACAGGCTACTCTGTATTCACGCAGCCTGTACGAAATTTCATCGCAAGCTCAAGCTGAATTTTCAAAACTGATCGACGAGCGTAATGTCGATTTCAATAAAAACGTAGTTTCAGGCTTAGATCGTTTCGTAAAAAATGCGCCAGCCGGTGCCGACGCAGCGGTAGCTGCGGTTAAATCTACCGTTCAAGCTACGGCAGCAGCAGTAGACAGCATGACTAAAGCAGCCAAACAAGTTGCTGAATTTGCCGATGCGTCAGTAAAAGCCGCTTCTACCGCAACTGCTGACGCAGTTAAAACCGCAGCCAAAAAAGCTAGCACAGCCAATGGCAGCAACGCTTAATTTACTTCGCTTGCAATAAGCAATAAAAAAGGCACCTTACGGTGCCTTTTTTATTGCCGGCCAAATATTATTCAGCCGCAGGTGCTTCTTCTACCGCCGGAGCAGCCGCTGCCGCCTCATCGTTCAAAACTGCCTTAATCGACAAGCGAATACGACCTTTCTCATCTTGCTCGATCACTTTCACGCGAACGATTTGACCTTCTTGCAAATGGTCAGCAACATTAGCGATACGTTCATTCGCAATTTGGCTAATGTGAACCAAACCATCTTTACCTGGCATGATAGAAACGATCGCGCCAACGTTTTTGTCGAGGATCTTAACTACCGGGCCTTCGTAAACACGGCCAATTTCAACTTCAGCTGTGATTTCTTCGATACGACGACGCGCTTCAGTAGCGCCCTCTGCCGAGACAGAAGCAATCGTAATCGTGCCATCTTCGCTGATATCGATTTGCGTGCCGGTTTCTTCGGTCAATGAACGAATTACCGCGCCGCCTTTACCGATTACATCACGAATCTTCTCTGGATTGATTTTCATCGTGTACAGACGTGGCGCATGCTCGCTCACTTCTTCACGAGCGCCATCCAGAGCGCCTTTCATGATGCCGATGATATGGATACGGCCTTCTTTAGCCTGATCCAAGGCAACCGACATGATCTCTTTGGTAATGCCAGTGATCTTGATGTCCATTTGCAGCGCAGTAATACCGTTTTCTGTACCTGCCACTTTAAAGTCCATATCACCCAGATGATCTTCGTCACCCAAGATGTCCGACAATACCGCGAACGCGCTGCCTTCTTTGATCAAGCCCATTGCGATACCCGCAACGTGGTTTTTCATTGGCACACCCGCGTCCATCAAGGCCAAGCACCCGCCACATACCGACGCCATTGAAGACGAACCGTTTGATTCAGTAATTTCAGACACCACGCGCATTGAGTACGCGAAGTCTTCTTTACTTGGCAACATTGCAACCAAGGCACGTTTAGCCAAACGGCCATGACCGATTTCGCGACGTTTTGGCACGCCTACACGGCCCGTTTCACCCGTCGAGTACGGTGGGAAGTTGTAATGCAGCATGAAGTTATCAGTGTAACCACCATGCAATGCATCAATCTTCTGCTCATCCAGCTTGGTACCCAGCGTTGCAGCCGCAATCGCTTGCGTTTCACCGCGAGTAAACAACACCGAACCGTGTGCACGTGGCAATACGCCAGTGCGGATAGAAATTGGGCGTACAGTGCGGGTATCACGGCCGTCGATACGCGGCTCACCATTCAAAATTTGGCCACGAACGACTTCAGCTTCCAAGCCCTTGAAAATTGATTTGATTTCATTAGCTTCGAGCGTACCGGTTTCTTCAGTAATCAACGCAGCTTTTACCAAAGCCCAAGTTTCGTTAATTTTCTGAGTACGGGCTTGTTTTTGGCGAATCTTGAACGCTTGCGCAACGCCTTCAGCGGCGATGGCGCGTACTTTAGCGATCAACTCTTCGTTCTTAACTGGCGCATTCCACTCAAGCAATTCTGGGTTAACTTCATCAGCCAACTCGTTAATTGCATTGATCGCCACTTGCATTTGTTCGTGACCGAATACCACCGCGCCCAACATAATGCTTTCAGACAATTCGTTGGCTTCAGACTCAACCATCAATACCGCTTGACTAGTACCTGCAACAACCAAGTCCATTTGGCTATTTGGCATTTCAGACAAGTCTGGACACAATACGTATTCGTCGTTGATGTAACCCACGCGTGCAGCGCCGATTGGGCCGTCAAATGGCACACCTGACAAGACCAGCGCGGCAGAAGCACCGATCATCGCAGGGATATCTGAATCAACTTCAGGATTAATCGACATCACCGTCGCGATGATTTGGATGTCGTTATAGAAACCTTCAGGGAACAGAGGACGGATAGGACGGTCGATCAGACGACTCGTCAGAATTTCTTTCTCGCTAGGCTTACCTTCGCGCTTAAAGAAGCCCCCAGGGATTTTACCAGCAGCATAAGTACGCTCTTGGTAATCAACGGTCAACGGGAAGAAGTCTTGACCTGGCTTCACATCACGCGCAGCAACCACAGTCACCAGAACGCAAGTGTCGTCCATGTTAACCATAACCGCGCCAGAAGCTTGACGTGCGATTTCACCAGTTTCGATGGTGACGTTGTGTTTACCAAAGGTAAAAGATTTGCTGAATTTATTGAACACGTTCTGTCCTTTTTCAATGTATCTGCGACCAAGATAATGTTTTATTGCTGCGATGGGGGTCAGCCATAGTCTTCATACTGCCGATGACGATGCCCAAGGCCGATTCCGGCACAACTAGCCTTTGCCCCACCGCCGGAATCGCTATTGGGTGAAAGCAAAGAATTTGAATTGGATTAGAAAAACAGGGAGCAGAAATGAAAAAGTCGCAGCTTTAGGCTGCGACTTTGAGCTGAATTACTTACGCAGACCCAGCTTAGCAATCACGTTGCGGTAGCTGTCTACGTTAGTGCGTTTGAGGTAGTCCAACAAACGGCGACGACGAGAAACCAATTTCAACAAACCACGACGAGAGTGGTGATCTTTTTTGTGTTCTTTGAAGTGAGGCGTCAGATCGTTGATGCGTGCAGTCAACAATGCGATTTGAACTTCAGAAGAACCAGTATCGCCAGCAGCGTGTTGGAACTCTTTAACGATTTCAGCTTTTTGTGCAACAGTTACAGTCATTTTACTACTCCATAAAAGGCAGCCAGATGGCCACCATAGACAAGCTAAATTGAGCATGACCCCAACAAAGCTCCATTAGCTGCTTCAGGACGCAACTTGCGCCGTAGACAGCAGACGTTTGGATCGCAGCACGCCATCAGCGCCCACTTCACCCAAACCGATAAACCGTGCATTATCCTGCTTTTGCGCGGCGCCGTAAAGTTTTACTTCACCCCGCACGTCGGTCTTGGCATCCCGCACAGGCATGCCGTGACAGATTTTTTCGACCTGCTCGTCACTTAAATTCATGCTCGGTAGATTGCTCAATAAAGAATCGGCGGACAAGAGCAATTGCTCACGCGCATCCATTTCCAACGCAATGAACTCATCCAGCGAAATCGCATCTTCGAGTTTAAATCCACCGGTCAGCGTTCTGCGCAAACCTGTTAGGTATGCACCGCAACCCAAAGCCTCACCTAAGTCCTGAGCCAATACCCTAATGTACGTACCTTTCGAGCAACGCACATCGATCACTAAGTCAGGAGCTTGATACGAAATAAGCTCGATATCGTAAATCGTAATCTCGCGTGATTTACGCTCCAACTCGATACCCTCACGGGCATATTCGTACATCGGTTTACCAGCAACCTTGAGCGCGGAATACATCGGTGGAGTTTGCTGAATTGGACCAATAAACTTGGCAATCGCCGCCTTAACCGCATCAATAGAATCAGGCGCCACACCAGTTACGGTAATTTCACCTTCGGCATCCAAGGTCGTCGATGTCTCGCCAAATCGCACATGAGCACGATAAGCCTTATCCGCATCCAACATGCGCTGGGCAAATTTAGTCGCCTCGCCAAAACACAGCGGCAACAAACCCGTGGCATACGGATCGAGCACGCCAGTATGGCCGCCTTTTTCTGCCTGCAGCAACCAGCGGCATTTATTCAAAGCGCCAGTACTACTAAAACCAAACGGCTTGTCGAGCAGCAAAACGCCGTCGAGTTTACGCTTGGCCATCGTCGTCTTGCGCCTTTGGCAAATCGTTTGCTTCTTGAATCTTGCGCGCCAAATTCATGCCGTATTCAATCGACACGTCATATTCAAAGTGCAACTCAGGCATTTTGTACAAAGAAATACCGCGTGAAATTTGCGCGCGCAAAAAGCCTTTTGCACGCAATAGCAAAGCAGCGATTTCGTCACGCAAAGCCTCATCACCCATAAAGGTGTAGAAAATCTTAGCGTGCGAGTAGTCGCGCGTCACTTCAACGTCGGTGATCGTGATTAGCGATGCTTGTGGATGATCCAACTCAGCACGAATCACTTGCGCCAAATCGCGCTGGATTTGCTGCGCCACGCGATCAGCACGGGTAAATTGCTTATTAGCCATATTTTTCCGCATATTTTAGGCGCCGCATCGTTTCCAAATACCGACTTAGCGCGCGGTTTATAAAATGCAAAAAGCGCAAGCACCGATCGTTTGATCCGCCTTGCGCTATATCAGCGGAGCCAGCTCAGCTAACTCCGCCCTTTTCACCGATTACAATGTACGAGCAACTTCGATCACTTCGAAGATTTCCAACTGGTCGCCCACTTGCAAATCGTTGTAGTTCTTCAGCTGCAAGCCACACTCAAAGCCGGCTTTAACTTCTTTCGCTTCATCTTTAAAGCGCTTGAGGTTTTCCAACTCGCCAGTATGGATAACGGTGTTGTTGCGCAGTACGCGAACGCCTGCTGAACGTTTCACCAAGCCTTCCATTACCAAGCAACCTGCAATCGTGCCGACTTTAGATACGGTGAAGACCTGACGGATTTCAACCATACCCAAGATTTGCTCACGACGCTCTGGCGCCAACATACCTGACAAGGCCGCTTTCACGTCATCAACCGCATCGTAAATGATGTTGTAGTAACGCAGATCAACGCCTTCAGCTTCAGCCAGCTTGCGCGCAGCCGCGTCAGCACGGACGTTAAAGCCGATAACCACAGCTTTCGATGCCAAGGCCAAGTTAACGTCAGACTCAGAAATACCACCCACCGCGCAATGCAGAACTTGAACGCGAACTTCGGCGGTCGATAGTTTTTGCAAGCTTTGCGCCAAAGCCTCTGAAGAGCCCTGTACGTCGGCTTTGATGATGATAGGCAAGTTTTGTACTTCGCCTTCGGCCATCTGAGCAAACATGTTTTCCAGTTTTGACGCTTGCTGGCGAGCAAATTTCACATCACGGAATTTACCTTGACGGAACAAGGCGATTTCACGTGCTTTCTTCTCGTCAGCCAAGACCATTGCGTCTTCACCAGCGGCCGGCACTTCTGACAAGCCCAAGATTTCCACTGGAATTGAAGGGCCTGCTTCGTTAATTTGCTTGCCGTTTTCGTCGAGCATCGCACGAATACGACCGTAAACTTGACCTGCCAATACAGTGTCGCCCTTGCGCAATGTACCAGACTGAACCAGCATCGATGCAACAGGACCACGGCCTTTATCCAGACGAGCCTCGATCACGATACCTTTAGCTGGGCCATCAACTGGCGCAGTCAATTCCAATACTTCAGCTTGCAACAAGATTGCGTCGAGCAACTCGTCAATACCCAAACCTTTTTTCGCCGAAACTGGCACGAACTGGGTTTCACCACCCCATTCTTCTGGCACAACTTCTTGCGCCACCAGTTCTTGCTGAATACGCTCAAGATTGGCTTCAGGCTTATCGATCTTATTGACTGCAACCACAATCGGCACACCCGCCGCTTTCGCGTGGTGGATCGCCTCAATTGTTTGCGGCATTACGCCGTCGTCGGCCGCAACCACCAAGACCACGATATCCGTCAATTTCGCACCACGAGCACGCATCGCGGTAAACGCTTCGTGACCTGGCGTATCGAGGAAGGTAATCATGCCCTTGCCGGTTTCAACGTGGTAAGCACCGATATGCTGAGTAATACCACCCGCCTCACCTGCAGCCACTTTCGCGCGACGAATGTAGTCAAGCAGCGATGTTTTACCGTGGTCAACGTGACCCATCACAGTAACAACTGGTGCGCGCGAAATTTGTGCGTGATCTGATTTCTCTTCGTCGCCCAAATAGGTCTCAGGATCGTCCAGCTTCGCCGCTTTCGGAATATGGCCCATTTCTTCAACGACGATCATCGCTGTTTCTTGGTCCAGCACCTGGTTGATCGTCACCATCATGCCCATTTTCATCAGCGTTTTTACAACTTCAACGCCTTTAACCGCCATCTTGTGCGCAAGATCAGCTACAGAAATGGTTTCTGGCACATCAACTTCATGCGTTACTGGCTCAGTTGGGGCCTGGAAGGCGTGAGCATTATTATCATGCTGCTGCGACTGTTTTTTGCCGCCTTTTTTACTCTTCCAATCATTACCCGTATCGCCGCCACGCGTTTTGATACCTTTTTTATTACGACCATCGTTCCAGCCGCCTTTTTCATCCTTCTTCGGAGAATTACCAGCTTTTTTATCGGCTGGTTTAGCCGCAGCCGGTGCTGGCGCAGCTTTTTCTGGCGCTTGCATTGGCGTGTCTTTCGGACGTCGGAAATCTACGCGCGCACCGATACGTGGGCGATCATTCTCATGACCTGGCTTCACATGTGGCTTCACCGCAGGCTTAGCAGCGGGAGCAGGCTCAGCCTTCACTTCTGGCTTGGCTTCTACTTTTGCCTCTTCCTTCGCTTCAACTTTAGCCTCTGGTTTTGGCTCAGCTTTCGCTGGCGCTGGCGCAGCTTCTACTTTTGCTTCAACTGGCGTAGCAGCAACTTCAGCCTTAGCTGGTTCAGCAGCTTTGGCTTCGCGATTTTGCTTGGCGCGCATCTCGGCAGCTTGGCGCTCAGCCAATTCGTTTTGGCGTTTCGCTTGCGCTTCACGAGCTTGGCGTTCAGCCTCATCAATCACAGGGGCTGATGGCGCAGTTGCAGCTGGCGCAACAGGTGCAGCTTGTGCTGCTGCCATTACTTCAGGCGCAACAACACGCTTTTTGCGCACTTCAACTTGAATTGTTTTGGCTTTACCAGTCGCGTCGGTTTTGCGAATTTCAGTCGTTTCTTTGCGTGCAATTGTGATTTTCGGTTTATCACCAGCAGCGCCGTGCTTTTGTTTCAAATGATCCAGCAAACGCGCCTTATCTTCAGCCGTCAATGTATCTTCAGCATTGCGTTTTTCAACGCCAGCCGCACGCAATTGCTCGATTAACTCTTGCGTCGGCATTTTTAATTCAGCAGCAAATTGGCTGACTTTGGGTTCACTCATAGATTACTCTCCCGCGCCTTAAGCGAACCAATGTTCGCGCGCTTTCATGATTAGTTGTTTGGCGGCTTCTGCGTCGATACCTGTCATTTCAGTTAATTCATCGACAGCCAACTCTGCCAAATCATCACGGGTATGTATGTCGTTCTCAGCCAATGTAGCAGCCAAGTCTGGCGTCATACCTTCCAGCGTTTTCAGGTCTTCCGACTGGTGCTCCAGTTTTTCTTCACGCACAATCGCTTGCGTTAGCAAAGCGTCACGTGCACGAGAGCGCAGCTCGTTTACGGTTTCTTCATCAAACGCTTCAATTTCCAACATCTCGTTCAACGGCACATACGCCACTTCTTCTAGCGTATTGAAGCCTTCCTGAACCAGTACATTGGCCACATCTTCATCAATATCGAGCGCTTGAACAAACAAGGCACGCACTTTGGTGAATTCTTCTTCGTGTTTTTGCTCGGCCTGATCCACGGTCATGATGTTCAGTTTCCAGCCAGTTAGTTCGGCTGCCAACTTCACATTCTGACCACCACGACCAATCGCCATCGCTAGATTGTCTTCATCAACCACTACATCCATGCTGTGATTGTCTTCATCAACGATGATCGAGTTCACTTCGGCAGGTGACAACGCGTTAATCGCAAACTGCGCTGCATCGCTCGACCACAACACGATATCAACGCGCTCGCCAGCCAATTCATTGCTAACGGCATTGACACGAGTGCCGCGCACGCCGATACATGTACCTTGTGGGTCAACACGCTGATCGTTCGACTTCACAGCGATTTTGGCACGCATACCAGGGTCGCGCGCAACGCCTTTTAGCTCGATCAGGTTGTTTTCGATTTCTGGCACTTCCAATTCAAACAACTTGGCCATAAATTCAGGCGCCACACGGCTCAACACCAATTGTGGGCCACGACCCATGCGGTCGATACGTAACAAGAACGCTTTAATGCGATCGCCAACGCGCAAATTTTCTTTTGGAATCATCTGATCGCGCGGCAAAATGGCTTCGAGCTTACCCATCTCGATAATGGCATTGCCACGTTCGATGCGCTTAATGCTGCCAGAAATAATGTGCTCACGGCGCTGCAAAAAGTCGTTCAGATTTTGCTCGCGCTCAGCGTCACGGATTTTTTGCAAAATCACTTGCTTAGCCGCTTGCGCGCCTATGCGACCAAATTCGATAGGCTCTAACTCAACTTCCCACACATCGCCGACTTTCAAGTCTGCGCTGTAGTCTGGCGCATCAGTAATAGCGATTTGGCGAGAAGGCTCTTCGTGATCGTTATCTTCAACCACTTCCCATACTCGGAAACTGCGATGCACGCCGGTTACACGATCAATCGAAACGCGAATTTCAACTTCTTCTTCGTAACGTTTTTTTGTAGCAGAAGCCAGCGCCATTTCTAATGCGCCAAAAACAACTTCTTTTGCAACATTCTTTTCGTGCGCAAGTGCTTCAACGAGCACTAGAATTTCACGATTCATTGATATTTTCCTCCGGCGTCATGCTGTGCCAAATAGTCGGGCAAACTGAAAAACTGCGGTGTAAAGCGAGCGGCCATTGAAATTGCAGCGGGATTAAAACTGCGGCTCAATACGCACACGATCAATCTGTGACAGTGGCAGATTCAAGACCTCACCATTCACATCAACCACCACACACTCATCGACCAAACCCTTAAGCTGGCCAACCAAATTGCGACGGCGATCCGGCAGCGGCAAGCGCAGCTTTACTTTCACCATCTGTCCGGCAAATCGTTCAAAATCAGCCGGCTTTTTAATTAGACGATCCAAACCTGGTGACGACACCTCCAAGCGCTCGTAAGGGATTTCTTCCACCATAAACAAACGCGTCAAGTGATTACTCACTGCAACGCAGTCGTCAATGGTTACGCCGCCATCTTTGTCGATGAAAATGCGCATCAAGCCATTTGCACCGAGCTCAAAATCGACCAGCTCGTAGCCCAAACCCGGCAGGGTGCTATCCAACACTGTCTGTAAATTAACCGCCATGTATCTTTTTTGCTCCAGAAACAAAAAATGGGCTGCAATACCTGCGCCCATTTGTAAGCACTCCCCAGCCCGCGCACTAACACGGAACTATGAGATTTTTTTCGATTCTAACAGAAACTCTCAGCTAACGAAACACCACTTACTCGCAAATCAGTTGAATTAAAACGCCGTTTGCCCCTACATTAGAAAAGTCGCAAGGAGATTACCCGATGAGTACCCAAGAAAAAGTGTGGTTGGCCAACTATCAAACAGGCGTAAGCGACCAAGTTCAACTGAATGAATTCGCATCCATCCCAGAAGTCATCGAGCAAAGTGTAAAAAAATTCGCCGACCGCGACGCGTTTATTAATATGGGCAAAGCCATTAGCTATCGGGAGCTAGACACCCTCTCCGCCCAGTTTGCCGCATATTTACAACAAGTACTAAAACTACCACGCGGCTCACGCGTTGCGGTGATGCTGCCCAATTTACTGCAATATCCGATTGCCATTTTCGGCATTTTACGAGCGGGTCATGTAGTGGTAAATGTTAACCCACTCTACACACCACGCGAACTTGCACACCAGTTAATTGATTCAGGCGCCGAAACCATCGTTATTCTGGCCAACTTTGCCCACACACTTGAAGGCGTTATCAGCCAAACTCATGTCAAGCACACCATTGTGTGCGAAATTGGCGATTTACTGGGCTTTCCAAAGCGACTCATCATCAACGCAGCAGTCCGCTACATCAAAAAAATGGTGCCTCAATATACCCTACCTGGGCATATTATTTTTAACCAAACATTAAGTGATGGCAAACAGCATGCCCTTGAAAAAGTAAATCTAAACCACTCAGACCTAGCCTTCTTACAATACACTGGCGGCACCACTGGTGTTGCCAAAGGTGCGATGCTAACGCACGGCAATATCGTCGCCAATATGCAGCAGGCGCATGAATGGATACGTCCCCGCGTCGAAGAAGGCAAAGAAGTCATCATCACCGCACTACCGCTTTATCACATCTTTTCACTCACAGCGAACTGCATGGTGTTTAGCAAAATTGGCGCAACGAATTTACTCATCACCAACCCACGTGACATCCCCGCGCTCGTTAAAACCATCGCGCAATATCCGGTCACCTGCATGACAGGCGTAAACACCCTGTTTAACGCCATGCTCAATAACGCAGAATTCTGTAAGCTAGACTTTTCCAAATGGAAACTGGCACTGGGCGGTGGGATGGCAGTTCAACGCGCAGTAGCTGAGCGCTGGAAGAAAGTAACCGGCGTCACACTCGCAGAAGCCTATGGCTTAACTGAAACCTCGCCGGCAGCGATAATCAATCCCATCAACATTAAAGAATACAATGGCATGATCGGGCTACCCATCCCACAAACGGATGCGGAAATACGTGATAACACTGGCGCCGTACTCCCCGCCGGCCAAGCTGGCGAACTCTTTTTACGCGGACCTCAAGTGATGCTGGGCTACTGGCAAAGGCCAGAGGAAACCCAAGCCGTACTCGGTGAAGATGGTTTTTTAGCCACTGGCGACATTGCGGTCATGCACCCAAGCGGCTATTTCCAAATTGTTGATCGCAAAAAAGATATGGTGCTGGTATCGGGCTTTAATGTTTACCCAAATGAAATTGAAAATGTCGTAGCCGAGCTGGACGGCGTACTTGAAGTGGCCTGCATTGGCGTGCCTGATGATAAAACTGGCGAAGCGGTCAAAGTCATTATTGTAAAAAAAGACCCCAACTTAAGTAGCGACGCAGTAATCGATCACTGCCGTAAGAATCTAACTAATTATAAAGTACCGCGCATTGTTGAATTTCGTGAAAGCCTACCCAAATCAAATGTGGGTAAAATACTGCGACGAGAATTGCGCGAATAATACACAGAGGATTTGAAATGAACTTACTGCCCTTCTTTAAGCTGATGGCCGAAAAGAGTGCGTCCGACCTTTTTTTGGCTGCGAATTCGCCGATAGTCATTAAGATCTCAGGCTCGTGCCACCCGGTAAACAATCAAGTCCTCAGCGCAGAACACGTCAAGCAACTGGCCTACCAACTCATGGGGCCTGAACGTGTCATCGCTTTTGAGCGCGATCTTGAACTGAATATGGCCTACCCAGTGCCAGAAATCGGCAATTTCAGGATCAACGTGTTTAAAAGCCGCGGCACGGTTGCCCTAGTGGCCCGTTACATCAAACCGAAAGCCGACACCCTTGAAGAGCTTTCAATGCCAGCGCTATTGAAAGACTTAATCATGGAAAAGCGCGGCATTATTTTGGTCGTCGGCGCGACGGGCTCGGGTAAATCGTCCACGGTTTCAGCTATGCTCGAGCATCGCAACGAAAACCATAGCGGCCACATCTTAACGATGGAAGACCCGATCGAGTTTATTTACACCCACAAAAAATCACTGGTTAACCAGCGTGAAATTGGCACCGACACGCACAGCTATCACGACGCGCTGCGCAACGCGATGCGCGAGGCGCCGAATGTGTTGATGCTGGGTGAAATTCGCGACCAAGAAACGATGACTTACGCGATGCAATATGCGCAAGCTGGTCACCTGTGTATTTCCACACTGCACGCCAACAACAGCTACCACTCGCTCAGCCGGATTGTGAATTTCTACCCGCAAGAAGCGCGAGAATCACTGCTGTACGATATGTCGACCTCACTCAAAGCCATCATCTCGCAACGGCTAGTTCGCACCAAAACCGGCAAACTCAAGCCAGCCGTCGAAGTAATGCTCAACACCAACCGCATCGCCGAGCTCATTCGCAACGGTCAATTAGCAGAGATCAAAGACGCCATGGAGCAAACCCTAGCGGAAGGCTCACAAACCTTCGAGCAATCTTTGTACCGCATGTACCGCGCCGGTGAGATTGAGCTAGACGAAGCGCTACGCAACGCCGACTCTGCAACCAATTTGTCGTGGATGGTCAACAACGCGCAATCGGTTGCCGAGCAAGAAGAAGCCAAAAACAAAGCCGCCAGCCAGAAAGAATCTGACGACTTAAGCTTTGATATGCCTTTGCATTAAAATAACCGTACAAACTTAACTCATGCGTGGCCATCAGCCACGCATTTTTATTTCAAGAGAACACGATGAAACTCTTTGGCATCCCCAACTGCGACACCGTCAAGAAAGCCCGCGCATGGCTCACCGTCAATGGCTTTGAATACGAGTGGCACGATTTTAAAAAACAAGGCCTGAGCGCCGAGCAAGTGCAACAATGGACAGATGCAATTGGTTGGGAAGTGCTGATTAACAAGCAAGGCACAACTTGGCGCAAACTGGATGCTGCAACAAAAGCTAGCGTTATCGATGCTAACAGCGCCATTGCGGTGATGATTGCCAATCCGTCCATCATCAAACGCCCGGTCTTGGTGACCGACACACAAATGCAAGTTGGATTTAAGCCAGAGCTGTATCAAGCCTTGTTAAAGTAATCATGGGGTATATTGATAGGGGCTATTTTTAACAGGGCTCACCAATCAATACATCGCACTTCAGCTTTCGGCCAGAAGTGGTCAAACGCCATAAAGTAGATGCCCAATTAATTTAAAATATAAGCAATAAAGATGCACAGCGAAAAAAAACAACATGAAAATCAAGAAGCCATTTGGAATACGTTGGCTCCATCGGTGGCGTTTTCAATCGAGCCTGATTTCTACAATCTTCAAAGACTTGTATCAAAAAAATCTCGCGTGCTTGATTTTGGTTGTGGCTATGGCCGAGTTGCAAAAAAATTAAAAGACTGTGGGTACAAAAATATCATCGGAATAGATTCATCATTAGAGATGATAAGGCGAGGCATAACTGAATACCCAGAACTAGACCTCCGACATGCAAAATCCAGCCAGTCACTGGTAGACCATGGGAAATTTGATGCGATAATTTTCTGCGCAGCCCTGACTTGCATGCCGGAATCCAACATCAGGAAATCCTCGATTGAAATGGCACATAGCATGTTGACTGACGACGGCATTATTTATTGCTGTGAATTCGCCAGAAATTCAAACACAGAATATTCCAATGATGGGTGCTTTGAATCTGGAATCGGGATAAAGATGAAGCATTTCCTAGTTGACTAGCTGTCTACTGAACTCAAGGGCTTTAAGAAAATTAGCCTTTCGGTCGAAATAACATCGACCATTTCTGGTTCATTAGCACAATCGATTCATTACTTTGGCAAGAAAATATCTTTGATTTAAAGGGCAGCTCAGGGTCGAAAGCGGCCTGCACCAACAAGAAAAAGCCGACCCAAGGTCGGCTTTTTTTATATTTCAACGTAGCAGCAATTATTTCAAATGGCCGCGAATCAACGACAGCATTTGACCAAACACGCGAGGCGTACCACACAATACGTCGCCTGATTCGAGGTATTTCTCTTCGCCGTTCAAGTCAGTCACCAAACCGCCAGCTTCTTGCACGATCAAGGTACCTGCAGCGATGTCGTGCAGTTTCAGATCGAATTCAAAGAAACCATCAAAACGGCCGCAAGCCACATAGGCCAGATCCAATGACGCAGCGCCAGGTCGGCGAACGCCAGCGGCTTTTTGTGCCATGTCGCGGAAGATATTTAGATAAGTTTCGAGGTTTTCAAAGCGGGTGTACGGGAAACCGGTGCCAACGAGGGCATCCGACAATTCGCGTACTTTCGATACGCGGATACGGCGATCGTTCAAGAATGCGCCAACACCGCGCGTGGCAGTGAACAAATCGTTGCGATTTGGGTCATACACCACAGCTTGCGTAATCACGCCTTTGTATTCGAGCGCGATGGAGATCGCGTATTGCGGGAAGCCATGCAAGAAATTGGTCGTACCATCGAGAGGATCAATAATCCAAACGTAGTCAGAATTGCCGCGTGAACCCGACTCCTCTGCTAGAATCGCGTGATTCGGATAGGCCTCAAGAATGGTATCGATAATCGCTTGCTCTGCAGCGCGATCTACTTCGGACACAAAATCGTTGTGACCTTTCTTTTCAGGGGTAATCAAATCCAGATTATTTGACGCACGTTGGATAACGGTCGCAGCACGGCGCGCAGCGCGCACCGCGGTGTTGAGCATTGGATGCATGGCTTCTCAATTTAAAAGAACGTAATTAAGGACGTATTCTACCCGCCTCTGGCGTCGGAATAAACCCAACAATGAATAAAGAAATCAAGAAAAATCTCTATCAAGGCACGGAAACCGATTGTTTAAGTAAAATTCGGGTCGTTTTGTCGCACACCAGCCACCCTGGCAATATCGGCTCGACCGCCCGCGCAATGAAAACGATGGGCTTAACTGATCTATACCTGATCAACCCAAAAGAGTTTCCCTCTGAAGTCGCCACCGCTTTAGCTTCGAGCGCCGATGATATTTTGCAAAACGCCAAAGTCGTCAGCAGCATGGCCGAAGCATTGGAAGGTACGACGATGCAAGTGGCGCTCACCGCACGTCGCCGCGAGCTATCGCAACCGCTGCAAACGCCGCGCCAGATCGCACCGGAAATCATCACCACCGCTCGCAAAGCCGCAGCTGAGCAAATCAGCAATGTGGCGCTGGTGTTTGGCGCCGAAACCAGCGGATTAACGATAGACGAGCTATCGATGTGTAGCGATCGAGTCACAATCCCGACCAATCCGAATTATTCCAGCCTGAATTTATCGCAAGCAGTGCAAGTGCTGACATACGAGCTGCGCACGAGCTGCTTTGAAACCGACTGGGTGGACGTGCAGCATTTGCAAGAAGATCGTGATTTGGCCACGCATGAATCACTTGAAAAGCTGTTCGAGCATATGGAAGAAGTGTTACTGAAAATCGGCTTTTTGCGCCCGCATGCGCCAAAACGCCTAATGCCACGGCTGCGCCGCTTGTATGTGCGCGCCGAGCTTGAACGCGAAGAAGTTGATATCTTGCGCGGTATTTTGAAGGCGACGACCGAGTTCGATCGAAAACCTTAATACTTTGCGCGGTATATGGCTGCAGGCATTATTGATTATTGCCTACAGCCTTATACCCATTTATTAGCTAGCTGCTTTTTCACCGCCGTATTCTTCATACGCCAGCAGCGCTTCGGCGCCGGTCATCATGCTCGGCCCGCCGCCCATATACACGGCGACTTGCAGCATTTCCAAAAATTCCGCGCGTGTCACGCCCAGCTTTACACACGCTTGCGCATGAAAGCCCAAACAGCCTTGGCAGCGCGCTGCAATCGCAATCGCCATCGCCATCAGCTCTTTATTCTTTTTGCTGATCGCGCCGTCGGTATGCGTCGCCTTCGTTAAAGCGCCAAATGCTTGCGCGGTATCGGGGATTTCTTTATTAAATTCACGCAACTTGCCGCTAATGTCGCGCACGATTTGATGGTATTGCTCGCTCATGTTCTGCTCCTGATTATTAATATACAAATTAGTATACTATTTTGTCTCGCCACTCATTTTGCGCCAAAACAAAAGCCGCACACTTCTGATGCGCGGCTTTGGCAAAATAGCATTACAAAACTTCAGCGGCGTAATCAGCCAAACGTGAGCGTTCTCCGCGGGTTAAGGTGATATGGCCCGAATGTTCCCAGCCCTTAAATCGATCGACCACATAGGTTAAACCGGACGAGCCTTCGGTCAGGTACGGCGTATCGATCTGGCTGATATTCCCCAAACACACCACTTTCGTACCCGGCCCGGCGCGCGTGATCAGCGTTTTCATTTGTTTCGAGGTTAAGTTTTGCGCCTCGTCGATGATTAAAAATTTATTCAAGAAAGTGCGGCCGCGCATAAAGTTAAGTGATTTCACTTTAATGCGCGAACGAATCAAATCACGCGTTGCCGCCCGCCCCCAATCGCCCGCTTCTGAATCAGTTTGATTGAGCACATCCAGATTGTCTTCCAGCGCCCCCATCCATGGCAGCATTTTTTCCTCTTCTGTACCGGGTAGGAAACCAATGTCTTCACCAACCGGCACCGTCACGCGCGTCATAATGATTTCGGTGTAGATTTTCGATTCCAGCGTTTGCGCCAAGCACGCCGCTAAGGTGAGTAAGGTTTTGCCGGTACCGGCTTGTCCTAAGAGCGAGACAAAATCGACCTCGGGGTTCATTAATAAATTAAGCGCAAAGTTTTGCTCCCGATTGCGCGCGGTGATGCCCCAAATGGCATTTTTTTGGTGGCTGTAGTCTTTCAGGCTTTCGATCAACGCCGTTTTGCCATCAATCGACTTCACCCGCGCTTGCAGCGGCGTATCGCCGGTTTGATACAGCATCTGGTTTAAATACAACTCGGCCACATCGGGGCCCTTGATGCGCCAATAGCTGCGCCCGCCTTCTTGCCAGCTCTCCAAATCTTTACTATTGCGCTCCCAAAACTTTTGATCGATCTCGCGCATACCGTTGTACAAAAGATCGGTGTCTTCGAGCACTTTATCGTTGAAGTAATCTTCCGCCGCCAAACCTAAGGTGCGCGCTTTAATGCGCATATTGATGTCCTTAGACACCAATATCACTTCGCGCTTGGGTTGCATCGCCTGCAGGTGGTGAACGACGCCAAGGATTTGATTATCGGCCTTACCCATGGGCAATTGAGAAGGCAGCACGCTGGTTATTGCTTCAGTTTGCAAAAATAAGCGTCCGCTCGCCTGCCCTTTGCTGGCCTCTTCGAGCGATACACCGTCATACAGATTGTGCTCCATGCCCGCGACCAGTTCCTCCATAAAGCGGCTGGCTTGCCGTGCATTGCGAGCGACTTCGGTCATGCCTTTTTTGTTGGAATCTAGCTCTTCCAAAGTCATCATCGGTACAAATAAATCATGCTCTTGAAACCGATACAGCGACGTTGGGTCGTGCATCAACACATTTGTATCCAGTACGAATAGTTTGCTCAGTTTTGCTGATTTTTTCGCCGCCATGATGCATCCTCCCGTTAGATTACCGACTGTGGAACAAAAAAACGGCCAAACTCACAAGAGATTGGCCGTTTTTTTCACTTCAAACTCGTCACAAAGTGAAGCACCTCTGCAACATGGTTGGGGACTTTTACTCCCCGCCATTCCTTCAGTATCTCGCCAGCAGCGTTGATTACAAAGGTACTGCGTTCGATACCCCGCACTTGCTTGCCATACATATTTTTCATCTTCATCACCCCAAAGCCTTCGCAGGCTTTTTCTTCCGGATCTGAAATGAGCTCAAACTCCAGCGCCAATTTAGCTTTAAAGTTTTCGTGACTTTTAATGCTATCGCGCGACACGCCAAATACCGCAGCGCCTGCGGCTAAAAATTGGGCGTGATGATCACGAAAATCAGCAGTTTCGGTCGTGCAGCCTGGCGTATTGTCTTTTGGGTAAAAATAAATCACCGCATAAGGCGTGGACAATTGCGCTAAATCGAATTGCCCTTCATTGGTGGTTGGTAAATGCTGAAGTGCCGTGCAGGAGGCAGAACTCATGAATTCTCCAAAATTCTTACTAAAAATGCTTTAGTTCATTGTCGACAATTGTGGGCGTTGAAGCAAGTTTCAATACCGCGTCTGATTGCACTTAGCTAAAAGCTGCTTTGCTAGTACAATACGGGCAAAATATTTACAGGCGTGTGACAGCATGAGTATCAAGTCAGATAAATGGATTCGCCGCATGGCGCAAGAACACGGCATGATCGAGCCGTTTATTCCCGGCCAAGTTAAAGAAGTGAATGGCGAGCGGATTGTCTCTTACGGCACATCAAGCTACGGATACGATATTCGCTGCGCCGATGAATTCAAGGTCTTCACCAACCTGAATTCAACGATTGTTGACCCAAAAAACTTCGACGAAAACAGCTTTGTTGACGTATCGGGCAAAGGCTACTGCATCATCCCGCCCAATTCATTTGCACTGGCGCGTACAGTGGAATACTTCCGCATCCCGCGCAACACGCTCACTGTGTGCTTGGGCAAATCAACGTACGCGCGCTGCGGCATTATCGTGAACGTCACCCCGTTTGAACCGGAATGGGAAGGCTATGTGACGCTAGAGTTTTCCAACACTACGCCGCTGCCCGCCAAGATCTACGCCAACGAAGGTGTCGCACAAGTATTGTTCTTTGAAGCGGACGAGGACGACATCTGCGAAACCAGCTATCGTGACCGTGGTGGCAAATACCAAGGTCAGCACGGTGTAACACTACCGAAAACTTAAATTGCTGTTATAATCTGCACTTTCGCGGGCGTCGTATAATGGTAATACCCTAGCTTCCCAAGCTAGAGCCGTGGGTTCGATTCCCATCGCCCGCTCCAACAACACAAGACAAAGCCTTGTTTTTACAAGGCTTTTCCAAAACAACACATCACTACCCCCACAAATCGCCCCCACTTTTGAGCTGTTCACACAAATGTGGCGTTTCGATTTACACAGCCGTTGTTACGCAAATCAAATTGAAGGTGAACCTACCTTCAAACCCCAGACGAACTATCCTACACATAGCGTCATCGGCACAACCAGTTGCGTGAAGCGATTTAAGATCACTGCACGCACTCGTGACTCTGCCTCCTGATGATCAAAGTCCCATGTTGTACTCAACAAATCTCGGGAAGTAAATTAAGTTGTTTTTCCTTGATGGCGGATGTGTCGCCAGGACTGGGGAAATGAAAGACCGAAAACCATCTGGTAGCAGCCTTCGGCGTATCTGAGTCGAGCTAAAGCTGTTCGGAAAAGCTAACTTTGCCATTCTTCCTGAATTCTAACGCGTCTAATTAACCCAGGCCGGTTCAGCACTCAAAAATATTTCCGATCAAAGCCTGATGGGTTTCGGATGTTCATTTTTCAACCATACTTGCTGTACCTAATTTTTCAGTAGTTTCACAACAAAGCAGTCGTGGATTATGCATCCCTTGCCTGTTTGTAATAAGCTGCCTTTCAAAATTATAACGAGCAGGCATTTATGAATCTTACCACTTCATTCTTTTTATTCTTCGCCAGCGTTTTATTATTTTCATCTATTGCTAGTGCCAAATTAACTGAACAGCAAGCCAATAGCCTGTATGCGAACGCACAAAGTGGCGATAAAAGGTCTTTTGACACGTTGTTAGCTGAAGCAAAAAATGGTGATGCATTTGCTCAAAATAAAATGGGCAACTTGGCACGCGGGTACGATAATGCTGCGGCGATTGCTTGGTATCGCAAATCGGCCGATCAAGGTTACGCCAACGCTCAATACAATATGGGACTCTGTTACTACAATGGTTTTGGCACTGCAATCAACTATGCAGAGGCTGCTGTTTGGTATCACAAATCAGTAGCACAAGGCTATGACAAGGCACAGTACAACCTAGGTACCATGTACAAAAGTGGCAAATGTGTGCAGCAAGACTTAGTTAAAGCATTGAGTTTGTATCGCAAAGCTGCCGAGCAAGGAAATATGCATGCGCAAAGTGCTCTGGGATTTCATTACTTATCGGGACAAGGAATTGAAGTGAATTCTGTCCTAGGAGAGTCCTGGATCAAAAAAGCGGCGGCACAAGGTGATGAGCGTGCGTTGAAATACTTAGCCAAAAACAAATAATGAATCGCAGCATATTATTTGGATTAGGCTCATGTGCCGTTTTATTGTCATCCATGTGGTTTTTGCATAATCAACAAAAACCGAGTCCCGCCACGTTCTCTGCAGAATCTGAGCCAATATTTACTCAGTCGACCTTGGCATTGAAGTCCCACATTATCGATAAAGCAGATTTTATCCCGGTAGTCGATATCCCACGTTTTGAGCAGTACATGAGTTGGATTCTCCGTGAGTCCGGCATTGATGTACGTATGGTCTTTTTACCGAATATGGGCAATAAACCAATTGAGACTCTGGCCGTGGATTTGATGTCACAAATGCAAATTGGCAAGCAAACAGGCCAACAACGAGGGATTTTGTTGCTCTACGACGTGCAGGGCCAACGACTTAAAGTTGAAGTTGGTTATGGACTAGAGGCCGTTTTTCCTGACGTGTTTGTAAATTACCTAGTGGAAAAGCACACGAAGACTTTTTTTGCATCGGGGGACGTATCACTAGGTTTGAGGCTAATGCTACGTCTACTGCAACATCGAATGCGTGAAGCCGTAATTGGCAATGATTTCGATCCTCGTACCATCAGCATAGCTAGCGAACTACCACACCTTTCTGGTGGGGCAGGAGTTAAATCGGAGCTTGAAGTCGGAACGACAAGAAACAAACCAGTCGCTCAACCTAACAATGCCGATGCGCTCCCCCCGGGACCATCACCAACAATTGCATACCAGACTTACCTAACTTGGCTCTCTACGTGGCCGTTAAATTCGAACGCCGGTTTCCTAACCACTGAGTCACGACAATATCTAGCATCATTACCGACGAGTCCCGCTTACGCTGAGTATATTTTTCTGAGTGAATATGGCAAACAATTCAAAGTGATTGAGCGTGGTGATTTGGCATTGCTTTATTTCACCGACACACCTTTTGTATCGCCGCATTTTTTTATACAAACTGATGGCGTTTGGCAAATGGACTTAATGGCCGAAGTGCGAAATACCCGTGAGCATAGTGGCGGGGAATACACTTGGGCATACCACGGTGATCAAGACAAATACACTTATGCCTTTCAAGATTTGCTGATAACAGTGGAAGGCTACCGACGTATCAAAGATGGTGATAATCGACCTTTAGTGATACGTGGAGATCATTAATGTTGAAATAAATCGCGTCAGCTCATTCGTGAACTATACGGCGTGTTGGACACTCCTCAATTTGTGATGAAATCACGCATTTGCAAGGGATCTAAGCGATAATTACGGGTTCATTGGAAAGTTCATCGGGGTTGCATAGAGTGCTTGTTAATGGAAAGTGATGCTGTAGTAATTGCCCGAGTGCCTGCACCGCCTCAGTTAAGCCCGCCTCGACTTGCGATGCCGCCAGTTTATTTTGTAGCTGCTGGCAAATTTGATCCCATTGCGCTTGGGGTACGCAAGCAGCAATGCCGCGATCGGCGACCAGTTCGATTTTGCGTTCAGCCAGTAACAAATACAGCACCATGCCGGTATTGCATTCAGTATCCCATACGCGCAAATCAGAAAACCACTGCACAGCCCGTTCACGCGCGCTGAGACCTTGCCAAGCCAATGCGAGAGGCAGACTCGCTTCGATGACAAGGCGAATTTCTCCACGATGCCCACGCTCTGCTTGGCTGATGACTAGCGCGAGGCGCGAGCCCATTTCGTCGTTGAGTTGTTGACGAAAAGGGCTGCGTTTTAGGTGCTGCCAACACCGCGAGAGTTTTGTTGTCATTACCATCTTCCTGAAGCGCCACCGCCACCAAAGCCGCCACCGCCGCCGCTAAATCCACCACCGCCACCAAACCCACCGCCGATGCTGCCGCTGCCCGATGAGATGCCGCTACTTTTGGTGCTAACGATCAGCCCGATGAATGCGCCCAGTGCAATCGCAAATGGCACACTCATACCAAAATACAGTAGCCCTAATCCAGCAATGATGCTGGTACTTGCAAAGCTAATCAAAAAGCCAAAAACACGACGTAAAATGCCCCCCAGCGCAAGCAGCGGGATCAGCAATATAAACGGCAGTTGGCTATCGCTTTGCGATGCGCTCTGCACTTTTGTTTCGGGCAAGGCCTCGCCTTGAATCACGGCGCTGATTTGGTTTACGCCAGCGTTCACGCCGCCAACGAAATCGCCCGCTTTAAAGGCTGGCACAATCGTGTCACGGATAATCCGGCTGGCAATAACATCGGGCAGCGCGCCTTCTAAGCCACGACCCACCTCGATTCTGACCGTTCTATCGTCTTTGGCGATCAGCAACAGCACACCATCATCAACCCCTTTGCGCCCCAACTGCCATGCATCGACAACGCGGATGCTGTATTGCTCTATGGTTTCTTCGCCGGTGGTCGCAACAATCAAAACTACGAGTTGGCTGCCTTTGGCTTGCTCGAGCGAGCTGAGTTTGCTTTCTAATTCACTTTGCTGCTCTGAGCCCAGTGTTTGGGTCAAATCCATCACGCGTGAACGCAAATCAGGAATGTCGATGGGCTTTGCATGGATACATACGCTGAGTATTAACCCCAGAATCAATCCAAATAGTGCCTGCTGCTTAATACCCTTTAGGATAGTCATCACCAACTCCCCGAAGCGCCGCCGCCACCAAAACTGCCCCCGTCGCCGCTATAGCTATCGGAGTCACTCGAGCTCGATGATGATGTGCTGAACATTGACGAGGCAACGCTCGCAGCGGCTAGCAAGCCAGAGTCTGAATCGCTCGAGCGATGCGCTCCTTGGCTTTTTTTGCGGTGGCTCGATTTTTTGTAAGGCTTGCCCTTGGTGGTCTCGGCCTGATTCAAAAAGCGCACCGCGCGTGTGATCAGCACGATGAATCCAAACAGCAGGCCGTAGATTAGCGCGGCAATCCCTGCGCGTTGTGGCACGGCGCCGCCATAAACGGCCGCGGCATAAGTACCGATCAAGAGAATGACGGCGGCGATGTTGGCACCAAAAAACGCCCAAAGCAGCAATCCAATCAACACAATACCGATGCAGGCCAGTGGCGTATCGAGCGCAAAATGTGGTGGCTCTGGCGCAAACGAGCCTAATGCTTGCGCTTGCAGATACTGGCCGATCTGATCTATCGCGCCGTCTATCCCCGCGTAATAGTGGCCGTTCTTGAACTGGGGAACGATCACCTCGCGAATAATCCTGCTGGCGATCACATCGGGCAGCGAGCCCTCCAGCCCGCGACCGACTTCGATGCGCACGGCTCGGTCATTTTTCGCGATCAGTAACAGCACGCCGTTGTCCAAACCCTTCTGGCCGAGTTGCCACTGCTCAACGACGCGGATGCTGTATTGCTCAATACTTTCGATTCCGGTGCTTGGGATGATGAGCACCGCAAACTGGCCGCCCTTGCTTTGCTCAAGTGCGTGTAGCTTGGCTTTTAAGGCCTGTTGCTCAGAATCGGATAATGTCCCGCTCAAATCCATCAACTGTGCTTGAAGTGGAGGCACTTCCACCGTCGAAGCGAAGCAGTTTATTGATAGTATCAGGCTGAATATCAATAACAATAGGCGATTCAAGGCCATACCCAAGACGGGCATTATTTTTTCTCGCTATTAAAATCAACCGTTGGTGCGTTTGAAATGGCTTTTTCATTTTCGACTGTAAAATTAGGCTTGGGGTTTAAGTCGAACATCTTGGCCGTTAAATTGGTCGGAAACGAACGTGCTGTCGTGTTAAAAGTTCGTACGGATTCGATATAGCGATTGCGGGCGACCGTGATGCGATTTTCTGTGCCTTCTAATTGAGCGCTTAAATCGAGGAAATTCTGGTTGGCTTTTAAATCGGGGTATTTTTCAACGACGACCATCAGCCGCGACAGTGCTGACGTCATCCCCGCTTGGGCTTGCTGAAATTGGGCCAGCGCTGCTTCATCTTTAGCCAGCTCGGGCGTGATTTGCATGCTACTTACTTTGGCGCGCGCTTCGGTGACTTCGGTCAGTACTTTTTGTTCATGCGCAGCGTAGCCTTTAACCACATTTACCAAATTGGGCACTAAATCAGCACGGCGCTGGTATTGATTTAATACCTCAGACCATGCGGCATTCACGGTTTCATCTTGTGCTTGCAACGTGTTATAGCCGCAGCCAGTTAATGCGCTGCTGAGCAAAGCAATTAAGAAAATGCGTTTCATAGTGAATACCAGTAGCATGAAGGATAGCTAACATGATGCCGTAGAGCAGCACAAATGACAACACACTGACTCTTTTTGCAAATAGGCGTAATTAATTACATATCGCATGTAATATCTTGGAAATAGCGTTTCGTGTATTGCGAAAGCAGAGGTGTAGGTACCAAAGCTTGGACAATGAAAGGCCGAAAACCAACAAGTTGCGGCCTTCGTTATTTGTTTTAAATTCCAGTGCTGCTCGGCCAAAGCGGAAATGTGCTCACGTCCATCGTTGATGTTCAGTTATTTCGAACAGCGGGTAAATTGATTAGCCAAGCACGGAATCCTTTAGTGGTTAAACCACTCTCGATCTATCGCTTGAATCATTTGCTCAGGGCTTATTTGCTGCGTCATCCGTCCGCGCAACATGCGCCGATGCTCGAAGGACTTCGCTCCTCGTGCCATAACTTTGTCCTTGAATTTGGCAATGTAATCTTCACCGATATGGCTATTGAAGGTGTTGAACAGCACTACATTTTGTCCATCGAATCGGTTGTGCTCAACAAAAGCCCAAATCGGCGGAGCGGGACTATACAGCCATACAGGAGAGCCGAGGTAAACGGTATCAAAGAGCGTCAGATCGAGCGTAGACGGGCTAATTTTTGGTAAAAAATCGGGCTTGGCTCGGCGCGCATTCGCATTCTTGATTGCATGCACCAGACCCAAAGTCCCTAGTTGATAGTCTGGCGCAGCCAAAGGAAATAATGCCGCATTGAGTCGCGTTGCAATATTGCGCGCAGCCAGCGCGGTATTGCCTGAACGCGAGTAATACACCACCGCTGTACGCGAAGTGCTCGCCTGCTTAAATTGAAAAGGCAGCATATTTTTCAAGCGCATTGCCTGCCTGCTTTCAATCCAGGCTACTGCCGACATATAAGTCATCACGAACAGAAATAACACCGCAAGCAAGGCAACTATCCAAAATATTGTCGTCATCGAATTTCTCACATCAATCTAGGTGTATTGCTGTCCTACGCTCTGTTCAATTTGGCTGTTTACAGATGCGTTTCAAAGAATGGGACGAGCTTGGCCATCGCAAGAGCAACGGGTTCAGGTTTGTCATATAGGTCATAATGCGACCAACCTTCAGCCACAACAATTTCCTTGTGTTGTGATGCTGCTCGGCCATAGATTTCCCAGCCATCGCGATATGCACCAAACGCGCCCGGCTTGTCACCAATCACAACCATCAAGGGTTGATTTAACAAGACTTCGGCTTGCTGAAAAGCGTCCCAGCCCATCGCCGCGCTATTAAACAAAAACAGCCCGCTAGTCGCGCCACTTGGTTGTTGGCCTCGCGCTGTTTTGTAGTAATTAGTCGCTTCCAGCACATCAATATCCGTCATGCCAGCCTGACGGCTAGCCTCAACTGAGTCGGGTAGATAGTTAATCACATGACGCGCACTACCTTTCGCTTCTGCTGTACGCTGTGCCGCCATCGCTTTCAGTGCGGCAACTGGATTGAACTGGCTAAACCCTTCACGAATCAGCCGACCGAAGTTGACGCCAGTGATCGATGCCAAAGCTTTGATGCGGTAGTCGGTCATCGCGGCATTGATCGTATACGCACCGCCACCGCAGACGCCAATCGCGCCAATTCGCTCGGTATCAACATAAGGCTGCGACTGTAAATAGTCGATAGCAAAGCGTATGTCAGAAACACGGATGGCTGGATCTTCGATATAGCGCGGTTCGCCGCCACTTTGCCCTTGGAAACTTGCATCGTACGCCAGCACCACAAAGCCAGCTTCAGCGAGTACTCTAGCATAGACATTGCCTGCAGTTTGCTCTTTGCAGCTGCCGATGGGATGCGTACTGACAATGGCTGGATAAGTTTTACTGGCATCAAAATTGGGTGGCAAATAGAGGTCTGCTGCGGTATCCCAACCTAGATTGCGATAGCTAACGTGTTGAATGTGCGTGTGCATGATGTACTTTCCTTTATGAGTTCGGGATAGGCTGGCGCATTGGTGGTCATTGCCAGCCTCAGTCGTGCTTAGTTCAGTGTGCGTTGAAAGAATGGCACTAAGTTAGTCACAGCTTCGGCTACATAAGTGGGGATGTCGTACAACGACATGTGATTCGCGCCCTCGACGATATACAACTGCTTGTCGGTACTTGCGGCACGTGCAATCAAGTCATCACTCATCCATTTGCTACCTGCCGCACTGCCAGCGATGGCCAATACCGGCTGAGTTAAAAAGGCTTCGGCCTTGTTGTACGCGTCGTAGCTAATCAATTGCGTGAGACTGCGCGTCAGCATAAATCCGGGTGCATTTGGATGCTCGCAGCGTGGCGTGTGGTAATACTCCCAAGCTTCACGCAGCTCGGCATTGGGCGCGTCTTCTTCACGCATCGGCGCAAGCGGCAATGTTGCCAATTCTGATTTGGCTGCATCAGCACTGCGGGCTTGCGAGCCAAAATCCAAGTAGGCCATCGCATCGGCATCTTTCACCGTGCCCTCCCAGCCGTTGCGGAACATCGAGCCAATATTCACTGCGCTCACCGTTGCCAACGCTTTGATACGACGATCGTTGATCGCGGCATTGGCCGCGTAGCCGCCGCCGGCGCAAATCCCCATTGCAGCAATGCGCATTGCATCGACATAAGGTAAGGTCGTCAGGTAGTCGATGACTGCGCTGATGTCTTCGGTGCGGATGTACGGATTTTCCGATTGGCGTGGCATGCCGGTGCTTGCGCCTTGGTACGAGGCATCAAAAGCGATAGCGACAAAACCATTTTCAGCCAGTTTGCTGGCGTATAAACCTGCGGTCTGCTCTTTAACGCCACCACCAGGGTGAGTGACCACAATCGCTGGGTAGCTTTGGCTGGCATCAAAATCGCTAGGTAGGTGAATATGGGCTGCCATCGTGATGCCTTGACCATTCAGATTTTGAAATTGAACGCTTTGCATGGTGATACTCCTTGTTTGAGTTTGATTTAAAAACCAACCGCCACTGAGGCTATGGCTTGCTGCTGTCTTGTTGTTGAGTGAATCTTAGGCGCTTGATTGATTAAAAAGAAGAGCACAAAATAAAGCACAGTAGTAAGCAAGGCTTAACAATCAAGGGGGGAAGGAAATGGATCCTTCATTACTGCCGTCATTAGCATGGTTTGCGCATGTGGCTAGGCACCATAGCTTTACGCGTGCTGCGGATGAAATGGGCGTATCGCGAGCGGCGCTGTCGCAAAACCTGAAAGCGCTCGAACGCAAGTTGGGTGTGAAACTGCTGTATCGCACGACGCGTGATATGTCGCTGACCGAAGAAGGGCAACGTCTATACACCGTGCTGCAAGGTGCTTTGCAATCGATCGATGGCGCGGTGCGCACAGTAGGTGATACGCGCGCAGAAGCCTCGGGGCTACTGCGGATTAATACCTCACGATTTGCCGCCAAAACGCTAGTCGAACCGCATTTATCCGAGTTTTTTGCGCGCTATCCCAAGCTGCAACTGGAATTGGTCATCAACGATGGCTTTGCCAATATCATTGCGGAAGGCTGCGATGCAGGAATTCGTCTAGGACAAAGTTTGGCCGAGCATATGACTGCGGTGCCGATTACACCGCCACTCGAAATGGCGGTGGTGGCGACCCCCGAGTATTTTGCAGAGCATGGCGTCCCCTCTACACCCGCCGATCTGGCCAATCATAATTGCCTGCGCTATCGCTATGCCAGCAGTGGCGGTGTGCATCATTGGGAATTTGCGCCACCGGGTACGACGGGGCAGGATTTTGTGATGGAACCGATGGGTAATTACACCACGAACGACGATGAAGGCATGATCCGTGCTGCGCTACAGGGCATTGGCGTGATGCAGCATATCGAAATCACGGTGCGACAGCATATCCGCAGCGGTGCTTTGCAGCGGGTGCTCCAGCCTTGGAGTACCCCATTTGCGGGCTGCTATTTATACATCCCATCGCGCGAGCAATTACCAGCCAAGGTGCGTGCTTTTATGGACTTCATGATTGAAAAACGGGATGACTGGAATATTTGAAGTGGAGAGCTCTAGATTTTGTGTCAGGAGATTAAAAGTAGATGACAGTTTGCTAAGGTCGATGTTCTATGGTTCTGACTGGACAATAATAGTCCGCAAACATTTCTATAACGGCCTTTCACCCCTGAAAGTATGCAAAACGATCAATCCGACATTGGTGTCGTTTGAATAATTAAACTCCTTTTAACCCCAAGGAGTTAGTCATGTCTCTCGATACTCACCATGAACCATGGAATAAAGGCAAGCTTGTTGGTCAGAAACCGCCGCTAAAGCTTAAGGAAATTTGGGCTATTCGAATTCGATTGCAACTAGGTAAAAAAGTGCGCGATCTTGCCATGTTCAACTTAGCGATCGACAGCAAGTTACGGGGTTGCGACTTAGTTAATTTAAAGGTACGAGACGTTTGTCATGGCAACCAAGTAGCATCACGCGCCTCTGTACTCCAGAGCAAAACCCAACGTCCTGTGCAATTTGAAATTACAGAACCAACACGTGACGCTGTTTCTGCTTGGATTTCTCATGCAAAACTACGTTCTGATCAGTATTTATTTCCAAGTCGACAACGTCAGTTGTCGCCGCACATTTCGACTAGGCAATATGCCCGCATTGTAAATCGCTGGGTTAGTTCAATTGGTTTAGATCCAACTGAATACGGCACGCACACCATGCGAAGAACTAAGGTCACGCTGATATACAAGCGTACAAAAAACTTGCGCGCAATTCAGTTGCTGCTTGGACATGCAAAAATGGAGAGCACCGTTCGTTATCTTGGCATTGAAGTTGATGATGCTCTCGAAATATCAGAGCAGACTGAAATATAGCGAACTACCGTAGCTGGATGACAAAGGGCTAAGGCCGCAACCCGATGGTTTGCGGCCTTTCGTATTTCAGACGACGGCATCGACACATCGGCCGAAGCGGTCAAAGGGTGTCCCCTTTTTGCTTGATATACTTGTTGTTGATCCTCACCGCCAGCACTCCCGCGCCGATCAGCATCACACCCAGCAGCATTAGGCCGATGGGGCCCGCAAGGCTGTCGGGAAAATGCTTATCCATGAAATAGCCTACATAGCCCAGCGTCGCCATCGTACCCACTGCCAACAGTGTGCCCGAACGAACTACGGTCGAGAGGAAAATGATGCCGCAGGCAAGGCCGAGGAACAAGATTTCAAACGGTGTCTTATGCAGCCAGTCGCCCATCGCACAGAGGAACATGATCGGCCCCAGGAAATAGCAGATTGGTGCTAGCGACTTGTGCTTCGATTTGCCAAGGCTCCAGCCGATGCAGGTCAGCGATACTCCCATGACGACTCCGATGAGGTTAGCGTCGATGTGCATCAAGTCGAAGGCGATGGCGAAAAAGAAGGAGCCGAAGAAGAGCGTGGTCAGTGCCAGCACCGTACGGTCCTTGGCGCAGAACGTAAATCCTTGCTGTATCGCCATCACTAAACACATGAACAGCATGCCATGAGCAGGGTTGCCGCCGCGCGAAAACTCAGTAAGCGTCACCAGAATTCCAGTCGGCTGCAGCAGCGCAGCCAGAAGGAATAGCGGTGCCGCAGCCTTTTCGAGGCTATCGCGCATAGTGCAGGTGATAGCCATGATAAAGAGGCAGAAGCCCGAGCCAAGCGTAGTCAAAATTCGTGACACCGTGCCCATTTCGTCCCACTGCATGCCGATAAAATAGGTCATTCCCGAAATAATGAACAATCCGCCGATATATCCGAACAGGCGAGCAAGGATGCTGCTGTTCTTCTTCGCCCTAACGTCGGAGCTACCTTTCAGTGCGGCAGCGATTTCGTCAATCGTAATGCCGTGACTTTTCATCAGCGTAATGATGTCATCTAGCGCATCGTGTCGGTTTGCCATTATGGGGTTACCCAGCCGATAAATTGCGCCTGCCCGCTGTAAAAGTAGGTGCGCCCGTCATCTGGCGACAGCTTCACATTGCGCGAGCCGTTGGTAATCGTGGTATTGCTTGAATTGCGCCCCCAACCAAAGAAGATTTCGTTGAACAGCCCACCGTGGCGGTAATAGCTGTCGCTCAGCTCGTAACCGTCCGGAGATTTCAGCTCGGTAGATAGTTTCATGCTCTTAGTAGCCTCGACCGCTTCTTCGCGCATGCCGGTTATTTGATCGACATTATTGGGTAGGCCTAATTCCAGCTCGCGTACTCGTTGTGTCTTGGCATCGAAGAGATACAGCTTGCGCCAGTAGAAACCATAGTTGTTACTACTGTCCTTCAGCTTGGAATACTGTGCCATTAGCACACCGTTTTTTACAACAAGGTTAACCGAGACAGGCATCGACTGATTGTTGCGGTAATCGCCGATGCTGAAGACAAGGTTGTATTTCGGCGGGTCGCCCAAAGCTGGCAGGGAGCTAGCTACCATGAAACCGATCATCAGTAGCACCGGCAAGGTCAATCCGACGATCAGAACGAAATTCTCCTTGAAGAAATTCTTTGCAGCCATATGGCCCTCCTTTCTGCAGCTGAGGTAGCTTTAACAAGATGTGTATTGATATTGTCAGCCGAGAATGCAGATTGATATTAGGCCTTTAGTGAAAAAGGCGCAAAATTTTGAGTAATAAGTCATTTAGCAATTACAGACTTCATCATCCACCCTCCCAAAAAAGATCTGAGGATGTCGGATTTTAGGTGGTTAAAACAGATGGGATCGTGGGACGCTTACGGTATTGGGTATCGCCAGTTAGGGTCTACATGACCTGCGCAGCGTGGATTGGGTAATCCCCCCGTTTTTAAACGAGGTTAGAAGTAGAAGGTTAAGCTGCTAATGCTAACTTCTGTTTCGGGGTGATTACCCTAACGGCATTCGGAAAGAGCCACATTCAACTGGGCGAAAGTTGAAGCAGAAAATCGTTAAAAACCATATAAATCAAAGGTTTTCACTGTAAAACAGCAAGTGGTAGATTTACAGTGAAAACTGTTGATCTCATAAAGAAAAATGACCTTCGCGGGGCTTTGCAGGAAGTCAGATTCGATGAGTGCTCTAAGTCAAAGCAGAAAAAGCGAAAGGCCGCAAACCATCAGGTTGCGGCCTTCATTATTTGTGGTGAGTTCTAGTGCTGCTCGGCCAAAGCGGACTGTACGAGCCAATTTGCTGATGGCCAAATTTTGTGCTCCACTTCAATGAATAAGTAATTTGGTTTAGACGTTGTGCAAAATATCCTTTAACTTGCGTCTCTAATTTCTTTCGACTTGAACATAGCCTTGATTGCGTTGTGCAGCTGTTAGCTATCCATACAATTGCCGACATGTTACTGCGGCGTATCGATATTTGGCGGTCAAACGATTCACTATCGTGAAAATGGTCAAGTGATAACCCTTTAAGGATATTCAGTGATGCCAAATCTGTTTCGACTGAATGGCTTTTTCTTGGCTTGCTTCGCAACAGTCATGCTCAGTGGCTGCGTCAATTATGGTGAGTTTCAGCGCTTCCAGCAGCTCAATTATGGCTATGGCTACTACACCGGCTACTCGGTTAAGGCGGTAACGACTGAGGGGACGAACCGCCATGTGATTTACTACTTGGGCGGCACGATGGCCACGGGGCGCAATTGGCTGGATTTTTATACGCTCGTGGGCGCGTTTGAAACCGGACAGCGTCTTGGATTTCAGTGCATGGATGTGCGCTGGAAAGGCGGCTACCAACCCTTGCAACTCGCCGACGGCCCACCTACGGCCTGGCGCACGATTGAATATCGCACTGAACCTTGTCTGAGTAATCCAGCGCAAAAAGTCTACGCGATCAGTGATTTACCCCAAATTCTGCGCCAAGGTGTGCGCACTGTTGATATTGAAGCGAGCCAAACATGGGACTAAATATCATGCTGGTCAGTATGCTGCTGACCGTATCTAGCGTGGCCTCAGCGGGGCTATTGACTGCTTTTCGCGGTGATCCACCGGTGCCTAAAGGTGCACTCAAGGTGGTTGATTTTCCGCGAGATGGACTTTGTTTCTGGCTGGATGATCAAACGATACTGTGTAGCCATCAGCGCAGGCATATGAATTTAGCTGGCGATCCTCTCGAACGCGTGTTAGTTGAACATAGGCTTAATGAAGGTAAAGAGATACTGCATGAAAATATCACTGGGGCACTAAAGTGTGTCGATCCACGTTCTCGGCGGGTGCAAATTGATCTAGAACGCAAAGGCACAGGATATTACGGGCAAGTTTATGCCATGGGTATTTGGGGCCAGCCCTTGCAGGAATATCAACCTTTTCGCAAGGAAGAACGCCCAGGATGGGTTTCGACTGAATGGGGCTACATCAATCCGTTTTCTTGCCAGTACTATGCAGATCTACCCAAATCAGGTTTGGAATACGAGCCCGGTCGGTTTGGTTTGATGCTTTATGAAGACGATGGCGTCTTGTCTAAGGGCGAATGGACAGAGGCTCGCAATTATAAAAAATGGAAGGAAGAAAATCCAAATCCGAAACGGGGCTACACCAAAGTGATGCTGGAAGATGAGCGGGTGAGTAATTCTGCCGCTATTTTCCCCATGCGCTGGCTCAAGCAAGGCTATTTGGTTTTTAACGCCCATTCAGCAGGGGCCCTATGGGCCAAAGACAGCCCCCAGCAAGTCTGGTTACTTTCAGAGGGCAAACTGCAGAAACAATTTCCGAACATGTATCCCGGCAAACCAGAGGGATGGACTCCGGCACAAGGTGGCTATGAGCATTCCGGCAGCCGTTTTCAGCCGATCCGGACAGGGATGTTGAAGTCAGTAAATTACCCCCCCTTCAAATGGCATGGGCTTTATTTAGCACCGTTTGGTGAACCAGAGAAAGCCATCAAACTCAGCGATGCAGTGACCAGTACGATGCTGGTGTCGCCCAACGGCTGCCGCGTGTTATTGGGCATGCAATGGCCCGATTTGGCAGGCAAGCAAGAATATGCAACGGTCAAACTCAAAGTCGTCGATTTTTGTAAAGGAAATGAATAATGGCACTTGATTCAGTATTGATTAAGGAAAGTTTGGCGCTGGCCAATACCAGCTATAACATTAAATCTGGCGGCGTGAAGGCTGGAGCGAATTCAACGACCAAGTGCAGCGAGCGGTCTTGAATGAATTAGATGAGCCACATGCCCCTGCTTTTATTCGGCAAGTCGAGATGAAGTAGCTAGCTGATTTTGGCTACCGACAAAGAAGTTTTGACTGTCAGCTAAGGCCGAACAGCTCTGGTAAAACCGCAAAAGAAAAAAGGCCGCTACCTGATGAATTGCGGCCTTTCGTTTTTGAAGTCTCGGCATCGACACATCGGCCTGAGCAGCCATTCGGCATACCCGAAGTATGAATAATAATTTTCGCAAGGGCAGGTAGACATTCGAAATTAAAAATCAAACTCCTAGCGTTGCACCGCCATCAACGCACAGATTATGCATCGTGATGTGACGGGCAGCATCGGACAGCAAAAACATAACGGGCGCGGTAATATCTTCCGGTGTTGCCAGTCTGCGCAAAGGAATGCCGGTGCGATACGTCGGTAAAGCACCGTCGATAACGCGCTGCGCATCACTTTCATCGTTCCACAACAAACGCTGCATTGCGGTATCGGTGGAACCGGGCGAGACGATATTGCAGCGTATGCCGTATTCGGCCAGTTCCAAGCCCAAGCATTTGGTGAAGTGGCTCGACGCCGCTTTCGACGCTGCATACGCGGCCATTTGCATGCGTGGCACTTCAGCAGCGTTCGAGCCCACCGTCACGATACTGCCAGCACGACGCGCCTTCATGCGCTGCGCGACCGCTTGCGACAAATAGAATACGCCGTGCGTATTCACGGCAAAAGTGAACTCCCAATCTTCCAAGCTCAGATCGCACACCGCCCCTAGTCGCAACACGCCAGCCACATTGACCAATGCATCAATTGCGCCCAACTCGGTTTCAACACGCTCCACCGCAGCCACAACCGCAGCACTATCGCGAATATCGAGCGCGTAGGCATGCACATTCGGCAACTCGTTTGCCAGCACAGCCAAAGCATCGGCGCGTACATCAAGCGCCGCAACGATAGCCCCTTGCGCGCTCAATGCTCGCACGAGCGACTCGCCGATGCCCTGCGCGGCCCCCGAAACGATTGCAATCTTATTTTTCATACTTGCCTCAATAACCGCAGATGATGAGTGAAATTTTGGGCGGGGGAAATTAGCAGGCTTGCAAAGCAGAACTCTGCGTGAATGTCGAAACCGAAGGCACGACGACTGGGCTAGCATCGCTTGGCGCGAGCAAAATATCGGCATCAACGCCGTACAATGTTTTAACCAGCGCGGGCGTCACGATGTCGCGTGGCGCACCTTGCGCGACGATATAGCCGCCTTGCATTGCGACCAACACATCGGCATAACGCGCGGCAGCAATCAAATCGTGCAACACAATAACCACGCTCGCGCCCGACTGCGCCAGACTTTTGGCCAGCGACAACACTTCGATCTGATGGCCTAAATCTAGCATGCTAATCGGCTCATCGAGCAACATCAGCGGAGCTTGCTGCGCCAATATCATCGCCAACCAACAGCGCTGACGCTGCCCACCCGAGAGCCGATCCAAGCGGCGATGCGCCAAGCCAGCGACGTCACACGCAGCCATCGCTTGCTCGATAATCTGCTGATCGTTTCGAGACCATTGCTGAAACAGGCTTTGATGCGGATGACGGCCATAGCGCACCAGATCCGCCACGCTAATGCCTTCAGGCGCCAAGGGCGATTGCGGCAGTAAAGCGATCGCATGCGCGGCCTGACGCGCGCTCAACTGCCAAACGTCTTTGCCATCGACATACACATGGCCGCTGCTGGGCTTTTGCAAACGCGCAATCGCGCGTAGCAATGTCGATTTTCCGCAGCCATTGGGTCCCACAATCACCACCAGTTGCCCAGCGTCAATTTGCAAACTAACGCCCTTGACCGCCGTATGGCTATCGCTTTTGCTCTCGTAGCGAACGCTTAAATTTTCAACAACTAATCGCATAAACTTCCAATCACCGTCATACCCAATAATGTATCACCATCAAAACAAGACTAAATAATATATACAGAGACATACCCTAAGACTCTCTTTCCCTGCGCAATAACACCCACAGCAAAAATGGCCCGCCCATCAAACAGGTAATCACACCGGCCGGCACTTCAGAGCTACCGCCAGCCGAGCGCCCCAGCGTATCGGCGCACAGCACAATCAGGGCACCAATCAAGCCAGAGCGCACCAGCGGCACCTGATTCGGCGTACTGAAATAGCGCGCCAAAATCGGTGCAGTTAGCGAGATAAACGCTATCGGCCCAGCAATCGATACGCCAAGTGCAGCCAGAATAATCGTCAGCAGCAAAATGAGAAGCTGAGTGAGCTGGACATTGAGCCCCAAACTTGCGGCCAGATCAGATTCAAACCGCAGCAAAGCCAGACGACGCGACAGCAGCAGCGCGCAAGGCAGCAATACCAGCAAACCCATCGCGGCTGGCACGCTCGCCTCGTAACCACGCCCGATCAAACTACCGATGCCCCAGGCGTACAATTCAGTTGATTGCTGCAAATTAATCGTCGACAGCAGCAACTCGGCTACCGCTCGTAATAATGTTGCAATACCAAGACCAACGACCAGCACACGATGGCCCTGATGTCCGGCACGACCGGCTGCCAGCATAACCAAACCCGCAGCCGCTGCAGCCCCCAGCACCGCCAGTGACCATTCGCCAAACAAGCCGTCACCACCCAGTAATAAGCCAGCGATTACCGCCAGTGCGGCACCTTGCGAAATCCCCAGTAAATCCGGCGATGCCAATGGATTACGCGCCATGGTTTGAATCAAGCAACCCGATAAGCCCAGTGCCGCACCGGCAACCAAGCCAGCAACAATGCGCGGCAAGCGAATTTCCAACACCAACAGTTGGGTAGCGCGATCGCCCTCGCCTTGCAAAGCGTGGATGACTGCTTGCGGGCTTAGCATCGTGCTGCCCAACATCAGCGCGATAACGACCGCGAACAGCAAAACCAGCAGGATATTAAGCGAGCCCAGTATCGTTTCTGGCGAATACACCACGGCAAGGGATTTAAATTGAAGCACCGGTGGGGCGCTCGATTCGGAGCAGGCAGTAACCGGAGATGAATCGGGCAAAGAAGGGCGAGTCTGCATTTAAGCCACCAAGCGATTGGATCGCACTAAAACAATCAACAACGGCGCACCGATCAAGGCCAGAATAATACTGACCGGATTATCGTAGGGCTGGCTCAACCAGCGGGCTACAATGTCGGCCACGACCAACACAATCGCGCCAAGCAAAGCGGAACAAAGCACTTGGTTAAATAATCGCGCACCGCTCAGCGAGCGCGCCAAATACGGCGCAATTAAGCCTAGAAAAGCCAAGGGGCCAGCCAAGGCAACGGCCAAACCGCTGAGCAAGGTCGTAATCACGCCGACCAGCATACGGATTAAGGTCGGCTGGTAACCCAGCGCGCGCGCACTATCGTCGCCCAACAGCAAGGCCGACAGCGGCCTAACGATCACGAAAGCCGCCGCCAAGCCCAACAAAAATGCGGGCACCAGCGGCCAGATCATCGCTGGGCTAGCACCGGCTAGCGTACCGAGAATCCAGAAACGATATTGCTCGTAGGCGTTGGCATGGCTGAGCAAAATATACGACGTTGCACCGGAAAAAGTCGCCCCCAGAGCCAAGCCCGCCAGCACCAAACGCAGCGGTGACGCAGCATTTGGGCCTGATTGGGCAATCAGTAGCACCAGCATATTGGCGATCAGTGCGCCAATAAATGCCCACAGCAAATAATCGAGGCTGCTTTGTACCGCCCCCAGCGTAAAGCCGATCACGATGCCGAGCGCAGCACCGGCATTAACACCGAGCAAACCAGTATCGGCCAGCGGATTACGAGTCGCCGATTGCAACAAAGCCCCCGCAACGCCTAGGCTGGCACCGACCATGACGCCAGCCAAAGTGCGAGGCAGGCGCAAATCATGAATCACCATCGCCAGCTGATCTTGCACTGCCGGATTAACACTATCCTGCCCCATCAGGTAATTCAAACTGGCCTGCATACCCAACTGGCCAGAGCCCGATAGCAAAGACAAGCCTATCAATGCCAGCAGGGTCAGCAATAACAACGCTGCCAGACTGATTTGGCGTGGCGGATACAAGCTAGCGGCCATGATGTAAACCATTCAACAAAACAATCATCGCCATCATTTAATTCGCCGCTGGTAGCAGATTTTTTTCAAGATCATCAAGCACCGCCAATGCCGCCAATGGGCCGCCGGTACTGGTCCACAGCGAACCGTCGATAATTCGCACTTGCTGGGTTTTGACGACCTTCAGATTTTTAAATGCTGGCGCCGTTTGTACGGCTTTCAGCGTTTCAGCCGCTTCGCCTTCGGGCGACAAGGTACCAATAAACATCCAATCGGCATCAATTTCGCTGAGCACTTCTAAACTGAGCGGTTTAGAGTGATTCGTTCCCGGTCCCATCTGACCCGCAGGGCGCTTTAAACCCAGATCTTGCACGATCAAGCTGGAAAACGCGTCTTTAAACATATAGCCGGGGCCTTTTGGATTCCAGCGCACAATGCTGACCGTTTGGTCTGGCTTAATTTTTTGCCTTAACGCAGCCACGCGAGTTTGATACTGGGCGAGAAACTGCTGCGCTTGCGCCTCTTTACCCAACACGGCTGCGATCTGATTAAACGCAGACTTCCAATCCGAACCCGTTTTGACCGCCACGACCGTGGGTGCGATACGCTGCAATTTGGCGATGATTTGTTGATCGCGCAAATCAGTGAGAATCAAATCGGGTTTGGCCGCCAGCACTTTATCCATATTGGGCTGGGCAAATCCGCCAACGCTAAGGACCTCGGCATTCTTGTGATGTAAATGGCTTTGCAGATAATGCGGCATACCTGATTGACCACGGCCATTGGTAGCGCCCACTGGCTCGATACCCAGTGCCAGCAAGGCATCCAATTCAAATTCGCCTAAGGCCAAAATACGCTGTGGCGATTGCGGAATGCTCACTTTACGCTCGGCCGCATCGACCATCTCACGACTCGGTACACTCGGCGCGCCATCGGCAAGCGGCGCGCGTGATGTCAAAACAAAAAACGCCATCACCGCCAGCAAAACCGCCAGCACCGTACCCCGCCATACTATTTTTTTATTCATATCCCCGCCTAATCTTTAAATTTACGCGCAGTTTACACCAAAACGATAATGATAATGATTGCTTTTAATTACTCAGAGCAAATCGAATGTAGCGTGCTCAATCCAGCGAGCGCAAAAGCCAGAATATGGGTATATGACTAAAAACAATGTAGCCATTATCCTGCAACCATATACCCATAGAAGATTGGATTAATCAGTCATCGCAGTTGCCGAGCTAAACAACGCTACAGCCCACTACTGATCATTTCAAACCCAGTCGCGCCGCCAGCGTCTGACCAATCACGCGCATTGGGGCAGGATCGCTAAGGCCAAAATGATTGCAATCCAGATTTAGGCATTCGAGCTTCCCTGTCAGATATGGCAGCCAGCTGGCCGCCGCTGGAGCTGCCTCGCTATCGAGTGCTGCACGAAATAACAGCAAGTCACCCGAGTAGGTCTCGGTCTGGCTTTGTCGAAACAACTTCATCCCGTGCCATGCCCTGTCCCCCAAACGATGCAGCTCCGCAGTATCGAGCGCGGCAAACGGGCTACCCGGACGCTGCAAACGCAGGTAAATATCATCAACACTTAAATCTGCAGCTGCGATTTCACCATTCACACTCAACACCGTGATCAGCGCATCGTGCAAAGTCGGTTCGCGCCAATTTGTGAACGCGGCCGCCGGATAGCTATCCATCAGCGCGACGAGCTCCACCACTGCTCCGCGTTGCTGCAAACGCACGGCAATCGCCTGCGCTAATGCCCCGCCAAGCGACCAACCGAGTAAGCGGTAAGGCCCTTGCGGCTGCTGCTCGACAATACGCGCAACATAGCGTTCAACCCAGCTGGCAAAGTCAGCCTCTCGCAGTTGGCTATCGGCCTGCAAACCATAAATAGCCACACCGGGTAGGTGCTTGGCCAAGCCCAGATAGCACCACGCCAAACCCTCAGCAGGATGCAAGCAAAAAAGTGCAGGCAAACTGCCCTGCTGGATCGGCAATAGGGGGGCAAAAGCGGTATGACCACCAGCCTCTTGCGGTGGCCGGTGCGCGACCGGTGCACTCAAAGCTTTGGCCAAAGCGGCAACGGTGGCATGACTGAACAAAATCGATGCGGCGACTTCACGCTGCAAAGCACGGCTAAGCTGGCTAGAAACCTGAATCGCCTGTAGCGACTTACCGCCTAGATCAAAGAAATTGGCATCAATATCGGCAGGCATTTCGCCAAGTACGTCAAACCACACCTGCATAATTTGCTGCTCTAAAGGGCTGGCATCGGGTAGCTCGCCCACCGACTGCTCGGCAAGCAAACCCGCCAGATGTTTTCTATCAATTTTCCCGTTCACATTACGTGGCAAGCTCGCAGGGTAATGCCACTGATCAGGAATTGCAGGCGCGGCCAATAAATCAGCCAAATGCGAGCGCAATTGCGCGGGTGTTTGCACCTGAGTGCAAACTACAAACGCCGCCAGCGTATACGCGCCATTGCGACGGCGCACCGCGACAACGGCGGCCTCTGCAATCGCCGGATTGCTAAGCAGTGCATTTTCAATTTCGCTCGGATCAATGCGCAGGCCGGAAATTTTAATTTCATGGTCAAGACGACCCAGAAAAACCAGCTGTCCATCAAGCAGACACGCTCTGTCACCAGTTCGATAAGCACGTGGCGAGCCGTCCAATTGCGACAACGTCACAAAACGGCGTGCAGTTAATTCGGGCTGTCCGTGATACGCCAAAGCCAGCGCCTCTCCGGTCAGTAACAATTCACCAGCCTGCCCCACTGGTACCGGATACAAATTCTCATCAACAATCAAGGCTCCAACACCGGGGCGCGGCACACCGATCGGCACACTATCGCTACCATCCCACACGCAATCGGGGCCAGCCAGAGCCGCAGTGGTCGCAATGATGGACGCTTCGGTCGGGCCGTAACTATTAAGCAGTGTTTGCGAAGGCAACAGCGCACCCCAGCGCCGAGCCCGTTCAGGCAAAGCCGCTTCGCCACCGATAATTGTCAACCTCACTGTGGTCAATTGCTGCGCTTGATCTTCAGTTAGCGCATGCGCCAATTCATGCCAGTAAGCCGTTGGCAAATCAAGGATGGTAATTTGCTTGGCAGCAATAAAGTCGCTGAATGTTGCGCTCGAATCGAGCATCGCATCGGTGCGCAAAATCAAGGTCGCGCCGTGGCATAGCGCGAGAAATATTTCTTCGATACTGGCGTCAAAATGCAGCGGTGCAAATTGCAAAACCCGATCAGTTTCGCCAACCGCATACAATTGGCCTGCACTGGCGACAAACTGCGACAACGCACCATGCCCCAGCAAAACGCCGTTGGGCACGCCAGTTGAGCCTGAGGTATACAGCAAATAGGCCGGATCGTTTGCCGTGGGCAAGAATGCAGCCGGCACGAGCAGATTCATTGTATTTGGCGCGTCAAGCAAAACCGTCTTTACGGCCCCAACCTTGCCTGCCCAGCACTGCAAAGTCACCACTTGCTGCGCTTGAGCATCGAGCAAAACTCGCTCTAAGCGCGTCGCAGGCCCCAATGGATCAAGCGGCACGTAGCAGCCACCGGCCCATAAAGTCGCCAGAATCGCGACTATCGCCTCTGGGCTACGGGGCAGCAAAATCACGACACGATCGCCCGGCTGCATACCGTTAGCCAGCAACCGCGCCGCCATTTGCTGTACTTGCGTGCGCAGCGCTGCATACGTCAAACTGCCTGCAGTGCGGCCATGGCCTTGCTTGAACTCGATAGCCGCTTTATCTGCATAGCGCTCGGTCATGACGAGCAGCTGAGCGATAACCGATTCAGGCTTTTTTAGGAGTGCCTCGCCCTCCATTTGCGCCAATGCTGGCAAATCACGCAACAAGTCGGTCAATGGCGCTTGCGGGCTTAATGCAGACAACTCGGCGACAAAAGCCATTAAATCGGCTTGCAGTTCGGTCAAGCGCGCCATGCTGTAGGCATTTGGATTAGCCTCCATGCACACGCGCCATTCGGTATTGAGCACCGACACGCTGATATTCAAGTCTTTGACGGGCCCGGCCGTAATCGGATGAATAATGCTGCTCAAACCCGCAAACGGCGCATGGCGATCAAATGGCATGATGTTGACGGCCTGATTGAATAAATGCTTACCGATTTCCAGCAACCCAAGATCGGCGCGGATCCAGCCGTAGCGATAGTACAAATGCGGCCGTATCGTACGCATGTTGCTTGCCAACTGAGCACTCAGTTCTTGCATGCTTTGCTCTGGATCGAGATACACGCTCATCGGTACGATATTCATCGCCATGCAGGGAATATTGATCGCAGGCGTTCCCAGTCGATTCATCACCGGCAAGCCGAAAGTGAACTGCCGTTGCCCAGATTGCTTGGCCAGCCATGCACTGATCGCCGCCAGCATCCAGCTCCCCCAATCTTGACCGCATTGCTTGGCGGCACGCTGCAAGACACTTAATTCCTCGCTACTCAAGCGCGTACTATGGCGCAGCACATCGTCGGAAAAATCTTGCGCTGGATCTATCGTTACCGAACCTGGTGCATTTTTCATATGCGCCATCCAAAACGCCTGATCTTTCGCGCGTTTTCCAGTCTCGGTATACGTTTGCTCAGCGGCAATGATTTTGTTTAGCGACCAATCGGGTAGAGTCGGCAAGGGCTGTTGCAGCACTAGCGCGCTATAACGCGCCGCTACCGCCTGACCAATCAAGCCATAAGCGAAACCATCAATCGCGATATGATGGATTTGCAAATACCAGAGCTGTTTATCCGCCGCTGTTTGCAAAACCGCACTACGGAATAAGGGATCTTTAGTCGGATCGCACAGAACTGACAAAGATTGCTTGATCCACGCTTGCGCAGCCGCGTCGGCGTCAGCCTCGCCGCGCAAATCAATATATTCCAGCTTGGCATTGCGTTCTTGCGGCCACAACCACAAACCTTCATCGTTCATTTCGAACCGCGTGTGCAATGTTGCGGCATGATTGAGCACATCGGTGACCGCTGTACTTAGCGCGGCCAAATCGAGTTGCCCCGTCAATTCAATCGCTTCGGCGGTCAGGTAACACGGGCTTTGAGGCGCCATTTGTTGCCCCATCCAGATGCCGAACTGGGCTGAAGTTGCTGGCAAACGGGCAAAGTTTGATTTCATCTCTCTTTTCCTAAAATACGATCCGCACTGTAATCAGTGTCTACAGGGAATCTCTGTGCCCGGTTTAAAATGTGCTGGCATCGCTTTAGTGCTCACTCGTTGATACAGGTGCCGAAAAGGCAAAATCGACCACGCGCCGCGCACCGTGCAGCAACATGTCCATATGATCATGCGCAGGCAGGCAATCAAAACTCACGTCAAACTTTGCGCCGTCGTTGTAGCTCGCCAATTGCTGCGCAAACGCTTGCGCGTTATCGACCATCGCACGTTCGCCCGATTTAGCCTCGACAAATGGCGAAGAAAATTGTGAGGGGTATTGCTCATCAAGACCAACAGTAATGGTCACCTTGGCGCTATACCCTGCCAAGTTCATTGTTTCCAACTTCGTCAACTGTTCTGGCAATCGCTTTAAAGTTTGCGCTTCACCAAACCACAACGACGGACTCGCGGCCCAATAGCGCTGGAAATATTGCGGCTGAGTGCTAAGCGTATACAGCGCAAACAAACCGCCGTACGAGAAACCAAACAGCGTTTGCTGCTGCGGATTAATTGCGAATTGCTGAGCAATCAAGGGGCGCAATTCGCTGATTAGAAAACGCAGAAAATCATCGGCGCCACCATGTTTGCTGGACAATAAATCACCAGTTTTGGCCGTAGTGACTGGCGTGTAATCTTGGGAGCGGGCATCGATATCAAATGGTTTACCGCTGGCGTAGGCCACCGCAACGATCAAGCCGTCGTTGGGCGTACGCCCTTGGCGCCACAGGCGCTGATCACCGCCGATTTGCGGTCTAACCGTTTCGATAATCGGAAAACTGGCCAAACCATCGAGCGCCCATAGCACGGGATAGCCGTCTTTGGGCGCAGCATGGGCCGGCAGGCCAATCAGAATGCGATATTTTTGCCCCGTAATTTTCGAGTTCAAATCAAAAGTTAGCGTGCGTTCGCGCTCGGCTGTGCGCCAATTCGCCGGAAAGTCAGCGGCGCGACTGGCCTGATTAGTTAGCATAAAAATTCCGACCCCCATTAATACAACCCAGTGGTATAGCCTCATAAGATTTGCACTCTCTTATTCGCAAGCCAATACCCATTAATCTACTCTGTGCCAATCGAGTTTGAGTTCAGGATTTTTGACCATCAAGCCCAAATGATCGGTAATCACCCACTCAACTTTGGCCAGCAGCTCTTTATCAGCGGCTGCACAGTCCATGGCCAGAAAATCGTTGGTGCGAACAATGTGGCATTCGCCATACGGAAACTTGATGTAGGCTTTTTCGGTATCAAAATCGACCGGAATTTTCAGCGCAAAGTGTTTACACAACTTGTACAGCACCTTGTCGGCGTTGGCGGCGCTCAGTTGTGCCTGACTATTGAACATGTAGACATCCTGATAATGAGTAAAGAGAAGCGCAAAGCCTGCCCAAACGCGGCTCAGGCAGGCTTTGCACCAGACATTTAGGCCGGCACGGCCTCTTTTTCGGCCAGCAGCGCCCACCAAGCTGCCAGCGTTGGCGTTTCAGCTAAAGCCATAAAAGTCAGCTCACGGCCGGCACGGCGCCAGCTTTCCAGCAAACCCATGATGCGAATCGAATCGAGCCCCCAATCGAGTAGATTGTCGTCAGCACGAATTTCTGCCGCCGCAATTTGCAATTCGCTTGCGATCAGTGCGCTTAAAGCATCTAGCGATGCTGGCAAGGGCGTGACCAAGCTTGCCAACAACTGCGCGGTGGTTTGCGCACTACCACAACGCTGCGCCACGTAACGCAAAGCCATTTCGTGCTCATCGAGCGAAAAGTCTGCCAAACCGTCTGCAACAAAAAACGCCTGGATGTCGTTCATAAACGCCTCGCATGCCGTCATCATGCAGCCGATATGCGCATAAACGCCGCAAATCACCAGCTGATCGCGTCCTTGCACTTTCATACGCTGCGCTAAATCCGACTTCTGGAACGCGCTATAGCGCCATTTATCGAGAACAATGTCGCTAGTTTGCGGCGTCAACTCACTCACAATCGCATTGCGTTGTGGCTGCGCAGTCAGCCCCGGCCCCCACATATCCTGCAACAAACCACGTTGCAGAGCCGATTGCTCGGGCAATTGCGCGGTGTACACCACCGGAATACCTTGCTCATGCGCGGCATCGAGCAAACAACGAATATTGGCGATCAACTCAGGCACCGGCGCAGCGTTGCGATCATAAAAATCGATAAAATAATCCTGCATATCGTGCACCAACAATACCGCACGCTGCGCATCAAGCTGCCAGTTGACTCGATTAGCCGGCGCACTCTTTGGCATTGGATACGTTGGAATTTTTGGAATAGCCATGTTTCATTCTCTCGTTGAATTCTTTAACACTAATTAGCCAGCCAGCTGCGCTGCGATTAAGGCGCGCAAATGCTTTTTACTCACTTTGCCAACACCGGTTTTAGGAAATTGCGGCAAAAACTCGATGCGATCAGGAATTTTGTACGTCGCCAAACCGCGTTCGCGCAAAAAGCGAATCAAGTCGACACCACGCACCGATTCGTCACTGCGAATAACAAATGCGCAGCTTTTTTCGCCCAAGTAAGCGTCGGGCATGGCCACAACCGCCGCGTCGACGACGCGATCGTGTTCAAGCAATTGGTTTTCAACTTCCTCGGCCGAAATTTTCTCGCCGCCGCGATTGATTTGATCTTTGGCGCGGCCTTCAACGACGAGGTTGCCCTCGGCGGTCAGCCGAACGCGATCGCCAGTGCGATAAAACCCATCCGGCGTGAACGCGCGCTCGTTGTGCTCGTCAGCGCGGTAGTAGCCATGAATGGTGTACGGGCCGCGCGTGAGCAAATGTCCGACCTCGCCCTTTGCAACGGGCAGATCTTCATCATCGACAATGCGAATTTCATCGTGCGGCGAAATGGGCCGCCCTTGGCTGTAGCACGTCACCTCAAGCCTATCGTCAAGTCGCGTGTAATTAACCAAGCCTTCGGCCATGCCAAACACTTGCTGCAAGGTCACGTTCAACTCGCGCGTCAACCGGCGTGCGACTTCAGGGCTAAAACGCGCACCACCCACTTGGACGACGCGAAGGCTACGCAGATCGGGCTTTAAACTCTTAACGGCATCAAGCCAAACTGGCACCAAGGGCGGCACCAGCGCCGTCATCGTCACGCCCTCTTTGGCAATCCAATTGAGCGCCACATCCGGGCTCGGGTGCGCGCACATCACCACTTTGCCGCCGGCATAGAACGTGCCGAGCGAGCCGGGTGAACTTAGCGCAAAGTTATGTCCGCACGGAATGACGCTCAAATACACGCTATCCGGTGTCAGTTGGCAAATTTCGGCGCTGCCGCGCAAGCTGTAGATGTAATCGTCGTGCGTACGCGGGATTAGCTTCGGCGTACCGGTACTACCGCCCGACAACTGAAAAAACGCCACGTCGCTGGCCAATGGCTCAGCCGGCAATTCTCCGTTTTTTGTTGGCACACTCGCCAGCGCAGTAAATTCGGCCGCCTCGCCCAGCACAATGACATGTTGCAAACTAGGCGCTTCTGCCTGTACTTCGCGCGCCAAAGCGCGGTAATCAAAACCGGCGTGCGTATCGGCGATGATGTAAGCCACTGCTTCGGCATGCTGACAAAAGTTCCGAATTTCAAACTTGCGATGCGGTGGCAATGCAAAAATTGGCAACGCACCAAGGCGAAATAAGGCAAAAATTACGATTAAAAATTCGGCGCAATTGGGCAACTGTACGACGACGCGATCTTGCGGCTGTATGCCCAGTGCAGCAAAGCCCTTGGCCATTTGCGTCACTTGCTCGCTCAATTGCGTGTAAGTGAGTCTGTGCGTGTCGCTGACGATCGCGTCGCGATCGCCAAATTGCGCGACTCGCTCGGCTAGCATGGCTGGGAAAGTTTCGCCACGCCAATAGCCTGCAGCACGGTATTGCTCGGCAAGCTCTTCAGGCCATGGCGTGCAATGAGATACCCGCATTACACCGCTCCTTCAGCCGCGTCTGCCGACAAACCCAAGGCATTGAGCATGGTTTTGAATTTGGCCGCGGTTTCGGTCAATTCGCTTTGCGGTGTTGAATCGACAACGACGCCAGCCCCCGCAAATAACCGCACTTGTTTACCCTTCACTTTGGCGCAGCGGATGGTCACAATCCACTCGCCATTCCCCTCGGCGTCGCACCAGCCAACCATGCCGGTATAAAAACCGCGATCGAATGGCTCTAACTCAGCAATCAAATCGCGCGCGGCCTGATTCGGGTAACCGCATACCGCAGGTGTCGGGTGTAAATGCGCAGCCAGCCATAATGAACTTGCCGATTCGTCCTGAAGTTGACCACGAATATCGCTGGCCAAATGCCACATCGTTGCGGTACTGACTAAGTTTGGGCTCGCTGGCGCGACCAAATGACTGCAAAACGGGCGTAAATTGGCTGCGACCGCATCGGCCACCACTTTATGCTCGTACAGATCTTTGGCTGAATTCAGTAGCACATCGCACCGGCGCGCGTCTTCTTGCGGCTGATAGGCTCGAGCCGCCGAACCCGCCAATGGGTTGGAGCGCACGTAAACCCCATTACGGCTGAGTAAGAGCTCAGGACTTGCGCCGATTAGTGTGCCCTGTTCGGCATCATCTAAATTAACGGCAAAGGTATAGCCACTTGCATTATTTCCAGCAAGGCGCGCCAGCAGATACCCCACATCAAATTCTTTTTCAGTGCTGACGCTCAAGGTTCGGGCAAGGACAACTTTGCTCAGCAGCTTGCTTTTCATGCGCTCAACCGCTTCGGCCACGCCTGCGGCGTACACTTGCGGTGCAGGCTCTGCGGCAATGCTGTAATTCATTTTCTCGCCTTGACCCAGCGGCTGTGACGCAAGTGGTCCGGCGCGAAGTACGGTTTGCGGAATCGACAGGCAAGCCGTTTGATGGCCATCAAAGGGAATTGCACCGACGACCACGGGGTTGGGATGGCCCGCGGCTTTTGCCTTTTTCAATGCAGCATCAACGTTCTTGCTCAAATCCAGCAGATTATCGGCACTTGGCACCTTGGCGTAATGCCCTTGGCCGAGCAAAGTGTGCTCCGGTGTCGCAAAAAAGAAAGGCTGCTCGCTAGCGTAATTCGCCAGTAGCTCTTGGGCGCTGGGCACTGCGGTAGATTGTGTCATGGTAAAAGTCTCATCTGCGGGTTAAGGGTAATCTTGTTATTTTTCTAACTCGTACAGGGAATGCGCGTGCGAACTACGCTTCCCTGCGCTTGCTGATTAGCCCCGCACACACAAGCTGTGAACTTGAACCCATTGAACTGAAAACCATCATCCGCCATTTACTTGCTAACTCCCGCTGGCTGCACTTCTACTGCTAGCGCAATTGCAGCACTTTCAGGCTCCACAGCCGCGTGCTTGGATACCTGATGCAGCTGAATTTTTCCCGACAAATACAAAGTCATTCCGGTAATGACAATAGCCACCCAGCCAGCAGTGCCATAGCCACTTATTTCGCCACTGACACTCTGGCTAATCAGCATGCCGCCGATATAGGCCGCCAAGCCATTGGCCATCTGCTGAATAGCGGCATTCAAGGACATGAAAGTGCCGCGCTGCGCTGGCTTGACGGCAGACATCGTAATGGCCATCGCACTGACCGCGCGGCCAGGCCCGAGCGCGAAAAACACGGTGGTACACAACAGGACCCAGCCCAGCGCAACCGCGGGTAAATGCGTCAGGGCAAAAATCGGCAATATCGACAAAGCCGCCACGATGCGGTAGCTCTTGACCTTGCCCCAATTGTCGGCAAGGCGACCGATAAAACGTGCACTAAAGAAACTGGCCGTACCACCAATGGCATACACCAGCGGAATCAATTCGGCGGCTACACCCACGCTGCCGGTCAGATACAGCGTGATGTAGGGAATTACAACAAACGTCGAACCACCGCCCAGCGCCATGAATAGGATCGCAAGGCAATGATTGCGCTCGCGCAGTACTGCAACGAGATTGGCAGTTGGAGATATTCGCGCATTAGCTTGGGGACAACGAGCGTGCAGCAGATGCGAGCGCAAGCTTGGCAACTTCATACTAGCCAGCAGTAGAAAAATCGCTGCCAGTACGCCGATGGCGACAAAAGGAACTCGCCAGCTCAACACATTGCTGAGCAACAACGCCATAGGTACGCCAAGCACCGAGGCAACCGCCGTTGCCGACATTACCGAAGCACTGGCTTGGCCGCGTCGCTCAAACGGAATCAGATCAGCAACCATGGTCTGCACCATCGCTGCGAGCACGCCGCCAAAAGCGCCAGCCATTGCTCTTGCGGTCAATAAAGATTCAAAACTGCCAGCCGCAGCACACCACAGCGTGGACAAAATAAAGATGAAAAAGAACAAGAGCAGCAAACGCTTGCGCTCAAATAAATCAACAAAAGCCGCGGCCAAAAAGCCGCTCACTGCCGCTGCCAGCGTATATGCTGACACCAGCAAGGCAAATTCGTGCGTGCTTAATGCCAAGGATTTGATTAACACAGGCCCCAGGGGCATAAGCACCATGAAATCGAGAATGTGCGAGAACTGTATGCCCGCCAATATGCAAAGCAATTCACGCTCGTGTTTTAACGACAATGGTGTGGCTAGTGATGGGTTCATGGTTGCCCCGTAGCAGAACAAAAGCCAAATTTCTTACCCGTTTTGGCGAGCTTAAAGGTGATTAAATTCAAGATTTCGTGCACCAGCGCAGCCCTCCTTCGTGCTGCTGCGCTGGATACAAAATCTTGAATCACGTCATTAGAAGTTGGTAGCGACCTTCATCCAGTAGCGACGTCCTTCGTCAACCATCCAGTTGCCATCTAGACCTTGGGCGCGAGTACGTTCATCCACGGGAACCACTTCATCGGTCAGATTGAGCACAGCCATACTGATGCTGACGTTTTTATTAATCACGTAGCTGGTGCCCAAATCAAAAGTCAGCGTTGATTCGCGAGTGCGAATGCCATTAGCGCCATTGCGGAATGCCGCAAAAACTTCTTCGCCGGAATACGTTGCGTGAATGTATGAAGACCATTTGCTGTTCGGCGTCCAATCGACTTGCAGGTTGGCCATATTTTCTGGCGTGCGAGTCAAAGGCTGGCCGTCGAGCGACGTACCGTTGTAGGCCGGTTCACCTCCCCCTTCACGGCTTGAATGCGTGTACGTATAGTTGCCCGAGACTTTCCAATCACGACCAATCGGCCAGCTCGCCGCGACTTCAACGCCTCGAATAACGGCTTTGTCGATATTGTCGTAAACGTAGATGTTGTAGCCTTTGTACAGCGGATCACGTTTGCCAGTGTCATAGCTGGTGACTTTGTTTTTAAAGTCATTGTTAAACATGGTGAACGAGAATGACTCGCCTTGGCTGCCGTCATAACGCACGCCGATTTCTTCGGTCAGGCTATCTTCCGGCTTCAAATTTGGATTGCCGCACAATGAGCCAGGGCGCAGGCCGGTATTAACACGACCTGACGTCATGCAATAGCCCGCTGTAGTTTGACGCAGCGTCGGCGATTTAAAGCCACTAGCCACACCAGCACGCAAAGTCCATAAATCGGTTAATTTATACACAGCATACAGACGCGGGCTCCAATGTGAATCGTATAGATCAGAGTTGTCGACCCGCAGACCACCAGTCAATGACAGCTTGTCAGTCACGGCAAATTCGTCTTCTACAAACAGTGCCCATGACGTAGCATCCGCTTCATTCGGGCTGGCTTTATGGCCAGGTACTGGAGATTCGGTACGCAAACCCCGCAATTGGTTGTGATTGTATTGGCCACCGAATTTGACGATATGCGCGTCAAACGGCAACGTCACTAGTGCATCAACCACGGTATTGTCGATGTCGCGTGGCAATGGATTGTTTGCGCCATTTTTGGTATTGCTTTCTTTTCCTTTCTCTTGATAGACAGAGATCGATGTCAGACCAAAACCCCAGCGGCCGTTATGCGTCATACTCCAGTAGTCGCGCGCATAATCGTTTTCAACATTACCCAAAGCCGCCGTGCTGGTCATGCCTATCGTACTGGTGTTGTCGAGCTCATTACGGCCTACGGTCAAGATAATGTCTTGATTGTCGGTCGGCGTAACGGTTAGCTTGGCGCCCAATGTTCTATCTTTGGTGCCATAAGCACCTGCCGTTAAGCTCTTTGGATCGTAGTAATCATCTTCGGCGCGGTTACTGTAGTTGCCAAAAAATTGCAAACCCGCCACGCCTTCTTTCAAGGGGCCGCTCAACCAGAATTCACCTTGGCCGGTGTTGCCGTGCGCCGAGTCTTCCTGCAAAGTGCCGCTCACGCTGATCGCGCCTTGCCATTGCTTGGCAATTTTGCGCGTAATGATATTGATGACACCGCCCATCGCATCAGCACCGTAGAGTGACGACATCGGGCCACGGATCACTTCGATACGCTCGATAGCCGATAGCGGTGGAATCAAAGACGGCTGAACACCACCCGAGCTACGGTTTGACGTTTCGCGCGTATTCTGGCGTTTGCCATCAACCAAGATCAACGTATATTCACCCGGCATACCGCGAATCTGAATGTCTTTATCGTTTGGGGAGTAGCCGGTGATGCTAATACCTTCAATTTGGCGCACCGCATCTTCCAGATTGGCAAACGGCTTGGATTCAAGTTGTTCGCGCGTAATCACAGAAATACTCGCTGGCGCTTCCTTGATTTGTTGCTCATAGCCCGAAGCCGTCACAACAACGGCATCCAGCGTGGCCACATCATCAGCATAAGCACTACCCATCAATGCCAACCCTAGCAAGAAAGGGATGGGACGAACGACAAAATCAGCTTGCTCAAACTTCGCAGACATTAAAAATCCTTTTTACGCGCACATTACTATCAAATGAGAATGAATATCAATACAATGCGAATTATGCCTGAGAAAAATGAGGGCCACTTTTGCGCTAGCCAATCAAATCTTTGCGCGCGCAATACTTTTCCATTAGGAGAACCCAATGCTAGAGATGTCCAATCTGATTTCGAGTAGCGATACGCAAACGCTCAAGCTGCGATCGGAACACGATGGCGTTGTTTTAACGGGGCGGGTTTTCAATGAGAAATATCATAACCAGCTCGAGTTGCATTGCAGCGATATCAAGCTCAAACAGCAAATCCGAAGCCAGTCACAACTCAAGCCCGGCATCAAGCTGATTGTGATGCTGGAAGGCTGCATCGCCATGCAATCGTCCCGGATGCAGCACAGGTTAGACTCGCAGCAATCAGGAGTGCTACTAGTTTCCAGTACGGAAAATGAGCCATTCAAACGCGCGATGCTGGAGCTTGGGAGTCAGCAACAAGTCGTTTTGCATGTACCACCCGAGTGGTTTGAAGAAGGCGGCTACACCAGTTTGCCAAGCTTTAAAAAAACCGCGCAATTTTGCCAGCAGCATCTGGCCTATTATCAATGGCGAGCCAGTAAGTACTTGCAGTCAATGTGCAAAATGCTGTTTCAGGACTGGACTTTGCAAGACCATATGCAAAAACTGCACCGCGAGTTTCTCGCGCTGGAATTACTGCATTACGGCTTAGAGCCGTTATCGGGTAAAACGTTTATAGATCCACGTGCCGAGCAACGCGTCGCCAGACTGATCGAGCTATTGCACAGCGGTGAGGCCGATCATTATTCGCTGTCAGAAATGGCCAGCGCCGTCGGCAGCAATGCAACGACGCTGCAAAAACAGTTTCAGGAAAAAATGGGCCTCAGCATTTTCGACTACTTGCGCCGCTACAAATTGGAAAACGCGCGCCTGCAATTGCAACAGGGATTGAGCGTAACCGAGGCGGCACTAATCGCCGGCTACAAAAGCCCGGCCAATTTTACGACCGCATTCAAACGACTATTTGGTGCTTTACCCAAGAATGTTCGTGTACATAAGTAATTTACTAGCATGCAAAATCCGGAAAACCGTCTGTATTGTACGAAGTGGAGTGGAGGCCAACAGCATAAAGATATTTACTGTCAGCTATGGCCGAGCAGCACGTGAATCTATCACAAATAATTAAGGCCGCTACCTGATGGTTTGCGGCCTCTAATTATTCCTCCATCGGCATCGACACCTCGGCCAAAGCGGCCGGTCATCGAAGGCAAACTCACGGAGTTATAACATACAAAACTGCCGCTCAAAGCAAGCCGTACAGGCTGGTGGCTATTTTTCTCCACCTATTAACCTGCCTGTATTGCATGCAACCGGGCGTAATATCCATCAGCTCGACTAACTAGCTCTTGATGCGGCCCTTGCTCAACAATTTGCCCGCGATCCATGGCAATAATCCGATTGGCATCGCGTACCGCAGAAAGTCGATGTGCAATAATCAGCACTGTACGCCCTTGGCAGATGGCTTTCATGTTGTTCTGAATAATGCGTTCAGATTCGTAATCCAAGGCACTGGTGGCTTCATCAAAAATCAGGATGCGCGGATTGGTAATCAGCGCTCGTGCAATCGCGACGCGCTGACGCTGTCCACCCGACAAGCCAGTACCGTGTTCGCCCACCATCGTGTCATACCCTTCAGGCAACTCTACGATGAAGTCATGAGCCCCTGCTAATTTGGCTGCATGAATCACCTTCTCCATATTCATACCAGGGTCAGCCAAAGCGATGTTGTCACGTATACTGCGATTGAAAAGCAAGTTTTCTTGCAAGACCACGCCGACTTGTCGACGCAGCCAAGCAGGATCAACCAGCCCCAGATCAATCCCATCAATCAACACGCGCCCACGCTCTGGCACATACAAGCGCTGCAGCAATTTGGTCAGCGTGCTCTTACCTGAACCAGAGCGCCCCACAATGCCAATCACTTCACCAGCATTAATTTCCAATTTGATGCCTCGCAGGATTTCTGGACCATCGGCACAATAACGGAAATGGACTTGGTCAAATTCGATCTTGCCCTGAATCGGCGGCAGCGCAGCGCGGCTTTGGTTGATTTCAGTACGGGTATTTAAGATATCGCCCAAGCGTTGCATCGAAATACCTACCTGCTGGAAATCCTGCCACAGCTGGGCCAGACGCATGACGGGGCTTGCCACTCGGCCGGCCAGCATATTAAACGCAATCAGTTGCCCGACACTGAGATCGCCTTGAATCACCAGCTTGGCACCCAGCCACATCGTCGCGACGGTGACGATTTTTTGAATCAAGCTCACGCCCTGGCTACCCACATTGCCCAATTGGGAGACTTTGAATCCTGCAGCAACGTAGGCTGCCAGTTGGTTATCCCAACGGCGCGTCACTTGCGGTTCAACGGCCATAGCCTTGACGGTTTCAATGCCATTGACTGTTTCAATCAAAAACGATTGATTTTCGGCACCGCGGGCGAACTTCTCATCCAGACGCGCTTTCAAAACTGGAGTAATGAGCACAGATAGCGCCACATAACATGGCAGGGAAACCAGCACGATCAGCGTCAGCCACCAACTGTAGTAGACCATGACAGCTAAAAAGACGATCGAGAAAAATAAATCGAGCACCGAGGTCAGGGCTTGGCCGGTCAGGAAATTACGAATGTTCTCCAGCTCACGCACACGCGCGACCGAATCACCAGCGCGACGGGCCTGGAAATAAGCCAGTGGCAAATTGAGCAAATGACGGAATAACTTGGCGCCCAGCTCAACGTCAATACGGTTGGTGGTATGGCTAAAAACATAGGTGCGCAGGAAAGTCATTCCCACTTCAAACAGCGAGATGACTAATAAGCCGATTGCCAGCACATCGAGTGTCGTCACACCACGATGCACCAACACTTTATCCATGACGACTTGAAAGAACAGTGGCGTTGCCAGCGCAATCAGGTTCAAAAAGAATGAGACCAGCAAGACTTCACCGAGCAGCTTGCGGTATTTCACCACAGCTGGAATAAACCAAGAGAAATCGAACTTGGCCAAATCACCTGCCAAGCTCGCGCGTGAAGTAAACAGAATCAATCGCCCTGACCACAAGGCTTGCCATTCATCCTGACTACATTGTTGCGGTCGACCGACTTGCGGGTCTTGGTACAACACCATCGCGCCATCGATTTTAGCCAGAATCACCCAACGACCATCGAGTAGCTGCGCCATCGCCGGTAACGGCGTGCGATCCAGACGATCGAAGCGTGAATGAAGTGCTTTAGCTTTCAAACCGGCTTGCTTGGCGGCACGCAGCACATCCTGCTCGCTGAGCAAACCTGACTCGCCAATAAACTGATGCTTGATCTGATCCGGCTCAATCGCCACCTGATGAAAGCGGGCCAGCATAACCATGCAGGCAAGCGCAGAATCAAAAGGAGGGATTGGTTCTTCATCAGATGGTGAAATGGGTAAATCGTGGGCGTTCATTGGATTCAGATTTTTTGAAAATAAGAAACCCGACCTCAAGAGAGGTCGGGCGTATAGCTCTACAAGCCGATATTATTGCCAGTTAGCTGCTAACACTGGTTGCAGGGCCTCATGCTGTTGCTGGCTCAGATTAATCTGACCGGCTGCAGGCGGGTTAAAGCCCGCCATCGCAGAAACCAATGCATCAACTTGGCTATCCAGCAGCACCTTGCCATCGGCGGTTCTAATCTGCTCCATATGCTGACCTGCGTACCAGTTTTGAACCACAAATTTGTCATCTGTGCCAATGATGCTGATCTCTAAGCCAGTACCCAATTGACGGAACCAAAGTTGGTCACTATTGGCATCTTTAATCGTCAGAGTGTCATTACCAGACACGTCTTGGACTAAATCGGTACCATCGCCACGAGCAAAGAGATATTGATCATCGCCAGAACCACCATCGATGTAATCAGTCCCAGCACCACCAGCAAGAGTGTCATTTCCTTCTCCACCCCATAACTGGTCTTGTTCCGCACCACCGAACAGCTTATCGTTGCCCGTGCCTCCCCAGAGATAGTCGTAACCATCGCCACCATCAATCACATCATTCCCAGCATCACCAAACAACTGGTCGGTATCCGCACCACCAGAAATTTGATCATCGCCATCTCCGCCCATCAGCATGTCAAAACCAGCTTTGCCGGAGATGATGTCATTACCAGCGCCGCCATTGATATAGTCTGCAGAACTATATCCCGTGCGGATATCGTTACCAGCAGTACCTTCAAGTAGCTTGGCTTTGATATCTGCATCAGACCAGTAAAAACCATCGCTTCCTTGGAGCCGTGAAATCGCAGGTCTAGACTCTAGGGCATCATCAAAATAATTCTGAATGGTCAAAGAGTCTGTAGATCCTTTCAAGCCAAAGATCAGGTCATTACCATCGCGCTTCAGCTCAGAATTTGCCAAGGCTGTTGTTAACTCTATGCGATTATTGCCTTCTGATTCATTAGCTTTAAATGGGGTAATAACATCTTTTCCGCTCCCAAAGCCAAAACGATAAATGTCATCGCCCTGGCCACCATTTAGGAAGTCGTTACCCGCTCCACCGTCCAAAACGTCATTACCATCACCAGCAATCAAAATGTCATCACCGACACCGCCAAGCAGCTGATCGTTTCCTTGACCACCCAACAACTGATCATTGCCTGCATTGCCCGTTAGAATGTCGTTCCCATTACCACCAAAAGCTACGTCATTTCCAGCTCCGCCCGACCATGAGCCATTGACACGAGCAAAGCCAAACAAGTTACTTACGTGCTTGGCGGCATCTGCAAATGCCGGATCGTTTAGGTATCCGCCCAACAGACTTAGCCCATCGAAACCAATTGATTGAAGGCTAGAACCTGCATACTTATTCAACTCAGCAAGGTCAGTGAGTGCTTTCTTTGGATTCGTTGCGGCAACTGCCTCAATTTTCTCAGCGACACCCGAAGTATCGAATGACAAACCATTGACACTAATCTTCAAATCTAGCTCATCTAGATAAGGCTTCAGCCGCGTCTGCAAGACTAAACCATCATAGACAGATTGACGTAATGCTTCATATGATTGATTTAAAAAATTAACTTGGTCTTGGCTGTAATTAATAACCAATGTCGGCTTCGAACCAATTGAAATTGCACCGTCACCTGTAGAAGCATCATTCGAATTAGCAACAATGTTCAGACCATTGACTGCAGAGAAGCCTGATTGCTGCTGCTCTGGTAGTACAAAGAAGTGACGACCATTAAACGCCTCAAGGATGTGCATTTTTTGATCCCACTGACGGATTGTGTTTTTGTATTCATCAGTCAACAAGCGATTTTCTAGATCCGGCACATACTGACCAACACCAACTCCCGATCCAGAGCTTGTTCCAGCAATGAAATCAGGGCCTTTGAATTGACGAGTGATGTTGCCAAACCCATCGTAGCGGATCATGAATTTGCCACCCGCGCGAGTATCCAGTGATTTGGCCATCCCTGAAGTATCAGCCCAGGCTGCAAGCATCTTATCTATAAGGGATAACTGGCTTTCACGAGTGTCTGCAGCTGTATATTCCAAGAGTACAGCCTTAAGAGGATCGGACGCTCCCGCTGCCTCGCGTAAATCACGGACTTTGCCAGATCCATTGATGTTCACTAGCAATAATTCTTGGCGATCTAAATCTACGTAATCGGTAAATTTACGATGGAAGGTATCTTCGGCCAAATCTATGTCTGCCATCGAGCCAACTTCACCCATTGTTGCCGATTTACCATCATTACGGGTGTAAGTACCCAGATCGGCGATTCGATTACCATTATTTAATAGCTGGCTATTGGGATTTTTTTGAACATCGAATTCAATGATACCAGCTTGCTCCAACGTTTTGAGTTCACCGTCATCCGAAACCCCATTACTATTCACGTCTTGCCAAACACGTAGCTCTGCAAATCGCTCGTCAAGAGCATTCACCTTACCGTCTTTGTTGCTATCTAGATCGTTTAGGGCATCAAATCCATCTTTGGCTTTTTTACCATCAGACTTAATGGTTGAGTCGCCAAACAACTCTCCACCATTATCAATGGTTCCGTTCCCATTGCGATCTAAAACCAAAAACGCGTCATCAGGCTTGATCCACCCTGATTTGTTCTGAGTCCCATCACCATCATGATCGAAAAATACAGCAGATGGATCATTTGCACCTACAGTTTCCAAGCCATCTGAATCAAGATCCAAAGTCAGCGGGTCACGACGAAATTGCCACTGCTGAGCTCGATTAAAACCATTTGGCACGCCCTGCGGGTCAATATCAGGATATAACATGCCGTCAGAGCTTTTTGCGCCGCCACCTGGTTCAACCACAAGACGTCCTTCATCTAGTGCTTTTTTTATCGCTTCCGCAATTTCGTCATTGGTCGCACAATCCCCTAATTCATTCAGTACATTGCGTCCAACAGAGTTATTCCAAAGATCCATATCACCCTCGGAAATAGGCCCTCCACTAACTAGGCCCAAGACCTCCCAAAACTGCCCCATTGCTGCGGCCGGAAGAGACGTAATATCTCTTGCCAAAACGGCACTTGAATAGGCGTGTCGAAAAGCATCTCTTGCATCGTTATGACCCCCATCAGGGGCAATGTTATATCTATCAGCATATTCATATGCTTGATTGGTTAGCTTATCAACTGCACTAGTAATTTCGCTAAGTTTAATTGTATTTACTTCGCAAGAAGACATATATACCTCTTTAATTTGTTAAGATAAAATAAAAACCATCGCCAAAATAATCAACCCTTTTAATCTTTGCCGAGGATAATTTCAAGCATTTTTTACCTGGGGGCACATCTTTAATCTCTAAATATCGACGTCTAAAGCTAATCGTAATAAGTTCATTGCCTTGCAAAATCACTAATTTCGACTCGCCTTCTTCAGAATGCACGTTCTGCTCACGAAGGTATAAATTTAATTTATCAATTGCAGAATGGTATATGCCATCACCAAATAGTTTTTGGCTTGAAAATGCCTTATTTTGCGTTGAAATTTTCATCCCATAAGGTGGCAAAACACATACAATATCTGACTCGGCGCTACTTTTTTTTGGAAGAAGTCTGTTAATTTCTAGCCCACTGTTTTGCGCCTCGACGGATTTAATCAAAATGTCTTCTTGTTTACTAACTCCACCCATACAAGAATACAATCCAATAATAATTGATAAAATATAAAGCACCAAGATGACAATTTTTCTATTCATGCAATTCCACGAAGCACGCATTAAACCGTATAGCAATTTGGATAAAAACGTCTAACTTTTTGGCAGACCTGATTTTTACACAAGATTCGCCTAGTCCCCCATACCAACAAACGCCAATTCACTAGAGATATTGATTAGATAATTGTCGACACATGTGAATTAACCAATACAATTATTTATAGTTTATGACAAATGTACATTATTTCGATACTTAACGTTCCCGCACACTCTCTGATACATGTACTATTAACGGCGACAGGAAATATTCAATAATCCTGCGTTGTCCTGTTTTCACTTCAACGCTCACTGCCATACCCGGCGCTAAATTGACCCAGCGGCCATCGATATTCATTTTGGTTTGCTGAAGTTTGACCTTGGCCTGATACACCAGGCCGAGCTTTTCATCGGGGATGGCATCGAGGCTAACATTGCTCACTTGGCCGTCGAGCAGGCCGTATTTGGTGAAATTGAAGGTTTCGATTTTGACTGCGGCATGTTGGCCGACGTTGACAAAACCGATGTCTTTATTTGCGAGGATGGCTTGGGCTTCGAGCTGCTGGCCTTGCGGCACGATGACCATCAGCGCTTGCGCTGGCGTAACAACCCCGCCAACGGTGTGGATTGCAAGTTGCTGCACCACGCCATCGACCGGTGCGGTCAGTTGGGTTTGTTTTTGCAATTGCTGAGCTTTAATTACATCTTGCCCGAGCGCAGCTGCCCGCTCTTGTGCTTGAGCGAGCAGATCGTTTTGCACGCGACTAAATTCGGCTTTTAAGGCGGCGGCTTGTTGACTATTGGCCTGAATCCCGGCCGATAATTCAGCCAATTTACTGCGTTGACTGGCTAAATCCTGCTCCGCTTCAATGCGTGCCTGTTGTTTATCGAGTACGCCGTGCTTGGAAATAAAATTTTTATTGGCCAGATCATTAAAGTCGGCCTCGCGCTGGCGCACGATGGGTAAGGTTTGTTCGAGTTTTTTCACTTGCTCGACGGTGGCATTGCGTTCGGCCTGTTTGCGGGTAGTATCCGCGTCGACCGTCGCTAGTTTGGCCTGCAGCTCTTGCCAATTACTGAGCATTTCCTGTTGGGTAGCGGCACGCCGAACAGCCAAATTGGGGGCGCTTTTCAGCGCAGGATCGTCAAGCAACACCGGCACACGCGCTTGATTTAGACCTGTAATTAATGCCTGAGCTCGCAGAATATCAAGGCGCGCTTCAATCCAGGCATCAAGGTTTTTGTGACTTTCTGCGCCGGCCAATGTGCTATCGAGTTCGATCAACAATTGCCCAGCTTTGACTACCTGACCATCCCGAACATGAATCGCCTTTACCGTCCCCGCGTCCAATGACTGTACGGTTTTACTTTGATCGGAAACGATCAGTTTGCCGGGTGCGACTGCAACGACATCGATCTTACCGATACACGCCCAGAGTATTGCGATAACAATAAATCCCAATAAGGCCCACAAGGTAATACGTGCAGCAGGGTGCGGAGGTGCATCTTGTAGCTCTAGCGCAGCCGGCAAAAAAGCCAGCTCATCCGCCGAGCGTTGAGGCGGGGTAAGTTCGTGCCGAATTGACCAAACATTACTGAAAATTTGACGATACCTAGCAAAAAGATCGCCTAGAGACTGCAACAACATAAAGAATCATTAACAAATCTTAACAATAGGAACCGCAATTTAACGCAAACAAAAAACAACAGCAAGCACCTAGTAAGCAATTGAATTGGATTCATAAAGGAAAGAGAGGAAGATCACTGATAACTCGACTCTTCGGAAGGAATGTGGAAATACGAAAATCGATTCAGTGAAAATGGGGAGGATGATATTGACAATGAGTGGCGGCTTTGGCCGATGTGTCGATGCCGAGGGTGAGAAAATGAAAGGCCGCAAACCATCAGGTAGCGGCCTATATTATTTCGCGCTCATACCAAGGCTATTCGGCCAAAGCGGACTTTGATCTGTAATACACTGAGTGATTTCAAGATGCTCAAATCATGACCCCCAAGCCTGATTTAGCTTTGCTATTGCGGACGCTTCAATTCCTCATTTCATGCTGCATTAGTGTATACCCCCAACCCAAACCACCTTTTGGTCGCTGAATTGCCATCGATGTAGAAGCATCTAACTCAGGGCGAATGAGTATATTTCGTAACCATTGTCGATATGTATGATTGGCTAGCTGATGTAAGGTGGCGACCTTTCGGTCTAGATTGTGCATGATCTCGTTTTCACTTTGCACCGATGGCAAGTGCTGATATTTGAGTAGCGATGCCTGATCTTCAGCGCACCATTGGCGAATACTGGCAGCAGTGACCTCCAAATGCGATTGCAACGCCAAATGCGGGCCATGCGCAAAGCCTTTATTCATGCAGTAATGGCCAAATAACATCCGTTTTGCGCCACGTGGGATTTCAAACGTATCGAAATGCCAATGAAATATGTTGAGTTCGCGCTTAGCGCCCATCCAATACTGCGCCTCGGGAAACGTCGTAACCAATACCTTGCCCCAGCCGATATGCGGCACGCTATTGCGCCTGACTTTGGCCCCCAAAGCACGCGCTAACATTTGCCCGCCAAAGCAGTGCCCCAAAATCGGGCGATTTCTTTGCAGTGCATCTTGCAGCAATGCATCTTCGCGGCGAATCCAGCTAAAGCCATCATTGGCGCTGGCGTTCGACCCCAAAATCACGATGCCAGAAAATTCAGCGGCCCGGTTGGGCGGCGTGTCGCCCGCATCAATTGCAAAAATACGATACGGGATGTCATGCTGATCAAGAAAGGTTTGCAGATAGGCTGGGCCTTGCGTTGCTTCATGACGGCAAATAGCGATGGGTTTGGCTAGCGTATACATGGTGTTTTCCAAGCGTTGAACACCAGAGCAGCATAAGTTTACGTCTGCAAAAACACTGTAAAGAGTGTAATTGCCGGTATAAAAAAATAATCAATACATCGCGCTTTAACAAACCATCACGCTTACTCGCCGCTCTCGCTGCCATTTTTATACTTTCTTTACATCTCACCCGCCAATCTTTGCAGCAACTTTAGCCACAAATTTTTACAGTGCAATCCTACGCGGCTCGTTGGAGCTGATGCTTGGGAGCTTGTATGTCAGATGTAGTTTGGATTGGCTTGATCTTACTGTTAGCCATGGCGCTGTATGGCTTAGTACAAATCTGCGCAAAAACAGGAGGTCAATCATGAATTTAGTCGAATGGCTGGCGGCGTTTTTTGCGCTCGCTTTGCTGGTGTACTTGTTTTATGCCCTATTTAAACCGGAGCGTTTTTAAATGCTGAACGCAAATGCTGTATTACAGCTTGGCCTGTACTTGGCGGTGTTGCTGGTACTGGCTTGGCCACTGAGTCACTTAATTACCCGCGTGATGGCGGGGAATATTCCGTTTGGTTTGAAATTACTGCGCCCGCTTGAGCATGGTTTTTATCGTTTGGCTGGGGTTAAGCCCGAGGTAGCGCAAAAATGGCAGTCTTATGCGTTGGGATTACTGCTATTTAATATTCTGGGTCTGACCGCCGTGTATTTATTGCAGCGTACCCAAGGTATGTTACCGCTGAATCCACAAGCACTGCCGGGCGTGTCAGCAGATTCGGCACTCAATACGGCGATTTCCTTTGTGACCAATACCAATTGGCAAGGCTACGCCGGCGAAGCCACGATGAGCTATCTAACGCAGATGCTTGGTCTGGCGGTGCAAAACTTCTTATCGGCCGCTAGCGGGATTGCGGTAGCAATTGCGTTGATTCGCGGCTTTGCAAACAATACGCGCAACAGTGTGGCGACGATTGGCAATATCTGGGCGGATCTAACGCGGATTACCTTATATATCCTGACGCCCATTGCGCTAGTGATTGCACTGCTGTTGGCCGGCCAGGGCGTGATCCAAAACTTTAAGCCTTACCAAGAAGTGCGCACGGTTGAGGCGGTGAGCTATCAACAAGCCAAACTCGATGCGGCCGGCAATCCAATCAAAAATGTGGCCGGTGAAACCGTGATGGAAACCGTCACCCATCACAGCCAAGTGCTGGCAATGGGCCCCGTCGCGTCGCAAGAAGCGATCAAAATGCTGGGCACCAATGGCGGTGGTTTTTTCAACGCCAACTCGGCGCATCCCTTTGAAAACCCCACGCCGCTGTCTAACTTCATCCAAATGTTGGCGATCTTTTTGATCCCGGCTGCACTGTGCTTTACCTTCGGCAGCATGGTCGGCGACAAGCGCCAAGGTTGGACCATTTTAGCGGCCATGACGATCCTGTTTGTGCTGGCCTATGGTGTTTTGGTCAGTGCCGAGTTGGCCGGTAACCCTGCGTTTAGCAAGCTAGGTGTGGATGCAATTGCCAACCTTGAAGGCAAAGAAACGCGCTTTGGCATTATCGCCTCTAGCCTTTTTGCCACGATCACCACCGCTGCCTCCTGCGGCGCGGTCAATGCGATGCACGCGTCCTTCACCCCAATCGGCGGCATGGTGCCCACGCTATTGATGCAGCTGGGTGAAGTGGTGTTTGGCGGGGTTGGCTCAGGCCTTTATGGCATGTTGATGTTTGCCATTTTGGCAGTGTTTATTGCTGGGCTAATGGTCGGCCGCACGCCCGAATATCTTGGTAAAAAAATTGAATCGTTCGAGATGAAAATGATGGCGCTGGTGATCTTGGTCACGCCGCTGCTGGTGTTATTGGGAACGGCATTGGCGGTGAGTACCACTGCTGGTCGCGCCGGGATTTTTAACCCAGGCCCACATGGGTTTAGCGAAGTGCTGTATGCCTTCTCTAGCGCAGCCAATAACAACGGCTCGGCCTTTGCGGGTTTGTCGGCCAACACGCCGTTCTATAACACGCTGCTGGGTATTGCGATGTGGTTTGGCCGGTTTGGCATCATGATTCCGGTCTTGGCCTTGGCGGGTGCACTCGCCGCCAAGCCACGCTTGCCCGCAAATGCCGGCACCTTGCCAACGCATGGCCCTTTGTTTGTCACGCTACTGGTTGGCGCGGTGCTACTGGTTGGGGTGCTGAACTACATTCCAGCTTTGGCCTTAGGGCCGATTGTTGAGCAGTTGCAGATGCTCGCCCTCCATTGAGATGGCTTGCAGCTAATCAGAAAAAAGGCCGAGTATAGGTCTATAGGCCATATTTTATAAGCTCTACATCGCAATACCCTTTGCATAAAGGGTTAAGGATATGAATATGACAAAGCTCGCTTTGCTTGACCCACAACTGGTAAAACCAGCGATCTGGGCGGCGGTGACCAAACTATCTCCACGTGTGCAGTGGCAAAACCCAGTGATGTTTGTGGTTTACATCGGTGCCATTTTGGCCACGGTCTTGCTGGGCCAAGCGCTATTTGGCCAGGGGGAAGCCCCGCTGGGATTTATTGCGGCCATTAGCCTGTGGTTGTGGTTTACGCTGCTGTTTGCCAATTTTGCCGAGGCTTTGGCCGAAGGCCGTAGTAAGGCTCAGGCCGCTAGCCTGCGCAATACCAAGAAAAACGTGATGGCGTGGAAACTTAAATCGCCTTCGCATACCGCCGCGAAAGAGATCACCGACAGCGCCAGTTTGCGTAAAGGCGATTTTATTTTAGTCAAAGCCGGTGAGGTGATTCCAGCCGATGGCGAAGTGGTTGAAGGCGTGGCTTCGGTCGATGAATCGGCAATTACTGGCGAATCTGCGCCCGTGATCCGTGAAGGCGGCGGTGATTTTTCGGCCGTGACTGGCGGCACGCGGGTGTTGTCCGATTGGATCGTGGCGCGAGTAACAGCCAATCCAGGCGAGGCATTTCTAGATCGCATGATTGCAATGGTTGAAGGCGCAAAACGTCAGAAAACCCCGAATGAAATCGCGCTGACGATTTTATTGGTGGCGCTCACGATTGTGTTTTTGGTGGTCACCGTCACCTTGCTGCCATTTTCACAATTTAGCGTATCGGTCGGCGGCAGTGGTGAGCCGGTGAGTTTGACGGTCTTGATTGCATTGCTGGTGTGCTTGATTCCCACCACCATCGGTGGCTTATTGTCGGCAATTGGCGTGGCCGGGATGAGCCGGATGTTGGGCGCAAATGTCATCGCCACCTCGGGTCGTGCGGTTGAAGCGGCCGGTGACGTCGATGTTTTGCTGCTGGATAAAACCGGCACGATTACCTTGGGCAATCGCCAAGCGGTGAAATTTATCCCCGCGCCGGGAGTGACCGAGCAGCAGCTGGCCGATGCGGCGCAATTTGCGTCCTTGGCGGATGAAACGCCCGAGGGTCGCAGCGTGGTGGTGCTGGCCAAGCAGTTATTTAATTTGCGCGAGCGGGTATTGGATACCCACGCGGTTGAATTCATCGCCTTTACCGCGCAAACCAGAATGAGCGGGGTTAATTTCGATCAACGCGAAATTCGCAAAGGGGCCGTCGATGCGATTCGCCGCTATGTCAATGATGCCGGCGCTAGCTTTCCCGAGGCCGTCGCCAAAGCCGCTGATGAAGTTGCGCGCCGTGGCGCTACGCCGCTGCTGGTGTGCGAAAACCATAAAGTGCTTGGGGTGATCGAGCTGAAAGACATCGTCAAAGGTGGGATCAAAGAGCGCTTTGCCGAGCTGCGCGAAATGGGCATCAAAACGGTGATGATTACCGGCGACAATCCGCTGACCGCCGCTGCGATTGCTGCCGAAGCCGGTGTGGATGATTTCTTGGCCGAAGCCACGCCCGAAGCCAAATTGGCGCTGATTCGCCAGCATCAAGCCGAGGGCAAACTGGTTGCGATGACCGGTGATGGTACCAACGACGCCCCAGCATTGGCACAAGCCGATGTGGCCGTGGCGATGAATAGCGGTACCCAAGCGGCCAAAGAAGCCGGCAATATGGTCGATCTGGATTCCAACCCGACCAAGTTGATTGAGATCGTTGAAATCGGCAAGCAAATGCTGATGACGCGTGGCTCGCTAACGACGTTTTCTGTGGCCAACGACATCGCCAAATATTTTGCGATTATTCCCGCCGCGTTCGCGATGACCTATCCGCAGCTTAATGCATTGAATGTGATGGGGCTCAATTCACCTGCATCGGCGATTTTATCAGCGGTGATTTTCAACGCCATCATCATCGTGTTCCTGATTCCATTGGCCCTGAAAGGCGTCAGCTATCGCGCCCAAAGCGCCGCGCAATTGCTACGCAATAATATGCTGGTTTACGGCTTGGGTGGCCTAATCGTGCCGTTTGTGGGCATTAAGATCATTGATGTATTGCTTTGTGTACTAGGTATGGTATGACCTACAGCTCTATACCCCTTTTTGTGCTTTGCATCCGCTTCATCAAAGGATAAATATTATGTTGCAGCAACTTCGCCCCGCCGTGGTGATCTTTATCGCTCTAACGCTAGTCACTGGCGTGCTCTACCCATTGGCCGTTACCGGCTTGGCCAAAGTGTTTTTTGCTGAGCAAGCCGCAGGTAGTTTAATTGAGCAAAATGGCCAAGTGCTCGGCTCGAAATTGATTGGTCAGGCATTTAGTGGGCCAGATTATTTCTGGTCACGTCCGTCGGCCACCGGCCCAATGCCATATAACGGCGCGGGTTCATCAGGCTCCAATTTAGGCCCGACCAATCCAGCATTGCTCAATACCATAGCCGAGCGCGTTGAGGCGATCAAAGCAGCGCACCCCCAGCAAAGCGCCGCAGTGCCACTTGATTTAGTGACCACTTCAGCGAGCGGGCTCGATCCACATATCAGCCCAGCCGCTGCGGCTTATCAAATTGAACGCGTTGCGAGCGCAAGAAATTTACCGCTCTCGCAACTCACCCAGTTGGTCGCTGCACATACGCGTGGTGCACAATGGGGCATTCTGGGCGAGCCAGTGGTAAATGTATTGGAATTAAACTTGGCGCTTGATCGCATCGCGGCTACGAAGTAAAACCATCGCCGATGAATGATTGCACGGGGTACAACGGCACCGATCAATCGGATGTTTTACTGGCTAAGCCCCGTTTTACCCGTGCCTATTGCGGCACAGGAATGGATTTGTACGGATACCCACCATGAATGAAGCACAAAGACCCGACCCCGATGCCTTGATTGCGCAATTGCAGCGTGAGCAGCAAAAATCTCAGCGCGGGCGCCTCAAAATTTTTTTTGGCGCTTGCGCTGGGGTGGGTAAAACCTACGCGATGCTTGCGGCCGCGCATGCCCGCATTCGTGAAGGGGTTGAAGTGGTCGTTGGCGTGGTTGAAACGCATGGGCGCAGTGAAACACAGGCGCAGCTGGCTGGCTTGGAAATCTTGCCCGCCAAGCAAATCGAATATCGTGGCCGACTATTGCCCGAATTCGATTTGGAGCAAGCACTAGTGCGTCAGCCAGCACTGATTCTGATTGATGAATTTGCGCATTCAAATATCACCGGCAGCCGCCATACCAAACGCTGGCAAGACGTCGAGGAATTGCTCGCGGCGGGGATTGATGTTTACACCACATTGAATGTGCAGCACTTAGAAAGCCTGAACGACATCGTCGGGCAAATTACCGGCATTGTGGTGCGTGAAACTGTGCCAGATCGCATGTTTGATTTGGCCGATGAAGTCACTCTGGTTGATTTGCCACCCGAAGAATTATTAGATCGATTGGCCGCGGGTAAAGTGTATTTGGGTGAACAAGCGCATCGCGCGGCCCAACATTTTTTTCGCAAAGGCAATTTATTGGCGCTGCGCGAATTGGCACTGCGCCGCACAGCGGATCGCGTTGATGCGCAAATGCGCGAATACCGCGCCGATCAATCCATTCAGCCCGTGTGGCAAACTCGCGAACGCTTGATGGTTTGTGTCGGCCCTGGTGTCGATAGTGAAAAATTAATTCGCAGTGCTTCGCGTTTAGCGGGCAATTTACATGCCGATTGGCTGGCGATTTACGTTGAAACTCCAACATTACAGCGACAAAGCAAGCAGGCCCGCGAGCGTATTTTCGCCAATCTGCGTTTGGCGCAGGAATTGGGCGCTGAAACTTCGGTTTTGGCGGGCGCGGATTTACCGCTGACCTTGCTGGCCTACGCACGCAGTCGCAATGTGTCCAAATTGGTTGTTGGAAAATCACTGCGGGGTCGGCTTTCGCGTTTGTGGCGTATCCCCTTGTCGGAGCAATTGGCACTCCAAGCCCAAGATGTGGATGTGTATGTCGTGGCACACGAGCAAAATCAACCGCATGCGGCACATACCAAGCCACCCAATCTGCTATTTAATGTGAGTAATCATGCTACGCAGTGGCGTAATTATGCTATTGCGATTGGTGCTTGCACGCTGACGACGCTGCTGGCCGCAGCTTTGCTCAATGTGTTTGATTTGGCCAATGTCGTGATCGTATTTTTGCTGACCGTGGTGTTGGTCGCGATCCGATATGGCCGTGGGCCGGGTGTACTCGCCTCTTTCCTTAGCGTATTGTCGTTTGACTTCTTTTTCGTTCACCCAAAGTTGTCGCTCACGGTCGCAGATACACAGTATGTTTTTACCTTTGTACTGATGCTCAGCGTCGCGCTGATTATCAGCCAGCTCGCGGCGCGATTAAGGTTTGAAGCCCAAGTGGCCACCTACCGCGAGCGCCGCACCCGCGCTTTGTATGAATTAGGCCGCGAATTGGCAGGTGCATTAACGGCGGCGAGCGTGGTTGAGATGGGCGTGCGGCGTTTGGCCGAGTTATTTGATGCACAGTTGCTGATTTTATTGCCTGACGCGCACGATCAATTACAGCCAGCAGGTGATATGGCAGGATTTGAAATCGGTTTGGCGCAATGGGTTTTTGATCACAACGAAATGGCAGGCCGTGGAACACATACCTTGCCCGCTTCCAAAGCGCTGTATTTACCGCTGAAAGCGCCAATGCGTTTGCGTGGCGTGATGGCGCTGATTCCGACCGATGATGCAGTGATAGGAAGCCCAGAACAACAGCGGCTATTAGAGACGTGTGCCAGCCAAATCGCGCTATCACTAGAGCGTGTGCACTACGTTGAAGTGGCGCAAGATGCGATTGTGGCGATGGAAAGTGAGCGGCTGCGCAATAGCGTGCTATCCACCGTTTCACATGATTTGCGCACCCCGCTGACCAGCTTAATCGGCATGATTAGCCTGCTGCAATCAGGTCGCCTCGATAGCGCCGAGCAAAGTCATACTTTAGACGCGCTTAATCATGAAGTGCTGCGAATGAATAGCCTAGTGGTGAATTTGCTGGATATGGCCAAATTGCAATCGGGCGTAAAACTAAAAATGGAATGGCAGGTACTCGAGGAAGTCGTTGGCAGCGCGGCCAGGGCCTGTAGTGCTACCTTGGCCCTGCATCATTTACGGGTCAACTTAGCGCCCGATTTACCACTATTGGAATACGATGCAGTATTGATCGAGCGGGTCTTGGTCAATTTGCTGGAAAATGCAGCCAAATACACGCCCAGTGCCAGCACCATTGAATTAAGCGCCAGTGTTGAAGATCAGTCGGTATTGATTCGCGTCAGCGATAATGGTGCGGGTTTACCTGCTGGTGCGGCGGAGCGTTTATTTGATAAATTCACCCGGGGTAGCAGCGAAACTTCAACGCCGGGCGTGGGTTTGGGCCTTGCAATTTGTCGCGCGATTGTTGCGGCACATGGCGGAACAATCGCCGCTAAAAACTTAAACCCACACGGGGCTGAATTTAGCTTTACCTTGCCGCTGGGCAATCCACCGACTTTAAATCGTGAGCTTGAATGAACGAAATTCCAACGACGCTAGTCCTGATCGAAGATGAGGCCCCGATTCGCCGATTTTTGAAAACCACGCTTGAGCACGCCGGTATGGTGGTGTTTGAGGCCGAAACCGGTCAGCGTGGACTGATCACGATCGCTAGCCGTAAACCTGATTTGGTGATTTTGGATTTAGGCCTACCTGATATCGATGGGATCGACGTCATCCGTCAATTGCGTGATTGGAGCGATTTACCGATTTTGGTGTTATCGGCCAGAGAGCAAGAAGACATTAAAGTCACAGCACTGGATGCCGGGGCGGATGATTACCTGACCAAACCGTTTGGCGTTGACGAATGTCTGGCCCGCATTCGGGTACTGCTGCGCCGCCATGCGGGCCATAGCGCACGTAACGAGCAAACCTTTAGTTTTGGCGATGTGCGCGTCGATTTAGTGCAACGTCAGGTTGTTAAAGCCGAACAATCCGTGCATTTAACCCCCATCGAATATCGCTTGCTGGCCACGCTGATTCGCCATGCTGGCAAAGTAATGACACAGCGCGAATTGCTGCGCGAAGTTTGGGGCCCCAATCACAGTGAATCCAGTCAGTATTTGCGCGTCTACATGGGGCATTTACGCCAAAAACTCGAAAATGATCCGGCCTTGCCCCGATTTTTAATTACAGAAACGGGTGTTGGTTATCGGCTAGTCCAGTAGTTTGGTCGCGTCGCTTTTCGCTAATCTAAAAGTGCTTTGATTAATAAAAAATGGTAGCAAAAGCCAGATGCTTCTGCTTTGGCCGATGAGTTGAAGTCGAGGTTTCAACAACGAAAGGCTGCAACCTAATGGTTTGCGGCCTTTCGTATTCAGTGCTGATTCTTGTGTTGCTCGACCAAAACCGACTATGACACCAGGGGCGTTTTACTCGTCGGTTCTAACTTCCTGCACATCAACGCAAAAGCCATATTTTCTATATAAATCAATGGTTTTCACTACAAACCTCTCATGTACATTTTTATAGTGAAAGTCTTTGATTTATATGAATTTTCCTCGGTTTTCTGCAGACATTCTGGCTCAGCGGAATGTGGATCTTTCCGCATGCAGTTATGCAGCTCATGTACATCTGCGAATTTCTGCCGCCAATTACGCTTTGGCCTCAGGTCATACACAGAGCAATCTTTACCGAGCCCCAAACAGGGCAACAGCAATGCTGAAAATCTAAAAATATCTAGCGGTTTTAGATATATCTAAATTCACTAGATATTTTTAGATATGTGAGTGCTGCACAGATTTTGCATTGTGCCTGCATCGTTAATCAGCGCCATCAGACCGCTGCTTACTAATCAACAACGAGCCATCTTCATTCTGTTCAATGTTGAGCATATCGCCTTCATTCCAATCCACCTGAGCGATAAATTCATCAGGAAAGATCAAAAGAGCATCTTCGGTGCCTTCTGGATCTGGTTGCAACGTAACGATCCAAGTTGATTTTTTCATTTGGATTTTCCTTGGGCTAGTTTTTTACCAAGTGGAATTTTTGACCATTTTTTCATCATCATCTAGTCCTGAGGCTCGTTGACGGACTTTGCTGTGCACTTGGCTAATTGAATCGGCGAGATTGGTTGTGCAGGTAAAAATGCATCCAGATGATCAAGCAAATCGAAAGTACTGTGTTGCTACAAATGCGGTGGCGAATCACACCAATATTTAGCGTTAATGCATTATTTGGCTCTTGGAATATCTGTCCACCTCGTGGTCCAAAACGGCGACAGACTATTTTGCTTCATTTTCCAAGCGTGATTTACACCTACACTAGCTAAACAGATACTGCCACGGCCCCATCGTCTATTAATCTCATCCATGGTGGCATTGAGCTCCGCTCGTTTGATTGGATCGGCGGTTTGTAGAAAAAGATGTCCTTGGATTGCGGTATTGGGTTGCAGATCGCTCAGCATCACGCCCGCTTTAGCATAGCTAAAGCCGGGTTGGTAGATGCGAGCTAGCATCCATAAAGCCACTTGGGTCAGTTTCAACGTGTCGTCAGTGGCTTGCGACAAAGGTAGCATGACATGCCGACTGTATTGTGGGTCTTTCGGTCGAAATGGATTGGTGCGAATAAAGATGCTGAGGCTGGCTGCGACTGATTTTTGCAATCGCAGTTTTTCAGCCGCACGCGCGATATAGGTGCTGATGGCTTCGGCCAATTGTTGTTCGGTGTAGATCGGTTGACCAAACGAGCGTGAGCACAAGATCTGCTGTTTATCTGGCTGCATTTCTTCAATCTGAATGCAGGGGTGGCCATTGAGCTCTTCAACCGTGCGTTGCAACACCACGCTATAGCGCGCACGAATTTGCTCTGAATTGGCTTGGGCTAAATCAGCCGCACTGTAGATCCCTTGCTGATTGAGTCGTTGCGAGATTTTACGCCCCACACCCCAAACATCACCGACTTCGATCTCACGCATAATTTGTAATTGCTGCGCAGGGCTGAACTTGGCCCATTCGCACACACCAGCGAAGCCCGTGCGTTTTTTTGCGATGTGGTTGGCCAGTTTGGCGAGCGTTTTGGTCGGCGCAATGCCGACACAGACGGGTAAACCCGTCCATTGCATCACGGTTTGTTTGATCGATTGCCCTAGCTCAGTGTGATCGCCGCCGATGCCATTTAGGCCTAAGAAGCATTCATCAATCGAATACACTTCCTGGTGCGGGCTGAACATGCCGAGCACCCGCATTACGCGATTGCTCATATCGGCATACAAGGCATAGTTGCTGCTGTAGGCGATCAAACCGGTTTCTTGGGCAAATTCACGCAGTTGATGCCAAGGCGCTCCCATTTTAACGCCGAGTGCTTTGGCTTCAGCCGAGCGCGAAATCACACAGCCATCGTTATTCGACAGCACAACCATCGGCTTGCCTTCTAGCTTGGGCTCGAACACCCGTTGGCAACTCACGTAGAAGTTGTTTACATCAATCAGCGCAATCATTTAGGGCGCACAATCCATGCAATCACCACGCCCCAGATTGACAGCTCTTGCTCATCACCGAGCACAATCGGCGGGTAGTCAGGATTCTCGGCCACCAAAGCTAAATGCTTGCCGCGCTGGAACAGTCGTTTCACGGTAAAGTCGCCATCAATCGCCGCCACCACAATGTCATTGTGTTTAGCTTGAACCGCCCGATCCACCACCAAGGTTGCACCATCGGGGATGGTGCGCTCTGAAAGGTGACTGACCATACTGTCGCCCGACACGGTAAAGTAAAACGTCGCCTCTGGATGGCTAATCAAGTGCTGGTTGAGATCGACCCGATCTTCAACCCAATCTGCCGCTGGAGAGGGAAACCCAGCGGGCACTGATTCACCGATCCACGGCAGGTAATGCGCCATTGGATTGGGGTCTGCTGGAAATGGCCCCTGCAAAAAACTCGACATCGCAGTATCCTTATCTGAACTGGAACCAGACCATTATAGAACGTTCGTTCTCTTTTTGCGATGTGTGTTAATTATTTATCCATCCCAAAGCAAACTCTGTTGACTCGCTTTGAAGCCGCGCCACCCGATGAGGACTGGCCTGCTGAAGTGTGGCAAGACTACAAGGCGCCAATCTTGGTTGCGGGTGATATGGCACGCCAAGCCATTGTTGCTAATTATGGTTTCTTGCCACAGCACAAACTCCCACAGGGAACGCGCTACAGCACGATGAATGCGCGGGCCGAAACGATAGGCGAATTGAAAAGCTATCGCGGAGCATGGCGCAGCAGCCAACTGTGCCTTGTACCGATGCTGGGTTTTTTCGAGCCCTGCTACGAGTCGGGCAAAGCAGTACGCCATCAAATCAGCCTCGCCAGCGGTGAACCCTTTGCGGTGGCTGGCATTTGGCGCTCGTGGGAAGAAGGAAACGGCCAATTGAGTTATTCGTTCACGCAAATCACGATTAACGCTGACGAGCATCCGCTAATGAAACGCATGCATAAACCTAACGATGAAAAACGGGGCTTGGTCATCATTCCCGAGCGTGACTACGATGCGTGGCTGGATTGTACAAATCCAGAGCTAGCGCGTGCTTTTCTCAAGCACCTACCTGCGGAACAAATGCAAACGACCGAAAAACCGATTCAACGCACACGCCCCGCCACTGGCCATTTATTCGAAGTCGATCAATAGGACCACTTCGCAGTTTGGCAACTTCTATCCTCTGTTAAACGCGACTAGCCGAACAAGGCTTCCCTCTGGTATTTTTGCTCTTATCAAACGCTGCATACACGATGCTGCCCCATAAGGAATTGAAATGATGCAAGGCGTACGCCTGATTGCCTGTGACCTGGATGGCACACTGCTCGATGAAGCCAAGCGGTTACCTGCCGATTTTCCCGAGCTTGTTAAGCGCCTTCATACACATGGCATAGTGTTCTGCCCTGCCAGTGGCCGACAGTACCACACGATCCGTGAACAGTTCGCAGGGATTAGCAGTGGAATTCCAGTGATTGCAGAAAACGGTTCGTATGTCGTTCTGGATGGAAAAGAACTTTATTCGGTTTGTCTCGATGCGGAATCGGTACGCTCGATCTTGGCTGCCACGGGAGCGCTTCAGCGGCAAAAAGCCGATTTTGGTGTCGTACTGTGTGGCAAACGTGCTGCCTATATCGTGCGCCATGATGAGGCTTTCGTCGAGCAGGTGACCCCCTATTATCTAAGTCTTGAACTCGTTGAGAGCTTCGATGCTATCGATGACGAAATCCTGAAAGTCGCCATCTATGACTTCGAGTCGTCTGAGCACAACGTCTACCCGCATATGCGACAGTTTTCAGAGTCGCTGCAGGTCGTCGTATCGGGCAGTAACTGGCTCGACATTATGGCCGCCGGCGTTAATAAGGGTACGGGATTGCTCGCGTTGCAGAATGCACTTACGGTCAGCCGTAGCGAAACAGCTGCATTTGGCGACTACCTAAACGATCTCGAAATGCTCGACGGCGCCGAGCACTCGTACGCAATGGCTAACGCCCACCCACAATTACTCGCGCGTGCCAAGTACATCGCCAACGCAAACACGGAGAATGGCGTCGTGCGTGCTATCGAGGCGATGCTGGCAGTTATTTAGCTATGTGTTTTAGGGTGAAAAGTGTAGCCACCTAAGCTGGTGTAAATGACGACGAGCAAAAAAAGTGGACGCGAACTTTCAGGAAACAGTCTTTAGTATTTGAAAGACCGAGCAACTAGCCGATGTACGTATTTATCCTATTGAGTCACGTATAGCATCATCGCTTTGCTTGTGCATTGATCCCCTCATCGCTTATTCCCAAGCCGATCATTCGAACTATCTGCAAGCACTGATGATGCAGAAATTCCTTCGAACCCCAACAGTCGATGTGGACAAGGGCGTTTCATTCATATCCACCTATAATATTTATTGGCCACTCTGCCATTTGAAGGTGCTTTGAGATTATAAAGTCCGGTCGAAAATCGGCAACATTGATGAAAGTACTGCGAAATTCTGATCGGCCTACTAATTTTCCATTGTCGATATGCGGCCTTGGCTTAATCAGCTAGAAGGAAACAATGAGTCCAATTAAATTGCTCTTAATTTTTTTTGTACCGATCCTACTACTTGTGGGCATCCCATTGATTGCACTATTTTTCCTGAAGCGGCGAGAGAAACTGAGTCGAAACCATCAAAAATAATCTTAATTTTATACGGATCAAACATTCGTAATTTGTTTATGTTTTCGATTAGCTGCAGCAGGCTGGATCGTGAGCACAAATGTGAAGGCCAGCAGTGTGGTTTTTAGGAATCGTTTCATGTTTTCTCTCTTCTTTTTGCGATGGCTAAACGAGCAGGAATGGCTTGCTTGGGTGAGGAATCTCTTTGTGTAAATCGTGCGGAAGATTTTCAAATGCTTTGTTCAATGCGCGAGCTGATACATGGTCAATGCATCAGTCCGCCTTGAATTATTGTTATTTCACGGGGTATGTGTCGGCCCACATTCCGACCTCAGCTTGTTTTGCTTGTGCTTGGGCTGATTTGTACTTGGGTAGCCATTTTTTTGCGTCCTCAGTGAGTGGGGTCTGATCGATGACTGTCCCCCCTCCGAGGCTGAGCAGGAATCCCCCGAGATCGACATCTCCCAACATTGCAGCGCGAGCGATGACGAGCTGTTGTTTGTCATCGCGCCCCAAAATAGTCAGGGAAGATAAGCTAGACAAGCGCGTCTGGATCTCAAGGATTGACTTACTTTTTGGTCCATATGGCTGCGTTAATTTAGGCACATCGATATAGGCTAGGCGCACTTTGAACGTTTGCTTATCTTTTTTGGTCATGAACATAAACGTGTTCCCATCGATGACCTGTAAAATTCGGCCTTTAATGGGTTCTTCCGCACTGGCCATTTGCATGGTGGCGGCGAAGAGGGTGGCGACGAATGCAATCTTTAGTAGGTGTTTCATATTGGTCTCCGTTAGGTAATTCGCTAATTGACAACCCTTTTAGATCAAAAAAATAATTTGTAAAGCCCGTGCCTTGCCACACTTCGCGCTAGTGTCGCTTTTTAGCTTTTTGATAAATATGGATCTAACGCCAGATACGAACGAGGTAGCAAATAAGCCAAGACAAGATACTGAAAGGCACGGTGATGCGGTGGTGGGGATAGTTTTGATGCGACGATTGCACCGACTAAAGCCATTTTTGGCGGTTGCAGCTTGTATCGGAGAAGGCTGGCGTAAAGAATCCGCGTGCCCCCCCTCATCAGAGAGTGCGGCAGTCGGTGAGACAGGAATAAACAGTTAGCGGTCAAACCGGCCAAATTCATCATTACGCGTTTTCACGAAGAATGATGCTACGGCAGTTCTGCTGGTATGTGGGCAGATGTAGAGACCCCACATTTCAACTTCAATCATATTGCAGATTACTGGCTCATTGGGTGCCTAGGCTTAGTCTAATCTGTCTGAGCTCAATATGGGCGTGCGACTCCTTGCATCCAATCGAGGACTTAATTGCTTGTTGCAGCGATTCATCGAAATAGTTACGGTAGCCATGCGCGGCAAGTTCGTCCAGGCACATGACAATGAATGCCGCCAAAAATACCGTAAATATCATCATCGCCAACAAGATCCCTGTCAGATGGACCAATTGGGCTAAACTTGCTTTCTGTATTTCGGTGAGTACCACAATAGTCGTTGTCGGGTCGGCGTATATGGCGATAGCCACCTGCCAGAATATCAGTTGCGGCACGTGATTCAGCACTTGCATGGTCAGACTGGCTAAATGCTTGGCACTGACCATGGCAGCATGCGTTAGCTGCTTGATGTACAGTTATTGTGCGGTTTTGTCGAGTTTCAACCTTGGCGCTGAAATTTCCCATAGTAACTGTTGGTGATTTTGATCCTGCTATGGCCTAACTCTTCGCTCACGCGATACCGCGCCTCGTTTATCGCTTCGTCCACCCGCCCATCACCACCACGCACTGGAGTGGTGTTTCCGGTGAACTCTTCAAAGCGGTCATTCGCGTATTGGTGTCGCAAGCCATGTGCAGTGGCACCGCTGGCTTCTTTGGTGATGCCAAACCGCAGCATCACATATCCAAATCGGGCGATATTCTGTTTCAGTGTTTTGTCTGGATCTGCTATGTGTGCTTGCTTGTGTGGCACAAAGGCCTTTGCTGCTTCAATAACAGCCCGCTTTTGCGGCGTGTCGATTGGGATCATTCTTGGCCGCCCACCTTTTGTGCCGGAGTAGATGCGGATTGCATCGCCTTCTGGGGTTTCCACTTGCCACGGTTTGAAACAGATTGCCTCTTTGCGGCGCAGACCGAAGGCTTGAATCACTTCCAGCTGCATCGCCACATAGAGATCGAATTGCTGAATTTGCCGGATAAGCTGTTCTGGATCGATTTCGTGCGCGGTCCAGCTTTTGTCCTTTTCTGCGACATAGCTTCGTTTGGCTTGGTGTTCTGGCAGCAATTTCGCGGCAGGGGGGATCATCCCACTCTTGCCCAACCACTCGCAAAACACCCGCAGGATCGACAAACGACTGTGCATCGTCGCGACACTGAGATTATTTTTTTGCCACACCCCAATCAGGTGGTTGATGTGCTTGGGCTTGATGTTGCGAATGTCTTTAATGGCAAAGCCATCCTGCTTGAGCTGCCTATACGCCTGCACGATTGTTTGTTCGCGAATCTCCTTTGTCTTGTGGCTGATGACCTTATCCCGCTTCGCTGCACCGCCCAAGAACACTTTAAACACAACGCCCAATTGCCTTAGGATATCGCCTTGCCGAACGTGTTGTTCAAGCGCGCGGCATAACACTGAGGTTTGGGTTTGCTGTGCTTCATCGGCTGGTGCTACTTTCTTCATTTTTTTCTCCGGGCATAATTTTTCGTTCTTTCGTCTTTGTCTTTCGTCGCAATAGCAAGTCTTCAAAACGGGTCTCCCGCAGATTTCGACGTTTCGGTCGATTTCACGCGCCACCGTCACGGTGAACCTTCGAGCGGATGGAGCTCTCGACAGGTGGTTGGTTTTTGGGTCTCCAAATGACCGGTCTGAATCTGGCGCACATTGCGTGCGTTCGGATTGCGTCTCAACACCACGTCCACTTCACGCCTGCGACCAGCGTGTGTTCTGACGTTTCTCCCGCATTTGCTTGAGCTCGGCAACTTTGGCCTGCTCGATCAGGGATGAACTTTTTCATCGAAGATCGCATGAAGCGTTTTGGCTTCGGGGAGAGTGTTGAGTGTGAATTAGGGTTTTGCGTTGCCTTCGGTAGCAAAGGACTGTCAGTGGCATGCACCGCACGCGCAGTTTTGGGATTCGCCATAATGGCTTGGAGTGTCGCTCGAAGCGTGGATCATTGCCATGATTGGCGAACGATCATTGGGTGTTGCAGAGGGTGACTGGTGTCGATTTGGCGCATTGGCCTTGGAATTTCGTTGCTGAGGCGCGTCAGCTCGCATCCGATTGGATGCTTAAAATTTAGTTGGCAACCATGCGATTTGTCAATGTTTTTTGTTTAATCTTTTCGTTTTAGTTTTTTTTTGGGATTAATTCTTCGTTCTAAGCCGCGACAGCGTTGGATCTAGCAGAGCCTCTAGGTTTGATTTCTGATGAATTACTAAATTTTTGGTGTTGGGTCGGAGGCTACATTGGTTTGTTCTAGATCCTTTTTCGATCATCGGATCTTAGTTTTGGATTTGCTTGATTACGAAACAATTGGGTTGCTGCGCCCTGATCGGCTAGCTCTTAAAAACAGCGATGAATGCCTGAACATCACCAGAGGCCAGCCTTAAACATGGGCGATCTGAAAGTGAAGTGGTCTGCTTGTGAGGGCGAATTTTTGGATGCCGATTGCGGCCAGTGAACTGTGTTAAGGGGATGGAATGTTGGATTTCACAGCCATTCTTTTATGAGATGAAGCCGAAGGTGAGTGAAAAATAATCAAATTTTTAGATGTGCACGCATTTGGCCAAGTCAGTTTTTCGACTGATCCGGTCAATATTTCATCCAACTTATTTGTTTTGGTGCCTTAGTGATTTCGTATTTTCCGTGAGTTGTTCATGTTGTTTGAGTCTGATTGGTTTTTGGTTGTCTTTCAATGATATTGGCTATGCCTTTAGCGGCGCGTTATCAAGCATTTCTTCCTCGATAGGGCGTTCCTTTTTATTCCGATTGAGCATTGGTCGATCCATTTAGGTTGAATACCACTAATTCTGTCTTAAAAAATTTCAACGTACTTGCTCGAAAACGGGGTGGTTTTTGCTAGGTTTCGATTGTTTTGGGGTCTTGCCAAGTTGAATTCCCGTGCTAGTCTTTTTTTGAATGTGACTGCTTGGAGGCATCATGCGACTAACTCGTGAAATAGTGTTCTGCTGTGTTTGTGCATTTGGCATGTTGTACCTGTGTGCCAAAGTCTTGGTATCTAGCTTTGATCTCATGGTGACCAATGGGCCTGAGAAGATTTGCAGTCAGCAAGTTGAGCTTCATTGCACGCTAGATTCACTCAAGTGGCAGAGGGAGAAAGGCAAAACGGTGGCGCATACCACGGTGAGCGCCCCTGCTCGATTGCACGCCGATGTCAAAGCGGCATTCATGTTGACGGCATCGAAGGCCGAGAGCGATTTGTTTGTCCCATCGTTCGGCATGGATTTAGTGCTGATCGATAGTGAGCCGCAGCCTGTCGAAGTGGTCACGCCAAAGAAAAAAGCGAAACGAGGTGCAAAAAATGTCTAAATTGACCCCTACTCCGACGATGAGTGATCCATCACGCTTTGGCCGTCATGTGGCTTGGCTGTCTTATGCTACGTTTGCCATTTTGTTGGCCGTGGTGGTGGATGATGTGGTGCGCACAGGCGATGCCAACCCTTTCTGGTCGCACTTAAAATTCGTGGCCTTTATCGGTTTCTCAGTGGCTTGTGCCTTTGTGATGGCGCTGCGCCAGAGTTCGACGTTAGCTGGCCCATTATTGAGTTTGACCTTTTGGGTTCTATTCGTTTTGGCACTGGCGTTAAATGTGCCTAACTTAATGGCAGGGCTGATCTTTTTAGCCGCGTCGGCGATCACATCCATTTTTCCAAAACAACAAGGTGTTGCTACACCAGCCGCCCCGAATCACCAAGGGGAAAAAGCCCGTGCGCAGCAACCCTTGATCGGGGTTGATGATGAAGAAGGCGCGGAGGAAGCATTGCCGGTATTTAACTATCCTGCGGAGCCATCGAAAACAACCTTTGCTGAGGTGGTCGGGATGAACAAAACCAAGGCTGAAATGAAGGCGGCTTTGGATTGCGCGCTCAATGAGCAAGATGGTCGCAATGGGATTTTGCTGTTTGGTAAGCCAGGTAACGGTAAAACCATGCTCGCCAATGCGCTGGCGGGTGAGGCTGATTTGCCGATCATTAGTGTGGCATTTGGTGATTTTGCTTCACGCTGGATTAACCAAACCTCTGAACAAGTGGTGCAGCTCTTTAAGGAAGCTCGCGCTCAAGCGCCTTGCGTCTTGTTCATGGACGAAATTGATTCCTTAATCATTGACCGCAGTGCAGTCAGTAGCTCCGAAAGTGAAGCGCCTAAGATTACCAATTTATTGTTGACCGAGCTGGTGAACACCCGTGGTACGGGCGTGTTGATTGTGGCAGCGACCAATTATTTAGATCGACTTGATACAGCGGCGGTGCGTGCTGGGCGTTTTGATTTCAAAATTGAGATTCCATCGCCCGATCTGGCGGCGCGTCGTGCGATCTTAGCGGAAACATTGCGCAAGGATTCGTTGAAGCGGGGTTTTGGTTCGATGGTGAGTGGTCCAGAAACGCTGGATCGCATTAGCCGCCGTTGGGATGGATTTTCATGTGCGACGCTGAGTGCGATTGCTAAAGCTGTGGTGGATATTGGCAAGCAGAAACAGGCTAAAACGATTGATTTTAGTTTGTGGATGGCTGCGCTGCGTACGGTGCAAGGGGATGCGCGCCGTTTGCCAGAAGGAACGCCGACCATTGAGGAATTGGTGTGCAATGCGCCATTGCGCGATGCTTTACATGCCCTCTCCATGCGCTTGATGAAAATTGAACAATTGGAAGATCTTGGTGGCTCTGTGCCGACAGGGGTTTTGTTTTACGGACCTCCGGGAACGGGTAAAACATTAACGACGCGGGCGTTGGCGAAGTCGAGTGGTTGGGCGTTTTTGCCGACATCGGGTAATGCCCTGTTGCGCGACCCGACCGTGATCGATGATCTGCTGGAAAAAGCGTCCAATTTGCGTCCGTGCATTGTGTTTATTGACGAGGCTGACGATGCGCTCGCAGATCGCGGTCACTCGCCACACACCACCACCATCACCAATAAATTGCTGTCAGCCATTGATGGTGCTGATGGCAAAATTCCTGATGTGGTTTTTGTGGCGGCGACAAATAACCCGCACATGATGGATAGCGCGGCATTACGAGGTGGTCGGTTTACCGAAAAAATTGGTTTTGAATTACCCAATCAAGAAACCATGCTCGGTTTAATTCAAATGTGGCAAAAGAAAAACAAAATCCATGACTTAGGCCATTTACACGATCAGATGGCGGCGGCCTTGGATGGTCAATCTCCCGCTAATGCGATGTCGGTCTTGCAGGCTTGCCTCAATGAGATTGCAATTCGTCATGTGAGTGGTGATCGAAGTGCGCCCAATTGGGAGGATTTTCAGCGGGGTTATGTGCGGGTTTTAGGCAATTGAATGAATAAAATAAATGTGATTTTTTTGCCAGAAACACCCCGAAACGCTATTGACAGCTCGAAGTTGCATGAGAGTATGTGTATATGAGCAATTACTTGTAGATGCAATTGGAGAGATGATGAAAACAAAATTAACGTATGTGTCTTTGGCGGTTTCCTCGGCTTTGTTGGTGGCATGTGGCGGTGGTGGCGGCGGTGCGGGTGGCACAAATACTAATAATAATACTGGCACTTTACCTGCTGCACCGACTGCGCAACCGCTGCCTGTGGTTTCTGCTGCTGCACCGGTTTCGAATAACGGTGGCGCTAATTTTGAATTCGCGTTGGTGAATGGCTTTAATGGCGATTCGGAAAACATGACCGGTTCGAATACGGCGGTGGCACAGGCCTTGACCACCAGCAGTAACCTGACCGTGGTTAAAGCCGAAATGGGGCAAGTGAATTTAAAAGAGCCAACATCGGATTATTTTGCACTGGTGGCTAATCGCGATACTTTACTGCGGGTGGTGGTGGTGGCGAATCAGCCGAATGTGGTTGCGCCAACCCTGAAAGTGACTGTACGCAAAGTCAATGGCGGTCAGATCGTGTTTGAAGAAGGCCTAAAAAACAATACCCAAGGGCTACTGCCGCAAGTGGCAGATCAGCCAGTGGTACTACTCAAAGGCCAGTTGGGTAAGGACGAGTTCTCGTTGCCAGTGAGCTACCCTATTTCGGATAAAGCGGTTAAAACCGTGATGCCAATGCCGGATCTGAACCGCAGCTATGTGATTAAGCTGCCAGCCAGCATCATCACGGCTGAACCGCTGAGCATTGAAGTGTCGTTATTGGACACCACGGATGCAATTGCGACGGACAATGCCAAGACCTATACGTTTGAGCCAAAAGTGGTTGAGCCATTGACCATCGTAAAAGTGCCGGTCACAGTGAACGGCCATGCGCCATCGGTGCCAAGTGATGATTATTTGCGTCGTACATTGATGGCGGCGATTCCGGTATCCAATGTGATTGTTAAAACTCGGCCTGTTGCTGTAGTGAGCAATCAAGGTGATGGCATTAGTGCGCCGGATGTGATCGGCGACTCAATCTTAGCGCCAGCCAAAAATGCACTGACAGCAGCACGCCAAAGCGATGTGACTGCCAATCAGGCAGTTGAATCCGACTACTACATGGGCTTTGTGAAAGCCTCAAATGTCGGCGGGGTCACTTCGTGGGGTGGTTTTGTTGCTGTGGTGCAAGACTCATTGAATAATGAGTTCACAACTCAGCTAACAAAGCGAGGCTGGATTCAGGAGGTATTGAATGATTGGGGCTCTGTGGGTGATTCAGGCGCGTGTAGCGCACGTCTGGATGATGTGAATTACCCTTACCTAAATGGTGGTTTGGGCGGGGTTTGGAATATCGATCTGGCAAGCTACGACAATAAAGTGGTGCTACTGAATCCGCGTGCCTACACCAGTGTCACCAGCTATTGCGCCAACTCATTGTATATGGCCGATAATCAAGTAAAACGGATGATTCGTGATTACTGGCCGATGCAGATGATGGCATATACAGAACGTGCGCGTAAAATGAGCGAAGCGGAGTTGCTGGCTTTAGGCTCAACGGCGTATTGGGCTAAATATCCGAATGGCATTAGTGATATGCCAGATAAAAAGTTTATTGAAACGCGCATTCAAAATAGTAAGTTGCCGGTGCCGAAACAAGGCTGGTAATTTAAGCTCCCCTCAAACAAAAAGACTGCCTCGGCAGTCTTTTTTTTTGGTCTGATTAGTAGCATTCAGGTGGGTATGCTGGAGCAGGTATATCGTTTCCGCATGAGAAGCTATTGGACATACGTTGGTCGTTAGCATCAAACCAACCAGCAGGTATTCCGGGTCTTCCATTTATTTGGTAATAACCAGTACGGCTATTTGAGATCATACGATCTCGTACGCCATCAACATACCGCACGGTGCATTCTGCCTTAGCAGTTACATAGTATGCCGTACCTGCCCCGCCACCACCACCGGCGCTGCCGCTGAGGCCGCACTGTGCAGTACCCCCAAGTGTCTCAAAGGTTCGGGTTGTAATGACAGGGGCTGGCGTAGGAATAGGACGGTTTCTAATGTCACACATATTGTTTTGTGGCCCCGTTGCACCATAAACACCACGGCAATTGACGAGTGTTGCTTCGTTGGCCCAATTTGCAAGTGCAGCAGTATCAGCCGTCGTCGCGCGCGTAGCGTAGTTGGCCAAGGACGAGCGTACGGCATTTTGTACGTTCACGACTTGCGCACCATCGCCTTTCAGCGTGGTGGCGGTCAGGCGATTATTGACGGTGGCGTTATTGGCAAAGGTGGCATTACCCGCAAAACTGGATGTTCCACCCACAGTCAAATTGCCGGTATTGTTTTGAGCGCCATTCACCGTTAGGCCTGCATTGAGCGTGGTCGCGCCATTGGCTCGTAAGACATTGGTGGTTGTTTGCCCCTGAATGGTGGTATTGCCCGTGCCTGTCGCATGGCGGAAAGAAATATCTTGCGCATTCATAGCGCCAAGCAATGTGGTCGTGCCACTGACATTTAAGTTGTTGGTGGTCGCCGCGCCGGTAATCGTGGTATTACCATTGAGCGTGGTATTGCCATTAATGACTTGGTTACCGTTAATGGCGGTGGTGCCATCGGTGCGTACAAAAGCGCCCCACCCAGACGAATTATAGCCAACACGAACCGCGACCAGACCTGCTGTACCCAGCGCGTTGGGTAATGTCCATGCGCTTTGTGCGGAAGTGAACCGAGCTGGATTGGCGGTGGTGGATACGGCGTAATCAGGGCCGGTCAGCAGCAAGGCGCCGAGCGAGACTTCGTCTACCCCGCCTTTTTCGTGCAGCAATGGGGTTGAGCTGCGAACAATCCCGCCGACATCACACATGGGCGGCGTGCAGCCTGTTGGCTGAACTTGTAATTCAATGGCGAAGTTGCCACCAAAAATGCCTGATGTGACTTGGTCACTCGGTAGCATCCCCGCGGCTTTCATTTCAGCAACCGTTGGGCGCAGCGGATTCGCAAAGCCAGGTACAGGCTGGCCAGCGACGATTTTGCTGGAAGCGCGAACTAAATAAGTGGACTGAACCGATTTAGCGAGCGTATCGAGTTGTTTGGCATACGACTGGACACGTTGCTGTTGCAGTCGCTCTTGTTCGGCATAACCTGCGTAAACGGCAATCATGCCCGCAATAATCAGTACAACCGTCAACTCAATTAAGGTGAAGCCGGTTTGTCGATTTTTTTGAAGTTCTCGGAACTTGACTGCTCTCCTATTTGCTTGACAAGTGATTTTTTGGTCTATGCTTATTTCGTTGGCACAACTTTTCCGTAACTAAACATGTCGGACCCAACACGATTAATCCGCTTGTTTTTTCAGTATGTTATACGACAGAGCCAACACAATGGATTTATCCAATGTTCTGGTCAATGCCATTGTTGAATGATTGATTTTCTTTCTAATCGCTGCTTTTGCAGCATGCTTTGGAGTTAATTATGCTTTTCATGAAATTCAAAACCTCTGCGGTTGAGGGCAAGCCTCGTTGCGCTCGCGTTATTTTCACTGACCACCCTGAGCATTGCCGTGGTCATTACCTCATCAAGATCACCGACCCATCAATCCCTGATGAAGATGTATTGATCGCGGCTGAATTGTTCGCGATTCAAAAAGCCTTCACTTGCGCCCCAGGCTTGGCTAATCGCCCTAAATCTGGCCGCAGCCTGCAGTTACAAGTGTCGTTTGGGTCAATCCTCAAACTCAAAACAGCCGACTCGGAAAAACGCCATTTAGTCGATTACGCGCATGCGATCGCCACTAAATATGCGCAAGCCGATGTGACCGTCAACAATGCGCATCAACCGTGGATGTCGCTGCCATTGCCGAAAGCTGAATTGTTTACCGTTGATGCGCCTACGCCTGACTATGTGTTCTGCACCGCTTTGCGCGCTGGCGTTAAAGTAACCCGCCATGCCCTAGAACGCTTGAGCGAACGCGCTGAAAATTACAAAAACAGCAAAGATCTTTATCTTACTGCGATCAGTAGCCTTGGGATGCAAGGCAAGAAACTCGAGTGCATCACGCCCTGTGAGCACGCAGTCAAAAAAGCTCGAGCTAAATACAGAGTGACGCCGGTTTTTGTTTATGACCACATCAACGCCGTTTACTTAATTTTGACCAAAAAGCACAACCGCTATGATCTGGTTACCGCCATTGCAAATAGTGAGTACAGTGACTACAGCATTCTTGGTCGCTGAGCGTCACACTGGATAGCCGTGATGCGCACCGAGCGCCAACTGCTTTAAAAACACCGTCAAATCCACAAGGCTTCGCGACGAGTTCAACAGCCCTTCGTGACCTTGCGGTTTGGTGTACCAAATTACGTCGCCTTCCAACTCAATCGTATGGCCATGGATTTGCAGGGTGAACTCTTGCTGCAAGGTTTTGAGTAGTTTGCTTGGCGATGGCTGCATCATCAAATGCCATTTGTCGGTGGCGATGTAGTGCTCCTAATACTAGTCAATACGGAGAATGATGCTGTTCTGAGCAGTGGTACTAGTGTGAATAAGATCAAGCGAGGAATCGATTCTGCCCCCCTGCCTGGTAAAACCACGAGGCAAAATCAATCATTAAATTGCATGGATGAGCTCGCATACATCTCTTGAACAGGGATGTTTGCCCAATCACAGATACACTGTACTTTTTATGCACTATGCCCGTAATAAGTGGAGCGATAGAAGATAAAGTCCGTCATTGACAATGTGCGCAATTAATAAGCTGTGATTGGGAGGTCTGAATAACCACGCTTTGCCTTGGCGTTAAGCGTGGTTGTTCGTTGGATTGTTAGGCTATCAAGTAGTTTGCTAGCAAGGCAACCACACATATAGTGCCATAGCAAAGCACAACTGACTTTGTATTTTTGTCGAGTAAAGCGCCAATATATAGGCAGAAGAATCCAAGGCCAAACGCTTTTGCCATGCTAATGTCCTCGACATACGGCATGATGATTGCACCTATACCAGCGATGACGACGGCGATGATTAAGTCTTTCGTTGTTGGCAGTATGATTTGTTTTTTGTTTTTTAACATGCGCACTCTCTCCTTTTGGATGTTTTGTTCAGTGAACATCCCACCATTTTTTTAATTAGTTTTCATTTAATTACAATATTTAAATACGGATTAAAAACAGCAAAATACGACCTTGTTTCAATGACTCTTGCCCGTGAACTTATATATAAGCGCATTGGATGTAAGGTGCTTGCAGATGTAATCAAGCTCAATTTCTTCCATCTCACTGCGAAGTTCCAACTCCATTTTCTGGCGCACTTCGCCATCGTCGGTGGCAAAATACAGGCTCCATGTGTTGAGGAAAGCCAAGTCGTTCTCTTCCTGCTTGAAATACACCTTCGTCACGTCGGGGAATTTGTGTCGCGCGTGGACAATATGACTCCTAACAGTCATTCCCGACAGCATCGCATTTAGGAAGACAAAGCCGACGTTTTGGCCAACGTTCACCTCACATTCCGTCAATTTGTCCGTATAGGCAAAACGCACCACATCGGCCAGTGCTTGTGGCACAACCTCCGAAATGATTTTGCATTTAGCAAATGAAGAACCTGAGCTGCTGCTGATTAAGACAGGAACCGCACCAAGGCAGATATGAGCATCCATGCCTGCATCGTCTTTGACGGTCACAAATTCCTCAAGGCCGGGATAGAACGCAGTTTTAGACGCCTCATTAATGCCAAACACAAGCCCACGATCTAGAAATTCTCGCGCAGCAACATAATCCATCGTATCCAGCCCTTCAAATGGAACGACATGGTCCAAAACATCGACCATCATATCTGAAGGAATTTTAAAGCTACGGATCATCGTTTCGCGGAACAGTGCAACATCCAATTTCACCTTCGGACGCGCCTCGCCTCGCAAGATAATCTGGAACGGAATGAAAACTAAATGTGCATGTTCCCGATATTCTTCTCTACTCGAATACTCAACGGCCCACGTGAGCTGCTTGAGCGATTCTTTTAAATTGGTCGTCACCGCCAGCCGGTCGTAGATCGACTCCAAATCACCTTTCATTAAAGCCTCATTAAAGCCGTCGTACTCTGCATAGCGATTGCCGTCAGTTTTAGAGCTCGCGACATTTGATTTTTTGCGGGCAAACAACGCTTCATAAATTTCACGATACATTGAAATCACCTTTGATTAAATTTTGAGCACCACAAACACAGTCCACTTCTACCTTAATCATCACCCAATCAGCGAAGGAGGTTATCCACAGACACTGTGAGTCAATTCGATTTCATATTCTCATGCGAAGTCACTCTGTCAAGAGGGTAAAAAAGGGCTTCACAACTGAAACTGCAAAATAAATCACTAGATTCGATGATGTCGCGAAGCAGCTCAACACAGACTCGTTTCACATCATGCGAAAGATGGCTAATGCTAAGAATACAAGGACTGATTTCCGAGATAGCGGCCTCGTCGACACGATGACCGATACTTTGGAACTATCGATTTATATGTATAGCGGCAGCAAAGGCGTACAACAAGATAGCCAGCCCCCTGTAATCGGCATGATCTGTTCATTCCAATCTACAGCCATATCAGGAATCTACATCGCGCAAAACAAAATTGATGTGCGACACGCGCTGGCATGTCGATTAATCGAAAACGCACATGTGTGGCTGCATCAGCGGAACACTCTCGACCATAAATTGAAATAATTGATGAGTTGCAGATTGAATAGAGCGTTCACACGGCATGGTTATGATTCTCGATCAAACCCAGGTCAATCGAACGTGCGAGGCCACAAGACAAAGGAACGCCAAGCTAGAAGTTTCGAGCCAGAGCTTGGGTTTGTGAAATATTAGCGGGTAGATTGAGTTCGCAATCGTAAGGCTTAGCACGTAAAAAACAACAGGTGAATAGCTTTACGTTACCGAAAAAGCTACTGGATCACTAGGAGTGAACAACTCGCAGGACGAAGATAGGGCGAAAAAGCTTCCATAGAGTCAAAGCCCAGTCGAAACGCAATCCTACCTGATGGCCTATTACAACTGGCAACGCCCCCACTAAGCCTATGGCGGGCTAGCGCCCGCCATCAAGGAAAAACAACTTAATTTTCCGTCCGAAATTTGTCGACCAAAACACTCACGGCCGATTGTTGCTCAAAGTCAGCATCCAAGCCTCGACTTCTTGCCGCACCCACAGAACTCTCCCTCCATCTTTTATTTTTTTCGGAAATCTTGCGTCAAAAGATCGCGAACGGGGATTCATTCTACCGTAAACCGTTGATCGCGCCATTTTGAGCATCGCCAACAATTCTGGCAAACGAACGAATGCAATTTCCTTGGTTTCCATGTGAGATCTCCTAAAAAGTTTTCAAGCTGGTTTTCCTCTCAAAAAACCAGTGAAGCCAGCGTAATGGATTTTTTTCTTGCGAACATCATCGAATGTGGGGTGGTTTTTGATAGGATTCAGAGTGTGAGACGACCCCAAAGGGCTTTGTTAACAGAATTGACGCCCCTTCCTAAGCCAGCGATACCGGTGATTGATTATTTAATAGGCGAAAACGCCATCGTGATGAAGCAGATTGCCAACAACACACCCGAGCAAGCGATGTTAGGCGACTTTGCCAAAGCCATCGACAACGCCATCATGGACAGCAGCGCAGCGCATCAAAACCAGATGCTGCAGCTGCTATCCGATCCAAGCAAAGCGAATAAGTTTGCAAGGGTGGTGTTTGATTTGTTGGCGATGGGGAAAAATTAAAGTGCTGAATATGACTGAGCAAAAAACATCACTACCACTAGCAAATATATTGGCGCAGCTACAAAGTGCTTTTCCCAATTTGCTGGCAGTGTATTTATTTGGCAGCTTTGCCAAGGGTGAAAACGATGCACAAAGCGACGTTGATCTTGCCGTATTATTGGCAGGTCACAGCGATCCAGTTGCCTTGTGGCAAATCGGCCAAAATGTTGCCGCATCGATAAATCGGGACGTAGATCTGATCGATTTGCGGCAGGCCTCAACCGTGATGCAATATCAAATCATCACTCAAGGACAACGATTGTGGGCGCTGGACTCGCAAGCAGCCATTTTCGAGAGCTTTATTTTGAGTGAAAAAACAAACTTGGATACGGCGCGTTCAGGTATTCTCAAAGATATTCAGCAAAGAGGAAGCGTGTATGGCCGATGATGTTTTGATTAATAAAGCCGCAACGATTGAGCGTTGCGTGATGCGTGCCCGTGAGGAATATCACAAAGACGTAGCCAGCTTTGATACGGACTTCACGCGCCAAGATGCGGCCATTCTGAATATCCAACGTGCTTGTGAGGCCGCGCTGGATATGGGGCAGCATCTGATCCGCCGTGAACAACTAGGTGTTCCACAAAGTGCGCGCGATGTATTTGCCCTACTCGCGACCGCGCAATGGATTGAAACCGACCTAGCAACGAGCCTGCAAAAGATGGTGGGGTTTCGCAATATCGCGGTACATGATTATCAAACCTTGCAATTGCCGATCACCATTGCAGTGATCACCCAGCATCTGGAAGACTTCCTTATTTACAGTAAAACTCTATTAATCAAGGATCGGGCGACGAATAATCAGTGAATGTTAGCCAAAATTAAACCGATAGAACCCCGCGTCCCTCGTCAAAAAATCAGCGCGATTTTGATTTAAAAATACCAGAAAGTGACTCATTGAGTGCTGAGCTCAAATTTTGCCAAGAACATAATCAGACCATGCTTGCATCATGACTCTACGCTGCTCCAACTGATCTGTTCGTCGATAAGCCCGTGTTATTTTTGTACCTATCGAATGTCCAAGCGCTATTTCGCTCAGTTCATCAAGATAGCCCTCCTCTACCGCCCAAATTTTAAACGCGGATCTAAATCCATGTGCAGTTGCGGAGCGACCTTCAACATCTGAAATTGCATTTGTTTTACGCAAAAGACTCGTCATTGCCATGTCGCTCAGAACCAAACCACGAGGCGAAGGGAAAACGAGTTCTGGATGCAAGCCTTGCTGTTGAATAAGAATATCCATGACACCGGAAGAAATCGGGAGTCGAAGCGGCTTATCAGTCTTCATTTTTGAAGCCGGAATCGACCAAACCCCCGTTGTGAAATCGAACTCAGTCCATACTGCCTCTCTCGCATTTGCAGATCGCACGGCGGTTAATATTGTGAATAACATTAAATTTTTACTCACGCTCGCATTGCCAAGCAAACAATCTTTCACGAAATTTGGTATGTGTTCATGAGGCATCATAGGCTGATGTGTTGGTTTTCTTTCCAGCGCTTTGCCCAGTACATCCGCCACATCGGTTGATACAATATCCTCAACCAATTTTCTGGCTTTGCACCATCTTAAGACCAAGCCAATGTCGTGCTTCACCTTTGATGCGGTCTCAGGCTGGCGAGTCCAAATAGGCCTTAATACCGCGGCTACATGATCAACGGTAAGCATTTCAATTTTCACATCCCCAATCATTGGGAAAATATGATTAGTCATGCGCCCCATCCAGCGCACCGTACTGCTCTCAGCCTTCCAACGAGTTTGCAAATCAGGCAATGCAGCAAGGGCTGCTGATTGAAAAGTATGTTTAATAGGGGCAGCCAACTTTGCCGCTTCTTTGGCCTGCTCGATTGGGTCTATGCCTTGCGAAATCAAAAGCCGCATAGCCTCTGCTTTTTCCCTGGCTGCAGCGATGCCAATTGTGGGGTAACTACCTAATCCGGCATCTCGCCGCTTACCTGTAAGCGGGGATACAAAACGTAGCTCCCACCGCCCATGCCCTTTTGCTTTACTGGGAATCAGCCTTAACCCAGGCACTCCACCATGAGAAATAGCTTTATCTGTTGGCTTGATATTTCGTGCTTTTGCCTCAGTCAATAGCGCCATTTTACCCCACATCCTACCCCACATTTTGATATGGATAGTATAGAACCTCATTGGACAGTATTGTACTAAAAAAACAATTAATACGATAAATATCAATCCCTTAAAGAACGCCACTGGACGCCAGTGGACGCCAGTGGACACTATTATAGTTCCCATCGCCCGCTCCAGAATCGTTCAATAAAGCCCTTTACATAAGGGCTTTATTTTTTGGCATCAATTGAGCGAACTATTGTCTTTCAGTGCTTGTGCAATAAAATCGACAAAGGCGCGGATTTTGGCTGAGCCGTGTCGGCCTTCGCGGTGTACTACATGGATCGGCAGTGGTTTGGCTTCAAATTCACCCAAGACCGTTTTCAATTCACCGCTGTGTAAATACTCCGCAATTTGATAGGACATCAGGCGCGTTATTCCTGCGCCATTGCGCACCGCTGAAATCGCACCGTCATTGCTGGTGACGGTAATGCGTGGTTTGATGCGCACGATTTTGGTTTGCTCATCTTCGCCAAACTTCCATTCAATGGTCGGGCTGATGCTGCTGGCGGCGACGATTTGATGTTGCAGTAAATCATTCGGCGTTTGTGGAATGCCATATTGCGCCAAATAATCGGGCGAGGCGCACAGTACGCGGCGCACTTGACCTACCCGTATTGCCCGCATGGTACTGTCTGGCAAGGCGCCGATACGGATACCCACATCCACTCCTTCTTCCAGCATATTCACCACCCGGTCGAGGAACATTGCCGACACATCCACATCCGGATAGCGCTGCAAAAATTTCACCACCTGCGGCATCACATACAACTGGCCAAATAGCACTGGCGCGGTGATGGTCAGATGGCCGCGCGGCTCGGCGTTAATGCCGGCAGCCACTTCGTCGGCTTCCTGCACTTCGGCCAAAATGCGCCGTGCATCGTCCAGATAGCGTTGCCCCGCATCGGTTACTCGCACATAGCGGGTGGTGCGGTTCAACAGTTTCACGCCCAAATCTTCTTCCAAGGCGGCCACTGCACGGGTCACCGCCGGCGGCGACATCGCCAGTTTGCGCGCTGCGGCGGCAAAGCTCTCGGTTTCGGCCACCGCCACATAGACGGTCATCTGATGAAAGCGATCCATGATTTATTCCATTTTTAGCAACAATCTATTGTCATTCATGTGGATTCTTCTTTCAAGTGAAGATCGGCACAATGCACTCATTCGCTCAACACCGAGCGAAACAAATTAACCAACTAAAGGAATACACCATGAGCCGCATTAACGTCGTTACTACTGAAACTGCAACTGCCGAACAACAAGCTTTGTTTGATGCCATCCATGCCCAGCTGGGCATTGTGCCGAACTTCTTGAAAGTGTTTGCCAATTCACCTGCGGCACTGCGCGCCTTCCTCGGTCTGCACGGCATTGCCAAAGAAGGCAGCCTAGATTTGCAAACGCGTGAACGTATCGCCTTGGCTTTGGCGCAGCAAAATTCTTGCGAATACTGCCTGTCAGCGCACACCGCGATCGGTAAAGGCGCCGGTTTGAATGGCGACGAAATCGCGGCTAACCGTGCCGGTACTAGCCAAGATGCGAAAGCCGCGATTGCCGTGAAATTGGCGCGCTCTTTGGCTGAGCACAAAGGCGAAATCACCACCGCCGAATTGATCGAAGCGCGTAACGCTGGTTTTAGCGATGCGGACATCGTCGAGATTATTACTCACGTCGGCATGAACTTGCTGACCAATATCTTGGGCAAAGCCAGCCGCTTGGAAATCGACTTCCCGAAAGTGACTTTAGCTTAATTAATGATTTAACCCGTAACACCCCCACGACTGACTATTTATTATTTTTTAAAAGGACTTATCCCATGTTGAATTTTCGCAAAACCCTGATCGCCGCAACTTTGATGTCTGGCTTCGCATTCTTGGCGGCTGTACCGAGCACTGCCATGGCCTACGACGAAACGTCGACTGCCTCAGTGAATGTGGATGAACAAGGCGTTGGCCTGAAAGGCTACGACCCAGTGGCGTACTTCACCGCTAAAGCACCGACCTTGGGCAATGCCGCGTACAGCGCGCAGCACGATGGCGTGACTTATCACTTTGCTAGCAAAGCCAACCGCGACAAGTTCACGGCGAACCCAGCGCACTACGCACCCCAGTTTGGCGGCTTCTGCGCGATGGGCGTGGCCTTGGACAAGAAGTTGGATGGTGATCCACAAGCTTGGAAGATTGTAGATGGCAAGCTGTACCTGAACGTGAATAAAGAAGTACAGAAAAAATGGTTGCAAGACGTACCGGGCAATCTGAAGAAAGCCAATATGGAATGGCCGTCAATCAAAGATAAAGCACCGAAAGATTTGTAATTAACCCATGGGTATATCGCTGCATGCAATGATCAAAAATGATCTTAGCGATATACCCGTCATATCCAGTTGCTAGTTCGCTCTGGCGAGCGCAATGGTTTAAGAAAAAGGAGACGCAACATGTCAACCACCACCCTCTACAGTACCCGTTCTTGCCCATTTTGCGTTCAGGCTGAAAATTTGCTCGCGCGCAAAGGTTTAGCCGTGAACAAAATTTTAGTTGATCAAAATCCAGACGAATTTGCCACCATGGTAGAGCGCACCGCGCGTCGCTCGGTCCCGCAGATTTTTATTGGTGATCGGCACGTGGGTGGTTTTACCGATTTATTAGCCCTCGATCAATCTGGCCAATTGCCGGTTTGGTTGGCACAAGCAGGGGTGTAGCCATGTGTGAAGAACCGAACGCCTTTGGCATCGACAAAATCGCCTCGGCGTATGACTTTAGCGAAACGATTGCCCGCTTAAGTTCCGCGATTCAGAGCAAAGGGGCGACCATTTTTGCCCAGATCGATCATCAAGCGCAGGCTAAGCAGCAGCAATTGGAATTGGCCCCCACGCAATTATTGATCTTTGGACACCCCAAAATCGGCACCGCTTTAATGAATTCAGCCAGCAGCACCGGTTTGGATTTACCACTGAAAGCCTTGGTGAGCCAAGACTGCCACGGGCAAGTTTGGGTGTACCTGAATCAGCCCGATTATTTGCAACTGCGTCATGGATTTGACGACGAATTACTCACCCCGCTGCGTGGGCTGCATAGCTTGCTCAGCCACAGCATTCACTAAAGGATCAAAAAGATGGATCGCAGACAACTGATTTTGGCCGGCGCCATGACCGCAGTGCTGGCGCTCGCCAGCCAGCCTAGCCTGGCCGCTGACCCCAGCAAAGAAAAATGCTTTGGCGTCGCCAAAGCGGGCGCGAATGATTGTGCCGCCAACGGTCATTCTTGTGCCGGCATGGCCAAGAAAGACCGTGATGGTAAAGAGTGGAAACTCGTCGCCAAAGGCAGTTGCCTGGCGATGAAGGGTTCGCTCACGCCGTTGTAACCCTTAAGTCGCATCGAATCTCCTTCCTCTTTGCCCCTTGCTTAGCAAGGGGATTTTTTTGTTAGATTTTTAACGCGGAATCGACTAAACCGCAGCATCCAATAAAGGACTTCATTATGCTTTCATCCCCATTGCTTCAACGCTTAGCGCAAGCGACACCGCTCAACGCCATTGCACCGCTCGCCGATTTGGCTCTGCGCCTGTATATCGGCAAAATCTTTTTCATGTCGGGCCTGACCAAAATCGCCGATTGGGACACCACGGTGATGTTGTTCAGCGACGAATATCACGTTCCCTTGCTATCGCCGCAATTGGCGGCCTTCGGCGGAACGGCTGGCGAACTTATCTTGCCGGTGTTGCTGGTGCTGGGCCTATTTACTCGCTTGTCTGCGCTGGGACTCTTCGCGCTTAATGCCGTAGCGTTGCTCTCTTACTACCATGTGTTGAAAGATATGCCCAGCGCGGTGCAAGATCATCTTGAATGGGGTTTAATGTTGCTGGCGCTAATCGCGATCCCGCTACAACGTTGGGCGCTCGATCGTGTGCTGTTCCGCGCGCGTGCTTCTCAATAAACCCACCATAGGATTCACAATGAAAAAATTCTGGCTCAGTGCTTTGTGGTTCAGTTTAATCTGCAGCAGTGTGTATGCAGCACCGACACTACAAGGGCGTGATGTCATCAGCGGCAAAGCGGTGAATCTGGCGCAAGTGCGCGCTAAAGACCAAACCGTTTTGCTGGTGTTTTTTAAAGCGGGTTGCACCACCTGTGTGTACAACTTCAAGCTGATCCGGGAATTTTACAAAGCTAATAAAGCCAGTCGTTTTAATGTGTTAGGGATCGGCCTAGACAGCAAGCCAGAGCTGTTTCGCAGCTACGCCGAACTGGTGCGCGCCACCACGCCCAAAGACGAGCAATTTCCGCTGCTATGGCGGCCCGACTCAGTGCATCAAGACAGCTTTGGCGAATTGAAAAACGACTCAACCGTCTTTGTGATCGGCAAAAATGGCGAAATCACGCTAACGCGCGAAGGCGTGATTCAGGATGCAGACTGGGATGAGATTTGGACTTCGCTGCAAAATAATTAAGTATCAATAGTTTGCTGCCATTTCTGGCTTGCTGCGCAGTGTAGGCTCAGCAAACCAATGGGGGTATGCTTATGTACATTAATAATGAAGTGGCCTTCATGGCAATACATGGGCTAAAAGGCGCTTAAGGCAAATGACTCAAAGCGTCAAAGCGGAGAAACAATGAATTTTTTAATTTTGCCCGGTATTGGCGATTCCGATCAAAATCATTGGCAAACACATTGGGAGCGCGCTAGTCCTAGTTTCAGTCGCGTCATACAAGATAATTGGACTCAGCCAGATTGCAGCCAATGGGTCGCCCGCTTAGAAAGCACCGTAGCGCAAAGCGGTCCCAATACGGTATTAATTGCGCATAGTTTGGGTTGTTTATTAGTTTCGCACTGGGCGGCTGCAAGCCAATTAGAAATTCAGGGCGCGCTGTTGGTTGCGCCGCCAAATCCTATGGCGGAAGTTTTTCCAGTTGAAGCCAATAGCTTTAATGAATTTCCAACGCAAGCCTTTAATTTCAAAAGTCTAGTGGTCGCCAGCGCAAACGATCCCTACGCTGAGCTGGCGTTTTCTCAGCACTGTGCCTGCAGTTGGGGAAGTGAATTTATTTGTATTGGCGCTGCGGGGCATATCAATGGCAGTAGTAATTTGGGTGAATGGGCCGCAGGCAAGCAGCTGCTGCAACAATTGCTCAGCACGCTCTAGCGCACCGCAAAGAAAACTTCATGCCAAGCCCATAAATATCGTCATTGCAACACGCCGCACTTTTCTTTTTCTTGGGCATTGATTAGCATACGGGTCTGGGCTGACTGGTCGCCCAGCTCGCGAAAGTGCAAACACCAGTTTCATCGCGCAAGCCCATTGCTTGCATACCCTCCGTGACCCACAGCGAGAATGGTCACTTATTTTGGAGCTGGTATGCCTAATTCTGCCTCTACTCATCACGAAACACCTGCGGTGCAATTTATCTTGCGCCAAGCGCGGCGCTTGCAGCGCGCAGCGCAATCCGATTCACCTGCCATTGCCTTGCCCATTTTGCGGCGCTTAATTCAAGCGGGCGCAATTGAAGCCAAATCGCTGGTCACGCTGTACGCGCAGCGCCAGCAATTGCAGCGCAAACATATTCTGCGCCTATTGGCACTGGAAGCGGGTTACCCCAGTTGGGAGAAATTCAAACCCCAATTAAGCACGCTCAGCGCCGCTGATTTGGCCGCATGGCAATACCTTGATACTGGCGCGGCGCAACTGAAATTGTGGTTTGCCGATGCGCAAACGGCACACAGCTACGCCGCAAGCCAAGGCGGCCGCGTGATCAACGTCGGCCAACAAGCTGTGGTGATGACGAACTAATGAAAGTGGGCGCAACGGCTAACGCCGAAGCGCCCAATCACATTTACGCCTGAAACTGCTGCTATTAGCCTAAACTGGCCATGATTATCGTTAAGCGCTAGCAGTATTACTGATAATGAGCGCCGTGGTGGCCGCAACAGCTGCACCAGCCCCAGCTAGACGCAGCGGTTTGGCCTCTTTGGCCCAATTCCAAATCAGCACACCAAGTACGCCAAGCAACATCGCCAATGCATATAAAACCGCAAAACCAAAAATATAAGATTCAATTGGCATGGTAAAACTCCTTAAAACTAGTTAACCGTAATAATTTGAAATCAAATTCGCGCTCTTGCCCCTGAAAAGGGCGCGCGTTCAATTCGCATCTTTCTAGAGCTTGCTGGCGGCGTGCCCTGCCGCATGGATTAGCCTCGTTCAGGAGGGACTCCGTCCTTTGTGATCGGGTTCCCAGTTGTTGGCGTTGTGTGTACTAATGCCATAGCCTTGACGCGGCTTTGAGTTCGTTGTTTGCAGCGTCAATGACGGCCAGAAAACCAAGACTTAAAACCTTTCACGCAATAGTGATCAGTTACCTCAGTGATTTGGAATGCTTGTTTATTCCGTACTTTGCAACAATATATTGCATTTTAGAGTTATTCTTCTTTTTATCGTCATCAACCACAATAGCGTCATTGTTCTGGATGATGACTGTGATGACGCTACATACGCTAAACCCTATCCCAAATTTGCTCGGCGAGCGCGTGATGCCTTTGGCGCCGCAGCTAACGTTGGCCAATGGCCAGCGCTGGATTGCACAGCATTATTTGCGCTATCAGCACTCAGTAGAAAGCGTGTCGGCGTTGTTGGCGCAGATCGATTTTGACGTGCATACGCCGCTGTTTGCTGGGCAGGATGCCAATGGCGTGTATTTGCAAGTGGGGCTGATTGGGCGCGAGAATTATGATCGCAGCAATACCCTACGAGCGCATAAGCTGGTGTACGGCAGAAAATGGCGTATTGATGCCGATACCCCAACTTCTGAAATCATCCAGACCGCTTTTTTGGCGATCAAAAAAGCGCGCGAACACGAGGTACGCGAGTTGCTGACGGTGCGCAATGGCGCGGGCAAAACCAGCGCGGCGTTTAGTAATCATCACGATTTGCCCTTGCTCACTCAGCAAAGGGATGAATTACGCGCCACTGCGCGCCCAGCGGGCGCGGCTAATGTGACGGCGACGGTGCTGGCGCAATTGGCGACACTGCGTTTTGCGCAGCGCCAGATCGAGTTATTGCAAGTCGTTGAATTGGCTGGCGAGCGGGTGTTGCTCGATTTTCAATTGGGTGCAGCACCACTGGCGCGCCAGTTGGAGGGCGATTTTCCTGAGTTTGCGCAGCTGTCGTTCAGCGTGCTGTTGCCCGTCGCGCAATTACATCAATTACCGTATGCGCTGATGGATGCGCTGATTGCGCACAGCGATCGGCATGTGGATGAGACCTTTCGCTTTCGCGGCTTTGCGCGCTTTAGCCGTGAAAACGCGATTCAGGCGATTGCCGATTTGTCGCTGCAAACGCGCCCGTACGCGCGGGATTTGGCCGACGCGCAATTTGAGCAAATTTTCCGCGCCAATAATTACGAAGTCGACGCCAGCCGCGCCCCCGCTTTGGGCGCAGGCGAGTTGGGGCGGAAAAATCGCCAGCTGATCGAGCAATACGCGAACTTGCTCGGCCATATGCCGCAGGGATACGTGCTAACAACTAACAGAGAACAACGAGCCTAGATACATGTCGATGTATATCAATTAAGCCCAAGCTATAAAATAGCTACAGCAATATACCACTCATTAATTTTAACCACCAACCCCAATATACAACTCGAATTATTTCCAAGTTCTTACCCAAGCAATGCGCACATGTTCTGCAGCAATGATTGCATTACTTTTTGTGAAAGGTGAAAATCGGAACAAGTTAGTTTATTGGCCACAAGCGGCCACAGGCTGTCAGTAAAAAGGAAGTAGATCACGATGAAATCGCCTTGGCTAGCACTGGTGCAGTTTTTTCCCTTATCTATATTTGCGCTCTACGCGTTCTGGCATGGTGCACCTAGCGATGAGCGCTGGTTAGCCGCTTTCCAAATCGGTGCATTGCTCGCCTTAATCCAACTGATTTGGGTTTTGCGCCAAGCACAACCCGCCAATCGGCTTATTTTAGCCGCCAATTTGTATTTAATTGCCGGTGGCATGGCTGCTTTTTTCCAGCAATGGTGGTTTCTTAAGCTGTATGGGAGCCTGCGTGTAGCGGCGATTTTTGTATTTATTTTGGCGGTTGGTATCGTCACCACCTTATGCAGCCCAGCTGGATTTATCGCACAAGCCGCAGCACCCACCCAGCAAGTTCGCACTGCTTCATATTATCTGCTGGCAGCCACGCTAATCGCGCTCACAGTTTCTTTGTATTACCGCGGCAATCAGACTTGGGCTGCGGTTGTACCGATTGTAAGCTTGGTCATTTTGCAAAGAATTCTGGCCAGACGGGTTATACACGCCCATAACAATGAGTCTGAAGGTGACTAATGCAGACCTCCCTTCATTTAATTGCAATTTCGGGTAGCCTGCGCGCTGCTTCGTGCAATACGGCTTTGCTGCGTGCGGTCCAAACCATCGCACCTGAGAACATTCGTGTCACGTTGTTTGAAGGCTTGGCGCAAGTGCCGCCGTTTAATCCGGATATTGATATTGAATCGGTGCCGCTGCTGGCCCAACTGCGCGATCAAATCATCGCCGCCGATGGCGTGCTGATTGCCAGCCCAGAATATGCGCATGGGGTGAGCGGGGTAATGAAAAACCTACTCGATTGGCTGGTTAATACGCCAGCTTTCGTCTATAAACCCGTCGCCACACTCAACGCCGCCCCGCGTGCGCATCATGCGTTTGACTCATTAAAAGAAACGCTCACAATGATGTCGGCGCAGTGGATTGCCGCCGCTTCAATCACTGTACCGGTGTACGGTGAAACCAAAGATACGGCGGCTTTGATCGCTCATCCTGAAATCAATGCGCAGCTACGTCAAGCACTGCAGGCCATGCAGCTAACAGAGCAGGCCCAAGCAGTACTTGGCTAAGCATTAATTGGCCCAGGTGTAGGTATTCATACTGCCGCCAAAGGTTAGCCCGCTGGCTGGGTTGGCGTACCAAGTCTGCGCTTGCGTGCCGCCTGATTGCAAAAAGGTCAGGTATTGCGGGTAAGCCAAACCCATATCTACTTTTTCGCACGGATGATTCCATGAACTCGGAAAAATCAAAGCATAGGGGAAGTTATTTGGGTCTCGCGAGGCCAAGGTAATCGTTCTGCCCGTGGTTACCACATTGAGCTGCGGGTCTGGCGCTCCAATCGCGGCTAAAGCCACCGGGCTGGCTAACACTAGGCTCATACTGGCGTAAGGGCCGTCAATCTTGCTCGACGGGCAAACCGTATTGGCAAAGGAGCCACCACTACCAACAAAGTACTGTGTTGCATCGCTAATTTGCGGAAACATCGTTGCAGACAGCACGCCACCTTGCATACTAGCTGGGCATGCCGTGCCCACCGTTTGCCCGACCATACGCAAACTACAGCTAACTGTGCCGCTGCCCGCTACCGGCAAGCGCCATTGCCAGTTGAGCTCGTTTAACGCCCCGTCAGCAAGTAAATAGGCTTCGCTTTCAATTCGAATGACATTGCCGCTAGCATCCAGCCCCAGCTTATAGCGATACGCAATCACCGCATCGTTAAAATCATAATCCCCCAGCTCTGGAAATTTATCTTCATACGCGATTTTGTACCAGCCGGTGGCAGAGGGAAAATAAGTCCAACTGCTCGGGGTAGGCGGTGGAGCGACCGCGGTGTCGCTACTGACCACGGTCACTGCTTCACTAATCGGTGCTTGATCGTCGAAACTGGCTGTTTCTTTCAAGGTATTATTCAAGAAATAGGCATCGCTATTATTCAGCAGCGCTAAATCTTCAAAGCCACCAGAAAAATCATAAAAAGATTCTGGATCGCCCAGCGTTTTATTCACACTCAACAAAGAAACGCTTAGCTCGATTTGCAGTGCATCGGCCAAACTATCGGGCACAAAGATATCAAGGGTACTGTCAAATTGCGACTGGATGGCGTTGCTGCCCGTAATGCGGCTTGAGCCACCCTCCCCCAATACGGTGTAATAATTTTGCCGTGCTGTCGTTCCCGCGGGGGCAATCAAGGCTTTAGTGCGAGTTCGATAATTGGTATAGGTGGTCACCCCACCTGCTCGCGTCACCTTCAGACTTAAACTTCCAATTGCAATGCCTTGCGCTGTTGAAGTTTCCAGCCCCTTATTATTTTCATTCACATCAACGCCGAGCGATAAAAAATAGCGTGTACTACCCAGTGTGGTATCAGTATGCAAGAGCCGATACTGCTCAAGCTGCGCAGCGCTTATCGCCACATTGCCCGATGCCAGCAATAAATTAATATTGCCACTGCCCGAAGATTTGATTGTATCTGCCAAGCGCGTTGAGGCGATTTCGGCGTGTGCAAAAATAGAGGCGCACGCCAATACAACGCCCAGACAACATTTGATGATGATTGCTTTCATGACAAGCTCCATTGGCCGCTCACGCTACCTGCTGAGTTGTAAATTTCAAACTGAATTTGCGTCACCCCTGCAGGTACTTGCACCCGCAGCGGCACGCGATCTTGATAGCGCCCAAGCGAGAGCAAAGTGGCCTCGCCTGTAACTGGATCGTTAAAAGTGACTTTCAGGTAATTGATCAGACCTGCTCCGCTGGGTAAACCCGCAGCGGCGGCTTGTAAGGGTGCTATGGCTAATGGGGTAACTTCACGAAAACTACTCGGAATGTCCCCCGAGCCACGAAAAGCATTGAGGGTGCTGACACTCGCTGCAGTAGCAGTAGGAGCTGGCGTGCCCAGCGTCGCAGACGAAGCGCCACCACCTCCACCGCCTCCACCGCCCCCGCAGGCTGTCAGCCCGACTAGCGCCCCTATCAATAAGCAATATTTGACGTTTTGCATGGTGCGGCTCCTGTGTTTGACTTAGTACTAAGTAAACACAGTGCAGCAGATTCAATGTTGGCAACATTGCAAACAATTAAGGGAATTTAGACGCTCGCTTGGGCGCCAAGCCCATATCGTCTAGGCGCAATAGAATTTCAGTTTTCCGCTCGCCCTTAATGGTTTGCCAATGCACGTTTTCCTGCGCGCCGATGAGCGCGTACAGCATATTTAGTGAAACATTGGGCATCACTTGCTGCAGGCGCTGGTACACGTCAAAGGCATCGGCATTTTGCAATTGCTCGGCAGTTTCGATGCCAATTTTCGCGAGAATTTCTCGGCTCTTTGGCCCCAACCCTTTGAGCTGCTCAATGGACATATTCATGCTCCTTGTTTTCGTGCGGCTCGGTCAAATCAATCTCAAAATGAGCTGCTATGCTTTAGTGCAGAGTGCCAATCATCTCGCGATGCCAATCTGTGCTACAGGATAAAACAATGCTTGGGTCATGTCATAAAGTCTTCATTCGCAATGTGATGACCCTGTTATTAGGATGTAGCTTTTTTGCGCTGATCTCTAGCCCCGTGTTGGCCGCCAAAGTTCGCTTTCTGGTGAATGATGTCGCACCCTATACCCTGCGTGATGAAACTCAGCGTAAAGGTATGCATATCGAAATGGTTGAAGCCCTCGTCACCGAGGCCAAAGTGGCTTTTCAACTTGAGTCGGCCGTGTATGTGCGACTGGGTAAAAGTTTGGAAGATGGTTCTGCCGATATTGTCGGCATGGTCGAAGATCCCAACCTCGAAGGTCGGGCGATTCGGGTTTTGCCCCTGCATGCATTTCAATTTGTCGTGATTAGCCATAAAGACGCACCAATCCGTTCGATCGCAGAGTTGACGGACAAGACGCTGGGCGTTGCGCGTGGCGCGTTTTATGCCGATGAAATCAACAACAATGCAACAATCAATAAATACGGCATTAAAGATCCATTTCAAGGCGTGAAGATGCTTGAGGCCAAGCACCTCGATGCGGTGATTTCTTCAGATTATTTACTCACTTATGCACTGATGATGACCGGCGTCGATACCCGTTTGTTTGCGACGCCGTTTGCCGTTAACGAGCGGCGTTATGTGCTCTACGCTGCGAGCAATGTCGATCCCGCCTTGATTAATCAACTGCGCGCCGCTTGGGAAAAGCTCGAAAGCCGCGGCGACATTGCCCGCATTATCCGTCGCTACCGTTAGTGTTTCGACTTGCGCGGTATTATTCCAATTTAAGAAATAATTTCTTTAATCTTTTGATGATTCTAATCGTTCGCTGTAAAGCGCAAACTGATGTCCTACGATCAAGCCAAACCATTGCCGCTTAAGGAGAACACCATGCCGCGCGCCTTTGCTGCGATTACTTTTACCGACAGCGTGAAAGCTGCCCAAACCCGCTATCACAGCCGCGAAGGCAATCAGGGTTTTGAACTGGCCGAAGACAGCCGCAGTGAAAACACCGTGCGCGAAGCGGACTTTATCGCTGAGCGCGATAGCTTTTATATGGCCACAGTGAATGAAAACGGCTGGCCCTATGTGCAGCATCGCGGCGGTCCGAAGGGTTTTCTGAAAGTCATCGACGAGCATACGCTGGGCTTTGCCGATTTTCGCGGCAATGTGCAATATTTGTCGGTCGGCAATCTGAATGCCAATGACAAAATCTCGATCATTCTGATGGACTACGCCAATCGCCGCCGCCTAAAAATTTGGGGCCGCGTGCGCATCGTGCATGAAATTGACGAACCGGCGGTCATCGCCGCGCTGGAAGATCCAGCGTATCGCGCCCGTATTGAGCGTGCCATGGTCATCACGGTCGAGGCTTGGGATTGGAACTGCCCGCAACACATCACGCCACGCTATACCGACGCCGATATCGAGCAATTGATCGCGCCATTGCAAAGCGAACTCGCGGCACTGCGCGCGAAACCGCAGGCCGCCGAACCGCTTGATCGCTTGGGCAGTGGCGAATTAGCCTTGGTCATCAGCGGCGTGCGTCAGCTTACCCCACAGATCCGCGCTTTTGAATTGCGTCACCCCACTGGCGCAGATTTGCCGCCAGTTACAGCAGGTTCGCATTTAAAAGTGCCGGTTAAATTAAAAAATGGTCAGGATAGTGTGCGCAACTACTCGATCGCATCCAACCCAGCGCGCCGCGATATCTACGAAATTGCCGTGCTGCGCCAAGACGACGGTGACGGTGGCTCGGCTTTTGTGCATCAACATTACCAGCTGGGCATGACGCTGCATTGCAGCACACCGAAGAACGATTTTGCACTGAACGATAACGCTGCACCGGTGTTGCTAATCGCGGGCGGCATTGGCATTACGCCGATCAAGGCGATGGCGCAACAGCTTAAAGCGCAAGGTCGCACATTTGCATTGCACTATGCCGCGCGCAGCCGGCGCGATATGGCCTACGGTGATCGCCTGCAACGCGATTTGGCTGGGCAAATCACAACCTATTTTAGCGATGAAGGTGATGCGCTCAAGCTGCCAAAACTACTCAGCGAAATGGAAAATACCACCGAGGTGTATGTGTGTGGGCCTAGCGGTTTGATTAGCGCAGTGCAAGATACTGCTAGTCAATTGCAAATTGACCCCGCCCGCATTCATTTCGAACGCTTTGCCGCTGCGCCGCATGGCAAAAACCGCGCCTTTGAAGTGGTGCTGCGCCGCTCGCAACGCATTATTCCGATTGCAGCCGATCAAACCGTATTGGCTGCGGTGCAAGCCGCCGGCGTTGATACGCTATCCGACTGTGGCGTGGGCAATTGCGGCACCTGTGCGGTGAAAGTGCTGGACGGAGAAGTCGAGCACCGCGATAGCGCGCTCAATCAAAACGAGCGTGAACGCGCAGGGCTGATGTGTATTTGTGTCTCGCGTGCTAAATCGGCGCGGCTTGAACTCGATTTGTAATGCTTTTTGGACTTTTAAAGAAGGGAAAAACCATGATCCAGCTCTACGAATTTGCTCTATCCGGTAATTGCCACAAAGTACGATTAATGCTGTCCTTGCTGGGCATACCCTACGAGAGTATCGCCGTAAATGGCGCTGAACGCGAGCATAAATCGGCGGCCTTTTTGGCCAAAAATCCACTCGGCCAAGTGCCGGTGCTGGTCGATGGCGACGTGGTACTGCGTGATAGTCAGGCAATTTTGGTCTATCTAGCCCGCCAGTACGGCGCCGAGCAAGCCGATTTCTGGCTACCGAACGATCCCGTCGGTCAAGCACAGGTACAAGCGTGGCTGGCGACTGCGGCCAATGAAGTCACTCGCGGGCCAAATGCGCTGCGCTTGTTCCACAAATGGGGCCGCAATGTGGCTTTGGCCGAAGCCGAAACCATCAGTGCACAATTGTTCAGCGTACTGGAAACCACCTTGGCACAACAGGCTTGGCTCGCCGCGCCACACATTACGATTGCCGACATTGCCCTCTACCCGTATATCGCGCTAAGCCCAGAAGGCAAGGTCGATCTGGCGCAATACCCCGCCGTACGACTATGGCTAGCACGTATTGAAGGCATGAGCGGCTACATCAGCATGCCCGGCATTCAAGCTTAAACAATAACCCTTTAAACAGAGATGCAGCATGGAACAACGCCCACCACTCCCACCCTTTACCCGCGAATCTGCGGCGCAAAAAGTGCGCCTTGCCGAAGACGGTTGGAATTCGCGCGACCCGCATCGCGTCGCGCTGGTCTACACCGAGGATAGCGTTTGGCGAAACCGCCATGAATTCCCGCGCGGACGCGCGCAAATCGTCGAGTTTTTAACCCGCAAATGGCAGCGCGAACACGAGTACCGGCTGATTAAAGAACTGTGGGCCTTTGACGGCAACCGCATCGCCGTACGTTTTGCCTACGAATGGCACGACGACGCGGGGCAATGGTATCGCTCCTACGGCAATGAAAACTGGGAATTTGACGACAATGGTTTGATGCAAAGGCGTTTTGCCAGCATTAACGATCTACCGATTCGCGAGGACGAACGCCTATTTCACTGGACCCAAGGTCGTCGCCCTGATGGGCACCCCAGCTTGAGTGAATTAGGGTTGTAATCTGCTCAGCGCATGCCGCAGTAAAGTTGAATGACTAATACTGCGGCAATACTTTTTCACAATTCTGCCAACTTTCCGCCTGGCCTATGCACTTTAATTAAGCTACTTAAGGTCGAGGTGCATTATGGCTACCAGTTTCCATCGCGCGGCATTCGAGAGTATTGGCGCAAAAGCTCTTTATTTATTTACGCGCTTAGCTATACCCCCAATGGTATTGGCAAAGATTGGGCTAGCTGAATATGGTCTCTGGTCGATTGCATTTGTCTTAGTCGGTTATTTGGGGCTATCGGTCTCAGGCTTAGCCACCGTGTATGTGCGAGAAATTGCCCAAGCTTATGAGCGCAACGATGCCGAACACGCCAGTGGCATGCTCAGCACGGGCGTGGCAATGGCTTTGCTGATTGGCAGTCTATTTTGCCTAGGCCTTGCCTGTAGCCTGCCGGTGTTACTCAACACGTTCAAAGTTTCACCCCATTTACAGGCTTTGGCCAGCACCTTAATTATCGCCACCACCTTGGTCTTCCTCGCCGACTTAACGCTTGGTGCCTGGGGTTATGTCTTGCATGCCCTACACCGTGTCCACGAGCAACAACGAATTTGGGTGGCTAGTTTTATGCTGGAGTGGCTGCTGATTGCTGTATTGTTGCAATTGGATTTTGGTATGCAGGCGCTGCTAGTGGCATTTATTGTGCGCTACAGTTTTTCGATCGCTTGCGCGTGGTGGCGTGTGCAACAAATTTGGCCACTGCTACACCTTGCGCCTCAGTTCGTGGCACGGCGGTATTTAGCCCCCTTTCTCAATTTAGGTCTGAAAAGCCAATTGAGCGATGGCTGCGCGATGATATTGCATTCGGCAGATCGCCTCCTCGCCGCCATCAGCTTTGGTAGCGCTTCGGCTGCTATTTTAGATTTGGGAAGTAAATTACCCGCCACCGCAACCTCGATTGTCTCTGGCATCAGCGCCGTTGCACTACCACGCTCCGCGTGCATGAACGCGGAACAACTGCGCATTTTTTACCCCAAAGTATTACGGTTAGCGACATTTGCTTTACTGCCAATCATGCCCTTGCTCGTCGCTTGTGCACCGGCTATCAATTTGGCCTGGCTAGGCCACCATACGCAAGCGCATATCATCTTGCAGGCGATGTTGTGGCTAACACCGGCGTGGCATTGCCATATTTTAACCGGCAGCGCATCCAGCGCTTTGCGCGGTCAAGGGCGGATTAAGCTTGAATTTGTCTATCACGCCCTGCGTGGTGTGAGCTTAGGCTTGGCCTATTGGCTCAGCGAGTCTTTACTGCAATTTATTAGCTTTTTTGCGCTTGGCGCCGCAAGTTCTGCGCTCATATATTTAGTGATTGCCAGCCGTGCACTACAAATGAGAGCACAACAGCTGGCCAGGACTTGCCTGCTCCCCGTTAGCGTGTGCTACGGCACGGCCTATAGCCTGTACTGGCTGTGGCCGTGGCAACTTCAGCAGCGCAGCGATGCTGTGCTTGCACTATGCCAAGCGGGTTTAGTGCTAACTGCGCTACTCGCAGTCCTTTGCTGGACGCTAATTCTCACCGATAGTGAAAAACACTGGCTGGGCGAACAATACAGCCGCTTTTTCAAGCGCGAGGTGCATCATGCTTAAGCAGTTAGTCCTTACTGGATTCTGCCTGATTTTGGCGGCGTGCAGCCAAATGCCAGCCAATATCCCAAACAATATCGCTGCATTTCAGCCCGCACAAAAATCCGAGCAGATTGATTACGCCAGCCCAGAAGCGCTTGCCGAATTAGAAAGAAGCAGCGACTCTGTGTATCGGCTAGCCGAAGGCGATGCACTACAAATTACCGTGTGGAATCGCCCCGAATTATCTGGCAAACAGCTCTTAGGGCCCGATGGGCGACTGACTATTCCGCTAGTGGGCACCATGAAACTCAATGGTGAAACACGCGAAACGGCTGCCAGCCAAATTAGCAATGCACTCTCCCCGTATATTCGCAAACCTGCTGTATTTGTTGGCGTTGAGCAATATACCGGCAACCGTGTCACCGTGCTTGGTCGCGTACAAAACCCCGGCGTACAGCAGTTCGATCGCCCACCCAATTTGCTTGAAGCCCTTGCCCGCGCAGGATCGCTTCCCGTCATTGATAAACAAGCCACATTAACGCGGGTAGCCATTTTTCGGGGGCGCGATCGGATTATTTGGGTCGACCTGAAGAAACTATTAAATCGGGGCGAGCTCGCCTACAACATTCGTCTGCACCCCAATGATCTGATCTACATTCCAGATTCATTCGACACCTTGGTCTATGTGTTAGGCGCAGTACACAAACCTGGGGCCTACCGTTTAACGCCAGATATGTCCTTAATGGATGCATTAGCCCAAGCCGGCGGCCCCAATGATGATGCCGCACCTGAGCAAATTGCAATTTATCGCCCCAGTAAACAAGCCAATGAAACAACGCCACTTCAAACGCTACTAAATCGCGACAAAATGGTGAACTTTGCACTAGAAGAAGGTGACGTGGTGTTTGTGCCAAAAAGTGGTATTGCGCAAGCCGGTTATGTGATCCGGCAACTTGTACCGGGATTGTCCATACTGAGCTTAGGCTTGAGTGCCTTTTAGGAGCTGCAATATGTACGGCATCGTAAATAAAGCATTACAAGAAATGGTGTGTGAGCATTATGGCGATCAAGTTTGGCAGCAAATTTTGCATGAAGCGCAACTCCCCGACACGCTATTTATTTCCAGCGACCCTTACCCCGACACCACCACTTACGCTTTGGTGGGTGCCGCGGTCACAATTACGGGCATTGCTGCCGAGCAGCTTTTGGAGCGCTTTGGCCGCTATTGGGTGCTTGAAACAGGTAGGCGCAGCTATGGTCATTTATTGACCGCTGGCGGAGATAACTTACATGATTTTTTGATTAATCTACCCAATTTTCATGCGCGAATTTTTTTAATTTACCCCCATTTGCAACCCCCCGAATTTGTGTGCGAAGCCAAGCAGGCCAATAGTATTTGCGTTCAATATTTTTCGCATCGTCCAGGCTTGGCGCCTTTTGTTACTGGTCTGTTATTTGGCTTGGGCGAATTGTTCCATACAAAGGTGACCGTTACCCTAACAAAGCCACGTGAGCAAAGCACAGATTGCGATGAGTTTTTGGTTGAGTGGCACTAATAATGCGTAGCGGATTATTGCAACTTCCAGAAGGTACCTTTCCATTTTACTTTCGGCTTGATCAAGCGCTTGCCGTACAAGCATTTGGACCATCCTTAGCCCACGTCATCCCGAACCTGGCAACAGGCGTGCACTGGCAGCAGTTCTTGAGCCAAATTAGGCCAAGCACACCAATTGAAAAGCTTTGGAGCGGTGAGCCTGAAAATCAAGCTAGAACACTGTATGTTTTTAAAATCAACAGCAATTCGCTGCTACTACGCGGCCAAGTACTGCTCGATCATGACACCAATACACTTTTGTTTCTTGGCTCGCCCTGGTTGAATGACCCAGCACTATTACACCAATATGGTTTATCACTGAATGATTTTGCGGTACACGATGCCAGTACCGATTTGCTACAAGTGATTCAGGATTTAAAAAACTCTTTGCAGGAAAGTCGCGATCTTGCCCAGCAATTTCAAAAACAACGCGCTTTATTACATAACATTCTAAAAACGGCACCTGATGCAATTATCACCAGTAATTCGACAGGGGAAATCGAAAGCTTTAACCCCGCAGCAGAGGCGATGTTTGGTTGGCAGGAAAGGGAAATCATCGGAAAAAATGTCGCACTCCTCACTGCAGCCCAAAACGCCGAGCAACATCAACACTATATTGCCGCCGCTCGACAGCACACAGAAAGCCTGAATTTCAATCGTCGCCGCGAAGTGATGGCACAGCGGCGAGACCATAATGAGTTTCCCGCAGAGATTTCACTCAGCAGCTTATCCTTGGCAGGCGAGATCCATTACACCGCCATCGTACGAGATATTAGCGAGCGCAAAGCACAACAAATTGTACTCGCTGCGGCGCGTGAACGTGAACTGCAATTGGGGCATGACATTCAGCAATCGCTATTGTTCGGCACACCACTCAACGTACGCGGGCTTGAAATCTCAGCCTTTACTCAGCCATCACAAGGAATTGACGGCGATTTTTTTGATTTCTTTGCCTTTGACGAGCAATTTCTGGATGTATTTACCGGTGACGTGATGGGGAAAGGCGTTGTGGCCGCGATGATAGGTGCCGCATTAAAAAGCCAATATAACCGCACCATGGCAGAATTACTCGGGCAAAGCCATGGCAGTCCGCCCGACACTAATCAAATCATGAATCGACTGCATACGCGAGTAACCCCGGAATTACAGCGCTTAGAGTCCTTTGTTACCATCATTTATACCCGTATTGATCTAGTTAACAATGCCATTCATTACATTAATGCTGGCCACCCCGAAGGCATAATCTTCACGAGCGATCAACAAACGATTATTTTATCGGGGGAATTTCTACCCGTGGGCGTTGACCCCAAGGAGCAATACCGAGCGTGTACCGCGCCATTTCAAGCGGGGGATTTTTTACTACTGTTTTCCGACGGCGTTAGCGAGGCAAGAAACGAGCGCTATGAATTGCTGGGTATAGAGCCGGTTATTGCCTTAGTGTGGCAATTGAAAACCGCGCAAATTCCCCCTGCCATTATCTTACAGCGGGTACGGCAGTTGGTTGATATTCATGAGTCATCCCACCGCCGCTCAGACGACTTCACCGCGATCGGAATTTATCGCCATTTGGAAAATGCACCAGATAGCCGCGAATTTGTTCGCCAGATGAGTGTACTTACCCCATTACGCTTATGGCTTCGAAACCAAATCAATGTGAATACAACCCAAAGCGACGCCATCGAATTGGCGGCTGTCGAAGTTGCCACCAACATTATCCGCCATGTTACGGTTACCTTGGCTGACACCCCTTTTGTCGTTCAAATCGCCGAACATGATGCGCTGATAACGATCAATTTTTATTACGTTGGCGATGCTTTCGACCCCACCCAAGTACCCCCACCTGATTTTAGCGGTGATCGCGAGGGCGGCTTTGGACTTTATATCATCCAGCATTGTGTAGATTCCGTGCACTACAGCACCCCGGCAGAACAAATCAACTTAATTCGCTTGCAAATTCGGCGGCAAAGCGCGACTACGGCAGCTATAAACTAAGTATTCTTTACTCGCCAACACCTCACCATGCTGATTGCCCTGGTTGAAGATGATCCCATTCAAGCGGAAATGCTCGCGCTCACGCTCAATAGCGGCGGTCATGAATCACGCGTTTTTCATAACAGCCTATCGTTTTTTGAGGCGCTTAAAGCCACCCACTTTGATCTATTGCTGCTCGATTGGAATTTACCGGATTACTCTGGGGGTATGATCGTCAAATGGGTAAGGGAAAACGTAGGCTGGCAAATACCTATTATGATTGCCACTGCTGTCGATGACGAAGCCAATGTGGTCGCCGCCCTAAAATCGGGCGCGGATGATTACTTGGTCAAGCCAATCAAACCGATGGAAATTTTAGCGCGCATCGAGGTGTTGGCTCGCCGCTTTAAAGCCATAGCCCCACAAGTTTTGCATTTGGGTTCATATGAAATTGATACCAGCCAACGGCTGATTCGCAAAGCAGGGCAAGAAATCGAGCTCACACAAAAGGAATTCGATCTTGCCCTATTTTTATTCCAACACCCGGGGAAATTATTTTCGCGGATGAACTTGCTTGAAAAAATATGGGGTTTAAACGTAGAGATTGATACGCGAACCGTTGACACGCATATCAGTCGCCTGCGCAAAAAGCTAGCACTGGATGGCCAATTACAGTGGCAGCTCACGTCGGTGTATGGCTATGGCTATCGCCTGGAAAGTGTGGTGCTTGCAACGCCCTAAGCGTGGCTTGCGTCAACTGCTGGAATTCTTGCAGCGGAAGCCGTTCACCATCCGCTAACGATTTTAAGCGGCTCTCCAATTGTCGCACGAGCTGCGCCACCTCTTCAAACCCTAATGAACCAGCAGCCCCCGCCAATCGATGCAGCTCATCGAGCAGCATTGGATTACTTACCCAAATTGCATTCTCAGGCAGAAAAAACGGCTCAATTTGCTGCATGCGCTCTGGTAAACCCTGAAGAAATTTAATTTTAAGTGCCGCCAACCCCGCGGTAAAAGCCTGCTGATCAAATTCGACCATTAAACACCTCCCAATATTGTTGCAGTAATTGGGGCAGCAACATCGGATCAAATGGTTTTTGTGCGACAAAATCGGCTCCGGCAGCAATCAATTCAGATAATTCCGTCTGCGAAGCTTTGGCCGTTAACATCACAATACATACACGGTCTCCGCCACTGATATTTCGTAATAATGGAATAAAATCCGTACCACTCATTTGCGGCATCATCACATCAAGTAAAATCATCTGCGGCAGGGTATGGGCTTGTAGATCTTTAATAGCAATAGCCGCCAGCGGATACATCTGCACCTCGTACGAGCCCAAGGTCGTCAAACACAGATGAATAAGATGGCGAATATCGTCATCGTCTTCAACCACTGCAATTTGGCGCAATGCATTCATCGCACACTCTCCACTGGTAATGAGACGGTAAATTCGCTGCCGCCACCCGGCGCGGGCTGGTACGCCACCGCAGCGCTGAGCGCTTGACATATTTGCCGGGTAATTGCCAAGCCCAAGCCAGTTCCACCGCGCAAGCGCGAATCGCTCGCATCAGCTTGGGTAAATGGTTCAAATAAACTAGGCAAAAAACTATCTGGGATGCCTGGCCCATGATCTCGCACACGAATGAGCAAGGCTTGATCAGCGATTGCCGCACTGACTTCAACCGCTAACTGCGGCGGCGAATACTTGCATGCATTGGATAATAAATTGGCCAAAACTTGTGTTAGCCGAGTGCGGTCGGTGTTAACGAGCGTTGCTGGCGGCAAAAGATTATTTAACTGCAGCGTTACTTGATATTTTGCCGCATAGCCTTGGTTCGAACTGATCGCCTCAGTTAATAGCTCATTTAAATTGCACCATTGCCACTCAAGCTGCAGCGCCCCCGCCGCCGCCTTATTCAAATCCAGTAATTCATTCACCATTTGTAACAGGCGAGCCGCATTACGATCGGCCATCTGAAGCAAGGGTGCTGCTCGCGCATCTACCGCGGCAAATTGTGGGCTTTGCAGCATTTTTAATGAGCCAATAATCGAGGTGAGTGGGGTTCTTAATTCATGACTCAGAGTTGCAATAAATTGCTGTTTCAGGCGATCAACCCGCTCTCGCTCGCGAATATCACGCAAAATCAATAGCCAGAATCTAGCCCCTGCTTGATAAAAAAAAGTGACCCCCACCTCAACTGGAATCGTCTCACCACTTAGGGGATGGACAGTCAATTGTTGCAAATGGCCTTGGCGAGGATCTTGGGTCTGTTGGGCCAACTCGATCTCTGGCAACACCATGCGCAAGGATCGGCCTTGCATCACATCCCGATCAACGACCAACAGGCGCTCGGCCGCCAAATTTAGCCCTTGAATAATATCGTGTTCATCCACCACCAAAATCGCATCAAAGCTATTTTCACTCATCGCCATGGATTGGTTTAACAGGGCGGCATGTTGTTGCTGCAGCACCAGCACTCGGGCTAGATTTTTAAGCTTGCTGGCTAAAATTGCCGGCTGAGCTGGCTTGTGCAAAAAATCATCCGCACCAGCCTCTAAAGCCGCTAATAAATGCTGCTCCCCCTCCAGCCCTGACAACACCACAACAGGAACCCACTTCAGCCCAGCTACTGCGCGAATTCTGCGAGTGACCTCAAAGCCATCCAGCCCCGGCATCAGTAAATCCAGCAAAACCATATCCGGTTGCTGCTGCGCAAAGATCTGCAATGCCGATTCACCATCTGCTGCGGTCAATACCCGATATCCAAGCTTTTGCACGACGCCCGCCAACATCATCCTCGTCGTCGCAATATCGTCAACCACGAGAACAGTTAAATTTGCAGCTGAAAACGACTGAAAAGGCATGGGTTGGCTCAAGTTTTACAAGTTGATCACAATTGCGATGGTCAGGGTGCTTCAATCACAGCATAGACCAAGCCCTCTTTAGGAGCTGCAAAATGCTAGGTAAAGTGATTGAACCGAATTTACGTGAACTTGAGCTGAAATTTAGTCACCCCGCACGTCGCCGCAAGGCAGTTGCACTATTGCGCACTTCACTCAGTTGCAAACAAAGTTGCGCACGTGTGATTCGCCGCGGCTGGGATATTAGTGCAGCCTTGTGCGCGCTTTTGTTGGCTTGGCCCTTGTGGCTCCTCATCGCATTGGCGATCAAGCTCACTGATGGCGGCCCCATTTTGTACTGGCAATATCGGGTTGGTTATCGCGGCCAATTATTTGCTTTTCCCAAATTTCGCAGCATGCGAACCGATGCCGAACAATGCTGCGCCGCGCTGAATAATCAGCATGCTGATGCGCGCACCTTCAAACAAAAGAACGACCCTCGCATTACCCGCATCGGCCGATGGCTACGCCGTTTCAGCCTCGATGAAGTACCTCAGTTATGGTGCGTGTTCACAGGTGACATGACTCTGGTCGGCCCACGCCCGCCTCTGCCTCGCGAAGTCAAACTATACGGTTTACACGCTCGCCAACGACTAGAAATCACCCCGGGATTAACGTGCATTTGGCAAATCAGCGGGCGCTCGAATATTGCTTTTGAAGGGCAATTGGCGATGGATTTGCAATACATCCAACAACGCAGCATTGCACTTGATATACAAATTTTATTGCGCACTTTACCTGCCGTATTGCGCGGCACAGGTGCTTATTAAAGGAGAAAATCATGTCCAAACTAGCGACTAGCAGTTATCGGCTCTGTGCTCCGACCATCGCCAAACTCAGCGCACAACTTTTGTCTTTATTACTTTGGCCTTTGGCCAGAAATGCTCGATTTGCGCAATGGCAGCAAACAATGCAAGCCATTGGCACTGGCCAGCGAAACTGGATTGGCTCAACAACAGGCGCAGACGCAGGCTTGATTTCCAGCTATCGGCTTCACGTCCGCATGGCCATGGCACTGGACGACGAGGCCGAGTGGGATACTCACGATCAGCAATCGCGCAGTTGGCGCTTTGATTTGGCGCTGATACTACGCTATGGCTGGAGCCTGCTTCTAGGTAAGAAAGCCAGCCTGACGGAAAATCGCTGGCCCCTACTTGGCTTATGGCTGGATAATTTACGCCACGCCCAAATTCTCGATCAGCTGCAACAATGGCAAAGCCAGCCCCATCCGCGCCGTATCGCATTCGTCAACCCGCATTGCGCCAACTTGGCGAGCAAAGATCAACTGTATCGTGGCGTGCTTAATTCAGCCGACTTGCTATTACCCGATGGTAGTGGCGTGTTATTGGCAAGCCGTATCTTAAAAACACCACTCCAAGAAAATACCAACGGCACCGACTTATTTCCGATTTTATGTAAACAGTGGCAGCAGCAAGGCGCTAAATTATTTTTGCTCGGCGGGCGCAACGGCGTTGCAGAAGAAGTGGCAAGGCACTTACTACAAAGATACCCTGGCCTGCATATCGCTGGTACTCAACATGGCTATTACGCATCAAGCGATACCCCAGAGGTTCTTAACAAAATCCGCCATAGCCAAGCCGATGTGCTTGTCGTGGCGATGGGCGTACCACTACAAGATACGTGGATTGCTCGGCATCAAGCGGCAACCGGCGTCAAATTAGCGATCGGTGTTGGTGGCTTGTTTGACTTTCTGTCTGGGCGCATACCCCGCGCACCAGTCTGGCTGCGCGAATTGGGTTTAGAGTGGTGTTGGCGGCTAATTCAAGAGCCCAAACGAATGTGGCAACGTTATTTGCTTGGCAATTTTACGTTTTTAGCCCGCGTTATGCGGCAAAAACTACAACACGCCCCACAAGGCATGAACACGCCCAGAATATCAACAAGATCTGAGCCGCTAAGTACCTCAGCAGCTCAAGAACAGGCCTTGCTATTAACTGATTACGCATTATGGCAAGCCGACGATGCTGCCGGCACTTTGCTAACTCCCTTACTAGGTCATAGCCTGCTTGAACTGACGGTTATTCGTTTGGTTGAACAAGGCGTTAAACTCATCCACCTTTTTGCAGATGAAGCCTATTCGGCCATCAATCAGCAACTGGGCAACGGCGAGCGTTGGGGGATCGAGATTCGCTATTATCTGACAGGTCAGCGTTTGCAAACCCGCCGCCGAATGGCTGCCTTATCGCTGCCCGAACATATCTGGCTTGTTGCGCCTGGCTGCTTACCGCAAGATCCACTCGTATGCGCTGAACAATGCCAGTGGGAAGTCAGTGATGGCGTTTGGTCCGGCTGGGCTTATATCAAATCGAAACGCTTGAAACTGGCATTGGATCAATCGGCGCTGCCATTACCAATGAATACGCAGCTTTTTAACGGCTTGAGCTTGTGCAACCCACAGCAATTGAATGCGGCATTACCGGAATTACTGAAAAAAGCCCCTCCCTATATTCCAGACTTCCAAGAGGTGCAACATCAGGTTTGGTTAGCACCAGGCGTGATTTGCGAGAAAAACGTCACCTTAGTTGGCCCCTTAGTCATCGGGCGGCATTGTTTGCTGCGCGCGGGCTGCAAAGTGGGGCCCAATGTGGTGATTGGCGAATCGTGTGTGCTCGATAAAGGCGTGGATATTCACAACAGCATACTGAAGCCATTTAGCTATATTGCTCCGCAAATGAGCATCGCTCACAGCTTAGTGGGCAACCGGCAATTGCAATTGGTTCGCGACGATACTGTTTTGCGTTTTAAAGCAGAGGAGTGTTTGATCGATGACATGGGTAAACCATTAAGTCAGCCAAGCTGGTTTGAGCGGGTGCAAGCGGGTTTAGCCATTGCCTGGCTCACCGTACAACAAGATCGACAACAACCCGAGCGCTGGCAAAACGTAATCAATCGGCTGCACCAAGTGATGGCTGGAGAGTGCCATTTAATTGGCCTACCCACCTTACCCAACCACAACCCGCTCGAAAGAAAAAACCTGAGGCTGGGTGCGTTACGACTATCTGAATTACAAGCCGAAACCCTGCCAGCCCAAGGCATTAGCCGTGCCGAGCAAGACTGCCTAACCGATTTGTATGGTGCGGCCGTGCCACAAAATTTGAGCTGGAAAAAATTGCATTACCTCACCCAATCCTTGCAGCGCGCCGATGCACATTTTGCAATTCGGACATCATTGAGCAACTGATATTGGCTGTAATAGCAGTACCCGATGAGGAGGATGCGATGAAAACCTTGCTCTATATTTTGCACAGTGGTCAACGCTACGGCACTGAAAAAATGGCATTGGCGACCTTAGCCTATTTAAAGCCGGTGGCCAAGGTAGTGTTATTCGCCCCTCCAGGCCCGGTTCACCAGCTGGCTGCCGAGCAAGGAATTAGCTGCCACACTTTTAACAGCAAGATTGAGTTGGCACACCAAATTTGGCCATACCTTAATCAGCACCCAGTGTGTATTTGCACCACCGGTGTTAGTCAGGCGCTCATTGTTAGTGTGCTCAACCTATTTAAAGCTCATTGGCCTAAGCAATTTCATATTGTGCATGGCGGCACCGATGAGCGACTGAGTTACGGGCGGAAACATTGGTTGCAATATTTAGGCATCGAATTAGTCGCCGTCTCTGATTTTGTCAAAACTCGCTTGCTGGCCAATGGTTGTTCAAGCAAGCGCATCACGGTAATCGAGAATTTTCTTACCGGCCAACAGCAAAATCCTCGCCCTGCATTTACCCAAGGTGGCATTCGCCGCATCTGCATGTTGACGCGGATCGACCCAATCAAGCAAGTTGATGTCGCCATCACCGCATGGCAAAACAACCCACAACTACCAGAATTACACATTTGTGGCAGTGGCTGGCTGAGCGATCAATTGCAAAAGCAAAGCCGGCACTTGCGGCAAATCAAATGGCACGGCTTTGTGGAGTATACCTCGCCAATCCTTACTCAAAGCGATCTATACCTACATACCTGCGATAGCGAGCCCTTCGGACTAGCCATTTTAGAAGCCATGGACGCCGGGGTGCCGGTATTAGTCCCCAACCGAGGCGGCGCAGCCGCCCTCGTTCAAGATGGACTGACTGGTTTTTATTTTCGCGCCGGCGACAGCAAAGATTTGGCGCGCAAAATCTGGTGCATTCAGCAAATGAATGCCGAGCAACTCAATACCATTGTCGCCAATGCCAAACAACAACTTAAGCAACGCTTTTCTGCCCCCGAACGAATTGCCGATTACGCACGGCTTTGCGACATTTCAGGAGGTGAATAATGCATCAATCGCCTTTAATCAGCGTGGTTGTCATCGGCCACAACGAAGGTCAACGGCTCACGCGCTGCCTCGCTTCGGTACGAGAGTGTCACTACCCAGCCATTGAGCTGATTTATGTTGACTCGCATTCGAGCGACGATAGCGCAACCCGCGCCAGCTACCTAGCCGACCAAGTTTACTTTGCACAACAAAAAGGCGCGGCAGCGGCGCGCAATGTGGGCTTATCGCATGCGAAGGGGGAATGGATTATGTTCCTCGATGGCGACACGCGTCTTGCTCCCCAATTTTTAAATCAGGCCATGGCTGAGCTACAGCAAAACTCACAATTAGCCTGCGTATGGGGACACCGTTTCGAGCGCTACCCACGGCAATCGATTTACGTGCAAGTACTCGATTTAGATTGGCGCTATCAGCCAGGTGAAACCGCATTTTGCGGCGGCGATGCCTTATTTCGTCGCAGTGCCCTGACATCGGTCAATGGCTTTAACGCCCGTCTCATTGCCGGGGAAGAGCCCGAGTTATGCTGCCGTTTACGCCAACAAGGCTGGCGCATTTTGCACATTGACGCAGCAATGACTCAACATGATTTAGCGATTACGCGCTTTACCCAATACTGGCAACGCACCTGCCGCGCAGGCTACGCCTATGCTGCGGTTAGCGCACTGAAGCATCAATTTTGGGCGAATGAAGTGGCTCATAACGTCAAACAAAGTAGCGTGTTGTCGCTGCTTGGCGTACTGATGTTTCTGGGGGCTTTGCTCCAACCTCTTCTGAGTGCACTAGCTCTGTCGACACTGATGCTGTTGATGTTGCGCAGCAGTTGGCGCGCGCGCTGGCGCAGTGCACACTGGCCCACCTTATTACTGTATGGCGCCCACAGTTGGTTTGCCGTCATCCCGATCCGCTGTGGTATCTGGCAATTTCGGCGCGATCAACAGGCGCAGCGAAGCGCGAGCTTTCGCAACTATAAGGAGGCCGAAAAATGAAACGGCTACTTTATTGGCTGTGCGCACCTTGGCTGGGAAGCCTATTAGATGGCTGCACCCGCATAGGACGAGCTTGGGCCTGGTTGTGTTTAGCATGCCGTGTGCCACTGCCAACAAATAACATCATATTGGGTCGCGTGGAGTTGCATGGCACGCGAGAAATTCACTTTGGGCAAGATGCGTATATCTATCCAGATCTTTATTTAGAAACGCAAAAAACCGGCAGTATTACCTTGGGGGATCGCGTGGTTTTATCACGCGGCGTACACTTGGTTTCACACTGCCGCATCCAAATCGGCGCTGGCAGCATGCTGGGCGAATACAGCAGTGTGCGCGACGCGAACCATCAACGACAACCTCACCTGGCCTTGCGCGATGCCGGCTTTACCAGCGCGCCGATTGTGATCGGTAAAGAAGTCTGGATCGGCCGCGGCGCAATTATTTTACCCGGCGTACATATTGGCGATGGCGCCACCATTGCCGCCAACGCCGTGGTCAATCGTGATGTTGCCGCAGGGACCATCGTCGGTGGCATCCCAGCCAAAACCCTAAAAATCTCGGAACGCGCCGATCATGTCACCATCTAAATCTAGCCCTGTGCTACTCGTTGCCTATCAATGCGGCCCCGATATGGGCTCGGTATCGCAAATTGGCTGGGAATGGTTTCACCGTTTAGCCCAGCGCCGCCCCGTCACCTTGATCACACACAGTCGAAATCGCGCCGCCATCGAAAAAGGATGGCAAGGTGATTCACAAAGCCAAATTGAATACATCGATACCGAATGGCTGGCTGGCCCCTTATATCGCAGTGCATCGCGCTTATTTCCGGGCAAAGAACACGCGATTTTTTTGCTCAGCTCGCTCGATTACTATCTGTTTGATGCGCTTGCGCTGCGGCGCGCCAAACAATTGCAACACCAAGGGCTGCAATGGTCGGTGGTGCATGTGCCAACACCGGTGAGCTCAGCCGCCGGAACACGTTTACATAAACTCGGGCTCCCCTTAGTGCGTGGGCCACTCAACTGCGGTCTAGGCAACCCACAGGGCTTTGACGATGTGTTGCAACAAGAGTCGCAATGGCTCAATCATGGACGGCGCCTAGGGCAATGGCTTTCCGCTTGGTTTGAAAAATCTAGCCACCACCAAATCACGCTCACTGCCACAGCGGCGACTCGCCGCGTATTACCACCGCGCCAACGCAGCCATGCGCTACTGGAAAACGGCATTGATCACGGCAACTTCAGTGCAACACCCGTGCCAGCACGCAGCGCAGATCAGCCGCTAAAAGTGTTGTTTGTTGGGCGCATGCTCGCCGTAAAAGGCGTTAACTTCTTGCTACATGCCTGTGCACAACTGATTACGCAGCACCAGCCACTGCAGATCACGCTGGTCGGTGACGGTGGTAAACGCAGCGAATGGATGGCGTTAGCAGAAAAGCTCGGCATCGCCGCGCATTGCAATTTCACCGGCAATTTACCCTTAGCGCAAATCCCCGCGCTAATGCAGCAATGCCATGTGTTTTGCCTACCATCGGTGCGTGAATCTGGCGGTGCGGTTATTTTGGAAGCGATGGCGTGCGGCCGGCCGGTCATTGCTTTTAATTTTGGCGGCCCGGCCGAATTAGTCACACCAGAGACAGGCGTATTACTCGACGCTAAGAATGGCGCAGAGTTAATTCAGCAATTGGCGCTTACTTTGCAAGATTGCATCGATCGCCCCCAACACTGGTCAGCCATGGGCGAGCAAGCTGCGCATATGCTGCATCAACCACACGCGCTGGGCTTTGATTGGGAGCACAAAATCGATTTAGCCGAGCAAATTTACGAGCAAATGCAGCAAGAACAAGTTTTACCTTCTTGCCACAATACGCTTAGCTTGACCACCTAAAATACTAGCAATACACCAAGGGGGAATCATGCTCAAAGCCATTACTATCATGCTGTTGATAAGCATACCCCTTGATCAAACGCAGGCAGCCGATTTAATACTTAGCATTGATCGCACCATTGATCGCCAAGACACTCCACGCTACGGCTTAAATCTGGGTGGACCATCGTACTGGGGCGCAGAGCAATTGCGTGCCAATATTGTGCGCAACCCCAGCTATATGCCGATGCTCGATCGCTCTATTGTTTTTGTCGATACCGTGGCCGGGCGCAAAATTAGCGATAAAGACGCATGGGCATCACGTGCGGATGGATTTTGGACTGGCGCCAGCTACAGCGTATTAAGCGGCGCGATGGCAGGCACGCAAGGGCGTGTTTATGATTATCGACGGCAAGCTCCAGCCAGCGGGCAATTTTGGCTAGATAAAGAGTTGACTGCCTTACAGGTCGGCGATGCCATCAGTGTCATCAAAACCAGCAACAGCCAAAACATAGCCCAATGGTGGACAACGGGACGCACCAGTTTACTGCTACAAAATGGCAACGGCATTGCTCGCCTACAGCCCAACAGTAATCAAGCGGCGCAATTAGCGAGTTATTTCGACACCTTGGGCGGTGAGTCAGGCCGACTGCTACCAATCCATGGTGAGTGGCAACTACGGTTTAAAGTACGCAGCGCGCGAGCCGGCGCCAAATTGAATATCCGTTTTGCTCGAGATAAACAAGCCGCCTTTGTGCAAGAAAGTGTTGTGCCCAGTGAGCAGTGGCAAAGTATTGAATTTAATTGGCAGGGAAAAGAAGGCCCCTCCTCTGAATCTGCCCCACTCTCACTGAGCTTTACCGCCGAAGGAGACGGTGAGATTTGGCTAGATGAGGTGTATCTCGGCGAAAAAGACCCACTACCCGGCGGTTTTCGCCGAGTAGTGGTCGACACGCTCAAAACCCTCAAACCTGGCATTTTGCGCGATTGGCAAGGTCAGCTCGGCGACTCAAGCGCCAATCGCTTTGCTAACGCTTGGCAACGCCAACCGATTCGGTATCGCCCCGGCGACAATGAAAGTTTTTTTGCCTACAGCATTCAAGATTTATTCGATTTATGCGCGCAAATCAAAGCAACACCTTGGGTGATCGGGCCGACGACGCTATCGAGCAGTGAATGGTTTCAATTTGGCCAACAGCTCAGCGCATTGGCGACCCAAAAGCACATTAATGAAGTGCTGGTGGAGTTTGGCAATGAAAACTGGAATGCGCTATTTCGCCCTGCTGGCTTCACCAACGTCAAACAGCACCAGCTGGTCGCTGATGCGGCTTTTGCGGCATTAAAGCGTGGGTTTTATCAAAACAAGCCAAACAGCAAATTAATCACCCTCGTCAATGCACCCTTTTTATGGCCAGACAGCCCTGGCGCGATAGTGAACAGCCAACAGGCTGATCGTGTGGCCGTCGCGCCGTATTTTTTGTATCAAATCAATAACAATGAAAGCGAAAAAACATTGCGTCAGCGCGCACTGGCAAGTCAACTGTCGCTACTCACAAAACAGCAACTTCACGCCCAAAGCCAAGCCAAACGTTTGGCTACGTATGAAATCAATTTTCATAGCACATTAGGGACGGCCCAGGCTGATCTGCGGAAAACCGTCTTAAACAATGGCATTGCCGGCGTCGCGCTAGCGCGGCAATTGATTGACTCATCACTGGCAGGGCTGCGTGAACAGGCGGTGTATAGCTTGGCGGGCTACAGCTTTAAACTTGAGAAAGGCTTGGGGGACATCCCCTTGTTTGGAATCACCCGCGATTTAAGCCAAGCCAATCGTTTGCGCCCAACTGGCTGGGGGCTGGCACTGCTTAACGAGGTGGCGGGTGGTCCAATCAGCGCGCTACGGTGTAATGGCGAACGAGAGCAATGCCAGCAAATCTCTGCCGTGATGTATGGTCAAGGGCAAAATGCGCGTTTTGCATTAGTCAACGCCAGCGAACAAGCGCATCGCCTTCAATTGCCGTGCCAAGGTCCGTTGAAATGGGCAATTTTAAACGGCAGTCACACTGGCAATCATGAGCTAAGCGCCGCTTCATTCATTTCGCGTGGCAAGGCCAATTGCCAGCAAGGGATGGTGCGCATTAGTTTAAGTGGTCAAAGTCTACTGACCGCGACTCAGGAGCGTTAAAGATGCAATTTATCGTGTTTTTAGCGCCGCTGATCACGCTCTATCTTATTTTTCAACGTGGTGCGCCTGATAGCTTGATCCGGGGTTATGTGCCGCTATTGCTGCTTCTGCCCGATTGCTACCACGCAATGACGCCCGGCTTACCCGACCCAAGCTTTAATCAAGCCGCGATCTTGCCGATTTTTCTCGCCGCCATCATCAGCCAGCGGCAAGATTGGCAACCTTCAGTGACAGATGGCTTGGTTTTGTTGTTCGCATCGTGCGTTGCCTACTCGGAATACAGCAATGCAGGATATGCCGAAGCGCAAAATCTAATGTTTGCCATGCTCGCCTCAGTGCTCGCGCCGTATTTATGCGCGCGCTGGTGTCTACGCACCATGCATGAAGATATTGCCTGCGCCCGCGTATTTGTGATTTGTTGTGTGCTGATTTCGGCCATTTCGATCTATCAATTTCGCTTTGGTATCAATTTATGGCATTTAATTTTTGGTCCGTTCTTCCCTGGCCAAGGTAATGGCTGGGTCACCACATTTCGGCATGGTTTTGCCCGCATCGCAGGCCCTTTTTCGCATGCTATTTTGGCCGGAATTATGCTGGCAATGGCTTGGCGACTTGCGCGCTGGCTGCAATGGGCTGGTTGCTGGGAGCAAAAAATCCGTCACTTTCGTGTACCAGGCAGTAAAACCCAATGGATCAATGGCTTATTGCTACTAGGGATAATCATGACCATCGCACGCGGCCCTTGGATTGGCGGGCTAGTGGGCGGAATTTTAATGTGGGTGTCGCACGCCAAAGATAGACAAAGCCGCTTGAAATGGGTGTTAGCTATTTTCTTAATTGGCGGCATTATCGGCCAAGCCCTTCTCGATTCGTATTTAGATATCAAACCAGGCACGGTGATGACGCAATCGCAAGAATCAGCGTTTTATCGCAAGGAATTGATGGACAAATACGAGGCGATTGCACTTGAGCATGCGAGCTTTGGCTGGGGGCGCAATACCTGGCCCAAAATTGGCGGCATGGAGTCGATCGACAATTATTATTTACTACTGGCTCTAATGCACGGCGTGATTGCGCTCGTTTTATTACTTAGCATCATGGCGTGGATGAGCTTTCGGTTAATCCGGCGCGGTTTGCTCGAGCCCGCAAGCCCCGCCTCATTGCCTTTTACCTTTGCCGGCATGATTGTCATGATGTTTATCTCGCTGGGAACGGTGTATTTAGGTGAGCAACCGATGCCGGCATTCTTTTTCATCCTCGGCTGGGCTGAAGCCTATTTACAGCGCAAACAGTTGCAAGTCGCGCCACAAAAATCGATAAGTACATCGGCCCCCACCACTTCGTTTCGCCATATTATGAGCTAAGGCCTTAGCGCCAAAGATTGCGTGACGATTTTGCAATCTCGACACAACTCCCCTCCTTTAGCGCGCTTAAATAAGCTCATCGACCACCGAGGAGCTGATGATGACCACAGCGCACAGGATTGCCTATTTAGTTAGTAGCTACCCTGCAGCATCGCATGTGTTTATCTTGCGCGAAGTATTGGGGCTCAGGGAGCGTGGTTTTGACATTCAAACCCTGAGCATCAACGCCGATCAGCGTGATAGCGCCAACTTGAACGAACAAGAGCGCGCAGAGCAACTGAACACCATTGTGATCAAAAATTGGCCCCGATTGCATTTGTGCTCTGCGCTGGTGCTGATGTTATTAAGTAGCCGCATGGATAGCCTTAAAGCCCTTTACCAAAGCTGGTGCTGGGCCAAACAGGGTTGGCGGGGCCATCTGTGGGCACTGGCCTACTGGGTTGAGGCGATGCTGGTTGCATACACCCTAAAAACCAAACAAATTAATCATTTGCATGTGCATTTTGGTAATGAAGCCGCCTTGGTCGGAGCCCTAAGCAAGCGCATTTGTCATTGCCAACTTAGTTACACCATCCACGGCCCTGATGAATTTTTCGACGTGAGCGGCCAACAATTGCGCGCCAAGATTAACGCGGCAGACTTAATCATTTGCATTAGCCAGTTTGCCCGCGCTCAACTGATGCGCATTAGCGAAATAACACAATGGCGCAAAATGCAGCTCGTTCGACTCGGCGTAGCGCCTGACTACGCAGCAACATGCAATAAGGAACAAAACCGTGCCGCCCAAGCCAACATCTTGTGCGTTGGACGACTCTGCATCAACAAAGGTCAACGGGTATTGCTACAAGCCTTAGCATTATTAGCGCGTAAAAATATATACCCCCATGCCACTCTCGTAGGCACCGGAGATGATCTAACTACGTTGCAAGAGCTCACACTCACGCTAGGCCTTAGTCAGCAAGTGCAGTTTTTAGGCGCGCTCAATGCTCAGGCCGTACGCGATCTCTATCAGGATGCCACCCTTTTTGTGCTACCCAGCTTTGCCGAAGGCATTCCCGTCGTGTTAATGGAAGCCATGGCCAGCGGCGTGCCCTGCATTAGCACGCAGATCAATGGGATACCCGAGTTGATTTCCGACGAAAAGACAGGGCTATTGGTCAGCGCAGGCGACGCCGACGCACTTAGCCTTGCCATCGCGCGTTTACTTGAGCAGCCAGCGCTCGCGCAGCAACTAGCCAACGCGGCCAAACATCAACTTCGCCAGCACTATCACTTAGCACACAACCTTGATCAACTCGCGATGCATTTTCGCGGCCTACAGCAGGAGCTGGATCATGCTAAATACCATCATGCGACATATACGGCATCAGGTATCGCGCCAAGCCTTAAATCACAATAGGCTTGTGGGGCTATACCGTAAGATTTGTCAGCCTTTCGGTGAAGAATGGGCTCAATATCTAAAACGCTGGGGAGGTCTGTACCACATGGGGGACGCTTGCTCGATCAACATGAATGTCACCATTACCGACCCCAGCTATGTACGCTTAGGCAACAACGTGCGGCTCAGTGGCTGCACGCTGTTTGGGCATGATGGCTCAGTCAATATGGTTAATATGGCCTTTGGTCTAAATCTTGATCATGTAGGCAAAATCGACATTAAAGACAATGTGTTTATCGGCCATCAAGCAATTATCCTGCCCGGCGTAACGATAGGCCCCAACGCGATTGTCGCCGCGAATTCGGTGGTCACTCATGATGTCGCGCCCAACTCCGTTGTGGGGGGGACTCCCGCTAAGGTACTTTGCTCACTGGAAGACTGGATTGCACGCATCCAAGCGGCCAACCGTGATTTGCCTTGGGCGGCCGAATTTGCCAAACGCCACAGTGTGCTAGAGCCTGAAAGTGCCGAACTCAAAAAGGCTCGCCTGCAGGCCTTCTATCCAGAAGGAGTTCATCATGCTCATTGATGCCATCCATACCACACTCAGTATTGCTGGCAGCGCTGCGGCAGTATTTACCCTACCAGGTACATGGGCGCTCGCCCGCTGGACTTGGGCTGCAAGACGGCAGTCCGCGGCGACAGGCGACAAACAATCCGACACGCCGATTTTAATTTTGGTGCCCGCCCACAATGAGGCCAGCACACTACCCAAAACCTTGCCGAGACTGGTTGCTCAAGCTGAACGTGATGGGCGTTGCGCAGTACTAGTTATCGCAGATAACTGCAGCGACAATACCGCTGAAGTTGCACGCTCACTAGGGGCCATGACCTTGTGCCGCAATAACACCCAATTGCGCGGCAAGGGTCATGCCCTAGCCTATGCTTTTAATGCCTTCGCGAACTACCCCTGGTATTTGATCGTTGATGCGGACAGCACTTTAGACGAACACTATCTCGCCCAATTACGCCGAAAAATTGCCACTCAGCCCGATGCTATCCAAAGCCGCTATGAACCGAGCTGCGCCATACAAGACCCCTTAGCTGACTTAAAGCGTTGGGCGCTGCGCGCTTTTAACGTGGTTCGACAACGTGGCCGCGCCAATCTAGGGCAAAGCGTTAGTTTATTGGGTAACGGTTTCGCCATTTCAGCGCATACCCTGGCGCAAGTGCCATTTCAAGCTGGATCGATCGTCGAGGACTTCGAGTACCAACTCAAGCTACAAGCGCACGGGCTTAAAATTAGTTGGTTAGAAGATTCGTGCGTGCATGGTGAGATGCCGCAAGGCAAAGGCGAGCAAACCCAACGTGTTCGCTGGGAAGGTGGCAGACTGGCGATGCTGCGCCAATATTTCATGCCCTCCTGCAAAGCCTTGGTGCGTGGTCAGCGACAATATGGCTTAGCCCTCGAAGAGCTGATGTTACTCCCGTTAAATTTGCATCTAGCTTTGCTGTTGCTCGCAACCCTAAGCACTAACCCAATCAGTATTCTTGGCCTAGCAGGCATTGTTGTGATGCTTGGTCATATAGGCTTGGCGCTATCCGAATTAAAACCGCAACAGCGAATGGGCGCGCTGGCAGGTTTTCCGCGCTATTTTTTATGGAAACTAGCCCAATTACCGGCCATTTTACGCAGCAGTGCTAAAGATACCCCTTGGTTACGCTCTGAGCGTCAAGCAGATGGAGGAATTCGCAATGAAAGCCACTGACAACATCGATTTGAGCGTTGTTGTAGTTAGCTACAACAATGCACCCGAAATCGCCGAATGCATTTCAAGCATACAAGCAGCTTGTGGTGCGATTCGTCATGAAATTATCGTGGTGGATAATGCCAGCCAAGACGGGTGTGCCGCGCTGGTACGGAAAAACTTTACCGCAGTCACCGTCATCGCCAGCCCAATTAATTTAGGGTTTGCCGCTGGCAATAATCTGGCATTTAAGCAAGCACGGGGCAGTTATATCGCCTTGGTCAATCCTGATGCACGCCCAGCGGAAAACTCATTAGCTCAGGCTGTAACTTGGATGAGCACCCACCCTAAAGTGGGTTTGGCGGGAGGGCGGCTATTGGCTGAAGACGGGCACGATCAACCCTCAGCGCGCTGCTTTCCGTCCTTATTAAATGATTTTCTGGCCATCAGTGGCCTTGCCGCACGTTACGCACAGCACCGCTTCTTCGGCCGTTTTGATCGAACCTGGGCCGACCCCAGCATGGCGGCAAAAGTGGATTGGGTGCCTGGCGCTTTTGCCATCATTAGTTATGCCGCACTGCGCAAGGTAGGCGTTTTTGATGAGCGTTTTTTCCTATATTACGAAGAAGTGGATCTGTGCCGCCGCCTAAAACAGCATGGCTATGAAGTTTGGTATCAACCACAGTGGCGTGCGATTCACATTGGCGGCGTTTCATCGCGCCGCGTAGCGGGTGAGCATTTCAATCGTCACGGCAGCCAACTGTCTTTATGGCGAATGCGCAGCACCCTACTGTATTTCCGTAAGCATCACGGTTGGCTGATTGCCAAGCTAGACAGCTTGCTGGAACAAAACTGGCATCGCATACGGCAATGGCGCAATCAAAATTCAGCACGCACACAAGCGGGCGAAAAAGCCACCGAATCGAGTGCCTTACGGCTGTTGTTGCAAAAAGCTTGGAACGAAACGCTTGGCGGTCAGCAATCACCACCTACGCCGTGGTAAAGGAGCGCATCATGTTCGAATTGATCCGTGAGGACTGGCAAACCTACCAGCGCGACCCATGGCGCCAAGGTTTATGGGTCATGCTGGTGTATCGCTTTGGCCGCTGGCGCTATGGTATTCGCAACCCCATCTTGCGCAAACTGTGTTCACTGCTATACAAATGGCTCAAGATTGTAAGCCAAATCCTTACCGGCATCGATTTGCCGTGCGAAACCCAAGTTGGACGTCGCCTGCGCATTGATCATTTTGGCGGCGTCATTATTAGTGGCGATGCGATTATTGGTGACGATGTGATCTTGCGCCACGGCGTCACACTGGGGTTAAAACATGAAGGAGAACGCGGCGCGCCGCGCTTGGGGCATAAAGTTGAAGTGGGCGCTGGCGCCAAGATCTTGGGCGATATTGCCATTGGTGATGGCGCTAAAATTGGCGCCAATGCGGTGGTTTTGCACGATGTACCGGCCGGTGCGATTGCGGTTGGCATCCCCGCTAAAATCATTTCTCAGCGGGGGCTAAGTGATGTTTAATTTGGCCCGTATTCTGCACTTTGCTACTCACAATACAGCAGAGGCCCAATCGAAAGACTTGCCCTGCCCAGATGTCGTGCGAGACCCGCGCGCCATCTTAGATCGCTTAACTGCACAAGCCCAGCTGGCACAACAAGGCGGGCTAATGGCCATGCTTGAAGGCGATACACAGGCCATTCGAGTCAATAAAATGATCATCCACCCCCAAGGGCAAATGATTAGCATTGAATTGATGCCCCAAGAGGATGAAATAGTCGGGCAACAATTGACGCTGATTGGCCTATGGCATGAAAACAAATTAGCTTTTTCAGTTGAAATATTACAAAAGCTAAGCCTAAACAACTATTTAATCAGCTGGCCCAAAGAGCTACTCGAAACTACGGGGCGCGACTATTTTCGTGTTCACGCCCAACACAAAGAATTCGTCAGCATAAAAGTGGACGATCACACCATTTGCGCACAGTTATATGACTTAAGCGAAGGCGGGATTGGCGTTAAAATCGAGAATCAAAAATCGCTGTGCTTGTGCAAACAGCCTCTGCAATGGCTTGAAATTCACTTAGCCAATTACAGTTTGACCCTACATTGCCGGCTATGTAACCAGTTGGTCGATCAGACGCTTGGCACGAGTCGATTGGGCTTTGCTTTTATTTCACTCAATGAGCCGCAAGCGCTGATTATTCGTAAAATCATGCTCCAATTACAAGCGCGCCAGCCTACCTAAGCCCTACTCAATTTTAAGTTTTACACTCCCGTCACAATCCACACCTCTTGCTCGACTTTAATAGCAACAAGACCTCATCGGTCGTATTGCTAAGGAGAGCATCATGAATCTGATCAATAGCCACCAGCAAGATGACTTAACCGTCATTTCTTTCAATATCAACAACCTCGATGCCGGCAATGCCGATGCGTTTCGCAAGCAAGTTCGCCCGGTGCTTGAGGAATCGAAAAAAGTCGCCATCGACATGTCGGCTTTGCAGTTTGTCGATAGCTCAGGCCTTGGTGCCCTCCTGTCGTGCCTGCGTTTTTGCAATGAAAACGGCGGCAGTTTGGTGCTATTTGGTTTGCAACGCACCGTCACCGCGCTGTTTGAGTTAATGCGCATGCATCGCGTGTTTAATCTGTTTACCTCGATTGACGAAATCGTTGGAGCATTATCATGAAAGCGCTGATTCTTGCGGCGGGCAAAGGCACTCGCCTCATGCCACTAAGCCGCGATTGCCCCAAACCGATGCTACCCATTTTGGATAAGCCTGTCCTTGAATGCTTGATCGAGCATTTAGCCAGCCAAGGCGTAACGCAAATTGTGATTAACACCAGCTATTTGGCGCCAGAAATCGAAAATTATTTCGCTAGTGGTCGTCGCTGGGGCGTTGAATTGGCGTTTAGTTATGAAGGCTTTGAGGAAGACGGCGTATTGCATGAAGAACCTCTGGGCTCGGCTGGCACAATCCGCCGCATTCAACAACACTCGGGCTTTTTTGACGATACCTTTATCGTTATGTGTGGCGATGCACTGCTCGATCTAGATTTGCGCGCACTCGTAGCCGCGCATCACCAAACCGGCGCTTTAGCCACCTTGGCGTTAACCCGCGTTAGCGAGGACAAAGTCTCACAATACGGCGTGGCGGTGCTCGATGATTTGGGTCGGATTATGTCATTCCAAGAAAAACCCAAACCACATGAAGCGCTGAGCAACTTAGTCAATACCGGGGTGTATGTCTTTGAACCCGAAATCATCAAATACATTCCAGAACATACCCCGTATGACTTGGGTAGCGAAGTATTCCCAGCGCTGGCGCGCGATGGCCGTGCGATTTATGGTGTTGAGATGAATTTTAATTGGATCGACATTGGCCGCGTTGCCGATTACTACAGCGTGCAAATGCAAGCGATTGCCGGTGAGTTGCCTAATATTCCCCGCCTCGGTAAAGAAATCCTGCCCAATGTATTTGTGGGCGCCAATACCCGCTTTGACCCGCGACGTTGCCATATCGAAGGCCCGATTGTGATTGCCGACAGCGTCACAATAGAAGACGGCGCAACATTGATCGGCCCACTATTTATTGGTCGCGGCTCAGTGATCGAACGCGGCGCGCATCTGGAACGCAGCTTGGTATTTGAATACACCCGCGTCGGTGCGCAAGCCACTTTAAGCCATGTGCTGGCTAGTGGGCGTTGGTGCGCACAACCTGATGGGCTAACGATAGATCCGCAAAAAACGGGGATCGCGTGGATTCTGGCCGATAGCCGCACGCCACGAAAATGGCTGAATCAACAAGAGCAATTATTTCTGGAGCAAATCGACGACTTTCCTCCGGTGTGCGAGTTGATAGAAAACATGCGCCGCGAACCTGCGTTTTCACGCCCTTGGTAACACAGCCATGTCTACCCCCCTTCCTACAGCTGGCATCGGCATCAAACCGCTGGTTAGCCTGCGCCAACACCCAAAACTAGCGGTCATTAGCTGCGTTTTGGTGTTGATCGCCAGCCTGCCCATGGTCTGGATCAAAGGGGTTGCAAAATTCAGTACTGAAGCTGTGGTGCAAGTCGCGCCGCGTTATATGAAAACGCTGAAGGACGACAACGAACTCGATTTTCAATCGAACTCGCAATATCGCCAGTTTGTGCAGCAACAAATGAGTACCATTGTGCGCTACGACATTTTGTCGCAAGCGATCAAGCAAGCCAAAGTGCCGTTTCGCCAACCCAAAGAATCTGAGCAATACGCGGTAGATCGGCTCCGTAATATGCTACAAGTTGCTGCTGTACCCGACACCTATATGGTTAGAATCGGCATGTTTGGCGCGGATAAAAGCCAAATGGCGCCACTGATTAATAGCGTGGTTGCGGTTTACTTAGAGCGCGCCCGCGCCGAACAGGTTTTTGGGCGCGACGATAGGATTAGCAAACTACAAAATCGCCAAACTGATTTACTTAAACAAATCGATGAAAAATCAGAACGCCGCAATCAAATCGCCGGAGAGTTGGGCGTAGCCACTTTTTCAGCCGAAGCGGGTAACCCCTACGACAAAGCAATTGATCGGCTGCGCGAAGCACTGGCCGAGGCCAAGATCAAACGTTTTGACGCTGATGCCAGAGAAAAAGCCTTTTTACAGCACGGCGACACCGATCCAAATGTACGCTCGATTATGGAAAGCGTGGCGGTCGATCCTGGTTTGAATAGCCTAAAAGCCAGCCTAAATAATCGTCGCGCGACCTTGGTGTCGGGCATGGCTGGCTTAACGCCCAAACACCCTGGCTACGAGCAAAATCAGATTGAGCTCAATGACATCGATCGAGAGCTCAACAAACAAACCGATAAATTAACCAGCTCGGTGCGCCGCAATTTGGAAAGCCGCTTTGCCACGGCCAGCGCTCAAGCCAAACAGTTAGAAGCTCAACTCCAAGCCGAACTGGCCGAACAAGAAAAATCACGCGGCCACTATGCCACGCTATTTAAAGAAGCCAATGACATCAGCGGGCAAATCGAGCAAACGCGCAAAGAAGTCGAATCGATTCAAGACCGCTTGAATTTCTTTGCTGGTGAAACCAGCTCGCTGGGCTTTGTGCGCTTGGTTAGCGCAGCGCTGCCACCTGAAATCCCACAAGGGCCGGGGCGTAAAAAATTATTGCTAATGGCCATTGCGGCCGCCTTGGCGGCGGGTCTGTTGGTGCCGATTTTACGCGATCTACTTGATCGCACTATCCACGCACCAAATGATGTGATTGGCAGCTTTGGCTTTGCCCCAGTGGGCTGGCTCATTCGCAGCCAAGACCCAGATAGCGCCAGTTTTCTGGAAGATCAGCTGCGCCGCTTAGCCAGTGCGCTAATTCGCGATCAAGATCGCACCCAAATCCGCATCTTCGGGGTTACCGCCTTACAACCCGGAGGCGGCGGCAGCATGTTGACGCAAAAACTGATGCAAACATTTCAGCAAATGGGTATTTCAGCGATTGCCATCGACGCCAACGCCTTTAACCGCGACCCCTACTTTGATCAATCACGCCTACACACCATCGGTGCGGCTTTACCCGACGATCTGGCCAGCTTGAGCAGCCTGCGTTTCACCGCTGAAGGTCGCCATTTACAAGCGATTGACCAGCTTGGCCAAACGCTGCAAGACATCGCACGGTCTTTCCGTTTTGTACTGCTTGATGTGCCGCCCTTGCTCGTGAGCGGCGACGCTGAACTCACGCTACGCGCCACTCCTGCCATCTTGGCCGTTGTCGAAGCCGAAGCACAAAGCCGCGGAGAAGTTGCACGGGCTGCGCGGCTGTTGCAAGGGATTGATCCTGCATCGATCGGCGTGGTCGTTAATCAAGTTCGGCCATTGGATGGCGGCGGCTATGTGCGCGATTTGATGACTGAATTTATTGAAGGCCGCAAAGTAAACAAACCAAATTTAGCCGCGCAAATCTGGTTAACCGCAAAAATCATTGCCAACGCAAGCAAAAATCTGACGCAAGATCTAGTACGCGTACTGCCGTTGAGGAGGGTACAAAAATGAAACTCACTGATCTAGTGGAGCGCATTTACGTGATTAATTTACCCGAACGGAGCGATCGCAAAGCGCAAATGAGCGATGAGCTCAGCAAGCAGGGTATTACTTGGCAAGCAAATAGAGTTCTATGCTGGCCAGCAATACGCCCACAGGGTACATCAGACTTTCCCACACTGGGCGCCTATGGCTGCTTTCTCAGCCATTTGGCTGCGCTGCAAGACGCGCAATCGGCCACGACAGGCTGGACGCTGATTTTAGAGGACGATGCCGTGCTATTGCCCGAACTCAAGCAAGCCTTGCCGGTTTTGGCGGACTTAATGGCGTCGAATCAAGCCGATTTAATCTACCTCGGCACTTGCCAAGCCGCAGGGCAATCAAATGGCGCGTTATTTAATCCGACCCAAGAGCCTATTGTCGGTGCACACGCTTACATCGTGTCGCGCTCTTTTTTGGATCAACTCATCCCCTATTTGCAAGCCTGCTTAGTGCGCCCAGCAGGCCACCCCTTGGGCGGTCGGCTGCACTATGACGGCGCGCTTAGCTTATATCGCAGCTTCAACCCGGATTGTCGCACTTGGCTGGCGAGCACAAATTTAGTCGAGCAGCGTTTTTCGCGCAGCGATATTCAAGCGCGCTGGTGGTACGACCAATGGCCCATCGTTCGCCAATGTGTCGCCTTCGCACGGCAAATGAAACAAAAATATCGGCATCACCCTATCCATCTGTAAACCCAATAGTAGGAGCGCATCATGGAATACTACGGTCATATTCGCAGTGAAATTTCACCTCTTTTACCGAGCCATGCGCAGCGCGCGCTTGAAGTAGGCTGCGGCAATGGCGGTACATTGGCGTGGCTAAAAGCCAATGGCGTATGCGATGAAATCGTCGGGCTGGAATATTGCCACGACGCAAGTGAAATTGCGCGCCAGCAATTAGATCTCGTCATTGAGGGTGATGCCGAACAAATTGATTTGGCACAGTTAGGGCAATTTGATCTGATTTTGTGCCTAGATGTGCTTGAGCATTTGCGCGATCCGTGGGCTTTGCTGAAGCGATTAAAGCAGCTGCTAAAACCTAACGGGCAAATTATCGTCAGCGTACCGAATATTCAGCATCACAGCGTTGTGCTGCCACTGCTGTTTCATGGTCGCTGGCAATATCAGGCGGCGGGCATTTTGGATCGCACGCATTTGCGTTTTTTTACGCAGGCCACCGCGCAAGAATTACTCAGCCAAGCAGGTTTCAAAGTTGAGCAATGCACAGGACTGGGCCAACAATGGGCAAAAAGCCGCTTTTGGCGCTGGCTGGGCAAAACAGCTTGGGCCACGCCCTTGTGTAGCGTGCAATATTTGCTCAGCGCGCACAACACGACGGCCACAAGCCACTAGCCTTATTCATCGTCGATTTGCAGCGCGGGCAAGCCATGCCTTGCCCGCGCGCGATTACAGGCGGCGCTAAACACGCCAATTTCAGCCAAAGCGCCAAATTCGCGACACGGCGATGGGCGCTCACGGTAAATCCCACACGAGACTTGCTCGCCAATTTTGCCAATCAGGGCAATACAGCGCGGTTGCGCATAATCGGTACCGCGGAGCCGCGCCGTGTATGCGGTCTCGTAATCGGCGAGCCCATCAGGCACTAGGCCACCTTCGCTTGATAATTCCGAGCGATCAAACGAGACGCGAAATGCGGCGCAACAGGCGCCGCAGCTAGTACAGGGATTATTGCTACTCACGGGGAAACAACCTTTGCAGTAAAATACCGAGCGAATTCAATCTAAAACCAAGGTTTCGGTCAAGTGCCAGCAGTCTTCTCATCCAGCGCGATTCGCACCATCACCCCGGCAGACTTGCCACGTATTTTGGCGATTCAGGCTGCGTCTTACCCGGCGCATTTGCTCGAAGATGAAGCGACGTTTTTGTCGAAATTGCAATTTGCGGGTAAATGCTCGTGGCTGATCGAGCAAAATGGACAAGTGCTCGGTTATTTGTTTACCCACCCTTGGCATGGCGATACGCCACCCGCGCTTAATCGTGCCGAACAAGCGTGGCCAAGCGAGGCAGATCGTTTTTATCTACACGATCTAGCCATTCACCCTGACGGGCGCGGGCTGAATCTAAGTCGCCTACTCAGCGAACACGCGCTCAATTGGGCGCGGCAACAGGGTTACTCGCAAGCAATGCTGGTCGCAGTCGGTGACGCGCAGACGTTTTGGCAAAAGATGGGGTTTAGTGTAGCGGCAAAACAAGACGCAGCTTTACAGCAATATGGGCAGGCTGTTTTGATGTTGCGAGACTTAAGCCAATAGGTATATTGACACAAGCCATTATTTATTTAGCCTGCCAGCATATACCTTAATAACAAAAATAGCTGATACACGGCCATCGCAATCACTAGCAGACCACAACTGCGTTTCACCCATGTTTTTTGCAAATAGCTTTGCAAGCGGCGCGCCATTAGACCCATCAGCAATAAATTAGGCAAGGTGCCAAGGCCAAACGCCAGCATCACACCGGCGCCACTGATTGGATTGGCACTCGCCAGCGCAGACAAACTTGCGGTATAAACCAAACCACAGGGTATCCAGCCCCAGAGTAAGCCAATCAACGGCGTCTGCCATACACTGCGTACGGGTAATAATTTACGCATCCACGGCTGCACAAGTCGCCAAACAGGTTGCCCCAGCTTTTCAACTTTGGTGAGTGCCCTACTCCAGCCGCCAATATACAAGCCTAAAACGAGCAATAAGAGATTCGCTGCCAGCGCCAGAATGAGTTTGATGCTTTGCAAAGCAGCTAAAGTCGCAAAACTCGCCAGCGCGCCAAGCAAAAAGCCAATGGCGGCGTAGCCTGCCAAGCGCCCCAGATTAAAGCCGAGTAAATACGGCCAGCGTGCGCCCAGCGGCAATTGCAGGCTAAACGCCGTAACAATACCGCCGCACATGCCGATACAATGCCCACCGCCGAGTAAGCCAGCCAGAAAAAGCGCAAATAAATTAACTTCGAGCATGAAAAGAAGCCTGACGCGCCTCAAACATGAGGCGCTAGGCTAAAAAAATTAGATCAGGCGAGAATACCGCGCTTGCGTGGTTTTTGTCCGCAAATATTGATCAAACACCATCGCAATCGAACGAATCAGCAAGCGGCCTTTCGGCGTAACAAACAGGCCATCCGCCTCGACGGTTAATAAACCATCGACAACCAGTGGCTGCAGTAACTCGATTTCGGTCGCAAAATAATCGGCAAAATCGATCATGTAGCTCACTTCAATCGCTTGATAATACAGCTCAAACTGGCACATCAACGCTTGAATCACCGCACGACGTATCGCATCATCGCGATTCATTTGCAAGCCGCGCACCACCGGAAATTCATCGGTGTCGAGCTTGGCGTAATATTCTTCCAGTGTCTTCACATTTTGGTGGTAATTCGCCCCCACTTTCCCGATCGACGACACGCCAAACGCCAGCAAATCACAGTCAGCGTGCGTTGAATAGCCTTGGAAATTGCGCTGCAAACGGCCACGGCGCTGCGCTACGGCCAGATCATCATTCGGTAAGGCAAAATGATCCATACCGATCAACACATAACCGGCGTCGATCAGCTGCTGGATGGAATTTTGCAAAATATCGAGCTTCACATCCGCACTTGGCAAGTCTGCCTCATTAATACGCCGTTGCGGCATAAAACGTTCTGGCAAGTGCGCGTAGTTGTATAGCGCGATGCGATCAGGGCGTAAAGTGAGCACTCGATTGATCGTTTCGGCTATCGTTGCTGCGGTTTGCTTGGGTAGACCATAAATTAAATCAACGCTGACCGATTTAAAGCCGTGCATGCGCGCAGCTTCAATCACGGAGCGGGTTTCTTCTTCAGATTGAATCCGATTGACGGCTTCTTGCACTGCGGGGTTAAAGTCTTGAATCCCGACGCTCATACGATTAAAACCGAGTTGCGCCAGCGTGCGTATCATGGGCTCGCCGACTTTGCGCGGGTCGATCTCGATAGAGTATTCCCCAGTCGGTAATAAATCGAAGTGCGTGCGCACCACATCCATCAGGCGCGTTAATTGAGCTTCAGACAAAAAAGTCGGCGTCCCCCCACCAAAGTGCAGCTGACTTACCTTAGGCCGCAGCGGTAAGTTTGCGGCATGCATTTCGATCTCTTTGCTCAAATAACGGATATAATCGTCGGCTTTACTTGTGTCCTTGGTAATAATCTTGTTACAGCCGCAGTAGTAACATACGGTATTACAGAAAGGGATGTGAAAATAAAGTGACAATGGATTCACTAAGGCACCGGGCAGCCGTTGCTGCAACAGGTGTCGGTATTGCTCACTGGTGACATCCTGGGTAAAACGATCCGCAGTGGGGTAGGAAGTGTAGCGTGGGCCTTTGCCGTCATAGCGCACAATAAGTTCGCGATCGAACTCGATCCCGCCCTGCGATTGAAACGACTGGCTTTCCATGAATTTAGATAACGACATAATTACTCCTCCCCCATACTAGCAGGCGCAGCTTAAAAGCTAGTACAATGAAACAGCTTGATTTAAATCAAGCTCAATGCAATGACAGTGGGGTATCTACCTCTTCAGAGAGTTACAATACTCCCCCTGCACGATTATTTTTTCTTGTGAGATTTTCATGATTTCCCCAATCCAAGTTCGCGACTTGTCCCCACGTCACTTGCGCAATTCATGTACTAACTGCAGCTTGCGCGAACTATGCCTACCACTGGGGCTCTCGCAAGACGAAATGCAGGAGCTAGATTCGATCATCACCCAAGCTCGCCCCGTCAAACGCGGTGAGGCACTGTACCGCGCTGGTGAGCCATTCCGTTCACTGTACGCCATTCGCCTTGGCTTTTTCAAAGCAAGTGTGATTTCTGAAGACGGGCGCGAACAGGTAACCGGCTTTCACATGTCGGGCGAATTGATGGGCATGGACGCGATCAGCACCGATGTGCACACCTGCGATGCAATTGCGCTGGAAGACAGTGAAGTATGTGAATTGCCATTTAATGACATTGAAGACCTCTCTCGCGAAATCCCGCTACTGCAACGCCACTTCCACAAAGTGATGAGCCGTGAAATTGTGCGCGATCATGGCGTGATGTTACTACTGGGCAATATGAAAGCTGAGGAGCGCCTGGCTGCCTTCTTGCTGAATTTATCTCAGCGCTTTGCCATCCGCGGCTATTCTTCCAGCAGCTTCCATCTGCGCATGACGCGCGAAGAGATCGGCAGTTACTTGGGTTTAAAACTCGAAACAGTCAGCCGAACCCTGTCAAAGTTTCAAGATCAGGGCTTTATCAAAGTGCAAAACCGCTTAATTGAGCTGGAAAACATCGACAGCCTCAAAAAGCTGCTTAACACCTGCCACGACGAGTAATTTAAACAGGGGTATATTGATGCAAGCCCATCTAATAGCCCCACCTGAACTAATACCCCTTGTTGCTGCTCGCCTGGTGCTTAAGCCGCCGAGCAGCAATTTTTGCCTACATCCGCTTAAAGCCCAACTCCCGCCAATCAAGCCTGACGACTTGATCCTGCTGATTCAAAGCCCACTAGCAGAACAACTAGCGCAACTACAACAACAATCACCGTACGTGATTGATCTCACCCTCATACCCTCGCCACTCGCACCAAGCCACGGGTTTATCACCCTAGCCAGTGGCAGCAAAGATAGTTTAACTGTGGCGTGCGAGCTAATAAATTGCCTAGCCCCCATCGAGAATGGCTGGCTGCATATTGGCGATCTGGGGGCTTGTTGTTTTTTACAACAACTGTGGCATGCACTCATTACGCCGCAAGGCACACCCCCATTTTTAAATTGGGCAACCACGACAGAGCAACTCAACACTGCACAGGCCATCAAGCCCAGCGATCTCATCGCACAACTTGCTACCTTTATGGCCCAACAGCAATTGCAGACCCAAGCCCTAGCCAGCCTAGCGCGCCATTACCTAGCCACACACCCCGAAAAAATGCAGTTTATGCCGCACCACCCACAAAGCAGCGCCTTATTCAATTTGATTCCATCAGAACAGTCGAGCAATGATGCTCCGATTGTGCAATTGGCCAAACTACTCGCCAAATTCTAATCACGATTCACTCTTGATTATGCCGCGCATAAAAAAACGCCACCCTAAGGTGGCGTTTTTAATTTATCGACTCATCATTATTTTTTGCGAATCGTATAGAGTGGCGTTTGACCTGCAATCACCGAACCACTCGCCACGTTAGCCACCGGTGCAAAATCATCTGCATTGGTTAACACAACAGGACTAATGACCGATTTGGCATTGGCACCAAGGAATTCCAGATCTAATTCCAATACAGGCTGGCCAGCTTTAACAAAGCTACCCTGCTCTGCCAGACGCGTAAAACCTTGACCTGCCAGCTTTACTGTCTCGATACCAATATGCACAATCAACTCAACACCAGCGTCATTCACGAGGGCAAAAGCATGGTTGGTGTTAAAAATCTTAACCAACTGCCCATCGCATGGCGCTACCACTAATTTGCCAGTTGGCAAAATCGCTACACCATCCCCAACCGCTTTAGTCGCAAATGCCGCATCAGGCACATCTTCCAAAGCAACCACTTCGCCCGTCACAGGAGAAAGCAGTACTGTTTCGCCGGGATTCGAGGCTGGAACCACCGCAGCAGGCTGCGGTGCAGCCTCAGTTACTTTTTTGCAGCAACACCAAGATTGGCACGCAACTGGTCTGCAATCAACTCAGCTTTTGGTCCAACAATGATTTGCACGCTTTGCTTGTTCAGTTTGATAACACCGCTTGCGCCAAGGCGTTTTGCAGCCGCTTCGTCAACCAAATCAGCATCATTTACAGACAAACGCAGACGGGTAATGCATGCATCAACGTTTGTAATATTGCTCGCACCACCAACTACAGCAACGTAAGCCGCGCCCAATTGTGCAACATCACCAGATGCAGTCGATACCGCAGGAGCCGCAGCAGCTTCGCCAGCAACTTCATCTTCACGACCTGGTGTTTTCAGGTTCAAGGCAGTGATTGCTGCGCGGAATACAAAGTAGTAGATCGCGAAGAATACCAAGCCTTGTACGATCAGCATGTACCATTTAACTGCCAATGGGTTTTGCGACGACAAGAACATGTCGATGAAACCGCCAGAGAAGGCGAAACCTGAGATCCATTGCATTTGCGCAGCGAGGAACACAGAAACACCAGTCAAGAATGCGTGCACCACATACAGCAACGGCGCAACAAACATAAATGAGAATTCCAATGGCTCAGTTACACCAGTTACAAAAGAAGTAACCGCAGCAGCACCCATGATTGAAGCAACAGCAGCTTTGTTAGCTGGCTTAGCAGTGTGGTAGATCGCCAAAGCAGCGCCTGGCAGACCAAACATCATCACAGGGAAGAAACCAGCTTGGTACATACCAGTCACACCAGCAACAGCCTTGCCTTCAGCCAGTGATTTAGCACCGCCCAAGAAGTTAGGGATGTCGTTAATACCTGCAACGTCAAACCAGAATACTGAGTTCAAAGCGTGGTGCAAACCAACAGGAATCAGCAAACGGTTGAAGAAGGCGTAGATACCTGCACCGACAGAACCCAAGTCTTTAATACCCAGACCAAAGTTTACCAATGCATTGTAAATAACTGGCCAAACCGCCATCAGAATGAACGATACAACAATCATCACAACCGAAGTCACAATCGGCACGCAACGACGACCACTAAAGAACGCCAGTGCTTTGTGCAATTCAACTTGACTGAATTTGTTGTAAACCTCACCCGCAATCACACCGGCTAAGATACCAACAAAGGCATTTTCGATTTTGCCGAAGGCTTTAGGCACATCTTCAGGCTTGATACCTTCAATTTGCGCAACTGCACCTGGAGACAACAGTGTTGTCACCACCAAATAGCCAACCAAACCAGCCAAAGCAGCGGCGCCATCTTTATCTTTTGACATACCGTACGCAACACCAACTGCAAACAAAATTGGCATTTTGTCGATAATTGCTGCACCCGCTTTGATCAAGAACGCAGCCAACTGGCTATTTGCCCCCCAACCCGTTGGGTCAGCCCAGTAGCCGATACCCAACATGATTGCTGCAGCAGGAAGAACTGCTACAGGCACCATCAGCGAGCGGCCGATTTTTTGTAAATACCCTAGAATATTCATCTTGTTCACCTTTAAATGACTCAATGATTTTTATAAACCAACCAAAGCTGGCATTGTTATTACGACTCCAACCTGTCAACCTCTCAAGCAAAGCTTAAGAAAATAGAACTGGTATGGCGATTATTAACTGTCATTGCAATATTAGGCAATGTTTAAGTAACAACATGTGCGAGTCAGAAAACACAATAGCAATATGCCATTTAGCTTTTGCCACACACATTCAAACTTAATACAGTTAGGTTCTCAGAGCTGTGTTGCAATCATGTTGAGATCGCTCAATATTTACAATCCACCCGCCACGTTCTTAATACTTCGCAACATTTCTTTACATTCACACCCCAGCAAAAGAACAGAAAATTTGCCAGCCGCATATTTTCGTTAAAAAGTCTCGAACGACGCTGTTTCACCTAAACAAGGCTTCGGTTAGAATAGTTTCTTTTCTGCCATTGGTTCCACTACTTATGCTCACAGGTAGCCTTGTCGCGCTCGTCACCCCCATGGATGTGAACGGCGAAATTGATTTCCCAACGTTAAGAAAACTAGTTGATTGGCATATTGAGCAAGGCACGAACGGCATTGTCGCCGTTGGCACCACGGGCGAATCGCCAACAGTGGATGTTGAGGAGCATATCGCCATTGTTCGCGCCGTTGTCGAACAGGCAGCGGGCCGAGTGCCGGTAATTGCGGGCACAGGCGCGAATTCAACCCGAGAAGCAATCCACTTATCAAACCGGGCATTAGAGGTTGGCGCCAATTATGGTTTAAGCGTAGTGCCGTATTACAACAAACCAACACAAAACGGCTTGTACCAACACTTTAAATCTATCGCAGAAAACACCGCTCTCCCCACCCTACTCTACAACGTTCCGGGCCGCACGGCATGCGACCTAAGCAACGACACCGCGCTCGAACTGGCCAAACTTCCCAATATCGTCGGCATTAAAGATGCAACTGGCAATTTGGAGCGTGCAGCCGATTTAGCCAAGCGCGCACCGAGCGATTTTGCACTCTACAGTGGCGACGATGCATCAACCCTGCCATTTATTTTAATTGGCGGGCACGGCACGATTTCCGTTACCGCCAATGTTGCACCACAAGCGATGAGCCAAATGTGTGCCGCAGCAGCGGCTGGACAAATCAGCACAGCTCGCGCGATTAACGACAAATTGCAAGACCTACACCGCCACCTGTTTATCGAAGCCAATCCAATTCCAGTAAAATGGGCGCTAGAAGCAATGGGCAAAATTCCAGCAGGTATTCGCCTTCCACTCACGCGCCTAAGCGAGCCAGCACAAGCTATTGTGCGCAAAGCTTTGCAAGCAGCCGATCTGATCAACCCGTAATTAGTGCTCACCTAGGTTAGAACAATGCAACCGAAACACATTAAGAAACTCACGTTAGCTTCGACACTAATTGTCATGCTGTCAGCCTGCTCGACAGATCAATCGCTACTTTCCAGCAAAGTGGACTACCGAAGCGGCAGCGACAACGTCAACAAAAACACACTGGAAATCCCACCTGATTTAACGGCAATTAGTGCAAATAACGCCTACAGCACACCAACAACCGCGACATCAGCCCAAGCAACACAAACTCAGCGCACACAATCAGGGCAGGAAGTCCTGCCACAGTACGGCAACGCACAAATTGTAGTGCAAGATGGCATCCGTTTTATTGAAGCTCAAATCCCTGCAGAAAAAGCGTGGGACGACATTAAAGACTTCTGGCTTGCCAATGGTTTTATCCTGACACAAGAAGACCCCAATACGGGTGTCATGGAGACAGATTGGCTCCAAAATCGCGCCGACCTGCCTAACGACTTCATGACCAATTTGATTCGCAAAGTAGCTGATCAATTTGTTTCAACCGACACCCTTGACAAATATCGTGCACGTATTGAACGCAGCTCCAAACCAAACACGGTTAATATCTATGTCACACACCGTGGCATGACCGAAGTTTATAAAGAAGGCGAAGCCAATACGAAGCAATGGAATGGTACCGTCTGGACACCGAGCGAACCAAGGCCTGAACTTGAAGCAGAAATCATGGCGATGATGCTGCAAACTTTAGGCGTTAAGAAAGATGTCGCCCAAGCCGAAGCGAAGAAAGCAGAAAATCTGCCAGCCCGTGCCGCGCTTTCAACCTCAGGCCAAGCCATTGAACTGACTGACAACTTCGACCGTGCATGGCGCCGCGTTGGCTTGGCTTTTGACCGCATTGGTTACAACGTCCAAGACCGTAATCGTAGCACCGGCGTTTACAGCGTACAGCGCGCAGCCACTGACATTGATAAAGAGCTAGAAACCAATTACTTCGCATCGCTGGCTTTCTGGAAAAAAGGCGAATCGAAGGAAGAAATCAGTAAATCATTAGGCCAAAGCTACGACGTAAAATTGGCCACGCAAAATGGCAAAACAGTACTGAGCATCAGCAGCAAGGATGGAGCGATCGACCCTGCAGTACAGAAGAAAATGCTAAGCGATTTATTGAACCAACTAAAATAATCGCGCCAAGTATAGCCACAGCCAGCAGCTGTGGCTTACCTTATCAAGCAATACCCATCATTTTTAAAACAATAAAAAAGCCAATCACGTGTGATTGGCTTTTTTCATATCGACTAACGATTAGTTAGCCGATGCTTTGTAGTTACGTTTACGCTCGTTCTCAGTCAAGAAACGCTTACGGATGCGCACTGATTTTGGTGTGATTTCAACCAATTCATCGTCAGCAATAAACTCTACCGCTGATTCCAGCGTCAGTTTCACTGGTGGCGTCAAACGCACTGCTTCGTCAGTACCTGAAGCGCGAACGTTAGTTAGCTGCTTACCTTTAATTGGGTTCACAACCAAATCATTGTCGCGGCTATGGATACCGATTACCATGCCTTCGTACAATTTATCGCCTGGGCTAACAAACATACGACCGCGATCGTCCAATTTCCACAATGCGTAAGCAACCGCTTCGCCATTGTCTTGAGAAATCAACACGCCGTTGTGACGACCTGGCATATCGGCTTTGGCCGGTGCGTAGTCATCAAACACATGGCTCATCAAGCCAGTACCACGCGTCAAGGTCATGAAGTCGCCTTGGAAACCGATCAAACCACGCGCTGGAACATGGTATTCCAAACGTGTACGGCCTTGACCATCAGAAACCATATTGGTCAATTCGCCACGGCGACGACCGATTTCTTCCATCACGCCGCCTTGGTGTTCGTCTTCCAAGTCGATGGTCAGGTTTTCATACGGCTCGCATTTCACGCCGTTAATTTCTTTGTAAACCACGCGTGGTTTAGCCACGGCCATTTCAAAGCCTTCGCGACGCATGTTTTCCAACAAAATCGTCAAGTGCAATTCGCCGCGACCTGAAACACGGAATACGTCGGTGTCATCTGTGTCTTCAACACGCAATGCCACGTTAACCAACAATTCTTTATTCAGACGATCACGAATTTGGCGGCTAGTTACAAATTTGCCTTCAGTACCGGCCAATGGTGAGGTGTTCACCATAAAGTCCATCGTTAATGTTGGCTCATCCACACCCAATACTGGCAGACCCACTGGCGCGTCTTTATCACAGATCGTTACACCGATACCGATGTCTTCCAGGCCAGAAATAATGATGATGTCGCCGGCTTCAGCTTCAGCCACTTCAACGCGCTCCAGACCTTTAAAGCCCAGAACTTGGTTGATACGACCCGCAGCCACTTGTTCTTCGTGGTTCATTACCACCACTTGCTGACCTGGCTTGATACGGCCATTCAATACTTTACCAACGCCAAGACGGCCGGTGTAAGTTGAGTAATCAAGCGCAGAAATTTGCAATTGCAATGGCGCATCAGCGTCGCCCGGTGGCGCAGGCACTGCAGACACCAACAGGTCTAGCAATGGACGCATATTGTCTGATTCTTCTTCTAGCGACAGCTTAGCAAAGCCATTCAAACCTGAAGCGTAGATCATTTGGAAGTCGAGCTGATCATCGGTCGCGCCCAACTTATCAAACAAATCAAAAACTTGATCGTGAACCCAATCAGGACGAGCGCCCGGACGGTCAATTTTATTAATTACAACAATCGGTTTCAGACCCAAAGCCAAGGCTTTTTTCGTCACGAAACGCGTTTGTGGCATCGGGCCTTCAACAGCGTCAACCAACAGCAACACGCCGTCTACCATACCCAATACACGCTCAACTTCACCACCGAAGTCCGCGTGACCTGGGGTGTCTACGATGTTGATGTGCGTGCCGTTGTATTCGATGGCAGTATTTTTTGCCAGAATGGTAATGCCGCGCTCTTTTTCAAGATCGTTGCTATCCATTACGCGTTCAGCGACTTGCTGGTTAGCGCGGAAAGTGCCTGCTTGTTGCAGAAGCTGGTCTACCAGCGTGGTTTTACCATGATCGACGTGGGCGATGATGGCGACGTTACGAAGTGCACGGGTCATGTTTGGACTGTGGGCTATTTGCGAAAGTGGCGGATTGTATCACGCCTCGAAGACAATTCTGAACTTCCACGGCGACAGGCATAAAAAAAACGCACTAATGCGTTGATTTTAATGACAAACGGCATGCTTTCCTAACATTACACCGAGCACTTTCTAACACAGTTGCAATTTACAATGAAACTCCAAGCGCTATTACTTGTCATGATCAGGTTTGGCATTCATAACGCCCTTACCGAGTACAATCTAGTGGTATACCCTCCAAGCCCAAGTTGGAAGATAGCTGTAGCAACATACCCGCAGTAGCACCCCAAACTACTTTGCCGTTGTGTTCAAGAAAATGTGTTGCGACCCTTACCCCTGCCCGCTCAACGTAGCGCCGCTCATAGCGACTAGGATCAAGCGCAATCGATAGAGGCAATTCAAATACCTCTGCCACCTCATTAACATCGGGACATAGCGGCAAATCGGGCGGCAAAATCGCCAATACAGGCGTTACACAAAAACCACTAATTGTGTGGTACTCACCCAAGGTGCATAGTGGCTCGATGAAATGTGCAGCAATTCCAACTTCTTCTTCAGTTTCCCGTACGGCGGCAGCGATTGCGTCAATATCGGTCTCCTCGATCGCACCACCAGGAAAGCTGACCTGACCAGCATGCGTAGACAAATGATCAGCTCTACGTGTCAATAACACCGAAACACACTGCGGATGGAGCACTAAACCAATCAACACAGCAGCTTTACGGGTTGCGATTGGTTTGATGTCGGCGGCTACACTTGATTGAAAAGCAGAAAGCCGTGGGCGCAGCCAATTGAGCAATTCACTAGGGGTTTCAGGCAGCATCAGAATCAACCTTAGGTAAACTCAAATCACGCCAGTGCGCCACCAGACGCAAGACCAATCCCAACATGAACAGAGCCCACACCCACATTGCTGAGTTCATTCCGTTGATCTGTGCAAAATAAAACAAGATGGCAACAACTATAGACACCGTACCGTAAAAATCTTCATGCAAAATAAATGGCACATCATTAACCATCATATCGCGCACCAAACCGCCGCCAACCGCCGTTACAAAAGCCAACACACACACACCAAATAGATTCAAGTCCATTGCCATCGCGACTTGGGCTCCAGCAATACTAAAAGCAACTAGACCAATGGAATCCGCAACAATGAATAGCTTACGTAACATGCCACGATTTTTTTGGTGCAACTTAATCAACCAAGCCAAAGCCAGCGTTGAAAAAATAGTAAAGAACGGGCCATTATCAACAAACACACGTGGCACTTGATTGACTAAAACATCGCGAATCATGCCGCCACCGATAGCCGTCAACAGCGCAAGAATCACGACACCCAGCACATCAAAACGCTTTTGCGCGCCAATTAAATAACCAGAAATGGTAAATGAAGCAGTGCCAATCAGATACAACCATGTAAATTCCGGAAGCTGCAAAACAAGATCCTAGCAATGAAAAATAAAAACCACCTAGCTGGTTAATTTGTCTCGAACCGCGACGGCAATCACTTTAAGCTCAGAAAAATAATCGGGTATTGATACAAATTCATCTTTTTTTGCAGACAGCTCAATATTTTTACTCATCTGAGCGATCTGTGTCGCACCTAACTGACCCGCTGCACCCTTTAGTTTGTGCGCTAAGCTAATAATTTGCTCTTTATCATTGGCTGGAATTACCGACTCCAACCCAGCCAAACACTCATCCAAAGTGGGGTAAAACAGCGCCAACAATTCATCACGCATATCCATGCCAACAGCGTTTTTCAACTCATTAAACATGGCCTCGATATCGACCAATTCTTGCTCTACCGCGGTAGTTAAATTAGCATCCATCACAGCACCTCCGGTTTTTTCTTGGGATCAATAACCCACTTGATTAATATGCGTTGCAATTCTTCCGCACGTACTGGTTTTGAAACAAAATCATTCATACCCGCTAGCATGCACTGATCGATATCTGACTGAAATGCATTGGCCGTCAATGCCACAATTGGCAAAACAGAAAAACCATCGCCCAAGGCTCGTATTTCGCTCGTTGTTTCAAAACCATCCAACTCAGGCATCTGGCAATCCATCAAAACCAGATCATAATCATGATTTTGAACAGCCTCGAAAGCTATCCGTCCATTATCTGCAACATCCACCCTACATCCAAGCTTCTCCAGCATTAATACTGCAACCTTTTGATTTATTGGATTGTCTTCAGCTAAAAGTAAATAGGGCTTTTGAGCTGCAATTTGCTCTGCCATCACATGCGCCGTAAGCAGCTGCTTGGCTCCTTCTGGCCTTGCACTCATCTTTAGAGCCTCTCTGAGCACAAAGCCAAGCTGAGTTTGCCGAATAGGCTTGGTTAAAAAGCCAGTAAATCCAGCCTCCCTTGCCTCTGCCGCAAGACCAGGTACAGCCATCGAGGTCAGTAAAATAAGGGAGATATTTTTATCAATCCCCCGCAATTTCTGCGCCAGCTGTATGCCGTTCATTACTGGTAGCTGCATATCAACTAAGGCAAGCGCATAAGTACTAGTACTTTGCTCAATCGAGGCCAGAACTTGCAAAGGATCAGCAAAGCATTCCGCTTCAATGCCAAATGAAGCTAATTGCAAAGTAAGCAGTTCGCGGTTGGCCGCAAAATCATCGACCACCAGCGCTTTTGCGCCACGCAAACCGACCAAATCAGACTCAACTTCATCCTTGTAAAGCGTTGCCACCCCCAAATTAATCTCAAACCAAAAGGTTGCCCCCTGTCCAATCTCACTTTGCACACCAATTTCACCATCCATCGCCTCCACAATTCGACGACAGATAGACAAGCCAAGACCAGTCCCACCAAAGCGCCGAGTTGTTGAACTATCAGCCTGAGTAAATGGATTAAACAAGCGCGCCATCACCTCTGGGGCAATGCCTATCCCAGAATCTTTGACCGTTACACGCAATCTACAACATTGCTCAGATTCCATCGTGGCAGACACACGAGCAACTACCTCGCCCTGAGCTGTAAATTTAATCGCGTTATTCAACAAGTTGAGCATTACCTGCCGCAAACGCCCGGGATCTCCGATCAGCTTGTTTGGCACACTGGGTTCAACTAAGCAAGCCAAATCCAAGGATTGCCGCGTTGCTTTTTCAGAAACAATATCCAACACGCCCTCAAAAGTATGCCGCAAATCAAACTCAATACGCTCCAATTCAAGATGCCCGGCCTCAATCTTAGAAAAGTCGAGTAAATCATTAATTAAATTTAATAGCGCCTCTCCAGAATTTTGAATTGACTTAACATATTCTTCTTGCGTTGAATTTAACCCTGTGTCCGCAAGCAAAGAAGAAAAACCAATCACGGCATTCATTGGCGTACGAATCTCATGGCTCATATTGGCCAAAAAATCACTTTTTGCTCGGCTTGCAGATTCAGCGATTTCTTTTGCTTGTTCCATCGAGGCTTGCAGTTTCTTTTGATCCGTTATATTCACTGCAATCGCTAGATAACCACTTATTTCTCCCACATCATCAAGGATCGAAGTCACCGACAAATTTACCTGAAGATGGTCACCATTTTTTCGAACATAAGTCCATTCATTGGTATCACTAACACCTTGCTTGGCAAAGTAGCTAAACACATCAAAACCTAGAATATCTTTCCCTGTTTGCTCCTTAAGATTTTTTGCCCTTGCTTCAATCTCATGTAAAACATGAAAAACCATTGGGGTTTGAATATTCAGTAGTTCCACTGCCTCATAACCTAGCATCCGCTCTGCACCAGGGCTAAATAAACGAATTACTCCTTGTGTATCTGTGGCAATAATACCAATTTCAGTAGCTGAATTAATTACCCCACTTAATTGATTTTGCAAAAGAACTAACTCAGTTTCACGACGAAGCAACATTAATTCGTTGTTTTTTCTAACATCGATATCCAAATGTATACCTGCAATTCTTACTGCGCGATCTTGCTGATCTCGCTCATAAACTCGCCCAACTGCCAACACCCACTTCCAATCTCCTCTCGATGTTTTTAGACGCATTTCGCAACTATATGTAGTTGTTTTTTTATTAATATGTGAATCCAAAGCCAAATCCGCTGCAATTAAATCATCAGGATGAACTAGTGAGCGCCACACCTCAACCGAGGGAGCCAAATCTGCAGTAACATAACCCAACATTTCCCCCCATTGCCCACCGAAGAAAGCCTGCCCATTCAGTAAATTTAAATTCCAGACCCCCAACCCCGAACAGGCCAATATCAATTCTAATTGTCGCTCACTCTTTTGCAACGCCTCTTCTGCATAGTATCGGATAGATACATCACGAATTTGCGCCACCAAAAAACGATCCCCAGAAAATTCGAATTGATTTAAGTTAATCTCCACAGGAAATTTCTGACCACCCCTCTTTTGGGCCCACATATCACGACCATAACCCATTACTTTTGAATCGCCAGAATAGTGATATTTTTTGATAAAGTTTTGATGTTGAGCACCTACATCTGTCGGCATTAATATTGAAACGTTATTTCCAACTACATCTGCAACCTCATAACCGAAAATATCTTGCAAAGCTCGATTAGCACTCACTATTGTGCCATGTATATCTGCCAAAATAATTACATCAGGGGTACTATCTAACATTGCATTCATCTGTAATTCACGATGCCTTGCTGTGGCAGACATTTCCTCAGCTAAAATTAACGCTTTATTCTTTACCAGCCCCATACTACGTAGCAATGCAACGATAAAACCAGTAAATAAAAAACCTGAAAAAAGAATAATTAAGGGAACCCAATGCTGAAAATCATACTGCAGTCTTTCGGCACTAGTTTCGACAATCCAAACCTGCCCACCCACTTCGATTTTATCCCTTCTAAAAAACAATCTATCGGCCGCCGATGGCGCAGAGCTTGTGAGGGTATGACGATCAAAATCGAAAAGTAACTGCTTTGACTCTACTGATTGACCAGAGTAAATTTCGAAGTCAGCGTCAGCTGGTAAATATTTTTCTAAGCCCCGCATTAACTTTGAAGCAAGTATTGGGGTATATACCCAACCTACTAATGAATCTATGCGCTCACTTTCATTTAAACTTGATAAGGAAATCCCCTCTAACGATGGCAAGTAATAAGGCAAAAACATTAAAAAACCAGCCTCTTGCCGATTCGCCTGTACCAATTGAATTTTTTCTGAAATAGCCACCTTACCCGTTCTCATCGCTCGTAATGCAGCCTCCCTGCGACGCAGCTCCATCGCAACATCGAGTCCTAGGGCCTGACGGTTAAGCGCCAGCGGCTCAATATATTCAATGACAAAGTAATCTTGTTCGGGATTTTTAGTAACGCCAACCATAGGCTTGACGGCAAAATCTGGTCGATATTCCCGCTGGTTTTCGATGTAATCGGCCAAATCAGCCGGCACCACTTTGCGAATAAATCCAAAACCCAAAGCGCCAGGAAACTCAGCCTCAAGGTTGCGAGCAGCCACATAACTGCGAAAATGATTAGGCAGCAACGCACCCTTGGTGATTAACGGCAATGCACTTACACCAGCCAAACCCAAAGACAGGCTTTGCACACGTAGCTGCAAATTACCCACCATATTGTCTACGTGCTGTGAAAATCGAGCCTGCTCTAACGCGTGCACTTTGTCGCTAGCAATACGCCACCCCAACAACGAAGCCGCCACCCCCATGATGGCTACTACGATAATCGCCATCTGAGTATGGGATATAAAGTCTCTAATGGTTTTTTCCATCGAAAATTACGCCGGTTATTGCCCTAGTTGTCATTCAGCGTGCAAGCTAATCAATTACATGGTTCAAACTTTGCCCTAGAACTATAGACCACAGCCCGCAGAATGCAGCGCAGCCATTGCGGCTGGGTTATAATCGCCGATTGTTTGCTTTCATTTGGCGATTTCATGACCACACAAACTCCTCGTAAAATCTTAGTGACCTCCGCGTTGCCTTACGCCAATGGTGCGATTCACATCGGCCACCTGGTGGAATACATCCAAACCGACATCTGGGTTCGCTTTCAAAAGCAGCGTGGCCATACCTGCCACTACGTTTGCGCGGATGACACGCACGGCACGCCGATTATGTTACGGGCGGAAAAAGAAGGGATTACGCCAGAAGCACTGATTGCGCGTGTGCACGGCGAACATTCGCGGGATTTTGCAGGTTTTCATGTTGGGTTTGACAACTACTACAGCACCAATAGTGAAGAAAACCGCCAGTTTGCCAGCGATATTTATAAAAAACTGCGCGCCAACGGCAAGATCATTAGTCGCACAATTAATCAGTTGTACGACCCAGTTAAAAACATGTTTTTGCCCGACCGTTTTGTGAAAGGCGAATGCCCAAAATGCTCAGCCAAAGATCAATACGGCGACAACTGTGAAGTCTGTGGCGCAACCTACAGCCCGACTGAGCTGAAAAACCCATACTCAGCCGTATCTGGCGCGACGCCAGAAATGCGCGAATCTGAGCACTACTTCTTTAAACTGGGTGAGTGCGAAGACTTCTTGAAAGGCTGGACAACCACTGAAGGTAAATTACAAGCCGAAGCATCGAACAAGATGCAAGAATGGTTCGAATCAGGCCTATCTGATTGGGATATCTCGCGCGACGCGCCGTATTTTGGCTTTGAAATCCCTGACGCACCGGGCAAATATTTCTACGTTTGGCTCGATGCGCCCGTTGGCTATATGGCCAGCCACAAAAACCTGTGTGACCGCCTAGGTATCGACTTTGACGAATACTGGAAACGCGATTCGACCACCGAGCTGTATCACTTTATTGGCAAGGACATTCTGTATTTCCACGCGCTATTTTGGCCTGCGATGCTGGAATTTGCTGGCTACCGCACGCCAACGGCGATCAATACGCACGGTTTCTTGACTGTTGATGGCGCGAAAATGAGTAAATCGCGTGGCACGTTTATTACGGCCGAGTCGTACTTAAACCACCTCAATCCTGAGTGGTTGCGCTATTACTTTGCGGCCAAACTATCGAACACCTTTGAAGACATCGATTTGAACCTCGAAGACTTCACTGCTCGCGTCAATTCCGACCTAATCGGCAAATACATCAATATCGCCAGCCGCGCGGCGGGCTTTATTACCAAGCGCTTTGAAGGCAAACTCGCCGCGGACTTGGGCAACGAGCCATTGCTAGCCAAACTGCAAGCAAGTAGCGAAACCATCGCAGCGCATTTTGAAGCACGTGAATACAGCCGCGCGATTCGCGAAATCATGGCCTTGACCGACGAAGTAAATCAGTTTGTCGATCAAAACAAACCGTGGGAAATGGCCAAACAAGAAGGGCGCGAAGCAGATTTGCAACGCGTTTGCTCGATCTTAATCAATGCCTTCCGCTTGCTCACCACATACCTCAAGCCAGTATTACCTAAATTGGCCACGGATGTAGAGGCTTTCCTTAATATACCCCCACTCACTTGGGCAGATGCGCAAAGCCTGTTGCTGGATCACACCATCAACGCCTACAACCATTTGATGGTGCGCATTGACCCGAAAAATATCGAAGCGATGGTCGAAGAAAACAAGCAAGCCTTAGCCCCAGTTGAAGCACCAGCCGCGCAAACTACGCCAGCGTTTGATATCCCAGCGATTGCCGAGACCATCAGCATCGATGACTTTATGAAGGTGGATTTGCGCATTGCACGTATCGCCAATGCCCAACACGTTGAAGGCGCCGAGAAGTTGCTGCAGCTGACGCTGGATATTGGTAACGAAACCCGCAATGTATTTGCTGGCATAAAATCAGCGTACAAACCGGAAGACTTGATCGGCAAACACACCGTGATGGTCGCCAATCTAGCGCCGCGCAAGATGAAGTTTGGCATGTCTGAAGGCATGGTCCTTGCCGCTGGCGGCGATGGCGGCTTGTACATCCTAGAGCCGCACGATGGCGCCAAACCGGGTATGCGCGTGAAATAATAGCGCATCGCAACAAACAAAACGGCAGAGTTTCTCTGCCGTTTTTTATTGCCTACACTAAAAGCAAACCATCCCTTGCGAGCAAAAAATGGCCAATGCTGCTTTTCATTTTTTTATTGCCGGACACGTGCAAGGCGTCGGCTTTCGCTGGGCGACTTGCCAACTTGCCGAAGAATTGCAACTGGCCGGCTACGTGCGCAACCGCACCGACGGTCGCGTCGAAGTATGGGCCGAAGGCGATAGCGCCGATTTAGCCGAACTGGCTCATTGGCTCGAAACAGGGCCAGAAGGCGCGCACGTTGATGCGGTGAGCAAACAAAAGGTTGAATTTAAAGGCTATAACGGCTTTCACGAAATGATGACCATCTAGGTATATCGATCTAGAGCAATCCACAAAAAGCCCAGCATCAAATACCCATTACACGAATTGCGAGCGCATCCACGCCAAATATTCAACACTGGCAGCCTCGTCTGCCTTGGGCGCCCACGTGGCGAGTTCATTTGCAGCAACCGGCACATACGGACCTGCTTTTGCCTCGAAAAACACACAGGGCGTTAAAGCGACGACCGCATGAAAAGTTTTGGCCTCGATATTAATTCCATACTCCTCACCACCCGCCTTTAAATGGTGCTTGGCAATCACTTGGCCAGCCTCATCAAAAATTAATACGCCCAACTCACCCGCCAACATCAGCATTGATTCGGCTTTATGTTCGTTCATATGGCGATGCGGATGAACATAGCTATCTACCTGTAGGGCATTGGCTAAACGGTGACATTGCGCATCATCGCCAACATGGAAATTACGATTTTTGCGCAAGCGCGGGCTAGCTTGTGCTTCAAGCAGCAACTCGTTGATTAATGATTGATTGAGCAAGGAATGTGTATTCATCAGCAGCAAGGTCAGCACGTTGTAAAAGCGTATTAAACCACGCTGCGCACCAAACATCAGCAATGGCGACAACTGCGCATCGCCGCAGGTATAATCGCGACCTCGAATATTTAAATACTGAAAGCACTGCCATGACGCTGCCAGATCCACGCCTCTACCCACGCGTAAACCCGCAAAACCCTGTTATTCGCCAACTGATGTCCTTGATGACTGAACGCGACGCCGCGCAAGTTGCGATCAAACGCCATGGTTTACGCCAGCTAATCGCTGAATTGCTCGCTGCGCGCGATCATTACGGTTTAAACGGCGCAATCACTCAAGTGCCGTCACAAGAAGCATGGTTCGAGCTTTGGCAATGCATTCGTGATGAAGTTGAGCAATCGACTTCGGCCCAATTTGCGATTCCGTTCGCGATTCCTGTGGTCTTGGTAGCCGGTTTTAAAGGCGAAACCAGCTTGCCGAGCGAAATCGATGGCGCGCAAGCTTTGGCGATTTTGCGCGAACACGGTGTTGTAGCGGCAGATGCCGACGCCTTCTTGTCTGGCGCGCTACTCGCACCTGACTTAGTCGCCGCGATTAACCCAGCGCAAATCGCCGAATGGCGTGAAACGATTTGCGAAGCAGCGCGCTTCCCAATTGATTCGGCCGGTTCTGCCGTGGCGATCAAGGACGAAGTGGTGGCTTTGCGCTATTTGATCGGCGTGACCATTCAACACCAAGACGCAGCGCCTGCAATTAAATTGGGCGGCCAAGTCGGCGCTTGGGGCATGCCGTTGGCGCAATTGATCAGCGACACGCTCAAAACCAATGGCGTTACCTTGTTCCCAATTCCGCGCCCACCAATGTCGTGGCTTGCTGCGCAAGACGCGGGCCGCGTTTGCCAACTCGAAACGCGCCTGCAAGTGATGGCCAGCAACGCCTTGCGTAGCATCCGCAGCAAAGGTCGCACTCCGGTTGTGACGGTGGCGGCGCACGAAAATGCCGAAATTCGCATCACCTTTAGCAGTCAAGAAGACCCAGAGCGTTGGGAAGGCTATGTGTGGCCGTTGGCGGCGAACGATCAAGTGGCGTATATCGAACAATATGTGGCCGAACTAATGCGCGAATGCCGTGTTGAAGTGGTCAAAATGATCGGCAATGTCCAGCCCGTACTCGACACCGATGGTTTGCCGCTGTTTATCACCGCGCACAACCTCGGTGCTAGCATCGCCTCGGTGCAATAAACGCCCGCGCCGCTGCGCTTGGTAACAACCATGCGCAGCAGGTTTTAGCCGCCATTATTAAAGCGAGATTGAAATGGGTTTTTACCAGCATCATGTGTTTTTTTGCCTGAACCAGCGCGAGCCGGGCGAGCGTCAAAGCTGTAATAGCTGTGGCGCCGATCAGCTGTGGGCTTACGCCAAAGAGCGTGTTAAAGCCTTGGGCCTCAACGGCACCGGCAAAGTGCGGATTAATAAAGCCGGCTGTTTAGAGCGCTGCGAAGAAGGTCCGGTGATCGTGATTTACCCGGAAGAAACTTGGTACACCTACATCGATAAAGACGACATCGACGAGATCATTAACGAGCACCTCGTGCATGGCCGCACCGTTGAACGCTTGAAAATCTAAAATACCCCGCAAAGTATTTAAACACAGATCAATACCCATATGACCAAGAGCAATATACCCCGCAAAGCCGCCTCGTTTGAGCTGATCCACATTGCTGGCCCGGCTGGCACGCTGGAATGCCAAAAGCTGGAATCGGCTTGGTCTGAAACCATTGGCATTGCTTTGGTCGCGCACCCTAACCCGCTGGAAGGTGGCACGTTTAATAATAAAGTCGTCCACACTTTGGCCAAAACGTTATCGCGCTTGGGTTATGTGGTGTATTGCCCCAATCTGCGCGGCGTTGGCCGCTCGGACGGCGTACATAGCCGTGGTGAGCATGAACCGGACGACATGGCCGCAGTCTTGGCTTTTGCGCGCGCCGAAAATCCAAGTGTTCAGCGTGTAACTTTAGCTGGCTTCTCGTTTGGTACTTTGGTGCAAAGCCGTTTACGCGAGCGCCTCGGCGAGCATGAAGTAGAAGGCATGATTTTGGTCGGCCCTGCGGTTAGCCGCTACGAATTCCCAACCGTACCGGCCAATACGCTGGTAATCCACGGCGAAGAAGACGAAGTAATTAGTTTGGCGGCGGTACTCGATTGGGCGCGTCCGCAACAATTGCCGGTATTAGTCGTGCCTGGCGTTGGCCATTTTTTCCACGGCAGACTGACTCAGCTCGCGCAACTGGTTGATAAAGCGTGGCGCTTCTAAACCATGCTGTACGCTGACACTTGGCTGCACCTAGGCTGGTTGCTGATGGCAACTGGCCTTTTTTACGCCGTACGATTTGAGCGCTGGGCCAGCATACCGCAGCCGCAAATTACGGCGTGGCTCGCCAGCTGCATCGTCATTTTGCTCACTTGGCAGCTCAAAGCCCAAGTGCAAGCCGGGATTAGTTTTCATATCTTAGGCAGCGCAGCTTTAAGCCTGATTGCTGGACGCAATCGAGCCCTACTAGGTATTGCCGGATTAATATTATTGCAAGCTGCATTCGGCCATATACCCTGGCAAAGTATCGGCCTATTTTGGCTTTTAAAAGGCGCAATCCCGATATTGATCTGTAGCGCACTATTGAGCTGGGCGCAGCGGCGCTTGCCTCTAAACTATTTCGTCTACATCTTCTTCAATAGCTTTTGCGCCGCAGCACTAAGCATGTGGGCGTATGGCTTATTGCATGCACTCGCTCTGGCCACATCGGGCGCATACCCTTGGGATTTTTTAACTGAAGAAGTACTGCCCTATTACTTCTTAATGGGCTGGCCCGAAGGCTTTACCACCGGGCTTAATCTCACCTTGCTCGTAGTATGGTTGCCGCAATGGGTTGCCACGTTTGACGATAGAAAATACCTGCAAAAACGCGATTAACTGCTAAATTGAAAGCCTAACCAGCTTGCAATTTAGCCATGCGCCGAATTCGAAATCATTTAAATTTAATCTCTGTACTAATTCTCACCGCAGCGCTCACCATTTCGGGCGCCGTTTCCTATTTGCACACGCAAGAACGACTCGAAGCAGAACTGCGAGACTACCAAAGCCGCATGAAACAGCGGATGGAAACAGTCGTTCCTGGTGTTTTGTGGAATTTCGACGACATTCAGCTCGCTCGCATTCTAGATGCTGAAATGAGTTACCCCGGAATTAGTGGCATCGAAATTTATAATGGCGACTCATTTCTTGACGGACGTATTCGAAACAAGGACGGTGAAATCAGCAAAATAAGCAACCCAACCCTTGGCAAAGATGCAAAATCTTTCCCGCTCAATTACAGCGGCGCTGAAAATCAAAAAACGCTTGGCCATGTCCATTTCATGACCAACCGCAACACCATTGTGCAGCAACTACGCAGTCAAGTAATCGAGAAGCTGATCGAAATTTTAATTTTAGATGCTCTGGTCGTGTTTGCACTGTCGCGCACATTGCAGCGTATTGTGATCCGCCCGTTGGCACTATTACGCGAAAGGCTTAATCAAATTGCCGAACGCGACGATAGCCACAAAGACATCGACTTACCGCGTAGCACCTATGTAGAAATCGATGAAGTCTCAGTCAGCTACAATCGAATTGCGCATCGTCTACAGGATGATGTGATTAATTTAGTACGGACCGAGAGTGAAATGCGTCAAGCAAAAGAAGACGCTGAGGTCGCCTTGAGTCAATTGCGAGAAACTCAAAAAAGTTTGGTGCAATCAGAAAAAATGGCATCTCTGGGTAGCCTGGTCGCTGGGATTGCCCACGAAATCAACACCCCTGTCGGTATTATTTTAACCAGTGCCTCAGTGCTGCACGATGAGTCTGGCAAATTTCATCAGCTGGTAGAGGCTGGGCAAATCAAAAAATCTGACGCCATTAATTATGCCGAAACCGCAGAACAGTCTTCAGCCCTGATTCTCAGTAATGCCTCGCGCGCTGCAGACTTAATTCAAAGCTTCAAGCGGGTAGCCGTCGATCAAACTTCAGAAGTGAGGCGCGATTTTGAGTTACAAACTTATCTGAATGAAGTCATGACGAGTCTGCGTCCATTACTAAAACACTCGACCGTGAACATTCTTATCGATTGCCCCAAGCCAATAAAAATGGATAGTTTCCCCGGCGCAGTATCACAAATTTTAACGAATCTGCTGAACAATGCGGTCTTGCACGCATTTGACAAAAACGATGCCTTTGATATCGACAAGGAAAATAATATTACCATTGCAGCCGAACAAGACGGCGATTGGGTGTGGCTGAATGTCAGCGATAATGGGACGGGTATACCCGCGAATATTGTCGATAAAATTTTCGACCCCTTCTTCACCACCAAACGCGCCAAAGGGGGCAGCGGCTTGGGGCTTAATATTGTATTTAATTTGGTCACGCAAACCTTAGGTGGGCAAATTAAAGTTTATTCTGAATTAGGCCACGGCACCCGATTTGAAATTCATCTACCCTGCCGTGTTCCATAATTAACCTTTCAGATGCTGCTGTTACTTTTTCTGCCCCGCTGTGATAGCAAGCTGACGCGTTCTTGGGTATCCTTGCGGGTTTTACACTGAGCGCAACCATGTCCGACATCATTACTGCCACACCCAAAGCGCTTCTGGTCTATTGCCGTCCCGGGTTTGAACCCGATTGCGCAGAAGAAATAGCCGATAACGCAATGTGCGATGGCACTTTTGAACGCGGCGATGGCTGGATTGTTTTTACGCCCAAAGATAAAAACCCCAAAGCACTGACCAGCTTAGTGAATAAGCAGCTGATTTTTCCGCGTCAAACTTTGCTAGTTCACGATCGACTAACCTTAGGTGGCAAAGATCGCCTAACACCGATTGTTACTGCATTAAAAGAAATCAACTCGGCATTTAGCGACGTTTGGCTGGAATATCCAGATACGAACGATGGCAAATCACTGTCGAGTTTCTGCCGCAAATTTGGTGATTACGTTGCTAAAGCGGCGGCAGAGCATGATTGGCTGCAGCCACAGCGCGTGCGCAATCGTCTCCACTTGTTTTTCCCGCAACAAAACGAAGTGTTTATTGCCTCCCGCCCAGCGCGCGACACCGATTGGGTCAATGGCATTCCGCGCTTACGCATGCCGGTCGATGCCCCAAGCCGCTCCACGCTAAAATTACTCGAAGCGATTTTGGTGCTGGTTGAAAATCCAGAATCTAAACTACGTGAAGGTATGAGCGCTGTTGATTTGGGCGCTGCGCCAGGCGGCTGGACTTACCAATTGGTGAGCCGCGGCCTGAAAGTTTTTGCGATCGACAACGGCCCAATGAAAGGTAGTATGGATGGCCACCATCAGGTTAAACACATTCGCGACGATGGCTTTAAGTTCCGCCCCAAAAACCCTGTTGACTGGCTGGTTTGCGATATGGTTGAGCAGCCGATTCGGGTTGCTGAGCTGATTGCTAAATGGGTGTCTGCAGGTAACGCACGTCGCGCAATCTTCAATCTGAAATTACCAATGAAAAAACGCTATTTGGAAGTGCAAAAATGTTTTGCATTGATTGAGGCCAAACTCGACAAAGCTGAAATGCCGTGCAAAATTACAGCCAAACACCTCTACCACGATCGCGAAGAGATCACCGTGTACTTGACGGTAGCAAAAGACTAAATAACAATCTGCGACAATTATTCATTCAACATACTGGAGTAAGCATGTTTAAAGAGTTTCGCGAATTTGCCATGCGCGGCAATGTCATTGATTTGGCGGTCGGTGTGGTGATTGGCGCTGCATTTGGCAAGATCGTCGATTCATTGGTTAAAGATGTGATCATGCCACCACTAGGCTTTATTATTGGTAAGGTCGACTTTACTAATATGTTTGTCACATTAGTTGACGGCAACAAAGTAGCAGGCCCTTACAATACGCTCAAAGCGGCTCAAGAAGCAGGTGCAGTTACGCTCAATTATGGCCTATTCATCAATAGCATGATCAGCTTTATTATCGTGGCCTTTGCTATTTTTATGGTCGTTAAAGCGATGAATAAACTCAAGCGCGAAGAGCCTACTGCTCCGGCAGCCGAGCCAGTTACGCCTGAAGATATCGTGCTATTGCGTGAAATTCGCGATTCGTTGAAGAAATAAAACGCCCGAAAAACAAAAAAGCCGCAGAACAATCTGCGGCTTTTTCATGGGTATTACTCGGAATTAGCGTTCAACACACAACGCTACACCCATACCCCCACCGATACACAGCGTCGCCAAACCTTTCTTTGCATCGCGACGTACCATTTCGTGAATCAAGGTCACCAGCACACGGCAACCTGAAGCACCAATTGGATGACCCAAAGCAATTGCGCCACCATTGACGTTAACCTTATTCAGATCCCACTGCAATTCTCGCGCTACGCCCAAGGCTTGCGCAGCAAATGCTTCATTCGCCTCAATCAAATCGAGTTCTTCAATTGACCAGCCTGCTTTAGCCAAGGCTTTTTGTGTCGCAGATACCGGGCCCATACCCATAATCGTGGGATCAAGACCTGTACTTGCAGAGGCTTTTACACTCGCCAACACGGTTAAACCCAACTCTTTGGCTTTTTCACGGCTCATTAATAGCACCGCTGCAGCGCCGTCATTGATACCCGATGCATTCCCTGCTGTTACGGTGCCTTCTTTGTCAAAAGCTGGGCGAAGTTTGGCGAGTGATTCAGCCGTTGTGCTTGGCTTAATAAATTCATCTTGCTCAAATACAACTGGGTCGCCTTTCTTCTGTGGGATCACAACAGGGATAATTTCATCATTAAAACGGCCTGCTGCTTGGGCTGCGGCGGCTTTTTGCTGAGAAGCCAAGGCCAGCGCATCTTGCTCTTCACGAGAGATTGCATATTTTTTAGCGATATTCTCTGCTGTCACACCCATGTGATAGTTGTTATAAGCATCGGTCAAACCATCGTACACCATGCTATCGACAAGGCTAGCATTACCCATGCGGAAACCATCACGGCTACCATTCAATAGATGTGGGCTAGCCGACATATTCTCTTGGCCACCAGCAATGACAATTTCAGCATCTCCCGCCAAAATAGCTTGAACACCTAAGGCCACAGCTTTCAAACCAGAACCACACACTTGATTGATGGTTAAACCAGGCACAGCATCAGGCAAACCGGCACGACGCACGGCCTGACGAGCTGGGTTTTGCCCCAAACCTGCAGTCAAGACATTACCTAAAATCACTTCAGATACTTGCTCGGGTTTCACGCCTGTTTTTTCTAACAATGCACGAATCACGGTCGCGCCCAATTCTGGCGCAGAAACTTTAGCCAAACCGCCTGAGAAATTACCCAAAGCAGTACGACCTGCGGCAACAATCACTACATCTGTCATTTTTTTGCTCTCCCAGCAGTAGCAAACAACACTAAGTTGTCAGCCATTAGTTATAAAAGGCCCACCTACCGAGGCCTTCCAATTCACACTTAGACTACTTTCGCTTTGACATAGCGGCCTGGTGCGGCCTCGATCATTTTGTATTTGGTGTTTCCCAACTTTTTAGGCGCCGCAACGTGCTCACCAGAATGGGGAGCCAGCCAAGCCGACCAATCCTGCCACCAGCTGCCAGGGCGAGACTCTGCCGATAGCAACCAATCTTCGGCATTAAGAGCCACATTATCATTGACCCAATAATTGCGCTTATTGGTCGAGACTGGATTAATCGCGCCAGCAATATGACCAGAAGCCCCCAACACAAAGCGGATGGGGCCTTTGAAGATTTTGGTCGTAGCAAAAGCTGATTGCCATGGAACAATATGGTCTTCGCGCGCAGCAAACACATAGGTTGGTACGTTAATCGTCGTAAGATCAATTGGCGTGCCGCATAAGCTAAATGAATTTGGTTTAATTAAATTATTTTCCAAATACATATTGCGCAAGAAGAAGGTGTGCATCGGCAAAGCCAAATTGGCCGAATCGCTGTTCCAGTACAACAAATCAAACGGCGCTGGGTTTTTGCCCTTCAGGTAATTATTAACGACATAATTCCAGATCAAATCATTTGAGCGTAACGCCGAGAAAGTACGCGCCAACTCTTTGCCACCAATCACGCCCTCTTTCTGCACTTCGCGCTGGCGAACAATATTCCAATCGATAAAGTGCTTAATTTCACCAGGGTCAGTGTGATCAAGCATCACCGTCATCAAGGTAACCGACTCAAACCAATCTAAGCCGCGCGCTTTCATCACTGGCATGGCGGTTGAAACCAACTCGCCACCAATGCAAAACGACAATACATTGATTTTTTCTGCTTTAGAAATTTCGCGTACCACTTCGGCAGCTTTAATTACGCCCGATTCAATGTAATCGTCCCACTGCAAATGCCCTTGATGCGCTTCGATTGACTTCCACGACACCAAGAAAGTAGTAAACCCTTGGCTGACGATATAGGCCATCATGGAATTCGCAGGTTGCAAATCCATAATGTAGTATTTGTTTACACACGGCGGCACAACTAACAATGGACGACTATACACCTGGGGGGTTGTTGGCGAATATTGAATCAGCTGGAACAAATCGTTCTCAAAAATGACTTCACCCGGTGTGACTGCGAGATTTTTTCCAACTTCAAATTGGCTCTCATCAGTCATCGTGATTGAGCCTTTTTGCATGTCAGCCAACAACTGCTTCATGCCTTCTTGCAAACTCTCACCTTTAGTTTCTAGTGCGAGTTTCATTACCTCGGGGTTGGTAAATGCAAAATTACTAGGGCTCATCGCGTCAATATATTGTCGCGTGAAGAACGACATTTTTTCGCGCGTTGCATCGTCATATTGTGGCGAATTAATCTGATCGAGTAGCCATTTTGATGTCAGCAAATAGTTTTGACGAATATAGTCAAAAATCGGCGTATCCCATTCTGGCGCATTAAAGCGGCGGTCAGTTTTTTCTGCCTCAACCACCTTCACCCCAGACTTAGCACCAATTAAACCCAGCCATAAATCCATTTGTTGCTGATAAAACGCAGCATGGGCGCCAAACAACTCAGGCTGATTTTGTTGGAATTTATGCAACAGTTCGTGCAGCACCGTGACATGCTGATTTGGTTCGGAAACAGGAATCGCCTTGGCCCACTGCTCGGACCATTGGCGATTGGCTTGCGTTAATTGATCAAAAAAAGCTTGCATGGCGGGGTGAGTCAGCACAATGTCGCTCCAGTTATATTAGGATTTTCCCGAATACCAGCACAATACAATTGTTGCAGTGCAATGTAAACAATCCTAACAATCATCGCAAGGCTGGGCAATTCTAATGTCATTGTTTAGCAAAAAAACACTACTTATTGATTAACAATGACTTTTTTCCATTCTTTGCGTAGAATCAGCAATAACTAACATAAGCAACACATAGTTTTATTCGAAGGGGTCACTCATGTCCAAGTTTTTTCGCCCTCTGTGCGCATTGTTTATCTGCGCATCGTTAGCGACCACCCCAGCACTTGCCTCAAAAGAAGTTACTGAAAAATCAAAAACTTCTTTAAAAAAACAGACTTCGAGTCAATCCGCTCGCAGCGCAAAAAAGCCCAGCAATAAAGTCGCCAAGAACAGCAAATCTTCCAAATCAAAAGTCACGTACACCAGCAGAAAAAAAACTTCGGTCAAACAAAATGCGATTGCCAGTGCGCGTCGTGATGTGCAAATCGCACGCATTAATGCCAGCCCAATTAATTTAGCCAGCCCAGGTGTGCAATCGGCTGCGGCCGTGGTATTAAACCAACAAACTGGCGAAGTTATGTATGAACGCAATGCGGATAACGTGATTCCAATTGCATCGATTACCAAATTAATGACCGCCATGGTCGTGCTTGATGCCAAACTGCCTCTCAATGAGTTGATTAGCATTACGCATGAAGACGTTGATAATCTAAAAAACACCAGCTCACGTCTCGCCGTTGGCACTACGCTCACGCGTGGTGAGATGCTACTTTTAGCATTGATGTCTTCAGAAAACCGCGCTGCCTCCGCGCTGAGCCACTACTACCCCGGCGGGCGCAACAATTTCATTCGTAAAATGAACGAAAAAGCACTACAGCTCGGCATGACTCACACCCGCTTTTTCGACTCAACTGGCCTCACCCCACAAAATGTCGCGACCTCACGTGATTTGGCGCTCATGGTCAAAGCTGCTCAACGCTACCCAGAAATTCATCAGTTTTCGACCTCGAGTGAGTACAACTTTGTTTCAAACCTTACCGGCAATGTGATGACATACCGTAATACCAATCCGCTGGTTAAAAATCCAGATTGGAATATTGGCGTATCCAAAACCGGTTTTATCAATGAGGCGGGCCGCTGTATTGTCATGCAGGCAACAATCAATAATATGCCAGTGGTCATGGTATTGATGGCATCCAATGGCAAGCAAACGCGTATTGGTGATGTGCAACGTGTTCGTCGCTGGATTGAGGAAACTCGCACCAGCACTTATCGTGCAGGTTAAGAATAAAAAAAGCCCGCACTAGCGGGCTTTTTTTATTTTTTCTGAATTGGGCATGTATTAAGCCCAATAAGTTTATACAAAGGACAATACCGAATTAAGCCAGTTAGCAAAGGCACAATTCCTAAATATGCCCACGGCCCCAAGACATTAAGGACCGCAAGCACCAGCAACACCACACCCACAGTGATACGTAATATGCGATCAACGCCACCAACATTACTCATCTCACACCTCCACTCAGCTATGGGCAAGCGCCCATTTACAGAAACTGCATCAGCCACGCCTTAAATTGCCCAGGCGACAAAGCCCCCGATACTCGCTCCAATTCGGCATTACCTTCCACAACCAGGAGCGTTGGAATGCTACGCACCCTGAATTGATTACCTAGTTCAGGCTGCGATTCGGTATCGACCTTAACAAACAACATCTTCCCAGCTATCTCTTTAGCCGCCGCAGCAAATGTAGGCCCAAATTGCTGACATGGGCCACACCATGGCGCCCAAAAATCAATCACAACAGGCAATTTGCTATTTTTTAAAATCAAAGGCAGCGACTCTTTAGTGGCGGCAATAGGCGCTCCACTCAGCAATGGCTGATGGCAAGCCCCACAGTTCGGCGCTTCATGCAAGCGAGTGGCTTCTAGGCGATTTTGCGCATGGCAATGTGGACATTCAATTTGCATCGTCATTCTATATTTCTCACAAAGTATTCAATGGTAATTTCAAATATTGCCGACCGTCAGCCTCCGGCGGTGGCAAGTGCCCCGCACGGACATTCACTTGAATGGACGGCATAATCAGCACAGGCATAGCCAATGTGGCATCACGCGCTTCCCGCAACGCAATGAAATCTTGTTTGCTGATTCTCTGATTCAGATGAATATTATGTTGCTTCTGCTCAGCAATTGTTGATTCCCACTTTGGCTCAGCGCGATCCGCGGGCGGATAATCATGACAAGCAAAGGTACGAGTCTGATCCGGTAGCTGATAAAGTTTATGCACCGAATCATACAAATTAGCAGCGCTGCCCCCAGGAAAATCACACCGCGCAGAACCAACATCAGGCATAAACAAAGTATCCCCCAAAAATAGCGCATCGCCAATTAAGTACGCAACATCAGCAGGGGTATGCCCAGGAACGGCAATTACTGTAGCGCTTAATTTACCTATACTCCACTGTTCGCCATCATTAAATAATTTATCGAATTGGCGGCCGTCAGTAGCAAACTGCGCCTCCATGCCAAATAGGGGCTTAAAGATTTTTTGCACTTGATCGATGCCATGTCCAATGGCAATTTGGCCACCCAGTTTTTCTTGCAAATAAGCCGCAGCCGATAAATGATCAGCATGCGCATGCGTTTCCAAAATCCATTCCAGCTTTAATGCCAACTCGCTTACGCGCGACACAATTTGATCCGCATTGTGCGTACTCGTACGCGCGGCCTTGGGGTCGTAATCAAGTACAGGGTCAATAATGGCCGCCGATCCGCCTCGTTCGTCATAAACCAAATATGAAATGGTAAAAGTGGCCGGATCATAGAACGCTTCGACATTGGGTTGAACTTGCTTCATCGCGTACTCCGTAAAGAATTAAATAATCAGCTTTACTTTACAATATATTTATTTATATAATATGTCAAACTTAGTTGATGAATATGGGCTCAACATGACTGAACTCGAAATGCAGGCAATGCGCGCCTCAGCAGGACAGACAACCCAATTACTTAAAAACCTCGCCAACGAAGACCGTTTGCTACTGCTCTGCCAAATGGTCGATGGCGAAAAATGCGTCTCTGATTTCGAAGAATTACTCGATATACGCCAACCCACGCTGTCGCAGCAGCTTGGTATTTTACGCAATGCGCAATTGGTCAACACTCGGCGCGACGGCAAACGAATTTATTACTCACTCGCCAGCGACGAGGTCAAACAAGTGCTTTCCTTACTGTATATGCTGTATTGCCCAATTGATTTAAGAAGCCCCTCTGCAAAGGATGTTGAACATGCAAATTGATCTTGCCAACTTTACCCCACTCGCCTCCTTACTCGGCGGAGCCCTCATTGGCCTAGCAGCAGGCTTACTCGTCTTGCTGGCTGGTCGAATTGCCGGCATTGCTGGCATTATCGGCGGGCTAATTTCAGGAGCCAAAGATCGCAGCTGGCGTATTTTATTTATGCTGGGCCTACTGGTTTCACCGCTGGCCTGGAGCCTTGTCGCACCATTACCCGAACTAAAAATGGTGACCTCGCCATTTGGCTTAATCGTAGCGGGTTTATTGGTCGGCATCGGCACGCGTTACGCCAATGGCTGCACCAGTGGCCATGGTATTTGTGGCTTGTCACGCCTCTCACTGCGCTCGCTCGCAGCGGTACTGTCGTTTATGGCCACAGGGTTTGTGACCGTATTTATCATTAAACACCTTATTTAAGCAGGAGCTCCATGATGAAAATGAATGCCATCGGCTTTTTTACCGGCCTAGTTTTCGGCCTAGGGCTATTGCTCGCGGGGATGGCCAATCCCGCTAAAGTACAAGGATTTTTAGACCTTGCTGGCCTATGGGATCCCAGCCTTGCTTTCGTGATGGGCGGCGGCATCGGAGTATCCGTCATCTTTTTCACGGCAGCCAAACGTCGCAGTACCACGCTGGCAACGTGTGAACCGATGCAATTACCCAATAGCAGCGTGATCGATAAGCGCTTGATTTTAGGCAGCGCTGCCTTTGGTATTGGCTGGGGCATTGGGGGTATCTGTCCAGGGCCCGCTCTGGTTGCTGTCGGTACAGGCTCACTGGGTGGGGTATTGTTTACCGCAGCCATGTTCGCTGGTATGTTTATTTACGAACGCATCAATAAGAAGTAAACCATGCACCTTCAGCCTCCACTGTGGATACAACAATATCGCCGCGCTTATTTCGCGGGTGATTTTATCGCCAGCATCATCGTTGCGCTGCTGTTGATTCCACAGGGATTGGCCTACGCCCAATTGGCAGGCTTGCCGCCGATGGCGGGCCTTTTTGCCAGTATTGCTCCACTACTGATTTATGGTTTTTTTGGCAGCAGCATGACGCAGTCGGTTGGGCCGATGGCGATTACTTCCGCCATGACCGCAACAGCCCTCACTCCCCTTGCCGCACCGGGCAGCGCCCAATATTTAATCCTCGCGGCAACGCTAAGTCTGTTATCAGGCCTTTTGCTATCGATCTTTGGCCTACTGAAGCTGGGACAAATCACGCGCTTTTTATCACTACCCGTCGTGCAAGGCTTTAGCGCGGGGACGGCACTACTGATTGCACTGGGCCAAGTGGGTGGACTTGTAGGTACAGTGTGGCGCGGTGACACCCTACCCGCTTTAATGCAGCAATTACCAAATGCGTTAAATCATCTTCAAGTTAGCAGCCTTGCTTTTGGTCTCAGCAGTCTGCTACTGATGTGGCTCAGTGGCGCGCCTAGCGCCTCTCTACTTCGCTACTTAGGCATTAACAGTCAACACGCCGACTTGGCTAGCAAAGTATTGCCCTTACTAACCATGCTGCTGATTGGCCTCGCTCTCGCGTCACACGGCGGACATGCCGAGATTAAAACCTTGGGCAACTTAAACTCACTCGACTTCAAGCTGCAATCCTTCAGCTTTGCCCCCGGTACGCTGCAATCATTATTCATGCCAGCGCTATTAATTGGTTTGGCAGGATTTTTACAAAGCATCACCGTCGCGCAATCAATCGCCAACTCACGTCAACAACACATTGACGCTAATCGTGAACTACTGGCACTCGGTAACTGCAATATCGCAGCCGCAGCCGTCGGCGGCATGCCGGTAAGTGGCGGCTTTTCGCGCACCGTCGTAAACACCAATGCTGGCGCGCAAACACCACTGGCCGGCATGTTATCGGCAATCTGGATCATCGTCGCAATCTGCTTGCTATTACCCTTGCTCAGCTACCTACCCACTGCACTGCTCGCGGCTACGATTATTTTGGCGACCAGCAAAATGATCTCACTAGCGCAACTCAAGCTGGCTTGGCAATTCGATCGGCGGGATGGCATTGCGTGGATAATGACTTTCGCTGGTGTGCTGCTCACCGGCCCAATGACCGGCATCGCCGTTGGCGTGGGCATTGCGATTTTGCTGTATTTACTCCGTAGCCAGCAGCCTCACATCGCCGTGGTAGGTCGCGTTCCACAGAGCGAACACTATCGAAATGTGCTGCGCCATCAGGTTGAAACCACGCCGAGTATCACCGCCATACGCATTGACGAAAATCTCTTCTTTGCCAATATTTCCACCATCTTGGGAAAAATTGATGCCGAGCTAGCGCAGCGAGCTGAAACGAGTGATTTAGTCTTGATTTTGTCTGCAGTGAACAATATCGACTTTAGCGCCGTTAATGCGCTAAAAAGTTGGCTAGCACAACTAAACAACAAGGGTATTGCCCTGCACTTGGCCGAAGTAAAAGGCCCGGTGCTAGATACCCTAAAGCATGGTGATTTTTTGCAGCAACTACAAAACCCACCGTTCATTTCCACTCATGCTGCAATGTTGGCGCTACAACCGCAGATCAACGAAGATTACACCATATAGGTATCAAGCCATAAGGCATGCATTACAATCGCCAAAAATGGATACCCCCTTATTTTTTAAACACAATCAAGTGATCCATTTCTAGCTCAATACCAATATCTTCGCCAATCGCGTGGTTATGGTGGCTAGGTACTAAGGAGAGTAGCGTCTGCCCCGATGGCAAGCCTAAGGTGTACATAAACTGCGCGCCACGAAACGCTTTGGCCAGCACTTTGGCTTTCAGTTCACTACCATCGTTGTGCTGAATATCATCAGGGCGAATCAGCACTTCCATCTCACACCCCACGCAGCATGATACTGGCGCGGTGCGGCAAATCTGGCCAAGCTCAAATTCAATACACTGCGGCGCAGTTAAGCGCGCAGGCAGCAAAACGCCTTCGCCAATAAAATTGGCGACGCAGCGATCAACAGGTTCATGATACAAATCATAGGGCGTACCCCATTGGCGAATTTGCCCGTCAAACATCACGCCAATTTGGTCGGCCACCGCAAAAGCCTCGCGCTGATCGTGCGTCACCAAAATCGCCGTTGTGCCGGTTTCTTTTAAAATCGCGCGCACTTCTTGGCCTAAGCGCTCTCGTAATTCAACGTCTAGATTGGAAAAGGGCTCATCGAGCAGCAAAAGCCGTGGCTGCGGCGCTAAAGCGCGCGCCAAAGCAACGCGCTGCTGCTGCCCACCCGAAAGCTCATGAATATAACGCCCACCCAAATCGGCCAAGCCCACCAAACTGAGCATTTTATTCACGCGAGCCGCCTGCTCGTCTTTGCTCAAAGCTTTTAAGCCAAAAGCCACATTGCCCGCCACGGTTAAGTGTGGAAACAGCGCATAGTCCTGAAACACCATGCCTATACCGCGCTGTTGCGGCGCAGTCATCTGCGAGCCGCTCGAAACCACCTGTCCAGCGAGCGTGATTGCCCCCGCTTGCAGTGATTCAAACCCGGCGATCGCGCGCAGTACCGTGGTTTTGCCGCAGCCCGACGCACCCAATAGGCAAGCGATTTCACCTTCCTGCAGCGAAAAAGACAGATCGTTAACCACATTGCGCGCAGCAAAAGCGATTTGGATATTTTCTACAGTTAATAAAGCCATTTTTGCGCAAGCGCCTTATTTTTCAGATTTCAATACGAGCAAAATCACCGGAATCAAGCCAGTTAGCACGATCATTAAACTGGGCAAAGCGGCATTCGCCCACATGCCTTCCGACGTCATTTCAAATACGCGCACCGCCAAGGTATCCCAGCCAAAGGGGCGCGTCATCAGCGTAATCGGCATTTCCTTCATCACGTCGACAAAGCACATCAACACCGCAGTCAACACCCCGCCACGCAGCAATGGCAAATGCAGTCGCCACAATAATTGCCGCTGATTCAGCCCCAAAGATCGTGCTGCGTCTTCTTGATTGCGGCTAATACGCTGCATTGCGCTCTCGATCGGCTGAAACGCCACCGCCATAAAGCGCGCCGCCAAAGCCAGCAACATCACGGCGACCGAGCCTTTTAAAATTTGATAGGTGGCAAAACCCATGCTTTGCGCAATTGGAATCAGTAAGTTATCGAGCCAAGCAATCGGCAAAAACACGCCGACCGCCAAGACTGAGCCTGGCACCGCATAGCCCAAAGTCGCAATTCGTACCAACCAGCGCGTACCGCGCCCTTGAAAGCGGCGTTGAATAAACACTAGCAAGAGCGCTAAGGTCGCAACAATCAAAGCGGCCAACAGCGAAATCATCATTGAGCGCAAGGTAAAGCCAAAATAGCGACCATCAAGGTCTTCCTGCCAAATGGTGCTCGCCCAAAATAGCAGCTGAATCATCGGAATGATAAAGGCGATCAGCAGCACGCTAGAGCACAAAACGACTGCGGTATAGCGATGCCAACCGCGCAGCACAATGCGCTCGGCCGCAACGATACGACCATGATATTGCCGCGCTCCGCGCGCCCAATGCTCAAGCAACACCAGCACTAGCACAAACAGCACTAGCAACGACGCCAATTGCGATGCCGCGGGTAAATTAAACAGCGCAAACCACGATTTATAAATCGCCGTGGTAAAGGTATCGAAGTTAAAAATCGCCACCGTGCCAAAATCGGCCAGTGTTTCCATCAAAGCCAATGTCAGACCGCCAATCAACCAAGGTCGCGCCATCGGCAAAGCGACTTGCCAAAAACCTTGCTGGCGCGATAAACCGAGCATTTGCGCCGCTTCGAGCGCACGCTTACCTTGCGTGAGAAAGGCATTACGCGCCAATAAATACACATAGGGGTAAAAAGCCAAAGTCAGCACCAAGACCACGCCGCCCGTGGAGCGTATACGCGGAAACCAGCTCGAATCGCCGGTTAAATCGCGAATCAGCGTTTGCACTGGGCCGGTAAAATCGAGCAAACCCACTTGCACAAACGCCAGCACATACGCGGGCATGGCCAGCGGTAGCATCAAGGCCCAGCTAAAGAATTTTCGCCCGGGAAAATCACACACCGAGGTAAACCACGCCAAGGGCACGCCCAGCAACAGCACCCCGACACCCACGCCCAGCAATAAAATCAACGTATTTTTAATCACATCGGGCAGCACATACTCGCTTAAATGCGTCCACACTTCTGGTTGTGGATGCAAAAAAGAGCCCAGTACCACCAATAAGGGAATGAGGGTCAACAGAGCAATCGGCATGGCGTACAGCACACCACGCAACGATGAAAAGCGCATAAATCAAATTCTCGATAATGACAAAGGGCAGACCAGCCGGCCTGCCCTACAGAGTTCAATACACTTATTTAAAGTCTATTGCGATCAACAACGCAAATGATTATTTATAACCAGCACGGTCCATCAGTTTAACAGCAGCACCCTGCAATTCACCAGCTTTGCTCATATTAATCAGGTTTTGCTTGAATGGGCCCCAGCTGCTCACCAATACGTCAGCTTTTACTTTTGGATTTGCAGGGAATTCCATGTCTTTATCAGCGTACAAGTTTTGCGCTTTTTCAGACGACAACCATTCCATCAATTTAACCGCGCCCGCTTCATTTTTCGCATAACGCGTTACACCCGCGCCAGAGATATTCACGTGCGTACCGTTGGTTTTTTGATTCGCCCAGAACAATTTCGCGCCGTAAGCTTCACGTTTGTCTGCTGGCAATTTATCCAGCACACGACCAAGGTAGTAGGTATTCACCACACCCACAGCACATTGGCCAGCAGCAACGGCTTCGATCAATTTGGTGTCGTCTGGGAATACGTCTGTGGCCAAATTAGCAACCCAGCCTTTTACGATTTGTTCTGTTTTAGCTTCGCCTTGCTGAGCGATCATCATCGCAACCAAAGACTGGTTGTAAACTTTCTTGCTGGTACGCAGACACAACTTGCCTTTGAATTTTGGATCGGCCAAGTCTTCGTAAGTCGATAATTGGTCAGCTTTGATCAGGCTTGGGTTGTAAATCATCGTACGAGCGCGCACTGACAAACCAAACCATTGGTTTTTAGCGTCGCGCAAATGCGCTGGGATATTGGTTTCTAGCGTTTTAGATTTTACTGTTTTCAGTAAACCCATATTCGATGCTTGCCACAGATTACCGGCATCCACCGTAATCAGCATATCAGCAGGCGTATTGCCGCCTTCAGCTTGCAGGCGCGCCATCAGCGGGCCTTCTTTATCAGTCAGAACTTTCACTTCAACGCCAGTTTCTTTGGTGTAGGCGTCAAACAGCGGCTTAATCAATTGCTCATTGCGCGATGAGTAAACCGTTACCGTTTCAGCTTGTGCCAAACCAGCCAACAAAGACAGCGCAACAGCAGTGAGAGCAAACTTCTTCATGGTTTTTCCTAAACAATAAGTATTCGCATTATAAGATCAAAACAGAATCATTCTCAATACCAATAAACACTTAGGCTGTAAAAAATATCGCTTCAGTACAATTGATTTTGATGAACTCGCCAACGGCGCTACAATCTGCAGCCGTCATTTGAGGTCGCAAAGAATGCTTTGGTTCCGTAATCTACAAATTTATCGTTTAGCCGCTGATCACGCCTTGAGCGCGGTCAGTATTCAAGCCGAATTAGCCAAACGCCCTTTTGTAGCGTGCGGCAGCATGGATATGGAATCGAACGGCTGGGTGCCGCCAGCTCGTCATGAACCCACTTTAATGGCGCTTGAGCGCCAAAATGCCGTTCTGGTGTCGCTAAAAACCGAAGAAAAAGTTTTGCCCGCCGCCGTCATCAAGGACGAGCTCGATTACCGGGTACAGCAAATTGAAGCGGCCGAGAGCCGCAAAGTCGGTCGTAAAGAGCAGCGCGAACTGAAAGATCGCATTATCGAAGAGCTCACACCGCGCGCCTTTACCCGCTCACGCATTCAGCGTGCGCTGCTTGATTTGGAAAACGGCATTGTCATTGTTGACGCCGCCAGCGCAGCCAAGGCCGAGTTTTTATTATCCACGCTGCGCGAAACCTTGGGCAGCTTGCCAACGCGCATCATCGACACCGAAATCAGCCCCTGTGCTGCGATGACCGAATGGCTCAGCAGCGAAACACCAGATGCATTCTCGCTCGGCCAAGACGCCGAATTGAAAACGCCGGGCGACGACGGCTCGATTGCGCGCTTTAAGCGCCAAGTGATGGATTGCGACGAAGTGCGCCAGCATTTAGAAGTTGGCAAAGTGGTGACGCGCTTGGCGCTGGCCTTTGGCGAACGCCTAACCTTTACCCTCACCGACGCGCTAGAGATCAAATCGCTCGCGATGCTTGACGTATTGAAAGACGAACTCAAAGACATGGACGCCGAAACGCAAGACGCTTTGTTCGAATCACAATACGCCTTGCTGGTGGGCGAGCTGCGCGGGTTTATTCCTGAATTACTCGCCGCACTGGGTGGCGAAACACAACGCTAAGCGAGGTATTGGGCTGCAGATCAAATATGATATACGTTGCAGCCCAATACCCAACTCCAAATCTAAGCTACGCTAGCCAAGACCTTCATCTTTTTGCGCCACAGTCTCCCAACGCCGCATTAGCCGTAAAGTTTACGCGCACCCAACGGCTGAATCCGCGTAAAATACACTCGATAAACTGCACGCTTTGCCAGTAATTTATCAAAGTAGTGCGATCTACTTATTCGCGCGCCGTCTCGCAACACATCGTAGAAGCCTTTCATGTCAAATCAACCCAATACAGCTATCCAGCTCCCCTCGCGCCGCTTCTGCATCGCACCGATGCTCGATTGGACCGATCGGTTTTACCGTTACTTTGCGCGCAAGTTGAGCCAGCACACTTGGCTGTATACCGAGATGGTAAACACTGGGGCGATTTTGCATGGCGATAAGATGCGCCATTTGCGCTTTGACGCCGCCGAGCATCCGATTGCTTTGCAATTAGGCGGCAGCGAGCCGAGTGATTTGGCGCGTTGCGCGAAGATTGCCGAAGATTGGGGTTATGACGAAGTCAATTTAAACGTTGGCTGTCCGAGTGAGCGCGTGCAATCGGGCTCGTTTGGCGCTTGCTTAATGTTAGAGCCGCAATTGGTGGCCGACGGCGTTAAAGCGATGCGCGATGCTTGCCAGATCGATGTGACTGTCAAACACCGCATCGGCATTGATAAAGTCGAAGACTATGCCTTCGTGCGCGATTTTGTTGGCCAGATTAGCGAAGCGGGCTGCCAAACTTTTATTGTGCATGCACGCAATGCAATCTTAAAAGGCTTGAGCCCCAAGGAAAACCGCGAAATACCGCCGCTGAAATATGATTATGCTTACCAGCTTAAGCGTGACTTTCCGAACTTAGAAATCATTATTAATGGTGGTATTACGACCATTGAACAATCGCTAGATCACCTCAATCATGTTGATGGTGTGATGGTTGGCCGCGAGGCCTATCACAATCCGTGGGTTTTGACTGAGGTCGATGCGCAGATTTACGGCCAAGTAGCACGCGAGCAAACTCGCCGTGGCGCAATGGAAAATATGCGCGGTTTTATCGAAGCGGAATTGGCCAGCGGTACGCCACTGCGTTTTATTGCGCGCCACATCCTTGGTTTGTATCAAGGTCAGTATGGTGCAAGACAATGGCGTAGAATGCTATCGGACGCCACACTATTGAAAAATGCCGATTGGCGCCTCATCGAACAAGCACTGGACCAAATTGAAAACAGCGTCGCCCTGCGCGAGCCAAAGTGAGCCCAAGATGATCAAAACCCTTGCAGCCTTAAGCCTTTGCCTGAGCTCACTCACGTGGGCGGACGATATTATTTTGATTGCCACGATGGGCAATAAAGGTATTTTCCAGATCAATGGGCAGAAAAAAACGCTGCAAGCGGGCCAGCAAAATGGCCAATTTAAAGTGATCGCCATTCAAGCCGAATCGGCCGTCGTTGAAAGCAATGGCAAACAACGGCAATTACAACTTGGCCAAGGTTACACCGCGCCTGGTAGCAGCAACGCCAATACCAGCGGCAGCTTGGTTCTAACGCCTGACGAGCGCGGGCATTATATGGTTGACATTACGATCAACCAGAACACGCAAAAAGGCGTGGTCGATACGGGTGCAACGCATTTATCGATGTCGCGCACCACGGCCGACATGATGAAATTGGATTACAAAAATGGCCAAGCGGCGCGTTCGCAAACCGCGAATGGCGTGATCGGCGCGTGGATTATCAAAGTGCCACAGCTTAGACTGGGCAGCATTACGCTTTATGATGTGCCAACCGTCGTGCGCGACAGCAATGACGGCAGCCCCATTTTGATCGGCACCAGCTTGCTCAATCGCTTTCAAATGACTCGCGATCAAAGCTTGATGATCTTAAGCAAAAAAGCATACTAGCCAGTGTATTAGATTGCAGCGCAATTATCAGAATAGACTCAGAGCAATACCCCATGAAAAAAATCGTTCTCGCCAGCAACAATGCCGGCAAACTCAAAGAATTCGCCCTGTTATTTGCGCCACTGAGCATCGAGATTATCGCGCAAGGCCAGTTAGGCGTCCCAGAATGCCCAGAACCTTACGAGACTTTTGTTGAAAACGCGCTGGCGAAAGCACGGCACGCGGCAAAAATCACCGGTTTACCCGCTTTGGCCGATGATTCTGGCCTGTGCGTTCATGCACTAGGTGGCGCGCCGGGCGTGTATTCTGCGCGCTATGCAGGCGAGCCCAAATCGGATGCGCGCAATAACGAGAAGCTGCTGAGTGAATTAAAAAATCACCCAGAGCGCAGCGCTTGGTATTATGCGGCCTTGGTGTTAGTGCGTAGCGAGAACGACCCACAACCTTTAATCGCCGACGGCGTGTGCCGTGGAGAGATTGCGAATGAGCTAATCGGCGATGGCGGTTTTGGCTACGATCCACTCTTTTGGTTGCCTCAGTTTAATAAAACCGTTGCACAAATTAGTGCCAATGAAAAAGCGCAAATTTCGCACCGAGCCAAGGCGCTGAAGGTTTTAATGGCCAAACTTGAGGAAACCGGCTTATGAGCACAAACGACGAAAGCCGCTGGGCTAAATGGTGTCGCGACGATGGCTCAGTGGTATCGTGTACCGAGAAAGTGAAAGTAATGAACGAAAACCTCGATGAGCTCGCGCAAATGGCGCAAGACTTATTCGAAGATGGCCTGTTGATGGAAGTGTCTGCCGAGCAAATGAAGACCGTGCTGCATCAATTAGTTGAAAAGCTTCATAACCCTTACCAATAAAATTTATTTTAACCATTGAGAACCGACATGAAAAAAGCCTTATTAATTGCAGCACTTTGTTTACCCATGTCTATCGCGATCGCTGCCCCCAAAAATGCGAGTAAAGCTTCTAGCGTGAGCAGCGACTCGGGCAACCCTTTCACACCTGAGCGTAATAAGGCTGCGGGCAACCTGAGCACGACCATTGTGACCAACAACAAAATGGCCAATGGTTGCAAAGGCAAAGGCGAACTCACCGAAGACAACATCAAGCAAAGCCTCAACACATGGCAAAATAAAAACAAGCAATACCTGATGGTTCACTATGACTACGTGAATGGTTACTTGGGTGCAGTAAAACAGGTTGGTGGTGATGACGCGGCAAAAAAAGCCTTGGCGGACATGACCAAATTCAATAACGAGCAAGCCAATTCAATGGTGAAAACCATGATCGAAAAAGATGGTGCAGAATTGGCGTGTAAGAAATACTTTACGATCCTCTCTTCTGGGGCAATGGACATTAAAGAAGGCTACCCAGATTTCAAAGTTTGGAAAGGCATGGTTGAGTTTTCGAAAAAGAACTCGCCAAAGCAATAATTTCTATCCAACTATATCGTCTTTTCAATGCAAACTATTTCGCTTAGTCAGCTTGGCTCTTCGGGCTTAAACGCCCTGCCGCCGTTGGCGCTGTATATCCATTTTCCGTGGTGCGTCAAAAAATGTCCGTATTGCGACTTTAATTCGCACGCGGTCAAAGATGCTAACCACCCCAGCGGCCTACCCGAAGATCAATACATTGCCGCGCTGATTAGCGATTTGGAAAGCAATCTGCCTCAAGTGTGGGGCCGCCCGGTAACGAGTATTTTTATGGGCGGCGGCACGCCGAGTTTGTTTTCCGCCGCCAGCATGGATCGCCTTCTAGAGGCGATTCGCGCGCGAGTAAAGCTGAACCCCGACGCTGAAATCACGCTCGAAGCCAACCCGGGCACGTTTGAAATCGACAAATTTGCCGGCTACGCCACGGCGGGGATTAATCGGCTGTCGATTGGCATTCAAAGCTTTAACCCTGAGCATTTAAGCGCCTTAGGCCGCATACATAATCGTGATGAAGCATTGCGCGCGGTTGAAATTGCACACAAGCACTTTGGCAATTTCAACCTCGACATTATGTACGCGCTGCCTAAGCAAACACTGGCGCAGGCGCAGGCCGATATTCGCCTTGCCATTGAATGCGGCTCTGCGCATTTGAGCGCGTATCATTTAACGCTGGAACCCAATACGCTGTTTCATCGCTACCCACCCGCCCTGCCCGACGATGATCTGGCGGCGGATATGCAGGAAATGATCGAAGCAGAACTGGCCAGCGCGGGGTTTGAGCATTACGAAACCAGCGCCTTCGCCAAACCCGGCAAACGCAGTCAGCATAATTTGAATTACTGGCAGTTTGGCGACTATTTGGGCATCGGCGCTGGCGCGCACGGCAAAATAAGCTTTCACGACAAAATCATTCGCCAAGCGCGCTACAAACAGCCGACCGAATATCTGGCCAAAATGGCCGCCGGCAATGCCATTCAGACCGAAACGGTGGTCGAAAAAGATGAGCTACCGTTTGAATTTATGCTTAATCTGCTGCGCTTAACCGAAGGCTTCCCGCTCGCGCTGTTTCAAGAGCGCACCGGTTTGCCGCAGAGCAAGATTTTTACCGAACTCGAGCGCGCCTGTAGCGAAGGTTTACTCGAACGTGATTTACATTGGGTCAAGCCAACTGAAAAAGGCCAGCGCTTTTTGAATGTATTAATGGAAAGATTCTTACCCTAGCCATTTGCTGTAAAGCTACTGCGAGCCGCGATGACGGTGTTAAAAAACTACTGGGTATATGGCAGCAAACTAGACCAGAAAAAGCCTCACAAGCAATACCCAACCCCGTATCAACAGGATTTATTATGGAATGGCCCGTTGCGACTTTGTCGCCGAGTGAAAAATACAATTTGATTACCGACTGCGTCGTTCCGCGCCCGATTGCGTGGGTCACCAGCAGCGATGCAAACGGCAAAATCAATATCGCGCCATTTTCCTACTTTAATATTGTGTCGAGCGAACCAATGATTGTGTCGCTCAGCGTCAATCGCCGCATGGGCCAGGGCGGCGGCAGCGAGCAAAAAGACACTGCGCTTAACCTCATTCATGGCGGCGACTGCGTGATTCATATTCCATCGCACGATCACGCGCCTGCGGTACACGCAACTGGATCAGGCACACCACCATCACAAGAGCAAATCGATAGCCTTGGCCTACAATTTGCACCAGCACAAACCGTTAAAGCGCCACGCATCGACGATTGCGGCGTCGCGCTCGAAGGCCGTTTTTTGCAGCAGATTGAAGTCGGCAGCCCCGTGGTCGCGGATTTAATTCTGATCGAAATCGTCCATATTTATGCCGCCGACGATTTGCTGCACAATGGGCGAGTTCACCCAGAACCATATGCAATTGCTGCCAGTAAAAAACCCTAAACCCTCACCTTTTGGTCAGGCCAATTTCAATTAAGGATGACATTATGAGCAAAGGAATCATTCATTCAGACCACGCCCCTAAAGCCGTTGGCACTTACTCGCAAGCGGTTAAAGTGGGCAACACGGTGTATCTATCAGGCCAAATCGGTCTTGATCCTGTATCGGGCGAGTTGGCTGAAGGTTTTGAAGCGCAAACGCATCGCGTATTCCAAAACCTGCGTGCGGTATGCCAAGCGGCGGGTGGCGATTTGTCTGACATCGTAAAACTGGGCGTATTCGTCGTTGATTTGGCCAACTTTGCCAAATTGAACGAAATCATGGGTGAATATTTCACCGCACCATTCCCTGCGCGTGCAGCGGTGCAAGCCGCAGCTTTGCCAAAAGGCGCGATTGTTGAAGCTGACGCAGTGATGGTGCTCGCCTAATCGTGGCCAGCGGCTACTTGATTGCAAAATACCTGATCACGGCCGCCGCCGTGGTCGGTATTTCTGAAATTGCAGCGCGCTATGAGCGCGTGGGCGGATTGCTAGCCGCCTTGCCGATCATGACGTGCTTAACGCTGATTTGGCTGTACATTGAAAAGCAACCCAGCGCGAAAATTGCCGCGCACGCGTGGTACACCTTCTGGTACGTGATTCCTACATTGCCGATGTTTTTGGCCTTTCCTTTTTTGCTCAACCGTTTTGGATTTTGGCCGGCCTTGCTGATCGCTTGCTGTGCAACCATCGCTATTTTCTTACTGTATGCACAAGTGCTTGCTCGCTTTCAGATTCACTTAATCTAAGGGTATACTCAGCAAAGAGAAGCTGTATTTTGCCTTCAGCAACATACCCAAAGGACATGCGCTATGCCAATTCACAATCCAAGTGATGAAGAAATTAAAGCCATTTTGCTTAACACCAAAACGATCGCCGTGGTGGGTCTCTCAGATAAACCAAGCCGCGCCAGCCATGGCGTAGCCAAATTAATGCAACGCTGGGGTTTTAAGATCATTCCAGTAACCCCAAAACCGCAAGAAACGATTTTAGGCGAAAAGGTCTACCCCACTTTAGCGAGAGTTCCGGGCGAAATTGATCTGGTGAATGTATTTCGCCGCAGCGAAGAAGCAGGCACGGTGGTTGATGAAGCGATTGCGCGCGGCGCAAAAGCGATTTGGTTACAGTTGGATATTATTGATGAAGCGGCCGCCGAGCGCGCTAATGCAGCAGGGATTCCGATCATCATGGATCGCTGCCTAATGGTTGAGTACGGCCGTTTATTTGCCGATTAAACTCACCAAAATTACACGGCAATGACGATTTTGCCACGCTGCGCAAAGAGTCCTTGCCCCGCAGCGGCCCAGCCTTTAGCCTAGCATCAGCGCAAAAACTCAGCTTATCTGCGCATGAATGGTTCTGGGCTACCCCTAATATTTATCGTTTTACCTCGAGCTTTTTTGCTGTTTCAATCGCAATAACAACGGCCAATAAAATCGAATGGAATAATTAAACATGAAGCTGCAATTTAGCAAAATGCACGGTCTTGGCAATGATTTCATGGTCATTGACGGTGTGCGTCAAACAGTAAATCTGAGCTCCGAACAAATCGGCCTCTTGAGTCACCGTAATTTTGGCATTGGCTTTGATCAACTGCTGCTAGTCGAGAAATCCAGCACACCGGGCATCGATTTTCGTTATCGCATTTTCAATTGCGACGGCTCCGAAGTAGAGCAATGCGGTAATGGTTCGCGCTGTTTTGCCCGTTTTGTTTACGAGCAAGGCCTGACTGATAAAACTGAAATCGCCGTAGAAACCGCGAAAGGCGTGATTTACCCGAAATTGGAAGCCGACGGCAATGTCACCGTCAATATGGGTGTGCCCCGCTTTGCGCCGGATGAAATTCCTTTTCAAGCCCCCAACGAAGCGATTGTTGATCCGTTGATCGTTGACGGTGATGTTTTGCAGATATCCGTCGTCTCGATGGGCAACCCGCACGCGGTGCAAGTGGTTGAATCGGTGCAAACTGCTGCAGTTAGCCAGCAAGGCCCCTTGATTGAGGCGCATCCGCGTTTTCCAAACAAAGTGAACGCCGGATTTATGCAGATTATTAATCGCAATGAAATCGCGCTTCGCGTATACGAGCGCGGCGCGGGTGAAACACTGGCTTGCGGCACGGGTGCATGCGCCGCAGTAGTCGCGGGTATTCGCCGAGGACTCCTTGATGAAACGGTGCTGGTTCACACCCGTGGTGGTGATTTAACAATTTCTTGGACGGGCGCAGGCCAAGCCGTCATGATGACAGGCCCTGCAGTGACTGTTTTTGCAGGTTCAATCGACATTTAATCAGGATAAAGCAGATGAATGCGGATGATGTAGTTCAGTGGTTAAAACAAAACCCAGCTTTTTTTGATGAATTTGCCGATGATATCGCGCAAATTTTTGTTCCGCATAATCATGGCGGCCATGCGGTGTCGTTGGCTGAACGACAATTACTCACCTTACGCGATCGGAATAAGCAATTGGAATCACGTTTGGGCGAGTTACTGCAATTTGGCATCGAAAACGACCAAATTTCAGACAAATTGCATCATCTGACCGTTGATTTGATGAAGGCAAATGATCTAGCTTCGATCATCGGTACGCTTGAATATCACCTGAAAGAGCGCTTTAATGTGCCATTTATGGCGCTACGCTTATGGTTGCCGGCCGGCGAGTGCAATTTGATGGAATTCTCGCCAGTCAGTGAAGCGATTCATCGCTTAGCTGAAAATCTAGTTTCCCCGTACTGCGGTCCATATGTCACCGATGAAGTACTCGATTGGTTTGAAATTGGCACTGGTGAACTAAAATCCTTCGCTCAGTTTGCCTTGAAAACCGCAGATCAGCCGTTTGGATTGCTAGTGCTAGCTAGCCCAGACAGCGAGCGCTTCTACCCTGACATGGGCACCTTGTATTTGCAGCGTTTGTCTGATTTATTATCGGCCGCAATTCGCCGCATAACACCAGACAATGGCTAAACCCGCCGCACCATCGCAACAAATTCCCGCGCAAACGCTTGAGCAGTTTGCGCATTTTTTTCGCTATTTGAATGGCGAAAAAATGGCCAGTGCGCACACCTATGCGGCCTACGAGCGTGATTTATGGCTACTAGCACAATACGCGCAGCAAAAAGATTTACACACGCTCACTGCGCAAGACATTCGTAGTTTTGTGCGCCAAATTGCCAGTAAAGGCTTATCGGGGCGCTCTATTGCACGGGCGCTATCGGCATGGCGAATGTTTTATCGCATTATGATTCGTGATTTTCATTGGCCACTGAACCCAGTGGAAGGGGTGAAAGCACCTAAGTCGAGCAAACCCTTACCCGGCACACTCAACAGCGACGATGCGGTTGGCTTTTTGGAAAACATGCCCGACGACGATGCGCTCGATGCTCGCGACAAGGCCATGTTTGAATTAGCCTATTCATCGGGTTTACGCGTTAGCGAGTTAGTCGGTCTAAAGTTGATCGAGCTCGATTTACCGCAAGGTTTGGCCAGCGTAACCGGCAAAGGCAATAAAACACGCGTCGTCCCGATTGGCCATGCAGCGCAGGAATCGCTTCGCCACTGGCTCACAATCAGGCCCGAATATGCACGTGGGCAAGTCGCCACGGTATTTGTGAGCAAAAAAGGGGGGAAATTAACCACCCGAGCCGTACAACTCCGCTTGCAGCACTGGCAGCAGCAGCTCGGGATTAACGAGCCGCTTTACCCACATAAGTTGCGCCACAGCTGCGCCAGTCATTTACTGCAGTCATCGGGTGATTTACGCGCAGTACAAGAACTACTGGGCCACGCCAGTATTGCCACCACGCAGGTGTATACACACTTGGATTTTCAACACCTAGCAAATGTGTATGACCAAGCGCATCCGCGCGCTAAAAATAAGTAGTATTGCTCTAGCAAGCATATTTGATGCTAGCCAGAGCAAAATACCTAATCTAAATCGCCACTAAACTCGAATAAATCATAGCCGTTTTGCTGCTCAACCAATTTTGTGGCGCGTACTGTATGGCTTCGATCTGCCAATAGCACCGTGTATTCCCGTAGCGGGGTGTAGTGACCTTTGCTCGTTGCTATACGTGCAGCCTGTTTTAACGCTGGAATCGCCGGCAATAATAAAGCGGGGGAAAAACCAGCTTCTGGATTTTGCACTGAGCGCATCAAAATGGGCCTCGCTTTGGCACTCATTACTTGCAAGCCCATTTCCATCGACCCATTGTGATGCTGGTGCAACCAGCGAATCGACGCGACCATCCAGTTGGTTTCATCTGCAATCGACAGAGCAACAATTTCGCCCGCCCTTGCCTGCTCTTTGGGCAATTCATGCGCCAAGATCCCGTAACCCCCAGGGCTTTCATTGACTACTTGCCACTGGGTGGTTTGCAAGTCTTTTTCCGACAGCAAAATTTTTTCAGTTCCCAGCGTTAAATGTTGGCCTTGATTGAGACGAAAAGCAGTGCGCCGCAAGCCCAACGCCACATTGATATTCGATTGCGTCGGAATCCGCTGATATAGGCGATGCGGAACAATACTCCACTGGCGTATCACACGGCGCAAGATTTCCAGCCACATTTGAACTTTGACGCGATCTTTTGCCATCGGAGCCTTCGCTTCAACAGCGTGTTCGGCCTTGTGCAGCTTTTTTGCCAACTCTATCGTATCAAACAGCACCGCTTGACCTGAGTAATGATCGAGCGAGCGATTGCCAACATAACACGGTGCCTTGTCGGTATTAAGCTCAATCAAGAAAAACCCCGCACTCGACGCAAGTTTACTTAAAGGCTGAAAATGGGCGTGTGGCGCGTAGCCCTCGATAATTTCGATCACTTTATCAAACTCGCTTCCGGCAAAGCGGTGCGGGTCGGCTAGGGCCAGTAGCACCATTTGCTTATATAAAGTGGCGAGCGAGCGCGTTGACTTATCTTTCGGGTTTTCGTTTTTGGGTTCGTCTAATACTTTATGCTCAGCACCATAGCGGAAGATCTGGTGCGCATCAGACCAAATCCCTTCCGGCAAGCTTTGATACAAACGCGCGGACACTTGATATACGCGCCAATAGGCATACAGCAAAGCCTGTAATAACAATGGGGAAGGTTTGGCGGGGCTAGAGAAAAAACTAAAGCGTTTTTCAAGTTTATCGTGTTGCGCGATTTTCCAGCCTTGCGCCAATTCAAACCACACATTGCGCGCCAATTGTGCCGCCATACGGGCCGATTCTTTCATCGGCAACCCAGGCGAGGCATAGGCCACTTCAAACGCGCCAGTGAGCATTTCTAAAGAGCTTTGATATTCTGTTAACAACGCGATCCGAGCATCTGCATCGACCTTAACACGGTTTAAGGCCGTCATTGCATCAAGCATCATGCGCGCCGCGTCAATCACATTGGCGGTGGGCAACGCGATTAACCAATCTTTAAGCTTTTTCGGATCGGTCTCAACGACTGCCGCAAGGCTTTGATCGGTTTCAGGAATCTTAAAGATTAAAGTCATATCACACTGTTGGTTTATCTAAGACAACACGCTTTGCTCTAGCGCCAATTTTGCTGCTTGCGCCATCTGCTCGGTCTGGGCCAGATCAATAATATACGGTGGCATAAAATATACCGTATTTCCAACCGGCCGCAGCAAAACACCAGCTTTTAATGCGTTTTGGAAGAATTTTTGTGCAAATCCAGCAGGCGCATCGAGCACATCAAAGGCCCAAATCATGCCGCGGTGCCGCCAATGCGTAATTCGAGGGTGGTTTTTTAACGGTTCAAACACCTGATTCATCGCCTGCGCTTTGCTTCGGTTTTTGACGATGACATCATCATCACGAAAAATCTGCAGCGTAGCTAAGGCCGCGGCACACGCTAGCGCATTCCCAGTGTACGAGTGAGAATGCAAAAAAGCTTTGGCGCTGTCATCGGCATAAAAGGCTTGGTAAATCTCGTCGGTACACAGCACAACCGCCAAAGGTAGATAGCCGCCGGTAATGCCTTTGGAAAGGCAAATCAAATCGGGCTTAATTGCCGCCTGCTCGCACGCAAACATGGTTCCGGTGCGGCCAAAACCGACGGCGATTTCATCGGCGATCAATAAGACTTGATATTCATCACACAGTATACGTGCCTGAGCCAAGTAGCTTGGTTCATACATCGCCATACCCACCGCACCCTGCACCAAAGGCTCGATAATCAGTGCGGCGATTTCGTCGCCGTGGTTTTTCAACACTTGCTCTAAATCGGCCAACGCACGCGTGGTGTACTCAGCTGCGCTCTCGCCTTCGTTTGCTAAACGCGGGTCTGGACTCATTACGCAAAAATTGTCGCGCACCAGCGGCGCGTAGGCAGTACGAAAAATTGGCACATCCGTCACCGACAATGCGCCCACCGTTTCGCCGTGATAACTATCGGCCAAATACACAAAGCGGTTTTTTTTCGCCCGCCCTAAATTGCGCCAATAATGCGCGGCCATTTTTAGCGCGATTTCAGTCGCTGAAGCACCATCTGAGCCATAAAAAGCATGGCCCAGCCCCGTCAATTCGCCCAATTGCTCAGACAATTGCACCACGGGCTCGTGCGTAAAGCCAGCCAACATCACGTGTTCGAGCCGATCCATCTGTGCGCTGATGGCCGCTTTAATGCGTGGCTCATTATGGCCAAACAAATTGACCCACCAGCTTGAAACGCCGTCGATGAAGCGATGGCCATTGCAATCGGTCAACCACACGCCATTGGCGCTCGCTATCGGCACCAAGGGCATGGTTTCGTGGCGTTTCATTTGCGTGCATGGATGCCAAACAGCCGCCATGCTGCGCGCAAGTAAAGATTCATTTGATGTTTTCATATTCGCTATTTTCGCACAATCGGCGTCTAATCATCAGAATTAGGAATATCGGCTATAGTCATTTTTGATCTAACTATTCACAATCATTGAACAAATAAACCTCAATCGCCATGAAAACTCTCGACCTACGTAGTGATACTGTGACTCAGCCCACCGACGCGATGCGCCAAGCGATGGCCAACGCCATTGTCGGCGATGACGTTTACGGTGATGATCCCACTGTGATTGAACTGGAACAGCAAGCCGCAGCGCGCCTAGGCAAAGAAGCTGCTCTCTTTGTTCCCACCGGTACGTTTGGCAATCAATTGGCGATTTTAGGCCATTGCCAGCGTGGCGATGAGGTCATTGTTGGCGACGATAGCCATATCGTTTGGCATGAAGCGGGTGGCAGCGCGGTGATTGGTGGCGTGCAATTGCGCACGATTGATAGCCTCAATGGCGCAATCGATCCACACGCTGTGCAACGCAAAATCCGCCATGGCCTTGATATTCACGAGCCCAAAACCGGCTTGATTTGCTTGGAAAACGCGCATTCAAACGGCCGTGTTATTCCACTTTCGAATATGCAGGCCATTTGGAAAATTGCTCAGACCGAGCAAGTGCCGGTTCATTTAGATGGCGCCCGCATTTTTAACGCAGCAACGCATTTACAGGTCGATGTAAAAGAAATCACGCAGTATTGCGATAGTGTGATGTGCTGCCTAAGTAAAGGTTTGGCCGCTCCGGTGGGCTCTATTTTGGCGGGTAGTCACGATTTTATTGCTCGCGCACGTCGTTTACGCAAAATGCTCGGTGGTGGTTTGCGTCAAGCTGGCGTCTTAGCCGCACCAGGCTTGATCGCACTCAATACGATGACGGCACGTTTGCACGAAGATCACAACAACGCGCAAATGCTCGCCCAAGCGATTAGCCAAATCGATGGCATTGAAGTGGATTTAGACAGCGTACACATCAATATGGTGTGGTTTCGCTTTACGCGCGAGATTGACGCAGCTGCAGTCAGCGCTGCGTTTAGCGCGCAGAATATCATGGTAAATCCCCCTGAGCATGGCCTGATGCGCTTGGTCACCCACTGGCAAATTAGCGAAGCCGATATTGCGCGCATCGTCGCGGTGCTTGAGCAATTGATGCCCCAAGCTTAGTTGCCGCAATCGCTTTCATCGACAATCATTAACTCAGACTTAATCAACAAAGGCGTTCCGTGATTTTATTAGAAAATCTCAGTAAATCTTATCGGGTTGAAGGCCGCGACATTCCGGCACTCAAACGGATTGATTTACGCATCGCCGAAGGTGAAATTTTCGGCGTGATCGGCCACTCTGGGGCCGGCAAATCTACCCTTATTCGCTTAATCAATCTGCTTGAGCGCCCAACGGGCGGGCGGGTATTGATCGACAATGTGGATTTGACTGAACTTAGCAGCGATCAGCTCCGTAAATCACGCCAGAAAATTGGCATGATTTTTCAGCATTTCAATCTGCTGATGAGCAAAACCGTCGCGCAAAACGTCGCCTTCCCGCTGCAAGTGGCGGGCGAGTTGAGCAAGGAGCAAATTGCGCAGCGCGTTGCCGAATTGCTCGATTTGGTTGGCTTAAAAGATCACGCCAATAAATACCCAGCCCAACTCTCTGGTGGACAAAAACAGCGCGTCGGCATCGCACGCGCCTTGGCAAACAACCCGAAGCTACTACTGTGTGACGAAGCCACCAGCGCGCTTGATCCACAAACCACATCGTCGGTATTGCAGCTTTTATTGGAAATCAACCAAAAGCTCAAACTAACGATTGTGCTGATTACGCACGAGATGAACGTGATTCGCACCATTTGCGATCGCGTTGCCGTCATTGATGGCGGTGAAATCGTCGAAATGGGCCCCGTTACCGACGTGTTTTTACACCCCAAACACACCACCACACGCCGCTTTGTTTACGAGAGCGAGCACGTTGACGAAAATGATGAAGCCGACGATTTTGCCCATGTGCCGGGCAAAATTGTTCGCCTCACTTTCAAAGGTGATGCCACGTATCAATCGCATTTAAGCTCGCTAGCGCGTCAATTTGAAGTTGATTTCTCCATCCTCGCCGGCCGCATCGAGCGCATTAAAGCAACACCATGCGGCCAGTTAACCTTGGGGCTGGTTGGCAGCCAAGTTAACGATTTGCTGGCCAAATTAAGCGCCGAGGGCATTGTGATTGAGGAGTTGCGCGCATGAACGAGCTAATGAATGAATTACTGAGCAATATCGACTGGGCCGATATCGGCCAAGCCACGCTAGACACCTTGAGCATGCTCGGCGGCTCGCTGCTATTTACGCTAATTTTGGGCTTGCCGCTCGGTATTTTGCTGTTTTTAACCGGTAAAAAACAACTGCTCGCGCAGCCTGTCGTGTACGGCATTTTGTCGTTTATCGTGAACGTGCTGCGCTCGGTGCCATTTGTGATTTTGCTGATTATCATGATTCCGTTCACCGTATTGCTGACTGGCACTTCATTGGGCGTCGCAGGCGCCATTCCGCCACTGGTAGTCGGCGCAACGCCCTTCTTCGCCCGCTTGGTCGAAACCGCGCTGCGTGAAGTGGATCGCGGCATTATTGAAGCGACGCAAGCAATGGGTGCAACGACGCGGCAAATCGTATTAAAAGCCCTGCTCCCCGAAGCCATGCCCGGCATTTTGGCGGCGATTACCGTCACGGCAATTACGCTGGTTTCGTATGCGGCGATGTCCGGCGTCATTGGTGGCGGTGGTTTGGGCGATTTGGCGATTCGTTTTGGCTACCAGCGCTTCCAGACTGACGTCATGGTCGTGACCGTCGTCTTATTGCTGATCTTGGTGCAAGTACTGCAAATGGTCGGCGATAAATTGGTTCAGCACTTTAGTCGTAAATAAGCAGCATCTGCGCCTATATATGTTTAGAAGCAATTGATATTTTCAATTTATAGGGCTCAGTGATATTCTGTATACATACACCCCTCACAGGGGTATTAACACACAAACCAGCACTCCAAAAGAGTGCAACCATATACCCTCCCAAAAGGAATAAAAGCATGAAGAAAATCATCTCTCTGGTTGCCGCAGCTTCTTTGTTCGCAAGTGCTGGCGCATTTGCTGCTGACAAAATCAGCGTCGGCGCAACTGCCGTTCCACACGCTGAAATCCTCGAGTTCTTAAAACCAACTTTGGCCAAACAAGGCGTTACGCTGGACGTTAAAGTGTTCACCGACTACGTACAACCTAATGTGCAAGTGGCCGAGAAAAAACTCGACGCCAACTTCTTCCAGCACCAGCCTTACCTGAACGAATTTAACAAAGGCAAAGGCACGACTTTGGTGAGCGTCGCTGGCGTACACGTTGAGCCATTTGGCGCGTACTCGACCAAAGTGAAAAAATTGGCCGACTTAAAAGAAGGCGCGACGGTTGCGATTCCAAATGACGCAACCAACGGCGGCCGCGCACTCTTGTTGCTCGACAAAGCGGGCGTGATCACACTGAAAGACAAGAAAAACATCTTGGCGACCAGCAAAGACATCGCAGCCAACCCGAAAAAACTGAAATTCAAAGAACTGGAAGCCGCAACGCTGCCACGCATTTTGAACCAAGTGGATTTGGCGCTGATCAACACCAACTACGCGCTTGAAGCTAAGCTAAACCCAAGCAAAGACGCACTGGCGATCGAAGGTTCAGAATCACCTTACGTGAATATCTTGGTAACGCGCACTGACAACAAAGACGCTGCTGCAATCAAAAAATTGGCTGCTGCGCTGAAAACACCAGAAGTGAAGAAATTCATCGCTGATAAATACAAAGGCGCGGTTGTTCCTGCGTTTTAATTAACACAGCAACAAGTATTGCCTGAAGAAATAAAGCCCCGATTCGGGGCTTTATTCACATCCAGCTTCTAATTTTGTACATCATTGAACCTGAAACTGACGCCTTAACCAACGGATTGGGCCACCAACTACAGGCAATTTTTGCAGCAATTCTTCCGCTGCATCCCAATAGTCACGATGCAAGGCCACTCGTCCATCGTCGGCAAACACCAGATGCGAGCCACCAACAATCTCATAGGCTTGCCCTTTTAGGCCAAACTCAAAACGCCAAGTGACAAAAGCTTGTTGCCCTTGCACGATGCGCTCGGCAATCACAAAGCGCGGGTTTTGCGTTGTCGCGAACATATGTACAAAGATTCGTTCAATCGCGGCATGCCCTATTACGTCGTTAAACGGATCTTTAAAGCGTGCCTCGTCGGTATAAAAACGAGCCACTTCGCTCAGCGACTCAGGCGTTAAGCTTTGATACCAAGCGAGTAATTCATCCAATTGGGTCATGATATTTTCAAAAAGCGTTCGAATAAGGCAAAGCGTACGCGGTACGGTAAAAGTTGCAAAAATTTGAGCGTATTGGTAAAGCGGTGCGGAAAATGTATTTCAAATGCACCATCGGTAATTCCCTGCCAAATCGCACTCGCCGCCTGCTGCGGTGTTTGCAAGGCGGGCATCGCGAAATCGTTTTTGGCTGTTAAATCGGTTCTGACAAAACCCGGATTAATCAAATACACGTCCAAACCTTTGGGGTGTAAATCGCTGTATAAAATCTCGGCCAAATTAATCAGCGCCGCTTTACTTGGCCCGTACACGCTGGCATTCGGCAAGCCCATATAGCCTGCAACGCTGGCAATCAGGCCAATCCCACCACGGCCACGCGCCAACATCGCCGGCAGCACGGTTTCAATCGCGCAATACACGCTGATCAAATTGATTTTGAGCATTTGCTCGGCACGCGCTGCGCGCACATCCCACACCCGCTCGGGTTGATAATCGGCGGCGCAAAAAATCAGCAGATCAGGCTCGCCCATTTGCGCGCAAAGTTGCGCGTACGCTGTCGGCCACGCAGCCAGATCGACCGCGTCAAACGCCAATACATGCGCTTTATCAAAACGAGCGGCTAAAGCTTGCAATGGCGCTTCGCGCCGGGCGCTGAGTGTGACATGCGCACCAGCCGCCAGCGCCTGTTCCGCCAATGCCGCCCCAATCCCGCTGGATGCGCCGATTAGCCAAATACGTTGCCCGGCCAAGCTCGCAATCGGTCTATTCATACTGGCAAACATGGCTAGCTCCTTTTTTTGAAAAACAGCGTTACCTGACCGAGCTCAATGCCAAATTTACGCATACTGGCACGGTTGATCATGGTTTGCTCGTCGATCAGAAACATCCAATCGTCAAACTGCATTTCATAGGTTCTGCCATCTACGGGTAGCAAGAGCGTGTATTGCCAGCTCAATGCATTGCCAGCCACTTTGCCGATCGCCTCGCCTTTCACATCGGCCGCGGTGCCGCGCCAAGTACCATCAGCTTGCCGAGTTAGAGTCCAGACGCGCTGATCTTTAGTGCCATCGTCGTAGCTAAAACGCTCGTCCAACACCAATTTGCCGTTATTGTGCGTGCCGGTAATTTCGACATGAAAACGCTTCACCACTTCGCCGCCGCGCTTTTGGAACATACCCCAAGCATCCGTCTTGCCGACAAAATACTGCACCAAATCGAGCTTGGGCTCGGCCTGCTGATATTGGCTGACATCGGGCGAGGCACAGGCTGTTAATACGCCGCACAAGCCTACGATCATCGCTTTGAGTTTCTGCTTCATGATGTTGCCTCCGAATCAATGGCCAATCGACGTAATAAGATCAGTGCAGCCATTTTAAATAAGCACGGCAAGCCGGCATAAACCCATGCCAAAGCGACGCCTGCCGGCTGGCCCGGTTGATATTGCAACCACGCCAGCAACGGCAAAGCCAATCCCGCCAAGGCTAAAGCCAATTTGCCGAGCAAAGTCCAAACACCGTAATAACTGGCGGGCGCTTGATCGGGCGGAATCACTTTAGCAAGCAGCACTGGCGGCAAGGCCAAATCTGCACCCAAGGCTAAACCCGCAGCGATACACACCAATAAATAAGCCAGCGTATCGCCCTGCCCCAACACAGCTGCGCCACAAAAACTCAGCACCGCGAGCACCATGCCCCAGCGCCAGCTGCAGAGCACCCCAATCCTGCGTGCCAACTGCACCCACAGCGGCAAACCAATTGCTGCGGCAATAAAGTAGGATGCCAAAAACGCCCCCGCCCACTGCGGCGCACCGATGCGATCGTTGATAAAAAACAGTGCCAAAGTCGCGGGAATCGAGACCGAAATCGCATTTAAAAAATACGGCGCGAGCAAAGCGCGAAAGCGGCGATTTTGGCCAATCAACACAACAGCCTCGCGCCAAGTGATGGCCTGCACCGCTTGCCGTGGCCACGCGGGCGCAAAGCGCAGTAAAGCCCAAACACTGAGCGCCAATAACGCGGTAAACAGTAGCGCGTACAGCACAAAACCATCATTAATCGCCGCGCGAGGCTGGCTCAAAATCAGGCTGGGGATCACACTGGCGGCAATCACCCCGAGCAATCCCGCGCCTTCACGCCACCCCGCCGCGCCAAGCAATTGCCCTTCCGCGCCGAGTTTCGCGCCCCAAGCCAAATACGCGATATTGAGCATACTGTGTGCCGTATAAGCGACAACTAACATCACAGCAAGCCATAGCAGCAAATACCCCTGCGCTAGATGCGGCAGCCACAGCCCAGCAAAACCCAAGGCCAATAAAAAAGCGCCCAGATGCAGCCACAGCTTGAGCTGGAAGCCGTTTAAACGATCAATCCATCGCCCCAGCAGCGGGTCTTGCAGCGTATCAATCAGCCGCGCCAGAAACAGCACCCAGCCGGTGCCCGCCAAGGCCAAGCCCCAATGCGTGCTGTAATACGCGGGGATTTGCACATACACCGGCAAGGCCGACATCGCCAGCGGCAGGCCGAGCAAACCATACGCGATCAGCGCGCCTGTGCTGCTGATCGCCGCCCTGTCGGCTGGCACGGCCGCATTCATGATTTGTCCCCTAATAATTGGGCGCGCAGGCCACTATCTTTGCTGCGCACGTCAAACCAAATCGCGAAAAACGCTTTGGCAAATTCAGGATCTCGAATCTCAGCCAGCAAGCGGCGGCTATTGTAAAAACGGCAGCCGACATTGGGCAGATAAACACCAATCAGCTGATCGCCCTCGTTCACATCGGTAAATGCGCGCTGCATTTCGCTCTCCCAACGCTGCAGCGTCGCGGCTGAATAGCGCTGCGCAAATAGACGACGAATTTCATCCAAGCTGGTCGAGACAAATTGCTCGCGGCTAATGCTGCGGTGGTAGGTCAGCTCGAGCGCAAACGGCGCGTTGGCATCAAACCTTGGCTGCTCGCTCCATAATTTGGCGGTGTAGATTCGCAGGCCAAACCAGCGCAAATCGCCATTGCCGATCACCTTGGCCTGCGGTAATTGTTCGCGCCAAGCGTTAGCATTCGCCAGCATGGGTATTAGCCCCAAGCAAGCAAGCAGCAATAGCTTGGCGGCAATACCCTGCAGCGTATTAACGCGCTTTTTGCAGCATAAACTGAATAACATCGGTGCGCCCCTCATCGAAACCCGCTTCGCAGTAGCACAAGTACAAACGCCAAATCCGCATAAACGCTTCATCAAAACCTTGCTGGCGGATGTGGTGCTGTTGCGCTTCAAAATCTTCACGCCAGCGGCGCAGCGTTTCGGCGTAATCGGCGCCAAATCGATATTGATCGTGCGTCTCCAAGCCAGCGCGCTGCGCTGCGTGCACAAAACGCTCGGGGCTGGGCAGCATGCCGCCAGGGAAAATGTATTGCTGGATAAAATCGGTGCTGCTGCGATAGCGCGCAAAATAGCGCTCGTCGATGGTGATGGTTTGAATTAGCGCTTTCCCGCCGGCTTTTAAGCGCGCTGCCACGGTTTCGAAATACTGTGACCAAAAACGCTCGCCCACTGCTTCAAACATTTCAATCGATACAATCGCGTCGTATTGGCCTTGTAGGTCGCGGTAGTCGCAGATTTCCAAATCAGCCAAAGCATTCAAATGCTGCGCATCAATGCGCTCGCGCGCGATTTGCAGCTGCGCGGGTGAAATGGTGATGCCATGGACAAAAATACCCAGTTTGGCCGCGTGTTCGGCAAAGCCGCCCCAACCACAGCCGATTTCCAACACCCGATCGCCCGCTTTAAGCCCCAAGCAATCGATAATGCGCTGGTATTTGCGCTGCTGCGCCGCTTGCAGCGATTGCGTCCTATCGCCAGCAAAAATCGCGCTTGAATACGTCCAGCTGGGGTCTAGCCATAGGCGATAAAAATCATTGCCAATGTCGTAATGCGCATGGATGTTTTTGCGGCTGCCGCTGCGCGTATTTGGCCGTAGCAAATGTTTTAAGCGATACCACAGCGTCGAGAGCTTGCCGCCAAACACCATGCGATCGAGAACCGCCTCATTGCGCAGCGCCAAGCGGAGCACAGCCGTTAAATCTGGACTATCAATCCAACCCGCCTCATAGCTTTCGGCAAAACCAATATCGCCCGCTTTGATAATGCGCTCGCACGCGCGCCAATCATGAATCTGCAAGGTGGCGCTTGGCGGCTGGTGCAAATCGCCAAAGGTTAGGCATTCGGCTTGCGGCGTAATCAATTGCAAATGCCCGAATTGCAAACGCGCTAATAAGTGCAGAAATAATTTGGCTGCGGCCGGTAGATTTTGCGTTTGGCTTAGCGTTAAGGCGCGACTTAGTGGGTTGCTGCTCATGATGAACGCTCCTCTGAATTGCAATCGACGTTAATGGGCGATTTCAAACTGGCTTCAGGCAGTTGAAAACTAAAATTGACCGCTGGCGCGGCAGGCTGGCGGAAAAATGGCACTTTTTTGAGCCACAGTTTCAGCGCTTGCCAGTGGATTTTGGCAAACACGCCCAGCGTTAAAAATGGCTGCGCGAACACGGCCTGGCGCACGCTTTGGGCATTAAAGGCATGCAAGTAGCCACCAATCGCGGTTTTAATTAGCAAACCTTCGTCGTCGAAATAATCAATGCCGACAAACTGCGTTTTTTCGCTGGCGCGAAAGCGAAATTGATAATGACCTTTCACCTCGCAAAACGGCGACACATGCATTAATTTACGCGCTTCTAGCGGGGTATCTTCGTCAATCGCCTTACCTGATTTGGCCACAAGCAAATACCTGTGGTTATCGCCAAAGGTATTGTTGACATCGGCCAGCACCGCGCGCAATTGCCCCTGCGCATCGTGGCAATACCAAAAACTCACCGGGTTAAACACAAAGCCGAGCACGCGCGGAAAAGTTTGTAGCCAAATTTCGCCATCACTGGGCAAATGATATTGCTGCAACACGCGGCGGATCCAAAGCTGCAAATCCGAGCCATCACGCGGGCCGTAGTCTTGGGTTTGCAAGGACACTAGCCCGCGGCGATTGACGCCGAACCAGCGGTTATTGAGTTCTTCCAAACGCGCCACATTGGCCAGCAGACAAAACACCGGATAAACAAACTGATTTTTGGCCGGGCGCAACCGGTGATGCATCACCTGACCGCGAATTAAATATGCTGCGGCGGACATCATCACACCTTGGCCCAAGCGGGTAGCAAGCCAAAATCAGCGACAACGCGTAAGGCGGATTTCAGACCATCTTCGTGAAAACCATACCCCGTCCACGCGCCGGCAAACCACACACGATCTAGGCCTTGAATGGCGTGCAGTTGCTGCTGTGCATCGATTGCAGCTTGGTCAAAAATCGGATGTTCGTATTCAAACTGCGCCAGCACCTGATTTGGATCGATGGCGTCAAACGGATTGAGCGTCACAACCACTGGCGACTCAAACGGCAGCTGTTGCAATTGATTGAGCAAATAGCTAACGCAAACGCCGCGCTCGCCCGAAATTGATTTCCCCCCCAAATAATTCCACGCCGACCATACCTTTTTATTGCGCGGCAATTGCTTTACATCGGTATGCAAGACTGCAGTGTTGGGCTGATAACGCACAGCAGCTAATATAGCCCGCTCTTCAGCACTAGCGTCTTGCAATGCCGCCAGTGTTTGCGGTGCGTGCGTGGCGAATATCACCGCGTCAAATGTCTCGAAACCACCGGCATGCGTCACAATTACGCCCGTCGCGTCGCGCCGCACTGCGCTCACGGGGGTTGCCAAGCGAATATCGTTTAAGGTCGCCGCAATTTTGCGCACATATTCACGCCCACCACCTTGCACCGTTTGCCATTGTGGTCGGTTATTCACTTGCAGTAGCGCATGGTTAATGCAAAACCGCAAAAAAGTCGCTGCGGGGAAATCGAGGATATCTTTAGGCGAGCTTGACCAAATCGCCGCGGCCATCGGCAACAAATACGCATCGCGAAATTCATTGCCATAGCCCCCCGAGGCGATTAACTGCCCTAAGGTCATGCCGGTTTTGCTTGACACTTCCAAATTGAGGTGCGCTGCTTCGTTAAAACGCAAAATATCACGCAACATGCACAGAAATTTTGGCTTCAACAAATTTGAGCGCTGTGCAAAGACTGTATCTAAATTGGTTCCCGCCCATTCCAGTGAGCCTGAATCGAGTGACACCCCAAACGACATATCGGTGGCATAGCTAGCAACACCTAACTCCGCGAAGAGGGCAATCAGATTGGGATAGGTTTTTTCGTTAAACACCAAAAAGCCCGTATCGACGGGAGCAGACTGACCTTCTAGCTCTACTTGCACGGTATTGGTGTGCCCACCCAGATAGTTGCCGGCTTCAAACAGCGTCACATCATGCTGGCGCTGTAAAAAATAAGCGCAAGCCAAGCCAGAAATCCCAGCACCGACTACTGCAATACGTTGCTTGCTTTGCATCATGTTGACCGTTCGTCCATGGTTACAGTGTCAAATTGAATACTTCAGTGATAAGATTACTACTATCAAAACAGAAAAGCTACTGGTTAGTAGCAATATATACGAATGAGTATACTTGGCAAACTAAGTTTCAAAGATCAAGCGTTCAAATTGCGCGAAAACGCCATTTTGGATGCGACAACTTCCATCCTGAAAGACAAAGGTTTTGACCTGATGACGATGGATGATGTTGCCAACGCAGTGGGTATCTCCAAACCCAGCTTGTATAAGCACTTCAAATCAAAAGAAGATTTGGTCGGTGAAGCGATGGTGCGGCTTATTGATGGCGCATCTGATTTCTTGCACCAACTTGATGATAGTTTGCGACCGATCGAAGTGCTTAGTGCAATGTTAGAGTGGGCGCTACGCGTGCGGCTGGAGGGCGGAATGCCTTTCTTGCCTTCGACCAGTGAACACGTGCGCGAAATGTTGATGCGCAACCTAAAGTATGTAGGGCGGGTTTTGAAACTCAACTATCAGCTTGAAAAGCTAGTCAATAAAGCGCAAAAAAGTGGCGACTTAAATCCAAACTTACCTAGCGATGTGATTTTATTTAGCTTTTATTCAAGAACTTGCGACCCTGCTGTTGAGTTTTTACAAAAATACAGCAAACTCGACAAGGAAGAGATTATCAAACACATGCTTGAGGTTTGCTTTGCTGGTATTGGTGGCCCCACGAGCAAAGCCGAGAAGAATTAAGCGATGCAGGCTCTGCTTGCTGTGATGAAAGTGCTTTTTTAGCGAACAATTAAGGGTTATAAAGAGTTAACTTTGTTTTGTTGTGCTGCACTATGCGCCATAAACTCTCTTTTGCCACCCTTTTTGCAGTGCTCACAGCCTTGATTGCACTCGATTATGGCGTCCTAAATTTTAGCCAGTCGCTTGATTTGCGGATCGGCGATATTTTGCTAAAAAAACATGCGCAAACTCGCCCTGCCAATCCAGACATCGTCATTGTCGACATTGACCAAAAAAGCTTGGAAAACATGAATGAGGTGGCGAGTAAATGGCCATGGCCACGCTCGATTCATGCTGAATTAATCGACCACATTGCAGCGCAAAAGCCCAAGGCCATCGTGTTCGATATTCTTTTTAATGAGCCCGATACATTTGGTACCGAATCAGATGCCATTTTCAAAGAGACCGTTGCTCAGTATTCAAACATCTACTTTGCACACGCTTTACTTGATGATGGTAATCGCATTGATTTAACCAGCCTGCCCTCAAGTGTGGGCCTGATCAAAACCCCGCAAGCAAAGCCGCAGGCAAAAGCCACGTTAATGCTCCCCACCGTGCTCGATCCAAAATCATGGCGTGGTGGCTTGATTAATTTTAAAGAAGGCCAAGATGGCATAGGCCGCGAATACCTAATCAAAGTCGGTATCGATGGTTGGCAAATTGCTTCGCTACCTTGGCGATTAGCACTTGATTTGCAATGGCACAGTGTAAATCAAGATCGTATCCGCTTGAACTGGCAGCACCTGCGCCAGCATATTTCCTATGCCGACCTCTATTTTGATGCCAATAGTGAAAAACCAAGCCGTTCTAAAACGGAATTTACCAATAAGATTGTCATCATCGGCACTGCCGCGCCAGGGCTGCAAGATTTGCGGCCTACGCCACTGAGTCAGAGTTATCCTGGAGTGGAAATTCTGGCCACCGCGATCGACAATTTAAAACAAAACGACTGGTTGCGTGACCCGCCACGCCAACCTTTTAGCCTACTTGCCTTGGCGCTATCGGCACTGCTCTTTCTTGGCTTTCGGTATGGCAAAAACACCCTATACCTTGCTGGCTGTATGGTGCTCGCGAGCGGCTTAGCTGCCGCGCTAATGTGGTCAGGATTAAAGCAGCATTGGTATTTGCCGCTGGCAGCCCCGCTCGCTTGGGCTTGGGGCTATTTTTGGCTGGCGGCATTGATGTCCTATTTAGCCGAAAAAGCCAGCCGAGAGCATGCGGTAGAGATGTTTTCGCGTTTTCTAGATTCCCGCGTGGTGGGTGATTTAATCGCCAGTGGCGAAATCGACATGAATAAAAAAGCCGAATCACGCGAATTAACGGTGCTGTTTTCTGATATTCGCGGCTTTACTACGCTATCCGAGAATCACCCCCCCGAATACATCGTTGAATTACTCAATCGCTATTTCTCGATGCAAGTGGCGATTATCTTTAAGCATGGCGGCACACTTGATAAATTCATTGGTGATGCCATCATGGCTTTTTGGGGCGCACCTGCGCACGATGAGCAACACGCTGAACATGCAATTGCGGCAGCGCTGGAAATGTCACATGCGCTTGAGCAATTTAAAGCCGAGCTCAAAGACCTTAATGCCGATTTTGATGTCGGAATTGGCATCCATACTGGCCAGGCCGTGGTTGGATTTATCGGCTCTGAAACGCGCCTTGATTATACGGTAATTGGTGACACGGTGAATCTTGCCTCGCGCATTGAAGGCTTAACGAAAGGCGTGGCACGCATTTTGGTTTCCGAAGCGTGCCAGCAGGCTTGTGCGAAAAATAATACTAGTTTTGAATTTATTGAACGTGGCACACATATGGTTAAAGGCCGCGAACAATCAGTAAAACTGCTTGAACCACGGGAAAAAACATGAAAAAAGCGCTCTACTGCATGCTATTAGCCAGCGGTGTGGCATTGGCAGACCCAGGAACAGTAATCCGCACTACCGATTTGCGCGATAAGCCATTTCTGGACGCCAGCAAAATTGCCACCGTCACAAATAATACTCAGATCGATATTCGCAGCCGCAAAGGTGCGTGGATGGAGGTCAAACTACCCAATGGCCAAGTTGGCTGGATTAAATTGCTGAACGTGCGCACCAGCAGTGGCACCTCAAGCAGCAATAACGCCTTAGCCAATGTGATTAAAACCGGCTCCTCTGGCAAAACGGTGACCACGGGTGTCAAAGGCTTGTCGGCAGAGCAGATCAATAATGCAGTCCCCAATCCTGCGGAAATGCGCAAAATGGCAACGTTTGCCGCCAGCCCAAGCGATGCACAACGCACGGCGCTCGCAAATAACTTAAGCAAAAATACTGTGCCCGCAATCAATAGTACGAGCACAAGTGGTCCAAACAATACGATGACTCCCATGAGGCGCTAAGCATGAAAAAAATCCTCTTAGCCGCACTACTAACGGTAGGCTTTACAAGCCCAGCCATGGCGCTGGATCTCAATAAATTATTAAGTGGCGACACACTCAGCAAAGGCCTCAGTGTGCTCAGCAACACCGGTGAAGCACTTTCAACCGCGACGCGAGGCTTAGGTCCTGCCGAAGAAGAAGCATTAGGACAAAGCGTGATGTCCACCCTGCTGGGTGCAGAACCCTTGCTAAACGACCCCAAAATCCAGCGCTATGTGAATCAAGTTGGGATGTGGGTTGCGATGCAATCGGAGCAGCCCAATCTGAATTGGCGCTTTGGCGTAATTGATTCACCCAATATCAATAGTTTTGCCGCGACAGGTGGTTTTATTTTGATTACGCGCGGTTTGTGGGATCGCTTGCAAACCGAGGCCGAACTGGCAGCCGTTTTAGGCCATGAAATTACCCATGTGGTGCGCAAACATCACGCCAAAGCGATTGCCAGCGCCAAAGGTCAACAAGCCACCTCTGATCTACTTACCTTGGTGGTTGATTACAATAACGGCAAATCTGGTGGCAAATCGTTAGAAAAACTCGGCAAAGCCGGCTCTGAAGTGTTTATACGCGGCCTAGATAAATCCGATGAATACGAAGCCGACGTCAACGGCATGGTACTCGCGGCGCGAGCGGGCTACAACCCGTATGCCTTGGTCAGCGTGTTGCAACTACTGGGCTCAGTTAACCCTAGCGACAATTCGGTCGCGCTAATGTTTAGCACGCATCCGTCACCCAAAGATCGTTTGGACAATATCGATCAAGTTGTCGGAGATCGACTTGAAGATTACGCGGCAGGCGTTGAAACTACCAAACGTTTCAATCAGGTAAAGCGATAAGTACAACTGGCTATTTTTACCAGGCCGCAACTGAGGTTGCGGCCTTATAATTTGGGCATTCACTTCATGGCTATAACACGCCAAACTCGGGGTAACTCATGCATCTGAGCACAACAATTGAAAACTGCATCGCACGCCGCCAGCAATTAGCTAGCCAACTCGCGCCTGGGATTGTGATCATCCCGACAAGCAAAGAACTCGCCCGTAATGCCGATACCACTTATCCATTTCGCTTTGATTCGAGCTTTTACTACCTAACAGGTTTTAACGAGCCCGATGCGGTCTTCGTCCAGATTATTGGTGAAAATACAGTTCAAAACATTCTTTTTTGTCGCCCCAAAGATGAAGAGCGTGAAATCTGGGATGGCTTTCGCTATGGCCCGTCCGCCGCCGCAGATACTTTTGGTTTTGATATCGCCTATTCGCTGGATGATATCGACAGCAAAATGGTTGAACTACTGAAAAACCAACCCCGCATTTACTACCCACTCGCCAAAGAAATGCGCTGGGATCGACAAATCAACCGCTGGTTAAGCAGCGTGCGTGCGCTAGTTCGCACTGGCATTAATGCGCCAGACACCATCGTTGATGTGCGTACCGTGCTTGATGAAATGCGTCTAATCAAATCAGACTTTGAAGTGGGTATCTTGCGCAAGGCTGGATTAATTAACGCTCAGGCACATATACGTGCAATGCAATTTACGCAACCGGGGCAATTTGAGTATCAGGTTGAAGCAGAAATTTTGCATGATTACTACCGACAAGGCTGTCGTGCCCCTGCGTATAACAGCATCGTCGCCAGTGGATCAAATGCCTGTGTTTTGCACTACGGCGAAAACCACGCCCAAATGCGTGACGGAGAGCTGTTACTCATCGACGCTGGTTGCGAACTGCATGGTTACGCCAGCGATATTACCCGCACCTTCCCAGTAAACGGCCGCTTTAGTGGTGAACAAAAAGCCGTTTACGACATCACGCTCGCTGCGCAATACGCGGCACTTGAACAGTGCAAACCTGGCAATACTTGGAATGCACCCCATGACGCGGCAACACAGGTCTTGGCGCAAGGGATGATTGATCTGGGTTTACTCAAAGGCTCACTCGCCGAAGTACTCGAAACTGAAAGCTACCGCCAGTTTTATATGCATCGTACCGGGCACTGGATGGGCCTAGATGTGCATGACGTTGGCGCCTATAAAGTCGATGGGCAATGGCGTCAACTCAAAGCGGGTATGGTACTCACCGTTGAGCCCGGTTTTTATATCCGCCCTGCCGCTAATGTGCCAAGCGCATTTGAAAATATCGGCATTCGGATTGAAGATGATGTTCTAATTAACGAGACAAGTCACGAAAATCTCACCGCTAGCTGCCCGAAAACGGTCGCTGAAATTGAGGCGACGATGGCGGGCTAAATCCAATAAGATCAACTCGACTAAGGCATAAAACAAGAGTCGAGTTGACTTTAACCCCGTCAGTTGGTCTGATCGTTGCCAATGCCTCGCGTCCGGGCGCATTGATCGGTAAAATAGCGGCGCTCAGATCGGGCATCTCACAGTGTTGGAAGCAGCTTATGTTGATTAAACGTTTACCGTTGCATGTGGACATTTTGATTGTCGGCGGTGGCCCGGTTGGGGCCTTATTGGCTCAAAAACTAATCAACAGTGGCCATCAAGCACTGTTGGTTGAAGCCAAATGCGCCGTCGGCAAAGACCCTCGTGCCCTCGCGATTGCCCAGTCAAGCATTGCTGCACTTCACCAAGTCGGACTCTGGTCGGATGAATTGGATGCCACACCAATCCACAAAGTTCACGTTTCTCAAGCGGGGACCTTAGGGCGAACGGTGTTAACGGCTCAAGATTTGGATTTGCCCCAACTTGGCTGCACCATCCCCTACCAATCGCTGGCGCAACATGCCTTGAACACAGTGAGTATGGGCAAGGCTCCACTCGCTCTGGGAATGAAAGTGAGTAAGATCGAGCAATTGGCGCGTTTTGCCCAAGTGACTCTACAAGACAGTCGCGATCACAGCGAACATCACCTCACATGCCGACTTTTGGTGCTGGCGGACGGCGGCCAACTCATCGATCAATTACATGATATTCAGCAAACCATTAAATCGTACGAGCAACACGCGGTGCTGGCAAAAGTAACGCCAAAGCACCCACACCAGGGTATTGCTTTTGAGCGATTTGCTGATGATGGCCCCATGGCATTACTCCCCAATGGTATTGACTACACCCTAGTATGGACGCAAACACCAGAACAAGCAGCTGCGCGTCTAGCGCTGACTGAGCAGGAATTTATCTCCGAAATTGAGCAGCGCTTTGCCGATCGTATTACAGGTTTTAGTGCAGTCAGTGAGCGGGCGAGCTGGCCATTGGCGCTGAAAACGCTGAATTCGGTTGTTGGTGAACGCGTCGTCATGATTGGCAATGCGGCGCAAACCCTCCACCCGGTGGCGGGACAAGGACTTAATCTCGGTTTACGTGACGCCGATACCCTGGCGCAAATTATCTGCCAAACGCCAAAGACTGCCCTAGGTGAAGCTGCAATGCTGCAACGCTATCGCCAGCTACGCTCGCGCGACGCTGGCTTGGTTACCGCCTTTACCGATAGCCTCATTGGCATTTTTGACTCACCAGCCGCACCGATGAAACATGCGCGCAGCTTGGCTTTAATGGCAATCGACCATTGCCAGTGGCTACGCAAAGGCTTTGCTCAGCGGATGGTTCATGGTGCAAGATAAGCAGGCACAGGGCAGATTTGCTTATGCACCTTCTCTAAGAAGCCGTGCCTAAAATGGGGCTTCTTACCCTTTCTCCGCTTTTCCAGATTATTGCGCCAGTGATGATTATTGTGCTTATTGGCTGGCTATACGCGCGCTATCGCGTCGTTGACATGAGCACTGCTAACCGCTTGAACGTTGAGTTGCTCTCCCCGCTTTTAGTCTTCAGTGCAATGACCAGCAAAAATGCGGCGCTTGGCCAATATGGGCAGTTATTGTTATTTGCCACGGTAATCATTTTGAGTAGTGGCGTGGTGGCCTACGCACTTGCCGCACGCTTGGGCTTCAATAAGCTGGCATTTAGTGTGCCGCAAATGTTCACCAATACCGGCAATATGGGGCTACCTTTGTGGCTATTTGCCTTTGGCGAAAGTCACTTCCCCGCCGCTATTGCAATTTTCATTCTGACCAATCTGCTGCATTTCACGCTAGGCATTAAATTATTTAACCGCGCGGCACCATTGAGCGATGTCTTGAAGACGCCGATGATCTGGGCCTTAGCTGCGGGACTACTCGTACAAAACACCGGCTTAGCACTACCGATCTGGCTATTAAAACCGATTAAAATGCTTGGAGAAATTGCCATACCACTGATGTTGTTCGCGCTAGGCGTGCGGATGGCGCAATTTAAAGTGACGCGCTGGGGCGCCGGTTTACTAGGTGGTTTGCTTTGCCCCGCCGTTGGTCTAGCTATAGCCTGGCCCTTAGCGCATTACCTCCCAAGTGGCCAAGCTGGAATTTTACTGCTGTTTGCCGCCTTACCACCCGCGGTACTCAATTACCTGTTTGCCGAGCAATATCAACAAGATCCCGAGTTGGTTGCAGCTTTAGTCGTTGCAGGCACTTTATGTTCATTGGTGTCAATTCCACTGGCACTCTGGCTTGGTTTTAATACCCTAGCCTAGCATGCCGACACAAAACAGGCAGCGCTTATACTAGGGAGCTATACCCTCTGCATTAACATGGCCATCTCAGCGGCATCGAGCGGATGAGAATAAAAATAGCCCTGTAGGGTATCGCACCCAGCACTGCGCAGAGCTTGCATTTGCGCTTCGGTTTCAACCCCTTCAGCCACCACACTCAGACTTAATTTTTTTGCCATCGCAATAATGGTTTGCGCAATCGCCGTGTCATCGTAGTTATGCGGCAAACCTTCAATAAATGAGCGATCGATTTTTAGAATATCCAGCGGCAGGTTTTTCAATTGCGACAACGAGGAGTACCCAGTGCCGAAATCATCGATCGCTAAGCTGACCCCCATTGCTTTGAGCGCATTCATAATCTCTACGGCTTCATTAATACGCCGCATAATCAGGCTTTCGGTCACTTCCAATTCCAGCAAATAGGCGGGGAAACCGGTTTCTGCCAATACACTAGCGACTTGTTCAACCAATACCATGGGCTTAAATTGTCGCACCGATAGATTCACGGCCATTTTCGGCACCAACAAGCCTTGATCTCGCCATGCTTGAGCCGTTTTGCATGCCTGCAATAAAACCCAATGCCCAATCGGAATTATCATGCCAGTTTCTTCGGCAATTGGAATAAATTCCGCCGGTGAAATCCACCCCATTTCAGGGTGTTGCCAGCGTAGTAAACATTCCATGCCACTCAATTGCCCGGTAGCCAAATTCATTTGCGGCTGAAAAACCAGTTGTAATTGCTCACGCTCTAAAGCAAAACGCAAGGCGGCCTGCACAGAGAACTGCTGAGTATTTTGGCTATTCATATCATGCGAGAAAAACTGAAAGGCATTTTTACCAATATCTTTCGCGCGATACATCGCCAAATCGGCGTTGCGCATCAGCTGCGATGCTTGGCCACCATCGTTGGGGTACAAACTAATGCCAATCGAGCCCGTGACAAAGAGTTGCTGGCCATTGATCAAATAAGGCTCAGCAATGGCCTGCAACAGCCGCTCCGCAACGTCATTGACTTGACGGATTAGATGGATATTCTCCAGCACCACAGTAAATTCATCACCACCTAATCTGGCAACAATATCATCTTGTTTTAGGTGCTGAACTAAACGCTGCGCGACGATGCGCAACAACTGATCGCCAATATCATGCCCTAAGGTGTCATTGATTGATTTAAACCGATCCAAGTCAATAAACAGTAAAGCGAGACAGCGACGCTTGGTACTGGCTCGCGTCAAAGCCCGAGCGAGTGCTTCGTGAAATCCATTACGGTTATATAACTCGGTAAGTGAATCATGACTTGCCAAATATTGCGCTTTTTGTTCCGCTTGCTTGCGACTCGTGTAGTCAGAAAAAATCCCCACATAACGCCTAAGTCGACCTTCGTTATCATGCACGGCACTGATCGATAGCCATGCTGGATATAACTCGCCACTTTTACGCTTATCTTGCATTTCGCCTTCCCAATGCCCACTGGCTTCAAGATCGCTGAGCAATTGACCTTGACTGTGATTGGGGTTTCCAGGGCGGGTGTCAAATATTCGGGAAGGACGGCCCAAGGCATCGGCCTCGGAATAGCCGGTAATACGACTAAAGGCAGGATTTACCGCAACCACGTGATGATCTGCGGAAATCATCATGATGCCTTCCGATGCGTGCTGGAAGACCTGCTTAGCTAAGCGTGCATCGGCAACGGCCTGTTCATTTTCGCGCCGAATACTAGACAGCAAAATTCCCATTTGTAACGCCATCGCAAGCAAAATTAATTGCCTAACGATCTCGTCATACGGCAAGGTATTGCCCACCGTTGGGCTGCCTAAGATTAATAGCCAAACTAAGGTTAGGGCTGAGTTCCCAACCTGCCCCAATCGCAAGGCGGACCAGGCCAATAATGGAAAACACAAATAAGTCAGCTGCAAACTACCACGGTCAAAATGCGCCAGCAATAACATCGCGCCCGAGGCTGCAATCGAAACCAAAGTGGTTACTTCGATTAACCAGTTAGCTCTTAACTCATGTCCATCGTGGCGTAGCGCGTAAAAACAGGGTACCAAAATGAGTAAACCCAATGCCTCACCCAACCACAGCATGGCAAAGCTATTGAAGGTGCTGACGCCATTAGGCAACCAATGGGGGAGTAGTTCGGTAATGCTCAGCGCATACACTGCACTGGCGAGACCGGCGCCATACCAGAGCAAGTCTACGGCTTGTTGGGTGCGAAACTCATGCATCGCACTGCGTCTTTTTATTAGATAACACGCCAATGTAGCGCAAAGCGAACGGGTACAAACCCAAACCATCGCCTCACCAAATGACAAGCCCAATAGCATTGCTTGCAGCGCAAACCCCACCACCAAATTAGGTAAGACTCGCCATCCCTGATTGAGACAAGCCAGCAGCGCCACGCCACCGCTTAGGCTTACAACAGCAAAAGCATGCTCGGTTTTTAATAAAGAAAAATCAACCAGGGCGGCACATAGGTAGGCTAGCAACCAAATATGCTGATTAAAATGAAGTCTCACTGTGGCAGGCTACTTTAGAGATTGCTTATCAATTGCGACTATATTTCCTCGTTTCGCATTTTTCGTCTATCTATTCCGATAACACTGAGCATAAGAGCCAACAACTGCTAAAGTATGAGGATGTAACAAAGAGCACAAGGCATGCACGACGATACACTCATCTTTGCCAGCGAAGAGCAAGAACAGCCAGAATGGCAGCCTAGCCCTTGGGCCATCTTGGTGGTGGACGATGACCATGACATCCATTTGAGTACCAGTCTCGTCCTTAAAAACACGCAATTATTAGGGCGAAATGTCGAACTGGTTCATGCATACAGTGCTCATGAAGCATTTGAAATTTTATTGAAGCGTCATGATTTTGCTGTCATTTTGCTCGATGTGGTGATGGAGGATGATTTTGCCGGACTTGATTTAGTCGCCAAAATTCGCAGTATTCTCCATCTAAAAGAAGTGAGGATTATTTTACGCACCGGACAACCTGGCCATGCCCCAGAACCAGGCATTTTCAACCTGCATGACATCAATGATTACCGCTTAAAAACGGAGCTGACCAATAGCCGCTTAATTACCGCCCTCTCTGCTGCACTACGCAGTTATGAGCAAATTTGTGCCATTTCAGCAAATCGGCGGGGCCTAGAAATGATTGTGCGCACGGAAGCGCAACTCATGGAGTGCACAACATTTCAGAATTTTGCACAGGTGATTTTAAATAACGTCCAAGATATTTTTGACCGACCTTGTCTTGGTTTTGTTGCAAAAATCACCTCTGAAGAGCTCAAAAATCAAGATGTTGGCGCCTATTCCAGCTCATTAACAGAAAACCCGGCGACAATTTTAAGTCGACGCCCCCAAACCAACTCCAGTCATGATTTTGATGCGCGTGAAATGTGGCTGCATTTACAGGCAGGTTCTGATCAGGCGGTCGTGTATTTGCAGTTTCCAACCCCTTTAATCGAATTTATCAATCTAGGGCAAATCGCTACGGTTTTCGTCGCCAATGCGTCAGCATGCTTAGGGCATCTTTGCCAATTAGAACGACTGAATTATCTGGCTTACCACGATGAACTCACCCAGCTAGGAAATCGCAGTTGGTTTATTGAGCAACTCGACGACAGAAAATCTAACTTCCAGCATGCCCATGCCGTAGCAATACTCGACATTTGTCGCTTTGCCGACATTAATGACGGCTTGGGTTATGAAGTGGGAAATGCGCTACTCACTTCATTTGCTGGGCGTTTACATGATTGTTTTGCCGATAAAGATGTCCAAATTGCTCGTCTTGGCAATGATGTGTTTGGTGTGCTGGGCCCATTAGCACAGATCAACCCAGATCAGCTTTTTAATCTATTTTTAACTCCACTCCAGGCTTTACAACATTGCATTCCAATCCAAATTTCGATCGGGTTTCGCACAATAGATGATCATAAAATCCGTGGCGTGCAGTTATTAGAGCAGGCCAATATTGCACTTAACTTAGCCAAAAATAAACCTCACCCACGCTGGATGAGTTTTAACCCCGATATGGAAGCACATACGCGTTGGCGACATGACATTATTCGCCAATTACGCACGGCATTTCAGACCAATATCTTACAGGTCTGGTACCAACCGCAAGTTCACCTCCAAACTGATGAAGTCGTCGGGGTTGAAGCACTGCTGCGCTGGCCCGGTGAGGCTGGGTTTATCCAATCTCCAGCGGTTTTTATCCCACTGGCTGAATACTCTGGCCTAATCGTTGAAATGGGCGACTGGGTTCTCGATCAAGCCTGCCAGGCGTATCAGGAACTAAAATCACTCGAAAATGCACCGAAGCGGATGGCAGTCAATATCAGTATGCCGCAGTTTCGAACCGGGCTTTTGAGTAAAAGTATTCAGCAATGCCTGAATAAATATCAACTAGAACCTCACTCGCTCGAATTAGAAATTACCGAGAGCATTGCAATGGATGAGCCTGAAAATGTTCGCAGCTCATTGATGAAATTACGTGCACAAGGGATAGAGATTGCAATTGATGATTTTGGCACAGGCTATTCGTCACTAGGACAACTACATGCACTGCCAATCAGTAGTTTAAAAATCGATAAGAGTTTTATCGATGACATTGATGAAGAAAAATCCGGCCTATACGCAGAGCTTATCATTGGCCTAGCTCAGCGCCTTGGCTTATCAACCGTAGCCGAAGGTGTTGAAACACAGATTCAGGCTCAACGATTGGCGAAATTAGGATGCACCATTGGACAAGGTTATTTTTATGCCAGACCAATGCCGCTAAATGAACTTAAAGCCTGGCTATCAAAGCGAGCAATCAAAAAAAGCCATTGATCTATAGAATCAATGGCCTTTTTGCACGCATCACTCGCACTGGGTCAAAAACTAATGCTTTTCACCATTTTGTACGCCTTTTGAGCCCATAGCCTCAACTTTTACCTTTACCTCAACCACACCGGCCTTCGCAAAAGTTAATTTCAACGGGATTTTCTCGCCCTCTTGCAAAGGCTGCTTGAGGTTGATTAGCATAATATGCAGACCACCTGGGGAAAGCTTCAACTCGCCTTTGGCGGGAATAGTAATTGAAGTCATTTGGCGCATTTTCATCACACCGTCGACCATTTCCATTTTATGCAGTTCAGTCAACTCTGCCACCGTGCTTTCAGCCTTTAGCAAGGTATCACCTTCTGCGCCTAGATTATTCACAGATAGAAAGACCCCGCCCATTTTCGCTGCTGGAGCCGTTGCTCGAGTCCATGGGTGGCCAATTTTGAGTTCACCGACTTGATAGTCATGAGCTAAAGCGGTGCCCATAGTTAACATCAAAGCCAAACCCAACTTCATTCCAGCTTTCATATGCACCTCTAAAAATATCGTTTATTGTAATGTTTGTGCAATATTTTACCTTTTCAAGCCAGTTCTGCCACTTTTTTTTCCGCCTCCAGCACAGGCACGGCGGCTAAACATGCGATAAGTAAATCCCAAAATTGTGCCACGGTGCTGATTTGCACCCGCTCATCAGGAGAATGCGCGCCACGAATAGTAGGTCCGAAAGACACCATTTCCAGATTGGGGTAGGCACGCCCAATCAACCCACATTCTAAGCCGGCGTGAATTACCTTCACCGCAGGAACATCACTATATAAAGCTTGATAAACATCTTGGACTAATTTTAATGCGCCAGAAGCTAAATCAGGCGCCCAACCAGGATAAGCTCCCGATGCCTCAATATTAAGCTGCCCCAACCGCGCCACAGATTCAATCATTGATTGCAATTCCTGCAATCCCAAATCCGTGAGTGAACGTAGCATCAATACCGCCTCAAAACGGCGTCCATCAATACGCACCACGCCAAGATTATTTGACGTTTCCACCACCCCGGCAACCGATGGACTCCAGCGACGAACACCATGTGGTAGGGCCAGTAATAGATCGATCACCAAACGTGTATCAATACGGCTAAGCGTAAGCACCTCTGCCGCTTCGACGGGCTTGCAAGTTAACGCACAGCTTGGCTCACTGAATGCCAACTCTAACTGCACCTGCTCTGCAAACTCTGCGACAAAACGATCAAATTGCACGGCATCGCAGGCAGGAATCGCCACCGTTGCGAAAGCTTCACGGGGCAAAGCATTTCGCAGCGTACCGCCCCGCATCGACACCAGCCTAGGCTCAAACAGGGGTATTGCCTTAGAAATCAATCTAGCCATTACCTTAATAGCATTACCCCTGTCCAAGTGTATATCAACACCAGAATGACCACCTTTCAAACCAGTCACAGCCAGCTCACGGATCACAAAGCCCGCTGGGAGTGGCTCGCTATGCAAAGAACGATTGAGTTCGACATCAACTCCACCGGCGCAACCTACATAAACCTCCCCCCAATCTTCGGTGTCCAGATTGAGCAAGTATTGGCCTTGTAACAAACCGCCTTCTAGCCCCTGCGCGCCCGTCATACCTGCTTCTTCGTCTATGGTTAGCAAAACTTCAATCGGGCCGTGCACCAGATCTTCACTGCCAAGAACAGCCAAAGCGGCGGCAACACCAATGCCATTATCCGCCCCCAAAGTCGTACCGCTTGCCCTTACCCAATCACCATCAATGCGCGGCAAGATTGGATCAGTTAAAAAATCATGCAGGGTAGTTTCATTTTTTTGCGCCACCATATCTAAATGTGCCTGCAAAACCACACCGATACGCTGCTCCATACCAGGGCTAGCCGCTTTGCGAATAATTAGATTGCCCACCTGATCAATTTTAGTGGTCAGATTCTTAGACTGAGCCCAGCCTTGCAGATAATCGCGCAACGCAATTTCATGTTTTGATGGGCGAGGAAATTGGCATATTTGCGCAAAATGTTGCCAAAGTGCTGTGGGGCTTAGCTGTTCAATCGACATACAAGGCTCGTAGTTATACAACGTAATATTAAAACGGTGATTCAGCATATCACTACAGACCCATGAAGCCCACTAGGAGATGCACTGATAGCAGAAATCAAATAAAACCTTGGGTTAAAACAAACTTCTTGTCAGAGATAACCCTTACGATATACCCAACCTTCATCACCAAGCCGAGCGTCATTATGAGCAAAAATCCACCCTTACTCGCGAACGATCCCTACTACGAGGGTGTGCCCGAATATATGACCGAGGTCTACGATTGGGCTTATGTCGACCCGAACTGGGTTAAAGCACTCGATCGTAATATCGTTGTGAAAGTATTGCTGTTTCTAAACGATCAACGTTTAATGCGCCGCTATTTACGCCATATCGAGCCAGGTCAACGTGTCTGGCAGTTAGCACACGTGTATGGAGACCTCGTTCAGCGCGCCGCAGAAAAGGTCGGCCCGCACGGTGCTTTTCACCTTACCGATGTAACACCAATTCAAATTGAGCACGGTAGTAAAAAGCTTAAAGACATGCCTTGGGCCAAAGTCATTCGTAGCGACGCGGCTGATTTTGCAGCTGAAGGTAGTTATGATGTGATTTGCAGTTTTTTCTTACTGCACGAAGTACCCGACGCGAAAAAACGCGAAATCGTCGACCATATGCTCGCGCAAGTGCCCGTCGGCGGTAAAGCAATTTTTGTAGACTACCATAACCCCAAACGCTGGCAACCGATTCGCTATATCCTGAAGGTGGTTAATCACTATCTCGAACCATTTGCCAACGCCTTATGGGAAAACGAAATTAGCAGCTACGCGACAAATGCCGAGCAATTTAACTGGCAAAAAGAAACCATTTTTGCAGGGGTATATCAAGCAGTGGTTGTTACTAGAAAGTCTTGAAGAATATACTCATCAATAAAAAACGACGCTGAATGCGTCGTTTTTTATTAGGCCTCATCATCGAGCACATCATCCGCGGCAGTATGAGGAATCACTTTCACCATCACAATTCTCGGCCCGTTCATTTTTTTGACGACCACGTCAAAGCCTTCAAACTCAATCCGCTCACCCTCAGCCGGAATATCACCCAGCTTCCACTGCACTAAACCGCCAACGGTTTCCGCCTCGGGATGGTCAATATCCATCCCAAGGGCTCGGCCCAGCGAAAACAGCGGCAAGCTGCCTTTGCCCAACAATGAGCCATCGTCTTGCTGCATCCAATCATTACGACTTTGGCGAAACTCATCGCGAATTTCGCCAACCAAGGCTGCAAGCAGATTATCCAAGGTTAAAAAACCCAGTGGCGGCTCGTCGCCATAAGCCACAATCGCAAAATGCGGCGCACCGGCGCGAAAACGACGAAATAACTCCATCACCGGCGTTTCAGGGCTGACCTCTTCGACGGGGCGAACAAAAGCGCGTAAATCTTTAAGCTCGGTATCGCGTAGCTCGGCTAAAAAGAGGTTCTTTAAATGGATAACCCCAAGCACCTGCCCATCTTCATCTACATAGGGATACCGGCTAAAACGCTGCTCTGAGATGGTTTGCAGGTTTTCATCCAGCGTGCGATCGACATGCAATACCGCCGCTTCATGAAACGGCCGCATCAAATCAGCGACTTTGAGGCGGCTAAAATCGAGCGATTGTGCGACCACATTCCATTCGTTGGGGGCCATTTCCTCGTGGTCTTGATTGGTGCGCAAAATCAATTTGAGCTCATCATACGAATAATGACTATCATGCGCGGCATTGGCATCCAACCCGGCCAAGCGCAACACGCTATTGGCGCTACGATTAAGTAACCAAATCGCCGGATACATCAGCCAATAAAAGAAATACAGTGGCGTGGCCGTCCACAGCGCCACACGCTCGGGGCGGCGAATCGCCAATGATTTGGGCGCAAGCTCACCCACCACAATGTGCAAAAAGGAAATCAGCGTAAAGGCAAAGAAAAAGGAAATGCTATGAATTAGCGCTTGAGACTCAACACCAATCAGCAACAACATGGGCTCTAACAAACCGGCAAATGCAGGCTCGCCAATCCAACCCAAGCCCAATGAAGCCAAGGTAATGCCAAGCTGACAAGCCGATAAATACGCGTCGAGCTGGCCATGGACCTTGCGTAAAATCTGCCCACGCCAGCCTGTTTTGGCAATGCTTTGCACCCGAGTTTGCCGCAATTTGACCAGACCAAATTCTGCGGCAACAAAAAAACCATTCAGCGCCACTAAAAACAGCGCAAACACCGTTAATAAAAAATTATCCATAATGCGGGCATTGTTTAGCTAGCCCGTCCGAAATGTCGACCAACTTATTCTAGCTTTTTACGTCCTTTTTCGCGAACCGAGCACGCATTCACGGTAAAATTGCTGCGCTAAACACCCAAAACGCAGCCATGCTTAAGAAAAAACCGCCTCAACGCCCCGTTTCTACTGCTAGACCAACAGTCAAAAGCGCCAATTTGGTTAGCCTAGCGCGCGCCTTATCCAAACTTGGCTTTTGCTCGCGCAGCGAAGGCGAGAAACTGGTTAAAGCGGGTGACGTTACGATTAATGGCAAGGTCTGTGTCGACCCTGAGTTGCGGATTAATATCGAAAAAGATCAGCTAGCAGTGAAAGGGCAAAACGTCGCTGCGCCGCAGTTTATTTATCTAATGCTGAACAAACCGCGCGGCCTGATTACCAGCGCCAACGATGAGCAAGGCCGTACGACGGTGTTTTCCTGCTTTGAAGGAACGCCACTGCCGCACATAGGCCCAGTGGGACGGTTAGATAAAGCCAGCGAAGGATTGCTGCTGTTCACCAACGATACGCGCTGGGCTGCACGCTTAACCGACCCGAGCAGCCATTTGGACAAGATTTATCATGTGCAAATCGATCAACAGGGTGATGAAACATTGATCGAGCGCATGCAGCGCGGCGTACAGATGGAAGATGGCACAATGCTGGCAGCGAAAAAAGTCAGCATTTTGCGCAGCGGCGACAAAAATGCGTGGCTGGAAGTGACGCTAGACGAAGGCAAAAACCGCCATATCCGTCGACTACTCGAAGCCAATGGCATCAACACTTTGCGGCTAATTCGTGTCGCAATTGGCCGCTTACACCTGGGTGAGCTTGCCAAGGGACAGTGGCGTGAATTGGATGCAGAAGACTTGAAAAAGCTAACCCACTAGCAGTATATGACCACAGCTATTTACTGATAATAACTACAGCCATATACCCTATTCAAAATATGGACGGTCGATTGCATACGCGACCAAGGTTTCCAAGGAAATCAAGTCGAGGATATTTTCATGCGTTGCCGCTAAAACGATTTTTGGCGCTGCGCCCTTTTGCAATGCCTCTAACCAGCGCAATGCACATAAGCACCATTGATCGCCGGCTTTCAGCCCTGCGAAGTCATATTCAGGGCGCGGCGTGGATAAATCGTTGCCGGATAGTTTTGAGAATTTTAAAAACTGCTCACTCATCACCGCGCAAACGATATGTTGCCCCCGATCGCTGTCGTGATGACTGCAACAGCCGTCGCGCAAATAGCCTGTTAACGGATCAAAACTGCATGCTTGCAGTGGCTGGCCCAGAACGTTGAGGCTCATCTTTGCTTCCTATTTGAATTTTCATGCCATCAAAACCAACGACCATGCCTGCGGGTAAACGCAAACTGAGCGCGTGGTATTCGAGCTCGTGCGTCATATGAATCATTACAGTTTGCTGAGCGGCGATGCGCTGCGCTAGCGCAATTGCTTGCTCAACCGATAGATGCGTTGGGTGCGGCTTTTCGCGCAAGCAATCTAAGAATAAAACCTTGAGGCCTTGTAGCCGTGCAATGCAGTCTTCGCTCAATTCAGACACGTCGGTCAAATACGCGACACCGCCAATGCGCCAGCCTAGAATGGGCCACTTGCCGTGCATGACAGGGATTGGCTCGATTGTGACGCCTTTAAAGTCAAACGGTTCACTTTCAACTTCGTGCAATTCGAGTACCGGCTTATCCCAAAAATCCGATGGCTTCATCAAGGTGTACAGAAAGCGCTCGCGAATATGCGTCAGCATTAAGCGATTACCAAACGTCGGTAAAGCCGCCTTTTGTAGCCAGCAAAAAGCACGCAGATCATCAATGCCATTTAAATGATCGGCGTGCGGATGGGTATAAAGCACGGCATCAACATGCAGCAGTTGTTCACGCAATGCTTGCTGGCGCAGATCGGGGCCGGTATCGATTAAGAATGTGAAACCACCGGCACGAATCACAGCCGACGCACGCGTGCGAATATTGCGGGCGTCGTTTGAGCTGCACGTTGGACATTGGCAACCGAGCGCAGGGGAGCCACCGCTCGAACCAACACCAAGCAGTAACACTTCCACATCACCTTGCCAACGCACAGCGTTCATTATTTTGCTCGATGAAATAGCTTAAAAAAGTTGTCCGTGGTGGCATCGGCCACCGATTGCAAACTAAGGTCTTTTAATTCTGCAATGTGCTCGGCCACGTGCCGTACCCAAGCGGGCTGATTTTGCTTGCCACGATGCGGCATCGGCGCCAGATACGGTGAGTCGGTTTCAATCAGCAGGCGATCTAGCGGCATTTTACGCGCAACGTCTTTCAGCTCTTCCGCCTTTTTAAACGTCACAATACCCGAAAGGGAAATATAAAACCCCAAATCCATCGCTTGTTGCGCCACTTCCCAGCTTTCAGTAAAGCAGTGCATAACGCCACCGACTTGATCTGCGCCCTCTTCGCGCATAATGCGGATCGTGTCTTCCGAGGAAGCTCGGGTGTGAATGATTAGCGGCAGATTGACCTCACGCGCAGCGCGAATGTGCGTGCGAAACCGTTCGCGTTGCCATTCTAAATCGCCCGTTAAGCGAAAATAATCCAAACCCGTCTCGCCAATGGCAACGACTTTAGGCGTTTGCGCCAACTGAACCAATTGCTCAACACTAGGCTCAGGCGTGTCTTCGTAATCGGGGTGCACGCCAACTGAAGCATAAATATTGTCGTAACGGGCAGCCAGATCCAATACGCTCTGGAGCTCTGGCAAATTTACGGCAACGCACAAGGCATGGCTAACATCGTACTGCTGCATACGCTGCAACAGCCCATCTATGTCTTGCGCTAAATCGGGGAAATTAATATGACAGTGGGAATCTACAAACTTCATGGCAAATCCAAAATAAAAAAGCCGCACCAGCCGGCGCGGCTATCTTGCTGATGATACGCGATTTAATTGAAAAAAGTCGATAAGTCAGCGATTACATTGTATGCGTAGTACGCCCCGACTGCAGATAACCACCGAGTAAATTTTCGATTTTTACTTTCGCTTGATTACCCGCTTCATTGGCAGAAAACTGAACGCCGATACCTTGTTGGTGATTATTCTGCGCGCCAGGCGGTGTAATCCAAACTACATTGCCCGAAACAGCAATCTTGGCTGGATCATCGAGCAGCGACAACAACATAAAGACTTCATCACCCAGGTTGTAGCCTTTATTGGTCGGGATAAAAATGCCGCCGCCTTTAATAAACGGCATATACGAAGCATAGAGCGCCGCTTTTTCTTTGATATTTAGCGACAGCACACCAGGACGAGATGTCGGGACGCGGACTGTATCTTCACTCATAGCATTAACCTCGGCGATCTTGCCCGCGCAGGGCATCAAGATACGCAAATAACAAACCTTCCAGCATTAAACGCTGATTTAAAGGGTGATGCGCTAATTTTTGCGCTTCGTTCAATTCGGTCATTAAATTTAGCAACAAATGCCCACGCGGTGCGACGCGCTGTAATGCATCTTGCCAGTCAGGATAATAGCGAATAACGCCAGTCAAGCCCAAACTGATTACGTCATAAACCCATTTTTGTAGCCAATCAACGAATAAAGAACTATCGAGCTTGGCTTTTTCTAGCTCGGCCGCCAGCATTAATACATTCATTGTGGCTGGCTCAGCCAATTTCTCAAGCAAAGCTGAACGCACAGGCAACCATTCGGCATTAGCATCATCAGCGGCAGCCAGTGGCGCGCCGCCAGTATGCGCCAAATGCAATACCGGGTTCACAACCGATTGCTCCGAGAGCCATTTCATCGCGACTTTTGCATCAGGTATTGTTAGCGGAAAAACACGACAACGGCTGCGAATTGTCGGTAATAGCCGACGCCAATGATCAGAGATCAGAATGAAAACCGCACCCGCTGGCGGCTCTTCGAGTGTTTTTAAAAACGCATTCGCCGCAGAGGTGTTCATCGCCTCTGCGGGCGCGACGATGGTCACACGAACGCCACCACGGTGCGCACTTAGATTTACAAAATCAGTTAATTCACGCACATCATCGACACCAATGACCGCAGATTTTTTCTTAGCCTTTTTGCCTGATTCGGCCTCTTCGCTAGATTCATCCAAATCCGAAGGTTGTAACAAGCGAAAATCGGGATGGTTGCCTGCGACAAACCAACGACAGGCGTCACAAATGCCGCAAGCTTGACTGGCTTTAGTGCGATCTTCACACAGCAAATATTGCGCCAGATAATGCGCCAGAGCGCGCTTACCAATCCCCGCCTCACCAGTAAAAAGCAACGCATGCGGCAAACGATCGCCTTCGCGCAGCAATTCTGCCCATGGCTTTTCTAACCAAGGGTAAGGTAAGTTCAGACTCATTGCACAAACTCATCCATCAGCTGGTGCAACTCGGCTTGGATTTCATCAATAGTGCGATTAGCATTGATCACACGTATGCGCTTTGGGTTGTCTTGCGCACGTTGTAGGTATGCAGCGCGTACATTCGCGTGAAAATCCGCCCGCTCGCGCTCAAAGCGATCCAACGCCCGCGTACCGGCCATGCGGGCTTGGCTTACTTCGAGCGGCACATCGAAAATCAAAGTCAAATCTGGTTCAATCAGCACACCATCATGGTTTTGCACCCACTGCTCCAAGCGTGCAAATCGTTCAATCGATAAACCGCGTCCGCCACACTGATAAGCATAGGTCGCATCTGTGAAACGATCGCAGAGCACCCAATCGCCGCGATTTAACGCAGGTAGAATTACAGCTTGCAGATGTTCATTGCGTGCGGCAAACATCAGCAAGGCTTCAGTTTCTAGATGCATCGCGTCATTGAGCAACAAAGTCCGCAGTTTTTCGCCCAAGGGCGTACCGCCGGGCTCGCGGCTATGCACAAAAGGAATGCCACGTTCAGCAAAATACTTCAACAGCCATTCTAGATGAGTGCTTTTACCAGCCCCATCAATGCCTTCAACAGATATAAAGCGATTTTTGCGCATCTATTCTTCTACGTTTGAATATGCGTTAATTGTCTCATAAGAATGAGTTAAGTAGCCAATTATGAACATCACTATGGAGCATGGGTATAGACTGCCATCACTCCATCTAGCTTGGCTTTAAGTATATACACTCCCACTGCATTTCCGGCGCAAAGCAAAAAGCCCAGCTGATTCAGCTGGGCTTTCTATTAGGGAGTCTGGCAATGACCTACTTTCACACGGGCAATCCGCACTATCATCGGCGCTGAGGCGTTTCACTGTCCTGTTCGGGATGGGAAGGAGTGGGACCACCTCGCTATGGTCACCAGACAAAACTGGCTGAGTTAACTGCTTACCTCATTGGGTTTGCAATCACTCGAAATCAATAGAAGAAGTAATCTTATTTCTCTGTCTTAAACATTCACAATCGGGTCGATTGCACCTGTCGCTTAACGCGTCTCAGGTTATAGGATCAAGCCTCACGGGCAATTAGTATCGGTTAGCTTAACGTATTACTACGCTTCCACACCCGACCTATCAACGTCCTGGTCTCGAACGATCCTTTAGAGGTCTTAAAGACCTAGGGAAGTCTCATCTTGAGGCTAGTTTCGCGCTTAGATGCTTTCAGCGCTTATCTATTCCCGACTTAGCTACCCGGCAATGCCACTGGCGTGACAACCGGTACACCAGAGGTCAGTCCACTCCGGTCCTCTCGTACTAGGAGCAGCCCCCCTCAAACTTCCAACGCCCACTGCAGATAGGGACCAAACTGTCTCACGACGTTTTGAACCCAGCTCACGTACCACTTTAAATGGCGAACAGCCATACCCTTGGGACCGGCTACAGCCCCAGGATGTGATGAGCCGACATCGAGGTGCCAAACTCCGCCGTCGATGTGAACTCTTGGGCGGAATCAGCCTGTTATCCCCGGAGTACCTTTTATCCGTTGAGCGATGGCCCTTCCATTCAGAACCACCGGATCACTATGTCCTGCTTTCGCACCTGCTCGACTTGTCGGTCTCGCAGTTAAGCCGCCTTTTGCCATTACACTATCAGTACGATGTCCGACCGTACCTAGGCGACCTTCGAGCTCCTCCGTTACAATTTGGGAGGAGACCGCCCCAGTCAAACTGCCTACCATGCACGGTCCCCGATCCGGATAACGGACCTAGGTTAGAACCTCAAAGGGGTCAGGGTGGTATTTCAAGGACGGCTCCACAGAAACTGGCGTTCCTGCTTCAAAGCCTCCCACCTATCCTACACAAACCACTTCAAAGTCCAATGCAAAGCTACAGTAAAGGTTCACGGGGTCTTTCCGTCTAGCAGCGGGGAGATTGCATCTTCACAAACACTTCAACTTCGCTGAGTCTCGGGAGGAGACAGTAGGGCCATCGTTACGCCATTCGTGCGGGTCGGAACTTACCCGACAAGGAATTTCGCTACCTTAGGACCGTTATAGTTACGGCCGCCGTTTACTGGGACTTCAATCAAGAGCTTGCACCCCATCATTTAATCTTCCAGCACCGGGCAGGCGTCACACCGTATACATCCACTTTCGTGTTAGCACAGTGCTGTGTTTTTGATAAACAGTCGCAGCCCTCATTTCTCTGCGGCCTCATTGGGCTCCAGTTGTACACCTTCACCTACTAGAGGCACACCTTCTCCCGAAGTTACGGTGTCAATTTGCCGAGTTCCTTCTCCCGAGTTCTCTCAAGCACCTTAGAATTCTCATCCTACCCACCTGTGTCGGTTTGCGGTACGGTTCGATATTAGCTGAAGCTTAGTGGCTTTTCTTGGAAGCAGGGTATCGCTCACTTCGTCTACAAGTAGACTCGTCATCACGCCTCAGTGTTAAAGCAGCCCGGATTTGCCTAAGCCACACACCTACACGCTTAAACCAACTCTTCCAACCGTTGGCTGAGGTAACCTTCTCCGTCCCCACATCGCACTAATACCAAGTACAGGAATATTAACCTGTTTCCCATCGACTACGCATTTCTGCCTCGCCTTAGGGGCCGACTCACCCTGCGCCGATGAACGTTGCGCAGGAAACCTGGGGTTTTCGGTGAGGGGGCTTTTCACCCCCTTTATCGCTACTCATGTCAGCATTCGCACTTCTGATACCTCCAGCATCCTTCTCAAGACACCTTCACAGGCTTACAGAACGCTCCTCTACCATATGTACATCGTACATATCCGCGTCTTCGGTTATCAATTTGAGCCCCGTTACATCTTCCGCGCAGGACGACTCGACCAGTGAGCTATTACGCTTTCTTTAAATGATGGCTGCTTCTAAGCCAACATCCTGGCTGTCTATGCCTTCCCACCTCGTTTTCCACTTAATTGATCATTTGGGACCTTAGACGGCGGTCTGGGTTGTTTCCCTCTTGTCCCAGGACGTTAGCACCCCAGGACTGTCTCCCATGCTCGCACTTGACGGTATTCAGAGTTTGCCATGGTTTGGTAAGTCGCGATGACCCCCTAGCCATAACAGTGCTTTACCCCCGTCAGTGATACATGAGGCACTACCTAAATAGTTTTCGAGGAGAACCAGCTATTTCCAAGTTTGTTTAGCCTTTCACCCCTAGCCACAGCTCATCCCCTGACTTTGCAACGTCAGTGGGTTCGGACCTCCAGTGCGTGTTACCGCACCTTCATCCTGGCCATGGCTAGATCACTTGGTTTCGGGTCTACGCCCAGCAACTATGCGCCCTATTCGGACTCGGTTTCCCTACGCCTCCCCTATTTGGTTAAGCTTGCTACTGAACGTAAGTCGCTGACCCATTATACAAAAGGTACGCAGTCACAGAACAAGTCTGCTCCCACTGTTTGTATGCATCCGGTTTCAGGTTCTATTTCACTCCCCTCCCGGGGTTCTTTTCGCCTTTCCCTCACGGTACTGGTTCACTATCGGTCGATGATGAGTATTTAGCCTTGGAGGATGGTCCCCCCATCTTCAAACAGGATTTCTCGTGTCCCGCCTTACTTATCGTACGCTTAGTACCACAATTGTGTTTTCATATACGGGGCTATCACCCACTATGGCCGGACTTTCCATTCCGTTCTATTAACACGACTGTTATCACGTACAGGCTCTTCCCATTTCGCTCGCCACTACTTTGGGAATCTCGGTTGATTTCTTTTCCTGCGGTTACTTAGATGTTTCAGTTCACCGCGTTCGCTCTACATCACCTATGTATTCAGTGATGAGTGACCCAAAAGGGCCGGGTTTCCCCATTCGGAAATCGTGGGATCAAAGCACTTTGCCAGCTCCCCCACGCTTATCGCAGGCTATCACGTCCTTCGTCGCCTATCATCGCCAAGGCATCCACCAGATGCACTTATTCGCTTGATCCTATAACCTCAAACACGTTTTACCGTATCATCGGTTTAGAGTATCGGTATTTACGACTTGTTGAATGAGTTCTCACGTCATTCAACGCTGATCTTTCGATCAGAGATACAATCAACCCAATTTATTTACTGTTCACACCAAGTTGCCTTGATGCTCACATTGTTTAATTAGGAGATATTACTTCTTCTATTTTGTTAAAGAACGATACAGATGCCAAAGGCATTCTGATTTAAGAAACCAGAACAAAATAAACAAACCAGAATAAATCTGCTTGCTCACTGAATTCTGAACTCTTGTGATTGGTGGAGGATGACGGGATCGAACCGACGACCCCCTGCTTGCAAAGCAGGTGCTCTCCCAACTGAGCTAATCCCCCAATCTGGCATTACAAAGCTGTTTCCACTGATGAATCAATGGTGGGTCAAGCTGGAATCGAACCAGCGACCCCCGCCTTATCAAGACGGTGCTCTAACCGACTGAGCTACTGACCCAGCTTTTGTCTTCACTAGATCATCTCTAACTTCGCGATTACTTTTAGATAATCTACGCCGCCAGAGCTACTGACCCAGCTTCCAACCAAGTCCGTAACCCTGCAATGAATTGCTTCATTGCTCAGCTACTTTCTCTGTATCTTCAAACTCTACAGCCGATGAGTGTGAGTACTTGACCCGAAGGTCTTTTCTCTTGAAAGGAGGTGATCCAGCCGCAGGTTCCCCTACGGCTACCTTGTTACGACTTCACCCCAGTCATGAATCCCACCGTGGTAAGCGGCCTCCTTACGGTTAGCCTACCTACTTCTGGTGAAACCCACTCCCATGGTGTGACGGGCGGTGTGTACAAGGCCCGGGAACGTATTCACCGCGACATGCTGATCCGCGATTACTAGCGATTCCGACTTCATGCACTCGAGTTGCAGAGTGCAATCCGGACTACGATCGGTTTTGTGAGATTGGCACCCCCTCGCGGGTTAGCGACCCTCTGTACCGACCATTGTATGACGTGTGAAGCCCTGGTCATAAGGGCCATGAGGACTTGACGTCATCCCCACCTTCCTCCGGTTTGTCACCGGCAGTCCCACTAAAGTGCTCAACTGAATGGTAGCAACTAGTGGCAAGGGTTGCGCTCGTTGCGGGACTTAACCCAACATCTCACGACACGAGCTGACGACAGCCATGCAGCACCTGTGTTACGGTTCCCGAAGGCACTCCTCTATCTCTAAAGGATTCCGTACATGTCAAGACCAGGTAAGGTTTTTCGCGTTGCATCGAATTAATCCACATCATCCACCGCTTGTGCGGGCCCCCGTCAATTCCTTTGAGTTTTAGTCTTGCGACCGTACTCCCCAGGCGGTCTACTTCACGCGTTAGCTGCGTTACTAAGCTCCGAAAAGCCCAACAACTAGTAGACATCGTTTAGGGCGTGGACTACCAGGGTATCTAATCCTGTTTGCTCCCCACGCTTTCGTGCATGAGTGTCAGTATCAGCCCAGGGGGTTGCCTTCGCCATCGGTGTTCCTCCACATCTCTACGCATTTCACTGCTACACGTGGAATTCCACCCCCCTCTGCCGTACTCTAGTTAGCCAGTTCACAATGCAATTCCCAAGTTGAGCTCGGGGATTTCACATCGTGCTTAACAAACCACCTGCGCACGCTTTACGCCCAGTAATTCCGATTAACGCTTGGACCCTACGTATTACCGCGGCTGCTGGCACGTAGTTAGCCGGTCCTTATTCTTCAGGTACTCTCATCCCCGGTGGGTATTAGCCACAAGGATTTGCTCCCTGACAAAAGCGCTTTACAACCCGAAGGCCTTCTTCACGCACGCGGCATTGCTGGATCAGGCTTGCGCCCATTGTCCAAGATTCCCCACTGCTGCCTCCCGTAGGAGTCTGGACCGTGTCTCAGTTCCAGTGTGGCGGATCGTCCTCTAAGACCCGCTACTGATCGTTGCCTTGGTAGGCCTTTACCCCACCAACTAGCTAATCAGCCATCGGCCGCTCCAATAACAAGAGGTCTTGCGATCCCCCTCTTTCCCCCGTAGGGCGTATGCGGTATTAGCTATCCTTTCGGATAGTTATCCCCCATTACTGGGTACGTTCCGATGTATTACTCACCCGTTCGCCACTCGCCACCAGACCGAAGTCCGTGCTGCCGTTCGACTTGCATGTGTAAAGCATGCCGCCAGCGTTCAATCTGAGCCAGGATCAAACTCTTTCGTTTAATCTCTGCTATTTTTACTACTTGGCTTGTACTTCAATACTCAAAGAAAGAAACGAGATGAACAATTAAGTTCGTCTTGTTTATTTCCTATCATCTGAGTGCAAGCACTTGTTTCGACTTACGAATCAAGCACTCACACCCATCGGCTGTAATTTGTTAAAGATCGGTGCGAGACAGAGAGAAACATCACTTCGTTTCGCTGCGTCATCAGCAGAGAGGCCGAACTATACCCACCGACCTGAAACACGTCAACACCCTAAAGCAACAAAAACCAATTTTAGATGATAAGTGGTTGTTTTCATTAATCCATCAATGTCAACAAAACTCATGCCTCTTGTAGAAACACAAAGCCCCCCCATTTAGGTTTTATGAACAACTTCAAGCGCCGCACTGCATATTGGCTTGCTTGACCTGCACTGGAGTCACCTTAATGCCCAAAGTACTTATGTACAGTACCGGCTACTGCCCTTATTGCGATCGCGCTGAGCGTCTCCTCACTCAACGAGGCGTAACCGTGATCGAAAAAATCCGTGTCGATCTAGACCCCGCTCAACGGGATATCATGATGGAGCGCACGCAGCGCCGTACCGTTCCACAAATATATATTGATGATTATCATGTAGGTGGTTTCGACGACTTGGCAGCGCTAGATCATGCTGGCAAATTAATGCCACTGTTAAATCCATAAGATACAACTGTCGTACCGCACAATCGCCGCGCCACGCCAAGATAGTCATTGATTGCAATTTTATGCGATGATTTGCGCGCAGTGGTTTGTATAGCCAAAGCAATACCTTTATATACCAACAATCGACTCACAAGGGATGGACCATGAGCGAAGAAAACCAAGTAGCACAAGAAGAACAAGCACAACCGGTTTTTGCCGTACAAAAACTGTACGTGACCGACATTTCGCTTGAGTCACCAAATGCGCCTAACTCATTCATGCAACAAGGCGAGCCAGAATTTAACATTCAATTTCGCAATCAAGCAAAAAGCTTTGACAATGGCTTCTTCGAAGCTAGCCTGACTGTGACTGCAGAGGCTAAAGCTGAAGATCGCACCGTATTTTTGGTAGAAATCACGCAAGCTGGCCTATTCCAAATTGAAAACGTGCCAGAATCTGAGCTTGATCCATTGCTCGGCATTGGCTGCCCAAGCATCTTGTTCCCATACTTGCGCGAAGCCGTGTCTGATTTGACGACGCGCGCGGGCTTCCCTCCGCTGATCTTGCAACCGATTAACTTCGAAGCCATCTATATTCAGCAACGTCAACAAGCTGCAGCACAACAAGCCAATGAGCAAACCACTCATTAATCACTTGTGTATCGCTACACTGCTAGCCAGCTTGGCTGGCAGTGTTTTTGCCATCGAATATTGCGCCACTACGCGCAATGATGTGATTTTGTACGACGCGCCTTCGGAAAAAAGCGACAAACGCTTTATTCTAAGCGCATTTATTCCGCATGAAATCTTAGCCGAACAAGGCACTTGGCTGCGCGTACGTGATCGCGATGGCACCCTAGCATGGCTGCCTAAAGCCGATTGCGGCCCAAAACGCTACGTGCAAGTGAATCGTCTGGCCGAAATTCGCAAAGAAGCCAATTCAAAATCACCCCTGCTCTTTAAAGCCGAACGCAATGTCGTAATCGAACTATTACAAGACACCCGCAGCGGCTGGCTCAAAATCAAACATCGCGATGGCGCCATTGGCTACATCCGCATCGAAGACGTCTGGGGCGCTTAAACCTAGATAGGAGAATTCTGTTGAAACTAGCCGTGTTAGGCGCAGGTGCTTGGGGCACCGCCTTGGCGATTCGATTCGCCGATCGTCAAGCTGTTACCCTGTGGTCACGCGAAGCAGATCAAGTCGCACAAATGCAGCAAGAACGCTGCAATGCCCGCTATCTACCCAACGCCCCCTTTCCCGAAACGCTATCTGTTAGCCATTCGATGGCCGAAGCGATTGCAGGCGCGGGACTTATTTTGATCGTCACCCCGATGTCGGGTTTACGCGGCACCTTAAAAGCACTGGCCGAACTGGGCAACACCGCCCCGGTACTATGGGCGTGCAAAGGCCTGGAAGCTGGCACGATGCTACTGCCACACCAAGTCGCTGAACAAGAAATGCCCGCCCACATCGCGCGTGGCATGCTCTCTGGCCCGAGCTTTGCACAAGAAGTCGCCAAAGGCCTACCCGCCGCCGTCACCATTGCCGCCAGCGACGCGGCCTTTGCGCAGCAAGTGGTGAATGATCTAAATACCAATATCCTGCGTCTCTATGCATCAGACGACATCATCGGCGTAGAAATCGGCGCGGCAGTCAAAAACGTCATGGCGATTGCCGCTGGCGTGGCGGATGGCCTCAACCTTGGCCTGAACGCCCGCGCTGCGCTGCTAACCCGTGGTCTGGCCGAAATGGCGCGTTTCTGTGTGGCTCTTGGTGGCAAACCGGAAACGATGATGGGCTTGGCAGGTATTGGCGATTTAATGCTAACCGCCACCGGCGACCTATCCCGCAATCGCCGCGTTGGCTTATTGCTGGCGCAAGGCTTAGATTTGGACGGCGTACTGAAAAACCTCGGCCACGTCGCCGAAGGCGTACCAACTGCGCGTGAAGTGCTACGCCAAGCCGAGGAGCTTGGTATTGAAATGCCAATCACCCGCTCGGTCTGCCAAGTGCTGTTTGAAAATGTCGCCGTTAGCGACATCATTACCGACCTAATGGGTCGCAGCCCGAAGATGGAAGCCGTGGTTTAAACGATAAAAAGCCGTCGCGAGACGGCTTTTTACATTCATTAGTCTGTTTTAATGCTGCAAAAGCCAGTAATCACCATCCTCGCCACTTCCCTCTCCCACAATTTGAAACTGGCACGACTGATAAAATACCAGCGCCCGCTCATTATTTTTTAGGCATTTCAATTGATGGTTTCGCTCTCCCCAACCAGGTAAAGCAGCAAGTAATTTAGTCCCAACGCCCCTACGCTGAGCGCGCGGAGCAATATACAAATGATGAATGAATGATTCAGGTTCAAACACAGCAATAAAGCCGAGCAGTTGCTTATCCATATCGCAGGCAAGCAAAATATGTTCGCCCGTGGTTTGACGATCAAAATCATCAAGCAGAAACTGGGGATTTGCTAAATGAGCAAACAAATGCTGTCTCGCCTCAAGAAACAATTGGCGCAAGGCTGGAAAGTCGGCGTACTGAGCTACACGGATTGAATCAATCATAAAGACATTGCCTTAGCCACACTTTAGCCAACCAAATGCCTATCAAATTGCACTACTTCGCGTGAAAGCGACATTGGCTTTTCTTGCATCGCAGTGATGCATCTTTTTTTAAGATACAAATCAGCCACACTCAGCCAAGCGGTACAAACCCGCTTTCCCATCTTGCACAACCTCCAATACCTGTCACGGGTATAAGCCAATAAGCATTTCTAATTAAAGACTCCAAGAAAATACCTAAGAGTTACATTGTGCATGAAAAATAGCAGCAAGGTCTTCGTTACAAATCTCATATCGTAATTTGATCGAGGATGCTTTTATGTGTGAAATATTGTTAGCTCTACCCGCAAATAATTGCACTATTCGATACCCATTAAAGCGTCTATTCTTTGGCGTCCCATTGGCTTTTTATTTGAAGAATTTGTGGCATAAGCTGAAAAAACACATCAAGCAAACGAGGCTCAAAATGAGCCGCTCGACCATGCTCTAAAGCCAGCATTACACGTTCTAATGGCCATGGTTCTTTGTAGGATCGCTTCATCATTAGAGCATCAAATACATCACAGATCGCAACAATTCGAGCCGACTCTGGTATTTGCTCACCGATTAAACCATCAGGATACCCACTTCCATCCCAGCGTTCATGATGCCGCAATGCAATTTCAGCGGCCAATTGAAAAATAGGTGCACTGCTTTGATTCAAAATACCAAAACCAATTGTAGTATGAGAGCGCATGATGACCCACTCGGCCTCGGTGAGTTTGCCTGGCTTTTTTAAAATCGAATCAGGGATGCCAATTTTGCCGGTGTCATGCATCGGTGCGGCTAATTCTAATAGTTCGGCCATTTCATTCGACCAACCAATTGCCAATGCTAAGGCTCTGGAATAAGCCGCCATACGCCAGATATGCAAGCCTGTATCGTTATCATTGTAATGCCCCGCTAAACCCAACATCATAATTGCATCGCGATAACTGCGTTCCAGCGTGCTAGCTTTCACCAAGGATAAATGAGTAGCAACACGGGCATGCACTATGGCTGGGCATACTGGTTTAGTTAAATAATCGACAGCACCGACACGGAAACCTTCTGACTCATTACCCACATCAGCTAATGAGGTAACAAATAGCACCGGAATATCTTTAAACGCCTCAAGGCGCTTTAGTGCCTCACAGACTTGGTAGCCGCTCATTTCAGGCATTTGTACGTCTAATAAAATCAAGGAAGGATGGTGTTTTGCGACGGCAAGCAAGGCCTCGGCACCGGAGTTAGCGAATACCAAGGTGTACTTGGATGACAAAATCTGATTGAGGGCAGCTAAATTTACCGGTTCGTCATCGACAATTAAAATTGGCCCGCATGACATTCTATTAAGCCTCAAAATGAGTCAGAATTGATTGCTTAATATGCTGCAAAGTCGCCTCGGCATGTCGAAAATCGAATTGCTCAATGTCCGCCTTTAACGCCTCCAGCTCTTTTTGATCGGTGTAATGCCCTAACTGAGAGAGCAAATCTTGAATACCATTCGGATTATCCTGATTCAACATTTTTTCTATAGTTGCTAATAACTGCAATAACTGAGCCCGACCCAGCGTAGGTGGTTTATTGAGCGGTGGCACTAGCACATCTGTCGCATAAGCGGCAATTGAGGCAAGCACAACTTGCAACTCATTTCCTAATGAAATCAGTTCAGCCTTCGCTGGCTCGTTGTTCATCAGATTTTCATTCACATTGCCAGCTAGCTGGGATAAACGGATTAAACCCAAGCTTGCTGCTGCCCCTTTAAATTTATGCACCATGGCACTTTTTTCTGCCAAAGGTAGGTTACTAATCTTGCTAATAAAGTCGGCATAATCACGGGCGAAACGGCGTAAATATTGCTGATAAACTGCTTCATCGGACCAGATTTGCAAACCTTGCACCAAATCAATCCCCGCATAATGAGCCGTATTGCCTACTCGCTGTTGTACTATGACTTGAGTTGCACCACCTTCAAGGTTAGGCACAAAGCTACGCCCAGTCAGGTCCATAATCATCCTAACTGTGCGATCAACATTAAATGGCTTGGTGATGACCGCATTCATGCCAGCAGCTAATGCTGCCTCACGTTGCGAGGTAAACGCACCCGCGGTTAAGGCAATAATGACGAGATGCTGGTGGCGCTCATGACGGCGAATTCGACTCGTTGCCTCTAAACCGTCCATATTGGGCATCTGTACATCCATCAGTACTGCATCAAAGTCTTGCTTCTCAAGACATTGCAAGGCTTCTAAACCGTCATTGGCCGTGGTAACTTCTGCCCCCTCGCCGCGAAATATTTGCGAAGCCAAATCGCGATTGATGTCACTATCATCGACGATTAATAACTGTAAGCCATGAAGTCGATCATGCTTTGAATTAGTTTGAGCTTCATTCGTTTTAATCCAACCCCGTTTTCTCATCGCCGAGGCAACCGCATCATAAAGGGTGGAGGCTGTAATCGGTTTTGGCAGTAAAACATCAGCCAGATGCGCATCGGGAGATTTGACGAGCATTTCGCGCGAGAAGGCGGTCACCATCACCACGATGGGGGTTTCCTGTTCTGGCAGTGACTGGCGCACCACCCTCGCCACCTCCAGCCCATCTTTATGCGGCATCTGCCAATCCAAAATTAATACATCGGGCAACCTACCAAGCACTTGCAAATCCATTGTACTTTGTATTGCATCATGCCCATCGCGCACAGCGGTAGTGCGCCAACCCAATTGCTCACTAGTATGTTTAATCGCTTCTAGAGCTAGCTCATTATCATCGGCCACCAGCACATTTAGATCGGCCAATTCAGGTGTGACATACGTTTCAGAATCTACTTTTTCAAATCGAGCGGTGAACCAAAACTCGCTACCATGTCCTTGCGCACTAAAGATTCCGATCTCCCCCCCCATCATTTGCACTAATTGACGAGAGATAGCCAAACCTAGACCCGTACCACCAAATTGCCGCGTAGTCGAAGTATCTGCCTGAGTAAAAGGCGCAAAAATACTCGTTTGCTTTTCCAACGGGATACCAATCCCCGTGTCCTGTACGGTAAAACGCAACAACAGTGACGTATCTTGTGCACTAATAATCCGCGTTGAGACCAAAACATGACCGCGCTCAGTGAACTTAATAGCATTACTAATCAAGTTAATCAGCACTTGCTCCAGCCGCAATGGATCGCCACTGAGTAATTTCAACTCGTCAGGCAATGGAGAAATAATGACCTCAATCGGCTTATTCCCAACGCTAGAACTCATTATGGTGGATAAATTATCCATCACCTCCTGCAAGCGAAACGTGACATTTTCCAGTTCCAGATGGCCTTGTTCGATCTTGGAAAAATCTAATATGTCGTTGATGATTCCCAATAATGTTCGGCCTGACTGGGATATTTTCCTGACTAAATCACGGGTATGCAGATCACTGGTCTGCTGCTCGGCTAAATAAGCTAAACCCAATACCGCATTCATCGGGCTGCGTATTTCGTGGCTCATATTGGCTAAAAATTCGGCTTTAGACCGACTCGCTTGGGTTGCGGCCTCTAATGCGGCATTCAGAGCATGCGTTCGCTCTTCCACCTGAGCTTCAAGCGTGGCATTAAGCATTAAAACATTGTTTTCGATCTCTTTTTGCCGTGTGATATCGCGAATTGTTTTCGAAGCCCCGATTACTTCGCCATATTCATTTCGGATTGGAGACACGGCGACCGAGGCATGCAAGAGCGTGCCATCTTTACGGCGACGAATCGTTTCGAAATGTGGGATAGATCGCCCCGCCGCTAAATAGCCCAGAATTTTGATTTCATCGTCCAACATATCTTCAGGGATGATCAAACTCACTAGCGTGCGGCCAATTGCCTCATGACGGGTATAGCCAAACATCACTTCAGCAGCATGATTCCAACTAATGACGGTGCCATCGAGCTTTTTGCCAATAATGGCATCGCTTGAGCTATCAACAATCGCCGCCAATTGTTCTTTATCCTTATGCGACAAAATGGCCTGTTGACGATTTTTTAATTGAGCGAACAACAGCGCAATGATCAGTGCTTCAAACGCAAAAATTGATAGCCCCACTTTCCAAGGCACATACTCGCGCAGTGAAGCGATAAATTGTGGCGTAGCTCGAAACTCATAACGCCATACACGACCATAAGTCGGCCGATCAATCGATAAGGAGATAATTGCCTTGGTGTTAGCCTGAAATTCAGCGGTTTGATACGCCACTTGCGGCGCATTTTGATTGCTAACATCGCTGATCTTAACGTGATAGTAATCGGTATTTTCATTAAGACCCGCGATGATTTCACTCATCAGCATGGGGATATAAACCCAGCCAACCGCAGCACCAGAGCGTTCTGTCTCATCGGCAGGCCCCAGTGCATCTCGAAAAATGGGCAATAAGAACAGAAAACCCTCCTGTTTACGCCCTGCTTTTTGCACCAAGGTGATGGGTGCGGTTAAGGTTACCGCATCAGTTTTCTCTGCGGTTAATGCTGCCTGCGCACGATTTTCTTCGGATGCAATATCCAATCCAATGGCCTGGCGATTGAGTGATTCCGGCTCAATGTATTGAATAACAAACAAATCCCCTGCATGCGGAATAAATTGACGTATTTGAAAGCTAGGAAGCCCATCGGCACGTGCGGCGTTAAGAAAAGACTCTAGTTCGGTGGCCGGCACCCGCCGAATAAAACCAAAGCCTTTCGCGCCAGGAAACTCATTCGGTAAATCTCGGCTGGCTACATAATTGCGAAAGCGCTGGCGGTTCAGAGAATCAAAGCCCACTGCGGCGATGGCAGCCCGCGTGCCGCTAAGCCCCTGGGTATACAACCTGAGCCGCAGATTGACACTATTGACTACTTTTTCAGCCAATTTATTAAGCTCAGCCTCGCGCTCCGCCAAGTTGGAGCGATGCAATCCGTATGCAAATAAAAAGGCAAACAGAGCGGCGAACAGCAAGGCAAAACATAGCTTAGCCCTGTTGCTTACCCGCGGAATACTTAAGCCCATCCCCGACCATCCTTGCTAGCAGATTAGGCAACCCCCTAATTTTGCCAATTTAGGTCACAAGAAGTCAGAGTCAATCAATTACTATGTTTTTCAGACGAAAAGAAATCAATGTAAGAAGTAGGGTTTTAGAGAGTAACCGGAACAAACCACGAGTGCCCCGCTTGATGAATTTCGCATACCTCACACTGGTATAACTCACTAAGGATTTCTGTAGTTAACACCGACTCCAATACCCCACTCCTCCACTGCCCATCCCCAAATAATAACAAGGCATGGGTAGCAAACTGAGCAGCATGATTCGGATCGTGACTCACCATCACAACACTCCGATCAGCAGCGCGTTCTTGACGGAGCACAGCCAAAGCTTGTTGCTGATGCCGCAGATCGAGTTGTGATAGCGGCTCGTCCAGCAGCATTAGCGGTGCTTGTTGTGTTAGTGCGGTAGCGAGCGCAACGCGGCGGCGCTCGCCACCGGATAGGCTGGCTAGATCGCGCTTATCAAAACCACGTAAATCCAGCCGCGCTAATTGCTCGCGCGCTAACGCCAAATCTTGCTCGCCTTCCCATTCCCAACGTGATAAATGCGGGTGACGGCCGGTGAGCGTTTTTTCAAGCACCGTCAATGGAAACGGGCATTCGTCGTGCTGCGTTTGCCACGCCATTTGTTTGGCGCGCTCAGCGGGTTGGACGTCGGACAAGTGCTGGCCGTTCAGTAGAATTTGTCCGTGCAGCGGCTTAAACCAGCCGGCCAGAGCCGAAAGCAAGGTGCTTTTGCCACAGCCGTTCTCACCAAGCACGATCCACGCTTCGCCCGCGTTAATTTCAAAACTTAAATCGTCGATCAACAGCCGCTCGCCTTGCTTCAGGCTGAGGTTTTTGACTTGTAATAAGCTCATAGTCGACCTCGGCGCGAGAGCAAATACAGAAACACTGGCACGCCGAGCAAGGCCATAACCACGCCGACTGGCAATTGCTGCGGCGCAATCAGTGTGCGCGCCAGAATATCAGCCAGCAGCAGCACGATGCCGCCCGCCAGTGCGGCAGCTGGTAAGAGTAGGCGCAAATCCTGCCCAATCATCAGTCGCAAAGCATGCGGCACGATCAGGCCGACAAAACCAATCATTCCTGCCGTCGTCACCGCCAACGCGCAAGCCAGAGCGGCGGCAAAGTATAAAATCCAGCGCAGGGTATTATGGTTTAATCCCAATGAATACGCAGATTCTGAGCTCATACCCATAATGTTCAACTCCCGCGCTAAGGGCCACAGCAGCACCAGCAACACCGCCAACAGTGCTAAAGCACTTTGCCAGTGCGCACCCGCCAAATCGCCCATTAGCCAGAAAATCATGCCGCGCAGCAAACCATCGGGCGCCATGCTCAGCAGCAAAGACGACAGCGCGCCGCAAAACGCCGCCAGCGCCACGCCAGTCAGCAGCAGCCGCGTTTGCGTTGAGGAATGATCGCTGCCCGCCAGCAAAAATACGATGATGATGCTTAGCAACGCACCGCTACCCGCCGCTAGATTGACGCCTAAAGTACCCACCCCGAGTAATAGCGCCAACAGCGCGCCCACACTGGCCCCGCCAGAAGTACCCAAGATGTAGGGATCGGCCAAGGGGTTGCGCAGCAGCACTTGCTGCAGCGTACCCGCCAGCGCCAGCAAGCCGCCGACGGCAATCGCCGCCAGCGTACGCGGCAGGCGCAATTCCAGCACCACATCGCGCGCCAGCGCCGCCTCATCGCCGCTAGACCATAACTGCCACGGGCGGTAATTGGTCGAGCCAAAACACAGGCTCGCTGCGACGGCAATCGCCAATAGCAAGAGCAGCAAGGCCATCGTCGCCAGCACTTTGCGCGGCGTTAAACGCGCCGCTGAATAGCCACGGCTCATTTACGCGCCTGCTCCAGCGCTTCGCACATCGCCTTGCCACCTTGCACCAAGCGCGGCCCCATGCGATTTACGCTGTCTTTGGGCAAAATATAAAACTGATTATTTTGCGTGGCTTTCAGGTTTTTCCATTTTTTCCACGGCGCCAGCCAGTCGGTTTTCATGCCCGGCTCGCCGCTGGTCATAATCACATCGGGGTTCGCCGCCAGCACAGCCTCCACATCAACTTTGGGCGTTAAATCGCTTTGCGTGCCAAACACATTCACGCCGCCGCAGATGCGCATCACATCGGAAATAATCTGCGTGTTATTAATCGTCATCAGCGGCCTATCCCAAATCTGGTAGAACACGCGCACCGGTTTGCGGCCAGCGTAGGTTTTCTCCAGCAGCGCGAGCTGATCGCGGTATTGCTTGGCCGCTTTGCCCGCGCCCGCTTGCAGCGCCGTCATTTCACCCATGCGCTCGAGCACCGTGGGAACGTCAGCCATTTTTTTCGAAAAGGTTAAAAACACAGGAAAACCCAGCGCCTTGATTTGGTCGAGCTGGCGCTCGGGGTTGCCCGTCGCCCAGCCGATGATCAAATCGGGTTTCAGCGCGCGGATGCGCTCCAGATCAAAGCCGTTGTAGCCGCCGATGCGCTCGATCTGATTGGCTTCAGGCGGGTAATCGCTGTAGTTCACCGCGCCGACGATCAGCTTGCCCGCGCCAATGGCGAACAAGTCTTCAGTGACATGCGGCGCCAAGCTGATAATGCGCTTGGCCGGTTGCGCCAAAGTGATCGTGTTGCCGACGTCGTCTTTGACGGTGATCGCGGCATTTGCCGTCACGCTGGCGAGCAGCAGACCGGCGGTTAAAACATGGCACAACTTCATACTGCAACTCCAAACAAGGCAGCGCTAGCCACCGGATTACTCATCAACCACGCGTGAATATACGATGCCCGTATATACCCATGCTCGTATAATGCTTCACCACTAGATCCCAAGCGACATGGCGAGCCATACCCTATGGGGGTGATTTCAGTGCTTAAGGTTGAATAATGAAAAGTGTGGCCGCGAATTTCACCTGCCGCGTCTGTGGTCAGATTAAAACTTTGCGAGCCCAAAGCGGCCAAGCGTTGTTGCATCGTCGCCTGTGCAGGCAGCAAGCCCCACATTGCTTTAACACTGCCATCAAGCAAAGTCAGCGATTCACACAGCGCGAGCATCCCGCCGCATTCGGCCCAGATTGGCTTCTTTGCCGCCAAATGCGCGGCTAAATCGGCGCGAATTGTTGGATGCGCAGCCAAGGTATCAGCGTGCAATTCAGGGTAGCCGCCGGGCAAATAAATCGCATCGCACTCGGGCAAGGCTTCGTGCGCGATTGGTGAGAAGAATTTTAATTCTGCCCCCAGCAATTCCAAGCAACGCAAATTGGCCGGGTAAATAAAACAAAACGCTGCGTCGCGCGCGATGGCGATACGTTTGCCGGCCAGCAAAGGCTCAACTTCTGGCGCAACAGGCGCAGCCATTTCAATCGGTTTAGCTAATTGAGCAATGGGCTGGCCCGCCAGCGCGTCTGCGACCGCGTCGAGCTTGGCGGCGAGATCGGGAATTTCTTCGGGAAGCGCCAAGCCTAAATGACGTTCTGGCAAAGGTTCAACTCGACCGACCCAGCCCATCCAAACGGAACGCGATCCCGCTACTGCGCCATTCGCTGGCGGCGTCAAATCCTCGCTCAAACCTCGCTGTACGTCTTGTACTATCTCGCTTTTCGCTGCGGATTTTTCTTGCCCGCAAACGGCTCGCAACGCGGCCTCGCGTTCCTTGCTCAGAGGTTGTATAGACTCTTGCAGCATCTGCGCATGGCGCTCGCCCGCCACTTTATTAGCCAGCACGCCATAAAACGGCAAATCGGTGCGGTAATGCGCCAGACCAAACGCCAGCGCGCCAAAAGTTTGCGCCATTGCGCCCGCGTCGATCACCGCCAGCACCGGCAAGCCAAACTTTACAGCCAGATCAGCCGTACTCGGCTCGCCATCAAACAGCCCCATCACCGATTCGATCAGCACTACGTCGTAATCACGCGCAGCCTCGGCGAGCATCTGACGGCACAGGTCTTCGCCGACCAACCATAAATCCAGATTATCCACTGGCGAGCCGCTGGCAAAACCGAGCAATAGCGGGTCGAGAAAATCTGGCCCGCATTTAAACACCTTAACGCGCTTGCCTTGGCGGCGATACAGCCATGCTAAACCTGCGGTGATGGTGGTTTTGCCAGAGCCCGATGATGGCGCGGCGATCAGTAGAATATGGGCGCTACTTTGATTTTGTTGCGACATTTATTGTCCAAGTTTAGCCAGCGTGGCTGGCGCAATCAGTTTATGCATCGGGCCAACGAACAGCATATACACCCGCCCTAGCCAATTGTGTTGATGAACAACTGTTGTGATGGCAATTGCGCGCCGCTCAGCGGTAGCGATGCGTTGCACTGCCAGCTGCACGCGTAGATGCTTATCGACATCGCTCAGCACCAGCTCGTTCTGAGCAATCGATACAATCGTAAAAATCCCGAGCCGCTCGCCAACCTGATAGTCGGCGAGTGGTTTTTGCTGCTCCAAATTTCCCAAAGCACCTAAATCCTTCAGCCCTAGCAACTTCACCACCCGATTGCGCAAACTCATCATCGCATTCACCCAAGCTGGCGTTTGCTGCACCATCTGCACAAAGGCCGCCAAGGCCGAGTCAGGCAAAGGATTGACCGCCACCCAGTGCGAATCGGCAAAGTCGGCGTTATGGTAAGTGGCACAGATGACACTATCTAGCGGTAAAGCTTGCTCTGGCATCACACACTCCTAGTTATGAATCACATACTGACCACGAAACTTAACCGCCACGCCCTGCTGCGTAATGATCTCGACCGCAAGCTCAATCCGCCCGCGCCCTTTGCGCTTAAATAGTTTTAGGCAGCGGTCAAAATCGGCATCGCTGACCAATTCGCAGCGCGCCTTAATCGTTTCAACCACTGGCAACAAATATTCAATCTGCGCATCCTGAATCACGATATGCGCGTGCAGTCCTGCGGCGTGTAAGCGCGCAAACACCATGCTCCAACCCGTCAACACCGCTACCGCATACAAGCTGCCACCAAAGGCAGTGCATTTGTGGTTGATGTTCGGAGCGAGCGGCGCGGCGAGCTCGATGAGTTGTGGGCTGGCGCTGGTGACGACAATGCCGATTTCGCGCGTGAGCGGGATTTCTTCGTAAAGCGTTTTTTCTAACAGGCTTTTCAATTCAGACATTCACGACCAACCATCAAAAAATGCATCAAAAACGAGATTGAGTCATAGCGAGCGCCCGTCAACGCTGCGCGGCCGGAACGCAGAAACCGGAATGTACTTGCAGTACATGAGGATTTCGAGTACCGCCCGAGCTGCGATCACGGGATGCGCAGCATGACTCAAGCCGTTTTTACCACTCAAGGCCTTTTTGGGCTCTAATCCCTGCCGTATACGCATGCTTTTCATCATTCAATTCAGTAATCGTATCGGCAATCTCGCGCAATTCAGGCACTGCGGCGCGGCCGGTAACGACGACGTGTTGCATTTCTGGGCGCGATTCGATGTCGCGAATCACGGTGGCTTTATCCAAATAGCCGTACGATAGGCAATACGTTAGCTCGTCGAGCACGACCACGTCGTAGCTGTCGTCGTTTAGCATTTTGGCGGCCAGCGCCCATGCTTCTTCTGATTTGGCTTTGTCCGCTTCGAAGTTTTGCGTTTCCCACGTAAACCCGTCTCCCATCACGTGCCAGTCGCAGTGTTTACCGAGCAGCGCTTCTTCGCCGGTGTCGGTGCGGTTTTTAATAAATTGCACCACGCCTACTTTCATTCCGTGGCCGATGCTGCGCGCGACCATGCCAAAGGCCGACGATGATTTACCTTTGCCGTTACCAGTCAGCAAAATCATGATGCCGGTGTCGATATTGGCCTCGGCAATGTGGGCGTCGATAATCGCTTTTTTACGCGCCATGCGCGCGGCGTGGCGCTCGTTACGGGTTTGCTGTGTCATTTTGCGATGTTCCGAATATAAGATTGAATCAACGGCAAGCCGCGTTTGATCGCGGTAATGCCGGGCACCAGCAAATCTTCGCTGGCGATGTCAAAAACTTGCTGCGTTTGTACGGCAGGAATACTGTGCCAGCCGTCGCGTGCTTTCACTACCGTGGTGTTAAAGGTTTGTCCGCACCAGCTACCTAAAATCAAATCGGGCGCGGCGGCGATGACCTGCTCTGGCTTTACAGTGCGATCTGCTGCGCGGACGGCGTGCGAAGTATCGCTAAACACGTCAACACCACCGGCAATATCGATAATTTCTGATACCCAGCGGATGCCAGTGTACAGCGGCGTATGCCATTCTTCGAAATACACTTTCGGGCGCACTGGGTAAGTGGCGGCGATAAAACGCGCGTTATCGATTTCGCTTTGTAGTTCGCTAATCACTTGCTCGGCGCGCTCGCTGCAATCGAGCAAAAGCCCCAAGGTGCGGATCATATTAAAAATGCCAGCAATCGATTTTTGATTGAAGAAATATACTTCCAAGCCCGCTTGTATGCATTCTTTAACGATTTCGCCCTGCAGGCTGGAGTAGGCCAAAATCAAATCAGGCTTGGTCGCGATGATTTTGTCGCTTTTGGCCGTTGAAAAGCCAGAAATAATCGGGTGCTTTTTGGTCACCCCTGCAGGGTGGCGTGCAAAGGCGGTAATCCCGACAATGCGATGCTCTTGCCCCAAGGCATACAGTACTTCCACTGTTTCACTGCTTAAACACGCGATACGCTGCGGGCCTTTCATCGGCATAATTCCTTCATTAAATATTCACTTCACTGGCCGCTTTACGCAGCCGTGCTTCAAATTCAGTCCGTTGATCGATTGCTACAGCGCCAAAGCGAATGGCGTCGATGCCAATATCATGGGTATTAAACGGGCGGCTATATATTCTGTTGCACGCCAATGCATACCCCCACTGATCGATTTCGGTCACTGGGCAGAACTGCATCAAGGGATGGCTGGCGCTCGGTGGCAAACCGACATCGCTCAATAAAGAGTTCAACCATGTTTGATCTGCGCGTAGGCGCTTGCGTTGCTGCGCTTGCCACGCAGTATCGGCCAGTGCAATTTCCGCCGCCCAGAGCGCGGGACCAGACACACCCCACGGGCCTAAATGCGTGGCGAGTGTTTGCAACAAGGCGGGCTGCGCAAACACACAGCCCAAGCGCAGGCCTGCTAAGCCAAAAAACTTTCCGATTGAGCGCAGCACAATCAACCCTTCGCGCTCAGCCGCGTCGCAGCACAAGCTTGGTACGGCATCGCTCACCGCGTCGATAAATGCTTCATCAACAATCAGCCAACCACCGCGCTCGGCGAGCTGACTGTGCAGTGAGAGCAATTGTTCCCGCGACCAAACTCGGCAATCTGGATTATTCGGGTTCACCAGCACCAGTACATCCAGATGCTGGGCCGCGTATTCCACTTCCTCTGGGTTGAGGGCAATCACCGTGTGCCCAGCCAATTGCCAGCGCCATGCGTGTTCGGCGTACGAGGCGCGCAATACGCCGACTTTGCCGATTTTACGTAATTGCGGTAAGGCGCAAATCGCCGCTTGCGAACCCGCTACCGGCAGAAAACTGCGACTGCCGTAATAGCTGGCAACGACCTGGTTAAACGCTGGGCTTGGGTGCGGCAAGCGTTGCACCACTTCGGGCGGCATTGCAGGCAAAGGGTAGGAATACGGCGCAATGCCGGTTGAGCAATCGATCCAATCGGCAAGCGTGCCGCCAAAATTGGCCATTAAAGTTTGCAAATTACCGCCGTGGCGTGGTGCGCTATTCATCTCTTTACCCTTTAAATGCAGCACGCGAGCAATAAAATCACCGCGCTGGAAAACGCCCACAATACCAGCGTTTCTTTAACCAGACTTAAACTACGCACAATATCTGCCGCTTCAGGCTCAGGGCCAAAGCCTAGCCAAATTCTTTGCTCGACGCGGCCGTGGTAAATCGCATTGCCGCCCAAAGTAATGCCTAAAGCGCCCGCGCCTGCAGCCATCACCGGGCCGGCGTTTGGGCTATCCCAATGCCGCGCCTGTTCGCGCCATGCGCAATGAGCCAGCCGCGTCTCTCCGAGCAGTGCGTACGAAAATGCCGTGAGCCGAGCAGGAATAAAATTGAGCACATCATCGAGCCGCGCAGCGACGCGGCCAAAATAAATAAAACGCGGCGTGCGATAGCCCCACATCGCGTCCAGCGTATTGGCCAGCCGATGCACAATCGCGCCCGCGCCGCCGAAAACTAAAAACCAAAATAGCGTCGAGAAAATCGCGTCCGCGCCATTTTCTAAATTTGATTCGATTGCACCCTTGGCAATCGCGGTTTCATCCAATTGCGAGCAATCGCGGCTCACAATCATACTCAGCGCCCTGCGTGCGCCAGCCAAATCGCCCTGCACCAAAGGCAAAGCAATCGCCTCGACATGGCTAAACAGGCTGCGAGCGCCCAGCGCAAACCACAGCGCAGTACCATGCAGCATGCCCAGCGCAATCGTTTGCACGCTAGGCTGTTGAGCGAATGTCGTGTTTGCAATATAAGTAATCAGCAGAAATACCAGCAGCGGTATTGAGATCAAAGCCAATACAGAAAAGCCACCCAGAGCAATACCCCACGACCCTGCTTTTCGATTAAATCGCTTTTCAAAAAACTTCACCCCAAGGCCGAAACCGACCAAGGGGTGAAAGCGACGCGGCTCCCCCACCAGCGCCTCCAGCACCAGCCCGAAGGCCAGTGCCAGTAGCAATTGAAGTGGCGAAGCCAAGCCCATTACTTCGGCGCCCAACGCACGCTGAGCATGCCGTTCAGGCCAACAGTGCTGTAGTCGTAGACTTGCGTGTAGTCTTTATCGAAGACATTGTTGACGCGCGCAGACACGGCCCAATCTTTGGCGACTTGATATTCAGCAACCAAGTTGGTCAGCGCATAACCTGCCAGCGTTACACGGCCAGCGCCCCACACGTCGTCATAACGCTCGCCTTGCGCTTGCACTTCAGCACGCAAACGCCATTGATTGCTGCTCAAGCCTGCGTAGACCACGCCTGCATTTTTCGCGCGTAACTCAAGCTGACGATCATTTTTCTGATCAAGCGCGTCGAGGTAATCGTAGCTAAAGCCCGCTTCTAGTCCATCTTTGGCCCAATCAGCGGTCAAAGTCAGACCAGAAAGGCGCACTTTCTCGACGTTTTTAACGGTATTGCGATCGTTCAAAATAAAGTCTTTCACTTCATTGCGGAACAAAGTCGCGCCCAATTTCAATTGGTTGGTTTGGTAACGCGCAAACACTTCACCGCCTTCAGATTCTTGCGGCTTCAGGTTTGGATTACCCCAGTTGGGCCAATACAGTTGGTTAAACGTCGGCGCTTGGTAACCGGTGCCGTAGCTTGCGCCCAGTTGGAAGGCATCGCTCGCTTGCCACGAACCGCCCAAAGTACCCGTTGTTTGACGATCAAATTGCGAATTATCGTCGCTACGTAAATTGGCTTGCAGCGTGAAGTCGCCCAAGTTTGCTAAATAACCACCGAGCAAGCTGTTGATGCGACGGTGATCAACCGTGTAGTTGCCGCCAGTTTTAGACACGTCTTGCGCCAAGGTTTCCAAGCCTAAGGTCAGCAGGCCTGGGCCTACTTTGACGTCATTTTGCCAAGACAGTTGGTTTTGGCGCGTTTTAATGCGCGTTTCTTCTAAAGCTGGCGTTTTAGCTGGTGCGTAGCTATAGCTATCGTCAACACTGCTACCCGCTTGGATTTTGCTCGTCCAGTTGCTGGTGAACTGGTTTTTGCTCCAAACTGTTGCGCTACCGTTGGTGCCTTCATCACGGTAATCGTAGTATTTAGTCGCGTACGCGCCGTCGTAGTGGTTTTCTACTTTCGCAATCAGCAAGCTCGCGCCGATTTCGTTGGCGGCATTAAATTGGTGGCTAAAATTCGCTGACACGCTATTGTTTTCGTAGCCATCATCATCGCTGTTGAATTTTTGGTACTTCGGCAAGACCAAAGCGCTGACGCCGTCAGTTTTGCTGTGCGCTAGGCCAATTGAGTAACGGGTTTGCTCGTTACCACCTGCCAAGCTTGCGCTCGCTTCCACGCTATCTTGCGTGCCATAGCCGATTTCAATACTTGGGGTCGCACCTTTACCACCGCGCTTAGTGAAAATCTGAATCACGCCACCAATTGCATCGGCGCCATACAAACTAGCTGCTGGGCCGCGCAAAATTTCAATGCGATCCACTTGTGCTAATGGAATGTGCTGCAATGCGGCTTGACCGGTCGTTGCCGAGCCATAACGCACGCCGTCGATCAGCACTACGGTTTGGTTTGAGTTGGCGCCACGAATAAACACGCCGCCCGATTTACCTTGGCCGCCATTGCTGGTAATTTGCACGCCCGGTTGGCGCGCTAATAATTCTGGTAGGCTGGTATTGCCTTGTGTTGCAATCTCTTTTTGCGTCAACACAGTCACATCACCGACCACTTCACGGGCAGGCTGGGCAACGCGGGCTGCGGTTACGACAACCTCATCCAGTTGCGTAACATCAGCGTGCGCCATAGTGGCAATAGCAGAAAGACAGGTTAGGTATAGCTTAGAAAAACGCGGTTTCATTCAAGTCTCCAGCAATACACCCTCAGTGTATTGCGTCAATAAAGCGGCAGGAGACTTCAAAAGAGAAAGGGAAACAGTAGGCGCATCGCAGGATGGCCAGATTCTGTCGCCACGGTCACCCTGCCGTACGGAACTGCTTGCCGCGCCAGTGCGCGCAAGCCAGCAAGGCCGGTCTCCGGACTGATCAGTAGCTTTCGCTGATCGTTCACCTTCCCATTTGGCTTATCCAAACAGTGGTTGCGTTTTACACGCCAGAACGACTTTGACTGATTTACCGTTGCAGGGGCAGTACAGGCTTACTAGTAGCAAACCAAAAAATTCCATGCCGCTGCGCCTCGCCGTACAAGTTGTACAGCTCTTCGGCTTGCATGAACTCTTTTGTCTAGCTACTAACCTGTTTCCCGTTTAAAGATGACACGCATTTTGCGATCACCTCACCATTGCTGCGCGCATTGTAACGTGAAATTTTATTACGTACCTGTCTGGAATATGACAAACAGAAGACAACTTACCTGCCAACACCTTAGTTTTTAACTATTAGCTAGATAGAAAAATACAATCTCCACTATCCATTGCACCGTGCATGGCGCAAGAATATGATCCAGATCAAATTTCACAAATTACTGAAAATTCAAAACATACATGAACCTCACTCCATTAATTCAATCTTTCGTACTGCACTTTGGCGAAATGGGTAGCCATTGGGGCATTAATCGCACCGTTGGCCAAATGTATGCGTTGCTGTTTGTCAGCGAAAAGCCGCTCAACGCCGACGAAATGGCCGAAGCGCTGGGCTTTTCACGCTCGAACATTTCGATGGGGCTCAAAGAGCTGGTGTCGTGGCGGCTGGTGAAGTTGCAGCATTTGCCCGGCGATCGGCGCGAATACTATTCAACGCCAGAGGACGTTTGGGTGATTTTTCAAACGTTGGCCGAAGAGCGCAAAAAGCGCGAAGTTGACCCAACGCTCACCATGCTGCGTGGTGCGCTGCTCGAAACGCCGAGCAACGACGCGGACAAACACGCGCAAGCGCGCATGGCGCAAATGCACGATTTAATCGATTTAACCACCAGCTGGTTTAGCGATATTCAGCGCCTTGACGTCGAAACATTGCAAAAATTGATGAAACTGGGCGCACAAGTGCAAAAGTTTTTAGAGCTCAAGCAAAAACTGCCGGCGTTTTTGGGCGGTGCTGAGTCCAACCCCGATAAGGAATAATCATGGCCGATGCCCTCCTCGACCCCGTCGTACTGGCGCGGATTCAATTCGCCGCCAATATCACCTTCCATATTCTGTTCCCGACGATCAGCATCGCGCTGGGCTGGGTGCTGCTGTTTTTCAAGCTGCGTTTTAATAAAACCGGCGACGCCAAATGGATGGAGGCGTACGGCTTTTGGGTCAAGATTTTTGCGCTAACCTTTGCGATGGGCGTCGTGTCGGGCATCACGATGAGTTTTCAGTTCGGCACCAACTGGCCCGGCTATATGCAGGCAGTCGGCAATATTGCCGGGCCGCTGCTGGCGTATGAAGTCCTGACCGCGTTTTTCTTGGAAGCGACCTTCCTGGGCATTATGTTGTTCGGCCAGAAAAAGGTCAGCAACCGTATGCATACGGTCGCGACGATCTTGGTTGCTGGCGGTACGACCTTATCTGCATTCTGGATTTTGGTGCTCAATTCGTGGATGCAAACGCCGGCTGGCTTTGAAATGATCAACGGCCAAGCGCATGTGACCGATTGGCTGACGGTGATTTTCAACCCGTCGATGCCGTATCGCCTCACCCATATGCTATTGGCGTCGGGCTTAACGGTGTCGTTCTTGATCGCAGGTGTTTCGGCGTATCGCTACCTAAAAGGCCAAACAACCGCCAGTGTACAAGCCACGCTAAAAACCGGCGTCATCCTTGCCGCGGCGCTGATTCCGCTGCAAATCTTGGTGGGTGATATGCATGGGCTCAATACCTTTAAGCATCAACCGGCCAAAATCGCCGCGATTGAAGGCGTGTGGCATACCGAGCGTGGCGCACCGCTGATGCTGTTTGCAATTCCGAACAGCGAAACCCGCAGCAACGATTACGCAATTGGCATTCCTAAATTGGCCAGCTTGATCTTAACGCACGAACTCAACGGCGAAATTAAAGGCCTGAACGAGTTTGCCGAGCATCCACCGGTGGGCAAAGTGTTTTGGTCATTCCGTATTATGGCTGGTGTGGGTATATTGATGCTGCTCGCTAGCTGGTTAGCCGTGTGGCAAATACACCGCCATGGTATACCAAAGGCGAGTGTGAGCAGATTATTGGTCGCGATGACGTTTAGCGGCTGGGTGGCAACCGTGGCGGGTTGGTACGTCACCGAAATCGGCCGCCAGCCGTGGCTGGTGCAAGGCGTGTTAAAAACAGCCGACGCGGTGTCGAAAGTGCCGAGCGGCATGGTGCTGAGCACCTTGCTCATGTATCTGGCGCTGTATGCCCTCTTGCTCGCCTCGTATATCTCGGTGGTGTTTTATCTGGCGCGCAAACCAGCGCATTAATCAAGGCGCTGCCGTGTTGGCGCAAACGGCGTAGACACGGCTGCCTGATAAGTAATCGAACAAAAGTTTTCCCGCAAGGCACCGAGCCGCAGACAGTACAGCTAGTACGGCAAGGCGAGGTAACGATGCGGGTAACTTTTGGCTTACTTTACAAAAAGGACAATGTAATGGCTAACTTCGATTGGGCATATTGGCTGCCTGTAATCTTTGCCGCCCTGATGGTGATTTCCATGTTTGCCTACGTCATCCTCGATGGGTATGACTTGGGAGTTGGTATCTTGCTTGAGCTAGAGCAAGATACCCAGCAGAAAGATAAAATGATTGCCTCAATCGGCCCGTTTTGGGACGCGAATGAAACTTGGCTGGTGCTTGGCGTTGGCCTACTGCTGGTCGCCTTCCCGATGGCGCATGGCATTATTTTAACGGCGCTGTATTTGCCGGTGGCGATCATGTTGCTGGGCCTGATTTTGCGCGGCGTGGCGTTTGATTTTCGCGTCAAAGCGCAAGCGCATCATCAACCGCTGTGGAATCGGCTGTTTTTTGTCGGCTCATTGCTGGCCACCGTGTCGCAAGGCGTGATGCTCGGTCGTTACCTGACCGGCTTTGCACCGGGCTGGGGCGCTTGGGGCTTTGCACTGTTGGTCGGCCTAAGCATGGTCGCGGCGTATGCGCTGATTGGCGCGAGCTGGCTAATCATGAAAACCAGCGGCGCACTGCAACAACGCGCCGTGCGCTGGGCGCAACGCAGCGTGTGGTTCGCCGCGCTCGCCGCGCTGCTGGTCTCGATCGCCACGCCGTGGGTTAGCCCGCGCGTGTTCGATTTGTGGTTTTCGCTGCCGAACGTGTTCCTACTCGCACCAGTGCCGATCATGACCGCCGCGCTATTTGGCGTAATTGCTTATTCGCTACCCAAACTCGCCCAACGTCAGCGCAATGGCAACGATAATTTCTGCTGGCTACCCTTCGCCGCCACGGTCGGCATCGTGTTGCTGTCATTCTTTGGCTTGGTCTACAGCATCTTCCCGCACTTGGTGATTGACCAACTCACCATTTGGCAAGCCGCCAGCAGCACCGACTCCTTAATGATTATGTTCGTCGGCGCCACCTTTGTACTGCCGACCATCATCGGCTACACGATTTATTCGTATCGAGTGTTCTGGGGCAAGGCGGGAGAATTATCGTACCAATAAGTAGCAAAAAGGCGGTCCTACGAGCCTTATGCCTTTCACTTAAGCCGTTCGTGGTGAGTTAGTCGAGCCATGAATGGAGTGCATAACAGACAAAATGGCCGTTTACCCTTAGCCAAGCTCAAGGCGAACGGCCATTTTTTTGCTTAAGTGAACGGCATTAGCTCTGAGAGCCGCCTTTTTATTTGCTGGCCTGCTGAGTCGCGGGTTTGAGCTTGCTAAAATCAATTTCGTTACGGCAATTAAATACGCCGCTGGTCCAGTTACCCGCACTGAGCCATTGCTGGCTAAATGAATGCAGCATTTGCGGATTGTACTCGGCCAAATCTGGTGTTTTTGCCATCAATTTTTGATTGAGCAGCCAATGATTTGCCAGCATTTTGGCGTGCTGCATTGGATTTTGTGGCAAATCCTTGATCATTTTTACAATACGATCACGAATCGCGTTGACTTCGTCGGCGCTTGGCGGTTCATTGACGATGCGGGCCAACTCCTTCTCGACAATGGTAGCGGTTGCAGTGCATTGCGCCTGATCATTTTGGAATAACACATTAATTAACGCGCCTTGCGACTCACCAAATATCGTCCAAGCATGCACACCATAGGTTTCACCAGCCACTTCGCGCAAAGCGTGCATTAAACGCATGCGGATTAATTCAGCCAATGCTTCGGTCAACACAGCGCTTTCAGTCGACGGGGGCACCTTAACGGCCACTTGCATCATCCGCATCGCGCCTTTCAAATTGTCGAGGCGCGGTTCGGTAATGGCACTAGGCGTGATATGCGCTAATTTGGGCAGGGTTACGGTTTGCGTGGGCTTGGTCGGTAAGCTAGCGATATAACGCTCGATCAATGGCTCGTGATAAGCGCTGTCATTGGGAACGCCTGTAATAACAAAGCGAAACTCTGCGGGGTTAGCCAGCCACTGCTCGCGTACTGCATCAAGCTGTTTCAAATTGGCTTCGGTATTTTCTTTGCGCCAGAATTGATTGGCTGGCCAGTTATCGCCATAGCGGCGATTATTTAACTCTTCAACAATCGAATTACCATTTGCCATCGAGTATTGCATTACCAACTCGCCACTGATTTTGCTTTCTGCCTCATCTTGCCTGCGGGATGTGAATGCCAAATATTGCAACTGGAGCAGAGTCTCGAATTGAATGCGTGGTCCATTACCCAGCCAGCCAAAATAATCAACGTCTACTAAGGGCATAATACTGGCGGGATTTTGCGTCAAATATTGATTAATTTGGTTATAAGTTAGCTCACCCAAGCCTGCGCGAACCAAATATTGATTTGAGGCGCGTGCCGCAGGCCAAAGTTTTCGTTCTAATGCCAACATGCCTCCTCTAGCCAGAGCGGCAAAACCGACATTGGGCTGATCATTCGGCACGGTCAACACTTGAATGCCATTACTTAAGGTCAGTAATTGCCCACCCGTTGCAGCATCGTTTTCGCGATGAACAATTTTGCCTGGTTCGGGTAGCTTAGCCATTAATGGTTTAATACTGGTATTACTTTGTTCGGCTAATTTTTCCTGCTGCACTTCACTAACCATGCTTTTGACCGAATGCTCACTCAACAGGCTGAATGAACTCAGCTGCTTGGGTAAGAGCATGTATGAAAGCTGATTCTTATTACTCAATAACTCTAGAATGAGTTGTTGATAATCTGCGGGTTTGCTTTGATCTTTTAATCGTTTATGCACATATGATGTGGACTCTGTTCCCCAAACCGGAACTCCGTAGCGGATATGCTGAACTATTTTATCGGCCCATTGTGCGTTGTTATATCCAATCGCTGCATTTGCCAGAATCACCGTACTTGCTGTATTGATTTCTTGTTCCGTAAAACCATAGCGTCTCGCCCGCTCTAATTCGCGATAAACCTCCCGCAAAGCATCTTGAATCTTGTTTTTTTTGACGACAGCTTCGAAACTTAACTCGCTTTGTCGTGCTGGCAGCAGGTTATTTCCATTGGAATAGATACCGAGGGTTTGCATTAAAGCGCTATCAGTTTTTTGTGACTGAATAGCCAAACGCTGTTGAATCAATTGCGCCAGCACTTGCAATTGATGAACACGCAAAGCTGAAGCGGCAGTATCAATGCTCGCCGCGGGCAGCAGCCAAGTCCAGCGAACAACCGGCTCAGCCAACCCCTCTAGATTACGATGACTAAATAAGCGCAGCCCTTGATCGCTTTTGGGCACGGGATAAAAACGCTCGGCTGTGCCGGCTTTTACGCTGGCAAACAACGATTTAATTTTCGCTTCGACATGGTCAGCATCAATATCGCCAACGATCATCACTGCCATCCGCTGTGCTTGATATTCGCGCTGATAAAACGCCCGTAGCTGCTCTGCTTTGACTTGATCAATGACTTTAGCTGAGCCAATCGCTAGTCGCTGTGGGTACAGGCTAGCTGGATACATTTTTTCCATCAAATCAGCATAAAAATCAGATCTAACCGAGCTTTGACGAGCTTCATCAAGCACTACATTTTTTTCTGCCGCTAATTCACTGGGGTCAATCTCAATTTTGCCACCAGCCCAATCGGCAATAAGCTGAACGGCTTTTTCGGCATTGGTATTTGCTACCGATAATTTGTAGATCGTAGATTCGTGTGATGTGAATGCATTGGTATCGTGACCTAAGCGCATTCCCTCACTTTCGATAAAGGCTTTCACTTGGCCTTGGCCAAAATTTTGGGTGCGGCGAAACGCCATGTGTTCTAGCAAATGAGCCAAACCTCGCTCATTTTCAGCTTCACTCATACTGCCGACATTCACCAGCAATTGCACTTCGACTTTGCCAGCATGTTGTTGGTTTGGCAGAATGAAATAGCGCAAGCCATTTGCTAATTGCCCGTGTCGAATGGCAGGATCAATGATGGGGGGAAGTTCTATCGTATTGGCGTAGCTAAGTGCACTAAAAGAGCAAGATGCGACCAGGGCGAGGCGAAGCAGATATTTCACAAGACAATCCATATACTTACAATTTGCAACAATGATACGCAGAGCCTATGTAATCGTCCAACAATGAATGACGCTGGTATGATGGGGTTTTCCCTAGCCTGTATGTCTTATGGATCGCGATATCACGCTTAATATTGCTCAGCAACACCCCGATATGCGGGTCAGATTTTTGTTATCAAAAATCCTTAAACATCAAATTTATTCGGAACGAAAAAGCCGCCGACTCAAACGAACGACTTATATTCTGAAGTTCTCAATGCTGGCTCTCGCGGCTGTCTCAACCGTGGTGCTGGGCTTAGACAGCGCAATGTTGATACCACACGCGAAAAATATTGCGCTGATTTTGGGCGCCATCATGACTTTGCTGGGCGGCATTGCCAGTTTTTTAAATATTGAAGAATATTGGATGCGCAATAACGCGATTCATTTACGCCTGAAATCGCTGCGCGATCGCTTGGTTTATCTCACCGCTGATTTGCAGCAGATTGAAGAGCAAGCTTTGCATGCCTTGATTAATGATTACCAAGCGATTACCGAGAGCAATATCAATTATTGGCATGAAGCGATTGCGGAAAGGAATGCAGCCTAAGTGATGACGATTTGGTATAAAAAACGCCGCATTTACAAATACACGCTGGCCCACCCCTGCGTAATTCAACTGCAATTACACCCTGAGCAGGATATTGCAACACCTTTTATTAGCTTGAATCGCCAAGGGCAATTGGCACTAGCCGCCAATTATGCGTGGGATGGTGCCAGCGGCCCCATGCCAGATCTGCCATCGGTGATGCGCGGCGCGCTAGCGCATGATGCTTTGTATCAATTGATGCGCGATGGACACCTTGATGCACAGCACTATCGGCAACAGGCTGACGCTGTCCTGCGCCAACTTTGTCTTGCCGATGGCATGAATACCTTGCTAGCGGCTTGGGTGTATTTTTGCGTGCGCCAATTTGGTGCTCGTTACGCGCAATCAGATTTGAGAGCAATTTCAAATAGCCATACACCCAATGGTATTGAGCGAAATATCAATACCAATGAAGCTTATCGCAACATACCCCTTAGCAAATAATCGCCTGCGTCTTGATGCTCTAATGGGCGGCTAAACCAGTAGCCTTGCACAAATTGCACGCCCTGCTCGTTTAGCCACTGCGCCTCTGCTTCGGTTTCAACACCTTCAGCCACAACCTCAAGCTGCAAAGCATGGGCAAGATCAACGAGGGCACGGCACACCTGTTGGTGCGCTTGATTATCTTGCACGTTTTGAATTAGGCTGCGGTCAAATTTCAGCTTCGACAAAGACATACGGGATAATTGGGCCAAGTTCGAATAACCAGTACCAAAATCATCCATATGCACCGCAATCCCGGCACGAGTTAATGTACGCAACGATTGCAAAGACGCCATTTGCATAATGGTGGATTCAGTGAGTTCAAGCTCAATTTTATCTTGTAAAAAATACGGTAGGCGGCGCACACGCTGTATCACTGAATCGGCAAAATCAAGATGCGTTAATTGCAAGGCAGAAACATTGACAGAAACAGGTACCACAGGCAGTCCTTGCTCGGCCCACAGTTGCACTTGCGTGATGGCTTGATCTAAAGCCCAATCGCCAATGGCGGCAATAATGCCGGTTTGTTCGGCGAACGGAATAAAATCAGCGGGGCTAACTTCCCCGCGCTCTGGCTGATGCCAGCGGATTAAAGCTTCAAAACCAATCAGTTGTTTATCACTAAGTCGCACCTGCGGCTGATAGACCAAGCGAAATTGCTGATGCGCCAAGGCTTGGCGTAATTCGCGCTCCAACTCCAGTTGCAATACTGCTGAGGTGGCCATCGCCGATTGAAAAACGCTAATCTTACCGCGCCCTTCCGATTTACCCTGATACAGCGCGATATCAGCATGCTTAATCAGTTGACCCGCCGTGCTGCCATCTTGCGGATACAACACCCGTCCAGCGGTAAATCCAAGCAAGAACTCCAACTCTTCAATGCGAATAGGTTCACTCAAAAAGCCAAGTAATTGATCATCAATGTGCTGCAACTGGCTTTGCGGTGCCAAGATGACAAACTCATCGCCGCCCAAGCGAAAAACCTGCTCTGATAGGCGTTGCAGACGCTGAGCCACTTGCAGCAAGGCACTATCTCCAGCTGCGTGGCCGAGCGCATCGTTGATGCGCTTGAAATGGTCGAGATCAATTAACCAAAGGGCAAAACCCAAGCCATTCTCAATCCAGACTGCTAGTTGTTGTTCAAGATAGCTGCGGTTGAATAACTGTGTGAGCGGATCGTGCCAAGCCAGCCACTGCAGTTGCTCCTGTGCCTGTTTACGATCGCTAATATCGCGCGCAATGCCTGCGGTACCAATAATATGCCGACCTTCATACACCGGCACTTTAATAAGCTCCATCCAGCGCTTGCCATCAATCACATGATCGAATGGATGTTCAGCTCGAATGGCTTCACCTGATTGAATAATTTTTTGATCATCGGCTTTATATTGTTCAGCCAGGTGCGGGGGAGATAGATAAAAGTCATCTTTACCGATTAACTGTTTAGCATCACTCACTTGCCAGATATCGCAAAATGCGCGATTGACGACAACAAAGCGTCCGTCCACATCTTTGGCCCATGCCAAATCGGGAATGCTATCGACCAGCGCCTGATAGCGCTGACGCAAACGTCGTGCGCGCAGTGCATAAATCAATAAAGCGACACAAAGCGCGATGCTCAACGCCAACCACCAAATCATTCGGGCCCCGATCATAATGAGATTCTGATGTACGGTTTTATCATAAACAAAGCTAGGATGCTGCTTGATAAAAAACCGCAAAAAATGCTGACAAAACGACACTTAAGCACGCTTTACTCAATGATGTAGAGCTAAATAACCATCATTAATGTGCGCTTTACGATCAAGACCCCCACCGCCAAACATGGATGACCAGTGATGTTTGGCGTTACAATGCCAGATTGTGTTCGAGATTTCATCATGCTCAGTTATCGCCACGCCTTTCACGCCGGCAACCACGCCGACGTGCTCAAACATGCCGTTGAAGTTTTATTGCTCGACTATTTGAATCAGAAGGAAAAACCGTGGTGGTATATCGATACGCATGCAGGCGCCGGCGTGTATTCGCTGACCGAAGGCTATGCCACCAAAAATGCCGAATTTGAAACCGGCATTGCCCGCATTTGGCAACGCAATGACTTACCCGAGGCGCTGAAAAAATACGTTAAAGTCGTGAAAGACCTCAACGCAGGGCAAGATCAGCTCATGTTCTACCCCGGCTCGCCCTTTGTGGCGCAAGCTTTGCAGCGCTTTGACGATAAATTGCGCTTGTTCGAGCTGCACACCAACGACGCCAAATTGCTGGCAGACAACTTTGCCAGCGCAGGCAAAAAAGCGCAGGTCGTCCACGCCGATGGTTTTGCCAGCATCAAAGGCGTGCTGCCACCGCCTCCTCGCCGCAGCTTGATGCTGATCGATCCACCGTATGAAGACAAACACGATTACGTCCGCGTCGCCGATACGATGAAACTGGCACTCGAGCGCTTTGCCACTGGCGTGTATGCGATCTGGTACCCGCAACTGGCGCGCGTTGAAGTCAAAGAAATGCTCGATAAATTGAAGAAAACCCCAGCCAAAGGCTGGCTGCACGTTAGCTTAACCGTTCAATCGCCTAGTCTGGATGGCTTTGGCATGCACGGCTCGGGCATGTTTGTGTTTAACCCGCCGTGGACTTTGGCGAGTGAATTAGAAACCATCATGCCGTATCTGGTGAAACACCTTGGATTAGATAGCGGTGCGCGCTATACCCTCGAACATCACAGCGCCTAATCAATCAAGCGAACGAGTGAGCAGCAATAAAAAAGCCCCGAATCGGGGCTTAATGTGATGGTCAGCCAGAACCAGCCCCTGCTGGCGTAAGCTGTAGGGGCTGTTTTCTTTTCTGGCGAGGAGATCATCATGGCAACTGCAACTTTGATTGGGCTTGATATTGGCAAACACACTTTTCACGCTATCGCACAGGATGTGGCAGGGCACGTTCTCTACAAGCGCCAATTCACCCGCACAGGCTTGATCGAGTTTCTTGCGACGCATCCACCTTGCCGTATTGTGATGGAAGCGTGCGCCGGTGCGCACTGGCTGGCGCGCAAACTCATCGAATTCGGACATCACGCCCAGCTGATTGCCCCTCAGTACATTCGCCCCTTCGTCACAGGCAACAAGAACGACTTCATCGACGCACACGCCATCTGCGAAGCCGCTTGTCGTCCTTCAATGCGCTATGTCGCGATCAAATCAATGCAACAACAAGCTGTTTCGAGCTTGCATCGAATGCGCGAAGCCCGCATGGCCGAGCGGATTCAAACCACCAATCAGATCCATGCTTTGCTACTGGAATTTGGCATCACATTGCCGCTAGGCATGCGTGGTATCCGGCAAGTGCCCACCTTGCTCGCCACACCATCCGATGATTTGCCGGTGATGGTGCGGCAGATCTTGTTGCAGCAGTTCGAGCACGTGCTGTTGCTGGAACGCCTGATTCAGGTGCTCGACCAGCAGATTGCCACTGAGGCACGCAGCAATGATGTCGCCACACGTTTAATGACGATACCCGGCATCGGTCCGATCACCGCCAGCCAACTCGCCGCCGATGCGGGCAACGCCAAAGGATATGGCAAAGCACGGGATTTTGCTGCCTCACTTGGCCTCGTGCCGCGGCAGCATTCGACGGGCGGCAAAGCCAAACTATTGGGCATCAGCAGACGAGGTGACAAGTCGTTGCGACGATTGTTAGTGCAGTGCGCGCACGTGATCATGCTCAACGCGACACGCTGGAACAGTGCGATCGCCGAATGGACGCGAGAATTGATGGTGCGGCGACACGGCAATGTAGTGGCGTGTGCGGTCGCCAACAAATTGGCCCGCGTGGTGTGGGCGATCCTCGCCACAGGGGACGAGTATCACCCGCACCCGCGGACCTTGCATGAAAAACAAACCGCCGGCAGAACCGGCGGTGAGTGAAGCCTGCCTTTGCGCAAGACAGACACTGATGAAGACAAGCGGCCCCACGGCCTGACGACTAACCTGGCAATAAAAACAGTCCATGAGACTGTGGGCTTTTTAAGGATCGTCAGGAGCGGCTCACATCAAGGATCGGGCTATTGAGTCCAACAGAATCCGAATAGATTAGAGCAAGGCTTCAAAGTCATTATTCATCAGTAAATTGTGCTTGCAAAGTTCTGGCTGACCATAGATTTTTATTGGCGGGCAATTGCTATTAAACCAGCGCCAACAACAATGCTGCCGCACGCGCAGGAAGGCGGGCATTATCTGCAACCAACCACACCGTTGCCGTGCAGCCATCGTCCGACAATTGCAATTGATTGGCCCAGATTTTATCGCCGCCAATCGCGTCTTGTGGCGTTGCAATGCCTGCCGCGCCCGTGCCTTGCAAGAAGTATAACGCGGGAGCGGCTGCAATGGCCGCTTCAACTGCAGCCAAAGTTTGCGCCGTCTTAAACTGCACGCTCAAGCTCACCGCATGGCCAAAAAACACCGGAACTCGGCTCACGGTTAAGCTATTAATCGCATGACCCGCAGCCGCTAGCTCGGCATGAATACGCGCCTCTTCACCACGGGCAGCGGTTGGCAAGACATTAAACGCCAAACGTTTTGGATAGCCTGCCAATTCAACTTCTTGCTGCGCAAACAATTGGCGCGTTTGCATCGACAACGCTTCAATCGCTGATTTACCGTCTTCAGACACCGACACCATCGCCGTAGCCGCAATAAACTGCAGCTCCGACAGCGATTTAAATGCGGCAACCGTCGCCGAAATCATCGAGGTTAATACATGCGGCAGGCTAACGATTTGGCCCGCTTGCGGCTTGCCGACTTTCGATTGCGTTGCGCCTGTTAAATCAATCACCGCCACACCGGCTTGCGCAGCCTGCGCTGCGTATTTCGTAGCCAGCTCTGGCGAGCCAACAAAAACGGCGGCCTCGACTGATTTCCAGTCAAACAGATCAACTTCCAGCACCGGCAAAACATGTTCACGCAGCTCGACGGTACCAGCTTCTTCATCGTCAGAAAGTGGATAGAGCGCTTCTAAAGCGATGGGCAATTCACCCAATACATCTAATACGGTTTGAGCTGCGGGGGTATCTGCACCAACTAGCGCAACAGAAATAGCTTTAGACATATACTCACTCCAGGTATTAATAAAAACAAATGCACCCGGATCAGGGGTGCAATTTAATGGCGCATTTTACCTGCTTGCGGGCCAGAACACGAGCCACGATACCTTGCTTGGATTGTTTTTATTGCCCTTGGTTGATTTCTTTGCGCGTAGAGTCAATCAATTTAGCCGCAATCCCAGTATCAGAAAGAATACGCAAGCCATCATTAAAGGTTTTCGCCCAACGTTGGGCATTAGGGTTTTTGCGATCAAAGACCACATGCAGCGGGGCACTCCAATACGCCTGTGATTGACAGCTGATTTTAGCTTGCTCGACCGGTGCAAGATTCCTGGCAATGACATAAGGGCCGACTTCAATATCAATCGGCAACAAATCGATTCGCCCAGCAGCAAGCTTTTTAAAATTACTCACATCGCTATTACTAACATCGGTGCGTAACACGCCAGCTTTGCTGAGCTTATCAAATTCTTCTGAATAAAAATTACCAGCTGTCACGCCCATCGTAAAGCTACTTAGGTCTTCCAGTTTTTTCCACTGGATGACTTTACCGGCTTGCTGACAGAAAACCATACTGAGCGATAACACTGGATTGGAATACACCAAATCTTTTTCGCGCTCCGCATTTTTGGCCCAACCAAAACCGCCGTGGTAAGTACCTTGCCGTACGCCATCAATCGCTCGTTTATTCGGCACATACTCTAATTTAACGTCGATCCCTTTTTGCTCAAAAACCGCGACAACGACACGAGTCAGCAGCCCTTTATGCGGTAAGTTGTCCCCCATATATGGGGGATACTCTTGCAATGTTAAGGTAATCTCTTCAGCGTAGCTCGCCGTAACTGTGCACATTGCGACAACACTGCAAACACCAGCAACAAGCTTTTTCATGACAAACCCCACAATTTTTGCCTGTTAGTACTATAGCAGCGAATCTTACAAACAATAAAAAAAGAGCCTGCACGGCTCTTTTTTATTCAACAGCAGCAATTATTTACATAGGTTTACATTGCCGCCACGACAGCATCACCCATTGCCGAGCAGCCGACCTTGGTCGTACCAGCTTCGTAGATGTCCGCCGTGCGCAGGCCTTGCGCCAATACTTTCTTCACCGCGTTTTCCACTCGTTGCGCTGCAGCTTCGTTGTTAAACGTGTAACGCAACATCATTGCGACTGACAAAATCGTCGCCAATGGATTGGCAACGTCTTTACCGGCGATATCTGGCGCAGAACCGTGGCTAGGCTCGTACAAGCCTTTGTTGTTCGCGTCGAGCGACGCGCTTGGCAACATGCCGATTGAGCCAGTCAACATAGACGCTTCATCCGACAAAATATCGCCAAAGATATTGCCAGTGACGACCACGTCGAACTGTTTTGGCGCTTTCACCAATTGCATCGCGGCGTTATCAACCAACATATGGCTCAGTTCAACGTCTGGATATTCTTTGGCCAGATCAGTCATGATCTCTTTCCAGAATTCAGTCGTTTCCAGTACGTTGGCTTTATCGACCGAACACAGTTTCTTGCCGCGCTTTTGCGCCGCTTGGAACGCCACGTGACCAATGCGGCGAATTTCAGACTCGGCGTACAGCATCGTGTTAAAGCCTTCGCGCTCGCCCGCTTCATTAGTGCGAATACCGCGTGGCTGGCCGAAGTAAATATCGCCAGTCAATTCGCGCACAATCAGGATATCGAGGCCTGAAACCACTTCAGGCTTCAGCGTTGAAGCGTTGGCCAATTCTGGATACAAAATCGCCGGGCGCAGATTGGCAAACAGATTTAAATCTTTACGAATCGCCAGCAGGCCGCGCTCTGGACGCAACGGGCGATCGAGTTTGTCGTATTGCGGGCCACCAACAGCGCCGAGCAAAATCGCATCGGCTTCGCGCGCTAGGTTTTGTGTAAATTCTGGATACGGTGCGCCGTATTGGTCATACGCAGCGCCACCCAATGGGGCTTCTTGCAATTCCAAAGCCAAACCGTCTTTTTGCAATACTTCGAGGACTTTCTTGGCCTGTGCAACAATTTCAGGGCCAATGCCATCACCGGGCAAAATCAATACTTTCATTTTTTATCTCGCAAGCTTTTTAGTGGTATTTATTGATGCACGGGGTATTAAGCCACAAGCCTTATTGAATCGGAGCTAGAACCTTATACCCTAATACACGCATCAGTCTCTACGCTTTATACGTAGAAAAAGAGGGGCAAGCCCCTCTTTTGATGTGTCATGTTCGATTAGAACGATACTTTGTAATCCACATCGCAATCAGTCAATACAATCACGCGTGGGTGCGTTTGCAGCAATGACGCTGGTACTTGCGTGGTGATCGGGCCGTTCAAGGTTGCATCCAAGATTGCCGCTTTTTCAGCGCCCTTCACAACCAACAAGATTGCTTTAGCTTGCATGATTGAGCCCATACCCATCGTTACCGCATGAGTTGGTACATCATCAATGCTGTCGAAGAAGCGTTTGTTGGCTTCGCGAGTTTCTTCTTTCAGCGTTACTTTATAAGTACCGCGCGACAATTGCGTATCTGGTTCGTTAAAGCCGATGTGACCATTGTGGCCAATACCGAGCAATTGCAAATCAACTGGACCTTGCTCGAACATCATTTTGTCGTAGTTACGGCATTCAGCATCCACGTCTGCGGCATTGCCATTTGGCACGTGCGTGTTTTCTGCTTTGATATCGATGTGATCAAACAGATTGCGTTGCATGAAATTGCGGTAGCTTTCTGGGTGAGTCACTGGCAGGCCAACGTACTCGTCCAAGTTAAATGTTTTGGCTTGCGCGAAGCTCACCAAACCAGCTTGATAAGTTTTAACGATTTCTTTGTACAAACCCACTGGGGTACCACCGGTTGCCATACCCAAAACTGCATTAGGTTTAGCACGCACCATAGAGATAATCAGGTCAGCTGCGGCACGATCTAGATCGCTTTGATTTTTGAATTTATGCAAGATCATCGGTTTTTTTCCAAAAAGTGAATTTGACCGTAATAGGATACGACAAAATTCTAAGAATAATATTGATAAAGCCTAAAAAAATGAGCCCCAAAATCGCGTCAAATTGGGGCTCATTTGTTATTTAGCAAATAACCACGGCTGCTCAGCTTGGCGTTTGGCTTCAAAAGCGCTGATTTCATCGCGATGCGCGAGGGTCAGGCCAATTTCATCCAAACCATTGAGCAAACAGTGCTTGCGGTGTTCGGTAATTTCAAAATTGAAAACCTGACCGCTTGGCGTAGTAATCGTTTGCGCGGTCAAATCGATATTCAGCCGGTACCCTTCTGCTTTGGCTTCATTAAATAACTGATCAACCACGGCAGCAGGTTGCACGATTGGCAACAGGCCATTTTTAAAACAGTTATTGAAGAAAATGTCTGCAAAGCTTGGGGCAATCAAAGCACGAAAGCCATAGTCTTCAATCGCCCAAGGCGCGTGTTCACGCGAGCTGCCGCAACCGAAATTATCACGCGCCAGTAAAATTTGCGCGCCTTGATTGCGTGGTAAATTGAGCTCGAAATCTGGGTTGAGTGGACGCTGGCTATTGTCCATACCCGGCTCACCTTGATCTAGGTAACGCCATTCGTCAAACAAGTTCGGGCCAAAGCCGGAACGTTTAATCGATTTTAAAAACTGTTTTGGAATGATCGCGTCGGTATCGACATTCGCGCGATCCATCGCGCAGACCAAACCGTCTAATTGGATAAATGGTTTCATTGTTTAATCACTTAGATGATTTTTCGTCGATTTGTTTACCCAGCTTTTGCAAATCTTTGCCAAAGCCATTCACGGTATTACACGCCGACAAAGAGAAGGCCAGCAAAAACATGCTTAAAGCAACTGCTGTTCGTTTCATACTGCCTTCCTCCACTTAATTCCAGCTACGTACGTCGACAAAATGGCCGGCGATTGCAGCTGCTGCGGCCATCTCTGGGCTTACCAAATGCGTGCGACCACCTTGACCTTGGCGACCTTCGAAATTGCGGTTTGACGTTGACGCGCAACGCTCGCCCGGTGCCAAACGATCGGCATTCATCGCCAAGCACATTGAACAGCCTGGTTCGCGCCATTCAAAGCCAGCCTCAATAAAGACTTTATCCAAGCCTTCGGCTTCAGCTTGAGCTTTCACCAAGCCAGAACCAGGTACGATCAACACCAGCTTCACGCTATCGGCTTTCTTTTTGCCTTTGATCACGCTGGCAGCTGCGCGCAAGTCTTCGATGCGGCTATTGGTACAGGAACCGATAAATACTTTATCAACGGGAATTTCAGTCAGCGGGGTATCGGCGCTGAGACCCATATATTGCAAGGCACGCTCGTAGCTGCCGCGCTTTACTGGATCAGCTTCATTGGCTGGATTTGGTACTTTGCCAGACACACCCAGCACTTGTTCAGGCGAGGTACCCCAAGTCACTTGTGGCTCGATATCTTCAGCGCGCAGTTCAACCACGGCATCAAAAACTGCACCTTCATCCGATACCAGCTCGCGCCAGTTCGCGACCGCGGCATCCCATTGCTCCGCGCTTGGCGAGAATGGACGACCTTTCAGGTATTCGATGGTTTTGTCATCAACTGCAACCATACCAGCGCGTGCACCGCCCTCGATGGCCATATTGCATAAGGTCATCCGACCTTCCATGCTCAAGCTACGAATGGCTTCGCCACCGAATTCGATTGCATAACCGGTACCGCCCGCAGTGCCGATTTTGCCGATGATTGCCAAGGCCACGTCTTTAGCCGTAACGCCTGTGCCGAGTTTGCCATCAACGCGAACCAGCATCGCTTTGGATTTTTTAGCGACCAGCGTTTGTGTAGCGAGTACGTGCTCAACTTCCGAAGTACCGATACCATGCGCCAAAGCTGCAAAAGCACCGTGAGTTGAAGTATGGCTATCGCCGCAGACTACGGTCATACCAGGCAGCGTCGCACCATTTTCAGGGCCAACGACGTGCACGATACCTTGGCGTTGATCTTTAAATGGGAAGTAGGCCAGAGCGCCGAATTCTTTAATATTGGCGTCTAGCGTTTCAACTTGTAGGCGAGAAATAGGATCTTGAATCCCTTTTTCCCACTCATTGGTTGGCGTGTTGTGATCTGCCGTGGCCACCACAGAAGATTTGCGCCATGGCTGGCGATTCGCCAGCTTTAAGCCTTCAAATGCTTGTGGGCTGGTTACTTCGTGAACCAAGTGACGGTCAATATAAATTAAACAGGTACCATCAGCTTCTTCGCGAATAACATGCGAATGCCAAAGTTTGTCGTACAGAGTTTTAGCGGACTGAATTTGAGACATAGCAAGGATCGCCTGTTGGGACAATCGGGAAACCCCTGATAGTAGCGGATTCGCCCCATTGCGACAACCAATCCATTAGGGTTCTGCCTGATATTTCGACTATAAACTGCGTCACTTGCTTTTGCGATTCAGAGTTAGATAATTAGATCTAACAGCCAATGGATTACCAATAATGAAAATCCAGCGAATCATCTTGTCGCTTTTAGCAAATTGCATTGCCGCCAATCTGTATGCCGCAATGCCAAGCTGCAACGAAATTGCTCAGCGCATCGCACACGAAAAACACATTCCAGCCGCAGAGTTATCGTCGATTTTAGCTAGCCTAAATCAATTTAAGCGGCTCCCTGATCAGTTTGTTACCAAAAGGGTAGCTCAAGCTGCCGGCTGGCGCCCTGGAGAGAGTCTTTGGGATTCTTTACCAGGAAAATCGATTGGTGGCGACCGATTTGGTAACCGAGAACAACGACTACCCAAGGGGCATTATTTCGAGGCCGATCTCGATTATCAGGGCAAAAAACGAAATGCCAAACGTATCGTCTTTCAAAACCCTGGAAAACGCTATATTACAATTGATCACTACAACACATTTACGGAGATCCCTGCATGTTCTTAGGCACCCAAATTACACTCCGTGATATTCAATCCCTAGACGACGCCTACAATCAAATATCAACTCAAGCGCATCTACCAAATACTTTTGGCCGAAACCTTGATGCGCTCTTTGATGTCCTTAGCTTAGATCTGGAAGGTCCGGTACAAATTACCTGGCAAGAATGTGCCCAAGCGCAGAAAATAATGCCTGGAACTCAATTTGAAGACCTGATGTGCGTGTTAAAAGATGCTGCTGGTGAACGGAGCGACCTGCAAATCAACATCACCTAATACTCAGGGGTATTTTTTTAAAAGACATGTAATTCAATACATCTAGAGCAATACCCTAACAAATTTCAGAATATACACCGCCCAAAACTCTCAAAAACAAACTCCAGCAAAACAGATTACTTGCACCCATTGTCATTATTCAACAAGTTGAAAGTGGAATAGTGCCGTGTCATAAACGGCCAAAATTCTTATGATGAATGCAACATTTATCAAAACGGCATAGATGTCCCTCAATCACATCATTAAGGAGCACAACCATGACGACAACGTTGAATCCAAAGCAAATTCGCAAACAATTGGGTCTGAACCAACAAGAGTTCTGGAGCCTCATTGGGGTAACGCAAAGTGGCGGCTCTCGCTATGAAAGTGGCCGCACCATGCCAAAACCAGTTCGTGAATTATTGCGTGTGGTTCATGTGGAAGGCATTGATTTGGCGACTCTTAAAAGCGAGGAAATCAAAGCGCTAAACTATTTGCGCGAACAACAACCTCATTTGCTCGAAGATTTGATCAAAAAAGCCACAGAAACAGCGATTTAAATTCAATTAAACACTGAGCTTAACCGTTAAGCCCAAGTGTTCCAACCGCCCTTGCAGCGACTGCATCCAACCTATTGGGGCAGCACTAAGGCGCGGAGCCTCAATTTGCAGCGAGGGTCGAGCTAAGCCGTAAAGCAAGACCCCCGCTAGAGGCACACCAGCACGCAGCTGCTCAGCTAAAAAATCGATATATGCAACAATTTCTTCTTCGCTTGGTAAAACCCCATCAGTGGCAAACATGCAGGTCTGCACCCACGTGGAGCAACTTTGTGCTGAAGTTGCCAACCGCCTCGCCACCTGCACCCGAGTCAGTGCTATTTGGTTCACCCATTCGACGCCATCTTGTGGTGCTCGATCAATCTTAAACCAAACCTCTCCTTGCATCTCAGACAATCTAGCTAAAGCCATTTGCACTTGAGGTTTATCCAACTGGCTACCATTGGTAATCACAACGGTTTTGACATCGAGGTTATATTTTTGTCGCGCTGCGGCAACCAACTCACAGGCTGCTAAAAATTGCTTTGACGTGGTTGGCTCGCCATTGCCCGAAAAGGCGATATCATTTAAGCGCTGCGCTTCGGGTGGCACAGCAGTTGCCATGAAATCCCCATAAACGATTTGATTGAGCATTAAATCAAGCTCTAACTCCAGCTGCTGAAGATCGATCTCAGGCGCTGAGCCGCGGACCAAGTCGGGAACTTGGCAATACACACAGCGCCAGTTACAGGCATTATTCGGATTCAGATTGATCCCAATTGACACCCCGCCCGCCCGCCTTGAGATGACTGGATAAACATATTTCAAACCTGCAATATCGCGACGGTGATCGCTCACGCTCAGAGGACTGCTAATTTGTATGCTCATGCAAAACCTTAAAAACTAATGCGCTTTCACTAATAACACTGGAATATGCGTATGGCGCATTACGCCTTCTGCGACACTACCCAACAGCATATGCGTTAAACCTCCATAGCCATGCGTGCCCATCACAAGCAATTGGGCCTGCCATTGCTGCGCTTCATCCACCAAAGTTCGCGCGATCTGCCCGCCCCAAATTTCCAGCAATGCCGTCTCAGTGCAAATCGCTTGTTTTTTCAGCAACGCGGCCTGCTCCTGCAGCAGACTTTGCCCCCCTTCTTTAAGAGAAGCCTGTAGTTGTGGGACATCCAGAAACTCGTTAGCACTCCAAGCGAACTGCGCCAAGTCGATGACATGCACCAAACGGACGATTGCATGCTGCTCCACTGCCAGCCTAGTCGCCTCTTGTAGTGCAGCTGCACTGGTCTCGCTATGATCAATGGGTACTAAAATGCGGGTATACATTTTTGACTCCTTCGACTTAGTTTCTTTTAGTCTAGCAGGCTCATCACCACTTGGGCTATTGCGGCTCAGCGTGGAACGGGAATACACTGAACAAAAATACTTAAGCAACTTCTAATTTAAACCAATCATGGCACGACTAGAACTTGATCTACCCGAGTGCTCTTTATTTACCGCCGAGTTGGCGGTTCGCATTCGCGACATCAATTATGGGCAGCATTTGAGTAACGATGCTTTGCTGTCCATGCTGCATGAAGCACGCTTGCAATGGCTTAGATCTTTAAACTATACAACCGAGTTAGATATTGATGGCAAAGGCCTCATTATGGCGGATGCTGCAATTGTGTTTAAAAATGAGGCTTTTTATGGCGATGTGTTGCGAATAAGCCTTGGCGTCAAGGAAATCACTCGCGCCAGCTTTGATCTTTACTATGATATCAGCCACCAAACGCAGACCATTGCTCAAGCAAAAACTGCGATGGTAGCTTATGATTACCAACTGAAAAAAATCACCAGCTTGCCGTCGGTGTTACGCGCAGTGCTACAACAATAAAAGGATACCGAAATGAAAAAATATGCCATCAACAGCCCTGAAGCAATGGCGCGTTTGCTTGTTTTGCAGATGATCTGTGACGGAAATTTCGACCCTGAAGAAATTGATGAGCTTGAGCATTTGCACATCTACGATGTACTTGGTATTACGCGCAAAGGGTTTATTCAAGTATTACAAGACTACTGCAATGATATCGGCGATGAAGCTGATGAAAAAGGCAGCGTTCATCTGGTCGATAAGGATCGTCTCGATCAACTCCTCGAAACAGTGGACGACCCGAAAAAGCGCCTGCAATTGGCGGCTTTATCACTTGATTTGGCAAAATCCGACGAAGAAATCAACGACGCAGAGTTGGCCGTGTTTAGCCGTATGCTCAAAAAATGGCATCTCAGCTTAGATGATCTACAACTGGCATTTGACCACTAATTAAGCTTTACTTACAACAACACTGGTCGAATTGGGTATAGGGTATGTCGTGGATTGCTGATTTTCATCGCTCATTTGAGCGCAACTTCATACCCACCCTAGGGCGCAAGTACGCGTTTATTGCCTTACTGAGCCTTTTTCCGCTAGGTATTTACCTAGCCATCATCAGTGCAAAAAACGAATTTATCCGCCTAACGGCCCAGTACTCACAACCATCGATTCAAAGTGCTGCACTCACCCTTTTTGAGCAGCTTGAATGGCTAGCCCTACTGCTTACTGCTGCATCCATCATCCTATGCCTGATTGAGATCGTTTACTTTCACCTCTGGATCACAAAGCCGGTACGCTTAATCAATCGCGTTTTTGTTGATGCTGCAGATCATGAGGGCGACCTATCTCGCGACATTCCGACGCCATACAGCGATGAAATTAGCCAACTAGGCATGTCTTGCAACCGCTTTTTAAGCAAGCAACGTGAAATCATAGCTAATGTACAAACCAAAACAATTGGCATGGCACTTGAAGCTGCAAAATCACAAAAACATATCCGCGATTCAGCACTCGCCAGTGAACAGCAAGACCAATTAGCTAAAAAGGTCGTTGAAGCGAGCAATTCAACATCCGCCGGGATTGGCCTTGTATCAAAACAGACAGGCGAGATTTCCAACACTACTGCGGCCAATCTAGACAAAGCGCACGCCTCATATTCGGAACTACAAAATGTGGTGAGCCGCATCAACACCATTAATACGAAAATCGCCAGCTTTAACCAAACAGTCGATGGGCTTAATAAACGATCGGCGAGCATAAAAACAATCGTCGATTTGATTAAAGAAATTGCCGGACAAACCAACTTGCTAGCACTGAATGCGGCAATCGAGGCCGCCCGAGCAGGTGAACAAGGCCGCGGGTTTGCAGTGGTCGCAGATGAGGTTCGAAAACTCGCCGAGAAAGTGGGGGTCGCTACTGACGAAATTTCGCACGACATTGACAGTATGTTGTCACAGGTCTCGGAAACTTTGGCCGAAACACAACTCATTACCCAAGATGCCAACCTAACTCGCGAAGTTGTGGAAAGTGCCTCATCGCAATTTGCCCATATGGTGAGTGATTTTGAAAATACAGCTCAAGCCTTAAGCCAAATTGCCATTACTCTTGATCAATTTACCTCGGCCAATAATTTGGTCAATACCAATGTATCTGAAATTCACCAACTATCTTTAGCGGTAAATGAAAAAATGCTGCGCTCAGCAGAATCGTCAAAAGACGTTGCCAAAGCGACCGAAGACGTTCAGGCAATGGTCGGCCGCTTTGTTATTGGCCAAGGTCCTCTTGATGGTTTGATTAATTTGTGCGGCCAATATCGCGATCGTATTGCTGAAAAAATTCAGTCGATGCAGGATCGAGGCATCAATGTCTTTGATCAAAACTATCAAGCTATTGCCAATACCAAACCAGCCAAATTCAAAACCAGTTACAACCATTTATTCATACAAGAAATTCAACCGCTGTACGATGAATTAGCCAAAACAGCGCCGGGTGGTAAATTTACCTTAGCAGTAGATTCCAACGGGTATGGTCCAACCCACAATAGCTGGTATTCCAAAGCGATGACGGGCGACTCATCTGTTGATCTTATCAATAGCCGAGACCAGCGCATCTTTAATGACCCCGCAGGATTACGTGCAGCTAAAAATACTGAACGCTTCTTGCTGCAAAACTATGTCCGTGATACCGGTGAAATCATGACCGAATTAGATCTCCCCATTCATATTCAAGGACGTTTCTGGGGAAATTTGCGTTTAGGTTTTGATGGATCGGCACTACTGAAGTTATCTGCAAATTAATTGCCGTCAAATTTTCAAAATTGAACAACACAACAAAAGAATGCCTAGCGCCGATCTTCGATCAAGGGTGCCGAATCTTAATTCTAGGTAGCTTGCCTGGTGATGCTTCGTTACAGGCTGGTCATTATTACGCCCATCCTCGCAATGCTTTTTGGCCCATTATGGCCTCACTCCTGCAAATCAATTTTTGCTCACTCAGTTTTGAACAGCGATACGAGCAACTTCGTCTACACCACATCGGCCTATGGGACGTTATCGCTTCAGCACAACGCCAAGGCAGTCTAGACTCGGCACTGCAAAGTATTAATGGCAATCGTCTGGATGAGATGATTTCTCGCTTGGCAAAACTGGAGCTAGTGATATTCAACGGCAAAACTGCAGCTAAGCATGGCCAAAAGTACATCCCATCGTATATCTCTACGAGTACTGCCCCATCTACCAGCCCAGCCTATACCCTTAGCCAGTCAGAAAAAACAGCCCAATGGAATGCTATTTTCCAGCATTTATCTAGCATTCAGCCACACCGCATCTAGCGTTCTGATTTACCCGAAATCCAAATAGCTAGCATGAGCCAAACTGCATTGAATAAGGCCACCACAAAACCCAGAAAGCCCAGTAGCGGCATACCAAATAAGGTGGGGCCTACTTTTATGGTCATTGCAATTGATGAGCCAATAATTAAAGCACCAGTCACAATCCCCATCGTCAATCGATTCGCACTTTTTGCCATTTGCGCGCCAAAGTGATCAAGCCGCTTTAAATCTAAATCAACACGTAAATTACCTCGTCGCGCCTGCTTAATCAGCTTGCCGATATCACGCGGCAAACCTGATAGCACATTAAAAGCCTCGAAAAAATTGTCTTTCGTGCGCTTAAACAGCGTATTTGGGTTGTAGCGCGCAAGAATCACTTCACGTACAAATGGTGTTAGATGCGGCACCATTTGAAACTCAGGGTCCAACTGCCTGCCCAGCCCCTCCAACGTAATCAGGGCTTTAAAAAGTAGCGTTAAATCCGATGGCAATGTGATCTCATGTTCGCGCATGATTAATGCCACATCGTTGAGCAGGTGCCCAAACTGCACGTCCTTAAGAGATAAATTCTCATAATTGAACATGAAGTCGGCAATATCAGCTGCTAGACGTTGCTCATCGACAACAGTATCTCCGGTCCACTCGAGTAATACGTTCAGAATGCCGTGCTCATCACGCTGGGCCAACGCAGCGAGTAAATCAACAATATGATCACGCCGCGGATGTGGTAAGCGTCCAACCATACCAAAATCTAAAAAGGCAATCCTCTCCCCGGCAAGATATTTCACGTTACCAGGATGAGGGTCGGCATGAAAATAGCCATCAATCAAGACCATCTTCAATACCGCATCAGCGCCACGCGCGGCAAGTACCTTACGATCCAGTTTTGCGGCATCGATCGCGGCAATATCATTCCCTGCAACACCCCCGATGTAGTCTTGTACAATTAAGCGCTCTGAAGTCCACTCCCACCACACTTGCGGAATGATGATTTCATCGTGGCCGGCAAAATTGGTAATAAACCGCTCCAAATTTCGCGCCTCAATCGATAAATTCAACTCACGATGAATCGACTTGGCAAACTCATCCACCATTCGTACCGGCTGATAGCGGCGTAAATCAGGAAACTCGAAGGTTGCTAGCCCAGCAATATGGCGCAAAATGCGTAAATCAGCCTCAATTTTCGCCGTAATATTAGGACGACGAATTTTAAGCACGACTTCCCGCCCATCTTGCAATTGCGCCCTATGCACTTGCGCAATCGAGGCAGAGCCTATTGGGTTGGGGTCTAAGGCTTGAAATACCTCATGCGGATCTCTCCCGAGTGCAATACGCAATTGTGGTTCAAGTAGATCGAATGCGAGTGGCGGCACATCACTTTGCAGTTTTTCAAATTCAGCAATCCACTCGGGGGGAAACATATCGACACGTGTTGCCAGCACTTGCCCAAGTTTAATAAACGTGGGGCCTAGCTCTTCTAGAGCGCGTCGAACGCGCACAGCGGGCTCCAACAGTTGTACTTCGTGATCACCCGGCCAATGTAAAATATCACCAGCACGTTCAACCCCTTTTGCCAAGCCGAGTCTTTGTACCAAATTACCCAAGCCATGACGCATTAAAATTGCAATAATCTCGCGCACGCGAGGTAAATCTCGCATCACGGTGAACGTTTCTTTTAGCATTGGGTCTGTCCATATGGGCCAAATTAGCAAATTAACCGAATTTTAGGCTTTACAGCCATTTTCTACACCCGTAAAGTTCTTGCCCATGAAATGGATCATCATTCTCGCTACAGTTTTGAGCTGTACCACACCATTAAGTCACGCGGATCAAGATATGCCGCTGGGCGACAGCAACCCGGTTAGTATTATGCAAAGTGCAAACTCCTTAGAGTCTGCACCGAGTGATAATACTGCGCCAAGCGCAACAGCGCGACCACGGGCAAAACCCAAAATTACCGCCATGCCCAAGGGTAGCGACTACCAGCCAGCACAAGACTTATTGCTCTCAGCAATGAGCTTGATTGGGGTGAAATATACCTGGGGCGGCAATACGCCTGAGGCCGGCTTAGATTGCTCTGGTTTTATCAAATACGTTTTTCAAAACTCGATGAACATTACCCTACCGCGCACGGCACTAGGTATGTCGCAGACGGGGCAAAACGTCGACAAATCGGACCTTAAACCAGGCGACTTGGTGTTTTTTAACACGCTGGGCCGTACCTTTTCGCACGTCGGCATTTATTTGGGCGACAACCGCTTTATTCATTCACCGCGCAAAGGCCGCAATGTTGAAGTGGCCAATATGAATTTAAGTTATTGGCAAACGCGCTTTAACGGCGCGCGCCGTATCGCCGACGGCGGTAACGCTGGGCTAAACGTGAATTCATTGCTGGCATCGAGCAGCAGACCAAGCCAAGGCAGCGCTGCGCGCAATCGCGAGGAGACTCGCTCAGAGCGTACACGTGATGTGAATGAAGCCACCGGCAGCCGCACTTGTAAAAAAGTCGTCACCGGCAAAGGTAAAAATCGCAAAACGGTGACCAAGTGCACCACCAGCAAGCCAAGTGCAAAATCGTCACGCAAGCCAAGCACAAGCAAAGCGACCACGCGAAGCAGCGCTAAAAGCAGCAAAGCCAGCGTAAAAAAGGGTACAAAAGCAACATCACGCTCAAAGAGTACCAACAGCACTAAAAAAACAAACACCACAAGCAAAAAGAGCAGTAACAAATAAGGGTATTACCAGCTAAACCAATCTAAGTCTGATTTAGCTGGCAATACCCCAATAAAAAAGCCCCGCATGCGGGGCTTTTTTATTATCGTAGCGCTTAACCTTGGTATGGGTGGCGCAAAACGATGGTTTCTTCGCGATCTGGGCCAGTTGACACGATATCAATTGGCGCTTCGCAGATCTCAGCAATACGCTGCAAGTATTTGCGCGCGTTTTCTGGCAAGGCATCCCAAGACTTCACGCCAAATGTGCTCTCTGTCCAGCCAGCCCACTCTTCGTAGATTGGTTCGCATAGCGCGATATCATCAGCACCTACTGGCAAGATATCAGTTTCAACACCGTTCACTTTATAGCCAACGCACAGCTTGATCGTTTCGATACCGTCCATGACGTCAAGTTTAGTGACACACAAACCTGAAACGCCATTGATTTGGATTGAACGTTTGAGCGCAGCAGCATCAAACCAACCACAGCGACGTGGACGACCAGTGACTGAACCAAATTCGTTGCCACGTTTCGCCAAGCCAGCACCAACGTCATCGAACAACTCTGTTGGGAATGGGCCAGAGCCAACACGCGTGGTGTACGCTTTCACAATACCCAACACGTATTGCAGCATTTGTGGCGCAACACCCGCGCCTGGCGCAGCAGCACCGGCTACACAGTTACTTGAAGTCACGTACGGGTAAGTACCGTGATCTACGTCGAGCAAAGTACCTTGAGCACCTTCAAACAACAGCGGCTCGCCTGCCTTGTTCATCTCGTACAAAGTACGCGATACGTCACCCAGCATAGGCTTAATACGCTCAGCATACGCTAAGGTTTCGTCGTAAATTGTTTGGAAATCAAGAGTTGGAGCATTGAAGTAATTTTTCAATGCAAAGTTGTACCAGTCGAGGTTTTCGAGCAATTTAGCTGCGAAACGCTCTGGGTGATACAGGTCTTGCAGACGGATCGAGCGACGCGCGATTTTGTCTTCGTAAGCAGGACCGATACCACGACCCGTGGTACCGATTTTTTTCTCGCCCTTCGCCGCTTCACGCGCTTGGTCGATGGCGATGTGGTACGGCAGAATCAGCGGACAAGCTTCAGAAATGCGCAGGCGGCTCATTACGTCGATGCCAGCAGTCGTCAATTCGTCGATTTCTTTGAGCAAAGCTTCTGGTGAAATCACTACGCCATTGCCGATAAAACACGCTTTACCAGGGTGCAAGATGCCCGATGGGATCAAACGCAGAACTGTTTTTTTGCCGCCAACAATCAGCGTATGGCCAGCGTTGTGACCGCCTTGAAAGCGCACCACGCCTGATGCGTGATCGGTCAGCCAGTCAACAATCTTGCCCTTACCTTCGTCACCCCACTGGGTACCGATAACGACTACATTTCTGCTCATTCCCAAACCTCGATGCATAAAACACAAAATAATTTGGCAACATTACAGCGGTAACGTTGCGACCGAACTTTAACGTCAAAACGCTGTGAGAGCCAGCGTTTTTTTTGAAAAAATGGCTTAATTTTTACAGGCTTAGCACTTGCCAAACACCCTCTTTTTGCTGCAAGGTGCGATCCACCTGAACCTCAGACTGTACCACCCCAAGGTCAACGATCACGGTTTCACCTTGTTCACGCAGACTACGAATCAGCTGTAATAAAGCAACATCGTCACTAGCTGGGGCTAAAATTCCAGCTTTGCGATGTGGAAACGGCACTGAAGTGAGAGAGCGTAAATCGATACTAAAACCAGTTGCAGGGCGTGAACGACCAAACTTTTCACCGACACTATCATACCGTCCACCGCGCGAAACGGCATTGGTAAACCCTTTGGCGTAGGCGTTAAATACCAAGCCCGTATGGTAATAACTACCAGGTAGTTCTGCTAAATCAAAGCGCACGGCAATCCCTCGTGCACTGAGCGCCGTATGCAGTTGCTCCAAGGTATTCAATGCGGTTGTAACTGCTGCGAGATTTGGCAAAACCTCACGCGCACGCTGCAGAACACCAAGATCACCATAGCAATTAGCCAGCGCGAGTAAACCTTGCGCCAATTTAGCATCGACATCTTCTGTAAGCGCTTTCAAAGTCGGGCTGTCTTTTTGCTTTAAGGCGTTAAACGCCAGTTGGCGCACTTCACCCTGAAAATTGGCAGCATCGGCTAAAGCAGTAAATAAGCCGATGTGCCCGACTTCAAGCGTAACATCCATCACACCAGCTTCAGCTAAGCTGGCAAACATCAATTCAATAATTTCAACATCGGCGGCTAAGCTGGCGCAGCCGTAGATTTCGGCTCCGATTTGGCGCGGCTGGCGCGTCGACAACAAACCATCTGGGCGCGTGCACAATACAGAGCCGGTATAACACAAACGTGTAACGCCTTGGCGATTCAGAATATGCGAATCAATTCGCGCCACTTGCGGCGTGATATCGGCACGCAAGCCCATTTGGCGTCCAGACAGCTCGTCAACCAGCTTGAAAGTTTTTAAATCCAAGGCGGCATCGTGCTGGGTTAGCAAAGACTCAACATATTCCACAAGTGGCGGCTCAACCTGCTCATAACCATATAGAGCAAACTGATCAAGCATGCGACGGCGCATACTTTCAATTTGACGTGCCTCAGCAGGCAGAACGTCAGAGATATATTCAGGCAGAATCCAATTACGCATCATCTTTACAAACCAAATGCCCACCCAGGTATTACCCCGGAGTGGGCGTTATTTAATGTTTAGACAGCAATACCCTAAACTATTCAAGCTTAAGTCGCCGCCAGCGAAATTAATAAACCAATAATCAACGAACAAAAACCAATCGTACGAATCTGTCCATCACTCATTTCAGACATACGTTTCAGTGTAGCCCGCCAAACATGTGGCAAAGCAAAGGGCATAATGCCTTCAAACACCAGCATTAGCCCCAAACCCAACCAGATCGCCGAACTCATTTACCCGAGCCCGCACGTGGATTTTTCATGTATTTAAAGAAGTCAGCGCTAGGGTCGATGACCATAACATCGCTTTTCTTCGCAAAGCTTTGCTTGTAAGCGTCCAAGCTCTTATAGAAAGCATAGAATTCTGGATTTTTACCGTACGCTTCGGAATACAATGCAGCCGCCTTGGCATCGCCCTCACCCTTCAATTGCTGGGCTTGGTTGTAGGCGTCCGCCAAAATCACTTCACGTTGCTTATCAGCATCGGCTTTAATCTTCTCTGCTGCCGCACTTCCTTCTGCACGCAATTGGCTCGCTACAGCTTTACGCTCTGACTGCATTCGTTCGTAGACCGAATTGAGCGTACTGTCCTCAAGCTCAACACGTTTGATGCGCACATCTAAAACTTGAACACCAATGCGTGCAGCATCAGCATCGGCCACTTTACGAACGTGCTTCATTACTTCGTCGCGCTGCCCAGAAATAACGTCTTGCACCGTACGTTTACCGAACTCATCACGCAACATATTATTTACGGTATTTCTTAAACGATCGACGCCCTTACGTTGATCAACACCAACTGCTTTGTAGTATTTTTCTACATCGACAATCTGATATTTGATGAAGCTATCCGCTTTCACGTTCATTTTTTCGATGGTTTGAATTCGCGCAGGAGACTCTTCATCGATGGTTTGAATGCGTTTGTCAAAGTACCGAACTTCTTGTAACAGCGGTATTTTGAAATGAAAACCTGGATCTTTTATCACGCGCACTGCTTCAGAAAACTGAAACACGATCGCATATTGACGCTGATCCAAGGTAAAAAACATCGTTGAAAAGACGAATAGACCAAAAAATACGGCGGCCAACAAAGGCATAATTTTATTCATTGCACAGCCTCCTTATCGACCGTCACGCTGACCACGCGCTGAACCAGCCGTGGGAGCTTCATTCACTGGGACTGTTGCAGGCACTTCCACAGTTTTACCTGGCGCAGCAGCTGGCGCAACCTCACCCTGGACATTCATTTGCATCAACTTATCCAGTGGCAAATATAACAAATTGCCATTCGATTTTTGATCGACCATGATTTTGGTGGTGTTCTGATACACAGTTTGCATTGTATCGAGATACATACGATCACGCGTTACCTGTGGTGCTTTTGCATACTCAGCAGCGATCTGACGGAAGCGCGACGCATCACCTTCGGCACGCGCCACCACCTGCTGACGATAACCCAAGGCTTCTTCATTCAAGCGAGCAGCCATACCACTGGCTTTAGGTACCACATCATTGGCGTAGGCAGTACCTTCGTTAATCAAACGCGCGCGATCTTGACGAGCCTTGACCGCATCACTAAATGCAGCCTGCACCTGCTCAGGTGGCTGAACATCGGAAATATTAACGCGTGACACTGAGATGCCCGTGCCATATTTGGTCAACAACTCTTGAATAATCTCTTTGGTATCTTCGCCGATCTTGCCGCGACCTTCGTTCAGTACGTAATCAACCTTATTTTTACCGACTACTTCACGAATTGCCGTTTCAGCCGCTTGCTTTACAACATCACGGCCATCTTTATCTTCTAGGCGGCTATTAAACAAGAAATCGCGTGCCGAGTTGAGGTTATATTGCACCTCAAGCTGCACTTCGATGATGTTTTGATCACCAGTTAGCATGGTGCTTTCATCACCCGCGGCAGCAGAACCACGCACCCCCACTTCCAAGCTGCGCAGCTCAGTCATGTTTACAATTTCGCGTGCTTCAATCGGATAGGGTAAATGCCACTTCAAACCAGCGCTTTCAACGGTTTGAGTATATTTACCAAAACGAGTAATGACCGCATTCTCTCGCTCATCCACCACATAAATACCAGAGCCAACCCATAACACAAACAACCCACCAGCCAAAACCAGAGCCCCAGTAGAACCACTTTTACCTGAGGGTTGGTTCATTGCAGGCTTACCACCCATTAGGCGGTTAAATTTGTCGGTAATCGAGCGAAAAATGTCATCTAAATCAGGAGGGCCACCATTATTGCCTTTACGGCCACCACCCCACTGCGGATCATTCTGACTCATTTATTCTTCCTTTTGCGATTGGCTCATTGCTTCAATCAACGCGGCACGAAGTAAATCAAGGCCATCTCCTTGGATTGCACTTAATTTAACTGTATGGATTTTATCATATTCATTGCGCTGCATTTCTGCGGGCAATAATTTTTGATCAATCTTATTAAAGACCATCAACTGGGGAATATGTTCCGCACCAATTTCAGTTAATACTTTATTGACTTCTGCGATTTGCAATTCACGCATCGGATGGTTGATATCAACCACGTGCAAAAGCAAATCAGCGTTAATTGTTTCTTCTAAGGTGGCGCGAAATGCAGCGACTAATGTGTGTGGCAACTGGCGAATAAATCCAACAGTGTCAGACAGAACAATAGAATGCTCAGCATCTAAAAACAACTTTCTGCTAGTCGTATCTAGTGTGGCAAACAACTGATTTGCAACATATATTTTCGCCTTGGTTAAGGCATTAAACAGCGTTGATTTTCCGGCATTGGTATAGCCAACAATCGAAACAGTAAACTCACGATTTCGATCACGCGCTTTACGTTGCGTGGCACGCTGCTTTTGCACTGTTTGTAGCTGATCTTTTAGCCGCTTAACGCGAATACCGATCAAACGACGGTCAGTTTCGAGCTGCGTCTCACCCGGCCCGCGTAAGCCTACACCGCCTTTTTGGCGCTCCAAGTGGGTCCAACCTCGGATCAATCGTGTCTGAATATGCGCTAATTGCGCTAATTCAACCTGCAATTTACCCTCAGCAGTGCGTGCTCTTTGCGCAAATATGTCCAAAATGAGCGTCGTACGATCCAGTACACGACACTGTGCTTTTTTCTCTAAGTTTCGTTCTTGCGCAGGAGAAAGCTGATGATTAAAAATCACCAGCTGCGCTTGGTGCTCGGCAACAGCTTGTGCAATCTCATCCGCTTTACCACTACCTGCAAAATAGGCTGGATCAGGACGCTGGCGCTTGCCTTCGATGATTTGCAAGGGAATCACACCAGCGGACTTTACCAACTCGACAAATTCATCGACACCATCGCGGTAATCGGGTTCACCAAAATCGAGACAAACTAAAATTGCCTCATCACCGCCTTGATGGCGTTCAAACATGCCGACCTCAATAATCGTAAATAACTAGCGATAAGATGGGGACAAAATCGTCAAACCCAAGATGAAAAAACCCCGAAAGTTTGATCTTTCGGGGTTTCAAACCAATAACCGCTGCAATTAATCTTCAGTAGTTGCTGCCGCAGGATTGTCATGTGGCACATTCACAGAACGTGAAGGCACCACCGTCGAAATCGCATGCTTATATACCATTTGAGTAACTGTGTTACGCAACAACACCACATATTGGTCAAACGATTCGATTTGCCCTTGCAACTTAATGCCATTCACTAAATAAATTGACACTGGCACATGCTCTTTGCGCAAGATGTTTAAAAAAGGATCTTGCAACATTTGCCCCTTAGCACTCATTTTTATTCTCCGGTTTGTTATTGTTTATCCGTCTATACGGCTCGAGTCAAAACATCTTACGCTTATAGTACACTTTTTTACAACTTACACATTGTAATTATTTATTACCACGGCGATTTAGTTTGGGAGGCGCTTTCCCTTCAAATGGATTACCACCCTTCTTAAATTGCACACGCAGCGGTGTACCTTGCAGCTTGAAGGTTTTCATAAAGAAATGCTCAAGATAACGCCAGTATGATGCAGGTACAGCTTCGAGTGCATTGCCGTGGATCACAACAACAGGTGGATTACTACCACCTTGGTGAGCATAACGCATCTTCGGACGAATCTTGCCCGCGATTGGTGGTTGCTGACGTTCCATCGCCAATTGCAGCGCACGAGTCAATTTTGGCGTTGGAATCTTGATCATTGCAGCATCATAGGCCTGGTGAATTGATCCAAACAAATCGCCAACACCTTTACCTTGCAGGGCCGAAATATAGTGAAACTTAGCAAACTCTAAGAATGCAAGCTTACGACCAATTTCACGCTTAATCGTATTGCGCTGCTCTTCATCAGCAGCTTCCCACTTATTAATTGCAACAACTAGTGCGCGACCCGACTCTAGAACGAAGCCTGCAATTTTGGCATCTTGATCGGAAACATCTTGCGTAGCATCCAGCACCAAAATGACCACATTACAATCTTCAATCGCTTGCATCGTCTTAATAACCGAAAACTTCTCGATCATATCGGTTACTTTGCCACGACGACGAACACCCGCAGTATCAATGACGGTGTAATTTTGCCCGTTGCGCTCAAAATCAATAAATACCGAATCGCGTGTAGTACCTGGCGCATCAAACGCAATAACACGCTCTTCACCAAGAATGGTATTCACCAAGGTCGACTTACCAACATTCGGACGGCCAACAATCGCGAACATTGGGTGCGTGATTTCTTCTTCTGGCTCAGGCTCTGGAAAGCCTTCCAAAATCTCATTAATCAGATCACGTACGCCCTCACCGTGGGTAGCAGAAATCGCAACGGGATCGCCCAAACCCAATTCATGAAACTCAGCGGTCATCACCGCGCGATTCATGCCTTCGATTTTATTGACCGCAACCCAGACAGGGCGATCACCCTGACGCAAGCGGTTTGCAATAATTTTGTCTTGTGGCGTCAAACCATTTCGGCCGTCAACGATAAATACAATCGCATCAGCTTCGTCGACCGCTTGCAATGTCTGCTTAGCCATCTCAAACATAATGCCTTCGTCGACAACTGGCTCAAAACCGCCAGTATCAATCACAAGGTAGGGCTTTTCACCCACTTTGCCGTGCCCGTAGTGACGATCACGTGTTAAGCCAGGTTGATCAGCAACCAAGGCATCGCGTGTTTTAGTCAAACGATTAAATAAAGTTGATTTGCCCACATTGGGGCGGCCCACTAGGGCAATTGTTGGTTTCATTCAATTCTCTTACTGTGCACCAAGCAAATACAAACTGCCTTTTCGCGTCTGAACCAAGGCTTCGGTACCGACCGATTGCGGTGCTAAATAAATACGGCTGCCATCGGTGGCTTGCTGCCCCACCAAAGACCCATCTTCAGGGTCAAGATAGTGCAAATAACCTTCAAGATCACCTACTACAACCTGATTACCCAATACTGCTGGCGCACTGACAAAGCGATACGCCAATTTATCCTGCTTCCATACTGAACGCCCAGTATTGCGTTCAAAGGCATTGATATGGCCTTTGACATCCGTCACGTAGACGTGGCGCTCGTCAATACCAAGACCGGCCCAACTCGAAATTTCTCGTGTCCAAACTAAAGAACCATTTTTGGTGCTAATGCACGCCACACGGCCTTGATACGCCACCGCACAAACCATATCAGCATGAACGACAGGTGGGCTTACAATATCCGTTACACGCTCAAGGTCACTGGCGCCGCGAGGCAAAGCAATCGGAGCTTCCCATAAAACACGACCATCTTCTAAAGCCAAGGCAGACAAACGCCCGGCTGCTTGCCCTACATAAACGATGCCATCAGCAACGACAGGTGGCGCATAGTTACGCAGTTGCAAAGCAGGCTGTGGACGCTGGTACACCCACTTCAACTCACCCTTTTCGGCAGAAAAGGCACTAACCTTGCCATCTGCCGAGCGAACAATGACCAAACCACGTTCAACCAAAGGTGAAGCAATCACTTCACTAGAAGTTTTCACGCTCCAGATCGTTTTGCCAGTCGTTAAATCGAGCGCGATGACATCGCCTTTTAAACTGCCCGCAGCAACGAGGTTATTACCTACTCCTACACCACCAGCAATTTCCTGCTCAAGCTTGACCTGCCATTTGGTACGGCCAGTTTTACGATCCAATAAGGCCAAATTATTGTTGCCACCAACCACAGCAACATCATCACCAAAAAAAGCTGGTTGAAAGCGATAAATTGTGTCATTGCCAACCGAATTTTTCCATAGCAGTTTAGCTGGCGTATTTTTACTCAAGACCGGCAACGGGGATGGATCAGGAATATTGCTCGTACTCGAGCAGGCAGCCAAAGCTAAAGCGCTGGCTAGTACAGCGTAGCGCAAACCTCGCATTTTACTTAGCTCCAAGTACATCAAGTTTTACTTCAACCAATTTGAGATTCGGTGAATCTTTCGGCAGTTTTGCAATTGCTTGGCGGTAAGAATCTGCGGCTGCAGAAACGTCATTTTTAGCAAATTGAACATCACCACGCATTTCAGCGAACAAAGCTGAATAGGTTTCTTCCTCTGGCGCCTTTACCAAGGCTAAGGCTTCATCAAATTTTTTGTCATCCAACAACACGCTGGCTAGACGCAATTTTGCTGTGTCTCGTAATGAAATTTCTTTGGCGTTATTGATAACCCAATTTAATTCATCGCGCGTTTTGGCAGAATCGCCATTCATATATGCCAACTTCGCGGCGGCTAATGCGGCGCGAGCGGTATACGGTGAATCTTTAAAATCAGTTTTAAGCGTAGTTAATGTAGCGCCAAATTTATCGGCATCCGCAGCCTGCACCTGCAATTGCACGTACAAATCCGCAGCCTTAGCCGCTTGACGTTTTTGCCAGCTTTGCCAACCAGCCCAAGCAGCGTAAGCAAGCAAAGCTAAAATAACAGCGGCAGCCAGAGATTTCCCCCAGCCATGCCACCAAGCTTTCAGCTCGGCAATTTGTTCTTGTTCTTGTAAATCAAAAGCTGCCATGTTAACCCCGTCGTCCCTTAATTATTTAAGACTACTAAACACACTAACCAATTGATCTTGCGAAACTGTTTGCTGTTCGCCCTTCTGTTCGCCGGTTAATACTTTGATATTGGCAGTTTGGTTTTCCATTTCACCGTCACCAATAATCAATGCATATCGGGCCCCAGACTGATCGGCTTTTTTAAATTGTGATTTAAAACTACCGCCGCCAGCATGATATATCACATTGAGACCGATTGCGCGTAATCGTTGAGCAGCTCCAAATGCGTAACGTGCCGCTACATCACCCTGACTTACCACATACACATCAGGAGCTTGCGGTGGAGCCGAGATATTTTGAGCTTCAAGCAATAGAATTAGGCGCTCAATCCCCATACCAAAACCCACCGCTGGGCAAGGCTTGCCGCCCAATTGCTCGACTAGGCCATCATAGCGCCCACCCGCGGCAACCGTACCCTGTGCACCTAATTCTGTCGTCGTCCACTCAAAAACAGTGCGGTTATAGTAGTCCAGACCACGAACCAAACGCGGGTTAATAACATAAGCAATCCCCGCATCATCTAGCAAGGCTTTAACACCCTCGAAATGCGCTTTCGATTCTTCCCCTAAAAAATCACTCAAGCGGGGTGCGTTTTCCGCCATTTCTTGCAGTGCAGGATTTTTGGTATCTAAAACACGCAAAGGGTTGGTATATAGTCGGCGCTTGCCATCCTCATCGAGTATATCAACATACCCCTCAAGGTATTTAATCAACTCGGCGCGGTGAGCTGCACGCTCGCTAGTATCACCCAGTGAATTAAGCTCCAAGGTCAAACCCGTCAAACCTAAGCGACGCCAGAGATCGGCCAACATCAGAATAACTTCAGCGTCTACATCCGGCGTTGCAAAGCCAAATACTTCAACACCTAATTGGTTAAACTGCCGCAGACGCCCTTTTTGTGGTCGCTCGTGTCGGAACATTGGCCCCATATACCAAAGGCGTTGGGTTTGGTTATAAAGCAAACCATGCTCGATACACGCACGCACACAGCCTGCAGTCCCTTCAGGGCGCAGCGTTAGTTTTTCACCATTGAGTCTATCCTCAAAGGCATACATTTCTTTTTCAACGATATCCGTGTGTTCACCAACGCCGCGAACAAACAAATGCGTTGACTCAACGATAGGCATGCGAATTTGGCTGTAGCCGTAGGCAGCTAGCCACTCGCGCGAGACGCGCTCAAAAAACTGCCACTGTGACACCTCTTGCGGCAGAACGTCGTTCATGCCGCGAATCCCTTGAATGGTTTGAGCCATTTTTATTTTTCTACCTAAAACTAAAATTAAATCTGAGCCAGTGGAATAATTTTTGGCGCATCTAAACGGCGCTTACTACCATTTTCCCCGTAGCGGGTTACCACATAATTTTCGACAATCGCCTGAAATTCCTGCGCGACATTATCGCCTTTGAGCGTCACGTCCTTTTGCCCATCAACATACACTGGGCAAACTGGGACTTCCCCGGTACCGGGCAAACTAATGCCAATGTCGGCCAATTTTGACTCGCCAGGGCCATTGACGACACAGCCCATCACGGCGACTTTCATTTCTTCCACGCCAGGGTATTGCGAACGCCAAACCGGCATTTGCTCGCGCAAAAAGTTCTGAATATCCTGCGCCAACTCTTGAAACACAGTTGACGTGGTACGACCACATCCAGGGCAGGCCGTAACCAAAGGCGTGAAGCTGCGCAATCCCATCGTTTGCAGCAATTCTTGCGCGACTACAACTTCTTTGGTTCGATCGCCATTGGGCTCAGGCGTTAGTGAAATACGAATCGTATCGCCAATCCCTTCCTGCATGAGCACCGCCAAAGCAGCACTTGAAGCGACGATGCCTTTCGAGCCCATTCCGGCCTCAGTCAACCCCAAATGCAGTGGGTAATCACAACGCGCACCCAGATCACGGTAAACCGCGATCAAATCTTGTACATGCGAAACCTTGCACGACAATAAAATTTTATCTGGAGATAAACCCCAAGCAATCGCTTGATCAGCCGATTCAAGCGCCGAAACAATCAAAGCTTCACGCATTACAGCTTCGGCAGTCAACGGTTGTGAGCGCTTAGAGTTTTCGTCCATCATCCGAGCGGCAATCGATTGATCCAGCGACCCCCAGTTCACACCAATACGCACCGGCTTATTGTATTCAACTGCTTTTTCAATCATGTAAGCGAATTTTTCGTCGCGCTTTGCGCCCTTGCCGACATTGCCAGGGTTAATGCGATATTTGGCCAAAGCTTCGGCGCAATCAGGATAGTCACGCAGCAGGCGATCACCGTTAAAGTGAAAATCCCCCACCAAAGGAACTCTACAGCCCCAGTTTTCTAGCTTGGTTTTGATATTGGCAACCTGCGCAGCAGCTTCGGCGCTATTGACCGTAATGCGAACAGCTTCAGAACCAGCGCGCCACAATTCAAAAATTTGGCGTGCCGTCGCTTCAGCATCGGCGGTATCAGTATTGGTCATCGATTGAACCATTACCGGATGATCGCTACCAACCCAAATATTGCCAATTTGAACCTGACGCGTTTTACGACGAACAATCGGACTAGACATGAATTATTTCAATTCCAAATTTACGACGTCAGAACCTGGCTTGAGATAGGCACTCAAATCTACAGCCCGACCTTGCAGTGATAATTTTGTTTTAGGAGCATTACCAATTTTGACCGAGAACGGCGCAAGCCCTGTGACACTGCGCTCATAGCCTGGGCGTACAATTTCAGACAACACTTTATTTCCAGCGCTATCTACGATTTGCACCCAGCTATCCGACTCAGTTAAGACAGTTACAGTTTGCTGCCCTGCCACGGCAGAAGCTACACTAGCTTGCGATGCCGCAGCCACCTCAACTTTGGAAGCCACGCTCGCACTTGAAATTGGCGCAGCTGTCACTACTGCGCTGGCCAAGTTTGGCGCAGACGCTTGCTCTAGCACCACAGACGCAGGCACAACCTCCGGCCCAGCATCGGGCAAGGCAACATCAGGCGTGGACGGTTGCTGCAAATACCAATACACGGCGCCGACACCAATAAAAACACCCACTAGCGCAACGATAACAAATAGCGATGAACTAGATGATTTACTCGGTGTTCGCATATCAGGAAACGAGCGATTAATTTCAACGTTTACCGCTGCAACACTTTCTGTTGCTACATCCTGTGGCAATACACTAGCTAGGTATTCAATGAGTGGGGCTGAATCAATATCTAACAAGCGGGCGTAGTTACGCACAAAACCACGGATAAATAAATTGCTAGGCAATTCATCAAATGCTTCATGCTCTAATGCTTCAACCTGCCGACGAGCTAGTTTAAGTTGACCTGCAACATCATCAATCGATAAACCGCGTGCTTCACGGGCGGTACGAAGTTGGCGACCAGCCGGTAAAAAAGGGGAATTTGGCTTATTTTGTTGTTCTTCAATCATATTGTCCGGTCAAAAGCTTAGTTGCCTCAACTGAGTCAGGATAATTACGCTTCAATTCATTCGCGTAACGCAATTCTGCCTCTTTATTGCCGATTTTACGTTCAATCCGTACGCCAAGCCAGAGTAATTCTGACGGCGCTTTCGGCAAAGCACGTAATACTTCCATAAAAAGCTGCTTAGAGCGAGGCAAATCACCCTCACCCAGCAAATACTCCGAAATCTGGAATTTAACAGACAAGTTATTCGTTGCCTGCTTGCTAGCACGATCGAAATACTGCTTCGCCAAGACCTGATCACCCGCTTTCAGACTGCACCTTGCAGCAGCAATCAGCGTTAAATCGGGTGTTGGGTAAAGTTTATTTGTGAGCACAACTTCATAGCGTGCCAAGCCTGCCCTGTACTCCCCGCGCTCGCATAAATAATTACCATAGTTTTGGTTGATATCCGAGTCTTTGGGTGCGGCCTTTACTGCTCGCTCAAAGTAGGCCCTTCCTGATTGCTCATCCTTGAGCGCTAAATAAGACACTGCCAAAACATTCAATGCCTGGGGATATTCAGACTCTGCTTCAAGGGCTTTTTTGGCCTCTTCAATAGCAACTGCATAGGCGCCACGACGAAAATACTCTGATGCCAAACTCGTACGGGTCGCTGCTCGCTGCTGGTCTGAGCCACCTTCATCATTGGCAAAAGACAACGGAGAAAGCGCCAACATTAAAGCAATCAAGCCGTATTTTTTCATTGCAAAGCCTTATTTTGGTTGAAACAAAATGGGGCGAGCCTCAGCCATTTTCTCAGTACGACGGGTTTTATCTAAAACCTGTCCAGCCAATTGGCCACACGCGGCATCAATATCATCGCCACGCGTTTTACGCACCGTCACGATATAACCAGCCTGAGTCAGAATATCACGGAAGCGAGTAATCGCATCGCGACCTGATCGTGCATAACCCGAATTTGGGAATGGATTAAACGGTATCAAGTTAAACTTACAAGACACTGAACGAGCCAAATCCACCAACTGGCGCGCATGTTCTGGCTGATCGTTAATCCCTGCCAGCATGACATACTCAAACGTCACAAAATCGCGCGGCGCTTTTTCTAAGTATGAATTGCAGGCATTGAGCAATTCTTTCAATGGGTATTTTTTATTAATTGGTACAATTTCATCCCGAATTTTGTCGTTCGGTGCATGCAAGCTCACCGCCAACGCCACCGGACAGTCTTCACGCAATTTCAATAATTGCGGCACCATCCCTGAAGTTGATAACGTAACGCGGCGGCGCGACAAGCCATAGGCATTGTCATCGAGCATCAATTTCATTGCTGCGACGACGTTATCGTAGTTTGCCAGCGGCTCACCCATACCCATCATCACAACATTGGACACAATGCGCGTATCTTCGTTCACAGCCGTACCCAAGCGGGCTGCATCAAAAGAAAGTCGCTGATTGGCCCACCACAACTGCCCCACAATTTCTGCCGTACTTAAATTGCGGTTAAAACCTTGGCGCGCGGTCGAACAGAACGTACAGTCCAGCGCACAGCCAACCTGACTCGATACACAGAGCGTGCCGCGATCATCCTCAGGAATAAACACTGCTTCTACGCCATTACCCGTTCCCACGTCGAGCAGCCATTTGCGCGTGCCGTCTTGCGCAATTTGCTCGGCCATCATGGATGGCGGAGCTACACACGCTTGGTCAGCCAATTTCTGACGAAATGACTTCGCAATATCGCTCATCACGTCAAAATCAGCGGCGCCACGCTGATGAATCCACTTGAGCAGCTGCTTGGCACGAAAAGGCTTCTCCCCCATCTGCACCATCAAAGCGCCCAGCTTCTCAGCATCGTAATCCAACAAATTTAATGACATGATTGTGTGCTCCGCAACGCTCAATTAAGCGCCGTAAACTTCTGAAGCAGCAAAGAAATAAGCAATTTCAATCGCTGCATTTTCCAAACTATCTGAACCGTGAACCGCATTCGCGTCGATGCTAGCAGCAAAGTCAGCGCGGATCGTGCCAGCTGCAGCTTCTTTCGGGTTAGTTGCGCCCATCAATTCACGATTTTTCAACACTGCATTCTCGCCTTGCAACACTTGAATCATGACAGGGCCAGAGATCATAAAGTTCACCAAATCATTAAAGAAAGGGCGCTCTTTATGTACCGCGTAGAAGCCTTCTGCTTCAGCGCGTGACAATTGTTTCATTTTAGCGGCAACAACTTTGAGGCCAGCAGATTCGAAACGGTCGTAAATTTTACCGATTACGTTTTTACCTACCGCATCAGGTTTGATAATAGAAATTGTGCGTTCGATCGCCATTTTTAGTTCTCCAGAGGATTTAATGTTTAGTTTTATCAACAAACATGAAAGATTATTGTTGCCCAACGCCTTTTTCAGCTAGCCTTTGCACAGGCTAATTCTAGCCACAGATACACACGCAACCTACAAAGTTTAGGCAAATAGCCGTCCATTATAACACTTACAATCGACAAGCAGACAGAATGAGTGAAGGTCTAGACCCGATCCTGCAGCAAAAAGAGCAGCAACAACTTAAAACTCAACTTTTATGGCGCCTTGGCATCGCCGCCGGCGTAATTGCAGCACTACTTGGCGGCATTGCTTGGCTAGAAAAAAGCCAAGACAGCGGCGAGCCGAATGTGCAAATTCCGCAAATCGCCCCAGAACTCAACGCCGGCGAGCCCAGCAGCTTTGCCTCAGCAGCTAGCGCAGCCAGCACAGCAGAACCTAGCCCCACACCAAGCTTAAGCCCTGAACCAAGCCCTCTCCCTGAGCCCACCGCCACTCCAAGCAACAATAGCAGTGCAATTCAAAAAATTGAAAACGCTCCAAAATTTACCGCCACACCCACCCCAAGTATTAAGCCGCAAGCCAGAATAGAGAATATTACCACGGCAATACCCCTAAAGAATCCAAGCCAGAGCACCAAACCTGCGCCGATCACGCCAGCCACACAGGCATCATTGCAACAAAATAAAACACCACTCGACTATCCAGCAGCAGTAAATTCTTCTCGCGGCTACAGCGTACAGGCGGGTGTATTTTTACACTCCAATAACGCAGAAAAATTACTCGGGCAACTACAGCAGGCGGGCATTCCCGCTTATTTAGAAACCCGCGTACAAATCGGCCCATTTAAAAATAAAGCCGAGGCCGATGCGGCGGTTAAAAAACTAAAAGCACTTGGCATCACACCCATCGTGAAAACCGAGTAAGCAATAAAAAAACCGCCGATCAACGGCGGTTTTTTTATTTGAGCAGCAAAGCTTAACTACGACGCCAAGTTGTTTCACCGGCCTTATCTTCAAGCACAATCCCCGCCGCGGCCAATTCATCGCGAATGCGATCACCTTCAGCCCAGTTTTTCGCCGCTCGCGCCTCGCGACGTGCAACGATGGCTGCTTCGATTTTTTCCGCGGTCCATTCACCCTCGCTACCCACATCAGCCTGCAAAAAGGCTTGTGGATCACGCTGCAACAGACCTAGCACGGCGCCCAAAGCTTTCAGTAAACCAGCTTTTTGCGCGCCCAACTCAGTGCCCGCGTGTTTATTGGCCTCCGCAGCCAATTCAAACAACACCGCCACCGCTTCTGACGTTGCAAAATCGTCGTCCATTGCCGCTTTAAAGCGAGCAGCCAGCGGATCGTTCCAATCAATTTCCACTGCCGCAGGCGGCACTGTTTTCAGCGCGGTATACAAACGCGTTAATGCACTTTTCGCGTCGTTCAAATGCACGTCGCTGTAGTTCAGCGGGCTGCGATAATGCGCTCGCGCAATAAAGAAACGCAGCACTTCAGCGTCAAACTTTTTCAGTACGTCACGAATAATGAAGAAATTGCCGAGGCTTTTCGACATCTTCTCGTTATCGACATTAATAAAACCGTTATGCAGCCAATAATTCACATACTGCTTGCCGTGCGCACCTTCCGATTGTGCAATCTCGTTTTCATGGTGCGGAAACTGCAAATCTTCCCCGCCGCCGTGAATATCAAAATGCTCACCCAAATGGTGGCAAGACATCGCCGAGCATTCGATATGCCAACCCGGACGACCTTTGCCCCATGGCGAATCCCATTTCACTTCGGCCGGCTCGTCTTCTTTGGATGCTTTCCACAGCACAAAGTCGCGCGGGTCGCGTTTATTTGGGTCGACTTCGACGCGCTCGCCAGCGCGCTGCTCGTCAAAATCTTTGCGCGACAATTTGCCGTAGCCGTCAAAGCTCTTCACCGAGTAATACACATCACCACTGGGCGCGTGATACGCCAAGCCTTTATCAAACAATTTGCCGATAATCGCTTGCATACCACCGACGTGATCGGTGGCGCGCGGTTCGTGATTAGGGCGCTCGATCCCCAGCGCGTCAAAATCAGCGTTCATTGCGTCAATAAAACGCGAAGTCAGGCTTTGGATTGATTCGCCGTTTTCCAGCGCGCGCTTGATAATTTTGTCGTCAATATCGGTGATATTGCGCACGTGGTTCACGTGATAACCACTCTCGCGCAACCAACGCGCAACCAGATCAAACACCACCACCATCCGCGCGTGCCCGATGTGACAGTAGTCGTAGACGGTAATCCCGCAGACGTACATATTCACATGGCCAGGTGTAATGGGTTTGAAGACCTGCTTTTCGCGAGTCAGAGAGTTATGCAATGTCAGCATCGTGAGTCCACTTATATTTGCAGCAAAAATGACATTCTACCAAAGCTGTCAAGTTTGCTTGTAATTAAAGTCGCCCAAAACACCAGAAATTCGGGAAAATCGTTAGATTCATTGACGCTCTAAGCGGCTTGCAGCACAATCGATGCTGTTTTTGCAAACTTCAATAGAACAAATCATGGCATTTCACTCCGCAGAAATCTGGCTTGAATGGCGATGGCGTCGCTGAAATCGCGCCCAAACGCCCTTTTTTCATACCAAACGGAGTAAACCATGATTTCGCGCACCGAATTTGCAGACCTTGCAGCGCAAGGCTACAACCGCATTCCTTTGATTTCCGAGCTATTTGCTGACCTTGATACGCCGCTATCAGTGTATTTAAAGCTCGCCAATCGCCCCTATTCTTACCTGCTTGAATCCGTCGTCGGCGGCGAACGTTTTGGCCGCTATTCATTCATCGGCCTGCCAGCCCGCACCCGCATCAAAGTCTGTGGCAATCGCACCGAGTTGATTCACGACGATCAAGTCATCGAAACGCACGATGGCAACCCGCTCGACTTCATCGAAGCCTATCAAGCACGTTTTAAAGCTCCGCCCACCAAAGGTCTGCCGCGTTTTATGGGCGGATTAGTCGGCTATTTTGGTTACGAAACCATTCGCTATATTGAGCGCAAACTGGCTGAGTGCCCGAAACCCGATCCAATCGGCGCGCCTGATATTCAGCTATTGTTGTCTGAAGAAATAGTCGTCGTCGATAACCTTTCTGGCAAGTTGTATCTTGTTGTGTACGCAGACCCGAGCAATGAGAATGCCTTTGATGTGGCCGAAGCGCGTTTGCTTGAACTACGGATGAAACTGCGCGAACCAGCGCAAATCCCGTTCTCACTGCCTGTTGCTAGCGCTGGTGCACCCGTTTCAGAATTTGGCGAGCAGCCATTTAAAGATGCAGTCCTGAAAGCCAAGGAATACATCAAAGACGGCGACGTGATGCAAGTGGTGCTGGCGCAGCGTATGAGCGCACCGTTTGCCGCTTCGCCAATGTCGTTGTATCGCTCGCTGCGCAGCATTAATCCGTCGCCGTATATGTTCTATTACGATTTTGGCGATATGCACATCGTTGGCGCGTCACCAGAAATCTTGGTTCGCCTAGAGGACGATACTGTGACTGTGCGCCCAATTGCTGGCACGCGCCCACGCGGCAAAGATCGCGCAGAAGATTTGGCACTAGAAACAGAGCTACTGGCTGATGAAAAAGAAATCGCCGAACATGTGATGTTAATTGATTTGGGCCGCAACGATGCAGGCCGCGTCGCGCAAACGGGCTCGGTGAAATTGGTCGATAAAATGGTCGTTGAGCGCTACTCGCACGTGATGCACATCGTGTCTAGCGTGGAAGGCAAACTCAAACCGCAGCAAACCGCGATTGATGTACTGAAAGCCACCTTCCCAGCGGGCACGGTATCGGGCGCGCCAAAAGTACGCGCAATGGAAATCATCGACGAGCTTGAACCGACCAAACGCGGCGTGTATTCGGGCGCGGTTGGTTACCTTGGGTTTAACGGCGATATGGACGTCGCGATTGCACTGCGCACTGCCGTAGTTAAAAACGAAACGCTGTATATGCAAGCCGGTGCTGGCATTGTTGCCGATTCAGTACCGCAAAGCGAGTGGCAAGAAACGCTCAACAAAGCCCGCGCCGTATTGCGCGCCGCCGAACTTGCCAGCCAAGGTCTGGACGCTTAAGCGCCCACCTTCGCCACCTGCGACAAAGGAATAATCATGCTTTTAATGATCGACAATTACGATAGTTTTACCTACAACCTAGTGCAATATTTTGGCGAACTTGGCCAAGACGTGCACGTGCATCGCAACGATGAAATCAGCATTGAGCAAATCGAAGCGCTAAATCCGAAATACCTCGTGATTTCACCGGGCCCATGCTCACCGCTTGAAGCGGGCATCTCGGTGCCAGCGATCAAGCATTTCGCAGGCAAACTGCCGATTATGGGTGTGTGCTTGGGGCATCAATCGATTGGCGAAGCATTTGGCGGCAAGATCATCCACGCTAAAACGCTAATGCATGGCAAGGTATCGCCCGTTATCCATAATGATATCGGGATGTTCAAAGACATACCCTCCCCTGTGACAGTTACGCGTTATCACTCGCTAGCGATTGAGCGCGAATCATTACCTGATTGCCTTGAAGTCACCGCATGGACGGAAGATGGCGAAATCATGGGCGTGCGCCACAAAACGCTGGCGATCGAGGGCGTGCAATTTCACCCCGAATCGATCCTGACCGAACACGGGCATAAAATGCTCGAGAATTTCCTAAAAGAATGGGCGTAAAGCCAGCCCCAAGCCGACCCTAGGTCGGCTTCTTTACGACCTGAGATAAAACAAGGAATTACGATGATTACCATTCAAGCCGCACTGAACCGCCTGATCGACAATAACGAGCTGTTTTACGACGAAATGCTGCATCTGATGCGCCAGATTATGTCGGGCGAAATGACGCAGGCGCAAATCGCTGCACTACTAATCGGCCTGCGCACCAAGGTAGAAAGCGTGTCAGAAATCGCCGCCGCCGCCACCGTGATGCGCGAATTTTCGACCAAAGTAGCAGTACAAGATCGCAGCCATCTGGTCGACACCTGTGGCACCGGCGGCGATGGCGCGCATACGTTCAATATCTCCACCTGCTCGGCCTTTGTCGCAGCTGCAGCAGGCGCGAAAGTGGCCAAACACGGCGGTCGTTCAGTGTCGTCTAGCTCTGGCTCAGCCGATGTGCTCGAAGCGTTTGGCGTGAATCTCAATCTATCTGCCGAGCAAGTCGGGCAGTGTATCGACGAAGTCGGCCTGGGCTTTATGTTCGCGCCAAATCACCACAGCGCGATGAAATACGTCGCACCGGTGCGTAAAGAGCTGGGTGTGCGCACGATTTTCAACATCCTCGGGCCGCTGACCAATCCGGCTGGCGCGGATAATCAAGTGATGGGTGTCTTCCACCCAGATCTAGTGGGTATACAAGCGCGCGTCTTAAAGCAATTGGGCTCCAAGCATATACTCATCGTGCATGGTAAAGACGGCATGGACGAAATTTCGATTAGCACGCCAACGCTCATTGCCGAATTAAAAGACGGCGACATCATTGAATACGAATTCGATCCACGTGAATTGGGCTTTGAGCTGGCCGACATCAAAACACTGCATGCGAGCAACGCTGCAGAATCGAAAGCCATTATCGAAGGCATCTTGAACGGCTCGCTGACTGGCCCATGCCGCGACATCGTACTGCTGAATGCTGGTGCCGCGATTTACGCCGCCAACTTGGCGGTAACACTGGAAGACGGCATCAACGCCGCGCACGAAGCACTGGCCAGCGGCGCGGCTAAAGCCAAACTCGACGCGCTCGTTGCTTTCACGCAGGGCCTCGCCAAGTAATGGGCACGCCACGCACCTACCGCGGCAGCTGCCACTGTGGCGCAGTCAAATTTCGCATCAGCTCACCCGAAATCACCTCGGGCGTGCGCTGCAATTGCTCGATCTGCCAGCGCAAAGGTGCGCTGATGACGCCGCATGTGTATTCACCGAAAGAATTGGTGATTGAATCGGGCGCGGACCAGTTGAGCGTCTACCAATTTGGCACCGAAGTGGCAAAACATTATTTCTGCAAGGTGTGCGGGATTTATCCATTCCACCAAACCATGCGCAAAGTCGGTTACTACCGCGTCAATATCGGCTGTCTAGATGGCGTTGAGCCCCTTGAATTGCCGCAGGATGTGTTTGATGGGCGCAGTATTTAAAATTAATTTTGAGCAACGAATATGTCTGACATCTTAAAAAAAATCTGGGCCACTAAGTTTGAAGAAGTGGCTGCGGCGAAAAAACTAATCCCACAGGCTGAAATCCGCGCCCAAGCTGAGGCAAACAAAGATCACCGCGATTTTGTTGCGGCGATTCGTGCTAAGCATGCCGCCGGCAAAGCGGCGGTGATTTCCGAAATCAAAAAGGCCAGCCCGTCGAAAGGTGTGATGCGCGACCCGTTTGTGCCGGCTGAGATTGCGCCTGATTACGAAGCCCATGGCGCGGCGTGTTTGTCGGTACTAACTGACGTGCAATATTTCCAAGGCCATGCCGATTACCTGAAAGCGGCGCGTGCGGCTTGCTCGATTCCTGCGCTGCGCAAAGACTTTATGGTCGATGAATATCAGTTTTATGAGGCGCGCGCTTGGGGTGCGGACTGCATTTTGCTGATCGCCGCTGAGCTCGATGTGAAGCAAATGCAGGATTTTGAAGCGATTGCGCACGGACTGGGCATGGGCGTATTGGTTGAAGTGCACAACGCCGAAGAACTCGATGCGGCGCTGCACCTAAAAACCCCGCTGCTCGGTGTAAACAACCGCAATCTGCGCACCTTTGAAGTCAGCCTGCAAACCACGATTGATTTGCTACCGCGCATCGTCGCCGACGGCCGCATTGCCGTATGCGAAAGCGGTATTCACACAGCAACCGATGTGCAGCTGATGAAGGATCACAATGTGCACACCTATTTAGTTGGCGAAGCATTTATGCGCCAGCCTTCTCCGGGACAAGGGTTGAGCGATTTGTTCAAACCCGTCTACGGCTAAACACTAGCGCCTAGTCAGCCCGCGTATTGCTATCTATGCTAAAACATATTGTTTTGGAAAAAGCACAAGATGCTACGCTGGCTGATCAATCAATTTCTCCCCACAGCTGACGACGCGCCCAGCGTTAGTACTCGCAGCGAAACACCCCAGACCGCCGAAATAGTGCCCGTTGCCGACAAAGTCAGCGGACTATTGCGCCGCCGTGCGATTTACAATCGGCAATGGCAAATTATTGCCTATACGTTCAGCCTGCGTGATCTGGCCTATATGAGCCACAGCCCCGAACAAGCAGTTAGCCACGATGATATTTTGCTCAGCGAAATTGAACGCATTTTGGCCAATCAAACTCTCAATACCGCGATCTGGATCGAGCTTGGCTGGAAAAGCCTGCCTCTGTTGCTAAAACACCATTTTCATAAAGAGCTAACCATCATTGCGCACGGCGATATTGACGATACGGCTGAAGACGTCGATACAATGCTGCAGGCGCTGCAATCGCAGTATGTCATCGGAGCTACAGCCAAACGCTGGCATCAAACTCACCCCGGTATTGGTAAACAAATCACCTTAATTGCACTGAACGTGCAATCGCCCGATTTTGCTGTTTTAAGCCAACAGGTTAATACTTGCCGCCAGATTGCTGCGCAAGCTAAGTTATGGGTTAATGATGTAGATAGCCGAGAGGCGGCTGAGGCGTGTTTTCAATTAGGCGCAGATTTTGTTAGCGGTCGTGTATTTAATTGGCCCGAAGCGCAACAACTGGCTTTTCCCGATAGCTTTTTGCATCTGAATCGCGTGATGCAAATGGCACGGCAAAATGCGGATGCCAAACTGATTGCGGATGAACTTAAAACCGATCCGGCCTTAAGTGTACGGCTATTACGTTATGTGAATTCCGCTGCCTTGGGTTTGGCGCATTCGATCAGCAATTTGGATCAGGCGATTGTCGTTGTTGGCAATCAGCGGCTGTATCGCTGGCTGTCTTTATTGCTATTTTCATCCAAAGGCGACAGCACACTTGATCAAACCTTGCTCGAAACCGCGCTTACGCGAGCGCGTTTAATGGAAACTGCTGCAGCCACGCATTTAAGCGCCGCCGAGTGCGAGCTTTTATTCTTAACCGGTTTGTTTTCGCTACTGGATTTTTTGCTGCGCGTGCCACGCGCGGTGTTATTGAAAGAACTCAATCCTCCCCAGATTGTTATCGACACCTTATGCGGCCAATCGACTGCATTTAGCCCATTTTTACAATTGGCCGAACAAAGCGAAGTAAACTGGCCAAGCACTACTTTGCTGGAGCAATGCCAACTCACAAGTAGCGAATTTAACCGCCTGCAAATTGAAGCTACTTTGTGGACTTTATCTGCACTGGCAAGCTAGGTATTAGCATCAAAGCAATACCTAGCAATGGCATGATTCATATACCCATCAAGATTTACCGCCACCTTTACCGCTACCACCGCCATGACCGCCCCCTTCACCACCGCTGCCGCCGCTACCACCACTTCCGCTACTGCCACTCCCGCTACTGCCACTTCCGCTACTGCCACTCCCGCTACTTCCACTCCCGCTACTTCCACTCCCGCTACTTCCACTCCCGCTACTTCCACTCCCGCTACTGCCTTTTCCACTACTGTCACTGCCACTGCTGCCTTTTCCACCACTGCTTGAGCTGCCACTACTTCCCTTCGCACCATCATCGCCCTTCTGGCCGCTATTTCGGCCTGCTGAATCATCGCTTTTACCTGCGTGTTCTGTCGCAGTGCCAGATTTATGCAATTCACCTTGCTGATGCTCGGCTTCAAGGCCATGTTCGACTTCGGAGTGGCTGCTACGGTGTGACAGCGCTTTTTCACTAGCTCGGCTACTAGATACAACCGCGCCCAAGTTTAGCCCCATAGACTGAGCGATCTGCCCCCATCCCATTCCCGCACTGCGCAGCGCGGTGATGCTGGAAACGGCCAGCGCCAGCTCCGAGCCTGTTGGGTTGGTGATATTGGCTTTTTGCAAACTAGCTTGCACCAAGGCCAGCGTGTTATTCACCCCGCCCCAACCCATGCTTTTGCCGCTACCTTCAACTGTGGTACTCGTGCCAGATTTACTGGTTAGCGTAATACTTTGCCCAGTGCGCAAGCCGTTCACTAAGGCATTGGCATTGTCTTGGCTACCGGCCAATTGCGTGTAATTGCCTGCCAATGTGCTACTCACTTGCTGGTTATCTTGTTTGGACGTGATGGTATTAGTTCTTTGTGCGCTGTCATCCAAAGCATCGGCAAAAGCTGCTGAGCTCAATAGCAATAAAGAACTAAAAATCAGTGTTTTGCGCATGATGCCGCCCCCCTTATGCTCGAAGATCTTTCAGCTTAGATTTGGGGTTTTGCAATGCGTGGCTTTAACTAGATAAACGGATCAATCTGACGATTAGTGGATCGCTAATCGGTTAGCAAGATATTCTTTAGTCGCTGTTGTTGGTGTGGGCTGATGCCGAGCACTTGCTCAAAGTAACGTGTCATCGTCCCAGCCTGCTTTTTCACTTCGTGCAGCGCCGCTTTCAAATACTGCGCTTGCACGCCAAAAATCGCATGCAAAATCGCCACATCACCACCCGCGGCAACGCAGCGATCAATTAATGGTTGGTATTTGGCGATGATTTTGTCGTGGCTGGCGAGGTAATCGCGCAAAATGGTTTCGTGCGGCACGCCCAAGGCGCTGAGCAATAACACCGCAGCCCAACCGGTGCGATCTTTCCCTGCGGTGCAATGAAACAAGGCAGGGTATTGCTCGGCAGAGCATAATGAATTTAGCCAGTGAGCATATACCTGCTGTGCGGTAGGACTAGCCACTAAATCACGATACAGCGCCAACATCATTTGTTCGGCGCCACCATTACCCAAATGCTGCTGCATCAGATCTGGATTTTCGAGCATTTGCACCAAATCAAACGCCAGCGTTTGCTCGGTGTCCGCCAGCACATTGAGCCAGTAATTTTCCACGCCAACCAGATGCGGGTCGGGATGGCGCACTTGCTCGCCATGCGAGCGAAAATCCCAGACGCTACGCAATTGCAATTTTGCTTGCGCTGCTTCTACGCTCACTTCGGGCAAGCCATACCACTGCTCGCTGCGGTAAATCAAACCGGATTTCACTGTGCGGCCATCGGCAGTTTTTAAGCCGCCCAGATCGCGTAGATTATTCAGACCGGCAACTTCGATCTCTCGGCTTTTCGGCTTTTGCGTTTGGCGACGCTGGGCAAAAAAACCGCTTAATAAATGGGCAGCCTCGTGCTGGCAAACACCAGCTTCGATTTGGGTTTGGTGGTTCAGTTGGGGATTAGTAAAGACATTCAAAACACTGCCTGCAGCGCCAGTTTTCGGGTCAGACGAGGCATAAACAACGCGCTTGAGCCGAGAATGCAAAATCGCGCCAGCGCACATAATGCAAGGCTCAAGCGTGACAAACAGCTCGCACTCGCTCAAGCGATAATTCCTCAGCTCGCGCGCTGCGGCGCGAATCGCTAGCATTTCGGCGTGAGCACTCGGGTCGTGCGTCGCAATTGGCTGATTGTGCGCACGCGCGATGATTTGGCCTTGATGGACCACCACTGCGCCCACCGGTACTTCGCCTAAATGGGCGGCTTTTTGCGCTTCAGCGAGCGCTGCCTGCATAAATTCAAGATCACTCATCGGTATCAAATGCCTTTAACAAGCCGCCTATGATACCGCCAAGCGATTGCGCTAAGCCAACATCTCAGCCGCGTGCTGCCGTGTGGTGTCGGTGATTTCCAACCCGCCGAGCATGCGCGCGATTTCTTCGATGCGCTGTTCATGGCTTAATTGTGCAATGCTGCTGTGCACGCCGTCTTTGGCCTGTGCTTTCGCCACTTGCAAATGCTGTGCGCCGCAGGCTGCCACTTGCGGCAAATGCGTGATGCACAAGACTTGCCGGCTCGCCCCCAATTCAGACAATAAACGGCCGACAATCTCGGCTACACGCCCGCCAATACCGACATCAACCTCGTCAAAAATCAGTGTCGGAACGTTCGCTACTTGGCTGGTGACCACTTGCAGCGCCAAGCTAATGCGCGACAATTCACCACCCGAAGCTACTTTTGCCATTGGGCGCAATGGTGACGCAGGGTGATTGGCGGTTTGTAATTCAATTTGCTCTAGACCAAACGCCGCAGGCTGCGTTTGCTCGATCAGCACCACTTCGCAGCGGCTACCCGACAGCGCCAGTGTTTGCATTTGCTCAGTAACGAGTTTGGATAAAGTTTTAGCCGCTTTCGCGCGTTTTTTCGATAGCGACTCGGCTTGTTGGCGGAACGCCGCTTCTGCGTCGATCACTTGCTTGCGCAAAGCATCGAGCCCTTCTTCGCCGCCCAATTCAGCCAAGCGCGCCTGCCACTCGGATAGTTGCTCAACCAACATCGCAGGATCAACGCGGTATTTGCGCCCAGCGCGGTATAGCGCATCCATACGCGCTTCAACGTCGGCCAAACGATCGGGGTCAAGTTCAAGTTTATCGGCGTAGTGGCGCAGGCTGGATACCGATTCAGACAATTGCGCTTCAGCACCAGCGAGCAATTCCAGCGTTTCATTGATTGCTGGGTCGTACTGCGCCAGTTGGCTCAAACGATGCGCGACGGTGGCCAGCCAGCTTTGACAATTCTCATCGCCATCCGATAGCGCACTCAAACCCGCTTGCACGCCGTCGATCAGGCTGGCGGCGTGGTGCAAGCGCTTGTGCTCGGCTTGCAATTCCGGCCATTCATCTGCGGCAATCGCTAGGCCGCCGATTTCATCAATTTGCCATTGCAAACGTTCGCGCTCGGCTTCAAAACGATCAGCATTTTGCTCGGCCGATTGCAACTCGTTCGCAAGGCTGTGCCAATGTTGATAACGCTTAGCAACATCACGCGCCAAGTTGGTCGCACCCGCATAAGCATCGACCAATTCGCGCTGCGCGTCGTGGCGCAATAGCGATTGATGCGCGTGCTGGCCGTGAATATCGACCAGCCATTCGCCGACGGCTTTAAGCTGGTTTAAGGTTGCGGGGCTGCCGTTAATGAAAGAGCGCGATTTGCCGCTGGCGTCGATAATGCGGCGCAGCAGCAATTGATCGCCTTCATCGCTAAAGCCCTGCTCGGCAAGCCAGCTAGCCACTTGTGGCAGATCACTCGTGCCAAACTCGGCGGATAACTCAGCCCGCTCGCAACCATGACGCACCACACCCGCATCGGCACGCTCGCCGAGCAGCAAACCGAGCGCATCGATAATGATCGACTTACCCGCGCCAGTTTCACCGGTCAGCACCGTTAAACCGTTGGCAAAATCCAGATCGAGTTCACGAACAATGACAAAATCGCGTAAATGCAAAGCAGACAGCATGGAGCGGAACGCCTCAATAAGAACGAACGTTCACTATAATTGAGCCTCATATTTATCGCAAGCAACATGCCACTCAGGAACTATAAAGACACATGCAATATGTATTATTTGTTGCTCATTACGTCAGCGATTCTGCCAGAACTTAATTTGACTGGGCCTACAGCATCTGGACGTTCTAACTTTATTACTTCCAACTGTTTATTTATTGAATCAATTTCGAATTGAAGATCATTCATATTTCTATGATTAAAATATTCGCTTTCATCATAAATCTTGCAATTTTCAAAGAAAGGTTTAATTTCATCAAATAGCTGGATAACATCACGATGCGACTCCGCCCCTGCAAACTGCGTTTTGACAAAATTACTAAGCAATAACTTTTCCCCTGCAACTAAATACAAAGGCTCTCCCATCTCATGAAAATACAAGACAATGCCTTTATATGGGCCTGAATTATTACTGCCTTCTATTTTTTTAAGCAATCCAGCACTGACTGATTCAATAGATCTGAGTGATTCTGCATTAATTTCTTGTACGCGCCATCCTTTTGAATGGGCATATGTAGATGCATGTTGAATTAAACCATTCCGAGACTCAACACTCTTTAATTTCCCAGAATAGTGAATAGTAATCCCTGCGAACGAAAAATTACTCGCAATGCATAAAAACAAAACGAGAAAAACGCCTTCCACCTTCTTTAACATTTTCATCAACTAATACCTAATTATCAGAAATAAACTAAAGTAACTTCTCGCCCCAACGCAGTTTGGCGCGAAGCATATCGTAATAGCTATACCCATGCGGATGCAGGATACGCAGCGAGTTGGTGTAGCGGCGGATTAGCACTTTATCCATTTCCTGCAATTCAAAATCGGATTGATTATCGAAATACACGCGCGCGTCTTGGCCGCGGGTCAGCAGGAATTCGACTTGCGCGTTTTCAGAAACGACAATCGGTCGATTGGATAAGGATTGCGGGCAGATCGGCACCAAGGTAATCGCCGGTAGCGATGGGTGCAAAATTGGGCCGCCGGAGGCGAGCGCGTAGGCGGTTGAGCCGGTTGGCGTTGAGACGACCAGACCGTCCGATCTCTGGCTATATACAAACTGGCTATCGACAAAAATCTCAAATTCGATCATCGAGCCGATTGAGCCACGGCTAAATACCACGTCGTTAAACGCTAGCGAGGTATTGATCGTTTTGCCTTCGCGCAAAATGCTGGCTTCGAGCAAGATGCGCTCTTCGGGCACAAACTGGCCCGCCAAGATATTCGGTACGGCTGTTTCCATTTCGTGCAATGGAATATCAGTCATAAAGCCCAAGCGCCCCTGATTAATACCCATCAGAGGTATACGATACGGGGCCAACAACCGTGCGACTGACAGCATGGTACCGTCGCCACCGAGCACAATCACCAAATCGGCCAGCTTGCCAATATGATCACGATCAACGCATTGATACGCGCTAATCTCGTGCTCTTGCGCGATTTTGCCTTCGATCAGCACTTTCACATCGCACGCTTCGAGCAAAGCCGCGAGGCGGCGAATGGGGTCGCCCAAGGATGGGGTATTGAGGCGGCCGACAAGGGCGATGGTTTTAAATAGGCTGTGCATGGGCGGTGAAGTCTTGAATTATCGTGAAGGTGGCAGCATTAATATACCAAATTACAGGTAAAATCGAACGCGAAACGGCGAAAAAGCGTGCTTGATCGCCTTATTTTGTGCAAACAGCGACGCCGATTGAATCGACAGGCGTTTTTTAACATGTGCTCACTCAATCAGCCCCGACCATGATGCTCCTGAACGATAGATCACAAATCTTGCTCAAAACGCTTGTCGAGCGCTATATCGCCGACGGCCAGCCCGTGGGCTCGAAAGCGCTGTCGCAGTTTTCGGGCTTGGACGTGAGCAGCGCAACAATCCGCAATGTGATGGCCGATTTGGAGCAGCTGGGCTTGGTCGCTAGCCCGCACACTTCGGCTGGCCGCATCCCAACCGCGCAGGGTTATCGGCTGTTTGTTGATACGCTGCTGGCAGTACAACCGCTGGGCAGCGTGGAAATTAACGCGCCATTGCCGAACGATAATCCGCAACACAGCATTCAAGCCGCATCGCAATTACTGTCGCAACTAACGCAATTTGCCGGCGTGGTGATGACGCCCAAGCGCAGCGAATTGCATTTAAAACAAATCGAATTTCTGCCGCTGGGCGATAAGCGCGTACTGCTGATTTTGGTCACCAATGATGGCGACGTGCAAAACCGCATTGTGCAAACCGAGCGCCAATTTGCACCGAATGAACTGATTCACGCCGCGCAATTTTTAAACGAGCATTGCGCGGGTAAAACGCTCAGCGTCTTGCTGAGCTGGCTGCAAAGCGATGTGATACGCGTTAAGCAAGACCTGACCAGCCTGATGAACGCGGCAGTGGCCGTTAGCAGTAATTTAAATACCGATCATATGGTCATCGCGGGCGAGCACCAATTGCTTGGCCTGCACGACTTCTCAGGTGATATGCAACGAATGCGGCAATTGTTTGAACTTTTCGAGCAAAAAACCGCCCTATTACAATTGCTCGAGCAAGGCCACCATGCGCAAGGTGTGCAAATTTATATTGGTGGCGAATCGGGGTTGGCGCCACTCGATCAATGCTCGGTCATTACCGCGCCGTATCAAGTCAACGGCGAAGTCGTCGGCACTTTGGGCGTGATTGGCCCAACACGGATGGCGTACGAGCGCGTGATTCCCATTGTTGATATCACCGCCAAATTACTCGGCTCGGCGCTATCCAATTAAACACGCAAGCTTTTTTAATTTCATTTTGAGTCCTCGCATGCAGCTTAAATCCTTCACTTCCGCCCTATTACTCACGCTTGGCTCATTGACCGTCAGCGCCAACAGCGTGGCCGACGACGAACTGATCAGCCGCCCCGAAGTGCAGGAATACATCAAGCAAACCGCGATCGACCATGGTTTTGCGCCCGAGGAACTGACATCTTGGCTGCAGCAAGCCGAATTCAAAGGCAATATCATCACGATTTTGGACAAACCATCGACCAGCCGCCCGTGGCATGAGTTTGAAGCCAATTTCGTCAATAAAACGCGCATTATGAACGGCGCTAAATTTTGGCGTGAAAATGCGATCTTGATCGGCGACATTACGCGCAAACACCAAGTTGCACCCGAGGTATTGCTCGCTATCCTTGGTGCAGAAACGAATTACGGCCGATACACCGGCTCATTCCGTATTGTGGATGCCCTATCAACGATTGCGTTTAATTACCCACGCCGCGCTGAATATTTCAAAGGCGAGCTAACGCAATTATTCTTGCTCGCACGCGAAGAGAAAAAAGACCCGCTGGAATTTAAAGGCAGCTACGCCGGCGCAATGGGCTGGCCACAATTTATGCCGACTTCATTTCGCAAATGGGCGCAAGATTGGGATAAAGACGGCTACCACGACATCTGGAGCAACCCAGGCGATGCAATGGCCTCGGTGGCGTACTACTTAAATCAGCACGGCTGGAAAGACGGCGGCGACACGTTCACCGCCGTTAATTTCAATGGCGATCCGAAAGCGCTGCTCGACGATAAATTCAATCTGCATTACAGCGTTGACGAGCTGATCGCCAAAGGCGTCGCGCCGATTAATGAAATCAACACCAAGCAGCAAGCGGTGCTATTCGCACTCGAAACCGAGCCAGGTTTTACGCAGCATTTCTTGGGCTTTAATAATTTTTACGTAATTACGCGCTACAACAAGAGCACTTTGTATGCGACCGCCGTGTTGAAATTGGCTGATGAAATTAAAAAAGCCTATGTCAACGGCGATGACTTGGTCGTTGCAACACCCGCACCAAGCAAGAAAAGCAGCAAGAAGAAATAGCCTGGGTATTGGCCTGTACACCAAATTACAACTAGGCTGCAAGGCTACACAGCAATGGGTATCTTAGTATGCCCTTTGCCGTGCTAAACAAAAGCTAGGCAACTTCATCATTTATTTTTGCTAGACTCGCTGCATCACCTTTATAAGGTCGGCGCCATGCAACTGAATCGCCTGCAAGTTACCAATTTTCGCGGTATCAGCCAGATTGATCTGCAGCTGGACGATGCGGCGACGGCGCTGTTTGGCGAGAATAACTGGGGCAAAACCAGCCTGATCGTTGCGCTGTGCCGCTGCCTGACCGCTCCCGCGCCGATCGAAACCTTATTTACCCACGAAGACTTTCATCGCGTCGCCAATAGCCGCGCCAGTATTGCCCGCCGGCTCAATATCACACTGTATTTTCAAGGTGATACCCCCTCTAGGCAGTTTGACCCTGTCGCCTTCCCAACCCAAGCCGTTGGCGAGCATGGCCATAGTCAGCAACTGGTGACGATTGCGTTGCGCTTTATGGCCGAGCGTTTTGGCCACGGCGAAATTCGGGCGCGGCGTTATTTTGTCGACGGCGATGGCGGTGAAATTAGCCACGGCGACACCGATGCACTAGCTGACTTGCTGATTAAACTGCATCCGGTTCTGCGCTTTCGCGATATGCAGCTAACCGATTGGCTGGAACACCCGCGCCTCGCAACACGCCCGCAAGCTGACGATCCTAAGCTACCGGCCAGCGACGCGGTGCGCACCGTGTTTGAGCGCATCTTAACCGTGCCGCATCAGCTGCACCCGCAAGAACTCAGCCAAGGCTTGGCTGCGATGCAGGAATTGCTGAGCGAGAACGCGATTTTGGTACAAGGCGATACGCCAACGCAGCGACTGGCTGAGCAAATTGCCAATGCGCCGCTTAATTTTCGTGACGACGATAGCTTGCTCGAAATCGCGCAAAGGTCAGGCTCCAATTTGCGCCGCGTTGCACTGCTGATGCTGATTGGCGCATTGTTGCACGCACGGGGCGAGCATGCGCTCAGCTCTGAGGCCAGCCCAATTTTGGTGATGGAAGACCCAGAAACGCATCTGCACCCAACGCAGCTGGCGATGATTTGGGGTTTGATCGAGCAATTACCGCTGCAAAAAATCATCACCACCAATCATGGTGATTTGCTCGCTAGCTTTCCGCAACACGCGCTGCGCCGCTTGGTGCGCTGGCCCAGCCATGTACATGTGTATCAACTTGCCAATCACGCCTTGTCGATTAGCGATGCGCGAAAAGTGGCATTTCATATCCGTAGCAACCGCGCCAGCAGCATGTTTGCCCGCGTTTGGTTGCTAGTTGAAGGCGAAACTGAGTTTTGGCTTTTACCCGAATTGGCGCGCATTTGTGGCGTGAACTTTCCACTGGAAGGCATACGCTGCGTTGAGTTTGCGCAGGCGGGTTTAACCCCGTTAATTAAATTTGCCGATCATTTAGGGATTCATTGGCATGTGATATGCGATGGTGACGAGGCGGGGCAAAAATACCTGCAACGTGCAGAGCGCCTGCTGCGCGTGCGAGCCGCCGAGCGGCACATCACCACGCTACCGAGCCGCGATATTGAACATTTTTTATGGGAAACCGGTTTTGCCGAGGTGTATCGCGAAGCGGGTCAACACTACAAAACGCCAATGTCGCCACAGCACGCCGCCGCGTTAGCGCTACAAACGCCCGTTGAATACAGCGACGAAGAAATCATCGCCCGCGCACTGCGCTATCACAGCAAACCGGGCATGGCGCTTGAAATCGCTGAATCTGCCGAAATCAAAGGCCGCGAGAGCATCCCACCGCTTTTGCAAACGATGTTTAGCACCTTGCAGCAACTGAGCAGTAGCTTGCCTGACTATTGAGTCAGGCAAATTTTGTTTACAAATTTCGTACATTTCACTTACTTTGGTCAAATCTTCGTCTTAATTCGTTACAGTGCACGCGAGCGAGAACACGCAGACTGAAACCAATGATGAACAGTGGAATACAACGATGCGCCAACTAGCCCTAGCAGCACTCATTACCACCGCCCTACTCACCGCCTGCGGCAAAGGCGAATATGCGGGTGTTGAACCGCTTGCCGCCTCAGCCGTAGCTGAAGCCGCGCCAGCCGAAGAGAGCAGCGCAGCGCAACTGCAATCGTCGGTTAATAGTGCCAATCCAGCAGATCGCAAACTCGTACGCCAAGCCGAGGTGCGTTTTCGCGTTAAAGACGTGTATCAAAGCAGCGTACAAATTGAAAACCTCGTCGCTGAGTTGGGCGGTTTTGTAACGCAAAACCACATTCAAGCTCGCATCGTGAACGAGCACGATGTTGCACAGGGACAGGGTAAATTAAGTCGTTTAACTGAGTTTTATACCGAAGGCACGCTGGAGATGCGGGTGCCAAGCGAGCAAACTCAAGCCTTTTTATTAAAACTGGCACCACTGGTACAGTTTTTGGATGAAAGAAATTTTTCGGCGCATGACGTAGCGATTCAATTGCTTGAACAGCAACTTGCCCAAATCCGCAGTCAATCGAGTAAACAAAGCCTCAACGAAAACGCTAGCTCTAGCTCGCAAGTGGCGCTGGCCAAACAGCTAATCCAAGCTGAACAGGACGCTGCGACCATCCAACAAAAATTAATCGAAGATCGCGTTGCATTTAGCACGATTACGCTCAATTTGTATCAAGACCGGCAAATTGCGCGCAGCGAACACGACGATATTAAAGCGCAGCTAGCTGCAGCGGAACCAAGTTTTGGCAGCAAACTACAACAAGCCTTCGTGAGCGGTTGGCAAGGATTTTTAGACACGCTGATTGCGCTTGCCCACTTATGGCCATTGTGGCTAATTAGCCTATTTATTGCTGCGATCTGGCGCAAGGTAAAACGAACTAAGGCCGCCAAGGAGCACGACAACAAAAGGGTAGATTAAACAAACGAGCAATAAGCGCTTAGTCGCGGATTGCTGTCGCTTTAAAGTGGCTGAGTGGTGCGAAGTTTAACGAACTTACCTGCGGATTTTCCGCTAGCACCTCAGCTAACTTCCCCTAAACTAAAATCCGATTAGTTAATCAGAAGGGGTATCTGTATGTCACCGCAATCTTGTGTTGATTCCCCAAGCTGCAACCACTCACGGGTTAAACTTCAGCCCAAACTATCGCGCAAGCTATGTATTTTGACGCTATGCTGGTTTGCATATTGTGTCAGTGCTTTTTTTATTTTGCTGTACCACGATGATTTAAACAGTGCGCTGTGCTCAAGTGCAGCCATCAAGTCCACCCAATAATCGAGGTGCCAACATGAGCAGCAATCAAATCGAAAGTTTGAACAAAATGGACGAGCACATTAACAAACTGCGAGCCCAAGTTGATCACATGATGATGCGACTGCTTGGCGCTTTCGCACTTTGTAGTTTATTGCTCGCGACTTGGTACGATAGTTGGAATGCGGCACTACTAATTGGATTACCTGCCGCAATTGGTCCCTATCTGATTTACCGCAGCGCCCCAGTTGGCCACTTAATAACCCGACTAGCCAGTGCGGCCTCCTTAATGTTTTTTGCTGCGCTATTTATTCACCAAAGCCGCGGCATGCTTGAAATGCACTTTGCCATTTTCTGTTTTCTAGCATTCCTAATTTATTACCGCGATTGGCGCCCAATCTTGTTGGCTGCAGCACTTATCGCCGTCCATCATGTAGCCTTCTTTTTTCTACAGCGCAGCCAGTTGCCTGTTTGGGCCTACCCCAGTGTGAATGAGTTCTGGATCGTCATTTTGCACGCGCTGTTTGTTGTTATGGAAACAATCGTTCTCATATTTATCGCGGTGAAGATGCAACAAGAGAGCATGGAGGCGGCGGCCATTTTGCTAATTGCACATAATATGACGCAGGGCGATTTGACAACGCAAATTCAGCATAAAAATTTGTCATCGCCGATTTTCAGTTCGGTATTAGATATGCAAACGCGTTTTCGCCGCTTAATGCGAAAATTTCAGGAAGATACCGAAGCCATCCATCGCCATATCGATGGCTTAAGTGGCCTCACTTTGCAAGTATCAAAGCAATCGTCGATCCAAACCAATGCAGCCAATCAAATTGCGGGTGAAATTCATTTACTGCAAGATAGCTTTGCGAAGGTTAATCAAAGTGCCTCTGAAGGGGCTCGGCTTTCCAGCGAATCAGCAACTGAAGCGGCAAGTAGCGCCAATCTAATGCAACATACGGTCACTGATTTAGAGCAGATCGCGTCGACGATAGATCGCACTGCACTTAATTTGGAGGCGCTTGGCACGCAAAGTGACAAAATCAAACACATAGTTCAAGTCATCGGCGAAATCGCGGCACAAACCAATCTTCTCGCGTTAAACGCCGCGATTGAAGCTGCTCGCGCTGGTGAACAAGGCCGTGGATTTGCCGTTGTTGCTGACGAAGTGCGCAAATTAGCAGAACGCACTTCGACCTCGACGGTTGAAATCGGTCAAATGATAGGATTGATCGCAGAAAGCAAAGAAAAAGCGCTCGCCAGCATGAATGAGCTCGTCTCGAGTATGGGGCAAAATGTTCAGCAAGCAGGTGAAACTGAAAATGCCATTGCGCGGATTGCACAAAACTCTGGCAGCGTTGCTCAAACTACCCAACAAATAGCCCAAGCCATTGAGCTACAAGCAGCCTCCAGTCATTCGATTAGTACCAGAGCAGAAGAAGTATCTATTGGCGCCTCGAAAAACGATGAACTGATCAAAAAATCCACGGAATACGCCCAGCAAATTCATGGTGTAATCGAAGACTTAAAAAATGAAATGCAGCTATTTAATGTTAAAAAGCTTAACTGAGGAACGCTCTATTCCTCTCAAAAATACCCAACCAAGGTATAACATTAGGGTTCAATTCTAAATAGGGCTTCAGGGTTATACCTCTATTGGATCAACATCCAAAGACCAGCGCCCTTTGCCGGTTTTTATCACTTCAATATGTGGCATCGCTTGGTGCAGGGCGCGTTGTAATTGCGCTTTGTGGCGCGCTGCGATTAATAGCTGCGCGCGCTCAACCCCAGCTTTTTTAACCATCGTTGCGGCAACGGGCTGATTGAGCGTTAAATCCTTGCGCAGCGTTGCATCAAGCTGCTCAAAGCAGGCGCGGATGATGTTTAAAATGCCGATGGCGTGCTCGATATCCGGCGCTTCGGCGCGAAATAATGCCCACGCCATCGCTGGCGGCAATAACATATCTTGGCGTTCAGACAAGGTTCGATCGGCGAACGGCGCGTAATCGCGGCCAAGTAATTGATGGTAAAACGGGTGATCGGCAAACGCAGTTTGGATCATCACCTCGCCCGGCGTTTCACGCCGCCCTGCTCGTCCTGCCACTTGCATTAAGAGCGCAAATAATCTTTCTTCAGCGCGAAAATCTACGCTAAACAGCCCCGTATCGGCATTCAGCGCAATGACTAAATTCAGGCGATCAAAATCATGGCCTTTGGCCAGCATTTGCGTACCGATCAAAATATCAGCTTCGCCCGAATGCACTTGCGCCAGCGCAGCGTCCATCTCGCCTTTACGCCGCGTGCTGTCGCGATCAATGCGCAAGATTTTGCGGTTCGGAAAGTGTGTCGCTAAGGCTTCTTCCAGCCTTTGCGTGCCTTGCCCGACGGGTTTGAGGTCTTGGTTGCCGCAATCTGGGCAAGCGTGCGTAATCGGCTCTTCAAAGCCGCAATGGTGGCAGCGCAAACGCCGATCACGCAGATGCAGCACCAGCCGCGCCGAACAATGTTTGCACGAGGCCATCCAGCCACATTCGCCACATTGCAAGACGGGTGAATAACCACGGCGATTGATAAACACCAACACCTGCTCGCCACGCTCTAGCGCAGCGTGCATCGCGGCAAGGGCCATGCGATTAAAGCCGTCGATCAAGCCGGCTTTTTTTACCGGCAGCAAGGTAATTTTGGGTAAAGTCGCACCGGGAACGGCACGCTCTGCTAGCGTGATAATTTGATAACGTTTGGCTTTGGCATTGGCCCAAGTTTCGATACTCGGTGTTGCGCTACCCAAAATAATAGGCACTTGCGCCGTGCGAGCACGGTAGACCGCCACATCGCGCGCCGAGTAACGAAGGCCTTCCTGCTGTTTAAACGACGGATCATGCTCTTCATCGACGACGATCATTCCTAGTTGTGGCAGCGGCGTAAATACCGCTAGCCGAGTTCCCAAAACAATCCGTGCCTCACCCGACATTGCCGCCAGCCAATTGACTGCGCGTTCGGTATCGTTCAATCCACTGTGCAGGCAGGCCATCGCCACGCCGGGAAAACGCGCACGAAAGCGCCCTTCGAGCTGCGGCGTTAAATTGATTTCGGGGATCAAAATTAAGACTTGCTCACCGCGCGCGAGCACCGCTGCGATGGTCTGCAAATAAACTTCAGTTTTACCGCTGCCGGTGATGCCGTAGAGTAAAAATGGCAAAAATGAACGAGCTGAACTTAATTGTTCAACCGCGTAGGCCTGCTCTGCATTGAGCGGCAAAATGGGGCTAGCCGGTGATACAACGCTGGTTTCGGCTGCGGTTTGTACCAAACCTTGCTCAGCCCAAGCCTTCGCCCATTTCAAGCCGCTATCGTGGATACGCCTCAGTGCTGCAGGCGTATGTGGCGTTGCGAGTTGCTGCGCGACACGTTGCTGCGCGTGCGCGCGCTTGCTGATATGGGCAAGCAGCTTTTCAATATCGGCTGCGTAATACACGCAAGCTGGCGCTGGCGCTTTGAATGCGGGCACGTTGCGAAACACGGTCGGCAAGGCGGTGCTGAGCACCGCGCCCAGCGGATGGTGATAATAATCGGCGACAAACTGACACAGCGCGATAGTGCTCGCGGACAATGCAGGTAAATCGTCGCGCACCGCTAAAATAGCGCGCGTTTTGCCGCTGAAGTCGCCAGCGTCGTTGCGGCGTTCGATCACGATGCTAGAAAGCTGACGCGGGCCAAACGGCACGATAACGCGTTGACCAACTTGCGGGTCAAATTCCCCCACCTGATAGCCAAAAAGGCGATTGAGCGGCACATCCAAGGCCACCATGACAAACTGAGCACTCACGGTACGATCACCTGCCATTTACTGCAAAGCCGGAGCATTGAATAGTATCTTTGTCTAGCCCTAGCTCAGCGAAAATGCCGAAGAAAAATGCACAAAATGGTTATTCACAGTTTCTGTGGATAATTTTGTGGGCAAAGTGCTAAAAAGTGGAAAAAACCCAATCGGCACTTGATGATGTTTAGATTGCACAAAAATTAAGCTGAAATTTATTTATCAATAAATTCAACAACTTAGCATTTGTCAACGATTTAGCAAATATTTTTTTCGCAAGGCTTGACAAGCCTAAAAACCCGGCAATTTATTTGTGAATAACTTGGCTCTCCTTTGCAGTAGAGCACTTCAAAAATGATCGCCAAGTTATTGAATTTAAATCACATTACAAATAAAAGACAAGCTGTAAGAATTGTTATTTTTTACCCGAATGACGGTGCACTGCTGCGACCAAAGCAGCTGCATGTTCAGGGTTGGTGTATTGCGAAATACCGTGGCCTAAATTGAACACGTGGCCCGTTTTTTCCTCACCAGCGCTGGCGTAACTATCAATAATCCGTTTCACTTCAGCATCAATCGCCGCAGGTGGCGCAAACAGCGCCACAGGGTCAAAATTGCCTTGCAGCGCCACTTTATCGCCGACGCGACGACGCGCTTGGCCGATATCGGTGGTCCAATCCAAACCAATCGCGTCGCAACCGGTAGCGGCGATGTCTTCGAGCCACTGGCCACCACCCTTGGTAAACACGATCACCGGCACTTTGCGGCCTTCGTTTTCACGTTTCAGACCAGCGACAATGCGCGCCATGTATTGCAGCGAGAATTCTTGGTATTTGCCAAATGGCAGCGAGCCGCCCCAACTGTCGAAAATCTGCACCGCTTGCGCACCGGCTTCGATTTGCGCATTCAGGTAATCAATCACCGTAAGGGTATTGACCTCCAAGATACGGTGCAACAGGTCTGGACGCGCATACATCATGGTTTTGATATTGCGATAGTCGCTTGAGCTACCACCTTCGATCATATAGCACGCCAGCGTATATGGGCTGCCCGAAAAGCCAATCAATGGAACGCGGTTATCCAAGCCTTTGCGAATCGATGACACTGCGTCCATTACGTATTTCAGCTCAGTATTCACATCCGGCACAAACAGCTTGGCGACGTTTTCTTCAGTACGCACTGTGCGCTCAAATTTCGGGCCTTCACCTTCAGCGAAATACAAACCCAAGCCCATCGCATCGGGCACAGTCAAAATATCCGAGAACAAAATCGCCGCGTCGAGCGGGAAGCGCTCCAACGGTTGCAGCGTGACTTCAGTCGCCAAATCGGTGTTTTTGCACAATTGCAAAAACGAGCCCGCCTGTTTGCGCGTTGCGCAGTATTCCGGCAGATAGCGCCCCGCTTGGCGCATCATCCACACTGGCGTGTATTCAACAGGCTCACGCAATAAGGCGCGCAGGAAAGTGTCATTTTTCAACATACGATTTCTCTCTTAATTTCATAAAACCAGTTCATCAAACAAGCCTGTTGGATAAACTGGCCAAGCTAATTCATTCATTTGCGCCACGCTGAGCCAATGCAATTTGAACTGTGCCCCATTGGACTCGACCCCAATGCTTGATTGCAAAGGCGCATTGAGTTGGGCAAGGTAAACAAACACAATTTCATGCCCGGCCACGCCGTCGAAGGTGAAGAGGTTTTCAAACACCTTGAGCAAACGGGGCGATTCAATCTGAACGCCAATTTCTTCGGCCACTTCACGAATCACAGCATCGGCGCTCAGTTCACCGAACTCAATGCCACCACCAATCGGCATCAGATAATGTTGCTGCTTGGTCGGGTCAAAGCCTTCTGCCAACAGATATTGGCCATTGTCTTCAAACAGACAAACAACTTTGGCGCGGATTGCAGCCCCCATTAAGCTAAAGCGCCCAATTCCCAGCGCCCCTGCCCTTGGCATTCAAGCACTTGCTGGTGGTATTCAACTAGCCCAGCGCGATGGCCCACGCTGATCATCACGCCGCCTTTCATCGCTTCGCGCACTGCGGCGTACAGAATCGCTTCGCCATCCGCATCCAGCGCCGACGTTGACTCGTCCATCAGTAGGAAATCGGGTTTGACTAAAATCGCACGCAGCAAGGCGATGCGTTGCTGCTCGCCCAAGCTCAGCACGTGTGACCATGCATCAACCTCATCCAGCCTTGGCATTAAGTGACTTAAACCAGCCAGCGCCAATAGATCGCCAATTTTTTCATCGTCCTGCTCAGCCACATTCGGGTAATACAGCGCAGCGCGCAAGCTGCCTAAAGGCATATACGGTTTTTGCGACAGGAATAAACTGCGGGTATTACCTTGCAGACCATATTGACCTTGGGCATAGGGCCATATACCTGCCATAGCACGTAGTAAGCTCGATTTGCCCGTGCCTGATTTGCCGCGAATCAACAGCGTATCGCCCGCTTTCAGGCTCAAATTAACATTGGAGAGCAAGACCTCGCCATTCGGTTTACTCACCGATAAATGGCTCAGTTGCAAACCTTGCACAATCGGCTGCGGTTCAATGCGCGGCAATTGATCTGCCACTTCAATACTGCGCTCAAACGTCGTTAAACGATCGATCACCGCTTTCCAATTGGCCAAGGTGCTAAAGCTGCCGATGATAAAGTCGAGCGCACCATACACCTGACCGAAGGCCGAGTTAATTTGCATCAGGCCACCGAGTGGGATTTCCTTGGCAAAGAAACGTGGCGCGGCGACGATCAGCGGGAAAATAATCGCCAATTGGCCCCAGAATGAGGTGAACCAAGTCAGGCGTTTATTCATCCGCATCAATGACCAGAAATTACTCACGACATTGACAAAGCGATAGCCCAAACGCTCTTGCTCATCTTTCGCGCCACCGTACAGCGCAATCGATTCGGCATTTTCACGCACACGCACCAAGCCAAAACGGAAATCCGCTTCATAGCGTTGCTGCATAAAGTTCAGCCCAACCAAAGGTCGGCCGAGCAAAATGGTAATACCCGTACCGATCAGCGCGTAAATAATCGCGACCCACACCATATAACCGGGAATACTGACTTCTGAACCACCGAGCATAAATTTAAGCGGGCCGGACAGTGTCCACAAAATGCCGATGAACGACACCAAGGTCACTACCGAGCGCAGCAGGCCCAGCGATAGCGACAGTGAGATCGACACAAATTGGCCCACGTCTTCGGCAATACGCTGATCGGGGTTATCGGTGTCTTGGTCAGTCAGTTGCAGACGGTAGAAGTTATTTTCATTGAGCCATTTTTGCGTGTAATGAATCGTCGCCCATTTGCGCCAGCGGATTTCTAGCATTTGCTGAAACCAAACCGCATAGACCGCAATCACGATATAGAGGAAGGCCAGATAGCCAAATTTATACAGCGCCTCTTTAAAGCCTTTCGCATCAAGGTTTTGCAGCGTGTTATAAAACTCGTTGTACCAGCTATTAAACTGGACATTCATATACACCATGCCCAGCGACAAAGAGATCACCAGCGCCAGCAAGCCCCAGGCGTAAAACTTGTCTTCGGAAACCCAATATGGTTTGGCGATACGCCAGAAATTGCGGAATAAATGGCGCACCGTCGGCGCGCCTGCGTTTGAAGCAGCAGATGTGGCAGACATTGTGTTCACCCCAGTGGCGAATAGTTAAAGCAAAACATCAAGCGTTTATTGACACGGCTTTTGTGTCCACGCTTTTTTCTTGCTGCGTTTACATTGCCAATCTTGGGTCACCGATTTCATTTGCCACACTTGGGCTTGATCGTTCACGTCAAAAGTAAAGCGAAAGCGTTGCGCGGCTACCGCGTCATCGGGCAAACCCGATTGCAGCACTTCGACATTCACTTTGCTAAAGTCTTCGGCACCCGCCGATTTTTGGGTAATCACTAAATTGCGATATTCGGCAACGCCATATTCATTGACGATACGGTCAGCCAAATAGTCATAAACGATTTGCACCGGCGCTTGACCCAGTTTGCCTTTTGCAATGACCACGTCGGGTTTTGCAGCCTCTTCGGCCATCGCGTGTGTTGCCAGCAACAATGCTGAACTTACACATACCATTTTCAATAAATGCTTCATGTCTCTTCCGAATTGTTCTGAGTTACAAGGAAATACTAGGCTGGCCTGCGCAGCAAAAATGGCTTGAGGGCCAGCCCCAAGTCACGCCAAAATTATTTAGCCCAAGTGTCTTTGAGCGTAACAGTGCGGTTAAACACTGGCTTGCCGCCGGCTTTGTGATCGTGTCGATCGGTCACAAAATAACCCAAGCGCTCAAACTGGTAGCGCGTTTCAGGTGCAGCATCGCGCACGCAAGGCTCAACAAACGCAGTGACGGTTTTTAGCGATTCTGGATTGATGAATTGTTTGAAGTCGAGGTATTGACCGTCTTCACCGCGAATTGCGTCAGGGCGCGCCTCGGTAAATAGACGCTCGTACAAACGCACTTCGGCTTCAATCGCGTGCTCAGATGAAATCCAGTGAATGACGCCCTTCACTTTACGACCTTCTGGATTTTGGCCCAGCGTTTTCGGGTCGATCGAGCATTTGAGTTCAATCACTTCGCCTTTGGCGTCTTTGACCACTTCGTCGCATTTGATTACGTACGAGTAACGCAAGCGCACTTCGCCGCCCAAGGTCAGACGTTGCCAGCCTTTCGGTGGTTCTTCAGCAAAGTCGTCGCGCTCGATCCACAGCGTTGGTGAAATAGGAATATCACGCTCGCCAAACTCTTCATGGTGCGGGTGGAACGGCGCACTGCGGCTGCCGGTCACGCCAGCTTCGAAGTTCGTTAGCGTCACTTTCAACGGGTTCACAACCGCGATCACGCGCGGGCTCTCGCCTTCCAGCGTTTCACGTACCGCGCCTTCCAAGATTGAAAAGTCGATGATGTTCTCGCCCTTGCTGACACCAATGCGCTGCGCGAATAATTTAATGCCGGCGGGGCTGTAACCACGGCGGCGCATGCCGCTAATTGTCGTCATACGTGGGTCGTCCCAACCGCTAACCAAACCTTCGGTCACCAGTTGGTTCAATTTACGTTTCGACGTGATCGAGTAGAGCAATTCCAGACGCGAAAATTCGATCTGTTGTGGATGGCTAGCAATCGTAATGTTGTCGAGCACCCAGTCGTACAGCGGGCGATGGTCTTCAAACTCCAGCGTACACAGGCTGTGCGTAATGCCTTCCAACGCGTCGGAAATGCAATGCGAATAGTCGTACATCGGGTAGATGCACCATTTATCGCCGGTTTTGATGTGCGTAGCGCGCTTAATGCGGTAGAAAACTGGGTCGCGCAGATTTAAGTTGGGCGAAGCCATATCGATTTTCAGGCGCAAGGTTTTGCTGCCGTCGGCAAATTCGCCGTTTTTCATGCGTTCGAACAGGTCGAGATTTTCGGCCACGCTGCGATCGCGGAAAGGGCTATTTTTGCCCGGCTTTTGAAAGTCGCCACGGTATTCGCGCATTTGCTCGGCATTGAGCTCGCACACATACGCTTTGCCGGCGTTGATCAATTCAATCGCGTACGCATGCAATTGATCGAAATAATCCGAAGTGTGGCGCACGTCGCCATTCCATTCAAAACCCAACCAGCGCACGTCGGCTTCAATCGCCGCTGCGTATTCGTCTTCTTCTTTTTCTGGGTTGGTGTCGTCCATGCGCAAATTGCACAGACCTTTGTAGTCGTTGGCGATACCGAAATTCAAACAAATCGATTTAGCGTGACCTATGTGCAAGTAGCCATTGGGCTCAGGCGGAAAGCGGGTCTGGATGGCCTGATGTTTACCGCTAGCCAGATCGGCATCAATAATTTGACGAATAAAATTGCTGGTAGGCTGTGCTGCGTTCTCTTGGCTCATACACTTTGTCGATGATTGTTAACTAAGACCCGTGATTCTACCAAAGAGGGCCGCATCGCGGGCGGCCATTGCAGTGGCAAAGTTTCACGCTGGCATAAAAAATGGCGAGACTCGCTCGCCATTTCAATACCCCAATCAGTATAACCCTGTAGCCATCATTAATAATGACCCACAAAGACATACCCTTGCAGCTTAAATATCAGCAGCCGGCTCTGCGGGTGGATTAGGTAGAACTAAATTCAACACAATCGCCAACACGCTAACCAAACCCACGCCAACGAGGTTGAAATTACCTACTTGCACCATCAAGCCACCGATACCGCAGGTCAACACCACCGAAACAATGACCAAATTGCGCGGCAGCATCAGATCGACTTTGCTATCGATCAGCGTTTTCAAGCCAATTGACGCGATCGTACCGAACAACAAGACCATAATCCCGCCCATGACCGGCAACGGAATCGATACCAAGATTGCGTTAAATTTGCCAAAGAAAGCCAAAATCACCGCCAAAATCGCCGCGTAAGTCATGATGACTGGGTTGAAGTTGCGCGTAATCATTAACGCGCCAGTCACTTCGGCATACGTTGTGATTGGAGGGCCGCCGATTAAACCGGCAAAGCACACACCCAAACCATCGCCGCCCAAGGTGCGGTGCAAACCGGGCTTGGCCGTGTAATCGTTACCCGTTACTTTACCCAAGGCCATCACGCCGCCAATATGCTCGATCGTAGGCGCAATCGCCACCGGCAACATAAACAGCGCCGCAGCCCAGTTTACTTCTGGCGTTACAAAATGCGGCATCGCAAACCATGGCGCATTGGCAATGCCCGATAAATCGACCACGTCCATAAACAGTGCAGTGATATAACCGGCAATCACACCCGATAAAATCGGCACTAGGCGCAGCATACCGCCAGCGAATACCGACACGATAACTGTCGTTGTTAGCGACACAAAGGCGAGGAACAACGATACGCCGTACGGCACCAACTGCTTACCGCCGCCCTGCCCCATCGCCATGCCCGACGCCGCCACGGCGACCGACAAGCCAATCACCATAATCACGGGGCCAATCACCACCGGCGGCAAGAGTTTATGAATAAAACCCATGCCGCGCCATTTGATTAAACCGGCGACAATAAAATACATAAAGCCCGCAAAAAACAGGCCAAATTGCGTCGCCGCTTGGCCCCAAGTTTGCATCGAGAAAATAATCGGGCCGATAAATGCGAATGAGGAGCCGAGGAAAATCGGCACTTGGCGCTTGGTCAGCACTTGGAACATCAGTGTACCAACACCAGCGCCAAGCAGCGCCATCGCAGGGTTTAAGCCCGTCAGCAAGGGCACCAAGACCAAGGCGCCAAAGGCGACAAATAAAATCTGTGCGCCAGAAATAAACTGCTTAATTTCTTGGAACATAGCGCGCCTTATTTATTGATTGTGCCGAAGATTTTATCGCCAGCATCACCCAAGCCAGGAATGATGTAGCCATGCTCGTTCAGATGCGAATCGAGCGATGCGCTAACGATTTTGACGTCTGGATGTTTTTCATTCATCAGTTTCACCCCTTCCGGCGCTGCCACCATCACAATCGCAATAATCTCTTTGCAACCTTTGCGCTTGAGCATATCGACTGTGGCGACCAAAGAGCCACCAGTGGCGAGCATCGGGTCGATAATCAAAGCCAAACGATCTTCCAAATCGCCAACAAATTTTTCAAAATACGGCACCGGCTGCAAAGTTTCTTCATCGCGCGCCAAACCCACCACGCTGATTTTGGCTGATGGCACTAAATCGAGCACGCCGTTGAGCATGCCTAAACCCGCCCGCAAAATCGGTACTACCGTCAATTTTTTGCCTTTGATCTTTTTAACTTGCACTTCACCGCACCAGCCAGTAATCGTCACATCTTCCAAGGCCAAATCACGCGTGGCCTCGTAGGCCAAAAGTCGCGCCAATTCTTCGGTGAGCAAGCGAAATTTATTGGTTGATACATCGGCTTCGCGCAGTAGCGCCAATTTATGCTGAACCAATGGGTGATTTACGACGGTGATTTGCATATTTTTATCCTCTTTTTGATGACGCCATTGTAGATAGTTGCAACTAAATCGCTATTGAGGAAACACCTGTGTTTGCTTGTTTTTTGCTTAACATCAAACCCAGATATTCTTCAGTTTTTTAGCCGAAAAAAAACCACCGCAAGGGTGGTTTTTAACTTAGCCATTTTCAGTTGAATCCGCATTGATATGTTCTGATGCCAGAATCTTATCGACGCGGTGGCCGTCCATATCAACGATTTCCAACGACCAGTTTTCCCAATATGTCACATCCCCGGTGCGTGGCATACGGCCAAGCAATAACATCACCATGCCGCTTAAGGTGTGGTAGCTGTTTTTGTCTTCATCGGGAACGGTGTTGAGTTCGAGTTTATCTTTAAGCTCGGGAATCGGAATTAAACCATCGAGCAACCATGAACCATCGGCGCGTTGTACCGCCCAAGCATCTTCGATATTTTGCGGCGTAAATTCACCGGTTAAGACTTCAAGTACGTCTTGCAAAGTCACCAAGCCTTGCAATTCGCCGTATTCGTCGACCAAAAACACCATCTCAACGCCAGATGAGCGCATTTGTTCTAGCAGCTCTAAACCAGTTAAGGTTTCTGGCACAAACACGCAAGGCTGCAGATGCGCCGAGAGATCAACCTCTTCGCCCTTAAGCACCTTTTTCAAGATTTCTTTGGTGCTCAGCACGCCGAGCATATTCTCCAAACCGTCGCGGCACACCGGAAAGCGCGAGTAGTCGGCCTGCGCCACGCGCGCCAAATTATCTGCAGTTGGTTCAGCCAAATCGAGATAAACCATATCGCCACGCGGCACCATTAAGGACGTAACCATCCTATCGTCCAAGCGCAATACATTACGCACCATCGTGTGTTCGTGCTCTTCAATTAAACCCGCTTCGGAGCCTTCGATCAGCATCGCGTCGATTTCATCTTGTGTGACCGATTGCGTCGCATTTTGATTGGCACCCAAGACGCGCAAAATGGTGCTGGTCGAGACACTCAACAAACGCACAAAGGGTCGAGTGACCATGGCCAGCATTTGCAAAGGCCGCGCCACCAAGCAGGCAATGAGTTCAGGGCTAATTTGCCCCAATCGTTTGGGCACCAATTCGCCCAATACAATCGAGAAGTAGGTCACGGAAACGACCACACAGACGGTGGCGCTGGTGTCACTCAGGTGCTCTGGCAGACCAAAAGTCATCAGCCAGTCGGCAAACGGTTCGGCCAGTACCGACTCACCGACAATACCGCTCAGAACACCAATCGAGGTAATGCCGATCTGCACCGTCGACATAAATTTGGTTGGGTCTGCGCCCAATTCAAGCGCAACGGCTGCGCCTTTATTTCCTGCTTCGGCCATTTTGCTCAGCCGCGCCTTACGCGCAGTCACAAGGGCGATTTCCGACATTGCAAACACGCCGTTAAGCAAAATCAGACCGAGTAAGATCAATATTTCCATGAAGATGAGTATGTATTTGAAGAACCGCTATTGTGCCACAAGCAGCTTAAACGTAAGCGGTGATATTTAGCACGCTCGACAAGCAAGAAAAACAGCAACGTATTACCCTGCAAGCCTTAATAAATTAGACCAACAACGCAATACCCACATCAGGTATTATTTAGCGGGGCTAGACCACTTGGCGCGTAACTGCTGCACCGTGCCATTATTACGTATCAGTTTATAGCCTTGGTTAAACTGCTCTAAGGCCCACATGCCTTGCGGATGGCGCAGGCTAAAACCGATAAATACTAGTGTGTGGGTACTGGGGAATGCAACATTCACTTGCCTAGCCACACCAGCACTTTCTGCCCAATATTGCGAACCCTGCAAATCGTTCGAGATCACTAACGCAGCATCTAGTTGGCCAGCAGCTAAACGCCGCAAGCTAATTTGCTCGGTGCGCGATGGAATAAACGCCACGCCTCTTTTTAGTGTCTGCATCGCTGTATCGGCATATTCATAATCTTTTACGATGCCCACTTTCAGCGGCGCAGCCAACTCAGATTCGCTATGCACTTTTAAGGGCTGAGCTTTGTTTTGGAAATACACCCCCAAGGCGCGATATAAAGGCTCATCGGCAAATTTTACTTTGCCTTCAAATGCCGGATCCCACGCCATATTAAAACAAGCCGACGTCGCGCCTTCGAGCACCAGCGCTTTACACCGCGAATACGGCACCACATTCAATTTTACTTCGACGCCAACAGCAGCAAAAGCGGCCCGCACAACATCGTTGGCGTAACCTGTGCCATCGGCTTTGGAAAAAGGCTCTGCGGCATCTTCCACCATAATGTCTAGCGGAGCTGCCGCTACCGGAAAACACACTGCCAAAGAAACACAACACACTGCGACGAAACGGGGAAGTGAGATCCAAGCAACCATGACGCAATCCGAGCCACAAAATTACTTTATAGGCGGCACTGCGGCATGCGACAGAAATTTCTGTAATCTTTGTGTCATGGCTTCGCAGATCAAACTGCGCTTAGATTTCACCCCATTTGCGCAGCAAATTATGATAAACCCCAGTCAATTGCACCGCGGCTGGGGTATCACCCATTTCTGTGCGAATTTGGCGGATGCTGGTATCCAAATCAAACAAGAGGCTACGCTCGCCCACATCTTTAATCATGCTTTGCATCCACATAAACGACGCCACGCGTGTACCGCGCGTGATGGGTTCAACACGATGCAGGCTGCTTGATGGATACAAAATCATATCGCCCGCAGCCAGTTTCACTTCGTGCAGGCCAAAGGTATCTTCAATGACCAATTCACCGCCATCGTATTCATCCGGCTCAGAGAAAAACAGCGTAGCCGATAAGTCGGAGCGCACCCACTCGCCGGTTTCGGTAATGCGGCGCACGGCATTATCAACGTGATTGCCAAACGTCATCCCTTCGCCATAGCGATTAAATAGCGGAGGAAAAATCCGTTTGGGCAAGGCTGCAGCAAAAAATAAATCATTATTAGCTAGCGCATCCAAAATCACTTGGCGCACGGCCACCGCCTGCGCGTCGTCATTCGGTAATTGCTCATTGTTTTTGACTTTGGCCGACTGGCTACCCGCAGTGATTCGCCCATCAAGCCAGTTGGCCCGATCTAGACGAGCACGACAGGCTGCTACGGTTGCAGTATCGAGTACTTGAGGAATATGAATCAGCATAAATATGATTTCCAAAATAATGAGCAACTATGGCCGAGATATACTCGGCCATGTATTGCTTCATACTCTATTTAGAATATAGTCTTAGAACTTATACCCAGCGGTTAAACGCGCTGAACGCGCAACGCCCGGCACACTAAAGCCACCGTACAAGCCTTCGTAGTGCTTGGTATTGAACAAGTTATACACGTTCAATTGTAGGGAGAAGTCGCGGTGGCTCCATTCGGCCATCGCATCCCAACGCACATAGCTTGGCAGGTAAACGATATTGGCTTCGTTGGTGTAGCGTTTGGCCATCCAATTTGCCCCGCCGCCCACTTTCCAATTGCCGTCGATTTGGTAAGTCGACCACAAATTAGCCGTGTATTCTGGCGCATTGGCAGGCTGATTACCTTCTTGATCTTTGCGCAATGGATTGGCCACTTCGTCGATCACCGCATCCATCCAAGCGGCACCGGCAAATACATGCCATTTGTCCGTTATGCGGCCAGCACCTTCGATCTCGATACCATCGGTATGGCGTTTACCTGATAACAAGTACGGTTTCACAACGCCCGGTTCGATATCAGTTTGGCGCTCATTGGTTTTCTCGGTACGGAATACCGCGGTGCGCAAGGCCAAATCACCGTCCAGCAAAGTCCATTTCGCGCCGATTTCGTAGTTGACGTTCTCTTCTGGATCGGTCATCGCGCCTTTCGGGTCCATCGAATACGATTCAGCAGATGGGTTAAACGATGTACCGTATGACACATAGTACGATTGCTGCTGATCTGGCTGGTAAATCACCCCCGTACGCCAGCTCCACACATTATCGGTGCGGCTAGTGTCCGCACCTGCTGGCAATTTGGTGTAGGAAATATTGTCGGTACTGGCTTTAAAGCGATCGTAACGCGCACCGAGCAAAACTTTCCATTGCGGATTGATTTCAATCATGTCTTGCAAATAAAAGGCAACCGTATCCGCTTGCGCGTCAAAAGCCACGGTTTTAATCGGATCGCTACAATTGGCGGGTACACCACTGGTATTTGGATTGCCAACAGTCGTGCTTGGCATTGCGCAAGATTGCGGCAAACCATTTGCACCCAGTTTTTGACCTGGGCGCGTATCCACTTGCACGCGACCGGTGTTAAACACGCTTTCACGCGTCAACTCTACGCCCGCCAATACATTGTGGCGAATCGCGCCGGTTTCAAAATCCCACAGCAAATCGGTGACGTTAGACAAAATTTCCTGTTCGCGATCACGCAATTTGCGACCGCGGGTAATTACTGTGTTATCCGACAGCGCTTCTGACGTATTAGCAAAGCTCAGACCCGGCGCATTGGCGCGCAAATCCAGATCATATTTACCGTAACGAGTCGCGTTTTTGATCGTCATATTCGGGTTGATCTGATGCTGAACGCTTAAAGTTGTCACATCAGTGCGTGTTTTTTCTTGGTCAAAGTCTTTTAAACCATAGAATGTCTCAACGCGATCAATCGGCTGATCGTTACCATGAATTGAGCTATTGCCAGCTTTGGTGCTTGGCGTAGTCGCTTTACGGTAGTACGGCACACCGTAATCGGGCACATTGTTTTCTTCGTAATGCACATACGACAGCGTCACTTCAGTCGGACCACCGATTCCCCACTTAATGCTCGGCGCGACGCCCCAGCGATTCATTTCCGCACCTTCACGGAAGCTACCCGCTTTTTGCCCCATCATCGCTACGCGCACGGCGGTATTGTCGTTCACTGATTTATTCAAATCGGCTTCAGCGCGGTAATAGGCATCAGTGCCAATCGACGCTGAAATCTGATTAATGTCGCCCAAATATGGGGTTTTGGTTACTTGATTCACCACACCGCCAGTCGAGCCACGGCCATACAGCATCGAGGCTGGGCCGCGCAAAATTTCTACCGTATCAATAAAGAAGGTATCGCGGTTGTATTGCGCTGCATCGCGGAAATTATCCAGATACAAATCGTTTGATGCATTAAAGCCGCGAATACGCACGCCATCACCGCTGGCGCCGCCTTCGGCTGCGTTAAAGGTTACGCCGACCGCATTACGCAGCGCTTCTTTGAGCGAATTGGCATCTTGGTCTTGCATCAATTGCTGCGTGACACTAGTGATCGACTGTGGCACATCACGGGTATCTTGCTGAGTGCGACCAACAGAAACCGTTGGCGCTTTATACGTATCGACCGTATCTTTCTTACTTGGGTTTTGTGCTGTCACTTCAACCGGTTTGAGTACGGTCTCTTCCGCGTGTACACCGCCCGCTACCACACCAAACAACGCTGCCGCTGCTGGGTATTTGGCCAAATGGCGTACGCCGGTTTTTTTCTTGTGGATCTCTCTCATGGTCTTCTCGTTTTAACGACTTCTAGGGAAAAAATGGGCAAAAAAAAGGCGGGATTAACCCGCCGTGTTTCGGTTAATCTAAAAATCAGGGCCAAGCGACACCTACCGTCGAACTGACGGAGTTAAGCAGTCTTAAGTAGGTACAGCAGATCAACCTTGACTCCTTGCCCTGCTCGAGCAAATGGATTAATTGAAAACACCGCGGGGATCCCGCCCGTTCAAGCGCGTTTGCTTTAATACAAATGTGTTCTTTACGTTTACTTCGCAGTCGCTTCACCATTGGTCATCAGACCAATGCGCGTCAGCCCCGAGCGCTGTGCAGCTGCCATCGCCTCGGCAATGCGCTCGTACTGCACGGTTTTATCCGCATATAAATGCACTTCGGTCAGCGGGTCTGCGGCAAAAGCGGCGGCAAAACGTGGCTCGAGCGCAGCCACTTGAATCGGCGTTTGATCGTCGAGCAAACCGCCATCGGCTTGCAGCGTTAATTTAATTGGCTGCTTCGTTTGCTCAACCACCGCCGCGGTGGCTTTGGGTAATTCAACGCGTACCGCGTGCGTCATCACCGGCGCAGTCACAATAAACACCACTAGCAGCACCAGCATTACATCGACCAGCGGCGTGGTATTGATTTCCGCCATTGGCGCTGCATCTTGCGAGGAAAAACTACCGAATGCCATGGCCACCCTCCGTCAACAGCTGAGCATGCAAATCATGGGTAAAGCCATCGAGCTCTTGCGCCAAACGACGGTTACTGCGAATAAACGCGTTGTACGCTACGACCGCAGGAATTGCGACCGCCAAGCCAGCAGCAGTGGCAACCAAAGCTTCACCAATTGGTGCGGCAACGGTAGTTAGCGATGCATTTCCCGCCGTCGCAATCCCCACCAGTGCGTGATAAATGCCCCACACCGTGCCGAACAGGCCAATAAATGGTGACACCGAACCGGTTGTCGCCAACCAAGTCAGACCACGCTCCATCTTGGCCGTTTCTTGGCTGAGCTTGGTGCGCAAATTGCGCACTAAATAATCATCGAGCGAAACAGCTTGTCCTAAACCGCCGCCTTCATGCGCACGGTAGTGGCGCAGGCTATCGGCGCCTGCACAAGCCAGTTTCGCGGCTGGCGCCTGATGCTTCACCGCCAAACTAAGCGCTTCTTGCCAGTCTTGGGCTTGCCAGAACGAGGCCATAAATTTTTGCTGATGGCGCTTCATCACCCACAATAAACGCGAGCGAGCAATAATCACCACCCAGCTCACAATAGACATCAGCACCAAAAGACCAAATACTGACTGCAAAATCGGATCACCCGAATGCAAAACCAAAGACAAATCCATCACAAACCCTTACGACTTTTTGATTGAAAAATTAACGGGTACAACGACAGTACCAGCAACCGCTTCATCACCCTTTTTCGCCGGCACAAAGCGCCAGCGTTGCACGGTGGATTGCGCCACCGCATCTAAGCGCGGATAGCCACTGCTTTTGTGTAATTCGATTTTTTCTGGCAAACCGGCGGCACTGACTAGCACGCGCAAATACACCACGCCCTGCTCGCCCAGCGACAATGATGCGGGCGGATACGGTGGCTTGGGGTTGCTTAAATAATTGGCGTGAAAACTCGGCGCACTCAATACAGGCTCAGCCTGCTGACTTTGCCCTTCCCTTCCGCTAGAGGGCACGACGGCAGCTTCAGTGCTGGGCTTAACTTGCTCCTTAGTTAGCTCAGCGTTTTGCACTTCTTTTGCGGCAGCCACCTCCATTGTCGAAACCCGATCTGGTGTTTCGGCTTGGGCTTGCGGCACCAAAATTCGTTTGGGCTGCGCGATGCGCTCCTGCACTTTCTGGCGCACCTCTTTAATTTTTTGTTTTACCTTTGCAACGGGCTTAGGCTCTTGTACCTGTGGTGCAGGCTGTGCTTGACCCATAGGCAAGGGCACAGCTTGTAAAAAGATGGGTTCATCGACTGGCTTAGCCTTTTGCATTTGTCCTAATTGATAAAACAATGCGCCATGGGCGAGCAGAACAGTAAGGAGTGTTTTTTTGCTATCGAGAATCATTCGCACATATTACCGACAATCATTCTCATTTGCAATATTTAGACTGTGATTCTTACATTAGAGATGTCTAGGGCGAGGCATCCAAGTGAATCATCTTCGACTCAAAAGAAAACCATGAGGTATACCCATAAAAAATATATATCAATTGATTCAAAGAGATATACTTAACGGCAGTATAGCTACGTGGGAATAAGTACTTTTCTGGCCTCATCGACCAAACGGCGTGATAGCCGCTCTAGACGCGGCGATTGCACCTTCCAGTGATGCCAATACAAACGCACGTCGGTGGGCTTTTGCGGAGCAACATCAATCAAAGCACCACTTGCAATGTAGGCGTCCGCCTGCAAATGCGGCACCATGCCATAGCCCAAGCCCAATAAAATGGCATGCAAATATGGTTCGCTCGCGGGAATGTGGTGCTCAGGATAGGCGCCGGGGCGCAACCCCAGTAGCTGCTGTAAAAATGTCGATTGCAAAGCGTCTTTGCGATTAAACACCATGACCGGCGCTTGACGGGCGGACTCGCGGCTCAGACCCGAGCTAAACCAGCGGCGATTAAATTCGGGTGATGCCAACATGCGATAACGCATTACCCCCAATTCATGCACCACACATCCTTGCATCGGATGCGGCTCAGCCGAGACACAGGCCAGGGCCTGCCCTTCTTGCATCAGGGCATAGGTATGATCTTGATCATCGACGGTTAGACTCACCAATACATTTTCAGTGATTAAAAATTCACTTAAAGCAGGCAACAGCCATGTACTTAAGGTATCGGCATTTACGGCCAGCGGCACAGTCAACGGCGCAGCGGCCTCGCCCGAGAAGCTGGCGAGAAAATCTTGTTCTAACAGCCGAGCACGCCGTAAATACTGAATTAACTGCTGCCCCGCCATCGTTGGCCGACATGGACGAGAGCGCACCAACAGCGGCGTACCAAGTTGAGTTTCTAGCTGGCGTACCCGCTGCGAAATCGCTGATGGCGTTAAATGAAGCGCGACCGCTGCCTGCTCAAAACTGCCACCATCAATCACCGCCAACAAAGCCTCAGCCTGTTTATGATCAAACTGCATACTCGCGCCTAAATTAAGATTTTTTAATGAATATAAAGATAATTTAAATATTCTGTATTTAGCAAGACCGCCACCGCACAATAACGCTCCAAGCGCTGCATTACATCATTCGCCCGCAGCGGCATAACAAAACCAATAACGAGTTCACAATCATGGCAAGCAGTGTGTTTTTTCAAGGGATGGCGCTTTGCGCGAGTTTAATCATGGCAATCGGCGCGCAAAATGCCTTTGTATTGCGCCAAGGCATTAGCCGGCAACATTTATTTACTGCCGCAATGACCTGCATTTTTTGCGATTTTTTATTGATGTCGGCCGGCGTGCTGGGCATGGGCAAGATGCTGCAAGCTCTACCTGATTTGCAAGTATGGATGGCAATTGCCGGGGCATTATTCGTTTTCTGGTTTGGTTTTCAATCACTAAAAAAAGCCTTTAAACCACAGGCGATGGTACTCGATCAAAGCGAGCAAGAAGCGAAAACAGCCAAAAGCGTGATCTTCGCCGCCTTGGGTTTTTCTATTTTGAATCCGCACGCGATTCTAGATACCGTGGTCTTAGTCGGCGGCATTGGCGCCCAACAGGCACCAGCCAACCAACCGATGTTTTTAATGGGTGCGGTGAGCTTTTCTGCGCTGTGGTTTTTATCCCTCGCCTACGGAGCTAGCAAACTCGCCCCCCTATTTGCTAAACCGATCGCTTGGCGGATTTTGGATGGCTTGATTGCACTAATGATGGCTGCAATTGGTGTTTCACTATTAAAAATGAGTGGCATCTTTGCTGCCTAAATTTTAAGCAGCGCAGCAAAATCCAATAGAAACAATACGCTAGCCAAACCATCCACAGCTTATTCATTCATCTATGCCAGCAAAGCGGGGATTAAACCTACCGCTCATCCCCGTTTTGCTTGTTTTTACACCAATCATCCTCTAATCAATCCGATCAAGCACTTAGCCTACTTACCCACAAGCAATGTGGGTTTTTATCCACGTGTATCGTGGATAAGCACGTGTTTCGATAAATCGGTTGAACTCTATTTTCGATTTCGCCACAATCTACTTGACGTATACTGTCAGAAGCTTGATCTAATTGACGTTCAGGCCGATACCCCCACTCTTTACCCCGAGCGTAATCATGAATATTGAAAAAGTCATTTTTGGTTTTTTTATTTTGCTGGCTTTTACTCTGAATTTTGGCTTCGTCATCGGTGAAATAGATGTTGCGCATCAGCACGATGTATTTGAATTATTTGCCGCGATTGTCGTCAATTTAATCGCCACCACACTGAAATTTGGAGATCGCACCCAAGTGGGTGCGCTGCATTTGGCCACGAGCTTAGTTGCTGATTTGCAATTAATTACCGCGGCTTTAGTGTGGGGCCATGCCGAATATGTTTCCGGCGTGGGGATGACGCCGGGTGTAACGTCAATGATCGTGTCGTTCGCAGCTGGCGCATTGGCAGCCAATGTGGTGTCCGTTGTGCTATTGATTGGCGAAACACTGCAGCACCGCCGCTAATATGGATGGCATTTTCTTTCTGATGCTACGGCGCTTACGCGCGCCGATAGTCATGTTGATCGGCATCTATGCCGTTGCTGTTTTGGGCTTGGTGTTGATACCCGGTGTCGATAGCGACGGCAAGCCGTATCACATAGATTTTTTTCACGCCTTTTACTTTATTAGCTATACCGCCACATCGATTGGTTTTGGCGAAATTCCGCACCCGTTTACCTACCAACAGCGGCTGTGGGTACTACTTTGCATCTATTTAGCGGTAACCGGCTGGGCCTACGCGATTGGTTCGATCTTTGGCTTGATGCGCGATGAATCGCTACGCAAGGCGATTGCCTACGCGCGTTTTCGTCGCAAAGTACGCCGTATCACCGAGCCGTTTTATCTGATCTGCGGTTACGGACAAACCGCCAAACTGCTCTGCAAAGTACTAGATGATCTTGATATCCGTTTTGTCATTATCGAGCAGCGGCAAGAGCGAGTGAATGATATTGCATTGGCTGACTTTCATTATGACACCCCGTGCTTTGCGGGTGACGCATCCAATCCGGAAATATTACAAATCGCCGGCATTTTGCACCCGCAATGTATCGGGATTGTGGGGATTACCGGCAATGAAGATGCCAACCTCGCCATTGCCATCAGCGCCTATGTCATGCGGCCTAAGTTACTCTCTATTTGCCGCAGCCGCAATCAATCTGTTGCCGACAATATGGCCTCATTTGGCACCAATAAAGTCATTAATTTATTTGAAACGGTCGGTCGAAAATTCGCTCGTCGGCTGCAACAACCCGCCGTGGCTCAGCTGTATGATGTACTCACTGATTTTCCCGGCAATCCAATTACTTACGAGCAATCACCGCCCTTAGGCCATTGGGTGATCGTTGGCTTTGGTCGCTTTGGTGGCGCGGTGTATAAATCCTTGCTCGCAGCCGGATGTAGCGTATCGGTGATTGACCCAGAACCACAGCCGCATATTCCTGCACAGGATTTCACACTGGCACTAGGCGTCGATGCACAGGCATTGCTCAAGGCCAATATCCAAAACGCAGTGGGTTTACTGGTGAGTCACGATAACGATGCGAATAATCTCTCCGCACTCGCCACCGCCCGCGAGCTCAACCCACATATTTTTACCGTGGCGCGGCAAAACCTTGCCCATAACCATATTTTATTTACCGCCTTTAAACCGAATATTACGTCGATTCGCGCACAAATTATTGCGCACGAGTGCTTAAGCGCAATGGAAAATCCTTTATTGGCTGACGCCATCGCCCTCATTCAGCATCAATCAGAAAGCTGGGCCAATGCTTTACTTCCTCGCATTCATCAGCTCAGTCACGGCAAAGTACCTGAAATCTGGCGCATTCAATTGAATGCGCAAAATACGACCGCAGTTCATGCCATGCTCGCTCAGCCCGTCCCGCCGCTGCAAATCAGGCATTACACCCACGATGCCCTAAACCACGGCGATGAGTTGCGCTGCCTCGCTTTACTGCACCGCCATGCAGGGCAAGATACGCTTCTGCCCGAACTTGATACGCAATTGCATTTTGGCGATGAACTGTTATTTATTGGCGATCATCACGCGCGTATCGCGCACAACGCCGTGCAAGAAAGTATTAGCCTGCTCGATTACATTCGCACCGGCCAAGAGCAGCCACAAAGTTGGATCTTTCGCCGATTGGCGCAACGGCAAAAAGACCGCCGTGATGCCGCTATCGAGCAGCAAATTGATTAATTTTTAATCAATAGCTAAATAAACTAATAGAACAACAACTTAACTTATTTATCCACACCTTACTCAAGCCTCTATCCTCTCAGGATGGGAATAAGTAAAAAAATTGGCACTATAGATTAGCTTTTGCACAACACAAGCAAAAATCATAAAAAAAGCCCGATTAAGGGCTTTTTTTATGCTCATCTATCGCCATGTTGATTATTTTTTAATCAATAGAAATTAAACTAATAATTACAATAACTTAATCAAATTATCCACAACTTACCCCAGCAACTGTCCTTTTTAACTGGGCATAAGACCGCTCAGGGAAACATAATAGATTAAATAATAGGCAATGCAAGTTTTTGCCATTACAACAAGCATTTAGCCTGCTTACCCACAGCCTATACATTTTCTTATGCACGCCAATTGTGAATCGCTGTGAATTGAAGCTCTGTATAAACAAGCCGCATAAAAAAGGCGCTTCATAGCGCCTTTAATATTGGTTCATTCACAGCAAGTTTTGCGGCTGCCCTCGTAAAAATCCGCTGATATTGTCGATCAGCTGATCGGCCAAGGTTTGCATCGTTTGCACACTGGCCCACGCCACGTGTGGCGTAACAATCAGATTGGGCAGATTTGCCGCCAGTAATGGATTTCCGTCCCGTGGTGGCTCGGTCACCAACACATCGACACCAGCCCCAGCAATACGCCCTGCTTGCAGCGCCGCCAGCAGCGCGGCTTCGTCTATCAGACCACCGCGAGCGGTGTTAATCAGCAAGGTATTACTTTTCATTTGCTCGATTTCTACCGCGCCGATCAGATTGCGCGTTTGCTCGTTCAGCGGGCAATGCAGACTAATCACATCGGCGGTACGCATCGCTTCATCCCAGCTTAAATAGCCAGCACGCACGCTCGTTTCACCTTTGCGCTCGACAAAGAAGGTCTGCATACCAAACGCTTGTGCGAGTTTGGCGCTGGCTTGCCCTAGCGCACCCGAGCCGATCAAGGCCATGCGGCTGCCAGCCAAATCTTGCAGCGGTTCAGCAAACAAGCAAAAGCCCGGCGCTTGCTGCCATTCGCCTGCTTGCAATCGGCTGCGGTAGGCCAGCAATTGGCGCCGTAAGGCCAGCATTAACATCAGGGTATGTTCCGCTACCCCATGAATGGCATAGTCTCGGATATTACACACCCCCACCCCATATTCCCGCGCCGCTGCGATATCGATAATGTTGTAGCCCGTTGCGGCAACGGCAATCAGTTTTAAATCGGGCAATGCCGCGATTATCTCGCGCGTAATCGGCACTTTGTTGGTAATGACCACCTGCGCACCCTGCAAACGCTCAACAACTTGATCTGCAGCTGTTTGCGGGTATGACTGCCAGCGGTGCTCAAGCGCAATCGGCTTGAGCGGCACTGGTAGGGTTTCGGCGTCGAGAAAAACAATTAATGGAGCTGAATTCATAAGTCACTAAGCAAAAGTTTACGCACAAGGCGGTGAAGCCGAAGATAGTACTCCTCGTACAGCAAGGCAAACCAACGCAGTACGTAAACTTTTGCCTAACTCGATCACAATTGATGACCAAAATGGGTTTGCGCAAAACCAAGCAAGGCTTGGCTTAATAATTGAGCAGGCCGCGTTTGCCGCGCCCAGTGGTGCCAGAACAGCGGCGTTGAATGCGCAAGCGCCGGCAACTCGCACAATAGGCCACTGGCCAAGTCCGCCTGCGCTTGCGCTCGCGGCACTACGGCGTAGGCAAAACCGGCCAAAGCGGCGGCATACAAAGCATTGCTATCGGGAATCACATGGCAGGGGTATTGGCCTTCGAGCAGTTGCCAGCGCTCGCGCAGCAAGCGGCGATGCAGGCTTTCCTTGTGACCAAACACCGCTGCTGGCGCTGCGGCTAAATCGCTCGCCTGTAGCTCAGTTTGCCAATTTAGGGCGAAATACTGAGCTAGAAAGTCTGGTGTAGCAACGCCAATGTATTCCATACTCCCCAGTGGTAACACCCCGCAGCCAGCCACTATATTTGGCTGCGTACTAATACATCCAGATACTTCGCCCGACCTTAATAGATCGAGGGTGTAGGCTTCATCATCAACTACACATTCAAGTAGCAAGCGCTGTTGCGCCAGCAAAGGAGCTAATGCGCTCAGCAGCCCAAGCGCCAAGCTATCGGCATTGACGCCAACGCGCAATGTAACCCATTCGCTGACGGTGGATTCTTGTGCCAATTGCTCATCCAACTCGCCCTCCAGCGAGCGCACTTGGCGCACATGGGCGAGCAGTTTTTCGCCGGTTGCCGTCGCGCGCAGTGGGTTTTCACGCCGCAGCAGCACTTCGCCGTGGCGCTCTTCCAATTGGCGGATACGTTGCGAGATCGCCGACGGCGTTAAATGCAGCCGTTTGGCCGCCGCATCAAAGCTGCCACAGCGCAGCACCATATCGAGCGCTTCTAAAAGTTTGTAATCAAACATAGCTTCTTAAAATAGGTAACCCACATAGCGTCAGACCACTGCCACTTAAGCCAAATTGCGGGGGGGCAAGAATTAATCGTTTTACCACGATTAGCCACTCTGTTTGAATAGCCTTATTGCGAATTTCGCGATTGACTAAGCCGATTGAAAACGCCCATGCAAAAAGTCGTCACCGCCGATTTAAACAATCCACTACATTGCGCTGCTATAGTTCGCCTACTTGATGAATATGCACAGGATTTAGCAGGCGGACAAAGCCCGCTCAGCGCATATTGCCGCAGTAATTTGATAGCGCAAATGCGCCAGCGCAATACCATCCATTGTTTGCTGGCGTATCAAGGTGAGGCCATCGCTGGGCTGGCGATTTGTGTTGAAGGTTTTTCAACATTTAATTGCCGCCCGCTGCTGAATCTGCATGATTTATGTGTCAGCGAAAATGCCCGCGGTCAGGGGCTGGGTAAATTGCTTTTGCAGCAGGTTTGCACTTTGGCGCAACAGCTCGATTGCTGCAAAGTGACGCTGGAGGTGCTGAGCGGCAATACCCGCGCAGCCGCGCTCTACCAGCAAATGGGCTTTCAACCCTACACCCTAGATCCGGCAATGGGGCATGCGATCATGCTGCAGCATTACTTATAAAACGCGCCATAGCGCACTCATAAACAGGTTAATCAACATGACCGTACTTTCGATCAATATTAATAAAATCGCGCTAATTCGCAATTCACGCGGCCGCAATTACCCTGACGTCGTCGCCTTTGCCGCGCGCTGCCTCGATTTTGGCGCTGGCGGTATTACGCTGCACCCACGCCCCGATCAACGCCACGCCCGTTATTCCGATGTGGCGGAGTTATCTGAGTTATGCCAAGCGCGCGGTGTGGAGCTCAATGTCGAGGGCTATCCAACGCCCGAGTTTCTTGAAGTCGTTAAACAATATCGCCCAGCGCAATGCACGCTGGTACCGGATGCGCCCGATCAACTGACCTCCGATCACGGTTGGGATGTCCACAAAGACGGCGAATTTTTGCGCCCGATTTTGGCTGAACTGAAAGCACTGAACATCCGCACTAGCCTATTCGTCGATTACACCACGCAAGATATGGCGCAAGCGAAAGCCATCGGCGCCGATCGCGTTGAGCTATATACCGAGCCATACGCCGAGCATTTTGGCACGCCAGCGTGTGACGCCATTCTGGCAGGCTTTCATGCCGCAGCACTACGCGCACAAGAGGCGGGCTTGGAAGTCAACGCTGGCCACGATTTAAATCTGGACAACCTTGGCCAATTTTTGACGATTCCAAATATTTTGGAAGTCTCGATCGGTCACGCCTTTGTTGTTGAATGTCTTGACCTTGGCATGCAAGAAGTACTGCGCCGCTATAGCCAAATTTGCCAACCGCACCAATAAAACAACCATCAAACCCCACTAGGAAGCATGCAATGAAACCCGTAAACGGCCCGCAAACCGCCCATATTGCCCAAACATTTGGTACGCCTGTTTGGACTTATGATGCCGCAATCATTCGCGAACGCATTGGCCAACTCAAAATGTTCGATACGATCCGTTTTGCGCAAAAAGCCAATTCAAACGTGCATATTTTGCGCCTGATGCGCGAACAAGGCGTTAAGGTCGATTCGGTTTCATTGGGTGAGATCGAGCGTGCTGTTGCGGCGGGTTTTGCCACCGGTGCAAATAGCGACGATATCGTTTATACCGCTGATTTGCTCGATCGCGCCACCTTGGCGCGCGTGGTTGAGCTCGATATTCAGGTGAACTGTGGCAGCCCACAAATGCTCGAGCAACTCGGTCAAGCTCATCCGGGCCACCGCGTTTGGTTGCGCGTGAACCCTGGTTTTGGACACGGTCACAGCCAGAAAACCAATACTGGTGGCGAGCAAAGTAAACACGGTATTTGGCACGAGCAGCTGCCCGAAGCGCTGGCTTTGATTACCAAATACAATCTTGATCTTGTTGGCCTGCATATGCACATTGGCTCGGGCGTTGATTACAGCCATTTGCAAGAAGTGTGCGCGGCGATGGTGGCCCAAGTGAAAGAATCGGGCCGCGATATTCGGGCAATTTCTGCTGGTGGTGGTTTGTCGATTCCATACCGTGTTGGTGGTGAAACGATCGATACCGCGCATTACTTCAGTCTGTGGGATGCGGCGCGTAATGAAATCGCCGCGCATTTGGGCCACCCCGTGCATTTGGAAATCGAACCGGGCCGTTTCCTCGTGGCTGAAAGCGGTAAGCTAATCGCCGAAGTACGCGCGAAAAAAGACGTCGGCAACAATCACTTTGTGCTGATCGACGCGGGCTTTTCTGACCTGATGCGCCCAGCGATGTACGGCAGTTTCCACGAAGTGAGTGTATTACGTGCAGATGGCTCGACTGCGGGCGGCGAAACGCGTGGCACCGTGTTGGCAGGCCCTTTGTGCGAATCGGGTGACGTATTCACGCAAGAAGAAGGCGGCGTGGTGACACCGCGCGATTTGCCAAGCTGCGAAATCGGTGATTGGATTGTGCTGCATGATACCGGCGCGTACGGTGCGAGCATGTCGAGCAACTACAACACGCGCCCACTGATTGCCGAGGTGATGATCGACGGCGAAGAAGTTCGCGTGATTCGTCGCCGTCAAACTGTTAGCGAATTACTGGCACTGGAAATTTAAGCCGCGATTAGCAATGCGTTGATTGGCAAATACAACAAGCCAATTAATTTACAGCGCCGCACTTTCATATCCAATAAAATGGCTTGCGAAACCCGCAAGCCATTTTTTATGGCACCCATCATCCCCACCTCGGCGGAGCTAAGCATGAGTTTGAATGTGATTACCATCGGCACGTATGGCACCTTAGTTGCCGCTTCTTTGGTTTTATTATTTGGTCGCGTTTTGGTTGAGAAAACCGCACCTCTAAAGGCCTTCACCATCCCCGAGCCGGTTGCAGGCGGCTTGGTCGTTGCTCTGTTAATGTTGCTGGCGCAGCAAATTGCTGGGGTCAGCGTTAAATTTGACACCAGCATTCAAACGCCACTGATGCTCGCATTTTTTGCCACGATTGGTCTATCGGCCAATTTGGCCAGCCTAAAAGCGGGTGGCAGCATTATGGTGAAATTTTTGTTCGTCGTGCTCGGGCTGTTGCTCATGCAAAACGTCATCGGCATTAGCTTGGCTAAACTGCTCGGCTTAGAAGGCCATCTTGGACTATTGGCGGGCTCAATCACCCTTTCAGGCGGCCACGGCACCGGCGCGGCTTGGAGTAAAGTGTTTAGCGAGCAATTTGGCATTGCCGGCGCCACCGAGTTGGCAATGGCTTGCGCGACTTTTGGTTTGGTGCTGGGCGGTGTGATCGGCGGGCCAGTGGCTAAATTTTTATTGCGCAAAGTTAGCGCCCCTGGTGCAGAACACAATCAAGACCAAGACCCCAGCATGTTTGAAGAGCCGCAAGCGACTCGGCTGATCACAGTGAATTCATTTATCGAATCACTGGCGCTGATTGTGTTGAGCCTAGCCGGCGGCCATATGTTGGCCGAAGTGCTGGCTGGCACCGCGTTTGAATTGCCGACCTTTGTTTGTGTTTTATTTAATGGCGTTTTGCTGCGCAATATTTTGTCGGCTTTAGGCTGGTACGAAGTTTTTGACCGAGAAATTTCCGTACTCGGCAATGTGAGCTTAGCGCTGTTTCTCGCTATGGCGCTGATGAGCTTGCGCTTGTGGGAATTGGCCAACCTCGCCCTGCCGATGTTGTTGATTTTGGTCGTTCAAGCCACCGCAATGGCCGCGTATGCGATTTTTGTCACCTTCCGCGTCATGGGCGCCAATTACGATGCCGTGGTGCTGGCGGCAGGCCATTGCGGTTTTGGTTTGGGCGCTACACCGACCGCGATCGCCAATATGCAGGCAGTTACGCACCGCTTTGGGCCCTCTCACCTCGCGTTTATCGTCGTACCGATGGTCGGGGCCTTTTTTATCGACATTGCCAATGCCATCATTATCAAACTGTTTATGGCGCTACCAATTTACTAAGATGTATTGCCTGAAAAGCCAATATTCATATTAACTTCACGCACATACCCTACAAGGATAAGCGATGAGCCTCGTTCATATTTATGTTGCACCTGGTTTTGAAGAAGTTGAACTGATTACGATTGCCGACGTTTTACGCCGCTGCGAGATTGATACGCAATTGGTGTCTTTAAGCGAAGAGCTACTCATCAGTGGCGCGCATCAAATCAGCGTCGCCGCTGATTTGCCGTTTAGCGCGGCAAGCGACAGCCCCGATTTAATCGTTTTGCCCGGCGGTGGGCCAGGCACCGCGGCTTTAATGGCGCACACCGCACTACACCAACGCCTGCAACAGCAAATTGCGGCAAATGCTCGGGTCGCAGCGATTTGCGCCGCGCCGATGGTGCTGGCCAAAATCGGCTTACTGCAGGGTAAAAATGCCTGCTGCTATCCGGGCTGCGAATCGGCGTTGATCGCGGGGGGCGCCAATATCAGCGCGTACAATGTCACAAGTGATGGTTTAATCACCACCTCGCGCGGCCCGGCCACTGCTGCATTGTTTGCACTGGAATTAGCTGCGCAACTGAAAGGCCACCAGATCGCGCATGAAGTGGGTAAAGCGATGCTGTATTTATAAGAGTGGCGTATGGCGGCAAAACAACCGCCATACATACCTAGCACTGTATTCGAGCAGAACAATCACCTAAAATAGCCTTCAGCAATATACCCATCGTTTCTTTCTTACCCTTTTTCAAGCTTAGCGATCCGTCGGCCAATTCGCCGCTCAATGCTATAATTGCGGCCAACCGATCTACACGCAGTGAAAATCCATGAATCAATCCGCCACTCGCCTTAATACTGAAGAACTCAATCTCGCGCTCAATTTACTGCGTGCTGGCGAGCTAGTTGGCATCCCCACTGAGACCGTCTACGGCTTGGCAGCAGACGCGAGCCAACCCGAGGCAGTGGCCAAGATTTTCGCAGCCAAAGGTCGCCCTGCCGATCACCCTGTGATCGTGCATATTGCAGGTGTCGAACAGCTCGCGGCGTGGGCACAAAATATCCCGGATGAAGCCTATTTGCTTGCCCAGCATTTCTGGCCCGGCCCACTGACACTGATTTTGGAGCGCCAAGCGCATGTATCGGATGCGGTGACTGGCGGCCAAAACACCGTCGGCCTGCGCGCGCCAGCGCACCCCATCACCCAGCAATTGCTACAGCATTTTGGCGGCGGGCTCGCCGCGCCCAGCGCCAATCAATTCGGCCACGTTAGCCCAACGACGGCAGCGCATGTACGCGGAGAATTTAGCGAAGAAGTGTTGCAACTGGTGCTCGATGGCGGCGCATGCGATGTGGGCGTTGAATCGACCATCGTCAGCTTAGTGGGCGACAAACCGAAATTATTACGACCCGGCGGCGTATCGCGCGAAGCGATTGAAGCGGTGCTGGGTGATAGCCTTGAGCATCACACCAACCAATACACCGCCAAGCAGCGCGTTTCGGGGCTACTGGATTCACACTACGCCCCCCGCACAACGCTAATTACCGGGCAAGCGGCACGATTACAAGAATGTATCGCAGAAAAATTAGCGCAAAACCAAAAGGTGGTACTAATTTGCCAAGAAATTAATACCAAGCTGGATATCGAACAATTTTTAATGCCAAGCTCACCTCAAGCATACGCCCAACAAATCTACGCCACCTTACGACAGCTAGACCTACAGCGCTTTGACACCCTATTTCTAGCGTTACCACCCAACACGACAGAATGGTTAGCGATACACGACCGTCTTGCTCGCGCGGCACACCATAGGTATTAACACAACCTTAGTATTCAGTTCTAAAAGACATCCTGCAACCGCTTATCGCCAAAAAACAACCGATCAAGCCATACATCAGCAAAAATCTGTATTTCGTAAGCGTTTGTCAGTAACATCCAACCAAAATTGGATATTTAGGACAAATGAATATGCTAATCCGGCAAAGAGGCTTTACGCTGATCGAGATGCTGATTACGATCACCATCTTGGGGATTTTGCTTGCTATCGCTGTACCGAGCTTTACCGATTGGCTCAATAGAAAACGAATCGATGGCGTAGCCAATGAATTTGCCAGCTTAATTCAGCTAGCGCGTAGCGAGTCAATTAAACAAAATAAAAAAATCTATATTCAGGCCACTCGCAGCGCAACCGATTGGAGCCTAATGGCAGCAACAACCTCAACTGCCTGCACAGCACTCACTGCCTGTGATTTACGCAGCATGCGTCTTGCTCAATATTCGAAGATTTCAATCAGCGACTGGGCTGCAGCAAGCAAAATCGGTATCAGTCCAAATCTAGATGGTAGCTTCATCAGCCCGATTGACTCTCTTTTCAGTTTTAACCCGCCTTCAACGACAGATGCACAATCAATCACTTTCGAAACTACAGGTTACCAGTTGCGAGTTTTAATTTCTCGCACCGGCAACACCACCATTTGCACCCCAAGCGGTCAGAAAACCATTGCAGGATACTCAACATGCCCAGCCTAATTCGCCAACAAGGCATTTCATTGATTGAGATTTTAGTCGCTCTTGCTATCGGTATTTTGCTACTTGGTGCAGCATCGAGTGTTGGTTTAACTAGCCTCTCATCGAGCAAAGACGGCATCATTAACAGCAATGCGCAGCAACAATTGCAAATCGTGATGAATTCTCTCACTCGCGAGCTGCGCCGCGCGGGTTACAGCAAAAGTGAAGAAACAATACAAACAGCGACTGGCTTTCGGAATATTGCTTTTTTAGATGGCAATAAATGTGCTGTGTTTCGCTATGATCGACTACCTGAAAGCGCATCAGCATTAAGCCCCCCAGGCGATGGGACACTTGTAAATGCTGAAGTACGCGGCATCCGATTGAGTGGCAATCAAATCAAAATCATCACTGCCGCCACCAGCACAAGCATGCCAACCTCATGTGATGACGCAGGAACTTGGGAAGATCTAAGCAATTCATCGCTAAAAATCACTGCGCTCACGCTCACTCCCCTCAAAGTAATGCTAATCGATGGCAGCGAAGTAATTGATCAAGTCACAGTGTCAATCACCGCGGAATCCAAAAGCACTCCAGTTCAAAATTTGAGCATCAGCGAAGTCGTTCAGCTTCGTAACCGCCCATTTGCCAATTAATCAGGACGCGACCATGCCACGTCAAATTCCAACTCAAGCGAAGCAGCAAGGCGTTGCCGCGCTAACGGTAACGATTTTATTAACTTTGATTGCAACGGTAGCAGCAGTCTATGCCAGTAAAAGTTCCTTAATCACACAAAAAGCAGCCGAAAATGGCTATCAAAATGTCCTTGCAATGCAAGCTGCAGAATTAGGGGCAACGGCAGTAACTAAACAGATAGAGGCCGATTTAACAGCATTAGCTGCCGCCCCTGCCCCACCCTCTCCACAGCCAGCAACCAACATTTTGATTAAATCATTGGGATCTGGGGGCGGAGGAGCAACCGGCTGCGCACTAAGTGGAGGAGCAATGTCCTCACCTTACGAGTTCAAAGCAGACTATGCCGGCACAGATCCGAAAGAATTTGACAGCACAAAATATGTGCAGGCCACAATTGACCCTGTTTCGGCAGTGACGAACGTTACACAAGGCGCGGGCTGGCGCGCTCAAGCAAAAATTGCCGATGGGTATCTTTACATCAAAGCCGAGGGCTGCGTTGGCAACACTGCAGCGTCTCCAGATATTTGTGCGGCCGAATCATTAGCCAAAGCAACGGTTCGGCGCACCATTAAACTGACAGGTTCAATTGCTCCAAGCAATAATGCTTTGAATATCCGCCGCTATATGGACACCAATTCAACCTTCAATTTAAGTACTTCGAGCCGCGTAAGCACCTCAGCACCGAGTTGTGGCGTTTTAATGGGTGATGGCGGAAAAACAACTGCGTGCACTGAAAATGAATCAGGTGCAAATCAAACTGGATGCTTAGTAATCGGGGCATCAATTAACAGCACAGGCAATCCTATTGGAAAAAAAGACCCTGCATTAAGCCTAATGAGCCCAGAAGACTATTTTAAGAGTTTCTCAGGCGGCCTCAGCAAAGCACAAATTAAGGCACTCAGCACAACGGTCACAACGCAAACTGAATTAACTAATGTACCTGCTTCCCAAAAATTTATTTGGTGGGAAGGCAATACAACAGGATTTACTGCACCAGCAGGGAAATACATTGTAATTAACGGCAATGTTACAGGGACTATTGCAGCTCAAAACGGATCATTTGTTTATATCGCGGGAAACGTTTTGCAAAATGGAGCCATTAATATCCAAGGCTCTGCTGCTGTAGAAGGCATCTGGGATCGCATACCCGGGGTTCCATATGAAGACCCCACTAAGCTAGGCGAAAAACCACCCGTAATGATTACACCTGCTGACGCATATTACGAATCAGCAGGTGTAACCAGAGGCCCGAATAGCAAAACTGACGGAGTAAACCCTGCCACGCGTGACACGCTTGCTGGAACAGGGAATTTGACTATTAGCTACGAAAAGACCAGCTTTGATCTACCACCAAGTGGCGGATTAATTTCACCCACAGGCTCTTGGATCGACTTTTAAGGGATAGGCAAAATGAAAAAAAATCTTGGCTTTAGCCTGCTGGAAATTTTAATTACGGTGATCATTCTTGCCGTCACCGCCCTTTTTCTAGCCAAGCTCAACGGCATTACCAACAAAGGCACTACCCACGCCAACGAACGGCAAGTGGCCACGCGTACCGCCGAAGGCATTATGGAAAGCTTGCGCCAGCAAGCTCGCTCCAGAGCCCCTTTATCGAGCACACCTATATTGAATGGCGTTACGTTTACGCGCGGAGCAGGCGCCAACCCTCTTTACACTGGCAGCTTTAACGGCCAAACCAGCAGCTATACTGCCAAACTGAGCTTTAACCCTAGCCCAAATTGGACTACCGATAACAGTACATTCTCCGCTCAAGTTCAGATCAGCTGGAAAGATCGCACCAATCAGGATCAGAATGTGGTCTTGGTTAGTAGCATTTATTTGGCACCACTCGCAGGCAATGACGTGGCAGCTCCAGCGATGCCAAGTTCACAGTGCAGATGGAGCGGTAACAAAGACTACCTCCAAGGCCGCTATATTATCCAAGAAGGTGCTGGTGGCCTAAATAATTCGCCTCCCGCGAGAGGGAAAAGCCATATTTATTACTGCACAGCAGAATCTGGATGTCCAAAAGTGATAGGACCACACAGACCCGCAGATTATCCAGGGGGTAAGTGGAAATACATTGGGGAGTTTGCTGTTGTTGAAATGCCCCCAGGCAATGCAGAATGCAAAGACTAGCTTTTCAAACCCACCACACAGCGATTAGATAGATCTCACCAAAAAAATAAATTTACTATTTAATAGCTACTCAAATAGATATGATCAGCTCATAATGAAGTCTTCTGACCCTCACCATTTCGAGGTAAAAATGTCAACTCAACTCAATTTCAATAAAGGCTTCACCCTGATAGAACTGATGATCGTCGTCGCCATCATCGGTATTTTGGCTGCAATTGCTTTGCCGTCTTATCAAGACTACGTCCGCAAATCACGCCGTACTGATGCAACGGTTGAAATCAGTAAAATCCAGCAAGCACAGGAAAAGTGGCGCGCAAATAATACAAGCTACACCACGAATTTAGGCACAGGCGGCCTTAATGTTACAAGTGGAGCCACCACAACAACAATGACGAGTGAAAATGGTTATTACACTCTTTCTATTGCTAAAGATGGTGCGACTTGCACAGGCACACCTGATGGGGCCACATACTGCATTAAGGCAGTAGCAGTTGCAGGTAAGACTCAGACTGCGGATAAAGTAGGATCACAGTCTTGTTCGACCTTATATATGCATATACTCAATGGCAATGCCACTGGAACCCCAACCGACTGCTGGGCCAAATAAGCCCCTGATAGCTATTTGCTGGCACACAGCGCTTTCAGCTGCTGCGTGCCTGCAGCACAAGGTTAGGCATCCTTTTTGCCGTTATAAGTTTTTTCCTTGATCATCACCCTTTTCTTAACCTTGCCAGAGCATCGGCCATTGCCGAATTTACTGGTGCAGACTCCCTCCCAGCCCGCTCTGGCGCACGTAACGGCTTAGCTTCCCGATTCACAGGTTTTGCCCCATCATTCAAACGCATCGTCAGCGCAATTCGCTTGCGCGGCACGTCGACTTCGAGCACTTTCACCTTAACAATCTGCCCTGCCTTTACCACGGCGTGCGGGTCTTTGACGAAAGTGTTGGCGAGCATCGAGATATGCACCAAACCATCTTGATGCACGCCGATGTCGACGAAGGCGCCGAAGTTGGTGACGTTGCTGACGACGCCTTCGAGCACCATACCAAGCTGCAAATCGCTGATTTTCTCGATGCCCGCAGCAAAGGTCGCAGTTTTAAATTCGGGGCGTGGATCGCGGCCGGGTTTTTCCAGCTCGGTCAGAATGTCTTTGACGGTCGGCACGCCAAATTGCGCATCGGCCAGCGTTTCAGGCTGCACCGCTTGCAGCGCGGCTTTGTCGCCCATCGTCGCGCGTAAATCTTTGCCGAGTTTGGCGAGCAATTTTTCAACCACCGGATACGCTTCGGGGTGAACGGCGGAAGCGTCGAGCGGGTTATCGCCGCCCATAATGCGCAAAAAGCCAGCCGCCAGCTCAAAGGTTTTGCCGCCCAAGCGCGGCACTTTCAGCAGCGCTTTGCGATTTTTAAACGCACCATACTCATCACGGTATGCAACTACATTGCTTGCCAGCACTGGGCTTAGGCCCGATACCCTAGCGAGCAAAGCCGCCGATGCGGTATTCACATCGACGCCAACGGCATTGACGCAATCTTCGACCACCGCGTCGAGCATGCGCGCCAGATCATTTTGGTTCACGTCGTGCTGATACTGGCCGACGCCAATCGCTTTCGGGTCGATCTTCACCAGCTCAGCCAGCGGGTCTTGCAAACGACGCGCAATCGACACCGCGCCGCGCAGCGAGACATCGAGCTGCGGGAATTCTTTGGCCGCCAATTCAGAGGCCGAATACACCGAAGCGCCAGCTTCGGAGACGACGACTTTGGTCGGTTTCTTGCCGGAAATTTGCGAAATCAACTCAGTCGCTAGCTGCTCGGTTTCGCGGCTGGCCGTGCCATTGCCGATCGCGATCAGCTCTACACCGTGCTTATCGCACAGCACTTTCAGCGTATGCAGTGATTTATCCCAATCGCGGCGCGGCTCGTGCGGATAAATGGTATCGGTCGCCAATAATTTGCCCGTTGCATCGACGACGGCGACTTTGACACCGGTGCGCAGACCCGGATCGAGCCCCAAGGTGCAGCGCGGGCCTGCCGGTGCTGCGAGCAGCAAGTCTTTCAGGTTGCGCGAAAAGACCTTGATCGCATCAAGTTCAGCGCGCTCGCGCGCGGCGGTGATCAGCTCGTTTTCCAGCGAGACGCCGAGTTTGCTGCGCCATGCGGCGCGCACCGTGTCGCCGAGCCAAGCATCGGCGTAATTGGCGCTAATGCCGACGTGGCGCGCGATGCGTTGCTCGGCAGAACTCCAGATTTTGCTACGTGGCCCGTTTTCAATTTCTTCCGGCAAAGCGATCGCGATACTGAGTAATTTTTCATTCGCGCCGCGCAATACCGCCAGCACGCGGTGCGACGGCATTGCGGCCCATTTCTCGGCAAAATCAAAATAATCGGCGAACTTGGCTGCGGCGGCCTCTTGCCCTTTCACCACCTTGCTGGTGACCAAACCATTGCTCTGTAAATGGCTGCGCAGCTGGCCGATCAGCGCGGCGTCTTCGCCCCAGCTCTCTAATAAAATTGCACGAGCACCTTCGAGCACTGCTTTGGTGTCGGCAAAACCATCGCAAATGAAGCCAGCGGCCAGTGCTTCTGGGTCTTGCTGCGGGTGTTTTAATAATTTCTCCGCCAGCGCCGCCAAACCTGCTTCACGCGCGATCTGCGCCTTGGTGCGGCGCTTTTGCTTGTACGGCAGGTAGAGGTCTTCCAGCGTTTGCTTGTTGTCGGCGTTGTCCAGCTGAGCGCGCAGCGCGACAGTCATTTGGCCCTGCTCTTCAATCGCCGTGATAATGCTGGCGCGGCGCTCGGCGAGTTCACGTAAATAGCGCAGCCGCTCTGACAACAACCGCAACTGACCATCGTCCAAGCCTCCGGTTACTTCTTTGCGATAGCGGGCGATAAATGGGACTGTTGCCCCTTCATCGAGCAAAGCGATGGCGGCGGTCACTTGCGCCGATTTACAGTTGAGTTCTTGGGCGAGGCGTTGGATCAGTTGCGACATGGGCTGTGTTCAGATTCATCAAGGTTTGGCATTGTACCCATGCCACTTTGAATTCGTCATGGCATAATCACCGTCCGCAGCGGCAAACGATGACGGTATACAGATGACGGTGATTGCAGTTTTTAATCAAAAAGGTGGCGTCGGTAAAACCACGGTGAGCGCCAATCTGGCCGCGACTTTGGTGCAAAATGGCATCGCGCCCTTGGTGATTGATTTAGACCCGCAAGCGCACCTCACCGCCACATGGGGGCTCAAACCGCGCGCCAGCGAAACGATGTATCGTTTCTATCAAGGCACCTCGCCACTGACTGATCTGATCCAAACTTCGGGCCCTGGCATTCATTTCATCCCATCGCACCTTGAATTGGCACGGGTTGATTCGCAGCTGGGCAAGCATCGCGATCATTTATGGCGGCTAAAACTGGCACTAGAAGCTGAAATGCTGGCGGGCAGCGGTACGCCAATTATCATCGACTGTAGTCCAATGCTGGGGGTATTATCGTTTTCGGCCCTGCTGGCTGCGGATTTGATCCTAATACCTGTCGCGGCCGAATTCTTAGCTTTAAACGGCGCTTGCATGCTTGAACGCACGCTATTTGGTTTGGAGAAATTGGATCGTCGGCGCGAGCGGCGCTATTTGCTAAATCGCTTTAAAGATGGGCATGAAACGCACGAGAAAGTGCGTGCGCAGTTGCACAAGCATTTCCCGCGCGAGCTACTGAACACCATTATCCACGAAAATGACGATATTATGGCCGCCGTTGGCGACAATTTGGACGTCTTTAGCTACGCACCCGATAGCTCGGCGGGCACTGATTTTAGCTTTTTGCTTGATGAACTAATCGAAAAGGGCCTGATCGCAATCGAAGATTAACTGTTGCATAGCAGCAATCAGATCCGACCGTAGATATAAAACCACTTGCGGCGCACGCATCTTGGGCTAAACCTAAAGTTATTGATTATTCATCATAACTTGGAGCGACAGATGAAAACTCTTGCGCTATCTTTTGCAGCCACCACCCTGTTTCTTGCCCAACCCAGTTTTGCCGGCGTGTTTGACGTGAGCGCCACGATGAATGGCGTCACCGCATCGGAGAGTTTTGATAATGCGGAAGACGCTATCAAAATCATGAATTCCAGCAGCCTTAACCAGCTTTACAACAATTACACTGGCGTCGAAGCGGTAGATACCAGCCTGAATTTTCGCGGGATACCGATTCAACTGGCGTATCCAACAACTAACCAAACAACGCTCACACTCAACATCCCCAGTATCGGCGTGAGCCAATCGTTTACTGGCGCAACGCGTGATGAAAGCCAAGCACTGCTCGAAGACTATTTAAAAAACAATCCCGATCTATTGAATAAATTTCTGAAAGAAAGCGTCAAAAGCTCTCCGGTAGATCCACTAGCGGGCAACCCCAATAGCTTGATGAGTAAATCGGTGGTGAATGATGCCAACTTGATGTGGTTTGGCTCGCAAGGTATTGGCTCGGCCGATGATAATAATCAATTTGGTATCGGCATCAATTACAGCCGCTTTGTTAGTGATCAATTTGGCGACGCCAAATCAATGAGCAGCGATAGCTTCTCGGTGCCACTCAGTTACTCGCACCAGTTTGCCGAGCCTAACCATGAATTACTGGTCAATATCCCCTTAGGCTATACCACTGTGGAAGGATCGAAAGCCTATGACGGCAGTATTAGTTTTATTTACCGCCGCCCTGTTTTAAGCAACTGGATACTTTCTGCTGCAGGCGCAGCGCGCGCCACGGGCTCGACCGATCTGGCTGGCGGCGGCTGGATGGCATCGGGCGCACTAGGCTCAACGTTTAATTTTGGCGGCGAAAACTGGAACCTCACCGTAGCCAATATGGTGGGCTATTACAAAGCAATGAAGGTGAAATACGACAACACCAGCGTCGATCCGGGCATTTCCAATACCGCGTTTCGCAATGGCCTCTTGTTTTCCATGGATAGCAATTTATCCATCGCCGATGCGCCACTTAGCTGGGAAGCTTTTGTCATCGATACCCGCTACACCGGCACCGAGCTTTTTAGCAATTACCAAGACGAATTTGGCATTACCTTTGGCACCAAGCGCAGCCTACTATCACGCGAAGCAGATTTTAGGGTCGGCTTTACTTATTTAATTGGTGAAAATGTAGATGGCTTTAAAGCCAATTTTGGTACTTGGTTTTAGTCCAATTTAATCACAATCCGCATCTCAATCGCTTCAACGCTTGGCCTTGATTTTGCTTTAATAGCAACAAGGCCAAGTAATGATGAGGTGAATCATGGCAAACAACCCGTTGATCATCGGGCAAGTTGCACAGCAAATTGCCAACTTTAAAACACAGGCATTGGGCGAGATTCAATCTGGCAAAGCGTTTGACATAGCCGCTCTTGCCAGTGAGTATATCTCTACACAGCAAACCCAAAGCACACTAGCGAGCAATACAGCGCAGGGTATTATCGCAATCAGTGCCATTGGCCGCAATATGGCGCTACCCGATCCAGAAAGCGCTTATAAAATGATGTCGCATATTAATCAGCTTGGCGTGCTGTATCCGGCTCAATCAGCCAGATTATCCGAAATGCAAAGTGGCGTGCAGCAACTAGCGGAGGTGACAAAACAGCTGCAAGGCATTAATGCGGCGGCAGATTTTGCCAGCGTTAAAAAGCAGCTACAAAACTTTGCCGACCAATACAATCAATGGCGGCTTCAGTTTAACGACGACGTGCAAGACCCGGAGCTACTCGCCGACACACAAGCCGCGCATATGGCGCGTTACGAATTGGCGCAAAGCATTAGTAGCCCGTTTCATGGCGCGCAACAAGGCATACAGGGCATGGCAGCCTTGGGGCTAACTATCGACCCGGTGACGCAAATGGCCAAAGTGGATGTGGCTCAATTGGAACAAGCCTGGGGCCAACCCGGCGCCGTCGGTGCAATCAACGAATTTGCCGCGCATTTTTCCCGCAGCGCCTCGATGCTGACCGAGCAAAATAATTTCTTCGCCAAGCAGCAAGCCAATTTAGCGCGCGTGATCGACTATATGGATGACAATAAAACCAAACTTCAGCAAGAATTTGGCTTGGGCGATCCGCCACAGGTATCCGCCAAAATCGCGCAAGCCTACGCTGATTATCAGCACAGGCACGGTTTGCTCTAACACACCAAAAAAATTATCCCAGTCAGGCAGTAGAACGCAGCTTTATGATCCTACGTAAAAAACTGAGGATTGGTTCGGATTTTGCGAATGGTTTTCAATATGTGATTGAAATATTATGGTAAGTAGGCAGTTAGCATTATTCAAAGCGCAACCATCTCAATTAATCAGGTTTAAATCATGGCTAAATATCAATTTTTCCAGTTATCTGAAAATGGCGCAAAACAAGTACGATTCCTGAGAAGTGATCGGGAAGATTTTCTTCAAGCAAAAGAAATATTACTGCAGCAAGGTTTTGAAGTGATTGGCGATATGATTTATGCCAGCAATGATCAAGAAGCGATTGATCATTTCAATCAAGGAATGATTTACCCCTTATCGGAATACAATAAATCATATGGCATGGGCGGTCTGTTTTATTTTGTGAAGGGTATTTACGAAGAAATCCGAGATTTTTATCGCCGCCGCACAAGCCCTTCACACAAACACTAGGCCTTACATTCACGCCAATATGTTTTTGATTTTCAAAGCAATAAAACAAGCCTACGCGGCACATTCGCGTAGGCTTTTGATTTTAAAACTTCAAACTTGCACCTGAACTCGCTGCGCCACAACGCGCACCGCAAAACTCGCTACTGATTTCTCAACGTTCTCATTGCACACGCCATCACTCAAGCGAAAGCGTTGTTTCTTGAGTGGACTGGCCACCCACAGCTCGCCGCCGTGTTCGGCGATTAGCCCGCGCGAGAGCACGCTGGCGCCAGCGAATGGGTCAATATTGTCGAGTGCGTACAGCGTTTCGTCGTTGCGTGGGCGGAAAATCGCCACTTGTTGCTCGCCAAGCAAGGCGCAAACGCCGGTGCCGGGCAGAATATCGGCCACATTACAGACATCATTCCATTGCATTTTGTTCTCCCCTTACACCGTCGCGACGACTTTAATTGGAATGATTTTGCGCTCGGCCACTTGCGCTGGGCGTTTTTGCTCGCGCGCTGGCACGAATTGCACATTCGGGTCACGCTGATCGCTATTGATAAAGTGCGCAAAACGTTGATGCTGCTGCACATCATCCACCGTTTTTTGCCATTCGCACTCGTAATCGGCGCGCAACTGCGCCATATCGGTTTCCAGCTGTTCGGCAATGCCAAGCGCATCGTCGACAATCACCGAGCGCAGGTAATCCAAGCCGCCTTCCATATTCATCAACCAGCTGGCGGTGCGCTGCAACTTATCGGCGGTGCGAATGTAGAACATCATAAAGCGATCGAGGTAGCGCAATAAGGTATCGCGATCCAAATCGGCCGCCAGCAAATCGGCGTGGCGCGGCTTCATGCCGCCATTGCCGCACACGTACAAATTCCAGCCCGCGTCGGTGGCGATAATGCCGACGTCTTTGCCCTGCGCCTCGGCGCATTCGCGCGTGCAACCCGACACGCCAAACTTCATTTTGTGCGGCGTGCGTATGCCTTTGTAGCGATGCTCCAGCTCAACGCCGAAACCCACGCTGTCTTGCACGCCAAACCGGCACCACGTGCTGCCGACGCAGGTTTTCACCATGCGCAACGCTTTGGCGTAGGCTTGACCGGTTTCAAAACCGGCATCGATCAGCCGCGACCAAATCACCGGCAAATCGCCTTTGTGCGCGCCAAACAAGCCAATACGCTGCGCACCGGTAACCTTGGTATAGAGCTGAAAGTCTTTTGCTACTTGGGCTAGCGCTAGCAACCCCTCTGGGGTAACTTCGCCACCAGGCATGCGCGGAATCACCGAGTAGGTGCCGTCTTTTTGCATATTGCCCAAGAAAATATCGTTGGTGTCTTGCAACGGTGTGTGCGCAGGCTCAAGCACATATTCGCCCCATGCGCTGGCCAGAATCGACGCAACCGTTGGTTTACACACTTCACAGCCGTAACCGTGGCCAAATTTTGCAATCGCCTCGTCAAAGGTTTTGACGCCAGCAACTTTAATCTGGTGATACAGCGCTTGGCGCGAATGCGGGAAGTGTTCGCACAAATGGTTTTTGACTTCCACACCATTGCGCGCGAGTTCAGCATTGAGCACTTGACTAATCAGCGGCACACAGCCGCCACAGCCCGTTCCAGCGCCAGTTTCGGCCTTGATCGCCGCCAGCGTGTGATGCCCCGCCGCTACGGCGTCGGCAATTTTTTGTTTACTGACGTCAAAACACGAGCAAATCACCGCTGACGCGGGCAAGGCATCGACGCCCAAAGCCGGTTTTGCGCCAGCGTACGATGGCAAGATCAATGAATCTGGGTGCTCTGGCACCGGCAGGCCATTGAGCTTCATTTGCAGCAATTGGCCGTAATCGTCGACGTCACCAACCAACACCGCGCCGAGCAAGGTCGCACCATCGGCTGAGACGACGATTTTTTTGTAAATACCGGCCTGATCGTCTTGGAATACATAGCTGTGGCTACCGCTGGTTTTACCGTGCGCGTCGCCAATACTGCCGACCGACACGCCAAGCAGTTTGAGCTTGGCGCTCATATCGGCGCCAGTGAAGGCATTGTCGCGGCCGAGTAAATGATCGACGGTGACTTGCGCCATTTTGTAACCGGGCGCCACCAGGCCAAAATACTGGCCTTGCCACGACGCGCACTCGCCGATCGCGTACACATCGGGCTCTGAAGTTTGGCATTGATCGTTAATCACGACACCACCGCGCTCGGCCACCGCCAATTGGCTGTAGCGCGCCAGCGTGTCTTGCGGGCGGATGCCGGTAGAGAACACGATCAGATCGACTTCGAGTTGGCTGCCATCGGCAAAATCGAGCCGATGTGCGGCGGATTTACCGCCGTGCATCGTAATCTGGCGCGTGTCTTTGCCGGTGTGAACGCTAACGCCCATCGCGGTGATTTTACGGCGTAGCATTTCTCCGCCCATGCGATCGAGCTGCTCGGCCATTAGCACCGGCGCGTATTCGATCACGTGGGTATTTAGCCCCAAGGCCTTTAGCGCGCCCGCCGCTTCCAAACCCAGCAGGCCGCCGCCGATGACGACGCCGCTTTTGGCTTTCTTCGCGGCGGTTTCAATGGCGTTTAAATCATCAATCGTGCGATAAACAAAACATTCATGGTGCGCGCTGCCGTTAATCGGCGGCACCCACGGCGACGAGCCGGTAGCGAGAATCAGTTTGTCGTAGGGGCGAGTTGTGCCTTTGTTCGAAACGACTTGCTTATTGGCGGTGTCGATTTGTTTAACCGCTTCGCCGACCAACACCTCGATGCCATTTTTTTCAAAAAAGCCCGGTTTGACCAAAGATAAGTCTTCATCGGTGTGGTGCGAGAAGTAGGACGACAGATGCACGCGATCGTAGGCCAAGCGCGGCTCGGCGCAAAATACGCAGATTTGATACTGGGCGGCATCGGCCTTATCGCACAACTCTTCTAAAAATCGGTGCCCCACCATGCCGTTACCGACGACGACGATACGGGTTTTGCTCATTTCCCACTCCTTGCGCCCCAAGGCGTTTGCTACAAACTATTCTTAAACACAAATCAATTAATATTCTGGCAAGTATTGCCATGCAGCTCTTTTTAAAATTGGGCTACATGGCAATACCCATCAAGTCTTTAGCACGGCAATTGCGCTTTTGGTTTGGCGTAGAAGTGCCAAGTCATCCACACGCAACTAATGTAAAAGGCGATAAACACATACAGAGCCAGCTCTGGGCCACCCGTAGACTTAATCGACAGGCCAAAACTTTGCGGAATAAAGAAGCCGCCGTAAGCACCAATCGCACTGATAAAGCCCGCCGCCGCTGCCGATTCTTGCAAGCCACGGCCATGCGCGGCTTTTTGCGCAGCTTCATCGCCGTCCGCCGTAACCTCACGCATGCAAACGGTGGAGAAAATGGTCGGGATCATTTTATAAGTCGAACCATTACCCAAACCGGCGCAAGTAAACAGCACCAAGAACATCGCAAAGAAACCGGGCCACGAGCCGCCGCTCAATTGGCCATCTGCGCCCAATGTTGGCAGACAAGCCAGCACGCCGAGTACGCCTAAAGCCATGCCGACGAACACGCCCAAGGTCACTTTCGCACCGCCGAATTTGTCCGAAATAATCCCGCCCACCGGACGAATCAGCGCGCCAATCAAAGGGCCGAGGAAGGCGTATTTCATCACCGGCACTTCGGGAAACAGCGTTTTGGTCAGCAAGGCAAACGCACCGGCAAAACCGATAAAGCTGCCAAAAGTGCCGATGTACAACCAGCACATCAGCCAATTGTGTTTACGGCGGAAAATCACCGCTTGCTGGCCAAAGGACGAGCGCGCTTCGGCGATATCGTTCATACCAAACCACGCCGCGAGCGCGGCAATCGCAATCAGTGGCACCCACATAAAGCCGGCGTTTTGCAGCCAGATGCTGTGTTCGCTGCCCTCTTTGATAAAGCTTTGCGCCTCGCCACCAAACGCACCAAACAGCGGCAAAGTAATCGCCAGCGGGATCAGCAATTGCGCCAGCGACACGCCCAAATTACCAAAGCCCGCATTGAGGCCATTGGCGGCGCCTTTTTTGGCTGCGGGGAAAAAGTAACCGATATTGGCCATCGAGCTGGCAAAGTTGCCGCTACCCAAACCGCACAGCAGCGCAATCGTCAGTAGCGTGCCGTACGAGGTGCTAGGGTCTTGTACGGCAAAACCGAGCCAAGTGGCGGGGATTAATAACAGCGCAGTAGAAAAAGTCGTCCATTTACGGCCGCCAAAACGTGCGGGCATAAATGAATAAAAAATGCGTAATGTGGCGCCGGATAATTGCGGCAAGGCGGTCAGCATAAAGAGCTGGCCTTTGGTGAAATTAAAGCCGGCTGAATTGATATTGAGCGCGACCACGCTCCATAACACCGAGATCACAAAACCCAGCGTTAAGCACGGAATTGAAATCATTAAATTGCGCTTGGCAATGGATTGGCCGCTGGCCTGCCAAAATGTGGGATTTTCTGGTTCCCATTGAGTTAATACCGCTGCTCTCGCCATGTTTCTATCCCCTGTTAACGCGCCAAAATTGGAAATTTCAGCGTAATGGGGATGACTATACGGCAAATGAACTAGGCCAAAATCGCCAAAACAGTGCTAATCTACCCCCAAAGAACTAGACCGAACACATCAAAATCCGCCACAAAAATTGTGGCAAATTTATTTTCATAAAAATTTATGCTTATTTTTCAATCCACTAATCATCTACCCCTGCGGGGTAGCCAACTACCCCATTGGGATTAAGCAAAACTCATATCCGATTTGCATGGTGTTTGATGTTGCACAAACTCGATTGGGCAAAACGCCACTGCTGCGCTTGCCGATCGGGTTTGCTTAGAGGCAATGGCAAACCACGCAACACCTGCTTGGCATTAGATCAGCGAAATGCAGCTTTACGGCATAATTGCTAAGTTTCTTACTCAAACCCATTGATGTTATGACTAGATTGATCGGCATTGGCCGCGCTGTGGGAGTACTATTTTTCAGCGCCGTACTGGCGGGTTGCGTCAATTATGGTGAGTTTCAGCGCTTTAAGCAGCTCAATTATGGCTATGGCTACTACACCGGTTACTCAGTGAAGGCGGTTTCGACTGAAGGGACGAACCGCTACGTGATTTACTACTTGGGCGGCACGATGGCCACGGGGCGCAATTGGCTGGATTTTTATACGCTCGTGGGCGCGTTTGAAACCGGACAGCGTCTTGGGTTTCAGTGCATGGATGTGCGCTGGAAAGGTGGCTACCAGCCCTTGCAACTCGCAGACGGCCCACCTACGGCTTGGCGCACGATTGAATATCGCACTGATCCTTGCCTGAGTAATCCAGTGCAAAAAGTTTACGCGATCAGTGATTTACCCCAAATTCTGCGCCAAGGTGTGCGCACTGTTGATATTGAAGCGAGCCAAACATGGGACTAAATATCATGTTGGTCAGTGTGCTGCTGACCGTATCTAGCGTGGCCTCAGCGGGGCTATTGAATGCTTTTCGCGGTGATCCACCAGTGCCTAAAGGTGCACTCAAGGTGGTTGATTTTCCTTCAAATGGCATATGCCACTGGCTAGATGACGCCACTCTTTTGTGTAATTACTGGCGTAAAGATTTAAAGCTGGACGGCGATCCGGTTGCTTTTGTAACGATTGAGCACCGAATTGATGAAGGCATTCAAATTCAGCATCCTCAGCTAGATGGTAGTTTGCTGAAATGTGTCGATCCAAAATCGCGTCGAGTGCAAATTGATTTAAAACGTAAAGGACTCAAGCAATATCAAGACAAGTATGCCATGGGGATCTGGGGGCAGCCCTTGCAGGAGTATCAACCTTTTCGCAAGGAAGAACGCCCAGGGTGGGTTTCGACTGAATGGGGCTACATCAATCCGTTTTCTTGCCAGTACTATGCAGACCTACCCACATCGGGTTTGGAATACGAGCCCGGTCGGTTTGGTTTGATGCTCTATGAAGACGATGGCGTCTTGTCTAAAGGCGAATGGACAGAGGCTCGTAATTATAAAAAATGGAAGGAAGAAAATCCAAATCCGAAACGGGGCTATACCAAAGTGATGCTGGAAGATGAGCGGGTGAGTAATTCTGCCGCAATTTTCCCGATGCGCTGGCTCAAGCAAGGCTATTTGGTTTTCAATCGTCTTTCAGCAGGCGCCCTTTGGGCTGATGAGAACCCACAGCAAATCTGGCTCCTATCAGAGGGAAAGCTGCAGAAACAATTCCCAATTATGCGTCCAGAACAGCCTAGCGATTGGAGTCCAGCCAAACGCGGATGGTCGGATAGAGGGAATAGTTTCAAACCACTTCGAAGCGGAATGCTGATCTCCTTGAATTTACCCCCATTTAACTGGAATGGGCTTTATTTGGCACCGTTTGGTACCCCCGAGAAAGCCATCAAACTCAGCGATGCGGTGAGCAGTACGATGCTGGTGTCGCCCAACGGCTGCCGCGTGTTATTGGGTATGCAATGGCCCGATTTGGCAGGCAAGCAAGAATACGCCACCGTCAAACTCAAAGTAGTGGATTTTTGTAAGGGTGACGAATAACTCCTCAGCATTGACTTTGGCATCAGCCCACTCTATGCGATTCGCCGTTATTAGTTTGTAACTCTTTTCCTTTGGAACAATATAAAAGTGATGAAGTTAAAACTACTGTGCCTGCTGTTTCCTCTCCTTTCAGGCGTGGCCTCAGCGGGGCTATTGAATGCTTTTCGCGGTGATCCACCAGTGCCTAAAGGTGTACTCAAGGTGGTTGATTTTCCTTCAAATGGCATATGCCATTGGCTAGATGACGCCACTCTTGTGTGTAATTACTGGCGAAAAGATTTAAAGCTGGACGGAGATCCGGTTGCTTTTGTAACGATTGAGCACCGAATTGATGAAGGCATTCAAATTCAGCATCCTGAGCTAGATGGCAGTTACCTGAAATGTGTTGATCCAAAGTCGCGTCGAGTGCAAATTGATTTAAAACGCAAAGGACTCAAGCAATATCAAGACAAGTATGCCATGGGTATTTGGGGCCAACCGTTGCAGGAATATCAACCTTTTCGCAAGGAAGAACGCCCAGGGTGGATTTCAACTGAATGGGGCTACATCAATCCGTTTTCTTGCCAGTACAATGCAGACCTACCCACATCGGGTTTGGAATACGAGCCCGGTCGGTATGGCTTAATGCTCTATGAAGACGATGGTGTCTTGTCTAAGGGGGAATGGAGTCATGCTCGCAATTATAAAAAATGGAAGGAAGAAAATCCAAATCCGAAACGGGGCTACACCAAAGTGATGCTGGAAGATGAGCGGGTGAGTAATTCTGCCGCTATTTTTCCGATGCGCTGGCTCAAGCAAGGTTATTTGGTTTTCAATCGTCCTTCAGCAGGCGCCCTTTGGGCCAAAGATAGTCCCCAACAAGTCTGGTTACTCTCAGGGGGCAAACTGCAGAAACAATTTCCGAGCTCATATCCCGGTAGACCTGAGGGATGGACTCCTGCACAAGGGGGTTATGAGCATTCAGGGAGCCGTTTTCAGCCGATCCGAACAGGGATGTTAGAGTCGGTAAATTATCCCCCCTTCAAATGGCATGGGCTTTATTTAGCACCGTTTGGTGAACCAGAGAAAGCCATCAAACTCAGCGATGCGGTGACCAGTACGATGCTGGTGTCGCCCAACGGCTGCCGCGTGTTAGTGGGTATGCAATGGCCCGATTTGGCAGGCAAGCAAGAATATGCAACGGTCAAACTCAAAGTCGTCGATTTTTGTAAGGGTGACGAGCCACCCAAACAATAGCGGGTATATCGCCACAAGCCAAATAAAACAATAGCTTCAGCCATATACACCAAGAAAAAAGCCACCCGAGGGTGGCTTTTTATTTTGATCAATTCAGCTAATGAATTAGATCATGCCTTTTGATTTCAGCAATTCAAACATGGTTTTGCCGATTTCTGCTGGGCTGCGTGTGTACGCGATGCCCGCTTGCTCGAAGGCTTTGAATTTCTCTTCAGCAGTACCTTTACCGCCAGAGATGATCGCGCCTGCGTGGCCCATACGTTTGCCTTTAGGCGCAGTTACACCAGCGATGTAACCGACTACTGGCTTAGTCACGTAAGATTTAGCGAATTCTGCCGCTTCTTCTTCGGCAGAACCACCGATCTCACCGATCATCACGATCGCGTCAGTATCAGGATCGTCTTGGAACAGTTTCAATGCGTCGATGTGGCTAGTACCTGGGATTGGGTCGCCGCCGATACCGATACAAGTAGATTGACCCAGACCCAAAGCAGTCGTTTGTGCAACTGCTTCGTAAGTCAATGTACCAGAACGTGAAACGATACCGATACGACCTGGGTTGTGGATGTGCCAAGGCATGATACCGATTTTGCACTCGCCCGGCGTGATAATACCTGGGCAGTTAGGGCCGATCAGACGGATACCGGCTTCATCAACCGCTTTTTTCACGTACAGCATATCGACTGTTGGCACGCCTTCAGTGATACATACGATCAATTTAACGCCAGCATCAACCGCTTCCAAGATTGAATCTTTAGCGAAAGCTGCAGGTACGTAGATCACAGACGCATCAGCTTGAGTTTGCGCTACTGCATCACGCATGGTGTTAAATACTGGCAGGCCGAGGTGCTCAGAGCCGCCTTTACCTGGTGTAACACCACCCACAACTTGCGTACCTACTTTCAACGCTTGTTCAGCGTGGAAAGTACCGTTTTTGCCAGTGAAACCTTGCACCAGCACCTTGGTGTTTTTATTTACTAAAACGCTCATTTCTTTTCCTTTGTGCTGAGATTACAAAGCGGCAACAGCAGCAACGATTTTCTCGGCTGCGTCGTTCAGGCCTTGGGCTGAAGTCAATTTCAGACCAGATTCGTCCAGCAATTTAGCGCCCAATTCAGCGTTATTGCCTTCCAGACGAACTACCACTGGTACTGTTACGTTCACTTCTTTAACTGCAGCGATAATCGCTTCAGCGATCATGTCGCAACGAACGATACCACCGAAGATATTGATCAACACGCCTTGAACTGATGAATCAGCCAAGATCAGTTTGAATGCTTCGATCACGCGCTCTTTGGTCGCGCCGCCGCCAACGTCCAAGAAGTTAGCTGGTTGGCCACCTTTCAGTTTGATGATGTCCATCGTCGCCATCGCCAAGCCAGCGCCGTTCACCATACAACCGATATTGCCTTCCAACGCTACGTAGTTCAGTTCGAACTCAGAAGCTTTTACTTCACGCTCGTTTTCTTGTGATTTGTCGCGTTGCGCCAGCAATTCTGGGTGACGGAACAAAGCGTTTGAGTCGAGGTTGATTTTGCCGTCAACGCAAGCCAATTCGCCGTTTTCACGCAAAGCCAATGGGTTTACTTCAAACAGCGCAAAGTCGTTTTCAACGAATGCTTTGTAAGAGCCCAAGATCAGGTTGGTGAACGCAGCAACTTGTTTGCCTTCCAGACCCAAAGCGAAAGCCGCTTGACGGCCTTGGTATGGCTGCATGCCTACCAAAGGATCAACTTCGATCTTGATGATTTTTTCTGGCGTTTCTTCAGCCACTTTCTCGATCTCAACACCACCTTCAGTTGAAACCATGAATACGATACGTTGTGAGCTGCGATCTACAACCGCGCCAAGGTACAACTCGCGCGTTACTGGGTACATGTCTTCACATACCAATACGCTATGAACTGGCTGCCCAGCGGCATCAGTTTGGTAAGTAACCAGATTAGTACCGATCAAGCGAGCTGCTTCTGCAGCAGCTTCTTCGCGGCTTTTTACCACTTTAACGCCACCCGCTTTACCGCGGCCACCCGCGTGTACTTGGGCTTTAACTACGGCAAATTTGCCGCCCAAAGTGTCATAAGCAGCAGCAGCTTCTTCAGCGTTGTTAGCCAAAATGCCGCGCTGTACTGGCAAACCATATTTAGCCAGCAATTCCTTGGCTTGATACTCGTGCAGATTCATCTCTATTTATCCTTTGTGAGGAGAGTGTTGTCGGACAGGCTATTCCCCGCCGTTGTACCGCATGATGGATAAGAGCACCTGCCCTTACCCACCCTACAAATTCAAATAACTATTTCATTAAGAGTGGCTTTAAAAGCTAGCGAGCGCCCGTCAACTTGGCAAGGCCGGAGCACAGAAACCGGAATGTACTTGAAGTACATGAGGATTTCGCGCACCGCCCGCGCCAAGGTCACGGGATGCATCGCAGCTTTAAAAGCTGCTCTTAAGAGTGCAGACCGCGTTTATCGCAACCGAGAGCTGCTTCGTGCATCGCTTCGGCCAATGATGGGTGAGCGTGAACGATGCGAGCAATATCTTCAGCCGATGCGTTAAATTCCATCGCTACCACCGCTTCAGTGATCAATTCTGAAGCGAATGGGCCGATGATGTGCACGCCCAAGATACGGTCGGTTTTCGCGCAGGCTAGCATTTTAACGAAACCAGCGGTTTCGCCCAAGCCAAGCGCACGGCCATTCGGGCCAAATGGGAATTGGCCTTTTTTGTACTCAACGCCTTCCGCTTTCAGTGCTTGCTCAGTTTTACCTACCCAAGCCATTTCTGGGCTGGTATAGATAACCCAAGGTACGTTGTTAAAGTCGATGTGCGGATGCTGACCTGCGATGCGCTCAGCCACGGCCACGCCTTCTTCCGACGCTTTGTGTGCCAGCATCGGGCCACGAACCACGTCACCCACTGCCCATAGATTTGGCAATGCAGTGCGGCAATCGCCGTCAACCACCACAAAACCGCGCTCATCCAGTGGCAAGCCCACTGATTCAGCCGCCAAGTTCCACGTGTTTGGCACGCGACCGATCGATACGATTAGTTTGTCGTAGGTTTCAGTGAACGCCTTACCTTCAGCATCGGTGTATTCAACGGTAACGTCGTTCTCACCTTTGGTGATGTTGCCGATTTTTAGGCTTGTTTTGATGACCAGACCCAAGTCTTTGGTGAAGATCTTGTGCGCTTCTTTGGCAACCGCTTCGTCCGCCGCCAACAAGAAGCCAGGAGCGCCTTCGAGAATCGTTACTTCAGCGCCCAAACGCTTCCATACCGAGCCCATTTCCAAGCCGATTACACCCGCGCCAATCACGCCCAAGCGTTTTGGTACTGCAGGAATCGACAATGCGCCTTCGTTATCCAAGATCAGCACATTATCAACTGGCGCTTGTGGCAATTGGCGTGGCGTTGAGCCGGTAGCCAAGATGATGTGCGTGGTTTCAACGACTTCTACTTTGTCGCCGTCCGCTACTTCGATTTGCCATTTGTCGCCATTGCGACCGAGGATTTTGCCGTGGCCGTGCAAGCTTGCCACTTTGTTCTTTTTGAACAGGTAGCCGATACCTTGCGTCAACTTGCTCACGATGCCTTCTTTACGAGCCAGCATTGTGCCAACGTCAAATTTCATGCCTTCAACGGTGATACCGTGTGAAGCAAATTTATGCTCAACACGTTCTACGTTTTCAGATGATTCGAGCAAGGCTTTCGATGGGATACAACCCACGTTCAAGCAAGTACCACCGAGTGATGCTTTGCCTTCTTTGTTTTTGAATTCGTCGATACACGCAGTGTTAAAACCCAACTGCGCTGCACGAATCGCCGCCACGTAGCCGCCAGGGCCCGCGCCGATTACGATAACGTCAAATGATTGTGACATTCAGTCCACCTTAACCCATTGCTGGGTATATTAATGCAAGCAATTGGGTATGTAGCTCACAGCCACATACCCCACTTAAATTAGATATCCAACAACAGGCGAGCAGGATCTTCGATCGCGTCTTTAATTGCTACCAAAGACAATACCGCTTCACGACCGTCGATGATACGGTGATCGTAAGATTGCGCCAGATACATGATTGGACGAGCAACCACTTGACCGTTTTCAACCACTGCGCGCTCTTTGGTCGCGTGCATGCCCAAGATCGCAGCTTGTGGTGGGTTGATGATCGGCGTTGACATCATTGAGCCGAACGTGCCGCCGTTAGAAATCGTGTAAGTACCACCAGTCAACTCTTCCACGCCCAATTTACCTTCTTGTGCGCGTTTGCCGAAGTCAGCGATGGTTTTCTCGATTTCAGCCAAAGACAATTGGTCTGCGTTACGGATAATTGGCACCACCAAACCGCGTGGGCTACCTACCGCTACGCCGATATCGAAGTAGCCGTGGTAAACGATGTCGTTACCGTCAACCGATGCATTCACGATTGGGTATTTTTTCAGCGCAGCAACCGCAGCTTTCACGAAGAAGCCCATAAAGCCCAGTTTCACGCCGTGGTCTTTTTCGAATTTGTCTTTGTACTTGTTGCGCAAGTCCATCAACGGCTTCATGTTCACTTCGTTGAACGTCGTCAAGATTGCGTTTTCTTGCTGAGATTGCAGCAGACGCTCAGCAACACGAGCGCGCAGGCGGCTCATTGGTACGCGTTGTTCTGGACGATCACCCGTTGGAGCTGCCACTGCTGGTGCCGCTGGACGGTTCAGATGATTTTGTACGTCTTCTTTCAATACGCGACCGCCGCGGCCAGTACCGGCTACGTCGTTTACATTCACGCCTGCGTCAGCAGCGATTTTCTTCGCCGCTGGCATTGCGTTAGCACCACCGGCTGGTGCAGCTTGAACCGCAGCAGGTGCAGGTGCTGCTGCAGCTGGCGCAGCGGCTTGTGCTGGTGCAGCAGCGGCTACGGCTGCAGTATCGATTTTAGCGATCACATCGAGGCTACCCACGGTTGCGCCGTCAGCTTGTACGATTTCAACCAATACACCTGCTTGTGGCGCAGGGATTTCCAACACGACTTTGTCGGTTTCCAAATCGATCAGGTTTTCGTCACGGGCAACAGCTTCACCCACTTTCTTTTTCCAAGAAATCAGCGTGGCTTCCGAAACCGATTCAGGCAACTGTGGTACCAAAACTTCGATGATCATATCGTTCACTCCAGTTAATTTTTAAATTCTTTACGCTTGCGACACGCACAAGGGCAAAAACGCGGCGCTCCAAAGGGAGGCCGCGCTATCAATTACAAGGTCATTGCTTCTTCGACGAAGGCTTTGAGCTGTGCATTGTGTTTGCTCATATATCCAACCGCTGGAGAAGCCGATGAAGGACGACCAGCGAAGGTCAACACTTGCTTCGACTCCAACACCGCTTCTAGACGGTGACGAATTTGGTGCCATGCGCCTTGGTTACGCGGCTCTTCTTGAACCCACATAATTTCTTTCGCATTTGGATATTTTTGCAATTCCGCTTGCAGCTCTTCCGCTGGGAATGGATACAACTGCTCTACACGTACGATCGCGATTTCTTTCATTTCGCGCTCGGTGCGACCGGCGAGCAAATCGTAGTAAACCTGACCTGAGCAGCACACCACGCGTTTTACTTTCTTCGCATCCAATTCTTGCGCTTCGCCGATTACTGGACGGAATTCTCCGCTGGTGAAGTGCTCGATTGGGCTTGACGCGTTTTTCGCTTTCAACAAGCGCTTGCTCATAATAATGATCAATGGCTTGCGATACGGGCGCAGCATTTGACGACGCAAAGCGTGGAACATCTGCGCAGATTCAGACAGCATCAATACTTGGACATTGTGCTCCGCGCACAATTGCAAGTAACGCTCAACGCGCGCCGACGAGTGCTCTGGACCTTGACCATCATAACCATGCGGCAGAATCATCGTCAGACCACATAAGCGGCCCCACTTGGTTTCGCCTGAAGTAATAAACTGGTCGATCACGACTTGCGCGCCGTTGGCAAAGTCACCGAACTGGGCTTCCCAGATCGTCAATTCTTCTGGTGCCGAACATGCGTAGCCGTATTCAAACGCCAATACCGCCTCTTCGTTCAAGATCGAGTCAATGACCAAGAAGTGGCCTTGGTTTTCCGACAAGTGTTGCAATGGCACGTAAGTACCTTGGTCCCACTTCTCACGGTTTTGATCGTGCAACACCGCGTGACGGTGATTGAACGTACCACGACCCGAGTCTTCACCCGAAATACGCACGCCCATGCCTTCAGTCAGCAAGGTTGAGTAAGCCAAGTGCTCAGCCATACCCCAATCAACAGGCAACTCGCCGTTCACCATCAAAGAGCGCTCTTTAATGATTTTCTCAACGTTGCCACGCAATTTGAAGTCGGCTGGGTATTGAGTGAATTTCTCAGTCAAACGAACCAGATCCGCTTGTGGAACTGAAGTCGTTACTGGCTGACGCCAGTGTGTGCCCAAATACTTAGTCCAATCTACCGCGTATGAGCGTTTGTAGTCGGTTAGCGTGGTTTGCTCAACGTGTTCGCCACGATCAAGCGCATCACGGTAAGCCTGAATCATGCCGTCCGCTTCAGCTTGCGTTACCACACCTTGCGCGATCAATTGATCAGCGTAAATCTTGCGTGGGCCTGGGTGCTGGCTGATTTTACGGTACATCATTGGCTGCGTTACGAACGGATCATCCGCTTCGTTGTGGCCGTGTTTACGGTAGCAAACCAAGTCAATCACCACATCTTTGTGGAATTTCTGACGGTATTGCAACGCCGCTTCGGTGACCAAGCACACTGCTTCAGGATCATCACCGTTCACGTGGAAAATTGGCGCTTCAACCATTTTCGCGATATCAGTACTAAACAAGCTAGAGCGATTATCGCGAATATCCGAAGTCGTGAAACCGACTTGGTTATTGATCACCAAGTGCACCGTACCGCCAGTACCGTAACCACGAGTTTGTGACAGATTGAAAGTACCTTGGTTGGTACCCAAGCCGATGAAGGCCGAGTCACCGTGGATCAACAATGGCAATACTTGATCACCAGTCAAATCTTTACGACGGTGTTGACGTGCGCGGACTGAGCCTTCAACCACTGGATTCACAATCTCAAGGTGAGATGGGTTAAATGCCAGCGTTAAATGCAGTGGGCCACCTGGGGTTGGGATGTCTGAGCTGAAACCCATGTGGTACTTCACGTCACCTGAGGCCAATTGGGTGTTGTAACGGCCTTCGAATTCGCCGAACAAATCGCGTGGCTGTTTGCCCAGAATGTTCACCAGCATATTCAGACGACCACGGTGGGCCATACCGATCACGATTTCTTGTACACCAGCCGCCCCGGCTGCTTGCGCCAAGTAATCGACCGCAGGAATCATGCTATCGCCGCCTTCGAGCGAGAAGCGTTTTTGACCTACGTATTTTTTATGCAGGTATTGCTCTAGCGTTTCAGCCGCTGTTACTTGCTTCAGAATGCGTTTTTTCTGGTCAACGTTAAAGCTCGGTTGTGAGCGACGCGCTTCGAAAAACTCTTGCACCCATTTGCGCTCATCACCGTTGGTGATGTGCATGTATTCCAGACCGATATTGCCGCAATAGGTTTGCTGCAAAAAGCCCAACACTTCGGTCGGCGTCGCGCGCTCGAGCCCAACGATATTGGTGCCCAGCTTGATTGCCATATCGCTGTCAGACAGACCGTGCGATTTCGGATCGAGTTCTGGCGCAGCCACTTTATCCATGCGTTGCAGTGGATCGAGCTTCGCGCTGCGGCTACCCATAATGCGGTAGGCAGAAATCAAACGAAGTAAGTTAACTTGACGCTCAGTTGCAGCCTCATCGACTACACCAACTGCACGTACTGATTGCTTGGCCAATTGGCGGAATGATTCTTCAATCGGTGCACGCACTACATCACGCGCTACCGCGCCTGGTGTTTGCTGCAACTGATCGAAGTAGCTACGCCATTGCGCATCTATTGAAGACGCATCAATCAGATATTGTTCGTAGAGCTCTTCTACAAACGGAGCATTCCCGCCAAACAGCTGAGAATTATTTTGGAATTCTTTCATCATTGCCGTGTATCCATTTTTTTCCGCCTTGCTTGCAAGCTGATGCCCTAGAGCAAAAGACAACAAGGCCGGTCAATGTTGCTACGCCCTCGTCTAAACAAGGGCGTTAGCAGTGCGGGAATTAACCGCGTTTGTCCATTGGTACGTAATCGCGTTTTTCCGCGCCAGTGTATTGCTGACGTGGGCGACCGATCTTCATGCCTGGGTCAGAAATCATTTCGTTCCAGTGGCTGATCCAGCCCACAGTACGCGCCAGCGCGAAGATCACGGTGAACATTGGTACTGGGATACCCAAGGCTGATTGAACGATACCAGAGTAGAAGTCAACGTTTGGATACAGTTTGCGTGATACGAAGTATTCGTCTTCCAACGCGATTTTTTCTAACTCCATCGCCAATTTGAATTTCGGATCGTCTTGCAGACCGAGTTCATTCAATACTTCGTGGCAAATACGACGCATTACATTGGCGCGTGGATCCATGTTTTTGTAAACGCGGTGACCGAAGCCCATCAGTTTGTGTGTTTTTGCTTTCACGCCTTCCATGAACGCAGGCACGGCTTCAACTGAGCCGATTTCGTCCAGCATCAACAATACCGCTTCGTTCGCGCCACCGTGCGATGGGCCCCACAGACAAGCGATACCGGCAGCAATACAAGCGAATGGGTTCGCGCCAGAAGAACCAGCCAGACGTACAGTTGACGTTGACGCATTTTGCTCGTGGTCAGCGTGCAAGGTAAAGATCACGTCCAGTGCGCGTACCAATACTGGATTTGGCTCGTATGGCTCGCATGGCGTAGAGAACATCATGTGCATGAAGTTCGCGGTGTAGCTCAAATCGTTACGTGGGTAAACGAATGGCAGACCTTGGTTGTAGCGGTAGCACATTGCGGCAATCGTTGGGATCTTAGAGATCAGACGGAACATCGCCACTTTGCGGTGTTCTGGATTGCTGATATCCAAGCTGTCTTGGTAGAACGCCGACAAGGCACCCACCACCCCCACCATCATCGCCATTGGATGTGAGTCACGACGGAAGCCTTTGAAGAACGCAGTCAATTGCTCGTGAACCATCGTGTGGCTCATCACCGTTTTTTCGAATGCGGCTTTCTGCTCAGCAGTTGGTAATTCACCGTTGATCAACAGGTAGCAAACTTCGAGGTAATCAGCTTCTTCAGCCAATTGCTCGATAGGGTAACCACGATAGTACAGCTGACCCAAATCACCATCGATGAAAGTGATTTTTGATTCGCAGCTAGACGTTGCCAAAAAGCCAGGGTCAAAAGTAAACATGCCAGTTTTAGAAAAACTGCGGATGTCGACTACATCTGGACCCAAGGTAGATTTCAAAACAGGCATTTCCAGCGTGTTCTGGCCATCGTTATAAGTCAGTGTGACTTTCTTTTCCATCGTGTTGCTCCTGTTAAAGCGCTCTAGTAATGCGCTCGGCATCGCCGGCTGCGTTATTGTTTGCTGCGTCATGACTAGCTGCATTGGCCGCAGCAATCCGCGCAATCATCACGGCAAGTTCTGGGTCTGGGCAGACCGATTTACCGTTGACGTACTCTAAAAAATCCCAATCTGGCAGCATTAAAATTTGCTCGTACACTGCCAGCTCAGTTGCGTTCAATGTGGGTAGAACATCGGTCACAAATCGCTCAAGTTGCAAATCAAGCTCAAGCAAGCCGCGCCGTGAACGCCAGATGATGCGTTTGAGTTCTACTTCATCCATCGTGCACCTCACATGAGTATTGCCCTGTAGATCAACACCAAATTGACCTACAGGGATATACCCAATTAGCTAATACGTTTCACCATCAGATCTTTGATCTTACCGATGGCTTTAGTTGGATTGAGCTCTTTCGGGCACACATCCACACAGTTCATGATGCTGTGGCAACGGAACAAGCGGTATGGATCTTCCAAATCATCCAAACGCTGGCTCGTTGCTTCATCACGTGTATCGGCAATAAAGCGGTAAGCTGCCAACAAACCAGCCGGGCCGACAAACTTGTCTGGGTTCCACCAGAATGATGGGCACGACGTTGAACAGCATGCGCACAAGATACATTCGTACAAGCCATCAAGCTCTTTACGATCTTCTTGGCTTTGCAGACGTTCACGATCCGGCGCTGGGCTGTCGTTGATCACGTAGGGTTTGATCGAGTGATATTGCTTGAAGAACTGCGTCATATCGACGATCAAGTCGCGGATTACTGGCAAACCTGGCAATGGGCGCACTTCGATTGGCTGCTTGAGCGTATCGATGTCGGTAATACAGGCCAGACCATTTTTGCCATTGATATTCATCGCATCCGAGCCACACACGCCTTCACGGCATGAACGACGGAAAGACAGTGATTCATCAACGACTTTCAGCTTAACTAAGGCATCGAGCAATTTGCGTTCAGTCGTGGTGTCGACTTCAACGCTGATGTCTTGCATATACGGTTTAGCGTCTTTATCAGGATCGTAGCGATAAACACGGAATTGGACGGTTTGAGTAGCCATAATCGATCCTCTTAGTACGAACGCGTTTTGAGCGCGATCGTGTCAACAGTCAACGGTTTCATATTGACTGGTTTGTATTCAAGTTTGTTACCTTCACGATGCCACAGCGTGTGTTTCAGCCAGTTTGCATCGTCACGACCATTTGGATTCGCTGGTGTGTCTTCCGCGTCATCACGCACGTGCGCGCCGCGTGATTCTTTACGCGCTTCAGCGGAGATCATAGTTGCCTTCGCCACTTCGATCAGGTTTTCCAACTCCAGCGCTTCAAGACGCGCAGTGTTGAAGGTTTTTGATTTGTCGGCAATCACGGTGTTTTTCACCATTTGCTCAACTTCAAGAATCTTCGTCACGCCTTGCTGCAACATGTCGTTAAAGCGGAATACGCCACAGTGCGCTTGCATGGTGCGCTGCATCGCCAAACGCGCTTCGTTCACGTTGGTGCCTTCTTTCTGGTTATCCAGACGGGCTACACGAGCTACAGAGCGCTCAACGTCTTGCATCGCCAACTCTGGCAAATCTTTTGGCGCCGACTTGATGTAGTCGATCATGCTGTTGCCCGATGATTTGCCGAATACCAGCAAGTCGAGCAATGAGTTAGTACCCAAGCGATTCGCGCCGTGTACTGATGCGCATGCGCACTCACCTGCGGCGTAGAAACCTTGTACGACGTTGTCGTTTACTACCACTTCACCTTTGTAGTTGGTCGGAATACCGCCCATTTGGTAGTGGCAAGTTGGCACCACAGGAATTGGCGCTTTGATTGGGTCTACACCGGCAAACTTGATCGAAATTTCGCGAATGCCTGGCAATTTCGACATAATCACTTCAGGATCGAGGTGAGTAATATCGAGCAATACGTGGTCTTTGTTCGGACCACAGCCACGGCCTTCGTTAATCTCGGTCACCATCGCACGCGAAACCACGTCACGTGACGCCAAGTCTTTGGCATTTGGCGCATAACGTTCCATGAAACGCTCGCCTTGCGAGTTACGCAAGATACCGCCTTCACCACGCACGCCTTCGGTAATCAATACGCCTGCGCCAGCAACACCTGTTGGGTGAAATTGCCAGAACTCCATGTCTTCCAGTGGAATGCCTGCACGCGCAGCCATACCCAAGCCATCACCCGTATTAATGAACGCATTGGTAGACGAAGAGAAAATACGACCCGCGCCGCCAGTTGCAAACAAGGTGGCTTTGGCTTGGAAAATTACGACTTCAGATGTTTCCATCTCCATCGCGACCACGCCTTGCACATTACCGTGTTCGTCACGAATCAGGTCTAGCGCCATCCATTCAACGAAGAATTGCGTGTTAGCGCGGACATTGCGTTGGTAAAGAGCGTGCAACATTGCGTGACCAGTACGGTCAGCGGCAGCACAGGCACGGCGAACTGGTTTTTCACCAAAGTTGCTCATGTGACCGCCAAATGGTCGCTGGTAGATCGTACCGTCTGAGTTACGGTCAAACGGCATACCAAAATGTTCAAGCTCGATTACGACGTTCGGCGCTTCACGGCACATAAATTCGATCGCGTCTTGGTCACCCAACCAATCCGAACCTTTTACCGTGTCGTACATATGCCAGTGCCAATGATCTGGCTCTGAGTTACCCAAAGAAGCTGAAACGCCACCTTGCGCTGCAACCGTGTGCGAACGAGTTGGGAATACTTTCGACAAAACGGCAGTTTTCATACCCGCTTCAGAGAGTTGCAATGCGGCGCGCAAACCGGCACCACCCGCGCCAACGATAATGGCGTCAAACTTGCGAACTGGAATTGACTTGGTCATGCAACACCCCACACTACTTTAACCATATAAACCAAGCTACCGATCAACCACAGCAGCGTCAGAACGTGCATCGTCAAGCGAACGCCAACGTGCTGGATGTAATCCATCCAAATATCGCGCACACCAACCCACGCGTGCCACAGCAAGGCGGTGATGGAAACGGTAGTTACTACCTTCACCCACGTACAGGAGAACAACTCTTTCCAAGCATCGTACGAAGCGCCATTCGCGCACAAAATAAATGCCACGACACCAATGGTGTAGGCCAACATAATGACGGCGGTAACACGCTGCACCAACCAATCGCGCAAACCATAGTGCGCGCCAACCACATGACGTTTTACCATGTCATCACCCCAATAATTGCCGTCAAACTCAAGCTCACAGCCAGAACGATTTTGGCGGTCAAGCGAGCAGTTTTCAGATCGGTGCCTTTATGAATATCCAAGAACAGGAAACGAGTACCAGCACAGGCGTGGTGCAAATAAGCCCACAGCACAGCGAGCAGGAATAATTTGGTGACGGGATGAGCGACACATTCTTTGAACGCAGCAAAGCGATCAGCAGAAGACAAAGTGCCTTCCAATGCATACAACATGAACGGGATTGCCGCGAACATCAATGCACCACTAATCCGGTGCAAGATGGACACAATCCCTGGCAATGGCAAACGAATCTGCCATAGCGCAAGGTGCTTGGGGCGTGCTTTTTGCATACGCTCTATTCCTCTGTATTTACCAAACGAAGTTTTACTACTTTTAACAAGCTGACCTAAATCAATACATCAGCTTGAGAAACCTGACACAATCAGCTTAAGTCGCCAAAGATGGCTCAAATGCCAATTCTTCTGTTTTAAGCCAAGCCACACTCCATACCTGCGGCTTACCCGAAAAATCTTTTGCCAAACGCACTAGCTGCAGCAAAGGTTCATTTACTTCAACCTGCAACAACCTAGCCTCAGCCGAACCCGCACTCACTGCGCGGTAACGAGTTTCCCCGTCCTGCAGGCGCACACCAAAATCGCGCCAACACAACTCTCTTAAATTACCTTTTAACTCACGAATTCGGCGCATTTCCAAATCTGGAAAATTAGCCTCAGGCAACAGCAACTCTTCCAAACCAATCACCTGCCCTGAGACACGCAACAGACGTCGCACTTGCCACAACGCAGCACCGCGACGCAAACCTAAAATCTCGGCCAACTGCTCACCCGCATGAATACGAACACAGCCGAGCAACTCAATTTTTGGTGCTTCACCCTTAGGGTCGGTCAACAAAGCAAAACGACCGCGCATCAAAAAATCGCTCATACCAGCCACAAAAGTACCCACACCTTGGCGTCGATACAACACTGACTCTGCAACCAAAGCATCAAGCGCCTTGCGCACCGTACCTTGACTTACGCCAAATCGGTGACTCAATTCGACTTCACTCGGTAAACTTTCGTCTTCCTGCCATTCACCAGCCTCAACCGCTGCCAATACTTCGCGAATCACTTGTTTATATAAAGGTTGGGCGGCTAATTTTTTCATGCATGCACTTTTTATCATGTTGTCGAGGCAGAGTCTACTACAGTCTTATATAAGACAAAAGATACATTACATTTTATCCAGTAAAACCGTCACTTTTTTCCAAAAAAAGCTACAGCGTGATAAACTCACCTTGCTAAACATCAAAGCCTTGTTGCTTAAGTTGTGCAATCAACTGCACATCCAACCCAATTTTTGTTGTCGCCGGCGTATTTGCCGCTACTCGGAGTCGTTTACAAATGAAAAAACCTGTTCGCGTTGCCGTAACTGGTGCTGCTGGTCAAATTGGCTACAGCCTTCTATTCCGTATTGCTTCTGGCGCGATGCTCGGCCCAGATCAACCTGTAATCTTGCAATTGCTCGATATCACACCATCATTGCCAGCACTGAATGGCGTGGTAATGGAATTGGATGACTGCGCATTCCCATTACTGCAAGGCATTATTCAAAGTGACGATCCAGAAGTCGCCTTCAAAGATGCCGACATCGCTCTGCTCGTTGGCGCACGCCCACGTGGCCCAGGCATGGAGCGTAAAGACCTGCTCGAAGCTAACGGCGCAATCTTCACGACGCAAGGTAAAGCACTGAACAAAGTAGCGAGCCGTGACGTTAAAGTATTGGTAGTCGGCAACCCAGCTAATACCAACGCTTACATCGCAATGAAAAACGCACCGGATCTGAATCCAGCGAACTTCACTGCCATGATGCGCTTAGACCACAACCGCGCTCTGACGCAAATCGCTCAGAAAACTGGCTCTGCAGTTACTGACGTAACGAAAATGATCATCTGGGGCAACCACTCAGCCACGCAATATCCAGACCTGTTCCACGCTGAAGTGAAAGGCCAAAACGCAGCCAACTTGATCAACGATCAAAAATGGCTCGAAACTGAATTCATCCCAACCGTGCAACAACGTGGCGCAGCAATTATTAAAGCACGCGGCTTGTCTTCAGCAGCTTCTGCTGCGAATGCAGCGATCGACCACATCCGTAACTGGGTACTGGGCACTCCGGAAGGCGATTGGGTAACAATGGGCGTTCCTGCGAACGGCGAATACGGTTACGAAGACCTGATCTACGGCTACCCCGTAACTTGTAAAGATGGCCAATACACCATCATCCAAGGCCTCGAAATCAGTGAATTCAGCCGCGCACGTATGGATGCAACGGCAAAAGAATTGTCTGAAGAGCGTGATGCAGTAAAACACTTGCTCGGCTAATTTTTTAGCTCGAAAAAAAGCCCATCCTTGGATGGGCTTTTTAAATAGGTATATCTATCAAAGCTTGAATTGATAGTACATTCCAACATATACCCAATAAAAAACCACGCCAAGGCGTGGTTTTTTATTGGCAAGAAATCAAATTACGCTGCTTTGTTAGCCGCTTTAGTAGCCGCTGCAACAGATTTAGCACCTGTTTCTACCGCAGCAACAGTCGCTTCTGTAATATTTTCAGCAATGCGTTGGCTGGTTTTTTGTACTGTATCAAACGCAGTATTTGCGCTTTCAACGGCGTTTTTCAGCAAATTAACTGCTGCGCTACCTGCTGGAGCTTGCGCAGCGGCTTGATCTAAAGAAGACACCAAGTTTTTGTTAAATTCCAACACTTGCTCTTCGATCAGTTTGTTCAATTCTGCTTGAGTTGTACTTGCCGCTTCGTACACAGTACGCGCCACTGCAATTGTTTTTTCAACGCCAGGTTGAGTCAGTGTTTTTTGCAGATCAACCAAATCTTGCACATTTTTCACTTGCGACAAAGATTTAGCAGTTTCAGCATTTTCAGCCAACAAATCACGAGCGATGCTTAGTTGCAACTGAAACAGACGCTCAGCACCAGCCAAAGCGATGTTAGTCAGACGCAAGGATTTCTCAAGATTAGCTTGGCCTAGCTCGGTAAATTGTTTTGGTGCGTTAAACATGGCATTTCTCCGGTGAATTGTGCACTGCAATAACGCCATTTTTAACCGCAAAGATGCATCTGTCAAGCACTTTTTGTGCAACGCACAAATTTAGATGGCTAGATCACATCAATTGCCCAACTGTTTCTGTCGTATTGCCAAAATAGCCTGATTTCTTAACGTCTTCAGCAGATTCAACTGATCATGCGGCAGACTCAATGAATGTGCTGACATTCGGTCAGCATAAAACAAACCAACAGCCTTCTTATCGATGACAACAGGAAAAACCACCAAAGTTTTGGACTGCGAAATGACACGGTACCAAGCAGGAATGCGCTGCGCAATACTTTCCGCATCCACATCTTCGATAAACACATCTGCATTTTTGGCGAGCACCAGCTGAAATACATCTTCAAGTGGCGAGAGTGGGAAATTAAATTTCGGCAAGATGACATCTACATCCTTGCCAAAGCCAAAACGCGCAACCATCGTCCCTTTTTTAACGTCACGCGTACAAAATAATACGCGCTCAAACCCGATGCTGCGGTACATCGTTTCCAAAATCATCCGCAGCACATCATTCAAATTAAACTCGCCCACCAAACTATTGGTAATGTCTTGCACGCCAGCTGATAACATGGCGGCGGGGCTTGAAGCTTGATCTGAAGAGCCGGTCTGCGCAGTGGACTCCTCTGCAAGTGGAGCTGCGCCCGTAGCAGCTTTAACTCCGGCCAAAGATCGTAATTGGGTGGCAAATTCAGCCGACCCTAAATCAATTTGCAATAAGGATAAGTAAGAGAGATATTGTTTAGCCGCGTCTTTTAATAAATCCTGAATTTCTCGTTCAGACCATGACACAATCGCTGAAAAACGCTTGATAAGGCTCTGCGTATACACTGAAGCGTCGACTGGCTTCATCGTCACTAAAGGCAGCATTTCAGTCGATAGATTTGCAAACACCCTTAATCGCTCAGCTTGATTCATTGGTTCTCGCACCTTGGAATCAGGTAGCGGCCGCATGCTATGCACAATTCGCTCCGGGAAATTCCATTCGCCAGCGATAGCTATGCCAAGTTCGGCATAACTAACTCCCAAAACAGCTTCAGCAGCAATGGTTTCTGCCTCACCGGTTTGGGTTTTGCGCTTAAGGATTTCGAGACTTTCTTCGTTAAAATAAAAATGGGTCAACAGTCGCCCAAGATGCTGAAACATCCCGCAAATCAGGGCTTCCTCAGCATCGCGCCAGCCATTTTTATCCGCCAGTTTGCGGCAGAGCATCCCACCAAAAAAGATTTCTAGCACCACATCGCGCAAACGAGAGGCATGCGCTTTATTTTGCATATGCTCAAATAGCAAAATGGTGACCGCTAGGCTACGAATTCGATCAAAGCCCAGAATCACAATAGCGCGTGAGATCGTACTAATTGCACCACCAAATTGACCATAACTGGCTGAATTGACTATTTTTAACAGCTTATTGGTTAGTGAAAAATCTTGCAAAATCACACCCGACAAACTTTGTACTTTTTCAGCCTGCGACTCATCGACTTTATTAATCGCAGCAATCGTTTGTGATAAAGCAGGAAAATCGGCCGAATGTCGCATTCGGCGCAACAAAAACTCAATCGTACTGTGCCGCGCATCAGTCGATTCTCCCTCAGTGCGGGCGACACCCGCAGCGTCCAGCCACTCCAATAAAGCGGTGCGCATTGCGCCTGCATCGACATAACGTGATTCAGGGCTTTTAAATAAAGCCGCCATGACTAAATGATCGAGCTTTTCATCAATTTGGTCGTTAAAGCGTGAGGGTGGAACGAAATCTTCGTTGGCGGTTTTAAATAGAATAGAAATGACGGTATCGCCATCAGACACCAATTTACCGGTGAGCATTTGGTACAAAATTACACCACAGGCAAAGACATCCGCCTGCGCATCAACCGGCAGATTGTTGATCATTTCAGGAGATATAAAGCCCGCAGTTCCGGTTAAGCCATCGTAGGATTGCCCGCGCTGGCTAGCGACACCAAAATCCATAATCCGCGGGCGTTTTTGCTCGTCCAGAATGATATTCTGTGGCTTCATATCGCGGTGGATCACGCCTTTGGCATGAGCTGCTTGCAACCCCTCTAAAATCGCCACCATCATTTGCACCGCAGCCACCGGCGCCATTTGTTTTTCCCGGCGCAAAAAATCGGCCAGTGTCTCGCCTGCAACAAATTCAAACACTAAACAGGGGTGTGCGTGATCGGCAAAAGCATCGTACAAGGTGACAATATTGGGGTGCTGAATACGACTGACGAGCTGCGCCTCAGCCAAGGCTTGTAGCGGCTGACTGTGCAACACTTTAATTGCCACATTTCGGTCTAAATGGGTATCGCGCGATAAATAGACTAAACCCTGCGCACCCTGCCCGATTTTTTTTTCGACCTGAAAGCGGCCATCGCCAAACGACTTCATTGCGCACCTTTCTTTTATTCTTGCAATATAGCTGACATCGGGCCTGTAAGTTAATCTACATCATGAATCTGTCTCATCTTAGGCAAATCGATACAAGCATAAAAAAAACCGACCAAAGGGTCGGTTTTTTACGTCGATCAGCACTATTCGTGCGAAGGCGCGAGTACCGTTCGATTGCCATTACTTTCCATACTGCTGACAATCCCCGCCGCCTCCATTTGCTCGATCAAACGCGCTGCGCGGTTGTAGCCAATTCTAAATTGGCGCTGCACTGCCGAGATCGACGCGCGGCGACTGCGCACCACGTGCGCAACGGCTTCGTCATACAAAGGATCGCTCTCTTCAGCATCGGCACCACCGCTAGCCCAGCCACCGGCTGCATCGGCTTCATTGGCTGGATACAACACACCTTCAATATAATCAGGCTCGCCCAGTTGCTTCAGATACTCGACGACACAATGCACTTCCGCATCGTCAACAAAAGCGCCGTGGATACGTTGCGGATAGCCGGTGCCCGGCGGCAAGAACAACATATCGCCCTGCCCCAATAAAGCTTCGGCGCCCATTTGATCCAGAATCGTGCGGCTATCGACTTTGCTGGAGACTTGGAAAGCCAAACGTGTCGGAATATTGGCTTTGATTAAGCCAGTAATTACGTCCACCGACGGGCGTTGCGTTGCCAAAATCAAGTGAATCCCGGCTGCACGCGCTTTTTGCGCCAAGCGGGCAATCAGCTCTTCAATCTTCTTGCCTGCGACCATCATCAAGTCGGCAAATTCATCAACGACGACGACAATCATCGGCAAATGCTCCAACGGCTCGGGGTCATCCGGCGTCAGCGTGAATGGATTGGTGAGCTTTTTGCCCAGTTGTTTCGCCTCGGCGATTTTCTGGTTGTAACCGGCCAAATTGCGCACCCCGAGCGCGCTCATCAGGCGGTAGCGCTTTTCCATTTCGCCAACACACCAATTGAGCGCGTTCGCGGCAAGTTTCATATCGGTGACCACCGGCGCGAGCAAGTGCGGGATGCCTTCGTACACCGACAGCTCGAGCATTTTCGGATCGATCATAATAAAGCGCACTTCTTCGGGCGTTGCCTTAAACAGAATCGACAAGATCATCGCATTGACGCCGACCGACTTCCCCGAACCCGTCGTCCCCGCGACCAACATATGAGGCGTTTTCGCCAAATCAGTTGCCACGGGTATGCCGCTGATATCCTTACCCAGTGCGATCGTCAATGGGGATACCTGCCCATGGTATTCTGGCGCGGATAAAATCTCCGACAAACGAATCATTTGCCGCGTGGGGTTAGGCAACTCCAGCCCCATGCAGGTTTTGCCTGGAATCGTCTCAACGACGCGCACCGAGGCCAAACCCAAGGATCGCGCTAAATCTTTGGCCAAGTTAACAACCTGCGCGCCGCGAATACCGGTCGCCGGCTCGACTTCAAAGCGCGTAATCACTGGGCCGGCGTAGGCATCGAGCACGCTGACCTTCACTTTAAATTCGTTCAGCTTTTCTTCGATCAAGATGCTGCGCTCAAGCAGATCTTCTTGCGTAACCGTAATCGCCTGCGCTGTGGCTGGGCGTAGCAATTCTAATGGCAAACACAAGCCGTCTTCACCGCGCCATGCGCTATCGACAACTGGGCGCGCCGTCGTCGAAACCGCATCGGGGCGCAAGAATTGCTCGGGCCGATGAATTGCGCGCTGCGCAGCTTCTTGCTCGGCAATACTCGGTACGGTATTGGGCTGCGGCACAATCTGAACAACTGGCTCAGGCGCATACCCCAGAGGACTAAATTGAACCGTTGGCACCGCTTCTGGCTGCGTTGGCGGAGCAACATACGTTTGGCTCGCCTCAGCAGCTGGCGCGTGATACGGATAAAAGCTATCGAGGTCAGGCTTGGCAACTTCTGGCGCGGCGCTGCTCTCAAGCTGCGGTTTGATCTCTGGTAAATGACTCGGCGGATTGCTCGGCACCACTGGTACCACCGGCACAACCGGGACCACAGGCGCTGCGGCGTGGCTAGACTGAAACACCCGAATCACCTCAGGCTCTGGCGCTTTAGCAACTTTGGCTGGCGTAACAGGTGCCGAACGACTCAAAGCCGAGCGATCAAGCGGTGCATCAACTCGCGTTGGCGCGCGTAAATCGCTACGCGGCATCGGCGAGATTGGCGTGCGCGGTGGATGGCTAGGTTTGATTTTTGGGCTTGGCTGTTTCCCGCTGTGAATATCCTGCAAGCGCTCGCGCACTTCGGACGGATCAATGAGCGGTAAAGGCTCTGGTGCTTTGCGCTCAGGCATTTTCGCGCCTTCCATCGCCAGCTTGCGCTGGCTGCGCTCCAAATTGCGCTGGATGTGGCTCATATCGAGCACCGGCAATTCGCGCTTGGTTTTACGCGGGGCTGGAATCGGCTGCGTTGGCGTTTTCACGACTTCAGGCGACAACACAGGAATAACGGGTGGCACAGCTTTCGCCACGGCATCCACTGGCGGCTCAGCGTTCCGTTCTAGATTCGGCGGCACATTGACTGACATAGGGCTTGGCGTCGCTTCAGACTCGATCCGCGCCTTGCTAGGCTGAGGCTCGGGTGTTGGCGTGACAACGCTGATCACCGGCTCATCTGCCAGGGTATTCTCTGCTAACTCATATTCAGATTGAGTGCTAGGCCGATACCCTGCAGAGCGAATAAAGACCGGGCTATCAGCGGTGGGTTTCGCAACATCGCGCAGCGCCTTAGCGGGTTGTTTGGCTGCCACAGGCGCAAACAAGGGATCAGTAGTGGGCTCGATCAACTCAGCATCGTGCTGAGCTTGGGATTTCGCGTTCTGCAATACATCGGCAACTTTGGTACCAATTTTACTCGCCAGCGGGCTGATCATTGATTTAATCGAATCAACCCCTTTCGCCGCGGCCTGCCCAACAGTTGAACTCACACTGGAGCTCATTGAGCCAAGCGGTAATTCGAACATCGAATCGAGTTTATGCTCACTCGGCTTGTTATGATCTGCTGTGTTTTTCTCAGGCGTAATAACCGGCTCAACCCCAGACAAATCGCCTTCTAGTTTCTGATTGAGCGTTTCAAATAATTGCTGAATTTTTTTCATGCTTTATTTCGCAGAACGATCTAACACGACAAAATATTTTTGCACGGCTTCTAACACTTCAAAACGACCGACAAAGCCAGCCGGAATTACCGCCGCCTCGCCCGCGCACACGACGATGCCCTGCTCGTCTTGATCGACCAAGCGCACGCGACCGCGAATGACGCAGAAAAATTCTTCTTTATCATCGGCAAAGCGAATATTCCAGCTCCCCACTTCGCAAGCCCACACGCCACACGACAACATTTGATCGTTGGACGTGTAGTGCGTCCATGTCGTGCGATTGGGATTGCCCGACACCAATCGATCTGGGCGCGGCTGATCAAAAGTCGGCGCAACTTCGCGGCTAAAATGGGTAATCGCTGCTGTACTCATACTGTTCTCTATCGATTTAGGTGGCCTAGCTAGGTTAGTGCGAAAGCTGGTGGCTTACGACTTACTCAAGATCGCTATTCCAATCATCTGGGCGTAACAAAGCATTATCAAAGCGCGAATACATGCCTTGGAACACCAGCGGAATCCGGCCCACCGGACCGTTACGGTGCTTACCCAAAATGCACTCGGCCAAGCCTTTGTGCGGGCTATCCGGGTTGTAGTATTCGTCGCGGTACATAAACATGATCAAGTCCGCATCCTGCTCGATCGCGCCCGATTCACGCAAGTCGGACATCATTGGGCGTTTGTCGGTACGTTGCTCGACCGAACGGCTCAACTGCGACAAAGCGATAATCGGGCACTTCAATTCACGCGCCAAGCCTTTCAGTGAACGAGAAATCTCGCCCAGCTCGGTCGCGCGATTTTGATCTTTCGCGCCGGCACGCCCCGCCATCAACTGCAAATAGTCGATGACGATAAGGCCAAGTTGCCCGCCACATTGGCGTGCCAAACGACGCGCACGCGTGCGCACATCAAGCGCAGTTAGTGCGCCCGTTTCCTCGATGAAAATCGGCGCTTCCGATAATTTACCCACGGCGTGCGTCAGTTTGAGCCAATCCTCATCCTCAAAGCGCCCCGTTTTCAGTTTATGCATGTCGATCTTGCCGACTGAGCCGACCATACGCATACCCAATTGCGCTGCACCCATCTCGAGCGAGAAAATCGCCACCGGCAATTTGCTGTGAATCGCGACGTTTTCGGCGATATTGACCGAAAACGCCGTTTTACCCATCGACGGACGACCGGCAACAATAATCAAATCGCCACCTTGCAGACCTGAGGTCATTTTATCCAGATCAATAAAGCCAGTTGGCGTGCCGGTGACTTCAGATGGATTGTCTTGCTGGTACAAATAATCAATGCGCTCGACGATTTCTTTCAAAATCGGTGGCATGGTGTGAAAACCTTGCTGGCCTTTAGCGGATTGCTCGGCGATTTGAAAGACGCGAGATTCAGCTTCGTCAAGTAGCTCTTTCGCGTCGCGGCCATTAGGGAAGAACGTCGCATCGGCAATTTCGGTCGCCACGCCTGCGAGCTGGCGCAGCACCGATTTTTCGCGCACGATTTCGGCATAACGACGAATATTGGCCGCAGATGGCGTGTTTTGCACCAAAGAGCCAAGGTAAGACAAACCGCCAACATAAGTCAGATCATTGGTCGTATCGAGCGACTCTTTGACCGTAATTACATCGGCTGGGCGATTGTGTTCGATCAGCTTGATAATCGCCTGAAAAATACGGCGGTGGTCTTCGCGGTAAAAGTCTTGGTCGCCAATTACGTCGGCGATTTTGTCAAACGCCGTGTTATCGAGCATCAAACCACCCAGCACAGATTGCTCGGCTTCGACCGAATGGGGCGGAATGCGATAGGCGGCGGTCTCATCAACCTGAGAGGCTGCGTTGTATTCGGCTTGCATGTCGCGGACTAGCTCGGTAGGATATTCGTTCATTTTCACTTTAATGGCGGGTGTTGCACGTTTTATTGAACGGGCAACGATGATTCAGAAGCAAAAAACTGATTCGATCAGTTTAGCAAGCTGTCCATTTTACTCTGCCGCACCCTTGATGACCATGCAGTCCATCCGCAAATCAGTATTAGTTCCCCATTCTGCAGCACAAATGTATGAATTGGTTGATCACGTTGAGGATTACCCGCGCTTTTTACCTTGGTGCGGCGGCATCGACGTGCACGAGCGCTCCGACACCGTGTTGGATGTGACGATTAAAATTGAATTTTTAAAAGTCAGCACCTTCTTTCGCACACGCGACACCAAGAGCGACAACGAAATCATCATGCATTTCGTCGACGGTCCATTTAAAGCCCTTACAGGCATTTGGCGCTTTACACCGCTAATGGAAGATGCATGCAAGATTGAATTTGAACTCGATTATGAATTCTCTAGCCGAACGATCGACGCCGTCATCGGCCCCGTGTTTGGTAAAATCACCTCTACTTTTGTCGATGCTTTTGTCAAAGAAGCCGACCGCAAATATGGATAAGCCCATGAGCCAAAATGAGATCATTACCGTAGAAGTGGTTTATGCCACTGCGGCTAAGCAAAAATTGCTCAAAGTAAAAGTACCTAGCGGCACAACCGCCCAAGTTGCGATCGAAAAATCTGGCATTTTGGCCGAGTTTCCAGAAATCGATTTGGCCACTCAAAAAATCGGCATTTTCGCCAAAGCAGTCAAACTAGATACGGTGCTGCGCGAAAAAGATCGCGTCGAAATCTATCGCCCACTGATCGCTGATCCGAAAGAAGTTCGTCGCCAACGTGCTGCAGAAGGCAAGATCATGAAAAAAGGGGGGGGCGAGGTTTAAGTTTAAACACCAACGCCAGCAAAATTAGAACATTTCACAAACTTGCAATACAATATTTCCCTACATCCAATAAAACAATGAGATACGGGATTTATGAGCACAGTAAGCAAAACGATTTTGATTGTCATTATTTCATTGATAGTTTCATTTCTAATTGGCAAGTCTGTCTATGAAAAAGAACAACTAAACCAAGCTCGTACCATTGCTAACATGGTTGAATACATCGGACAGTGGGCCTCCCAATACCGGGGAATCTGGATTAAAGAAGCTAAAGGCGATGCTGTAGATCTTGGCAGCCACCTAGATACTGTTACAGCAACGCTTGCCAACGAAGACAACTCGGTAACAAGCACCGAACAAATGGCAACCACACTTAATTTTCACCTTAAAAACCCGGCATTGGTGCAGCGAGAAATTTCAGATTTGATGCAAGCCAACAAACAACAGTCTTCCTATCGCATCACCTCTGATAAGTACATGAATACCAAAAATAGCCCAACAGCTTTTGAAAGCAAGGCAATCAAATTCATGCGGGCCAACAATGTCACCGAATATAGTGAAGTTAGAAACGGTGAAACATTTTACGCGCGTGGACTAATTGCTACTGCAGCCTGCATGCGCTGTCATGAATCAGCCGAAAAGGCCCCCTATGCAGTTCGTAGCCTCTACCCAAGCCAAGGATATGGATACGAACTTGGCAAAGTAGCGGGCGCTATTTCAGTGCGCGTACCATCAACATACAGTCTCGCTTCCCTTTTAAATATTCTCAACATTTCAAGCATTCTGGCGATACTTGGACTGATCGGATGCAGCTATCTAATTTTAAAAAGAAAATAAAAAGCGGGGATCCCCCGCTTTTTTTCAAATAGAATCAACCCAGCTTCCCGTCTTGCGCCAGCTGGCGAATCATTTTGACCGTATCGATATCGGTTTCCTGCCATGCAGACTTCAAAAAGCTTAGATACTTATCGAGTTCTGGGTCAGCACCGACAGGATGGGGAGTTTCGTAAATAAAGCGAATAAACAAGGCACCTTCTTGAGGTTCTTCGATTTTCATCCACATCTGGCCACCAAGGTGCATCTCGCTCTCTTGCGTGTCGTAATGCACTGATGCTTCATGCTCGTAATAGATATGATCAATCACTTCGAGCTTACCCATCAATACTCGACGATGAATTCCCGCATTGTGACGTTGCAGCACTTCGGCTTCGTCAATATGCTCGACAAACTCCATCGGAAACTCTGCGCGATACACGAGCCCTTGCCAGACTTGATTGCGCGTTAATATCTCGGCCGTCGGGTGCATCAGATCGTTAATCTGAACCAAGTGCTCAAATCTCATAAGTCGCTCGCAATGTGAAACGCGCCATTATAGCGAAATTGCCGTGCCCGCACGGCGGGCTTGGCGATTACAACGCTTTAAAGTCGATTTCACCTACATGGTTAAAAATATAATCGGGCTTGTACGGAAAATCGTTCAGCATCTCAGTCGTCGTCACTCCGGATAAAACCAAGGCGGTTTTCATCCCCGCTTCCATGCCGCCGACAATGTCGGTATCCATCCGATCACCAACCATCACGCATTCTTCAGGATGCACGCCCAATTTGCGTGACGCCAGCATCATCATCAGTGCATTCGGTTTGCCGACGATATACGGTTTTTTGCCCGTCGCTGCGGCAATGGCCGCGAGTATCGTTGCTGCCGCTGGCTCATTGCCACCTTCCACCGGGTCGATCATATCGGGGTTGGTGCCGATGAATTTGGCGCCATGATCAATAAAACGGACCGCCTTTTTGAGCTGCTCAAAACTGAACGTTGATGATTTGGCGACGACCACGTAATCAGGATTGGATTCAGAAATCGAAAAGCCAACGTTATACAGCTCGTTAATCAAGCCGCCACCGCCAATCACATACACTTTGGCGCGCTCTTTTTGCTGGCGCAAAAACATCGCGGTCGCCATCGCACTGGTAATGAAATTGCCCTCAGTCAGGCCATGAATGCCGAGTGATTCGAGTTTGAGCTTCAGATCCAGCGGCGTTTGTTCAGCATTATTGGTTAGAAACAGAAATGGCGTTTTATCGGCCAGTAATTTCTGCACAAATTCATTCGCTCCGGGAATTAATTGTTTTCCACGGTAAATCACACCGTCCATATCCGAAATAACACTACTGACCATCTTAAACTCCCCATAGGTATTGTTACCTAATCAAATAACAGATTGATCTACATGCATATACGTCAAATCATTTAGCCGGGTATTTTTCCGCGTTCAATTGCATTTTGTGCAAAATCGCCTGCTCCATATCAAGGCCAAGCTCGTCAGAAAGCCGCAGCATATACAGCAGAACATCAGCCATTTCTTGCGCGATCGGCGACTGCTCGTCGACCTCTAAGTGTGCCGCCTGGTCAGGTGTGAGCCATTGATAATGTTCAACGAGTTCGGCCATTTCAACCGACATCGCCATCACCAGATTTTTGGGATTATGGTATTGCCGCCAATCGCGCTCGTCGGCAAATTCACGGATTTTGATCGATAGTTCAGCCAGATTCATTGGTTTTTTTAAGACTTTGTACACAGTAATCCGTAGAATACGCCCTCTAGCCAAAGGAACACCAACCATGCCAATGAAAAAGTACGAACTTGAAAAGCGTAAAGCAGAAAAGCTACACAATGATCTGCACGGCAGCAGCACACCTGATCGATTCGGCACTGCCAGCACCCAGGAAAAACAACGCAAAGCGGGCATGAATCCGCTGATGGGTAAATTGCTCGGTAAAACCCAGGCTAAATAATGCAACGCACGATTTTCGATACGCCCCTGCTACGCCCTGTTCTTCCTCGTTTGGGCCGATTGATCTTACGCATGTTCGGCTGGAAGATTGAAGGTGAGTTTCCGGATTTGCCCAAGTATGTTTTGATCGGCGCCCCCCATACCAGCAACTGGGATTTCCCAATTGGCATCGCAGTATGTTTTGCACGCGAGCAAAAAGTCTATTGGATGGGCAAACATACGCTATTTTGGGGACCACTCGGGCCGATTGCACGCTGGTTAGGTGGTATTCCGGTTGATCGACGCCAATCGAACTCTCTGGTAGAGCAAATGGTGCAGGTCTTCAATCAGCAGGAAAAGCTGGTTGTCGCGATCCCACCAGAAGGTACACGCAAAAAAGTCGAAAAGTGGAAAACCGGTTTTTACTATATTGCGCTGGGCGCACAAGTGCCTATTGTGTTCGGTTATATGGATTTTGCGCGTAAAGTGGCTGGCTGCGGAGGCACGTTCTACCCAACGGGCAATGCCGAGCAAGATATTGCCAAGATTCGCGAGTTTTATGCGCCTATTGTCGGAAAAAACCCGCAGAACCAATAAACCCAAAAAACAAAAAACCCAGCTAAGGCTGGGTTTTCTACATGCTAAACAAACAACTCTGAATTACAGAGGTTGGATGTTAGAAGCTTGTTTGCCTTTAGGGCCAGTAGTAACTTCGAAAGAAACTTTTTGACCTTCAGCCAAGGTTTTGAAACCTTTAGACACGATTTGTGAGAAGTGAGCAAACAGATCTTCGCCGCCTTCGTCTGGAGTGATAAAGCCGAAGCCTTTAGAGTCGTTGAACCACTTAACGGTACCTTGTGCCATTTTTTCGTATCCTAAATTGCGGAAATATATAAAAGATGCACGAAAATCAAGGGAAAGCACTGCGGTACGGCCTAGCCACTACAACATACATCCACTGCTTGAAGATCCTGCAGTTGATATATTCGCCGAGCACGGCAGAGCTGGCAAGCGTTTTTTGCATCAAAACCACAAAATTTGAGCAAAATCGCATAATTACGACGCGTTTTTCCGCTAAGCGTCGAATTTCATTCGCCAACACGTGCTTTTAGAGCTGCAAATTCATTTTGCAATGCAGCCAAGGCACTTTCCAAGTACTCAATTCGCGCCAATAAAGCCGGTTGATTTGAGGCGTTTGCCACACTTTGCAAGGGCGTCAAATCCACCTCCCCACCCAATAAATGCGCCCATCGGGATTCACGAGCTCCAGCTTGACGGGGTAATAATGTCACTAAGGCACCATCAGTGCGCTCAGACAATTCACTTAAAAAAGCCTCAATTGCCGAAATATCGGCAAAGCGATGCAAGCGTTCACAATTATTGCGCAGCTCCCCCGCCGTTTGTGGCCCGCGCAACATCAGAATCGCCAATGCAGCAACAGACTGGGTCGGGATTTGCAACACTTTGCCAAACTGATGACTATAGCGTGCCACGCGCCCACTCAGATGATCTACAACCCAGCCGGTGCTTTTTAATTCATCAAGCGCAGTAATTAAATCTGATTCTTCCAACTCCAGAACAGGGTCACGGCTGCTTTTTTGATTACAACCCAGCAATAGGCTGTTCAGCGTTAAAGGATAGGAATCAGGAACTGTCCGCTCTTTTTCAATCAATACACCCAAAATACGAATTTGAATCGGGCTTAGCGGGGTAAATTGCGGCATAAATGACTCCAAAAATATCCACTTCGCAAAGGCAAAGAGCTATAAACAAGTACAGCCACCTATCTTACAGCTTTATTGGAGCGCGCGATGCAAAAAACCCACCTCATGCCCGTGGCTTGGTTGTTGTTTATTAGCGCGAGTTCTGCATGGTGCCAAACACTAAACCTTCAACCGAAAGCCGGGCTTTGGCAAATCCAAACTGAATTGCCTACCGAACAGAAAGCTGCCATGGCAAAAATGCAAAATAAAATGACGGTGCAATCACGCCAAAACGGAATGAGTTTTGATGCGCAAACTGGAATTATGACGCTAACTCAATGCCTTGATGCGGAAAAAATCCAGCACTGGCATCAATTAAGCCAAGACCCGCGGCAACACTGTGCCGAGCCGAAAATTGTTCAGCAAGGACTGCGTTTCACTGTCGACGTCACTTGCACGCAACCCAAACCCGCCACAGTGCATAGCGAAATTGATCTGAGCGCCAATCGAGAGCAATATCAATTTACGCACTTGATCAAAAGCGAGGGCAAGCAAATGCAATTGAAAGGCGTGGCAAAACGAATCGGAGATTGCCAATGAGTTCACCGCTTGATATTAACAGCGTCGATTTAATTAACCCGCAAATTGACGACTGGAATTCGTTTCATGACTTTCGCGATGCGCTTGCCGATCACGCCCCCGAAATCGAAGCTTTGATCGCCAAACTCAAACTAGAGCCACACGATCGAGTCACAATTACCAACCTATTTCGCGAATTTCACAACATCAAAGGCGACGCCGGTCTATGTCGCTTGTTCTTTCTCGTGCCGCTAGTGCATTGCGCCGAAGCCATCCTGTCTCGAATGCGCGATGGCGAAATCATTTGCACCGACGGTTTAGCCGAAGTGTTGCTCTTAACGCTTGATCGTATCGAACAAGCCGTTGAGCTCGTTGAAGCAAAGCAAAACCTGTCTGCTTTAAGATTGCTCGCATTAGCTAATGGACTCGAACACCTCGCTAAGCAGCCGATTGAGCAGATTGCGGCTGCTACCGCACGTTTAATTGAAGCGGTTACAGGATTCAAACCTGGCACCACACTCTACCAAGGCCTCCCCCCTAGCGAGCAGCCGCGCAACCGGGATGAAATGCACCAAGATTTGGTATTTTTTCGCGAGCTGGCGCTGCAATTGGAAGCACGCTCGCCACTATTTCATGGCCGAACCGATCGCAATTTGACCTACGCTTTAGCAACAAATCAAATGGCGGGCAATCGAGTCGACCCCGAGCAACTAGAAGCCGCGGTTTATCTGCACGATATCGGCATGATGTTTCTACCGGAATCGCAGTGGCTGAAACCCGACAAGTTAAGCGACGAAGCCAAACAAGCATTGCAACACCACCCGCTGTGGGCCGCCGAAATCGCGAATCGTTTTGTCGGCTGGCAAAGTGCGACGCAAATGATTTTGCAACACCACGAAACAGTGATTGGTAGCGGCTACCCGAATGGCTTGAGCGACGAGCACATTTGCGATGGCGCCAAGATTTTGGCCATAGTTGATGCCTTTGAAGCGATTTTGCTGAAACACAGCCATCGCGGGCAGCAAAAATCAACGCTGCGCGCGATTGCCGAAATTAACGCCGGTGATCGACAGTTTTCAGCGACGTGGGTGAAGGCGTTTAATCAAGTCATACGCCAACAGCTAGAATCAGCTACCTAGGGTATAACCCTACAAGTCAATCTAGATAATAGCTATAGAGCAATACCCATTAGATTTTTTCATTCAACATCAAATAACGCCACTGCCCTTCTGGCAAGGCACCGAGCGGCAAGCGACCAATACGCTGCCGTTTGTAAGCGGTAACGCCCAATTTGGCTACGTCGCACAAATCGGGCACGACACCTTCCGCGTTGGCGCGGATCACCATCCGTAGCTGTTGCTCGCTTTGTCGGCTGGTTTTCCAGCCTTTAATCGGCTCGCCATCAAAGGTTTTGACTGCATTCATGGCGTCAATTTGCTCTGCGCTGGCGACTTGATCCAGCCAGACCAAATACTCTTGTTCGAAATCATTCACTTGGGCGAGTTTTTGCGCCAAACGCGTGTCTTGCGTAAGCACGACCAGACCTGTAGCGTCGGCGTCGAGCCCAAATGGCGTAACTAGACGTGAGCGGTGTTTTTTCAGCCAAACAATTCCCGATCTGTCATCGGCAGCTTGGCGATCTGGGCTTAATAAATAGGTGTATTCTTCACCCGGCCACGCCGCAACACCGGCCGGCTTATGCCAAACGATGGTTACTTTATCGCTCGGCGCCAAAACGCTGCTGAGCATATCGCTATCGAGGATTTTGATTTCTTGGTGTGGCAAGACGCGACTGCCTAACACGTCGACGATTTGCCCATCGACCGCAACGCGCCCTTCGGCGATTAATACGTCAGCTTGAGTGCGAGAGCAAAGCCCTAACTGCGCCATACGTTTCGATAGGCGGATTGCTTCTGAATCTGATTCGGGTTTGCTCATGGCCAATTCTCACACTTAAAACGCTATTGTACGCGCCTCTGCGGCTTTCAATCGATGCGAACTTTCCCGCGCAACGACTTTATTGAGCCATGCTGCTTTTTTTGATCCATCCGCGTTTGTTGCGAACCCCAACTCGGCTTGGTTGGGCGGCGTGTTTTGGGGCGAAAAGCGACTTGATCGATCAGCGCCTGCAACCGTTGCAAGGCCTCATAGCGGTTAGCTTCCAAGCTGCGCGATGATTGCGCCTTGATAATCACCACACCTTCCTTGCTAATACGCTGATCAGGCCACTGCAACAACCGGGCTTTTAGTTCATCGCTCAAGCTGGACGCGCGGATATCAAAGCGTAGATGCACCGCATTCGATACTTTATTAACGTTCTGTCCGCCAGCCCCTTGCGCACGAATGGCGGTAAAGACGACGTCTTCTTCGGATATTTCTGTTTGCATCATTTCCCCCAAACAAAAACAGCCGACTTTCGCCGGCTGCTTTTATTTGTATACGAGACTATTTACAGCGGTGAATTAAGGGCGCTGACCTTGCGCAATTTGAATAATACGCATGGTATTTGCACCTGTATTCACGCCGTTGCTTTGCGATGCCAAGGTCACGATCACGCGATCACCCGGTACTACTTTGCCAGTACGCAGCAATTCAAGTTGCGCATAGGCAACATGAGCTTCACGATCAGCACCAATCTTAGCATCCACCATAATTGGTGTTACATGGCGATAAAGCGCCAATTTGCGGTAAGTGTTGATCTCTTGCGTAAACACGTAGATAGGCACGCCAGTAATGTAACGTGACAGCCACAATGCCGATGCGCCTGAATGAGAAATACACACAATCGCTTTCACATTCATATTACTGCTGGCATAAACAGCTGCCATCGTAACGGCTTGGTCGATACGTTCAAAATCGCTGACGTTATCGAACTCGCCTTCAATTTTGCCTTCGCCTGAGCGTTCTGCTTCAAAGCAAGTACGCGCCATCGCTTGAACTGCTTCCAGTGGGTATTTACCTGCTGCTGACTCAGCAGACAACATCACGGCATCCGTACCGTCGAGCACCGCGTTCGCGCAATCGGATACTTCAGCGCGCGTAGGTACTGGGCTGGTAATCATCGACTCCATCATTTGCGTTGCAGTAATGGTCAGCTTGTGCTTCTTACGCGCCAGTTTGATCATGCGTTTTTGCAGCGCAGGAACGGCAGCATCGCCCACTTCAACGGCCAAGTCACCACGTGCCACCATAATGCCATCAGAAGCATCGAGGATTTCTTCAAGATTGGCGATCGCTTCGGTACGCTCGATTTTGGCAATTAGCAAAGCATGGCCGCCAGCTGCACGAACCAAAGTGCGCGCCATATACATATCAGCAGCCGATTTCGGGAACGATACGGCGATGTAATCGGCTTCCAAAATTGCGGCCGTTTTGATGTCTTCCATGTCTTTGGCTGTCAACGCAGGCGCAGTCAAACCACCACCTTGGCGGTTAATGCCTTTATTGTTCGACAGCGGGCCACCAACAGTGACTGTCGTGTAAACCTTCGCGCCAACAACTTGATCCACAACCAATTGAATTTTGCCATCGTCCAGCAACAGCACAACACCAGGCTCAACGTCGTTTGGCAGCTCTTTATAGTCCAAACCCACTGTATCTTGATTACCGAGTTCACACTCCGCATCCAGCACAAACTTCGCGCCTTTTACCAACTCAATTTTGTTTTTTTCAAATTTACCAACACGAATTTTCGGGCCTTGCAAATCCGCAAGTACGGCCACCGACTTACCAAGTTTATTGGCAATCGTGCGTACAGTTGCTGCACGGTCGATGTGGTCTTGTGCAGAGCCATGTGAAAAGTTCAAACGTACGGTATTCACACCAGCCTGAATCAGGCTCTCTAATACTGCTGGATCTGTAGACGCTGGACCCAGCGTTGCCACAATTTTTGTGCCGCATTGCATAAAAATAAGTCTCCGAGATGATAAAGCGGGATTGTTAGGCTGAACAATACGCCAGTTAGCGTGCGAAATACATGATTTAAAGCAGAGAAAAAGCTAAACCTGTAATTTTTTTTAACATTTTTTTTCGAAACAAATCACAAAGCGTAAACCCAACAAATGCGTAATTTTACTACAAGGTTATTTCTACTGGGTTCACTTCGATGCCGCACTTCTGCGTGTAGCCGTTCATATTATTTGTCCGGAGAGGATTTATTTTTACCTTGAGCCCGTTCCGCAGCTTGATACGCAAGATAATACCGATTCACCGTCGACACATAATCGACCATCCCTCTACTAACCGAAGTTAGAGCAATCTGTTCAACATTCCCAACCCATACATTGGGATTCAAACCTTTTGCCTTCGCCTGACGGCGCAACTGGGCTAAGCGCCCCTCTCCTGCGTTGTAGGCTGCGATCATGAAGTACAGTTGATTTTCTGGAGTCACACCTTCCTTATCGTACATTTTTCGCAAATAGCTCAAATAAATAGCCGCTGCATTGGCATTGCCTTCGGGGCTATGAGGATCGCGAATCCCCATGGCTCTAGCTGTGGCAGGATGAATTTGCATTACCCCTGTTGGCCCATTGGCGCGAATTACAGGGGTTAGTTTCGACTCTTTTTGCCCAATTGCAGCCAATAGGAGCCAATCGATGTTATTGGCCACAGCAGCCGCTTGAAAAATTGGCGCAAAAATCGCCAGTTTTTCCATTGAGCTCACTTTATTACCTTGCTCGACTTTGGCTCCAGCAATCAGATGCCGTCGAGTTAAGGCAATGGCTTTATCAATATTCACTCGAGCGGGGTTGGCAATATATAGATTTAGATCGTCGAGTAATTTGGGGTGATTTGAATTAACAGCCCAAACCAGCGGGACTGTGCTCTTTGCACACTCGGACAGCTTTACATTCGGGTAGTTAGCAGACCACAGCTTATAAACAATCTTGCTCGCCAAGGTTTGCAAGCTTTCATCACTATGAATTTCGCGCATCAACATCTCAGGATTAACACCGATGTTCGGCTCAAGATACTCTACCGAGAGTTCATCCTGAGACAAAACGCGCCGTCCATAACTTGCAGTGCTTAAGGTTAAGGGCTTTTGAGCCAAGGATTCAAAACTCAGCGAATTGTTTCGGTGTGCGAGTAAACACCACTCATCATTGGCATACGGCTCGGTCACTAAAGCTAGGGATTTCATCCCCTCATTAGCAGGAAGCAGACCTGCCGCTATATCTCCGCGCCCAGCACGTAATGCAGGAATCAATTCACCTTGATCTATTGGGATAAATTGCAAACGAATTGGCGGCAAACTTTTGCTACGTTTGCGGTTGAGCTCGGTTTCAAAACCTTGCAACATCGCATACTCTAAGCCATGCGGCTTACCGTCTTTGATAAAATATGTAGATGGCCCTAATCCAACCAACACCCGTAAACGATTAGGGGGAGAAGCAGGATCGTAGGGGTTACTGGCTGATAGTTCGGTAGCCGTCGCTAAGCTAGGATGTTGACTATTTGGGGCTGCGACTGGTGTTTTTTTCTGCTGGGTATTTTTATTCTTCGCCAATGCTAAATTAGAAAAAAGCAGAAAAAAACCTAGAAAAAACAATGTTAGAACTCGCCACATTAGGGCATTCCCCTCGTTTAGTTTGCTTCGATTCTATAACGTGACATGTCAATGTCCAAACGTAAGCCGTATAATTGCCGATTACGCAAATCTAGCCAAAGTACATCCATGCCATTGCTTATTGTAGAAAACGCCCACCTTGCCTTCGGTCACTGGCCATTATTGGACGGTGCCAACTTAGTCCTAGAGCCTGGTGAACGCGTGGGTTTAATTGGACGCAATGGTGCGGGCAAATCGTCTTTACTCAAGGCAATTGCGGGTGTGAATAAGTTGGATGAAGGCGCAATTCGTCTAATCAACAATGCGCAAATGGCCTTTGTTCCGCAAGAACCGGTGTTCGATCCAAACCACACAGTCTACGAAGCGGTAGCTGAAGGCTTGGGTAATGTTCGTCAGTTGCTACTCGATTATCACGCGGCAATTCATCAGCTGGATGACTCTGACGAAGGCATGCAAAAGCTAGCCGATCTTCAGCATGAGCTAGAGGTGCAAGATGGCTGGCGGTTGGATTCTCTGATCGCCAACACCATGTCGATTTTAAATTTGCCGCCTGACACCTTGGTGAGCAAACTCTCCGGCGGCTGGAAAAAACGCGTTGCACTGGCTCGTGCCTTGGTCACGGAACCTGATATTTTATTACTAGATGAGCCAACCAACCACTTAGACGTTAGCGCAATTGAATGGCTAGAAGCCTTACTAAAAAACTTTCAAGGTAGCGTGTTATTCATCACGCACGATCGAAGCTTTCTGGACAATATCAGCACACGCATCATTGAATTAGATCGCGGCCATATTGTAAGCTTCCCGGGCAACTTTTCGGCATATGAAACTAAAAAAGCCGAATTGCTGGCCGTTGAAGAAACTGCTAATCGCCAATTTGATAAAGTATTGGCACAAGAAGAAGTTTGGATTCGCCAAGGTATCAAAGCTCGCCGCACGCGCAATGAAGGTCGTGTACGCCGCCTTGAAGCACTACGCCGTGAACGCGCAGCGCGGCGCGAACGCGTTGGCAATGTCTCATTCCAACTGGATGCGGGCGAGCGGAGCGGTAAATTAGTGGCCGAACTGGAGAACGTGAGCAAATCGTATACCAACCCTGATGGTAGCGAAAAAGTACTAATCAAGAATTTCACCACACGCCTATTGCGCGGCGACAAAATTGGCTTGATTGGCCCGAATGGTGCAGGTAAAACTACGCTACTGAAAATGATTTTGGGTGATTTGCAACCAGACAGCGGTAGCGTCAAGCAAGGCACCAATTTGCAGGTCGCCTACTTTGATCAGTTCCGTGAGCAACTTGATGAAGAACAATCGGTCGCAGATACTGTTGGTCAGGGAAACGACTACGTCGAGATCGGCGGTCAGCGCAAACATGTCATTGGCTACCTAGAAGAATTCCTGTTCCCCGCCGAACGCGCCCGTAGTCCAGTTAAATCGCTTTCGGGTGGTGAGCGTAACCGTCTACTTTTGGCTCGCCTCTTTACTAAGCCAGCCAATATTCTAGTTTTGGACGAGCCAACCAATGATTTGGACATTGACACGCTCGAATTACTAGAAGAATTACTCGCCAGCTATACCGGCACGGTCTTTGTAGTGAGCCACGATCGCGCATTTTTGGACAATGTCGTCACGCAAACCATCGTCTTTGAGCCCAAAGGGGTGCTACTTGAAAATGCCGGCGGTTATGCCGATTGGATTGCCGCGCGTGACCGCATGCTAGCGGCTCAAGCCGACAGCAAAAAAGCGACTGAAACTATAACTGCCCCGGCAAAAACGGCAGACGCTAAGCCTAAAAACACGCGCAGTAAATTAAGCTTCAATGAAAATCGTGAGCTAGAGCAAATTCCGGCGGAACTTGAAGCTTTAGAATCCGAGCAAGCACAATTACAACAATCTTTACTTGATCCTACAATTTATCGCACCGACCCGCTCAAAGCGCGTGAAATGCAAGATAGAATTGAAGAGATTGAAATGCTGACCCTCACCAAATTAGAGCGTTGGGAAGCACTGGAGAACAAAAAAAATCTTTGACGCACGCCATCTTCGCAAGCCAACCGCTCCAAATAATTTAATTTCCCGTCAAACCCTGCGCGGCTTGCGCTTGGGTTTGCTGGGTTTTTATGGCGTAATGGTATTACTGGTGCTACTCACACTGGCATGGATTACTGTGCGCGATTATCACCAAGCCATCGAAGATGCACAGCGCAATGATCAATCTCTAGCTCGCGCGCTCGACGAAAATGCCACTCGCGCCTTTGTTTCTGTTGAACAAGCGATGCAAAACATTGCAGAAGATCTTGATCGACAAGGTGGGGTTGAAAAAGCCGATGAATATTTGATGCATTTATTGCTCAAAGATAAAGTCAGGCTTACCCCGCAAATCCGCGGCATTATCACTATTGGCGCTAATGGCCATATCCACAGCCACGGTTTGGAATATCCTGCGCGGAAAATCAACTTATCCGACCGAGTGTATTTTCAGTATCACAGCCAATTTAATAACTCACAGCCTTTCGTCAGCCCTCCTTTACTCTCTCGCACCGATGGCAAATGGCTGATTGCAGTAACGCGCCGAATCAATACGCACAGTGGCGAATTTGGTGGCATCCTCCTTTCGGGAATGGAGCCGGAATACTTCTTAAAATTTTATGAGTCGCTGCAACTGCCCAAGGGCGTTTCAATTCAAGTTTTGCGCAGTGATGGCGTTGTCTTGGTCAATTATCCGTTTAAGGAAAGTGAATTGGCTCGCAGTGAGCGGCAAAACGATTCATTAACCTTCGAACAAATGCGCTTAAAGCGTCACAGCACAATCCTGCAAAAAACTGCACAAGGAAATGAGCAGTTATTGACTTTTATGGTGAATCAAAGTCAGCTGCCGCTAATTATTACCATCAAACATGATGTAGATGTGGTTCTGGCCGCATTTCATGAAATCACGCTCATTCGGATTATGGTCGCGCTGGCGTTGATGGCGATTGTGTCGATTTTGCTGTACATCTTATTGCGCCAAATTCGCCGTGTAGAAGACATTGAAGGCCGCCTATTTTTAACACAATACACCGTAGATGAATCTCCCGATTTAACCTTATGGTGCGACCCAACTGGCTTGATTCGCTACTCCAACAAAAGTCTAGCTAACCTTTCAGGCATTAGTCGCCAAGAGTTATTAAGCCATCATTTCGTTGATCTATTTACTGAAATGAGCGATCAAGATTGGCTTGAATGCTGGGCCAAGCTACAAGATCAAAAGCAGTTTAATTTTGAAAGTCCACTCTACATCAGCAGCGGTACTAAATTACCGATGGAATTGACGCTGTCCTTGATTAAATATCAGCGTGAAGCCTACGTGTGCTGCACGGCACGTGATATTTCACAGCGCCGCGTGGCCGAGCAGGAGTTGCGCCAACACCGCGATCAACTGCACGAAATGGTGCAAGAACGTACAGCTGAAATTCGTACGGTACTCGATGCCAGCCCCTTGGCGATTATGCTGTCAATGAATGGCAAAATTCGCTTGGTCAACCCTGCGTTTGAGCTACTTTTTGGCTACGCCAGCAGCGATGTAATCAATACCGACACACAAACCATCTTTAATTCGCCAGAGAAGTACAACGAGTTACGGCAAAAAATTTGGTCGCGCATCGCCTCTGGCGGCGTATTCCGTGGGGAAACCGAACTCTATCGCCGTGATCACTCGCCATTCTGGGCGATGATTTATGCTAAGGCCTTGGTGGCTGGCGATATGAGCAAAGGCATGATTGCGGTAGTTGAAGACATTACGTCTCAACGAATTGCCGCCCAATCATTGCGCCAATCAGAACGACTAAACCGCACGATTATTGATCAAACTGCCGATGGTTTCTTATTGATTGATGCGGATCATCGGATTCGCGACGTTAATCACTCGTTTACTCGTTTACTAGGGTTTAACCGAGAAGATTTAATCGGACTTAACCCTCGTACCATCTGGGGAGATACCTGCACCCCGTTCTTCCCTACAGATCTTATTGATCTTGCCTTGCAAGAGCATACCACCAAGGATATTGAACTTGCGGATCAGAATGGCGTCATTCGCCCCTTCCTGATCAATAGCGGTGTGGTACTGGATGAACAGGAAAATATTGAATACGCCTACGCCTTCTTTACCGATATTACTCAGCTGAAAGAAATCGAAAAACGCCTCGTCGATGCCAAAGACGCCGCCGAAAACGCCAACTTGGCCAAGTCATCCTTCCTTGCCAATATGAGCCACGAATTGCGCACGCCGATGCACGCGATTTTATCGTTCTCGGAAATGGGCCTGGCCAAAACCGGCAAATTGGATGCACCAGAAGCAACCCACCTTAATCGTTATTACGAACGGATTAATGCTTCAGGCAAACGCCTATTAGTTTTGCTTAATGATTTATTGGATATGTCGCGCCTTGAAGCCAATAAGATGAGTTACGACAAGGGCAAACACAGCGTACCGCTGATTATTCGGATGGCGATTGCCGAAATGAGCTCATTGCTGGCGGGCAAACAATTGCACCTCGAATTTAACGAAAGCAGCGATGACATCACGACGGTGTTTGATAAGGCCCGCATTACCCAAGTGATCGTGAATTTGCTTTCAAACGCGATTAAATTTAGTCCATCGGGCAGCACCATTGAAGTGTACATTCAAGCGATTGATTTGCTCGACGATGGCTCTCCGGCCATCAGTATCGCAATTCGCGACCACGGTCCGGGTATCCCCGAAAACGAACTGGAAACTATTTTTGATAAATTCATTCAAAGTAGCCGAGTCCGCATGGGTGGAGGTACTGGCCTGGGGCTGGCAATCAGTCGACAAATCATGATGGATCACGGTGGGCAAATTAATGCCCGCAACCACCCCGAAGGCGGCGCGGTATTTACCATTTTGCTGCCAAATAAAAATACCAATTGAATCGGCAGGGCTAAGCTCACTTGCGCAGCCCTATGAGCACGCGGGTCTAGGGGGTAACGCCCTGTTCGTCGCCGATCATTTGGCGTAGAATTGCGCGTTTTTCCCCCATTCCATCAAGACCATGCCGGATATTCGCAGTGAAGTGGCACGTCGCCGTACGTTTGCCATCATTTCCCACCCTGACGCGGGTAAAACCACGCTAACCGAAAAACTGCTGTATTTTTCGGGCACGATTCAGGCTGCGGGTACCGTTAAGGGTAAAAAAGGCGGCAAGTTTGCTACCTCGGACTGGATGGATATCGAAAAGCAACGCGGTATCTCGGTTGCTTCATCGGTGATGCAGTTCGATTACCGCGATCACGTCGTAAACCTTTTGGACACCCCGGGTCACCAAGACTTCTCAGAAGACACCTACCGCGTACTGACTGCGGTTGACTCGGCCTTGATGGTGATTGACGCGGCCAAGGGTGTGGAAGCGCAAACGATCAAACTGTTGAACGTCTGCCGCATGCGCCACACGCCGATTATCACTTTCATGAATAAATACGACCGTGAAGTGCGTGATAATCTCGAACTACTCGACGAAGTTGAAAGCGTGCTCGAAATCCGCTGCGCACCAATCACTTGGCCAATCGGCATGGGTAAAACCTTCCGCGGCGTGTACAGCATTTTGTCGGATGAAATTATCATCTTCACGCCGGGCCAAGGCCCGCTCGATGAAGTGGAAATCATCAAAGGCATCGACAACCCGCGTCTGGACGAACTGTTCCCGCTGGAAATTGAAAACACCCGCATGGAGCTCGAACTCGTGCGCGGCGCTTCGCACCCGTTCGATCTGGAAGAATTCCTCGCCGGCACATTGACGCCTGTGTTCTTTGGCTCGGCGATCAATAACTTCGGTATCCGCGAAATCTTAAACGCGCTGGTTGATTGGGCGCCACAACCGTCTGAATCGCACGCGCTGCAGCGAGACGTTGCGCCAACCGAAGAAAAATTCTCGGCCTTCGTGTTCAAAATTCAAGCGAATATGGACCCGAAACACCGCGACCGCATTGCGTTCTTGCGCGTGTGCTCGGGCGAATTTACGCGTGGCATGAAGTTTAAACATTTGCGCCTCAACCGCGAAATCGCCGCTAATTCGGTGGTGACTTTCATGGCACAGGGTCGCGAGCAGGTGGAAGAAGCCTACGCGGGCGACATTATCGGCCTGCCTAACCACGGTAATATTCAGATCGGCGATAGTTTTTCTGAAGGCGAATTGCTGTCGTTCACCGGCATTCCGTACTTCGCGCCGGAAATGTTCCGTATTGTGCGCATCAAAAACCCGTTGAAAGTAAAACAGCTGCAAAAAGGCTTGCAACAGCTTGGCGAAGAAGGCGCGGTACAGGTCTTCAAACCACTGAACGGTGGTGATTTGATTTTGGGCGCGGTCGGCGTGCTGCAGTTTGAAGTGGTTGCTTCACGCTTGCTGAACGAATACGGTGTTGAGGCGATGTTTGAATCGACGCCGATTTACACCGCGCGTTGGGTGACGTGTGACGACGCGAAAAAACTCGCCGACTTTGAGAAAAACCTCGTCAATAACCTCAGCCGAGATGCGGCGGATAGCTTGGCCTACTTGGCCACTAGCCGCGTGAATTTGGATTTGACGATGGAGCGTTGGCCAGAGTTGAAATTCCACGCCACGCGCGAGCACGCGGTTAAGCTCTAAAGAAATTAAAATAGGGGTATTGCTTTGTAGCCAATATTGAAATTAGGCTACAAAGCAATACCCCTATTTTTTCAAACTTTAAATCCCAACCACAAAGGGATAATCAACTTCCGGTTTACGTTTGGCGATTAAATCCGCGATCGCCTTGGCCGAACCACAACATTCCGTCCAACCCAAAGTGCCGTGCCCAGTATTGAGCCACAAGCTTGGATAACGCGTCTGGCCGATATAGGGCAAATTCCCGGGCGTCGCAGGACGCAAACCGGTCCAGAATTCGGCCCGTTCATAATCCATACCTTGCGGGAAAATTTGGCTGGTGCGATTGATCAACGCCTTGCAGCGGATTTCATTTAAATCCAAATTGTAGCCATTAAACTCGGCCGTTCCCGCCACGCGCAGGCGATCCCCAAGGCGCGAAAACACCAATTTATAACCATCATCAGTCAAGCTCACCGTTGGTGCGAATTCGGGATCAGTCACCGGAATCGTCGCTGAATAGCCTTTGGCCGGATAAATATCGAGCGTAATGCCGAGCGGCTGCAAATACAGCGGACTGTAGCTACCCAAGCAAACGACGATTTGATCCGCGTGCAGCACTTCGACGCCCTCTTCTTCGCTGCGTACGCGCACCGCTTTCACATCATCGCCTTCACGCAGCAGCGCCTCGATCGCGCAATCGTAGCGAAACTGCACACCCATCGCCGCACAGCGATCTGCTAGCTCATTGGTAAACAGTCGTGCATCACCCGACTCATCGCTCGGCGTGTAAGTACCGCCGACGATCGGGTAACGCGATTGCGCCAGCGCGGGCTCAATCTGAATGCATTCTTCAGCCGTTTTGACTTGCCGATCCAAACCCACTTCGCGCATCAGCGCCGCAGCGGGAATAGCCGCTTCATATTCAGCTGGGTCGGTGTAGTAATGCAAAATGCCCTCGGTGCGCTGATCGTAAATCACACCGGTTTGCGCGCGCACAGCTTGCAAAGTATCACGGCTATATAGTCCTAGGCGGACGAGATTTTGCAGATTGGATTTGGCTTTGGCCTTGGTGCATTGCTGCAAAAAGCGTAAACCCCAGCGCCATTGATTCCAATCGAGTTTCAGGCGAAACAGTAGCGGCGCGTCTTCTTCACCCAACCATTGCAGCGTTTTCCACGGCGCTTTCGGGTTGGCCCACGGCTCGGCGTGGCATACCGACACTTGCCCGCCATTGGCATAACTGGTTTCGCGCGCAGGTTCTTGCGCACGCTCAATCACCGTTACATCGTGGCCTTCTTGCGCTAAAAACCACGCGGTGGTCACACCAATAACCCCTGCACCTAAGACTATCACTTTCATTTTTTCGCCCCCCATGCTTATGCGGCTATTATGCCGTGCTGCCGCCTTGCCTCGAAGCGGATTTTGCCGCTTCACTGCGAAAGATCAAACCTCTACTTCACTCTGGGCTGAAGTGACAATGCAACAGCGATCGCGCGAAAGCACAATGACAAATAAGTTTCTTTGGTCGGAATAATTAAACTCGATTAGACTGCCAATATTGACTCAATCGTCAGCTAACCCTCATTAAAGTCTGCATGAATCTGTCACTCCGCCCCACTGTCATTTTGGCCATTTTGCTCGGTCTTTTACTACCCGCCACAATGATTGGCTATTTCAGCTTGCGTAACGAATTGGCCGCAGCTGAAAAAAACATTCGCCAAGACCACGAACGCTTGGTTGAGATTTTGGTATTGGGAATGCAAGAGCCTTTATGGAATTTAGCGCCCGAGTCTGGAAAACCGCTGCTTGATTCGGTTATGAGCGATCCACGCGTCGTGCGCATTGTGGTTAACGACTCTTCGCTTGGGGTTTTTCTTACCGCTAACAAACCAGAACGCCGTCTACGGCAACTCTCCTCGCTCTCTCATTTAGTGAGTAAGCAAGGTAATGTGATTGGTAATGTCACCCTAGAACTTGACGATGGCTTGGCAAAAAAGGCCATCGAACGCAAGCAGCAGCAATATATATTCGCCGTTTTTTTACAGCTATTGTTTAGCTTGGGTTTAATTTTGTTTTTATTAAACTCACGCATCTTGCGGCCACTCGAAAAACTGACCCAGCAAGCGGCGCAATTAGCCAACGATCAGCTCGACCGCCCATTTATTTGGCACCGTGAAGATGAAATTGGGCAATTAGGGAGTGCGCTAGAACAAACTCGCCTTGCACTTCGTGAAATGATAGGCAAACTGGAACAAAAAAATTTGCAGCTCGAGGCTGATTTAATGAGCCGCCAGCAAATTGAATCAGCGCTACGCGTGAGTGAAGACAGGATGCGGCGCCTGGTTGAATCTACCCGCCTAATTCCATGGGATGCACGGCCTGAAGAATGGCGTTTTACTTATGTGGGGCCACAGGCACAACAATTACTCAATTACCCATTGGCGGTTTGGTATAGCGAAGGCTTCTTATCGAGCTATCTACACCCCGATGATAGACATTATGCATATCCACTCTTTGCTGACTCTCATCAACCAGGACAAATTCATGAGTTTGAATGCCGATTACTTGCGGCCAGCGGCAAAGAGGTTTGGGTGCAAATTATGGCCAGTTGCGATATCGACTCCAGCGGACGCCCCCACCTACAAGGCTTTTTATTTGACATCAGCCAGCGTAAACAAAGTGAAATTCACTTAGAAAAATACCGCCATCATCTGGAGGAAGTGATTGAAGAGCGCAGCAGAGAATTAGCCGCCAGCACACACGAGCTTGAAATTTTAACCAATATCCTCGCACAGGATTTGCGCACACCTTTACGAACGATTGAAGGCTTTAGCCAAGTACTCATCGATGACTACCAAGACCAACTAGACAACAATGCCCGCAATTACCTGCAGCGTATTCGTGGCGGCATTAATGGCATGTCTAGCCGGATTGATGATTTATTGATGCTGCAGCAATTTTCGCGCGCAGAGATTCGCTTACAAGAAATTAATCTCACGGCGATGGGTCATGACATCATGGACGAAATTACCATGCTGCAACCCGATCAGCCGTGCGAAATCTTGATCGATGAGGATATGCATGCACAAGCCGATGCACGTTTAATCCGGATTGCCCTATTTAACTTGCTTGAAAATGCGTGGAAATACTCACAAACCAAGCCTGTGATTAAAATCAGCTTCGGTCGCACGCAGGTAAATGGCCAGCTAGTTTATTATGTAGCCGACGAGGGCATCGGTTTTAACATGGCATCGGCTAAGAGTCTTTTCACCCCCTTTCATCGCTTGCACTCCCAGTCCCAGTTTAGCGGCAACGGCATCGGCTTAACGGCAACACAACGCATTATTAGCCGCCATGGCGGGCGCATTTGGGCTAAATCTACCCCCGATGAAGGTACGATCTTCTACTTCACCCTACCGGTTAACGCACCCGATTCATTGCAAAATTAACAAACTTTGCATTTGCCTATTGCAATACAGAACGAATGTTCTATAATCACTCCACCCAAACACATTAAGTTCAGGACCACACCATGGATGACAACAAAAGCAAAGCGCTAGCCGCCGCCCTCGCCCAGATCGAACGCCAATTTGGTAAAGGCGCCATCATGAAAATGGGCGACAACCAAATCGAAAATGATTTGCAAGTGGTTTCCACTGGCTCGCTCGGCTTGGACTTGGCACTGGGCGTGGGTGGTTTACCACGCGGCCGTATTGTTGAAATCTTTGGACCTGAATCGTCAGGTAAAACCACGCTGTGTCTGCACGTGGTAGCAGAAATTCAAAAACTCGGCGGCGTTGCGGCCTACATCGATGCGGAAAACGCGCTCGATCCAATCTACGCGCAAAAACTCGGCGTGAATGTATCGGATATGCTGATTTCTCAGCCTGATACTGGCGAGCAAGCGCTGGAAATCGCCGATATGCTGGTACGCTCGGGTGGCGTTGACATTATCGTCGTTGACTCGGTGGCAGCCTTAACGCCAAAAGCCGAGATCGAAGGCGAAATGGGCGACGTACACGTAGGTCTGCAAGCTCGCTTGATGAGTCAGGCGCTACGTAAACTGACGGGTAATATCAAACGTACCAACACGCTGGTGATCTTTATTAACCAGTTGCGCATGAAAATTGGCGCGATGATGCCAGGGCAAAGCCCAGAAACCACCACCGGTGGTAATGCGCTGAAATTCTACGCCTCAGTTCGTTTGGACATCCGCCGTATCGGCGCGGTGAAAAAAGGCGAAGAAATCATTGGTAACCAAACCAAGGTGAAGGTTGCCAAAAACAAAGTATCGCCACCATTCCGTGTGATCACGTTTGACATCTTGTACGGCGAAGGTATTTCGCGTGAAGGCGAGATCATCGAGCAAGGCGTAGCCAACAAGATCGTCGAAAAATCAGGCGCTTGGTACAGCTACAACGGCAATAAGATCGGCCAAGGCTTAGAAAACTCACGTCAATTCTTGAAAGACAACCCAGAATTAGCCGAAGAAATCATGCAAAAAGTACGTGGTAAATTGATTGGCAGCAGCTTGCCGATTGAAATGGGCGGCGAAAACGAAGAAGCTGCGGAATAATTTTCGCAACTTCCAACAGCCAAAGGCTCTCGCAAGAGGGCCTTTTTTATTCGGAGTAATAAAATTGGCGACGATTTCATTGCGCAATAAAGCGCTGCAAATGCTTGGGCGACGCGATCACTCGCGCGCCGAGCTAGAGCAAAAGCTCAAAGCGCACACCGAAACACCAGAAGAAATCCCTGCAATTCTGGACGATTTTGAAGCACGCGGCTGGCTATCCGATAGCCGCTTTGCCGAGCAATGGACGCACTATCGCAGCCAGCGTTACGGCCAAGCCCGCCTAAAACAAGAGTTGCGCCAGCGCGGGGTCGCCAGCGACATCATCGAAGCCAGCCTTGAAGCCGTCGCCGACAACGAGGAAGCAACCGCGCGCAGATTGTGGCGCAAAAAATTTGGCCAAGCGCCAGTTGACGCAAAAGAGCGCGCCAAACAACTGCGCTTTCTGGCAAGCCGTGGCTTTAGCACTGCGGTGATTTATCGCGTCGTTAGCGGCGATGTGGATGATGACTTGGGCGATTTTGATTTCGAATAAATACCCTATGCCGTATCAACCCATAACCCCCAGTCTGCCTAAATCTGGAATATATACCCCAGAAAGCCTTAAGTCATAGACCAAGTCATTCCTAAGCGTCATCGCACCGCAGCGGCCCAATCAGTGAACCGCACACACAGCCGCGATACAAATGCCCTGCCCGCCTACCCGCACGCGCTGCTTTGCTTTAGAATCTATACCCTTGAATTTAAACTGCGCGCGCGTAACGTCTTATGAAATCATCCCAGATTCGCCAAAAGTTCTTGGACTTTTTTGCAAGTAAGAGCCACCAAGTCGTGGCTTCATCGTCGCTGATTCCGGCCAACGATCCAACGATCTTGTTTACCAATGCCGGCATGAACCAATTTAAAGACGTGTTTTTGGGCTTTGATAAACGCCCATACAGCCGCGCAGTTAGCAGCCAAAAATGCGTACGCGCTGGCGGCAAACACAATGACTTGGAAAACGTCGGCTACACCGCACGCCACCATACTTTCTTTGAAATGCTCGGCAATTTCTCGTTTGGCGATTATTTCAAACGTGAAGCGATTTTGTACGCATGGGAATTTTTGACCAGCCCTGAATGGTTGGGCATTCCAAAAGAAAAACTAATGGTCACCGTGTATGCCACGGACGACGAAGCGTATGACATTTGGAACAAAGAAGTCGGCGTTCCAGCAGAGAAAATCGTTCGCATTGGCGACAATAAAGGCGCGCCGTACGCGTCTGACAACTTCTGGCAAATGGGCGACACTGGCCCATGTGGCCCATGTTCTGAGATTTTTTACGACCACGGCGATCACATCTGGGGCGGCCCTCCAGGATCGCCAGAAGAAGATGGCGATCGCTTTATCGAGATCTGGAACAACGTATTTATGCAGTTCAACCGCGACGAAGCGGGCGTATTGCACCCACTGCCAAAACCATCGGTTGATACCGGCATGGGCTTGGAGCGTATTTCGGCCGTGATGCAAAAAGTGCACGCGAACTACGAAATCGATTTGTTCCAACACCTATTGGCAGCTGCGCAACGTGAAACCGGCGCGACTGATCCAGAATCACCATCGCTCAAAGTAATCGCCGATCACATCCGCTCATGTGCCTTCCTGATCGCTGACGGCGCTTTGCCAGCCAACGACGGTCGCGGTTATGTACTGCGCCGAATTATTCGCCGCGCAATTCGTCACGGCTACAAATTGGGCCAAAAAGGTTACTTCTTCCACAAGCTGGTTGCGCCTCTGGCCGAAGTCATGGGCGATGCTTACCCAGAATTGCGTGCACGCAAAGACGTGATTGTTGACGCGCTAAAAACCGAAGAAGAAATCTTTGGCCGCACACTAGAAAACGGCATGACCTTGCTCGACACCGTTTTGGGTGGTGGCAAGCAAGTATTGGACGGCGAAGTGGCGTTCAAACTGTCCGACACTTATGGCTTCCCAATCGATTTGACTGCCGACGTTTGCCGTGAGCGCAACGTTACCGTCGACATCGCAGGCTTTGAAGCCGCGCTCGAAGCACAGCGCAAACAATCCAAAGCTGCTGGTACATTCAAAATGACCGCAGGCTTGGCCTACGAAGGCGAGGCATCTTGCTTCCACGGCTACACCGAAAGCAGCCGCGCCGCTAAAGTGATTGCACTGTACAAAGGCAGCGAACAAGTTGCGCAATTGTCGGATGGCGACGAAGGCGTGATCGTGTTGGATCACACACCGTTCTACGCCGAGTCTGGCGGCCAAGCGGGCGACACCGGCGTGATTGCCGGTTCGGGCGTATTTAATGTGACTGACACGCAAAAAATCAAAGCGGACGTATTTGGCCACCAAGGTCAGATCGTTAGCGGCACGCTCAAAGTGGGCGACGCAGTCACCGCCAGCATCGATATTTCAAAACGCCAAGCCAGCCAGCGTAACCACTCAGCGACTCACCTATTGCACGCAGCATTGCGCGAAGTACTCGGCACGCACGTTGAGCAAAAAGGCTCTTTGGTGAATAACGAGCGCACACGTTTTGACTTCTCGCACCCGAAAGCGCTGACTGCGGAAGAAATCGCCAAAGTTGAAGACTTGGTCAACCAAGTCATCATGGCCAACGAAGAAGCCGTAGCTAAATTGATGAGCTACGACGACGCGATCAAAAACGGCGCCATGGCGCTGTTTGGCGAAAAATACGGCGACGAAGTGCGCGTACTGAAAATGGGCGACTTCTCAACCGAATTGTGTGGCGGTACGCACGTTAGCCGCACCGGTGATATTGGTCTCTTTAAAATCGTATCAGAAGGCGGCGTTGCTGCTGGTATCCGCCGCGTTGAAGCGATTACGGGAACTGCAGCATTGTCAGCAGTTCAAGCGCAAGACGCTGAACTGAAAGCGGCTGCCGTTATCGCTGGCGCGCAATCGGGCGAATTGCTAGCTAAGCTGGAAAAACTGCAAGCGGACCTGAAAGCGGCACAAAAGGAAGTTTCATCATTGAAAGCGCAAATGGCCTTCACGCAATTGGATCAACTAATTGGCGTTGGCATGCGCACTATTAATGGTGTGAAATGCATTGGCAGCGTTGTTGATGGCGTAGAAGCTGGCATGCTGCGCGAAATGAGCGATAAGCTGATGGATCGTGTAGAAAGCGGCATCGCGCTACTGGCGTGCATTAACGACGATAAAGTCAGCCTAATTGCACGTGTGAGCAAAGACCTGACAGGCAAAGTCAAAGCAGGTGAATTGGTCAACGTAGCCGCGCAAATCGTTGGCGGTAAAGGCGGCGGTCGCCCTGACATGGCACAAGCCGGTGGTACCGATACGAGCAAAGTACAGGAAGCCATGCAAGCTGCGGCAAGCTGGTTGGAAAGCAAGCTTTAATCAAAGAGTGCTTAGCATCTAAAATGGCCACCCTAGGGTGGCCATTTTTATCTGGGTATACCCGCGAAAAGCACAGCTATGAAAACATATCACGATATACACAACAGGGTATTAATATGACAGCAAAACCAGAACTCGCACTTGGCCGCTATCGGCATTACAAAGGCAACGAATATCAGGTGATTGATTTAGCCCGCCACTCCGAAACCTGTGAATGGCTAGTCGTATACCGGCCACTGTATGGTGAAGGCGGTTTATGGGTGCGCCCTTTTGCGATGTTTGTAGAAAACGTCGAAATCAATGGCGTAGTGCAAGCTAGATTTGCCAAAATCGCAGACTAACAGCAAACTGACAGCCTTAACAAAAATTAACAAAACACAGCAAGGGAAAGAGTAATGGCTGGAGCAAGTTTACTAACACTTTTAGACGACATCGCAACCATCTTGGACGACGTTGCGGTGATGACCAAAGTAGCTGCAAAAAAAACCGCTGGCGTATTGGGCGACGATTTGGCACTGAACGCCGAGCAAGTCAATGGCGTGCGCGCTGAACGCGAGTTGCCGGTGGTTTGGGCGGTTGCGGTGGGATCGCTCAAAAATAAAATCATTTTGGTGCCAGCTGCACTGGCGATCAGCGCCTTTATTCCGTGGGCAGTGATTCCACTGTTGATGATCGGTGGTTTGTATTTGTGTTTTGAAGGCGTGGAAAAACTCGCGCACAAATTTTTGCACAAAGAAGAATCTGAGCAAGAACAGGAAAACCTCGCCACAGCTTTGCTTGATGAAAATGTCGATTTAGTCGCGCTGGAAAAAGAAAAAATCAAAGGCGCAATTCGCACCGATTTTGTCTTGTCAGCCGAAATTATCGTGATCGCACTCGGTACAGTGGCGGACAAATCTCTGTCGACGCAATTTATGGTGCTCGCCGGTATCGGCGTGATTATGACCGTAGGGGTCTATGGTTTAGTCGCGGGCATTGTGAAACTGGACGATATGGGGTTTTACCTGCAACGTAAAAGCACTAGCACGGCTAAAGCACTGGGCAACCTACTCGTAGCCACTGCACCCAAACTGATGAAACTACTCACGATTGTCGGTACAGCCGCAATGTTTTTGGTTGGTGGCGGCATTTTGACGCATGGCGTACCAGCGCTGCATCACGGCATTGAACACTTAGCAACTGAAAGCGGCAATGTACTGGGTATGGTCGTGCCGAGTATCGCCAACCTTGTCGTCGGTTTAATCGCTGGCGCCGTGGCTTTAATCGTGGTTGAGTTTGCAGGTAAATTATTCAGCAAAAAAGCCGCCCACTAAGATCTTACGGCAGCAATAAAAAAACGCCCTGCGGGGCGTTTTTTTATTGCCTTAGAAAAGCCAAGGTCTTGGTCTAGGAATGCGTTGTTCTTCAGATTCTGCCGCGCTCAATAGGCGTAGTTCACAATACTCTTGTTGTGGTGCGACAGCTTGTACAGCTTGGTTTACGGGGCTTGTTACTACTGGGCTTAATTCTTCTTCGCCAGCGGTCATATCGAAAATGCGTACCATGATGTAGCCCTCCCTTCTTGTTTAAAGCCTGCGCTTTGTGCCTCAGACCCTTACATTTTTCATCCTTACAACTTGAATATCGTCCCACCTTGTCAGAATTTCAATCCTTTGATCGATTTTTTTTAATTTATTTTCTAAACGGATAAAAAAAGGAGCCCGAAGGCTCCTCTGTTTTCACTCGCTTAATTGTAATTGTCCATGCTCGGACAAGAACAAATCAGGTTACGGTCGCCGTACACATCGTCAATCCGGTTCACCGATGGCCAGAACTTGTTGTCCAGCACGTACGGCAATGGGAAAAAGGCCGTGTCGCGACTGTAGGCGCGGCTCCACTCGCCCGAAATATCGCCCTTGCTGTGTGGCGCGTTTTTCAGCGGATTATCTTCCAGCGTCCACTCGCCGCCTTCTACTTTGGCGATTTCGTTGCGAATCGATACCATCGCCGCGATAAAGCGATCAAGTTCAGGTTTCGCTTCTGATTCAGTTGGCTCAATCATCAGCGTACCGGCCACTGGGAAGCTCATCGTCGGCGCGTGGAAACCATAGTCCATCAGGCGTTTGGCGATATCGACTTCGGTAATGCCACTCGCCGCTTTCAGCGGACGAATGTCGATAATACATTCGTGCGCAACGCGACCATTCGCACCGCTGTACAGTACTGGGTAGTGCGCGCCGAGTTTCTTCGCCACGTAGTTGGCGTTCAGCAAGGCGATTTCAGTCGCGTTCTTCATGCCCGCCGCGCCCATCATCGTGATATACATCCACGAAATTGGCAGAATCGACGCTGAACCAAATTGCGCAGCAGACACCGCGCCTTGGCCTTGCGCTACGCTCGCGTCACCCACGGTGATTGGCGCTACTGAGTGGTTAGACATAAACGGGGCCAAGTGCGCCGCCAAGCCGATTGGGCCCATACCTGGACCGCCGCCGCCGTGTGGAATGCAGAAGGTTTTGTGCAGATTCATGTGGCTCACGTCCGCGCCGATGTCGGCAGGACGAGTTAAGCCCACTTGCGCGTTCAAGTTCGCGCCGTCCATATAAACCTGACCACCAAACTGGTGAATCGTCGCGCAGATTTCTTTTACTGCGGCTTCAAACACACCGTGCGTCGATGGGTAAGTCAGCATCAGCGCCGCGAGGTTGTCTTTGTGCAACTCAGCTTTGGCCTTCAGATCAGCCACGTCCACGTTACCGCTTTCGTCGCAATCAACCACCACGACTTGCATATTCATCATTTGCGCAGTCGCTGGGTTGGTGCCATGCGCTGATTTTGGAATCAAGCAGATATTGCGATGCGCGTCGCCACGGCTTTCGTGGTAGCGGCTGATCGCCAGCAGACCGGCGTATTCTCCCTGCGCACCAGAGTTTGGCTGCATACAAATTGCGGCAAAGCCAGTGATGGCTTTGAGCTGGTCAGCCAAGGTGTCGACCAAGATTTGGTAGCCTTGCGTTTGTTCGCTTGGCGCGAACGGGTGGATATTGCCAAATTCTGGCCAAGTCACCGGAATCATTTCGCTGGTCGCGTTGAGTTTCATCGTGCAGCTGCCCAATGAAATCATCGAGTGATTCAGCGCCAGATCGCGGTTTTCAAGGCGTTTCAAATAGCGCAGCATTTCGTGTTCGGTGTGGTAGCTATTGAACACGGGGTGAGTCAGGTAGGCCGACTCACGAACCAGTTCCGCAGGAATAGCATCGCTCGCCGCCGCATCGAGTGCAGCTAGATCAACGTCTTTACCAGTAAATACTTTGAGCAAGGTCGCCAGATCGTCAGCCGACGCTGCTTCGTGGAAAGCTACGCCCAATACGCTGTCAGACACTTGGCGCAGGTTATAACCCGCGTCTTGTGCAGCTTGGTAAACCGCAGCAGCGTTGCTTAATTCAACCTGTACCGTATCAAAGAAGGCGTTGTGCACCACTTTGCCGCCCGCGTGTACCACACCCGCAGCAAACAGTGCTGCCAAACGGTGTACGCGTTGCGCAATGCGTTTTACACCCGCTGGGCCGTGGTACACGGCGTACATGCCGGCCATATTGGCGAGCAGCACTTGCGAGGTACAAATATTCGAGTTGGCTTTTTCGCGGCGGATATGTTGCTCGCGCGTTTGCAGCGCCATACGCAGTGCAGTTTTGCCTTTGGCGTCGATCGACACACCGATAATGCGGCCCGGAGCTGACCGTTTCATCTCGTCTTTAAACGCGAAATACGCAGCGTGTGGGCCACCAAAGCCCATTGGCACGCCAAAACGTTGCGTGTTACCCACCGCCACGTCTGCGCCCAATTCCGCTGGCGATTTCAATACCGCCAACGACAGCAAATCAGCCGCCACAATCGCGACGCCGCCTTTGGCTTTCAGCGCTGCAATCGGGCCAGACAAATCAACTACGACGCCATCAGCGCCCGGATATTGGAACAGCGCACCGAAGTAATCGCCGTTACCGACATCGCTGGCTGCGCCAACCACAATTTCAAAGCCGAAGTATTTCGCGCGAGTGCGCACCACGTCTAGCGTCTGAGGCAATACCTGCGCATCAACAAAGAATACGTCGGTTTTGGCTTTTGAAACGCGACGCGCCATTGCCATCGCTTCAGCCGCTGCAGTCGCTTCGTCGAGCAAGGAAGCATTCGCCAGTTCCAGACCGGTAAAGTCGATGACCATTTGCTGGTAGTTCAGCAAGGCTTCCAAACGGCCTTGCGCGATTTCTGCTTGGTAAGGCGTGTACGCGGTGTACCAGCCTGGATTTTCCAGCACATTACGCAAAATCACGCCCGGCGTCAGATTGGGGTAGTAACCCAAGCCGATGAAGGATTTTTTGATGATGTTTTTGCTGGCGATGGCTTTGAGTTTGGCCAGCGCTTCGTGCTCGGGCATTGCATCTGGCAGGTTCAGCGCTTGGTTAAAACGGATGTCGGCTGGAATTGTTTGGCCAACGAGATCATCCAAAGACGTGGCGCCGATTTCGGCCAACATCGCCGCTTGATCGGCGCTGTTTGGGCCGATGTGGCGAGCGACAAATTCAGTGTGATTAAACAAAGTAGAAAGCGTCATGGGGTACCTTCAGAGTCAAGGCGTAGCAAAGCGCAGCCTCAAAGCTGCGCTTTGCGATAAATTATTCTTTTAAATCAGTCAATTGCTAAAAATCGTGCGAGAAGACCCAAGCACAAGGCAGGCAAGAACGAAAAACCGGAGTTGGCTGAAGCCAATGAGGATTTTGAGTTTGTAGCCTAACGCAGTGATTGGGCTTCGCAGCCGATTTTTAATTAGGCGCCGATTTCTTTGGTGTATTCTGCTGCCGTGAGACATGAGTCGAGATCCGCCGCATTCGCTGGCTTCACGCGGAAGAACCAAGCCGCGCCGTACGGATCGCTATTCGCCAATTCTGGCGAGCCTTCCAATTCCACGTTCACTTCAACAACTTCACCCGCGATTGGCGCGTAAACGTCAGAAGCTGCTTTCACTGATTCAACCACACCCGCTGTCGCGTCCGCAGCCAATTGCGCGCCCACTTCTGGCAACTCTACGAATACGATATCGCCCAGCAATTCTTGCGCGTGGTCGGTAATACCGATGGTCACGGTGCCGTCGCTTTCAAGACGCAACCACTCGTGGCTGTTTACATATTTCAGTTCTGCTGGAACATTGCTCATGACGCTATCCTCTAGGGTATTTAATTGGAAATCTTGGTTTAATTCATTTACAGGGCAATACCCTGCAATAAAAACATCCAAAAGTTCACACGCAAGGCGCGAAGCCGCTAACAGTACGTTTCGTACGGCAAGGCTGAGCAACGCCGCGTGTAAGCTTTTGATTTAAAAAATTATTCGAAAACTTTTTTGCCGTTGCGCACAAATGGCATTTTCACCACGCGTACATCGGTCAATGTACTGCGCAAATCAACTTGCACCTTCGAGCTATTGGCATCGGTCGCGGCTGGAACGCGCGCGATCGCCACTGAATGTTTGAGTGTAGGCGAGAAAGTGCCGCTGGTAATCACGCCTTCGCCCACGCCTTCAACGACCACTTTCAAGCCTTCGCGCAATACGCCTCGACCTTCAAGCACCAAGCCAACTTGTTTCATGGCAACGCCTGCTGCTTTTTCAGCTTCGAGAGCTGCGCGGCCAATGAAGTTGCGATCCGCTGGTTCCCACGCAATCGTCCAGCCCATGCCCGCTTGCAGTGGCGACACGGTTTCGTCCATATCGTGGCCGTACAAATTCATGCCAGCTTCCAAACGCAACGTGTCGCGCGCGCCCAAGCCGATTGGCGCCACACCAGCGCCGATCAGCGCTTTCCAGAATAATGGCGCTTCATCCGCTGGCAACATGATTTCCAGACCGTCTTCGCCGGTGTAACCGGTGCGAGCAATAAACCAGCCTTCTTCAACCGAGCCAAACGGGAAACCTTGGAATACTTTCAGGCCTTTGATCGTGCTTTCCCACTCTTCGTGCAGCACTTTGCAGGCTTTTTCGATCGCGTTCGGGCCTTGCACCGCGATCATCGCCAATTCACGGCGTACGGTTAATTCAACCGCGCGGCCTTCAGCTTGCTTGAGCATCCACGCGATGTCTTTGTCGGCGGTACCGGCGTTCACGACCATGCGGTAGCCGTAGTGCGTCAGATACACGATCAAATCGTCGATGACGGTGCCTTCGGGCGTCAACATGCCGGAATACAGCGCCTTGCCTTCAAAGCCGAGTTTTTCCACGTCGTTGGCGATCAAGGTGCGCAACCAGTCTTTCGCGTCTGCGCCAGTAATATCGATCACGCACATGTGCGACACGTCAAACATGCCGGCGTCGGTGCGAACGATTTCGTGTTCTTTGAGTTGAGATCCGTAATGGATAGGCATCGCCCAGCCGGCAAAATCAACGATTTTGGCGCCAGCGGCAAGGTGTGAATCATACAGCGGTGTGGTTTTAGGCGTTGCGGTCATAAGACTTCCTTAGGGTATACCCTCATAGGCCGCTACTTTATTGATGTAGCGGGCAACACCCCTCTGTCCTGTAACCTGAGATTTTCCGGCTGCAACAAGTGCGAGGGAATGAGCTTAAACGCAGCGAGTAACTGTCAGCACATTGAGTCGGAGCACAGAAACCGGAATGTACCGTTTGTACATGAGGATTCCGAGCACCGCCCGAGATGCGATCACAGCTCGCACAGCAAGTTTAAACCATTCCCGCCGTTAGCCCCTTCGGCGGCTCTTTTGAGCACTCTCCAGAGTTTTTACTTCGATTAAACAGTCCTGAAACCTGAGCGATTCGCGGGTGCCATTGCGCCTTCGGTGGTATTTGTACACAGACAAATACGCTCTCCTGCTTAATGGGCTGGATTATCGGGGGAAGTGCGGGTAATGGCAAGCCGCAAACGCGAAAAAATAAGCATAAAAAGATGAGCGTGAAATGACTTCATGCCAACATGACTGGGGTTGGCGCAAGGCGTTTACCTAAAACGTCTTGCTCACCCAAACTAAATCCAATAGCCTGATAAAACGCTTTGGCAGGTACGTGCGAGCCAGTGTACAAAAACACTGCGGCATAAGATTGTGCGAGTAAATTTTGCTCGAGTTGAGCCATCAATTGTTTACCCAAGCCTGAGCCTTGCAATTCACTGGCTACACACATCTCTTTGATTTGAAAATGCCAATTTTCAATCCAGCGCTCGCCCCAACCAAAGGCCAAACCCACCGGCACCTCATCGGCCAACATGCCTAGGCCATAAAAACGCGGAAACTGGCTAAACGCAGCAAAACGCTCGCGCACCGCTTCAATCTGCCAGCCGTCATGCCACGGTGCGGCGTTAAACACGCGCAAATACAAATCGCAAAAAGGCGCTAGATTATTTGGGGTCAGTTCAACGAAAGTAATTTGCATCAATATTCACATTCTCGCTCAATTGCGTGGCGATTGATTTAGCGTCACAATCAAAACTTACAAAACAAAACAGCATAACCAAATCCTCGCTTCAGCGCCATCACCGATGAGATCTGCATGAACTATTTTCGCAAATACCCTGCCCTGTTACCCGCGTTCATCATCGCGCTGCTGGCCATCGCCATGCTGATCCACGGCCCGATTGCCCAATTGCCCAACTATCATCACTTCGCTGATCGGCGCAGTTGGCTGGGCATCGCCAACGCCGCTGATGTGCTATCTAATGTAGGGTTTGCGCTGGCGGGCGCTTGGGGTTTGCTGCGCTTGTGGCAACAGCCTGAATTAGTTAAAACCGCGCGTGTGGGCTATGGCTTATTTTTTTGTGCGGTGTTTCTCACCGCTTTTGGCTCGGGCTGGTATCACCTTGCGCCCGATAATGCGCGGCTGATTTTTGATCGCATCCCGATTGCAATCGCCTGCGCAGGGTTGCTGGCTGCGGTATGGCAAGAATGTTATGGGCAAAATGAGTCTGGCCGGCTACAAATTGCCTATTGCGCGCTGCTCGCACTGTTGGGCTATCTGAGCGTGTGGTGGTGGCAATTTACCGACGTTCCGAGCTTTGCCAGCGCTGATTTACTTGGTGCCAGCAGCACAGCGCAAGGCTTGGGCGATTTACGACCCTATTTATTACTGCAAATGCTGCCGCTGATTTTAATCCCAGTGCTGCAATGGCAAGCCCAATGCAGCCGCACCAAACGACTGGCTTTTGCTGCAGCAATTTTGCTCTACGTGTTCGCGAAAATCGCCGAGTTGCAAGACCATCAAATGTTTCACCAGCTCAGTATTATCAGCGGCCACACGCTAAAGCATTTATTAGCGAGCGCTGCTGCAGGTGTGCTGGTGTTTCAGCTCAATATCGCTGCACGAACCTAGCCCACAACTAACAATAGGCTCGAAAGCGCTACTGAACTAGCTCTTGCAAAGTACGGTTAATTTCTTGGAATTTGTTTTCGTCGCTAAACGCCGAGCAGCTTGATGCATATTGCTGCTCAGGCTGTTTACCCAGCCGAAAGAACACTTGCTCGCAATCACAGCACAAGCTGGCTTTGATTTGCTGGTTTTTCCTATTGCGCAGCTCGGCTACCCAGCAATCATCTGCACAGCCGCAAGAATGGTACCAAAGCACTTCGCGCGGATTGGGCCAATCCAATTGAGACGGCGGCGTTCCACCTGAAGCCCACACGAACATTGGCAAACAAATCATCAGCACACACATCCGCCCCATCACAGCACCACCAATTGATGCAGGCCATACAGTACCAAGCCAATCAAACCACCAACCAAGGTACCGTTAACGCGGACGAATTGCAGATCAACGCCCACGTTCACTTCAAGCCGCTCGACCATCACCTCGTCGTCCCACGCTTTCAGTTGCTCGGCAATAAACACGCCGATTTGGTGGCGGTAGCGTTTGACCAGTTGGCCGGCGGCGATGCGGGCGTGGCGGTTGAGCCAGTCGGCCAAGCTCTCGTCCAGCACCAAGCGTTGCGCCAGATGGCTCAAGCCGTGCGCGAGTTTGCTGCGTAGTGCTGATTCGGGCTCTTTTAGCTGCTGCGACAGCAGGCCAACGACACTAAGCCACACTTGATCAAGTGCCCCCAATAATTCAGGAGTGGTGAGTATTTTTTGCTGTGCAGCAGCCAAGCGCGCTTGTAATTCGGGCTCGGTTTTCAGCCGTTGTTGCAGCTGGTTGAGGGTCTCGTCGATATGCAGACGCAATGCGTGCTCGTCATTTTCGCGCATGCCCTGCACCTCACGCGCGGCGGCGTGGACTAATTTGCGCGCCAAGTAGCGCCCGCCCGCTTCATCGAGCGCAATCCATTTCAAGTAATCAAGCTCGGCGGCGATTAGGTGAGCGAGGTGTTGTTGCAATTCGGGTTTTTGTAATTGTGCGTCTAAATGATCAAACACCGCGTTTAGCAACGATTGCTGCGCACCGCTGTGGCGCAGCAGCTGCAGCACTTCGGCGGCCGGCGTGGCTAAATCGATTTTGCCCAATTGGCTGCGCAATAGCTCGCGTAAGCGCGCTTGCATTTGCGGCTCGGTCAGGCTTTGCAAAATGTAGTGAAACAAATTGGCGAGCTGGTCGGCGCTTTGGCGTGCGTTCGCTGGCTGCATTAACCAGCCGGATAATTTGGCGGCGGGGTTAAATTCGCTGACCTTGGCCATAATGCGCTCAGTCGACAGAAAATGCGCCTCAATAAATTCGCCCAAGCTATCGGCGATACGGTGTTTATTGCGCGGAATAATCGCGGTATGCGGGATAGGAAGATTGAGCGGCTGGCGAAACAGCGCGGTAACGGCAAACCAGTCGGCCAAGCCGCCAACCAGTGCGGCCTCGGCAAATGCCTCAACAAAGCCCAGCCATTGCCAATCTGGATACTGCGTGCGCAGCCAAATCACCCAAACCAAGAGCAGCGCCATAGCGATTAATAAACCGGTTGCGCGGCGCTTCATCATGCGCAAACGTTCGGTCTTGGTGGTCAATTGCGTTGAAGGCATAAGCGTAACCTGAGCGAGCCGATGGCTTTCAGTTTACGCAAAAATTCGCCTAAGGTCTTGTGCGAAAAACAATTCGCCGCAGATACAACAAAGGGTATATCAATAGAGGTCAATTTGATAATAACCCCCATTCATATACCCTTTAGGTTCAAAGCTAAATCGTTTTATACGATACGTACTTTGACTGGCTTGCCTTTCAGTTTGCCTTTTTCATTGCCAAGTCGCTTGATTACTTGCGTCGCGTGGCGGCGATCGACGGCGACGTAGGTTTGAAATTCAAACAAATCGATTTTACCAATCGCGTCGCCCGGCAGGCCACCGTCACCCGTCAAGGCGCCAACCACGTCGCCCGGGCGCACTTTTTGTTTGCGGCCGGCGTCAAAGCACAGCGTCGTCATTTTTGCTGGTAGCGCAAAATCGCCCTCCACCGTCAAATCGTCCTCGCGCCCTTTGGGTAGCTCGGTTTTCAGGTATTCCTCGATCTGGCGTTGGCGCTTGGTTTGGCTTGGGCTCACCAAGCTGACCGCGTGGCCTTTATTGCCGGCGCGGCCAGTACGGCCGATACGGTGCACATACACTTCAGGGTCGTGCGGTAATTCGTAATTCACGACGAGCGATAGTTCTTTAATGTCCAAGCCACGCGCGGCCATATCGGTGGCGACCAGAATTGGGCAGCTGCCGTTGGCAAAACGCACCAGCATTAAATCGCGGTCGCGCTGATCGAGTTCGCCATGCAGCGCAATCGCGTCAAACCCGTCTTCAACCAAAGAATCGGCCAGCGCCATACAATCGGCGCGGGTATTACAGAACACGACGCTGGACGTCGGTTGGTGGTGCGCGAAAATGCGTTTCAGCAAATCGGGCTTGTCGGCGTTGTCTTTGACCGCGTACGCCGCTTGCACGATGTACGACTGATCGTGCAGCGCCTCAACCGTCACTTCAACTGGGCTGCGCTGAATGCTGGCCGACAATTTGCGGATGCCCTCGGGGTAGGTTGCCGAGAACAACAGCGTTTGGCGCCATTTCGGCAAGAATGAAATCACATCCTGCACTTCGCCGCCAAAGCCCATATCGAGCATACGGTCGGCTTCGTCCAGCACCAGCGTGCTGACTTGCTTCACGATCAGCGTTTCTTTGTGCAAATGGTCTTGAATCCGGCCCGGCGTACCAACCACCACATGCGCACCGTGCGCCAGCGACGCGGCCTGCGGCGCCAATGGCGTACCGCCACACAGCGTCAGGATTTTTAAATTTGGTAAATGGCGGCCCAAGCGACGCAAATCTTTACTAACCTGATCGGCCAATTCACGCGTTGGGCACAAAATCAGCGCTTGCGGGCGAAATAAAGTCAGGTTCAGTTTATGCAGCACGCCAATACCAAACGCCGCCGTTTTACCGCTACCGGTTTTCGCTTTGGCGATCAGATCACGACCTTCCAGCACCAATGGCAAGCTGGCAGCCTGAATCGGCGTCATAAATTCGTAGCCTAGGCTGGCAAAATTATCGTGCCAATCTGGGCTAAGTTGTTCAAGCGAGGTAAACGGCGTTTTTTGCGACATGGATTTAAAACCTTCAAAAAAGTGCTGCACTTGCCATCGCCAGCGCTCAACGCGAATGCGTTTCGCGGTGCGCCGACCCAATGGCAAACGGCCTTGCTTGGGTTACTCTCCAAAGCAAAGCCGTTGAATAATTTACAAAATTTGCGGCATTGTACCTGATTTTGGCCCGTGCAGGGTTTAGTGCTGCGTGAAATAGCGCAGCAAGTAATACACGACCATGCCCGCGCCAATCGCCAGCAACAACCGTTTGCTGCGCCACATCACCACGCCGGTTGCCAGCATGCCCCACAGTTGCGGGTTGGTCAGAGAGGTATTGAGCTGCCCTTGGTGCAAAAACACTTCGGGAATCACAATCGCGGTCAACACCGCCACCGGCACATACACCATCGCTTGGCGCAGGCGCGGCGGTAATTTATCGCCAACGCCGGGCAGGAAAAACACCACGCGCAGCCCGTAGGTTACTAGCGCCATGCCCAAGAGCATCAAACAAATCGACAGTATATCCATCTATACCAAATCCTAATTAACTTACAGAGCCATACCAAAGCAGGTATTAGGCTGTTTGCGTTTTACTTATTGGCTCAAAACGCGCGGCAGCCATTCCTGCTGCTACGCCCGCTACTACCGCTAGCATCAAGCCCAATTTATACGGCAAACCCGCCGCAAACAGCGCAGTTAGCCCAGCGGCGATGGCTGCAACCAGCTGCGCGCGCGTCAGCAGCATTGAGACGACAATGCCGGTAAAGGTGGCGACCATCGCAAATTCCAGCCCCCAGTGCTGTAGCTGCGGCACCGCTTGGCCGAGCAAAATCCCAACCGCGGTAAACACCACCCAACAGCTGCAATTACACAGCCCAGAGCCCAACATAAACGCATCGATACGCGTGACTTTTTGATTCAGGCCCGACTGCACCGCGGCAAAGGTTTCATCGGTCAGAAAATACGCCAAGGCTGCGCGCCGCCAAAATGGCACATTGGCTAGCGGGCCTTGCAAAGTGGCGCTGTATAAAGCGTGGCGCAAATTCACCACCAAGGTCGTCAGCACAATCACCGGCCATGTTGCGCTGGCAGCGAGTAAAGTTAAAGCCAAAAATTGCGCTGAGCCGGCGTAGACCAACACCGACATCGCCAGCGCGGCCCACGGCGGCAAGCCGGACGGTGCGGCCAGCGTGCCAAAAATAATCGCAAACGGAGCCACCCCCAATTGCATCGGTAAGGTGGCGACAAAGCCTTGTTTGAATGCCATCGCGGCTGGGCTGGTGTGATTCGTTAATTTCATCATGGCTCGATGCTAACACGAATTTTGGTGTAAGCATCGAGCGCAAACAAACTCAACCGCGCCTAGGCCGCGCTTTTACTGCGCATCAATAAATACGCCGCCGGAATCACAAACATCGACAAGAGCGGCGCGGTAATCATGCCGCCGAGCATCGGTGCGGCGATGCGGCTCATCACTTCTGAACCCGCACCCGTACCCCACACAATCGGTAATAGGCCGGCCAGAATTGTCGCCACCGTCATTGCTTTGGGTCGCACGCGCTGCACGGCTCCATCGCGGATAGCGTCAAACAAGATCGCGACACTCGGGGTATTGCCCTCTGGGCAGCGTGCATGAAGGGCTTGCTTTAGATACAGCAGCATTACGACACCAAACTCGGCCGACACACCTGCCAAGGCGATAAAGCCGACACCCGTCGCCACCGACATATGAAAGCCGAGCAAATACAAGAACCAGAAACCGCCCACCAAGGAAAACGGCAGCGTCGCCATAATCAGCACCGCTTCATCAATGCGCTGGAAAGTGAAATACAGCAGCACAAAGATAATCAGCAAGGTGGCTGGCACAACGAGCTTCAATTTAGCGTTGGCGCGTTCCAGGTATTCAAACTGCCCCGAATACGACACGCTAATGCCCGGTTTGAGCGTCACGTCTTTGGCAATCGCCGCTTTCAGATCGTCGACCACTTGCACCAAATCGCTGCCGCGCACGTCGATGTAAATCCACGACGACAGCCGCGCGTTTTCGCTTTTCAGCATGGGCGGGCCATCGCTGATTTTAACGTCGGCAACCATGCCCAAAGTAATGCGCTGGCCGCTGGCAGTAACAATCGGCAAATCTTTCAGTGCATCGGGCGAATCGCGCAATTCACGCGGGTAGCGCACATTAATCGGATAACGCGCAGCGCCTGAAATCGTCTCGCCAATATTTTCACCGCCGATCAAATTTGACACCACCGATTGCAAATCAACGACGTTCAGGCCATAGCGCGCCGCATCCGCGCGGCGAATATCGATGTCGATATAACGCCCGCCGGTTAAACGCTCGGCCAAGGCAGACGACACACCAGGAACGGTTTTGGCGACTCTTTCGATGGCCAGCGCCATCTCGTCTATCGTCGCCAAATTATTGCCGGCGATCTTGATGCCGATCGGGCTTTTGATCCCGGTCGCCAGCATATCGATGCGGTTGCGAATTGGCGGCACCCAGATATTGGCCAGCCCCGGCACTTGCACCACACGATCGAGCTCGGCGACCAATTTATCCGGCGTCATCCCCGCGCGCCATTGCTCGCGCGGTTTAAAACGGATTGTCGTTTCAAACATTTCCAGCGGGGCGGGGTCGGTCGCCGTTTCAGCGCGACCGGCTTTACCAAACACGCTATCGACTTCAGGCACGGTTTTGATCAATCTATCGGTCTGTTGCAGCAATTCGCTGGCTTTGGCCGCCGATAAACCCGGCAGCGCGGTTGGCATATACAACAAATCGCCCTCGTCCATTTGCGGCAAAAATTCACCGCCCAGCCGCGAGATCGGCCACGCCACCGTTACCAAGGTCAGCACCGCAACCAGCAAGGTCATTTTTGGCTTGCGCAGCACGACTTCGATCAGCGGCTGATAAAGGCGAATCAGCAAGTTATTGAGCGGATTGCGGCGCTCGTCCGGAATTGCCCCACGTATCCAGTAACCCATCAGCACCGGAATCAAGGTGATCGACAAGCCTGCTGCGGCGGCCATCGCATAGCTTTTGGTAATTGCCAGCGGGCCAAACAAGCGCCCTTCTTGCGCTTCAAGCGTAAACACCGGAATAAACGACAGCGTAATAATCATCAGGCAGAAAAATAACGCGGGCCCCACTTCAGCGGCCGCCTCGCCGATGACATCCCAGCGCGCCTTGCCGACGAGTTGCTCGCCCGGATGCGCGTGTTGCCAGTGTTCCAGCTTTTTATGCGCGTTTTCGATCATCACCACTGCCGCGTCGACCATTGCGCCAATCGCAATCGCTATCCCGCCCAAGGACATAATATTGGCGTTCACGCCCTGATAATGCATGACGATGAACGAGGCCAAAATACCCAGCGGCAAGGAGATAATCGCGACCAAGGCCGAACGCAAATGCCATAGAAACACCAAGCACACCAGCGCGACGACGATCAGCTCTTCGATTAATTTGAAGCTTAAATTTTCAATCGCGGTATCGATTAAATGACTGCGATCGTACACTGGCACAATCTCGACGCCGGCTGGCAAGCTCGATTTGAGTTCGGCGATTTTGTCTTTAACCGCACTAATCGTCTCGCGCGCGTTTTTACCCGAGCGCAATACGACAATCCCGCCAGCCACTTCGCCCTCACCATTAAGTTCAGCAATACCACGGCGCATTTCTGGCCCAAGGTTCACTTCTGCCACATCGCCCACCGTCACCGCAACGCCATTGCCGGCAGTTTTAAGCGGAATCGCTCGAAAATCGTCCAGCGTTTTCAGATAGCCACCGGCGCGCACCATGTATTCGGTTTCCGCTAGCTCGAGCACTGAGCCGCCGGTTTCCTGATTTGCGCCGCGCAAAGCTTCAACAACGTCCATATGGGTGACGTTAAAGCTGGCGAGTTTTTCCGGTGCAATCTGCACCTGGTATTGCTTGACCATACCGCCAACCGACGCGACCTCAGCAACGCCGGGCAACGTTTTCAGCTCGTACTTCAAGAACCAGTCTTGCAAACTTCTAAGCTCGGCAATACTGCGCTGCCCCGTTTTATCGACCAGCGCGTATTCAAAAATCCAACCAATACCAGTGGCATCAGGCCCTAAAGCTGGTTTGGTGCCAGCCGGTAAACGCCCTTGCACTTGATTAAGGTATTCCAGCACGCGCGAGCGCGCCCAGTACAAATCGGTTTTATCTTCAAACAACACATAAACAAACGAGTCGCCAAAGAAAGAAAAACCGCGCACGGTTTTAACGCCGGGCACCGACAACATCGTCGTGGTTAATGGATAAGTAACTTGGTCTTCAACGATTTGCGGCGCTTGGCCCGGGTAAGTGGTGCGGATAATCACTTGCACGTCGGATAAATCGGGCAAGGCGTCGATTGGCGTATTTTTCACCGCCCAAACGCCCCACACCATCAGCAGCACCGTGGTTAGCAAGACCATAAAGCGATTTTTAATCGACCAATGAATAATCGAACTAATCATGGTTATGCCCCCCTTTTACCGCCGCCGCAGCTTTGCCTTTAACGGCAATACGCGAGATTTTTGGCGCGCCATCTTGCTCGACCAGCGTAAATTCAACCTTGTCGCCGACTTTTAACGCAGCCAGTTGCGAGAGATCGATGACGTCAAACGGCATCGTCATCGACGGCCAATTCAGGCTGGCGATCGGGTCGTGCGCCAGCACCAGCTCGTCCTTGCTGACTTTTTTCACTTCACCAGTGCCGAAATGCTCGGCGACGGCAACCGCCTTGCTGTTCGCTTGCGCTGTTGATTCGCCTGTTTTCGCACCCATTCGCGCCAACACGCCGCGCAAGCTCGCTTCCGAATCGATCAAGAATTGCCCCGACACCACCACTTGCTCACCGGCGTTTAGACCCGCCACGATTTCGGTCTGCCCGCCAGCAGTAGCCCCCGTCTGCACCTCAACCGGAACAAACGCGCCTTTGCCGTCGCTGGTGATAATCACTTTGCGTTTGCCCGTCGCGATCACCGCGTCGCTCGGCACCAAGATCGCGCTCTTCGCCTCGCCATTCAGTGCAATTTGCGCGTACATGCCGGGGCGGATTTTGCCTTTGGGATTAGGCAATTCAAGCCGCACCCGCACGGTGCGGGTTTCGGTGTTGATCACCGGTAAAATAGCGCTGACCTTGGCGCCAAAAGGCTCGTTCGGCCAGGCGGCAAAGCGCACTTGCGCAGCACTACCAACGTCGATTTGGCCAATCTGAGCCTCAGGCACTTCGGCTTCGATCCACACGCTGGCCAGACCATTGATCCGCGCCAAAGCTTCCCCAGCTTGCAGCATCATGCCTTGGCGCACCATCAATTCGGCCACCACGCCGCCACGCGGCGCGGAGATCGTCACGACTGGCGATGCGACGCCGGTTTGTTCCAATTTGGCGATTTGCGCGCTACTCATGCCCAGTTGCAATAGCCGCGATTTGGCTGCGCTGCCCAATTGCGGATCCCGCCGTAACACCAAATATTCGTTTTGCGCCGCCAGCCATTCTGGCACGCGTACGTCGGCCAAGGCTCTGCCCGCAGCGATCACATCGCCCGCCGCCAGTTGGTACACGCGCTCGACAATGCCTGAGGTTCTGGCTTGCACAATCGCGACGTCTCTATCGTTTAGCACTACGCTGCCCGCAGCTTGCACGCCGCTTTGCAATTGGCCCGCAACTGCGCTGGCGATTTTTAAGCCGGTGTTTTGCGTCAGGCCCGCGTCGATGCGCACCGCGGCAGTGCCAGCGGCGTCGGCGTATTTGGGCACCAAGTCCATATCCATAAACGGCGACTTGCCCGGTTTATCAAAATGCACCTCGGGCTTCATTGGGTCGTACCAATATAATGGTTGCGCGCCCTCGGTTTTATCTTGGGGTATAGGCTGGTGAGATCCGGCCATAAAGTAGCCTGCGCCAATACCCGTAGCGAGTAATGCAATAGAAGCAGCGATGACGGTGAGTTTATTCATGATTATTGTTCCCCGGTCAGAAAGTGAATTTGCGTGGCTTTACTGGCCAGCTGGGATTGCAACTCGATTTGGCGTAACTGGTTTTTCAGTTTTTGCGTGCGTGCGCTCAGGACTTGATCGGCGCTGGCGCTACCAGCGCGGTAATTGGCAACGGCGAGCGCCACTTGCTGCTCCAACAGCGGCAGCACTTGCGTTGCTTGGCGTTGCAACTGGCTTTGTAGCGCGCGATATTCAGCGCTGAGCGTTGCGTAGTTTTGCTGCAAACTCGCTTGCCGCACCGCTACTTCAGCTTGGCTGCGCGCAATATTGGCCAGCGCCGCGCGCTCTTGCGGTGCGATTCGACCCGATGAGAACCAAGGCATATCGATGCTGACTTTCAGCATGCCCATATTGTCGCCCATCGTTCCGCGGGCATAGCCCAGCTCTACGCCCCAATCGACGTCTTTTTGCGCGTTCGCCAGCGCCAATTGCGCTTGCGAGCTACTTAACTGCGCTTGCGCCATTTGCATTTCGGGTTGCGTTTGCAACCCGTCGGCTTTCGCCAGCTGCGTTACAAAGGCCGGCAAAGACCCCGTCACGCTTTGCTGCGCGGCCTTGGGGCCGATCCAACGCGCCAGCTGCGCTAGTGCTTGCTGCTGCTCGGCGTGCAGCGCATCGATCTCATCGGCCAGCATCAAACCTTCCAGCTGCGCGCTCAAGGCCTCATTAGCGCCGCCAGTCGCGGCCAAGCTGGCTTTGGATTTGGCCTGCATCAGCTGGTTTTCTTGCTGCTGCGCCTGCAATTTGGCGATTTTTTGTTCGACAAAATACAGAGTGAGCCAAGCATTGGCCGCCTCTTGGCGAACATTCAGCCGTATGGCTAGGCTTTGCCGCTGGCTGGCACTCAGCTCGGCTTGCGCCATTTGCCGCTCGGCTTGGCGTTTTGATTCGCTCGGAAAATCTTGCATCACGCCGATGCTGCGTTTGCTTTTGCTCAGATCAAAGCGTGAATCGCCACTCAGCTGGACATCATCGAGCGCTAAATTGAGTTTGGGATTGGGCAAAAAGCCTGCGGCACTGCTCATTTCGGTTGCCGCTTCATCGGCAGCGCGACGCGCGGCCATTTCAGGGGCGTTTTGCTCAGCCAAGGACAAAGCCTCGTTAAAACTGAGCGCGTAAGTGTTGGCGCTCAATAGGCTAAGCGCCAGCGCCAAAGTTCGGGTCAACATAGAAGACTCCCAGATTCGAATGAATTGGGGCCACGGCGACGTGCAGAAACCCTAGATCAAAACCACAAAGGGCGGATCACTACACGCAGCACCAGGCCACGACGGTTCGAACTGGGTAGGCTAATTGCGGAAAACTTGGTATTGAATACGCAAGGGGCGCGCGTAATGATCGAGCGAGGCACTGGCCAGATCAAAGCGCTGGGGCTGCGGTTCGCTTTGCGACAACATCGGCGCAAAAACGTAGGCCAGTAGAAATAATGGAGGCGGAAGATTTGGAGTACGGCTATCGGCCGATTGATCGTCTTTTTGGCAATGCGCTTTGCAAAGTGGCTCTTGCTGCTGAACCATGGTTTGCGAATCACAATCGGGCATGCCTTGCATCCAATTGAATGTCGACATGCTGACAGAGCTGACCGGCTCAATCTGAGCCGGTTGCATACACGCGTACGCCGCCACCGCCAGTTGGGTCATGACCAACAAGCAAATGGTGAACAGCGAAATAACAAACTTGCGTGAACGCATAGCAACTCCAAACCGATTGCTTTGATCTTACAGCCTCGCCGGTAGCAAGGCTACTGATGCCATTCACAATCGGCGTTGAAGTTGATACGCGTCAAATCGGCGCAGCAATCGATTAGCAGCAATCGCCAGTCATTAAATGGCGATCCAGCCAATGCTCGCTGGTAATGCTCAGCACATTCGCACCAGCGGCATGAATCGCGCCACCGCCATGCACGGCGTGGGCAACGGCTCGCGGCGCTTGATAACGTTTGGCCATCGCAGTCAGGCTAATCGGCTGAATGCGCACGGCCTGCCCTGCGGTGCCAAAAGCTTCAAAACGGGCGATACAAATATCACGCATCGCGTTGACCGACACTTGCAAATATTTGCGGGGGTCGAATTCGGCGGGGTTTTGCGCCATAAAGCGGCGAATCGCACCGGTGGCGGCGAGCCGCAAATCGGTGTCGATATTAATTTTGCGCACGCCATAGCGAATACCGCGAATGATTTCCTCCACCGGCACGCCCCAAGTGGCAGCAATTTCGCCGCCGTGTGCGTTGATGATTTCTAACCATTCTTGCGGCACCGACGAGCTGCCGTGCATCACCAAATGTGTATTCGGTAAGCGTTCGTGAATTTGCTGGATACGCTCAATCGACAAAATTTCGCCGGTGGGTGGTCGGCTAAATTTATACGCGCCGTGGCTGGTGCCAATCGCAATCGCCAACGCATCGACTTGGGTAGCTTGCACAAAAGCGTAGGCTTCGTCCGGATCGGTCAGCAATTGTTTGGCATTAAGCTGGCCTGCCGCGCCAACGCCGTCCTCTTCGCCAGCTTGCCCGGTTTCCAAACTACCCAAGCAGCCAATTTCACCTTCGACCGACACGCCCAGCGCATGCGCCATCGCCACCACGCGGCGAGTGACTTCGACGTTGTAGTCGTAATCGCTCGGCGTTTTGCCATCATCGCGTAGCGAGCCGTCCATCATCACCGAGCTAAAGCCCAATTCAATCGCCTGCTGACACACCGCAGGGCTCGTGCCGTGATCTTGGTGCATCACCACCGGAATATGCGGAAACTCCTCCACCGCAGCCAGCATTAAATGGCGCAAAAATGGCGCGCCGGCGTATTTACGCGCGCCGGCTGAGGCCTGCATGATCACTGGGCTGCCGGTGCGATCGGCGGCCTCCATAATCGCGCGAACTTGCTCCAGATTATTCACATTAAACGCTGGCACGCCGTAATCGTGTTCAGCGGCATGATCGAGTAATTGGCGCATAGAAATAAGAGGCATAACAAACTCCACAAAGATATAGCTACAAGATTTAAAGCCTCAGGCCGCTGGCCACGAAGCGGGTCAACGCATACTTAATTAAATAAAGTTTCAAATAGGGTTTGATGCGCCTTTTCACTGTTTGAATTTGGAATACCTGTCTTGGTATTGCCCTCAATGCCATTTTGAGTAGTATCTTGCTTAAAATACCCCTCAATAGTGGCCACCTCGCCTTTCGCGCCCAAAATCACGGGTACACGCTGGTGCGTGTGCGTGGGCTGCACGTCCAGCAAGCGCATACGGCCGGTTGATGCAGCGCCGCCCGCCACTTCGACCAACATCGCCATTGGGTTGGCTTCGTATAAAAGGCGCAATTTGCCGTTTTGCGTTTTCGCGCGGCTGTCGGCTGGGTATAAAAACACGCCACCCCGCAGCAAAATCCGATGCACTTCGGCCACCATCGAGGCGACCCAGCGCATATTAAAATCGCGCCCGCGCACACCAACGGCCCCGGCCAAACAATCGGCGATATAGGCCTGAATCGGCCATTCCCAATGCCGCTGGTTGGAGGCATTGATCGCAAATTCCTTCGCTTGCTGGGCAATGCGCAAATTTGGATGCGTCAAAACAAACAGACCGGTTTCTTCGTCAAAAGTAAAACCATTGACCGCCACACCGGTGGTGATCACCAGCATCGTCGCTGGGCCATACAGCGCGTAACCAGCGCACAGTTGGCGCGTGCCACTTTGCAAACACACTTGCTCGTCACTCACCTCGTCGGGGGCCGACAAGATCGAGAAAATACTGCCGACCGAAATATTCACATCCAGATTGCTGGAGCCATCGAGCGGGTCGAACACCAAGGCCAAATCGGATTCTGGATTGCCAGCAATCACGTGCTCGACCTCTTCGCTGGCCAGCACGCGGGCTAAATCTTTCGTTGCGGCCACCATGATGTCGTGGCTAATCACATCGAGTTTTTGCTGCGCTTCGCCTTGGATATTGTCGCTGCCCGCTGCGCCGGTCATTTGCTGCAAAGCGGCGGAGCGCACCGCCACGGCGATCTGCCCGCACGCTTGCGCAACGCCGAGTAGCAAAGGCGCTACGCGCTGCAAGCTCGCATCGTCGCTGTGATGCCAGATAAATTCGTTTAATGATTGGGCTGTGGTTTGCGACATTTAAGCCACCTTTTGTGTATTAGCCAGGTTCAGATCGAGTTTGTTAGCGCAATTGACTGCTGAGTCGTAAATCGGCGCAAACAGCGCCAACTCTAATGCTGCCGCGCCAACCAGTACGCCATCGATATCGTCCATTTCCAATAATTGCTGTGCATTGCTTGCCTTCACGCTACCGCCGTACAGCACCGACATGCTGGCCGCAGCGCTGGCATCGGTTTGTGCCAGATAGCGCCGGATTAGCGCGTGCGTTTCTTGCGCCACTTCGGGCGTGGCCGCTTGGTTGGTACCAATCGCCCAGCGCGGCTCGTAGGCGATAATCGCGTTGCGCCAACCGGGTGTGGTCATCAACCAATCGAGTTGATTGCACAGCACTTGCTCGGTTTCGCCACGCTCACGCTCGCTGGCCGATTCGCCTATGCACACAATCGGGATAATGTTGGCGTTCAAACACGCGCGCGCTTTGCCAGCAATGAGCGCATCGTCTTCATAGTGATGCTGGCGGCGCTCGGAATGGCCGACCAAGGCATAGCGGCAGCCTACTTCTAGCAGCATCGCCGCCGACCATTCGCCGGTGCGCGCCCCGCTGGCCAGCTCTGCTACGTCTTGCGCGCTGCACGCCACGCCGCTGTCATTGGCCAATGCACTGACCACGGCCAAAAACGGTGCCGGTGGGCACACCACCAAATCGACGGCGGCCTGCTTCATCGCCACCATGGCCGGAATCATCGTGTGGCATAGCTCAAAGCTACCGTGCATTTTCCAGTTCGCCACGACCATTTTTTGGCGGCGTTGAGGCCCATCAGCCTTAGCCGCGGCCCTTGCTGCAAGCGCCAAGTGCGACTGAGCTTGAAACAAGTGTTGATTCTGAGGTGAGATTGCTGCGTTCATTGATCTTCCAGCCCTGGCCGAGTGAATCAAAAGCGAACATCAAACAACATTTATTCGCGCATTTATGTTCGCATTTTGCGCGTTTATTTTCTTTTTGCAAGCGAAAAATGTTTCAACTTTGTAAATTGTGTACAAAAGGCGAAAAAAAACACCGCCAAAGTGCGGTGCTTTTTCGTTTTCGAACATTACAACATTCACGACTCGCTCGCCGTAGGCGAGGCGATATACAACTCGGTGCCGGTCTCCTCGAGCACAGGCAGCAACTCGGCGGGAACATCTTGATCAGTAAATAGCGCCGTGATCTGGCGCAAATGCCCCATTTGCACCAAGGATGGGCGGCCAAATTTGGTGTGATCGACGACTAGAAACACATTACGCGCCTGCGCAATAATCGCCTCGGATGTGCGCGTTTCGCGCATTTCAAAATCGCGCAGCGTGCCATCCATCTCGATACACGCCACACCGAGCACCGCGTAATCGACGCGAAACTGGCGGATAAACTCGATCGTCGCTTCGCCGCAAATGCCATTGTCTTTCGCACGCATCACGCCACCGGCCAAAATCACTTCGCTATCGGCGTAATGGCACATTGTCATCGCGATATGCGGATTATTGGTAATCACGCGCAATCCCACATGATGCTGCAGCGCGCGCGCGACTGCTTCGCTGGTCGTACCCAGATTCATAAAAACAGAGGCATGGTTCGGAATATGCTCGGCGACTAGCTTAGCAATGCGCTCTTTAGCGTCGATATTGAGCACCTTGCGCGCGGAGTATTCGACGTTTTCAACGCTAGAATGCGCGCTCGCACCGCCATGCACCCGATGCAATTTACGCTCGTCCGCCAGCTGATTGATATCGCGGCGGATGGTTTGCGGCGTTACGCCAAAATGATGCGCCAATTCATCGACGCTAACATGCCCAGCGCGCTGCACCCATTCAAGCAGTTCTTGTTGTCGCGGATTGAAGATCATGCGGGGTTTGTCCAATTAGAAATTAGCTGGCAACTGGTATTTGTAGGCCGGATGAGCGCCATATTAATGCGCGTTATCCGGCGCGGCATAGTCGGGCAAAGCCACGGCTCACCCGACGTGCTTCGGCACCATGAATAGTTGGTAAGGATCGCGATGCTGTCGCGTTTCATACAGTTCGACTGAATGCGTAAGCCATGCAATATAAAATCAATCAAAAATAACTGTCCAACTCTAACTGACTTACCTGCCCCTTGCTTTCAAAGGCAAGGATAACAGCAATTGGAATTGATACCTGACGTATTCCGTTTGGAGTGGCTGGGTCAGGCTTAATAACGAAGCCACTTTGTGCGCCTTGCTCCCACACAACAACGTAACAAGGGTCGCCGTGCGTTTCATAGTTGATGCGTACTTTCCTAGCAAACAACCCCGTAGCCCCATCTTTTCCATTAATAGCAGATTCGATTGACTGATGATTGCTGACCTTGCGCCATATCGATTTTGTGTGTACTGCTCGATAGTTAATATTTCCCATAGTAAATACTCCCTCGTGTGAATTGGCCTAACGTTTGAATTCAGCGACAGCCGAAAGCAGTCCATTACAAATAAGGTGGCTACTTATATATTTGCTTTACACAATCAGGCGAAGTGCTCTTCCAGTATTGGCCAACAGCAGCCGCAGTTAAAATCTAACAGCGACGCCCCAAGCACCATGATAAGGGTATCAACTTAAAAACCTTTAACATAAAGACCTAAAAACAAATACCCACCCTATGTATTTATTGTTCCAGCAATGCTTTTTTTAACTCATCCGGAATATTCGACAGCACCAGCGTGTCGCTGTATTTATCGTAAATCACCGCGCCGCTGCGTAGGCTGGCGCGATCGAATTCGAGTTTCCATTGTGGGCCGTTGGCCTTAAAGCGCATCAGCGGCTTGATGGCACGCCGATCCGGTACAAAGCCGTCGTTAATACCCAGCTCGTCGCTTTGCAAAGCGGTTTGCAATTGTGCGGGCGAGCTTGGGAAAACTTGCTCGGCCACGGTGGCCAGATCCACTTCGCCTTGCCCGTCGCCCAAGGCATCGAGATAACTGTGCGCGCGCTGGAATAGCTCGTCGCGCTCGTTGCCGGCAATTGCTTGCTCGTTGGCAAACGCTTCCAAACCTTTGACCAGCTTTTGTGTTTCTTTCAGCGGGGTTTTGACGTCGTTGCAGCCCAAAAACGCTTTGAAATAACCCGCCACATCGCCACGGCCGCGCAAGAAGCTAACATAACGCTCGCCACCGCTTTGCCAGCTACCCAAATCAATCCGGCCCGCGACGCGCAGATGGTCCATATCCAGATGGATGCTATCGACCACGCCCATTTCGTCGGTGATGGCGGTGCCGATGACTTCGCTGATGATCGCGATAAAAATAAACTGCATCGCCGCATTGCTAACTTGCGCGATCAATACATAGCCGCCGCTGGCCAGCGGCTCGGCTTCGGCGCGCGTTTGCAGCTCGGCCATCATTTGCTGGCTTAAAGTGAGAAAATCGATGCTTTGTTCTTGGGCGAAGCTGGCGATTAGCTTGGGCATGGCAAAGCTCTCGTCGTCCAGATCGAATTTGCCAAAGCCTTTGCCATTGCGCGTGCCATACAATTCGCACAAATGATCGACCAAACGCTGCGACGCGCTATTAACCGCCAACGGCGCAGTGCCGAGCGCGACGCGCGCGGGGCCGTTGGGCTCTTTGTGCAATTGGTGGATGATCAGGTGTTCAACGGTATTGAGCGACATGGCGGACAACTTTATGCGATAAATTGGCCGCCATTTTCCCACCCTTGCCCCAATCTAGCCAGCTTCATGGCCAAAGTCATGCGCCAAACGTCTAACCGCGCGGCCATCTCGCCTTGGTAGCGCTTGCGGCTGTAGCGACGAGCAGACGGTTGTTTAATACGCGGCGACGGTTTTTTCGTCGTCCTCGATACTTTGCTTTAACACGCGATAGCAATCTTCAATATGAGCATTGCCGAGTATACGCATGGCGCCATAGCTGATCCCTGCAGCCAGAGCAATACCTAGCAAGGGTATAAATTTGGCAGCTTGCTTGGAAACCATACGCACACCGACGCGTTTGAGCGCCAAGATAATCAGCTCCTTGCTGGCGTAGCGCCCTATCATTGAACTGCCGACCGAGCTAATAATCACGAAGAGTTTTTGCCGTGTGTTATCGTCCAGGTTTTGCATATCGTGCTCACTGAGACCAAATTTTTGATTAATCTGCTCGATCATCCGCGTCATAATCGCCACATCGGCGCCAGCATCAAGCGCGGGAATCGGCACAGCAGCCACCGCACCAGAAATCATTGCGCGTTGATTGACCAACTGGCGGCACTCTTGCCGGATGGACTCTAATTCAGTCAACGTCATTTTTGGCATGCTATATCCTTGAGAGTATGAATTATCTTGCGCATCTGCATTTAGCGCCCGACGACGTCGAGGCGCGAATTGGTAACTTGCTTGGCGATTTTCTCAAGCCAGCGCACGCTCAGCATTTACCCGCCACAATGCAAAGTGCGATGCAATTACACCGCTGGATCGATCAATTTACCGATAGCCACCCGATTGTTGCCGAATGCAAAACTTGGATCGCGAGCGAGCGCCAACGCTATGCGGGCATTTTAATCGATATTTATTTTGACCATTTCCTTGCCCGCCACTGGGCGCAATTTGATCAACGCGCCTTGCGTGACTTTAGCCAGCAGGTATATGCCGAGCTGATTGAGTATGACTCGATTTTGCCAAAAAAATTGCATGAAATATTACCCAGCATGGTGAAATTTGATTGGCTCACGGGATATCAAGATCTGGAGCGCATCGAGCAAGTATTAGCAGGTTTTGCCCGTCACCGCATTCGTCGGCAAAGCCATTTTGCGGCCGGCATTGACGACTTGCAGCGCTATTACTCACACTTTGAGAAGGCTTTTTTGGCGTTTTACCCCGATTTGATCGCGCAAACCCAACTGCAAGCACAATATCAAATGGCAATTAATCGCCAAACAATCCAAAAGTAGCGCAATTGCGCCCCATTTCTTTCGACTGGTAAAGCGCATGATCAGCGCAGCGGATTAAAGTTTGCGCCTGGGTGAGTAAAGACGGCACGGTGGCGCTTAAGCCAATACTGACCGTTACGATAGGCACGCCATCGGGGCGCGCGGGATGCGGCAAAGCCAATTGCGCAAACTGCTCGCACAGCCATTGCCCAAACTTCAGGGCTTCATCACCCGTAGTGGTTGGCAAGATAATGGCAAACTCCTCACCGCCATAACGAGTCACAATTTCACCAGGCCGTCGAGAACTCTTGCTCAGGCATTTTGCTACGGCTTTGAGGCAATCATCACCTGCTTGATGGCCAAGGCTGTCGTTGTACAGTTTGAAAAAATCCACATCAATCATCGCTAGCGCCAAGGAAGCTTGCGCTCGCAAATGGCGGCGCCATTCTTGCTCAATCATTTCATCGAAATGGCGGCGATTAAATACACCAGTGAGACCATCGTGATTGACCAAATTACGCAAAAAATGGTTTTGCATATTGAGCATTAGGTGAGCGCTCACCCGCGCTTTGACGATTTCATACTTAAATGGCTTAGTAATAAAATCAACGGCACCTTCTTTCAACGCGCGAATTTCGTGCTCTTCGCTAGTGTGTGAGGTGACAAACATAATTGCGCTATCAAAACTGGGCTTTTGCTTTAAAACCCGGCACACTTCGTAGCCATTCATGCCAGGCATTTCAACATCGAGCAAAATCACATTCGGGTGCAATGCTTGCGCCATCATCACCCCTTCCTCGCCATGATCAGCGCAATGAATTTCAGCGATGTCTTTAAGCATGGCGCTTAAGATTTGCTGATTCATTTTACTGTCATCAACAATCAGAATAACGCCTTTGCCCTGCCCTGGCAGCTCCAGCATTCTGGCTCCTTTAGCTTGCGCCCAGATCAGGATCGGGTAGCTGCAAGCGAATCGCCTTAAATTCGCTGTAGCCTTCTAGGACAATATCGACCAACTGCGGGTCAAAATGCTTACCCCGCTCTGCTTTAAGGAGGGCGATAATTTGCTCATCTGGCCATGCCTCTTTATACGAACGTCTCGACCCCAACGCATCAAGCACATCAACCACGGCCATAATGCGCGCTTCCAATGGAATGGCTAGCCCAGCTAACTGGCGCGGATAGCCGCTACCATCCCATTTTTCATGATGATCGTGCGCGATGATGGCGCCCATTTTGGCGATGACACGTTTGGTTTTTTTAAGTAGCTGATACCCTAGTTCGGCATGGGTTTGCATGATCGCCCACTCCTGCGCATCGAGCTTGCCGTGTTTGTGCAAAATATGCTCAGGAATACCTATTTTGCCAATATCGTGTAATGGCGACGCGTAGCGTATCGTTTCGCAAAAATCACTCGATTGACCCAGCTTTTTGGCTAGCAATTCACACATCAGCGCCACGCGCCGAACATGCATACCGGTTTCTTTAGAGCGCTGCTCGATCGCATCGCCAATAACCAGCAACAATTCTTTTTGTGTTTCTTGAATACTTTCTTTGGTATAGAGCGATTCAAAAATCAGTGCGACATTACTGGCAAACATTTGCAGCAATTTAGCCTGCAAGGCATCGAGTGGTTTGGCCAAGCTGGCATACAGTACATTCGCGGCGCCATCGCCCACATCAAACCGTGCTAAAAATGCAAAATCGCTGAGCTGATTTTCTCCGCCAGCAATAACAAAATTAACTAATTCACGCACATGGTCGGGCAAAATCGGTGAACTTAGCTCTTCATCAATCTGGATATTCTCCCCTGTGGCGGCAAGAACATTATTGACCTTGTCGCCGTATAAATCCGTTGATTGAGAAACTAAATAAACTTCACTACTTTGGATATTTAATAAATCGAGCAGTTGCTGCAATACCGCCGAACCAAACTGATGCAATGTGCGGCTGCGCAACACAGCTTGGGACGAGGCGATAACTTTTTCCATACCCTGCTGCGTATTTGAGATGGTCATAATGTCGCGGTAAGCGCGAATGGCCGAATAAATACACGTTTTTAGTTTGATATTGGTAAGCTCGGTTTTGGCTTTGTAATCATTAATATCGTATTCCTGAATCACAAACTCTTCAGGATGCTGATTAGGCTGTCCTGTGCGCAAGATGATGCGCACGGCGTGATTTTTAAGTGATGAGCGAATTTTTTCGACCAACAGCAAGCCCGCTTCGGGCGACTCCATCACCACATCGATAAATGCGACAGCGGTGTCTGGATGCTCCTGCAGCAATTGATAGCCTGTTGCACCACTATCGGCGTAGAGCAATTGCAGTGGCCTATCATCGACTTTCAGCCGAGACAATGACAATCGCGTGACTTCAAAAATATCACGCTCATCGTCAATCACAGCCACTTTCCAAGGAATTTGTAAAACGTCACCTGTTTCAGACGCTTCTTCAAGCAAAAAATCCATGCCAGCTACTTTTTATTCGAATTGAACAATTCAAGATAGCTTGCCTTACAGAAAAAGCGACTAAAAAACGCCAAAGCCCAAGTAAAACTTGGGCTTTGATGTGGATGAATCGCAATTTAGTTTAATTTCTTTTCATCGGTACAAAACGAATTTCTGCTTTTACTTGCTCGGCGCCAACCGGCATAAAACCGTAACGCATATAAGCCCCAACGCTATTCACGCTGGCATTAACGCTCTGCAATTTTTGTTTGCTATCGGCTGCCTTCACCAAAGCCCGACCAACGCCGCGACTTTGAAATTCGGGCAACACAAACAGCAAAGCAATATGCGCATCCGCCCGCGTTTGCAGTACGCCAATCACCGTATTTTGGATAAGCGCCACCCAACAGCAGCCGCCTGCTGCATCGCGCGCACGAATTTCACTCGCTTGGGCAAATTGCTTAAACTGCTCGATACCCGCTGCGCTTTGATATTGCGCCGCTAAATGGCGAAATGACGACCAAACTACTTCAGCTGCAGCATCGTATTCAGCAAATTCAATTTCACGAATTTCTAAGGCCATGACTTAACCCGCAGTGCCGCCAACGGTGAGGCCACCATCGATGCGCAAAGTCGGTTGCCCTACGCCCACCGGCACGCTTTGCCCATCTTTCCCGCAAGTACCCACGCCTGGATCGAGCGCCATATCGTTGCCGATCATCGACACGCGGGTCAGCACGTCGGGGCCATTACCAATCAGCGTTGCGCCTTTCACTGGATACAGCATCTTGCCGTTTTCAACGTACCAAGCTTCCGCCGCCGAGAATACAAACTTGCCGCTGGTGATATCAACTTGGCCGCCGCCAAAATTGACCGCATACAGGCCGCGATCGATCGACGCGATAATTTCCGCCGGGTCTACGTCGCCATTTTCCATAATGGTGTTGGTCATACGCGGCATCGTGATGTGCGCGTAACTTTCACGGCGACCGTTACCCGTGGTTGGCATACCCATCAGGCGGGCATTCAGGCTGTCTTGTAGATAGCCTTTCAAAATACCGTCTTCGATCAACACCGTGCGCTGCGTTGGGTTGCCTTCGTCGTCGATATTCAGTGAGCCACGGCGATCCGCGATCGTGCCGTCATCGACCACCGTAACGCCTTTCGCAGCGACTCGTTGGCCGATCTTGCCCGAAAATGCCGAGCTGCCTTTGCGGTTAAAGTCGCCTTCCAAACCATGCCCAATCGCTTCGTGTAACAAAATACCGGGCCAGCCACTACCAAGCACGACGGTCATTTCACCGGCCGGCGCTGGACGCGCATCGAGATTGAGCACCGCTTGATCGACCGCGCGTTTGGCGTAATCGAGCAATACCGTATCGGTGAAATACGCGTAATCAAAACGACCGCCACCACCCGCGCTGCCCTGCTCGCGCTGACCGTTTTGCTCGATAATCACATTAATCGATAGGCGACACAGCGGGCGCACATCGGCCGCACGATGTCCGTCGTGACGCGCGATATAAATGACTTCGTATTCGCTAGCCAGACTCGCCATCACTTGCACCACGCGTGGGTCTAGGCTGCGCGCGATTTGCTCGATTTTTTCCAGCAAAGCCACTTTCGCCGCTTCGTCCAAGCTCGCCAATGGATCAACCGGGGTATAGAGCTGCAAGCCCTTTTGCTGCTTAGTTAGTGGTGCAATACCCGCCCCACCTTGCCGACCAATTGCACGCGTCGCTTGCGCAGCTTGGCTCAGTGCGGCAAGGCTAATATCATCGGAATACGCAAAAGCGGTTTTTTCGCCGCTGATCGCGCGTACACCAACGCCTTGGTCGATATTAAAACTGCCCGATTTTACGATGCCTTCATCCAAGCTCCACGCCTCGGAGCGGCTGTATTGGAAATACAAATCAGCGTAATCAATCTCATGCGTCAGCATCTGGCCAAACACTTGATTGAGCGCCTGATCATCCAGCGAAAATGGCGTCAGCAATTGCTGCTCGGCAATGGCAAAATAATCGACCGAAGAATTCATTCTGTTTCCTGTTTAAACGGCCTAGCGCCCATTGGCGCGAAACCCAACTTGAATGGCACTATTAAAGCACACGATGGCGTAAAGCTGGCAATATCGTGCGCACACGTTCTAACTGGCTGGCTTTGAGTTCAGCCAGCACCAGCCCTTCGCCCTCGGGTAACACATCTAATATCGTACCCCAAGGATCAATCAACATACTGTGGCCAAAAGTTTTGCGCCCGCTGCTATGCGTCCCGCCTTGGCCGCTCGCGACAACAAAACACTGATTTTCAATCGCGCGCGCGCGCAACAATACTTCCCAATGCGCGCGACCAGTCGTCGCGGTAAACGCTGCGGGCAAAGTCCAAATATCGACGTGGCCAACGTGTTCTAAAGCACGGAAAAATTCGGGAAAGCGCAAATCGTAGCAAACCGCCAAACCAACGCGGCCAAACGGCGTGTCAAATGCCACCGGCAAGTGCCCAGGCGCAATGGTGTCGGATTCTTGGAAGCACTCGGCGCCATTGGCAAAACCAAATAAATGCACCTTGTCGTAGCGCGCCACACATTCGCCTGCCGGATTAAACGCCAAGCAAGTATTCATAACTTTATCGGGCTGATCAGATTTCAACGGGATCGTGCCACCAACCAAATACACCTGATGCTGACGGGCTTGGCTCGCCAGAAAATGCTGCAAAGGCGCTGGCGACTCGGTCAGTGTTCCGTCATTAAACGGCTCTTGCTGCGCCAGTTTATCGCGATCGCTGTTCCCCATAATGGCGAAATACTCGGGCAAGACGATCAGTTGTGCACCGGCTTGCGCAGCCTGCGCGATCAATTGCTCAGCGCGAGCAAGGTTGATTGCCACATCGCTGCTCGACACCATTTGAATTGCACAGACCTGTACAGTCTTCATATACCCACCACTCGTATCATGTCAGAATCAAACAGTAAATTAATCATTAAAAACATACCCCCTTATTTAATTTTAGGGGACTCAGGCTTAACGCCCACTTTTTTAATTTGCGGATCACTCATGCTGCCGTCAATCTGAAATTCATATGCCAATAACTCACCCAAGGGATTGTCCATCACTGATTGCACCGCTAATGTGGCCAAACCTGCAATCGGATTCAGCACCCCGACACCAAGCGCAACTGCGCCGCCAATACTGGGGACTATCCGTACCCGCAAGTTTTGAGTTCCGGCGACAAAATTGGCGTCACCACTAAAACGCACTTTGGCCGCCGGCCCATTGATCTTCAAATCACTGGTTCGTGCTACACCCTGTTCGATGAGCGCTGTGCCACTGATTTCATCAAATTCAAAACCCGAGCTAAATACGTCACTAAAATCGAGTTTTAAGCGACGAGGCAAGGCTTGCAAACTCAAAATCGATAAAAAGCGCCCAACACCAGGTTCGAGCTGAATAAATTGCCCGGCACCGATATTTAAATTTAACTTACCGCTAACGGTGTCCCATGCGGGTCGCCAAGGTGCCCCTTGCCATTGACCATCACCATGCAAGATAAGCGGCGCAGCCTTCATAGCTTCTGGGTAACCGATACGTAATAGCAATTTACCCATATTGGGAGAATCAATTTTCACCTTGGCCTGTGTACGTTCCCAGCTATTTTGCTTTAACCATTGACCAGCCAAACTGATCTGACCATCCGCGTTACGCAAGCTCAGCTCGTCAAACTCAATGCTGCGTTCTTGTGGTCGACTTTTTAAGGTTAATTTGCCCAATTCAACATTTTTAAAGCGAAAATCATCCGCAACCATATGGATCGCAGGCCAACTGAGCCACTCATCTAATGCCGATTTCGTTGTTGATTCCACTACCGGTGGCAATTTTAATATTTTGGCACCTCGATCACTGGCGGCGTGAGTCGGTGCATTTTTCAGCGGCAGCCATAGTTTGCTCAAATGAGCAGATACGCGGTTTTGACTACTGAGCCATTGCACGTCACCCGCGATTTGCCGGCTAAGTAAATTCGCTTGCAAGCCTTGGCTGTTCATTTGCCCTGATAAACGCACATCATTGAGTAACTGCCCACCTAGGCTCAATTGCTCAAAACCTAATTGATCAATGATGATTGTTGGACTACTCATCGCAGCTGTTTTGCGCTCAACCGTGCTTGGCATACTTTGTCCCGGCAATACAGGAAGCCAATCGTTGACATTAAGCGCAGGCCAGGCTCCACCAATTTGTAGGCCTTTGACTGGCAAGGTGATGACCTCGGCCAAATTAGTCCCCTCTTGGACTAACAGCACTTTGCCGCGCATCGAACTGGCGTCGTCACCAAGCAAAAAGGCCGCCTGCAGGTCTTTAGCATAGGTAAAGTCAACTCTGGTCAGACCTTTATCATCACTGACTTTCAATTTAAAAGGGCGTATTTGTGCCGCGGATTTGGCTAAAGGCGCAGGTAAATACACCAAGCCGCCGATAAGATCCGATGCTAAATTAAGCGCAAATTTGTCAGAATCTACTTTGAGATTCGCGGCAAACGGCACTTTCCCTTGTAACCAAGGGCTAAGTGGTGGCAAATAATATTGTAATGCTTGCGCTAAATCGCCCTGCCCTTTCAACGCCAAATTCAGCGCACCTTGCGCGTCAGTGTCGCCCTGTAGCTGCACGCTACCACCCAATGCATTGGCCGTTGAGGGCAAAACTTTCATACTTGCTTCGGTAAATCGAACAGCTCCTTTGGCTTGCGATAAAGGCGGAATTGATGCGCCAAAATTGAGCTGATTGGCATTAAATCGATATAAGCCATCGATTTTAGTTTTTTCAAAATCCTCGATTGGAATATCGAGTTTTAAATCGAGCTCACCCAAACCTTGCGCAGTTAACTCGTCCAAGAATCCCTGCGTTGCTAAGCGGACGGGGCTGTTTTGGACAAAATCTAAAAAATGCGCAGTTTGTCCTTTAACTTTGCCATCAACGAGAATATGTTGGTTGAACTCAAGATTTGGGATCGTGACTTTAACAGCTTCAAGTGCGGTACCCGTGATATCCCCGCGTTGTGCATCCACATTCAGTTGCATGCCGTCGATAGTCACTTGGCCATCCACCTTGGTGATCATAGGCCAATCATTACCGTAGTGAATCGTGACATTCTCAGCTTGCGTTTTGACAGTAAATTGGCCTGTTTTCGCCGCAGCCGTACCCAAGGTATATGGAAACTGTGCCACATCACCTCGCCAGCGCAACTGACCTTTTTTAGCTTGCCCCGCAAGCAGCGACGTTTTTAGCCACACCAGTACATCATCGCCCAGCACCCGCGGCAAATAGGCGTAGACCCGGTTCGCATTCAAGCGCTCAATATTGGCAGTCAGATCAACCTGACCCATCCCATGCCCTGGCCACCAATATTGGCCCTGCGCACTCAGTTCCAACTCAGGACTAATGGCTTTAAACCCTTTTAGGTTCAATTGCCAGCCCTTGCCTTCTTGCTGCCAATCAAACTCGCTATGGAGACGAGCAAAATTCATCGCTTCCAAAAAATGCGCGGGATACACCAGCTGGGCTTGCTCGCCAATTATTTTTAATCGCCCCCCTTTAGGCTCGAGCATTAAATCAATGTCAAAACCTTGGCCGGATGGCCATTGTCCGAGCTGATCCCAAGCCAAACTACGGCCTTCCACTTCAAGCGTGAGCGCGGAAAGATCTGGGGTTTTTGCCGCCTTATTCAATGGCCAATCACCTGGCCATTCAATGTTAAATTTAGTTAGATTTCCTGCTAATTTCGCATGGCGAAATTGGGCTAGCGATTCGGGTAAAAATGCACTGTAAGCATTGAGTCCCGCAAGTGACCAATTTCTTGCGGTCAGTGATTGCTTAGCTTTTGTTTGGAGATATTGCAGCTCACACTGCTGGCACAAGAGTGTGTCGGCGGTGCGAATCTGCTTAGCACGAAGCTCCAGGGTGCGTTGTTGCTCACTAAGCCGCCATAAAATACGGCCATCAAACAATGGAAGGTTTAGTTGAGCTTGCTCCGGTAATTGCAAACGCCAATCCGTGAGTTGCAAATCAGCATCAACACCGTCCAATATCCCTGCACTTAGCTCAAGCTTCAGCGCTAGCGCACCTCGCCCTGATTGAACCTTGAACTGAGGAAATAGGGGTGACAGCCAAGGTGCGGCATGGCTTAAATTGGCCTGAGGCAAGTTTAATTTCACCCACCCTGACCACGCACTCAACTGCTTGATGTCCTCCCCCTGCAAATTGGCGCTAATTTCAACGGGAGCACCAGCCAGTTGCGTGGGAGAGAACTGCAATACCGCCTGGTGTCGGGAAAACCAGTTTTCCACATTCAGCTGCACATTATTGGCACTGAGCGCCGGAAACTCACCGCGCTGATCGCTCAGGCGCAACACACCTTGGGCAATCGAGAGTTCGCCCTGCTCAAGCAACCAATTTAAAAATTGGCCATCGTGTGGTACAGCTTCGGCAGTCGATTGATTTGTTGCAAGAGTGATTCCAGCTACTTGCCATTGACCGTTTTTCAAGCGCAGCACGTCTAATTGCGGTGCCTGCAAATGCAGATGGCTAAAATTGAGCTCACCGAGCAATAACTGCCACCAAGACAGGGTGCCCTCCATGCGCTCGAACTGCAGCATGGCTTGCTGCTGCGAATTGATCAGCTGAAAACGCGTAATCGTTAATTGTGGGCGGATCCCACGCCAGCCCCCGCTCAAGCTAGCAATCTTGATAGGTGCACCAATAGTTTGCGTGAGCTGCTGTTCCAGCCAAGGCTTGTAATCATTCAAACGAGGAACAGCGTAAAATTGCCACGTCAAGCCGCAGATTGTCAGCAGTAGCAGCAAAGTTAATGCTAAACGCGCTAGCCATCTTAGATGCCAGTGTGTAATACGTGCAGTCAGTACTTTGAGCTGACGCAAAAAAGCCAAGGACATCTAAATTCCGAGTAAGACACCGTGCACGCAAACGCAAGAAGCTGTGCTACGGTAGGGGATATGAAATTGCTCCGCATTTTACCCTGATTTTCAGGACAAAACAGCACCCTATATCGCGTAACAACCTTGCACAACAGAGTAAACGACATGACCGATGACCAGATTGCATCTCACCCTCAACTTGCTGCCGCCCAAGCTCACAGCCGTTACGTGCAACGTTTATTTCTCTGCAAGCCCACGCTAGCGCAAGCAACAGCCGATCAAATCGATCACGTTTTTACCCGTGAACAAATGCAAGCCCAACTACAAAGCCAGCCCTACCACAGCGATGAAGAATTATCGCTACAGCTGCGCCTATTGCGGCAAGCGGTCATGGCTCGATTAATTGCGCGAGAAATTAATGGCTTATCGGACCTCACCGAAGCGATGCACACGATTTCGGATTTAGCCGAGGTGGCGATTGAAACTGCCTTAGCGTGGGTCAGCCAAGCGGATGAACGTTTTGGCCAACCCATCGGCGAAGAAACCGGCACGGTGCAGCAATTGATTGTCGTTGGCATGGGCAAGCTTGGTGGGCGCGAGCTGAATGTCTCGTCTGATATTGATCTGATTTTTATTTACCCCGAAGACGGTGAAACCAATGGGCGGCGCAAAATCAGTAATCACGAGTATTTCGTCAATATTGGCAAGCGTTTGATCCGCCTAATTGGTGATACCGACGCCAATGGTTTTGTATTTCGCGTTGATATGCGCTTGCGCCCTTTTGGCGATTCTGGCCCCTTGGTCAGCAGCTTTGCCGCGCTGGAAAATTATTTACTGACCCAAGGCCGCGAATGGGAGCGCTACGCGTGGATCAAAGGCCGAGCCTTGACGGGCGACGAGCCCAGCGTGAAGGGCTTAATGGATTTGATCACGCCTTTTGTCTACCGCAAATACCTCGATTACGGCGCCTATCACTCGATGCGCGAGTTGCACAGCCAAATTCGCCGCGAAGTGGAACGCAAAGACCGGCTAGAAAATATCAAGCTTGGCCCAGGGGGTATACGTGAAATTGAATTTATTGGCCAAGTATTCCAGCTAATACGGGGGGGGCGTAATAAAACCCTCAGAACTCGTGCCACGCAGGAAATTTTAGCACTATTGGCTGATCAAGGTAATCTACCGGCAACCACCGTAGCTGAGCTGCAAGCGGCGTATATTTTCTTGCGCGATGTAGAGCACCGCATCATGTACCTTGATGATGCGCAAACGCAAATGCTGCCCAGTACCGCTGAGGATCAACAACGCTTAGCGCGTAGCATGGGCTTTGCCGATTGGCCTGAATTTAAGGCCGCGCTGGAGGCGCATCGCCAGATTGTCAGCAGCCATTTTGAAGCGGTCTTTCTGCAACCCGATCAAAATACCCTAGAGGGGAATGAACAAGAAGTTCAAATTGATACTTTCTCAGAAGGAAATACCCCCTATTACCAGCAATTGGGCTATCAAAATCCTGCCGATATCGAACGCCGCCTACTGGCGATGCAAGACAGCGGCAAATATCGCCAAATGCCTGATCGCTGCCGTCGTCGGCTCGATGCCATTTTGCCCAATCTGATCGCTACGGCGGCTCAATTTGATAAGCCCGATGCCACCTTAACGCGCTTGCTCGATTTACTCGACGCAATTAGCCGTCGTGAATCGTATCTGGCTTTACTGGCCGAACATCCACAAACACTAAAACGGCTCGCCAGTCTATACAGCGCCAGCCCTTGGGTATCGGAATACCTCACCCGCCACCCGATTTTGCTCGACGAATTACTCGATATTCGCCTGCTGCATCAAGAGCCAGAGTGGGAAAAACTTGGCCGCCTGTTACGTGCTGAAATTGCAGAATTAGCCGACGATGTTGAAGCACGAATGGATTGCCTGCGTCATTTTCAGCACACGCAAATTTTCCGCTTGGTATCACAAGATTTGGCAGGATTACTGCCGCTGGAAAAACTATCCGATCACTTATCTGATCTGGCCGATTTGATTTTAAATGTTGCACTAGAACAGGCTTGGAAAGATCTGCCGAACAAACATCGTGATCAACCATTATTTGCCATCATTGGTTACGGCAAACTTGGCGGTAAAGAGTTGGGCTTTGCCTCTGATTTGGACATTGTTTATCTGTATAACGATGCCGACGCCAATGCCGCCGACATTTACGCCCGCTTGGCCAAACGCATCGTCAATTGGCTAACCTCAACTACCAGTGCAGGCCAACTCTACGATATTGATTTGCGCCTGCGACCCAATGGCTCATCCGGCCTGTTGGTCTCAACGATTGAAGCCTTTGAGCAATACCAGCAACAATCCGCCTGGGTTTGGGAGCATCAAGCCATTACCCGTGCGCGATTTTGCGCTGGGGATGCGCAAGTTGGCGCAAGCTTTGAAACGATCCGCCATCACATTCTGTGTCAGCAGCGCAATATCCCCGATTTGCAGGCTGAAGTGCTCAATATGCGGAATAAAATGCTCGAAACGCACCCAGCCCTCCCTAGCGATGTGAAGCATTTACGGGGCGGCATTGTTGATATTGAATTTATTGTGCAGTTCTTAATTCTAGCGCACGCAGCACAAATCCCGGCACTGACCGCCAACAGTGGCAATATCGCCTTACTTGATACCGCGGCACAACATAATTTAATTGATCGCCAAGCTGCCGAACACGCCCGAACCGCGTATCGCGAACTACGGCGTTTACAGCACCGTCATCGCTTGACCGGCAAGGAGCTGAATATCGACATGATTGCCCCATTAGAGCCGCAATTAACTGCAGTACATAGCTTGTGGCAACAATTGTTTCCTGAGTAAGCAATACAAAACGGCGCTCTTAGCGCCGTTTTTTTTGGGCTAGTTTGGATCAAATTTCAACAAACTGGCCGAAATGGGCTGCCGATTTACCCGATGGCATATAACTAGCAAGCCAATCAATTTCTTGCTTTACGTGCTCCATCAACATCACCACATGCATCGGATTGGTGTTGTTGGCAAACCAAAATTCTTTGCGCCACACCGCGTGGGGTAAATCGAGCGGTTCGCCGCCCGGGGTTAACTCATCCAGTGATGGGGCGCGCTGTTGGTAATCATTCAACAGCAAAATATCGCTCAAAGGGCTAATTACTTTGGTCACTTCGATAATAAAAGCAGACATATCGGGCGACATTTGTTGCAAGTTCGCATAAGCTTGGCAATTGAGCTCAAGCAACTTAAATTCTGCTCGACAACAATCAGGGCAAAGGAAATGTTTTGCTGAATCGACTAGCTCAGCAAAATGCTCTTTTCTATGATCAACTTCGTACGCAGCGTAGGCATGCCCGCATTTATACGTAACTTGATTAACGATCAATTCCATCTAACAGCCCACAGTCTTAATAACAACTTAAGAATAACATAAGTTTTAATTGAACTAGCTACCACTAATCGACTAGAAAATGCTTTCCATCCTTTATCGTGATGACGAATTAATTGCCATCCATAAACCGAGTAATTTACTCGTCCATAAAACTGATTTGGACTTCTTTGAAACGCAATTTGCGCTACAAATGTTACGCGACCAAATCGGTCAGCACGTTTATCCTATCCATCGCTTGGACAAAGCCACGTCAGGCGCGCTGTTATTTGCGCTCAATCCTGACATGGCCAAGTTGATGGGCGAAGCCTTTGCCAATCGGCAAGTTGAGAAACATTATTTAGCCCTAGTGCGTGGCTGGCCTGCCCAGGCTGGTTTCATCGATCACCCTCTCTCGATTCGACAAGACGATGTTGAGGCACGCACGGTAATTGACCATAAAGCACCGCAAGCGGCGCAAACGCAGTTTCAAAGCTTGGCGCAGTTTTCATTAGATTGGGCCGTTGATAAATATCCCACCAGCCGCTATGCGCTGCTCGCACTGCAACCCATCACCGGGCGACGCCATCAAATTCGTCGCCATTTAAAACACTTGAGCCATCCGATTATCGGCGATAGCACCTATGGCAAAGGTCGCCACAATCGCGCTTTTGCCGAAGCATTTGAAGTCGATCGCCTATTGCTCGCATGCACCAGAATGGATTTTATCCACCCACGCAGTGCTCAAACCATTCATTTACATTGCCCATTGGCTGGCGATTTTGCCCATGTGGTGTTACAACTTGATGGACAAAATGCGTTGCAACAAGCGGGGCTAAGTTGGGACGCCCCAACGATTAACACTCCGCGCAATCGCTCGATCTGGGTGTAAAAAAAGCCCGCAGTAAGCGGGCTTTTTTGTCTAAACAGTTAAGCAATCCGCAGTTCGGTTTCGGGGTCAAACAACACCACTTTCTTCACATCGAGCAACAAGGGCAAAGAAGTACCAATCGCAGTGGCCGCGCGCGGGTGCACACGGGCGATCATTTCAACGCCGTTCACTTCGCTATACACCATCGTGTCGGGTCCTGTTGGCTCAGTGATTTTAACCAGGCATTGCAAAGCATGATCGCTATGCTCGACGTCCCACTGCTCAGGGCGCACACCCAAAATCACTTTTTGCCCCACACGCTGTTTCAATTCGGGCCTGTCATTGAGTGCAATAAATTGCGGCACGCCATTGCCTTGCAAGGTGACACCAATTTGTTCGCCCTGTTGCACCACATGGCAAGGGATGAAATTCATCGATGGCGAGCCAATAAAGCTGGCGACAAATAAATTGGCCGGGCGCTCGTAAATATCTTGCGGCGAGCCAAATTGCTGGATGAAGCCATCTTTCATCACCGCGATTTTGTCGCCCAAAGTCATCGCTTCGATTTGATCGTGCGTCACGTAAACAATCGTGGTTTTTAAGCGCTGGTGCAATTGTTTGATTTCAACGCGCATTTCCACGCGCAGCTTCGCGTCCAAGTTCGACAGCGGCTCGTCAAACAAAAACAGCTTCGGGTCACGCGCCAAAGCGCGCCCCATCGCCACCCGCTGGCGCTGACCACCCGATAGCGCCGAGGGTTTACGTTCGAGCAAATGGTCGATTTGCAACATCTTCGCCACGCGGGCAATGGTTGCGTCTTGCTCGGCCTTGGGCACGCCACGGGTTTCCATACCAAAGGCGATGTTTTGTCGCACATTCATCGTGGGGTATAAGGCGTAGCTTTGGAACACCATCGCGATATCACGATCTTTTGGCGCCACATTATTCACCACGCGATCGGCAATATGCACTTCGCCGGATGTCGCCTGCTCAAGCCCGGCGATGATATTCATCAGCGTCGATTTGCCACAACCTGATGGCCCGACCAAAATCAAAAACTCACCCGCGTCAATATCAATATCGATGCCTTTTAAGATGTGCGTGTCGCCAAAACTTTTGGTGACATTTTTAATGGCTAAAGCGCCCATATTTATTCTCCAGCGTGCATGTGCACTAAATCGATAACTCGACTTTTAAATACCATTTGATGTATATCTCACTAAATCAATACCAAATTAGTCCAGCGAGATATACCCCGTTAACCTTTAACCGCACCCGCTGTTAAACCACGGACGAAGTACTTACCAGCAAACACATACACCACAATGGTTGGCAAAGCGGCAATCAGCGCCGCAGCCATATCCACGTTGTATTCCTTCACGCTGGTTGATGTATTGGCCAAATTATTCAAACCCACGGTGATCGGTTGCGCATCGCCCGAGGCAAACACCACGCCAAATAAGAAATCATTCCAAATTTGGGTAAATTGCCAGATCAAGGTCACCATGATGATCGGGGTACTCATCGGCAAAATAATGCGCCAGAAAATGCGCCAGAAACCGGCCCCATCCAGTCGCGCAGCTTTGATCAACTCATCCGGAATACCGACGTAGTAATTACGGAAAAACAAGGTGGTTGACGCCGTGCCGCACACCACGTGCACAAACACCAGCCCCGCCGTCGTATTAGCCAAACCGACTGAACCCAAAGTCTGCGCCATTGGTAGCAACAACACTTGGAAGGGCATAAACACACCAAACAGAATCATCGCGAACACCACTTCAGAACCGCGAAAGCGCCATTTCGATAGCACATAGCCATTAATCGCGCCGAGCATCGTCGAGATTGCGACGGCGGGAATCACCATTTGCACCGAGTTCCAAAAGTAGGCCGACAAGCCATTGCAACTCACGCCAGTACACGCGCTGCTCCAAGCTTTGCTCCATGCATCAAAGGTGATCGCTGTCGGTAGCGACAATAAATTACCAAGACGAATTTCATCGACGCTTTTCACCGATGTCGTCACCATCACATACAAGGGCAACAGGTAATACGCGGCGGCAAACAGCAATGCACCATAGAGGGCAAAACGCCAAACACGATCAGAATTAGCCATTTTGCTCTTTCCTTAATTCTGAATATAAATACGGCACAACGATGGCCGCCACGGTTGCCAGCATCATCATCGCGCTGGCTGCACCTAGGCCAGTCTGGCCGCGGGTAAACGCCATTGAGTACATAAAGGTCGCGGGTAAATCTGATGAAAAGCCGGGGCCGCCACCAGTTAAAGCCATCACCAAGTCAAAGCTCTTGATCGCGATATGCGACAAAATCATTAAGGTCGAGAACACCACCGGACGCAGCGCTGGCAAGATGATCTTCCAGTAAATGCGCGGTAGGCTGGCGCCGTCGATTTGCGCCGCTTTAATGATCGAATCATCGACGCCGCGTAACCCCGCCAAAAATAGCGCCATCACAAAGCCCGACGATTGCCATAAACCGGCAATAACGACGGTGTAAATCGACATTTCAGAATTGACCAACCAGTCAAAGGTAAAGCTGGTAAAGCCCCAATCGTGCATCAGCTTTTCCAAACCCAAGCCGGGGTTGAGCATCCACTTCCAAGCCGTGCCCGTTACCACGAAAGACAAAGCCATCGGGTACAGATACAGCGTACGAATCGCGCCTTCTCCGCGCACTTTTTGATCGAGCAAAATGGCCAGTGTGATGCCGATGGCCATCGCGCCACCGATAAACAGCACGGCAAAAGCACCCAAATTACGCACCGCCACCCACCAGCGTTCGTTTTCAAACAAGGTGGCGTATTGCACCAAGCCCGCCCATTCATAATTGGGTAGCAAGCGAGAATTGGTAAATGACAGATAACCGTTCCACGCGATAAAGCCGTATAGAAATATCAGCGTTAATAAAAAGGATGGCGCCAAGACAAGGCGCGGCAGCCAGCGCTCGGCGAACCCGTAATGGGCGTGAGGCGTAGACATGGGAAACTCCTAGAAACTAAGGGCTTGCACGATTGATGCAGCAATAGGTGAAGATCGAGAAGACTGCCCGAAACCAGCAATCTGATTGAGAATGCGTGTGTCGAGAGATCAATTCATTTACACAAGCCACATTCAATACTGCTTCAGAATTTCTACCGCCGGGTTAGGCACGAATGCCCAACCCGGCTTAGTTCGCCTTATTTCATTTTCGCTGCTGCGGCCAATTTCATCGCAGCATCTTTAGCGCTCATTTTGTCGTTATTCCAGAACTGGGTAACGGCATCATAGACAGCGCCTTGCGTCGCTGATTTCATCGCCATGCCATGCGCCCACGAAGGCACTAGGCCGCCTTTGCTGGCGGTGGCTTTAAAATCAACCGCTGATTTTTTGCCGCATTCATCAAATTTATCCATCGCCAAATCGGTACGCGCAGGAATCGAGCCTTTATTCAGATTAAATACTTCTTGGAAGGCTGGGCTCATCAGTGTGCTGGCCAAATCATTCTGACCTTTCACCGCAGAAGCGTCTTTAAGTTTGAACATCGCAAAACTATCGATATTGAAGGTAAACGCATTCGCGGTGCCTGGTGCTGCCACACACAAGAAGTCTTTGCCTGGCACTTTACCTGCAGCCAAGAATTCGCCTTTAGCCCAGTCGCCCATAAACTGCATCGCCGCTTTGCCATTAATCACCATGCTGGTTGCCAGATTCCACTCGCGGCCTGCGGCATTTTTATCGGTAAATGGTTTGAGCTTTTTGTAGGTTTCCAGCACTTTGACCATCGTTGGACCAGACAGCGTTGCAGGGTCGAGCTGAACAAAGGCTTTTTTGTAGAAATCAACACCACCGACGCCCAGTGTCACTGATTCAAATACGGTACTGTCTTGCCAAGGTTGGCCGCCGTAGGCCAAAGGTTGAATACCTGCTTTTTGCAAGGCGGCAGCTGTGACGAAGAATTCATCCCAAGTAGTTGGTACTTTAGCGTTGGCTTTTTTCAACAACTCAGGGTTAATCCACAGCCAGTTTACGCGGTGCACATTCACCGGTGCCGCCACGTATTGACCTTTGTACTTCATCACGTTCGACACCACTGGTGGCAGTACTTTATCCCAGCCTTCTTTTTTTGCTACGCCATCAATCGAGCCGAGCACACCTTCATCACCCCATTCTTGAATCGATGGGCCTTTAATTTGCGCGGCAGCAGGCGGGTTGCCAGACACAACGCGAGTTTTCAGCGCGGTCATCGCGTTTTCGCCGCCGCCACCAGCAACGGCAAAGTCTTTCCATTTATTACCCTTGCCTTCCATCATTTTTTTCAATTCAGCTGCGGCTTTGGCTTCACCGCCTGAAGTCCAGTAATGCAAAACTTCAACTTCCGCCGCCTGAACAGAAAAGGCCAACATCAAGCTGCTTGCGATCAAACCCATTTTTACGTTGCGCATTCTCGAATCTCCAGTATTTTTGTCTGCCGAACGCGGCACGGTACCGCTCGGTTGTAGCTAGAATACGCAGCGTTCGCATTGTAAAAAATCAGGTAATCACCTGTCAGGCTGACGCCCTAGGGTAGTTTCCTTATATCGACTTTCAGCTTTTTGCTGCTTACGCCACAGCAATATGCTGCAAGCCCCTGCTTTCCCAAGAAAAAAGCCCATCGATTTTGGTCGAGAGGCTTTGTGGTATACACTTGAACTCCAATACTAATAAGACCCACCTAGCAATACCCTAACCCAGTAATTCATCCATGGGTATTTCTTTCAACATCGCAGCCAACTCCATCGCTGAGTGTACTTTCATCTTGATGAAAATCCTTGCGCGGTGCACTTCAACCGTTTTGGTACTGATATCAAGCCGGTCTGCGATTTGTTTGTTAAGTTTTCCCAACATAATTTCTTTGAGTACATCGCGCTCGCGCGGGGTGAGTTCGGCAACCAATTCGCTGACTTTCTGTTGATGTGCCGTGGCTCCGCGACGAGCAATGTCTTTATCAATACATTCCCGCACACGACCGAGCAATTCTTGCTGATCACACGGTTTTTGCATGAAATCCATTGCACCATCTTTGAGCGCATTCACCGCCATTGGAATATCTCCGTGACCGGTAAGAAAAATCACGGGTGGCAAGTAATTGCCCTGCTTCAACTCAGTGAATAATTCCAACCCACTCATGCCATCCATACGCACATCGACGATCAAACAAGCAAAGCGGCTAGCATCACCTTCCTCCAAAAAATCTTCTGCGGATGGGTAATTTAACGCCGCCCAGCCCTCTGTTTCGAGCAGCAGACTCAGCGAATCGCGAACCGCCTCATCATCGTCAATAATGGCCACCATTGGAATTGGGTTGGACTTCATTCACTGCACTCCCTTAATAAACAATGTCATCTGTATAGATTGTAGGCAAACGAAAGCACATTTGCGTGCCACCGCTCGGATTTGCTTCAGCCCATAAATGGCCTTTATGTTGCTCGATCACTGAGCGACAAATATTCAAGCCCATTCCCATGCCTTGCGCTTTGGTCGTGTAGAACGGTTGGAATAATTGATTCATATCGGCGACACCACTGCCATGATCTACGATGCGCACCTCAACCCCTTCATTGACCACTCGGCCGATGATGTGCAACGTGCGCTGCGCTTGCGGGGTATCGTTCATCGCTTCTAAGCCGTTTTTAATTAGATTAAGTAATACCTGCTCCAACATAACGGCATCACCCATTAAAACGGGACTGGGCTCGGGCAAGTCCACTACAATCTTGGCTTTCATTTGTTGGGCTAATGGCTCAAGCAGTGGTAGTACTACCTCCAGCAACTCATTGACGCAACAGGGCGATTGTTCACTCGTGCGTTTCACTACCAACTGCCGAATTCCGCGAATAATTTGCCCAGCCCGCCGGGCTTGTGCCGTCATTTTGACGAGCGTTTCTTGAACCTTACCTATCGGCGGTTCAGGCTTATACAACATCGTTTCGCATGCTGCGCTATAGCTAGCGATCGCGGCCAATGGTTGATTAAGCTCATGGGCCAAGCTGGACGCCAGCTCGCCCATATTCACTAAGCGCGCGGTGTGTTGCAGTCGTTCATTTCGTACGCGTGCTTCTTCTTGTGCCTGGCGCCGCTCGGTAATATCAACACACAATTCCAGCAATGCCGCACGGCCATCGAGCCAATTTACCGAACGCTGACCAAGTTGATACACCCTACCCGTAATTACATCCTGCTCTTCAAATTCATAGCTTCCGGGCTGATACCCACTTGATCTACGCCATGAAACCCAGCAATACCCACTATTATCAGTTTGCGGCACCACGCTATCAATCGGAAAGCATTTTTGGTGTTTGCGATTGCGGTACAGCACCTCACCGCTATGGACATCACTGACGCACACTGCGACATCGAGCCCTTCAAGCACCGTGCGCAGTTGCTGGCGGGATTGTTGTAAAGCCTGCCGATCACGTTTGAGCTCGGTAATATCATTGACCGATCCCATCCAGCCCCGATGCTCACCCTTACCATCAACCAGCTTGGATGAATACAAGCGCACGTCAAACCGCTCGCCATTTTTTCGCATATATCGAAGTTCGAAACCATTCGGTGGGTTTTCCCCCGCCAAAATGGCCCGATAGGCCCGATCACACTCTGCTAATGATTCGGGAGCCCAAAACGGCATGGGCGCTTTTTGGCCGATCAACTCATTAACACCCCAGCCCACCATGTTGGCGAAGGCCAAATTCACGTAAATGATCCGCCCTTCTTTATCCGTTGCGCGCAAACCGGTCAGCAATGAGTTTTCCATCGCCGTTCGAAACAAAATCTCATCTTGCAAGGCCTGCTCTGCTTTTTGCCGCTCTTGCATGCGAAGGCGCAGTAACTTTAAGGCCCAAAATAGTAGGGCCATCAACAGCACGACCAACACTAACCAACCCCAGTTTTCTAGTGTGGGAGACGGTTTAAGTGGTTTTGCCAATAGCCGCACCCCTGAACCCATATTGCCAAACGCGATTTCACGGACATCACTGCCCTCCAACTTGGCATGGAAACCACTGGGGGCCAGCACATGATTTTGCGAATCGACCAATTGCAATTGGTAGCGCTGCACCAACCACCACGGCACACGGTGTTGCAACATACGCTCCAGACTATAAGTAGCCATCAAGGCACCGTCGTAGCTGGCAAAGCGGAAAATCGGCACCAACTGCATCATCAGCGGCTCTTCCCGCACGATCACATTGGAATACAAGGGATAGCCTAGCGTGGATACGCCATCAATGGCTTCCAACAACTTTGGCTCATTCAGCGGGATCAACTCGGCAGGTCGATGCGTAAACTTGGGCATCCCACCTATATAAAAGCCGCTGGCATCAACCCACTCGAGCGCTAGAATTTCGGGGTTATTTTTAATCAGTAAATCGGCGCGGACGCGAAATTCTTCCAAATCAATTGAATCGGATGCCAGCGAATACGCCAAGCTCTCGATGGCGTTTTGATTACTTTGCAAGCGCACACGCAACTCTTGCTCTTGCCACAATAAATCTTGCGCATAGGCCGCTTCGCGCACCAATTGCGCCTTACGATCAGTTTTAACAATATAAAACAGCAAGGCGCCAATCAGCAGCAGCACAAGGCCGTAAGCCATCCACCACGGCCATTGTCGATGCCAGCGCCGTTTCAAGCGTGAAAAACTAGTCCAAAACCGATTCATTTGCGCAGGATACTGTTTCTGATTCTTCGATATCCATACCTTAATACCCGCAGTCTAAATACACAAAGTTACCGGTGAATTTGATCCAGATCGCCAAAATCTGACTCAAAACTGTCGCGATATATCTACAAAATTTTCACCCAGAGCATCAATCACTCGATTAGAAAGCTACTCTGCTCCCCAATGATGCCAATCACGCATCGAATCGCATTCTGGCAATTCCTGATTATGGCCATACCAAGAATAGCCAGCAAAATACCTGGCGGTGTATCAGCCCATGCAGCAAATATCGCGTTTGATTGCGACTGATACCCAGACTCTTCGCCTAAGCTATCCTCAGGTTTTTCTTTGCCCGCCAGAGAACTTTGATCTAAATCAATTAACTGATCGCGCTTTGCCCGATTCCTCGTATAATTGCGCCTGCTTAAAAATCCCCACCCTAAGTACAGCTGTTAGGCGTACTAGGTTTTGCCGATCAGGCGAGGAGTTGTGGACATGTCGATTGTTGTGTGTGCTTTATATAAATTTGTTTCGCTCGAAAACTACGTCGAGTTACGCCAACCGCTGTTTAACCAAATGCAGGGCAATGGCATTCGCGGCACTTTATTGCTCGCGCTCGAGGGCATTAACGGCACAGTGGCGGGCACACAAGCAGGCATCGACGCACTACTGGCTTGGCTAGACCAGCAAGCTGGGCTGGATAATATCGTGGCCAAGTTTTCTTACGTTGACGAGCTGCCGTTTCACCGCACCAAAGTGAAATTGAAAAAAGAAATCGTAACGATGGGCGTAGAAGGCATCGATCCACGCCGCGTGGTTGGCACTTACGTCAAACCGAAAGACTGGAACGCGCTGATTTCCGACCCAGACGTGGTGCTCGTTGATACGCGCAACGATTATGAAGTGCAGATCGGTACATTTAAAGGCGCGATTAATCCAAAAACCGAAACTTTCCGCGAATTTCCTGATTACGTTAAAAACAATCTCGACCCCGCAAAAAACAAAAAAGTCGCGATGTTTTGCACCGGTGGTATTCGCTGTGAAAAATCGACCGCTTACCTCAAAGAGCAAGGCTTTGAAGAGGTTTACCACTTGGAAGGCGGCATTCTGAAATATCTGGAAGAAGTGCCCGAAGCAGACACGATGTGGGAAGGCGAATGCTTTGTGTTTGACGAGCGCGTTGCCGTTAACCACAAATTGGAAAAAGGCCAATACGATCAATGCCATGCCTGCCGCATGCCGCTTACCGAATCCGACAAGAAAAGCGAACAGTATATCCTTGGAACATGCTGCCCACATTGCTTTGGTAAGCATACCCCAGAGCAACAACAACGCTTTATTGAACGCCAAAAGCAAGTTCGTCTGGCGCAAGAACGCGGTGAAGCGCATATCGGCAGCGATGCGGCTAAAGCAGCCGAATTGCATCGTCTGCAAAAAGAGCAGCGCAAGGCGCAAGATCGCGAGCGCAATAAAAGCAAGTAAGCCCGACGCAGCGATTGGCGCGTATTTTTAATTGCCGTATCAAGGCCAAGCGCAACTTGGCCTAGCGAGACCACGATGAGCCCAGCTTCACCCTGTATTAAATTGTGCCAGCTCGACGAGAGCGGCAATCACTGTATTGGCTGTCTGCGCACGCTGGACGAATTACGCCAGTGGAGCAAGGCCAGCGATGAAGAAAAACAAGCCATTCTGGATCGCGTCAGCCATCGGGCCATTGAGCAGGTATAGCGCCAAAAGCCAATATGATAGCTATTTAGAGGCATATACTGCCAAGCTCGCACAGCAAAGCAGTATATGTAGCCAAGAAAAAAGCAGCCCGTAGGCTGCTTTTTTGTTTTCTCGCTTAGCGCGCGATTGGCTTGTAGCGAATCCGTTTTGGCTTCGCGCCCTCTTCGCCCAAACGCTTTTTCTTATCGGCTTCGTACTCTTGGTAGTTACCGTCAAAGAAAGTCCATTGCGAATCACCTTCGGCGGCCAGAATATGCGTCGCGATACGGTCAAGGAACCAGCGGTCGTGGGAAATCACAAACGCCGTACCCGCAAATTCGAGCAAAGCATCTTCCAAGGCACGCAAAGTTTCCACGTCCAAGTCATTTGATGGCTCGTCGAGCAGCAAGACGTTGCCGCCTTTCAGTAGCGTTTTCGCTAGGTGCAAACGGCCGCGCTCACCACCAGATAGATTGCCGACGATTTTCGCCTGATCCGCGCCTTTAAAGTTAAAGCGGCCCAAATACGCGCGACTGCTCATTTCAAATTTGCCGACATTGATCACATCGTGACCGCCAGAAACGTCTTCAAATACGGTTTTGCTGTTTTCTAGACCTTCACGGCTTTGCTCAACAAAGGCCATTTGCGTCGTTTGACCGATTTCCACTTCACCGCTGTCTGGCAACTCTTTACCAGCAATCATTTTGAACAGCGTTGATTTACCGGCACCATTCGGGCCGATAATGCCGACGATGGCACCGGCGGGCACGTTAAAGCTCAGATTATCCATCAGCAAGCGATCGCCAAAGGCTTTAGAAACACCTTTAAATTCGATCACTTTATCGCCCAAACGCTCGGCCACAGGGATAAAGATCTCTTGGGTTTCATTGCGTTTTTGATGCTCAAAGCTGCTCAATTCTTCAAAGCGGGCGATACGCGCTTTCGATTTGGCTTGGCGGCCTTTCGCGTTTTGGCGAACCCATTCCAACTCTTTATTCAGCGCTTTTTGGCGTGCAGATTCTTGCGACTCTTCCAGCTTCAGGCGCGCTTCTTTTTGCTCCAACCAAGATGAGTAGTTACCTTTCCAAGGAATACCTTGGCCACGGTCCAACTCCAAAATCCACTCAGCGGCGTTATCAAGGAAGTAACGATCGTGCGTTACCGCCACCACGGTGCCCGGGAAGCGCACCAAGAATTGCTCGAGCCATTCCACTGATTCCGCGTCCAAGTGGTTGGTTGGCTCGTCGAGCAAGAGCATATCGGGCTTAGATAGCAGCAATTTACACAAAGCGACGCGGCGTTTTTCACCACCGGATAGATTGCCAACAATCGCGTCCCACTCAGGCAAACGCAGCGCATCGGCGGCGATTTCCAGTTGCAGATCGGTGTTTTCACCTGAACCGGCTGAAATAATCGCTTCCAAGCGAGCTTGCTCTTCTGCCAGCGCGTCAAAGTCTGCGCCTTCTTCGGCGTAGGCTGCGTACACGGCTTCAAGCTTGGCTTGCGCTTCAAATACTTCGCCAAGGCCACTTTCAACTTCTTGGCGTACGGTATTGGTCGCGGTCAATTCTGGCTCTTGCGCCAGATAGCCGATTTTAATGCCGGGTAGATGCTGAACTTCGCCGTCGTATTCTTTATCAACGCCGGCCATGATTTTCAAAACTGTCGATTTACCTGAGCCATTCAGACCCAATAAACCAATTTTTGCACCGGGGAAAAAAGACAAAGAAATGTCTTTAATAATTTGGCGTTTCGGTGGAACGATTTTGCTCACGCGGAGCATGGACATTACGTATTGAGCCATGAAGAGATCCAATGCAGATGAATGGTGCAGAGTGTAGCAAATCCTGCCACGGCGCGCTCATCCGCATTAATACCTATCAATGTATTGCCATCAACCAATGTCATTTAGCCCACTACAGCAGCATACCCTTCAAGCGCCGATTGAGGTGTACCACGCATTTTCGCGATTTTGTACGACTCCATTGGCGCTGATGCTCAAACCATAATGATCGGCCTGCGCCGCTACCGCGAGTCGATGCCCCATACGCTGGATTTGCGTCACTTGCCCTTGTCCATCGGCAGTGACATACAAACCAATAAAGCGCTGCGCGATCGCACGCAGGTGTTGTGGCATTTGGGCAATCATCCGGCTCGACAACATCGGCGCCGAACCGCGCCACGCCGGTTGGGCCAAGTATTCAATTAAAACCGTTGGAACTTGAAGCTGTTTTTGTTGCACGAAAGCGTTACTGGAAACACGAAAACGATAAGTCATGGCAGCCACCTCAAATAGAACGTACGTTCACGATACAAGATGACTTTGCAATTTTCAAGCACAAAAAGAACGATTGTTCTATAGGCGCCACATTCAAACCATCAGCCAAATCAAGCCCAACCGTCAGTCATGCCAATTCGCTAAAGCATTGAAAAAGTTGTAATTTAATACCAGACGGCTGTCTTTTCGGCCGGCGGGAGGTCATTATGGCGATCGGACTCAATACCAATCTCAATGCTTTGTCGGCGCAACGCTATAGCAGCGGCGCTCAGGAAGCTCAGAGCAAAACATTAACCGCACTATCGTCAGGCAAACGAATTAATTCCGCCGCCGACGATGCTGCAGGCTCTGCCATCGTGGAGCGTTTTGCTGCGCAAATTATTGGCAATAGCCAAGGGATTCGCAATTTGAACGACGCGGTGTCTTTGTCGCAAACGGCCGAAGGCGCGATCGCATCGATCTCCGACAATACCGAACGCATCCGCGAACTCACTGTTGCGGCTGGCAATAGCACACTGTCCGCCAGCGATCGCCAAGCACTGCAAGCCGAGGTCAATCAACTCAGCCAGAGCAATAACGATATTATTCAGAACACCCAATTTAATGGCCAAGCCGTATTGCAAGGTGGCAATTTCAACTTTCAAGCTGGCGCCAATGCCGGGCAGCAGCAAAATTTAACAACCAATAGCTTGGCAGGCAATGCGCTGGCCACGGCGTCAGGGCAAATCGATCTCTCCAGCCCGGCAGCCGCCAGCGCCAGCTTGCAAGCGCTTGATCAGGATTTGCAACGCATTAGCAGCGAGCGCAGCAATTTAGGGGCATTTCAAAACTCCATCGAATCGAGCATCAGTAATTTACGCGTTTCTGTTGAAAATCAATCGGCGGCTCGTTCACGCATTGCAGATACAGATTACGCGGCGCAATCGGCAAAACTGGCCCAAGAATCAATTCGCGCCCAAGCGAGTATCGCGATACAAGCGCAAGCCAACGCGTCAAGCAAACAAGTGCTGAGCTTATTGCGTTAGCAACGGGTATACCCTACAAACCACTATTGATAATAGGCTCCATCAAGATACGCGCCATAGTATAATCCGCCACTCAATAGGTATTTGTCTTAAGGGCTTTGCAACGCGCTTGTGGCATAATCTAGGCTTTGATTCTTTAACGATTAAAGCCCTTGCCCCCGTCTTTAGCGATCAATTTTTGGCGCTCGCCGCTGCTTAAGTCGCCACGTGAATTACGCCCGTGGCTGAGTGAGCGCGGCTCTTTGACGCAACGTTTGATCAGCCATTTCCCAAGCTTTTCCGTCAAAGTATTACGGCAAGGTTTTTATGCCGCTCATTTGGACGAGCAGGCGCTGTTTCGCAACGAAAAAGCACATCTGGCCACGCGCGAGGTTTTGCTCTGTAGCGCAGGACAGCCCGTGGTGTTTGCGCATAGCATTACCACGCGAAGCAGTTTAAAGCGCGGGTTTCATCTTTTAGGCCGTACCGGCAGCCGACCTTTGGGCGCACTGCTATTTGCCGACCCGAAAATCAAGCGCTCGGCGCTGTCGTATTGCAAAATCGATCACCGACATCCGCTGTGGCGCAAAGCCGTGCGCGCCGCTGGGCCACAAGCGGCCAGCTTATGGGCGCGTCGCTCAATTTTTTATTCGGGCCAAGATCAGCTCTTGGTTACCGAAGTCTTTTTGTCTCCCCCTTTTCATCATGACGCTTAAACAACGCCTTTCTGCCTACTATCGCCTTGCGCGAATGGATAAACCCATCGGCACCTTACTGCTACTTTGGCCTACTTTGTGGGGCTTGTGGCTGGCAGGACAAGGACAGCCAGACTGGCACTTGGTCGTCATTTTTTGCCTGGGCACTTTTTTAATGCGCTCGGCCGGCTGCGTGATCAACGACTGGGCTGATCGAGATTTTGATGGCCACGTTGAGCGCACCAAAGCACGGCCTTTAGCCTCGGGCGAAATTCGCTCGCGTGAAGCGCTGTATCTTGCTGCGGGGCTGGCAATCTTGGCCTTAATAATTGCCCTGCCCTTAAATTCATTGGCCTTGCTACTGACCATTCCAGCCGCCTTTTTGGCCGGATCATACCCATTTACCAAGCGATTTCTCGCCATTCCACAAGCCTACCTAGGCATTGCGTTTAGTTTCGGCATCCCAATGGCGTTTGCCGCACAAACTGGCGAAGTGCCAATGATCGCTTGGGTCTTGATGCTGGCCAATCTGCTGTGGACCGTTGCCTACGATACCGAATACGCGATTGTCGACAAGCCCGACGATTTGAAAATTGGCATCAAAACATCGGCGATCACCTTCGGCCAGTACGACGTAACCGCCGTGATGTTGTGCCATCTGGGCTTTTTAATTTTGATGTATCTGATTGGCCAATGGCAGCCGATGGGGATGATTTATTATCTGGGGCTGGGTCTAGTCGCGGCGCTTATCTTGCTCCAATTTCCACAAATTCGTGGCCGAGATCGTGCTTTGTGTTTTCAGGCGTTTTTAAGTAATAACCGTATCGGTGCGGTGATTTTCTTCGCCATAATGCTCGACTTCTTGGTGCACTAATATGCGCTGGCAGCCCTTGAGCGAGGCCGAGCAAAGTTACCTAATTCGGCTCTTGTCCGATCAAGAATCGGGCGATCCGCGCCAATGGTACTGGCTAGAAATCGCCCAAACCATGCCCGCAGCACAAAAAACACCTCGCACAAGACTACTGGGTATTGCCATCAAACTATTTGGCAACAAGGCTTTTAGCCCAATACTGTTACTTTTAAAAATAAAAGGAGCTGAACTTTATCAGCAAGTAGCGCGACAGCAAGTTGATTTTGCACAAAAGACGCTTTGCGATGCCCTGCTTTTCTCTGGCAGCGTACTTGCACTTCTAGCAGGATTTCAATTACTCACTGCCAGCTTGCAATTTGCATTGTGGTGCTTCGGATTAACAGCTTCTGCATGGCAAATTTGGCGCAACCATCGCCTCGCCACACCAGAAACCCAGCTTGACATCGAAGCAAGCGAGATGGAGAAATTAGGGTCCGAATCGAGTCTAGGCTTGACCGGCTGTTTATTAGCTGCAGGGATCCCCGCAACAGTTAGCTTGAAATTGCTTGCCGGTATTAAAGATCAGCCAGCTACTGTTTTAAATGAACTACTTGTCCATTACCCGCGTTTAGCTCCAAATACCAACTTAAGTAAAGCACTGAAAAATGGGCTAACTCTGAGCATCAATCTGACAATTACCGCCATCGGTAGCTGGCTAATCGGAATCAGTCCCCAATATTGGGGACTAGGCTTAGTAATGGTATTGTTTGCAATTTTAGCGGCAGGCATATTGCGGCAAAAGCACGTAACGATGATGCTACTCACAACATGGCTTGCTTGTTTTGCGCTTGCAAGCATTAGCCATTACATCTAGGGATAATGTTAAGTATTTGACTTAGGCAGGTAATAAATCTCTACTTCATTTCCCAAGCCAATAAACTGAACTTTCACTGACAGAGCGCGAATTAATGCAATCCCGCGTCCAAACGTGGCAGAAGGGATGCTGTGCGAGTCATTACTGCTGAATGTAGCCCCCCAATCAAAACCGGGGCCATTGTCCTTCACCCTGATTTTCAACATTTCGGAGTCTTTATAGCGCAGGCCCATCAGATCAATCTCAATGCGCCCATCTTGCAACTCTAGCAATCTTTCCGCTCGTTGCGCCAAATACACTTCCATGCCATCCGCTTGGGTCTTAATTTTTGAGTCTAAGCGCAGCAAACCATGATCCACTGCATTAACAAACAATTCGGTCAAAATTAAAAACACATCAGATTGAACATGAGTTAAAGATTTGATTTCTTTAACAAAAGACATCATAAATGGGATGGTATTCACATAGCGCAGCTCTTCAGCACTCAAAATTAAACTGTAGCGCCAATTACATTCGCCTACCTGATTAAAATCGATATTACTCGCTTGCTGTGCAGGTTTTGCAGACTCAACATCCAGCTTGGCTTGGAGCTCAGTTTCATTCAAACCAAATCGAGCAACAACAAGGGAAACATCATCATGGTGTTGTTCACCAGCCAAAAACTCGAGCAAATTCGCTTGAACTGACTCGATCACTGAAGATGCACTCGTCGATTGAATGATCGACAACAGTGAATGAAGGCCATACTCGCTCTGCGATGAATTACGCGCCTCAACCAATCCATCAGAATAAGCCACAATATAACCAGCATCTTTGTAATAAATGCGCTCAGGCACTAGATCCAATGAATGAGATGGAACGATACCCAATGGTAAATTGCTTGAACTACAGATACGGAGCACCGATTTGTCTGCCCCAAGAATTTGTATCGGGGGCATCCCCGCATTCCAGATTTCAATCGTGCCGCTCACCTCATCAATCGAGATAAGGGAAACGCACACAAAACGCCCAATTGGCAAAACCTGCCTAACCTTGGCATTCATCTCAAATAAGATATCTGTGATTGAATAGCCTTTCTCAGTCATACTATAGAAGGGCTGCGTCAAAGGTAGCACATTCAAAGCAGCCGTAAGCCCGTGACCAATACCATCTGCCAACAGAATATGTAACGCTTGCCCTGGCGTCCTGGCCGCAGCGATTAAATCGCCCGAGAGGCTTTCTGCTGGTGATAGCCAGTATTCAAATTGAGGGTCAGCCAGTCGCTCTGAATTGACCATCTGCTCCATAAGATGGCGCACCACACGCTTTTCTTCTTCTGCCCGTTCGTAGTAATCTGCCAAAGTTTTAGACTGATCACGAACTTTCCGATTCAAATCAAGCGTTCGGCCAAATGCTTTTAGTTTTGCTTCAAGAACCCGGAAATTAACTGGCTTATTGATGTAATCGTCAGCGCCCCGCTCAATTGCATCTGCCAGTGCATTTTCTTCGCCAACGCCTGTTACAAATACAATCGGAACCCAAGTAGCACCAGCTTCAGCCTTGATTTGCACCGCGGCCTCAGGGCCGGACATCACAGGCATCATGACATCCATTAGCACTAAATCAGGCTGCTCTTCGCGCCAAACTTCCAGGGCTTGTTGCCCATTGCGAGCAACTAAAGCCGAATGACCTAAGGCCTCAACAAATCGGGAGATTAATAATAATATCGCCTCGGTATCGTCAACGACCAAGATCTTCATAAATGACCTATCTTAGCGGATGGTGAATATTTTGCCAAAACAAGCAATTTCAAGAACTTGTTTTACTGTATCTCGACAATTTACCAAAGCTAATGTCTTGCTGGCTGCAGCAATCTTCTCTTTTAAAAGCAGCAACATGCCCAATGCAGAACTATCCAGATAATTTACATTTTGAAAGTCAACAAGCACTTCCTTAATGTCCGGATTTGCAATAATTGATTCACATACCTGGCGAAACTCACGATGAGCGCTGAAATCAAACTGACCCGACAAGATTACTCGGCCTACACTGCCTTCAATTTGTACCGTAGGAGTCATTCTCACACCAACCTTTCGCTAATCCATGTTTAAAAATTTGGCTTTATCAAAGCCCACAACGTTCATCTAGCTATAAAAACCAAACTCACTTAGTCCCTAACACATTAGTTGCCTCGGGCACGCGAGGCAAGCAAATCTTGAATGTACTCCCTAAATTTGGAGTGGAAGTAACAGTTATATCCCCTCCATAACTAGAAACCAAATTCCTTACAATTGCAAGCCCTAGCCCAGTCCCTCCCTTCTTGCTAGTAAAAAAGGGCTCAAAAAGTCTTTCAATATTTGCCGACGAAATTCCCACGCCCTCATCTTTCACCACAAGATATATCCAAGCATTATCGGATTCGAGTTGGCAATAGACTTTTTGCCCAACATGGGAGGCTTGACATGCATTCTCCAGAATATTACCGATGGCAGCACTTAGCTCTTTAAAATTGGCCATCACTGATGCCGAACACTGCTCACCTTGAAGCTCAAATTGTATTCCCCTGGGTTCATAAACTGAACGAGCAGCCAAGAGTGCATCCGTGACTACTTCTGCCATCAATACACAGGATACCTCTTGCGGCATTCCTCTCACGAATAGCAGCATATTCTGAACTAAAGCCTCCAAGCGTTGAAGACGCTCAGAGGCCTTAGAGGCAAACTTAATCCGGTCTGAATCGAGCAAGTTTTCACGTTGTAAATGACCAGCATAAAGTAACGCCGCAGCCAATGGGGTTCTTAATTGGTGGGCCAAGCCTGCGGCCATCTCGCCCATAGCAACAAGACGGCCATTTCTTTGAAGTGTTTGTCGCATTTCTACTGCAGTAGTCACGTCGTGCAATAGAACCACTGAGACAGACTCTTCAGTGATTTGCACCTGCTCTATTGTGACATAGGACTTATTCTCTAAATTCTGAAACAAATACACGCCCACTTCGTTAGAGATTGAAAAATGAGAAGAATAAAATTGCGGCCAATTCACCCCCTCCAATTGAGTACCTAGCATTTGCAATGCGTGTGCATTGCACCGCACAATCTCTCCTGTTTCACATACCTCTAAGACCCCTGCTGGTAGCCGATCCAGCAACAACGTGAGCCGTCTCGACAACACTGCCTTCTCTTCATACTGTTTTTTAAGGTTCCCATTCGCAACCGCCAACTGCTCAGTGAGTGATGTTACATCCTGCTGCAAACCTGCATAAGCATTTGATAATTGATAAGAAGCTTCTGTAAAAAGTGCAAATGCTTCTTCCAACTCTTTAGAATTTATATTTGACTCGGGCTTTTCCACAGAAAAAGCGTCCTTGTTGCTTTGAGATTTTTGCATTATAAATGCCTTAATAAGCACCGCTAAACCTTAATTTAACTAGCTTATGAATACTGGGTTAGTACAAACCCTAGTTCAAACCCAGCTAAATCTGCGGACTTTTTTGCCGATAAAGGTAAATTGGATTCAACCGACGCACAATTGGAGCAACCTCGTGTCAGAACTTCTCAAAAATATTGATGCTCGGACGAAATTAGCCGGGACAAACAAGCTAGAGATACTCCTGTTCACACTGGGATTAGATCAGCGCTCAGGCCGTCGCGAGACTTATGGAATCAATGTATTCAAAGTGCGTGAAGTCATGCGCACGCCAGAAATCACACAAGCCCCTGACATGCCATCCTCTGTCGAGGGTATGGTGAGTTTGCGTGGCGCATTAGTGCCAGTCATTGATCTGGCTCGATATGCAGGCATCCAAACTGAGAGCAGGCCGGAAATCATGATTGTTTCCGAATATAACGGTCATACTCAAGGCTTTTTAGTAGAAGCTGTAGATACGATCTTGCGCTTAGATTGGTCTGTTATGCGAGTTCCACCAGATATGCTCACCATGCAAATGGGTGGCTTAGTGACTGCAGTAACTGAACTAGAAAACGGCAAATTGGTCATGATGCTGGACGTTGAAAAAGTTTTGGCAGAAACCACTCAGAACAGTAATCGCGTTGACACAACCACTGTCGTCCAAAATCAAAAAGTCGTCAATAAAACTGTATTTTTTGCTGACGACTCGCTTGTTGCGCGCAGCCAAATTGAACAAACTTTAGATGCCATGAATATCCGCCATATTCATGCAATTAATGGGAAACGGGCCTGGGAAGAGTTACTAAGAATCGCTCAAGCTGCTGAAATTCAGGGCATGGCGGTCAAGGATATGGTTCATCTAGTACTCACAGATGTAGAAATGCCGGAGATGGATGGCTATATGCTTACTAAGCAAATCAAGAGTGACCCGCGCTTCGCAGGAATCCCTGTACTGATGCATTCCTCATTATCGGGGCTATCCAATCAAAAACTAGGGCAGTCAGTCGGAGTTGATGGATATGTCGCAAAATTCGAGCCACATAAACTATCGCAAAGCATTGCTAATTTTTTACTTCGCAATGAGCCAACAGTCTAATCTCATTCGATTTGGAGCACTCCATGAGTAAGCCAGAACAATCCAACTTGCTAGATACGGTTGATGCGCGTACGAAATTAGCCGGCTCCAATAAAATGGAGATTCTCTTGTTTACACTTGGGACACGAGAAATTTTTGGCATTAATGTGTTCAAAGTGCGTGAAGTTTCTCAAACGCCAAAGATAACCAAAACACCAAATATGCCACATGGTGTTGAAGGCGTTTTGTCTTTGCGTGGCAACATCATTCCCGTTATCGCGCTGTCTCGCTTTGTCTCAACGCAGGAGGCACCGACAGGGGACACGACTAGCACGATGATCGTCACTGAGTTTTCCAAGCATACACAAGCATTTTTAGTGCACGATGTTGATCGGATTATTCGGGTGGATTGGGATAAAGTTCGGGCTCCAGAAACTATGCTTGCAGGCAATCAGGCCTTAATAACCGCAATTACTGAATTACCGGATGGCAAACTAGTTTCAATTTTGGATGTGGAACAAATCTTGGCCACCGTAATTGGTGAGCCTGTTGTTCCTGATCTGCCGAAACCGCAGATTAATCCCGATACTTTTATGTTTTTCGTGGATGACTCCTTGGTTGCTCGCAAAGAAATTGTTAGTGTGTTAGATAAAGTTGGTGTCAAATATCATCAAGCAAACAATGGGAAGGAAGCTTGGGATAAATTGCAAAATCTTGCAAATAGGGCGGTTCACGATGGAGAGTACTTGAAAGACAAGCTCAAGCTGATCCTAGTTGATGCCGAAATGCCTGAAATGGATGGCTACGTGCTAACAAAACATATCAAGTCAGATCACCGTTTCCAGGGTATCCCTGTTGTTATGCACTCATCGCTTTCGTCGAATGCAAACCGAGCCATGGGAGCCAGTGTCGGCGTAGATGCATATGTTGCTAAGTTTGATCCATTTATTTTAGCGGACACATTAGCGCCATTATTGGCGAGCTAAACGTACACACAATTAATTTAAATACAGCGCTTATGGCGCAATACTGGAGTAAGTTATGGCAGATCAGAACATGCGTTTTCTCGTGGTAGACGACTTCTCTACCATGCGTCGCATTGTCCGAAATCTTCTAAAGGAACTCGGATTCACGAATGTTGACGAAGCCGAAGATGGTCAGGTGGCACTTCATAAACTTAAAAATGGTCAATTTGAGTTTGTTGTCACTGATTGGAACATGCCCAATATGACGGGCATTGAGCTACTCAAAGCCATTCGGTCCGATGCACAATTAAAACACTTGCCTGTTCTGATGGTCACTGCGGAAGCCAAGAAAGAAAACATCATTGAAGCCGCTACTGCCGGAGCAAGTGGGTATGTTGTAAAACCTTTTACTGCAGCCACCCTCGATGAAAAGCTGAAAAAAATCTTCGCTAACATGGGCAAATAATTAGCCGCAAATAATGACAATTTATCGCAGGAGAAGACTGTGAGTGATCCAGCATTGCAAGGCGGTGATTCCGTAGATCTCGAAGCATTGTTCGATAGTATCGTACAAGCCAATCAAACTGAACAACAGCAGCCTGTCGCTACACCTGAAGTCGTTACATCGGAAGAGGCATCAGGTTCTTCTGACTTGGTCGAGCCTGCAAAATCTATGTTTTCGCACATTGGCCATTTGACGCGAAAACTACATGATACGCTTCGTGAATTAGGTTTAGATAAATCCTTAGAATCCGCTGCTAGTTCTATACCAGATGCACGAGATAGATTGTCTTATGTCGCGACGATGACAGAGCAAGCTGCCGAGCGCACCTTAAATGCCCTAGATGTTGCCAAGCCTTTGCAAGATAGCATCACGGAACAATCCGTTGCCCTATCCAAAGAGTGGGATCGTTTCTATGCCAAACAAATGAGCGTAGAAGAATTTAAGCTTTTGGTAGAAAAAACCCGCGTTCATCTAACCACAACGATTTCTAATTCTGAGCAGGTCAGCAATCAGATGCTTGAAATCATGATGGCTCAGGATTTTCAGGACTTAACCGGGCAAGTTATTAAAAAAGTTTTGGCCATGGCGAAAGAAATGGAAAGTCATTTGCTGGACTTTTTATTAATGTTTAGCCCAAATGCAGGAAAAACTGAAGATACTGGATTGTTAAATGGCCCAGTCGTAAAGACTGAGGGACGTACCGATATCGTTACAAATCAAGAGCAAGTTGATGACTTACTTGAAAGCCTAGGCTTCTAAGTACCGTTCCAGGAGAAAATCATGAGTGATTTTGCAGGCATGGAAGACCTACTTCAAGACTTCCTTACAGAGTCATCTGAGCTACTTTCCGAGGTTGATAATAAGCTAGTAGAGCTTGAAAAACGGCCTGAAGACAAAGCTTTGCTTAATGATATTTTCCGTGGATTTCATACCATCAAAGGTGGTGCGGGATTTTTAAATGTAGATGCCATGGTGAGCCTCTGTCATCGAACAGAAAATTTGTTTGACAAACTGCGAAATGGTGACTTGAAATTGAATCCAGAAATTATGGATGAAATACTTGCTGCCACGGGCGTTGTTCGCGAAATGTTTGGCGCGATGGCCCAGTCACGATTACCAGCACCTGTTGACCCAGCCCTGTTGCAAGCCTTAGATGCTGTTCTTGAGGGGCGCTCCACTGCCGACGCCCACACAACACCCACAGAGTCACCTAGTGTAGAAGCTTCAAGCGAAATATTTGAAGTAACGTCAATAAACACAAAGATCGAGGCTCAGGTTGAAAAAGAGCATGATTGGCAGCAGCTTTATAATGTTCTTCTCGACGAACAACCTCAACAAGAAACCGTAAAATCTGTTGTTGATGAACCCCCACCCATTGCAGCGCCAGCAATTGCACCAACCCCTATTTCAGAACCGATGCTTGCATTGAAACCCGCACCAGCCGCACCAGCAGCTGTTCCACAAAGAGCGCAGCAGGCGAGCTCTCAACAGTTGGCTACTCAAGAAACCACAATTCGTATTGACACGGTGCGTTTGGATCAAGTGCTCAACTTGTCTGGCGAAATTGGTCTCACCAAAAATAGATTAACAACGCTCCGCACGGACATCATGTCCGGCAAGATGGACACGGTAACCTTAAAAGCCCTTGATGAGGCGATTGGTCAGTTGGATCTATTGGTAGGTGATTTGCAAAATGCCGTGATGAAAACGCGGATGCAACCAATTGGCCGGCTCTTTCAAAAGTACCCTAGGTTGGCGCGCGATCTTGCCAGACAAATGGGTAAAGATGTCGAACTGATCATCTCAGGTGAAGAAACCGAACTTGATAAGACAATGCTTGAGGATTTAAACGATCCTTTGGTTCACTTAGTGCGTAATGCTGTTGACCACGGCATTGAAACCACAGAGGAACGAATTGCGGCAGGAAAACCAGCTAAGGCCGTGGTTGAACTATCCGCAACTCAGGTTGGCGACCATATTAGAATTGAAATAACGGACGATGGTCGAGGAATGCGTCCCGATGTCATCCGAAGAAAAGCCTTAGAAAAAGGCTTAATTGATATCGAAACTGCAAATAGTCTCGATGATAAACAATCATTACAGCTTATTTTCTTACCCGGCTTCTCAACTAAAGACCAGATTTCAAGTGTCTCTGGTCGAGGCGTCGGCATGGATGTGGTTAAAACCAATATTCAGAAATTAAATGGTCGCGTAGACATACAGTCGGTAGTAGGAGATGGTTCAAGATTCACGATCTCACTTCCGCTAACGTTAGCAATTCTACCCGTGCTTGTTGTTAAGGTTTGTGATCAGCCATTTGCAGTGCCGCTCGCAATGGTTCGAGAAATTATCACCATTCGGCAAGAACAAGTGCAAGAGGTATCAGGAAGAGCAACTATCGTTGTTCGTGATGAAATTCTATCCGTTCGCTCTCTTGCGAACTTAATCGGCTGGGATGAGGTACAAGTCCCCCAATTTGGCGTTCTCATGCAATCCGCAGAGCATTCTTTTATTTTGGCAGTTGACAGCTTTATTGGGCGAGATGATGTTGTAATCAAACCACTACAGCACATTCGCCCCAAAGGCATTGCTGGAGCAACACTTTCTGGTGATGGCTCAATAGTGTTAGTACTTGATATGGAAGATTTGCTAGCGTCGTCAAATGCAGATCATTCAGCAATCAAGACTTCACGCTTCGCCTCTGAACTTCTCTGATAACTTGATCTGAACAAACAAAAACATTAGCATTGGCTAATAAACTAGATAGCGCCAAATTAGGGCTGCAAATATGACACAAGAAAATGCTTTTATCGGACGCCAACCTATCTTAAACCGCCAACAACAGATTATTGGCTATGAGTTGTTATTTCGCTTAAACAAAGAGGCGGTTACGGCGGATTTTTCTAGTGATATGCAAGCTGGTACGAACGTGCTGGTTAATACCATTTCGAATATGGGCACAGACTGGCTAGTAGGCGACAAAATTGCATTCATTAATGTTGCAGAATCAATGCTTGAGAGTAATTTTCTAGAGCTTTTACAGCCTCAACGAGTGGTTCTAGAAATAGTTGAAACCACACAAACTTCGCCAGAATTACTCACAAGATTGGCTGACTTGCGAAGCCAAGGCTTTGGTGTTGCACTGGATGATTTCATTCTAACGCCACAGACCGCACCAATGATCGAGTACGCCAACTATGTGAAGCTCGACATTCAACAGCTGGGAATGGCCCAGATTCCTGCTATTTCTAAGGAACTGCGTAAATTCCCGCTGTTACAGGTAGCAGAAAAGGTTGAGACGAAAGAAGAATTTAAAGCATGCCTTGATATTGGGATGGATTGTTTCCAAGGCTATTATTTTGCGCATCCAGTCACCTTATCTGCAAAAGTGATTAACCCTGGATATGCCAATATTCTTAACCTACTGAATATGCTGCGGAATAATGCAGAAATTCGTGACATTGAAAACGCACTAAAGCGCGATGTAGCACTTTCGTTTAAATTGCTAAGGTATATCAACTCCGCGGGGTTTGGTTTATCGTGTGAAATTCAATCTTTCCGACATGCCGTCACTATCTTAGGCTATCAAAAGCTATATCGTTGGCTTACTTTATTACTTGTGACCGCAGGTGCCGAAACCGGCTCTCCACCAGCCCTGTTAAAAACAGCGGTAACTCGAGGACGATTAGTTGAACTTTTAGGAGCTCATTTACTTGATGGGCAGGATAAAGATAATTTATTCATCGTTGGCATGTTCTCGCTACTTGATGTTTTGCTTGACATGCAAATGGATATGGTTCTTGAAACACTAATTTTGCCAGAAACCGTAACAGATGCCCTACTCACAAGAACAGGCATATATGGGCCTTTCTTAGAGCTGGCAGAGGCATGCGAGGATCCTGAAATGTCTGAAGTTCCACGCCTATGCGAGCAACTGCAGATTACGCCAGAGATGCTCAATCGCTCTCATGTTCAGGCTCTAAACTGGGTAGAAGAACTTGGTGTCTAAGAATGGGTTTCTAACAAAAAACCACGTTCAACGTGGTTTTTTGTTTTAATCCTAGGGGAAAAAAATGGCTTATGTTGAACGCGACCAAACGGGTCAAATCGTTGCAATTTACCGTCACGCAAATGAACAAGCCCAAGAAGAACTATCTCCCAATCATCCTGACCTCATCAAGTTTGTCCAAAATTCCAATCAAGATTTTAATCATTCTGATACTGCCTTGATACGGGTGATTGAGGATATTGTTGATGTACTGATTGATAAAAATTTATTGCGACTAACGGATTTGCCTGTTGCCGCACAAGAAAAACTACTTTCTCGCAAAAGTCTTCGTCAGCGCTTAAGTAATAGCCTTGACCTACTGATCGACAGCGACCAAGGCTTGCTGTAATTAAATTAATTCTGACTACTGTTGCGAACCATAAAGTTATAGCGATCTTTAACTAGTGGTTCCGCAATGTGGGCTTCGGTCAGTGTAATACCCAATTTATTCGCGCGTTCCACCATATCTTTACGGCACTTTGCTTGAACTTCATCAGGGGCCAGATGCTCGCCGAACATAAGTTTTCCGCAATCTGCAAGAATCTCAGTAAACTGCTGCGGGTTTGCATTCAGTAGCCCATTTTGATAACGCGGGTCACTAGACTGAGCATCTGCTGTTTGCGTCGTAGCCTGATTTTCAGCTTTGTCGCCACATGCTCCTAAGCTCAGCACCAGCGCTCCAACAACTACTGCTTGTAAAAATTTCATTTTTCGTCTCATCCTAATACTTATCTTAGCTAAACTAGCATTTTATAAATTGATCTTTGAATCAAACGTATTGCAATCTTGGATATTACCTGTTTGCATGCCACGTTTAAACCATGTCATTCGTTGTTGTGAACTACCGTGGGTAAAGGCATCAGGCACAATCGCTTGACCAGCATTTTTTTGCAAAGTGTCATCACCAATTGCATTTGCAGCTTTAAGCGCCTCCTCCATATCTGTAGGATCAAGCAAGCCACGCTGCGCCGCGGAGGCTCCCCATATGCCAGCCAAACAATCCGCCTGTAATTCAAGCCTGACTGATAAGGAATTGGCTTCATTTTTACTTAATCTTTGCTGCTGTTGATGTACCTTACTTGAAATACCAAGCAAGTTTTGTACGTGGTGCCCCACTTCATGCGCGATCACATAAGCTTGAGCAAAATCACCAGGAGCACGATAGCGGCGATTCAACTCATCAAAAAAAGTTAGATCTATATAAACTTTTTGATCCGCAGGGCAGTAAAACGGCCCCATGGCCGCACTCGCTTGCCCACAAGCTGACTGCACAACTCCTCGAAACGAAACTAACTTGGGCATCTGGTATTGCCGCCCTTGTGTACTAAATATTTGCTGCCAAGTATCTTCAGTATCACCGAGGGTATGTTTTACAAACCGCAGTGCATCTGGATCGGTAGGTTGAGTCTGCCGTGCAGAATTAGCTGAAATCGCAGCATTTTGCCCCCCTGAAATTAGCCCTATTAACTCAAGCGGACTTTTTCCTAACAACAAGCCAACAATAATAATAACGGCGACACCACCCAAACTGAAGCGCCTACGTGCAAACACTGCTCTTGAGCGAGTCTGCTCTTCAACATTGTCGCTTTGGCGCATTTCTTCCCAGCGCATAGACCCTCCCCTTTCATTTTTGCAGACAATACTTGTGTTACAAGTTGGCTTGAACTAGCAATAAACATGAATTTAAAGCACCCGCCCCAATATCGCCCAACTACACTTTCTTACTGCAGCTGTTTGATTTCAGCAAAAGTAGGAGTAATACTAGCGCAATTGCAAGCGCAATTACTTTCTTGGCATGCTATTGCTCTTGCTGCAGTTGCAATACTGCTACTTAACTGCATTAAGCTCCCATTGGCTAGAACAATTGTATTACTAGCTAGTTGTGCCTTGGCTGGATTTAGCTGGACACAAACTCAAGCCGCGTACCGATTAGAGCAAAGACTACCGATTGAGTTAGCTGGAAAAAAACATCTTATTTCAGGTCAAATCGTTAGCTTGGCTCAAACAAATAAATATGGGCAAAACTTTTTGCTCACTCCCAATCGGCCTATTTCTGAATTGGCCTGGAAACCAGCACTCATTCAAATAACCGTCAATCAAAAAGGCACAATATTCGATGTGGGTGAATATTGGCAGTTTAGCTGTAAGTTAAAACCTATTCATGGCCAAATCAATCCCAGTAGTTTCGATTTAGAGAGTTGGTTTATACAGCGCAATATTTCGGCGCAGTGCGCAGCAAAACAAGCTGTGTATCTTTCCGATGTACAAAAGCCCTCTTTTCCTCAGCCCATAATCACATTAGAAAAGTTGCGTCAGCATTTATTAGGCAAAGTCAATCACACCTTATTAGATCACCCTGCACTCGGGCTCATTAAAGCACTCGCACTGGGTGACCAAAGTCAAATTAACGCTCATCAATGGTGGGTATTTTCCCAAACAGGGACAACCCATTTAATGTCAATTTCAGGGTTGCACATCACCATGCTCGCGGGGCTCATTGCGACTGCAATTTTCATAGTTTGGCGGAGGTCCTCCACCCTTACTAGCTGGATTTCGGCCCCAAAAGCAGCAGCCTTAGGCGGGGTATCTTCTGCAACCTTATACTTTTTAATATCTGGTATGGCAATACCCAGCCAGCGTACTTTGATCATGCTTTATCTATTTACCGCCTCACTTTGTTGGCAACTTCACATTCCGCTGGCTGTGGTTTGGCTTAGCGCATTGGCAATTATTGTCTGCTTCGATCCATTTTCCGTACTCTCGATCGGCTTTTGGTTATCATTTTTGAGTGTGGGGGTATTAATATGGGCTTGCGCAAACAGGATACATCGAGATGAGAAATGGCGTGAATCCCTACGCAGCCAATGGGCCGCCAACCTAGCAATGCTCCCAATACTACTTGTGATTTTCGGCCAATTCCCATTTATATCGCCATTAAGCAATGCAATAGCCATTCCAATAATTAGCCTGCTTGTGACACCCTTAGCCCTAGTTGGCTTAGTTGATCCAAGTGGTCTCTGCTTAAAAGTCGCGGCAGAGTTAATGCTGTGGTGTGAACAATACTTAGAATGGTTATTACGATTACCCAATTTAACTTGGCAGCATTCCCCTCCTTCCCTTGCAATGCTCCCCGTGGCTTTAATCGGCATTTTGTTGCTGCTATTGCCAAAAGGCTTTCCGACTCGTTATTTGAGCATTGCGATGCTCTTACCATTATTAAGCTATACCCCAAACAAAATTCCCGAAGGGAATTTTAGGGCGGTTATTCTAGATGTGGGCCAAGGTTTGGCAGTGTTAGTGCAAACACGTGAGCATGGGATGCTGTTTGACACGGGAACAGAAGGTAATCTAGAACGAGCCATTCTGCCCGTTCTGCGGCATTATCATGCACTAAAGTTAGATCGGGTGATTTGGTCGCACAATGATCTTGATCATATTGGCGGGGCCGCCTTGTTGGCTCAACGCTGGCCTATTCAGCACATACAGCATTCACTGCCCAAACTGCCATCGCCTCTCAAGCCACACCAAACACAAAGTAAATGTATTGCCGGACAAGCTTGGCAGTGGAATCAAGTTTCATTTCAGATTCTATGGCCGCCAGACAAATTCCAAGGAAAAAATGATAATGCCCAAAGTTGTGTACTGCGCGTTAGCACTCATTCGCACAGCATTTTAATTACGGCCGATATTGGCAAAAATGAAGAACTACAAATGCTCCAGCGTGGTTTACTCCAACCCAGCGACATACTTGTCGTACCACACCACGGCAGCAAAAGCTCATCATCAATCCCATTTGTCACGCACGTTCAGGCGAAATATGCCATCTTTTCTGCTGGATTTATGAATCGTTTTGGCCACCCCAAAAGTGATGTTGTAGAACGCTATCAGGCTGCGCAAGCTAGTTCGCTAATCACCCACCAACTAGGTGCAATTCAATTTGATGTAGGTAACCAAATAGTTTTGCAGTCAGAGCGTCAAATTCATCCGCACTATTGGTACACTACCCTCCATAAATAAGGAGGAATGATGTCAGCAACGTTGTCAGCAATCTATCGTTACCCGCTCAAATCTGGTGCTGCACAAGCGCTCAGCCAAATTACCGTTGAGCCTAAGGGTCTTGCTTATGACCGCGATTGGATGGTGGCAACGCCAGAAGGTGAATACATCACGGCACGTACTCATCCCCGCTTACTCCAAATTGCCACAATTGCTAGTAACGATGGCCTCGAACTCTGCGCCCCTGGTATGCCCAATATTTTTGCCCCATTAGGTGCCTTTCAATTCAACCAAGAGGCACTGGTGTGGGACGATCATTTTTTGGCGCGCAGTGGCGCTTCACAAGTGAATGCTTGGTTAAGTGCATACCTTGAACAACAAGTCATTTTGCTCTGGATAGGGCCGCAGTCCAATCGCAGCGTTAAGCGCCGCCCAGCCGTGACGACTAGCTTTACCGACGGCTATCCACTATTGATTATCAGCGAAGGCTCATTGCACGAATTAAACCGCAGGGCAGGTCAAGAATTTGAAATGCTGCGCTTTCGCCCAAATCTCGTAATTGCCAACACCCCGGCATTTGCCGAGGATCACTGGCAGCAAATTCAAATTGGCGAAGTACGAATTGATCTAGTCAAACCGTGCGAGCGGTGCATCATTACCACGCTTCATCCTCATACCGCTGAAAAGCTACCTAAGGCTGAGCCATTAAAAACGCTAGCCAACTTTCGCCGCGCCGGTGACGGGGTGATCTTCGGGCAAAACGCCATCGCCCTCGATCACGGCCAAATCGCCATTGGTATGCCTGTCACCATTTTAAAATCAGTCTAAGCAAGGTCTATGGACATAGCTGTAGTCATCAAAGAAAGCTTCCGTACCCTATTATTGCCACCAGGTAGCCTTTTATTCATTATCACCGTCTGCTGGCTTGCGCGCGAACGTTTGGGGCGTTGGGCAAAGTATGGAATGGGCTTGGCCATAATCCTTTTTTGGCTACTTTCTTTACCCATCGTTGCCGCACAGCTAATGGGCTTGGTCGAAACACCCGCGCTAAAAGATCCGGCCCAATTAGCGCAAAGTCAAGCGATCGTGATTTTAGGCGGGGGGAAACGATTTGCTGCTTACGATGTGCTTGAGCAGGAAACCGTAAATAACGTCACCTTAGCCCGTGTCCGCTATGGCGCTCGGCTTGCACGAGCCGCACACTTACCTATCCTCGTTTCGGGCGGCGCACCATTAGGTGGCGCTAGCGAAGCACATTATATGAAGCAAGTCTTAGAACGCGACATGGGAATATCAGTCACATGGCTTGAAGGTGGCTCGGTAGATACGGCAGATAATGCCCGGATGAGCAAAGCGCTACTCGGCTCTAAAATTCATACTATCGCCCTAGTCACATCGGCCGATCATATGGCCAGAGCAAAACGTAGCTTTGAAAAACAAGGTCTGACTGTTATTGCAGCACCGACTGACTTCATCAATCGCGAGCCGATTTCACCCACCCAATTCCTACCACGGGCCAGCGCACTACTCACAAGCAGCACAGCTTTACGAGAAGGCTTAGGGCAATTATGGTATATGCTGCGCAATCAATAGGGTATAAGGGCGAGAGCAAATCCTATATTCGATTTGAAGCAAATACCCACTCAACAAGGGAAATGGGGATTCCACGTTACTTCCCACAAGTGGCCATCTGGATCAGTAAAAAAGCCCGCATAAGCACCCCAACTTGTTGTAGCCGCTGATTTGGTGATCCGCGCCCCCCCTGCTTGGGCGCGGGATAATAAATCATCAACATCGCTAACTTGTGGAACATTCAAGGACAAAGCAAAACCCGCAGAGCCTAGGCTTGGAACATCTAAGCCAGCCAGTTGCCCTAATTGTTCACGTGGATACAGCGCCAAAGTCAGCGCGCCAAATGTAAAAAAAACCACGGTATCACTTATTTTCCGTGGTTTAAATTGCAAGATATCCCGATAAAACACCGTTGCGCGTGGCAAATCATCCACGGCCAAGGTAATAAAGCTCAGCTGTGGTTGCATTAGCGTGGCGCTGTTTTGGCTAATTCATACACCGTTTTACCCTGCAGTTTAAAAAACTCAGCGGCATGATAAAGATTTTCTGAGTGCCCCACATAGAGCAGACCTTCCGGCTTCATCAACGGCGCAAAACGTTGCAGGATTTTGTATTGCGTTTCTTTATCAAAGTAAATCATTACATTACGGCAGAAAATTGCATCAAATGGACCACGAATTGTCCAAGTTGGATCGATTAAATTAAGCCGACGAAATGTAATCATATCGCGCAATTCTTGCTTCAGTTGATAGCGGCCATCAGCTTGTAGATTAAAAAATTTACTCACGCGCTGCGGCGAAAGCTTTTTGACCTCGTCGGCCGGATATATACCCGTGCGCCCTTTTTCCAGCACATTGGTATCTAAATCCGTTGCGACAATTTTAACTGGGGGGCGTAAAGTATCGAAGGCTTCGCACGCGGTAATCGCAAGTGAATACGGCTCCTCGCCAGTACTGGATGCCGAGCACCAAATATTAAAGCCAGTGGCACTGCGATGGTCTTTCAGGTAACGCGCCAAAATATCAAAATGGTGTGCCTCGCGAAAAAACGAGGTGAGATTGGTCGTCATCGAATTGCTAAACAACTCAAACTCTTTCGGATCACCGCGCTCAAGCACCTGTAAATACTGCTGAAAGGTGCTCAAATTGAGCGCGCGTAGCCGCTTGGCCAAGCGACCATAGACCATATCGTGCTTGGAATCCGATAAGGCAATCCCTGCGTAGTTGTAAATCATTTTGCGGATTTTTTCGAAATCCGCCTGCGTAAATTCAAACTCACGATTCAGTGGCAGCATCAGGCTTTCAGTCCTATCTACGATACTTGTTCAGAATAGCTCAATCTGGCTTATAAGTTTAATTCTTGCCAAATCGCATCAATCCGCGCCACAGAAGCAGGGTCGCGCTCGATCACCCTGCCCCATTCACGATTCGTTTCACCCGGCATTTTATTGGTGGCATCCAAGCCCATCTTGCCGCCCAAGCCCGAAATCGGGCTGGCGAAATCAAGGTAATCAATCGGTGTGTGCTCCACCAAAGTCGTATCGCGCACCGGGTCCATCCGCGTGGTAATTGCCCAGATCACTTCTTTCCAATCTCGGCAATCGACATCATCGTCGACAATCACAATGTACTTGGTGTACATAAATTGGCGCAGGAAAGACCACACGCCAAACATCACGCGCTTGGCATGCCCCGGATATTGCTTTTTGATCGATACAATTGCCATCCGATAGCTACATCCTTCGGGTGGCAGATAAAAATCGACGATTTCCGGAAACTGCTTTTGCAAGATCGGCACAAACACTTCATTCAGCGCCACGCCCAGAATCGCTGGCTCATCCGGTGGTTTGCCGGTGTAGGTGCTGTGGTAGATCGGATCGGGGCGGCTAGTGATGCGCTCAACTTCAAACACCGGGAACCAGTCTTGCTCGTTGTAGTAACCCGTATGGTCGCCGTACGGGCCTTCGAGTGCGTGCAGGAAGCCATTCACTTCCTTCAAGGGCACGCCATGCTCAGACACACCGCTGTAACCCGTCTCGCACGGTTTTAACACGCCTTCCAGCACGATTTCTGCCGTGGCGGGCACTTGCAGGTCTGAACCGATGCATTGCACCAGCTCGGTCTTACTGCCGCGCAACAAACCGGCAAATTGATATTCACTCAGCGTATCAGGCACCGGCGTTACCGCGCCCAAAATGGTTGCTGGATCACAACCCAGCACTACTGCAACTGGATAAGGCTTGCCCGGGTTTTGCCGCGCATGTTCACGAAAGTCCAGCGCGCCACCGCGATGCGCCAGCCAGCGCATAATCACCTGATTTTTACCAATCACTTGCTGGCGATAAATGCCGAGGTTTTGGCGCTTTTTATTTGGCCCGCGTGTAACGACCAAGCCCCAAGTTATCAAAGGAGCAATATCGCCTGGCCAGCAGTGCTGGACTGGGATTTTGCCCAAATCAACGTCAGGGCCTTCGATCACCACATCTTGGCAAATCCCTTTGCGCACTTCTTTCGGTGCCATATTCAGCACTTGTTTGAGCAATGGCAGCTTTTCCCACGCGTCTTTCAAGCCTTTTGGCGGTTCAGGTTCTTTCAAATACGCCAAAGTCTGGCCAATTTCGCGCAGCGCCGACACGTCTTGCGCGCCCATACCCAGCGCAACGCGGCGGGGCGTGCCGAATAAATTACCGAGGACCGGCATACTATAGCCAGGTACATTCTCAAACAACACAGCGGGACCTGCATTGCGCAAGATACGGTCGCACAACTCAGTCATTTCAAGTTTTGGCGAAACAGGCGTATGAAGACGTTTAAGTTCACCTTGGCTTTCTAGCTGCGCCATAAAGTCGCGCAAGTCGCGGTATTTCATTGGTATTTTCCTAAAAAAAACGCCCGATTGTTACGGGCGTTTTTAACAATAGGCAGCACGCCCAGCGTTCAATTTTAGCGAATTTCAGACAGTGTCATCACTGAACTAAAGCGCGATTTAGCAGCTATGGTAATTGCATTATCAAACGCATCGCCGCGCTCGACACACACGAAGTTTTGGCGATATTCACGTACGTCCGCCATATTATCGGCATGATCGCCCGGATTCCACACGATACTGCTGTTGGCCGTACTTTCAATCTTAATCTGACGCTCGCCATCAACGATGGTTTGCACCGCAGGTACATCCAAATACACGCGATCAGTACTGCCGGTGAGTTGCAAAGTACCGCTTTGCTGACGACGAGTGACTTCACCAATCGTATCGATATAGGTCAGGTCTTCCAAGCCCAATATCGGCGACTGGGTATAGTCCGCAACAGCAAAGTAAGTATGGAATGCATAGGTAAACGGTGCGGGGGTATCGCTGAGATTATCGACATTCAGTGTCAATTTGAGTTCCGTACCGACTTCAATTTTCATTTCAAAACGGAACTCATGCGGCCACTGCGCCAAAGTTGCAGGGGTACTGATAAGGCTAACGATCAATTCAGTGACACCATCAGCGCGATTGATCACTTTTTCTAAAGTCCAATCAGCCGTACGGGCAAAACCATGCGATTGCAGACCATGTGGATGACCGCCAAACCAAGGCAAACACAGTGGAATACCGCCACGGATGGCTTTACCCGGGGCAAATGTCGTTAGCGGTGATACCCACAAGACATCTTTTCCGCCTGCAGGAACAAAGGAAACTAAATGACAGCCCTGAAGAGTAAAACTCGCTTTACCGAGTTGATTTTCTACCACCACCAGAGGCAAGCCCTGACCCGCTTGCTTGAAACACTCGGCTGAATGCACCACGCGTACGCCTGAAGTGCCCGCTAAAACCGCAGAAAAATCGATATCGCTCATGAACATATTCCTCAACTTGAGCCGCTATTCTAAAGCAAATTGCAACAAATCTTACAAGGCCGAGCACAATTTACTGGTAAATATTGCCCTAAGCCAAATCGGCCAGCAGTAATTATTGCAAACGACGCGGGGGAATACCTTCCATGCTCCGCTCAGGATCAAACCAGCGTGATAACCACTTATAAGTGCGACGCCAAGCGTCTTGCGCGGCGACTGGATCAGCAATATCCTCAAGCGGCAAATGATTAGGTGGCAAGTTGAGCGCTTCGGATTCGAGATTATCCAGCACCAAATCAAAATCATGCATTGCGTCAGGGTAGCTCACCAAGTGAAATAAACTTTGCCCTGAAATTTGACTCAATTCGGAACAGCTAGATAAAGGCGCTAAACCATCACGTTGCCCCGCCAACAATAAAGTAGGAGCCGACACTCGAAAATCGGCACCCAACAAAAGCCTGCAATTCGGATAAAACACGGTTGCAGAACGCAAGCCTGGCTTGGCCTGGTTAAGCAACCACAAGGTTGCAGTTGCGCCAGAGTCCCAGCCGACAACCGCAATGCGATTGGAATCGATTTCTTTGCGCTTTTTGAGCCAAGAAATGGCAGTTTGCAGATTTTTGGCGCGCCGTTTCATCTCTGCTTTTTGTTTTTTGCTACTACTAATTGCACAAGGTTTTTTACCTGCTGCTTTGTCATTCAGCAACAGCACAGCAAAGTCGAGCTCCTGCAATTGTGACGTCATTCGCGCATAGCGAATGGCTAATTCTTTATTGCTGTCGAGCAGACCTGCGCATCCGTGCATCAGCACCACAGCAGGTGAGTGGGGGCGACTTGAGCTGAAATACTCTGCCTTTAAGCGTGATGATCCTAGTTGCAGGGAAGTTGGAACCGCCCACGTAACAGAGGCTAAGCAGAAAAGAATTAAACCGAAATAAGGCATCAAGCGATTAAACGCAAAGTAAACGGGTAGCGATAGAACAAGCCTTTGCTTGCATTAACCGCAGCTAAAATACTGCAGACGATATTACATAACCATAAGACCGCGAGGGCCAGCCAACCCAAAATAGGAATAAGCGACAAAATCAGCGAAGCGAGCATCAAAGTGAGTGACCAATTCAAGGCTTCTTTACCCGCGGTAAAAATGAATTCATCGTCTTTTTTCAAGACATAAATGACTAAACCAGGAATCACACTAAAGAAAATCGTCAGTAGATAAACTAGGACCGCAATATTGCGTGAGTCTTGCGATGGAACTTGGCTCGGGGTTAAATCATGCATGACAGCACCTCTTCTGGCCTACCGTTTATCGAATAAGGCCGTGGATTTTACGCCCGTTCCGGCCTTTGTTTCAAACTTTATTCGGCCAAATCAGCAAACACAACTGATTCCACCATTTTTGCCTAGCTAAGTCTTTGTTTTTGCGCTAAACCATAGTTGCACTGCAACAATCAGGCGCGATTCAACCACATCTGCCGCGAAACAAGGAGCGCAAGAATGAGTGATACGATCGATTGCCATATGGCACCCAACGGCGTCGTCACCCTCAGTTTAATGCGCCCAGAGGTCTGCAATGCCATTAATGAAATTATGGTGGCAGAACTGACTGCAACTTTGGTCGCCATTAGTCAAAACGCTGCTGCACGTGTGCTAGTGCTAACGGGCTCAGGCAAGTTTTTTTGCTCCGGCACTGATCACCAATGGATGCTGAAAGGTAGCGAATCAGGTCCTGATCATAATTTTGAAGATGCTCTGCATATCGCGCGCTTATTACGCACACTCGATAGACTCCCAATTCCGACCATTGCGCATATTAATGGACCAGCCATTGGTACTGGCATCGGACTAATTTCTTGCTGCGACATGGCGGTCTGCACCCCAAACAGCTGGTTTAGTATACCGGATACTCGATTAGGGCTCATCCCCGCAGTATTTGGCCCCTATGTTATTAATAAAATTGGCAGTAGCGCCGCCCGCCGGTTCTTTTTGAGTACCGAGAAATTCTCACCTACTACGGCGCAGAGACTTGGACTCATACATGAGTGCCCAATTGATGTAGAGCAGGTTAGTGAACAAGTGCGGTCATGGATTAGAGAAATTTTGCATAACAGCCCGCACGCACTCACGGCGGCGAAGCGCTTCATTACCTCAGTAGAGCATCGACCAATCGATGATGCCATGCTATCAGACACGGCACATCGCATGGCTCACATTCGCTCTCACGAGCAAGCACAAGAAGGTTTACGAGCCTATTTAAACCAAGCGCCAGTTAGCTGGGCCCCATAAAGAAAAACCCAGCACAAGGCTGGGTTTAGATAGGATTTACTGGAAGCCAATTACTGCGCAGGTTTAGCTGCCATTTGCTTGCCGTATACCACTTTGATATCACGCTTTAGCGAATCTAGATAAGCAGATAGCTCAACTTGACCGTACATCTTAGACAAATTCTCATCGAGTTTGAATTTGTTTTCAGGGCTTAATGCTGGCGCAGCAATCGCGTTGCCCACTTTATAAATTGTGTAGCCGCCTGCCACAGTAGCCCCGACATATGCTGGCTGTTTACTGCCGTCCACTTTGAAAATAGCTTTTAAATCCGCCTCAGCAACACCAGGAGCGGCAATGCGGCCAATCGTTTGCATTTCACCCCAAGCCAGGTTTACAGCTTGACCGGCATTCAGTGCTTTTAGTTTTGCCGCACCATCAGCCGCAGCCAGTTTTACTGCCTTGTCTTGTTTGAGTTTTGCACTAATTTGCGCAGACACTTCAGCTAAAGGCTGAGTTTGGCTTGGCTTAAACTCAAGAACACGCGCCGAAACCAATTGACCACGCCCAACTTCAACCGCTTCCGAATTGTGTTTTTTCTTCAGAACATCATCAGAGAAAACAGCCTCAAGCAATTTAGGATTATTCAGCACAGGATCTTGTGCTGATTTGCGTGTTACCCAATCACTTTGAACGATAGACAATTTCAACTCGTCAGCCACTGGCTTCAAACTATCAGCTTGCTGATAAACAAGATCGCTAAATTTTTCAGATTGTGACTGAAAACTAGTTTGCGCTTTTTCTAGTTTTAACTGCTCTTCAATTTTCGGTTTCACATCAGCGAAAGTCGCACCTTTCACGTCTTCGAGCTTCAAGATGTGAAAACCAAAGTCAGTCTCAACCACATCACTGATTTGCCCCTTGGTCATTTTAAAGGCAGCGTCTTCAAATGGTTTTACCATTGCGCCTTTGGCAAAGAACCCTAAATCACCACCATTCTCAGCAGAACCTGGATCTTGTGATTTGGCTTTCGCAAGTTCGGCAAATTGTGCTGGATTCTTTTTCACTTCCGCCAGAATCGCCTCAGCCTGCGCACGCACTTTAGCTTTTTCTTCAGCCTTCATGTCTTTAGGCGCGTTAAGCAGAATATGGCTTACTTTGCGCTCTTCTTTGGTTAGATCGGCTTTGTGCTCTTCAAAGTATTTTTGAATATCCGCTTCTGCCACTTGTAATTTCGAAGCTAGCTCCTCCTGAGAGAACACCACGTATTCAAGCTTCACTTTGTCCGGCGATTTATATTGCGCAAGATTGGTATCGTAATATTGCTTAATCTCAGCATCTGACACAGTCACTTGAGCCAGATATTGTTCAGGCGTTAAATTGGCAACGTAAACTTCACGCTTTTCACCCATCAATTGGTTGAGACGTTGCATTTGAGCATTTGAGACAAAACCGGTTTGCATTACACCATCCATTAACTGGCGTAATACGAGATCTTGTTTGAGTTTTTCTTCAAAAATTGCAGGAGACATTTGTTGCGCGGCAAGCATTTCTTGGTAGCGCTTCGCATCAAATTTGCCATCAACTTGGAAAGCGGGAATAGCCGCAATTGCATCACGCAACACTGAATCTGGCACCGCCAAATGCAATTGACGAGCTTTCTCTTGCAATAGCTGCTGGCGCACTAACTGCTCAACAACCATAGGCTTCATTTCGTCTGGAATAGCTTGGTTACCAATCGCTTCGGCTAATTCACGCGGTGTGATACGTGACTTGCCGACCTTGGCCAGATAATCATCGCCCTGCCCCATCGCTTCGTAACCGCTAAAACCAATACCGACCACAAGGCCAACAGAAATCAGACCCAAAATTACTTGAACTGCTGTTTTATTATTGTGTACAAAATCAAACATGGACGACGCACTCCTGCTTTACATGCGCGTTATCATGCCAGATTGCATGACTTATGTCTGTAAGAGAAGCAATAAAGCTGCAGATAAAACAAAAGGGCAAACATAACGTTTGCCCTTTCGGATTTGGCGGAGTGGACGGGGCTCGAACCCGCGACCCCCGGCGTGACAGGCCGGTATTCTAACCAACTGAACTACCACTCCGTTTTGGCTCCAAGCACAAGGCAATTAGAGCCAACTACTAATTACTGAACTGCGTCTTTCAACGATTTACCAGCGCGGAATTTTGGCTGTTTCGCTGCTGCGATCTTGATCGATTCGCCTGTGCGTGGGTTACGACCAGTGCGCTCTTCGCGTTCTGATACATAGAATGAGCCAAAACCAACCAGCGTCACTTCTTGACCACTTTTAAGCGCGTTGGAGATCGCTTCTACGGTTGCATCCAGCGCTTTACCAGCAGCGGCTTTAGACAGACCTGCTGATTCGGCGATTGCGTCGATGAGTTCCGATTTATTCACTTACATCCCCTTTCAATTTTGATTAGATGAATCTGGTTGGTACATTGCCTGATGTTTATATCAAGCCCATAAAATGGGTGTCAATTAATGCTTGAGGCTGTGTTGGTTTGTATCAACGTTTGCGCCTGCAATCGCCTCATCGGGCGTGGCTTCCGCAACTGTCGCCACAGGCATACGCTCCAAGGCGTAGGCCAACACCTCATCAAACCACTTGACCGAGTGAATAGCAAGACCTCGTTTTACATTTTCCGGGATTTCGATCAAATCTTTGACGTTTCCCTCCGGAATCAGCACTTGCTTGATACCGCCACGATGCGCTGCCAACAGTTTTTCTTTCAAGCCCCCAATTGGCAAAACTTCGCCGCGCAAGGTAATTTCACCGGTCATTGCCACATCGCAACGCACGGGTATGCCCGTCAAGACCGATGTCAGCGCGGTTGCGATGCCAATACCCGCCGACGGGCCATCTTTAGGCGTTGCACCTTCTGGCAAGTGAATGTGCATATCATTTTTTTGGTAAAACTCAGGATCGATCCCCAAGCTCACCGCACGCGAACGTACGACTGACAAAGCCGCCTGGATCGATTCTTGCATCACATCGCCAAGTTGCCCGGTTTGAATCATCTTGCCTTTACCAGGCAATTTAACGGTTTCAATCGTCAGCAATTCACCGCCAACCTCAGTCCAAGCCAGACCTGTAACTTGGCCGATCTGATTCTTTTGCTCAGCGACGCCAAAATCATAGCGATGAACGCCCAAATATTTATCAATATTTTTTGCGTTGATCACAACTTTTTTGTCGGAAGGCTTCAGCAGCAAGGCTTTGACCACTTTACGGCACAGTTTCGCGATTTCACGGTCAAGGCTACGCACACCGGCTTCACGTGTGTAGTAGCGAATAATGTCGCGCACCGCGGTATCGGCGATTTGCAACTCGCCCTCGCGTACACCATTGTTCTTCATCTGCTTAGGAACAAGGTATTTGAGTGCGATATTTACTTTTTCGTCCTCGGTATAACCCGAAAGACGAATAATCTCCATCCGATCCAACAATGGCGCAGGGATATTGAGCGAGTTAGCCGTAGCTACAAACATCACGTCCGACAGATCGTAATCTACTTCGAGGTAGTGATCGCTAAACGAATGATTCTGTTCCGGATCGAGCACTTCCAGCAACGCAGAGGAAGGATCTCCACGGAAATCGCTACCGAGCTTATCCACTTCATCAAGCAAGAACAGCGGGTTTTTCACACCGACCTTGGTCATACTTTGCAAAATTTTGCCTGGCATTGAACCAATATAGGTACGGCGGTGACCGCGAATTTCAGCTTCATCACGCACCCCACCGAGCGCCATACGTACGAACTTGCGATTTGTTGCGCGCGCAATGCTCTCGCCCAAAGAAGTTTTACCAACCCCTGGCGGCCCTACTAGGCACAAAATCGGGCCTTTGAGTTTTTCAACGCGGGTTTGCACCGCGAGGTACTCAACAATGCGCTCTTTGACCTTTTCCAGCCCATAGTGATCAGCATCGAGTACGGTATCGGCCTCTGCCAAATCTTTACTGATCTTGGTTTTTTTCTTCCAAGGTAGCGCCAAAATAGTATCGATGTAATTACGCACCACCGTCGCTTCAGCCGACATTGGCGACATCATGCGCAGTTTTTTCAACTCGCCTTCGGTTTTTTCACGCGCTTCTTTACTCATGCCAGCTGCTTTAATGCGCTTTTCTAGCTCATCTAAGTCAGCATTTTCATCCAGCTCACCGAGCTCTTTTTGAATCGCTTTTACTTGCTCGTTCAAGTAATACTCGCGCTGGCTTTTCTCCATCTGGCGTTTTACACGACCACGGATGCGCTTTTCAACTTGCAGGATATCGAGCTCGGATTCAAGCTGCTTAAGCAGGTGATCCATGCGGGCAGCAACGTCTTCCATTTCCAGTACGGCTTGCTTTTGTTCAAGCTTCAACGGCAGATGCGCAGCCACCGTATCAGCCAAACGGCCGGCAGTTTCAATTCCCGCCAATGAAGACAAGATTTCGGGTGGGATTTTTTTGTTCAGTTTGACGTACTGATCGAACTGCGCCAGCAAAGTGCGGCGCATCGCTTCAGTTTCATTACTGTCTTCCGCTGCCAGTGCTTGTGGCGTTGCCAGCACCCGATAGAAGCCGTCATCGTCAACCAGCGCTTCCACATGCGCACGCTGCAAGCCTTCTACCAGCACTTTAACGGTGCCATCGGGCAACTTCAATAATTGCAATACCGTTGCCACGGTACCAATCGGGTAAATATCGGCAAAACTAGGCTCATCTTTGGCGGCGTTTTTTTGCGCCACCAATAAAATATGCTTGCCCGATTCCATCGCGGCTTCGAGGGCTTTAATTGATTTGGGACGCCCAACAAACAGCGGAATCACCATGTGCGGAAAGACAACCACATCGCGCAATGGCAACACAGGAAACGAGGTAGATTCAGCAGGTAGTAATGTGTGCTCGGACATTTTTTATGACCTGATCGAGGATATAGAGACAATATGCGGTCAAGTGCTGATTAATTCAATCACTGCGCAAAAAAACATACGCCCAGCCACAATCGAATATCGATTGCCGCTAGGCGCAGGGGTATAGACTTATCCAGCAGATTTTTCGGAAGCTACAGGCACATACTCCGGCTGGGCTTTACCTGCAATCACTTCAGGCGTCACAACTACTTTGGCGATGCCTTCCATGGCAGGCAATTCAAACATCGTGTCGAGCAAAGTCTGCTCAACAATCGAGCGCAAACCGCGCGCACCCGTTTTACGTTCCATCGCCTTTTTGGCAATCGCCAGCAACGCTTCTTCGCCGATTTCGAGCTGCACGTCTTCCATCTCAAACAATTTTTGATATTGCTTGATCAAGGCATTTTTGGGTTCAGTCAGAATCGAAATCAAAGCAGCTTCATCCAGCTCGGCCAAGGTCGCAACCACTGGTAAACGGCCCACGAACTCAGGAATCAAACCAAAGCGAATCAAATCATCCGGCTCAACTTCGTGCAGCAATGCGCCAATGCCTTTGCTCTCGTCTTTGCTCGACACTTCCGCACCAAAACCAATACCGCCTTTCACTGAGCGATTGCGGATGATTTTGTCCAAGCCTTCAAATGCGCCACCACAAATAAACAAGATATTGGTCGTATCGACTTTAGGCATATCTTGGTTTGGATGTTTACGGCCACCGTGCGGCGGTACAGAAGCCACCGTGCCCTCAATTAGCTTGAGCAAGGCTTGCTGGACACCTTCACCCGACACATCGCGGGTAATCGATGGATTTTCTGATTTACGGGCAATTTTATCGACTTCGTCGAGATAAACGATGCCACGCTGCGCTTTTTCAACGTCGTAATCGCACTGCGCTAACAGCTTGGCGATAATATGCTCAACGTCTTCACCTACATAACCCGCTTCTGTAAGCGTAGTGGCATCAGCAATCACAAATGGCACATCCAGCGTTTTCGCCATGGTTTGCGCCAACAGCGTTTTACCCGAGCCAGTCGGGCCAATTAGCAAGATATTCGATTTAGCGAGCTCAACTTCACCATCCGCGCCACGGCCTTTGGTCGATAAGCGCTTGTAGTGGTTGTAGACGGCAACGGCGAGAATTTTCTTCGCACGTTCCTGACCAACTACATATTGATTGAGTACATCGCGAATTTCGGTCGGCAAAGGCAGACGCTTGCCATCTGGAGTTTGCGGGGTAATGTCACCCAGTTGCTGCTCACTTTCTTCACGAATGACGTCGGTGCACAATTCGATGCATTCATTACAAATAAATACTTGTGGGCCTGCAATGAGTTTCTGCACTTCGTGCTGGCTCTTGCCGCAAAATGAACAATACAGGAGTTTATCGCTAGGCTTATCAGACATAAACAGCTATTTCCGAATTTCAAAACAAGCAGAGAAAGAAAAGCCGCCAGAAGTGCTGGCGGCCTCGATAATCCTGGCTGAGAACTTAACCCGCCAGTGCTGCTCGTGATACCAAAACTTGATCCACGAGACCGTAAGCTTGCGCTTCGTCGGCGTTCATGAAGTTATCGCGGTCTGTATCACGTTCAATTGTTTCAAGGCTTTGACCAGTATGGCTGGCCAGCAATTCATTCAATGTGCGTTTGGTTTTAATCAACTCACGTGCATGAATTTCAATATCAGACGCCTGACCCGCTAAACCACCAATCAATGGCTGGTGAATCATGATGCGAGAATTAGGCAATGAAAAACGTTTACCTTTGGTGCCACCCGATAACAGGAAAGCGCCCATCGAAGCGGCCATACCCACGCACAGCGTAGATACATCCGGTTTGATGAACTTCATCGTATCGTAAATCGCCATCCCGGCAGTCACGGAACCGCCAGGCGAATTGATATAGAGGGAAATGTCCTTGTCTGGATTTTCTGACTCAAGGAACAATAACTGCGCCACAATCAGATTCGCCATTTGGTCATTGACTGGACCTACGAGGAAAATCACCCGCTCTTTGAGCAAGCGCGAATAGATATCATATGCACGCTCACCACGGCCGCTTTGCTCGACGACCATCGGTACCAAACCAATATTTTGCGGATCAAATTCCATACGAGACATTTCCACCCCTAAATGAATTACTAAAAGCTTAAGCTTATTGCTGACCCATCAATTCGTCAAAGGCAACTGCAGTTTCTGTTACTTTTGCTTTTGACAGAACAAATTCAACCACATTGTCTTCCAAAGCCATATTGGTTGGCGCAGCCAGACGCTCTGGGCTTGCATAGTACCAAGCTACAACTTCAGCTGGATCTTCGTAGTTTTGCGCCAAATCTTCAACGATGGCTTTAACTTGCTCTGGTTTAGCTTCCAGTTTCTCAGCTTTTACCAATTCAGACAAAGTCAGGCCCAAGTGAACACGGCGTTTTGCTTGTGCTTCAAACAAAGCTGGGTTGAATGGCACAGTTGCTGGATCGATACCACGCGCTTTCAAGTCGCCTTGAGCGCCTTCAACCAAGCGGCCGATTTCCATTGAAACCAAAGATTTTGGCAATTCGATTGGTGTTGCATCGATCACTGCAGTCAACGCCGTTTCTTTAACGCGAGACTTCAAGCGGAAACGAACTTCACGCTCCAAGTTAGCTTTCACTTCCGCGCGCATTTTAGCCACGTCGCCATCAGCAATGCCCAGGCTCTTCGCAAATTCTGCGTCCACTTCTGGCAAGATTGCAGCTGCTACGTTTTTCACCGTGATGGCGAACACAGCAGTTTTACCTGCAACGTCTTTACCGTGGTATTCCGCTGGGAAATTCACAGTTACGTCTTTAGTTTCGCCTTCTTTCATGCCAACTACACCAGCCTCGAAGTCTGGCAACATTTGGCCTTTGCCGATCAAGAATGCGTAGTTTTCAGAAGAACCACCGGCGAACACTTCACCGTCGATTGAGCCTTTGAAGTCGATGATTACGCGATCGCCTTCAGCAGCAGCACGCTCTACGCGCTCGTAGCGAGTACGTTGGCTGCGCAAGATGTTTACGGTTTGATCAACTTCAGCATCACCTACAGTCAACGTTGGCTTTTGTACTTCAACGCCAGTCAAGTCACCCAATTTAACTTCAGGGTAAACTTCAAACGTTGCAGAGAATTCGAAATCACCACCTTCAGCAGTTTCTTTTGGCTCGAAACGTGGGTAGCCAGCAACTTGCAGATTTTGCGCAACAACCGCTTCACCGAAGCTACGCTCAACTGTTTCACCCAATACTTCTTCTTGAATGCGGAAACCGTAGTTTTGGAAAACCACTTTCAAAGGTGCTTTACCTGGACGGAAGCCATCGATTTTTGCTGTTTTAGCAACGCGTTTCAGACGCGCATCAACTTGTTTGCTGATTTCTTCACGCGGTACGGCGATAGACAGGCGACGTTCCAGAGCGCTCAAAGTTTCCAATTGTGCTTGCATGACCACTATTCCTCGCAGGTATTCCGGATGGAATCACCCGGCAGTAGACTTGGATATTACTAATGAATTCGGACCATTCGATGGTGAGTGCGGTTTCAATTCCGCGCGGCAAAGTCTGCAGCAAAGTATTATTTATAGCTGCTAAAAGACTCGCAACACTACACCACGAAAACTAAAGGTGGGAAATTTAACACAAAAGCATCGCCATACCAAGTTATAAAGTACCGCAAAATGTGAGCTAGAATGACTCAAGTTGCAAGAGAAGCTCTGCGATATTGACTTCGTCGATTTGACTTTCATTCAAAAATCGCTGCGCATAGTCAAACCAAACGCGCTCGGTTAAAAAAACCTTAAAGAGATCAAGATCAACGTGTCGCTCTCTCGCCATTCGGGTCAATATTTGCAAAGCCATTGAGAGTTTCATGCCGTCTTTATATGGACGATCACGCGCAGTGAGTGCCTCGAATACATCAGCGATACCCATAATCCTTGCTTGAACACTCATTTGCTCACGCTTAAGGCCACGAGGATAACCCTTCCCATCCATGCGCTCATGGTGTCCACCTGCATATTCGGGCACATTTTTTAAGTGCGATGGCCAAGGTAATGCCTCCAACATCTGGATTGTTACTTCTATATGCCGATTGATAATGGCCCTCTCCGCAGCAGTCAATGTACCTTTTCGGATGGTTAAATTTTCCAATTCATCTGAAGTCAAGAAGGCATGAGTCTGTCCCTCCGAATCCACCCAAACCATCTTAGCAATCGACTCTAGACGGGAAATTTGCGCATCGTCCATCGCCTCACTACCTTGATTAGCCTGGTGAATCAAAGCCCTATCTGCTCGTAACTGTTGCAATTGTTCCGCATACTGAGCTTCACCAAGCTGTCCACGTAGCATGGACAATTCCAGATCCCGAATTAATATTTCAAACCGTTGGTCAATCAATGTAACTCGATCGAAAATCGTTTGTAATTTCGTTGCTTTATCAACGACATGAACAGGCGTCGTTATTTTGCCGCAGTCATGCAATAGCCCCGCAATTTTTAATTCATAGCGGTCACGCTCGGTCATTTTAAAGTGCGCCAACTCCCCCAATTCACTGCGATTTGCCGCATCAGCCAACATCATTGTCAATTCGGGAACTCGCTGGCAATGCCCACCGGTATAGGGAGATTTATCATCTATCGCCAAATTAATAAGATTAATAAAGCCCTCAAATAGTCTTTGCAGAGACAAAATCAACCGGCGATTAGTAATTGCAATTGCCGCCTGCGAGGCCAATGATTCGACTAAATGCTGGTCATTCAAAGTAAATATTTCAATCTCATTTTGACGATTTAACGCATTGATGAGCTGCAACACCCCGATAATTTTCCCCTCATGATCTCGCATTGGCACAGCCAAAAATGATTTCGAGTGGTACCCAGAATGTTGATCAAAGCGACGTGTTCCCGAAAAATCATATTCGGCATTGGCATACGCATCGGGAATATTGATGGTCGATTGTTGATTGACAGCACAAGCGACCACATTTGATAAGTTTGGCCGCCCATCTGCAAGTGCAAGCGGCACAGGAGGCAAACTCACCGAGCATCCGCTAGACCCCCCTTGCGCCAGACCTAAGCGGTTATTAAGTAGAATTTCAAAATGAAGTTTATTATCACGAACCAAATATAACGTACCAGCTTCGGCACGCACCAAATCAATCGCTGCGATCAAAATGCTTTCAACCAGCCGTTCGATCTTCGTCTCACCTGATAAAGCAACTCCAATTGCGTTTAGCTTATTTAGGCGCTGATGCAGCTCATGCTCGCTCACAATACCCCCCAAGGGTTATTTAATGCAGACCTTTCTGATCTGAGGCATATCCGTTATACCCTGCAGTACTTTTTCTATGCCATCCTGCTTAAGTGTTCGCATTCCTTCATTTAAGGCACATGACAACAGGCTAGCAACACGAGCCCGCCCTTGAATTAATTGCTTCACAGCATCGGTGCCCACCATTAACTCATGCAAACCCACTCGCCCTTTATAGCCGGTATCTCCACATTTTTGACACCCTTTCGCGTGATACAGTTGATACTTGCCATTAACGGTAAAAGTGGCTTTCCATTGCGCGGCTAGTTTTTCCCTCGCATCAACGGGGTCTAATTGCCATGCCTGAGTGGGGATGAGCTCTTGCACATACTCATCCAGTAATTGAGTCACTTCTTTTTCAGATGGTTCGTACGCAACTTTACAATGCTGGCATAAGCGTCTTGCCAATCGTTGCGCCAAAATCCCCAGTATTGCATCCGCAAAGTTAAAGGGATCCATCCCCATATCTAATAGACGAATCACTGATTCGGGCGCACTATTTGTGTGCAAAGTCGCCAACACCAAATGCCCTGTTAATGATGCTTCTATTCCTACACTAGTCGTTTCAGCATCGCGCATTTCGCCCACCATAATGACGTCAGGATCAGCGCGCAAAAATGCCCTCATTACAGAGGCAAACGTTAACCCGGCTTTGGGGTTAATTTGCACTTGCCGCAACCCTACTTGAGTGATTTCAACAGGGTCTTCTGCGGTCCAAATTTTGGTTTCGGGAGTATTGAGATATTTTAAAACCGAATGCAACGTGGTGGTTTTACCTGAACCAGTTGGCCCGCAAACAAAAAACAAACCATATGGTTTATCAATCACAGATTTTAGCTGTGTTAAATTGGCCTTGGACAGCGCCAATTTCTCCAAGGGTAACGGCTCTCCTGCCGCCAAAATACGCATCACGACATCTTCAAACCCGCCTGCCGTTGGAATAGTTGCGACTCGTAATTCAATATCTAAATTGGGGACGTATTTTTTAAGCTTGATTTTTCCATCTTGTGGCTTTCTTCGCTCACTAATATCCAAATCACACATAATTTTGATTCGAGTGACAATTGGATTTCGATAGGCAGAAGGAACTTCACGATAGTGCATTAACTGCCCATCACGCCGAAACCTAATTTGCAACTTAGCAAGCCCAGGATAAGGCTCAATATGAATATCCGATGCGCCAAGCTGATGGGCATCAACAATGATTTGATTCACGAGCCGCACAACTTCATTATCTTGAGCGGCCGAGATCTCATCTATGCTAGGGACTGTCTCATCTTCTGAGACACTCATATCCTCCAGCAGATTATCAATATTCCCTGTGCTTTCGATCCCAAAAAATTGCTCTAGCGTTTGCTGAAACTCTTTGCGCGTGGTTACCCGAACCAAAAACTTGCGACCACTAAATAATTGTGTAGCATGGGCTCGAATCCGCTCGGGATCCGTCGTTAACACCACAATCCCTTCAGAGACTTCATCAAGCGGTAACCACTGCTGTTCGCGCAAAAAATCATGCTTTAGATTCTTTAACAACTCTAAAGGCTTAACTCGATCGTCCTTGAAAGGCTCATACGGTTGACCAAAAAAAGAACTGAGCGAAGCCCCTATCTGAGAAAAACTAATCCCAAATCCCTCTACTAAAACCAACTCAATATCTTGTTGCTTTTTTTGCGCTTCGCGCACAGCGACTTGCCAGGCAGCTGGCGAAATCGCGCCCGATAATACTAGCTGTTGGTATTTATGCTGGGGAACAAATGGAAATGGCGCTGTTTTGCGCTGCTTGAATGCAACCGCCAAAGTTCTGGCAAGAAGTTTAATCCCCTCGAGCATGGGCTCGGAAAACGCATGAGCCATTCGGTTGTTGATGAGCTGGATGACCCCCAGCAAGACCCCATCAGACTCATTGAGAATGGGGGCCACCAACATTTCTCGTGTTTGAAAGCCTGTTTTTTGATCAACAATTTGCAAGAATTGCAAACTAGGAGAATAAGAATGTAGCTCAGCTTCATCATATACATTATGTATATTTAGCAATTGCTTATGATTTGCGACAAAACCTGCAATACTGCGGTCATTGATTGGAATTCGTAACTCTTTAACTCCTTCCAGACCAGTTTTAACCTTGGCTAATAAATCCTTGCCGTCTTCACTCACCACGTACAGCGTAATTCGTTCACAAGAGAACAAACTACACATTTGAGCACTAACCTCAATCAGGATTTCATCCAAATGCGTGGTGGCATGAATTTTCGTCGTAAGCCCCTGAAGGGACTGCATAAAATCAAGCGTTAACGCAGAAGGATGAGTGCTCATAGCTAAAACTCAATAATTTCGCCTTGTAGTAACCGACGAATTGGGTGGTCATGGTCTAAAGCCAGCACCTCCTGGATGGTTAGCTCACTATCCGCAGGCTTTAGATGAGTAATCAATACTTCAGCGCCACCTTGCCAACCTCGGAGCTGTTCAGCCAAGGTACTCGGACAAAGATGCTTTGCAGCATCTGCCAGTTGGTGCTCTTTATCAGCAAAAGCAGTTTCGATGATCAACGCTTTCAGGTTTTTTACTTGATTTACAGCAAGCCAAAAATCGGGGCCAGCGATACTATCTCCACTAAAAACGATCGCGCCCTGTGAAGTCTCCATCAAAAATCCTACCGCAGGGACGGTGTGAATCGCCGGTAAGGGGGTGATTGTAACTTCGCCAATAACAGTCGCTTGACCAACTTCATGCTCGACAAAGACCAAACTCGGTTGATCTGCACTTGGAATAGTAGAAAAGTCTGGCCAGATTAGCCAATTGAAAATGTGTTGACGCAGTAAAGCAATCGTTTGTGCTGTGGCATGAACAAAAACAGGGCTTGAGCGCACCCCAACCACAGAATCAAGCAATAATGGCAAACACGCGATATGGTCAAGGTGCACATGAGTTAGAAAAACATGCTCTATCTCCTGCAATTCAGCCAATTGCAGATCACCAACGCCAGTTCCTGCGTCGATTAAAATGGTGTGGTTAAGCAGAAACGAGGTGGTTCGATTGTCTCCACCTATTCCGCCACTACATCCGAGGACTCGTAGTTGACAGCTCATGTTTTACCTAAAGAAAAAAGCCATCCTAATTCCCATTACCTCAATGAGATCCTCTTCCTGCAATTGCTGAGGCTTGACCCCAACCTCACGCGAATTCACCAAAGGTCGACGCTCACCTTCTACATGCGTAATATAGTAATCATTGCCTTTCCTAGTAAACGCAACGACTTGTAGGCCCGTTTTTCCAAGCGAAGTGACATTCTTATTCAAAACCATTTCTCTTCCAGCGTTCGTACCAGTCAGAACGCGGATAACAGCTACAACCCCCCCCGTGGTTTGCGGGGCTGGCTCATTTTTGCTGGTGACGTTTGCAACTTGCGGAGCCGCCATGACCATCGTTTTTTCAAACTCTTCTTGTTTGGCTGCAACAGCGGGTTCACGCCAGAAAGTAATTTTGTACTTTCCAATGGTAATATCATCGCCACTTTTTAGTGGATGTCTGCTTAATTTTTCACCATTAAGCAACGTACCATTGGTGCTTTGCATGTCTTCAATGAAGTAGATCTGCCCCACTACTTCAATCACGGCATGCAGACCAGAAACTGCGAGATTATCAATTTGAATATCGTTATTGGGTCGACGACCGATAGTTGTCCTTGAACGAGTCAAACGGAACTCTTTCACAGGATTACCTTCTAAACTCAAGAATAATTTTGCCATTTCAGATGCGCCCACCGAATTACGAACTACTACCAAACCAGCCTGCGACTTTATTCCATAGGCCAGCATCAGCTGAAAAATCGCGAAGAACTTTGACTAAAATCACCGAAATATTGTCACGCCCACCTTCTGCATTTGCTTGCTCAACCAGCAGATCGCAGGCCTGCGACAAATTACCTTTGCTAATTTTCAGCAATTCGCATAGGGCTTCGTCCTGCAGCATATCGCTTAAGCCATCAGAGCAAAAGAGATACACGTCACCCACTTCAACTTGAAACTCATTGAGTTCCGTCTGCACCATCGAGCCTATGCCAACCGCTCGTGTAACCAAATTTTTATAGGGTGCGTACCTTGCCTCTTCTTCTGTAATCAAACCGGCATCAATTTGTTCTTGCAAAAAAGAGTGGTCTTTCGTTAGCTGTTCTAAGTCATTGCCTCGCAGGCGATAGACGCGAGAGTCGCCAACATGTGCCAGCGCCACGCAGTTGTTATAAAACACGGCACTGATCAGCGTTGTTCCCATTCCAGCACACTGCTGATTAGCTTGTGCCGTTTGATAAATCATTAAATTGGCTCGATCTGTTGCTAAGAGCAACATCTCATGCGCCACAGGCCACAGGCTTCCTGCTGTTTTAACATGTGCAGGGGTGGCCATCATTTGGGCTCGCATCACTTCGGCGGTGACATTAATCGCCATTCCGCTAGCCACCTCACCCGCGTTGTAACCCCCCATACCATCGGCAAGGATCACCAACCCCAAATCTGGGTCAAAGTGAATCGCATCTTCATTATGCTCACGCACCAATCCAGCATCAGTGCGACCTGCCATTTCAAGTGCGGCTGACAGGCTTCGCATTCGCCGCTCCCTTAATTGCTTCTTCTAATTTTAATAACACATTCGCCATTTGCGCCCCAGTTTGGAATCGCTGATCCGCCTTCTTTTCCAAGGCCTTCATAATAATCTTAATAACCACCGACGGTAATTTTGGATTGTAATTCCTTGGATCTGTTGGCGGTTGTTGTGTAATGCGATACATCAATTCCGCCATGGAATCTCCGACAAATGGTAAATATCCCGTTAGCATTTGATACAACATCACACCGAGAGAAAATAAATCAGAGCGCCCGTCAATATGCTTACCCGCTAATTGCTCAGGAGACATAAATGACGGAGTCCCCAAAACCATACCTGTTTTGGTTTTGGACGAGTCCGTTATTCGCGCAATACCAAAATCAGTCACCTTCACGGTTTTAGTTTTTTTGTCATACATCACATTGGCAGGCTTAATATCGCGGTGAACGACACCCGCCTGATGTGCGTAATCCAACGCCTGCGCAATTTGGCGGACGATTGTAATGACCTCCAAGACAGGGAGTAGATGACCAACCTTGGTATAAGGCGTTAAATCTTCACCAGCCAAAAACTCCATCGCAATATACGCAAGATCATGCTCTTCACCCGCGTCAAAAATCGTTACGATATTGGGGTGATTAAGGCGCCCCGCTGTTTCGGCCTCCCTAAAAAATCTTTCACGCGCTTCATCAATCACATCCTCATCAAATTCTTGCCCCAGAGACATCGTTTTAATGGCGACTTCGCGCGAAATTTTTGGGTCTTTACCAAGATAAACAATACCCATAGCACCTTTGCCCAGCTCTTTTTCAAGCTGATAGCGCCCCAGCATCGGCTTGGCTACTTCACCATCGAGCATTATTTGTGTTCCACCCTGCTGGCCGCCCCCCAAAATTACCGTCTCGGCCATATGCTTAGCCGTCTTCATTTTTTCAGCCAAATCACGATATTTCGGGTCATGCGTATGAATTAGCCGGTACACCGACTCCGCCTTATTAAACTGGCGCTTGCGCTCAAAATCGAGGGCTAGGTTATACATGATTTCCATCATGCCTTCGTCCAGCGGCACTCGGCGCAATTTATCAAAGGCCATATCAAGTTGCCCCTGATTCTGAAATGCCAAGCCCAACATACGGTTAGATTCTGCCGACTCCGCAGCGGATTGCTGCCCTTTCTCTTCGGTGATCAAAAAACGTTTGGTTGTGAGCACCAAATGTCCAATCAAGAGCAAACTCGCCGGAGCCATTAATGGAATCCAAATCATCAGCCCACTCATTAATAGGTAATGAGTTCCCAAAATAAAAAGCAAAACCACAGCCGTTGTGGCTGCACCAGCCTTAGCTTTGAGTCGCGGCAAGACGAACAAAATATAGATGGCAATTGCGGCCAATAAAATATAAATCACCACATTAGACCAAGCAGGCGTGCGGTAATAATGCTGCTCAAGAAGAGCCGAGATCGTATTGGCCGCGACTTCCAAAGGTGCAGCATTTGCTACCACCGGGGTATTGAAACTATCGCCAATTCCAGGCGCGGTGGTTCCAATCAGCACAATCTGCCCAGCGTATTTGCGACTGGGAATTTTTCCAGCAAAAACATCATAGAAAGAATCTACCGAAAAGGCTGGTCGGCCATTGTGTTCGGAATAGAAGTGCGGTTGAAATTGGCTACTGGGATCTGTTTCAATTGTTAGCGCACCTAAATGAATCACGCGCCCAAAATCCAACTGCATCTGCTTAACATTCAAAGCCTTGGCGACCGCATGGGTATAAAAAGTGGGGAACACGGCATCGTAATACAGCAAACCCAGTGGCACAGAACGCAAAACGCCATCTTCATCCGCTTCTAAATTTTGGGCACCTACGGCACGCGCAGCAGCTCCAATTTGCGCCACTGGCAGTACAGGATCAATCACGCTGCGCGGCTGGCCTTTGCTAATATCCCCCGCCGCTTCAATTTCGGTTTTGGCAAAAAAATCCGGCAAAGGCTGACTTGGATCCCCCGCCTGAGCCCCAAAATTAAACATCATCGGCAAAATCACGTTATCCGCAGCTTTAATGCTATCAGCCAATCTTCGATCTACCTGAAGCGCACCCACGCCATTGTTCACTATTTGAACGAGGGCTTCAGGATAGGCTGCGGGGTCTTCATCGATACGACGTTGGATTTGCTCAAGATAATCCAAGCCACGGTCGCGCTGTGGCTCAGTAAAGAAAATGGTTGAAACAATTTGTGCAGCCCCGCCTTCTTTGAGCTTATCGATCATTTGGGCGTGAATGTCGCGGGACCACGGCCAGCGCCCCAAATTATCAAGGCTAACTTGATCAATACCGATGACGGCAATTTTCGGAGAAGGGCTACGCTCAATCCACTCCATCGTCCAATCATAGGCCTTGCTGTCGAGCGCGCGAATTAGTGGAGTACTTAACCACAGCAAAATAAAGAGCAATACGACTATTGACCCAATTGCCCAATCATTGCGCCAGATTTGCCGCTTCATCATCTCATCCTTGGGTCTGGTATTAACTTCATCGTATCATTGATAGACGCTAAAGCCGTGATAATCCAATTCACAGCGCCAGCATTAAGGAATATCGGCATACGCCATACGGCGTTGAATAATCGCAGTTTTTCGCAATAAGCGGCGGTCTTTCCGGTTTTTATCGTAATAGCGTGGATTAGTCACCATCGACGCCAATTTCGCCGACTGCCCCACCCCAAGGCGTGATGCTTTCGTTTTGTAGTAATGCTGTGCCGCGGCTTGCGCACCAAAGACACCATCACCCCACTCGATCACATTTAAATACACCTCAAAAATGCGACGCTTATCCCACAGCGTTTCGATCATCACCGTCAAAATCGCCTCTTGCAGCTTGCGCAGCGGATTGCGGCTACCTGATAAAAACAGGTTCTTCGCCAATTGCTGGCTAATGGTTGAGCCGCCGGCCACAATCCGGCCTTTTTGAATATTTTTTTCCCACGCAGTTTGCATCCCTTCCCAATCAAAACCATCATGATTGAGAAATTTAGCGTCTTCCGAGGCCACTAAAGCGCGTTTTAAATTGGGCGAGATTTTTTCATAATCAACCCATTCAAATTTTAATTGCGCGTCAGGATTTATTTCTTGCAAGCGCTCTAATTGCTCCTGCATAAATGCCGTTTCAGTTGGATTAATCCAACGCCACGCCACAATATGCAGCAACATCCAGAGATTCCACGCAATAAATAAGGCCAGCAACAAGCCAATACCACGGCCTAGCCAGCCCATCAAACCAATCTTTTTCATTTCACACCAAGCAGGGTATTAGCTCAAGCCCTATATAAATAATTATTTAGGGCGATATACCCAGTCAAAACTACAATTGCGCACGCATCATCGCCAGTACTGGCTCAACATCAGGTCGTAAGCCAGTCCACACTTCAAACGCTTCGGCGGCCTGACCAACCAACATCCCCAAACCATCGACGCGCAGACTAACTCCAGCCTCGCGCGCTTGCGCTAAAAACGGCGTTTCATCCTTGCCATACATCATGTCGTAGGCCAGTGCGTTGGGAGCGAAAATAGAATTAGCAATTGGCAGGCGCTCGCCACCCAAACTGGCGGAGGTAGCGTTAATGACCAAATCAAACTCGCCTTCAATCGCCGCATATTCGCATGCTGCGAGTGGAATCGTCGTTGCAGCTTGAAAATGGGCAATCAATTGCTCGGCCTTGGCCACCGTGCGGTTCGCCAAGATCAAACTCTGTGGCGCTTGCGCCAATAGGGGGAGTATTACGCCACGCGCAGCGCCACCAGCGCCTAGCAGCAAGATACGTCGCCCACGTACCTCAATATGGCGCAACACATCGGCAACCAAACCCGCTCCGTCGGTATTGTCACCTAAGAGCCCACCGTCAGGCAGTAGCTTCAGGGTATTCACCGCCCCAGCGGCTTCTGCCCGATCAGTTCTCGCGACGGATAAACGAAACGCTTCCTCTTTGAAGGGCACAGTGACATTCGCCCCTTTCCCGCCATTCTCGGCAAACTGCGCCACGGCCGCAGCAAAAGCATCGATCGGCGCCAACAGACGATCATAGGCAAAATCAGCCACCTCGGCTCGCCCAGCAAATTGCGCGGCAAAAGCCGCATGAATTTGCGGTGATTTAGAATGGGCAATCGGATTGCCGATCACAAGGTAAGTGGGCTGATTCATAAGGTTTTGGCCAATAAAAAAGTGAGGCGTAGTGTACACCTCACTTTGGGTTTCTTACAGAATTGCGTCGTGCTTCGTCGCTATTTAGCCTTGCACCCAAGGCAAGTTAGCCACTTTCCAACCGTTCACAGTGCCACGATGACCGGCGGCGTCTTTATCGCCCTCAAAGCCTTCCAGAATATTCATTGCAGCGCTATATCCATGTTGCGCGGCCAATGCTGCGGCGTCGTGTGAACGCGCACCGGAACGGCACAAGAACATCACCACTGCTTCAGGGTCGACCTTGGTTTTCAGTTGCGCCAAGAAATTGGGGTTATTGGCCATGCCGGGGTAGCTTTTCCATTCAATCAACTCCGCATCAGGCACGACACCTACCCATTGCCATTCGGCGCTAGTGCGTACATCGACAATATGAACAGCATCCAAGCTTTGCATTAAGGCCCACGCTTCGGCTGGCGTTACTGCGCCAGCGTACGGCAAACGTGCACCAACGGCGCGGCCACGCGCATTTTGTAGAATTTCATTCACTTCGCTCATCTGTGCCCCTCCATTGATCAATTCGGCCATTCTAGCCCCCATCGTGCCCTTCTACCAGTCAGCCTATTTAACAGCAGGCCCGACCATGCTCGCTGTGTAATTTTTGATTCGGCAGAATTTTCATCCGAATCAGAATGCACCATTAAAGTGCAAATTTTACACCAATGCACCACAAAGACTCACACGAAGAATCATGCGCGAAGCTAAATACTTGTGGCACAATAGCTGGTAGCTGTTTTAGCACTTGGCACGGTTTATGCTTATCAATACGCCGTTCAGTGCGGAACACCGCACAAAGCAGTAAACCCATTACCTGTTTTAATCTTGTCCCAACTAGGAGCGACAACATGGCTGTAGCCGACGTTCTCAAGCTTATTAAAGACAACGACATTCGTTTCGTTGATCTGCGTTTCACCGACACTATCGGTAAAGAGCAACACGTAACTGTTCCTTCACACGTAGTTGACGAAGAATGGTTCGAAAACGGCCACGCTTTCGATGGTTCATCGATCGCAGGTTGGAAAGGTATTCAAGCTTCAGACATGTTGCTGATGCCAGATGCATCAACTGCTAAAATCGACCCGTTCTTTGACGAACCAACTGTGTTCATCACTTGTGACGTTCTCGAGCCAGCAACTGGTAAAGGTTACGATCGTGACCCACGCTCTTTGGCGAAACGCGCTGAAGCGTACTTGAAAACTTCAGGTATCGGTGACACTGCGTTCTTCGGTCCAGAGCCAGAATTCTTCATTTTCGACAACATCCGTTGGAACACCGATTTGTCAGGTACTTTCGTTAAGATCGGTTCTGACGAAGGCGCTTGGGCAACTGCTGACAAAACACCAGGCGGCAACTTGGGCCACCGTCCACGTCTGAAAGGCGGCTACTTCCCAGTTCCTCCAGTAGATAGCCACCAAGACATCCGCGCTACGATGGTAATCGTGCTGGAAGAATTGGGCGTTCCTGTTGAAGTATTCCACCACGAAGTGGCGAATGCGGGCCAAAACGAGATCGGTACTAAGTTCTCTACTTTGACTCAACGTGCTGACTGGACGCAGATCCTGAAATACGTTGTACACAACGTAGCTGCGCAATACGGCAAAACTGCAACGTTCATGCCAAAACCAATCGTTGGCGACAACGGTTCTGGTATGCACGTTCACCAGTCTATCTGGAAAGACGGCAAAAACTTGTTCGCAGGTAACGGCTACGCTGGCCTGTCTGAAACTGCCCTGTTCTACATCGGTGGTATCATCAAGCACGCTAAAGCACTGAACGCGATCACCAACCCAGGTACTAACTCGTACCGTCGTTTGGTTCCTCACTTCGAAGCGCCAGTTAAATTGGCTTACTCTGCGAAAAACCGCTCTGCATCGATCCGTATTCCACACGTATCATCAGACAAAGGCCGTCGTATCGAAGCGCGTTTCCCAGATCCATTGGCTAACCCATACCTGTGTTTCGCAGCGTTGTTGATGGCAGGTTTGGATGGTATCCAGAATAAGATCCACCCAGGCGATCCAGCTGATAAGAACTTGTACGACTTGCCACCAGAAGAAGACAAATTGATCCCTACCGTATGCGCGTCTTTGGACGAAGCATTGGCAGCATTGGATGCAGACCGCGAGTTCTTGACTCGTGGCGGTGTATTCACTGATGAGTGGATCGATGCGTACATCGAACTGAAAATGAACGACGTAACTCGTTCACGCATGAACGTGCACCCAGTTGAATTCGATATGTACTACTCTCTCTAATTTGTAAGCTTGCAAACGGCAAGCCATACAAACTCAAAAACCCGCATCGCTTAGGCTTGCGGGTTTTTTTATTCTTTTCCTTCCTATTTACCCAAGATAAAACTAGAATATTAATTACCTTTAAATTACCAGCAAAGAAAGTAATGCGCCGTCATTTCTTTGAGATCAAAACCATCATTTTGCTCTGCTTATATGTAGGGCTTGGTTTGTTTAGCATTACTTTAGGTAGTTTAAATGAAGGCAATTTGGCGGTTGTCTGGCTAGCGGCTGGCATGGGTTTAGTCATCATGCTACAACTGGGGGGTATTGCCCCGTACATCGTATATATTGGGAGCCTTCTAGTTAATACCCCGTTCTACTTGAGTAACGACACCATCAGCAGCACACTTGCCATATTTTGTGGCGCACTCACTGCGGCCATTGACACCACTCAATCAACGCTGGCTCGCAATCAATATCAGCGTTTACACATGCGAGGCAATGACAGCATCTGGCCACGCCCGCATGAACTTCCCGCTCATTGGCTACGGATCGCCTTGCTCCCCTGCTTAATGACAATGCCTTTCCTGATTGCACTCCAAAGTGCTGCAGGCTTATTACCCAATTTTGATATTTTTGAATTTGCGCGCAGCACAATCTCGCTGGTCATGGGTGATACGGCGGGCATCTTGCTGATTCTACCTCTGTATTTAAGCTGGCTTGATCGTCATTTATTCAAAACCCTCCAAGCGGCTTGGTTCCCAATGCTTGGTATTCTGCTATTTACGATCTTTTCGATTTTCTTTTACAAAGCCTTCATGGTTTTATCATTACCGCTTGTTTTGTACATCGCGGTTCGCTACCAACAATCCGGGGTTAGCATTGCACTGTTCATTTTGACTCAAATTTGTATCGTTGGTACCGCCTTAGGCTATGGGCAATTTGCTCATCCGGATAGCAGCATCGCCTTTTTGAATTTGCAGCTATTTATTTTTGCCATCATGCTGACCATGCAATATCACGCCAGCACACAAGCTAGCCTCCAACAGCGGCAAGAACGATTAGAAAAACAAGTTGCCCTGCGCACAGAAGAACTACTTGCGGCCAATACCCAGCTGCTAGAACTAGCACACACCGATGAGCTCACCAAAGTTCCCAATCGGCGTGAATGGCAAAAACGCTGCGCCGAAGCGGTCATGCGCGCCCGGCGCTATACCGAGCCGCTGTCGATTATTTTATTAGACATTGATCACTTCAAAAAAATCAACGATCTACACGGCCATCTAAGTGGAGATTTAGTTTTAAAAAGAATAAGTCAATTGTGCGTGCAAAACCTCCGGGCCATCGATACCTTTGCCCGCTGGGGCGGTGAAGAATTTGTCATACTACTTCCAGGCACCGATCAAACCCAAGCGCTGCTCGTAGCGGAAAAATTACGCCTAGCGATTGCCAATGATGTTATTCAAATTGAAGGTACGAGCACTATCCACGTTACGGTTAGCCTAGGCCTTACCTCATTAAGGCTAAGTGACATCACACTCGACGATTTAATCTCACGCACTGACCACGCCTTGTATAGTGCAAAAGAGCAAGGTCGAAATCGGGTAGTCTGCGCCGAATCGTTGAGTACCCATTACTTAACCGCCTGCTAAGTACTGTATGTCGTACGACTGAACGCCCCCCTTATGACAAAATCGAATAAAATACTTCTTTTTGTTCGAGACAAGCCATGTCTGCAATCATCGTCTTTGATTTTGGTGGCGTTCTCTTTGACTGGAATCCTGATTACCTTTATCAAAAGTTGATTCCAGACGCTGAAGAGCGTGCTTGGTTTTTGCAGCATGTGTGCAACGGCGCGTGGAATATCGAACAAGATCGCGGACGTAGTGTGGCCGAAGCGATTGCCGTTAAATCGGCGGAGTTTCCACACTATGCCGAGTTAATCGACGCGTTTTACACACGTTGGCCAGAAACATTGCGTGGTCTTTTACCCGATGGCATGGCTTTGTACGAGGCGCTAAAAACCGCAGGCTATCCAATTTTTGGCCTCACCAATTGGTCGGCTGAAACATTTCCCTACGCGTGGGAACATTACCCGTTTTTGCACGAGATCACCGACATCGTAGTATCTGGTCACGAATCAATCATTAAGCCAGACCCCGCCATATACCACCTAATGTATCAGCGTATTCGGCAACATCACCCCGATGCCAAACCGGAAGATCTGATCTTCATCGATGACTCAGCGATTAATGCTCAAGGCGCGCGTAATGTGGGCTGGCAGGGTATTCATCACACTAGCGCACAAAGCACGGCTAGCCTATTACGAGAGAAAGGACTGCAATTTTGACGCCCACTAAACCCCGAATTACGATCCATTACTGTACCCAATGCAATTGGATGTTGCGCAGCGCGTGGCTGGCGCAGGAACTCTTGCACACTTTTGCGTTCGAAATTGGTGAAGTGGCGCTGCAGCCTGGTACTGGTGGCGTGTTTTTGATTCATTGTGACGATGCACTGATTTGGGATCGCAAAATTGACGGCGGTTTCCCCGAGGCCAAAGTGCTCAAACAACGTGTTCGAGATCACATCGCCCCTGAGAAACCATTGGGACATTCAGACACTGCGGCGCAGTAATTTCAACCTCGTACTCAGACTGTGATACCTTACGGGCATGTTCGCAAAATCGTTTTTTATCCTTAGTCTTGCCGCTAGCAGCACGCTGTGCTGGGCCGATATTTATAAATATGTCGACGAGAATGGCAATGTCACCTTCACCAACACGCCGATTAAAGGTGCAGTGAAGATCATGTCTGAGCCTAGCGCGCCCCGCCGCAGCAGCGGTGAAAGCACGGCCAGATCAACGCAACCTCGTGCGCCATCCGTGGCTGCGCCATCGCCGGTGAATTTCCCGCGCGTTGATGCCGCCACCCAGCGCAGCCGCGACACGAATCGCCGTCAGATTTTGACCGACGAGCTCAATAGCGAACAGGCATCCTTAGCATCCGCGCGAAAAGCGCTACAAGAAGCTGAAAGCAATAAAACAGCCGAAGAAAAAGCCAACCCTAAACTTTATCTGGATCGCATTGGCCGCTTGCGCGAAACCATTGTCATGCATGAAAAAAATAGCGCGGCTTTACAAGCCGAAATCTCACGCATGCGCTAAAGCGCAACATCGCCAAAATTAAACGCACCTAAATGGTGCGTTTTTTTGTATCCTGTATGTCTATACTTGGCAAATAGTTGGCCTGATTTTTGCTAACACTAAAACAAACATAACATACTGATGTGGAGTAAGCAGATGAGCCACCCTGCTTTTGCTGGCCTGGATTTTATTGATGCCGCCGTGATTGCACTGGATCACGATTGCTCAATACGATACGCCAACTCTACCGCCCATAGTTTTTTTAACCAACGCGTTATCACTGGCAATCATCTCGCGCATTGCTTTGGTTCGGACAGCGCCATTGTGGTCGCGGCGCAAGTGGCGCTGGCGCAAAACATTTCGATCATCGAGCATGAATTGATCGTCTTTGGGGCCGAAGGTGAAATGTATGTCTCGCTCGAAGTATCTCCGATCGAATCGGAAGCGGCCAATCTCATTCTGGAAATTCGGCGCATCGACCAGCAGCGGCGTATTGTGAACGAAGAACGCTTGCAAGTTCAGCAACAAGCCAATCGCGAATTAATTCGTAATCTGGCACATGAAATCAAAAATCCTTTGGGCGGCATCCGTGGCGCGGCGCAGTTGCTGGCGCATGAATTGCCCGATCCACAACTAAAAGAATATACGCAAGTTATCGTTGACGAAGCAGTGCGCCTGCAAAGCCTGCTCGATCGCTTACTCACGCCACACCGCTTGCCACAGATTAATCCACTTAATATTCATGAAGTATTAGAGCGTGTTCGCAGCCTGGTATTAGCAGAAACCCCAAATGGTTTAGCTGTGCGGCGCGATTACGATACCAGCTTGCCCGATTTAATCGCCGATAAAGAGCAACTGATTCAATCTGTGCTAAATATCACGCGCAACGCCATCCAAGCGATGAGTGGGATTGGTGAAGTGATTCTGCGCACTCGTATTGCGCGCCAAGTCACGCTCAATCGCCGCCGCTATCCATTAGCTTTACGCGTTGAAATCATTGATAACGGCCCGGGGATCCCAGAGCATCTGAAAGAAACGCTGTTCTATCCATTGGTGTCTGGGCGTCCGGGCGGGACTGGCATCGGTTTACATTTAGCGCACACCTACGTGGCACAGCATCACGGCACGATTGAATTTGATAGCCGACCAGGGCAAACCACGTTCACTATTTTATTGCCACTCAATGCATGGCAAACATAAAACAACAGGGATAAGCATGAACACAGTTTGGGTGATTGATGATGATCGTTCGATACGCTGGGTATTTGAAAAAGCACTCAGCCGCGAACAAATTGCGCACGCCACCTTTCCATCAGCCACGGAAGCGTTAAATCGCCTGCAACACGAACAGCCGCAAGTGATTGTCAGTGACATTCGGATGCCAGGCGAATCGGGTTTGGCCTTACTTGATTTAGTCAAACGCGATTGGCCGCATATTCCGGTCATTATCATGACGGCGCACTCCGATCTCGATAGTGCAGTATCCGCGTTTCAAGGTGGGGCTTTTGAATATTTGCCTAAGCCTTTCGACGTTGATCAAGCGATTGCTTTAATTCAACGCGCGTTGCAAGAAAGCGAACAACTCGCTGAGCATGCTGAGCCTGCGGCCAACGTACCGGAAATGCTCGGCCAAGCACCAGCGATGCAAGAAGTTTTCCGCGCGATTGGCCGTTTAAGCCAATCGGCGGCAACCGTTATGATTACGGGAGAATCCGGCAGCGGCAAGGAGCTGGTCGCGCGTGCGCTACACCGCCATAGCCAGCGAGCCAACAAGCCCTTTGTCGCGATCAATAGTGCGGCAATCCCTAAAGATTTGCTCGAATCCGAGCTATTCGGGCATGAACGCGGCGCGTTTACCGGCGCTGATGCGAGGCGCACAGGGCGATTTGAGCAGGCTGAAGGCGGCACGTTATTTTTAGATGAAATTGGCGATATGCCACTGGATTTGCAAACGCGGTTATTGCGCGTGTTATCGGATGGCTTTTTCTACCGCGTGGGCGGTCATCAGCCGATCAAAGCCAATGTACGTGTGATTGCCGCGACGCATCAAAACCTGGAAGATCGAGTCAAAGCGGGGCAATTTCGCGAAGACTTATTTCACCGACTCAATGTAATTCGCCTTCGCCTACCACCGCTACGCGAGCGCAGCCAAGATATTCCACTTCTGGCCAAGCACTTCTTGCAAAAATCGGCGCAGGAATTGGGCGTTGAAAGCAAACGCCTCTCAGAGACGGCCATGGCCTGGTTGGCGGGGTTTCCATTTCCCGGTAATGTACGCCAGCTGGAAAACGTCTGCCATTGGATTACCGTGATGGCGCCGGGTCAGGTGGTGGAGGCCAGCGACTTACCCCCGGAACTGATCCAAGCCGATGGGCAAATTCATGTCGCTCAAGGCGACTGGCGCCAGTCCTTAAGCCAAGAACTCACATTACGCCTCTCACGTGGCGACACGCGCATTTTGGATGAAATCGTACCCGCTTTTGAGCGCGTGGTGATTGAAGCAGCATTAATACATACCGGAGGTAAGCGCATAGAGGCTGCTGAATTACTGGGCTGGGGCCGCAATACCCTAACTCGCAAAATCCAAGAGCTTGGTATGGATTCAGCCGTCTAAATAAAAAACCCCAGCTGAGGCTGGGGTTTTTCTTGCATCAATTAATCGCTGTTCATGCTTAGCGAATTTCGAAAATTTTGCCGAAATTCGCAATATCAAGCACAGATTTTACCGTGCCTTTACAATTCACCAGCGTTACCTTGCGACCGCTAGCACGCTCATTCAGCAGTAGTAGCATCCCCAAAGCAGCAGAATCCATATAATCCACTTGCGCAAAATCAATTTCGATTTCACTCAGGCCGGCATGCTCTAACACGGAGGTCGTGGCTTGTTTAAATTCGCGATGAGATTCAAACGTAAAATTGCCGGTCATCGCAATGATGCCGCGATTTTCTTCAAAACTGATTTGTGTTTGCATAGCTACCGCCTGACGCTTTTAAATTCACTAGTGTCAAGTCTAGTCAGGCTGCGTACTTAGCGCAAACTCTATCGCGCGGTCGATACAGCACTACAACAATTGACGTTATTTCTCGACAAAAGCACGCTCGATCACGTAATCGCCTGGCGTACCAATCCGTGGTGAAACTTGAAATCCCCGCGCATCGAGCATTTTGCAGGTGTCTTCCAGCATCGCAGGGCTGCCACATAACATCGCACGATCAGTTTCTGGATTTAACGGCGGCATACCAATATCGTCGGTTAATTTACCCGACTCAAACAAATCAGTTAGGCGACCTTGATTACGAAATGGCTCGCGCGTCACCGTTGGGTAATAAATCAATTTATCGCACACCATATCACCAAAATATTCATTATTAGGCAATTCGTGCTGAATATATTCGGCATAAGCCAATTCGCTCACGGTGCGTACACCGTGTACCAAAATAATTTTATCGAAACGCTCGTAGGCTTCTGGGTCTTTAATGAGGCTCATAAATGGCGCTAAACCCGTACCGGTACTCAAATAGTACAAGTTCTTACCCGGTTTTAAATCAGATAGCACCAGCGTGCCCGTTGGCTTACGGCTGACCAATAATTTATCGCCTTCTTTCAAATGCTGCAGGCGTGATGTGAGTGGGCCATCGGGTACTTTAATGCTGAAAAACTCTAGATTTTCTTCATAATTGGCACTGGCAATTGAATAGGCACGCACCAAGGGCTTCTCATCAACTTCCAAACCAATCATCACAAATTGGCCATTTTCAAAGCGTAACGATTCATCCCGTGTCGTGGTAAAACTAAACAGTGAATCATTCCAATGACGTACTGATAACACCGTTTCATGGGCAAACTTTGACATCTTCTATAACCTCTTAAGCCTTAAGCGCAGCGCTTAATTCTGGAATCACGGTAAATAAATCAGCGACCAAGCCGTAATTCGCTACTTGGAAAATCGGCGCTTCTGGATCGATATTTACGGCAACAATAATTTTGGCGTCTTTAATCCCGCCCACGTGCTGTGCCGCGCCAGATACGCCAAAAGCGATATACAAATCAGGCGCAATCACGGTACCAGTTTGGCCAACCTGCGAGTCATTCGGCGCCATCCCGCTATCAACCGCAGCGCGAGTGGCTCCAATGGCAGCACCCAGTTTGGCGGCCAGTGGCTCGAGTGTGCTTTGGAAAGCCTCTTTGCTCCCCAGTGAGCGCCCGCCCGAAATCACAGTTTTCGCCGTCGCTAACTCTGGACGATCTGATACAGCCAAATCGCGGTGCAAGAGCTTACTCATAGCCACATCACCCGTGGTATTTAAATGGACGATCTGCGCCGCCCCGCCCTCTTCTGCCGCCGCCTCAAACACCGTAGGGCGTACTGTGATAATGGCCAAGCCTTCAGGCGCACTCACCGTTGCATTCAAATTGCCGGCATAAATTGGGCGCACAAAGGTACGCGGACCGATAATTTGCGTCACTTCCGACACCATCGCAACATCGAGCAAGGCCGCTGCGCGAGGTAAGACATTTTTACCAAAGCTGGTTGCGGCAGCGACGATGGTGTCGTATTGCGCAGCTTGCTGAACAATGAGTGGCGCCAAATTTTCAGCCAGACCTGCGGCATATTCGGCAGAATCAGCCAGCAGTATCTTCCCCAAGCCCTTAATAGAAATAGCCTTTGAGGCAATACCCTCAAGCTCATGCCCTGCTAATAATAAATCAACGCTTTGCCCTAACTGCGCTGCAGCGCTAATCGCTGAGCGCGTGGCGGCACGCAAACCATTTTGGTCAATTTCTGCAATCACAAGAACGCTCATGGCAACACCTTCTCTGCACGCAATGCGGCAACTAATTCAGCAACATTATTTAAAATTCGCCCTGCAGGACGAGGCGCAGGCTCAGCAACGCTGAGTAAGTTCAGCGTTGGCGCGCTGGTATTGCCTAAATCTGCCAAGGCAATGTTTTCAAGCGGTTTCTTTTTGGCCATCATCAAGGCTGGCAATTTAATAAAGCGCGGCTCGTTTAAGCGCAGATCAGCACTAATCACGGCTGGCAAATTGATCGCTAGTGTTTCTTGACCACCGTCGATTTCACACACCACCGTTGCTTTTCCATCGGTAATTTGAATATCAGATGCAAAGCTCGCTTGTGCCCAGTTGAGCAAGGCCGCGAGCATTTGCGCGGTTTCAGCCGCATCGTCATCAATCGCTTGTTTGCCAGTCAGCACCAGCTGAGGTGCTTCGCGCTCAACCAAAGCTTTAAGCACTTTAGCGGTTGGCAGCGATTGAAGATTTTGATCTGTCTCGATGAGCAAGGCACGATCCGCGCCCATCGCCAAAGCATGGCGCAAAACGTCTTGATTCGCGGCGGAGCCAATGGCGACAGCCAACACCTCACTCGCCACACCAGCCTCTTTTAAGCGCACAGCACCCTCAAGCGCATTTTCATCAAAAGGGTTGATACTCATTTTAACGCCTTGCGTTTCAACGCCTTTACCATCTGCAGTAGGCCGCACTGTGACTTGATAATCCACCACGCGTTTGATATTCACCAAAATCTTCATTCTTTTCTGCCCCCGCGCTTAACAGCTCGCCGTATGCTGCTGTCTTGCTACTGATTGGATAACTTTGCAACGATTCTAGAGAAGTGTAGAATATCTGTAAATCAGATTAATTAAATTTAATATATCCAATTTACAAATAAGGAGCTCAGCATGAGCGAACGTGACCAGATGCATTACGACGTATTAATCGTTGGTGCAGGACCTGCGGGGCTATCCGCGGCCATACGCTTGAAACAACTCAATAATGAGCTATCTATCTGTATTTTGGAAAAAGGGGCGCAAGTCGGCGCACATATTATGTCGGGCGCGGTGATTGACCCCGTTGGTTTGAATCAATTACTACCCGACTGGCAAAGCAAGCGTCCAAAATTAGCCACCCCGGTCACTGCCGACGAGTTTTTGCTACTCGACGAAGACAGCAGCTACCGTATTCCACAAATCATATTGCCAGCGCCATTACATAACGCAGGCTGTTTTATCGTCAAACTCGGCGAAGTATGCGCATTTCTAGCCGAGGAGGCAGAAAGCCTAGGGGTAGAGATTTATCCGGGATTTGCCGCCAGCGAAATTTTGTACGATGACACTGGCGCGGTCTGTGGTGTAGCCAGTGGTGATATGGGGATCGCCAAAGATGGCACTCATAAAGCTGAATATACGCGCGGCATCGAAATTTTGGCAAAATACACTTTAATCGGTGAAGGCGCACGTGGCTCTTTAACGGGCGATTTAGAAACACATTTCAATTTACGCACCGACAGCGAGCCACCGCATTATGGCTTAGGCATTAAAGAAGTATGGCAAGTCAGCGCCGAGCAACATCGGCTAGGCTTAGTGCAACATGCCTTAGGTTGGCCCTTGGGCAGTGAGGCACAAGGCGGCGCATTTATTTATCACCTACCAAACCAACAAGTCGCCGTGGGCTATGTGGTGCATTTGAACTACCGCAATCCAACACTTTCACCCTTTGATGAGTTACAACGCTTTAAAACCCACCCTAAAATTCGCCCATTATTTGCCGGAGCCAAGCGTATAGCGTATGGCGCACGCGCCATCAGCGAAGGGGGCTGGCAATCACTACCAAAAACCACGTTCCCCGGTGGTGTTTTGATGGGCTGTGCGGCCGGCTTCTTAAATTTCCCACGCATTAAAGGCGTGCACAACGCGATGAAATCGGGCATAGCCGCGGCACACGCAGTGGTAGACGCGATTGCAGCGGGGCGGGCTAATGATGAATTAACTGATTACCCAACTCATCTGGCTAGCAGTGGCGTGTTGCCTGAATTAGAGCAAGTGCGCAATATCAAACCCGCACTTTCTAAACTCGGTACCTATGCGGGAACCATGTATGCTGGCGCCGAATTATGGCTGGCACAATTGGGGCTGCGTTTACCGTGGACGCTACACCACCGCACCGCCGACCATTTGTATTTTGCCCCAAATGCAACACCAATTAAATATCCTAAGCCCGATGGTAAGCTCACTTTTAGCAAACTCGATTCGCTCACTTTGGCCAATGTGTCGCACGAGCACGATCAGCCAGCCCATTTGCAATTGCGAGATCCAAGCCTGATCACGCCAATTCATTTGAGTAATAAAATCAAAGCTGAATGCCATTACTGCCCAGCTGGCGTGTATGAGATTGTGCAGTTGGCTGAGAGCAGAAAATACCAAATTAACGCGCAAAATTGCCTGCACTGTAAAACCTGCGATATTAAAGACCAGCAGCAAAATATCCATTGGGTCCCACCCGAGGGCGGTGGTGGCCCCATGTATACCGGTCTATAAACTTACGTGGTTCTTGGTTTTCAATTCTAAGCAGGCATATACTGCAGGTATTGATTACAAAGTACGTACACATCGTTAAAAAACAGCTGCGCATTGACTCAGATAAACTCAGTGCGCACATTGCTCGCCTTAACAATAAAACAACTGGTCTAGCTAACAATACTGCGTTTTATCCGAAACTAAATATGATTAGTGAAAAACAAACCGTCAAAATTCGCCGCGATCGAATGCAAATTTACCCCCCTGCTACAGGGCGTTTACTCGATGGCCGCAAAGGGAGGGTCATCGAAATTTATGTGCCGCTTGGTGCGAAAGAAGCCGTGGTCAAAGTACGCTGGTTTGCACGTCGCCCCAGTGAAACCGAAGTGACAATGGAGCACCCAGCGAGCGATCTTGAAGTTATTCCGAATTAATTGGCAACGCATCACTAATCTAGCACGAATCACCACCAATCATTTGCAGCAAGGTAGTCACACTAGATTGCCTTTACTGCGCTCAAATTACGCTCATCAATCTGTTCAAACTATTCTCCGATCATTGGCCGCAGACGAATTACACAGGTCAAAGTCAAGTCTCAAGTGTAAATTGTCATATCTTCTATGGTAAATTACACATTCAATACAATCTGCTCAGACCATTAATATGGATTTGAAAAAAAGCAGACAGTTGCAGCGCAACATTCAGAAAGGAGAAAAAATGAAATCACTGCATAAGGGAAGTTTATTCCTCGCCGCACTACTGAGTAGCATTCTTCCTGCGCAAGCATGGGCGATGAAACCAGGGATGGAAGAAAAAATCGCCGATGTAATGGTTTGGGTGGTGATTGTCGTTGTTCCATTAGCTGCGATTTATTTATTCTGGAAAATCCATGTATTACCAGAAGTGATCGCAGAGAAAAAACATCACCCGCAAAAACATGCAATTCAAGTACTGTGTCTATTATCCCTCGCCTTTGGCGGCCTGCTATGGCCTCTGGCGTGGCTCTGGGCCTATCTAAAACCCGTCAACTACAAAATGGCCTATGGCACAGATAAGCACGACGATTTCTTTTTAGACCCAAATGGTCACCATGCTGAAAAACCACTCGATTTAGCGATTGTTGACGATGAATTATTACTATTAAAAGAACGTCTCGATAGTTTAAACAAACAACGAGAACTCATCCTAAGCAAACAAGAAAAACAGGGAGAATAAGCATGCTAGAGATCATTATTGGCGGTTATTGCGCGCTCGTTTGGTTAATTTTTATCAAGCTCAAATTATTCCCTTGGAACATCAAAACACAAGTTGGCTCAGCAACGGGTGCATTAGTTCTAGCAGCCACCATTATTTTGACCATCAATGTGGTCACCCCCTCCTCGAGTGATGTACGGGTAATGAATTTTGTGGCTGAAATTGTGCCACGTGTCCAAGGCACCGTGACTCGCGTGGCAGTTGAGGGTAATACCCTGATCAAAAAGGGTGATGTGCTACTCGAAATTGATAACACACCTTATCGCCTAAAAGTAAAAGAGCTTGAAGCTAAGTTAGCCGATGCCACTGCATCAGCCAAAACCTTGTGGCAAGATCTTGATAGCGCTAAAAGCAGCACCATTGCTGCGCAAGCGCATTTGGATCTAATGAAAAAGCGCTACGCTGAATCGCAAGAATTGGCCAAAGCAGGTGCTGGCAATCAATATGATGTTGAGCATTTTGCAACCGAAGTCAAAAAAGCGGAATCATCCGTAGCTGCGGCAAAAACTGCAGAATCAAAAGTAACCACCAAATTGGAAGGGGTGGTTGGTAAAGACATCGCGAGTGTTGCGCAAATCAAAGCGCAGCTGGAAGCAGCACGTTATGATTTAGAATCCACCGTGATTCGCGCTCCATCAGATGGTTATGCGGTAAATGTGGCAGTTCGTCCTGGCAATTATTTGGTTTCAATGCCTTTTAGGCCTGCACTGAGCTTTGTTGAACACGAGCAGCGCATTTTGGCCTTCTTTGAACAAAATGAGCTGCGTTACGTAAAACCTGGTGATAAAGCTGAAATTGCGCTCAAAACCTTGCCTGGTGAGCTGATTCATGCCGAAGTTGACTCAATTATTTGGGCAAGCAGCCAGGGTCAAATGGTGCAGTCTGGCGTGATCCCGAATGCGCCATCGGAAATGGTACACGCTCCATTGGCACAAAAATACGCAGTTAAGTTAAAACCTATTGCCCCCGAAGGGGAATCCTTGCCGCATATTGCGATGGGTGCACGTGGTGGTGGTGCAATTTACACCGAAAAACTGGCGCCTTTGCATTTATTGCGCATGGTAATGATCCGCGCACAATCGATCGTCAACTACCTCGTGCTGAAATTACACTAAGGAGGATGAATGTTTAATTTTCGTACATCATTCTCAGTTCTGGTGTCAGCAGGCATTTTATTGGGCTGCGCAGTGGCAACGCCTCCGGCTCAGCATGAATTACTGCCCCTAGCCCTCGGCAAAACCGAGGTACCGGCCCAATGGAAACACCAAGCCACGGTACAGCAATATGATGCTAGTGCTTTGGGCTTTACGCCCGATGCTTCCTTAACAGCTTTGATTAGCGAAGCACTGCAATACAACGCTGATTTGCGCATTGCCGCCGCTCGAGTTGAACAATCGCGAGCAGCCTTAAAAGCCGCAGGTGGCTCGATGTTGCCAAGTCTGGCCATTGGCGCACAAGTGGGTGATTCGGCTTTACCAACCTCTAGCATGAGTACGACAGGGATTGGTCTAGTCGCCACCTGGGAAGTCGATATTTGGGGTCGTTTAGGTAGCCAAAATGCAGCCTCTGATGCCCGTTTCCAAGCCAGTGAGCTCGATGCAGCTTACAGTCAGCAGGCGATTGCAGCCGCGGTCACTCGCGCGTGGATCGCTACTGCAGAAGCCACGCAGCAGCTCAAACTTTCACAGCAAATGCAGCTTTTGGCGCAAAAGCAACTCGCTTTGATTCAAACAGGGCAACGTGTCGGGCGCAATACAGCTCAAGATGTGGCCTTGAATGAATCCGCCGTGGCCATCTATCGTCACCAAGTCGCCGCGAATGAGCAGGTATTAAATCAAACTCGCCGTAGCTTGGAAGTATTGCTCGGTCGCTACCCAGCGGCTGAAGTGATGGCGACAGAACAATTGCCGATTGCAAGTGACAGATTGCCAGCGGGTGTGCCATCCGAAATCATTACGCGCCGGCCAGACGTACTGGCGGCAGAGCAGCGTTTCCGTGCCGCTTTCCAAGATGTTGAAGCCGCACAACGTGCGCGCTTGCCATCTTTAAAATTGGTAGGCGGCGTTGCCTATATCGAAGACTCGGTCATTCAGTTGGATCCTAGCCTCAATAATCCATTGTGGGCGCTCACAGGACAACTGCTAGCCCCGATTTTCACCGGTGGGCAACTTGAGGCACAAGTTGAAGCCAAATCGGCCAAGCAGCAAGAAGCCATCGCGCAATATACCAAAGTGGCTTTAACTGCGTTTAATGAAGTAGAAGGCGCATTGGCCAATGAGCGCACTTTATTGCAACGCCAAAACGCTTTGCAATCACAAGTCACTCAGCTCGGCAAATCTGTGAACTACGCCCAAATTCAGCACAAGGTGGGTAAAGGTGATCAGTATCAATTGCTTCAACAGCAGCTTAATCTCTCTGGCGCACAGGCCAATTTACTGCGCGTACAAAGTGAGCGTTTGAGTAATCGCGTCAACTTGCATCAGGCATTGGGCGGACATTTCCCAAATTAAAACGCCCACCGATTCGCTGTCGATGCCTCCATCGACAGCGAATTTTCAAACCCCACACCCAAGCGGCATGTGCTGTTTCTACGACTCCTTTCACCTCAATCTCACCATCCGATCTCTTGTCCGACTCAGGCATAAACAGAGCCATAGCCAAGCGATACGGCGCAAAGAATCTAAGCTGACCTATATCAAGTTCCACCCCCTGAATGCAGCATAGTCTTGAGGCTAAACCCTATGCGATTCAGGAGCAGCAATCATGAGTATCACCAGCGCCCTACTTCAGCAACACCGTCATTGCGATGATTACTTGGCCCAAGCCGAAGCCACTGCACGTGCGGGGCAATGGAGCGATTGCCAAAAACTAACAAGCATTTTTTGCCAAACTACGCTGGCACATTTTGCGCTTGAAGAAGATTCACTGTTTCCAGTATTTGAGCAAGCCAGCGGCATGATCGGTGGCCCAACCCAAGTGATGCGCAATGAACATGCCCAAGCGCGCGATTTGATGCAGGGGCTGCAAGAAGCCGCTGCGCAACAAGATAGCGATGATTTTATCGGCTGCGCCGAAACGCTATTACTGCTATTGCAGCAGCACAATATGAAAGAGGAAAACATCCTCTACCCTATGTGCGATCGCACCATTCCGCATTTGGCCGAGGAATTTGCCTAATGAGCGGCCAGCGCGATTTACGTGGCCTTGCGCCGCCCGAGCCGATGGAGATCATCTTGCAGTGGCTCGATGCCGCCAGCGCAGGCGAGCAAGCGCAGTTTCATTTACCGCACACGCCCTTCCCGCTGTACGAACATTTGCGCCTACGCCGCTGCCATTGGGAATGCGCAGCGCAAAGCGATGGCTCAGCCATCTTAACGGTGTTCCGAGATTAGGCCATGTTCCTGCCCGAATTTAGCCTGCCAGTGCGAATACCGCTGCGTTTTTTTCGCACCGCACCGTGGTGGTTGGCACTCAGTGCGCTGCTGTTGCTAACGCTCGACGCCGATCAATGGCAGCAACGCTTTGCGCCGCCGATGCTGGCGATCACGCATCTGCTCGCCTTAGGTTTTTTGGGCAATATCATGCTCGGCGCGCTATTGCAGGTCAGCGCGGTACTGACTGGCGTTCGCGCCAAACATGCGCCGTTTTGGGGGATGGCTTTGTGGCTGGTGCTGCAACTCGGAACGGCGATGTTGGCCTTAGGGCTATGGCAGATGCAGCCCGTTTTGTTGCAAGCCGCAGCAGCGATTTTATTCTGTGGCTTGATCAGTTTGGCGCTGTGGCTGTTGCACCGCTTTTGGCGCTCGGGTACTCGCAGTGTATTAAGTTGGCCGGTCATCGGCCTAGGCCTCACTGCGGTGAGCGGCACACTACTAGTGGGTATCTTAAGCTACGGCTTTCCTGCCATAGGTTTGAACGAGATACTGCGCGCACATATTGTATTGGCTAGCATCACATGGCTAATTGCGCTGATTATCGCAGTGGCGTTTACCGTGGTACCGATGTTTTTGGTGGCGCCAGCATGGCCACAGGCTCTGAATCGCTGGCTGTTGCCTGCGCTGCTGCTGTGCGCATTGGCGGCGGTGATGGATGCGCGTGGGTTGACGATATTGTGCTTACCCATCTTGGCGTGGCTGTTTGGCCTGCTGCGTTTGCTGCAAAACAGCCAGCGCCGCGCCGATCCAGCGCGTTATTTATGGGGCTGGGGCGCAGTTAATATGGCGCTGGTGCTGGCGCTGCTACCGTGGCTAGTAGACGTGTCCGACACTGCATCGATCCTAATGGCAGGCCATTTTGTCTTGGCAGGTGTGCTGCCGATCATCACGGCGATGTTGGCGAAAATTATTCCGTTTTTATTGTGGCTGGATTATCGCTTGCAAGTGCCTAGCGGTGGCAAGCTGCGCCATATGGGGCAATTATTTCCGGAGCGCTGGTTAAAGCGTTTGGCCTATTTGAGCATTGCAATGGGTATTACCTTCTGGCCATTATTTCAATTAACTTTCAAAGCAATACCCATTATTATTTTGCTCTATGCTGGCGCCATCGCCTATTGCCTGCGCCGCAGCGTGCAAACACAACAGGTGGCGATTGTTCAGGCAAAAACGCTTTCAGCTCAGACTAGCAATCAACCCAAATAGCGCTGCACCAAATGCGCTTTGAAATAGGCTGGATTGAGCGCTTCGCCAGTCGCGCGCGTAATCAATTCCCCCGTTTCCCAACGGCTGGCTTGCGACCAAATATGCTCATTCAACCAATCAAAAATCGGCGCTAAATCGCCGGCCGCGACACGCTGGTCAAGATCAGCAAACTGCTGGCGGATTTTGGCAAAGTATTGCGCCGCATACATCGCGCCTAGGGTGTAGCTTGGGAAATAGCCAAAACTGCCATCGGTCCAGTGAATATCTTGCAAGCAGCCATTTTTATAATTGCCACGGGTATCGACGCCCAAGTATTGCTGCATTTTTTGCTCCCACAGCGTGGGAATATCGTCAGCCTCGATTTCACCATCAATCAGCGCGCGCTCGATTTCATAGCGCAAAATCACGTGCGCAGGGTAAGTTAGCTCGTCAGCGTCGACGCGGATAAAGTCGGGTTTCACGCGGGTATAGATTTTGGCCAAATTCTCAACGCTAAACGCTGCTTGCTCGCCCAAATGTTGGGTAATTAAAGGCTGAATCAGCGCCAAAAATGCCGGGCTGCGCCCGAGCTGCATTTCAAACGCCAAGCTCTGGCTTTCGTGTACCGCCATCGAACGCGCGCGCCCCACTGGTAAATGCGCGGTGGCGCTGGGCAAGTTTTGCTCGTAACGCGCGTGGCCGGTTTCGTGCACGATGCCCATCATGCTTTGCGTGAAATCGTCTTCGGTATAGCGCGTGGTAATGCGCACGTCTTCGGGTACGCCGCCGCAAAATGGATGGTGCGACACATCCAAACGACCGCGCGTAAAATCAAAGCCGAGCTTTTGCATCACGTCCAAACCCAGCTCGCGCTGCGCGGCAATGCTGAACGGCCCTTGCGCGGCCAGCGTGCTTTCTTGCGCTTGTTTCGCCATTACCTGCTGGATTAAATCAGGCAGCCATTGCTTGACGTCGCCAAAGATGCGATCGAGCTCAGCGCACGTCATGCCCGGCTCGTATTTATTCATCAGCGCTTCATACGGCGTTAAGCCGCTGTGCTTGCTTAACAGCTGCGCCTCTTCACGCGCCAAGCGAACCACTTCGCGGAAATTGGCCAAAAAGCCGTCCCAATCATTATTCGCCCGTTGTGTGCGCCACGCGTGCGAGCAATGCGAACCGGCTAGGGTTTTGGCTTCGACCAATTGCGCCGGCAATAAATTAGCGTGTTCCCACTGGCGCACCATTTCACGCAAACTCGCTTGCTCGTCGGCGCTTAAATTCTCGGTTTTCGCCGCAGCGATGGTATTGGCCAAAGCCGGATCGGTCAGCGTGTTATGAATTAAAACGCCCAACTCAGCCATCGCCGCACCACGTGCGTCGTTGCCACCTTCTGGCATCATCGCCGCCTGATCCCAACCGGCTAAAGCCATTAAATGTTCATAGCGATAAATTCGAGTAAATGTCGCCAACAAGGCTTGATATGCACTTTGATTCATTCAATTTCCTTTTCCTGCTTTCTCAATCATCAGAATTAAAACAAGGCAAAACCATCAATCATACCGCCAGCAATAATGATCAGATTGGTTGCCGGCCTACGAAAACAAGGCCCAAAACGCAACAAATATTTACAATAAAACACAAATAAATTTACTTTAAACGAAATATTAAAATAAGCTATTGAAAAATAAATAAAACCCACCTTGCTAGCAATTACTGTGGTGGCTACGGTGACAACCCAAATCCAATCCCACTATTCATGAGAGTCAATATGATGAAAAAGCCCTATCTAATTGCCGCCTTATGCACACTCAGTTTGACACAAGCCCAAGCGGCAGGACTCTATTTATATGAAATTGGCTCTGAAGATTTGGGTTTGGCCAGCGCTGGCGCTGCAGCACGCGCAATGGATTCGAGCACGATATTTTCCAATCCAGCAGGCTTAACACGCATCGACGGTGATCGTGTGGATACGGGTTTACAACTTTTATTCGGCAATACGAGTTATCACATCACTGATGGTGTTGCCAGCGGCGATGATCCAGGTAATGTACTGCAACCATTTCCTGGTGGCAGCTTATTCTATAGTCACTCGGTCAATGAGCGTTTAAAAATTGGCTTGGGGTTTTGGGGCAATTTTGGGCTTGCACTACATTATGGCGATTGGGCAGGCTCAGCCTTGGTTAAAGATGCAACTCAGCTAGCTTTAACGATACAACCAACCATCGCTTACCGACTGAATGATCAATGGTCGATTGGTGGCGGCATCGGTATCAACTATGGCTATTTTGCGCTAAATCGATCAACCGCCCGTGGGGAAGCGCTGGAAAACGATCATGATTGGGAACCCAACCTAAGGGTTGGCTTGCTGTTTGAACCCAATACCGCCACACGATTTGGCCTCAATTACGCAAGCCAAGCCAAGTATGATTTTCAAATCAACCCGAATGTTACTTTCCAGCTACCCGCAACAGGGCAGATTCATAACATCAGTATTCCACTCGAAACCCAAGTCAATGCCCCTCAGCAGTTAATGCTCAGTGCCTATCATCAAGTAGCACCCGAGTGGGCCATCATGGGTAATGTGGGCTGGCAAGATTGGTCGGCATTTAACCACAATCAAAGCGCCATTTATGGTGAGGTCATCGCCTCAAAACCACTCTACCAAGACACTCTTCATCTCGCGGTGGGTGCGCAATATCAAGCCAATTCTCAATGGCGTTACAACTTTGGCATGGCCTACGATAGCAGTATGTATAAGGATCAGTCACAAGGCGTGCTAACCACGCCATCAGGGGAAACTTGGCGATTTGGTACAGGCTTAACCTATCAATTAGATCAGGTCAGTACATTGGGTTTTGCTGCAGAATATGCACGTGTTCAAAGTAATAAAGCACCAAATCATCTTTTTGGCGGCGAGTTTGACACTGGACATTTATATTTCCTTAGCAGCCAATATTCACGCAAATTCTAAGTTGTTGCCCTGCTTTCACCAAGGCCGAGCAGATTACTCGGCCTTTGTTCTATAGCAATTCGCCAACCACTTCATCCAACACTCCACGGTCTGAATCTATTAAGTGTGCTGGCGCTAATTTTGACGCAAACAATAAAGAGGGCAATGGGCAATTGCACGACTGCCCACAAATACCCCACCAATGTAACAATATAAAGACCTTATTAATAATAAATCTAGTAGATATACCCCATCAAAGGGCATCCAGCTTGGCCAAATAGATTTCAGCTTGCGCCAATGTAGCCGCTTGTTCAGCTGTGGATAGTTTGCCCCAGCTGCGATACGTCATGGCAAGGCGCGGATTGCGTGCTAGCCGATCAGCATGGCGGTGATGGAAATGCCAGTACAAACTATTCAAGGGGCAAGCCATCTCACCGTGGCGCAATTTCGGTTGATAGGCACAGCCTTTGCAATAGTCGCTCATTTTGCTGATATAACTGGCCGAACCTGCGTAGGGTTTGCTGCCCAGTAAACCGCCATCGGCATACTGGCTCATGCCACGGGTATTGGGCAACTCGACCCATTCAAACGCATCGATATATATACCCAAGTACCACGCATCCACCTGATCGGGATCGATGCCGGCCAGGAGCGCAAAATTGCCGGTGACCATCAAGCGCTGAATGTGATGCGCGTACGAGAGCGACAAAGACTGACTAATCGCGTGCTGAAGGCAGGCCATATTGGTCTGCCCAGTCCAATACCAAGCCGGTAAATCGCGCTGGTGCGAGAGCACATTCAGTTGGCGATACTCAGGCATCCGTGCCCAATACACGCCACGCACAAATTCGCGCCAACCCAGAATTTGCCGCACAAAGCCTTCGACCGTTGCTAGGCTTACCGCGCCTTGTTGATACGCCGCGAGCGCGGCCTGAATCACCTCCATCGGGTGCAAGAGCTTGAGATTGAGCGCAAACGATAGCCCGGCATGAAACAAGGTGGGCGAGGCGCGGCTCATGGCGTCTTGATAAGCGCCGAAATGGGGCAAGGCGTGCACAATAAAATGCTGCAACCACGCTTGCGCCTCACGTCGGCTAAGCGGCCAATTGAATGCAGCCGCTTGCGGCTCGCCCAGCGTTGTGACCCCAGCCGCGACGATCTCGTCCCACAGCGCTCGCAAATCATGTTGCGGCTGCGGCCAGCTTGGTGCAGGCGGATTGCCCGGCCAGCGTTGCCGATTGTCTGCATCAAAATTCCATTGCCCACCCAGGGGCTGGCCTGCGGCATCGAGCAAAATCTGGTATTGCCGGCGCATCGCGCGGTAAAAAAATTCCATTCGTGGGATTTTTTGCGCAAATTGCGTGCTGATCTGCGCTTGATCGGCGAGAAAATGTTCGCTATCTACAATCTGATGCTGTACTCCACAAGTAGCGGCAAATTCGCGCAAGTGCTGTGCCACCCGCCATTCATCCGGCTGCTGCCAAGCGAGTTCCGTGATTTGATGCCGCTGCATCAAGGCACTTAGATTGGCGGCAAAACTCTGACGATTTTCCGCCGCGCCCAAGCTGATGTAATGCACCACAAATCCCGCCTGCGCCAGCGCGCAAGCAAATCCGCGCATCGCCGCGAAGATGCCCAAAACTTTTTGTGCATGATGCCAAACGTAATCGGTCTCGCTGCGAATTTCCATCAGCACATACAGCGTATCGGCCTGCTCGCTTGCGTCACGAAGCCAAGAATGGCGCGCATTAAGCTGATCGCCCAAAATCAGCCGCAGGCGGCGAAAAGATTGCCCAGCGGGGGCTTGAGGCAATTTAGCCGCGTTCATCAGCAACTCCCTGAGCTCGCGCACTCGCTGCACAACGCTGGCTGCAATACTTAACCTGCTCCCAATCGCGCTGCCATTTTTTACGCCAACTAAATGGCCGCTGGCAAACTGGGCATATTTTGCTCGGCAACTGAGCTTTCGCCGATACCGCTGCGCGGGATGGTTTACGGTCGGGCATCATTTTCCATAACTGAATAGTAGGTTTCGAAATTCACCAAATCGCTGAAGATGTTGGCTTGATTGCTTGCAAAATAGGTCTAAGTCCATCGAAAATTACGTAGGAATATATACACCCAATTGCCGCTCCACCTAAATAAAACTTAGCGTATCAAAACATCCCCTACATCAAACAGATCCTGATCTAAATGAGTATCTAATCTGAGCTATTGGCCAGCTTAAAGTCATACGCTCCCACTCGGCTAAGTCCATCTGAATTGTAAACAAATCATGACACACCTTACACTGGAGCTTATCATTATGAAATACTTATTAAGCAACACTCAGGAATCCTCGTATGGCAACGCTTATCCCTAGTTTAAACACCTGTCTACCCCGCATGACTTCAGGGGAAAAGCGCTTTGCTCGCCGATTGGAAGCATTGCTAGAAGAAGATTATTTGTGTTGGTATGACGTAACGGTTGGAGTTAAACGACGCAGGCCCGATTTTCTGATTTTAAATCCTTACCGAGGCTTATTGGCTCTGGAAGTCAAAGATTGGAAGCTATCGAGCATTCTTCGAATTGACCCCCACATTGTTGAATGTGATTTCAACGGCCAATATAAAAAGGATGTCAATCCGCTGCTAAAAGCACGGGACTTCATCAATGTCACGATTGATCTACTGAAAAAAGACCCGCTTTTAATCAACCCCGCAAACAGCCGTTATGCCGGAAAGTTAGTTATGCCCTATGGCCACGGTTTAATTCTGGCCAACATCACCCGCAAAGATTTTAATGAGGCGAATTTGGCCGATGTGCTACCTGAACATTTGGTGATTTGTCAGGATGAGATGACCGAATCGGCCGATGCAGAAGCTTTTCAAAAACGTTTATGGGACATGTTTTTGCACCCTTTTCCTTGTCAACTGACTTTGCCTCAAATAGATCGAATTCGGTGGCACCTCTTCCCAGATGTACGAATTGTTTGCCGTCAAGGTAGCTTATTTGATGCCGATCCAGCTGAAGCAGCAGCCGAAACCTTGGCCATTCCAGACCTAATTCGCGTGATGGATTTACAGCAGGAACAGTTAGCACGTAGCCTTGGTGACGGTCATCGTGTTATTCATGGCGTTGCAGGATCAGGCAAAACCATGATTTTGGGTTACCGAGCAGAATATTTGGCCAAAAATGCTAGCAAGCCAGTCTTAATTCTTTGCTACAACAAAGCCTTATCCGAAAAGCTAAAACATTGGATGGCTCAAAAAGGCTTATCACAACAAGTGAGCGTGCAAACATTTCATAGCTGGTGTGGTGAAATGGCGCGCACTTACCTATTACCCAAATCCAAAGCAAGACCCTTTAGCGATGAATATTGGCAAGAAACCATACAAGGGGTAATTGATGGAGTTACACGCAATGAAGTGCCCGCAGGGCAATACTCCGCCCTATTGATCGATGAAGGGCATGATTTCAAACCTGAGTGGTTACGCCTTGTGGTGCAAATGGTCGATCCGAGCAGTAATTCCCTACTAATGCTCTACGACAGCGCGCAGGATATTTACCAAAAGTCGAGCAAGCGCCAATTTACTTTTTCTAGCGTCGGCATACAGGCACGTGGGCGCACTACGATATTGAAATTGAATTACCGAAATAGTGCTGAAGTACTCGGCGTAGCTTATGAATTTGCTCGCGATTTACTCTCGGCACAAGATGCCGAAGAAGACGGTGTACCCTTAGTCCTGCCGCAAACCGCAGGGCGACGCGATATGGTGCCTGAATTTATTCAGCTACCAACCTTTAATGCGGAACTTGAAACCATCTCGAAAAAATTAAAGCACTGCCAAGAGCAAGGTATTGAATGGCGCGATATGGCCGTGTTGGCGTATTTTAATTATCAACTTGATGCTATTCGTGAATACCTCACACGCTCACAGATTCCGGTACAAACTGGGCCGCAGGATACTGCAAATGGCGTCTCTATACTCACGCTACATGCCAGCAAAGGCCTTGAATTTCCCGTAGTTGCAATTGCAGGTTTGGGTAGTTTACCCCATCAAAAAAGCGATGAAACCGAACAAGCACGCGTATTATATGTAGGCATGACGCGTGCGATGAATCAGCTTTATCTAACTGCGGATCGCGAATCGGTATTTGCCCAAAAAGCACGAGCCGCCTGCGACAAAATTGCCGCCTAAAAAAAGCCCGCATTTCTGCGGGCTTTTGATTCGAAGAGCATTGAGCTAATTATTCCCACTCAATCGTCGCAGGTGGTTTGCCGCTTACATCGTATACCACGCGATTCAGGCCACGCACTTCGTTGATGATGCGGTTTGATACACGCCCCAACAAGCTGTATGGCAATTCGGCCCAGTGGGCGGTCATGAAGTCGCTGGTCACGACTGCGCGCAATGCCACCACGTAGTCATACGTACGTCCATCGCCCATTACGCCGACTGATTTGACAGGCAGGAATACCGCAAACGCTTGGCTGGTCAGGTCATACCAGTTTTTGCCAGTTTTTTCGTCCACGGTATTGCGCAGCTCTTCGATGAAAATCGCATCCGCGCGACGCAGCAGGTCGGCGTATTCCATTTTCACTTCGCCAAGGATACGCACACCAAGGCCTGGGCCTGGGAATGGGTGGCGATAGACCATTTCTGGTGGCAAGCCCAGCGCCACGCCCAGCTGACGTACTTCATCTTTAAACAACTCGCGCAGTGGCTCAAGTAGTTTCAAGTTCATGTCTTCGGGCAAGCCGCCGACATTGTGGTGGCTCTTGATCGCGTGCGCTTTGCCGGTTTTCGCGCCCGCTGATTCGATCACGTCTGGGTAAATCGTGCCTTGGGCCAACCATTTTGCCGTCGTCAGTTTGCCTGATTCTTGCTGGAATACTTCAACGAACTCGCCGCCGATGATTTTGCGTTTGCGTTCAGGATCGGTCACACCAGCGAGTTTGCCCATGAACTGTTCAGTCGCGTCAACGCGGATTACTTTCACGCCCATATTGCGCGCGAACATATCCATCACCATATCGCCTTCGTTCAGGCGCAACAGGCCATGGTCAACAAACACGCAGGTCAGTTGATCGCCAATCGCGCGGTGAATCAGCGCCGCAGCAACCGATGAATCGACGCCGCCCGACAGACCAAGGATGACTTCTTCATCGCCCACTTGTTCGCGGATTTTTTTCACCGCTTCTTCGATGTAGTTTGGCATCGTCCACGATGGCGTGGCATCGCACACGTGCAGCACAAAGCGGTGGATCATTTCAGTGCCGCGTTTGGTGTGCGTTACTTCTGGGTGGAACTGTACGGCGTAGAATTGGCGTGCTTCATCGGCCATGGCTGCGATTGGGCAAGATGGCGTTTCGGCGATCACGTTAAAGCCGACAGGCAGCGCCGTTACTTTATCGCCGTGGCTCATCCACACATCGAGGAAACCATTGCCTGCTGCGTCAACGCGGTCTTGCAGGCCTTCGAATAATTTTGAGTGATGACGCGCTTGGATTTCGGCGTAGCCAAATTCGCGCTTGTCGCCCGATTCAACTTTACCGCCCAAAGTTTGCGCCATGAACTGCATGCCGTAACAGATACCGAGAACTGGAATACCCAATTCAAATAATTTTGGATCTGCTTGGTAATCCGACTCGTACACCGAGTTCGGGCCGCCGGACAAGATAATGCCCTTCGGGTTGAATTCTTTGATGAAATCGAGCGTCACATCGAACGGGTGCAGTTCACAATACACATGCGCTTCGCGCACGCGACGGGCGATCAGCTGCGACACTTGCGAGCCGAAATCAAGAATCAGGATCTTATCCATACCGATTTTTCCAGTGGGTTGGCGGTAAAACGCGCCATTTTACCGCGCTATTGAGCCAGATGCGAGTCGCAATGCCAAATGGCTGGATAGCTAGAGGGGTATTGGCCTGAAGATCTCACTGCAAGAAAGCCTCAGACCAATACATCGGCGGGTATTATTTCTCGATCACGCCACGAATTAACTGATCAATCGTAGGCAAGGCTTTGGCCGCTTCGGCGTGATTAACGATGGCGACCACAGCCCAGTTTTTGCCGCTACGATCTTGCACATAACCAGCGGCCGCGCGCACGTCGCGCAAGGAGCCTGTTTTGATGTGCGCCTCACCAGCTTTATCGCCAAGGCGTTTTTTCATTGTGCCGTCCAAACCAATTAGCGGCAGTGAGCTAATGTATTCGGCGGCGTACGGGCTGCGTGAAGCGGCAACGAGTAAATCGGCCAAATGGCGCGCGCTGATTTGCTCTTTGCGCGAGAGGCCAGAGCCGTTTTCCATCACCAATTCTGGCCACACCAAACCGGCGGATTTCAGGCCAGCTTGAATCGCCGCAAAGCCCGCTTCGTCAGTATTTGGTTTCGATTGGCCGATCTCGGCGCCCAAAGTGAGGTAGAGCTGGCGCGCCATTAAATTATTGCTGTATTTATTAATGTCGCGAATATTGCTCACCATATCGGGCGAGCGCGTTGATGCCAACACCACGGCCTTGGCCGGTGTGACGCCGTCTTCGGTTTGGCCAGAGCCTTTACCGCCGGCTTGGTACCACAAATACCAAAACAGCGCCGATGTGTACGATTTGGCCGTTAACACCGGCACATAGCGCTCGGCTTTGCAGCCCGCTGGCATTTCGCCGACGTATTGCACCAAAAATTCAGAGCCGCTCACCTCGCCCATGCGCTGCTGCACGCGCTTGGCCCACGCCGCACAACTGCCGCCCTCGCCCAACGCCAATTGATTACTCACGCGCACCTGATTCAGCGGCGGCTCGGCGCGCAAAATGACGCGCTCGCCAGTCGAATCAAAGGTCACGCGTTGCGTGCGAAAATTACTCATTAGCGCATCGGGCTCGACCATAAACGCGCGCTCGGTTTCGCTGTCGTCGTCATATTGCTCAAGAGCTTTGCTGCGCTGAAAATAGCTGCCATCGAGCACCAAGGGGCCGCGAATATCCTCAACGCCCGCCGCTTTCAAATCCCGAATCCACAACCACATCCGCTCGATTGTTAGTTTCGGGTCGCCCTTGCCGCGCAAATACAGCGGGCTATCGAGCACGCCTTTGACCGGCGCTTGATTGGCGAGCAAATCACTTTGCCATTGCCACGCGGGCCCAAGCTGATGCAAACCAGCCCACGTCGTGACCAATTTCATCGTTGACGCTGGGTTACGCGGCTGGTTTTCGAGATGGAACTGCCCGCCTTTGCCGCCATCGAGTGGCACGATGGCGACGCTAATCGCTTCACTAGGAATACCGGCGGCTTTGAGACTTTGCGCTACTTTGGCGGGCAATTCGGCTTGCGCCACGCCTGCGAGCAAGGCAGAACAGAGCGCAACTTTTAGGTAGTGGGATTTGATCATCGGTGGTCTCGTTAGGGCTATTTAGCCGCTTGGCGCGCTTTCCACGCCAGATGGGCTTGTCGATATTCGTTCATTTCTTCGGCGTATAAATCAAAAATGCACGGCGAGCAGGCGCTGTTGCAGCAGGCCTCCAGCGGCGGCTCGATCGGCGGTTGTGGCTCTGGATCATGCTTGCTGTCTTGCGCTGCCGCCACATCAGCAATGGGCAACTGTTTATTTTCTTCCATCTTTCTAACCTAAAATCGGGCGCACTCACTCAGACAAATATCGAATCTGATAGAATCGCGCCATGGCCTATCAAGTACTCGCGCGCAAATGGCGCCCTAAAACATTCGCCCAACTCGTTGGGCAAGAGCATGTGATTAAAGCACTGGCAAACGCGTTTGCCAGCGAGCGACTACACCATGCGTATTTGTTAACCGGCACCCGCGGTGTGGGCAAAACCACGATCGCGCGGATTATGGCCAAGGCGCTCAATTGCGAAACGGGCATTACGTCCGAGCCATGCGGCGTGTGTTCAGCGTGTACGCAAATCGACGCTGGTCGCTTTGTAGACTTGCTCGAAATCGACGCGGCATCAAACACCGGCATCGACAATATTCGCGAAGTCTTGGACAACGCACAATACTCGCCGACCGCGGGGCGCTTCAAAGTGTACATCATCGACGAGGTCCACATGCTGTCCAAATCAGCATTCAACGCGATGCTGAAAACCTTGGAAGAGCCGCCTAGTCACGTGAAATTTATTCTGGCGACGACCGATCCGCAAAAAGTGCCGATTACGGTGCTGAGCCGTTGCCTGCAGTTTTCCTTGCGCCAGATGACACCGCAGCAAGTCTCTGGCCACCTGAATAAAGTCCTCGAAGCCGAGCAAGTGAAATTTGAGCCGCTGGCGCTCAATCTGCTCGGCCACGCGGCCAATGGCTCGATGCGCGATGCGCTCTCCCTGCTCGATCAAGCGATTGCGCACGGTGCAGGTCAGGTTGAAGAAGCGGGCGTGCGCGCGATGCTCGGCGCGGTGGATCAAAGCTATTTATTCGACTTACTCGACGCGCTTGCTGCGCACGATGGCCCGCGTTTGCTGCAAACGGCGGATGCGATTGCGTCTCGGGGTTTGTCGTACGAGGCCGCTTTGCACGAGCTGGCGAATGTTTTGCATCAAGTCGCGCTAACGCAAGCGGTACCGAATGCTTTGGCCGATGATTTGCCGCAGCGTGGGCAAATCTTGGCCGCAGCGCAGGCTTTAAGCCCAGAAGACACGCAGCTGTATTACCAAATTGCGCTGCACGGCCGCCGCGATTTGCCGCTTGCGCCGGATGAATACGCTGGCTTTACGATGACACTGCTGCGGATGCTGGCCTTTGCTCCGGCGAAGCCGGAGCAAGTCAATCAAATGGTCTCTCCAGCGAAGCCGGAGCAAGTCAGTGGAAATATCTCTCAGGCCAAGCCAGAGCAAATATGCGGAAATATCTCGCCAGCGCAGCCAACAGCGAGTGCCGCACCAAGCCCAGCGGCGCCAACGAATAGCGCCAGCGCATCTGTTCAATCTGGAGCTACGCCACAGGGAAAGCCTGAACAGGCTGCGCAGACGATAGCTGCTCGCGAGCCTGTGCCAGCGGCTGCGCCCAAAGCAGAACCCGCACCAAGTTACGCGGATTTAGAGCCGCCACCATGGCACAGCGAGGCGGCGGAGGCGATTTATCAGGCGAGCGAGCCTGCGCCTCAGTATGTTGCAGAGCCAGCACAAGCAGTACCAGTGCTTGAATCAGCGCCCAGCGCATTACCAGTCCGTGAAAATAAACCCGCCGAGCCATTTAATGGCGATTGGCGTGGTTTAGTGGTTCAACTCAAACTCGGCGCCGCAGGTATGCTGGCGCAGAACGCGCAGCTTATGGGCTACAGCGATATACATATTGATTTACAGGTGGCAGAAGAACATCGCGCGGTCGCAACGCGCGATTATCAAGACAAATTACGCAGCGCACTGTCTGAGCATTTTGGCCGCGAGATCACCGTCAACGTCAATATTGGCGAGATTGCTGGAGAAACACCTGCCATTATGTTGGTGCGCGAAAATGCCGCGCGGCAGGAAACCGCCGTCGCGGCGATTCAAAATGATCCATTTATTCAAACCTTGGTGCGCGATATGGGCGGCACGATCGACGCAGCGTCGATCAAACCGCTGTAATTGCACCATTCTTTAGTTAGCAAAAAAGGAAGCATTATGTTCAATAAAGGCGGTTTGGGCGGCTTGATGAAGCAAGCTCAGCAAATGCAAGAAAACATGAAAAAAGCCCAAGACGAATTGGCCAATGTTGAAGTGGAAGGCCAATCGGGCGCTGGTCTGGTGAAAATCACGCTGACCTGCGCCAACGTGGTAAAACGCGTGGCAATCGATGACAGCTTGCTGTCTGATGACAAAGACATACTGGAAGACTTGATCGCTGCAGCCTTTAACGATGCGCTGCGCAAAGCGGAAAGCACTAGCCAGGAAAAAATGGGTGCGTTGACTGCGGGTCTGCCGTTGCCACCGGGCATGAAGTTCCCATTCTAATTCGCTTTATCCAATCTGGCGGCTACGCCTGCACAGCTTGCGACCGTCCGCTGCTCGCAATCCTCATGTACGTTCAGTACATTGCGGTTGCTGTGCTGCGTGGCGGTCACAATCTGTTTTGGCTCGCCAGCCAGCTTAGACAAAGCCTGCATACCAAGCACGGTATCGCTACACACCTAGCACCCATCAATCCTTTCAAGGCAATACCCGATGAGCACGCCGCGTTCGCTAAACAATTTAATTGAAGCCTTGCGCGTTTTGCCTGGCGTCGGCCCCAAATCAGCGACGCGAATGGCATTTCATCTGGTGCAACGTGATCAAGACGGCGCGGCGCGTTTGGCGCAATCCTTAATGGAGGCGCTCGGCACGCTCAAGCATTGCCGCCACTGCAACACCTTCACCGAAGCCGACGTTTGCGACATTTGCAGCGACGAGCAACGCAATCACGCGCAATTGTGCGTGGTTGAAATGCCCACCGATCTGATGTCGATCGAACACACACGCAGTTATGAAGGGCTGTATTTTGTGCTGATGGGCCGCCTCTCGCCGCTGGATGGCATAGGCCCCAAAGACATCGCGCTCGCGCAACTGCTAAAACGCGCTAGCGACGGCGTCGTCGAAGAAGTCGTACTGGCAACCAATTTCACCACCGAGGGTGAAGCAACCGCGCATTATTTGGCCGAAATGCTACGCGCGCGCGGGCTTAAAGTTAGCCGTATCGCGCGCGGCCTGCCCGTGGGTGGCGAACTAGAACACGTTGACCCCGGCACACTGGCGCAAGCCTTGATCGAGCGGCGCGGCCTGTAAATTTTTTACTACTTCAGCAAGATTTGCAAAGCAAGCCGCGCAGCGCTCGCTACAATCAATAGCGTCTCACCCCAATTCAGAAGGACGCATGATGAACACGTGGTTTGTGAGTTTTGGCCTGCCGTTTCTGATCCTTGGCGCGCTCGTCGGTGGCGGTCTGTACGCGCTGTGCGCGTCAACGATGTACACCTATCTAAAAGAAAACTATAGCGATGCTCTGCCGCCGCGCATCGACGTGTTTATGAACGATTACGAAGCGGTCGGCGGTTTTATGGCGGGCGTGTGGTATGCGCAGCGCACGGGTGGCTGGCGCCGGATCGAAAGCCGCAGTTGGCGTTATTTCTTTGTCGCCACGCAGAGTTTGGGTTTATTTGCGATGAGCTGCTGCGCGATTTTTTGCGCCGCCTTTTTATTCGCCCCACGCTAAGGTCAACGCTGAGCCAACTTGGCAGCACAATGAAAAAAGCCCCGAAAATGCAGTTTTCACTGTACTTTCGGGGCTTTTCTTTTCAACCAACTATTTCTAGTTGGTGCGAGCGGAGAGACTCGAACTCTCACACCTCACGGCGCTGGAACCTAAATCCAGTGCGTCTACCAATTCCGCCACGCTCGCATCATTTCGGCGATCAATTTCTTTTTCGCTGAAAATCTTGTAGGTGCGCATTATGCTTGGATGCGCCCTAAAAGACAAGCGGTATTTGCAAAAATATTCGCGCAATTTGCATAGATACTTCATTGTGAAGGCAATAATGCGCACAAGCGTGGCACGTCAGGGCTCACGCCGCTATACTTCTAGCCTGCCCTACTTACTGCAAGGAATTAGCGATGAAAAAAATCGAAGCCATTATCAAACCGTTTAAATTGGACGAAGTGCGCGAGGCTTTGTCAGAGTTGGGCATTTCTGGTTTGACCGTGACCGAGGTAAAAGGCTTTGGCCGCCAAAAAGGTCATACCGAGTTGTATCGTGGTGCTGAATACGTGGTAGATTTTTTGCCAAAGGTAAAAATTGAAGTCGTACTATCGGACGATCAAGTCGATACCGCGATTGAAGGCATTATCAAAGCGGCGCACACCGGCAAAATTGGCGACGGTAAGATTTTTGTGAGCCCCGTTGAGCACGTGGTGCGTATCCGTACCGGTGAAACCAACGATCAAGCGGTTTAACATCGAATTTAGGGTATTTGCTTTAAGGGCTTATATTGCCTAATCCAGTAGCAAATACCCTACTCAAGCGATTGATTCCCCCAGCGCGCTAAAATCCGTTTTAATCCTTCTTGCGTGACCGGCTTACTTAGATAATCGTTCATCCCTGCCTCATAACACTGCAATTCATCTTCCTTAAACGCATTCGCCGTTAGCGCAATAATCGGCAACTGCGCTGCACTCAGTTTGGTTCGAATCAAACGGGTGGCAATGAACCCATCCATGATGGGCATTTGGCAATCCATCAACACCAACGCGTAATTAGATTCACTGATTTTTTGCACCGCTTGCAAACCATCACTGGCCACGTCAACTTTGCAGCCTTGTTTTTGCAATAGTAATTGGGTCACTTTCAAATTCACCAGATTGTCATCGACCAACAACACACTCAGCATGCTATTTTGCGCTTCGCGAACCTGATGCACCGTTAGCAAACCTGCTGGCGACGTTGCTGCCACCACGGCAGACAGGCATTGCGCAATGCCACCTACCTGCGCCGGCAAACCAATATACGCGCTGTAACCGGCTTCGCTAGCTTGCCGTGCACCACCCACTCCAGCGGCAGAAACCAAGACCGCGCGGCTAAGCGCAGGAAACTGCTGTCGAGTTTGGGCCAATGCTTGTGCGGGGTCGGTATGTGGGCCAAGCTCAAACACCACAACATCAGTATCGGTGGCCAGTTGTGGCTGATCGAGCGGACAAGTAGCCAAATGGCACTCTAATTGTCGTAATTGCGACAATAAAACGAGATTAGGTTCTGGCTGATCGTGCAGCAACACAATCTGCTTGCCCGCTAAATCGGCAAATGTGAGTGAAGCCGGTTCAGGCGCTTGTGCAAGCGATAGCTGCACGGTAAAACAACTGCCCTCGCCCAAGGTACTTTGCACAGCAATGCTGCCCCCCATTGCCGCCACCAAGCGTTTGCTAATCGACAAACCCAAACCAGTGCCACCAAATTTGCGCGTGGTGCTGGCATCTGCCTGTGAAAAGGGCTGAAACAATCGGGCCATGCCCGCCTCATCCATGCCAACCCCGCTATCGCGCACTCGAATCGTATACAAGCAGGTATGTTCATCTTGATCCACTACTTCAACGCTCAGCGCAACATACCCTTTCGAGGTAAATTTAATCGCATTATTCAGCAAATTAAGTAGCACCTGCCGCAAGCGACTGGGGTCCCCCATCACCCGCCAATTGCGCCCCGGTGGTAATTCCACACGCAGCGCCAAGCCTTTTTCTTTAACCTTACCCGAGACAATTTCTTGCGAATTTTTAATCACGCCTTCCAAATCAAAGGCAATGCATTCCAAATCTAAATGCCCCGATTCGATTTTCGAAAAATCCAAAATATCATTGATCAGCGCCAATAAGGCTTCACCCGCCATTTGAATGTGCGCCACATAATCACGCTGCTGCTCATTTAAACCTGCATCGGCCAGTAATTCGGCAAAACCAAGCACGGCATTCATCGGCGTGCGAATTTCGTGGCTCATATTCGCGAGGAATGAGCTCTTGGCCTGATTAGCCTGCTCTGCCTGCAATTGCGCCATTTTTAATTCGGTGACGTCCAAGCAAAGCCCAATCACAAACTCACCTTCAAGGCGACCCGCATTGAGCAAAAAAGCTTTTTGCCCTTGCCGCTCAATGGCAAAAACATGGCTATAGCTGGGGTGCTCAGCACTAAGGGCGAAGAGTTGCTGATGCTCGACTTCTCGATCTTTCAAACTGAGCAAATGCCGTTGCACCTGTTCGGGGTCGGTAAATTGGTCAGTTGCTACACCATACAAAGCATACAGCGCCTCACTCCATTGCAAACACTGGCTAGGCAAATGATATGACCAGGTTCCCATTTTCAGCGCGCTGGCCGCCAATTGCAGTTGTGCCAATTGCTCGGACAACACCCGTTCTTGAATGGAGAGCTGTATGCGTTGCTCATCATCCTGCTGGAACATAATATTGAGCGCCTCTCCCAAATGCGCCAATTCATTGGCACGCATCGGAGGCACCATCGCATCGCTGCCGGCCGAGCGCTTTGCCACCGTGGCTAACAGGCCATCCAGTGGACGTAAAACATGCCCTTTAATTAACCACAGCAAACCACCCCCCATAAAAATCAGCAACAGCGTAAAAATACCGCCCAAAAGCAATATGGTTCGATCTACCGCGCGCTGAATTTCATCAGTGCTAATCAATAAAATTAAGGTGCCAGATTGAACGTTTTCTCTGCCAACTTGAAAATGATTCAGCAATAAGGGCTCGCCGTATTCCAACAAATTGTCACCATGTTCTGAATCAAAATCAACATAGGGCAGTGTTTGAGTCATAACGTGTTCAATGTCTTGTTTTAACTCTACATCCGCAAGATTTGCTACGCTTTGGCCGCGCAAAGCCAGCTCATTGGCCACAATGATCCTCGGCGGCGAACCTGCGATGATTAAGGCAGATTGAATTTTGGGGTCGGCCGCCATGGCAGAAATATAGCGCTGAATACTAGCCAAATTACTCGCAGATTCGGCGGCATATTGCGTGGTTTGTGCCATCGCACGCGCGCGCTCGAGTACTTGCTGCTGCAGTTGATCGCGCACCACTTGCGTCAAAACCAGCACACCAACGCCACCCAACAATAGCCACAGCGCACATAAGGGGACGAATAACTGCCATTGCAATTGTGGTTTTTTGAATAGGGAAAGTAATTGGCGTGGCATTGCTATTGGTAAAACGCCAGCGTTTGATCAGTTAGAAATGCATCCGCTTGCAGCGGTTTTTTTAGCACACCCGCCGCTTGCAAAGCAGCCCCGGTTTCTTGCAAAGATTGCCGCGCCAAACCATTAGCTTGCAAATATTTCACTTGATCGGTCTGATCAATTAATTGCAAACCATCCAGCCCCGCCAGATAGGATTCGGCGTTGCCACCAGAGCGCGCGCCCATGAGATGCGCATCAGCTTGGCGGTTCACTTTAAAATCGTCCATCGCGGCAAAAAAACTATGCACCAAGGCTTTGATATCTTGCGGCCGATTTTCTAGCACCTGCGCATCGACCGAGATCACATCAATCACTTTGCCTGCAATTTTGGACGTATCAAACACCGCCTGATAGCGCTGATCGGCCAGCAATTTGATTGAATACGGCGGATAGGTTTGGACTGCATCTAGGCGACCCGCCTCTAGCTCCTGCATTAAATCATCCTGCGCCAAAGTCACTACCTGCACATCTTTCAGCGAGAGCTTGGCGCTTTGCAGCGCATAATGCGCGTTGAGCACATCAACGGTAATGCCCTCCATCCCTACCCGCTTGCCCGCGAGCGCCTGCACTGATGCCAACGGTTTACGCGCAATCATCACATCGGCCCCCGCCGACGTATCCACCACGGCTACAACTTTGATCTTTTTACCGGAGTTTTCAGCGGCGACAGCCACTTCAACCAGCGTGGTAGCCATTACATCAATTTGGCCGCGCTCAAAGGCGCGCCGAACATCGCCCAGTGAATTGAGTTCGATCAATTTCACGTCAAGCCCTGCTTTTTCGTAAAAGCCCTTCATCTTGGCTAAATACAAAAATTCATAGCCGGGCCAAGGATTAAACCCAACACGCAGCGGCTCTTTGGGCTTACTCGCAGAGCAGGCGGTTAAAATCAGTACACTACACAAAATGCATATGGCTCTGATTGCCAACATTTTCTATATCCCGCCTGATCAGCATCGACATAGCTCTTTATAGAAGAGAAAGCCAGCAAACCCCAATTAGCTTGGGTTTCGAACCAATTTATTGCGAGTTGATATTCAAACCTGCGCGATAGGCTTGCGGCCAATCAATAGCCTGATCGAGCGCATCGGCTAGGCGATCGATCTCGCGCTCCAGCAAGTCGCTGGCATCGGCCAATTCGCGGACATCTGCACCACAGCCCGCCCAAGCCAAGATGCTACGCAAAGATTCAGGCTGATCGAATAGGCCATGCAAATAAGTGGCAATCATTTGCCCGTCGGGCGACCCCCAACCGTCACTGCGACCATCATACAAAGCAGCAAAACGCGGCCATTCGGGCTGAGTTGTATCACACCAAGTCGAGCGACCAACGTGAATTTCGTAGCCTTTGATTGTAGCCTGATCGGCGATTATCTGCCCCGCCACATTGATCAACTGCTTTTCGGCCTCTAATACCGTAGCAATGGGTATATACCCCAACCCCTTTGCAGATATTGCCCCTGACTCAATACCCATCGGATCAGCAATCGTCTCGCCCAAAATTTGCAACCCACCACACACGCCAATCACTTTGCCGCCATAGCGCAAATGCCGCGCAATTTGCTTATCCCACCCTTGCGCGCGCAAATGCGCCAAATCGCCCAGCGTGTTTTTGCTGCCGGGGATAATCAGCAAATCGCATTCGGGCAGCGGCTGATTAGGGTTGGCGAACTCGCAGCGCACACTCGGTAGGCGGCGCAGCGGGTCGAAATCGGTGTGGTTCGAGATATGTGGCAAGGTGGCGATGACGATGCGAAATTCACCGTCGGCATTGGCCACCATTTTAGGTAGCGCGTCTTCGGCGGCGATTTCCAGCCCATGCAAATACGGCACCACCGCCAGCACCGGCTTACCAGTTTTTTCTTCCAGCCAATCGCAGCCGGGTTGCAACAGGCTAATATCGCCGCGAAAACGATTAATAATAAAACCTTGAATTCTTGCCTGCTCAGACTCGCTCAAGCACGCCAGCGTGCCGACAAAATGCGCAAATACGCCGCCGCGGTCGATATCGGCCACCAGCCACACCGGGCAATCGGCCTCTTCGGCAAAGCCCATATTGGCAATATCGCCTTGCCGTAAATTGACTTCGGCGGGGCTACCCGCGCCTTCGACAATCACCCAATCATATTGCGCCGCCAAGCGAGCCCACGACTCAAACACCGCGCGTTTGGCCGTGGTTTTGTAATCGTGATAATCCACCGCATCCAGATTGCCGATTGATTTGCCTTGAATAATCACCTGCGCGCGGCAATCGCTCGAGGGTTTGAGCAGCACCGGATTCATATCGGTGTGCGCAGCCAAGCCACACGCCACCGCCTGCACCGCCTGCGCACGCCCAATCTCGCCACCGTCCTCAGTCACCGCTGAGTTCAGCGCCATATTTTGCGGCTTGAATGGCGCCACTTTGACGCCACGACGCAGCAGCAAACGACATAGCGCAGCAGTTAAAGTCGATTTACCTGCATCGGACGTGCAGCCTTGAATCATTAGCGTGGGCATGATTTATCCAGATGGGTATAACCCTAAAAGCCATATTAGAAATTAGCTTCAGAGCAATACCCTTATTGATTATCGAGCAAGAATTGTTTTTGCGTCGCGACAAAATCGGCCAAGTGCGACAAGAACGGCGCATGCGCGGCTTTGTAGTGCAATTTAAATTGCGCCTGCGGCAAGGTTTTGGCGAGCCACATGCCGGCGTCGAGCGGCGTTAAGGTGTCGCGATCGCCGTATTGCAGCAGCACGGGGCAATCGACCTTGACCACTTCGGCGCGCAAATCGGTATCGCGCAGGATATTGAGGCCATCGGCCAGATGCGCGAGTTTTGGTTCGCCGTGTTTGAATAAATCAGCCAGCAATTCACGCGTCACTTCGCGCGCGCTGGCGTCGCCCATCGCTTGTAGGCTGATAAAGCGCTTTAGCGTGCCTTGCCAATCGGTTTGCAGCGCCGCAGCAAATTGCTCGAGCACTTTTTGCGCCATCGCCGGTTGCCAATCTGGGCGCTGCATAAAGCACGGGCTGGACGCGACCAGCGTTAAAGAGCGCACTTTATCGCGCTGCTGCAAAGCCCATTGCGTCGCCACCGCGCCGCCGAGCGACCAACCAACCACTTGTACCGGAAATGGAAATTGCGCATCGACCGCGTCGACCATCGCCTGCAAAGTCAGCGTTTCATCGTCACCCAGCTTGCTGCCGCCGTGGCCGGGCAAATCAACGATATGTACGCAAAAATCCTGTTCCAACTCGCGCACCACGGCGTTCCACACCGTGCCATTCATCGCCCAACCGTGCAACAACACCACATCAGGGCCACGCCCCCGCGTTTCAATCCACATCAAAAAATCCAAACTACCCATGAACGAAGGCGCAGTGTACCGCTTCGCGCCGCAGACCACTACCAGGGCCGGATGGGAAATGGGCTGCGCCTGCATACTTTAGGTGGTTTAAATACTGGCGGCTAAAGCTTGGGCCTGATTGAGCCACGCGGTTTTTTGCGCCGCTTTGGCGCTAATCACCGGGCCAAATACCGCCGATTTTTTAACCTTGATACCGCAAAATTCCAGCGTGGTTTTGCGCATTTGCTTGAGTACCGATAAGCGATATACCCAGCGGTAATACCACGGTGGCGTATCCATCGTGGCCATCAGGTGCGCGCTGCGCCCGGCGAGCAATTTGACCTGAAAGCTGGAGTTTTCATCATATTTGAAGGCAAAGCCGGGCAGAAACACGCGATCGATAAAGCCTTTGAGCAAGGCAGGTGCTGCGCCCCACCAGATCGGGTAAACCAGCGCAATATGCTCTGCCCACGCGATTTGCTTTTGCGCATGCTGCAAATCAGCTTCCAAAGGCTGAATCTGCCGAAAGCCTTGGCGCAAAATGGGATCAAACTGCAACTCGCCCAGTTTTAGCACCTGCACTTGATGCCCCGCTGCTGCAGCAGCCTCGGCGTATTGCGCGCTAAGAGCCCCGCACAGGCTGTCGCTTAAGCTATGCCCCAAAATCACCAATACTTTTTTGCTCATAAGGCCTCCTTCTTCGAATGAAAACCCACACCAGCCAGCAGTGCAGCTGGCGAACTATGGGTGTAAAAGGCTTAGCCTAAGTCTACCCCTAAGGGCAGAGTCAAGCAGGCTGCGTGCCGGCGCAAAAAGCGTAGTATTTGGCTTGCTCTGGGCTAGGCGCGGCGACCAGTGGAGCGCCGCTAAGGCATTCATTGATCTCGGTATAGATCGTCGTTAAGCAGCCCTCTAGCTCTTGCAGCCGAGCAATTTCTTGGCGAACCGCAGTGCGTTTTAGCTCAATTTGCCGACTCATTTCTCGCCAATCGAGCTGGCCATCAGCATCACGCCGAAACGCCGCGACGATTTCTGCCAGACGAAACCCTAGGCCCTGCGCCTGCTTAATCCACTGCACCACCTGCACGTCTTGCTGACCATAAATTCGGTACACACCTTGCCGCTGCACGCGGCCAAGCAGCCCTAAAGTTTCGTAATGGCGGATCGCTTTGACGCTGGCGCCGCTGAGTTTGGCCAGTTCACCGATAAACATTTACCCCTCCTTACGCTGCAAGGTTTGCCGCATGGCTGCGGGGTTTGCCAAGCGCTTGCCCGCCAGTGCGACTGTTGCGCTGCCGAGCGCGCGATAAGGCGCTTGAGCGCTATTAGGCAATGCCGCCAAATGCTGCGCGACCGTTGCCGCATCGCCACGCACAATCGGCCCTGTTAAAGCCGCGTACGGGCCGATGCTTTCGACATTAGCCAAAGTCTGACGCATTAGGCTGCAGACCAATTGCTGCGCGACTTCCGGGGCAATACCCGCCTTGGCTGTCGTTTGCAAAGCCAAATCGCTCAATGTGACCAAGTAATTGGCGGCCATCGACAGCGCTGCGTGGTAGGCCACTTTCGCGCCTGCATCGCTACTGAGTGCAAAGGGTTGGCCACCGATTGCTGCGCTAAAGTCGCTCAGCGCAGTGACAGCCTGCGCGTCACCTTCGAGCGCGCACAAAGTACCTGCAAAGGTGTGCACCGCTCGCGCGGGCTCAGCAAACGAAAAAGCGGGGTGCCAACTCGCCGCCGATACGCCTTGCGCAGCCAAGGGCGTGAATTGATCCGATGCTAATGCGCCGCTGGCGTGAAACACCACTGCACCCGCATTCACCACACCGGCCTGCGCCAACTCGGCGGCAACATTGGCAATCGCACCATCAGGCACCGCAATCAACCACAAATCGGCGGGCGGCAAATCGGTAAGCTGCGCGGCAACTTGACCCGCACCGATCCATTCGCATGCAGCAGTACTGCTCGCCAAGCTACGTGAATAAATACCTGCAAGGCGATACTGCCCACTTTGCTGTGCCAGTTGCGCAATACTTTTTCCCAAGCGCCCTGCGCCGATCAGATTGAGCGTCAGCATGGCTGCGACTCTTCGGCGGCCAGCAGCACCCGTTTGATCTGCTCGCACAGCAGCGCCACCTCTGCAGCGCTGTGCGCGGCGGAGAGCGTTACGCGCAGCCGTGGCGTTGGCACCGTCGGCGGGCGAATGGCCGCGACCAGCAATCCGGCGTCGAGCAAGGCCTGCGAGAGTGCGAGCGCGGCGGCGTTGTCTTTCACGATGATGGGCTGAATCGCCGTGTCCGACGGCAATAACTCGCACGCGGAGCCAGCGAGTTCGGTGGCAAAAAACTGTTTGAAATATTGAATATGCGCTTTTAGCCGTTCACGGCGCTCCACATCGTGTTCGATCACGTCCAAACTGGCGTGCAGCGCGCAAGCCAATAGCGGCGGCGCGGCGGTGGTGTAGATATACGCACGGGCAGTATTGATCAGGTAATCAATCACCACTTGTTCTGCAGCGATATACGCCCCTGCAACACCCGCGGCTTTTCCCAAGGTCGCCATATAAATAATCCGTGGCGAGTTAATGCCTAACTCGGCCAGCGTGCCGCGCCCATTGCCGAGTACGCCAAAGCCGTGCGCGTCGTCGATATACAGCAACGCGTCGTAACGCTCGGCCAGCACCAGACAGTCGGCCAGCGGCGCGATATCGCCGTCCATGCTAAATACCGCATCAACCGCGATCAGTTTGCGTTTGGCACTCGATTCGGCGAGCAGTCGTTCCAATTGCGCGACATCGTTGTGCGCAAAGCGTTTGAACTCGGCGCGCGCCAACTGGCAAGCATCGTTTAGCGAGGCGTGATTGAGCTTATCGGCAAATACCGCGTCACCGCGCCCGAGCAAGGCTGGAATCACCGCCAGATTGGCCATAAAACCGGTCGAGACTAAAATCGCTGCGGGTTTGCCACTAAAGGCGGCTAAACGCTCTTCTAAAGTATGCTGCGGCGTAAAGTGACCAGTGACCAAATGCGCTGCGCCGCTGCCCACGCCCCACTCGGCTGCGCCTTGCTGTGCGGCAGCAACCACGGCGGGATGATTGGCGAGGCCTAAATAATCGTTACTGCAAAAGTTCAGCACTTCGCGGCCATTTAGCTGCACACGTGCGCCCTGTGGTGAATCGAGCACGCGGCGACTGCGGTACAAGCTCTGCGCCTTTTTGTGCGCCAACTCGTCGGCTATTTGCTCAAAAATCGCTAATTTAGGCATCGGAACCTTAAAAAAATCGAAATATTATTTCTATTTTACTGAAAAATGGCGTCACGCCGACAATTGCCGAAATATCACCTAGCGCGGAAATATTTACGCTCTTTTTTTGCGACAATCCGATTTTTATTGCGCTCTGTCATGCTTGATGTACACCACAGAGCGCCATTTAAGGATATGATTGCCGCTTCTGAAAAATAGCGATTTTATATGCCAAAAATTTAAACATCTGTTTAAATTTTCTAGGGTATAAAGCAGTGGATTAGATTGAATGAAGCGTGTTGATGATTTTCGTCTGAAGTTTAAAGACCAGAGCGGCGCAGTAAAAGAATACGTGCCTATCATGATTGGTGGCATGGGCGTTGATATTTCAACGGCCGACCTTGCGCTCGAAGCCTGTCGCCTTGGTGGCATCGGCCATATTTCGGATGCGATGATTAATACCGTAACCGACCGTCGCTACAATACCAAGCACGTTAAAGACAAACTGAAGCAATACAAATTTAACGTCGCCAATAGCGATAAATCGGTTGTGCAATTCGACCTAAAACAGCTGGAAGAAGCAACACGCTTACACGTTGAAGCCACCATGCAACGCAAACAAGGCGATGGCTTGGTGTTCATCAACTGCATGGAAAAATTAACGATGAACGCGCCGAAGGACACTTTGCGCGTTCGGATGGCCGCAGCGCTGGACGCTGGCATCGACGGCATTACCTTGGCGGCCGGTTTGCACTTGGGCTCGTTCGCACTGATTGAAGACCACCCTCGTTTCCGCGATGCGAAATTGGGCATCATTGTGTCTTCAGTGCGCGCACTGCAATTGTTTATCAAAAAATCAGCCCGCACCAATCGCCTACCCGATTACGTAGTGGTTGAAGGCCCACTGGCGGGCGGCCACTTGGGCTTTGGCATGGATTGGGCTGAATACAAGCTCGAAGACATCGTGGCTGAAGTGGTGGCATGGATTAAAGAGCAAGGCTATGACAATATGCCAGTAATCGCCGCAGGTGGCGTGTTTACCGGCTCAGACGCCGTGCGTTTCTTGGAAATGGGTTGTGGCGGCGTGCAAGTCGCGACGCGCTTTACCGTGACCAAAGAATGCGGTCTACCTGATGATGTGAAGCAAGAATACTTCAAAGCTTCCGAAGACATTATCGAAGTGAACCAAGTGTCGCCAACGGGCTACCCGATGCGGATGTTGAAAAACACGCCAGCGATTGGCTCTGGCATTCGCCCGAACTGCGAAGCCTACGGTTACCTGCTCGACGCAAACGGCAGCTGTTCGTACATTCAAGCGTACAATAAGGTGATCGAAGAAAACCCAGGCGTGAAAAAAATCTCGGAAATTCATGTTTACGAGAAAACCTGCCTGTGCACGCATATGCGTAACTTCGATTGCTGGACTTGCGGCCACTACACGTATCGCCTGAAAGACACGACCAACAAGTTGCCAGATGGTCGTTATCAATTGCTGACCGCTGAGCATGTGTTCAAAGACTACCAATTCAGCACCGACAATACGATCGCGCTGCCAGCATTGGACGAAACTGCGGTGTAAACCACTGCACACCAAAAACCCGCTTTCGAGCGGGTTTTTTTATGGTTTTCGCCAGCAAAACAACTAGGGTATTGGCAGCAAAGCCAAATTAGAAAAGGGCCATACCGCAATACCCACCACCAGATCTTAGGAAAAAGCGGCGATTTCTAGATCTTTAGCCAGAATCGGCTCTAAGGTTTTGAGATCTGCTGCACACAAAGGCAGGCGCAATTCGTTCGAGGCGATGCGGCCCTGATGATGCAAAATCGCTTTAGCGGGGATGGGGTTGGCGGCTAAGAACAGCGTTTCGGATGCGGTGCGCAGCAAATCGCCGATCGCCTCGCCAGCCAAGCCTTGCGCCACCCAGCGCGCCACTTGTTGCGGCCAAACATTGCTCGCCACCGAGACCAAACCGGCTGAGCCCAATTTTGCGTGTTCGGCAAACAACACATCATCACCCGAATACCATGCAATACTTGGAAAAGCGGCTTTGAGCTCGGCAAAGCGCGCAGCGTTGCCGCCCGATTCTTTCACCGCCCAGCAATTCGGGTGCTCCAGCAAACCAGCGAGCGCAACATCCGACAGCGGCACACCAGCGCGCGATGGGATGTTGTACAGCATACAGGGCTTGCTGACCGCGTTCATCAAGGCGGCAAACCAGCGGCGCTGGCCTTCGGCGCCCGGTTTGGCGTAGATTGGCGTGACCAACAAGTAGGCGTGAACCGGCAAGGTTTCGCAGAAAGCCAGCCATTCAAGCTGGCTAGCTAAATCCAAACCGCCAACGCCGACCATCAAAGGCACAGTTAAATTAAGGCTACAGGCGTGCTGCAACACGGCTTTGCGCTCGGCCAGCGTTAGGTTGCTGCCTTCGCCGGTTGAGCCAAGCAGCAATACGCCAGCACCAGCAGCTTCTTGCTCGCGCAAGAGCGCAGTTAAGGCGACAAAATCAAGCGATTCATCTCCGGCGAACGGCGTAATCAGCGCGGTCCACAGGGCGGTAGTACGAGGGTTCAGTGACATGCGATTCTCCAAATCAAAAAACAACGATTGGAGAGAGGAAAAGTGCGGCAATGACAGCGCCAATGGGCGCGGTTGTGGAATCATCACCAAGAGCACTCCAGCACTCCAATGCGCGGCAAGGCACACAGCGAGCACTGACAGTCCAGGGGATTCAGCCCCTGTAACCAGCGTTGACGGCATCACCGCAATCAACACTTCGGCCTTGCACCCCCTAACGCAGCTTAAAACGGAATGTGATTTCCTTGGCTGCGCGACCTGGGCAAGGCGCCTCTCTTGTCGTTACAAGTGGGTATTTCACCGCGAGCCAAGCAAAATGTCAATGCCGGCGTAATACATCGCATAGAATATCGATGCGCTGCGCGATGTTATATAAACAGATCAAAAGGCACTCTGCGCCAGATCAGCGCTACCGCAATTGGCCAACGCACTTCATTTAGATAATGAGCTTATGCAAACCCCGCTAGATTGGACGACTCGCGCTGATTTATTTTTGCAATTGGCGGCCTTAGAACGCGCAGGGCTAGACCCGCAGCGCGCGTTTACCAGCATCTCGCTCGGCAAGAAGTTGCAAGCTCGCATTACCGAGCTGATTAAGCAGCTCAAGCGTGGTAAAACGATTGCGCAAGCGGGCTTAATATCAGGCGTGTTTACCCCGCTTGAGTCCAAACTGATTGCCGCCGCTTGCCAAGCTGGTAGCCCTGCCAATATCTATCAGCGCTTAGGCGAAACCGCCAGCTTAAATGCGCGCCTTGCTAAGCAAGTGCGCGCTCGCTTAGTCAAACCTGCCGCGATCTTGGTGTTGAGTCTATTAATCAACCCTTTACCACAATTGGCAGCGGGGACTTTGAGCGTAGGAAGTTATCTGTGGTCGGTATTGTGGCCTCTGGCCACGATATTTGTGTTGCTGCGCTTAAGTCACTTTCTATTTAAAAGAGCAGAACAAAGCCCACATCACCCACTGATGAATTTGCTGCTCGCAATTCCGTTTTTTGGCGATTGGTATTTGCGCCAGCAGCAGCAGCGTTTTATTAGCAGCTTAGGGTTGCTACTCGAAGCAGGCGTGCCGATGTTTGACGCAATTGGCAGCGCACTAGACAGCGTAGGTTGTAGCCGATTTCGTACGCCTCAGCTATTGCGCAGCCTGCAAGGCGGACACAGTTTAAGCGAGAGCATGGCAAAGCAAAGCTGGCTCAATCGCAACGAGATCATTAGCTTGATTCACACCGGAGAAGCCAGTGGGCGACTGCCCGAGATGCTAGAGCGCATCGCCAATCAACTCAGCGCCGATTTAGAGCACACCGCCACGCAGTTTGCCGCATGGCTGCCGCGCATTATTTATACAGGATTGGCTTTGTGGATGGCGTGGGGCTTGCTAGGTTCAAACGCATTTAGCCCACACGTACCAAGTGATTTGTGAAAATTAGGCGCGATCGAAAGGACGGCCAATCGAAGTTAATTGGCTTAGTTTTCCATCAGCGCTGTAGCCGACATTGGCATTTCTTTGCGCCGCCAAGGAAGCCATTAGATGCTGATTGACTTCTTCATGCGTTTGAATGAGCTGGCCATTGGTGCGATTCATCGTGTCGGCCAATTTGGCATTTTGCAGTAAATCGAACCAAATCTTAACGTCATCACCCAGTGCGGCCTCAATTAGCTCGGCACTATTGAGCTGCGATTGCAGGCAAAACTGCGCACGCGCGCTGCTCGCAGCTTCTAACTGTTGCAGCATGGCGGTTTTGCTATTGATGATTTGTAGCACTTGATCGAACTGGCGCTTGATCAGCGCATCTTGTTCTTGGGCCAACAATGCAAGAAGCCGCTGAACCTGATCAGATTCAGCGGCAATATAGTTTTTGAGCTCTGCAGACTGAGCCATTACAAACCTTCGTCGATTAACGAGCTAGCAGCTCTTTTACGCTCGAGAGTAAACCATCGGCGATGGCTTCAGGCTTCACGGCAAAACGGCCTTCGGCAATCGCCGCGCGAATGGCTGCGACTTTTTCAGCGTCAAAAGTCGCTTCGTTGCTCGCTACGCCAGATAATTTGCTATTGACACTGCTACTTTCCGGTGCAGCAGCATCGCTTACTTTGTTCGCAGCGCCGCTACGCACCTCATTAGGCTTGGCGCCTAATGGGCCTAGTGGCTTGCCTGTGTTGTCGATTTTCATGATGTTTCCCCTACCGTGCAGCACGGTGGTCATCGTTCAGTTATTACTATTATGCCTATAATCGGCTTGGCTGCGAAATTCTTTAACAATTCAACCTTTTATCAGTTAATTCTAATACATTTTTGCACAGAGCTCTTGCGATCAATGGTATTTTTATTGCCCTTGGCGTAATGTGACTTATCTTTGTTGAATGCCACATTACCGGAGTTTACTTGCCATGGAAGTTTTCCAAAGCCAATTTGGCCCCATCGAAGTCGATCCTGAAACCGTCATTCATTTTCCTGCGGGTTTACCTGGCTTTGAAGAATGCAAAAACTACAAGCTATTGCACGAGGACAAACCCAATCCTAGCGTATATTGGCTCCAGTCGCTTGACGATGCGACGGTCGCGTTTTCTATAGTCGGCGCCGAGCGACTTGGCTTTAATTATGTGCTGACTTTAAGCGATGAAGAATGCACGAGCATTGAATTGAATAACGCCAGCGACGCGATGTTATTTTTGATTTTATCTCGTCCAGACAATCAGGCCATCCGCGCTAATACGCTAGCGCCACTCGTTATCAACTTGCAATCAAGAAAGGGTTTGCAAAAGGTTGATGTAAAAGCCGATATCGTCTTTAGCAACACCTAACACCAATTAGTGCGAAGCAACATCATTAGGCTTTCAGATTAGCTTGGGTTTGCGGCTGCCTTGTTGTATGATTGCGTCCAAATTTTTGGGGTAGCCTTGTGGCTGCCTGCTTGCGCTACCCAAGCGCCTCTGGAGTTTTAGAGCATGAAAACCACCTTCCTTGACTTCGAGCAATCAGTTGCTGAGCTTGAAAACAAGATCGAAGAGCTGCGCTACGTGCAGGATGATTCGGCAGTTGATATTTCGGTTGAAATTTCTCACCTCGAGAAAAAAAGCCAAGAACTGACCAAGAACATTTATTCGAAATTAACGCCTTGGCAGATTTCACAGGTATCGCGCCACCCACAGCGCCCGTACACCTATGACTATATCTCGGGCCTGTTTACCGATTTCCAAGAGTTGCATGGCGACCGCGCATTTGCCGATGATTTGGCGATTGTGGGTGGTTTGGCGCGCTTTAACGGCCAAAGTGTGATGGTTATCGGCCATCAAAAAGGCCGTGATACTAAAGAAAAAATTTCGCGCAATTTTGGCATGCCGCGCCCAGAAGGCTATCGCAAAGCCTTGCGCCTAATGAAGTTGGCCGAAAAATTCAATATTCCAGTCATCACCTTCGTTGACACGCCAGGCGCTTACCCTGGTATTGGCGCCGAAGAGCGCGGTCAATCAGAGGCGATCGGCCGCAATCTGTTTGAAATGGCCCAGCTGAAAGTGCCGGTGATTTGCACGATTATCGGTGAAGGTGGTTCGGGTGGCGCGTTGGCGATTGCCGTTGGCGACGTGGTGCAAATGTTGCAATACTCAACCTACTCCGTCATTTCACCGGAAGGTTGCGCGACCATTTTGTGGAAAACTGCAGAGCGCGCATCGGACGCCGCTGAAGCACTTGGAATTACCGCTAGCCGCTTAAAAACGCTGGGCCTGATAGATAAAGTGGTACCAGAGCCAGTCGGCGGCGCGCATCGCAATCCGCAAGAAATGATGGCAACGATGAAAAAATCGATTGCCGACTCGCTCAAAGCCCTTAAAGCAAAAAGCGTTGATGAGCTGCTTGAAGCACGCTTTGATCGCCTGATGGAACATGGCAAATTTAAAGAAGAAGCCTCAGCCTAAAGGCTGGCAACTCGCCTTTGAACAGATCAAAGGCTTTGTTCATACACACAACGGGAGCTTAGGCTCCCGTTGTTCCTTCACGCCCACCTTACCGCATCTGTGCGTTGGATTTTCGGGTGGGCTCGATTCAACGATACTGCTGCATTGGCTTGCTAGTTTGCGCAGCGAGCTGGGCTTTACACTCAGCGCGGTGCATGTCCATCACGGACTATCCCCGAATGCCGACCATTGGGCTGAGCAATCTCAGCACTTTGCTCAATCGCTAAATGTTGCTTGCACCATCCAGCGGGTTCAGCTCGATTTGAGCCAAGGCGCCGGCATTGAAGGCGCGGCGCGAAAAGCGCGTTATGCGATTTATGAGCAACAAGAATGCGACGCGGTATTGCTCGCGCATCACCAAAACGATCAAGCCGAAACGCTATTGATCAATCTGCTGCGCGGCAGCGGCCCGGCCGGTTTGGCGGCAATGCCAGCGCAGCGTGTTTTGACGCCACAGAGCGCCCTGCTCCGCCCGCTATTGCATATTTCCCGCGCCGAGTTGCTTGATTACGCCAACGAGCATGCGCTGCACTGGATTGAAGACGAAAGCAATCAGGATACACAATACAAGCGCAACGATATTCGGCATAACCTGATGCCAACCATCTTGGGTATATCACCCAAAGCATTGACCACATTGACCCGCAGCGCAATACATCAAAGCGAAGTGAATGATTTGCTGATTGAAATCGCCGAGAAAGATTTAGCCGCGTGCAACAATCAAGGCGCTTTGCAATTACAGCCTTGGCTTCAGCTCAGCGCAGTGCGGCAAAAGAATGTGTTGCGCCACTGGCTGGGTTTAGCTGGCATCGTGCTCGAATTACGCGCGTTTAATGAATTGCTGCGCACTGCTGTTGACGCGGCGGATGACACGCACCCTGCCTTGGTATGGCGCAACGCGGCGATTCGGCGCTATCAAGGCCAGTTGCACATTACGCAAGCCAGCCTTGCTGCTGGCCCGACGCAAAACATCACGCCTGCGCTTGACGCTGGCAACGACTTATCCGATTGGCGCGGCGTGTTGCGCTGGACCAAGGTCGACAGTGGCGGCATCGCCGTGCATTGGTTCGATAGTGCAAGCATTAGCGTGCAAGGTCGCCAAGGTGGTGAGCAATTTAAACTGGCGACCAACCGCCCGACGCGCTCCTTAAAAGCGCATTGCCAAGCCGAATCAATCGCGCCGTGGCTACGCGAAACGACGCCATTGATTTATATTGATGGCCAATTAGCTGCGATGCCCGGGCTTGGCGTCAATGCGCAATTTCAGCCGCGCGATGGCGAAACCGGCTGGCTGCCCGCATGGCACCCATACCCCCCAAGGGTGTAGCCTCATATACCAATACTGAATTTATCTTCAAACAGATACCCAATACAGAACACAGATCATCATGGCAAAAAAAACAGTTAGCGATATACCAACTCACACCCCCATGATGCAGCAATACCTCGCGCTCAAGGCCGATCACCAAGACAAGCTGGTGTTCTATCGCATGGGCGACTTTTACGAGCTGTTTTTTGACGATGCAATCAAAGCCGCGCGCCTGCTCGACATCACGCTGACCACGCGTGGCAGCAGCGCCGGTGAGCCAATCAAAATGGCCGGCATTCCGTTTCATTCGCTCGAGCCCTACTTGGCCAAGCTAGTGAAGTTGGGCGAATCGATCGCGATTTGCGAACAAGTGGGCGACCCCGCCACCAGCAAAGGGCCGGTCGAGCGCAAAGTGATGCGCGTGATTACGCCGGGCACGCTGACCGACGCGGCGCTACTCGACGATAAGCAGGAAAACCGCCTGCTCGCTATCCGCATGGTGCGCGGCAAAATGGGCATGGCGTGGCTCTCGCTCGCGTCGGGCGATTTTGCGCTGATGGATACCGACGTTGAAAAACTGCCGTCCGAGCTAGAGCGCCTGCGCCCTGCTGAAATTTTGATCAGCGACGAAGCTGAGCTCACCATTTTTGATCAACTGCGCACGCCAGTACGCCGTCTCGCGAGCTGGCAATTTGACGCGACTAGCGCCGAACGTAATTTAACGCGCCACTTTGCCGTGCACGATTTAGAAGGCTTCGGCATCAGCGAACCTTTACTGGCCTTGGGCGCAGCCGGTGCGCTGCTCGAATACGTACGCAGCACGCAAGGCGGCGCGCTGCCTGCCTTGGCGGGTCTGCGCGTTGAAGCGCACAGCCAGTTTATCGAGCTTGATGCCGCAACACGCCGCAATCTGGAAATCACCGAAACCATCCGTGGCGAAGCCGCACCGACCTTGTTTTCACTACTGGACAACTGCGCCACCGGCATGGGCTCGCGCCTCTTGGCCAATTGGCTGCACCACCCGCTGCGCAGTCACGGCAAAATTCTGGAGCGCCAAGCAGCGATCGGTACGCTGATCGATGCCGGACAAAATGAACACTTGTACTCGCAATTGCGCGAAATCGCCGACATCGAACGCATCGTGTCGCGTATTGCTCTGAAATCAGCGCGCCCGCGCGATTTGGCGAGCTTGCGCGATAGCTTAAAAGTGCTGCCTGATTTAGCCGCGCAAATGCCAAACGGTGGCTTGTTCGACGGCATTGCGCACGCAATGCAGGCCGAGCCAGCAATTTACGAATTGCTCGCCGCAGCAATCTTGCCCGAACCGGGCGTGGTGATCCGCGAAGGCGGCGTGATTGCCGATGGCTACTCGGCGGATTTGGATGAATTGCGTGCGATTCAAAATAATTGCGGCGAATTTTTAACGATGCTGGAGGCACGCGAGCGCGAGCGTACCGGCATTGCCACCCTTCGCGTAGAGTATAACCGTGTAGCAGGCTTCTTTATTGAGGTTACCAACTCATACCTAGGCCAAGTACCTGATGATTATCGTCGTCGTCAAACGATGAAAAACGCTGAGCGTTACATCACGCCCGAGCTGAAACAATTTGAAGAAAAAGCGCTGTCGGCGAACGACAGAGCTTTGGCGCTGGAAAAACAGCTGTATGAATCGGTGCTCGACAGTCTGCAAACCCACCTTGCCACCTTACGCCTGACCGCGCAGGCTGTTGCGACGCTCGACGTACTGGTGTGCTTGGCGCAGCGCGCGCAATTATCGGGCTATATTGCGCCCGAGTTTTGCGATGACGCGGTGCTGCAAATTGAAGCCGGTCGCCACCCTGTTGTTGAAGAGCAAATCGACGACTTCATTCCCAATAGCGTCGATTTTCACTTGGCGCGCAAATTGCTACTGATTACCGGCCCAAATATGGGCGGTAAATCAACGTATATGCGCCAAGTGGCGCTGATTGCGCTGCTGGCGCACGTTGGCTCTTATGTGCCCGCGACCGCAGCCAAAATTGGTCGCCTCGATCGGATTTTCACGCGCATTGGCGCGAGCGACGATCTGGCCGGCGGCCGCTCGACCTTTATGGTGGAAATGACCGAAACGGCGAATATTTTGAACAATGCCGGTGAGCACTCTTTGGTGCTAATGGACGAAGTCGGCCGTGGTACCTCGACGTTTGACGGCTTGGCGCTGGCGTGGTCGATTGCCAAAGCACTCATCGAGAAAAACCGCTGCTACACGCTATTTGCCACACATTATTTTGAGCTAACACGTTTGGCGCAGGACTACGCACAAGTGGCGAATGTGCACCTTGATGCGGTTGAGCACAAAGACCGAATCGTGTTTTTGCATGCCGTACAAGAAGGCCCAGCGTCGCAAAGTTATGGTGTTGCAGTAGCTAGTTTGGCGGGAGTGCCGAAGGAAGTGGTGCGTAGCGCAAAACGTAAACTGCAGGAATTAGAACAATCAAGTCTTGCCAATAACTTGCAGCCAGATTTATTTGCAGCAAGTTTTTCGACAGAACCGGAACTTTTACCTCATCCAGCGATCGAAATGCTAGATGGGATAATCCCTGATGCAATTACCCCTCGCCAAGCACTAGAGATGCTCTATAAACTCAAGGAACTAACCTAGATCAAATTTGCATCATTTTCGCAGCATGATGTGCAGCAACTAAGCTAGCCTAATCATATGCGGTAACCATCTAGTTCTTATTAAGGATATATCATGAATTCTGCTACTGAGCTTTCTGATCCAATCATTGATAAGCAAGGGACTACTTTGCTTGAATTGGCTCGCATGGTTTCAGAAAAGGGGCCCCAGGACGGGATTGGTTTGAGTGATCTAAAGGCGAGTGCAGCGAATGAATTGCGTCGTTTTGGCGATGATTTATCCAGCCATCTGGCAGCGCACACCGCAATCCAAGTTCCGCCAGCCTATCAGCTACGTAGCACCAGCAACGGACAGGTATGTGTGGTCGGCGAGCATCCTGATAAAGCTAAAATTGAAAATTATTTAAACAGTGATACACGCCTGCTGAAATGGTTTAAAGAAATTGAAGTGCTATTTGAAATTCAACGCCGCCTAGAGCTCAACGCAACTGGCGGCACGATGGACGATCAGGTCTTTAATCTAGGCATGACCAGCCTAGGCAGCATTGCTTTTTTCACGACCGAAAAATAATCTCAACCCACTTCGAAGAGCCGCGACTTAGATCACACCTCTAAGGCGGCTCTTTGTCGTTTCTAGCAATTCGCCAGCCCCTCTGAGACGAGTTATAATCACACCTTATTGAATTAGGTATATTACCCATGAAAACCATTAAAGCTCGTCGCCCGCAACCGGCCATTCGAGAAGCAAAAGCGAACGACCAACAGCGCGCAACATCCAAAATCGGTGCTCGTGGGCAATCCACCCTGGGTGAATCTCGTTTCGCCAATAAGAAAAAGAAAGCCACTTCTGGCCCTGATATGGGGCGCTCATCCACGCCAGCAACCAGCAAAAAACGCAACTCGCCAACGAGTGGTATGAGCCGCATGGTTGCGCAAGCGATTGCCAAGACCGCAGTCGCACGCGAAGTACAAGGTATTAAGCCTGCTACAGAGCTTACTGAAAAACCAGAAACACAAACGGTTATCCGCGATAGCAAAGCGCGCCCTAGTGCCAAACGCGCAAAGAAAATGCCTCAGCGCCAAGGCTCTCAGCATGAAGTGGCGGTGCAAAAGCAATTACGCGAAAAACGTCTGACTTTCGACCAAATTGGCGATGAGCGTTTGCAAAAGGCTTTGGCGTTTTCGGGCATTGGTTCTCGCCGTGATATGGAAGAAGTGATTGAAGCCGGCCGCGTGAGTGTCAACGGAAAAATCGCCGATCTAGGCGCGAAGGTTAGCCCCGGAGATGAAGTTCGAATCGATGGCAAACGCGTTGCGCTCAAATGGCAAGACCGCCTGCCGCGCGTGATTATGTATCACAAGGAAGAAGGCGAATTGGTGAGCCGTGACGACCCAGAAGGCCGCGTCACCGTGTTTGATCGCCTCAAACGCATTTCGTCGAGTAAATGGGTAGCGATTGGTCGTTTGGACTTTAACACCTCGGGTTTGCTGATCTTTACCACCTCGGGCGAACTAGCTAATCGCATGATGCACCCAAGCTTTGAAGTTGAGCGTGAATACGCAGTGCGTGTGCATGGCGCATTAACGCCTGAACAAATGAAAGAAATGGTCAACGGCATCGAGCTTGACGATGGCCCCGCCAACTTCAGCCGCATTGAAGATCGTGGTGGTGAAGGGCAAAATCATTGGTACCACGTTGTACTCAAAGAGGGTCGTAACCGCGAAGTTCGCCGTATGTTCGAGCATTACAACCTGATGGTCAGCCGCTTGATGCGGATTCGCTTCGGGATGTTTAACTTGCCGGGCCGTCTCAAACGCGGTCAGTTTTATGAATTAACCGAAACCGAAGTCTTGGCGGTGATGAAGTGGGCCGATCTGACGATGATGGGTCAGGTTAAACGCCGTTAAGTAGTTTAGCTAGGTCAAAGCATGAGCAAAGCGTTTACCAAAGAAATTGATGGCGATGATGACGATCTACCGGCAGAGCTAAAAGTCCCAGCAGGTAGTAAAAACTATATGACGCCACAAGGCTGGCAGCGAATGAAAAACGAGTTATATGAACTCGTAAATAAAGAGCGCCCGCACGTGACTCAAGTCGTTAATTGGGCAGCCAGCAATGGCGATCGTTCGGAAAACGCCGATTATCAATATGGTAAACGCCGCTTACGCGAAATTGATCGCCGGATTCGCTTTTTAAGTAAACGTCTTGAAGCCGCCGAGGTGATTGATCCCGAGCTGCGCGAGCCAACTGATCAGGTTTTTTTTAGCGCCACCGTCACGTACTTGCGTGAAGATGGCCGCGAAGAAACGGTAGCTATCGTTGGCATCGACGAGACCAATTTTCCGCTTAACCATATCAGCTGGACCTCCCCAGTCGCGCGCGCTTTGATTAAAGCGCGGGAAGGCGATGTCGTTTTATTACGCACTCCGAATGGCCACGAAGAGCTCGAAATCATCGAAGTTCGCTATACGAAAATAGAAAGCTAAGTGTTTGCCTTTCAACGACAAATTTGTAATGAAAAGTAATCATCTTTGCCAGAAACGGCGTGCTGCTGGTATTGTTTTGTCATGAACACACATAATCACGCCACCACCAGCCTCTTTCGCCGTGTTTTACGCAGCATGGCAGTACGCATTGCCATTGCGGCGTGCTTGATTTCTGCCATCAGTTATTACTACAGCTATATCCGCCTGCAAGAAGAAGCGCTGACCAATCTTGCCAAATACATCGACACACGCAGCCTATTAGAGAGCGAATTATTCCTAACTGCGGAATCAAATACCAAGTTGATTCGTGACGATTTTATCCGTCGCTACACGGCAGCGCAGCACCTTGATTTTAGTACTGATTTTTATGGTTTACTCCGCCAAGACCGTGATGGCATGTGGCGTGTTAAAGTTGAAAAAGATGATTTTGAACATCAGGCTACCGTGGCGCTACTCCCTACGGCCAAACACACGCCTGAACTGATGCGCCAAGTCGTACTAGGCCATCAAATTCTTAGCCAATATGGCCCCGCCTACCGGGCGCGTAGCTATGACACTTTCATCGATTTAAACGTCTCGGACGTGAGCTTAATGTACCTACCTAAGCTCAATTACGCCCGTAATGGCTCAGTATCCGACTTTGCCGAGGATTTAGAAACTGAACTAGGCGCCCTGCCCGAGCGTAATCCATCGCGCAATAGTTTCTGGACTGGCATCTACTACGACAAGCAAGCCTTGGAATGGATGGTTTCTGTCGTCACGCCGATCGACTACCTCGGCAAATACATTGGTGGCGTAGGGCAAGATATTCCGCTACTGGAGTTGATGAATCGGACCAATAAAGTCAGCATCCCCGGCACACACAATATGATTTTCACGCGCGGCGGTTTGCTACTATCGCACCCAGATTACATGAGCAAAATCGAAGAAGCTAATGGCCACCTTGATATGCGCAAAAGCGATGCACAATTGCGCAATATCTATAGCGTGGTGAGCAAAGCTAGTCCTAAAGATCGTTTCGTTGAAAGTCTAGATGGCCGTGCATGGCTAGGCATTGCACCAATCAAAGGCGCGGATTGGCTTTTTGTCACCGTATATCCCAAAGCTTTGTTAGAAGAAAAAGCCGCATGGTCTGCCAGCATGGTATTGATCTTGGGGATTTTTGCCCTGGCCGTCGAATTAGGCCTATTGGCTTTTGTACTGCGCAATGATGTCGCCAAACCTCTTGATCGCCTGAAAAATGCCATTCGCAGCCTGGCTGCGGGTAAAACCACCAATCAGCTAGACCTGCATCGCAGCGATGAAATTGGCGAGCTAGCGCGCACTTTCAATGAAATGTCGCACACGGTGCAATCACACCGCATGCACCTAGAAGATCTAGTAACAGATCGAACGACAGAATTGGCGACACGTAACTTGCAATTGGAAGCTGCGAATGAGGCACTAAAATACCTCAACCAAGAAAAGAACGAGCTACTCGCCATTGCGGCACATGATTTGAAAAACCCAGTGGCCAGCATTCAAGGCATGGCCAATTTACTTAACGACCGGCTTGAATCTTGGCCGGCGGAACGAATCAAAGAGCGCCTCGATGGCATACAGCTACTTGCTGGTCGTATGCAGCGCATTATTAGTAACCTGCTTGACTACGACGCACTGGAAGCTGGCTCAGTTTTAATGCAAATCGAAGACGTCGATATCGACGATTTAATATCCGACACCATCGTCACTTGGCGCGAACGACTCAATAGCAAACAACAAACCATCCAATTCAATCCAACCCATTTGCGGGTTCGAACCGATCGGCAAGCCTTATGGCAGGTAATGGATAATTTAATTTCCAATGCCATTAAGTATTCGCCTAACGAGAAGCGAATCGAGATTAGCGCCTCAGAAGTTGGTGACGATGTTGAAATCGCCGTGATCGATCAAGGGCCGGGTATTGCCCCGCATGAAATCGGTATGTTGTTTAAGAAATTTAGTCGCCTCTCGGCTCGCCCAACAGGCGGCGAACACACTACGGGATTAGGATTGTCCATTGTAAAAAAATTGGTTGAAGCGGTATACGGTCAAATTCGCTGCGAAAGCCAATTTGGGCAAGGCGCTAAATTTATTGTGACACTTCCAGCCGCGCCGAAAAAAATCGAGCAGCAAGCTTAAGTTTTAAATTGCCGATACCCGCTACGCCAGCCGCTGGCATTTAGGTTAAAATCAGAGGCCGCAATTTAATTGCGGCCTTTTTCATCTTTTAGCGAGGGCTTTTGATGCGCCAATATCACGCTTTATTGCAACATGTTCTGGATACTGGCGTCGCCAAAGAAGATCGCACCGGCACTGGTACCGTATCGGTATTCGGCCATCAAATGCGCTTTAATCTGGCCGAAGGCTTTCCGCTCGTTACCACAAAAAAAACGCACCTGAAATCCATCATCAACGAATTGCTGTGGTTTTTGCGCGGCGACACCAATGTGCGCTGGTTGCAAGAACGCGGCGTGACCATTTGGGACGAATGGGCGCGTGAGGACGGTGAATTGGGCCCAGTGTACGGCTACCAGTGGCGCAGCTGGCCCACCGCGGATGGCCGCCACATCGACCAGATCAGCGAAGTGGTCAAACAGCTTAAAACCAATCCCGATTCACGCCGCATTATCGTATCCGCGTGGAACGTCGGTGAAATTGAAAACATGGCGCTGCCGCCTTGCCACGCTTTCTTTCAGTTTTACGTTGCGCCAGCACAACCGGGCGACGCGGATCAGCGCGGCAAACTGTCTTGCCAGCTGTATCAGCGCAGCGCCGATTTATTCTTGGGCGTGCCGTTTAATATCGCCTCGTATGCGACCTTGGTCTTGATGCTGGCTCAGGTGTGCGATTTGCAGCCGGGTGACTTTATTTGGACTGGCGGTGATTGCCATATTTACCGCAACCACTTTGAACAAGTGAAAGAGCAGCTGTCACGCGAGCCGCGCAGCTTGCCGGTGTTGAAACTCAATCCAGCGAAGACAGATATTTTCTCGTTCGAGTTTGAAGACTTTACGCTCGAAGGCTACGACCCGCATCCAGCGATCAAAGCGCCTGTCGCGGTGTAAACCACGTGGGTATATTCATCCAGCCTAATTTTCAATTGACCTAGGTAGATATACCCACAATGACTTCCACATCGTCTTCCACTAAATAGTGACAAGCCAGCCGCACTTGCCGTGGCGAATCAAAAATCGTTAATGGCATATTCAGCGGCTGCTTGGCATGACGCACCAAGACATTGCGCTCCTTACTGCTGATTTCAATCCAGCGCCCGCTGTGTTGATGGCTGCAATACACCTGACACGCCCCACACGTGCCCTGCCCGCAGCGCCACGCCAAAGCCAATAACCCATCGCGCGCCAGCGGCCTGGCCACGTCGATCAGCGCGGTGCCCGCGGCAACTTCAACCGTGATAGGCGCAGTATTAGGCTGGATAAAAGTCACCGTCGGCATCGGCAGGGTTTCGCGTTAAAATTGCAAGATTACAGCTAGGATAGCAGCGATGAAAAAATCCACACAAGGTGGCCTCGTCTACTCGACCGAACACGGCCGCATGTGCCCGACTTGCCAGCAGGCAATTGCGCAGTGCACCTGTAAAGCGGCGCCAAAACCGAGTGGCGACGGTATCGTGCGCATTAGCCGCGAAGTGCGCAGCGGCAAAACAATCTCGGTAATTCGCGGCGTTTTGCTAGAAGCGGCTGAACTCAACAAATTGGGCAAAGAACTTAAAAACCTGTGCGGCACCGGCGGCACGGTGAAAGACGGCGTGATTGAAATTCAGGGCGATCATCGCGAACTCATCGCCAAAAAACTCGCGACGCGCTGGACAGTAAAGTTAGCTGGCGGCTAGGGTATTGCCCTCCAAGCTAATTTTCTAAATTGCCACAGCCAAATACCCTTAAGCAGTTAGGTTTGGAAATAGCACCTCGGTAAAGCCAAATTGCGTCATATCGGTGATTCGCTGCGGGTACAAAATACCCCATAAATGATCGCATTCGTGCTGCACCACGCGGGCATGAAAACCATCCACGGTGCGATCAATCGCATTGCCAAACTGGTCAAAACCTTGATAACGAATCTGCGTATAACGCGGCACTTGGCCGCGCAAGCCCGGCACCGATAAGCACCCTTCCCAACCCGATTCTTGCTCATCGCCCAAGGGCGTAATCACCGGATTAATCAACACCGTTTCTGGCACGGCCTCGGCATCGGGATAGCGCTCGCTGCGCTCAAAACCAAAAATCACCACCTGCAAATCAACGCCAATTTGTGGCGCGGCGATGCCCACACCGCCGGTGGCCCGCATCGTGTCGAATAAATCGATAATCAATTGATGCAATGTGGGCGTGTTAAACTCAGCCACGCATTGCGCTTGCCGCAACAAACGCGCGTCACCCATTTTTAATACCGTTTGTACCGCCATTTCCTCGCTCCGCAGTGGTTTAAATCGCGCCATTTGCCCCGATACTACCATTGTGTCTATCCAGAGATCATCCATGCCCGATTTTTACGACCCCTGTAGCGATATGGACGAAGCCACGCTGCACGCTTGGCAGTTTTATCTTGCCGTCGCTGAATTGGCTTTAAGCCATTTGCAAACTTATCCGGCCGGCACGATTGCAATTACCGATGATCAAGAAAACGCCTATTGGGCTTGGCAAGGCGCCGAGCAGATGTACTTGGCGTGGGCGCCGATCGCCGATGAAATGGTCTGCTTTGAAGCTGCGAGCTTAGTGGTCGAAATTGTAGGGCTTGCCGCCGAAGAAATAAATTACCGCCGTGAAAGCTTAACAAGATGGCTGCAATCAGAATTTGCTACTACGCTGATATGGCCCAAAGTGCAATTGCAACAAGCAATCCGCGCACCAGGGCAATTTTAAAGCGCTTTCCTTACAAGAAAGAATATGGGTATATCTATCAAGAGCATACAAATAGGTTTTTATATTATTACACCCCACCCATGTATCAAAAAAACATGAACAAAGGCTTGATTTTGTAAGTTTTTAGCTGCATCTTATCGTTGTAAGTTTAAAATTCATCACAAGGAAAAACGATTATCCCTATGGCATCCGTACTCCCCCATCCAGAAAGCTTATTTTTAAGCCCGAGCGAGCGTGGACTGAGCAGCCCTGAAGTGATCGAAAAGCCCAAAGCAGCGCCCACGATCACCGATAAAATCAATCGTCTAAAACAAAAACGCCAACTGGCCAGCGATTTACAAGCGATGATCGCCAAAAGTGGTTTGAGCATCGAAGAATTGCGCGAAGCCTTGCGCGGCCAATAAGATGCCGCCATGCTTGAGGCCTTATTCATTTTGGTTTGAAGTATGGCTCAATCGCTGAGTTCCGAATCACTCGATAGCGCCAACGCCCTGAGCGCGCCCGAATGGCAAAGCCTGAACACCGGCGACGACCCTTTTCTCAGCCGCGCATTTCTGGGCCTTGCCGAAACCACACGTGCCGCTAGCCCACGCTTGGGCTGGCAAGCTGCTCACTTGGCTTTACGCGATCACACGCAGCAACTACAAGGCTTTATGCCGATGTATTTGCGCTCTCACTCCTTTGGCGATTTTTCGCGCGATTGGCAATGGGATCAGGCGTGGCAATCCGCTGGCCTAGCCTATTATCCCAAACTCGTCACCGGCATTCCATTTACCCCATCACCCGGACCTCGTGCGGTTTTAAGTGCAAACAGCACAATTTCTCGCTCGCAGCTGATCCAGGGCGCGCTGCAAGTCGCACGCGATATGGAAGTTTCAAGCTGGCAATGCTTATTTGTCACCGAGGAAGATCGCACCGCCTTGCTGGATGCCGGCGTATTGCTGCGCCAAGGCGTACAGTTTCACTGGATCAATCGTGGCTACGAATCGTTTGACGACTATTTAGCGACGTTCACCGCTGATAAGCGTAAAAAGCTCAAGCGCGAACGCCGCCAAGTGAGCGAATCGGGCTTAAGTTTGGCAGTGTGGCACGGCGATGAAATTGCGCCACAACACTGGAGCGCGCTGTATCGGCAATACGCGAACACCTTTCGACGTTACGGCAATCATCCCGCTTTCTCGCAGACTTTTTTCGAGCAAATCGCGCGCGAGCTCGGCCAGCGCATGGTGATTTTCGTCGCGCTTCAAAACGAGCAACCTATCGCGTCGGCGATTTGCTATCGCAATGCAAATACCCTGTTTGGCCGTCATTGGGGTGCAGATCTGGATTGCCCCGGTTTACACTTCGAGCTGTGTTACTACCAAGGCATACATTACGCGATCGAATATGGACTGCAGCGCTTTGAGCCGGGCGCGCAAGGCGAACATAAACTGGCCCGCGGCTTTGAACCCATCAACACTTGGTGTGGCTACTGGATTGCCAACCCGACAATGCGCCACAGCGTGGCGCAATTTCTAGCACGTGAGCACCTTGCTAACGAGCAATATCAGCAAGCAATGCGCTCGCACTTGCCGTTTAAGGTATTGCCAGAGCTTTAATTGCGGCCGAGTAAATAATTTTATTTTATAGATCAACGCACTAGGCAAATCGTTGCAAATAGCGCTTGCCAAGTTAGGCTTAGTCGGGAATAATGCGGCCTCTAAACCAGTTACCTGCCCAGGTGGCGAAATGGTAGACGCAGGGGACTCAAAATCCCCCGCCGCAAGGTGTGTCGGTTCGAGTCCGACCCTGGGCACCAAATACAAAAAAGCCGTTAAACTTCAAAGTTTAACGGCTTTTTCTATTTCCAGTTCCAACCCCATCATTCAGACTGCTTTTTTGCTGTACACAGGTTTGCACACAGTGAAACTCACCGCGCCGCTCCGCAACTACAAACTGCAACCGAAACATGGCACTTCCGCCTTTTTTGTGAACAAAAAAAGCCGTTCAAAACTGAACGGCTTTTTCACTGCCAAGTAAAATTACTTCGCCAACAAGATGCGCAACATACGACGCAATGGCTCAGCCGCGCCCCACAGCAATTGATCGCCGATGACGAATGCGCTGATGTACTCTGGACCCATATTGAGCTTGCGTACACGCCCTACACCGATATCGAGCTTGCCAGTGATCGAAGCTGGCGTCAGCTCTTTCACGCTGATTTCGCGATCGTTTGGTACCCATTTCACCCAGTTATTGCCTGATTTGATAATCGATTCGATTTCAGCTAATGGCAGGTCTTTTTTCAGCTTGATCGTCAGTGCCAAGCTGTGGCATCGCATCGCGCCGATACGAACACACAAGCCATCAACTGGAATCGTTGCATTGGTGCCAAGGATTTTATTCACTTCGGCTTGGCCTTTCCATTCTTCTTTCGATTGGCCGTTATCCAGTTGCTTGTCAATCCACGGAATCAAGCCGCCGGCCAATGGCGCGCCGAAGAATTCAGTAGGTACATCTGTGCGGATAGTTTCAGCGACTTTTTTGTCAATATCCAAAATCGCCGACGCTGGCGTTGCCAATTCAGCCGCCACTGAGTTGTAAACCACGCCCATGCCTTTGAGCAATTCGCGCATGTGGTTTGCGCCGCCGCCTGAAGCTGCTTGGTAGGTCATTGATGACACCCAATCAACTAAACCTGCTTTAAACAAGCCGCCCATACCCATCAACATGATCGAGTTGGTGCAGTTGCCGCCGATGTAGTTTTTCACGCCTTTGTCCAAAGCGCTTTGGATCACGTCGTCGTTGACAGGGTCAAGTACGATCACCGCATCTTCTTCCATACGCAGTGTAGATGCAGCATCGATCCAGTAACCATTCCAGCCTGCCGCGCGCAGCTTTGGAAACACCGCCGTGGTGTAGTCGCCACCTTGGCAAGAGATAATCACGTCCATCTCAGCCAATTGTGCAATTTCGTTAGCGTCTTTCAAGGTGCCAGCATCTTTGCCAAAATTTGGCGCTGCTTGACCCGCTTGCGATGTGGTGAAAAAGACTGGATCAATCACGTCAAAATCTTTCTCTTCCTGCATGCGTTGCATCAGGACTGAGCCCACCATACCGCGCCAACCGACTAAACCAACCCGCTTCATCATGTTTTCCTTATTAATTACAAAGTACGAACAACAAGCCCTTGATATTAGAGAAATTCCGTATGTCTGGCTAGACGAAAGCCGCTAAGAATTACCTCTCATGCGATTTTTTGGCAAAAAAGAATGACGTTTGAATGATCATGGTGTATTTTTACATTGACCAACGACAATTTCTTACGTAGCACGACAGCGAGGATGCCCTGTGGACATTTCTATCTTTGCCCAAAAGAAAGAGCCCCGCAAATTCACCAATCCAATATTGCGGAAAGCTGAGCAGAAAGTGGAATTGGAAAAAATTTTGCAGACTCGTGACGAATTAGCCTTTCGAATTGAAATGGCTTTAATGTCGGGTTTATCACGAGAATTGGATAAATATCGCGAACAAAGCGAATCTATGCCCTCCTTCCTGCATGCTCTGATCCGAGATCTGCGTGCGTTTGCTAAAATCGCACCTCGCGAAGCCACTGGACTAAAAGAGCGATTGATACAAGGCATGCACCAGCAAGATCAGACAGGCTCGTTCAAAGTGACGATGGCAGCAGATGAACACGCTCACTTGAGCTCTTTGGCGGTACGTTAATGCGCGTTTTGATTCAACGGGTTAGTCACGCTAGCGTCGTCGTTGCCGACCAAACTACTGGGCAAATTGAAGCTGGATTATTGCTACTAGTCGGCGTCACACACGATGACACAGAAAGCGATATTCAGTTCTTAGTTAATAAAATCGGCAATTTACGCATTTTCGACGACGCCAACGGCGTGATGAATTTGTCGCTTTGTGATGTAGGCGGCGATGTATTGGCGGTGAGTCAATTCACTCTGTACGCCAGCTGCAAAAAAGGTAATCGCCCTAGTTGGAGCGCGGCCGCTCCTGGCCAAATTAGCCAACCCATATTCGAGCAATTTGTCGACGCACTGTCTAAAAAAATTAACCGCCCCGTTGCCACTGGCCAATTTGGTGCCGAAATGAAGGTGTCTTTGTGTAATCACGGCCCTGTCACGATTTGGCTTGATTCAAAGCAAAGCGACTCATAGGGGAAATTACTGATTTTGTGCCCGCCTTGTTGCGGCGCAAAATAGATTTAAGCGCTGAGTTGAGAACAGCTTGCAGGGCGCTTTAAAAAATCTGCTAAAGCGTGCCAAGAGACCAGCCACGCATGCGTGGCTTTTTTTTTGACCCGTGCCCATTAATCGACAACTTGCGGAGCACGCAGACGTTTCGTCTGAAAACCGCTAAAGCGTCGGTAGCGTAGCCACTCGCTCGCTACCGGCAAATTCACACGGAGTTTGCCTTATGTATGATTGTTTAAAGTACGACATCGTGAATCAAGCCGCCGCACCCAGCTCGCTAAAGCCGCCCCACTTTCAGCTGCATTTAAGTGATCGTCTTCGCCACCGGTTACGCTTAAAGCTCGCGCGCGGGACTGCACCACATCGCTTGAATCAAGCCTTTGGTGCGGCATTAAGTTTTGGTTTTCCAACGAAAAATTTGGCCGATGGTAGCTTGCTTATTTTGGATTTGAATTTAAACGAAGCATTGCTATTTCACAGTCGATTTAGCGATTTGTTAGCTCACTATGAACCCGCGCGCCACAGTGCCGCTCAAATGCCCCAAGGAAAGAATGCCACTGATTAAAGACGCAAAAGCAACTTGGATACTCGCGTGGCCGATTATGATCGGCCAATTGGCGCAAACTGGCACCTCTTTCGTTGATGCGGTAATGGCGGGGCACGTTTCCGCCGCTGATTTAGCCGCGGTTTCAGTCGGCGCATCGATTTATACCATGTTGATCGTGACGCTAATGGGTTTATTGCTGGCAATCAGCCCGATGGTCGCACAAAAAATCGGTGCGAAGCAGCACGGCGATATACCGGCACTAACCCAACAATCACTGTATCAAGGGCTGTTTGCTGGCTTGGTCGCGATTGCGATTGCGCATGCTTTGCTCCCCGTCTTTAACCACTTAGGACTCAGTGCCGAGGTAAATGATAAAGCCCAGAGATTTTTATCCGCAGTAAGTTGGGGCTTGCCTGCGTTAGCAATTAGCCGCGTACTCTACGGCTATAGTTCAGCGCTTAATCACACCAAGCCAATGATGATCATTGCGCTAATTTCCTTGGCACTCAATATTCCAGCCAATTGGCTGCTGATTTATGGCCATTTCGGTTTTCCTGCACTGGGGGCGGTAGGTTGTGGCTGGGCAACCGCATTTTGCATGTGGATCAGCGCACTGCTCTGGTTGATTTGGATTTGCGTCTCACCCGTTTATCGGGACACACATCCATTTGACCGTCTTCGGGGTATACATTGGCCAACCCAATGGCAATTGGCCAAGCTAGGCATACCCATTGGTATTACTTTTTTTGTTGAAGTGAGTGCGTTTAGCGGACTGTCATTACTAGTTGCCCGTTTGGGCACGACTTCGGTAGCTGCACATCAAATTGCGCTGAACTTTGGTGGTTTGCTGTTCATGATACCGTTAGCTATCAGTACTGCGCTTACCGTGCGTGTTGCGCAAGCTGCTGGCGCGGGTCACTGGCAAGAGGCACGAATGATAGGCCAAAACGGTGTTCGACTCGGTTTTATTATCGCGGCGATGAGCGCCTGCTTTGTCATGCTATTCGATTCCACGATTGCCGCTTGGTATACGCAAGACGCGCAAGTATTTGCGCTTGCGACGCAGCTGCTATTTTTTGCCGGGCTGTTCCAGTTTTCCGATGCAACGCAAGCGGTGGCTAGCGGCATTTTGCGCGGTTATAAAAGCACCCGCATTCCGATGTTGCTGCATATTACGGCGTTTTGGCTGATTGGCATTCCACTCGGTTATGCAATGGCATTTGGCCTTGGACCTTTTGAAGAGATGGGAGCAAAAGGCTTTTGGGTTGCGCTCGTGATCGCGCTGACCTTTGCCGCGCTATCATTGCTGTATTTATTCCGCAAAGTGAGTTTATTAAAACTCTCACACACACCACACTAGAAGTATATGGCGCTAGTTACTACTCCAGCTATTCTAGCGCCACATACCCTACTCACCCCACCGCTTCATTAATTGATGTGCGACTTGCAATTGATCCAAAATGCGTGCAACGACGAAATCGACTAAATCAGAAACTTGCGTTGGGTGATGATAAAAACCGGGATTGGGCGGCAAAATCACGACGCCCAGCTTGGCGAGTTTGAGCATGTTTTCTAGATGAATTGCCGAAAATGGCGTTTCCCGCGGCACGATAATCAGCGTTTTGCGCTCTTTAATCATCACATCAGCGGCGCGTTCGAGCAAATTATCCGACGCGCCATTCGCAATCGCCGACAACGCGCCCATCGTACACGGCACCACCACCATACCATCACCCGGATTTGACCCTGAGGCCATTGGCGCAAACCATTCTTGCTGGCCATAAACCTGCAATTGCTCAGGATCGGCCAATTGATACTGCGCACGCAATACCTCGGCCAGATCGGCGGCGCGCGATGGCCAGCTTAAATCCAATTCCTGCTTGGCGACGATTTGCGCTACTTGCGTATACACCAAACGCACTGTACAGCCTGCGGCAAGTAGACACTCCAAGGTACGCAAACCATATGGCAAGCCCGACGCACCGGTAAAGGCCAGTGTGATTGTTTTACTCATGTTCAAACCTTTGCATTACAGAGAGGACGGCGGAAGATCTTCGACCGACGCCAGATGATTTGGTTGCGGATATTGCTTTAATAAACGCTCGGCGATCACGCCATTCACAAAACCAAACACCAAGGCCATACCACTCAGCAGCGGAATCAAATACACAATGCCATCGTGCGGAATCAGCCACAACCGCGCCAGCAGCAGCTGACCGGCCACATGCCCCACTGCCGATAATAAAGATAGACTGACCATGCCAAAATAGCGGCGCGGTAAATATTGGCACGCCAAAAGAACGATCAGGCTGCAAATGCCACCCGCAACACTGAGCGCAAATCCAGGTGAGAACACGCCACCCAATACAATACTCGCCCCCAGTATTCGTAGCATACTAACCCAGGCCGCCGCTTGCCAACCCATACGCTCCAACGCGATTAAGGTGACAATATTAGCCAGCCCTGGCTTAACGCCTGGAATTGGCGAAGGAATGCCCGACTCCAGCACGCTCAGCACAATCGCATACGCAGCCAGACGCGCGATATACGCATCATCGGCCGTCACGGCAATACGCTTTTGCTTGGGTGAAATTGAATCCGGTTTAGTAGCTGAGGCTGTCATACGGCCGCGCTTGTTTGCCAACTAATTCGATACTGGTACGATTGGGCAAGCAAATGGTACTTTGCCCCGCTTGCTGCAACCAACCGGCTTTAACGCAGTATTGACGCGGGCTTGGGTCGTTGGCGATACGTGCTTTGCCCGCGTTCACTTCAACAATTGTTTCGCCCAAGGGGCCCGGCACGCGCATGGTTTTGGCCGCCATTAAATCAAGCTCGGCAAACACTTTACCATCTTGATAAATCCGCACACGGGTTGCATGTGGTTGCTGCCAACTCCAGAGACTGATAGCTCCCCAGATCAGCACCAGCAACAGCAGGCAAAGCACATCCCCCCATTTCAGGATGCGCCAAGTTTCAATGACCATGCTGCTCGCGGTGACGAAGCAAAACTTGACGTGAACGCGCAAAGTGGCGTTTTAATTCTTCGGCCAAATAAACCGAGCGATGCTGACCGCCTGTGCAGCCAATTGCAACCGTGACATAACTACGCTGGTCGCGCTCGAATTCAGGCAACCAGCGCTCTAAAAACCCCAGTATGTGCGTTAAATATGGACCAACCGTAGGTTGGCGCATCAAAAAATCCGCCACTGGCTGATCCATGCCGGTTAAGGGGCGCAATTCAGGATCGTAATATGGATTGGGTAAACAACGCGCATCAAAAACAAAATCTGAATCGAGTGGAATACCGTGCTTAAAGCCGAAGGACTGGAAAATCAGCGTGAGTTTGGCTTTATCCACCGCAATAAAATCGCGAATCCAATGCCGTAACTTAGACGCTGCCATGCCGCTGGTATCGATGCAATGGCTCATTTCACGAATATCGCCGAGCACCTCGCGCTCCATCGCAATGCATTCACTCACCGTCAACTGGCCATTCGACAAAGGATGGCTACGTCGGCTTTCGGAATAACGCTTGATGATAGTCTCATCATTCGCTTCTAAAAACAGCACGCGAACGTCAACATTCAATTGCATCAAGGCTTCCATATGCTCAGGCAAACTGGTCAGATTGTGCGCGCTACGCGCATCCACCGCGATGGCAACACGTGGATAGCCGTCTAAATCGAGCATTGAAACCGCCTGCGGCAGCAAAGGCGCTGGCAAATTATCCAAACAATAATAACCAAGGTCTTCCAGCGCACGCAGCGCAACGGATTTACCCGCGCCAGAGAGTCCGGACAGAATCACAACTTGCTGATTAATCGAATTTGGCATTATTCGCCCATTTCCATAAATTTCTGATGTCGCTCGATGAATTCTCGCGTTGAATCAATGCCGCGTAGTTGCAAAATATAGTTACGCACAGCCGACTCAACCAATACCGCCAAATTACGCCCCGCCGCAACGGGAATCACCAATTTACGCACCGGCACATCCAAAATCGCTTGGGTAGCAGCTTGCATTTGCAAACGATCCACCGGTGCCAGTGATTCGCCACCGGCTTTGGCCAGATGAATAATCAATTTCAGCGTCTTTTTCGGGCGAACCGCAGTTTCGCCAAAAATAGTGCGGATATTCAAAACCCCAATCCCGCGCACCTCGAGAAAATCGCGCAACATCGGCGGGCAGCGCCCTTCTAATGTTTCTGGATTGGTGCGATAGACTTCAACCACATCATCGGCTACCAAACCGTGGCCACGCGAAATCAGCTCTAGTGCCAGCTCGGATTTACCCATCGACGATTCACCAGTCAGCAACACACCGACCTCAAGCACATCCAAAAATACCCCGTGCAGGTGTGTTGATACAGCCAAAGCTTTACTTAGGTAATAGCGCAATACCTCCATCAAGTATGGGGACTGCTCTGGACTGGTCAAGAGCGGGACATGATGGCGCTCGGCGGCATCGCGCAAGGCGTCAGGAACCGTTTGCCCGTTGGCGACGATCATCGCGGCCATTTCACTGGCAAACAATTGATTCAGGCTACTGAGTTGAACTTCAGGCGAGAGCCCGTTGACGTAGGCAATTTCTGCAATCCCCAACACTTGAATCCGATTGGGGTGAACGAAGTTTAAGTGCCCCACCAAAGAAAGTGATGGCTTTTGCTCACTGGCGTCGTTCGACAATAAATTGTTGGCGCCAGATTGACCAGCCACCCAAGTGAGGCGCAGCTTTTCGGCATTATCGATAAAGAGTTGACGTGCAGTTATTTGCGGCATACGTTTCTCAAAAAAAAACTGCATCAATCAGATGCAGTCTTGATATTAACCAGCAAAGCGGTGGGAGTCTAGCTGAACGCAATTACGTAAAATCAGCGCCATACGGTTGCCATTGTGAAATACGTTCCCACACTTGATGCGGCTCAGCAAGGGTATTGAGCTCTTCGCGCAATTGCTTATCGGAAAAGAGTTGAGCTAGTTCAGACAAAATTTGCAAATGCAGATCGGTGGCGTTCGCAGGAACTAACAGCACAAAAATCAATGAAACCGGTTTGCCATCGGGCGCATCGAACGGAATCGGCTCTTTTAGACGCACGAAAGCGCCAGTAGCTTCTTTAAGCCCTTTGATACGACCATGCGGAATCGCCACGCCCTGGCCTAGGCCGGTCGAGCCCAATTTTTCGCGCGCGAATAGGCTATCAAAAATCACGCTGCGCGCAATACCATGGCTATTTTCGAACACGATGCCCACATGCTCAAAAACACGTTTCTTGCTGCCCACATCTAAATCTAGAAATACATTGCTCGTTGGCAGAATTTTGGTAATCAGGCTCATGGTCTTAATCGGTTTCCCTAGTGGACTGGGTATTGTACTTAGCTTGCTCTAAAACAAAAACGGGAACGACTCGCGGCGTTCCCGTTGTATTGCCGGCGCAACGAATTATTCTTCAATCACCGCTTGGTGTTTGAGCGCCTCACCGCGATGTGCGGTTTGTTTTTCTTTGTGTTTCACCACTTGACGATCCAATTTATCCATCAGAACGTCGATCGCGGCGTACAAATCTTCCTCAATCGCCTCAACGTGAATATCTTTGCCGCTCACATGGACTGTGACCTCAGCTTTATGCTGCAATTTGTCTACCGAAAGGATTACCGTCGCATCAATCACATTGTCAAAGTGGCGAACAACGCGCTCGATTTTGTTGGTAACGTACTCACGAATAGATGGAGTAACTTCAAGATGATGACCATTGATGTTGAGGTTCATATTAATGCTCCTTCGATTTATATCGCCCTATTACAGGCTTTTGCGCTGACTGGCAGGCGCGATATTGAGCGCCTCCCGATATTTAGCAACGGTGCGCCGCGCTACTGCGACACCTTGCTTTGCGAGTTCTTCAGTTATAGCACTATCCGACAATGGTTTCTTCGGATTTTCTTGGGCTACCAGTTGTTTGATCAAAGCTTTAATCGATGTTGCTGAATTCTCGCCGCCACTGTCGTTTTCAACATGGCTACCGAAGAAGTATTTGTACTCCAAAACCCCACGTGGTGTCAGCATAAATTTTTGCGTTGTTACACGTGAAATTGTCGATTCGTGTAAATCTAGCTCTTCGGCAATATCACGCAACACCATGGGTTTCATCGCGACTTCGCCGTATTCAAAGAATGCCTGCTGCCTCGCCACAATGGCTTGAGCAACGCGCAAAATAGTACTGCCGCGCTGTTCTATGCTTTTAATCAACCACCTAGCTTCTTGCAGCGCACCTGTCATTGATTCGCCAGACTCGCCTTGAAGCAAGCGTGCATACATTTCATTGACTTTGATTTTGGGCTGCGCGGCTTGATTTAAGCGCACAGTCCAGCGCCCACGTAACTTTTGCACAATGACATCCGGCACAACATAACGTGTTGTATCTGTGCCCCAGTTCGCTGCGGGTCTCGGATTTAAGCCGCGGATGATTTGTTGCGCACGACGTAGCTGATCGTCATCGCAGCCAAATTGTTTTTTCAGCTTGGCAAAATCTCGGATGGCCAATAGCTCGAGCCCAGAGTCAATTAAACGTCGAGCCAGATCTAAATCGGCACTTGCAGGATAATTTTTGAGTTGCAGCAGCAGGCACTCGGACAGCGAGCGCGCCCCAACACCAATCGGGTCGAGCTGCGTTAAATATTGATGCGCAATGCGCAGCTCTTCAGGTTCAAGTTCAAGCTCGCAGACCAGATCGTCCGGTAGTTGCGCAAAAATTTCGTCGAGTTCTTGCGTAAGCAGGCCATCCTCGTCCAATGCTTCGATCAACAATGAAAGCATGGCGTGATCGCGGCGCGATAGCCCCATCAAACGCGCTTGATCGAGCAGGTGATCACGCAAGGTTGCTTCAATCGCCACACGCAAGGTTGGATCTCGCTCATCATCATCGTCAAACGATGAGCCGCTTTTCACCTCGTCCCAGCGCAAACCGTCCAAATCATCGTTTGATTCGACGCTTGCGTCTGCGGAATCCGAGGTGGGCTGCTCTACAGCCTCCAAACCTTCTTGACCGGAATCTTCACGCTCTAGTAACGGGTTATCAGCTAAAAACTGGTCGATCTCTTGGTTAAAATCAAGCGTGGAAAGTTGCAGCAGCTTAATCGACTGCTGTAATTGCGGTGTTAAATTGAGCTGCTGCGACATGCGCAGCTGCAATGTTTGCTTCATAGAACCTAATTCACGTCGATTACATGCGGAAGTGCTCGCCCAGATACACGCGGCGAACGTCTTCATTATTCACGATCTCAGCCGGTTTGCCAGCAGCCATGACGGAACCTTCGGAAATAATATAAGCGCGATCACAAATACCCAAAGTTTCTCGGACATTATGATCGGTAATCAACACCCCAATCCCGCGCTCTTTTAAAAAGCCAATAATGCGCTGAATATCAATGACGGCAATTGGGTCTACACCAGCAAAAGGCTCATCAAGTAAGACAAATTGTGGGTTAGATGCTAAGGCGCGTGCGATTTCAACCCGACGGCGCTCACCACCCGATAAGCTCATGGCATTGCTATCGCGCAGATGAGCTACGTGCAAATCATGCAATAGCGCATCGAGCCGCTCGTCGATCTGCATTTTGTCGCTGTAATGCAGCTCCAGCACCGATTTGATATTTTCGGCGACCGTCATTTTGCGAAAAATGGATGCTTCTTGTGGCAAATAACCCAAACCGAGTCGCGCGCGCTTATGGATGGGTTGTGAACTCACGTCAACGCCGTCTAATTCAATCGTACCTTGGTCCATTTTGACTAAGCCCACGATCATATAAAAACTCGTCGTTTTGCCTGCGCCATTAGGCCCTAACAAACCGACAACTTCTCCACTACTAACCTCAAGTGAGACATCACGCACAACAGTGCGTTTTTTATAGCTTTTTTGTAAATGCTGGGCTTTTAATGTGCTCATGCGGCTTATTTACTCACTGGCTTACTGGCTGAATCTGCGGATTTTTTCTTAGGGGTCAGAGTGATATTGACACGACCACCCGCTTTACTCTGAGCTTGGTAATATTCAGTATTCATGTCATAGGTAATTTTGTCGCCCACGACCAGATCTTGATTACGTTTCACCCACGCCTTCTCGCTAAGTACAACAAAACCGCGTCCACCGTCATAATCAAAACGTAACGCCTCAGCATTCAGCATTTCACCTGAATCGAGTTTTTGCTTAAAACGGACTGGTCGTCCTTCCCCTAGAGCGAATTGATTACCCTGCTCATCTTGGCGTGTTGTTAATTTGTCAGCACGGATGACCATCGTACCTTGTGTAACGATCACATTCCCTACGCAAATTTGCTGCATTGTTTTTTGAAAGTACTCGCAACTATCTGCTTCAACATTCATTGGTTTTTCACGATCAGCCGTTTCAGCCGCAGCAGGATTAAGGACGAGCAGAGCCAGTAAGGGCAGAATGAGCGGTCGGAACATAGGTCATTTTCACTTTGGATTTTAATAATAAAGTTTGTGCATTATTGTCGGCAATAAAACCCCTTGCCTCAGCATGATGCGGGCCCATGTCTACGAACACATGGGCGTCTGAGCTGGCTTGCCCTGTTGCCTGATCAAGATAGACATCACGACTTTTCACAATCAACTCCGCCTGCTGCTCAAACGGCGCACGGCGTAATTCAACCTGATCGTAAAACCACACTTGTGACGCCTTTAAAATACTTTTTCCCCGCACGCCCATCACCGTCATCACAGGCTTACCCGGGTCGGTTTGCACCAGTTTCGGCTCGGTAAACAGCAGGGTATCTTCAAAGCGCATATGCCGCACTTCGCTAGCGATTAGCACTGATCGCTTCATGCCAGTTTGGTCAAAGCGCTCCAAAACGCCGCGCTGCGTAATCATATCGGGCTTAGTTGGATCGCTTTGTTTAGTGGACACCAAACCAATCGCCGCTTGGCTCAAGCCAAAAATGAGTGCGCCAACGAGCAGCAATAACATGATGGGCAAAGCCCAAATGGTTAAACTTCGCAAAATAAAGCCTTATTGCAGATACGGCGCCAAGGCAGCGTCGAGCGTACCTTGGCTAGCCATGATTAATTCACACACTTCGCGCACAGCACCAGCACCGCCCTGACGTCCAGTAATGTAATGGGCGTAATGTTTCACCATTTCTGGGGCAGCAGGTACCGATGCAGCAAAGGCCACACGGCGCATCACTGGCAAATCAATCACATCGTCGCCCATAAAGCCGCATTCTTCTGCGCTCACGCCCACTTCGGCGATCAAGCTTTGAAACGATGCCAATTTATCGTGCGAGCCCTGATGTAGATAATCAATCCCTAAATTTCGGGCGCGATGCTCTAATAATTTCGAAGTGCGCCCAGTAATAATCGCCAGCTTCACACCACTGTTTTGCAGCATTTTCATGCCATGGCCGTCGAGCGAATTAAATGCTTTCATTTCTTCGCCCGAGTCAGAAAAATATAAACTGCCGTCGGTCATTACGCCATCGACGTCAAAAATCATCAGTTTTACCGGTTTTGCGCTATCCATTATTTACTCATCCACCCACAAGGGGTATTTAATTCAAAGCCATATAGAAAGAGGCCATCAGGGAGATACCCAACTAAACCACTCGGGCACGCAATAAGTCATGCATATTTAATGCGCCCACTAGCTGCCCATGATCAAGCACAAGCAAGCCGTTAATTCGTTTGTCTTCCATCACGGCAGCTGCCTCGGCAGCAAGGCGTTGAGCCTCTATGGTAGCAGGATTACGCGTCATCACCTGCGCGACGCTGGTGGTACGCAAATCAAAGTCACGATCAAGCGTGCGGCGTAAATCACCATCGGTATAAACACCCTGCAGTACACCCGCGGCATCCACCACCGCCGTCATTCCCATCCCTTTACGGCTAATTTCAAGCAAGGCATCGCGTAAATTCATGCTTTCTTGCACCACAGGCAAAGCATCGCCACTGTGCATCAGGTCACGCACATGAACCAGCAGCTTGCGCCCCAAACTACCACCCGGGTGGGATAGCGCAAAGTCATCTGCCTGAAAACCACGAGCCTCCAGTAGCGCGACAGCGAGCGCGTCGCCAAGCGCCAAGGCCACCGTCGTGCTCGCCGTTGGGGCTAAATTAAGCGGACACGCTTCCTCAGTCACCCCTGCATACAAATGCACTTTTGATTGCTGCGCCAAGGTGGAATTTGGATTACCCGTCATTGAGATAATCGGCACGGCGAGCCGTTTAAGGCTAGGCAAAATGGCCAATACTTCGTCGCTCTCGCCAGAGTTTGATAAAGCCAACACCAGATCTTGGCGTGTAATCATCCCCAGATCACCGTGTGCAGCTTCGGCAGGGTGGACAAACATCGCCGGCGTTCCTGTGCTGGCCATCGTGGCCGCAATTTTACGGGCGATATGGCCAGATTTTCCCATGCCCATCACCACCACTCGCCCGGCACAGGACAAGATTAGCTCGCAAGCTAAATTGAATTGGGCTTGGTCCAATTGCGTGGCCACCGCTTCAATCGCGGCCGCTTCGATCGCCAATACGCGACGTCCGCTGTGGTATGCACTCTGCGTCATGGATGCCATTATCGTTAAATGAAGTGCTCGGATTATAAAAGACCTCGCCGCTCTGTAACAGCGATGAAGCATAAATACTTTCAGCTTCAGTTATACTTACATCAAACCAATTAGTCTTCAGCAATATTTACTGGACTAGCTCAGCCTATTATTATCGATTCCTAATGGAGACCCCTTAGCGCTGTATGTCCACTATTTTACAAAATCTGCTATTTTTACTCGCCACCGCCGTTTTCACTGTGGTGATTTGCCGCAAAATCAAACTCCCCCCCATGCTGGGCTATTTAGTCATTGGCATGGTGATTGGCCCGCACGCACTCGGCTTGATTCCATCTAGTGAAGAGGCTAGCCATTTAGCAGAGTTCGGCGTCGTCTTTTTGATGTTTACGCTCGGCCTTGAATTTAATTTGGGCAAGCTAACCGCGATGCGCCGTACTGTATTTGGCTTGGGTTTAAGCCAAGTGGCAACCATGCTGATCGTGGTCTGTGCCACGGTGGTCATGCTAGGCTTGAGTTGGCAAATTGGTGTCGCCTTGGGTGCTGCGATGGCGATGTCGTCCACGGCCATGGTCTCCAAACTACTCACCGATCGCAACGAGCTGAACACCCCGCACGGGCAAAACGCGTTTGGGATTTTATTATTTCAAGATCTGGCGGTTGTTCCTTTCCTGATTATGATCCCGGTCCTGAGTCAACCTGGTGAGGAGTTGGCCGTTTCCTTGGGTTTTGCCGCGATAAAAATCGTCATTGTTTTAACCTTGCTATTGTGGCTTGGGCAAAAACTAATGCGCCCTTGGTTTAACTTGGTCGCGCGCCAGCATTCGAGCGAGCTATTTATGCTCAATATTCTGTTTATCACGCTCGGCATTGCGTGGGTAACAGAGCTTGCCGGCCTATCGCTCGCCCTCGGTGCATTTTTAGCTGGTATGTTGATTGCCGAAACTGAATACCGCTATCAGGTGGAAGACGACATTCGCCCTTTCCGCGATTTATTGCTTGGCCTATTCTTCGTTACCGTCGGCATGAATCTGAACTTTGCTATTTTGCTAACCGAATGGCCGTTGATCTTATTGCTGGTTGTCGCACTCGGCCCCATTAAGGTTGCACTGATTGCAGGTTTGGCCAAGCTATTTGGCAATTCGCCTGGTACATCATGGCGAACCGGTTTCGCACTGGGTCAAGGCGGCGAGTTTGCGTTTGTTTTGCTTGCCCTAGCCGCAGGACAAAATTTCATGCCCAGCGGCATTTTGCAAAGCACGATTGCCGCAATCATTATCACGATGCTGATTACGCCATTTTTGATTCAGCACGCTGATAAATTGGTACTGAGACTCGCCAGCTCAGAATGGATGAATTTGGCGGCGAATTTACACCAGATTGCGGTGCGCAGCATGGCCAATAGTGGTCACGTTATTTTGTGCGGCTACGGCCGTAGCGGCCAATCACTCGGCCGAATTTTGCACTCGGAAAATATCACCTTTTTTGCCCTCGATCTGGATCCCGAAAAGGTACGCGAAGCTGGCGCAGCTGGTGAATCGGTCGTGTTTGGTGATGCCGCCAAGCGTGAAGTCTTGATTGCGGCAGGTTTAATGCGCGCCCGCGCACTGATTGTGACTTATTCAGATACGCATTCGGCGATGAAAATATTGGAAGTAGTCCACCAAATTCGCCCCGAGTTGCCCGTGATTGTTCGTACACAAGACGATAGCGATATCGATCTGATTAAAAACGCGGGCGCCGCCGAGGTGGTGGCCGAAATTATGGAAGGCAGCTTGATGCTGGCGTCACACACGATGATGCTGCTCGGCGTGCCGCTCAATAAAGTCGTGCGCCGCATCCGCGAAGTGCGCGAAGCGCGTTATCAGATGATTCGTGGCTTTTATCGCGGCACGCACGAAGACTCAGACGAATCTGATCGCCATCAAGCGCGCTTGCACACTGTGCAACTCACACAAAATGCACATGCAATTGGTTACACCATTGGAGAACTTGGGCTCAGCGAACTTGGTGTTGAAGTGCGCAGTATCCGCCGTAAAAACCTAGCTTCTGTTCAACCGAACGACGATTTTCAACTGCAGAATGGCGACATTATGGTCTTACTGGGTGTCCCCGAAGATTTAGCTGCGGCAGAGATCCTATTACTACAAGGCAAATAAAAAAGCGTCAGCCTTGCTGACGCTTTTTATCAGTATACGAGTAAAGACCAGATGGATAGCAGGCTAGCGCGCAATACCTAGCGCCGCTGATTGAATTTCGGCCGCTTTCCCACCTCAACGAGCGACTCGACCTGCTCGCCCTGCCGGACATAAACCATAGGTACTTTTTGTTCCGGCTTGAGCGCGGAAATAATATCGAGCATTTTGGCGGAGTTACTCACCTCTTTTCCATCGATCGACAGCAATACATCACCGGGCTTGATACCCGCCCTAGCCGCCGGACCATTACGTACCACACCTGCAATCAAAGCACCCTTTACTTCCTTAAGGCGAAATGAAGAGGCCAATTCGGTCGTCACATCCTGCACTTCAACGCCCAACCAACCACGCGTCACGCTACCGTCTTTAATCAACGCCTCCATGATTTGTTTGACGGTGGTTGCAGGAATCGCAAACCCAATCCCGAGCGATCCACCTGTTTTGGAATAAATCGCAGTATTGATACCCAGCAAATTACCCGCAGTATCAATCAAAGCACCACCCGAGTTACCTGGGTTAATCGCCGCGTCGGTTTGGATGAAGTTTTCAAAGGTGTTGATTCCTAACTCTGAGCGACCTAAAGCCGAGACAATGCCCATCGTAACCGTTTGGCCCACGCCAAATGGGTTCCCGATTGCCAACACCACGTCGCCGATTTCGACTTTATCGGCATCTGCAAAGCTAATAGCGGGTAGATCAGGCAGATCAATTTTAATGACCGCAATATCGGTATCAGGATCGCTGCCAATCAAGGTTGCGCTCGCGGTGCGGCCATCGGCTAAAGCCACTTCAATTTCATCGGCAGCTTCAACGACATGGTTGTTGGTGACAATATAACCTTGCGATGAAACTAAGACACCCGAGCCTAAACTTGAAGGGCGTTGGCCTTCGTCATCTTGCCCCCGTTCACCAAAGAAACGGCGGAATAAGGGATCGTTGAGTAGAGGGTTGCGCGGCTGTCTAGCTTGCTGCGATGTGAAAATATTCACAACAGAAGGTTTCGCCTTTTTTGCTGCAGCACTATACGATAGCTCTGCAGGTGCAGAGGCTATCGCTTGTGTTTCTTTCACCGTGACCACCGGTGTCTGCGGTGCAGCCGGCAGTCGCCATTCGGGTTTTAGCAAAGTGACTAGAAACCAGATCGCCAAACCGACCGTGGTTGTTTGTGCGAAAATGAGCCAAAGTTTTTTCATATCACGTTTATCTTATGCCAATACAACGTCAAGAATTAGAAAATTATATCGGACAACTGCTTGCTGTGGCACGCTTCAAAGATTACGCCCCCAACGGTTTACAAGTTGAGGGCAAAGCGCAAATACACAAGATTGTGACCGGCGTTACAGCATCGCTCGCATTAATTGAAGCGGCGATTGAGCTTGAAGCTGATGCCATTTTGGTGCATCACGGCTACTTCTGGAAAGGCGAAGATCAAGCCATCGTCAGAACCAAAAAACAGCGCATTGCCAAACTGCTAATCAATGACATCAATCTATTTGGCTACCACTTACCGCTTGATGCGCATGAAACCCTAGGCAATAACGCGCAGCTGGCGCAAAAACTCGGTCTCATCCCGATGTCGCGCTTTGGTGATCAAGATTTAGTTTGGCGCGGGGAGTTACCCGTCCCTATGTCACTCGACACCTTTAAAGAACACATCGGACTGCAACTCAAACGCCCAACACTAACGATCGGGGACCTCAACAAACCCATCCGCCAAGTTGCTTGGTGCACGGGTGGAGCACAAAGTTACTTCCGCGAAGCGAGTAATTTGGACATTGACTGCTTTATTACTGGCGAAGCTTCCGAATTTGTCACTCATCTGGCGCATGAAAGCGGGGTTGCTTTTATCGCCGCTGGTCATCATGCAACCGAACGCTATGGCATTGAAGCCTTGGGCAAACATCTAGCGACCGAGTTTGATCTCGAACACATTCACCTTGATTTGGACAACCCTGTATGAAAGGAAATCTGCGTAAAATCATTCTCATCAGTGCGGCAAGCTTACTGGCTGCATGTTCAACACCACAACATCAGGGCTCGGAAGCTAAACCTGTCGCAAAAGCGCAACCAAATTCGCCTAGCATTTTAATCGTAGGGCGCAGCACCAAGGCAGTCTCCGAAGACATCATCCGATTTCGCACTAGTAAAGGGATGAAACTACTGTCTCGGAGCCCTACTTATTTAGAATTTAGTGCCAATATCGCTAAAGCAAACTTGCCCACCGAGGCAAGAATTCAATACACACTGACGCAATCGCAACAAGGTTGGCAATTGAGTGCCAAAGTGCTGCAAATTAGCTATCCCGCCAGTAAAAAAGAAAAAATCGAAGACATCACCCTGCACGTGAGCGACAAATTGAATGAAGAATTGGCTCGCTACGCGACCAATTAAGCCATTTTTCGAATTTATTTTCGAAAAGGTCTGCTAAGACGGCTCAGAGAGCTTTAAGTTCCCCTGCGCATTCGGGTACAATTTGGCGGTTTAAGAATTATTGCGTTCCTACAAATCAGGGATTGGGTTATGAGTGAGCAGCAAGTAGATAATAGCAAACGGCGATTTTTATTAATCGCCACCGGCGCAGTGGGCGCAGTCGCGACAGCAGGGGTAGCAGTTCCTTTTGTCGCTAGCTTCTTCCCATCTGAACGTGCCAAAGCGGCCGGTGCGCCAGTCGAGGTTGACATCAGCAAACTCGAACCAGGCCAAAAAATTACCGTTGAATGGCGCGGTAAGCCTGTTTGGGTGGTTAATCGCACCCCAGAAATGCTGAAAAATCTGCCAAAGAACGATCCAAAACTATTGGATCCGAAATCAGATGCCAGCGAGCAACCAGAGTATTGCCATAACGCAACACGCTCGATCAAACCTGAAGTCTGGGTTGCGACCGGTGTATGTACTCACTTGGGCTGTTCACCCACCTTCCGCCCAGATTTGGCGCCTGCAGATTTAGGTCCGGATTGGGTCGGTGGTTTTTATTGCCCCTGTCATGGCTCCAAGTTCGATTTGGCTGGCCGCGTCTTCTCAGGCGTTCCAGCTCCAATCAACTTGGTTATCCCTCCACATAAATACCTTTCCGACACGACAATTTTGGTCGGCGAAGACAAATAAGGGGCTAAGTCATGAGCAATCAGCAGCAAGGTTTACCGGAAAAGGTTCTCGGCTGGGTTGATGAGCGCTTCCCGCTCACCAGCACTTGGAAAGCCCACGTTTCCGAATATTACGCACCAAAAAACTTTAACTTCTGGTACTTCTTTGGTTCATTGGCGATGTTAGTTCTGGTTATCCAGATCGTAACCGGCATTTTCCTGACCATGAACTACAAACCAGATGGCAATCTGATTCCTGGCACCAATATTTCGGTGGCGTTTGCATCAGTTGAATACATTATGCGCGACGTGGCAGGTGGCTGGATTATTCGCTACATGCACTCCACTGGCGCTTCGATGTTCTTCGTTGTCGTGTACCTGCATATGTTCCGTGGCTTGATTTACGGTTCATACAAACAACCACGTGAATTGGTTTGGGTATTCGGTACTTTGATCTTCTTGATCTTGATGGCTGAAGCATTCTTGGGCTACTTGTTGCCTTGGGGTCAAATGTCATTCTGGGGTGCGCAGGTTATTGTTAACTTGTTCGCGTCTATTCCAGTAATCGGCCCAGATCTTTCTGTTCTGATTCGTGGTGACTTCGTTGTCTCTGATGCAACTCTGAACCGCTTCTTCGCCTTGCATGTGATTGCCGTTCCATTGGTGCTGTTGGCACTGGTGGTTGCGCACTTGGTGGCGTTGCACGAAGTCGGCTCAAACAACCCAGACGGCGTTGAGATCAAGAAAAACAAAGATCCAATTACGCATATCCCTGTTGATGGCATTGCCTTCCACCCTTACTACACAGTGAAAGACGTGTTGGGTGTGGCTGTGTTCCTAGCAGTGTTCTGCGGCATCTTATTCTTTGCACCAGAAATGGGCGGCTTCTTCCTTGAGAAACCGAACTTTGACCCTGCTGATGCATTGAAAACACCAGCGCACATTGCGCCAGTTTGGTACTTCACACCGTTCTACGCGATCTTGCGTGCGATCCCATCATTCTTAGGTACGCAAGTTTGGGGCGTATTGGGTATGGGTGCTGCGGTTGTGTTGATCGCGTTCTTGCCATGGCTGGATCGCTCGCCAATTAAATCAATCCGCTACCGTCCAACGAGCTTTAAAGTGATGTTGGTGCTGTTCCTGATTTCATTTATTGGCTTAGGTATCTTGGGTGCGAAACCAGCGACGGACTTCCGTACTATTGTTTCGCAAGTATTGAGCATTGTTTACTTTGCCTTCTTCTTGGGTATGCCGTTCTACACCAAGAATGAGAAGCCTTGCGCGCCAGTACCTGAGCGTGTGACGTTTTCAACCGGCAAACAACAAGTGATGTTCTTCGTGTATGTGGCGATTGCAGTCGTTGGCGCATACCTATTTGGCACATTTATCTAAGGAGACAGCCATGAAAAAAACACTCGCTAGCCTCCTCGCCATCGCTTCTTTGGCCCTTGCAGGCCAAAGCTTTGCGGCTGGTGCCGAAGGTGTTCATTTAGACAAAGCGCCGATCGATCACAAAAACGCTGAAAGTATCCAGCGTGGCGCGCAAACCTTTGTGAACTACTGTTTGTCTTGTCACGGCGCAGCCGTTATGCGCTACAACCGTTTGCAAGACATTGGCCTGACTGAAGCGCAAATCAAAGCCAATCTGATGTTCGCCAGCGAAAAAGTGGGCGACCAGATGAAAGTGGCAATGGATGCTAAAGACGGCAAAGCCTGGTTTGGTGCAACGCCGCCGGATTTGAGCTTGATCGCGCGTTCACGCGGTGAAGATTGGCTCTACACTTACCTGCGCACCTTCTACCGTGATGACACCCGCCCTACTGGCTGGAACAATCTGGTATTCGATAAAGTCGGCATGCCTCACGTACTGTGGGAATTGCAAGGTGAGCAAATCCTGAAAGTGGAAGGCGAAGGCCCTCACGCTAAGAAATCATTGGTATTAGTTAAACCTGGTACTCTGACTCGCGGCGGCGAAAATGGAACTTTCGACAACCATGAATACGATCAGCGCGTTGGTGATCTGGTAAATTACCTGTCTTACATGGCAGAGCCATCACAAGTGAAACGTGAACAAATCGGCTACGGCGTACTGCTGTTCCTGATCTTGTTCTTGATTCCAGTGTCTTACTTGTTGAAGAAAGAATACTGGCGCGATATTCACTAAAATTAAATCTAGTGAACACCAAGGGCGGATTTTTCCGCCCTTTTTTATCCGGGTATTGCCCTGCAAGCCATACACTACTTTGCCTACAACAAGATACCTATACAAAGCGAAAAAACACATCCACACAACAAAAAGACACTTTCCCATTTAAATTCAGATACTTATCAGTGTTTTAATGGCTATTGCAGCGCAATATCATTACAATAGCGACTATTGTTTGCAAACCACAAAGGATTAACACGCCATGATGAAGTTGTACTCTGGTACTTCCTGCCCTTTCAGCCACCGCTGCCGTATTGTGTTGTTTGAAAAAGGCATGGACTTTGAAATTCTTGATGTGGATATTCACAGCAAACCAGAAGATTTGGCGATCATGAATCCGTACAATGAAGTGCCAGTGCTGGTTGAACGTGACTTGCAGTTGTACGAATCAAACATCATCAACGAATACATTGATGAGCGTTTCCCACACCCACAATTGATGCCAGCTGATCCAGTAATGCGCGCCCGCGCCCGCCTGATGCTGTTTAATTTGGAACGCGAGTTGTTTATCCACGTAAAAACGCTGGAAGATGCGACCGCGAAAAAAACCGCGCTCGAAGCCGCTCGTGCGGCGATTCGCGACAATTTGACGCAAATTGCACCGATCTTCACCAAACAAAAGTACATTTTGGGTGAAGAATTCTCGATGCTCGACGTAGCAATTGCACCGTTACTGTGGCGTTTTGAACACTACGGAATTGAAGTCACTAAAGGCTTAGTGCCGGTAATGAAATACGCTGAGCGCCTGTTTAGCCGCGAAGCATTCATCGATTCGTTGACCGCCAACGAAAAAGCAATGCGCAAATAAGCAACACATTCAAGCCCCGCTCGCGGGGCTTGTTAGTCATGGGTGCAGAATCACGTCATGATGCTATCAGCCTGCTACAATTGCTCTATTACTCTCTATCACGGGGCCGACCATGCAAACTGTATCGACCAAACCGTATTTATTGCGCGCCATTCATGAATGGTGCTCTGACCAAGGTTTTACTCCTTATCTCGTTGTTGCCGTACGTGGCAAAATGCAAGTGCCGATGGAATACGTCAAAAATGGCGAAATTGTCCTCAATGTCAGCTACAACGCTTGTCGCAACTTAACCATTGCCAATGATTTTATTAGTTTTTCTGCGCGTTTTAACGGCGTGCCGCGTGATATCGAAATTCCGGTCGGTGCCGTCATTTCGATTTTCTCACGTGAAAATGGCGAAGGCATGGGCTTTGAATACGAAGGCAGCGCCGTCGGTGAGCCCGAAAGTGCACCAGAATCCAATCCAGACGAACCGCCACCGCAAGACCCACCACCACGCCCAAGCGGCCGTCCGCAATTACGCGTCGTGAAATAAAACCTTCATTGCCGCCATAAAAAAACCCGCTTTGCAGCGGGTTTTTTTATTCAACTCATTTCAGCTTATTCTGCCATTTCGTCTTCTGCCGATAGCATCGCCGCTTCTTCTTGCGCTTTGGCTTTTTCGGCGCTCACTCGCTGCAACACCGCTGCAAAGAATGCATCGGTTTGGTGCTGTTGCGGTGTTAATTGCAAGAATTCGTCGTTCAGGGCAATCTCCACGCGCTCTTTCGCGAGCAATTCACGCGCGTCGAGCAATTGAAAATCAGGATGCGCCGCCAAAAACTCACGCACGATAGCTTGATTTTCGCTCTGCAAGAAACTGCACGTTGCATACACCAAACGACCGCCGTTTTTCACCAAACGCGCCGCCGATTTTAAAATCGCGCGCTGCTTGTCGTTCAACTCAGCCACGCTTTGCGCTGACTGGCGCATTTTCAGGTCGGGATTGCGGCGCAAAGTACCCATACCAGAACAAGGCGAATCAACCAACACCACGTCCATTTTGCCGGCCAAACGCTTAATCTTCTGGTCGGTTTCCGATGCGATCAATTGCGGGTTCACGTTCGACAAACCAGAACGAGCCAGACGAGGCTTTAAGTTGGCCAAGCGTTTTTCAGAGACGTCAAACGCGTACAAGCGGCCGGTGTTTTGCATCATCGCGCCGAGCAACAGAGTTTTACCACCTGCCCCCGCGCAGAAGTCGGTCACCATTTGGCCGCGCTTCACGCCCGACAATAGGCCCAACAATTGGCTACCTTCGTCTTGAACTTCAACGCGGCCCTCAATAAAGCATTTGTATTTATTGATCGCGGGCTTGCCTTCAACGCGCAAGCCCCATGGAGAATACGGTGTAGGCGTGGTGTTAATGTCTCCCGCAGCCTTTAATTCTGCCGCCACGGCATCGCGCTTAGCTTTGATGCTATTAACGCGAATATCGAGTGGCGCAGGCTGCAACATCGCTTGGCCCATCGCCAAAATTTGCGCTTCATCCTGCCCTTCAGCCTGCATCGCTTCGACCAACCACTGGGGCATAGCCGCACGCACGTTCAGTGGCGCGTCTCGCAGCGCCATACCCTTCATTGCGCCTGCGCGCTCTTTGTCTTCATCCGTAAATACCGCAGGCAATTCGCGTACGTTCAAATGCTTAATGCGGGTAAAGTACGCCAATAGCAACTCACGCGTACTGGCCAATTTACCGTCAGTACTGCCTGCCAGCCATTCAAGCTGCGGCAAATGACGCAGCATGCTAAATACGGTTTCAGCAATCACAGCGCGATCTTTGTGACCCAAGTCTTTATTTTCACGGAAATGGCGTGAAACCACAGCATCGGCTGGCGCATTAAAACCCAGCGCGGAATTCAAAATATCAAGCGTGGCGGACAATTGCTTTGGTGTCATAAATACTCTCTCTTCATCAGGCTACACATTGGTAGCGCTTGCGAGGATCGATTGATCCTGCTCATTTAAGGTGTTAACACAGCACATTCCAGCTTAAGGGCGATGGATCTGCTGCGCTTGGGTATTCGGATTTACCCATTCCAATACTTTCTTGCCGTCCAAGGTGATATTGTAGGCCGATAAGTCATAACTGCCATCTTTGCCAAAATTGATCACCATGCGAACTGGCAAATTATGCCAATCAGGCGCCAGCCAAAAATCCACTTGTCGCTCGCCACTACGCGAGGCCATCAGTAAAGCGGGAATTTCTTTACCGCCTATTTTCAAACTGGCTTCGCCTTTCAATTCAAATTTCACATCCGGATAGCGTTTACGCCCCGAAAACATCGCCATTTCATACTTGGGCTGACTGCCGCCCATTAAGGCCAAGTGCAGCGCTGCCGACATTAAGTCTTGATCCCCAGCAGCAAAAGGTTCTGTTTTTTGCTGCGAGCCCTCGATCAGCGTAACCAGCTCTTTATCCCAATCAAAATGCACGTCGTATTTTGGCGTTTCAAATTGCTTGCGGAACTCAATAAACTGCTCAGGCATCACGCCATATTTATCGACCTTGCCACGGCTAATAAAACGCCGTGCATGGCCAGGAATCGGCACATCGAGCTGCAACTCATATCGGCCCTGCGCCAACTGCCAATGCAAATAGGCTGGGAAACCCATATAGCGGTACTCAATTTTGACATCGCGCGGAAAGCGCTTGGCCGCAGCACGATCTATTTTAGTCGCGACCGCAACGCTAGATGCGCGCGACGCACGTGATGCGGCACTGGCCAATTTAGGCAGCACGCCAACCTTGCTAGCTGGGCTGGCTTGACTAGCCGCCAGCACCACCACTTCCGATGCAATAACGGCTTCACGGGCAATGTCTGATGCTATCGTACTCGAAGCCACCACTGCAGACGCCTTGACCACTTTCGGTGTAGGACTCGCCTGAACTGTTTTGGGACGACTTGCCAGCTTTGGTTGAGCACTTGCTTTAATCGCCAGCGGGACAATGCGGTGCAAGTGCACTACTTGTTGCTCAACGGGTGTTACATTCGCCAATTCAGCAGGCAGATCATCATCATTTAGATTTTGCGCCTGTAATTGTCGCTGCGTTTGCTTTAATACGGGGTCGTCGATCTGGCGATATTGCAGCCAATTGAGCGCAGGCTCGGCCAGTACCGATGCCAAGTGCAACAGAATCGACAGGGCCAAAGCCCACCACACGTATTTCTTCATATCAAATATGAGGCACTCGCAAATAGACGTCGGCATTCACCGCCGCGTTAATTTTCACTTTGCCCTCAACGATCTCCAATTGATCAGCAACAAACCACGCCACGGCTTGCGGATAGAGTTGATGCTCTTGCACCAAAACACGCGCAGCCAGCGTCGCCGCAGTATCATCATCCAACACAGGCACCGCCGCCTGCGCGATGGTTGGCCCATGATCAAGCTCTGCGGTGACAAAGTGCACGGTACAGCCTGCCAATTTTACACCCTCATCGATAGCGCGTTGGTGTGTATTAAGACCGGTGAAAGCAGGCAAAAGTGACGGATGTACATTAATCAAGCGATGGCTATAGTGATTAACAAAATCCGCAGTCAAAATGCGCATAAAACCCGCCAACACAACCAAATCAGGCGCAAAGCCGTCAATTAAATTCGCCAAGGCGCGATCAAAGCTTTCGCGATCAGCAAATTGTTTATGATCGAGCACTGCGGTTTTAATTCCGCGCTCAGCAGCCCAAGCCAAGCCTGCGGCGTCCGGGCGATTAGAAATCACTGCGGCGATATGGGCCCCAGCGATCTGCGCCTCGACAATGGCCTGCATATTACTGCCGCGGCCTGAAATCAAAATTACGATGTTTTTCATGCATCTATCCAGGGGTATATGCCTCTAGGGCAAATACCAAAATATTATGATGGCAATACCTTATATTGGTATTTTTATGCCTATAAAAACAAAAAGCGAGGTCAACGACCTCGCCTTTTTCAGACTAGCGTCAATTACGCCACTTGAGTTTGGTGCTCGTCGCCAACGCGCTCGCGCACTACGCCCAACTGGTAAACCGTCTCACCTTCGGCTTGCAGCAGTGCAGTCGCTGCAGCAGCATCTTGGGCCGCGACGATGACAACCATACCGACGCCACAGTTGAAGGTTTTGTACATTTCTTGCTGCGCCACATTGCCTTGTTCTTGCAACCAAGTGAACAGCTTAGGCATAGTCCAGCTTGCTGCGTCAATTTGCGCAACCACATTGCTTGGCAATACGCGAGGTACATTTTCAGTAATACCGCCGCCAGTAATGTGCGCCATGCCTTTGACCGTCAAGGTATCGATCAGTTTCAACAATGGTTTTACATAAATACGCGTTGGCGCCATCACCACGTCTGACAATGAACGACCGCCGTCGAATTCAGCGTTAAAATCCACTTGACCCAAATTCAAAATTTTACGGATCAAAGAGTAACCGTTTGAGTGCGCACCGTTCGATGCCAAGCCCAATACCACGTCACCCGCTTTGATGTCTTGGCCAGTGATGACTTTTGATTTTTCAACCACGCCAACTGCAAAGCCAGCCAAATCGTATTCGCCAACCGGGTACATGCCTGGCATCTCAGCCGTTTCGCCACCAGTCAAAGCGCAACCTGCTTGCTCGCAACCATAGGCAATGCCTTTAATCACTTCAGTTGCGCTATCTACGTCCAATTTGCCGCAGGCGAAGTAATCAAGGAAGAACAAAGGCTCAGCGCCTTGCACCAAGATATCGTTGACGCTCATACCCACCAAGTCGATACCGACGGTGTCATGGCGGTTTAATTCGAAAGCCAGTTTCAGTTTCGTGCCCACACCATCAGTGCCTGACACCAAAACGGGTTCTTTAAATTTTTTGCTGATTTCAACCAGCGCACCAAAACCACCGATGCCGCCGAGTACTTCGGGGCGCATTGTGCGCTTGGCAAAAGGTTTAATATTTTCGACAAGCTGGTCACCAGCGTCGATATCAACACCGGCGTCGCGGTAGCTCAGACTTTGCTTGAGATTTTGGTCGCTCACGGGAAAGGCCTCGTAGTGGGCGGCGCTGTGGGTTAAAATAAGCGCCAGATCTGCTAAACGCCGCATTTTATCGCATTTAGCGCCAAAAGCCTGCCCCCTTTATCAGTCATTTGTACGAGAAAGCGAATTTTTTTGTATCAAAATCGCAATTTTGTCGCTTTCGAGCTGATCGGTGCGGTTTAAATCCCACTGCGCCACACAAAAAATCACTCGCTTCACTTAAATTTACGTGATTTTCGCCGCTTTTTATCCGACAATGCTCGCTCACCAGTTCCACGCAGCTTGAATGCGCTGCTCGCACACGGATTAATGAAGCAACTTATCCTCGACTTTCTGCCCCCTGCCCCCACCACATTTGATGATTTTGTGCGTGGCGATAATGCTGAGCTCCTTTTCCAACTGGGCGAATGGGTGCGGGGTGAAGTGCGCGCGCTGTATTTGTGGGGCGAGAGTGGCGCGGGTAAAAGTCATTTATTAAAAGCCAGTCTGCAACGTTTGCCGACCCAAGTCGAAGTGCACGCCATCAATGCCCGTAATGAAATGTTGCCCCAACACATCGCAGCCGATGCGGCCCTGATTGTTGACAATGTGGAAAGCCTCGATACCGAGCAGCAAATTGTATTGTTTGATCACTTCAATACATTACGCGAAGGCAGTGGGCGAATACTAGTTAGCGGTACACTACCGGCTATGCTACTGCCGCTGCGCGATGACCTGACCACTCGCCTCGGCTGGGGTTTGGTGTATCAACTCAAGACACTATCGGATGAAGATAAAATGGCCGCCCTACAACGGCGCGCCAGGCATTTGGGCTTCGAGCTGCCACAAGACCTAGCCGAATATTTACTCAAACACACCGAGCGAGACTTACCCAACCTGTATCGCCAGATTGAGCAAATCAATAATTATTCGCTCTCTAAGCAACGCCCTGTCACACTCAGCCTAGTGCGTGAAGCACTGAAAACCAACTAGGTATACCCCTAGGCGAATTAATTTATAAGCACTGACAAGAAATACCCTAAGGTAAAACTTTCACCCCAACCGTACTATTACCGGCTAGAGCCCAGCAATCACCGTTATCGTTCGTATATGCACTACCGCCAGCTGTAGTCGTGGCATTAGCAGATGAACTGCGAACGATACCCGTAGTCGGCACACTATCATCAATGGCTTTGTCGAGCGCACAGACAAATCGTGCATCAACCGCGCTTTGCGTTGTCACCCCACCTGCCGTTTGCGAGCCCGGCGTCATATAGTTAGTGCCGGTTGCATAATTGGTGATCGCTCCGCCCTCAGTAATCACCCAAGGAGCACCAAATACACTCCGCAAATCGGCAACCGTTAAAATCCCGCTATTTACCAAAATTAACGGCGTGCTGACATTTTCGACCAAATCCAAAGTCCCATTCCGCGCCCCTGTGCAAGTGGTTTGGTTGCTCACTACATTCGCGCAACCATCTCCCGGGTAGGCGCCATACTTCTCAAAATACACATTAAATGCCGCCTGCATTTTATTCACTTGTGCTGCCATATTTTTGACTTTGGCACCATCGATAAGATCGTTCCCTTTAAAAACTGCACCCAAGATCAAACCAATAATCACCAAAACAATCGCCAACTCGACCAGTGTAAAACCATGCTGCTGTTTAAAACTCATGCCACCCCCAGTGATTTTCAATGCCGCTTTTTCAGCCGAATTCAGTCTAGTTAACGAATTACTACAAATACAAGCCAGCATAGCCCGAGCAGATGCTTTCACTTCCGCAGTGCAACGCCAGCTAAGGTATAATCGGCGTTTTGAATTTTTAGATCTCGCAGCCAACCATGCAAGAACAGTATTCACCGCTTTCCGTTGAAGCCGCAGCCCAAGCGCATTGGGAAGACGCGCGCGCGTTTGAAGTCACCGAAGACGCTAGCAAACCCAAGTACTACGCCTGCTCAATGCTGCCTTACCCATCGGGCAAATTGCATATGGGCCACGTGCGTAATTACACGATCAACGATATGTTGGCGCGCCACTTGCGGATGAAAGGGTTTAACGTTCTGATGCCGATGGGCTGGGATGCGTTTGGTCTGCCAGCGGAAAATGCGGCGATTGCGTATAAAAAATCACCGGCAGAATGGACTTACGCCAATATCGACGACATGAAGTCGCAAATGAAGCCATTGGGCTTGGCGTTTGACTGGTCACGCGAAATCGCGACGTGCGATCCTGAATACTACAAGTGGAACCAGTGGTTCTTCTTGAAAATGCTGGAAAACGGCACTGCGTACAAAAAAACCCAGATCGTGAACTGGGATCCGGTTGATCAAACTGTCTTGGCGAATGAGCAAGTGGTGGATGGCCGCGGCTGGCGTTCGGGCGCGATTGTGGAAAAGCGCGAAATCCCTGGCTACTACTTTGCGATCACCAAATACGCCGATGAACTGCTGAACGACATCGATACGCTGGAAGGCTGGCCGGACATGGTGCGCGCAATGCAGCGCAACTGGATCGGCAAATCCGAAGGTGTGCGTTTCGCCTTCAAACACGATATCAAAAACGCTGACGGCAACTTGGTGCAAGACGGCAAGCTGTACGTCTTCACCACCCGCGCCGACACCATCATGGGCGTGACCTTCTGTGCCGTGGCGGCTGAGCACCCGCTGGCGACGCGCGCGGCAGAACTGAAACCTGAACTGAGCGCGTTTATCGAAGAATGTAAAAAAGGCGGTACCACCGAAGCCGAATTGGCAACGCAAGACAAAGTCGGTGTTGCAACGGGCCTGTTCGTGACTCACCCGCTGACTGGCGCGCAAGTGGAAGTGTGGATCGGTAACTACGTCTTGATGGGCTATGGCGATGGCGCGGTGATGGCCGTTCCGGCGCACGACGAGCGCGATTTTGCTTTTGCCAAAAAATACAATCTCGCCATCAAACAAGTGATTGCAGTGGAAGGCGAAACCTTCAGCACTGACGCTTGGGCCGAATGGTATGGCGACAAAACACGCGGCGTGACGGTTAATTCGGGTAAATACGATGGCTTGAGCTACAAAGCGGCGGTGGACGCGGTGGCGGCTGACTTGGCAGCACAAGACGCCGGCGAGAAAAAAACCACGTGGCGTCTGCGCGACTGGGGTATTTCCCGTCAACGCTACTGGGGCACGCCAATCCCGATTATCCATTGTGATTGCTGCGGCGATGTTCCGGTGCCTTACGAGCAACTGCCGGTGGTCTTGCCAACCGACTGCATTCCAGACGGCTCTGGCAATCCACTGAAACACCGCGAAGACTTCCTGAATGTCGACTGCCCGAAATGCGGCGCGCCAGCGAAACGCGAAACCGACACGATGGATACCTTCGTGGATTCGAGCTGGTATTTCATGCGCTATTGCGACCCGAAAGTCGGCGACGCAATGGTTGGCGACGGCACCGCTTACTGGATGGGCGCGACGGGTGAAACTGCTGGCGGCATGGATCAGTACATCGGCGGCATCGAGCACGCGGTATTGCACTTGCTGTACGCGCGCTTCTGGACCAAGGCGATGCGCGACGCCGGCCTAATCAATTTTGGCGAGCCATTTAAAAACCTGTTCACCCAAGGCATGTTGCTGCGCGATTGCTATTACCGCGAAGATGCGAGTGGCAAAAAGCGCTGGTTCTACCCAGCCGAAGTGCAAGTTCAGCACGATGACAAAGGCCGACCGATTGCGGCGATTGCCGTTGAAGACGGCCAACCTGTCATCATGGGCGGCATCGAAAAAATGTCGAAATCGAAAAACAACGTGGTTGAACCGAAAGACATTATCGAGAAATTTGGCGCCGATACTGCGCGCCTGTTCACGATGTTTGCTGGCCCACCAGAGCAAAGCGCGGCGTGGTCAGACAGCGGTGTTGAAGGCGCATATCGTTATCTGCGTCGCCTATGGACGTATGGCTTTAAACAGCTTGATGCGATTAAGGCTGCGAGTAATGCCCTCGATGGTATTGAGTTGAGTAAAGACGACAAGGCGCTGCGTTTTGAAGTGCACAATACACTGAAGCAGATCAACCTCGACTACGAACGCTTGCAGTACAACACCGTTGTATCCGGCGTAATGAAGTTGCTTAATGCGCTTGAAGGCTACAAGGGCACTAACGCCGCGGTCGTGCGCGAGTGCTTTGGTATCTTGCTGCGCGCAATTTACCCAGCCGCACCGCACATTGCGCATACTTTGTGGAGCGAGTTGAACTACGGCGGCGGCATCGCAACTGCAGCATGGCCAGAGCCAGACAGCGCGGCCTTGGTGCAAGACGAAGTCAAACTGATGGTGCAAATCAACGGCAAGCTGCGCGGTGAAATTCACGTCTCAAAAGACGCCAGCAAAGAAGCGATTGAAGCGGCTGCGCTAGCGGACGAAGGCGTGAAAAAACACCTCGAAGGCGCGCCAAAGAAAGTCATTATCGTGCCAGGTCGTCTGGTCAATATCGTTGCATAAATGAAGTAAATCGTTGAGTAAGCCCCTTATTGCGCGTGTGATAAGGGGCTGTTTCACCCAGCAGTTTGTCCAATCGTTGTATCTTTAGGAGTTGGTATGTCCTTGCGCACCCTATTTGCCGCCTTGCTTGCGCTGAGCCTGATGGCGTGTGGATTTCATTTGCGTGGCCATGGCCCAAACTCAACGCTGCCGTACAGCAGCGCCAAACTCGTTGGCAACGGTGGTGCTTACCAAGAATTAAGTCGCTTATTAGGCCTGCTGAAGGTTGATTTAAACTCGCCGGAACCACAAATTACCATTCAAATTTTATCTGAAGGCGCTGATAAGCAAGTGCTCAGCGTTAACAGCAGCGGCCAAGTTTCCGAATACCGCCTCTTCTACCGGATTCGCTTTAGCGCCAGCAAAGCGGGCGAGATGATTATTGAAGACAATGCGATTTCTTTGCAGCGCAATATCTCCTGGGACGAGAACAGCGTGCTATCGAAAGAAAATGAAGAAGCTAGTCTGATCCGCGAAATGCAACGCGACGGTGCATCTCAGATGATCCGCCGCATCAATGCGGCATCCAAAAAACTGGCGGGCAATGCCTCGAACGCGTCTGCAACAAGCACTGCACAATAATGCGACCCGATGATGTAGCCAAATCACTGCAGCGCGGCCTAGCCCCGCTGTATGTGATTCATGGCGATGAATCTTTACTCGCACTCGAAGCCGCGCAACTTATTCGCGACGCGGCTAGAGCGGCGGGTTATAGCGAACGCAAAGTGTTGACGGTAGAAAATGCGACGCACTTTCAATGGTCACAATTGATCAGCTCGGGTGCATCGATGTCGCTGTTTGCCGAATTGCGAATTCTGGAATTGCGCATCCCCAATGGCAAACCTGGAACTGAAGGGGGTAAAGCGCTAGAGAGCTTTGCCAGCAATCCTCCTAGCGACATACTCACCATCATCACCCTACCCAAGCTTGACAAAACCGCACTGAATAGCAAGTGGATGCAAACGCTTGCTAAAGCGGGTGAAGTGATTGAAGCCAAATTGATCGAACGCACAGCACTGCCACAATGGATCAAGCAACGGCTAGCACAACAAGGCCAAAGCTTAAGTATTGACGCAATGGATTGGCTGGTTGATCGGGTTGAGGGTAATTTATTCGCTGCGCACCAAGAAATTCAAAAGCTCGCGCTGCTCCACCCCAAAGGTGAATTAAGCCTTAGCGACTTGGAAGCCGCTGTCGCCAACGTCGCGCGCTACGATGTGTTTAGCCTTGGCGAAGCGGTTTTAACGGGCGATGCTGGCCGTGTTTGCCATATGCTCGATGGCCTGCGCATGGAAGGCGAATCGCCAGTTTTAGTACTCTGGGCCTTGGCCGAAGAAACTCGCACTCTGTACAAATATGCCCAAGGGCGCTCCCGCGGTACCGCCGCTGCGCAACTGACGAAAGACTTGCGCATTTGGGGCAATAAACAACGACTGATTGAAGACGCGCATACGCGCGTCAACGCCAAGTGCTTAAAGGCTGCTTTGCAGCATGCACGCAAAATCGATGGTTTAATCAAAGGTATCGGCGACGGTGAGGTTTGGGCGGAACTGACCGACCTCGCGCTGCTGCTCATCAATCCAAGCCGCAATAAAACACAAAGAAGCCGCTGAGATGAAAGAACAAATCCTAGTCAACATCACCCCGCAAGAAACCCGCGTAGCCACCATCGAAGACGCCGTTGTACAGGACATTCATATCGAGCGCACCGCGCATCGCGGTTTGGTCGGCAATATTTATCTGGGTTTAGTCAAACGCGTGCTACCCGGCATGCAAAGCGCATTTATTGAAATCGGCCTAGAGCGCGCCGCATTTTTGCACATCGCCGACGTGATCCAGCAGCGCCAAAACCCCAATGAAGTGCAACGTATTGAGCGCATTTTGCACGAAGGCCAAGCGGTGATGGTGCAAGTCATCAAAGACCCGATCGGTACCAAAGGTGCACGCCTCTCGACGCAAATCAGCATCGCTGGCAGATTCTTAGTCTTTTTACCGCAAGATAATCATATTGGCATTTCGCAAAGGATTGGTGATGATGCCGAGCGCGACCAATTGCGTAAACGCATGGAGACGCTACTGCCAGGGGACCATTGCGGTTACATTATCCGCACCAATGCCGATCATGCGTCCGATGAAGAATTACGTGCCGACATCGATTACCTGAATCTAATTTGGGCCGATATTAAACAAAGCGCCCAAACCAAACCCGCTAAATCGCTGCTATTTCAAGATTTATCACTGCAATTGCGCGTATTACGCGACATGGTCACCGAAGAAATTGAAACCGTTCATGTAGATAGTCGCGAAAATTTCGTTCGTATGACCGACTTTGCCTCACGTTTTGTCGCCGACGTATTGCCAAAAATTCAGCATTATTCGGGTGAGCGCCCGCTGTTTGAACTCTATGGCGTTGAAGCCGAGATTGAACGCGCACTCAGCCGACGCGTAAACCTGAAATTTGGTGGCTATTTAATCATTGACCAAACCGAGGCAATGACGACCGTCGACGTCAACACCGGCGGCTTTGTCGGGACACGCTCGTTTGACGATACGATTTTCAAAACCAATCTGGAAGCCACGCAAGTCATCGCGCGCCAGCTTCGCCTGCGCAACCTAGGCGGCATTATCATCGTCGATTTTATCGATATGGATAATGAAGAGCATAAAACGGCGGTCATCGCAGAACTGAAAAAAGCGCTCGCGCGCGACCGCACCAAAATCACCGTTAGCGGCTTTACCAGTTTGGGACTGATCGAAATTACGCGCAAACGCACGCGCGAATCACTCGCCCACATCCTGTGCGAACCCTGCCCAACTTGCCAAGGTCGTGGTGAAGTCAAAACACCACAAACAATTTGCTATGAAATATTGCGCGAGATTTTGCGTGAAGCGAAGCAATTTAACGCCAGCGAATACCGCATATTGGCATCACAAGCGGTCATTGATATGTTTCTGGATGAAGAATCAGCCAACCTAGCGCAATTGGTCGACTTTATCGGTAAGCCGATCTACCTGCAGGTAGAAACGGCTTACTCACAAGAGCAGTTTGATGTGGTACTAGTCTAAGGAATTAACACGAAAGCCTTTTTATAAAAAGCTGCCAGAGCTGTACCAGGACTTAACACTACTGATCGGCAAACTCGTATAAATGGTCGCGCACATCCTGGTCTGGCTTAAAGCCCGACACACAGCGCTGCAAAATATTGATAATTGTGCGCGCATCATTCGCCACACAAGCCACCCCCAGATCGGCAACTATTTGTTCAAATTCATCGCGAGTTAAATAACTTTCATTGGCCTTCATAATGCGCGGATGTTCGGTGCCACTGACATTATCACCAATCAGTAGCTCTTCGTAGAGCTTTTCACCAGGGCGCAGTCCGGAAAACTCAATCGCAATATCACCATTCGGATTAGCTTCATCACGAACGCGATAACCACTCAGGTGAATCATGCGGCGTGCCAAATCAACAATGCGCACTGGCGAGCCCATATCGAGCACAAAAACTTCGCCATTCCCCCCCATTGCGCCAGCCTGAATCACGAGTTGCGACGCTTCGGGAATCGTCATAAAGAAGCGATTGATTTCTGGGTGAGTCACCTTCACAGGGCCACCCGCTGCAATTTGCTTGCGAAATAGCGGCACCACTGAGCCACTAGAGCCCAATACATTACCAAAACGTACCATGCTAAAGCGTGTTTTTACACTTGGGTCTTGCGCATAGGCCTGCAGCGCCAGCTCGGCCATGCGTTTGCTGGCCCCCATCACATTGGTCGGGCGCACCGCTTTATCGGTAGAAATCAGCACAAATGATTCAACACCCGCCTCAATCGCCGCCGCAGCAGCTGAACGCGTACCAAAAGCATTATTTAAAATACCCTCGGTAATATTGAATTCGACCAACGGAACGTGTTTATACGCCGCAGCGTGATAAACCGTCTGAACCTGATAGCGCGCCATGATCGCTGCCAAGCGCATACTATTTTGTACCGAGCCTAATACCGGATGCACCTCAATAGTCAAACCCTGCTCACGAATAATATGGCTTAACTCTTGTTCAATTGAATACAGCGCAAATTCGGATAATTCATATAAAACCAAAGCAACAGGCTGATTCTTGATAATTTGGCGACACAGCTCAGAGCCAATAGAACCACCCGCGCCCGTCACCATCACCACTTTGCCTGCAATATTGCGCGCCAGTAGTTCCTTGTTAGGTGGAACCGGCTCACGGCCTAAAAGCTCATCAACCCCCACCTCGCGTGCATCGGCTAGGCGCACTTCACCACTAACCAAATCAGCCATTCCTGGCAATATGCGCACTTCAACCGCCAAAGGTTCTAGCTGATTGACTAGCTCAATCTGACGAGCGCGCGGCGCAGATGGAATCGCCAGCAAAACTTGATCAATTTGTCCAGCAGCAATTTGCTCGCGCATTTGCTGATTGCTAAGAACAGCCAAACCACCTATTTGCAAGCCTTGCTGATCCCGTGCATCATCAACAAAACCCACCGGCTCGTATTCCTGCCCCGTACGCAACGCCACCGCTAACTGACGGCCAGCGCTGCCTGCGCCATAAATTAATACGGATTTTCTTTCGCTAGAGAGCGGCGCCAACTTGCGCAGCAGACTACGGGCAGCAAAACGACTGCCAACAATAATCCCCATCGCTAGCAACCAAAAAATCAGCACCGAGCCCCGAGGAACCCCAGTAATTTGTAGCAACTGCAACGCAGCAACAAAACCCAAAGTCGCCAACGTAACCGCTGCCGCAATCGTGACCACGGCTTTATCCTCGATATATCGAATCACCGCCCGATACAGGCCAAAGCGAATAAAAATGGGTGCGGCAATTACAGATGGCAAAAAGAATAACCACCACGCAAATTGCATGGGGTAATCCCAATCATCCAGACGCAAGGCAATTGCCGTCCAAAGGGCAATAGGCAGCAATACAAAATCTGCAGCCAGAATAATTAAACTTTTAACAGTACGCGGCAAACCGATTGCTTTAGTAAGCATAAGACAGGAAAACCCAATTCAAAAAAACAGCTATAAAACTGACGATTAGTGCGTAATACCATCTCGCCGCACTACTTTGACCGCAGTCAAAAACATAATTTTCAGATCAAACCAAAAGCATCTGCGCTGTAGATACTCAACATCAAAGCCAACTTTAACAGGTATTGGCAATTCATCACGACCATTAATCTGCGCCCACCCCGTTAGGCCGGGGACTAATTCATGCACGCCTTTTTCAGTGCGCAATGCAATTAAATCATCCTGATTAAACAAGGCAGGACGCGGCCCCACAAAACTCATATCTCCAATCAAAATACACCACAATTGTGGTAATTCATCCAGACTGGATTTACGCAAAAAACCACCAATCGGTGTTAGGCACGCTTTGGGATCTGCCAATAAATGCGTTGCCACCGCTGGCGTATCAGTCCGCATTGAACGAAATTTTGGCATTTTGAATATCTCGTTCCGAATACCAACGCGATCAGACCAATACAAAGCGGGCCCTTTAGAAGTTAGTTTGACTAAAATTGCAACTAACAAAATAGGAATAAGAAATGCCAAAAGCAGAATCAACGCCAATAAAAAATCAAAACTACGCTTCAACATAAAAATCCAAATAATTTTAGCGGATTAACAGGGGTATCATCAGGTTCCCGAGCAAAGTGGGAAGCTATACGATAATACCCCTAAACTCATCACACCAGAACGGTACTAAATCATGCCAGGAGCAAAATTAAAAATGCTTCCTGTCCAAAAATGCACGGGCTGTTTTTAGCAATGCCTCATCCACGCTGACGGGCGGCTGCCAGCCCAATAATTCACGCGCCTTGCTAATATCTACCTGCAATGAGCCACAAAGCCGTTGCGCCATATCGGATTTACCCAACAGAGCAGCCCCTGTTTGCAGCATCCACATTGGCACCGGAATCAAACGGCTGGCAACCCCCGAGGCTTTTGCCATACGCTGCAATAGCTCAGTGGTTGATAAATCCTCACCGTCACTAGCCAGAAAGATCTGATTAGCAGCCGCAGGATGCTGAACACATGTCCAGATCAAATCAACCAGATTATCTAGTGCAACCAAACTGCGTTTGTTTTGGACAGCCCCCAAAGGCAGCGGAACCCCTTTACATAACCATTTCATCATTGATGCAAAATTAGCCTTTACCCCTGGGCCATAGACCAAAGGCGGGCGAATAATCACCACCTCCAGCCCCGTATCATTTGCCAACTGCAGCAACCCCTGCTCTGCTTCAGATTTGGAGATGCCATAGGGATCAAGCGGTGCGGCAATATCATCAGCACGAAATGGCTGTCCCAGCTTTGTGCCTTCGCCATTGACTTTAATCGAGCTGATAAAGACAAAACGGCGCACGCCAGCCGCCACTGCTTGTCGTGCCAAGTTTAGAGTGCCATCAACATTGACCTTTCGAAATTCTGCAAGTGGGTCGAGCGAGGCATCATTCATAATATGAACGCGTGCAGCTGTGTGCACAACAACAGCAACATCAGCCAAAGCATCAGACCAATCGGTTGTTTCATCAATATCACCAACAGCCCCACCCCCACCTTCCCCTCTTCTTGTAACTGCTCGAAAGAATGTCTTTTGCTGCAAGAGGCGAGAGCATAAAGCGCGGCCAATAAAACCATTAGCACCAGTAATTAGGATAATATTATTCATATTTTCGCAGCATCATAACAAAAACAATAAAACCTAAGCGATCTCTAAAACGCCTGCGACATTTTGCTACAGATAAAATCAATTTAAATTTATTCAAGAGTGAAGGATTTGCAACCCAGCAAATTGGCGGCACATCAAGTGCATCAATGGAAGATGCTATAAGCTTGATCTGATTTAAATACCAACCATCACGCAATTTGTTAAAGCGAGATTTTGCAGCCGAAACACCATTATTAACCCCAACCACATTAGCGGCATGCTGCCGATAACGCATACTGGGGACTGGATCAATAAACCAACGAAGGCCATTATGCCTCGCCCAAGCGTAAATAAACCAATCATGCAGTGCAATTTCTTTCATCTCGGATACATTATCAATAATCATTTTTTTTAATTGACTAGCAATTAAAACTGGCATTACATAAGTACACCCTGGACCTGCAGCTTCAAAATAATGGTCCCATTTTTTCTGCGACTGCGCCTTATTAATCAACATTTGACGTCCGTCGGGCCAGAAAGCGGTCACATTACTTGAATAGACATCAGTTTTATACTCATCGAGCGCACTAATCGCGCGTATTAGTTTATTCTCATCCCAAATATCATCTTGATCAGCAAAGGCAACATAATCAAACTCACTAAAATTAACGTCCCTTATTAGTCGAAAAAAATTGGCCCCAGCACAACCAGACCTCATGCTTGGTAAAATTTCAAAATCACACGAAACTCTGCTACTAATTACTTCAACGCTACGATCAATAGACCCATCGTCACTAAAAAAAATCTTAACTCTGACATGCTTCTGCGTGGCCAGTGATGCAATTTGTTCTACAATGTTTTCCTCACCATTAAAAACAGCTAATAATATAGCAACGCGAGGAAGTGAAAAATCACACGACATAAGCCACCTACAATTTCCACGTCAATTTCGGACGGTTCAAAATACCATCAAGGACACCAACAATCCAAGATCTGAAATAGAGGCTAAAACTTCTTGTAGAAAAAATTAAAATTGCCTGATATACAAAAGAAGAAAATATCTCTTGCAACGCCAATACTTTTGGTACATGGGGCAGCTTCAATAAATAGAATGAATTCCTCACTCTATAATATCGCCTAAAAGCAGAGTGGACAGGCACCCTCCAGAACAAAATCTTAATTGAGCTATCACCAATTGCGTGCTCCATTTTGGCTTTGGGCGCAATCACGATAGAATACCCGTTAGAAATTGCGCGCAAACACCATTCAGTATCAACATAGTCAATAAAAAAGTCCTCATTCATACCACCAATATCCTTCAGAGCATCTACAGATATGCACGAACCTGAGGATATGACTAAACTCACATTGAATAGTTCTTTTTTATTAGACGGTTCAATTTTTCTTCTAAACCCATATTTATTTACTTCTATCAAGGGATAATAGAAACCATACCGACTATCCACGAAAACCGGGGCTACGCACGCAACTTTCTTTGCAGGGGGTGTAGCTTGAAAAGCTAAAGTTAACTCATCCACAAAGCCAGATTCAATCGAGCTATCCTGATCAAAAAATACAATGTATTCTGCCCCAGAAGCAGCTGCACTACGTATTCCGAAATTTTGCGCGGCAGCAATACCATGATTGCAAGCCAGCTTCATTAATTCTACTCTCTCAAACTTGGCAACGCATGCAGCTAAGTCGACTTCATTAACGCTTCCATTATCAACTACAACTACTCCATTTACTTGCTCCGTCAATTGCCGCAATAGAGATTCAACATTGGCAATCACTGGATTGAATGTAACAATAACAGAATAAACACTCATCAAACCGCCCTTTACTTGAACAACAATCGGTTAAATTTATATTTTGCCGAGGCGGCCAATAATATTGAAATCAAAAAAATACCCATAGGCGTCAATAAAAAAGGGTTCGTAAATGAAACACAAAAAACAAAAACTATTGACACCACAGAAAAATTTGAATTTCTACAACACTTAACACACAGAAAGAAAATAAAAGCAAAAAACAAAACGGAAAAAATACCGCACTTAGCCAGCATTTCCAAATAAACCACTTCAATTCTTTCTCGCCCAGAAATTAAATAACCAAAACCCTTCCCAAAAACAAAGTCGAACAACGATAAATTTTCATATAAAAAGTCAAAGTCAGCAACCCTAACAGCATTCGACTCACCACCTCTCGCCGAAAAAAAACTAAACATTCCAATCAAGGCTGTCACCCCAACTGCAGCAATAATACTGGCAAGAAAGTAACGACGTTCAAGAAGCAGTAACAATTCTATGCAAATCAAAACTGAAAGAAAAACACCGCGCGATCCACTCAAAACGATTGCCGATAGACACAACAAAAACAATGCATAGTTAGATCTATGAAAAAAAAACAACGCCCCTATTGCCACAAAGAAAAATCCCTTGTAAAAAAACATACCATCTGAATCAGGTCTAAATATAAATTCTGAACTACTTCCCAAAGTATGGTATGCAATTCCCGAGCTCACAACCCCCAGAGTCATGCAGACAAAATACATAACATAGGTAATCGACATAAAGAAAGCGCTCCAGGCAAGAATTTTCTGGAAGAAGTGCAGTAGTTCAATTTCCTTCGACAACATAGATAGCCAAACAACCACAATAAAGTACAACAAAGGCTGGACATCAAACATCCAATTTTCGGAGGACCCTATTATTACTGACAAAAAAACACCATACAGAATGAATAAAACAAATGCAAAAACAAAATAAAGTGTCGATTTTTTTATACAAAGACCAAGTGCTGTCAGATAGAGGGTACGAAGAAGTACAATTAGAAATAACATTTGCCGCAAAGGGATTTCAGCAATAACAAATACACGACCTCCGCCACCAAGCACCATCTCAAAAGTAACAAAAAACAACAAAAAAACATCAAAACCACTTAATCTTCTACTAGTCATGGAGCATATCCAAGTAGGATAATTTATCTGAATTGCCTAACAAACAAGTTCAAGAGCAAACAATCAAAAAACACTCGAATCACCCACGCAAACGCAGCCCCAACAAGCCCATAGCTTGAAACTAAAGCATATAGCATTGCAAGATATGGCAACACCTCAAACATATGAATTATTGCCGTAACTTTCGCATGTCCACGCGCCTGAATTTGAGTAAATGGGATATGAGCCAAAGCATTAAAAACAAAGCCAATCAAAAGCATTCTAAAAACCAACACAGAATCAGCGACATCACTCCACCCCATCCAATAGTATAAAACCTTATCGGCGAATATAAAAAATGGAAGAACAATGCACAAGCAAGCAAACAACATGGCAAAATAACTATGGCGCAAACTTTTTTTATATTCAAATAATGAGGTTTCTTTGCTAATCCTCGGAAATAAGGCCTTAACAATAGCACCAGGAATAATTAACAATCGTGAAACCACGTCAGAAGGCGCTGTATAATAAGCCACATTTTGTGCTCCAGTTAAATTTGAAAGCACAAACCGATCAAAATATACCATAATGGGGCTAATAATATTGCTAGCTGTAATCCAGCCACCAAAACTAACCAATCGATTCAAAACCAATCTACTATATTTTTTTCTACCACTGGGTAGATAATAAGCGGTGACGCTATAAACAATGATAGCAGAGACGAAGCGTCCAGCAATCAACCCTAAAATGGCACCATGTAAGCCGCCGCCATAAAAAAAACAAAGCAAAGGGGAAATCGCAACAATTGAATTAATTATCGTTTTTAGAACATTTAATTCTGCAAATAACTCAGCCCCTTCAAAGTATGCTAACCAGACTTGGACAAGTAAAAATGTCGGAATACACAAAGCCAAAAGTTGGAAACTATGAACAACTTCATCATGCAAACCGGGGCTAACATTTAAAAAATCAATTAGATAAAATGCACTATAAAAAATAAGCACTGACGAGAACATACTCAAAACCAAAACAGCCACAACTGAAGTGCCTATCGTTTGACATATTTCCTCAGTACTATTTCTATAAATTGCAACTTCTCTGACTACAGCTCTAGACAAGCCAGCATCGAAAATACTTGCGTAACCTATTAACGCATATGCAATAGTAAATATACCAAATGCTTCGACCCCTAACGTCCTAGCAAGCACACCCATAGCAGGAATCGCAATTAATGTAGGGATGATTACCCCGCCGACATTCCAAATACTATTCTTCAAAATGCTCATAAAAATATTTCTGAGCTTTTAAAATTACTCGCCTTGGTTGAGTCTTTCACTGACAATTGAGGTTCGCCATCGAGTCTCCATTCGATGGCTAAATCAAGATCATTCCACAGCATACTTCGTTCAAACTCCGGATACCAATAATCTGTCGTTTTGTATAAAAACTCAGCTACCTCACTCACCACCACAAAGCCATGCGCAAAGCCTTCGGGGATCCATAGCTGTCTTTTATTTTCTTCACTCAGTGTCACACCGACCCACTTGCCAAAGGTCGGCGAAGACTTTCGTAAATCCACTGCGACGTCGAACACTTCGCCACGGGTGCAGCGAACTAGCTTGCCTTGTGGATGTTGAATTTGATAATGCAGGCCACGCAAAACGCCTTTGACTGATTTGCTGTGATTGTCTTGCACGAATTTCACTTCGCGACCAATCGCCTCCTCAAATTTAGCGTGGTTAAAGCTCTCGTAAAAAAAGCCTCTCTCATCGCCAAACACTTTCGGTTCGATGATTTTGACATCGGGAATAGCTGTATCTATCACATTCATGCTTAGAACACCTTCTCAGCAATCATGCGCAATAGGTATTGCCCATAGGCATTTTTCTTCAACGGTTGCGCGAGTTGCTCTACTTGTCCAACATTAATCCATCCTTGACGGTAGGCGATTTCTTCCGGGCAGCATACTTTCAGACCTTGGCGTGCTTCAATCGTTTGGATGAACTGACTGGCTTCGAGCATGGATTCGTGTGTGCCGGTATCAAGCCACGCGTATCCACGACCCATGGTTTGCACGTCAAGTTGGCCACGCTTGAGGTATTCGCCGTTGACGTCGGTGATTTCCAATTCACCACGCGGTGATGGTTTGATGTTTTTGGCGATTTCAACGACCTTATTGTCGTAGAAATAGAGGCCAGTGACGGCATAGTTTGATTTTGGCTTCGCAGGTTTTTCTTCGATTGATAGCGCTTTGCCACTGGTGTCAAAGTCGACAACGCCGTAGCGTTCAGGATCATGCACGTGGTAAGCAAAGACGCTAGCGCCACTTTCTTTGGCTGCGGCCGCTTGCAGCAGTTCAGCAAACTCATGCCCGTAGAAAATATTGTCACCCAACACCAGCGCAACATCGGCTTGACCAATAAATTCTTCACCGATGATAAATGCTTGCGCCAAACCATCTGGACTTGCTTGTACGGCGTATTGCAGCTTGATACCCCACTGGCTGCCATCACCAAGCAATTGCTCAAACCGCGGCGTATCTTGTGGGGTAGAGATAATCAAAATGTCGCGAATACCCGCCAGCATTAAGGTGCTGAGTGGATAGTAGATCATCGGTTTGTCGTAGATCGGGAGCAATTGTTTTGAGACTGCGATAGTGGCTGGGTACAGACGCGTACCTGAACCACCGGCGAGGATAATGCCTTTGCGATTGGCCATGTGTGTTTTTCCTAATTTCAGTATTCGTTTAGTTTGCCTAAGCCTGTTTGAGCAACGTCATCACTTGCCCTACGCCTTGTTGCCAGCTGGGCAACGTTAAACCAAACGTGGTTTGTAGTTTTTGTGTGTTCAGACGCGAGTTGGCTGGGCGCGGCGCGGGTACAGGGTAGTCACTGGCTGGAATGGCTTTGATCTCTTGACTAGTTACTTTTAGGGTATAGCCCTGCTGAGCAGCAAGATCATTTACTAGCGATGCATACCCATGCCAGCTAGTTTCACCGGCGGCGACAAGATGGTAAGTGCCATAGGCAAAATTAGCATTGTCAGTGCTGCGCAGGTACTGTGCGATGATTTGCGCGGTAACATCGGCGAGTAGGCTCGCAGCGGTAGGCGCGCCGAATTGATCAGCCACTACGCTGAGCACATCGCGTGTTTGCATCAGCTTGAGCATGGTTTTTAGGAAGTTACCGCCGTGTGCACCAAAGACCCAGCTAGTGCGGAAGATCAAATGCCGCGGATTAGCAGCCACTACGGCCAGCTCCCCCGCTAATTTGGTTTTGCCATACACCGATTGTGGATTGGGCGTGTCGGTCTCAACGTACCAACCGTCTTTGCTGCCATCAAACACGTAGTCAGTCGAATAGTGAATCAACAAAGCGCCTAGCTTGGCGGCTTCTTCGGCGAACACTTGCGGCGCGGTCGCATTCAGAGCCGTGGCGAATTCGACTTCGGATTCGGCTTTATCGACCGCCGTGTGCGCAGCAGGGTTGACGATGATGTCGGGGCGAATGCGCTGTACCAGCTCACGAATCGCCGCCGGGTTCGATAGATCACATTCTTCGCGATCAACCGCAACCACCTCGCCGAGCACGGCGAGGCTACGTTGTAATTCAAAGCCAACTTGGCCGTTTTTACCCGTCACCAATATCTTGGGTATTGCATGAGAGGCCATGATTAGGCTCCGTATTGGGTTGATACCCACTCGCGGTATGCACCACTGGTCACATTACCTACCCAAGCTTGGTTGCCCAGATACCACGCCACCGTTTTGCGGATGCCTGATTCAAACGTCTCGGCTGGTTTCCAGCCCAGCTCGCGCTCGAGTTTACGCGCGTCAATCGCGTAACGGCGATCGTGGCCAGGACGATCGGTCACGTAAGTGATCTGCTCTGCATAGCCTTGGCCATCGGCGCGTGGCTGCAATTCATCGAGCAAGGTGCAAATGGTCTTCACCACATCGAGATTGGCTTTTTCGTTCCAACCGCCGACGTTATACGTCTCGCCGACTTTGCCCGCGTCCAATACGCGACGAATTGCAGAACAATGGTCTTTCACATACAACCAATCGCGGATTTGCTGACCATCGCCATAAATCGGCAGCGGCTTGCCATTGAGCGCGTTCAAAATCACCAGTGGAATCAATTTCTCTGGGAAATGGTAGGGGCCGTAGTTGTTTGAGCAGTTGGTGGTCAACACTGGCAAACCATAGGTGTGGTGCCATGCGCGAACGAGGTGATCCGACGCAGCTTTAGAAGCAGAGTACGGGCTGTTTGGCTCGTAAGTGTTGGTCTCAGAAAACGGCGGATCGTTGGCTTCCAACGTGCCGTACACTTCGTCAGTCGAGACATGCAGGAAACGGAACGCAACCTTCTCATCAGCAGGCATCTCATTCCAGTAAGCACGAACACTTTCGAGCAGATTAAAAGTACCCACCACATTAGTCTGGATAAAATCGCCCGGTCCGTGAATTGAACGATCGACGTGCGATTCGGCAGCAAAGTTAATTACGGCACGAGGTTTATGTTCAGCCAACAATTTACCAATGACTTCGCGATCGCCAATATCGGTACGTACGAAAATATGACGGGCATCGCCATCTAATGACTTGAGGGTATCGAGATTGCCTGCATAGGTCAGCTTATCAACGTTAATGACAGTCTCATCACTACCTGCGAGCCAATCCAATACAAAATTACCACCGATAAAACCGGCACCACCAGTTACTAAAATAGTCATTCCAATATTCTTCCAAACAGTTTTTGATGCAACACAAGAATTAAGCTTATGGTTTAATTTACTGCGCTCGCCATGCTGCTACGATTTTATCCATCAAGGCCGTTGAGTTTTGATCTTCGCGCGACTTAATAAAAGCTTCGCTAATAAATGCCCACAGAACAGCACCAAACAGAGCGGCAAATGCGGACAACAAGACAATGAGACTACGTTTCGGCCCCGATTTTTCATCAGGTACTTCAGCAGCGGTCATTTTCAGCTCATCAAGCTCTTGCTTTTTCAGCAAATCAATACGGCGATCCAATCTCTCAATCAGTGCGTCCCAATACGATTGCTGTTGTAAAGCATCAACTGATGCAATCCATAAGCCAGTATTTGCCGCAGAGGATTGCTTTTTCATCCCATCCACAACCAAACGCTGCAGACTCGCGAGCTGATCCTGCATACGCACCAACTCATTTTGCATCAGGTCAGAAACCCCACCTTGCAAGGTAGATTCAGCCTGAATCGCGGCTAGACTTGTAATACCATACTGATCGGCAGGCGAAAGTAAGGCTATCGTCGCGGCCATTTCTGGCTTTTTAATTTCAACATCAAACTTGGCTTTATTTTTTAACGCGATTTCACGGCGAGACTCGAGATCATAGCGAGACTTTGATTGATCAAGCAGACGCATGGTATACAGGTTTTCTTGCAAGGCACTTCCCATTCGGTTAGCCAGCTTTGCGGCAAACTCAGGGTTTTCATCGGTTACATTGACATCTAGGTACGCGTCTTTCGCATTCAACGTCACTTTGACATTTTTGCTCATTTCTTTACGTGTAGCTTTACGACCCTTGGTATCGTAATGCTCAGCCAGCTTCATTTCTTTGGAAATATCTTCCAAAACTTGATCGTTCGTCAAAACCCAGTTGTACACGGCTGCATTTTTCGACGGCGCAATTTTAAGCGTCGCCGTGTATTCATTAGGCACACTAAATGTCACCGCAGCAGCAACTAAACCCGCGACAATTGGTAAACCAATAATTAATTTTTTATGTTTGGCCAGAACTAAAACCAAGTCGAGCAACGATATATCATCTGCCGTCGCGTTCGCTGGCGCAGTTGGTTGTGATTCAATACTCATTAGATGTTCTTCTTCAGACGATTTAGACAACAATTACATTAGCAAGATTATAACGAAGGACATACAAGCAGTGTTGCACTGTAAGAAAAAACCCGCCAAACAGACGGGTTTTTTCAATTAATTTGATGTTTATTTGATCAATTTTTTACAGCATAAAGTTTTTACACTGCGCTTTTAAACGCGGCAAATTGTAATCAAACACTTCTCGGCTAACTTGCTTACCAGCGCCATCCACCGTCACAACCACTGCGTGCATGATCGGTTCTTCACCCAGAACGGTAATCAAGCGGCCACCAGCAACTAATTGCGCAGTTAATTCCGCTGGCACGGCATCAAAAGATGACGCTGCAATAATCGCATCAAATGGGCCTTGCTTGCTAGTCAGGGTTGTTCCTACTTCAATGCTGACATTTTTAATGCCCGCCACTTTCAATGCGGCATTGGTTTGTTCTGCTTGCTTAGTGTCTGCCTCGATCACCACCAATTGCGCACAGAGGCCAGCGGCCAGAGCGGCAAGGTAAGCAGTACCCGCACCAACGATCAACACTTTGTCCGTAGTTTTCAGCGCCACTTCTTGTAGTAAACGCGCTTCTACTTTGGGAGCCAGCATCAAAGCGCCGTTACCCAATGGCAACTCTACGTCAACAAAAGCCAATTCTTTTTTGTCTTGAGGTACGAAGTCTTCTCGGCGGGTATTAAGGATGCGTTCTAGCACTGCCGAATCTAAAACATTCCATGGGCGAATTTGTTGTTCTACCAGAAAATATCGTGCTTTTTCCCAATCCATGTTTGTGTCACCTCAAAGCTTGGCCACTTAAGGGCCTATGTTAGACGAATAGATCTTGCAATTATCCCACAACTCTTTTAATTTCACATTCATTCATATCGCTAGGGGTTCCGATCGGGTTGTTTTGATCGGATGAGAGTTACCCTTGAACCTGATCCGGCTAATACCGGCGTAGGAAAGCGAGTGTGCCCAATTCGGCTTCACTTGACCTCCCCTCCTAGCGAAATCAAAAGCAGTGTATTGATTTGCAGCCTAACAAGCTGCGCAAACTGTCTCATCGTGAGCGGTTTGAACTGGAGAAAAAGTATGAACGCCAAAGTAGAATTTCTTGCCACAGAAGCTGTCGTCGATTCTGCGGCGATCCAACCACTGCCTAATTCTCGCAAAGTCTATGTCGAAGGCTCTCGCGCTGATATTCAAGTGCCAATGCGTGAAATCAGCCAAGCCGATACCCCAACCATGTTTGGCGGCGAGCAAAATCCACCGATTTATGTTTACGACTGTTCTGGCCCTTACACCGATCCAAACGCAACAATTGACGTTCGCAAAGGCCTCGCCCCAATTCGCGCTGCATGGATTGAAGAGCGCAACGACACCGAATTGCTCGACGGCATGACTAGCGAATATGGCCGCATGCGCGAAGCAGACAAGAGCCTAGACGATCTGCGTTTTGAATTACAACGCAAACCACGCAAAGCCAAAGCAGGCCAAAACGTGTCGCAAATGCACTACGCACGCAAAGGCATCATCACGCCTGAGATGGAATACGTCGCCATCCGCGAAAACTTGCAGCGCGAAAAATACCTTGAAAGCTTGTTAGCGCTCGGCGAAAAAGGCAAAAAGCTCTCCAAAATGATGATGTTCCAGCACCCTGGCCAAAACTATGGTGCCAATATCCCAGAAAAAATCACACCAGAATTCGTACGTGATGAAGTGGCCACTGGCCGCGCCGTAATCCCAAACAATATCAACCACCCAGAATCAGAGCCAATGATCATTGGCCGCAACTTCTTGGTAAAGATCAACGGCAATATCGGTAATTCAGCCGTAACGTCTTCGATTACCGAAGAAGTAGACAAAATGACTTGGGGTATTCGTTGGGGCGCCGACACGATCATGGATCTGTCGACCGGTAAAAACATCCACGAAACACGCGAATGGATTTTGCGCAATTCGCCAGTACCGATCGGCACCGTGCCAATCTACCAAGCCCTGGAAAAAGTAAACGGCAAAGCCGAAGATCTAACTTGGGAAATCTTCAAAGACACGTTGATTGAACAAGCCGAGCAAGGCGTTGACTACTTCACGATCCACGCCGGCGTATTGCTACGCTATGTACCACTGACGGCCAACCGTATGACCGGTATCGTGTCCCGCGGCGGCTCGATCATGGCCAAATGGTGCTTGGCGCATCACAAAGAAAACTTCTTGTACACGCACTTTGAAGAAATTTGCGAAATCATGAAGCAATACGATGTGGCCTTCTCTCTCGGCGATGGCCTGCGTCCAGGTTCAGTGTGGGATGCAAACGACGAAGCGCAATTGGGCGAACTCAAAACCCTAGGCGAATTGACGCAAATCGCGTGGAAACACGATGTACAAGTGATGATCGAAGGCCCAGGCCACGTGCCTATGCAATTGATCAAAGAGAATATGGATAAAGAGCTGGACTGGTGCCACGAAGCACCGTTCTACACACTTGGCCCATTAACGACAGATATTGCCCCGGGTTACGACCACATCACTTCGGCGATTGGCGCGGCGCAAATTGGCTGGTACGGCACGGCGATGCTGTGCTACGTCACGCCGAAAGAGCACTTGGGTTTACCAAATAAAGCCGACGTCAAAGAAGGCATTATTACGTACAAGCTGGCTGCACACGCTGCGGACTTGGCCAAAGGTCATCCAGGCGCGCAGATTCGCGACAATGCCTTGTCGAAAGCGCGTTTCGAGTTCCGTTGGGAAGACCAATTCAACCTTGGTCTCGATCCAGACCGCGCACGTGATTTCCACGACGAAACCTTGCCAAAAGACAGCGCCAAAGTCGCTCACTTCTGCTCAATGTGCGGCCCGCACTTCTGCTCAATGAAAATCACGCAAGACGTGCGTGAATTTGCTGAACAGCAAGGTATTGCCGCCGAAGACGCCTTGGCCAAAGGCATGGAAACTAAGTCGATCGAATTTATCAAAGGCGGCGCGAAGCTTTACGATAAAGCTTAAACTTTCGAAATAACAACAAAAAGCCACGCTTAATGCGTGGCTTTACTGCATCAAACCAATTACAAAAATACTCATGGCAACATCAATCGCGATGTTGCAGATGGTCAACATAAGTCTGGCCTAGATATTGCCAGCCGAACACTAGAACTCGACTTCAGTAAAAATGCCAACCCCCTTAACAATCCCATTATTTCTTTGAAAAAAAAGGATACTCAATAAACCTAAATGAACAAACAGAAAGTACATAAACAATTGCAAAAACAAGCCCAGCTTTCAACAAAAAAAGGTCAATCGATTTCCACTGCGTAAAAATTACATAGATAACAATCCCATGCAACAAATACATGGAATAACTAATCAACCCAATCATCCTTGCAGAAACAGATGAAAGACCCCCAAAGAAGTCTTGACCTAACGCAACAGGAAAAAAAATTAAAAACATTGGTCCCAGAGCAACAAGAGAGTACGCACTATCGGAGAGAACATAAAAAGAACTCAAGCCAACTAGCAGCACAACGAGACCAACTATACCTTGCATTTTTACTCGCAACCATTCAACCCTATACAAAAAGGCCACAATCGCGCCAAGAAAAAAATAATTTATAAAAAAATAATCAGGCACACTTCCAATAAAATAATAAACCAACAAACCCAAAACAAGAAAATACCACCTTAATATAAAAACAGAAAAAAAAGGGAGCAACAAATAAAAAAGAGCTTCGTACTTAAGCGTCCAAAAAACGTACGCATTCACCACCCCTGTATTTTTTAAACCATTAATATCAGGAGCCCCCAAAAAACCAAGAGCAAGCCAAGCAGAAACCTGCTCGATCAATTGATTAAAATCAACAGAAAGAACCCAGTTCGTTTCCCAGCCGACCACAAAAAAAATCAACGCAACAGATGTTAAAAACGCAGGTAAAACTCTATTCAATCTAGCCACATAAAATTCTTTAACTGCTCCAAAATCACCTTTATTTAAAATACGCCCCCAAAAAAGAAACGCAGTCATCATAAAAAATCCTGCCACAGCCCCCTGACCTATCAAGGTATAAAATCGAGAATCAGGAATTTTCCATGCGCCGTCTAAAAAATGATATCGATATGCAATAATCAAATGATGATAAACAACTAAAAATGCCAACACGCCACGAAAACCATCCAATGACAAATAGCGAGATGGCACCATTTCCGCAGCAACTTGCAACTTAAAGAAACCACTAAACTTACAAAAAAAGTGTGAAAGAAGCAATAGAACAAAATATAACAATGGAACTAAAATTGGGTTATATACTGAAAAATTCATTGCATTGTTACTCACTAAAATACACCAAAACCAACTCAACAGCACTTATTCTATACAAACAGCTTAAGTCAGAATAAATTCAGCTAAAAACAATTTGCAACACCCCTAGTTGCACTATTAATAAACAATTAAGAAAGCAAACTCAACTAGTATTATACATTACCCTCTTTACAACATTAAATGCAATCCATATTTAACTCAGCAAGAAGAAAGAATACAAGAAAGCAAAATATTGCGCCAACAAACAGCAAAAAAGAGAATGGATTACACACAACTCAGATCTTGCTATACTAATTTCATCCAACTCAATTACAGTATCAAAAAAAAAGCGATGCATCATTGCATCGCTTTTTTACTTCATTACCGCCAAACTTATTCAATCCCTGCAATATCCTCCGATACGGCCGAGGCTGAATTTGACGTATCGTATTGTGGGTGCATCACTTTCGGGTCAATGGCTTCTCGATCATCGTTACCAATGTGTTGATTTACATTCGGCAAATGGTGCGCAATCCCTTTGTGGCAATCGATACACGTCATGCCGGTACTTAAGCCTTTTTGGTGCGCGTTGGCCGAGCGGCGGTTTTGCTCCATATAATCGAAGTATTCGTACTTATGGCAATTACGACATTCTTGCGAATTATTGGCTTTCATCCGCTTCCATTCGTTTTGCGCTAACACAATACGGTGCTCAAGGAATTTTTCGCGGGTATCAATCTTGCCTGTTAACTTACCCCATACTTCTTTGGAAGCCTGAATCTTGCGAATCATTTTCGGGCCCCACTCGTGCGGCACGTGGCAATCAGGGCACGTCGCGCGCACGCCAGAACGGTTGGTGTAATGCACGGTTTCTTGATACTCAGGAAACACATTGTCCGCCATCTCGTGGCAGCCTAGGCAAAATTTCTCAGTATTGGTCATTTCCAAGGCGGTATTAAAACCACCCCAGAAAATAATACCCAGCGCAAACATCCCGACTAGCCCCCAAAAGCCGAGGCGAACTGCGCGGATTTTCTGCCACTTTGTTTTTATCCAGTTGATCATGGTGCTTTTCCTTATTTAACCAAGCCAGTCGCTGGTTTAAAGGTGTTATCCACCAATGGTTTGGCATCAGTTTGTGGCACGTGGCATTGCGTACAGAAATAGCGACGCGGCGACATATTGGTCAGCTCTTTGCCTTCGCGGGTTTTAAAGTGCGTCACAGAAACACGTGGCGCACCTGAGTCGGCGGCACGATCCCAGCTATGGCAATCGAGGCATTTATTAAATTCTTTGGTAATTAAATAGCCTTTCGTTGTATGCGGAATCAACGGTGGTTGCTGTACAAACTGGCGCTGTTGCGCTGCTCGATCACGCTCATAACGATAGTTTTCAGATGGCACATCGCCCTTCACCGCCTCGGTACCACGCAGCGATTTTAAACCTTCAGCAAAAACTGCTGTATTGATTACACCCAAGCCCAAAGCTAACAGCACCCCCAATATACAGGCCAGCTTTTTCATTTTTCACTCCTTAGAATTCTTCTCGACGGCGTGGTGATCAGCATTATTTACCCCGTCACCACATCGTCATACATAAACCATTCGCTCAATACCTAGGCCAGTATCAACCCCAAAGCCAATTAAAAAATAAGCTTTGGGGTTATACCCAGCTAGACTTTGATCACTTTAACGGCACATTTTTTATAATCGGTTTCTTTTGAAATTGGGCACGTTGCATCCAAGGTCAATTTATTCACCAAACGGCCTTCGTCAAAGAATGGAATAAAAATCAGCCCTTTCGGTGGTTTGTTACGACCACGGGTTTCTAGGCGAGCGGTGATTTCGCCGCGGCGCGATTTCACTTTCACCAACATCCCACGCTGCAAGCCTCGTTTTTTCGCTTCATCAGGGTGCATAAACACCATCGCCTCAGGCACGGCTTTATGCAGCTCAGGTACACGGCGCGTCATCGTGCCGGTATGCCAGTGCTCCAGTACACGACCGGTACACAACCACAAATCGTATTCTTTATCCGGGCTCTCGGCCGCTGGCTGGTATGGCAAGACAAAAATATTCGCTTTGCCATCTTTATTACCGTAGAAGCGAACGCCCTCGCCTTTTTTAACGTAGCTATCATAGCCTTCGCGGTAGCGCCATTTGGTTTCTTTGCCGTTCACCACAGGCCAGCGCAAGCCACGCGCTTGGTGGTAGGTATCAAACGGCGCTAAATCATGGCCGTGACCGCGACCGAACTCAGCGTACTCTTCAAACAGACCTTTTTGCAGATAGAAACCAAAAGCCTTAGCTTCCAAGTTTTCGTGACCTTTTTGCAATTGGTCGTTTTTAAATTTATTAACCTTGCCGTTGGCGTACAAGATGTCAAACAAGGTTTTGCCTTTGTACGCTGGCTTTTTAGCCAACAAATCAGCCGGCCATACTTCGTCAACTTTGAAGCGTTTTGAAAACTCAACCAATTGCCACAAATCTGATTTGGCCTCGCCAGGGGCATTCACTTGTTGGCGCCAGAATTGGGTACGACGCTCGGCATTACCAAAAGCGCCCTCTTTTTCGACCCACATCGCGGTTGGCAGCACCAAATCAGCCGCCAAAGTCGATACCGTTGGGTACGGGTCTGATACCACAACGAAAGCTGTTGGGTTGCGCCAGCCTGGGTAGAGCTCTTCATTAATATTCGGGCCGGCTTGCATATTGTTATTACACATTTGCCAGTAGAACTTAATCTTGCCGTCTTTCAGTGCCCGCGCCATGGCCACGGCGTGCAAACCGATCTTGTCTGGAATCGTGCCATCGGGCAGTTGCCAAATTTCTTCGGCGTGTTTGCGGTGTTCTGGATTAGTCACGACCATATCGGCCGGTAAACGGTGCGCAAAAGTACCCACTTCACGCGCGGTACCGCAGGCTGAAGGCTGACCAGTCAGCGAGAATGGGCTATTGCCCGGCTCTGCGATTTTGCCCACCAGCAAGTGGATGTTGTAAATCATATTGTTCGCCCACGTACCACGGGTGTGCTGGTTAAAGCCCATGGTCCAGAACGACGTTACTTTGATTTTTGGATCGGCGTATAGCTCTGCCAAAGCTTTGAGTTTGTCTTCGGATACGCCCGACAGTTTGCTGACCTTATCAACCGTGTATTCCGAAACAAACTTGGCAAACTCTTCATAAGTACTTGGTTTGGCTTCATTCGGATTGGTTTTTGGCTTGCCGTCAGCGCCTGGATAGCCATTGGCTTTGGCATTTTTTTCCAGGGCATGATTAGGGCGCAAACCATAACCAATATCGGTTTCGCCCAATTTGAAGTTCACGTGTTTTGCGACGAAATCTTTATTCACGCGACCAGTGCTAATGATGTGGTGGCAAATAAAGTTCATGATCGCCAAATCGGTTTGCGGCGTGAACACCATACCGTTATCGGCTAGCTCGAACGAGCGATGTTCAAACGTCGACAAGACAGCGACTTTGGTTTTTGGATTACTCAAACGGCGATCGGTGATGCGGCTCCACAAAATCGGGTGCATTTCGGCCATATTTGAGCCCCACAGCACGAAAGCATCTGCGGCTTCGATGTCGTCGTAACAGCCCATCGGCTCGTCCATACCGAAGGTGCGCATAAAGCCAGTCACGGCTGATGCCATACAGTGGCGAGCATTCGGGTCAATATTATTGCTGCGGAAACCCGCTTTAAATAATTTAGCCGCGGCGTAGCCTTCCCACACCGTCCACTGGCCAGAGCCAAACATTGCAATTGACGTTGGGCCGGTGGTTTTCAGCGCTTCTTTGGCTTTTTGCTCCATGATGCCGAACGCTTCGTCCCAGCTCACAGGCGTGAATTCACCATTTTTGTCGTATTTGCCGTTTTTCTTACGCAGCAGTGGCTGGGTTAAACGATCGCCCCCGTACATAATTTTTGACAGGAAATAACCCTTAATGCAGTTCAAGCCGCGATTAACGGGAGCTTCAGGATCACCCTGTGTGGCAACGACACGGCCATTTTGCGTGCCTACCAACACCGAACAGCCGGTACCACAGAATCGACAGGGCGCTTTATCCCAACGCACGGTATTGTCGCCGGCTTTACTGGCTGCGTTATCAGCCGCTTTTTTTGGCGCAGCATCTGCCACCAAAGGAATGCCGACACTGGCCGCCGCAGCGCTGACGGCGGTCGCCTTAATAAAATCACGACGATCAATACTCATTGGATATCCTCCCTCAAACTACTTTTTTCAATAACACCGTGCAACTACGCGTTTTCACTCGGTGTTAACTCATCATCACAATACTCATAAGCCAAAGTAGACGACGTAATGCCGTCAAACCCTTGAATCGTCGCCAAGGCATCGCTGGTTCGATAGCCCGGCACATCCTCCACCGTCACAATCAAGCGCCCTTCGTGCTCTTGGTGTATTTCAAGGCCGGGAATCGTCAGTAATTGCGCTTTAACATGGTCCATTTGGCCTGGTAGTGCGCGCACCACTAAGCTGTAAATATTCATTGTCTTGCTATCCTTATTTAGCCTGCAGCATCTGAATCGCCGCAGTGGGGCAGCTTGTCATGCAAGCTCCACAGCCGGTACAGGCATCTATATTCAATTGAGGCTGTGCTACCGTGCCAACTTGTAGCGCAAACTTGATGGCAGCGGTATCGCAAACCTCGCCACAAACACGGCAATCCACTCCTGAATAAGCAATGCATTGAGCACCAATCTGTACATGTCGGTGCCATGGGTCTTCCGCGGAGAGCGCTTTCGGCTGGCATACATCACGGCATTCACCACAGAAAGTGCATTCGCCATATTTATAGTCGATTTCAGGAAAACCTGCATCTCCTTTTACAATAACCTGACTCGGACACACAGTGATGCACTCAGCACAACGAGTACAAATGTCGGTAAACCGTTCATTAGCCCAAGGGGGGCGAAAAACATTCACCGGCTCTTGAGCGGGCTTGCGACCAAAAAGTAAACTGCGTCGCGATAAATCGACAGACATACCAAACCCTCTTCATGACAGTAAGACTAGGCGTTCACACCGCAACCGACAATTACCCCTAAGGGGTACTACCCCACTCAGTCATGGTAAAAATGCCTCGCAAATTCGCCAATGTTTCAAATAAAATCAATAATTTACTGCGCAACACCTTGGAAGAGAAGCACACACCATCCGGCCAATGGTCAGCGCGCCGACAAACACTGCACCACATAGATACCTATTCCTAGGTATATAGTCTCTGTTGTGCGCATCAGAAAATAGCAACCCAGCGCAAATACATAACCTTAATAGGGAATCAATTGTCTAGCCACTTTACTTTCACCAACCAACGCTCAATTGTTGCGCGACTGTCTCTAGCCTTGCTTTTATTGGTATTGCCCAGTGTTTTAAGCCTGTTTATGAGTGGCTGGATTGCGACTGCGTCGTCTGGTGGGGGTGAAGCCATCAATATGGCGGGCTCTTTACGTAAGCAATCGTATTTAATCGCCGCCACGGCCCTTGCCCCAGCGGATCCAATTCCAGGGGCGCACCCCAATTTAGATGAAGTCGTCGCCGAATTTGAACGACGCCTGTATCACCCTAGCATCCAAAATGTATTGCCCAGCGATATGTCGAACCCAGTTCGGGTGCGTTTTAATCAAATTGAATCACGCTGGCGCAATGAAATTCGACCCAGCCTCGAAAGAGATGACGAGTTGTATGCCAGTATTTTGTTGCCCAATACGCACCACTACGTGCATGAGATCGATCAATTTGTCGATGCACTCGAGCGCGAACATGAAGAGCGCCTTCTGGCGCTTGTTCGCTTACAATGGGTATCGCTACTCATTATTTTAGGGGTATTCTTTTCTATATTAGTCTGGGCTTATCGCAAAATAACATACCCACTAGCTAGCATGGCCAAAGTAGCCAATGAAGTGCAAGCTGGTGAATATCGGGCCCGGGTGGATGTGCCTGCAACGGGCGAGATTGGCACGCTGAAAACCGCGCTCAATCGCATGCTTGATGAGCTGGAAACCAGCTATAGCCAACTTGAAAATCGTGTTGCGGAAAAAACCGCCGAGTTGGAGCAAAATCAAACTGCGCTGCAACTGCGCTATCGGATCAAAGCTTTACTCGCCGACAACGAACCCGATCAAGCCATTTTTGACGCGGTACTGAAAGTGCTGGGCGAATTTGTTCCGCTGCAAAATGCGGCGGTTTGTCTCACCGAAAGCACCCCACGCGAAACGCCAATCAAAACTGCATTTAAGCTGGCCAATAATCAGCAGCAAGGCATTCGTGTCGGGTGTTTAGAACAAGACTGCGCCAGTTGCGTAGAACACAGCAGCGATCACCCCAAACCGACGCGCAAAGAGCTGGTGTTCCCGCTACTCGATAGCGGCATCACCTATGGCATTATGCCGCTAACCTTACAAGATGGCGTCTCGCTCGCGCCGTGGCAAATGCAGGTATTGGAAGACGTTAGCCGTAATCTGGGCTCGGCCCTCGCGGGTTCGCGTCGCAAGCAATCGCTGCACCGCTTAGCACTATTTGAAGAACGTTCGGTCATTGCGCGCGAATTGCACGACTCACTCGCGCAAGCCTTGTCGTATTTAAAAATCCAAGTCGTTCGGCTGCAAAGCCAAATCAGCGACAAACCCGATGATGCGCAAGCCACCTTGCAAGAGCTACGCGAAGGCTTGAACGCGGCGTATCGCCAACTGCGCGAATTACTCACCACCTTCCGACTGCAAATCAACCAAGGCGGGCTCAATAGCGCGCTAGAAGCCACGGTGAAAGAATTTTCCGAACGCACCGGCATCGAGATCAAACTGGCCAACCATTTGCTCGGTGTGGAACTTGCCGCCGAGGAAGAAATCCACGTGCTGCAGATCGTACGCGAAGCGCTCGCTAATGTGCACCACCACGCGCGAGCTAACAGCGCACAAGTGCATTTGGCGTGGATAGGCAATGAAATCGTCGTTAGCATCAGCGACGACGGTAAGGGATTGGGCCCCAACCCCGAACGCGCTCAGCACTATGGGCTGACCATTATGCGTGACCGTGCACGTAGCCTAGGAGGGAGTATTGAGTTACAAGCCAATAACCCCAAGGGTACGCAAGTGATACTGCGCTTTATACCTAGCACCCCGTTTTCCAACCTAGCCTCTGCTGCCAGCGCATTCAATGAATTAGAGAGCGCTGCAGCCCAGAATACTAATTTCAACGCGCCCGAGCGCAACGCCCCCACAGAGGAATAAGCCATGCACACCGATCAATACCGCATTGTTGTCATCGACGATCACCCGCTGTTTCGCAAAGGCGTGGTGCAATTACTGGGGCTGAACCCGCAATTTGTCGTCGTAGGTGAAGCGGCTGGCGGTGTGGATGGAGTCAAAGTCGTCGCCGAACTGCAGCCCGATTTGGTCATTCTTGATCTGAATATGAAAGACATGGACGGCATCGCCACGCTAAAAGAAATTAAGCAGCTCGATTTAGATAGCAAAGTCGTGATGCTGACCGTTTCGGATGAAAGCCGCGATTTGGTCAATGCAGTGCGCGCTGGCGCCGATGGGTATCTGCTGAAAGACATGGAGCCCGAAGACATTATCGCGCGCCTCTCTGAAGCACTTGATGGGCAAATGGCCATCCCCGAACGCCTAGGCCGCGCGCTAGCCGTTGCGCTGCGCGAAGACGACACCACCGATCGCAACCAGCAAATCGCGCACCTGACCGAACGCGAACAAGAAATCCTGCAATGCCTAGCGCAAGGCTTATCGAACAAACTGGTTGGCCGGCAGCTCGGTATTGCTGAGGGTACGGTCAAGGTGCATGTCAAAAGCCTGCTGCGCAAGCTGAACTTTCGCTCGCGGCTCGAAGCAGCGGTGTGGGCGGTGGAGAATGGAATTAAAGAATAAGACGCTGAATTAATGCGGATTTACCTCCGCATCGAAGGCCGTGGCCTTAGGCCAGCTAATACTGCGCAGTATTAGCAATGGAATAGCCTGCTTCGCAGGCGGTAAACCATCGTTCGAGCGCCAGACGAATCAGGGGCAGTCTTGCCTTGCCCCTGATAACCCTAACCTGCCCGATCGCCGCCAAACCCCGTCCGTCCAGCGTTTGGCAAGGCGACGCGGCAAACTCGCTGCGCGCTAGCGTCGCGCAGCTCAAACAGCCGCATCTTAAAACCCTGCCAATCGCCTCCCGAACGGCGCGGCTCCACAGGCCTCTCGTCCTAATAAGCTGTAACTGTAGGGTCGGTTTCAGCTGACCCTAAGGGTATATCGAGATAAGTCAGATACAGATTGCTCTACAGCGCTACACATCGGTATGTATATATCGCAATGGTGAATCTGTGGGAGCTCCCCTTTCATCAAGCCGAGTGAGGAACAAGCGGTTCGGGGTTTCGGCGAGGATTGTCTGAGGCCGTAGGCCGAGTTCCGCAGCCGCCGAATCGATTGTCCGCAGCGAGGCGTGACGGCTATGCCGTCTTAGCGAAGGCCGTGGCCTAGGGCTAGCATTTTGCGTAGCAAAACTTGATAAGGGGACGCCTTTGGGGTGAAGGGGTATTTGGCGAAGCAAATATCCCTTCCCGTTAGCGCGGCGGAACGCGCATCAAAACATCGCGCCAACGGCGCAAAAAACCACAAACAATGTAGACTCGGTTAGTCGCAGGGGCTCCCCCCGCCAATACTGCTTACGCTGCTACAATACAACTAACACCAAAGTCTCAAGCGAAATCATATGAACATTAAATATTTCGAATGTTTTATAGTCTATGAAGAAAAAGGCTTAAAAAAACAGGCAACCGAATCTATTAGAGAATTTATTGCATCATTTCAAAATACGGCAGAAATCGAGCACTGGGTATGGGAATACCTACCGACTTTAAAGAAAAACAACCACTCTAGAATTCGGCATGAATTATTTAACGAGCTAATCTACCCAATTTTAAAAACCGGCTATGAAAAACAAGACTTCCAATCCATACTTTGGCTGGGGAAAGTAGTTCAAAACCTCTATCAATCTCGAAAATTATACAAAGAATTCATTCAAGAAACTGAACTAAGTCTTTTCATAAAAAGCTACAAAATAAACCCAGAGAATGATGAAGCTAGATTACTGTTACTTAATGCAACAATTAAATGGCTAAAATATACGGAACACGAATGGCCCTCTGGAATTTTATATGGAAACGATGGAGCAACGCTAGAAGAGTGTAACGAAATCGATCGAGTAGTAAAGCAAGCTGTAGAGCTAGATAAAGAGCTATTACACCAAGCCTTTATCGCGGAATACCAAAAGAAATTAAGTGAATATCGATCGTCGTTAGATAATTAATTACATTATTTCTGCGTCACAGAAAACAGTAATCTCAGGGATAAAAACCTACAGCGCAAGGTCATAAAACATTTCTTCGGCACATGACTACAGAGCACCCAATTTATTTTACTAAACCCTGACCCCATAAATAACCATACACAGCTAGCCGTAAAAAGACCGCCATCAGCTAATGCCTTTTACTTAAGCCGTTCGTGGTGAGCTTGTCGAACCATGAATGGCGTGCGTAACAGACAAAATGGCCGTTTACCACAAGCTCAGGGCGAACGGCCATTTTTTTGCTTAAGTGAACGGTATTACCACCATCCGCACTCTTTTTCGCGTTTCAAATCACACAACAATTCACTGCTGATGCACGCTCGCGGGTTTCGATGCCGCCTTTTGCGCGTCTTCTTTGACCATGCGAATCTCCTCCGCCAGCCATTTCTCGTCTTCCGAGCCGGGTTCCAGTAGCGCGAGGAGTTTATTCCACCAAGTGATCGTCGCGTCAAAGTCGCCGCGTTGTAGCGCGGCGCTGCCGGCGAGCATTAGCGCGTCGGGCTCGCTGGCGTTGAGCTCCAAGGCTTTAGCGAGCAATTGTGTTGGGCGGCCGGCGAAGCTGTTGTCGCGCACGGCGATTGATCCGGCAAAGCGGGCCATTTCGCCGGGGTCGCGTTGCACGAGTGGCCACGCTTTTTCGTAGGCTTTGACCGCCTCGTCGTAGCGCGCCAAGGTGCGGTAGCTGCGCGCCAGCATCAGCCAACCCTCGTCGTTATCGGGTTCGAGCGCCAGTTTGGCTTCCAAGCTTTTGACCATGCCCTCGATTTTGGCGGCATCCATCGCCGCGGCCGGTGCTGCTTGGCGGCTCATTGGGTTCAGCGCTGCGGGGTTGCCGATTTGGAAGTACAGCAAGGCAGCGATTAGCGGCAGGCCGACGCCGACCAAGGCGACGGTGATTTTCTGGCTGCGCGAGTTGGCCAAGCTATCGGTATTCACGCTGGTGGCGCGCCCTACTTCGGCAACTAGCCGCGCTTCGGCCTCGCTCACGCTGGCGGCATACGCGTCGGCACTGAGCCGCCCGTTAGTCACATCGGCGTCCAGCTCGGCGATCACGCTGTCGTGCAATTGGTAGCGCGCGCGGCGTAGGTCATCCGCTTGCTGGCGTTGGCGAAACAGCGGGTACAGCAGCACCAGCAGGCACAAGACGATCAGCGCGGCGCTGTAGAGGGCAAAGGTATTCATTTTTGATTCTCGCTAGGTCATAAACCCAAAGTGTTCACGCTGCTTCGCCTCGCCGTAACAATGTACTGTCTTCGGCTGTGCGCCTGGCGTGAAGTCGCGGCCTTCGGCAACCACTTTGATTCGATCACTTAAATTCTTGACGCAATCTTGCTAGCTCATCGGCATCGGGCTCTATCGCAGGTATATCTTTGGGTTTCTTTTTCAAAACACCTTTGATAAACATACCTACCGCCAGTATCAACAAGAGCAGCGGCCCTAACCACAGCAGCAAGGTTTTACCCGACCACGGTGGGCGGTAGGTGACAAAGTCGCCATAGCGATCAGTGAGGTAGCTGACGATTTGCGGATTGCTTTTGCCGCTGCGGATTTGTTCGCGCACTTCGCGGCGCAAATCTTCAGCCAGCGGCGCGCGCGAGCTGGCAAGGCTTTCGTTTTGGCAAACCAAGCAGCGCAATTCGGCCGAGAGCAAATGCAGGCGCTCTTCAACTTGCGTATCGCTCAAAGAGCTCGTAGCGCTGGCGACGGGCTTGGCTTGAGAAGCAGCAGATTCGGCGTGGGCGCTAGACGATAAAAAGCCAAGCGCAGCCAATAAAATTGCGGCTAAATTCAGCGAGAAAGATGAATGACAGCGCATTATTTCCCCCCCGCTTCCGCGATACGGGCTGCTTGCAAGGCCGGTACGATTTTGTCTTTGAATACTTCGTCGGTGACTGGGCCGGTGTGCTTCAAGCGAATCACGCCTTGGCCGTCAATCACAAAAGTTTCCGGTACGCCGTAGACACCAAAATCAATACCAACGCGGCCATCACGATCGGCAACGACCACAGCGTACGGGTTGCCACGGCTTTGCAGCCATTGCTTGGCATCGGCATCCTGATCTTTGTATGCCAAACCAACCATAGGCGCGCCGAGCTTGTCTTTCCACGCATTGAGCACCGGATGCTCAACCACACAAGCCGAGCACCACGACGCCCAGACATTCAGCACCCAAGGCTGGCCTTTCAATTCGCTAGCGGCAAACTGGCCCGCCTGATCGAGTCGCTCCAGCGTAAACGCCGGTGCTGGTTTGCCAATCAACGGCGATGGAATATGGCGCGGATTGAGTCGCAGCCCGTACGAGAGCAAGGCAGCGAGCGCGACAAAAATAATCAGCGGTAAAAAACGTTTCATTGCGCTACCTCTGTGCAACTCGGCGCAGCGGTTTTACCCCAGCGCGACAGACGATAGCGGCGATCAGACAGCGCCAAAATACCGCCCAAGGCCATCAAAATACAGCCGTACCAAATCCAGCCGACCAAGGGCTTGTAATGCGCGCGGATAATCCACGCGCCGGTAAATGGATTGTCGCCCAAGGGCTCACCCAGCGAGACGTACACATCGTAGGTCGTAGTATGGTGAATTGCGGCTTCGGTCATCGGCATGGCACTGGAGAAATACTGGCGTTTTTCTGGCTGCAAAACGGTGACGTTTTTGCCGTCCTTTTGCAAAGTCAGCGTACCCTTGAGTGCCGCGTAATTGCTTTGACGCACCGGTGTGACCCCGTCAAAGCGAATTTGGTAATCGGCAACGGCTAAGGTCTGACCGTGCAGCATCTTCACGTCGAACTCATGCTCGTAGCTCGACACCACCGTCACCCCGGCGACAAACACCGCGACGCCCAAATGCGCCAAGTGCATGCCGCTAAATGCAGCGGGCAAGGACCAAAATGCGGCCCATAACGATTGCCCCTTGCGCACGCCGATGGCAATTCGCCCAGCCCAATCGAGCAGCGCGGTTAATCCCACCCAGAATGCAATGCCCAGCGCAAAGGCCACGCCCCAGCGCCATTGATTACTCCATAAGAACGGCGAGGCGATACCGAACAAGATCGACGCCAGCACAGGCCAGCGCAAAGTTGCGAAGATTTCGTTTGGCGCGTGTTGCTTCCAGCGCATCGTGCCAGCCATGCCAACCAAAATCAGCATCGGCAGCATCAGCGGAACAAACACTGAGTTAAAGTACGGCGGGCCAACGGACAATTTACCCATGCCCAGCGCGTCGATCAGCAGTGGGTACAAGGTGCCAAGCATCACGGTCGCGCACGCCACCGTGAACAGCACGTTATTGAGCAGTAGCAACATTTCACGCGAACACCATGTGAAAGCGCCACCGCCCTCCATCTTGGGCGCACGCCACGCGTACAGCGCCAGCGAGGTGCCGATCACCAAGCACAGCAAAATCAGAATAAACGAACCGCGCGTTGGATCAGTGGCAAAAGCGTGTACCGAGGTCAGCACGCCTGAGCGCACAAGGAAGGTGCCAAGCAAAGATAGCGAGAACGTCGCAATCGCCAGCAACACCGTCCAATGCTTAAACGCATTGCGCTTTTCGGCCACCGCCAGCGAATGAATCAGCGCGGTGCCGGCCAGCCACGGCATGAACGAGGCGTTTTCAACCGGATCCCAAAACCACCAGCCGCCCCAGCCTAATTCGTAATACGCCCAAGCGCTACCGAGCATAATACCCAGTGTCAGCGACACCCATGCCGCCGCAGTCCACGGCCGCGACCAGCGCGCCCATGCGGCATCCAAGCGGCCTGTCAGCAAGGCGGCAATCGCAAACGCAAACGCGACCGAAAAACCAACGTAGCCCATATACAGCAGCGGCGGGTGAAAAATCAGCCCCGGGTCTTGCAACAGCGGATTCAAATCTTTGCCTTCCAGCGCCGCAGGCAGCAAGCGCTCAAATGGATTGGAGGTCAGAATCACAAATAAATGCAGCCCTAAAGATACCCAACCCAATACGCCGAGCACCAAGGCGCGAATGGTCAGCGGCAAGCTGCGACCCACAAAGGCCACCGCCGCGCTCCAACCCGCCAGCATCCACAGCCACAGCAGCAGCGAACCTTCGTGCCCGCCCCACACTGCGGCAAATTTATAAATATCAGGCAGCAGACGGTTCGATTGCTTGGCCACATACAGCAGCGAAAAATCATTTTGCAAAAACGCCACCGACAGCAGCGCAAACGAGCTGGTCAGCAAGGCCAATTGCAAACCGGCGGCGGGGCGCGCCATGCGCATCAAGCCTTGATTACCAAGCTGACCGCCGACAATGCCGCTCGCGCCCATCACCAGCGCGATCAGCGTCGATAAAATTAAGCAAAATAAACCCAGTTCACCAATCATTACTGACCCTTCTTTTTCGTCACTCAGTTCTCGACTTGGTCGAGACTTGCCGCGGAGCTTTTACTGCGCGGCCTTTTTCTCAGCAGCGCGCTGATGCGCTTTATTCACCGCTTCTTGTGCCTCAGGCGGCATATAGTTTTCGTCGTGTTTGGCCAGCACTTCGGTCGCGGTAAACACCGAGCCATCCCAACTGCCTTGCGCAACGACGCCTTTGCCTTCTTTGAATAAATCAGGCAGCAGGCCTTTGTATTTCACCGTGATGGTTTTATCGGTGTCGGTCACGGCAAATTGCATCGTGACGCCATCGCTTTCACGCTGTAGTGATTTTTCCGCGACCATGCCGCCAATGCGAAACGCGCGCCCCTGCGGCGCTTCGCCAGCGATCACCTGCGTCGGGCTATAAAAAAATACGAGGTTTTCGCGAAAGGCATTCACCACAAAAAAAGTGACCAAGGCCAAGGTGAGCAAGGCTCCGGCAAGCCAGAACATTCGTTTGCGACGTGGCGTCATTGCGCACCTCCGGCATCATTGATTTTGGCGAGCATTTGCGCACGGCGAATTTGCGCCAGCGTTTGCGCACGATTAATGCGCAGTAATACCCCTTCTATGCATAGACCTGTAGCGCATACTGCAAATGACCACCAGACATATACCCCGTAGCCACCCATGGCAAAAAATTCGGCCCAGCTATTCCAATACAGGTTCATCATCACACCTTGCTCGTGTTGGCGATTTCGGGCAATTCTTGCACCCAGCGCGTCGCCGCTTCGCGCTGCAAAATCAGGCAGCGCACGCGGCGCAATGTCGCGGCGATGGCATACATCCACGCCGCCAAGCTCATCAATAACATTGCAATCAGCATGATCGCCGCCATGCTGCTGCCTTTGGTCGACACCGACGCGCCTTGGTGCAAGGTATTCCACCAGTACACCGAGAAATAAATCACCGGCACATTAAACACGCCAACTAGCGCCAAAATCGATCCGGCTTGGTCGCTGCGCTCTGGATCATCAATGCTGCGCGTTAGCGCGATAAAGCCCAGATACAAAAAGAACAGCAGCAACATTGAGGTGAGGCGCGCGTCCCACACCCACCACGTGCCCCACATTGGCTTGCCCCACAGCGCGCCAGTGACCAGCGACATCAGCGCCATCCACGCGCCAGTTGGCGCCAGCGCTTGCGCCATCAGCGCCGACAGCCGCGTTTTCCATACAATATGAATTACTGACCAAAACGCCATCACGACGTAGATAAACATCGCCATCCAGCTCGTTGGCACATGCAAAAAGATAATCCGATAGCCTTCGCCCTGCTGCGCGTCGCCCGGCGCGATGGCCATACCCAGCCACAGCCCAACGATGGCCAACAGCAGCGCTGCCGCGCTAAACCACGGAATCGCCTTGCCCGCCAGCGGGTAAAAAGTGCTCGGCGCGGCAAAGTGAAATAAGTGCCAGCGTTTTTCGGTTTTTGCAGTCGATGCTGTATCCATTTTCATTCTTCTATTCAATCGCCAGTCGCAGCGCTTTGGCCGCCAACCACGGCGCGAAAAACATCGTCGCGCACGCCAAGGCGGCGAGTAGCGATAATTCCGCCATCCCCGTTTGCCCCGCCGCCACCGCACCGACTGCGCCGCTACCAAAAATCAACACCGGCGCCAGCAACGGCAGCACCAGCAAGGCCAGCAACACTTCGCCTTGGCGCAAACCCAAAGTGAGCGCTGTGCCTACACCGCCCAGCGTGGTAATAATCGGCGTGCCGACCAGCAAACTCGCCAGCAGCATTAACCATTGCTCGCTCGGCAAACCATATTGGATTCCCAGCAATGGCGCGGCGAGCGCCAGTGGAATACTGGTCGCAAGCCAATGCGCGGCCATTTTGCCCGCAACCATAATACTGACCGGAAATGGCGCGAGCATTAATTGCTCCAGCGAGCCATCGAGCCAATCGCTATGAAATAAACGCGGCAAAGCCAATAAATTGGCCAATAGCGCCGCCACCCACAACACGCCAGGGCCGATGCGCAAGAGCCAAGCCGGCTCGGGTCCAACAGCGAGTGGGAACAAGGTCGCAACCAACACAAAGAACATCAGCCCGACCAATACGTCGCCGCGCTGACGCCACGACAGCAATAAATCGCGCCCAATGATGCTAAAGAAAAAGCCGAACGCACTCATCGCTGCGCTCCGCTGGCGCTGAGCTGCAAAATACTTGGGCTAGGTATTTCATTGGGCAAAGCTTGATGAGAGGTTAGCAGGGCAATACCCCCTTGCTGTAAATGCGCGGTAATCCAATTGCCTAACTCGCCCTGCCCTGCTGCATCAAGCGCGACAAAGGGCTCGTCCATCACCCAGATCGGCCGTGGCATGGCGACAAAACGCGCCAAGGTGGCGCGGCGCTTTTGGCCTTGCGACAAATGCCGTACCGCTAAATCCACGCAGCGGCTTAAACCGACTTTGACCAAAGCTCGCAAGGCCTGCGCTTCATCAAGCGCTACGCCATTTAAGCGCGCGTGTAGACGTAGATTTTCCAGTGGGCTAAGTGTGTCTTTGAGCGCATCGCGGTGGCCCAAATAATGAAATTGCGCGCCGTACTCGTCACCCCAAGCGGTGATGCTGCGCTGCTGCCAATGCACAGACCCTTGCTGCAGCGGCGAAAGCGCCGCCAGTATTTTCAGCAAGGTCGTTTTCCCCACGCCATTGGGGCCTTGCAAATGCAGACATTGACCCGCCTGCAGCGTGAAGGACACATTGGAAAATAAAGGTTTGCCACCTCGGCTGGCGCCGAGATCTTGCAATTGCAGCATTGGAATCCTAGTCAACTAAACACTGCAGGAGTTTACCCTGCCCTTGCGCGCTATTTTTGGGGATTAACGACTACCCCCAAGGGAGTACCACGCTATCACGCCCTGTCAGTAAGGAGCTCTCATTTTCGCGCTAAAACTACTGGGTTGGATTGTGACATGTCTTTCAAAGAAGCCGCAATTTTCTTTGATTAATTCAGGCCGTCTACTTACACTAAAATATCAAATTGCGCAGAGAAGACCGTGACTGAAAACTTGCATAGTGACCATTTGGCTCAGCTTCGCCGTCTAGTTTGCCTACTCTACCCCGACAAAGATCAAGCGGCTGAGTTAGCGACAGTAGGCAGTATTGCTAGCTTCTGGCGTAGCTTGGCACACGCCACGGAAAACGATCTCGTCAGTCTGCATTCCGCTGTCGCTAAACATCTGGGAATGGAATGCGTGACGGCGCTTGAACCTGAACCGGATGTACTCGTCACCATCCCATCTAGCAAAGCCAGAGAAAGCCAAATTTTGCCGCTCTACCGTGAGGAAGACCAGCTGGTTGTTGCTGTCGCCAATCCTTGCGATGAGGATGTGATTGATTTTTTACGATTTGGCGTCGAAGGTCGCGTCAAAATGGTCATGGCGCTCCCAGAAGACCTTGAAAGCGCGATTCAGTTTGCCTATGCCCGAAGCACAATTGAAGGCGGAAATTATTTTACTGGCTCGCTGGTGATTACCAGTGAGGTCATGGATTTCACCAGCGACCAATCGTTAGTCAAATTGGCTAAAGAGTTGATTCGCGAAACGATCCGCCTGAAAGCATCGGATCTACACATCCAGCCTTTTTTGGGCGGAGGCGCAATTCGTGTGCGAGTCGATGGCGTGATGCACCGTATCGCCTTATTACCGGCAGAGGTTTATGAACCCTTATGCCGCTATTTTAAAGCATTGGCCAGCATGGATCCGACCAATGAGCGCATTCCGCAAGATGGCCGAATTGCACTACAGCATAATCAGCTCGAGTTTGATTTACGAGTTTCCTCCCTGCCGGCACGAGACGGCGAGCGCATTGTTGTGCGCTTTCTTGAGCAAAATAAAAGTATTCAATTAAGTAGTTGTGGCTTTGCCATCGCTGAAATGCAGAGTATTCGCAAAATGGCCAATCAGCGTTCCGGGCTCATTTTGATTACGGGACCAACTGGATCGGGCAAGACCTCAACCCTGGCGGCTTTACTACGTGAACTCAACACAGTTCAGCGAACCATTATTACGGTGGAAAATCCGGTGGAGTATGTTATTCCGGGCATTTCGCAAGTCGACGTCAATGACAAGGCGGGCCTCACTTTTGCCAGCGCGCTGCGCAGCGCTTTAAGGCAAGACCCAGATGTTTTGCTGATCGGCGAAATTCGGGACGAAGAAACTGCGGCAATCGCTTTGCAAGCCTCAATGACGGGGCATTTAGTATTTTCAACTTTGCATACCAATGATGCTTGGTCGGCGATCGATCGATTGGTTGACTTGGGCTGCAAGCCTGCTTTGCTCGCCGAAGCACTCAGTGGCATTGTGGCGCAACGCTTGACCCGTCGCTTATGTAAACACTGTCAAAAACCGGTACAAGCGCCCCTCAGTGTAGAAGAACAAGAATTTGAACGCATCACGGGCATCACGCCTCCATTTCGCCCCGTGGGCTGCCCTGAGTGTAATTTCAGCGGTTATCGCGGCAGATTTCCAATCAGCGAAATTATTGAGATCACAGGGAAGATTCGTCAGCAAATTGCCCGTGGGGGCACCGAATTAACCCAACGGCCCGAAATTAGTTTGTCATCACTCAATTCAATGTCCACCTCAGCCATGAATCATATCGCCACAGGGCACACAACCGTTGATGAGGCCATTTCGGTACTTGGGCAGCATTTTTGGTTAGATCTCGCACAGTTACACAGCGCCCCTCCACCGGATGTGATTTACACAGATTTATCATCGGGAAAAACTATGGCTGCAGGTGTACTAGTGATTAGCCGCACACCGTCAACCGAACTTAGTTCACAACTTGAAAATGCCGGATTTAGCGTGTTTTGTGCACCGACTGCACGTGATGCCTGCCAATTACTGAAAAGCAATAACAGTATTGTGATGTTATTGGGAGATATTGGTGATGACACTCCTGAAGAGAGTTTGATTTTAATCATGCAAGATGCTCTGCGTCATTTAGCCTGGAGTAGGCTGCCCGCCATCACCCTACTCCCTCCTGCTTTAGAGCATTGCACCGAATCTTGGCGAGCCAATGGCATTCATATTCCATACCTAAGCAAACCAATTGTGATTGGTGAGTTAGAGCACCGCATCCGCAAGGCATTAGGTAACTTTAATGGGATAGGCACATAATTTTAGGAATAAAAATGTCAAAACAAGCCCCCGCACAAAATATCAGCGGTTTGATTCGAGCTGTTGAAATTGAAGAACACACCAAAAAGAGGAAACGAGAAAAACTGCTTGCTTTGAGTGAAACAAAAAAAAGAAAAATACTTCCGATTATCAGTGTTTTAAGTTGGATTTGTGCACTTGGTTTATGGGGCTATTATTTAAGTCACCAACCAAATATCCATCAGGAACATAAAGATCTAGCACAAGCAATCGAAATGGCAAAAAGCGATATTGATGCTCATCGGGAAATTGATGGAAGGCTTCCCTCTCAGCTAAGCAATCCAGCACTTGCAGCGATTGTTCAGTATCAAATTGAAGTTAATCAGCATAACACCCAATCCTATCGATTAATTGCAAGGGCTGGACAGTCGTTTATTGAATGGGAAAGTGCTAGATCACAACAAGAGGCCACACGATGAATAGCCAATATGCTTCACATCAGCATGGATTTACGCTCATCGAAACAATGACCGTTGTCGCAATTGTGGGGATTTTAGCGGCAATTGCACTGCCGGCTTATGACTATTACGTTTATAAAGCACGAGCTGCGGAGCTTATCGTTCAATACGATCGATTAAGAACAGCCACCGCCATTGTGGAAGTCGACGAAACCAATATTCCGAACTGCCAAGCATTTTTAGAACAGGCTAACGCGGTCAATATTACTGACCCCTATGTAACACTCACGGTTGGGTTTACCCCATTAGAGGGTAAACCTAATGATTTTCGCCCAGTAATGAATGTCTGCGCCAGTGCGAGCAAACAATACAGCATGGGCACAGCACAAGCTGCGCTCAGATACTTTCAACGCCTTGGTAAAGTTGAGCCAAATCTGGTAGGACTTTCGAGCATCATGAGTTACTCGGTAGCACTCAGCGAGCAAGATACCATTGTCTGCCGGGGTGTAGCCCCACAAACTCATGCTGGTTGCGCAGGCGTACCAGAACCTTTGCCTCCCCAATCTCCCAGCCAGGCGACAACGAGTACTTCAACGCAAGCAACGCCGGCCCCGACTGTTGTGCTTCAGTCATCACCCAAGCCAACAACACAGGCGAGCCCATTAAGCACACCCACTTCGAATCCAAACCCAACTTCACGTTCAATCAGCCCCTCAACAGCAGCTCCATTACAGAACAATCATAATTGCCCTGCTGGGCAGTGGTATAACCCGCACAGTCATAAATGTCAGCACGCTCCAGCAGGCGTGGCCAACGGCCATTAGGATAAATCACAAGCAATTACTTCAAGTAAATATTGAACTGCTCTTTACTCTCACCCAGTCGTTGAACCTGCGCCAATAAGGTCCAACGCACTGGAGGCGTCACGTCAGCAGGGCGAATGGCCATTGAACAAGAGTTTACGTCCTGAGTGCTGATGCTATATGTTCCAAAATAGGCCAATGCCCCTAATGGGGCGCTTGGAATTTGCGTGGCATCTAAGCAATGTGGCTGAAATTTGACATTGAGCGCTTGTACGGCATCAGCAACTGGGCGATAGGATTTACCAGCATCGATCCAGTTTTGAAATAGGCCAATGAATAAGCACAAGATCAAACTGATACCGCAGGTCCAATTCGTTAGGGCTTTACGACCCAAAGCACGGCGACGCAATAAAACACTGCCCCAGAGCACTGTGGCCGCCAAGGCAAATAGTAAACCCACCGGAGCAATCTGCATTGGCGCCGTACTGTAGCGATGCAACCGTGCCAACAGATCAGCGGGCTGGCCAATTAGCAACACTAACCAACCACTCCATATGAGTATCGCAGCCAAACCAAAAGTTAGAATTGCAAATGAATTCAAGGCTGATGCCGCACCACGACGCAGATCATCTACTCCCGCGACGGCGATGACACTCATCACCAATAACAGCGGCAACACATTGGCCTCTGTTGGATGACCCGCGCAGATGACAAACAGTAGATGCGCGCCCGCTAGAGTGCATAATAAATGCCAGCGAGGATCGGCACGAAAACTATCTCGATTAATCCAGACCGACCAAACCGTCAACGGCAGAACAGGCCAAGTAAACCACGGTAAGGTTTGCGGTAGGAAGCTAAAATCACCGAAAGTTGCTACAGAACTTGCACCACCGTAAGCCCCCCAAGCAAAATTACGCCACCAAGTATGAAATAAGACGGATGACTCGGTATGCAGCGCATAGCCCCACAGCGCTGCCAAAGGCAGCGAAATAATCAATGCTGTCGTTAATGTGATGCCATATGCGCTCTTGCGCCAAGCTTTATAGAACATCAGGCTGACTGAGGCGAGCAACGCCAATAATGCATCTGCCCAGGTAGCGCCTAGCAATAAAATCAAATATGCCAGACCGAGAATCAGACCTGCCCGAAGAGGGAGGCGTCGTGACAAAGCCAGTGCATACACCATCCATGCGCTAGCGGTTAAAGTTAAAATTGCCGGCGAAATATGATGCCCCCAGACGATTAAGCCCAAGGCCCCCAGCAAAATCACCACCGCCAATCGACCGTAGCGATGGCCAAATAGCTCGCGCCCTGCCAGCCCTACTCCCCACAGCGCAGCACCCACCCATAAACCAGTACTTAATCGGGCGGCATCATGCACCGCGACACCAAACCAAGTCAGTGCATTGGCAAATACTGCTGCCACCCAAAAATACAAAGGCGCGGTATCAAAATAGGGACGATCTGCTAAATGTGGCAGAACCCAATGATTGGAGCGCAAAATATCAACAATTAGCGCAGCAGCTTCGTTTTCTTCGGGCTTCCAAGGATCATGCCCCATCAAGCCAGGTAAAACCCAAAACAGGCATAACAAAACCAATAGCCAAGGTTTGTCTTGCTCCTTGCTGGAGGCGATTGGTCTTTCAGATTGCGGGGTGTATGTGAGCATTGTCGGGTTTCAAGTTTTTTCAAGTTTCTTTCGGCAGTACACCATTTAAAACTGTGTAGTTTGCAGAAAATTTTGAGCATTACTTTTGATTGTGGCACGAGACAATAAAAAAGGCAGCCTATAGCTGCCTTTTCTTGATTTGCTCTGAGTATTAGCGAGCAAATTTTGCAAATTTGTTATTGAATTTCTCAATACGACCTGCAGTATCAACGATTTTTTGTTTGCCTGTGTAGAATGGGTGGCATTCTGAGCAAACCTCTACGTGCAGGGCTTTGCCCAAAGTAGATGCAGTTTTGAAAGAGCTACCGCATGAACAAGTCACGTCGATTTCTACATAATTTGGGTGAGTATTTGGTTTCATAATTTTTCCTAAGTAGTCGGGCGCCGGGGTTTTGCCGACGCTGCAAAACGAGCATTATGTCGCAGCTCGCTTAAATTCGCAAGCTTAGCGGCGCATTGAATCAAAAAAGTCGAGATTAGACTTGGTTGATTTAAGCTTATCCATCAAAAATTCCATCGCGTCCAAATCGTCCATTGGGTAGAGCAATTTGCGTAGCACCCAAATCCGTTGCAGCTGATCAGCTTTGATCAACAACTCTTCACGACGCGTACTTGATTTGTTGATATTGATCGCTGGGAAAATACGCTTTTCGGCCATGCGGCGATCAAGTTGAATTTCGTTATTGCCCGTGCCTTTGAATTCTTCGTAGATCACGTCATCCATACGGCTACCGGTTTCAACCAGCGCAGTGGCGATAATCGTTAGGCTACCACCCTCTTCGATATTACGCGCCGCACCAAAGAAGCGTTTTGGCCGTTGCAATGCATTGGCATCGACACCACCAGTCAACACTTTGCCAGAAGCAGGAATTACGGTGTTATACGCACGCGCCAGACGCGTAATCGAGTCAAGCAAGATCACCACGTCTTTTTTATGCTCAACCAAGCGCTTGGCTTTTTCTATGACCATTTCTGCCACTTGAACGTGACGCGTTGCTGGCTCGTCAAACGTTGAGCTAACCACTTCACCTTTGACCGAGCGTTGCATCTCGGTAACCTCTTCTGGGCGCTCATCGATCAGCAATACAATCAGCGTAACTTCAGGATGGTTAGCCGTAATTGCATGCGCGATGTGCTGCAACATCACTGTTTTACCCGATTTTGGCGGCGCCACCAGCAAGGCACGCTGCCCCTTACCAATCGGCGCCATTAAATCAATCACGCGACCAGTAATGTTTTCTTCTGCTTTGATATCACGCTCTAAATTAAGGCGTTCGGTCGGAAACAGTGGTGTTAAATTCTCAAACAGTATTTTATTTTTAGCCGCTTCCGGCGCTTCACCATTCACCTTATCGACTTTCACCAGTGCAAAATAACGCTCCCCGTCTTTCGGGATACGAATTTCACCTTCAATAGTGTCACCGGTATGCAAGTTAAAGCGGCGAATCTGGCTTGGGCTGATATAAATATCGTCAGGCCCAGCCAAATACGAGGTATCTGGGCTACGCAGAAAGCCAAAGCCATCAGGCAAGACTTCTAGAGTCCCCTCGCCAAAGATGCTTTCCCCTTTCTTTGCACGGTTTTTGAGCAAGGCAAAAATCACGTCTTGCTTGCGCATACGGCTGGCACCGTCAATCTCAGATGCAATCGCCATATCAACGAGCTGAGAAACGTGCAGATGTTTTAATTCGGACAAATGCATAATAATTTACGCTTAGTTTAGATAATTAAGTAAGGGGAAAAACAGCAAGAATAGAGCAAGGGATAAATAGCAGCGAGGCAAAAGCACCGCTGCTAAGTCATTAGTGATGCAGACTAAAACAAAAACAACATCAATGTCAAATATTACTATCCAAGAAGGCTGTCAATTGTGATTTTGACAATGCGCCAACTTTCGTTGACTTCACTTCGCCGTTCACGAACAACATCAGTGTTGGAATACCACGGATACCAAATTTCGGTGGCGTAGCTTGGTTTTCATCGATATTCAATTTAGCGACTTTCAGACGGCCAGCGTATTCAACCACCACTTCGTCCAAGATTGGCGCGATCATTTTGCAAGGGCCGCACCATTCAGCCCAGTAGTCCACCAACACAGGACCTGCCGCTTGCAACACTTCCGCGTCAAAACTTGCGTCTGTTACTTGGATAATATTTTCACTCATGTACTGATCTCCGAAAGTGGTTATATATGCGCCTAAGGTCAAATGCTAGGAGTAGCGCCGAAAGCTCAATCTTAGCAATAGATAGGGGCGAAAACTGCATTTTCAACAAAAAAATCGTGGCAAATTTTTTGCCGCAATTTACGTCAATTAAAAAGCAGCATCTACGGCCTGCTCGAGTCGATCAACCGCGACCACGGTCATTCCATCTATCGCCTGCTTAGGTTTATTGGCTTTTGGAACTATCGCATGCGTAAAGCCAAGCTTGGACGCCTCACGCAAACGCTCTTGTCCGCGCTGAACTGGGCGCACCTCCCCAGCCAAACCAACTTCACCAAACACCACCATTTTATTGGGCAGCGGTTTATTTTTAAGCGACGACACAATTGCGATCAACATCGCCAAATCGGCGGCGGGCTCGATAATCTTAACGCCGCCCACTGCATTGATAAATACATCCTGATCAAACGCAGCAATACCAGCATGGCGATGCAATACCGCCAATAACAGCGCCAAACGATTTTGCTCCACCCCAACCGCCAGGCGCTTTACTTGCGCGGCATGTGCATCGTCCACCAGCGCCTGCACTTCAACTAACATCGGGCGCGAGCCCTCTTGTGTCACCATTACACAAGAGCCAGGCACGGGCTGATCGTGCTGGCTTAAAAACAGTGCCGACGGGTTAGCGACTTCACGCAAACCTTTGTCGGTCATCGCGAAAACACCGAGTTCATTCACCGCACCAAAGCGGTTTTTGATCGCGCGAATCAGGCGAAAACTCGAATGCGTATCGCCTTCAAAATACAGCACCGCATCAACAATATGCTCAAGCACGCGCGGCCCTGCTAAAGCGCCTTCTTTGGTCACATGGCCAACCAGCAAAATCGACGTGCCGTGGCGTTTGGCAAAGCGCGTTAATTGCGCCGAACACTCGCGAACTTGTGCAACGCTACCGGGTGCACTGGTTAAGGCCTCGGTATAAATGGTTTGAATCGAGTCAATCACCACAACTTTTGGCGCTTCACGCTCGAGCGCTAGTAGGATCTTTTCTAGACTAATTTCAGGATACAAACGCACTTTGGCCGCAGGCACACCAAGGCGGCGCGCGCGCAGTGCAATTTGCTGTGCCGATTCTTCACCGCTGACGTACAGCACCGGCAAAGACTCCGCCAAGCGCGCCAAGGCTTGCAGTAGCAAAGTTGATTTACCAATCCCAGGATCTCCACCGATTAACACCACACCGCCTGGCACTAAGCCACCACCTAATACGCGGTCCAGTTCAGCCAAATGCGTCGGTGTACGCGGCAACTCTTCGGCTTCAACGTCGGATAAATTTTTGATTGCGCCATCGGCGGCCAAGCTTTGGAAGCGCCCAGTTGTCACCGCAGGCTGCACCACTTGTTCTTCTAAGCTATTCCATTCGCCACATTGCGGGCATTGCCCCTGCCATTTGGGAGAAAGCCCCCCACACAGGCGGCAGACAAATTGATTCTTTACTTTACTCATCGCAATCCAATAAAAACGGCCCGCCAAGCGAGCCGTTGATCTCTATCTATTGAGTGAAGACTAAATATACTTGAATAAGCTTAAATCTTGAACCTGAGCAAAAGATTTACGCGCAGCATCGAGCACCATTTGGTTTTGCGCAAAATCGCTAATTGCTGCGGCGTAATCCAAGTCCTGCAGCCCTGACAAGGTCTTAGCGTACTGCAACTTCAAATCTTCAGTGGTATCTTTCACTGAGTCTGTTTCATTTATGCGCGCCCCCAAAAAAGCCCTTACAGTGACAACATTGCTTAGAGAGTTTGAGAGATCAGACAAAGCTGTGTTTAACTGGTTTTGAAAAGCTGCTTGACCATTACCAGTAGAATCTGTTTTATACGCATTTAAAGCTGACGATAATTTACCGATTGTTGTGAATAAATCCACGCTTGTACTTGCCTTTACCGAAAATTCATCAGCCGCCCCTTCTGTCTGACTTGCGGGCAAAGGCGCTGGAATTGGAGTCTTAGTAACGGGGTCAACTCCAACAGGCATACCTTTAATACTCATTTTCGCCCCAAAGTCCCACCCCGCAACAGGTAAAACATCAGGCAAAACAGGAGCCGGATCTGTAGCTTGTGCCTTCAATTCAATATCCCCACCAGGAACATAGGCTCGTAGAGTCGTGATTGAATTAGGGCTAGATGTTGTTCGAGTTATCGCATTAGGCATACCGTCAATCATTGAGGTGCCATACTGTGGATCAGCTAACCCCGTCGCAGGATCGTTTTGTCGATTGTAAATAATGTCATATGTTACTGTGGGTTGATCCGGTTTTTGAGGATTAGCCACCCAATGAAATTTGATCTTAAAATCCTGCGGATTAGATGCAGACGACCATTTTGTTGGGTCAACCACCTCACCGGGACTAATAATTCCTGAGCCCGTATTATTTGGAGAATAGGCAGTTACAAACGAACCATTCCCATTTTTGATCCGCTGAAATACATCTGCTCCAGACTCCGAAATCGGCACCTGACGGCCATCAGAAATTTGCACCAAGCGCTGTCCATCATCACCAAAATAATTGACGTCACCAAAGGCTGCCTCTGTAAAAGGCTTTGTATCTCCTTTAAACCCAGAAAACAGATAGTTACCCTGACCATCCGTAGTATTAGCTAACGCCAATAGTTCCTGATAACGCCCCTGTAACTCAGCATCCTTCATTTTTTTCTCGTTGGCAGTTAGTGCGGGATTTCCCGCACTAACTGCCAACTCTTGAACATTGTGAATTAAAGAAACCACTTGCCCCAAAGTGCTCTCGCTCAGGCGCATAAATGAATCAGCTGCAGCACTATTGGTGGCATACTGCTCATTGATCGATTTAGCTTGGGTAATATCCAAAATCCGCGCCGATGCAATCGGATCATCGGCAGGAGTTAGAATTTTACGCATCGACGACAGCTGAGCCTGCAACTTAGCTTGGTCAGATATATGGCTTTGCAGGCTTTGCGCACCAATATTAAAAATAGTCGTGGTAGCAAGACGCATGGCAAAAACTCCTTAAAACCTAGCGGCCAATATTCATGATTTCTTGAAACGCACTTTGCGCAATCTGAATCACTTTACTGGCAGCTTGATATGCTTGTTGATAGCGCAATAAATTGGCGGCTTCTTCATCCAAATTCACACCCGACACCGAATCACGGCTATTTTCGGCATTGCTGAGTAATTTAGCTTGCGCCTTACCCATAATCGTCGCTTCATTGGTTTGCGTACCAATCGTACTCACCATCCGACCATACGACTCTTGATAAGTCGCCGAGCCGTTTTCCAAAATTCGCGTGGTCTGCAATTTCCCTAAGGCCAAAGCATTGCGGTTATCGGCAACACCATTGGTATTAGCGCCCACTGCAATACTATCGCCAGCTGCTGGCGTACCGTCGAGCTTCATCGTCCAGCCATTCACGCTCAACGTCATCCCCGCAGTATAGGTTTGGGCTGCAGACGTCACCCCAGTCACCGTATCGGTGTAGGTAAAACTATTCGCACTGGTAAAATTGATATTAACGGGGTTTTTTACTGCGGGGTTGATCGCACTATCGGTCGAGCTGATTGAAGGCGTATCCACCGTATGCTGAATGACCTTTACCGAGCCGGTATTGGTTTTACCCAAAGTCGCTAACATCGGCGCCGCTGCAGCAATCTCACGCGGATCTGTGGTGCGTACTGCCATACTATTGATCATGCCATCCAAAGGTTTGATGACAAAGCGATCATTGGCATTCATTACGCCCGAGTCGATCCTCAAGGTCATGCCGTCTTGACTAATCCCTTGCGCCATTTGAGCGGCGGAATAAGTAGTCCGCGTGCCATCGCTTTGTTTGTACATGGTGTAGTTTGTACCATCAAAGCTCAGCTCATAGTTACTCGCTGCCAGCTTACCCACATCAGAGATGTAACCGCCCAACTGTGCATTACCGGTATTATTGGTATTGAAATTGATTTGCCCAATGGCAGGTGGGAACGAGAAGCCATTTTGAGCAGGCAAAGTCAAACCCGCTGGCGCAGCTGAAAGCGTTAAACCGGTAACTGGGTCGGTTGCCCCCAAAGCCAAAACGCCGCTGGTGGCATTGTCAGACAGGCGTTTAATCACGTAGCCACCACCGCTGGCGGTGATCGAAAAATCACTGCTTTCGTTGGTGCCATTGGGTGAGCTAACGCGAATATTCGTGCCACCCACATTAAAATCAACGACGTTGCTGCGCTTAATATCAAACAGGTTTTTGCCCAAATTGCCGTTTAGATCCTGCCCCACTTTGTGTTGCTGGTTAAAGGTATCAACAAAACCCAAAGCAGTGCGTTCAAGGCTGTTTTGCGCCAAATCGAGCGATTGATTGCGATAGTCAAGCAAGCCACCGAGCTGACCACCCGAGAGTTGATTTTCTGGCAAGAAGATCGTTTGGTTGTTTTGCTGATAGCCCACGGTAATCCGCGTTGGATCAGCCGGATTGGGCTCAGCCGTTAATCTATTCACTACGCCACCGACAACCAAGCCTTGGCCGTTGCCGATAAACACATTGATGCTGCCATCATCGAGCGTCAAAGTATTGGCTTTGACCAATTTGTTCAGATCTTTCACCAGCAAATCGCGCTGATCTAGCAAATCATTGGGCGGCTGACCGGAAGACTGCGCAATCACAATTTTATTATTCAGCTCGGCGATTTGCTCAGAGTAGCTATTGATATTGCCAATCGTGTTACTGATTTCGCCATTAAGCGCATTGCGCTGCTCATCCAGACGCTGCGAAAAAACCTGAAAACGATTGACTAAGGTTTGTGCACTAGCCAGCATTGCTTGACGCGATGGTGGGCTGGCTGGGTTGGTTGCCACGTTTTGCACATTGCTAAAGAAATCTTGCAGTGCGGGTGAGACGCCGGCATTGGGGTCGGCAACGATATTATTAATTTCCGCCAAGTGCGCCAAACGTGTACTTTGGTAGCTAGATTGAGTTTGCGCAACCTCAACCGCTTTAGTTAAAAAGCGATCATACATCCGCGTAATCGAATCGACTTGCACGCCCAAACCATTAAAACCACTGCCGGATAGCAAAGGATATGGTGCGCTTTGCGCTAAGCGCTGGCGAGAAAAACCATCGGTATTGACGTTGGCAATATTGTGCCCTGTCGTTGTCAAACCAAGATTCGCTGCATTCAGGCCTGAAACGCCGATACCGAAAACTGAAGATGCCATGATGTAAACCCCTTAAACCTATATCGGCTCGTTTGCCGTCAACCTTAGGCAAGATCGCCATTTATGCCGAGTTGATCAGCCAGTCGAGTTGCAACCCGTGTTAATTTTTGTGCGTACAGTGGATCCGTGGCATAGCCACCCGCGACTAAGGCTTTGGCAAAACCGACTGCATCGCTGCCTTGCGCTACCGCATCGCCATAGCGACGTTTAATCAAACTGGCATAGTCCGCCATTGATTCGGCGTAGGAATCGTAGGCTCGAAATTTCTCAATGCGTTTTTGTGCGATGCCATCGACGTATTCAGTAGTGAGCACATCCACCGTTTTGCCTTGCCAGCCTGCGCCCGCTTTAATGCCAAACAAGTTATGCGATTCGCTGCCATCTGCAGCCTTAATGCTTTTTTTGCCCCACCCGGTTTCAAGCGCAGCATGCGCAAGCAGCAAATGCGGCGATAAGCCAAGGCTCGCCGCAGTGGATTTCGCTGCACTGCCTAATTTGCGAACAAATTCAGGCATCGCATTTTGGTTGGCGCCAGACTGATTAAACGCGGCAACGGGCGAAGCACCTGCGGCAGGTTTTGCCGCCACAGCGGCAGCGTTGTACGAGGCTATATTGCGCGCAGTCAGCCGAGCATCACTCAACAAAGATGAAGGCGACTGCTGAAGTAGACTTGGATTTTCTTGAATATTGAGTTGGCGTACGATCATTTTGGCAAAACCAATGCCGCCGCTTTGCGCCCAGTTTTGCGCCAGTTGCTGATCACGCATGCCTTTAAACGTTTGGCTGGCTGCGCTTTGATCGAATTCATCTTGTGGTGCGGCTTTACGCATGGCGCTGAGCATTTGTTGCAACAATAAAGCTTCAAATTGCTGCGCCACGCCTTGAGTTGCCGCGCTTTTATTGCTCGACATACTGGCACGCAGGCGATCTAAGCTACGCGGATCGGCGCTGATTCCCTGCGATTCAATCGTGCTACGTGGCAACATGGCTTAACTCCAAACGAATTCAAACCATTACAAGCAAAGAGCGTGCCCAAAAAGCAAAAAAGCGCACCACAAAGGGCGCGCTCCAATTAATACGAGGGTATATTCATCTAAATAAAATCTAAATTAACCTGCATTCATATACCCATCAGATTACTTCTAATTCAGCCTTCAGAGCCCCTGCGATTTTCATTGCCTGCAAAATCGCCAGCAAGTCTTGCGGCGTAGCACCCACAGCATTTAAGGCGCGAACCACCTGATTCAAGCTGGTCGCCTTCGGCAAGCGCACAACAGGGCCTTTACCCACGTCAATATCAATATCGGCATTTTGCACTTTAGCGGTTTTACCGTTGGCAAACGGCAAGGGCTGTTCCACTTTATTGTCGGCCAAAATGGTGACCGTTAAATTACCGTGAGCAATCGCACACGGATCGATGGTCACCGCTTGATTCATCACCACCGAACCGGTGCGCGCATTGATAATCACCTTGGGTGAGACTTCGCCCGGCGTTACATTCACGCCTTCCAATTTGGCCAGAAAAGCCACGCGCTGATTGGGATCGAGTGGTGCCCGCACCTGAATCACTCGGCCATCCAAGGCCGCAGCGACCGGGCCAATTTGACTATTAATCGCAGTTACGACGCGGCTAGCTGTGGAAAAATCAGTTTTCAGTAGTTCAAGCTGAACAAACTCACCGTTACCCAGCGCGGTGGGCACTGCGCGCTCTACCGTCGCCCCAGCGGGAATTCGGCCTGTGGCCAACTGATTGATTTGCGTGCTTGAACCACCGGCAGAAGCGCCAGCACCAGCAACCACCAAATTGCCCTGCGCCATCGCGTAGATTTGCCCGTCCGCGCCCTTCAACGGCGCCATCAGCAAAGTGCCGCCGCGCAGACTCTTGGCATTACCAATTGACGAGACGACGATATCCAGTGGCTGGCCAGGCCGCGCAAATGGCGGCAGAGTCGCCGTTACCGTCACTGCGGCGACGTTTTTTAATTGCAAATTACCGCCCGATGGCACTTGCACCCCAAGATTGGTCAGCATATTGACGACCGATTGCACGGTAAAAGGCGTTTGTGTCGTCTGGTCACCGCTGCCATCGAGGCCGACAACCAAACCATAGCCGACCAACTGATTATTACGAACGCCAGAAAAGCTGGCCAAGTCTTTTAGCCGCTCGGCATACACAGGCAGCGTATAGACACACAGGGCAATAGCTAAAATTAGTTTACGCATATACCCACCTTAGAATGGCCAAACCGACAAGAAGAAACGCTGCATCCAGCCCATGGTATTAGCATCAGAAATCGCGCCCTGCCCCACTTGCTCAATACGCGCATCAGCCACGCGCGTCGATGAAATGGTATTGCCCGCTTTAATATCGTTCGGGTTCACGACACCAGTAAAGCGCAGCACATTGTTGGAGCCATTCACGACGACTTGTTTTTCGCCGCCGATCGACAAATTGCCATTCGCAAACACATCAACCACGGTCACCGCGATGCTACCGCGGAAGGTATTGGTGCTATTGGTTTCACCTTTACCAGCAAATGTATTGCCGCTAGAGACTTCTGCGGTGGCGTTAAACAATTTAGCCAGCGCCGATGGCATATATGGAATATCAGCCGAGCCACTAAGACTAATCCCGCCATCACGATTGGTGCTGCTATTGGCTTTGTTCACGGCACTGAGATTTTCTTCGATCGTCACGACCAAGATGTCACCAATTCGGCGCGCAACTGGCTCTTCAAACAGCATTTTGGCGGTACCGGCTTGAAAAATCGCACCATTATTATTGCCTGTTACCACCGTGGGTTGCGAGCGCGCTGAAGTAGGCTGCGTCACAATCGATTGCGGCGCAACGCAAGCCGTTAAACTTAAGGCCAACAGCACGACGCCAGCTTGCAGGATTTTCATCATCATCTTTTCGTTATTACATCTGCGACAGCTTGGCCAACATTTGATCGGTTGTCGTCACTGCTTTTGAATTCAATTCAAATGCCCGCTGAGCCTGAATCATATTAATCAACTCTTCGGTCGCGTTTACATTCGATGTTTCGGTATAACCTTGATTAATCGCTCCCAAACCATTCGTGCCTGGCGTACCCACTGTTGGGGCGCCACTGGCCGAGGTTTCGAGGTATAAATTCCCGCCAATCGACTCTAAACCTGGCGGGTTTATGAAAGTGGCGGTTTGGATATTACCGACTTGAATCGGCGCTGCCGCGTCATTATTCACAATCGCCGACACGGTACCGTCCTTGGCAAAGGTAATACTGGTCGTTCCCTGTGGCACTTGAATCGCCGGCGAAAGCTCGTAACCACTACTGGTTACAATCGTACCTTGGCTATTAACTTGAAACGCCCCATCGCGGGTATACGCAGTGGTGCCATTCGGTAGTGCGATCTGGAAAAAACCATCGCCATTGATCGCCAAATCGAGTGGGCCATCGGTTTTTTGCAGGTTACCGACCGAATGATTACGAACCGTCGCCACAATTTGCGTACCGGTACCCACATACAAACCGCTAGGTAACGAGGTTTGTTGGCTTGAGGCACCACCAGCTTGACGCAGATTTTGGTACATCAAATCTTCAAAAATGGCACGCTCACGCTTATAGCCATTGGTATTCACATTGGATAAATTATGCGAAACCACATCAATATTAAACTGCATGGCATCCATGCCGGTTTTTGCAGTCCAGAGCGAACGCATCATGATGCTAAATCCTTAAATTATTTTGGCTTAACCGTTCAGTGACAATAATGAACTAGCCGAACGAGAGTTCTGCTCGGCGGTAGTCAGTAACTTGACTTGCATATCAAAGTGGCGCTGCGTTGAAATCATATTCACTAGCTGCTCAACCGAATTGACATTACTACCTTCAATCCCGCCACTAGCTAAGCGCACTGCAGCATCTGCTTGGGCAACTTCACCACTACGTAAACGAAACAGGCCATCCAAGCCTTTTTCAAGCTGATCATCTGCTGGATTTACCAGCTTCAAGCGGCCGACTTCGACGGTTTGCGTTGGGTTGGCGATGTCAATTGCAGTGACCGTACCATCAGGCGCAATCGTTGCGCGATTGTTTTCTGGAATAGTGAGCGGGCCACTTTCGCCCTGCACAATCTCCCCAGAATGCGTCTTTAATAAGCCGGCAGCATCAATAGCAAAACTGCCATTGCGCGTATACGCTTCGCCCGACGGCGTTTGCACTGCCAACCAACCGTTACCACGAACCGCCACATCTAAATCACGCCCAGTTTGCTGAAATATGCCGGGGCTAAAATCGGCTGAAGCTGATTGCTGCACCACAAAAGCACGCGTTCCAATACCCGGACCACCTAAAGCCGCCACCGCGCGCGCATTGGCTAATTCAGCACGAAAGCCTGGCGTAGTAACATTGGCTAAATTATTGGCAATCGTCGCTTGGCGAGTTTCGCTATTTTTAGCTCCGGACATCGCCACATAAATCAGTCTATCCATAACTTAGCGAGCGCCTTAACGTAGATTCACGATCGTTTGCAAGATCGTATCTTGCGCTTTTACCGTTTGCGCATTGGCCTGATAATTACGTTGAGCGGTAATCAAATTCACCAACTCCGAAGTCAAATCCACATTCGAGTCTTCAACCGCAGCTGCTTGTAAAAAACCGGTATTACCTTGACCTGGCCCATTGGTTAAAGGCTGCCCAGAACCAAAAGACTCAGCCCAGCGATTATCCCCCAAGGGTTGCAAGCCTTGCGGGTTGGTGAAGGTAGAGAGAACTACTTTGGCGACATTGCGACTTTGGCCATTTGAATAACGGCCTTGCACAACCCCTTCCTTACTCACTGAAATCCCAGTCAAAACACCATCGGTGTAACCATCTTGCGTTAAGGTATTTACATTGTAAGGACTGCCAAATTGCGTCGACTTATTAAAAAAGAGCTGAAAACTTAACCCATTTGAACCATTATCAATCCCGGTAGGCCCTGCCGTGACATGCAACCAATCATCAGTAGCAGCAGCCGTAGAACCTGGTGTTGCGGTGATATTCGATGAATAATTTGTATATTTACCATTTGCATCGAAGCTAATCACACCTGCCAACTTCGTCCCTGGATTTGGCGCCAAGCTCCCATCAACATTCACATCTTTTCCATCGACTGCGTAATAAATATTCCAGCTACCCACTGCTCCCGCAGGTACCGAACCAGGATCTTGCTTGCGGAAATACATTGTCTGGGTATGAGCAACCCCCAGTGAGTCAAACACGGTGGCTGAAGTCGAATAATTATAGGTCGTAGGATCTGAAGAAGAAAAAGCAGCGCCTGGTGCAACTGGATTGGTGGGGTCATTAATAACTTTGTCCGCTGCATTTAGATTAAGCCCGAGTGTTAAACCTGCCCCAGTAACACCAGACCCTCCTGTTTCACGCGCACCAATATTAGCGAACTGCAATTGAATTGGCTGAGGTACAGCCCCTTCCAGGAAAACCCCCGTACCTTGATCCACCCCCCAACCAGTTAGAAACTGACCATTGTTGACGATATAGCCGTCTTTATTAAGTTGAAACTGGCCGTTACGTGCATAACTGATACTACCGGATTGATCTTGCATGCGGAAAAAACCATTGCCAGTAATTGCGATATCGAGCGGGTTATTTGTTGATGTCGTATTACCTTGCGAAAATTGCTGCGCAATCGTCGTCACTTTCGCACCAATCCCCGCAATATTCGAAGCCGTACCAAATGTGCTGGCGTAAATATCGGCAAATTCGGCACGTGAACCTTTAAAACCAACGGTATTAACGTTGGCAACGTTATTGCCGATGACGTCCAGATTTTTTGCCGCAGCACCTAGACCACTTAAGCCTTGTTGGAAACCCATGATACGCTCCTTACCTTAATGACGAAAAACCTTAGGCGATTAACCCCGATCATTAACCAGCTGCTGACTGAATCTGGATGATCCCGCCAAAATTGGTTTTATCCCCATTGGCTAAATACACCGCAACACCGTCACTACCAAATTCAACTGATTTGGCCACTTGCCAAGTCACCGTGTTCAAAGCAATTTCCTTGCCATCTTTTTGTGCATTAGCAGTTACAGTGTAATTGCCAGCTGGCAAGGCCGTGCCATCGGCCTTTTTGCCGTCCCACTCTACTTGCACCAAACCTGATTTACTCGTGGTAACCGGCACTTTGGCCACTTCTACACCTTTGTCGTCGTAAATCTTCGCCATGCCATTACTAGCACCTTCTGGCACCTCAAAGCGCAAATCAGCCGGTTTAGTACCGTCAAAGCGGAAACCCTTGCCGGGAGAGAGCACTTCTTTGCCGATCAAATTTGCCGCCTGCATCACTTGCGTGCCGGCGTACAAACTCGTCATTTGCGACATGGATGCATTGAGCTTTTCAATCCCGCTCACCGTATTAATTTGCGCAATCTGGCTCGTCGTTTGCGCGTTGTCCATCGGGTTCATCGGGTCTTGCGATTGCAATTGTTTGACCAGCAATTTCATAAAGCGATCTTGCTGCTCTTCAGTTTGCGTTTTGGTCACCGCTTTACGAGCATTGAGCGAGGTGTAATCAAATTGGCCTGATACTGGATTCGTTGCCATGATGCATTACTCCTTAAACCTGACCGAGCGACAAAGTGCGCAGCAGCAATGTCTTGGCGGTATTCATAACGTCAATATTGGTTTGATACGAGCGCGAGGCGGAAATCATATTGGTCATTTCGTCGACCACATTCACATTCGGCATCGCCACATAGCCATTGGCGTCGGCAAACGGGCTTTTGGGGTCGAACACTAATTTCGGTGGTGCTTGATCTTCAATTACACCTGCCACTTGCACGCCGACCGATTGCTGGTTTACTGGCGAAATTGGCTGCGCCTGAAACACCACCTGCTTAGCGCGGTAGGGTTGGCCGTTAGAGCTTGTTACCGATTCAGCATTGGCCAAATTACTTGCCACAGCATTAAGGCGCGCAGACTGGGCGCGCATGCCCGAGGCGGCTACATCAAAAACACGAAACATCGACATCGTTTAATCCTTATTGCCCAGTCAGTGCCGTTTTCATCGATTCAATCCGGCGCTGCATAAACGTCACCGAGGCCTGATAGCGAATCGCGTTATCGGTAAATTCTTTCATCTCGCTATCCATCTCAACGGTATTGCCGTCGATCGAAGGCTGACGCTCATTGCGATACAACAGCTCGGGCGAGAAAATATCGATTTTTTGCGAGGGTTGTAGATGGCGCGCATCGCTCGTCGCCAGCGTCGGCATTTGCTGACCTTCGCGCGCAGTTTCAAACGCGGCCTTAAAATCAAAATCACGCGCTTTGTAGTTTGGTGTATCGGCATTGGCAATATTGGATGCCAAAATTTCTTGGCGATACGAGCGCATTTTCAGCGCGGTTTCCTGATTGCGAAAATAATCGTCGATTTTGGCCAGCATGCTGCACTCCATTAGAACGCATTAATACAAGCACGATTCATGCCAAGCAAATGTACCCACTGAATGCCGTTTTTACTGGTTTTGCGGGGGCCAAACGCAAAAAAAGCGGCAAGGATTGCCGCTTTGAAGCTTGTCGTATTGCGCCGATAAACTGGAACACCAGCCTTAAAGACCATCTTTAGGTATTGCTAAGCACAACATATTTTACAATGCATAGCTAGCTATACCCCTACGGTGTAAATCCCCGAATCATCACTTGCCGCTCAATTCGCTGGGCGCGCAACAATTGCTCTAGCACCGCCAGCGCCGCCTCAGCATTGGCCGCGCCGCACATAAATAAATCGACCGCCGCATAGCCGTGCTCGGGCCACGTGTGGATGCTGATGTGCGATTCCATCAGTAGCAGCATGCCGGTGACGCCTTGCCCTGCGCCAAAATGATGGAAGTGCTGCTGTAGCACTGTGGCTTGGCCCGCTTGTGCCGCCGCGAGCATGGCCTTGGCAATCAGCGCTGGATCGGCCAAGGCGGCTACATCGCAGCCTTGCAAATCGGCAATCAAATGACGGCCCACAGCCAAGGCTGGCAGGGGCGGGATAGATTCCAATTTCATTTATGCCCGCCTCCAGAGCTCCAGCCGCCCGACGATGAGCCGCTGCTCCAACCACGGCTACTGCTTGAAGAAATAGAATCGCTACACGACGAGAGATTAAATAGCGTACAGATCGTAATAATCGCGATACAGTAAATTTTATAAAAACCGTTGCTCATTAGTCTGATTCACCTTTATTCAACGGCCAATGCAGCATATACGCCGCCATCCCCGTCCAAAACAGCGCCTCGATCACATCGTGCCCAAATAAAACCAAAGGCAAATTAATCGCCAGCAAAATCATCGTGTATCGCCAAGCTTGGCTGCGTTGATCGGCTTGTGGCTCAATTGAATCCGATTTGAGCGTTTGCACGTCTTTTTTGCCAAACCATTGCGCGATCTGCGCATTCATCACTTTTTCGGCTTGGCTCCAGACAATTTCGGCGTTGTTTTTTTCTTTGCACAACCGCATCGGGCCGTTTTGGTACTCCCACAATTGCACGCGATCGCCCACGCTCACGCGCCAGTTAAACGCGCCCGCGGCGTAACAGACTTTGGCCGTGTAGCTGTCGTACATTTTGCTATAACGCAGCCCGCGATATTGCGCATGCGCCTCGCTCCAGCTCTCGGGCATTTCGTTCAGCACTTTTACGCGCGACCAGCCGTCTTTGGCCTCAACCAGCCATTGAAAGCCATGCTGCCAGTTGTGCAGCAGGTATTCGCTCCAATGCGAGTCTTCGTCGTCGGTTTCGACCATTTCGATCAAACCGATCACCGTCCACTTTGTGCCATTAATCATTGCTGAATCACCGCAATCCAGCGTCGCATGGTAGCGCTCGGCTTCGGTGTGCTTAGTCAGCACCAGTGCCCGATCGCCCGAGCAATCGACTTCAGAACCACACGCTGCACACACAATTTGCGTCGCGACACCAGCACGATACTGCAGCTGATTACCGCAATTTGGGCAATCGAGCACATTCGCCGTGCCTTTGAGTCGCCCCGCGCTGCGCTGAATATCGTCATCGCTACGCAGCAATTGCGCTTGCAGATTTTTTAGCTCGACCGCCTCGCCAACATAGAGTTGGGGATTGGGTTTGGCCGCATTCACATCGGAATAATCAAGCGTTAGAAAACGATCGCCACTACGGCAATCGACCACTTTGGCGACATAGCCATTGCCAACCACAAACGGCAATTCACCCTGCCCGCCAACGCACTGCGCAGTGCGTTTATCCGTTACCACATAAGCGCGGCCGCCGTGCTCGTAGCGCATTTCGGGCGAAAGATATTCAAACGGCTGCGCATTGGCCGCGGCGCCTTCAGGCAGTGGCAGCGTGAACATATACTGCCCACAGGTATCGCCCAGCCAGCCATACTTACCATCGTCAAACGAGACATACCACTCGTTCCATAATCCGGCATCGTAGCGCAGCTGAATCCGGCCAATCACGGTAAACGCGCGGCCCACAAATACGCCAGACGTGCCGATCTGGAGCGGCGAATAGTCCTCCAGCACCTTGCCAATTTTGCCGATGTCTTTGACCTCATCGGCACTACGCAACACGGTGGATTGGCAATACTCGCAGACAGCGATCGCCGAAATGGTCGAGCGAAATAAAACCTCAGCCCCGCACGAGGGGCAAGCGGTACGGAACATTAAAGGCTTTCCCAACTAGGTAATTGTTTTTTACGGGCATACGCTCTAATGCATAAAGCATAAATAAAGCAGAAGCACACGAAGAACAAAAGAAAACCAATCGAACTCCAGGTGGCGCCTCTCATTGCAGAAAAGAATGCTGCGAGTAATAGAACACCAAAACGGAAGCAGCCTTGCAGAGCTTCACCACACAGTGAGTTGAAGTACATTGGCTTAGTTCTTAAACCTAAAGCCCACTGAGCTCTGAGCAACCAAGGCCATTGCTCCAAGTATTGCCATTCTGTTTCCGCCGTTTTGGCTTGAAATGCAGCCAAAGCAGCCGCCTTTTTGCGATCAAACTCTACATCTTGCGCCATTTTTAGCCCCTCCCCGGCTGCCATTCTTCGTGCTCGGCTAAACCCTCATACGCCAGCCACGGTTTGCGATGCGACGCCCAAATATGCTGCTCTGGCCGCGCTTGCGGGTCTTCATCCAAAGTCGCAACGCGCAATACCCAAAGCGGGCGCCCTTCTTTTTTCGCTAGTAAATGGCTGCCGCAGCCTGAGCAAAAATACCGAATCTTGCCCGCCGACGATTCAAATTGACTGAGCAGGTCTTCACCTTGCAGCCAGCGAAAATCACTCGGCTCTACGCCCGCCGCCGAATTAAAAGCAGCAGCGTGAGTTTTGCGGCAGGTTTGGCAATGGCAGTGCGCAATTGCGCTCGCTAATTTGGCGACTTCATATTTAACCGCACCGCAGGCGCATGAACCTTGCAAGCTCATTCTTTATCCTTGTCCCGCTTATCGTGATATTCATCAAACGCCCAATATGCCCACATCATGCAGATCGCGCCGATCACGCCCAAAATCATCACCAAGGTATTCATTGAATCTCGCTTTAAGTACTGTTGAATGTTTAAACCGCTTCGCTTAGCGTTACTTTGATTGAATCAGTCAAACTCGGCGCAATTTGAATAAAGCGTTGCAAATAATCCTGCTGGCCATGTAATTCAAAATCAGCTTTAGATTTAAACCGTTCAATCATCGTGTAGGTTTTGTCGCAATCAACGGCACGATGCAAGGCATAGCTCAGGCAGCCACTCTCAGCGCGGGTCGGCGCGATCAGGCTTTGCAACTGGGCCTGCAATTCATTTTGCTGACCTTCTTTACTGATAAATTCGGCAATACAAACGATTTCGCTCATGTCTATTCCACTCACAATTAGCCAATCAATTTTTTCAATACTTCCGCTTTGGCGCTATCGTAATCGGCTTGGCTAATCAAGCCCTGATCGAGCAAGCCTTTGAGCTGGGCTAGCTTGGCTTGTGGGCTGTTGGGATCGGCTGGCGCAGTACCCTGCTGAGGTACTGGCTGTTGCACTCCTCCTGCCATTACCCCCACGCCCATACCCCCATCGGCACCAATAACGACTCCAGCGCCCGCCGGCGCTGCTACGCCGCCTAGCCCCAAAGCATTGGTCATCGCGCCCGCCATCACTTGGCCGACGCCGACACCAGCGGCCATACCCGCGCCAATGCCTGCCAAACCACCTTCGTTTTGCGCCGCGAGCGGAATGGCGTTGGCGGCTTGGTATTGCGTGTAGGTTTGCATATTGCCGATCATGCCCATCGTGATGCGCGTGTCGATAGCTTTTTGCAGTTCTTCAGGCAAGCTGATGTTTTCCACCGCGAAGTTGTCGAGCTCAAGGCCGTATTTGGCAAACACCGGCGTTAACGCTTCGCTGATTTTCTGGCTCATCAGGCCTTGATTGCCGGCCATATCGAGGAATGGTACGCCTGCGCCACCCAAGGCTGAGGTCATCGTGGCGACGACGAGGTTGCGCAATTGCAGTTCTAAATCATCACGCGTGTATACCTCACGCGTGCCGCTGATTTCGCTAAAAAACAGTTTCGGATCGACCAATTTATACGAATACACGCCAAACGCGCGCATCCGTACCATGCCAAAATCAGCGTCGCGTATCGTGATCGGCTGCGGCGTGCCCCATTTACGGCCAAGCTGCAGGCGGGTACTAAAGAAATAAACGTCCGATTTAAACGGCGACTCGAACAGCTTGTCCCAGTTTTTCAGGTAAGTGAGCACCGGCAGCGTTTGCGTGGTCAGCTTATACATGCCCGCGCCAAACACATCGGCGACTTGGCCTTCATTAATAAACACCGCCGCCTGCGATTCACGCACTGTCAGGCTGGCGCCATACTGAATCTCGAAATCGGCCATCGGATAGCGATACGCCAACACGCCATCGCTGTCCTCATTCCACTGCAGAATGTCGATAAATTGCTTTTTAATAAATGAACCGAGACCCATGATGCGCTCCATCTGCTAGGCAAAAATTAATCAAATACCGTGAAATTAAAAAAGACCACCGAGTAATTCAACAACCCAATCAAGCCCCGATTCCAAACCCCAATCCAGCGCCTCTTCAACGAAATCAGAATACCAAGACTCTTTCTTTTGCTGTTCCATCGCGTGCCCTTTTTGCAATCAAACCTCATATGAACAGTGAGCAACGACACTGGCTGCTCGAAAGCCTGAAAACATTACACTTTAATCACCATACTCATCACGAGGCCTGCGAGAATTAGATTTGCAGCACAACGACTTAAAGCATGAAATGAAAGGCTGAAAATGACATTACCTAACTCATGTTTACGATCGGTTGTTAATTCAGGTTTTATAAGCAATAAGCTGCCTTGCAAAATTGCACCTATCGCTAATGACAAACCTCCCCACGAGAATAAGTCGTAGGTTTTTCCCGTCATAACTAAGCCAAAACTCAATAAAGCCAACCCAAGAACGTAAGCAAAAATCAAATTCCCACGCGACATTGCAAGTTCATTGTTTGAATTCGATTGATTCATTAAGACAAACACCCCGCATTAATCACACCGACCGCGACCGAAATACTCCCTGCCAGTACACCCACAGCAACGTTATTATTCATAATCTGCTCAGGCATACCCTTAATACATTTCACCAAAAAGGCGTAAACCAAAATTTGCATCAGGCCGGCTAGCGCACCCCAGATGACAAAAAACACCAAGTGATTTAAATGCCAAGCGCTCGAGGCCAGTGCGAATGAAAAGCCGATCAGGGCTCCGGCGAACGATAAGGCGGCGGCTACATTGCCTTCGCGCACCAGCTTGATTTCGTCGTACGGCGTGATTTTGATGTACAGCATCGCAAACACAATCAGCATCGCCACGCCGCTGGCGAGGTAGCTGAAATAGCCAATTAATGGCGGTAGATAGCTTTCTAGCATGCGTATTCCTTACTAGGTTCAGGCATAATGCTGTCATTCTCTACCAAACAAATAAAAATATCCATGCGAGAAAAACTGCTGATTCTTTCGGTTTTTATTGTGGCTTCTTGCGGCTTGGCTTACGAGTTGATTGCCGCGGCGCTCGCCAGCTATTTAATGGGCGATTCGGTGCTGCAATTTTCATCGATTATCGGCTGCTATTTATTTGCGATGGGCATCGGCTCGCATCTGTCTAAATATGTACCCGAAGCACGCACGCTCGATCGCTTTATTGAAATTGAGCTTTTGGTCGGCCTGATCGGTGGCCTATCGGCGACGATGCTGTTTGTCGTGTTCGCGTGGGCGGCCGCGCCGTTTCGCTCAGTGCTGTATGTGTTGGTGTTTTTAACCGGCACACTGGTCGGGATGGAAATTCCGCTGGTGATGCGGGTACTGAATCAGCGCAAAACCGATTTTGCCGAGCTGGTCAGCCGCGTGCTAACGTTTGACTATATGGGCGCGCTGGCGGTGTCTCTGCTGTTTCCGCTGGTGCTGGCGCCGCATTTAGGCCTTGCGCGTTCGGCCTTGCTGTTTGGTTTGGTCAACGTTGGCATTGCCTTGTTCACAACCAAAATTTTCCGCAACGAATTAGCGCACGCCAAGCTGCATTTATTGCGCGGCGGTGTCGTGGCCTTCGTCTTGCTTGGCGCATTGCTTGGCGCGGATAAACTAACCAAGTGGAGCGAAAACACGCTGTACGGCGACGAAATCATCCACGCGCAAACCACGCCCTACCAGCGGCTATTGATCACGCAGTGGAAAAACGACACACGGCTCTACATCAACGGCAATTTGCAGTTTTCCAGCCGCGACGAATACCGTTACCACGAAGCGCTAGTTCATCCGGTGCTGGAAAAACTGCCGCAGGCCAAATCGGTGCTGGTGCTCGGTGGTGGCGATGGGCTGGCGGTGCGCGAGATTTTGAAATACCCGCATATCGAGCACATTACGCTGGTCGATCTTGACCCGGCGATGACCGACTTATTTACCCATAACGAAAAGCTGGTTGGTTTTAATCAGCGTGCGCTGTCCAATCCAAAAGTCAAAGTCGTCAACGCCGATGCTGCACAGTGGATTGAGCAAAACCAGCAGATTTTCGACGCGATTATTATTGATTTCCCCGACCCAAGTAATTTTGCGTTGGGTAAATTGTATTCAGTGCCGATGTATCGTTTGGTTAAAAAACACCTGAGTGAAAACGGGCTAATGGTGGTGCAATCAACATCGCCACTACATGCCCCCCGCTCGTATTGGTGTATCAACGAAACACTGAAAGACGTCGGGCTATATACCACCCCTTACCATGCTTTCGTTCCGTCATTTGGCGAATGGGGTTTTATTTTGGCGGGCAAGCAGTCTGGCTATACGCCACCGACGTCGTACCGCGTCAAAACCAAGTTCCTCGACGGTGAAACCACGCGGCAGATGTTCTTCTTCCCGCCCGATATGCAGCCGGTAAAAGTCGAAGCGAACCGATTAAACAACCAATCGCTGGTGCATTATTTCGAGCAAGATTGGTCGCAGGTGATACGTTAATGCGCGGGATAAGTCGCCGCCAGTTTTTGCAAAGCAGCGCGGCGCTGGGGCTTGCCAGCGTGTTGCCTGCTTGCCGCGAAATTAGTCACTTCGGCATTCCTATCAAGGTGTATTTGCCCGGCATGCAGGCTGGGCATGCCTTGCGTGGCAATATCTCAATACCAAAGCCCAAAACAACGCGCAAAATTAAAGTGGCGATTTTAGGATCGGGCGCGGCCGGATCGTTCGCGGCGTGGCGCTTAAAAAAGAGCGGTGCATTTGCAGCCGATGAAGTCGTCATCGTGAGCGGCCCCGAGCGTTTTGGCAACGCCGCCGCTGGTGTGATGAACGGCGTAGGCTATCCGCAAGGCGCGCATTACTTGCCGCTGCCTTCGATGGCCTCACTCCATGTACGCGAATTGCTCTTTGATATGGGCGTCATTGAAGCCGAGCCGTATAGCGAAAAACCGACCTACAACGAGCGCGTCTTGGTGCATTCGCCTGAAGATCGGCTGTTGATCAACGGCCACTGGCAAGAAGGCGTTGTGCCGCATACGGGTTTGAACGCTGAAGAGCTAGCACAGCAACAGCGCTTTTTTGCGCAGATGCAATCCATGCAGCACGCCGTTGGCGTTGACGGCCACAAAGCATTTTGCATCCCGATTGCGCAAGCCAGCCAAGATAACCAATGGCGCTCGCTCGATCAAATCACCTTCGCCGCGTGGCTCTCGCAACATGGCTACACCGCGCCTAGCCTCTTGTGGTATCTGGATTACGCCTGCCGCGACGATTACGGCATTGGCATCAAACAAACATCCGCGTGGGCCGGAATTCACTATTTTGCCGCGCGTGGTGGACAGGCTGCGAATGCTGCCGAAGGCGCAGTGTTGACGTGGCCAACGGGGCTTAACCCCTTGTTGCAACATATGCACCAAGGGCAAAACTTGCTCGATGGCATGGCAGTCAAAATCAGCGAACAAGGCGATACGGTTCACGTTGACGTACTACATCAGGGCGAAGTGACGCGTTTGATCGCCGAGCACGTGATTTGTGCCATGCCCTTGCATGTGGCGGGCAAAATCATCGATTTAAGCCAATATGGTTTTAATCCCGCGCAACACCTTGCCCCGCATGCGGCGTGGCAAGTGAGTAATTTCCTGCTGAAACGCTTTCCCGATGAAGCTGAACATGCGCCAAAGCAATCATCCCCTCAAGCACTGCACGATTACGCCACGCCGCTGGCGTGGGATAACGTCGTCTACGGTAGCCAAAGCTTGGGCTATGTGAACAGCACGCACCAACTGATCCGCGCCGCCAAACCTGCCAACACCGTGTTCACCGCTTACCATGCCTTCGACAATGAAGCGCCCGCGGCCATCCGCGCGCGGCTAGAGCACGCCAGCGCCGCCGAGCTATATCAAACTGCGCTGGCCGATCTGGGTGGTGTGTATGGCTGGGATAACCCAATCACCGCCCGGCGCTACATCGAGCAAGTGGAATTCACGCTACGCGGCCATGCAATGGCCTCACCCATCGTTGGATTTTTAAGCAATGTAGGCACAACCGCGCTGCAACAGCAAAGCGGGCGCGTGCTGTTTGCGCACAGCGATCTGAGCGGGCTTTCGGTGTTTGAAGAAGCAAGCTGGTGGGGAGAAGTGGCAGCGCAGCAGATTTTGCAAAGTGCAAAATAAAAAACCCGCAGCAATAGGCTGCGGGTTTTATTTATAGAGGCGGATTACTTCTTAATCATGCCTTTATAAATCGTATCAACCAATTCAGCATCAGGCGTGTCTTGCGATAGCTCCCAAGCCATAATCCCGCCCAGCTTTTTCTTTTTGGCAAATTCGATTTTTTCTTTCAGCAATTGCACGTCGTCGTACACCCAAACGTCTTTGCCATTTACTTTCCACACTGCGCGTGTTTTTTCATCGCGGTGAACGGTGCCCGGCAAAGTTTTCAGGTAGGAATACGGCGCAGTACCGGCTTCAATCGGGCCTTTGGCTTTGGCGATAACAGGCTGGTACAAGCCATTATTTTCCAAGCTATTCACAGTCCAACCATAACCATAGAATGGCACGCCCAAGACAATTTTATTTGATGGCACGCCACGGCCCATGTAGTCATCAATCGTGCTATCCACCGAAATACGATCTTTCGCGCCGCCGATCAAGGTTGCGTGGTGACCCGTTGTTGCTGACCATGGGCCAGTGAAATCGTAGGTCATCAAATTGATCCAATTGAGCGATGGCGTGATTTTATCGAGCTCAATTTTTTCAGATTTGCTCGCCGCAGCAGGTGCGGCGATGGTCAATAGCAAACCAGGTTTCACTGCGTCGATTTGCTTGCGGAACTCGGCCAGCATCGCAGTGAAGTTTTGCGTGTCTTCTGGGCGAACGATATTGCCATCGTTGCCTGCAGATGCTGGGTATTCCCAATCGATGTCAAAGCCATCAAACACGCCGGCGGCTAAACCTGGTACCACTTTGCCATTTTGATCGGGCACATTGCCTTTGATATAAGCATCAACGCACGATTTGACAAACGCTTCGCGATTGGCAGGCAGCGCCGCATCCGAGAAGTATTTAGACCAAGTCCAGCCACCCAAGCTGATCACGACTTTCAGATTTGGATATTTTTTCTTCAGCTGTTTGAGCTGATTCCAATGCCCATACAAGCCATTGTCGCCCTTGTCTTCTTTGCCATCGAGCGTGTATGCGGCGTCGATCGGGTTCCAGTAATCATCACCAGCTGCACCCACACCAGCTTTATCAACGCCAACCACGCAGCGGTTGTCTTTGACATTACCAAATGCGTATTCGAGCACCGTAATCTTGCCCGCAGCGCCGCTGGTATCGAGGTTTTTCACGTAGAACTGGCTATTGTGTTTGGCCCAAGCGGGGAAGTACATCACCGATTGGGCGCTAGTTGGGCCTGCAACACCAGTAAGAACTGGCGCGACTACACCCGCTTTGGCGTCTTCTGGTTTTGCGGCTTCCAGGCTGATCAATTTCAAATTATCAATGTAGGCATCTTTACCCGAGCCATTGGCCGAATCCCATTGCTCCCATTTGATATGAAAATCAAAACGGCCTTTAAATTCGATTTCGTAGTGTTCCCACTTTTTGCTGTCTTTCAGTGAGTTTGGAAAGCCACGCGCGGTACTGGCAATCCAGTATTCCTTACGACCCGGCGTGCTCTCGTCGATGCCCAAAGTACCGCCGCAGTTATTGCTGCAGGTACCAAGGTAATCAAACACAATTTTGTATTTACCAGCGGGGAATTTGGTTTTGGTGAAAATATCGCCGATATTGACCGGCTTATTAAAGCGCGCCACTTTATTATCTGGGTTCAGTGGGTCCACCTCGATCGAGGTGTACATTTTTGACGTAGCCTCGCCACCTTGGCCAACCCATTGGCTTAAATCTTTATCAAAGTTGTCTTCAAAAACAACCGTTTCAGCCTGAGCAAATGCCGCAGCAAGCAGCATAGGCAATAGTAATTTTTTCATTTTGATTCCCCTCCGATGTGAATATGCACTTCGCATCAGAGGGTAAATCATGCGCTGACTTTCGACGAATTTTTATCAGCCAGTGTCAGATTTGTAGCACCTTTAAATCGAACTACATGATTTGCTTATTTACACTTCTTACGCTTCGGGCACTGGGTGCAATCTTTCACTTCGTTCAGCTTTTCTAAGCTTTGGCTAAGGGCACAGACCGAGCGGCGGCAGGCCACGAAGCGCACGTTCTCTTCATTGGCCAATTCACGATACGCCTTCATCACGTTGTGGCTCAGAAAATCGGTAAACAAAATCAGCAAGTCGGCACCATTCAGGCTAGGCGGTTTGCGCTGATGCGCCACATTGCGCCCGTTCACATGTTTTTGCACGGTAATGCCATGCTGCGCCAACACTTGCGGAATATTGCCCAAGACATCTGCACCGACGAGATACGCGTTCATTTTGTCTACCTGTAAGTTTGAAATAAGATGGGAATGATTATCATCTAAATGCGAATTATTATCAATAGCATTGTTATCAAGATTTGATGACAAACAAAACTTTGCGCCAACGCAAAGGCGGATCGCTAAGGTTTTTCCCTGATTTGCGTTGTATCAAACAGCATCAAGCTCGCTTCGGGCTAAATAAACGCAGCGTGCGCAAGCACCAAGCCGATGATTCTCGCTTGCCCAAAAAGGATAAAAAACGATGCAGATCGTGGTTCCCAAAGAGACACTGCCGGGGGAAACCCGCGTGGCGGCCTCGCCCGATACGGTAAAAAAATTAGTGCAACAAGGCCATGATGTTCTCGTTGAACACAATGCGGGCTTGGCTGCGAGCTGGTCTGATGAGCTGTATATGGCTGCGGGGGCGCAAATTGCCGCCGATACTACCCAGCTGTATAGTGATGTAGCGCTTATTTTAAAAGTCAATCAGCCCAATACCCTTGAAATCGTGCAATTCAAACCACGCTCGGTGCTGATTGCGCAAATGAATATTCATCGCTTTGAAGCGCTCCCGTCTTTGGCGCAAAAACAAATCGATACCTACGCGCTCGAACTCATCCCGCGCATTACACGTGGCCAGAGCATGGATATTTTATCGAGCCAAGCCAATATCGCCGGCTACCGCGCCGTACTGCTCGCCACACACTACTTCCCGCGCTTTATGCCGATGTTTATGACCGCTGCAGGCTCGGTAAAACCAGCGCGCGTGCTGATTTTGGGCGCCGGTGTTGCCGGTTTGCAGGCGATTGCAACAGCGAAACGCTTGGGCGCGATTGTAGAAGTATTCGACGTTCGCCCTGCCACGCGCGAGCAAGTGGAATCGCTTGGCGCGAAATTTATCGAAGTGGAATTGAACGAAGAAGAACGCGCCGCGTTTGAACACACCGGCGGCTACGCCAAAGAAATGTCGGACGACTATAAAGCGCGGCAAAGCGCCTTGATCGCGCAGCAAGCGGCCAGCGCCGATATCATCATCACCACCGCGTTGATTCCGGGCAAACCCGCTCCCGTCTTGATCACGCCTGAAACCGTCGCGGCGATGAAGGCTGGCTCTGTGATCATTGACCTCGCCGTGGCCGCAGGCGGCAATTGCCCATTATCGCGCAGCGACGAAGTCGTGAAATCCGACAATGGCATCATCATCGTTGGCCACGCTAATTTACCCGCGCTGGTCGCCACCGACGCCTCGGCGATGTTCGCGCGCAATGTACTGACGTTCTTGGGCTTGCTGCTCAATAAAGAAGGCCAATACGCGCCGCAGCTCGATGATGAAATCATCAAAGCCACGCTTGTTACGCATGCCGGTAGTGTGTATTTCGGTACAGACCAAGTAGTAAAAAGCATTGCAGCCAATACCCCAGTAGCTACCGAAGAGGAAACCCCATGTCTAGCCTAGCCTCCAGCCTAGCTTCCAGTGTCGCCAGTGCGCCCGTGAACGCGCACGATGTCGTGACTAGCGATCCATTTATCGCCAGCCTTACGATTTTCGTGTTGGCGATTTTTGTCGGCTACCACGTCGTGTGGAACGTCACGCCCGCGCTGCACACGCCGTTAATGGCGGTGACGAATGCGATTTCCGGCATTATCGTCGTCGGCGCGATGTTGCAAGTGGTCGATATCAACGCGCAGCAAATTACGCTGACCAGTGTGCTCGGCGCAATCGCGATTTTCCTTGCCAGCATCAATATTTTTGGTGGCTTTTTGGTCACGCAGCGCATGCTCGATATGTTTAAAGCTAAAAAAGGGGCGAAGTAAATGGCTAATCTCACTGCCCTACTCTATTTAGTCGCTGCGGTGCTGTTTATCCTATCGCTGCGCGGCCTGTCGTCGCCCAAAACCGCCCTGCGCGGCAATCTGTACGGCATGGTCGGGATGGCGATTGCGGTGTTGACGACGTTTTTTGTCGCCAATCAACCCGTCGTCTGGCTGATCGTTGCATCGATGGCGGCGGGTGCGGTGGTTGGTGCGTACAAAGCGCGCACGGTGGCGATGACGGCGATGCCGGAATTGGTTGCCGCAATGCACTCGCTGGTTGGTTTGTCGGCGGTGTTGATTGCCGTCGCGGCAGTGTTCCATACTGGCGTTACTCACACCGGCGCGCAACAAATCGAGCTGTTTATCGGCGCGTTTATCGGCGCGATTACCTTTACCGCATCGGTCGTTGCCTACGGCAAGCTATCAGGCAAGTTTGGCGCACGCGCGATTAATTTTAACGGCCAGCATTTGCTTAATTTATTTTTAGCCATTGCGATGGTTGGCTTGGGCTTTGCCTATTACGCCACCGGCAGCGAAGCAGCGTTTTTAATGATGCTGGCGATTGCCTTGGCGCTCGGCGTGCTGCTGATTATTCCAATTGGTGGTGCAGATATGCCGGTGGTGGTGTCGATGCTGAACTCGTATTCGGGTTGGGCGGCCGCAGGCATTGGCTTTACGCTGAATAACCCGGTACTGATTATTGCCGGCGCTTGCGTTGGCGCGTCGGGCGCGATTTTGTCCTACATCATGTGCAAAGCGATGAATCGCTCGATCGTTTCGGTACTGCTCGGCGGCTTTGGTGCTGAAGTCGCAGCGGGTGGAGCGGCAGGTAGCGGTCAGAAAAACTACCGTTCTGGCTCGGCCGACGACGCGGCCTTCCTGATGGAAAATGCCGAAAAAGTCATCATCATTCCCGGCTACGGCTTGGCGGTATCGCGTGCGCAGCACGCGCTGCAAGAGCTGACCGATTTGCTAACCGAGCGCGGCGTGGATGTACGTTATGCGATTCACCCCGTTGCCGGTCGCATGCCGGGCCATATGAATGTGCTACTGGCCGAAGCCGAAGTGCCGTATGAACGCGTCGTTGAGATGGAAGAAATCAATAGCGAGTTTTCCAGCGCGGACGTGGTGCTGGTGATCGGCGCGAACGACGTCGTCAACCCGGCGGCCAAAAATGATCCAAATAGCTCAATCTACGGCATGCCGATTCTGGACGCGTACAAAGCACGCACCGTGATGGTTGTTAAACGCTCGATGAGCGCGGGCTACGCCGGCTTGGACAATGATCTGTTTTATATGGACAAAACGATGATGGTTTTTGGCGACGCAAAAAAAGTCGTCGAAGAAATGTTGCAAGCGGTACATTAATACCTAGCGCAGTATTAAGCTAAAATCCAATCTGCAAAATAGTTACAAAACCATACCCCAAGTATCAAGCTTGGGGTATGTGTTTTTAATTTGCTTAAGCATCCAAATTTCAGCCAAGCAAGGCCGTTTAATGCGGGGGATTATTTATTTGCCAGCATCAAAAACAGCGGAAAGCTTTTTTGCCCAGCCGATTGCGGTTTGGCAATCGTAAATACCGTTTCAAACCTAACCTGCTTAAACCCAGCTTGTTCAGCCAACGCTTGCAAAGCGGCGCGGTCAAAGCCTTTGTGCCCGTCAAAGTCTGGGCCGTGAAACGAGCCATCTTCAGTGTCCAAATCGCAAATGGCAATTGCGCCACCGGCATTGAGATTGGCGGCGAATGCGTGCAACATTTGCTGCGTGTCGGGTATGTGGTGAAACGTCATCAGCGAATAGATCAAATCGAACGTCTCAGTCGCTGCGGCGCTGGTGTCCGTCAAATCCAAGGCCAGCGGCTGCATATGGCTGATGCCTTGCGCTGCGATTTTATCGCGCAGCACGGCAAGCATCCCTTCCGAGGTATCGGCCAAGGTGATGTGCGCCAAATCGGCGCGCAATTCAAAGCTAAGCAAACCGGTGCCACAGCCGTATTCCAGCGCGCGGCAATGAGCCCCAATCGCCACGCCACGCCGAATCGCCGCCGCCACTTGCTGTGCGCGCGCGACTTTGGCGGGGTCGGCATCCCACGTTGCGGCGGCTTGATCAAAATGCGTCGTGCTGTTCATCGTGATTCCTTGTTGATTAAATTGCTCTGCGAACTTTAGATCATAAAACAAAGCCCCATGGCGCGAACGCCGTTCACGTAAGCAAAAAAATGGCCGTTCGCCCTGAGCTTGGCTAAGGGTAAACGGCCATTTTGTCTGTTTTGCTCGCCAGTTATGGTTCGACAAGCTCACCACGAACGGCTTAAGTGAACGGCATTACTCACATGGAGGGATTTAAATTGCAATAACCCTGCGCATTAAAACGGAATATCGTCTTCAAAATCATCAAAGCTTTTCGCTGGGCGCGCGGCTGGCTGTGGCGCTGCTTGGCGTGGGGCTGATTGTTGTGGGGCGCTGTATTCTTGGTTGAAGTCGTCACCACCGTAGCCACCTTGGCCACCTTGCGAACCACCCATGCCACCGCCCATACCACCACGGCCGCCGAGCATTTTCATCTCATCAGCGATAATTTCAGTGGTGTAGCGATCGGCGCCAGTTTGTTTGTCTTGCCATTTACGCGTTTGCAGACGGCCTTCGATATACACTTGGCTGCCTTTTTTCAGGTATTCGCCAGCGATTTCAGCCAAGCGGCCGTACATCGTGATGTTGTGCCATTCGGTTTTTTCTTGCTTTGAACCGGTGTTTTTGTCTTTCCAGCTCTCGGTGGTAGCAATAGAGAAATTGCACACCGCGCCACCACTTGGCAAGAAACGTGATTCTGGGTCTTTACCCAGATTGCCGATCAGCAGCACTTTGTTTAACGATGCCATTTAGTTGGTCTCCGCAATCAGTTGTTGTGCTGCCGCTTCATCCCAGCCATCTTGCAGGACTTTCAGCAAAGCAACACGTTCTTCAATCAGTACAACGGCTTCTTTCACGCCGTCAATGGCGCCTAGTTTAGCAGACAGTTCGGCCGCATTGCCCGACCAATCTTCGCCGATGTGAAACATTTGTGTTTTTACTGGCAGCGGCGGCTGCATGCCCCACGATACCACCAACCAAACCGCCATCAGCCCCGCGCACAGCGCAAAAACCGGCGTCGCGCTATTGTAGTGTTGGTACAACCAGCCAGCCAAAGCCGAGCCCATAAACATACTGGCGGACTGACAAGTGTTGTACACCCCCATCGCCGTGCCTTTTGCTGCGGTCGGGGCGATTTTGGAAATCAGGCTCGGCTGCGTTGCTTCCAAAATATTGAACGCAATAAAATAAATACCCAGCCAGATCACAATCGCGGTCAAGCTTGGCAGCCACAGCGTCATACCCAATTGCGCGATCAGCATTAGCGCGATGGCAAACACAAACACTTCTTTTAAATGGCGTTTTTTCTCGCCATAAATAATCGCCGGCACCATCAGCACAAAGCCCACCAGCACCACCGGCAAATACACCCACCAGTGATGCGCCACATCAATGCCACCGATATTTTTCAGCATCAATGGCATTACGGTAAACATCGCCATTTGCGCCGCGTGCAGCGCAAATACGCCGTAGTTCAGGCGCAATAGCTGCGGGTCTTTTAATACTTGCGGTAGCCGTGAGGTATTGGCTTCAGCGTCGGAGTGAAAGCGGCTAATGGTCGGGTTTGGAATAATTTTCCACACGCCAATCATCGCCGAGACGGTCAAGAACGCCGTTAATAAAAAGATACCGGGCAGGCCAATCAGCTGCGCTAGCGTTGGGGCGGCGACTAGCGACACGGCAAACGTCGTGGCAATACTGGCGCCGATCATCGCCATCGCTTTGGTGCGATTTTCTTCGCGTGTTAAATCGGCCAGTAGTGCCGTTACCGCCGCCGAAATCGCGCCCGCGCCCTGCACCGCGCGGCCAATAATCAGCCAGACAATATGATCGGCCAACGCACACATAATCGAGCCCAGCGCAAACAGCGCCAAGCCGATATAGATCACCTTTTTGCGGCCCACATGGTCAGACCACATGCCAAACGGCAATTGCAGCAAGGCTTGCGTGAGGCCATACGCGCCAAAAGCCAAACCCACCATGGCGTGATTATCACCGCCCGGCAAATGGCCGGCATACACCGCAAAGACCGGTAAAATCAAAAACATACCCAGCATACGCAGGGCGTACAAACCCGCCAAACCACTGGCGGCGCGCATTTCTAAGCGACTCATCATATTTTTTTCTATCTCCTGAGCCGGAGGGCATAGCCCTAGCCGCGCTGCCTAGCTGTGGCAGCGGCGCGTATTCTACCTGATTGCAGCAGCGCCAATTCGATCAATTTGCCACTGAATTAGCGCATACAGAACAATCGTACTATGTACTATCAAGCGGCGGCATAAAGCGCTACAATCTTTGATTGATTTCAATTGCCGGACAACGCCATGTATCGCCCTGCTTCGTTAGAGCCAGACCAGCCGATGATCCGCATTCGCGGCGCGCGGACGCACAATTTAAAAAACGTTAGCCTCGATCTGCCACGCGGCAAATTGGTGGTGATTACCGGCCTCTCGGGTTCGGGCAAATCATCGCTGGCGTTTGATACCTTGTACGCCGAAGGCCAACGCCGCTATGTTGAATCGCTGTCGGCCTACGCGCGGCAATTCTTGCAATTGATGGAAAAACCGGACGTTGATTTGATCGAGGGCCTCAGCCCCGCGATCTCGATCGAACAAAAAGCCACCAGCCACAACCCGCGCTCCACGGTGGGCACCGTCACCGAAATTCACGACTACCTACGTTTGCTATTCGCCCGCGTCGGCACGCCCTACTGCCCCGAGCACGATCAGCCGCTGCAAAGCCAAACTGTCAGCCAGATGGTCGACCATGTGTTGGCGCTGCCCGAAGACACCAAGCTGATGGTGCTCGCGCCGGTGGTGATCGGCAAAAAAGGCGAAAACGTCGATTTATTTGAAGAGCTGCGCGCGCAAGGCTTTGTGCGCGTGCGCGTTGACGGCGAAGTGTTTGAGCTTGATGAAACGCCCAAACTCGACAAAAACAAAAAACACACGATTGAAGTGGTGATCGACCGTCTCAAAGTGCGTGCTGATTTGCAGCAGCGCTTGGCCGAAAGTTTTGAGACCGCACTGCGCCACGCCGATGGCCGCGCGATTGCGGTGGAGATGGATTCAGGCCAAGAACATTGGTTCTCGGCCAAATTTGCCTGCCCGGTCTGCAGCTACAGCCTGCCCGAACTTGAGCCGCGTTTGTTCTCGTTTAACAACCCAATGGGTGCGTGTCCAAGCTGTGATGGCTTGGGGCAAAAAACCTTTTTCGACCCGAAACGCGTTGTGGCGCACCCCGAAATCAGCCTCGCCGCTGGCGCGATCAAGGGCTGGGATAAGCGCAATCAGTTTTATTTCCAGATGCTGACCAGCCTAGCAACGCATTACGGTTTTGACACCGCCACGCCGTGGGAAGAACTAGATAGTAAATTGCAGCACATCATCCTGCACGGCTCGGGCCGCGAGGAAATTGCGTTTATTTATATGAACGAGCGCGGCAGCAAGTTCGAGCGCGTGCATAGCTTTGAAGGCATTATTCCGAATCTGGAACGCCGCTATCGCGAAACCGATTCAATGTCGGTGCGTGAAGAACTCGCCAAATACCAAAACAACCAAGTCTGCCCCGTTTGCGACGGCGCGCGCCTGCGCAAAGAAGCCCGCCATGTACGGGTCGGGGGTAACAACCTGCACGCCTTATCTAGATTGGCCTTGCGAGACACACTGCACTTCTTCCAAAGCTTGGAATTAGAAGGCAGCAAGGCGCAGATTGCCGAAAAAATCGTTAAAGAAATCAGTGAGCGCTTGGGCTTCTTGGTCAACGTCGGCCTCGATTATCTATGCCTAGAGCGCAGCGCCGATACGCTATCGGGCGGCGAAGCGCAGCGGATTCGCCTTGCCAGCCAAATTGGCTCCGGCCTGACCGGCGTGATGTACGTGCTCGACGAGCCTTCGATCGGCCTGCACCAGCGCGATAACGACCGACTGATCGGTACGCTGATGCACCTGCGCGATTTGGATAACACGGTGATCGTCGTCGAGCACGACGAAGACGCGATGCGCGCCGCCGATTATCTGGTCGACATGGGCCCGGGTGCGGGCGTGCACGGCGGGCAAGTGATCGCGGTGGGTACACCGGAAGAAGTCTTCAACAACCCTGATTCGATCACCGGCCAGTTTATGACCGGCAAGCGCAAAATCGCGCAGCCGGAACAGCGCCGCGTACCCGACCCAGAGCGTTGGCTGCATCTGATCGGCGCAACCGGCAATAATCTAAAAGACGTGACGCTCGAATTACCTGTTGGCCTGATGGTCTGCATCACCGGCGTCTCGGGCTCGGGCAAATCGACGCTGATCAACGACACGCTGTACAGCATCGCCGCGCGCGACTTGAACGGCGCCGGATGCGAGCCTGCGCCGTATCGCGAAGTGAAAGGCTTAGAGCATTTCGACAAAGTCATCAACGTCGATCAATCGCCAATCGGGCGCACGCCGCGCTCGAATCCGGCCACCTACACCGGCCTGTTTACGCCGATCCGTGAGCTATTTGCCGGCGTTCCCGTCGCGCGCGAACGCGGCTACGGCCCGGGGCGATTCTCGTTCAACGTCAAGGGCGGGCGCTGCGAAGCGTGTCAGGGCGATGGCGTGATCAAGGTGGAAATGCACTTCTTGCCCGACGTGTACGTGCCGTGCGACGTCTGCCACGGCCTGCGTTACAACCGCGAAACGCTGGAAGTGCACTACAAAGGCAAGAGCATCACTGAAGTGCTGAATATGACGGTCGAAGACGCGCTCGAATTCTTCAGCGCCGTCCCCACCGTGGCGCGCAAACTGCAAACGCTGCTCGACGTCGGCCTCGGTTACATCCGCCTCGGCCAAAGCGCGACGACGCTATCGGGCGGTGAAGCGCAGCGTGTCAAACTCGCGCTCGAACTCTCAAAGCGCGACACCGGCCGCACGCTGTATATCTTGGACGAACCCACCACCGGCCTGCACTTCCACGACATCGACCTGCTACTTAAAGTCGTTCAGCGCCTATCCAGCCACGGCAATACCGTGGTGGTGATCGAGCACAATCTGGACGTGATTAAAACGGCGGATTGGGTGATTGATCTAGGGCCAGAAGGCGGTGCAGGCGGCGGCCAAATCGTCGCCACCGGCAGCCCAGAAGACGTCGCACGCAATATGGCGAGTCATACGGGGCTGTATTTAGCGAGGGCGTTGGGGATTCCGAGGGAATAATCTTCTTGATGGGTATATGGCTGTAGCCAATTATTAGATTGGATTATGGACATATACCCATACAGCACCAGCGTAGGGCGGGTTAGCCGAAGGCGCGCCCCGAAGGAAGTACCCTTGGGGTGTAACCCGCCATTTTGGTGATTGATTCAAACAACAGCTCAGCGCGGGTCAAGACCAGCCCAACATAATTAGATAGCTCACTTTATTATTTAAGCGATGCGGAAAGCTCAACCAACTCCAAATAATCCTGAGTGTTAAGTTCAATTTCTCTTCGATTTTTCTCGGCTGAGTATTTTGCAAGTGCAGTATAAAAGCTAGTATTGCGCCCCTCACTCATTTTTCGATAAAAATGAGCCTCATCTGGATACTTCGGATAAGGATGCCCAAAATCATTCTTAAATTCAATTTTCGTCTCACAACAAAGCGCATCATCAATTAGCACTCTTGCACTTTCAGTATTTATTTTTTTTCTCGACAGAAACTCCATATTTGGTGCTTTAGCTCCACCATTACGTGCTTCATAAATATCTTTGTAGTGTGAAAACTCGATCAGCAGCACAAGAATACTTACTAAATTAATAGGAAACCCTTCTTCAACCTCTTGCTTTTTTGCTCTTAGACAGCCAAAAAAACGCGCCAACAGCTGATCAACGTCACGTAGGCTCAACTCATAAACTAAAGACAGCTCTGTCACCCAATAATTAAAATCTTTCGGATATAAGTCAAAGTATTCCAAAACATTAGAGTATTCTGGCTTTAAAGTACGAATATAATCTGAAACATTTGATTCAGGTAGACTTGCAATTCGATCAAAAAACCTACGTAAGTAGGTCTCAGAGTCGAAGCCTTCTCCATAAATAACTTTAATCGCGTGTGTTATTTGTGATGTATCTGTTGCTACAACAAAAACAAAACCTGAAACATTAAAAAAATGTTTTATTGACTCAAGTAGCTCGACTGCATAATTCGGGCGACAGCGGTCTAATTCATCAATAAATACAAATATTGGCAATTGGCATTGCATATTTACTCTTAGTGACTCAGCTAGAGCTGCCAACTCCGATTTTATCGAATTAATGGCATTTATTTGCTCGTTAAAATCGCTAGTAATGCACGCAAGATAATCTTTTGGGTCTTTCTCTAATATTTGCTTCACTCCCTCAATGCCCATTGAAGCATCATCCAGTAGTTTTTTTGTTGCAAAACCAGCAGCAACAATAGCTGTACCTTTTAGAAATTTGCCAATTGCTGCGCTTACTTGATCAAACGTTTCCCCAGCAACTTCATTGAGAGCGGAAAGCTGGGTGAGGAGTTCACTGGCCACCACTTGCAATGGTTCATTACTAAAATCACTAACCCAAGCATCAACAAATACACAGGGATGGTGCTGTGCCATTGCCTCCACATACAAACGCCTCAACATTTCTGTTTTACCGGAGCCCCAACGTGAATCAATGTTGAGTACATAACCATTTTTTTCTTCAATCAAATAAGTGAGTAGAAACTTGCCATATTTTTCTCTATTGAGCAGACATGAGTTCCATTGATGCGTTTTTTTCCAATCTGCAAATTTAGACTTATCGATGAGATCTGTGGTCATGACGTAGGCACTATGTTTGATTTATGTAAGAATTCTACCAAGTTTTTAGCACTATTACATTTTGAATCGCCATGGATTGGCGGCTGTGCGCCGCGGCACTTACTTTCCTTGCTTCGCCAAGGAAAGTAAGCAAAGGAAGGCGACCCGGGCGAAAAGCGCTCCGCGCTGCCCTTGCTTCGTCGTGAGCCAAACGATAAAACTGTTTGTCTCCCTCCTCGCCGCGGTTTTCGCTACACGGGAATTCAAGCCCAAGACCGACCACTGCGGCACATACCTGCCTCAGTGTTACTCTAGGGATAAATACTGCTATGGCTCAGCTAGGTATACCCACGGGTCGGCTGAAGCCGAACCTACAACTACAGCCGATTAGGACGAGAAGCCCGTGGAGCCGCGCCGTTCGGGAGGCGGTTGGCAAGGTTTTAAGATGCGGCTGTTTGAGCGTTGCGACGCTAGCGCAACGCGAGTTTGCCGCATCGCCTTGCCAATTGCTGGACGGACGGGGTTTCGCGGCGATCGGGCGCGTTAGGGTTATCAGGGGCAAGGCAAGACTGCCCCTGATTCGTCCGGCGGGCGAAACCGCCGGTTCACCGCCTGCGCAGCAGGCTATACACACGCCAAACAACTGCAATGTCAATCCCAGAAGAGCTTAGGCATAAAAGTCCATTCAATCCCCCCTGCGCCACATCAATACGCCAAATACACCACTGCGATATAAAAGCACTACGACTTCAATCACTTAGCTGCCGACTATGTTCAACGCCAACTCCTTCCGCCTGCATCCGCGCCGCTTTTCGTCGTGGATTGATATTAGCCACGCCAAGTACGGCGGGCGGGTGCAGAAGGTGTCGATTGCGGCGGATTTTACTTGCCCGAATCGCGACGGCACCAAAGGTACTTTGGGCTGTACTTTTTGCAATAATGCGGGGTTTATTCCGCAGTATGCGCGTGAAAACCCCAACGATATTACCCTGCAGATCGATACCGGGCTGGAGTTTCTACGCCGCCGCTATCCACGCACCAAATTGTGGGTCGCCTATTTTCAGGCGTATAGCAATACCTACGGCGAGATCGACCGTTTGATCGAGACCTACCAAACCGCGCTGCGCCACCGCGACATTAGCGGTTTGGTGATCGGCACGCGGCCCGATTGTGTGTCCGATGATTTGCTCGATTATCTGGCTGAATTGTCCGAACGCTATTTGATCGAGCTGGAATTGGGCGTGGAATCGACGTGCGATCAGGCGCTGGTTGCGGTCAATCGCGGGCATGATTTTGCTTGCAGCGTCGATGCGATTGAACGCGCCGCGGCGCGTGATTTAAGCGTCAGCGCGCATTTGTTGTTTGGCTTGCCGGGCGAAAGCCGCGACAGCATGCTGGCCGCCGCCGATGTGTTATCGAAGCTGCCGCTGGCGTCGCTGAAATTTCATCAACTGCAAATTGTGAAAGGCACGCAAATGGCGAACCAATGGCGGCAAGACCCGGCCAGCCTGCCGATTATGCCGCTTGATGATTATGTAGAATTACTCGCCGATTTTGTCGAGCGACTGAACCCGAATATCGCGATTCAGCGCGTCGGTAGCGAAGTGCCACCCTCGCTGCGCCTCGCGCCAGATTGGTCGCTGCGATTATCGGAATTGGCGCCAATGCTGACCGAAAAACTCGCGCTGCGGCGTAGCTGGCATGGCAGTTTGTGGCGCGGCTAGCTGGGCTTGCCTTAGCAAGTGCTTAACTGGGCAAAATCATCGGCCACTTTGCTCAACTCGCCTGATTCATGCGACCAAAGATAGACCGCGGGGTTAAAGGCATGTGCGGTGCGGATAAACACCAGTTGATCGCCACAACCATTGCTGGCAATGGCGATCGCATTGGCGGGAAAAAGCCGCAATCTTGATAGAAAGCGGTTTCTTTCAGAATGTGGTTGCAGCTGCGCGCCAACCTTTTACGATCGGAAGTATCCGCAATCGGATGCTGCTGCCAACTGTCTCCCTGCGCCAATACACAGCCGCCATTGTGCTGTTGCATGGCTTGGCGATATGAAGCTGGCAGCGTCGCCCCCAATGCTTGCTCGGCGGCTTGGATAAATTCTTCATTCAGATCGAATGCCATTTTGCACTCCAACAGGCCATCAGCTTTCCATGTCGATGCTGACTAATTCGCCTTCCTGATCAAAGGTGACCGCCAATAGATAGTTGGTATATTCTTCGGGAAACTGCACGTCGCAAACCATAAAGTACTCCGACTCATCCGGATAGACACCAATTCGCGTGAGTTGGATTGCCGCCATAAAGGCGCTTTTATCGATGTCAGTCGCACCAAAAATTGCTTGCAGTTCTTCTTCCGAAAATTGTTCGAGGTGATGCTGCAGATAAAAACGCGCCGCGCCTTCGTCTTCCTCTAAATCGAAATCATCGGCAATCGCCGCCATCACTTTGGCAGGGTATTGTTCAAGCGACGCCAAGCAGGCCTGCAGCTGTTGCAGCGCCTCACCTTCGATCGAGTCCGAATCAAAATTAAGGTCGATATTGACTTCATGCCCGTGTAGCTGCACCGTTGATTCGTAACACTCTTCCAACTCGGCGGGATCAAACTCGGGAAAATCGGCTAATTGCATTGGCAAACCTTTTTTGTAAAAACGAAAAAACAACTTAGCGCATTGCTTTATTTTTCACAAACCAAGTACAGCTTCAGTTGCAAGAAAACCCCCTGCCAATATTGAGCAGCCATAAAAAAGCCTTGGCTTACGCCAAGGCTTTTTGCTAAGCAAACGCAGCTTATACCGCAACAACGCGGCTGCGGCGGTTGTTGCTGCTAAACGCTGCAACTTTCATCGTTGTGGTGGCAGCGACTGGGCCGGTGTACAGCGGCGAGGCTGGCGTTGGGTCTGAGCCGTCGGTGGTGTAGCGAATCGCCAAGCCGGGCGCCGATGTGTTGGCGTACAGCTTGCCCGCTTCGACTTTCACGCCCGGCAATGGGATACGGTAGCCGTAGCCGCCGAAGTCTTCCGAACGTGGGAAGCCATCGAGGCGTGGCAATTCGCGTTGGCCCAAGCGGTTGGCAAATTCGTTCCAATCCGCGTCGATCTTGGCTTGACGCGCGGCGGCATCGGCGATCGAAGTCCAAGCGGGGTCTTTCGCCCAAGCGCGCTCTGCCAAAGCGATCGTGCGTGGCATCGCCAAGTATTCCAGACGGCCGCGGTTGCGGATGTTTTCCGCCCACAATTGCCCTTGAATACCGATGATGTTTTTGGTTCCTTCTGGCGTCAGGCGCACTTTGCTGGCGATATTGTCTTTATCCAGCGGCTGGCCAAATAGATTGACCGTGGCGGTGGTGAAAATATCGAGCGGTACAAATTCAAACGCGCCGCGCGTTTCGATAAAGCCGCCCCAGTAGTAGCCAGGCTCAAGCGGGTCTTTGCTGTAGGCCAAGTCGAAGTACAAGTTCGTTACGTTCGACAATACCGTTTTGTAGCCGGCGTTGGCCAATTGGTAAGCGAAGTCTTCCTGACCCCAGCCCCATACGTTATTCCATACATAAGGGCGGAAGTTGGCGTTGACGAATTCTGGGTTTGGGCCGTGCGTGTGTACGCCGTTGACTTCTTTTTTCACCAGCGCAATTTCTTCCCAGCCGCCAAATACCAAGCCGTATTTTTTCAGCAGGTCGCGGTAGCGCGCGAGGAAGTAGTTTTGCAGCTCGACGATTTGCGTCATGCCTTGTTCTTTCATAAAGGCTTGGCAAATCGGCGATTGCTCCCACGCGCCGTGCGGCACTTCGTCACCACCGGTGTGCATGGTCGTGAATGGTGCACCGGCTTCGGCGAACATGTCTTTCACATCATGCAACACGGTTTCGATGAAGTTGTAGCACGATTCGAGCGCAATACAGATCACGTTGTCGTGCCACAACTGCACCGATTCGTACACCGATGCATCGTTAAAGTCACACAGCAGATATTGCTTGGCTTCCGCTTCGCGGCCTTCGGCCATCAAACGCGTGTAGCGCACATTCATCGCTTTGATCGCGGCGCGGGCGTGGCCTGGCACGTCGATTTCTGGCACCACTTCGATATGGCGCGCGGTGGCGTACTTCAAGATTTCGATGAAGTCAGCTTTGCTGTAGTAACCACTACCCGCTTTACCCGCTACGTCGCCGCCCGAGCCAAAGCATGGCACCAGATTATCGGTTTCATCCGCCGTGTAGCCGCGCAAGCTACCGATTTCGGTTAGTTCTGGCAGGCTAGGAATTTCCAAACGCCAGCCTTCATCATCAGTCAGATGGAAGTGGAACTGGTTCAATTTATACAGCGACATGCATTCGAGCAAACGCAGAATGGTTTCTTTGCTGGTGAAGTTACGGCCCACATCGAGATGCATGCCGCGGTACGCAAAGCGTGGCGCGTCAACAACTTTACACGCACCAACGGCCAGTTCTGCTTGTGGGTTCAGGAAGGCCGCCACTGGCAATAATTGACGCAAACTTTGAATGCCGTTGCACACGCCCGCAGCGCTCGCGCCGGTAATCACAATGCCTTGTGGCGTTACGTCGAGCTGATACGCTTCGTTCGGTGCCAAAGTATCGCTAACATTTACTGAGCCAATTTGCAGTTTGATCGTCGACGCGCCCGCTGGCGTAATTGCTGCGCGTTGCAGTGTTTTGCCGCTCACGTCGTGCAAGCTAGCTTGCAGCAAAGCCGCTTCATTGGCCAAATCAGCCGAGTGCACGATGTAGGTGTTTTTGTTAATGACAAACTCGCCGGCTGCGGCGGTGTAGCTTAATGGCGTTGGCGTGATTTTGCTGATGGCGTCGGCAGCAAGCAGGCTCAAGCCAGCATTTTGCTCATACGTGAGTGCCGCATTGGTCAGAGCGACTTGATCGTTGGCATTGCGGTGGCGCTGCTCTGGCGTCGCAAAATCGGCAATGGCAGGGTCGCCAATCACTTCCATCTGTGCGTTGGGCGTGCCTACGTCGTACACAATATAGAAACCCAGCGGGGCGTCGGTTTCGCTAATCACCCAGAACAGGCCTTCATAATCGAAGGTGCGCGTTTCACCAGGCTGAACGACGCCGAATTCGGCTTTAGGCTCTAGGCTCCAAAAATCGCCATTCACGTGCGTAACAAGCACATTGCCGCTCACCGTTTCAGGTTTGATTTTGCGGCAAGTGTTGAAATAAATCGCCCAACCTGATGCTGGCAGTGGCTGATCGGACAAATTGGTCAGCGTTAAGGTCGCGAGAAAATTATCGCCATTGTGGGCATTGGTTTTATTGGCCCAAGTGATTTTGAGATGCGCGCCAGCAGGTTTAGTCATTCTTGCTCTCCCTTCGATTTGTGGTCAGGGTTGTGAACCCATCCGAGCAGTTTAGAAGCCCGCGGCAATGAATGCCAAGCTTTGCGCGCGCCTTGTCTCTCGGATGATGCCAAGGAAAAAAGTTACCGTATTTATACCGTCCGGCGCCGATAAAAAATCTACTATTAGCCCAAAACAGTTTAGAATCAGCCCGTTCGTAAGGTTTTACGATTAAGCCGCTGTTTCAAACAGCAGAGCACGATCAGCGCAAGATCTTAGCAAAGGGTACACAGGGAAAATGTTAATACGGGAATGGATAGGCAATTCGCAAGGGCATGCATGGCGCCTGAATCATCACATTGCCGAAGAGTTGCCGTTTAATCTGCATTTTCACCCGGAATACGAGCTAACACTGACCTTGGGTGGCCATGGCCAACGCCATATTGGCTCGGATCTGCAGGCTTTTGGCGAATGCGATTTGGCGTTGGTTGCGCCCAATCAGCCGCATAGCTGGCAGGCCGCGGCACGCAACGATGGGCACAAAATTGAGTTGCAAGTGGTGTTATTTCGGCTTGATTGGCTGGTTTCGCTGGCCGAAAACGGCATGCCAGAATTACGCCATCTGTGCCAATGGCTGGCCAATATCCGCCAAGGCGTCGTCTTTAGCGCGAGTTGCACGCAAACCATCATACCGCGCTTAGCGCATTTGCATGAGCTCAGCGGTTTAAAACGCCTAACCGCCCTACTCGATATTTTAACTGAGCTAGAACACGACCCTGCGCCGCGTTTTATTGATGGGCAACTCAGCCAGCTCGACCCAGATCGCCGTTTAGTGCGCGCGATGGCGCATTTACAAGATCACTATCAACACACAATCACGCTCGAACAACTCGCCCAAGTCGCCACTTGCAGCACGACCACGCTCAAGCGCCTGTTTGCGCAGCAAATGCAATCGAGCTTTAGCCAAGAGCTGACTCGGCTGCGCATTGCCCATGCCTGCAACCTGCTGCTGACCACCGAACGCGGAATAGATTGGGTGGCCAGCCAAAGCGGCTACCCGTGTTTAAGCCATTTTTATCAACAATTTAGCGAGCGTCAGGGCATGACGCCGAATGCGTTTCGCAAGCAAAGTAAAACCAGCGTCTCAGCCTAGATCGCCCCGGGGTATAGCCACCAAAAGCAAATTTAATCATGCTTTTATTAACTTACCCACCTACCCTATACATAAAAAGCCAAGCAACAAGCTTTCACAGTCTTTACGAGCAACCGTCATGCGATTTGATTTTGAGCTGAAATCAAGCCAAAGTATTCAATTAAGACGCCAATCAAGCCGCTTTCTTTCTCCAAGAACGTGTCATTTTTCGGTATCATTACGTACTTTTCGCCACATTTCTGGGTTCTATCGACATGGCCAATGTGCTCCAACTACGCGGCGGTACCGCCCTTTCACCGTTTCGGATTGAAAAACTCGCATCTGCGCTCGCCGCGCAAGGACTAACTGTTAACCTCTACGCCGAGTACTGGCACTTCGTCGAATTAGGCTCTGAACTCGCTAAGGAAGCGGCCTTAAGCGCCGACGAGCAAGCCGTGCTTGAGCGTATTCTGAGCTACGGCGAACCAGCTCAGCCTGCACTCGCGATCGGTGCTCCGATTTTGGTCTTGCCACGTTTGGGCACGATTTCACCATGGTCTTCGAAAGCGACCGATATCGCTTTGCACTGCGGCTTGCAAGGCAAAGTGGCCCGCATTGAGCGCGGCATGGCCGTCTACGCCAGCAAAGCGGATGGCTCGGCGCTGTCTACTGCAGAAAAAAATACACTGTTGCCGCTGATTCACGATCGCATGACCGAGCAAGTGTTTGACGGCTTGGCGGCGGGTAATGAACTATTCCGCCACTTTGAGCCGACTGAACTCAAATCAGTTGATATCCTCGGTGGTGGTCAAGCTGCGCTAGAACAAGCCAACGTTGAATACGGCCTGGCCTTGTCTAGCGACGAAATTGAATATTTGGTGGCTAACTTCACCAAACTCGGTCGCAACCCAACCGACGTTGAATTGACGATGTTCGCTCAGGCTAACTCTGAGCATTGCCGTCACAAAATTTTTAACGCGAACTTCATCATCGACGGCCAAGCGCAAGATTACAGCTTGTTCGGCATGATTCGCGAAACGCATAAAGCCTCTCCAGAAGGCACGGTCGTTGCCTACTCGGACAACTCATCCGTCATCGAAGGCGCAGAAATCGAGCGCTTCTTCCCTGCCAGCAACGGCGCAGAATACGGCTTTGAAAAGCAAAAAACCCACATTCTGATGAAAGTGGAAACGCACAATCACCCAACGGCGATTTCTCCGTTCCCCGGCGCGGCAACGGGCTCGGGCGGCGAGATTCGTGACGAAGGCGCAACGGGTCGCGGCTCAAAACCAAAAGCCGGTTTGTGCGGTTTTACCGTGTCGAACTTGAACGTGCCAGGCTACGTACAAGACTGGGAAAGCCCAGCGTACGGCAAACCAGATCGCATCGCTTCGGCGCTCGACATTATGATCGAAGGCCCGATTGGCGCAGCGGCGTTTAATAATGAATTTGGTCGCCCGAACTTGGCCGGCTACTTCCGTACGTTTGAGCTGGACGTGAACGGCGAGCGCCGCGGCTACCACAAACCGATTATGATCGCGGGTGGTTTGGGCAATATCAACGACGCGCACGTAACCAAAAACGGCCTGCCAGATGGCTCATTGCTGATTCAACTCGGCGGCCCAGGCATGTTGATCGGGATGGGCGGTGGCGCTGCGTCATCAATGGACACTGGCGCGAACGCAGCGGATCTCGATTTTGATTCGGTACAGCGCGGCAACCCAGAAATGGAACGCCGTTGTCAGGAAGTGATCGATCGCTGCTGGCAGCTGGGCGACAAAAACCCGATCCAGTCGATCCACGACGTCGGCGCAGGCGGTATCTCAAATGCCTTCCCAGAACTGGTGAACGACGCAGGCATGGGCGCGGTGTTTAACTTGCGTAAAGTGAACATCGAAGAACACGGCATGGCGCCAAAAGAAATCTGGTCGAACGAATCGCAAGAGCGTTATGTGCTCGGCATTCACCCGAACGATTTGCTGACTTTTGAAGCAATTTGCGAGCGCGAGCGTTGCCCGTTTGCGGTGATCGGCCACACCACTGACGAGCGCCATTTGACGGTGGAAGACCCGCATTTTGGCAATAAGCCAGTCGATATGCCGATGGATGTCTTGCTCGGCAAGCCACCAAAAATGACGCGTGATGTGACACGCGTGAAGCCAGAGCTTAAAGTATTCGATTCATCAGCTCTCGATTTGAAAGAGTCGCTGTATAAAGTATTGCAATTGCCTTCAGTGGCGGACAAATCGTTCCTGATTAATATCGGCGATCGTACTGTTGGCGGCTACACGGCGCGCGACCAAATGGTTGGTCCATGGCAAATTCCAGTGGCTGACGTTGCGGTTACTACCATGGGGTATAACACGCTACAAGGCGAAGCAATGGCCATGGGTGAACGCACCCCTCTAGCTTTGATTTCAGCCCCAGCATCTGGCCGTATGGCTGTCGGTGAAGCGCTGACCAACTTGGCCGCTGCGCCAATCGCTAAATTGGGCGACGTGAAATTATCGGCCAACTGGATGGCGCCAGCTGGCCACTCAGGCGAAGACGCAAACCTGTACGACACAGTGAAAGCAGTGGGTCTTGAGCTGTGCCGCGAATTGGGCGTGTCGATCCCAGTGGGTAAAGACTCGTTGTCGATGAAAACAGTGTGGGAAGACGGCGCTGAGAAAAAATCGGTCGTTGCGCCACTGTCGCTGATTATCTCTGGCTTTGCGCCAGTGACTGATGTGACCAAAACGCTGACGCCACAATTGGTGACAGGTGAAGACACCGACTTGTTGCTGATCGACTTGGGCACGGGCAAATGCCGTCTGGGCGGCTCGGCCTTGGCGCAAGTGAATGCCGAAATTGGTAATTGGGCGCCGGATGTTGTGAGCGTTGAGCACCTGAAATCATTCTTTGCCACAGTGCAAAAACTGAACGCTGACGGCAAGATTTTGGCTTACCACGATCGTTCGGACGGCGGCTTGATCGCGACGATTTCTGAAATGATGTTCGCCAGCCATTGCGGCGTAACGCTGGAAATCGACGAACTGTGTATCGACCGTCGTGTTCGCCAACGCCAGCAAGACGAAATTACGCCAGAAGACGTAGCGCGCGCTGAAAATGGCCGCGTAATGGGCGTGTTGTTCAATGAAGAATTGGGCGCGGTATTGCAAGTTCGTCGTAGCGATACGGCCGCGGTCATCGCTGCATTTATGCACGCCCACTTGGCTGGTGAGTTGCACGTGATTGGTACCACCAACCACGACGACAAGCTGAAAATCAAGAAACGCAACCGCATGTTGCTCGAAGAGCCACGCGTGAGCTTGCAACAAGCGTGGAGCAAAACCAGCTGGCAAGTTCAACGTCTACGCGACAATCCAGAATGCGCCGATGCTGAATACGCGCGAATTGCGGACAAGAGCGATAAAGGCCTGTTCGCCAAACTGACGTTCAACCCATCGGAAGACATCGCTGCGCCGTATATCTCCAAAGGCGCAAAACCACGCATCGCCATCTTGCGCGAGCAAGGCGTGAACGGTCACATCGAAATGGGCGCGGCGTTTAACCGTGCTGGCTTTGCAGCAACCGACGTTCACATGAGCGACGTGATTGCTGGCCGTGTGAATTTGGCTGACTTTATGGGCTTGGCGGCTTGCGGTGGTTTCTCGTACGGTGACGTATTGGGCGCAGGTGAAGGTTGGGCGAAATCGATTCTGTTTAACGCCGCAGCGCGTGCGCAGTTTGAAGCGTTCTTCAACCGCGCCGACACCTTCGGCTTGGGCGTGTGTAACGGTTGCCAAATGATGGCCAACTTGTCAGGCATTATCCCGGGCGCTGAACACTGGCCGAAATTTACTCGCAACCAGAGTGAGCAGTTTGAAGCGCGCTTTGTCACGGTAGAAGTGCCAAAATCGCCATCACTGTTCTTCAACGGCATGGCGGGCAGCCAAATGCCAGTTGTTGTGAGCCACGGTGAAGGTTTTGCGAACTTTAGCCAGCAAGGCGATATTAACAAGGCGCTGGTTGCAATGCGCTATGTCGATAGCCACGGCAAGCCGACGCAGCAATACCCGCTAAACCCGAACGGCAGTCCGAACGCGATCGCCGGTGTAACGACGCCTGACGGCCGCTTCAGCATCATGATGCCGCACCCAGAGCGCGTATTCCGCACCGTACAAAACAGCTGGCACCCAAGCGATTGGGAAGAAGACGGCGCATGGATGCGTATGTTCCGCAACGCTAGAGCCTTCCTAGGCTAAGAAGCGATACCCAAACAAAAGCCCCATCAAACGATGGGGCTTTTTTTCAGCCTGCTGACAAAGTGGAAGAACAAAATTTTTCAAGTCTCAGCAAAGCTGAGCCTAAGAAATAAGGCATTTCATTTGCAGCCTTATGTTCTATTCCCACCTCTCCCGTCCCCTTAGCCTTAGGCCACGGTCTTCGCTAGGGCACGTCGTGCCGAGCTGCGCCACGCCTTGAGGGGAGCCTCGCTGCGCGAGTGGGTGTGATTGATGACTGCCAGCATCTATGCCGCCAGCTGCAGGCAGCAGGTGGAGGCAAGTCTTAAACTTGCTCTTCAGTGATATGCAGCTCGATTTCAACGTTCTCAGCCGAATATTGAATCTGCGCCAGCAATACCGCGTCAACACGGTTAGCAAAACGACGCAGTGGGATAGAGCACTGCAGCGCAGGCCCCATTTCCGAACGGAATTCTTTTACATACTGCAGTGCGCCAACGTGATCGCTTTCCAACTCATCTTCGTGATCGCTAACGATGGTTTTGATTTTTTTGCGAATCTCTTTCAGCTCTTTAAACAACTCGCTCGATACTTCGCACAAATCGGCAAATTGCAAAGATACATCCACCACACTACCTGGCACCAAATAGCTCGCCAAAGTTTTTGAGCTATTTTTTAGTAATTCAAGCTGCTGCTCATCAAACACCAGCTGCAACGGAAAATATTCCTCAGACGCTTTTAAAGCCTGACGAATGCCATCATTGCTGCGCAAAGCTTCAGGCAATTTACTACTTGCGCGGGCGTTCACCACATAACGGGTTTTAGTGCTCATTACGTTCTCCAAAGTAAGTGGTAGATAGTGTATAGCGAGAGTGTGACGCTGCTTTTAATGTGTATCAAGTCTGATTACGCCAATCGATCTTTTTTCGAACAAGTAGTAGACAAGCTTATATAAATTGGTTAATATTCGCCTCCTCTGAATTGCACACCTCATCAAGCAATTCAGATTTTGTGAAGTGCGCGATTGGTGGAATTGGTAGACACGCAGCGTTGAGGTCGCTGTGCCGCAAGGCGTGCGAGTTCGAGTCTCGTGTTGCGCACCACTACATAGTTTTAAGTAATTCAAGAAAGTCCCAGAACCCGCATAAAGCCTAGCTTTGCGGGTTTTTTGTTGCCCATTGAATCCAATAAGATCCAGGTACAACCAGTACAAAACCTGCCCCCAAACCTGCCCCCGTACTACAATGGGGACAGGATATTGCAAAGGGGTGCATAATCTATGCCCAGAGCCAAAACTGAACCTGCGTCTAAAGCACTTCATCTTTTAACACCGCTCGAGGGCTTTGTTGCACAAATCAGCGGCGTAGTGCCGCTGGTAGAATAGCGGCATGAGCAAATCGGCACCCAACAAGTACAAAACCACCAACTGGCCAAGCTATCACGCCGCTTTGAAATCACGTGGCGCACTGATGATTTGGCTCGATCCAACGCTAAAATGGGCTGCTGAGCCCACCGGCAAACGCGGAAGAAACCCCACCTTCAGCGACGCCGCCATTCAGTTCTGCCTCACCATCAAATACCTATTCGGCCTAGCGTTGCGCCAAACCACAGGCATGATGGAAAGCCTACTGCGGCTTGCCAATTTAGATTGGGCCGTCCCTGATTCGAGCACGATCTCACGTCGACAGAAAACGCTCAAAGTCATTATTCCTGCCCGGCAAAGTCAAGGTGGATTGCATTTATTGGTCGATAGCACCGGCATCAAAATGCTCGGCGAAGGCGAATGGAAAACCAAAAAACATGGCGCTGAATATCGTCGGCAATGGCGCAAAGTTCACCTCGGCATTGATGCTGAAACCCTTGAAATTCGTGCCATTGAGGTTACCGACAATAAAACAGGTGATGCGCCCATGTTGCTGGAACTGATGAATCAGATTCCCGAGTCAGAACAGATTGCTGCGATTTACGGTGATGGCGCCTACGACACCAAAGAGTGCCACAATGCCATTGCGGCTCGTGGTGCGGCTGCGATTATTCCAACGCGCAAGAATGCTCAGTTTCGGAAAGAAAATACGGCGGGTGCACGAGCTCGCAATGCGATTTTGCATGCGACCAAGCACTTGGGGCGGGCGATCTGGAAAAAGTGGTCGGACTACCATCGACGCAGCTTGGTGGAAACCAAAATGCGTTGTTTTAAATTATTAGGTGAGCGGGTGATGGCGCGGGACTTTGATCGTCAGGTGGCGGAGTTGCAAGTGCGTGCTGCGATCTTAAATCGCTTCACGCAACTGGGCACGCCGACGACGGTGCGTATGGGATAAATCCGTCTGGGGTTTGGGGTAAATCGCTTTCAGGCTGATTTGTGCAACAAAGCCAATTCACATCACCACTCATATTGTGAGCCGCTTTCACTACAAGCAGCTCACAGCTCACCTTTGCATCCACTCACTCCACCTCAAACCCGTGACAATACCGCTCATCAGCATTCTTAACTTGGTTGAGAGCGTATGTCTCAGTCCACCAACAATCTTGCCGCCTACATCTGATAATCGTCCACAGTTGATAAATTCATACCTAGTGATTGTTTTTTGAGCCCCCATTCAGTCGCTAAAACTATCAATCGCCCTCGTTAGATCAGCATTTTTTGTTGGCTATCGTTACATATAGCCACACAACCTCTTGCTCGTAACCCGCTCTTAGCCAATTCTTGCTAAAATTGGCCTTCAACTTAAGAAATTACTAATTTTAGCCTCACACAATCGCTACGATTATCAACAAAATCAGCACGCCTTCCCCCATAAAAAAATATGAGCAAAAAAGTCGCTATCGTAGGTTATTCATTTCGCTTCCCTGGTGTAAGCACGGAGAACTATTGGCAACAATTGCTCGATGAGCAAAACCTAGTTACCGAAGTTCAAGCTGGACGCTGGGCGCAGGAAATGTATCGGCATCCTGATAAAAATACGCCGGGAACCAGCTACACATTTGCGGCGGGCTCCATAGGTGATGTATCTGGGTTTGATGCCGGCTTCTTTGGTATATCACCACGCGAAGCTGCGATGATGGATCCTCAGCAGCGCATCTTATTGGAAATGAGCTGGGAAGCATTTGAGCATGCTGGTAAAAAACCATCGGCTATGCGAGGCAGCAACTGCGGTGTTTATGTCGGCTTCGCCAGCGTTGATTATGCCTACCGAATGGCAGATGATCTGGCGGCATTAGATTCTGCAGCGGCAACAGGAAATACCGGGAGCATTGCAGCGAATCGTATTTCCTATATCTTTGATTTACGCGGCCCCAGCATGGCGATTGATACCGCATGCTCATCGTCCTTAGTTGCCTTTCACCAAGCGTGCCAAGCCATTCGAGCTGGTGAGATCGACATGGCGTTAGCCGGCGGCGTGAGCTTGCACCTACATCCATACGGCTTTGTGATTTTTTCCAAGGCGACCATGTTATCTCGCAAAGGTCGCTGCAATGTATTTGATGAAGCTGGCGATGGGTACGTTCGCTCGGAAGGCGGCGGCATTATTTTACTCAAGGACTACGACAAGGCGATTGCGGATGGGGATCGTATTCTCGCTGTCGTTGCAGGTAGCGGCGTCAACACGGATGGCAAAAAAAATGGCCTAACCATTCCAAGCCATATCGCTCAAGCAGAATTACTAACTCGCACCTATACACAGGCAGGCATCAGCGCCGACGACATAGATTATTTAGAAGCACATGGCACAGGTACGGCAGTTGGCGATCCGATTGAAACTCGTGCCATTGGGACGGCGCTAGGTCAGCTGCGCGACAAAAACAACCCTTTACCGATTGGCTCTGTAAAAAGCAATATGGGGCACCTAGAAACCGCCTCAGGTATCGCGGGCCTAGTTAAAGCACTGAACATCGTACAAAAGCGAACTGTACCAGCCACAATTGGCATTAAGCGCTTAAATCCAAAAATTGACTTCGCATCATTAAATATCAAGGTTGTTACAAAGGCGCAGCCCCTAAAAAAAGACGGTCAAATTACCGTGGGAGTGAATTCATTTGGCTTTGGTGGCGCCAATGCCCATGTCATTTTGCAAAGTCATGTAGCAACACAATTAACTGCAGAACCAAAAGCAAAAACAGCTATCAAGCAGCCAAACTACCCACTTCGAATCAGCGCACGAAATGAAGTTGCACTCAAAGCATTCGCACAGGCATTAGTCGACGATATTGAAGAGCACGAAGCCTCTGCTAGTCTGTATGACTACACCTACACCCTGTTAAATCATCGTGAGCATTTTGATTACTGCGCAACGACATTTGTGCAAAGTTTTGCTGAGATGAAATCCGCATTAAAAGCGATAGCAGGCGATAATCCAGCAAAACAATTGATAACAACAGGGAATGCTGTTAGCAAGCCACTTGGACCCGTATTTATCTTCTCAGGCAATGGCTCTCAATGGCATGGCATGGGACAAACTCTGCTGCGTGAAAGCGCGGTCTTTAAACAAACACTACAAGAAATCGACACTTATTTTAAACCGCTTGCGGGTTGGTCGATTCTCGAGCATTTTAAAGAGGCCACGGCCGAGCAGCGTTACGAATATACTGAAATCGCACAACCTGCGCTTTTTGCATTACAGGTCGGCATCGTACAAGTACTTGCACAACTAGGCATAAAGCCTCAAGCCGTTGCAGGTCATAGCGTCGGTGAAGTTGCAGCGGCATGGTGCAGCGGCGCTCTATCTCTAAAAGATGCAAGCTATGTAATTTACAACCGCAGTCACTGGCAAGGAACCACCAAAGGCCAAGGCCAGATGACTGCTGTTGGCTTGAGCGCAGAGCAGGTGAGTCAATATTTACGCGAACTGAAACTTGATGACGTTATTGCGATTGCAGGTGCAAACAGTGATCGTGGAGCCACAATCGCTGGCGCAAATTGCCACTTAGACATTATTGAAAAAACTCTCGCAGAAAAGTCCATATTCTTTAAACGCCTAGATCTTGATTATGCGTTTCATAGCGAAGCGATGAATCCGATCGAAAAAGACGTGATTAAATCGCTCGCTGATTTAAGCCCACAAGCTAGCCGAATCCCATTTTATTCAACTGTGACTGGCGCCCTTCTCGATGGCAGCCAGCTCGACGCAACATACTGGTGGCACAACATCCGTCAACCCGTTCAGTTTGCACCAGCAAGTCAGGCATTGATTGAAGCAGGGTTTAATGTATTTACCGAAATTGGTCCACATCCCGTATTGCGCAGCTATCTGTCGGATGCATTGAAATCTAGCCAAGCAATAGGCGCCGTGATACCTACATTGCAGCGCAAAGACGAGCGCTTAGAACATATTCTAGCCTGTGCACACAAAATCATTATTGCGGGCTGCGAGTCGGCATGGAATCACCAATATCCAGTAGCCGGTCAATTACTTGACCTCCCTCACTACCCTTGGCAGCGTGAAACACTCTGGCATGAAGTCACGAGCGAATCTCAGGGGCTCTTGCAACGGAAATCACTACACCCCCTACTCGGTCATAGTCACACCCAGTTTGCGAACACCTGGGAAAATCGCCTGGATGTCGCGACTCAAACGATTTTTGCAGACCACGTTGTCGGCGAAGCGACAGTATTTCCAGGGACCGGTTACGTTGAAATGGCACTTGCTGCAGCAGCAGTTCAGATGCCCGATTTAACGGTATTTGAGCTAGAAGAATTGGAAATTCTAACGCCATTAATCCTGTCTGATAATCAAATCAAGGTTTGTCGGACCCAGCAAATTGGGGTGGATGGCGCTCTGCAAATTCAAGCACGCAGTTATGCGAGCGATTCAGCAGATTGGTCAGTTCATGCCAAGGTTCGAATTCGACCAGAACCAAGCCACACCCGTTTAGATCAAGCTCCTTCACTGACAGTACCGACGCAACAACCATTATTTAACGCACAAAGCCACGCCCTGCTAACGAAAATGGCTGGTTTAAGCTACGGCCCAGCATTCTCGTGCATCAAACATGGCTGGGTATCTGAGCAGACGGTGTTGGCGGAACTGATTGCACCTCCCGCCATTACCGAAGATCTCGATCATTATTTACTTCATCCAGCTTTATTGGATTGTACTTTCCAGCTCATTATTCAATTGTTGCGCGATGATGTTGCTCAACAAGCGGGAGTTGCTTTTATTCCTACAAAGATTGGCCATGTTACGTTCTCAAAAGAATGCGGGCCGATCACGTATGTACAAGCCAAACTTGTACAACGAGCACCTCATTCACTCACTGCGGAATTTACACTTTATGACGCCGATGGTGGCGTCATCGCGTTGATTGAAGAAGCCCGATTCCGGAGTGTTCGTCTACATAAAGAACAACAAAAACCTTTGCATTTACTGGACTATACAACGGAAGCTGCACCACTAAGCCATCACAAGCGTGCGGCCACTTTTGAGCGATTAGCTACACAACTACAAAACCAAGCTGCGCAGACTCCAGAAACCACTTTGTTAATCAATGAAGTAGACCCACTTCTTGATGCCCTGGCGAGCCAGGCCAACTATGAGCTACTGCTCACAACCACCGAGTCTGGAATACTCCCAGAGAGCCCAAGCCTCGCCTCAGTTGAAGCACTGCAACGCTATAACGAGGCACTCGCGCTTGCGACACATGACGGTATAGTGTCAATAAACATTGATGGCCAGCAACAACTAAACTCGCCCCACGAAGGACTATGCTCACAGGCGATTTGGCAAACCGTGCTAGCCGACTATCCTGACTACTTCCAACTTGCTCACGCAATCGATTTAACTGCGCAATCGGGCAAAGCCCAAATCGCCGAGAACTTCCCAGCCCTTAAGTTGCCGAAGCGCAGCTATGCTGAACTTTGGCAAGCCGCTCTTGGTACACGACAGCAATTGATTGCCAAACTGATTGCAAGCAGCCTTGAGCAAGAGCTGAGCACATTGCCTGAAGGGCAACGATTATCAGTACTTGAAAGTAGTGGCGCAAATAGTATTTGTGCTCAACAAATCATTCCGCTACTTCAAAATCCAAATTTTGATTTCACCCTACAAACTACTTCAGCTGAAGTAGCTGCCAACTTGCAGGCACTACAAGAGCAACAAACGAACTTCAATATTGAACTGCATCCAGACTCGGCCACCCATCATCGAGTTTTTGATTTAGCTCTGATTAGTCTCAACTTCAGTGATCAATCAGACTTTGATCAGGCACTCGAATCAGCAATCGAGCGCTTAGCACCTGGGGGGCTGCTACTGTTAATTGGTAGAGAAAACTCGAGCTGGATAACATTCACGCAAGGAACAAAACCTCATACTACGATTGAGTATGCGACCCAATATCTTATAGATAAAGGGCTGCAGATTAATACTGCAGAAATAACCCCAGATCAATCATCAGACCTGGTGTTCGTAAGCGCATCTAAATCACAACAAGCTTCAAACCCAGGCGCAGAACTACCGCTCGTTTATGTTGTTGGCTCTGCTGTAGAATTGCCCGCCGATTTTATTGGCACACTCAAAGACAATTGCACCGCACTCTTTATCACCAAGCTCGAAGAACTAAGCGATGCATTTACCAATGCGCCTCAAGCAAATACGCACATCATTGTGACGGAAGGCCTTTTTGCGCAAACATCAGACCCAATCAGCGCATTAAAAAAACAAAATGCACGTTGCAGAGCTGTTGCGCAAGTACATCAATTACTCGAACAACATCAGTGGGTAAGCACCTTATGGCTGCCGACGATCGCAGCAAGCAGTCATCTATTAGCGGATGGAGCGCACGCAGAGCAATCCAGCGATAGTGCTTTATGGGGCTTCGGCAGAACATTACAAAATGAGAGTAATACGGCCGAGGTTCGACTCATCGATTGTTTATCCAGCCTAACTACAGCTGAGATTGCGACGTGTTTACTCGATGAAATTCGCGCCAATGATGCAGAAACGGAAGTGATCTACACCGGCATCGGCAAGCGCTTCGTAACACGCTTGCGTTACACGGAAATGCCAAACACCGAGTCATCCGCGCCAGATGCTTCTGCGAACCAGATCCATCGACTTGGCTTTCAATTCCCAGGCCAATTACGCAATCTGCAATGGGAACAAAGCGACCTTGGCGAGCTAGCGGACGATCAACTTGATATTGCAATCAAAGCAACAGGCCTAAATTTCCGTGATGTAATGTACACCCTAGGTCTTTTGTCTGATGAAGCGGTGGAAAATGGCTTCGCAGGCCCCTCGCTAGGGCTAGAGTTTGCCGGAGAAGTTCGTCGAGTAGGTAGCAAAGTCAACGGCTACAATGTGGGTGATTTAGTGGTCGGCTTCGGACCCTACAGTTTTGCTGATCGGGTCTACACGACGCCTTCAGCCATTGCGTTAATCCCAGAAGGCATTAGCTGCGAAGCAGCTGCGACAATCCCAAGTGTATTTTTCACCGTTTATTACGGCTTGCATTATCTCGCACGCTTGCAAGCAGGCGAAAGAATCTTAATTCATGGTGCTGCTGGTGGCGTAGGGATTGCGGCCATCCAATTGGCTCGTCATCTTGGTGCTGAAATTTATGCCACTGCGGGTTCAGATGAAAAACGACTCTTTTTGCAAAATTTGGGCGTTGAGCATATTTACGACTCTCGCTCGCTCGTCTTTGCTGACGAAATTTTGCGTGATACCCAAGGGCAAGGCGTCGATGTTGTATTGAACTCCCTCGCGGGTGAAGCGGTAAATCGCAACTTTGATGTGCTACGTCCGTTTGGTCGATTCCTCGAGCTTGGCAAACGAGATTTTTACGAAAACACAAAGATTGGCCTGCGCCCATTCCGCAACAACATCACGTATTTCGGGATCGATGCAGATCAGTTAATGCAGGTCAAACCTGAATTAACGCATCGTCTTTTTGGTGAGGTGATTCGCTTATTTGCTGATGGCACTCTAACACCACTCCCCTATCAAGTATTTGATGCGTCAGAAGTGGTCGATGCCTTCCGCAATATGCAACAAGCACGGCAAATCGGCAAGATTATAGTGACGTACCATAATGGCTTGCCGGCCGTTACAACTACACAGCCGCAAGCAAATAACCGCGTACTTAAATTCGATCCAAATGCCTGCTATCTAGTGACAGGTGGACTGAATGGTTTTGGACTTGAAACCGCAAAATGGCTTGCAAACAAAGGTGCGAAACATCTAATCCTGCTTAGCCGCCGTGGCGCTGCAACGCCAGAGGCAGAAACGGCTGTTGCACTTCTGAAAGCACAAGGAGTAACTGCAGAAGCGCTGAAATGCGATGTCACAGATTTCGCTGCTTTGCAGACTATCTTTGCTAGCTTTGGCAAAACTCGTCCACCGCTCAAAGGCATTGTTCACGCTGCTGTGGTCATTGATGACGGATTAATTCGCAATCTAGATTCGGCGCAAATTGAACGCGTACTGGCCCCCAAAATGCTTGGCGTAGATTATCTAGACCAGCTCAGTCGTGCTTCTGCAATCGATTTCTTTGTGCTGTACTCATCAGGAACTACGCTATTTGGCAACCCAGGCCAGGCTAGTTATGTCGCAGCCAACTGCTATTTAGAATCAGTGGCGGCAGCACGTCGTGCCAATGGCTTGCCAGCAACTTGCGTTCGCTGGGGCGCAATTGATGACGTTGGCTTCCTCGCTCGGAATGAAAAAATCAAGGATGCCTTGCAGAGTCGTATGGGAGGACAAGCACTGAACTCTGCTAGTGCACTGGCCGAGCTAGAAAAAATGATCTTAACGGGAGCCTCAGATTTAGGTGTGCTGGAATTGGACTGGAAAGCACTTGAACGCTTTTTGCCATCAGCGGCTTCGCCGAAATTTAAACGTGTAGCACGACAAGCTGGTGAATCAGCACAAAGTGATGATGCAGGGGAAACCATTGCGCAGCTAATCGCAACATTGTCCGACGACGAACTTCACACCACTTTCGTTGACATGCTGAAGACTGAAGTGGGTGGCATTCTGCGCATTGCTCCAGAAAAAATCGATGCCAATGGCTCACTGTACGACATGGGACTCGACTCCTTGATGGGGGTTGAATTAGTGGTCGCTTTAGAAGAGCGCTTTGGAACCCGACTACCTATCATGGCTCTCAGCCAAAACCCAACGCTAACCAAACTGGCAGAGAAGCTGATTCAGCAGCTCAAAGGCAGTCAAGTAGAACAAATCAGTGACACCGAGAGCCGAATTCAACTATTAGCAGCACAACATGGCGCGACTGAACAGACAGACTCCGCTGCGCTCGCCGCACAACTCGTGAATACCGCTGGTTCAGCAAGGATTATTAAGTAATGGCAGTTAAAGGAATTGCTGGGCTCACCGGTCAGCTCAAAGATAAGCTGATACAACAGGCCCTAGAGCGAAAACTCAAACAAGCTGAAAATCCGCGAGTTGAATCCAAATCTGCACAATCAGCGGTACCAGAAGCTTTTTATAAATTTGACCAGCACCCAGGCTATACCCAATTGCGGATTATTTCCGAAGGTGGCCGCAGACTAGGAATAGAAAGCCCGTTTTTCAAATTGCATGAAGGATTGGCAGGTGCAACGACAACGATTGATGGCAAAGAATATATCAACTTTGCTAGTTATAACTACTTGGGACTAAATGGCCACCCCAAAGTCAGCCAAGCAGCTAAGGATGCCATTGACCGCTATGGCATTTCAGTATCGGCCAGCCGTGTCGTCTCAGGTGAACGGCCAATCCATCGAGCCCTCGAATCCAAACTGGCCGAAGTTTATGACGTTGATGCTGCGATTGTCTTTGTTAGTGGACATGCAACCAACGTCAGTACCATCGGCTTATTATTTGGGCCTAAAGATCTCATCATTCATGATGAATACATTCACAACAGTGCATTACAGGGCATATTGCTCTCGGGCGCAAAAAGACTATCGTTTGCACATAACGACTTAAAGGCACTTGATGAAATCCTCGGCAATAATCGGCATGACTTTGAACGTGTCCTGATTGTAGTTGAAGGCATCTACAGCATGGATGGCGATTACCCAGACCTACCTGAACTTATCGCAATCAAACAGCGTCATTGTGCTTTTCTGATGGTTGATGAGGCACACTCATTCGGAGTGATGGGCAAGACCGGCCTCGGCATTCGAGAACATTTTGGTGTGCCAGGTAAAGATGTAGACATTTGGATGGGTACATTGAGCAAGTCTTTGGCAGGATGCGGTGGCTATATCGCCGGAGAAACCGCCTTAATTGAGCATTTAAAATGTTTAGCCCCAGGATTTTTGTATAGCGTTGGGATGCCCGCTCCCGTGGCAGCTGCTTCACTCGTGGCATTAGAGTGTATGCAGTCTGAGCCAGATCGTGTAACCCAGCTACAGAAAATGGGGCGCTATTTTCTGGAGCAAGCTCAGCAACTAGGGATCAACACCGGATCTAGTTCAGGCTTAGCAGTCATACCCGCGCTCGTAGGCAGCTCGATTAAAGCAGCACGTTTATCCGCCACTCTTTTTGAGCAAGGAGTAAATGTACAGCCAATTTTGTACCCTGCTGTACCAGAAAGTGCTGCGCGCCTACGGTTTTTCATTAGCAGTGAACATACCGTAGAACAAATTGATTTTACGTTGGAATCTTTGCAAAAAGCATTGCCCAAATAATTAACATGAGCATCTTCGATAACTTACAGCTACTCTGGGCACAATTATGGAAACCTCAGGACAAGGCGGTAGAAATTACTATTTGTCCTGAGAGGAATTATATTTTTGACATTCTAGAAGAAGGTAAAAAAAAGAACTCCATTCATCTGCTGGGAGAGGCCAAAATAGGTAGGATTAAACACAAAGAACATTTGTCATCTCAAAAATCGCAAGATGCGTCATTAACCTGCCAAATAATTCAAATATTCAGCCAAATCCTAAATGAGCATCCTGAAATGCATGCCTATCTGAAAGGGAGGAGGCAAAGAGTCATTTTCCAGAATGTTGATCTGGCCTGCATGGTTGAGAGAGAGCTAGCAGATGGATCTTTACAACCACTGCATTATATTATCCGAGACTGCGAAAAAAAGAATTTAAGCGAGCTACAACATGAACTCAATAAAGCAAGAAATGCACCGATTGGGAATGGCGGCCCACTAACATCGCTTGAAATGTGGTTTATGACCTGGCCCAGGTGGTGTCGTAAATTAATTTGGCTTTGGATAAAGTATGATCCCTATACAAGTAAACAATTAATTGGGACTGCGGGGGTCACGTCTATGGGGATGCACTCTCAAAATGGCATGCTAGTAATACCAATATCACCACTGACAATAACGTTATCGATTGGTGGAGTAGAGAAAAGAAGAGGCACATCCTCCAGCGAAGAACACGATGATTATTATTTAAAGTTCGCATTAACGGCCAACCACGATGTAATTGACGGGGCTCCTTTAATGAGATTCGCAGAAAAACTTAAGAACAAAATTGAGTCACAACTAAACGGTAGTGATCAACACGCGGAAAGACAATGACTTTTTTCAAAGACAAATTATTTATTGGCACAGTTGCGATTCCTACTTTCATCGCCACGATTTATTTTGGGATCATTGCTTCAGATGTATTTACCTCAGAATCAAGCTTCGTCGTACGTTCACAACAAAAGCAAAGCCCAAGTAGTTTAAACGCAATTTTGCAGTCCAACGGCATAGGACGCGCGGGTGACGAAACATATCCAGTTCACGACTTCATTAGCTCACGTGATGCACTCCGTGAACTGGAGAAGACATTCAACTTAAAAGAAAAATACGGCAGCCAATCCATTGATTTTATTGGTCGATTCCCTGGTATTTTATGGGATAACAACTTTGAAGATTTCCACTTGTTCTTCTTAAAAAAAGCAAACGTTGAGTTTGATCTTGTCACGGGAATCACAACTCTGAAAGTAAGTGCATACGAGCCTAAGCTTGCGCAAGAGATTAATATAAAACTCCTAAAAATGAGTGAAGATCTAATTAACCGACTCAATCTGCGTGCACGCGAAGACTCACTAGCATTTGCATCCAAAATTGTTAATGAAGCAGAAGAAGAAACCAAAAAAGCCGCGATCAGTCTCTCAAAATACCGTAATCAATCTGGTGTATTTGATCCTTATCAGCAGTCTGCAGGTCAATTAAAGCAAATAACAGCACTGACCGAGGAGTTAATCAAAAATCAAGTTCAACTTGCACAACTACAAGATCTAACACCGAACAACCCACAAATACCAAGTGTAAAAAATAGAATATCTTCTTTACAAAATATTATTGCACTAGAAAAAGAGAAAATCACCGGTAAAGGGACTTCTTTATCATCAGAAGCAGCAGAGTTTCAAAAGCTGAGCCTAGACCAAGCTTTTGCAGAACGTCGCCTAGCTGCCGCCATGACTTTCCTAGAACAAGCAAGAGCTGATTCACTAAGGCAAAGTTTGTATATTGAGCGAATTGCCGAACCTCATTTACCAGATGTCGCCACACAACCCAAACGCTTTAGAGGCGTTTTAGCAACATTTATTATAGGTTTAATCTTGTGGGGAGTACTGAGTATGCTGCTAGCGGGAGTTAGGGAGCATAAAGATTGATAGACAAGGTATTATTTTTAAAAAGATCATTCAGCATTCAATGCACAGTGATCTCCGCTTTATTAATGCGGGAGGTAATTACGCGCTATGGGCGGAATAATCTTGGATTTATGTGGCTTTTTTTTGAGCCTATGTTATTTACTGCCGGGATCTCAATCCTTTGGTATTTCACGCGGGGAGCGCATGGGTTATCCCTACCCATTATTCCATTTGCATTAACAGGGTATTCTACCGTGTTGCTATGGCGCAACGCCTCCACTCGGTGTGCCAAAGCAATTGAACCTAATATTTCTCTATTATTTCACCGTAATGTTACAGTATTAGATCTTTTCATAACTCGTGTGCTATTAGAAATCGCAGGTGCAACAATAGCCCTGATTGGCTTGTCTGTTATTTTTATATCACTAGGCCTAATGAAGATCCCTAGTGATATATTAACCATGATTTGGGGTTGGCTGTTATTCTGTTGGTTCGCATTTAGCCTCGGTTTGATTGTAGGGGTAATGACAGAAGTATCTGAAACCTTTGGTAGAACCTGGGGCTTGTTAACCTACTTAGCATTTCCTCTATCAGGGGCTTTTTTTATGGTTGAATGGCTTCCACATAGTGCAGCACAGTGGATGTTATTGATACCTATGGTCCATGGCACAGAAATGCTGCGAGAAGGTTACTTTGGGCCATTGGTTAATGCACATTATGATGCAAGTTATTTTGCTTTAATTAATTTTGTCATGCTATTTATTGGCTTAGCCCTACTTACTCGTTTCAAAAATAGTCTAGGTGAAGAATGATAAAAATTAACAACTTAGAAAAAAAATATGAAACACGGAATGGTCAAAGAACAATTTTGCGCAACATCAATCTAACGATTGAGCGTGGGCAAAAAATAGGTATATTAGGTCGGAATGGTAGTGGTAAATCCACGTTATTGAGAATCATTGGCGGGGCGGAAAACCCAACCTCTGGCTCAATCACTCGCAACATGAAGGTTTCGTGGCCTTTAGCATTTGCGGGCGGATTCCAAGGTAGCCTGACAGGTCTGGACAACTTGAAATTTATTTGTCGGATTTATGAAGCAGATATTCAGGCTGCGATCCCTTTTGTAGAAGAATTTAGTGAGCTTGGTACTTATTTTCGTGAACCAGTCAAACGTTACTCGGCGGGAATGAGGGCTCGCTTAGCCTTTGCTTTGTCAATGGCTGTTGAGTTTGATTGCTATTTAATTGATGAAGTAATGGCCGTTGGCGATAGTCGATTTCATGACAAATGTCATTATGAACTTTTTGAAAAACGTAAAGATCGAAGCTTAATTATCGTTTCACACATTCCTGAGGCTATTCGTGATCACTGCGACACCTTCTATGTAATGAAAGATGGGATGATTACCCAATATAAGGACGTAGACCAAGCGTATGAGTACTATGAACAAAACAACTAAAAGCATGAATATATTAGTGGACTTAAAGCCAGCCTTGGATGGTTACGCAGGTATACCACAAGAAACTCGTCTGTTGTTCCGTGGACTACGTTCAATTGAAGATTATGCTGTCGAAGGCCTTATTCAGCATGGCTCTCGTAAATTACGTCCAGCGGTGCACATTAAATCTAAAAAGTTAAAGCAAGCAGCAAGAGTAAATCGCTTATCACGTGCAGTTATTTCACTCTATGAAAAGCCTTATAGTTCTTTAATCGACAATATTCGTGATCATATCGAACGATATTTTTCGCTCTCCATTTTGCGACTTCGTGCCATAGCGGGGCTAGAAGTTCAGCCGGGCGTATTTGAAACCGATCTATTTGATGACTTCATCTGGCGCACTTTTTTTAATAAAACACTACGTCCCATCGATAAAGGCCTAGTCACGCAGACCCGCTATCGCATACTCCGGCCATCACGGGTTGCGCTGCATAAAGTTGGATTGGCTGGATTAAAGTATGGCAACAACCCTAGTTATCTGAAAATCAACACCACTGACTACAATGTGCTTTTAGCACAAACCCCCTATCCCGGTCGTGTATCCAAAGGCACGCAACTCGTTGTGCGTTATCATGATGCCGTGCCAGTGTTAATGCCACACACAATTAGCGACAAAGCCTTCCATCAGGCCACCCATTTCCATGCGTTGCAAAACAATATTAAACAAGGTGCCTGGTTCTCTTGCATCTCGGAAGCCACGCGCAGTGATTTATTAAAAATATTCCCAGAAGCAGAGCCGCGCACCATTGTGATTCATAACATGGTATCGGATGAATATTTTGAAGAGAACTCACATCGAAATCTAGTCAATCAAATCATCCGAAATCGTATTGCGGGTGTGGATGAATTTAAAACCGAATTGAGCGGCATCGACTTCTCCGATAGCAAATCTGCCCCTGCATTCGAATATTTGCTAATGGTCTCAACACTTGAACCACGCAAGAACCATCTGCTGTTGATGAGCGCCTGGGAGCGCTTGAAATACACCACAATGCCAAAATTAAAACTTGTCATCGTGGGATCAATGGGCTGGGATCATCAACCCATTCTGAATGCCTTTAAACCATGGGCTCAACGTGGCGATCTGTTTTATTTAAACAATGTACCCTCTGCTGAGCTCCGCGTTTTATACAAACACGCAGCGGCGACTATTTGCCCTAGCCTCGCGGAAGGCTTTGATTACTCAGGTGTTGAAGCCATGCGCAGCGGCGGCATTGTGATTTCTTCAGACATTCCAGTACATCGGGAAATTTATGGCAGCGCATCAGAATACTTCGACCCCTACTCTACAGAAAATGCAGCAGAAATCATCCAAAACACGCTAAGCCCTGCAGGTGAAGATATTCGCAATCGATTGCGTTTAGCAGGTAAAAGTGTATCGGAACGATACACACCTAAGCATATCCTGCCGAAATGGCAGTCGTTTTTCTCCATGATTCGTCAGGCACAAGCCAATCGCTAAGCTAAATATTAAAGGGGAGTTTTGCAATGAATGTTGTGATTAGCTGTGGGCATCCGCATGGTGGACACCAATGGGCGCAGCAAGTGCTCAGTAAAGCGGGCATTGAAAAAGCAAAAGTATCGCGTCGTGAGCAGCTTAGTACATCAGAGCTGCACCAAAAAATCGCAAATGCATACCAACTAAACCATGCAGGACTTTCATCTGCTGGCCAAATACAGCCAGGTCGAATGTGGCAAGACCTAGGCGTGGATTTATTCCTAGGCAATATGGATACACCGCAATGGGGCTGGGACGAAGGACGAGCAATCGGTCTATTGAATTTCTGGCACGAGTTCGATCCGCAAATTCGCTTTGTATTGGTATATACACCGCCATCATTAGCACTCAGCCAACAACTAGTCACCCAAGAGCTAAACCAAACTGCCATTGCTGGAATACTAAAAGACTGGCATGACAGTAACAATGAATTGCTGCAGTTTTATCATCGCCACGCAAGTCGATGCATTCTCGTCAACGGCTTGGCTATTGCAAGAGAACCACAAAGTCTATTGCAAGAAATCGAAACAGCCTGGGGCATTCAACTCAACACACTGCCGGATAACTTTGCCGTCAATACTGCAGACATTAGTATCTTGGCAGCGAATTTGTATCAGGCGTATTGCGAAAACCAAACCGATGCGCACCTACTTTATTGTGAACTCGAAAACTCTGCCAATATACACCTAGATGGAGTATCTATTGGAAACCCAGAAATTAAAATAGCTACACGTGAATACATCCAGAATTTAACAGAGAAGAAACTACATTTAGACCTTGTTGATCGCAAAAAACAGCTCGAGACTCAGTTACAATCAGCCACTGAGCAACACGCTATAGCGCATCAAGCTCTGACAACTGAAATTGAGCAGATTACCAACAAGAACAAGATAATACTCGATCAGCTTCTTAGCCTGCAGGAAGAGCAAAAAAAAACCTTGTTAGCCAAGGGGCTGCTTGAAGAACAGCTACATGCAATCAATGAGCAAATTGCAATCAAAGCAGAAGAACATGCCTCATTGCAACAAACGCTAACGACAGAAGTTGATCAACTGCATGCCGAAAATGAGACGCTACTCATTCAACTACACAGTGTCCAAGAAGAGCTAGAAAAAGCTTTCTTAGCCAAAGAAAAACTAAACGAACAGCTGGCGCAATTAGAAAAATCTCAGCACGCAGAGTGCACCAAGCTGCAGCAATTACTATCAGATAGCAACGCCAAGCTCCTAGCACTACAAACCAGCAGGGATCAGTTAAGCAAAGAGGTAGAGCGGTTAGAAACAGAAACAAAGAATCGCTCTACGCTACAGCTCGATGAAACTGAACTCAAAACACTAAAACAGGAAAAACAAGAGCTATCAGAAGAGAATGAATTATTACTACTTCAGTTACACCAAGTACAAGAAGAGCTAGAAAATTACTATTTGAAGTATCGTGAACTCACGGGTCAAGAAAGCCTGATTCCTGAAAGCCATGAAAAATACGCAGCAACATTCTGGCGTCATTACCAACCCACCGACTTTGTCGTCGACCTACGCCGTGAATTTGATGGCACTAATTGGTATGACGCGGAAGCGGATGGTCGTTGGGCTGGACCGAACGATACCAGCTTGATTCGCATCCCCCCGCTACAAGGTGGTCGCTATAGCTTAGAACTATTTATCGTCGATGCAATGTCACCAGAAATAGCCGCCGGGGTTACCATGGCATTGAATGGCTCAGCTCTCGTTACACAGCAAGAATACGAGGGCTACCCGACGCTCATTAAAGCCGAATTCGATACCCAAAATATTTCACCACGAGACATCTGGGAATTAACCTTGGGCTATCCTGCGCTCATATCCCCTGCTGATCATGGCTCGGATGACAATCGCCAACTTGCGATTCGACTACGCTCTGTACGCATTACGCGTATTGCTTAAATAAATCAATTTTTCTGGAAGCACATATGGTGACTCAATTAACACAGGCAAATTGGCTAGAAGCATTACGCACATTAATGCCACCCAGAGGCTTGTTGCATGTAGGGGCAGGCAATGGCTCAAGCAGTATTCCTTATACTGATTGGGATGTTGAACGGCTGTTTTTGATTGATGCTGATGAATCAAGCCTGCCAGCCTTAAAGAAAATCACCGATCCCCATATTGGCTGGGAAAGCCATGCACTCTTACTTGGCGATAAGACCGCTGAAACTAGTTTCTACATAGCCAGCAACCCTGCAGAAAGTGGCCTACTACCAGCTGAATCATGGTCAAAAATTTGGCGCAATCTCAGTTGTCGTGAAGAGCGGCATCTGCCACAGCAATTACTTGATACATTCATCCAAGAAGCGAATGCTGAAATCAATTGGCTAGTACTGGCTTGCCTACCAGCTCTGCCCTTGCTTGAAGGCGCTCAAGAAACACTACAACAGTGCGACGTATTAGTAATACGAACGCAGCTGGAAGGCTGCATGCCAAGCGCCGATAAATCAGCCATAGATAGCCATTTAGCCAAGCACAGTCTGTTTCCACAAGCTGTTTGGTTAGAGCGCAACCCTAAGGTTGGGATGGTACTTTACATCCGAGATCAAGCCGCGCGCTTAGCACATGAGCAGGAACACATAATCCAATTAAGCGCAGCGAATATCGCATTGCAAGAGCAGCTTGAAGCTCAGCGGAAATCATTAGCGGCCTTAGAACTTAGCAAGGCGTCGCTACAGAAACAATTACAGGATGAATTGGACTTAGCAGAGCAATTGCGTGCGAAACACCATACCATCGAAGTGGATTTGCAACATCAATTAAACAAACAAAAAAACTCACTACTTGAATTAGAAAAAAATATAGAGCATAAATACGTCCAAAGAAATATCTTTGATGAGTGCAAATCAAAAAAACATGAGCTAGAAAACTCAGTTGAGAAAAAAATTATAGAAATTGACGCATTAAAAACAACAATTGAAAAGCTAAAGTCAAGCCTAGAAGAAAAAGAGCGATTTATCATTGAGGTTAATTTTAGAAGCAACTTGATTGACATGGAGCTAACAAGCATTACTGAGCAGATTGATTTCATCAATTCAGCAGTAGTGAATTAAGCACCCAACATTGTTTGCAGACTAAAAATTAATTTACGAAAGGTATTGCTAATGAGTAATCATACCAGCAGGTTTTTAGAATTATGGGGCAAGGGCGATTGGGAATCATTAATTAAAGAAGCAAATGCAATAAGCCTAAGTGATATAGATAAAGTCAGAACAGAGGATTTATTAGTCTTTGCGAGTGCTTTTATACATAAAAGTAATTTTAATCAAGCGCACCGCTACATAAATTTTGCAAAGAAGCATGGAATTAACACTCAAGTTGTAACAAATTTTCTACTCCTAGGTGTAAAAAACTCTTTAGCTAAAATTCGTAGCCTACAATCAAAAGATGAGCAAGCAGCCTTACTATTTAAAGAAGCAACCCAGTTCGCTGTTGCGCATGTTAACAATCACAACTGGCCTCATCAAAGAGCAAGCAATGAAATGCGAAGCTTAGGATTGCTACCACAGGCAATCAAACTAAATGAAAAGTTATTAAATTCGACAAATAGTGAATCAGATCATACGCCCGCAATTTATGAAATTATTAAGTCTGAAATTAGCCTACTACACCATGAGTTAAGCCTGGCAGTGCAAAGATCACAACTCTACCAATCTACCAATTACCGAGAAAATGAAAAATCTGACTTAACTATAGAAGAAAGACTTAAAAACAGATCTTTATCGCAGCTAGGTCAGGATCTTTGGGTCCTAAAACAGACCAACTATAAAAGAGAGGGTTTTTTTGTAGAATTTGGTGCAACAGATGGAGTGTTATTGAGCAATAGTTTTTTATTAGAGAAAGAATTTGATTGGAAGGGTATCTGTGCGGAACCCAATCCAATATTCTATGCCGCGCTAGAGAAAAATAGATCCTGCATTAAAAGTAATGCATGCATTGGTGCAACAACTGGTGAAGAAGTGGAGTTTATTTTTGCCGATGTATTTGGTGGCATGGAAAAACATGCCGAAAATGATGGGCATAAAGATCGTCGCAATGCCTACAAAAGGAATGGTCAGAGTAGAAAGCTAGTAACAATTTCACTCCATGATTTCTTACTTGAAAAGAGCGCGCCAACGACAATTGACTACTTAAGTATTGATACTGAAGGTAGTGAGTATGAAATCTTAGCCAGTTTTCCATTTGATAAATGGGATGTAAGAAATATAACTGTTGAGCATAATTTTACGCAACAACGCGAGATGATCTTCGAATTACTTACGAATTATGGCTATCAAAGAACGGAAGCTAAATGGGATGATTGGTATACGCAAATCAAGGTGCGAGATGGGCAAGAATGATTACTTGTTGAAGAATAACATATAAGTACTCACGTATAACTAATCGGAGTACTTTGTAGGTGACTACCTAAAAAGAACAAGACTTCGCAGACAAGCTCGCACACATGATAAATTTTAAACGGTACCGTAAATTAAAGTCGACACGATGAAAATTTTTTTAGTAACTCCATCATTTAATTCTGAAAAAACTATTGAACAAACTTTAGCAAGTGTACTTAACCAATTTCATCCTGAAAGTATCCATTACCACGTTCAGGATGGAGGTTCTCAAGACTCCACAATTGCGATACTTGAAGCATGGAAAATGCGATTTAGAAATCGTGGGATTAGCTTTTCCTTTTGCAGCGAAAATGATGGCGGTATGTACGAAGCAATTGTTAAAGGCTTTGATAAGTTCCGTCCTGAAGATAATGACTGGATGGCATGGATTAACTCAGACGATCAGCTGTCTGGTTTATTCTCGTACACATTACATAAAATGCAAAAATCAATATTCTGGATTACTGGAAAGCCTGCAATTATTCAAAAAAATGGCACCATGACTACATTAGATCGGTATTATTCGACAGAGCTTGTAAGCTCCGGCTTGTGTAATGGAAAAAATTGGTTTTTTGTCCAGCAGGAGGGAACTGCTTGGCGATATGCAGCTTGGCGTAGTACACATTCAGCTTCAACTTTAGTAAAGTATAAATATGCAGGAGACTTTCACTTATGGGTAAATTTGGCTAAAAAATATGAATTATTTCAATGCTCATATCCAATGGGTTTTTTTAATATAAGAGATGGACAAGCATCGCAAGCATTTTGGGATAAATATGTCCAAGAAATGCTTGAAACTTCGCCAGAAACAAGCCAACTATGCAAAAAACACAAAGTTAACTATGTCTCATCACGAAATAAAGAAATAGAATTGAATGTAGTAAATATTAATATTTCGTCGAATAAAGAATATCAGATGGAGAGCTACAGTGTCTAAATTAGTGATCATAGGAAATGGCCCATCGCTTAAGGGATTTGATTTTTGCAAGTTGAACAATGTTGATACTCTTGGCATGAATGCAGCATATAGATATTGGGACCAAATCGATTGGTATCCAACTATTTACGTTTGTATGGATGACAAAGTTACTCAGACGCATCACACAAATATTAAACGACTGATTGATGCTGGTAAAATTAAGCATTTCTTTCTAACGCGATTCATGCTTGATTTCTACCCAGAATTGAAGAACAACTCGCAAATATATTTTTTAGAGCAATTCAATGAGAACCATCATACAGCAGCAAAAAAATATGAATTAAATTTGATTGATAATGTTTTTTTTAAGTCGTCAACACCAGGAAAAATTACAACAGGCTCTAACGCCGTTAGATTTGGTTGTTTCCTTGGCTACAAAGAAATAACTATTATTGGAGTTGATTTAGAGTACAAAGAAATTAATGATGGCATCATTAACGAATCTGGCATCACATTAAAAGTAACTAAAAAAATCGACAACAACCCTAATTATTTTTTTGATGGATATCAAGATACTGGGGATGCTTTTAATGTCCCAAACCCTGCAAATCTTGGTGATTTACATTTTGATGTTTTTGCCATTTTAAAAAAAGATGCCATGAAGTTTTGTTGGCCAGTTAAAATCTACAACTCGAACGTAAAGTCAAAGCTATATCAGAAGAATGTTTTTCCCTATATTGAATTAGATAATTTCGTCCACTCTGTTAATTTAGGCAACCCACTTCAAAATAATAGCAAAAGGAAGGATATTTCTAAATCTAGAATTCTGATTATTGACCCTACGCACATCGGCCATCAATCTGCAACAGGACAAATTAAAAATTTATTCTTCTCTGCCCTAAATGAAGCTAACGTGGCACAAATATGTGTGAAATTTGACGACTCAGCTATCTCAGGGGTTGTTGGGTTAACTAAGATAAAAAGCAATAATTTTAAGGAGTTTTCTACTGAAGATGAAATCATTGATTTTGTTCGAGAGTTCTCACCTGATGTAATTTATTGCCGCCCTATTGACTCTACTAAATTATTTAGTACTACTTTTGCAATTAAAAAAAAGTTCGATATACCTTTGATATCACATTTTATGGATGATTGGGTCTTGAGGTATCAAGATGGAGTGAGCCTTGATTTTAGATCATGGGAAAAAGACATATTAAAACTCATTAGGCTTTCTGATATAAAAATAGCAATTTCTAAAAAGATGGCTGATAGCTATAAATTCAGATATGGCGGTCACTGGCATATTTTAGCAAATGGAGCAGACCCATCAACGCGAATTACAAGCCAGGAAAAGGCGGGGCAAAATAAGAAATTCATTATCAGGTACATGGGGGGTGCTGCTGATGACATGAATTTTCAATCATTAGTGGATTTTGCATTTGCAATTGAGAATGATATAGAACTTAAAAATAAAGTTATTTTTGAAATTTACACAATGCCTTGGTATTTAGAAAAGCTGTCAATGCATATTGGTAAGTTTTCTAGCTGCATTATTCAAAAGTTAGTGGATGAGTGCAAGTATCATGAACTCATCAATACATCTAACTGTCTGCTAATAGCCTACAACTTTGATAAGAAAACTGAAAAATACGTTGCGCTTTCAATGGCAAATAAGATGCCGGAGTGTTTGGCTTCAGGTGTTCCAGTAATAGCTTTCGGCCCAAGCTCTATAGCAACTATTAGCTTTCTAGAAAACTATGGACTTGCATTGGTTGTTAACAAAAGAGTAGAGTCTTTAATAAAATCAAAATTAAATGATCTTTTAGCGGGGTCAGCTCAAGCGAAAACCATGGCTATTCGCGCCCGTAACTTTGCAAATGTTTTTTTAAACTCCCAAGGCTGCGTTAGAAAACTCAATGATTTAATTTCATGCGCCAAAGAAATTAAAAACCAAAATGACTCATTTTTTGGTTATACCCAGGATTTAATTGATATAGAAAGCATTTTATTGGATGAAGAGGTGTCACTTGGGTTTGCAAATGAGTGTTTCCGCAATGGACTTTATTTGAAGTCGTTGGTTATTTATTTCAAATTACTCCCCAAGAATGATCTTATGAGGGACAGTCTTTATCTAAACATTTACTTATGTTTAAGGCGGTTAGGATTTGAAAATCTTGACCCTAAGATTATTGAAAGCAGATTTAATTAAAATTAATAAACCAAAAGTGAGACCATGATGATTATTTTAGACTGCACCCTTCGTGATGGGGGTTATTATAACAAATGGAATTTTCCACTTGATGTAACTAACCAATACCTGGAAGCAATGCAAGCAGCAGGTGTAGATATTGTTGAGCTAGGTTTACGCTCTTTGATCAACAAAGGTTTTAATGGTGCAAATGCATATACCACGGACAGCTATATTCAATCCCTTACTATTCCTACCAATTTGAAAGTCGCGGTAATGATCAATGCAGCGGAGTTGATTGCTAGCACTCCACTTGAAACCGTACTAGAAAAATTATTCCCAGAGCACGCCGAAACTTCACCGGTAGATGTGGTACGAATTGCTTGTCATGTACATGAATTTGTTAAGGCATTACCTGCATGCAATTGGTTAAAGGCACGAGGCTATATTGTTGGTTTTAATTTAATGCAGGTAGCAGATCGCTCACAAGAAGAAGTCGAGTCTCTCTCACTTGAAGCAAGTAAATTCCCAATAGATGCTCTTTATTTTGCTGACAGCATGGGCAGCATGAATCCTGCACAAACGTCGCAAATTATTAGCTGGTTACGTAAACACTGGCAAGGAGCGATGGGAATACATACCCACGATAACATGGGGCTGGCACTATCCAATACATTACAAGCGATCAAAGATGGCGTAACCTGGTTGGATGCAACCGTTACGGGTATGGGGCGTGGCCCTGGCAATGCACGCACTGAGGAGCTGGTTATTGAAGTAGCGGACATGCGTCAGCAAAATATTAATATGGTCCCATTAATGAGTGTTATTAGGGGCTATTTTCAACCGCTAAAAAATAAATGCGGCTGGGGCTCTAATCCATACTACTATCTGTCAGGGAAGTACGGAATCCATCCTACCTACATTCAGGAAATGCTGGGGGACTCACGCTATAGCGAAGAAGATATTCTTGCTGCAATTAATCATCTTAGGCTTGAGGGGGGCAAGAACTTTAGTTTCAATACTCTTGACGCAACACGGCATTTTTATCGCGGGAACCCGCGTGGTAGTTGGAGCCCAAAAGAAATTTTTGAAGACATGAGTGTTCTGTTACTAGGTACAGGCCCTGGTGTTGCAGAGCACAGAGCTGCACTGGAAAATCTTATTAAAACAAATAAATTCGTGGTTGTTGCATTGAACACTCAATCAGCGGTCGAGCAATCGCTTATTGATGTACGTATTGCATGCCATCCAATCCGCTTACTTGCTGACTGCGATGCACACCGCCAATTACCACAACCCCTTATTACTCCCGCAACAATGCTCCCACCAGATGTACTAGACGGTTTGCATGGTAAGAAAATTTTTGATTATGGCCTTGCGGTGAAAGAAAATGTTTTCGAATTTGGTGAAAACGCTAGTATTTTACCAACATCATTAGTTATTTGTTATGCACTTGCAGCAATTACTGCTGGTGGTGCAACGAATATATTGATGGCAGGATTTGATGGATATGGGGCTAATGATCCACGTAATACGGAAATGAATTCGTTACTGAAATTATATGCAGCTAACCATGGCTCTATTCAACTTGTATCAATCACACCAACATGCTACGAGCTCCCCACTAAAAGCGTTTATGGATTAACTATTTAGGAGTTAGTATGACTATACGTGCATTTTTGCCTTGCAGAAAAGGCAGTGAACGAGTTCCAAGAAAAAACATAAAGCCATTTGCCGGAGTTGAAAATGGCTTAGTTCAAATAAAGATACAACAATTACTAGATTGCAATGCGATTGATGAAGTTGTTTTATCAACAAACGACGAAGATATATTATATTTTGCTTCTACTATTAATAACCCGCGATTACGGGTTCATAAAAGAGTTGACGCATTGTGTAGTAGCTCAACAAGTACGGACGAACTTGTTTCTCATGCTGTTGATTTAATTCCTGATGGACATATTTTGTGGACTCATGTGACATCACCTTTTATCAATGCCGAAGTCTACTCTGAAATCATATCCAGCTACAGGAAGTGCCTAGATATTGGTTATGACTCCCTCATGACTACCACTTTAATTCATGGTTTTTTATGGTCTCAAAATGGGCCAATAAACTATAACCGCGACATAGAGAAATGGCCAAGAACCCAGACAATTTCTCCGGTTCATGAGATCAATAGCGGGGTTTTTTTAAATAGTTCGATCAATTATAAAAATATAAATGATCGAATTGGCAACAATCCATTTCTCCACTCCATTGATAAAATAACTGCTTACGACATTGACTGGCCTGAGGATTTTCTCATTGCGGAGGCTATTGCAAGCAATGGATTGGCCAGAATATGAACATTGCAAATTACAAAACTTTAATTTTTGACTGTGACGGTGTAGTACTCGATTCAAATAAAGTAAAGACGGAAGCTTTTTATAAGGCTGCTTTACCTTTTGGAGAAAAAGCTGCGCAAAAGTTAGTATCGCATCATGTATTAAATGGTGGTATTTCTCGCTATAAAAAATTTGAATGGTTTATTCAGGAGGTTGTCTCCGACGAAGAAGCCGAGCTTAATCAACTGCTTGAGTCCTATGCGCAATTTGTAAAAAGTGGCTTGTTTACTTGTGACATTGCCGAAGGGCTATCAGAATTAAGAGAAAAAACGTGCAACGCTAACTGGCTTATTGTTTCCGGCGGTGATCAACAAGAATTGCGTGAGGTTTTTGCTGCACGCAAGCTCATCGATTTTTTTGACGGGGGCGTTTTTGGCAGCCCTGATAGCAAAGACCTTATACTTGAACGCGAAATAGCTAATAACAATATACAAATGCCTGCTATTTTCCTTGGTGATAGCCGTTACGATCATGTTGCATCATCAAATGCCGGTCTAGATTTTTTGTTCCTAAATTACTGGACGGAGTTTGAGAATTGGAAAGATTATTGCCAAACCAACAACTTAAATGTACATAACTCTTTGCGATTATAGAATGCAAGAACACATCCAAGCTGAGCTTGGATTACCCAGCCAATTATTTCTGGTGCACTGTGCACTTTTTACAGGCTTGGCCACATTCAATATAAAATCAAAACCATCTAACTCCACAATTTCTTATGACCAATAAAAACTTCGATTTTTTAAAAAATGTCAGTCTTAGTTGTAGACGAGTTTCAATTGCAAAGGCTAGTGCATCAGATTTTCTTGGTCGATTTAGAGATATTGTATCAGATCCATTGAATGCCTATATCAACAGACATCCTCGAGCAGGCCTTCAATTCGGAGATTTTGTTTTTTTGCACAACGGCCTCAAGGTTAAATTAAGGGGTGATTTTAGTTACTATGATTCATTCAGCGACATTTTAATTATCAACTCGGGTGTCCATGAGCCACTCGAAGAGTATTGCTTTCAAGAAGTTTTAAAGCTGCTATCAGAAAGACCAATAATGCTCGAGCTTGGCGCTTATTGGGCTCATTATTCAATGTGGTTAAAAAAGACAAACCCAATGGCGACATGTTTTATGGTCGAACCTGATGAGCAGAATATTAAGGTCGGCAAGTTTAATTTCGAGCTTAATAATTTCGACGGGTTTTTCATCAATGCTTTTGTGTCAAAGTCAGATTTCTCAGTCGATAATTTCATTACAAGCAAAGCCATTACACGACTTGATATATTGCACTCTGACATTCAAGGCTTCGAGCTTGATATGCTTGATGGGGCAGAGATTTCTTTAAGATCGCAGATTATTGATTGGGTTTTTTTGTCGACACATAGCCAAGAATTACATTATTCTTGCATAAAAAAATTAGAATATTTTGGTTACAACATTTTAGTTTCGTCATGCTTTGAACACGGAACTACTTCATACGATGGTTTTATACTCGCAATATCACCTAAAAACATGGCTAGGTTTTGATATGGCACAAGCGATCTTGCTGCTTAAAAATGGTGCCGACGTATTGAAGCCGCGGATATTATTATGCGATTTAATAAGTCATTACCGATTATCGTTATACTCATCCCGCTAACAGTCTTACCAAAGAGCCCCAGATCTGTGTCACTAAACTGATGCTATTGCCTATTTTTAACATCCACAACATATTCTTATATATTGACAATTACAGCACTTAGGTGGTTTGGTTGTTTAGATTGATCTTTTTGAAAATATCATTTTTTTAATTCTCTCAAAAATATGGTCTGGTGTTAATTTGTCATTAAAATCTGTTTGCTTTGTGATGCCCTCTTACAATCAAGCTCAATTTATTGAATACTCGGTTCGTAGTGTTTTATCGCAGCCGGTTGGTAGCTTGTTTGTAGCCGATGGCGGCTCGCGCGATGGTACGGTTGCTATTTTGAAGCGCTTACAGGCTGAGTTTGGCTCGCGTTTGATATTTGTTTCAGAGCCTGATCAAGGCCCTGCTAGTGCGATTAATAAGGCTTTGCGCCTTGCTCAAGACGACATCATTGGCTGGCTTAATTCCGATGATTTGTATACACCGGGAACTGTCGAAGCGGTGCTAGCCGCTTTTGCTCAGCATCCTGATTGGCAAATGCTATACGGCGAGGCAAACCATATTGACGCGTTTGGTCAGGTAATTGATCGCTATCCTACTTTACCGCCTTCCATTGGTATAGATGCGTTTAGAGCTGGGTGCTTTATTTGCCAGCCAACCGTATTTTTGCGGCGGGAGGTGTTCGATCGGGTCGGCTTGCTGGATGAAACGATTGCTACTGCTTTTGATTTTGAGTACTGGCTGCGTATTTTTTCAGCATTCCCAGATCAAATTGGCTTTATTCCACAGTGTTTGGCACTGTCCCGTCTGCATGATGATTGCATTACAGTCCGACTTAGGGAGCAGGTGGCGGTGGATGGAATTCGAGTTATTGCAAGGCACTTGGGTCAAGCACCAATTACTTGGTTAGCTACGCTCACCGATGAGCTATTATCTCGCTTCCCATTCGGCGCTTCTCCACCCTCTGTGGCGGATCATGTAGCTAGGCTTGCAGACTCACTGAAAGAGGAGCTTGGGGAGGCCGCAGTTTCAGATTTTAAACACTCATTACAGCAAGATTCTCGCCTGCGCTTAGCACAGCCAGACTGTTATGTTGAAGTTTTTCCAGATGCTTGGGTTGGGCCGCAATTTCAAATCCGCCTTGGGAAATGGTCAAGAGGAGCGCGTTGGTTAAGCCTTAGCTGCCTAAACTTGTTTGCGCATGGACCACAATTTTCAATTGCACTCACTACAAGCTGGGGGCGAGAGAGAAAGCAGGCGATCCCCTTCTTGGGGCCATTTAAAATTCTCATTCCCCTACCAGCAGCACCTCTTACCGATGCACACATTGATGTCTTATGCAGCTGCCACTTCGTCCCTCAGTTAGTCGATTCTACATCTGATGATGCTCGTCAATTGTGCTTTAAAGTATTGCATTATGAAATCTGCTAATTGATCCTAGATCACTCAGTGTAAGATGCGTACCGTATGATCTGCAATATTCGCCATTGCTGATGCTGGCTTATATTTAATTTGGTTTAGATTTTGAGGTTGGAATGTCTTCTTTTTCTAGTTTTACGCAGTTCAAAAGCCAACTTAATTCATTGCTTATTTTGATGATACTTTTATTAAGTGGCTGTGCTGCAATGCCTGATCGCCTGCCCTCATCAGGCCCTGGAAAATCCGGATTAGAATCTTCAGTGGCAAGCAATCAAAATCCACTACCGATGGTGATTGTTGATATCGATCCACAAGTTGCACAAAGCGTGTTAGCGAATGAACAACGCGAATTGTGGTCTACTATTTTTCCAGCAGAGGCCCGTCGGGAAATGCTGGTAGGTTTCGGAGATGTACTTGAGATTACTATTTTAGAAGCCCCACCCGCCGTATTATTTGGAAGTGCGACAACAACAAGCGGTTTAACCGCATCGGGGGGGAGAGTTAGTTTTCCAGACCTAGTCGTGAATGCTGATGGTCAGATTATCGTTCCGTTTGCAGGCTCAATTCTGGTTGCAGGCAAAACGATTCAGAATATTCAACAAAGTATAGAGCAGCGTTTAAAAGGGAAAGCTAATCAGCCCCAGGTATTGGCACGTATAACTCGAAACGTTAGTTCGAATGTTACAGTCGTTGGTGATGTCGGCACTAGCGCTCGTGTACCGCTCACGGCACAAAGTGAACGGGTCCTAGATGCCCTAGCGGCAGTTGGCGGCGTTCGTCAATCCGTTGGGAAAATGTCCATTCAATTAACACGCGGAGAGCGTGTGTATACGCTGCCCCTAGATACTATTATTCAAGACCCAAAACAAAATATCACGTTAAAAGCTGGTGATGTAATTAATGCGCTCTACCAATCTCAGAGCTTTAGCGTGCTAGGGGCCACAGGGCGTAATGACGAAATTAATTTTGAAGCACGTGGTATCTCTTTATCACAAGCAATTGCAAGAGCTGGTGGCCTGTCGGATAACCGTGCCGATGCACAGGGCGTTTTCCTTTTTCGCTTAGAAGAGCCTGAAGCACTTGCTGGCACTCCGTTTAAAGATGCCAAGCAAGTGGAAGGTAAAATTCCGGTTGTTTACCGCGTAGATTTGAAAAATCCAGCATCATTTATCGTTGCACAGTCCTTCCCTATTAAAAATCGTGATGTGATGTTTGTATCCAATGCGCCAGCCGCCGAGTTGCAAAAATTCTTAAACGTGGTGATGTCTGCTGTTTATCCAATTATTACTCTGACCAATCAATTGGGTAAGTAGGTTTTACTTTGACTACCTACGTTATTGATTTAACTCGTTTGCTTGGTCGCCTCATGCAGGGTCGATTGCCTACCGGCGTCGATCGAGTAAATCTTGAGTTTGTTCGGCATTATGCGGGGCAAGCTCAAGCTTGTATCCGTTTTGCAGGTAGATTTTTATTGCTGGATAAAGCGGCGAGCACCCTGCTATTCGACTTGGTTTTAACCACGCCATCCAATTTCAACTGGCGAGTCAAACTGTTGATCGCACAGGCTTATCTACGATGGGGTCATGCTTGGTGGACCGATCCCAACTATCTGTATTTGAATACTAGCCATAGCGGATTGGAACAGTCCAAGCTTCGCAGCAAGCTTGCAGCAACAAAAAATGGTGTTTTTTTTGTACATGACTTAATTCCAATCACGCACCCTGAATATTGTCGCCCTGGTGAAAGCACGCGGCACCAAGCTCGTATGCAAACAGTTTTAGAGTGCGGCTGCGCAGTGATTGTTAATTCTTCAGCCACCCGCAATGAGCTACAAAGCTTTGCATCCAAGCATGGCTTCACATTACCACCAACCACCATTGCCTGGCTGGCCTCTGCTGATTTGCCTATACCGAATTCACAGCGGCCTCTGTCAGAACCTTATTTCGTAATGCTTGGGACCATTGAAGCGCGTAAAAACCATGCTTTAATTTTGCAGCTTTGGCGGCAATTGGTGGAGCGCTTAGGCACTAATGCGCCAAAACTGGTCATCATTGGGCAAAGAGGATGGGAATGTGAGAATGCATTGGATTTGCTGGAACGCTGTGATGTGTTGCGCTCGCATGTGCTGGAGATTAGGCGTTGTTCGGATACAGAGCTAGCATCATATTTAAAACATGGTCAAGCATTGCTGTTCCCTTCGTTTGCGGAAGGATTTGGCATGCCCATCGTTGAGGCATTTAGTCAAAATTTGCCCGTGTTATGTAGCGATTTACCTGCGTTTCGCGAGATCGCTGGTGATATTCCTGAGTACCTCAATCCTCTAGATGGTTTGGGCTGGATGACCTTGATTGAGCAATATAGCGTAAGCACTCATCCAGCACGCTTGGCTCAATTGGCGCGCTTGGCAAATTTTCAACCACCAACGTGGGCTATTCATTTTGCGGTGGTTGATGAGTTTTTGGGGCGTCTTAATATGGGTGAGGAGTGAGTATTGGCCTCTAAATCTGTTGTCTATGCGTTAGGGTTTTCATATTGGAAACGGCGAACGTTGCGAGCATGCTTTCCTGGGCAGCGTGTGTGTTTTGTCAGCGATGAATCGGCGGTTCCGTCGGCGGCAACGCTGGTGGTGTGGGGAATGCGCGATGTAAGCGCCTGCCAACCACGACTTGCATCATTAATCCGCGTTGAAGATGGCTTTTTGCGTTCGGTCGGGTTAGGCGCGGATTTGATTCGTCCTCTTTCTTGGGTGTTAGATCGCCAAGGGATTTACTACAACTCTCAACAGACTTCGGATTTAGAGCAATTGTTGAACGAGTTTGAGTTTGATGCAGATTTGTTGCAACGTGCAGATCGCTTACAGGCGCAGATTTTAGCGACAGGGCTTACTAAATATAATGTAGGTATAGCGAAATGGACTCGCCCGAGTACTGCCAGCTGTGTAATTTTAGTGCCCGGTCAAGTCGAGTCAGATGCATCACTCGCATTTGGTGCAACAGGTTTGCGACGCAATATTGATTTATTGCGCGCCGTACGTTTGGCCAATCCACATGCATGGCTAATCTATAAACCACACCCAGATGTCGTAGCAGGTTTACGTGCGCAAGGGGCAGATGAAGAAACTGCCGCACAGTATTGTGATGAGATCTTGGTTGATGTGGCGATGGGTGCTTTGTTACCTTTGGTGGATGAAGTGCATGTGTTGACTTCGTTAACTGGCTTTGAGGCTTTGTTGCGCGGCAAGCGGGTGGTTTGTTATGGCGCACCATTCTATGCGGGTTGGGGTTTGACACAAGATCAATTGACCATCTCCCGTAGGACAAGGGTATTGTCCTCTAGAGAGCTATTTGCTTGTTCGCTATTGGTATACCCAAGCTATTTTGATCGAGCATCACGACAAATGATCTCGGCAGAACAGGCTTTAGCTGAATTGCAACATTGGCAAAAACGCGGAGATGCTTGGCCACACTGGATTCGCAAATTGTTCCGAATAATATTACGTTACGTGGTTGGCGTGCGATGAAGAATAGAAAATTTCTATTATTACAAGGCGTCTGTTCGCCATTTTTTGCGCGTTTGGCACAACGTTTACGCGCAGATGGTCATGAGGTGCGTAAAATTAATTTTAACGCGGGTGATGCTTTGTATTGGTCGGGCTCAGGCGCGTGCTCGTATCGTGGATCGACGCAGTATCTTGATTCGTTTATAACTGAGAAATATCAGCAATGGGGTATTACGGATCTGGTGTTGTTTGGGGATCGCCGGCCTGTGCATGTACCTGCGGTGGCGAGCGCACAACGCAATGGCTTGCGCGTCCATGTATTTGAAGAAGGCTATTTCCGCCCTTATTGGGTGACATTGGAACGAGAGGGTGTCAATGCACGCTCTTTACTACCAAAAGATCCCGACTGGTATCGTGAAGTTGGAGCAAGCTTGCCTGACTATGCCGATGGTCAAGCTTTTCGCTCAGCATTTAGTATGCGGGCAATTCATGATATTACCTATCATGTCGCGGGCATATGGAATCCCTTGTTTTATTCGGGTTATCGCACTCATGCGCCAGTGACTGCGCCGATTGAGTATGCGGCTTATTTACGGCGCGTAGCTTCAGTATTTCTTTGCAAACAAGCAGATCAGGAATTGATACAGCGCTTAGCCACACAGAAAAAAACTTACTATGTTTTGCCTTTACAGCTCAATAGCGATACTCAAATTCGTGAGTATTCCCAGTTTAGTGATATGCAGCAGGTTCTAAGATTTGTTATGCAATCGTTTGCCTTGCATGCGCCCAGCGAGTCTCTCTTGGTGATTAAGAATCATCCTTTGGATACCGGCTTGGTGAATTACGCTCGGCATATTAATCAGTTAAGCGGCGAGTTTGATTTGGCTGGGCGAGTTGAATATTTAGAATCAGGGGATCTAAATACACTGCTATTGAATGCAAAAGGCTTGGTCACAGTCAATAGCACAGTGGGGGGACTAGCGATTCATTTAGGTTGTCCAACTATCACCTTAAGCAACCCAATTTACAATTTACCAGGACTGACATTTCAAGGTGGATTAGATCATTTTTGGAGCAACATCCAGCCAGTTGATCGGGATTTGAGCTATTTCTTCCGCAATACAGTTATCCATGCCACACAAGTAAATGGCGGATTTTACTGTAATGAAGGAATTACTATGGCGGTTGAAAATAGCATGTACGCATTGCAGTCTGATGTATCGCCACTTACCGATCTTTTGCAAAGATTTCCAATATCTGCAAATTCGCCGCGTGTCAACGTAACACCAAACACAGTGCATTCGAGCACGAACGAGCTCATCAATATTGCGGCGATTGAGCAATCCTAATGCAGCAACATATTCTCATTACAGGCGCATCAGGTGCGATTGGTGGTGCACTGGCGGAAGCTTATGCAGCCCCTGGTGTTTCTCTGTGTTTGCTAGGGCAAAAGATAACGCAACTGGAATCTGTTGCTAGGCGTTGCCGTGCACTAGGGGCATCGGTAACGGTGAAGCCGATTAACCTACTTGATGTGGATGGTTTGCGTTTGTGGTTGCATGACTATTGCCAAACGACGCCTCCAGATTTAGTGATTGCCAATGCAGGGATGAATATTAATGTTTCTAATCAGCTTGAGGGTGAGCTTTGGACTGAGATGGATGCGCTGTTGAATCTAAATGTTCGCTCGACTTTTGCATTAGTAAATGCTGTTTTACCGTCTATGCGGCAGCGTAAATCAGGTCAGATTGCCTTGGTTAGCTCATTAGCAGCGTACTATGGCTTGCCGATGACCCCAAGCTACTGTGCCAGTAAGGCGGCGATTAAGGCTTATGGTGAGGGTTTACGTGCATTGCTATCAGGCGAGGGAATTCGGGTGAATGTGATTATGCCGGGCTACGTATCATCACCAATGTGTGATGCGATGCATGGCCCAAAGCCTTTTGTTTGGTCGCCGCAGCGTGCTGCTAAATATATCAAGCGGAAATTGGCCCGCGATTGTGCACGAATTAGCTTCCCATTCCCGCTGAATTATGGATCTTGGTGGCTAGCGGTATTGCCATCTGCAGTTTCTCAATGGATGTTACGCTTAACGGGCTATCGTGTTTGATCTTGCTTATTTAATTTTATTATCGGTTTTTGTGGGCTTAATTGCTTCATTCATTTTGGAACCTATATTGCTTCAGGGTGCAAGCCCTGCTTGGCGTCGGCCATGGAAAGCAAATTTACTCCACGTATGTGGTTGGCTGCTCATTTTTTGCTTTGAATTGATATTGTTTCAACGCCCATGGTTTGCCTCTCTTTTGGCTTGCGCGATTTTTTTGCTGCTCATTGTGATTAGCAATACCAAACAGGCGATGCTGCGCGAGCCATTTATTTACCAAGATTTCGAATACTTTGCGGATCTAATTAAACATCCAAGGCTTTATATTCCATTTTTTGGCATTAGCAAGACCCTTCTCGGCATATTAATTTTCTCTACGTTAATTTCTGCAGGAATATTAATTGAACCTTCATTGTTAAACAATTTCAGTTTTATTCAATTTTCATATCTTATAATTTTTATTACATCCACGGTCTTTTCTTGTCTTTTTTTTATTTCGCGAAACGATATGGAAATCACATTAAACCCTGCTGTTGATGTGAGCAAATTGGGTTTGTTCGCGAGCTTGATTTCTTATCGCTGGGCTGAGAATCGCGACCTCCCCAGTGGTACCTCTTACACCACCATTCACAGCACACCACTGAGCACATCACCCCATTTGCTGGTAATTCAAAGCGAATCTTTTTTTGACATTCGTCGCCTCGTACCTCAAATTAAACCTGAAATTTTGAATGCGTTTGACGCGCTCTGTACAGAAGCATGTTTCAGTGGCCGACTCAAGGTGCCAGCCTGGGGAGCGAATACAGTGCGTACTGAATTTGCCTTTTTATCTGGTCGTTCCCCTGAAAGCTTAGGAGTACATCAATTTAATCCTTATCGTCGATTTGCTGCGAAGAATCAAGATTCGATTGCTTTGAGGATGCGCACACAAGGATACAAAACCGTTTGTATTCATCCTTATCCAGCAACGTTTTATCGCCGAAATATCATTTATCCTTTGCTGGGTTTTGATGAATTTATTGATGTATCTGCATTCGATGCTCCACAGGGTATGCCCTATGTGTCTGATTTGGCAGTAGCGAAGAAGATAGATGAATTATTGGCTACGGCAAATGAACCACTATTTATTTTCGTTATCACAATGGAAAATCATGGGCCTTTGCATTTAGAGCGGGTCAATGTAACTGATGCTGAAAAATTATATATGAATAGGATGCCTAGTTTCTGTGATGAGCTAACAATCTATCTGCGACATTTACGCAACGCCAATCAAATGCTCATAGAACTCAAAACCACACTAGCACGTCTGGCGAGGCCGACTGTAATGTGCTGGTACGGCGATCACGTTCCGATTATTCCTGCTTTGTATCAGCAAGTCGGTGAGCCTGATGGCACGACAGAATATTTTATTTGGACTAACCATCAAACTCGTAATAATCAGACTACCGATTTAAAAGTCGAAGAACTGGCCGAGGTTATCGATTTAATTATGTTCGATCATTTAAAAAGTTAACCCCTTCAATACATGAAAATAAATATATATTCACCTTTAAAATTAAGGCTACTCACCAAGACCTAGCTATTTTGTAGCCCCCCAAAAAACAGCATATTTAAAACCACTTCACACAATGAGGCTGCACTAAATGAAGAAGGCACTTATTACCGGAATTACAGGTCAAGATGGCTCATATTTGGCCGAGTTTTTACTTGAAAAAGGCTATGAAGTGCATGGCATTAAACGCCGCGCATCTTCATTCAATACCCAGCGCGTAGACCATATTTACGAAGATCCACACAATAATAACCCTAAGTTTAAATTACACTATGGTGATTTGACCGATACATCTAATCTGACGCGCATTTTGCAAGAAGTACAGCCTGATGAGGTGTACAACCTCGGTGCGCAATCGCATGTAGCGGTGAGCTTTGAATCGCCAGAATACACCGCTGATGTTGATGCGATTGGCACATTGCGTTTACTCGAAGCGATTCGCTTTTTGGGCCTGGAAAAGAAAACCCGTTTTTACCAAGCATCAACGTCTGAGTTGTATGGCTTGGTGCAAGAAATCCCACAAAAAGAAACCACACCATTCCACCCGCGCAGTCCGTATGCCGTGGCCAAAATGTACGCCTACTGGATCACAGTAAATTACCGCGAAGCGTATGGCATGTATGCGTGTAACGGTATTTTGTTTAACCACGAATCACCACGCCGTGGCGAGACATTTGTAACCCGGAAGATCACCCGCGGCTTGGCTAATATTGCCCAGGGTCTCGAGAAATGCCTGTACATGGGCAATATCGACTCATTACGCGACTGGGGTCATGCCAAAGATTACGTACGCATGCAATGGATGATGTTGCAACAAGATCAGCCTGATGATTTCGTGATTGCCACCGGCGTGCAATACAGCGTGCGTCAATTTATTCAATGGTCAGCCGAGCATTTGGGCGTTGAAGTTGAGTTTACAGGCACGGGTGTGGATGAAGTCGGCACGGTGAAAAGCATTACCGGCGACAATGCGCCTGCATTGAAAGAGGGTGATGTGATTGTGCGCATTGACCCACGCTACTTCCGCCCAGCAGAAGTCGAAACACTATTGGGCGACCCAGCCAAAGCCAAAGAGAAATTAGGCTGGACACCAGAAATTACCGTACAAGAAATGTGTGCAGAAATGGTGGCCTATGACTTGCAACAAGCCAAGCAGCACGCGCTGCTGAAGCACCATGGCTATGATGTTTCGGTCAGTACCGAACGCTAAGCACACGCTCAAGCACAGGGCACCTTAGCGGTGCCCTATTAATTTGTGCCCCTGAATACAGGAATAAAGTCGATGTCATATATTCGCCCTGAAGACAAAATTTATGTAGCTGGCCACCGTGGCATGGTTGGCGGCGCAATCGTGCGCGAGCTCAATAAGCTGGGTTTTCACAATATTGTTACTCGCACTCATGCCGAGCTAGATCTCACCAATCAGGCCGCAGTAAATGAATTTTTTGCCACCGAAAAACCGCAGCATGTATTTTTAGCCGCAGCCAAAGTGGGTGGCATACACGCCAATAATGTCTATCGTGGCGAATTTATTTACCAGAATCTAATGATTCAAAATAATGTTATCCATGCTGCCCATCAGTATGGCGTTGACCGCTTAATGTTTTTAGGCTCTAGCTGCATATACCCCAAAGAATGCCCGCAGCCGATTAAAGAAGAATACCTACTCACCGGCCCGCTAGAGCAAACTAATCAGCCCTATGCGCTGGCCAAGATTGCCGGTATTGAAATGTGCTGGAGCTACAACCGCCAATACGGCACCAAATACATCGCCGTAATGCCTACTAATCTGTACGGACCTGGTGACAACTACCACCCCGAAAACAGCCATGTGATCCCGGCGCTGATTCGCAAAGCACACGAAGCGAAAATCAGCGGCGCCAAAGAAATGATGGTGTGGGGCAGCGGCACACCGCGCCGCGAATTTTTGTATTGCGAAGACATGGCCAATGCCTGCGTTTACCTTGCCAATCTACCGGTAGAGCAATATGAAACGCTATTAAGCGACAAGCAACCGCCTCTAGTGAATATTGGCGTAGGTGAAGACATGACGATCCGTGAATTGGCGCAAACGATTTGCGAAGTTGTTGGTTTCAAGGGCGAATTGAAATTTGACGCGACCAAACCTGACGGCACGATGCGCAAATTGCAAGATGTAAGCAAATTGCATGCAATTGGCTGGAAGGGAAAAATGCCGTTTGCTCAAGGCCTGGCCATTGCATATCAAGAATTTCAGGCCACAACTAATGAGAGGATAGAAAAGTGACCATTACTCCCGTAATTCTATGCGGCGGCTCTGGTACCCGCATGTGGCCTCTGTCTCGCGGTGGCTATCCTAAGCAGTTTCTTAATTTGTATGGCGATGAAAGCCTGCTGCAGCAAACGGCTACACGGCTCAAGGGCCTGCCTGATGTGGCGGCGCCGTTGCTGATTAGTAATAATGAACAGCGCTTTTTGGTGGCCGAGCAATTGCGTGCTGCTGGCGTAGCCAAAGCCAAAATTGTGCTGGAGCCGATGGGCCGCAATACCGCGCCTGCGGTGGCGGCGGCGGCAGTGATCGCATTGGAAAACAACCCTGATGCAGTGCTGATGGTGTTGCCATCCGATCATGTGATTACCCATGGCGATGTGTTTCAGCAACTGGTGTTGCAGGCCGCCACTGTAGCGGCGCACGGCAAATTGGTGACCTTTGGTATTGCGCCTACCGAGCCGCATACGGGGTATGGCTATATTCGCCGTGGTGTGTCTTTATCTGAGAGCAACACCTCATTTGAAGTGTCGGCGTTTGTAGAAAAGCCAAACGCCGAAAAAGCGGCCGAGTTTTTAGCTAGTGGCGATTACTACTGGAATAGCGGCATGTTTATGTTCCGCGCCGATGTGTATCTGCACGAGCTGGCACAATATCAGCCCAAAATGCTGGAGCAAGTCAAAGCTGCGGTGGCCGCTTCGCAGCGCGATCTGGATTTTGTCCGCTTAGGCCACGATGAATTTGCAGATTGCCCATCGGATTCGATCGACTATGCAGTGATGGAGCATACCGCCCACGCGGCGGTGATCGCGGCGGCAGGCTTGGGCTGGAATGATATTGGCTCATGGACAGCGCTAGCGGAGGTAAGCCAAGCGGATGCCGATGGCAATAATATCGTTGGTGATGTAATGGTTGAGGGTGTTAAAAATAGCTATTTGCGCAGTGAAAACCGCATGATTGCTGCCCTAGGCGTTGAAAACCTCGTCGTTGTTGAAACCGCAGATGCAATTTTGGTGGCGCACAAAGACAAAGTGCAAGACGTTAAAAACATTGTCAATCGCCTACATGCCGCTGGGCGTAGCGAATCTGTGACCCACCGCAAGGTGTATCGCCCTTGGGGCAGCTACGAAGGGATTGATTCGGGCTCTCGCTTTCAGGTGAAACGAATTGTCGTGAATCCCGGCGCATCACTCAGCCTGCAAATGCACTACCACCGTGCCGAGCATTGGATTGTGGTCAATGGCACTGCGCGCGTGGTGAATGGTGACCAAACACTACTGCTTACTGAAAACCAATCGACGTATATTCCAATCGGCGCGACACATCGTTTAGAAAACCCGGGTAAATTCCCGCTGGAAATGATCGAAGTGCAATCCGGTAGCTATCTGGGCGAGGATGATATTGTGCGCTTTGAAGATACTTACGGTCGGGTAGGGAAGTAAATATGTCCAACCCAACAAGCCAGCAGCCGCTGGCTTTTTCTGATTTTATGCAGGTGGTGCAAAATGCACCGTTGGTATCGATTGATCTGATTATTGAAAATCAGGCAGGGGAAATCCTACTCGGTTTTCGCCGCAACGAGCCAGCAGGTGGATTTTGGTTTGTGCCCGGTGGCCGTGTGCTGAAAAACGAGCGCTTGGATGATGCTTTTCGCCGCTTAACCCAAGCAGAAATCGGCATTGCCTTACCGCGTTCTGCCGGTGAATGGTTGGGTGTGTATGAGCACTTCTACGATACCAATGCAGGCCGTCTAGATGGATTTGGCACGCATTATGTGGTGCTGGCTTACCGCCTGCGCCTCACTGCTGATCAATTGCAATTGCCACTGGGTGAACAGCACGATCAGTATCGTTGGCAGCAGCCTGCCGATGTTTTGACTGACGCTAGTGTGCATTACCATTCCCGAGCTTATTTCGAATCTAACACTTAATCGACCATGACTAAACTCACTTGTTTTAAAGCCTATGACATCCGTGGCCAACTAGGCACCGAGCTGAACGAAGACATTGCTTACCGCATTGGCCGCGCCTATGGCGAATTTTTAAAGCCCAAACGTATGGTCGTCGGTGGCGATGTGCGCCTGACTTCCGAGTCGCTGAAAATGGCGCTGGCCAATGGCCTGATGGATGCCGGTTGCGATGTAATCGATATCGGAATGACGGGTACTGAGGAAGTCTACTTCGCCGCATTCCACCTCGATGTCGATGGCGGAATCGAAGTCACTGCCAGCCATAATCCGATGGATTACAACGGTATGAAGTTGGTGAAGCGCGGTGCGGTGCCGATCAGTGGCGATACTGGCCTGCATGATATTCAGCGTCTGGCCGAAGAAAACAGCTTCCCTGTGGTAACTACGCGTGGCAGCTTAAGCCAGCAATCAATTTTGGCTGACTATGTGCAGCATTTGTTGGGCTACATCGACATTACTGCGCTTAAACCTCTGAAGATTGTACTGAATGCCGGCAATGGCGCTGCTGGTCATGTGGTCGATGCGCTGGAAGCGGAATTTGCCGCTGCGAATGTGCCAGTGCAATTCATCAAAGTGCATAACGAAGCCGATGGCTCTTTCCCAAATGGCATTCCTAACCCATTGCTACCAGAAAACCGCGCCGACACCGCTGATGCTGTCAAGGCGCATGGCGCTGATCTGGGTATCGCATGGGATGGCGATTTTGATCGTTGCTTCCTATTTGACGAAACGGGTGAGTTTATCGAGGGGTATTATATTGTAGGGCTTTTAGCTAAAGCCTTTCTCGCTCATACCCCAGGCGCAAAGATCATTCACGACCCACGCCTAACTTGGAATACCATTAATATGGTCGAGCAAGCGGGCGGCGTAGCGATTCAAAGTAAAACCGGTCACGCTTTTATCAAAGAGCGCATGCGCAAAGAAGATGCGGTGTATGGCGGTGAAATGAGCGCACATCATTACTTCCGTGATTTTGCCTATTGCGATAGCGGCATGATTCCATGGCTATTGGTGACCGAGCTGATGAGCCGTAGCGGCCAAAAACTTTCAGCGATGGTGAGCGAGCGCATTGCTGCCTTTCCGTCATCCGGTGAGATTAACCGCGTGGTGCCTGATGCCAAAGCAGCGATTGCCAAAGTGCGCGCGGCGTATGAAGCCCAAGCTGTATCAGTGGATGAAACCGATGGCGTCAGTATGGATTTTGGTGCTTGGCGCTTTAATCTGCGCAGCAGCAATACCGAGCCGGTGATTCGGCTTAATGTTGAAAGTCGCTCAAACCCAGAACTTATGCAAATTAGAACCGCAGAAATACTTAACTTACTCAAAGTCTAACAAGATTTACTGACTCAGGGCTTGATCTGGGGTACCCGTACCCCAGTCCCCCTTCTCCATTTCGCATTAATAAACTGAACCACAGACCACAACATTATTCGGATATACCCCCATTGCCACAAAAAAGCAGCTTAAGCCAAAAAATAAGCAAATGGTTCGCACAAACAGTTGAGCCTATGGTTTTTCGTATTCGGCGCGAAAAACGTTTGGCCATGTTTAGTCAAATGACAGCACTGGATCAACTACCAAGTGCTGAGATTCAGCTTGGACTTCAAAGCACATCCCCTTTAGTTTCTCGATACAACCGTTACTATCGTCAATTCTTGCACCACACCGAATCCTGTCCCACAGCTCTTGATCCAGCAGGTATAGCAATGCTATTACCACTCAATCAGCTAGGCACTTCAGTCGAAGTGGTTCATATCTTCAAAAAGAAATCCGCTAACTTTTGGCGTGAGAGTGAAAAGGCCCGTAAAACCGGATTTATCGTTCAGCCATTTTTAGCAGCCAATCATACAGTTGATTTACTGGATATACGGCGATCTAAAAAAATACGCTCTTTCGGTGTGGTCCTCGAGTCCTTTACCCTCAAACTGAGCGACTTAGGTGGAGCACCAACTGATTTTCATCATTTTGAAAGCCCAACGGAAGATCAATACTGGGATGTGTATTTCGGTGTTTTCAAACCAATTGCAGGATATCAGCAAGGCAAGATAGTAATAGGACAACGCCTTGTTGCATACGCTCGGTTACACCGCATAGGCAATGTGGTTCGCTATGCAGAGCTGATGGGGCATGCAGAGTTTCAGCGACAAGGGGTGATGAACTTGCTGCACTGCCGTATTGTAAAGCTTTTGATTGATGCGCCTGAATCTTGGCAGAAAGGGATTCACTACCTTAGTTATGGCGCACTAGAACAAGGCTCTGTTGGACTTTGCTTTTGGAAAAGAAAGGCACTTTTCCAGCCCATGCGTCTAGTCCTCAATGCTGTGTAAAGAGATGATTAATTGATCCTGCGCTCGCGAAGAAATATAACTGCGGCGTAGCGTACTTGATGTTGTGTTGTGGCGCACGCAACTTGGATTGAAAACAACTCGGCAAGCAGCCTACAGAAAATGGTCGAGGTACTCAGTTTGGAGCAGCATATTTGTCATTCCTTGCAATAGCCATTGGATCCGCGCCTTGTTCATCCAACACCTGCAACATTTTTTCTACAGCCAGTCTTGCGCTTAAAAAATGGAACCACAAACGCCTGATTTCGGTGTGCAAAATTATCAGCAAGGGACAAACCTGCCCCCGTACCTGCCCCCATTTGGGGCCAAAAAACACCACTTTTTCAAACAAAATAAGGGCTAGAAGCTCATAATCAAGTGGCGTGTTTAGACTAGAGCGCATGGGAGGTGGCGGTCATTCAGGTTTTCCAGATCAAACAGAATGCACAAGATACAAAAAACCCCGCAAACCTAAGTTTTACGGGACTTAGCGTACTGCTTGGAATTCCCGTCATAGGGGGGCAACACGGTGACTCGAACTTCATCCGCATCTTGGGCAAAAAAATACCGCCAAAATTCGGCGGCATTTTGTCGGTACTTGGATTGAATTAGTATTCAACACCACGCGGCAACTCTTTGGCTTCTGCAATCCATTTCTCAACTTGAGATAGGCTAGGCGTTGAACCTGCCAGCTTTTTCTCTTCGTTGGTTTTCGCCAGCGCTTCGGTCAAATTTGCAGCATTACGACGCGCCAGTTCAGCAACCGTATCGACACCGGCCGCCTCAAGCAATTCAGCAAATTGACCCGCTACGCCTTTAATGCGGAATAAATCAGCGTGATTAACCCATTTCAAAATCAGCTTACCTGAAATACCCGTTGCCTCAGCCAGCGCATCACGGCCTTTGGGGGTATTGCCTTTTTCCAATAAGCTTTCAACGGTGGCAACGCCTGCTTCTTTCAATTTTGCAGCGTAAGTTTCACCAACACCTTCAATATCAACGATTGCAGTCATACTTACTCCTTTTAGCTTAACGGTTTAACGACCCATTTCAGTCCATCATCTTCTGGATGAGGCCCAATACTGAATCCTAAATGTTTCATAAAGGCCAGCATAGTCTTATTGCTTGTTAATACTTCACCTTCAATGAGCTTGATATTCATATCACGTGCTGCATTAAACAAAGCGTCCATCAATCTTACCCCAAGCCCCTTGCCTTGCCAGCGATCATCGATGACAACGGCAAATTCGCAACTATCGCGGTCAGGATTGGCGGTAAAGCGCGCTACGCCAATGATCATTTCCCCGCCTGCAGTTTCAACCGTGGCCACAATCGCCATTTCCCGTGTGTAATCAAGTTGGGTGAATCGGGCGAGCAAAGCTTGCGGCAATGTTTTTAGCGTACTCATAAAGCGGTTGTAACGGCTTTCGTCAGACAAGTTACTTACGAAAGTTGCGACCAATTCCGCATCTTCGGGGCGTATCGGGCGTAGCGACATTGGCATGCCATTTTTTAGCTGCGTTAGGCTGGCCAAATGCGCGGGATAGGGGTGAATCGCCATGTGGCTATAGCGGCGCGCTTGCTCTGGTACTGCGGCAATGATGATTTTGGCGTCAACAGCGACCACGCCATGTTCATCCGAAACTAAGGGGTTGATGTCCATCTGCTGGATTTGCGGCAATTCGCATACCATTTCGGACACGCGCATCAGCACGTTTTTCACTGCGTCCAAATCAACGGGCTCTTGATTACGAAATGCGCCCAACATTTTTTTCACCCGAGTGCGGCGAATCAGATTATCAGCCAGATATTCGTTCAGAGGCGGTAGCGAGACTGCCACATCGTTAAATACCTCGACAGTCACACCACCAAAACCGAAAGTAATCACTGGGCCAAAAGCGCGATCACGCGAAACGCCCACCATTAATTCGCGCCCCGATTTTTTACCGTGCATAGGCTGAATCACCAAGCCACGGACATTCTCGGCACCCAAGCGCGCTTGCGCACGCGCGAGCATTTTGTTTGATTCAGATGCCACTTGCACCAAGCTACCCAAATTGAGCACGACACCGTCGATGTCGGTTTTATGCAAAATACCTTCGGCGTCGATTTTGAGTGCGACAGGTAAGCCCAAGCCCATCGCGGCCGTGACCGCATCGTCGGCCGATTTGGCACGCACGGTCAACGTCACCGGAATATGGAAAGCACGCAGCAGCGCCTTAGATTCCACCTCGTCCATCACAGTACGCCCGCTGGCGAGCACGCTGTCGATAATCATGCGGGCAGTTTCAAAATCGGGTGGTTCCAACTCGCCAATCGGCGCTGGCGTTTGCAGCAAGAGTTGCTGGTTGTACTGCCACGAGGCGAGCGAGTAAAAGACTTCAACCGCATTTTCGGGCGAGCTAAAGTGCGCGCATTGCGCTTTAGATAAGATCTTGCGACTACCCTCCACTTTTTTACCGCCAATCCAAGACAGTAAAATTGGTTTTTCTGTGGTGCGGCGCAACGCGATCATCGCCTCGGCAGTCGCCATATCGTCGGTGCCCGACTGCGGGGTAAACACGACCAGAACCCCGTCAATATTAGGGTCACGCAAAACAATTTCGGTGGCGGCTTTAAAGCGCTCGGCACCGGCATCGCCCAAAATATCGACTGGATTATGATGCTGCGCTTGTGGCGGCAATAATTCATCGAGCTGCTTGATCGTGTCTTCGCTTAAGCGCGGCAGCTCGACATGCAATTCATGCGCCCGATCGACCGCCATCATGCCCGCGCCAATCCCGTTGGTGATGATCGCCAAGCGACGGCCTTTGGTTTTGTACGAGCCATCTAGCACGCGCGCAGCGGTGAAGAGCTGATTGATCGAACGCAGGCGTAAGACACCGGCACGTTTGAGCGCGACGTCAAACACATCGTCGCCACCAATCAATCGCTCTGAATGCGTGCGACCGATGCGCATTTCATTGTCGTAACGCCCTACTTTTAAGGCCAACACCGCTTTCGAGCGCGAGGCGGCGCGCAGTGCCGACATAAATAACCGTGCGTCTTTGAGATCTTCGATATACAGCAAAATTGATTTGGTGCGAGGGTCTGCCACCAAGTAATCGAGCACATCACCGACATCGACATCGGCCGCCGTACCCAAGGACACCACCGATGAAAAACCCAAATCATGCGACTCGGCCCAATCCAAAATCGCCGACGTTACCGCAGACGATTGCGACACCAAGGCCATGCTGCCGTTTTTGACCTTGCCTTGGTGATTACAGGCTAACAACTTGCTGGGGGCGCGCACAAAGCCAAATGCCGTAGGCCCAAGAATGCGGATGCCGAATTGCCGCGCTCTAGCCAAGATCTTATCGAGCAATACTTTGCCCTTGGCATCGGTACCGACAAAATCCCACGACATAATCATCACAAAGCGAATGCCTTGCTTGCCACAGCCTTCGATCAAATCAGCCAGCGTTTTGCTCGGCGTGGTTAAGATTGCGAGGTCAACTTTCTCGCCCACCTTGGCAATCGATTTCACCGTCGCCAAACCAAACACCGTTTGATTACGCAAGTTCACCGGATAAACTTTGCCAGTAAACCCCGACTCGACCAAATTACGCATTACTTTTTCCCCCACCGAACCAACGGTGTCTGAGGCGCCAATCACGGCAATCGAGCGTGGGTCAAACAGTGGGGCTAAGTAATGGGGTTTCATGGTGGGCTATCCATTGTTTACGGCAGATTTGATTGTATATCGTGCCTTGCTTTCACAATACATCGTGCAGTGCAAAATACATGAAAATGCTTAGAGAAAGTGATCTAACGCTATCAGTAATGGGCGCTGAGCGATATAATCGCGGGGATTTTTCAAACACTAGCCTATCCTCAAACAACACCCTCAGGATCAGAACTCATGGACATCAGCAAAATTGCTGCGGGTAAAAACCTGCCAGAAGACTTCAACGTTATTATCGAAATTCCAGCGAACGCGCCACCAGTAAAATACGAATTCGACAAAGAATCTGGCGCGATCATCGTTGACCGTTTCGTTGGCACGTCAATGTCTTACCCAATGAACTACGGTTTTGTGCCACACACGCTGTCATTGGATGGTGATCCTGTCGACGTATTGGTTTACACCCCATTCCCATTGGCTCCAGGTATGGTGATCAAATGCCGTGCTGTTGGCGTATTGGGCATGGAAGACGAATCAGGCATGGACGCAAAAGTAATCGCGGTTCCAGTACCTAAAGTATGCGCAATGTTCGCGCACATCGAAAAACTGGAAGACATTCCAGAATTGTTGCTCGCGCAAGTAAAACACTACTTCGAGCACTACAAAGATCTGGAAAAAGGCAAATGGGTTAAAGTAACTGGCTGGGGCGATAAAGCTGCAGCGGAAGCTGAAATCATGACTAGCTACGAGCGCGCGCAAAAAGCGTAATCTCACGCTTCGCGCCACCAAAAACCCGCTCTGGTAGCGGGTTTTTTAATACCCAGCATTTGTATTGCCATCTAAGTCATTTCACAAAAGGCTTAGCAAGATATACCTATTGGGTGTTTTACCCACTACCAACACCCGCACCAACACTGTGCATCAAATGACCCACGCACCAATTTCTAGCATTTACGCATCAGATTTTTACTAAAACCCTTTGCTTTTCCTGCTTTGCACCACATTCGCTCATTGGCATGATCTTTGCTAACAATCCTGCCATAAAAATGATCACACACGAGAGTAAACATGGACGCATTTCGCACCAGTACGGACGTACTGTTTATTTTATTAGGCGCGATTATGATTTTGGCGATGCACGCCGGCTTTGCTTTTTTAGAGCTAGGCACGGTGCGCAAGAAAAATCAGGTCAATGCGCTGGTTAAAATCCTCACCGACTTTGCCGTATCAACGATTGCCTACTTCTTTATCGGTTATAGCGTGGCTTACGGTGTGAATATGATGGCGCCAGTGAGTGAGCTTAACCTCGCTAGCGGCTACGGCATGGTGAAGTTTTTCTTCTTGGTGACCTTTGCCGCGGCGATTCCAGCGATTATTTCAGGTGGCATCGCCGAGCGAGCGAAGTTTCATCCGCAAACTGCCGCCACATTTATCTTGGTCGGGCTGGTCTACCCTTTCTTTGAAGGCATGATCTGGAATAACAACTTTGGTGTACAAGATTGGATGAAGGCCAGCTTTGGTGCGACCTTCCACGACTTTGCCGGCTCAGTGGTCGTACACGCGGTGGGGGGTTGGATTGGCTTGGCTGCAGTGCTCCATCTTGGTGCGCGCCGTGGTCGTTACAATAAAGATGGCCGCATCGCGGCACATCCACCATCAAGCATTCCCTTCTTGGCTTTGGGCGCGTGGATTTTGATCGTTGGCTGGTTTGGCTTTAACGTAATGAGCGCGCAAAAAATCGAAGGTATTTCTGGCCTAGTGGCAATGAACTCGCTGATGGCGATGGTCGGCGGCACCTTGGCTGCCAGCATCTTGGGAAAAAATGACCCTGGCTTTATTCATAACGGCCCATTAGCTGGCTTGGTCGCGGTGTGTGCAGGCTCGGACATCATGCACCCACTTGGCGCACTAGTCGTTGGTGCGATTGCTGGTGGCATGTTTGTGTATCTATTTACGATCACGCAAAACAAATGGAAGATCGACGACGTACTCGGTGTGTGGCCACTGCATGGTCTGTGTGGCGCATGGGGTGGTATTGCCGCCGGAATCTTTGGTAGCACTGCCTTGGGCGGCATGGGTGGGGTGAGTATCCTTGCGCAAATCGTTGGCACGCTAATGGGTGTCGTGATTGCCTTTGGCGGCGGTTACATCGTGTACGGCGTGCTGAAGAAAACCGTCGGGATTCGCTTATCGGACGAAGAAGAGTTCAACGGCGCTGATTTGAGCATCCACCAAATCAGCGCCAGCCCAGAGCGCGAAACCAACTGGTAAGCGCGTGCTTCAAGAACCACTTTAGAGTTGTGTTAGTTTTGTGATCAAACCCTCCCTAGTGGAGGGTTTTTTCTTTTTGGCACAGCCGATTGCGCTAACTCCAGCATGAGCGTAGTCATGGTTTGCACACTTCAAAGCGGCGGATGACAAAAGCTGCGCAGCACCGATTGGCGCGGTTATACTTATGCCCTTTCGTATCTCCTTGCCTGAAGGTTTGCTCGATATGTTTGCTCGTTTTCACTCTGCGGCTGCAGCTTTATTTTGTTCTAGCTTGTTACTGCTCGGTTGCTCGGCCAGCAACGCCGAAAAAAAGGCCGAAACCACGCCAAAAGCGGTTTTGTGGAAGATTGAAAAAGCCAGTGCAGCACCATCTTGGGTGCTGGCTACGGTGCAAACGCCAGATGGCCATAATGTAGAATTCAAGCCTGAAGTCGAGCCCGCACTTTTGGGCTCAAAATACATAGGCACTGAGTTTTTCAGCGATATGCAATCGTCGATTGAGCTCGCCCAAGCCATGGTCAGCAAAGAGGCCACCTTAGAAAAACAACTTGGTGCTGAGCGCTATGCCAAGGTTAGCGTATTGCTAGCTTCTCGTGGCTACCCTGCTGCGGTATCGGCGAAATTACATCCATGGGCCGCAACAATGTTGCTGTTCTCGCCATCGGCAGGCAAAGAAAATGTCCCGATGGATGAATATGTTTTCCAGTATGCCACTGAAACCAATAAGCCTTATTTCGCACTTGAAACGATTGAGCAGCAATTGAATCCGTTTAAGTCAATCTCGCCGGAACGCCAGCTAATCTTAATCGACGCCTTTATTGAGCACCATACGGCATTGGAAAACGCACACAAGAAAAACATGGCCGCCTATATTGCGTCGGATTTAAATCAAATTGACCCGTATGCCCAGTTCGAAACCATTGCGCTAGCGAAAGCCGAGCAAGCTTGGTTTAAAGAGTGGCGCACCAATTTAAAAGCCAATCGCAATAAAGTGCTGGTTGAGCGTCTCAAAACGCCACTGGGCAAAGGCGAATCATTCTTTACCATTGGTGCAGCACAATTAACTGGCGAAGATGGCCTGCTGAATTCGCTGCGCGCGGCAGGTTACACCGTGAACCCAGTTAAAGCAGAGGCGAAAAAATAATGCAATACACACAACTGGGTCGTTCGGATTTACGCGTTTCTCGCGTCTGTTTGGGCACGATGACTTTTGGAGAACAAAACTCTGAAAGTGATGCACACGAGCAACTCAGTTACGCTGTGGCGCACGGGGTGAACTTCATCGACACCGCTGAAATGTACCCGGTGCCCGCCAAAGCCGAAACCCAAGGGCTCACAGAGCAATATATTGGCACATGGCTTAAACAGCAGCCGCGCGACCAACTAATTGTGGCGAGCAAAGTGGCGGGCCCCAATCGCGGTATGGATTGGATTCGCGGTGGACCGCAACTGAGCAGCGCGCAAATCATCGCCGCCTGCGATGCTTCACTACAACGCCTACAAACCGATTATCTCGACCTTTATCAGATACACTGGCCAGCGCGCCATGTGCCGATGTTTGGGCAAACCTATTACGAGCCCAGCCAAGAATACGCCAATGCGCCCAGCATACACGAGCAGCTTGGCGCGCTCGATCGCTTAGTGCAAGCGGGCAAGGTGCGCTATGTCGGCGTATCCAATGAGACCTCATGGGGCGTATCGGAATTTATCAAAGTGGCCGAGCGTGAAAACCTGCCCTTGATTCAGTCGATTCAGAACGTCTATAACCTGATCAATCGAAATTTCGATCACGGGCTAACAGAAAACTGCCATCGTGAGCAGATCAGCCTACTGGCCTACAGTCCACTGGCATTTGGGCTGCTCTCGGGTAAATACATCGACAATCCACAAGCCATTGGGCGAATGACGCAATTTGCCAATTTTGGCGTGCGTTATTTAAAACCACACGTCCCCGCCGCCGTCGCCGCTTACCATGAATTGGCGCGCGCACACGGCATCAGTAGCGCACAAATGGCATTGGCTTGGCTGTATAGCCGCTGGTACGTCAGCAGCAGCATTATTGGCGCAACCAGCATGGTCCAGTTGCAAGAAAACATTGGCGCGGCGCAAATCGAATTGAGCGCCGAATTACTCGAGCAGATTGAGCAAATCCACCGCCGCTGCACCAGTCCTGCACAATAGAGGGTATACAGTCAAAAGCTATATTGATATGAGCCGCCAGCCAAATACCCTAGATGGTATTTGGCTGATTCTGCGACGAATTCAACCATTGCTGTAATGCGCGTTTCAGCGTTTCGAAGTTCAGCGGTTTGGTTAGAAAATCATTCATACCCGCCTCCAAGCACAATTGATGATCCGCTTCAAAGGCATCAGCGGTTAGCGCAATAATGACGCGTGGTTTTTGCTTGAATTGAATTTCCCAAGTGCGGATTTTTTTCGTGGCCTCTCGACCATCGAGTAGCGGCATATGCACATCCATTAAGACTAACTCGATGGATGGATCACGCATCACCGCTTCAACCCCCTCTTGCCCATTCGAGGCCAACTGGCAGCTTAATCCTAACTTGGCTAATAAGGCCTGCACTACTTTTTGATTCACAGGATTATCCTCAACCACCAAAATTTTCCCCTGCAAGGTTTGCTCAGGCGCAGTTTGGATTGCGTTGAGTTTTTCCTGCCCATTTTCACTCGCCAACTCAGCTTGGATGCAAAACCAAAAACGAGCCCCCTGCCCTGGCTGACTCTCAACCCCTGCGCGCCCCCCCATTAATTGGGCCAAATTACTCACAATGGATAAGCCTAAGCCCGTGCCACCAAAACGGCGGGTGATTGAGTTATCCACTTGGGTAAATGGTTGAAATAACATCGCTTGTTGTGCGGAATCGAGCCCCAATCCTGTATCAATAACACTAAACTCCAATGTGGCCCGCCCCTGCTGGCGCTCAAGCTCTCGCCCAATCAGCCGCACCGAACCATTTGGGGTGAACTTAATCGCATTATTCACCAAATTGGATAGCATCTGTCTGATGCGATTAGAATCCAGCAGATAAAACTGCGCTTGACCTTCCCATTCTGCAGTTAACTGCAATCCTTTTTCCGTGGCATTTTCAGCAAACAATTGTGCAATATCGCGCAATAAGCGCGCAGGATCTTGGGTGGTTTTTTCTAGCTGCAATTTACCTGCTTCTATTTTCGAAAAATCGAGTACATCATTGAGCAATGTAAGCAATGTCTGCCCCGAATTGACGATGGTTTGCGCATAATCACGGCGATCAGCCTCGCTGATCTGCTCCATTTGCAGCATTTGCGCCATCCCCAAAATACCATTTAAGGGCGTACGAATTTCGTGCGACATGGTCGCTAAAAACTGGCTTTTTGCTAGATTGCCGGCTTCTGCGGCACGCATTGCTAAGCGAATCTCCTCGGTTTGCTCCAAGACCTTACGTTCAATCAGCGATGCCCGACCCGTAACACCCAACAAGATGATTTGTAACATCGTCGCGAACAGCAAGCCAAACACGCCTACAGTCCATGCCAACCAAGAGCGATGTTGCTCTAAATACGCGGCAGTGGGGAGCACTTTCAACTCCCAGTCACGATCGGCCAAGCGCAAAGTTTGCCGCCATATCAAATCAGGTGACGAAGTTGTTTGATTCGTGCGATACAGCAAACGCGCCTCAGGGGGAGCAGAAAGATCAAGCAACTCAATTTCTAGACCAGGTGCTACTTTATTTTTTAGCGCCAATTCAATCATCTGCTCGATCTGAATCACCCCCACTGCAAACCCCTGCAGCGGGTAAGCACGACTGCGCCGCTCAAAGGCAGGAGCCATCACCAAGACCCCAATGCGTTGTTGCTGATCTTGCACCAATTTTATCGGTGCCGTCGCAGCCACTTTGCGGGAAGTCATCGCACGCTGTATCGCATTGCGCCGCGTGGGCTCGGAATAGATATCAAACCCGAGCGCTGGATAATTTTGGGCCAAGGGGCTGATGTAGGCGATGGGAACATAAGCCGCTCGCGCCCCCGCACGGACTAATTGCCGTTGAGCATTGCGTTCTTTAATTTCAAATTTCTGCTCGGGATAAACCTGCCCCATCCGCTGCTCAAAGGAAAACCGATCTTTCTGGAGGATATACGGGTTAAAGCTTAGCGCAAAAAAATCTGGCTCAGTCAGCCGCGCGGTTTGGGTGAAGTGTTCAAACTCAAGCCCACTGATTTCTGGTGATACTTCAATCAATCGCGCTAAAGATTCCAGCAATTCAACATGGGATATAAAACGATGGTCAATGGCTTGCGCAATATACTGCGCCTGATCATCAAGCTTGCTACGCTGATAATTTTGCTCCCATTTCGCTGCCGCAATAAACGTGACAATCGCAATCACCAACATGCCCACAATTGGTCCGGCAATGATATTGAGCCGCTTACGCCAACTTGGAATCCGCCACTGAAATAAGCCCACCGCAACAGGGGCGGCAATGAGTACCCCCAGCACATCACCGACATACCAATTCCACCAAGAATAGGCAAAATTAGCGACCGGGATAATGCCGACATAGCTGAGAATTCCCACCCCTATGCTCGGAGCGAGAAAGCAAGCGACAACCCCGCCGTTGAGCAGAAATAATACTACCCGCTTTTCTTGATCAAAATGCTCAACGCCCACTCCAAGGCGTCTATGGATCAGGAGTTGCCCTAGCCATGCTTGTAAGATCGCCCCAAGCGCAATCACTGCGGCCACGATGATTGATAGCGATGAAAAGGTACCATGGCTTATTGAAACGGCAGTATTCAGAAAAAAAGAACCCAACCAAATCAGCGGCAAGGCGCGGGGTCCATAATAATGGCATGCAGCTAGTGCCAAACCTGCGGCGGGAAAGACGGGACTGGCAAAGCCAGGTGGAATAGCTAATGACAATCCTAACCACCCTAGCAAAACATAAGCAAGCACCAGACTAATCGCAACCTGCAGCCCGAGCTTTTGGGTAGGTTGTGCTGATACAAGATGGCTAGCGCTGTGTGGTTCCACTACCAAATCCTTCTTATATTCAAGATTACCAGTCATTTCAGAAATCTCTGCACCGCAGCTTGCAGATAATTTTAAGCGGCACTTGGCAATGTGTGCACGCAAGGGACTGATTCTCTTGTTTTAGAAGGTAATTGGTATTCTGACTAGGGTAATCGCAGTCAATGACATGAACGCGTAATGCTTGTATTGACTCACCGCTCTGGAAGCCTATAGCCAAATGGCAGAAAATTGTGAGACTTTGAATCAGTTAAAGGGCCAACTTACCGCCCAATACATGGCATGTATTGCCTGCAAACCACTATAAAATAAATGCCAGATGGCAATACCCCTCCATTAAAAACAATTACGCAATAAAAAAACCCGCCGAAGCGGGTTTTTTTATTGCGCTTAAATAACAATTAAGCACGTACGCGTTTGAACGCCAAACCTTCTGCATCAAACAACATGCAGTGAGCTTCTGGGAATTTGATACGCACAGAGTCACCGTATTTCAGGCCAGTCATATTTGATGGCAGTTTCATACAAATGATTTCGTTGATACCTGGGATTTCAACGTAAGCCAAAACGATATCGCCCAAGTGTTCAGTCAAATCAACGCGTGCTGGGATGCCTTCAGCATCGCTCTCTTCGCACAATTGGATGTGCTCAGGACGAATACCCAAAGTTACTTTATCACCCACCTTAGCTGTTGCGGCGTTGACTGCAGCACGTACGCTAATACCTTTTGGCAAACGAACTACTGCTGCATTTTGCTCAACACTTACCACTTGTGATTCAAAAATGTTCATTTTTGGCGAACCCAAGAAGCCCGCTACGAACAAGTTTGATGGGTTTTCGTACATCTCCAGCGGAGTACCAACCTGTTGAATTACACCAGCATTGAATACCACGATACGGTCAGCCAAGGTCATTGCCTCAACCTGATCGTGCGTTACGTACAGCATGGTCGTTTTCAATTCTTGGTGCAATTTAGACAACTCAACGCGCATATTCATACGCAATGAGGCGTCCAAGTTAGACAATGGCTCGTCGAACAAGAAGACTTTTGGATTACGTACGATTGAACGACCAATCGCCACACGCTGACGCTGACCACCTGACAGTGCTTTTGGCTTACGCTCGAGCAAGTGGGTCATTTGCAGAATTTCAGCGGCTTTTTTCACGCGCTGATCGATTTCAGCTTTTGGAGTACCCGCCAATTTCAATGCAAACGCCATATTGTCATACACAGTCATGTGTGGGTACAGCGCGTAAGACTGGAACACCATCGCGATACCACGTTTTGACGCGTGGATGTCGTTTGACAACGTGTCACCAATGTAAAGTTCACCTGAAGTGATGTCTTCCAAACCGGCAATCATACGCATCAGTGTTGATTTACCGCAGCCTGATGGACCTACGAATACGACGAACTCGCCGTCTTTGATCTCTAGATCCGCGCCTTTGATGACGCAAACGTCTTTGGTGTAGTTCTTTTTGATGTTTTTAAGAGTTACGCTAGCCATTTTAATTTCCTTAATTCTCGAATTGGGTATTTAGTTACACCGATACATGGGCTACTTATTTAACAGCGCCATCCATGCCGGAGATAAAGAATCGCTGTGTGAAGGCAAAGAAGATCAGAACTGGGATCACCGTCAACACGATTGCGGCCATCAAGGTGTTCTGTGAGCCAGACAGCGGGCCAGTTAAGTCATTAAATACACCGACTGCCAATGGTTGCATGTCTTTGGCACGCATCACGATTGAAGACCAGATGTACTCATTCCATTGGTTGACCAAAGTGAAGATCGCCAAAGCTGCAATTGAAGGCGTAGTCACAGGCAACATCACGCGCCACAGAATTTGCATCTCAGTAGCACCGTCAACACGCGCCGCATCGATCAAGTCTTGTGGTACAGCTTCAAACGCTTGCTTCATCAAGAAGATACCGAAGGCACCAGCCACACCAGGCAGCACCACGCCCAAGTAGCTATTCATACCGATCAGTTTTTTCCAAGTTGCAGCATCACTACCAGTCAGCGTCAGTTGCAACCAGTCCGCAAAGTTACCCAATTTAACAATCGTGATGTAGTTAGGAACCAGAGCAGTTTCTTGTGGCAGCATCAAAGTAGCAATAATCGCAACGAAGATGAAATTACGGCCAGTGAAACGCATCCGAGCTAGCGGGTAAGCCGCCAATACTGAAATCACCACGGTGCCCACTACAGCCAAAGTCGTGATAATTACTGAGTTTTTGAAGTAAGTTGAGAACGGAATTTCAATGAATACACGCTCAAACCAAATCAAGGTCGCGCCAATATTGTAGCTACCGTCATCTTGAATGACATGTGGCACAAAGCTTTGCGGGAACAGATAAGCTGAAGAACCATCGCTGGATAAACCAAACGATACAGCCCATAACAGCGGGAACATAGTGAACAAGCCAAACGCAGTGAGACTGGCATATTGCACGACCGTCGTCACAATGCGGTTCAATTCCTTACTCTTAAACATATTACTTTTCTCCTAGATGGCCGATTATTTTTCGCCAAAGAAACGGAATTGGATCGCGGCCAAGATCATGCAGAAGAAGGTCACAACCAGGCCTGCTGCAGCTGCTACACCGAAATCGTAGTTACGGAACGCTTGATCAAACACATAGTAAAGCGCGGTATATGTCTCGGCTTTACCGTCCGTCAACACCAACACCTCTAGGAACACTTTCAATGCACCGATTGTTGAAAGCATTGTACATAGCAAAATCGTTGGTTTTACCATTGGAATCGTGATTTTCCAGAAACGTTCCCACGCATTGGCACCATCCAAAATTGCCGCTTCTTCAACTTCGGCAGGAATCGCTTGCAAGCCTGCAAGGTACAGAACCATGTAGTAACCCAAACCTTTCCACAAGGTGAAGATCATGATTGAGTACATAGCGATATCAGGGTCGCCCAGCCAATCGATGTCCACCACATACTCAGCTGGGAACATAAATGGAATCATGTGTGCAATGTTCGTCAAGAAGGCGTTTAGCATACCGTCGTATTTAAATACGAACTGCCAAACAATACCTGCAATAGAAATTGCTGTAATTACCGGAATATAGTAAACCGCACGAAAGAAAGTCATACCTGGTAGCTTGTTATTTACAAGCTTGGCAATCAACAATGAGAGCAACTGGATAAACGGAACCACCAGCAAAAACAGCAATGAGTTCTTTACTGCTTGGTGAAATAGATCTTCTTCCCAAATACGACGGAAGTTATCAAAGTTATTCCACTCTACCGCTCCCCCTGCAATTTCATAATGATTGAAAGCCAAATAGGTGTTGAAACCCACGGGCCAAAATACAAAAACACCCATCAAGATCAAGGCGGGGGCCAAGAAGAAATAGGCCATAAAGTTGGAGTTTTTCACGTTTCGACTCTTCGGTGCGTTACAGACAAGGTAGATATTAACCCATTACACAGCGTATGTGACTTGATATTAACCAAACACGCACGCATTTACAGGGGCGCATTATAACCGAGGACATAAAAAAATCACAGATTTGCATATACTTTTTGCTCGCGCTTATATCTTTTTTAGAATAAACGCCCCAACAAAAAGCTTACAAATTCAAACAGTTACACTACATTTAACTATTTTCTGCGATTAATCCAATTGCAAATACACAAAACCCTACCAGTTAAATGGTTTTTATTTGGCAATAAATAATCATTTGTTAATACTGGCGCTCAAAATAAAAAAGCGGTAAGCGTTTTGACGCTTACCGCTTTAATCAATTTAACTAACTAAATATTATTTAGCAGCCAAACGTTTGTTAGAGTCAGCAACTGCTTCGTCCAACGCTTGTTTCACAGAAATACGGCCTTGCAGAGCAGCTTCGATCTTAGCGTCCATAGCTTTAGACAACGCGCCTTCGTCAACGTTACCTGGCAAGTCTTTCAGGAACAAGTGACGAGTTTTATCGATAACCAAGCCACCCATTTTGAATGCTTTTTTGCCTGGGTCAGTCATGTCGTTCAAAGCTGGGTCTTTAGCTGCAGCAGCATTTGCGTTCTTAGTAGAAGCGAATGTGTAAGAAGCTTTAGCGAATTGCTCTTGAGCCCACTCACCAGTGATGAAGTTACCAACCACACCTACTGATTTCAGATCTTTCTGACCTTTTGGAACTACGTACATAGTAGTCCAGCCACCGAATGCCAACTTGCCGTTGTCACCCAATGGGAAAGTCGTTACGTCAGCAGCTTTGTAAGCAGCTGGGTTAGCGTCTTTAATTTTCTTAACTGCGTGGCCGCCTTCAGCGAACATACCAACGCCGCCGTTCGCGAACATAGCGATTTGTTCGTCGAATGTCAGGTTAGTATCTTTAACGATCGTGCCAGCTTTGTAAGCGTCAGCAAATTTTTGCACCAAAGCTACGTGTTTAGGGCTGTTGTAAACAGCTTTGCCGTTCTGGATAACTGGCAGACCTTCAAACATGAACCAGCCAGTGAAGCCGTCTTGCAGTTTAGGAGCCCAGCCTGGTTTACCAGTAGCTGCGTGGATTTTTTTCGCAGCAGCGAATACGTCGTCCAGAGTTTTGAAGTCTGGTTTCACGCCAGCTTTAGCCAACATGTCTTTGTTGTAAACCATTACGGCTGTAACTTGGTATGAAGGGAAGCCGTAGATTTTGCCGTCAGTTGTAGCGTTTGCCAAAGCAGCGCCAGTGAATTGACCTTTGTTGATGATGCTGTCAACTGGAGTCAACAGCTTAGGAGCCATTTCAACCATCCAGTTAGTTGGAACCAATGCCAAGCCTGGCACGTTACCTTCAGCAACAGCAGCAACGATTGCTGGCTTCATCGCACCCCAACCCAAGTCTTTTTGTACAACTTGGATTTCTTTGTTTTCAGCGTTGAACTTGTCAACAACTTGCTTGTGGTATGCATCGTAAGTTGGAGCCAATGAATGAGACCAGAACTCAACTTTAGTTGCAGCTTGAGCAGACATGATTGATGCAGCAAATACAGCAGCGCCAACGAGAACGGAACGTTTAAAGTTCATAACAACTCCTAACATGGACATGAGCAACACTGGGTCGCAAAAAAATACAGGAAGTTTAAAACTGCAAAACTACTTTAAAGCACATTAAATTTCAGAGTCAACATGTTTGTCTAACATCACACAAATGCTGAAAGCATTCTATTTACTAGGCGCTTTTTTGAGTATTTGTCTTGCTCAGCCTACTGGTTAAAACCTTCAGAAAAGAGCAACAAATACCGGCCTGACAAAGATGACTCGCAAAACTTCAGTGGCAAGATTACCCCAAATCATTGTGAGGGTGAACACAATCAACCGCGCGAAAAAGGATCTTTAGTTGAGAGCTAAGGTCATCATCAGAGCAACAAAATGCCTTACGCATAACCAAGTAAAGTCATTCATGTAGGAGAAAACCCGAATGCGCGAAGCAAAACTACATATCAAAGCATCAAGGGATAATTTTCCCTTGGCAAATCAAACAAATAGATTTTCAATCGTGTTTTTTGTGTAGGAAATTACAATTTCAACCTGATTTACTTTTGTAATAAGTACAAATATTAGCTTACAAAATAAATACAGACGAAGAAATTAAATAGATTTTTCCTTTCAACCCCTGCTTTTTTCGCCCTAGGCGTGATGTATTTTTTTGTATCATCAGCGCAACATTTCGAAAAAAAAGCGCACTCACTAAAAGTGGTACGCTTTTTTGGTGAAGGTGTTCACAGCTTTATCGATAGAGTTCAACCACAAAATCGTAATAGTCACTCCTAAACCATGAGTGAGTTAACTCAACCGCGGAGCCATCCTCCAAATAACCCACGCGAGTAAGATGCAGCATAGCGGCACCTTGCTCAACCCCGGTGAGTTGAGCTAACTCAGCATCAGCATTCACAGCCCCAATATTTTGTATTGCTCTTACAACACTCAGGTTAGCTTCCCGCATATATTCATATAGCGATTCACCTATTTTTTCTGGCTCAGGCACGAAATGATAGGGCAGTGACGTCACCTCGACGGCCATTACGACATCATTGGCCAAACGCAAACGCTCAAGATGCGTCACACGGCTATTTGGGCTTAAATTTAAGCGTAATAATTCCTCTGACCCAGCAAGACATACTTCGCGCTTCAGCCATTTTGATGAAGGGCGAAAACCACGCAGCTTTAACATTTCAGATAGATTGGTTAGACGAGTCAGCGGTTGCTCTAGCTTCGGCGTGATGTAGGTGCCTGACCCCTGTCGACGCAAAATCAAGCCTTGCTCAAATAACAAATCAAGCGCTTTTCGCGCAGTCACGCGAGAAATACCTAAAACTTCACAAAAAGTACGCTCAGAAGGAAGAGGATCGTCTGCTTTCCAAAAACCAGCATGAATTGCCGCTGCCAACTTATGTCCGAACTGCAAATACAGCGGCGTAGCGCTGTCATTATCTGGCTTTAGGACTAATAGTTTATTTAGATTTTGCATACGAACCTCACCCCTGAACTTTTAGCTTATTGATATTCGCGCGCAATCAGAATCAAAGCGCCAGAGCATGAATCTTTTTGAGGACGTGAGGTTGTCGCCAAAAAGTCAGCCGGAATATAAGGGCGCAATGCTTCAGACAAACCACCTCCACAGATTGCAATTGGCAATTGCGGCGCGCTTGCACGAAGGGCTGAAGCGATATTGACGATTTCCTGCCCAGCATCGAGCAAGAAGCTACGTGCAACTTCATCACTTTGACCGAACTCCATCACCACCGGAGAGAGTGAAGCGCATTCGGTTTGCTTCATAGTTCCCATCCATGCAAATACTTTTTCACGTGTATCGCCAGTGATTGTTAATAGTTTGCGACCAAAGTCTGTCAACGGACGACGTCCATCCATAATGCGCTGAACGTGGTTAATCGCTTTAAGACCTAAATAGGCGCCAGAACCTTCATCCGAAGTTGGAAAGCCCCAACCACCTACTTCAAGACGCTCACCATTTGGCAACCATGCTTCACCAATTGAACCTGTTCCGATCGCGATAATTGCACCATGCGCACCGTTGTGCGCGCCCAGTAGGGTTGAGTAGCCATCCGTTTCCACAACAATATGAGCGAAACCAGGATTTTTACTTTCAAACTCTTGCGCCCAGGCTTTGACTGTCACACCAGAAAGACCAAAACCAACAGCACATTTGCTGAAGTCCGGATTTTCGATGCCAATTTTCTTAAAGGCATCATTAATTGCGGCGGTAATATTGGCCCAAGCTTTATCAATACCTTGCCCCAACGCCGATGGGCCTGCTTCTGCGCGCACCTTTTCTACACCGTCCAAACCTGCAATCGTGACACGTGTCCCGGTGCCGCCACCATCAACACCAATCAAAAACTCGACTTGACTCATTTACTACCCCCTTAACCAAAAAGTTCATGGCAAATTGATTCGCAACAGAACCATCTTTGTTTGGAAAATGCAGACCAGTTGACCAAAGTACTGCAGCACGTCGTGTGACAAAACCAGCAAAAATGCGCCTTCTATCATCACAAGGTAAAAATTTACATTTTGCACCATCATACCAATTTAGAGATCTGGGATTAAGGTGTCAATTGGCTGCATAAAAAAAACGCCCAAATTAGAGGGCGTTTTGCGTTTAACCAAATCTTCAGGCTTAAATTTTTTTCACATGTAAACCACATTCTTTATTTTCTGGGTTTTCCCACCACCAACGACCTGCACGCACATCTTCACCCATTGCGATCGGGCGCGTACAGGGCGCACAGCCAATTGAAGGCACGTGCTGATCGTGGAGTTTGTTGTAGGGAATATTCTCAGCGCGGATATACGCCCACACCTCTTTCTCGGTCCATTCAATCAGTGGATTAAATTTCTCTAAGCCATTGCCGGCGTCAAACTCTTGGTAGCCTAAATCGGTACGCGTAGGCGATTGCTCGCGACGCAAGCCAGTCACCCAAGCTTTTTTATCTTTGAGTGCACGCTGCAATGGCTCAATTTTACGCACGTGACAGCACGCTTTACGCAACTCAACCGACTCGTAGAAAGCATTAATGCCGTTCTGATTAACATACTGCTCAACCGCTGCAGTATTTGGGAAGTAAACCGCGATTGGGTGGCTTGGGTATGCACTCGCCACTTCTTGCATCAAAGTATATGTTTCAGCAGGTAAACGACCCGTGTCCAAGCTGAAAATATCAATCGCGATATTTTCTTTCGCTAACAGGTGGGTAATCACCATATCTTCAGCGCCAAACGAGTTAGCGAATACAGCCGGCGAATAGTCCGCTGCAATACGGTGCAACAAAGCGATCGTTTCGCTTAATTTTTGTTCGAAATCCATTTTCAATCCATCTCAATTAAAAAACTAGCTTCCAGCCAATAAAGACTAACATCGCAGCCAAACACGGTCTAAGCACGCCATCAGACACTCGGCCAGATAAATGGCTACCCAAATAAATACCCGGCAATGAACCAGCAAGCAAATAGCCCAACAAGCTCCAGTCCATATTACCCATGCCTGCATGGCCTAAGCCAGCTACCAATGTTAAAGGTACTGCGTGTGCAATCTCTGTGCCTACTAGGCGTTTTGTTTGCAGCAAAGGATAAAGAATAAACAAGGCAACAGTACCTAAGGCCCCTGCCCCAATCGAAGTCAAAGTTACAATCGCGCCGAGGATAACGCCAACAGCCACCGTCATCGCATTCAAACGTGGGCCAGCCATATGAAATGAATCACCAGCATGGCGCTGCGCAAAAGCGATTAGGCGTTGCTTAAATACAATGGCAACCGCAGTAAATAGTAAAGCGACACCCAAGCCCTGCTTAATCACTCGGTTGAGCGCATCGGTATCGGCGTGCAAATTGTGCAGCACCAGCAGCGTAATCGCCGCAGCTGGAACGCTACCAAGCGCGAGCCAGCCAGTAATTTTCCAATCGATATTTTTATTTTGCTGATGCACATACACGCCACCCGCTTTGGTGATGGCGGCATACAATAAATCCGTACCCACGGCAGTGGCAGGGTTAATGCCGAAGAACAATAAAATCGGTGTCATCAAGGAACCACCGCCGACCCCTGTCATGCCGACGATAAAGCCCACGACTAAACCGGCAATGACAAAGCCATACCATGCTACTTCCATGCTCTACCCTTTATATTTTGAGTTTTTAGCATGATAACTGCTCAGATTAGAACGCATTATACTATTCTGTTATCATGTTAGAAGGTTTGGTTCTTTTGAACGTGGGGTTGGCAATGAAATTGCAGCAATTACGCTATTTGGTTGAAGTCGCAAAACAAGGCTTAAACGTCTCGGAGGCGGCGGAGAAGCTGCATACTTCACAACCCGGCATTTCAAAACAGATTCGCCTACTTGAAGACGAACTCGGCGTACAAATTTTCATTCGTAACGGTAAACGCGTCGTTGATATCACCGCGCCAGGGCGCGAAATTTTGCGCATTGCTGAGCGCATCTTAATGCAATCGCAAAACTTAAAGCGCATTGGCGAAGAATTCATTCAAGTTGAAAATGGCAGCTTGACCATTGCCACCACGCACACGCAAGCTCGTTACGCGCTACCTAAAGTAATCCAAGCCTTTTTGCAGCGTTACCCCAAAGTACGTCTGTCGATCAAACAAGGTAGCCCTACGCAAATTTCAGAAATGGTCGTCGATGGTAGCGCCGATTTAGCGATTGCGACCGAAGGGATTGATCATTACAGCGAGTTGGCGATGCTCAATTGCTACGACTGGAATCGCTGCGTGATTGTCCCCAAAGCGCACCCGCTCACGACCTTAAAGCGGCCAATTACCATTGAAGACATCGCCGCTTGGCCGCTGATTACCTACGATTTTGCCTTTGCAGGCCGCTCAAAAATTAACCGTGCTTTTGAAGAAAAAAATATCACGCCGAATGTGGTACTGACCGCAATCGACTCGGACGTGATTAAGACTTATGTCGATTTAGGTTTGGGCATTGGCATTTTGGCAGGCATGGCGTACGAGCCAGAGCGCGATACCGGTTTAACCGCAATCGATGCAAGTCATCTGTTTGAGAAATCGACAACCCACATCGGTATTCGCAAAGACGCTTACCTACGCGGTTACGCCTACGATTTTATCGCCTTGTTTGCGCCGCATTTAACTCGCACCGTGGTGCAAGACGCGTTGCTGTGCGAAGCGGAAGATGATATTGAATAAAACGCAAAGGGTATATTGCTGCAAACCATTTACAAAAAAATCCACAGCAATATACCCCAGCCTTATTTCAAGCCCTTTTGCTGCGCCCAGAAAATACCGCTCACGGTTTTTGCATCGGTAATTGAACCGTCGATTACACCTGCGACAAGTTCTTCCATGCTCATGCTGATGCACTCAACAAACTCACCCGCATCAAGCTGCGCCTCACCCGCCGTTAAGTCACGCGCCAGAAAGAGTTTAATTTCTTCATCGGTATAACTAATAATTGGGTGCAAGACGCCCAAGTATTCCCAGTTGGCTGCGCTGTAACCCGTTTCTTCGAGTAGTTCGCGTTTTGCGCATTCGAGCGGATCTTCACCCACTTCAAGTTTTCCCGCTGGAAACTCAATAAATACGCGGTGTAATGGGTAGCGATATTGGCGCTCCAGCAACAGACGTCCATCGGGTAGCTGCGGAATAATCATCACCGCGCCCGGGTGCAAAATATATTCGCGCGTCGCTTCTGAGCCATCGGGCAAGCGTATCGTATCGCGATTCACATGCAGCAAATTACCATCAAAGACGCGCAGACTGCTCACCGGCTCTTCATACAAATGGCTATCTTGTTGGGGCTGGGTTTCATTCATTTTTTATTCTCTAGTTTTGACTGATTAAACCAATAAAAACGGCAGCCCCAAAGAGGCTGCCGTGAGTTTACTGTAAAAAGATGAATTAAAGTTTGACCGGTGTCGTGTGCCAGATCTTCTCGGCATACTCGCCAATCGTGCGATCGGATGAGAAATGCCCCATGCCAGCCACATTCAAAATCGCTTTTTTCGCCCATTCTTCTGGCTTGGCGTACAAAGCGTCGACCTTGTCTTGCGTGGCAATGTATGACTCGTAATCGGCCAGCAGCTGATAATGATCGCCCCAGTTAACGAGTACATCAAAAATCACGCGATAGCGCTCAGGCTCTTGCGGGCTAAAGAAACCATTCGCCAATTGATTGAGTACTTCGCGCAATTCGCTATTGCTTTCATAAATGGCGCGAGGGTTATAACCATCGCGGCGCAGCGCATTCACTTCTTCGGTGGTGTTACCGAAGATGAAAATATTATCCGCACCGACCGCATCGAGCATTTCCACATTCGCACCATCAAGCGTACCAATGGTTAAAGCGCCATTAAGTGCAAATTTCATATTCCCCGTGCCCGACGCTTCGGTGCCTGCGGTGGAGATTTGCTCAGACAAATCGGCCGCGGGAATAATAATTTCGGCCAAGCTCACGCTGTAATTAGGAATAAACACTACTTTGAGTTTATCGCCAACGCGCGGGTCATTATTGATTTTGATACCAACATCATTAATCAACTGAATCACCAACTTCGCCATGCGATACGCCGACGCGGCTTTACCAGCGAACACCACCACACGCGGCTGAATTTTGGCGTCGGGGTCACGCAAAATGCGGTTGTAACGTGTGATTACGTGCAAGACATTGAGCAACTGACGTTTGTATTCGTGAATGCGTTTGACCTGAATATCAAACAGCGAATCAGGATTAATCACGCCGCCCAGATTACGCGCCACGTATTTCGCCAAACGCTCTTTGTTGGCGTGTTTGGCATCGCGAAAATCCTGCACGAATTTCGGAAAATCAATATGCGTTTTGAGCTCACTCAATTCATTCAAACGAACGCGCCAAGTCTGGCCGATTTCTTTGTCGATCAGTTTGGACAAGTTCGGATTGGCCAGCGCCAACCAGCGGCGAGGCGTTACGCCATTGGTGACATTGGTAAAACGCTCAGGGAAAATTTTGGCCAAATCGGCAAAAATCGATTCAACCATCAAATCCGAATGCAGCGCCGACACGCCATTAATCGTGTGGCTGGCCACTACCGCCAAATACGCCATCCGTACTTTGCGATCGCCATGCTCTTCGATCAATGACACCGAACGCAGTAAATCGTGATCGCCCGGGAACTGCGCGGCCACTTGCTTGAGGAACATATCGTTAATATCGAAAATGATCTTCAAATGGCGTGGCAATAAGTGCCCCAGCATATCGACGGGCCACGTTTCCAACGCTTCGCTCATCAAAGTGTGGTTGGTGTAGCTAAACACCTTGCTGGTAATCGCCCACGCCTCATCCCACTCGTAGTTGGCTTCATCGAGCAAGACGCGCATCAATTCTGGAATCGCTAGCACCGGATGAGTATCATTTAAGTGAATCGCGACTTTATCGGCGAGATGATCGAGGTTATCGTGCGTCATCCGATAGCGGTGGATGATGTCTTGCACACTGGCCGCGACAAAGAAATATTCTTGGCGCAGACGCAGCTCTTTACCGCTGTACGTTGAATCATCGGGGTAAAGCACGCGTGACACGTTTTCGGAAAGGTTTTTTTCCGCCACCGCCGAGAAATAATCGCCCTCGTTAAATTTGGAGAGATTAATCTCGCGCGTTGAGCGCGCAGTCCACAAGCGCAGCGTGTTGGTCGCTGTCGTGTCAAAGCCCGGGATAATTACATCGTGCGCGACGGCGAGTACGTCATTGTGCGTGTCGATCCACCGCGTTTTTTTGCCATCCGTCTCAAGGCGACCACCAAAACGCACGCGGTAGCACACTTCGTCACGCGGGAAGTCGAGGATATTGACCGAGCCCAACCAAGTATCGGGCACCTCAACCTGACGGCCTTCGATAATGCGCTGCTTAAACATGCCGAATTGATAGCGAATGCCGTAGCCCATGCCAGGAATACCCAGCGTCGCCATCGAGTCGAGGAAACATGCAGCCAAACGACCCAAGCCACCATTACCGAGCGCCGCGTCTGGTTCCATGTGCACCAGATCGTCGTAATCAATGCCCATTTCATCGAGCGCCGCGCGGACGGTGTCTTCCATATCCAGCGCCAGCAGTGCATTCGATAAAGCGCGGCCGATCAGAAATTCCATCGAGAGGTAATACACGCGCTTCACATCTTGTGAGTATTGCGCGCGCGTTGTCTGCATCCAGCGCTCAACCATTTGGTCGCGCACAGTGAGGAAAGTGGCGTCGAGCCAATCTTTCGGCTGCGCAGCGATCGGGTCTTTACCGATCGCATACATCAGTTTGTTGGCGATGGCTTTTTTAATGGCCTGTACATCTTGGTGATCGGTTACATCGTATTGAAACGGCATACTCATCAAATGCACTCCAGTGTTTTTATCGATTGTGGCGATGGCAAGCCGCGCACCGCCCGTCAAACCATTCCTTAAGCACCAATGGCGCGGTATAGCTGTAAATATTGCTCGGCCGCGGCGTGCCAGCCGAAGTCACAGCTCATCGCCGTTTTTCTAACCGCCTTCCATTCTTTCGGTCTTGCCCATAGCGCAAACATTCTACGGATACCCTGGGTGAGTGCTTCGCCAGAGAACACATCAAAAGCAGCCCCCGTGGCAATACCCTCTTGTAAATTCTCTAAACTACAATCCACTACCGTATCAGCCAAACCACCTACGCGCCGCACCAAGGGCAAAGCGCCGTATTTAAGGCCGTACAACTGCGTTAAACCACAAGGCTCAAAGCGACTCGGCACCATAATCACGTCCGCCGCCGCCATCAATTGGTGAGAGAACGCTTCGTCGTAGCCAATCTTGACGGCGATCTGGCTTGGATTTTCAGCAGCCGCAACGCGAAACGCCGCTTCCATTTGCGCATCCCCACTACCCAGCAAGGCAAATTGCCCGCCGCGCTGGGTAATTTCGTGCAAACGCTCTAGCACCAAGTGCAGGCCTTTTTGCTCGGTTAAACGGCTAACCACGATAAACAGCGGCGCATCAGGGTTCTCTTGCAGACCCATTGCCTGCTGCAGCGCCGCTTTGCATTTAGCTTTACCGGAGAGTTTTTCAGCCGAATATGGGCTGACAATTAAGGAGTCAGTAGCGGGATTCCAGATGGAATCGTCAACACCATTGAGCACGCCCGATAGCGCTTCGCCACGATCACGTAATAAACCATCCAGCCCACAGCCTTGCTCGTCACCGGTAATTTCACGTGCGTAGCTCGGTGACACTGTTGTGACACGATCTGAGTAATAAATCCCCGCTTTCATAAACGACAAATGGCCATGAAATTCCAAACCATTCACGCTAAAAAAATGCGCCGGCAAATCCAATGCAGAAAAATCAGCCGGCGAGAAAACGCCTTGATACGCCAGATTATGAATCGTAAATACCGTACGCGCCGGATGCCCAACTGCAGCGATATACGCAGGGGCAAGTCCGGCATGCCAATCGTGCGCATGCACGACGCTCGGCCGCCAATATGGATCAGCCCCTTCTGCCAAACGCGCAGCCACCCAACCCAACACGGCAAAGCGTAGGTGATTGTCTGCGTATGGATGTTGATTGCCGTCTTGATAAGGATTGCCACCACGCGCGTATAAATGGGGTGCATCAATCGCGTACACGCCAACGCCCTGCTCGGTGTAGCCAAAAACAATGCGCACATCACCCGCAAAACAGTGCAAATGAGCAACTTCGCCCGAGATATTTAGCCCATCCATAATCGCAGGAAAACCCGGCAACAACACACGAACATCGGCGCCCTGTTTGCCCAAAGCCAAAGGCAAAGCCCCACTGACATCTGCTAAGCCGCCCGTTTTAAGCAGCGGAAACATCTCGGCGCAAACATGTAAAATTTGCATCAGTACATCCTCTCTTGACCCTTAACGTCATTCTTTGAAATACTGCCATCACTGAATGACGGCAAGATGGCACTGGCATTATTTCAATTTGGCCAACATATCTTTGGTAATCAAGGTAACGCCACCTTCAGAGCGATAAAAACGACGAGCATCGTCTTCGGCGTTTTCACCAACGATCAAGTTTTCAGGAATCTCGCAGCCACGATCGATCACACAACGGCGCAAACGCGAACCACGCCCGACGGTGACCTGCGGCAAAATCACCGCCGAATCAATGGTGCAGAATGAATGCACGCGCACTTGTGAAAAGAGCACAGAATTAATCACCAGCGAGCCCGACACAATACAACCGCCGGATACCAAGGAGTTCAGGGTCATGCCGTGGCTGCCGTTACGATCTTGCACGAATTTGGCTGGCGGCAATTGCTCTTGCAGCGTCCAGATTGGCCAAGCTTCATCATAAACATCAAGTTCTGGCGTGACTGAGGCCAAATCGAGATTGGCTTCCCAATACGCATCCACAGTACCAACATCACGCCAGTAAGGTTGCGCGTTTTGATCTTCCAGCACGCACGACAGGCCAAATGGATGCGCAAATGCTTTGCCTTCCGACACAGCTTTCGGGATCAAATCTTTACCAAAATCGTGCGTTGAGCCTTCAAGCTTGATGTCTTCTTCCAATAGGCGCTCAAGGTAGGCGGTATTGAAGATGTAAATCCCCATCGACGCCAAAGACACATCGTCTTTACCCGGCATCGCAGGCGGATCAGCTGGCTTTTCAACAAAAGCCGAAATTTTGCGATCTTCGCCAATGGCCATCACGCCAAAGGCGCTCGCCTCTTTGCGCGGCACTTCGATACACGCCACAGTCACTTCAGCGCCGAGCAGCACATGGTCCACCAACATGCGCGAGTAATCCATTTTATAAATATGATCACCCGCCAGAATCACGACGTAATCAGAACGATAGGTACGCAAAATATCCAAGTTCTGATAAATCGCGTCGGCCGTGCCGCGATACCAGTGCTCTTCATCAACGCGTTGCTGTGCGGGCAATACGTCGACAAATTCGTTCATTTCATTACGCAAGAACGACCACCCGCGTTGCAAATGGCGCATCAGCGAGTGTGATTTATATTGCGTAATCACACCGATGCGGCGAATACCCGAGTTAATACAATTGGAAAGCGCAAAATCGATAATCCGAAATTTACCGCCAAAATACACGCCAGGCTTGGCGCGATGATCTGTCAAAGCCTTCAGGCGTGAACCACGCCCGCCTGCCAACACTAAGGCCACGGCACGGTTCGGTAATTGGCGGGCTAGGGTTGCTTTATCAATCAACTGGACTTCCATTCTTCCTCTCCTGAATTGCCGTGGTCGGCTTTACGCTTATTTTTTTGGGGATTAAACCGTTTAGGTCACAACAGTCGGTTGTTCGCGGCCTGTGCGTTCGTTAATTTGCGCGACTTGTGCGGCGATTTGGATCAAATCGGCCAGCGCAGTTTGCGTGGCAATCGAGTGCTTGCTGGTATCAGCTTCGAATTTCTCGAGGTAAACCCGCAGCGTTGCGCCTTCAGTACCGGTGCCAGAAAGTCGGAACACCACACGGCTGCCATCGGTAAAGATAATCCGGATGCCTTGTTTTTCGCTGCGCGAGCCATCGACCGAATCGTCGTAGGCAAAGTCGTCGGCTAGCGCCACGGTATAGCTGCCAAATGCTTGGCCAGCCAGACTTGCCAACTGGCTGCGCAAATGCGCCATCAAACCATTGGCCGCATCGGTATCGAGCGCTTCGTAATCGTGACGAGAATAGAAATGGCGACCATAAGTTTGCCAGTGCGCCGTGACGATTTCTTCAACCGATTTGCCGGTGACCGCCAGCAAATTGAGCCAGAACAACACCGCCCACACGCCGTCTTTTTCGCGCACATGGCCAGAACCGGTGCCGTAGCTTTCTTCGCCGCACAAGGTCACTTTGCCTGCGTCGAGCAAATTGCCAAAAAACTTCCAACCCGTTGGCGTCTCAAAACACGGCAAGCCCAGTTTGTTCGCCACCGCATCCACCGCGCACGACGTTGGCATTGAACGCGCTACGCCTGCGATACCGCCCGCATAGCCTTTGATCAAAGTCGCATTAGCCGCCATCACCGCCAAACTATCCGATGGCGTCACGATAAAGTTGCGGCCCAAAATCATATTGCGATCAGCATCGCCATCGCTGGCCGCGCCAAAATCGGGGGCATCGGCAGCTGTTAGGTGCGCGACCAGATCGTCGGCATACACAGGGTTAGGATCGGGATGCAGGCCACCAAAATCTTCCAGCGGCACGCCATTGACGACGGTGCCTTTTGGCGCGCCAAGCAGGCCTTCGATAATGCGCGTTGCATACGGGCCAGAAGCGGCGCACATCGCGTCAAAGCGCATCCGTTTGCCGCTAGCAAACCACGCGCGAATCGCAGCAAAATCAAACAGGCTTTCCATCAATTCGGCGTAATCGCTAACCGGATCAATCACCACAACCTGCATACCTCCAAGGGTATATTCACCTAGCGCTTCAATATCAATATCTGCAGCGCTATACGTGTGATATTCGCTAATTGTCGTCGTACGCTGATAAATCGCTTCGGTGATTTTCTCAGGCGCTGGACCGCCGTTAGTCACGTTATATTTAATACCAAAATCACCGTCAGGGCCGCCGGGATTGTGCGAAGCCGACAATACAATCCCGCCCACCGCGCCGTGCTTGCGAATCACGCAGCTGACCGCTGGCGTTGACAACAATGCCCCCTGCCCAACCAGCACTTTGGCAACGCCATTGGCGGCGGCCATTTTCAAAATGGTCTGCACTGCAGCGCGGTTGTGGTATCGACCGTCTCCGCCCAGCACCAGCGTGCCACCTTTGAGCTCTGGCACGACGTCAAAAATCGCTTGAACAAAGTTTTCTAAATAACCTGCTTGTTGAAATACCAGTACTTTTTTGCGCAGTCCCGAAGTACCTGGGCGCTGACCAGCAAAAACTTGTGTTGCTACTGACGTGATACTCATTACTTAACCTCTAAGTGTTATTTCTTTATCGCTAAAATCGTAATACTTCGAGCCGCGACTCGACAATCGCGCCCCGAGAAATCGGATTGGGTGTCCCCTGTGCTCGCAAGACGGATGTACCAAACACCCTCTTGCAGCGCTGGCAAATGGAAATGGACTTGATGCGCGGAAGCATTCATCAGTACTAAAAATTGATTCGATAACAGCACCATCATGGCACGTCCGCCATGATCGTCCCAATCATGCGCTTGCATTGGACTAGCGGAAGGATTTAACCAAACGACATCCGTCACCCCTGCATCATTGGGTTGACTGGTCCACCATTCATTCTGATTTAGCGCCTGACACTCGCGCCGAATAGCAATCAGCTGTGCAATATAGTCCGTTAACTCATGATCTGCTTGTGCCCAATCGAGCCAAGTGATGGCGTTATTTTGGCAATAGGCATTGTTATTACCTTGCTGGGTATGAGCTAACTCATCCCCCGCCAACAGCATGGGGGTGCCTTGACTAAGCAATAAGGTCGCCAACATGGCTTTGCTCGCGCGTGCGCGCAGCAGGCAAATCCCATCATCACTGGAAGGACCTTCTACACCGCAATTCCAACTTAAATTGTGACCATGACCATCGCGGTTATGTTCTTTATTGGCGTGATTGTGTTTGTGGTTGTACGACACCAAATCGCGCAGCGTAAAACCATCGTGCGCGGTGATGAAATTGAGGCTCGCCTCAGGTTTGCGGCGGCCTTTGTGGAAAGTATCGCTCGAGGCCGCAAAGCGGCGTGCAAACATGGCGCGTGTTACACCATCGTGCAGCCAGAACTTGCGCATTACATCGCGATATTGGTCGTTCCATTCGAGCCAGCCGACCGGAAAATGCCCCAGTTGATAGCCGCCAACGCCAATATCCCACGGCTCGGCAATCAGTTTGACCGCTGATAAAACCGGATCTTGCGCAATGGCCGAAAAGAACGGCGCAAAGTGCGTAAATTTACCGTCCAGCCGCCCCAAGATCGGCGCTAAATCAAAGCGAAAACCATCAACGTGGCATTCATTCACCCAATAGCGCAGGCTATCCATCACCATTTGCAAGACACGTGGATGGCTGATATTGAGCACATTGCCGCAGCCGGTCCAGTTTTCGTATTGCTCCGGATGCTGCGCATTGAGCACGTAGTAATTGGCGTTGTCGATTCCGCGAAACGACAGCGTCGGCCCCAAGGCGTCGCTTTCTGCGGTATGGTTAAACACCACGTCGAGAATCACCTCGATACCCGCCGCGTGCAAGGCTTTGACCATGTCGCGAAATTCGCCCAAGGGCGTCGTTCCCGCGCGGCCCGACCAATACGTCGTCTCTGGCGTGAAGAAACTGAGCGTGTTGTAGCCCCAATAGTTTTGCAGACCCAATTGCTGCAAGCGCGGCTCGTCGGAGTGCAAATGCACGGGCAGTAATTCAATCGCAGAAATGCCCAGCTTTTGGTAATGCGCAATCATCACCGGATGCGCCACAGCCGCGTAGCTGCCGCGAACCTCTGCGGGGATTTCGGGGTGCAATTGCGTTAAGCCACGCACATGCGCCTCATAGATCACCGTCGTTGCCCACGGCGTTTTTAATTGCGCATCATCACCCCAATCATACGGCTCGGAGACAACGATTCCTTTGGGTGCGCCGAGGGTATTGTCTCGTGTATTAATCTGAGCATGATCAAGCGAGTCATACCCCAAATGGGCATCGTCAATGCGATAGTGCCCCCACACGGCTTTGGCGTACGGATCGAGCAAGATTTTATTCGGGTTAAAGCGATGGCCACGCTGCGGCGCATACTCACCGCTCACGCGATAACCATAAATCAAGCCTGGCTGTGCATCGGGCAAATAGCCATGCCAGATGCCATGCGTACATTCGGGTAAAGCAATACGCGCTGTTTCTACGCAGCCAGTGGCGTCAAACAAGCACAACTCAACTTGGCTGGCGTTTTCACTAAACAGCGCAAAATTCACCCCATCGCCATCAAAGGTCGCACCCAATGGATAAGGTGTCCCTGACTCGATCATGCTTGCGCACTCCAGCGCAGATAAACCGTCGCCAATGGAGGTATCGTCATGCAAACCGAATCAGTTCTACCATGCGAAGCAATACCCTCAGTAGGTAAAACTAAATTACCAGTATTGCTGCCGCCATAATATTCAGAATCAGAATTCAAGATTTCGGTATACACCCCGCCACGCGGCACGCCTAAGCGATAACCGTGGCGCGGTACTGGCGTGAAGTTACTGACGACGACGATAAAATCATCAGCATGTTCACCTTTGCGGACAAAGCTGAAAATCGAGTTATCCGCATCATCGTGGCTAATCCACTCAAAGCCACGATGATCAAAATCGATCTGGTACAACGCCGGAGAATCGCGATAGACGCGGTTCAAATCGCGTACCAAATGCTGCACGCCACGGTGCCATTGGTTATCTTGATCGTCGACCAAATGCCAATCTAGGCTGGTGTCGTGATTCCACTCGCGGCCTTGCGCAAATTCGCAACCCATAAACAGCAATTTTTTACCCGGATGCGCCCACATATACGCGTAATACGCGCGCAAATTGGCGAACTGCTGCCAGCAATCGCCGGGCATTTTGGCGAGCATCGAGCCTTTACCGTGCACCACTTCGTCGTGCGAAATCGGCAGCACAAAATTCTCGCTAAATGCGTACACCAAGCCAAAAGTCATATGGTGATGATGGTATTTACGATGCACCGGGTCTTGCTGCATATAGCGCAGCGTGTCGTTCATCCAGCCCATATTCCATTTGTAATGAAAGCCCAAGCCGCCCATCGCGGGTGGGCGCGATACCGATGGAAAGGCCGTTGATTCTTCGGCCAGCGTAATCGCCTCAGGCCGCTCAACGCCAACGACTTCATTCATGCGGCGCATAAAGTCGATCGCTTCCAGGTTTTCGCGCCCGCCAAACTGATTTGGCACCCATTCGCCGTCTTTGCGTGAATAATCTCGATACAGCATCGACGCTACCGCATCAACACGCAAGCCATCAATGCCGTAACGCTCAATCCAATACAGCGCATTGCCGATCAGGTAGTTGCGAACTTCATTGCGACCGAAGTTGTAAATCAGCGTATTCCAGTCTTGATGAAAACCTTCGCGCGGATCGCTATGCTCATACAAATGCGAGCCGTCAAATTGCGCCAAGCCATGCGTATCAGTCGGGAAATGGCCCGGCACCCAGTCCAGAATCACACCGATGCCATTCTCATGTGCCGTTTGTACCAAATGGCGGAAGTCTTCTGGGGTACCAAAGCGAGAGGTAGGTGCATAAATGCCTAGTGGCTGATACCCCCACGAACCATCAAATGGATGCTCATTGACTGGCAATAATTCAATATGGGTAAAGCCCATATATTTCACGTAATCAATCAACTCGACCGCTAGTTCGCGGTAGCTTAACCAGCGGTTGCCTTCTTCGGGGCGGCGACGCCATGAACCCAAATGCACTTCATAGATTGAGATCGGTGCATTCAGCGCATTCGCTTGCTTGCGAGTTTGCGTGCCTTCTACCCAAGCTGGCAATTTCGCTACGCGCGACGCCGTCGCAGGGCGCATTTCGGCGGAGAAACCATAGGGGTCGGCCTTAATCTGCAAGGCGCCGTGTTGATCGATAATTTCGTACTTATACCCCTGCCCTGCTTGCACATTGGGCAAGAAGATTTCCCACACGCCACATTCACGGCGCAGACGCATCACATGCCGGCGACCATCCCAGTAATTAAAATCGCCCACTACCGACACGCGGCGCGCATTCGGTGCCCACACGGCAAACGCCACGCCATCAACACCATCAATCGTACGAAAATGCGTACCGAGGCGCTCGTACGGGCGCAATTGATTGCCTTCGGCCAAGAGCCATAAATCCATATCGCCGAGCACAGGCGGAAAACGATAAGGATCTTCGATATCAACCGTTTCACCATGCCAAGTCACCCGCAAGCGATAGGCAAAATGGTTTTTGCGGCGTGGCACTGCCACGGCAAAAAAACCTCGCTCATCGAGCTTCTCGAGTTGAGCAAGCGTTTTGCCGGTTTTACTTTCAACCAATGCACATTCAGCGGCATCAGGCAGCCAAGTACGAACTTGCAAAACGCCATCGCAAAGATGCATACCTAAGAAGGAAAAAGGATCTGCGTGCTGGCCTGCACACACCGCGGCAATTTGTGCAGAATCGATTGAAATCATTCACGCCTCAAGGTTGGAGTTGTTTTCTTGCGTAATTATTATTTATAGTCAAACCAATCAGTTTGCATTGCACAAGAATCTTATTCTCACAGCTTACTACGTTGCAAGCATTGTAGGGAAAAACCCGAATAATTCCGATAAAATTACACACATCACCAGCAAGGATATAAACCATGGCAAAGAAAAACCCAGATTGGTGGCGCGGCGCCGTGATTTACCAAATCTATCCGCGCAGTTTTCAGGATAGCAATGGTGATGGAGTCGGTGATTTACCCGGCATTTTGAGCAAAATGCCGTATTTGGCCGCACTGAAAGTCGACGCGATCTGGATTTCGCCTTTCTTTAAATCGCCAATGGCTGATTTTGGCTACGACGTCAGCGATTATCGCGATGTCGATCCTTTATTTGGCAGCTTGGATGATTTTGATGCGCTATTGAAAGCCGCGCACAAGGCCAAAATCAAAATCATCATTGATCAAGTCCTCTCGCACACATCGGAAGAGCACGCTTGGTTTAAAGAAAGTCGCTGCTCGCGCAACAACGCCAAAGCCGATTGGTACGTCTGGGCTGATCCCAAACCCGATGGCACGCCACCGAATAATTGGCTGTCGGTATTTGGTGGTAGCGCATGGCAGTGGGATAGCCGCCGTTGCCAGTATTACTTACATAATTTTTTGACCAGCCAGCCGGATCTGAACTTTCATAATAAAGAAGTACAAAAAGCCATTTTGGGCGAAGTGGAATTCTGGCTACAACGCGGCGTCAATGGCTTTCGTTTTGACGCGTGCATTTTCCATTTTCACGATCAGCAATTGCGCAATAATCCAGCGGCCTTGGTTGCCGATACCAGTAGCGTCGCCGCGACTAATCCTTATGGCATGCAGCAACATTTGTACGATAAATCGCAGCCGGAAAATATTAAATTTCTAAAAAAGCTGCGCAAACTATTAAATAAATACGACGCAGCCAGCGTCGGTGAAATTGGCGACGATGACTCGCCCAGCCGCATGGCCGAATACACCGAAGGCGGCGATAAATTTCATCAAGCGTATAGCTTTGATTTACTCACCGACACCTTCACTGCGGCGCACATCCGCAAGCAAGTCGAAACGATGGAACACAAATTTGCCCAACTCGAAAAACCGGGCTGGATGTGCTGGTCGATCGGCAATCATGATGTGCCGCGCGTCGCCACCCGTTGGGGTAAAAATGCAGGCGGAGCGCAATTTTCAAAATTGATGATCGCCTTGCAAGGCAGTTTGCGCGGCTCATTTTGCATGTATCAGGGCGATGAGCTGGGCCTAACCGAGGCCGACATCCCGTATGAGTTATTGCAAGACCCATACGGCAAAGCATTTTGGCCCGAATTTAAAGGCCGCGATGGTTGCCGCACACCGATGGCTTGGGAAGCAGCAAAATTAAACGCCGGCTTTAGCACTGGTTCGCCATGGCTACCTATTCCGCCTGAACACGCGCGAGTCGCCGCGGACACGCAAGAAAAGCCGCGTGAATCCATTTTAAATTTCACCCGCCGCTTTTTAGCTTGGCGACGTAAACAAGACATTTTGATTCGAGGAGATATTCACTTTTTTGCTGCGCCAGAACCAATTTTGCTGTTCGAGCGGCAACTGAACCAAGACAAAGTGTTGGTCGCCTTTAACCTAAGCGCGCAAGCACAAACCATCGATTTGCCCAAAGGCTGGAGCAAAATCACTGCGATGGATGGTCATGGCTTGATGGGGGGCGCGGTCAATAAAAAACAAATCGTGCTGCAGCCTTGGGGTGGCTATTTCGGGCAAAAATAATTGCATGGCATTGTGGCTGCAAATTAGTTTTGCAGCCACACCAAGGTATATTGACGGAGCAAGCGCAATTCAATACTTAGAGAGATATACCCACACATAATCTCGGCCGTTCCCCAAGCCTACCAAGCCCAGCAAAAACCGAGTAAAATACTCAGTCTTTCTTGGCTCTCACAGACTCACTACCATGCTAGCCCGATTGCGTGAAAATATTCGCGTGGTTTTTGACCGCGACCCTGCCGCCCGCTCGACGCTGGAAGTGGTGACCTGTTACCCAGGTTTTCATGCGCTCACGCTACATATTTTGGCGCATGGCCTGTGGGTGCGAAATTTCAAACTGCTGGCCCGCATGGTTTCGCACATCACACGCTTTTTAACTGGCATCGAAATTCACCCCGGCGCAACGATAGGTCGCCGTGTGTTTATCGATCACGGCATGGGCATTGTGATTGGTGAAACCGCCGAAATTGGCGACGATTGCACGCTGTATCACGGCGTAACGCTCGGCGGTACCTCGTGGAATCACGGCAAGCGCCACCCTACTTTAGGCAAAGGCGTCATCATCGGGGCTGGCGCCAAAATTCTCGGCCCGATCACGCTGCACGACGGCGCGAAAGTTGGCTCTAACGCCGTTGTGGTGAAAGACGTTCCGGCGAACGCGACGGCGATTGGTATTCCTGCGCGCATTTTGGCGGCGCAAATCGAACAAGCGCGCGAAGAAAAAGCCGAGCAGCTCGGTTTTTCAGCTTACGGCGTTGGTGCAGATATGAACGACCCGATGGTCAAAGCCATTCACGGCCTACTCGATCATTCGGTCACCACCGATAAACGCTTGGAAATGGTGTTGGCACGACTAGAGCAACTGGGCGTTGATTGTGCCGAAGAGCGCGCCACGGCAGATAAATTTGACCCGACTTATCTGAACAAGATTGTTGATTGAACCCACGCAAGTTCACCCTAGCTCTATCCACTGGGATAGGCAGTACTGGCGCAGCGAGGCCCCCTCTCAAGGAGAGGGCGGGGGGAGTGGGAATAAAACATATTGGCGGCAAAGCCCAGCCCAAGCCAGACAGACATGGCTTTGCCATGGCTTGTAAATGATGATGGTCAAGCAAAACAATCGACAAACCCGACTAATTCAGTCGGGTTTTTACTTGACCAATTTAGTCGGGCTTTGATACCATTGAGCCACGTTCAAAACAGCAAGGAAATCCCATGCGCTTGACCACAAAAGGCCGCTTCGCCGTGACTGCGATGCTGGATTTGGCGCTGCGCCAAGCCAATGGCCCCGTCACGCTAGCGGGGATTAGCGAGCGCCAGCATATTTCGCTGTCTTACCTTGAACAATTGTTTGGTAAGCTGCGCCGCCGTGAATTGGTTGAAAGTGTCCGTGGCCCCGGTGGCGGCTACTGTCTAGCCCGTGCCGCCTGTGAGATCACCGTCGCCGAAATCATCCAAGCGGTCGACGAGCCGATCGACGCCACGCAATGCGGTGGCCGCGAAAATTGCCGCGATGAATCGCGCTGCATGACGCACGATTTGTGGACTGAGCTGAACTCAACCATCCACGGCTTTTTATCTGAAGTGACCTTGGCAAGCTTAATCGAAAAACAGCAAGAAAAAGCCAAACGCTGTAGCGATACGCTCAGCATTGTCAAAGACCAACGCCATTCCTTACTGAATGCCCATTAATACTTGTTTCGCTATTGCCTTACGCTATTGGAGCAACGCTCATGACTCAGCAAAAACCAATCTATCTTGACTACTCAGCAACGACGCCAGTCGATCCACGCGTTGCAGCCAAGATGATTCCTTACCTCACCGAGATGTTTGGCAACCCTGCCAGCCGCTCGCACCCATTCGGTTGGGAGTCAGAAGCGGCGGTTGAAGACGCGCGTGAGGAAGTGGCAAAGCTGGTCAACTGCGATCCAAAAGAAATCGTTTTCACTTCAGGCGCCACTGAGTCAATCAACTTGGCACTCAAAGGTGCAGCTCACTTCTACCAAACTAAAGGCAAGCACATCATCACGGTAAAAACCGAGCACAAAGCCACGCTCGACACGGTGCGTGAACTTGAGCGCGAAGGTTTTGAAGCGACGTATATGGACGTGCAAGAAAATGGCTTGCTCGATCTGGAAGCGCTCAAAGCGGCGATCCGCCCAGACACGATTTTGATTTCTGTGATGTCAGTGAACAACGAAATCGGCGTGATTCAAGACATCGCCACCATTGGCGAAATCTGCCGCGAGCGTGGCATTGTATTCCACGTCGATAGCGCGCAAGCGACTGGCAAAATTGCGCTGGATTTGGCGAGCCTGAAAGTCGATTTGATGAGTTTCTCGGCGCACAAAACTTACGGTCCAAAAGGCATCGGCGCACTGTACGTACGTCGTAAACCACGTATCCGCTTGGAAGCGCAAATGCACGGCGGCGGTCATGAGCGTGGTTTCCGCTCTGGCACTTTGGCAACGCACCAAATCGTCGGCATGGGCGAAGCGTTCCGTATTGCAAGGGAAGATATGGTTGAAGAAAACAAACGCATCGGCGCTTTGCGCGATCGTTTGTGGAATGGCCTGAAAGAAATCGAAGAAGTGCATTTGAACGGCGATATGAACCAGCGCGTGCCGCACAATTTGAACGTGAGCTTTAACTACGTTGAAGGCGAATCGCTGATTATGGCGCTGAAAGATCTGGCGGTGTCGTCAGGTTCGGCATGTACGTCAGCGTCGCTTGAGCCATCGTACGTCTTGCGCGCCTTGGGCCGCTCGGACGAACTGGCGCACAGCTCGATCCGCTTCACAATTGGCCGCTTTACCACGGAAGCCGAAATCGATTACGCGATTGAATTGATTAAATCGAAAATCGACAAGCTGCGCGCCTTGTCTCCGTTGTGGGATATGTACAAGGAAGGTATTGATATCAGTACCATCGAATGGGCTGCCCACTAAAAATTGACTGCGGCTCGTGACGCCATACGGCGTTGCGAAACCGCTTGTTTACAGCAGTAAACGGCGCGGCTTCGCGCCTTGTCTGGCATCACGATCCACGCCAATTTGCATGGACTTTTGCCAAACAAAAAAACGATCCACCGCAAAAGGTGGTTTGATTCTGGAAAGAATTTAAATATTCAAAAGTTTTCCAGCAAGGCACTTCAGGCGCAGACAGTACACCGAGTACGGCAAGCCGAAGTAACGCAGCTGGGGAACTTTTGATTTAGCTAAGAGGCACACGAAATGGCATATAGCGAACAAGTACTCGACCACTACGAAAACCCGCGCAACGTTGGCGCGTTTGAAAAAGGTGACGAAACCGTTGGCACCGGCATGGTTGGCGCGCCAGCCTGTGGCGACGTGATGAAGTTGCAGATTAAGGTTGGCGAAGACGGCTTGATCACCGACGCAAAATTTAAAACTTACGGTTGCGGCTCGGCGATTGCTTCGTCATCACTGGTGACCGAGTGGGTTAAAGGCAAAACTTTGGACGAAGCGTTGGCGATCAAAAACACCCAAATCGCCGAAGAATTGGCTTTGCCACCAGTCAAAATCCACTGCTCAATCTTGGCCGAAGACGCGATCAAAGCAGCAGTTGAAGACTACAAGCAAAAGCACAGCAAATAATTCCAAGGGTATTGCCCTGTAGCCATTTATAGCAAATAACTACAGAGCAATACCCCCAAGGAGCAAGTAATGGCATTGACATTAACTGAAGCGGCAGCAAAACACGTTAGCAATTTTATCGCCAAGCGCGGCAAAGGCTTGGGCATTCGCCTGGCGGTTAAAACCTCGGGCTGTTCGGGAATGGCTTACAAGCTGGAATTTGTCGACGTTGAAAACAGCGAAGATTTGGTATTTGAAAGTTTCGGCACCAAAATTTTTACCGATGCTAAATCGCTGGCGTATTTGGATGGCACTGAGCTTGATTACACCAAAGAAGGCCTGAACGAAGGCTTTAAATTCAACAACCCGAACGTGAAAAACGAATGTGGTTGTGGCGAGAGCTTTGGCGTTTAAACGCGGTTTCGGGGCGCGCGCACCTTGCGCCCCCGCCCTTCTGTCCTCTTCATTTAGATTCCGCCGCCCATGATCGATTTCAGCCAAAGCCATTTTGCCCTGTTTGGTTTACCGCAAACTTTTGCGCTCGACGCCAAAACCCTTGATACGCGTTACCGCGAGCAAGTGGCGCTGTATCATCCAGACAAATTTGCCACCGCCTCAGATGCCGAACGCCGCGCCAGCTTGCAAGCCGCAACGCACATCAACGAAGCGTATCAAACACTTAAATCAGCGCTACCGCGCGCGCGCTATTTGCTGCAACTGGCGGGCGTAGATACGCAAGAAGAAACCAATACGGCGATGCCGATGGATTTTCTGATGGCGCAAATGGAATGGCGCGAAAGCATAGCCGACGCGAAGGCAAGTAAAAATGTCGATGCGCTGGAAAACCTAGCGCGCGAAATGCGCGCCGAAATGCAGGCCCTGGAAGACAAACTCGCCGCGCAAATCGACGCGCAACAAGATTTTGCGAATGCGGCGATGAGCGTGCGAAAATTACGCTTTATGGAAAAGCTGGATCAGGAAATCGGCGATGCGATTGAAGCTGTTTTGTATTAAATACAGAGTTCTTATCATCGCAACGACCTTAGTGGGGCTGCTACTATCAGCCAGTGCAGGTTCGACCCAGCCTGTACCAGAGGAACAAAAATTAGAAATCAAAAAAAAACCTCAGTTTGAGTGCATTGAAATCAATGATAAAACAGAAAGAAGTAGCGTCATTGTGCATCGCATTAGGTGGCTTCCAACAATTAGAAACAAAGCTGGCTCGAACATTAGATTTGCAGTCAATTTTCAATTGAATAAGCATTGCGAGATTACAGATATAACGATGATTCAAAGTACAGGCAATAATGAGCTGGATGAATCAATCATGAAAGATTTACGAGAAGTTCGTTTGCCGATACAAGATTCAAACAAAGAAACAGAAAACGTCAAAATTAGATTCAGCGAAGGCCCGTAATACCCCTTTTCGTTAGGTCCTCCATCATTTCGTTGAAGTAAAAAAAGAGATAGAAAATGGCTTTGTTGCAAATCGCCGAACCGGGCATGAGCGCCGCACCGCACCAACATCGTTTGGCGGTGGGCATTGATTTGGGCACGACCAACTCTTTGGTTGCCACCGTCAAAAGCGGTAGCGCGGTTTGCCTGCCTGATCACGATGGCCGCACTTTGCTACCGTCAGTGGTGCATTACGGCAAAGACGATACCTTGCTGATCGGCCACGCCGCGCAAGCCAAGCAAAACGAAGACCCGAGCAATACCTTGGTGTCGGTGAAGCGCTTTATGGGTCGCGGCATTAACGATATCGCCGACTTGGCAACGCCGTACCGCTTCGTCGACGAGCCAGGCATGCTCAAATTGGTGACGCGTGCCGGCGTCAAAAGCCCGGTTGAAGTCTCAAGCGAGATCTTAAAAAATTTGAAACAGCGCGCGGAAGACAGCCTCGGTGGCGAGCTGGTTGGCGCGGTGATTACCGTACCAGCGTACTTCGACGACGCGCAGCGCCAAGCGACTAAAGACGCGGCCAAATTGGCGGGTTTGAATGTGTTGCGCTTGCTGAACGAGCCGACCGCAGCGGCGATTGCCTATGGCTTGGATAATGCGTCCGAAGGCACGTATGTGATTTACGACTTGGGCGGCGGCACGTTTGACGTGTCGATTCTGGAGCTGACTCGCGGCGTGTTTGAAGTGCGCGCAACTTCGGGTGACAGCCAACTCGGTGGTGATGATTTTGACCACCGCATTTACTGCTGGATTTTGGAGCAAGCCGATATTCATGGCCCGAACGCCAACGATCAGCGCCTATTGCTGACGCGCGCACGCGAAGCGAAAGAAACGCTAACCGACCGCGATAGCACGCGCATTACCGCCGTGTTGTCCGACGGTGCGGTGATCGATTTGGAATTGACCGCCGAACAGTTCCACAAAATGACGGCGCATCAAATCAGCAAAACGCTGTTGCCAGTCAAAAAAGCGCTGCGCGACGCGAAATTAACGATTGAAGACGTCAAAGGCGTGGTGCTCGTTGGCGGCGCAACGCGGATGCCGCATGTACGCAAAGCGGTACGCGAGTTGTTCGGCCAAGAACCGCTGACCAATCTCGACCCCGATAAAGTCGTGGCGATCGGCGCGGCGATTCAAGCGAATGTACTGGCGGGCAATAAGGGCGACGATGAGTGGTTGCTGCTCGACGTAATTCCGCTGTCGCTCGGTTTGGAAACGATGGGCGGCTTGGTCGAAAAAGTCATTCCGCGTAATAGCACCATCCCAACCGCGCGCGCGCAAGAATTCACGACGTTTAAAGACGGCCAAACAGCAATGGCGATTCATGTGCTGCAAGGCGAGCGTGAGCTCGTTAGCGATTGCCGCAGCTTGGCGCGGTTTGAATTGCGCGGCATTCCGCCGATGGTCGCTGGTGCGGCGCGTATTCGCGTCACATTCCAAGTCGACGCCGATGGCCTGCTGTCCGTTTCAGCGCGCGAGCAATCGACCGGCATTGAAGCGAGCATCGCCGTGAAACCATCGTACGGTTTGTCGGACGACGAAATCAGCCGCATGCTGACCGAATCGATGACGCACGCCAAAGATGACGTGCAAGCACGAAAATTGGCCGAAGCGCGCGTAGAAGCGCAAAGTATTATCACCGCAGTATTGGTCGCGCTCGATAGCGATGGCGATTTGATCGATGCGACGGAACGTGCCGCGATCGACGCCGCGATTGCCGCCTTGCAAAACGCCAGCGCCAATAATGACGCCGACGCGATTATCACGGGCACCGAACAATTGAACGCCGCAACGGGCGACTTTGCTAGCCGCCGTATGGACGCCGCAGTGAAACGTGGTTTGGCTGGCCAGAAAATTACCGATATTTAACGTTAAACCAAAAGCGCAGCCCACAGGCCGCCCTTTTGTCTAACTGAAGGAAAGAGCATGACCCAAATCGTTATTTTGCCGCACGCCACCCTTTGCCCCGATGGCGCGGTGCTCGACGTTGAGCCGGGCACGACCATTTGCGATGCGCTGCTCGCCAATGACATCGAAATCGAACACGCGTGTGAAAAATCGTGCGCCTGTACCACCTGCCATGTGCTGGTGCGCGAAGGCTTTAATAGCCTGAACGAAGCCGACGAGCTAGAAGAAGATCAGCTCGATAAAGCGTGGGGTTTGGAAGCATGCTCTCGCCTTTCCTGCCAAGCTGAAGTGGCCGATACTGATCTAGTGGTTGAATTGCCTAAATACACGATCAACCACGCGCGCGAACATCACTAAGAGTATCTGTCGCTAGAGCATAGGCCTATTAACCTAGCGAGCAATACACAGTAGGAGTATAAAGATGAAATGGACTGACACCCGCGATATCGCGATTGAGCTGGCTGATAAATACCCCGACGTTGATCCAAAAACCATCCGCTTTACTGATTTGCGCGATTGGGTTTTAGCTTTGGATGGCTTTGACGACGATCCAAAACATTGCGGCGAGAAAATCCTCGAAGCGATTCAAATGGTGTGGATGGACGAAGCGGAATAACCGTATACAAATCTAAAGCGAAATAGCCTATTTTTAACAGCGTGAGTGCAAACTCACGCTGTTTTTATTTGTAATCAGCTAATATAAGCATTCCAAACGCATGCACCCGATCATGGCCACTGAATCGAAATCATCTTTACAGCTTATCCGGCAAGCACGACTTGATCTGGCCCAGTTGCTCAGCGACCCGCTAGCGGCGGAGAATTTTCCCGCCGCAGTCTCCGCGATGGTGCAGCAAGTACAAAGTGCCTGTAGTCAATCTGCAGAGGTTGCCCTAGCAACCATTATGCTCGAGCTCGAAACCGCCTACCCCATCCGTCACGCGGTGGATGTAGCGATTGTGGCTGAGTTAAGCTTGTGCAATCTGGGCCAAACTGCAATGCAGCGCGCCTCCGTCGTGGCGGCTGCGCTCACGATGAATATTGGTATGCACGCGCTGGAAAACCTCCTTGCCGCGCAAGAGGGGCCGCTCACGCCGGATCAGCGCGCACAAATGCAAGCCCACCCACAAATTGGCCGCGACCAACTGCGTATGCTTGGCGTATCCGATATTCAGTGGCTCGATTGTGTAGAGCAACACCATGAAGCGCCCGACGGCAGTGGTTATCCGCGCAAACTGCGCAGTGAAGACATTGTGTTTGAAGCACGCTTATTAAGCCTAGCGGATCGCTATTGCGCCATGCTGAGTAATCGTGGCTATCGGCGGCGACAACTGGCTGATGCGGCGATGTTTAGTACACTCAATAGTGGCGCAGGCAGTTTGGATCAAAAGCTGGCGCAATTGTTTTTATCAACGCTGGGGCTGTATCCACCCGGCAGCGTGGTGCATTTAATCAATGGCGAAACTGGCGTCGTTGTGCGACGCGGCAAACTCGATAGCACCCCCTTGGTGCTGTCTTTATTTAATAGCAATGATCAATTATTGAAGCAGCGGGTATTGCGCAATACCGAAGAATTTGATTTTTCTGTCATTCATTTGCTTGATAGTCGCATTATTGCAGGCCAACTACCACTGACTGAAATTTGGGGTGATGCCGCCCATGTTTAAGCGGCACCCTACCCGTGCTGCGCACCGGTAGGGTCTTTAACGCTAGTTTACTTTGCCATGCTGGCTTTGCTGGCCATGCGAGCTTGGCGACGCTCATCGCGCATCGCGCGCATTTTATCGTGTGCCGCTTTGCGCTCAGCTTCGGATAGCACGCCGTCTTTATTCGCGTCCATCATATTAAAGCGCTCTTCCATATGCTTTAAAAAATCAGCCTTAGTGACATCGCCCTTTGGCATCCCTGCATGCCCCCCCACAGGGCTAGGCGCAGCCAGCGCAAATGAAGCCACAGTTAAAGAAGCCGCCGCGCAGATCATTTTTAAGGTGGTATTCATCTTTCGTTCTCCATTTGATTTCAAGTGAGCGCATGATGCGCTTGTATGTTATAACGCCTCTCCCTACTCAACCGTTGACAAGGTGAACCGATGAATTTTGCCGAACAGCTGGCAGCGTTGCCGACCGTAGATCATTTAAGCGCGATTGAACTTCTCAATGGCGATGATGTGGTAGCTCGCATTGAAAATAAACCCGGCCAAGCAGGCAGCGTACGCGTGTACCACGCGCTGTATCAGGAATTTGGTGCCATTAGTGATATCGCCGCGCAAAAAGGGCTGCGCATTTATGCCGAACACACGCTAGATGCGGAAAAAAATCCGGGCAATCATCCAAATATTGATCGCCTGTTCCCTATCGCCAACGGTGCGGCGCCATTGGCTGTGCGCCTTATCGCCGCGGCGTAAATTTCCGGCCTTGGCAAAGCGACTGTCGTAGATGTGTTGTGTTCGTTGCGCCATTAAAGGCATCACGACAGCGCTTTGCTACAATTATTACTTTCCATGTAAAAGATCGAAGCATCATGTGCAAAACAATACTATCTAAAGGTATAGCCGTTTTAACCACTCTGGCTCTTGCATTTACTGCTATACCCGCCAAGGCTGAAATTGATTTTGGCTCGCTCGATTCTTTTGCAAGCGACTCAGACTCCAGCCCAGTCCCCAATGGAGTGGTGCTCGGTGGCGTAGTACTCGGTGGCCAGGCGCGCTATCAAGCACAAGATAATTCTTTTTACGCGATCCCAGGCATGATTTATTTTGGCGAACGCTTAATGTATTTGGGCGATCGAGCGCGTTACTACGTTTACAAAGAAGGCAATGTTGCCGCTTATTTATATGGCCGTGTCCGCTTTAGCAATCTTGATCCTGAAGAAACTGCGGCCTTTGCCGGCATGAAAAAGCGCGACTGGCAATTAGAAGGGGGGGCAGGTGCGAATATTGTCACGCCGTATGCTCTACTTACGATTCGTGCGGCCAGCGATATAACCGGAACCAGTAAAGGCCAAGAAGCCCTCTTCTGGGCAGACTTTCCCATCGTAAAAGATAATCTTTTAATCATGCCCGGCGCTGGGGTCATGGTACGCAGCGCCAATATGGCTAATTATTATTTCGGCGGTGTATCTGCGAGCGAAGCAACGGCAACCCGTGCAGCTTGGGATACCGGCACCACCGTGTCACCCATGACTGCGCTGATCACCAGCTACCGGTTTAATAAAAACTGGATCGGTATGGCCGCGGTCAATTACGAGTTTTACGACAGCGATATCAAAAACAGCCCACTTGTTCAACACAGTGGCGAATTTTATGCTGGGCTTGGTTTAGGCTACATTTGGTAATAATGAGTGCAATAAAAAAGGGCCGAAAGGCCCTTTTTTATTGCTGATCCAGCGGCGTCCGCTTGGGTAAGAACAGCGCGGCAATCTGCGGCGCGCGTTTGGGCAGCTTTGGCAAATCAGATGGCAACGCGGGAATATCCATCGCATCACGCGCAGCGCGCGATGGCATACGCTCGGTCACTTCACCATCACGACGTGGGCTACGCTCGCGCTCTGGTCGCGCCCCACGACCACGCTCACGCAATGATTCGCGCTCGTCAATAATTTGAATCGTTCCCGGCGAAAAGCCCGGTACTGGCGTTAATGGTAATTCGCGTTTCAAAAGCGCTTTAATGCCGTTGTATGCTTTGTCTTCTTCGGGTGCGACCAAGGAAATCGCAATGCCGGTGGCACCTGCGCGCCCAGTACGACCAATACGGTGGACGTAGTCTTCTGGATTGGTTGGCAACTCGAAATTCACCACGAACGGCAAATCGGTCACGTCCAAACCACGCGCGGCCACGTCGGTGGCAACCAGCACTTGCGTTTCACCCGCTTTAAATTTGTTCAGCGCCTCAGTACGCGCTTTCTGATCGCGATCGCCGTGAATCGCTTCGCAATTAAATCCGGCGCGTTTTAATTCGCGTGACACTTGCTCTGCGCCAATTTTGGTGCGGCAAAATACAATGACCTGCCCCATTTGATGCACACGAATCAAGTGCGCCAGCAAGGCACGTTTACGTGCGGTTTCAACCGGATGCAGCTCTTGCTTGACCGATTCATTCGCCGAATTTTGGCGCGCGACTTCGATCTTGACTGGATTATTCATAAACTCATTACTGAGTTTGACGATTTCCGGCGCAAACGTTGCCGAGAACAATAGCGTTTGCTTGCGATTGGTACATAGTTTGAAGATTTCGCGGATATCGAGAATAAAGCCCATATCGAGCATGCGATCGGCTTCATCCAAGACCAAAATCTCAACTTGAGACAAATTGATATTTTTTTGCCCAATATGATCGAGCAGGCGGCCCGGCGTGGCCACCAGTACTTCAACGCCATTACGCAACGCTGGGATTTGCCCTTTGATATCCACACCACCATACACCACATGGCTACGCAAACCGGTGTATTTACTGTAAGTGGCAACGTTGTCGTAAACCTGATCAACAAGTTCGCGCGTTGGCGCCAGTATCAGCACGCGGATCGGGTGGCGCGCTGGCGACACGCTGGTATTGGCGTGGCGGATGATTTTGGTCAGAATCGGCAAAGTAAACGCTGCGGTTTTACCGGTACCGGTTTGCGCGGCGCCCAATACATCTTGGCCAGTTAAGATCACGGGGATGGCTTGCGATTGAATCGCAGTCGGGTTTTCATAGCCCTGCTCGGCAACTGCCTTTTGAACTTCAGGCGCAAGGCCAAGCGTTGCAAATGTCATACCCATACCACTCCGATGTGCAAAATAAAACCAAAGCGGCACTTTACACCAAGCGAAGGGGGATGGATACGTTTAAAGTGCGAAAATAGGTTTAAATTCATCCATCTAATTGCAAACTACCAAGCTTTTTTCATCGTTCAAGCTCTTGAATTGCTTGGCCGATTTAGTACTCATTTGGCTCGATATTTGAGCACGATAGAAATTATCTTCGCGCGATGATTATCCTTAGCATCCTTTAAGCTATCAATCACCATTTTTTCTACCTGTACGGCAGATGCTGAACCACCTCGTTTTTGCATATCATCCATCATCAATTGCTGCAGTCTGAGGTAATTGGCATTGCACAAATCCAGCGTAGTTTCGGCAATAAAGGCAGGCGAGGCAATACTCTGAATTTGTTGCTTAAGCTCATGGCGGATGCAGCTATTCCACGCCTCTATTTCCTGCGTTACACGTTGCTGACCTTCGTCTAATTGCTGATTGGCCCATCCTTGGGCATGCAGACAAGCCATCAATACAAAGGCTAGAAACGATTTCATCAATTGCATTTCTCCGGGCAGGATAAAGTGCCAAAAATTAATAATGATATGTTACTGAATTTCGATATAAACCAAATGAGCAAGATATTTTAAAGACAAAATCACAATTAGCCCATCAGTTCGCAGTACACTTAGCATTCTCAATATATGCAGCAAGGGAGCCATGCATCATGTACGAAACCGCCCGCGAATATCTGACTACTGTGCGTGATCTGCACCGTTTTGCTGTCAGCCGATTCAATGCTGCCGAGCTTTTTTACGGCCACGGCACCAGTGAAGCATGGGATGAAGCCGCCTATTTAATTTTGGCGACGCTTAAATTGCCGATTGATCGCCTCGAACCGGTGTTTGACGCGCGGCTATTGCCTGAAGAAGTTGAACTGGTACTCAATGTGCTGCAAGAGCGTGTCGTAACGCGTAAACCGGCGTCTTACCTCACCAAAGAAGCGTATTTAGGCGAATTTAAATTCTATGTCGATGAACGCGTCATTGTGCCGCGCTCATTCATCGCCGAAATTTTATTTAATGAAGGGCTAGAGCCGTGGATCGAGCATCCAGAGCTGATCCACAATGCCTTGGACCTGTGCACCGGTTCGGGTTGCTTGGCGATTTTGATGGCGCACGCTTTCCCCGATGCGGCGATCGATGCCGTTGATTTATCCCCAGACGCACTCGATGTAGCGGAAATCAATGTGCTCGACTACGGCCTTGGCGATCGTATCGACTTGCTCGACTCTGATCTTTTCGACGCCGTGCAAGACATGAAATACGACTTGATTATCTCCAACCCACCTTACGTTGACGCGCACAGCGTGGAAGAGCTGCCACCAGAGTATCTGCACGAACCAGTGATGGCATTGGGTAGCGGCGAAGATGGCTTGGACATTACGCGCAAAATCTTGGCACAAGCCAGCGAGCGTCTCAATCCGCATGGCGTATTAGTGGTGGAAATTGGCCATAACCGCGAAGAACTCGAAGCGCAATACCCAAGCTTACCGTTTATTTGGTTACCCACCGAATCCGGCGATGGTTTTGTGTTCCTGCTCACGCGTGAGATGTTGATCGAAGCAGGGTTGTAAGCATTCAAAACCAATAAGAATCGCACAAAGCTTATTTTTATTCGCTTTAAATCAAATGACCGTCTATCAGATGACGGTCATTTTCTTTCAATTACTGTATGAAATAAGCATTTTTATCGATGTCTTGCATTGCACAACAAAAAAGCTGAATTTATACTGACAATAACTTGTACACCCGTGAGTTTGTAATGCTGGAATTTCTGATCATTACCCTGATCGTCTTGGCCTGTTTACCGTTCATTCCTTGGTCGCGCTTTGGCAAAAAAAAATCATTGCTTGATGAAAGTCTTCACCCTCTCACCACGCAGGCTGGGTATGTAGACAGTAAAGACGAAGACTAATAGGTATAGGCTTATTCCCATTTATTTGCTTAAACCTTAAGAGCATACCCCTAGAAACCAGCCAAAATCAAAGAAGCAGATATATTCCCCCGATGAAGCGGCGTACAATAGCGCCGCTTATGTCAAACACCGCCTCCCCCACTTCTAATTCGACCCGCGCTCAACATTATTTAGCGCACGTCTTCGGCTATCGCGCATTTCGCGGCATGCAGGAGCAAATTGTCAATGCGCTGTGCGCAGGGCAAGACGCGCTAGTCTTGATGCCAACGGGTGGTGGCAAATCGCTGTGCTATCAAATCCCCGCCTTGGTGCGCGATGGCTGCGCGATTGTCGTCTCGCCACTGATCGCGCTGATGCAAGACCAAGTCGATGCGCTGCTTGAAGTCGGCGTGGCGGCGGCGTTTTTAAATTCGACGCTCGATGCCGATGCCGCGCGGGATGTTGAACAGCGGCTATTGGGCGGGCAACTCAAATTGCTCTACGTAGCCCCCGAACGCCTGATGACGCCACGTTTTCAATCGCTACTGCGCCAAGCGCATATTTCGCTGTTTGCCATCGACGAAGCGCATTGCGTCTCGCAATGGGGGCACGACTTTAGGCCCGAATATCTAGCGCTGTCGATTCTGGCCGATGATTTTCCGAATATTCCACGCATCGCACTAACCGCCACCGCCGATCACGCGACGCGCGCCGAGATGAAACAGCGCTTGCGTCTGGAAGATGCGCAAGAATTCGTCGCCAGTTTTGATCGCCCCAATTTGCGCTACACGATGGTCGAGAAAAAAACCGCGCGCGATCAATTACTGACCTTTTTGCGCCGCGAGCACGAGGGCGACTCGGGCATTGTGTATTGCTTATCCCGCAAAAAAGTCGAAGACACCGCGGCATGGCTGCGCAGCAAAGAAATTAAGGCGCTACCGTATCACGCGGGGCTGGATGCCAGCACGCGCGCCAAGCACCAGCAAATGTTCTTACGCGAAGAAGGCATCGTCATGGTTGCCACCATCGCGTTTGGCATGGGCATTAATAAGCCCGATGTGCGCTTTGTTGCGCATCTGGATTTGCCCAAATCGATCGAAAATTATTATCAAGAAACTGGTCGCGCTGGCCGCGACGGGCTGGCCGCCAATGCGTGGTTGGCGTATGGCTTAAATGATGTGATTTTGCTGTCGGAAATGATAGAGCAAGGCGGAAGTCCAGAAGCACAAAAACACGTCGAGCGACGCAAGCTCGACGCGATGCTCGGCTTGGTAGAAGCCACTGAATGCCGCCGCACCGTGCTATTGGGTTATTTTGGCGAAGCAACAGTGCCGTGTGGCAACTGCGATAATTGCCTGAACCCGCCGCAACTGGTCGAAATGGGCCAAGCGGCGCAAAAAGCGTTGTCCTGCGTGTATCGCACCGGAAACCGTTTTGGCGTCGGGCATTTGGTCGATGTGTTACGCGGCAAAACCAGCGTCAAGGTCAAAGAATATCTGCACGACAAAATCAGCACCTTTGGCATCGGCAAAGACATCGACGAAGCGAGCTGGCGCGCGGTGTTTCGCCAATTGTTAGCCAAAGGCGCGCTGCAACTCTCGCCTGAAGGCCACGGCGGCTTGCAGCTGACCGACGCTGCTCGGCCATTTTTAAAAGGCGAAGTACCGCTGTTTTTACGCGCACGCACCGAGAAATTTAGCTATCGCGGCGACAAAGGCAGCGAATTTAGCAACGAGGCAGATCAGGCGCTGTGGCAAGCCTTGCGCAAACTGCGCAAACAGCTCGCCGACGAAATCGAAGCGCCGGCCTACCATATCTTTGGCGACGCCACACTGAAAGAAATGGTGCGCCTACGACCGCTCGACCATTACGAGCTATCGCGCATCAGCGGCGTCGGCGATCGCAAACTGGATAAATACGGCGATGCCTTCTTGCGCGTGCTGAACGAAAATTATCTGGGATTATAGCTGCAACACTTAAATGCAGTTATTTGCAGTGCAGGTATATCAATACAAGCCAAACTAGCAATAGGCTTTGAATCTATACCCATTTGCAATTCGACTTATAGCAGATAGTCGTGCAAACGTATGCCAGCCAATTCTTGCCAGCCGAAAGCCCAATCTATGCATCGCGGGCAGCAAAACGCCCAGCCAAAGGCTGGGCGAGCGAAATCACAGCTGGCAATCTATTAAGCCGCAGCGACTAAGCGCGTATTTGCAATTAAACGCTGCACTTTGGCGATGTTGCGAATTAGCATGGCTTCGTCGCAGACGCCCGTTTGTGCGATTTGTCGCACATTGCAAAACACGCCAAAGTAGGCCAAACGTAAACGCACAGCATCGTCAAAATTTGATTTTTTCAGATAATTGCCAAGCAATTTCAAATCCGGGCGCACGGTATCGAGCTGAACCAGATCAAGTTCGCAATGGCTAAAGCGCACCAAACCCGGATCTATGACGCCGCACAAACGATGCGTATCGGGGTCAACTAAGAAATTAGCCGCATGTGCATCGCCATGAATAATGCTGCTGGTTTGCCGGTTTGATTCAGGCAAGCGGGCAAATTGCGTGGCCAACTCAATTAAATCGGCACGCAGCGGTGCACTTATCCATTGCGCCGCATCGGCACCATTCAGCCACGCAACACGCGCGGCTAAATCACTTTGATACGCCTGCGCAAACGTGGCATGCCACTGCCCCGTTTCATCTTGAAAGCCCATTTCACAACTAATGGCGTGTAGGCCACGCAGCCAATCGACAAAATCATCGGCAAAATGGTCAATTTCGATCGGCGACTCTAATTCATGGCTAGCGGGTGAGCCATGAATATACGTCAGCACTAGCGCCTCGCCAGGCTCGCCTGGCTGATGTACGGCGATCACTTCGGGTAAATTTAAGCCATGCAAATACTGGCGCAGCATATTGAGCGCCTGCGCTTCGCGTTGCGCCTGATGAGGCTGGCGGTAGCATTTCAGTACAGCGCGCAAGCGGCCCACTTGCACCAGATACACATCCGCCTGAAAGCCGGTAATTTTTTCTACGGAAGTCGCGTTTCCGCCCAGATAAGTCTGGCACAAGCGCTCAACCTGCCCTTGCTCAAGAATAAACATGGCTCACCTCACATCGATATTAAGCGTGAGGATGCGCCTGCAAGACGGGCAATGTTTTGCGCTGGCACAAATCTGGCGCAAATAATCACCCGCTGTGCGTACAAACCACAATCGCGCGCTACTGCTCCGCGTTAATCTGCTTGCAGCATCAACATTGGCGTGGTTTTGGCAAGGCGCAATAGCCGTCGCCACACGGTCAGGGCGGTTAAGGCCATTCCCGCCAGCGCCGAATACAGCGGCAGCGCCCAGTTAATCATCCACGGCAAATTAAATAGGTTGTGCGCCACATACCAAGCGCCTACTGCGGCAACCAGACCCGCCATTAAACCGGCCACGGCACCGAGCAACAAGCTTTCCAGCCACCAGATTTGCGCGATTCGCCGCGTGCTCGCACCAAGGGCGCGCATCAGCGCCGCTTCGCGCCTACGTTCCGCCTCATTGGTGTCGAGCGCCGCCAGCAAGACCGTGAGCCCCGCCAAAACGCACATCACAAATACCAAGCGCAAGGCGGCAGAGGCCAAGCCAATCACCGCTTCCACTTGCGCCAACACTTGTCCGACGTCGATGATCGTGACATTGGGCAGCGTATGCACTAAGTCAGGAACAAATTGTTTTTTATCCGCCGGCAAATAAAAGCTACTAATCGCGCTGCTCGGCTGTTCGCGCATCATCGACGCTGTGCCGACGACGAAGAAATTAGCGCGGAACGAGCCCCAGTTGACTTTACGTAAATTCACCACTGGCGCGCTAACTGGCACGCCAGCAATATCAAAGGTCAGCGTGTCGCCGATTTTAATGCCGAGCGTTTCAGCCAACTCGCTCTCGACCGACCAGCCTGGCCGATTTTGATCGAGCGGCTCGCCTTGAATGCGCTGATTATCAGCGCGCTCGTCCTCGCCCCATGATAAATTAAACTCGCGCTCGGCCAAACGCTGCGCGCGCGGCTCGCGATAGCTTTTCGGATCAACCGGCTTGTCGTTAAGCAAAGTCCAGCGGCCACGAATCATCGGCTGCACTTTGGGCTCGGGCAACGCCGCGTTGGCAAACAGCTGGCTAAATTGCGCACGCTGCTCAGGTTGGATATTGACAGCAAAATGATTGGGCGCATCGGGCGGCACTTGCGCGCGCCACGCATTGAGTAAATCGCTTTGCACGACGGTCAGCAGCCATAAGCCACACAAACCCAAAGTTAGCGCCGCCAACTGAGCAAGCAATAAACCGGGCTGGCGCAGCATTTGGCGCAGCGCGATTTTGCCCGCGCCTTGACGCAAGCTGCGTTGCAAAATTTTGAGTACCGCATACGACAGCAAGGCAACCAAGCCTAAGGCCAGCACAATACCTCCACCCACTATCGCCGCTAACTTTACGTCCTGCGCTATTTGCAACAAGATACCCAGCATGGCAACAATAGTAATCCCATATTGCCACAGCCAATTCACGTTCAGCGTAATATCGCGGCGCAATACGCGCAGTGGTGGTGTTTTCGCCAAACTGAGCAATACGGGGCCAGCCGAACCGAGCAATAGCACCAAACCAAGTAAACTCGCCCAAGCCCACGGCCACAGCGTTCCGGCAGGTAAAGGCGCGGCTAATTGATCGGCGATCAGCCAGACCAAAATCGTCTGCGCCAGCCATGCCAATGCACCGCCCACTAGCGCGGCAAAACTCGCCAATAACAATAATTGGCTAAGCAATATGCCACGCACTTTGGCTTGGCTTGCGCCCAAGGTGCGCAGCAGCGCGACGGTATCAAAGTGGCGCAAAGCAAACCGCCGCGCCGCCAGCACAATCGCCACGGCAGCCAGCACGCCGGCGAGCAACGATGCTAAGCGCAAAAAGCGCTCGGCTCTATCGATGGCTTGTTTGAGCTCGGGGCGCGACTCGCGGACATTTTCCACACTCTGGCCGCGCGCCAATTGGGTCTTCATCGTGTTTTGCCATTGCAAAACCTTGGCTTCTTCACCGGCAACCATCAGGCGATATTTCACGCGGCTACCAAAACCCAATAAACCACTGCGCGCCAAATCGGACTCCGCCATCATCAAACGCGCTTGCAGACTCGAAAAATCAAAACCAGCATCGGGCTCGCGTTCCAAAATACCGCTGACGCGCAAATTCAATTGCCCTAGCTGCACCGTTTGCCCGAGCTGAACGCCTAAAATGGCTTGCAAACGCTGGTCGATCAGCACCTCGCCACTGCGCGGAGCTTGGCCGTTTTTCGGCGCGACAAAAGCCAATTGGCCGAGCAAAGGGTAAGCCTCGCTCACTGCTTTGACCGACGCCAAATTGGTTTTATCGCCAAAGCTGACCATCGACGGAAAAGTCGCCGTGGTTGCGATTTTCAGCCCATATTGCTGCGCCAGTTGCGCCGCAGTTGGGGCAATCGCTTGATCAGACAGCAGCACCGCATCGGCCGCCTGCAATTGATTCGCCTGGCCGAGCAAGAGCCGCTGAACTCGATCGGTGAGCATGCCAACTGCGGTGAGCGACGCAATCGCGATCACCAAGGCCAGCAGCAATGTTTTGTATTCACCCGCAGCCATACTGCGCGCAAATAAGCGCCAGTGCAGCCGCCAGGAACTGCGTGTAGCGGCAGCGCTCATCATGCTGGAACCTCGCTGATTTGCGGCGCTGCGGGTTCATTCCACGCCATAATCTGCCCCGCTTGCAAGCGCAAACAATGCGAGCAGCGCTCGGCCAAGGTTTCATCGTGCGTCACCAGCACCAGCGTCGTGCCCATTTCGCGATTGAGATCAAACAGCAAATCAGCAATCACCGCGCCCGTTGCGCTATCGAGGCTGCCCGTAGGCTCGTCGGCAAACAATACGGCCGGCTTGGGCGCGAAGGCGCGCGCCAAGGCGACGCGCTGTTGCTCGCCGCCGGAGAGTTGGCGTGGCAAGTGATCGATCCGATGCGCCAAGCCGACGCGTTCTAACCAATGCCGCGCAATCGATTCAGCGTCGCGAACGCCAGACAATTCCAGCGGCAACATCACATTTTCCAGCGCGTTCAATTCGGGCAACAGCTGAAATGATTGGAAAACAAAACCCGCCAATTGCCCCCGCACGCGAGCGCGGCCGTCTTCATCCAAGGCTTGTAAAGCATGGCCTTGCAGCAGAACTTCGCCATCCGTGGGCAAGTCCAAGCCTGCAAGCAGCGCCAATAAACTCGATTTGCCCGAACCCGAACGGCCAACGATGGCCAAACTGGCGCCAGCTGGTACACTGAAATCAATATCGTGCAAAATCGTCAGTGTTTGCGCGCCAGTATCAATGCTTTTATGCACATTGCGTGCTGCGATCATGCTTGGAGTTTTATCGGACATGCTTAAACGTATCCTTGTGGGTTTAGGCTCGGTGCTTGCCATGCACACCGCGTTGGCAGCAGAGCCTGTTATTTTGGTTTTTGGCGACAGCCTATCGGCTGGCTACGGCATCGCCGCCGATCAAGCTTGGCCCAAGCTATTAGAAAAAGAACTCAAGGCCAAAGGCAAAGCTTATCGCGTCGTCAATGCCAGCGTCTCTGGTGAAACGACAGCGGGAGGGCTAACAAGGTTCCCGGCTACGCTTAAACAACACAAACCACAGTGGCTGATTTTGGCACTCGGGGCCAACGATGGTTTGCGCGGCTTGCCCGTTGAAGCCATGAAACAAAATTTAGGCAAAATGATCGCGCAAGCGCAAAGCTCGGGCGCCAAAGTGCATTTAATCGGCATGCACATGCCCCCCAACTACGGCGCCAACTACACGCAACAATTTGCCGCGGTCTACCCGGGCTTGGCCAAGCAATACAAAGTAAGTCTTAGCCCTTTCCTGCTAGAACCCGTAATAAACAACAATCAATATTTCCAAGCCGATCAGCTCCACCCCACTGCTGCGGCGCAGCCTTTATTGCTGAAGTACATCCTGAAGGAGTTCAAGATTTAGCTACGGGTATATTGTCAAAAGGCTTTCTTCAAAAGGGCTACATAGAAATACCCAACAAGACAAATATTCATCGCTCAAAAAAATGCCACCTTGCGGTGGCAGTTTTTATTGCGGCAATGCTTGCACGGGTTGCACCAACTTCACAACGCGTGCGACCCCCGAAACCGATGCGGCGATATTAGCCGCTTTATCAGCCAAAGCTGGGCTACTCATCCCGAGCAGGTACACAACGCTGCGATCAGTGATTACTTGTAAATGTACCGCTGCGGGATCCCCACCAGATGCCAACAAAACGCTTTTCACTCGTGTTGTCAGCTGGGTATCGTTCAAGCGCTCTGTGGTGGTCGATAATGGACCAATGAATAAATCATTATGAACGCGCTTGGTTTCGCTAAATGAGCGGGCAATTTGTTCCGCTTTCGCTTTGATATCCGCACTAGGCACTTCGCCAGTCAGCAACACTTGTCCATTAAAGGTATTTACCGATATATGCACCTGATCCCGCCATTCATCGCGAATCTTGGCATCAATATCAGCCCCTAATTTAGTGTCGTTTTTAATGCTGACCGTGGGACGTGGATCTGAGCCAATCCATGCCCCTACCGCAACACCACCCACTACCATCAACGGAACGCAAGCCGATAATCCCACACTGGCAGCCAAGATAGCCGCAGTTACGACACGCTTCATTAATCGCCTCCCAACAGCATAAAATCAACGGCATCACACAGCGCATGAATCGCAGTGATATGCACTTCTTGAATTCGCGCGGTGCGTGGATGCGCAACGCAAATGTTTACATCGTCGCCCGTCATTAAATCAGCAATTTGCCCGCCGTCACGGCCGGTGAAAGCGATTACCGTCATTTGGCGGTCGTGCGCAGCATGAATGGCCGAAATCACGTTGGCCGAGTTACCCGAGGTTGAAATCGCCACCAAGATATCGCCAGCGCGACCCAAGGCGTGTACTTGCTTAGAAAAAACCAAGTCAAAATCATAATCGTTGGCAATGGCCGTCAAGGCGGACGAATCCGTCGTCAGCGCAATCGCTGGTAAACCTGGGCGCTCACGCTCGAAACGGCCGACCATTTCGGCGGCAAAGTGCTGCGCATCGGCGGCTGAGCCGCCATTACCACATGCCAAAATCTTGCCGTCCGCAATCAAAGTCTGTACGACTTTTTCAGCCGCCAGTGAAATCGCCGGGCTGAGCACTTCGACAGCGGCCATTTTCGCGGCGATGCTTTCTTCGAAGTGTTGCTGAACGCGTTGAATTAAATCCATGTGTATTTCCTTATTATTTGCCAGCTAGGCGATTAGCCGCTGATGCAGTTTTTTAGCCATGAAATGGTCTGGCCATCAATACAAATGGCATCAAATCGACACGCAGGTGTTGATTTGATGCTTTGCAAATACAATTGGGCGCTGGCCCAGAGTTTGGCTTGTTTCGCCGGAGTGATGCTTGCCGCCGCACCACCAAACTGCTTTGAGCGCCGCTGACGTACTTCAATAAACACCAGTTGCGAGCCATCGAGTGCGATTAAATCAATTTCACCGTGTCGGCATGACCAATTACTCGCAACCATCCTTAGGCCTTGTTCCGTAAGGTATTGAGCAGCAAGCTGCTCAGCGGCCAGGCCTTTGTCATTCATGGCGCTGATCGCCCCATCGTGCGCTCAACCATTTCACGCTCGACAATATGTTCGCTATTTAATGTGAGCGTACCTGTTAATCCTTCCAAGCGCTCAACCGTGCCACCTTTGGCTAAGATGGCGGCGATTTTCCAAGCATCAACCCCCAAAGCAAACAATCGTTCCAGATCATTGGACGTTGAGCGTGTGCGATTGTAAAGCTCAAAGCCGACTTGCTCGGGATAGGCCAACCACGGCATATCTAAATACTTAATTCCCGTTAAATCTATCAGTGCAGTGGAGGGCAAACGGCCTGGGTTAATTTGATTGGTGCCATACACTGCACGTTCATTACCGAGGAAGGGGCGTACAATACGCGCGGATTTGGCATCCATCGCTAAGAAAACCGAATCAGCCGCATTTTCTACTAATTGATCTTTTAATTTCGGGGCATCCCGTTTGGGATTGGCGATGGTCACAATCACGGGCTTGGTTCCCGTTTGCTCAAGCCAACTATCGGCAAAACTTTGCGCCAAACGTTGCCCCGTCGTATCGTTGGTTTGCAGTACGAGCGGATGCTCTTGATTATCGAGCTTCATCAATTGAGCCATCGCCTGCGCATCGGCCTCAATCCCCAAGCCAAAGCTATATAAATTGCTTTGCACCAAGGTGGTTTGGTCAAAGCCATTTAAGCCCACCACAGGCACAGTTAAATCCGTGCTATCGGCTAAAAAGTTCATCGCTGATTTGGTTAACGGGCCAATCACCGACACTGCGCCCCCTGCAACGGCTTTCAGATATTGCTCACGAATATCTTCTTCTTTATCCGTGGTATCAAACATGCGCACCAACGGCGTATCGCCTCCACCATGCACCCGCTCGGCAGCCAATACGCCGGCACGAATACTATCCACCGCAGGCTTAAATGCCTTGGCCTGCCCCGGCAACAGCAGGGCAATATACCCTGTCGGCGCTGTCGCAACCTCCTCGCTAGCCTGTACAGGAGTGGCCGATGACGCCAGTGCCCCGTATAGTAGAGCACTCACGCCCAAAAGGCGGGCTACTTTCATGGATTTGAAAGCAGCATTTTTAGTGACATTTTTTGCAAATGTACTTGCGCCTAGAGTTTTTGAGCGCAAGCCAAGGAGATTTTTCACGTGCATAAGCCTGATATTCCTGTCAGCAAGTCTGCATTATATGTGGTTGCCACACCAATCGGTAATCTCGGTGATATTACCGAACGCGCTTTGGCTGTTTTGCGCCAAGCCGATGTGATTGCCGCTGAAGATACGCGCGTCACAGGGCAATTACTCAAGCAATTTGGTATTAGCACACCGATGATCTCTGTGCGCGAACATAATGAACGCGCCATGGCTGAAAAAATAATCACCCGCCTCGCCGCTGGTGAAACCATTGCCCAAGTTTCCGACGCAGGAACCCCAGCGGTGTCTGACCCCGGCGCGGTACTGGCTGCAGCAGTTCATGCCGCCGGTTTTCAAGTGATCCCGATTCCGGGCGCATCGGCCCTAACCAGCGCCTTATCAGCCAGCGGCTTTACTTGCGCACACAGTCTGTTTTATGGCTTTTTACCACCGAAAACCAAACAGCGCTGTGATGAGCTAACAAAACTGAGCCAGTTGCCCTACCTAACCGTGTTTTATGAAGCACCACATCGCATCGCTGAATGTGTTGCCGATATGGCCAAAGTGTTTGGTGCAGAGCGTGAAGCGGTGTTGGCGCGCGAATTAACCAAAACCTTTGAAACCATCCGCCGCGCCCCGTTAGCGCAATTGGCCGAATGGATCGCGAACGACAGCAATCAACAACGTGGCGAAGCCGTGATCGTGGTTGATGCGGCGCCAGAAGCAGAAAAAGCAGAAGGCAGCAGTTACGACTCATTATTAACGCCGCTGATCGCAGAGTTACCGTTAAAACAAGCGGTTGCCCTTGCCCAAGCGATTTCAGGCGCACCACGCAATGCACTCTACGAGCGCGCACTTGAGCTAAAGAAAGCCGAATAAGCAATTTTTATGCAAAAAGTGCTTGCCAAAACGGCAAAGCATCTCTATTATGCGGGCTCTAAACCAGTTACCTGCCCAGGTGGCGAAATGGTAGACGCAGGGGACTCAAAATCCCCCGCCGCAAGGTGTGTCGGTTCGAGTCCGACCCTGGGCACCAATTCAAAAAAGCCGTTCAGCTGAAAAGCTCAACGGCTTTTTGCTTTTTTAGCCCCGCCAATCCGACGCGGCATCTCGCATAATGTTTAGTTTTGAACATTAAAAAGCCCGACGCAATTGCCTCGGGCTTTTTTGCTGCGCTAGCTTAAATTACCAAGCGTATTTCAGGCTCGTCATCACGCTACGCTCATTACCGAAGTAGCAATAATTTTCGTCGTAGCAAGCGGCAACATAATCTTTATCAAATAGATTATTCGCGCTCACTTGCAGCGATGCACCTTTCATTTGACTCATCCAGATGCCCAAGTCAACGCTGGCCGACAAATCAAACAAAGTCGCTGACGGCACTGCCATCGTGTTGGCTAAATCGGCGTAGCTCTTGCCGATATAGCGCACCCCTGCACCGATGCGCGCACCAGTAACTGGCGTGTAGTTCAGCCAAGCTGATGCCATTTGCTCGGGCGACTGGCGCGGGCGTTTGCCTTCGGCTTCGGCTGCGCCATTTTGAATCTTCATATCGCTGTAGGTATAAGCCGCTTGCAGATTAAATTTCTGTGCAAACGCCAAATGCCCTTCGAGCTCAATACCGCGCGATTTCACCGTACCGACTGATTCAAAATACCCCTCACCCGGCACCATGCGTGCTACGTCTTTCTGCTGCAAATCATAGTAAGCCGCTGTGAGCAAAGTGCTGGCGTTGGGTTGATACTTCACGCCGGCTTCCCACTGCGTACCACGCGATGGCTGCAAAACTTGGCCCGCAGCGTCTACGTTGCTGCTCGGGTCAAACGATTCGCTATAGCTCACATACGGTGCCAAACCACTATCGAACACATACAGCGCGCCAAAACGGCGGCTGGTTTCACCGCCATCCCACTCAGTTTTGACCTGTGTATCGGTATCCAGCGACGAGGTTTTGGCGCGATCGTAACGAATACCGCCGGTAAAGCGCCACGCGCCTAAGCTAATTTGGTCTTGCACGTAATAACCAATCTGGCGGAACTCACGCACCCAATTCGATTGACCTATATCACTGAGCTCGGTGTTGCCGTATTGCGGCGCAAATGCATCGATCCCAGCGACGCTACCCCACCCCCAAAACCCAGTATTCTCGCGGTCTTGGTAGTCGATACCAAACACAATATCGTGAATCAGCGCGCCAGTGGCTACCGTTCCTTGCACACGGGTATCCACCGCTAGACCGCTTAGCTCTTCTTCCGAGAAGCTATACCCACGACTCAGCTCAGTTTCATTAGCCCAGCCAGATTGATAAACCTGTTTCGATGCATAATCCGAGCTGGTGTGGCGCAAATTCTGCCGCACTTCCCACGCTGGGTTAAAGCGGTGCGCGAATTGGTAACCAAGCATGCGCTGCTCGCGATCAAACTCGTCTAAATTGGGCTCGCCGTCAAAAAACTCACGGCTCACTTTGCGGCCAGCGTGTGTCGTTACCGCGCCTTCATACGGTGTGCCACTGTGGTAGCCGCCCTCAGGATCATTTTGCACATAGGCTTGCAGCAACAAAGCCGTACTTTCACTTGGTTTCCACAACAATTGCGGCATGATGGCCAAGCGTTTTTCGCTCGAATAATCTTGCATGGCATCGGCTTCGCGGCCCAAACCGGTCAAACGATAGCTCAATGTTTCGCTCAAGCCACCCGCCAAATCAAAACCTAAAGCGCGCGTATTATTGGTCCCCACATCGACGCTAATTTCGCTGTGGCGCGCCATTTGCGGCTGCTTGGTCATCAAAGCGACCATCCCGCCCGGTGCGGCATTGCCGTACAACACTGAAATCGGGCCACGGACCAAATCAATGCGTTCGATAAAATACGGGTCAACTTGGAAGGCGCTAAAACTACCTGCGTCTGACATCAAACGCATGCCATCGAGCACCGTATTGGCCATACTGGTGTCAACAAAACCACGCAGCGCCACATAGTCGTAGCGCATCGCATTGCCGAACAAGCCTGAATACGCGCCAGGCACATAATCGAGCGCCTGGGCAATCGTGCGCGGTTTTTGCGCTTCGATCTGCTCTTGGCGCACCACGCTGACCGATTGCGCCAACTCATTCAGCGGCGTGGTAGTTTTGGTCGCCGCACGGCTATCAGAACTTGTCCAATTGCCATCAGCGCGATTTTGATTTTCGCTATTAGCGCCAACTACTTCGACTTCTTGCAGTAAGGCCGCATCACTGGCCCACACCCCACCAGCCATCATTGCCATACCCGCAGTACACAAGGCCTGTACCAGCGGACGAACCATCCATTGCTGTTGCTTCATACCATCCTCAACGATTAACGATTAGAGCCTAGCGCCCCAAAGCCAGATAATGATAATCATATTGATAATCGTTGTCATCTACGTTATATTAATTAGCGTTTTCATCATGCTGACGAGATTTGCATCCTATTTTTGGAAAAGCTTGAAAATGCCACGCAGATAGTCAGCCAACACACTCTAGCCCCCCTTCATCCGAGCTCACGATGTTGCCCAGCGTATTACAGCAAATCCACGCCAAGTTTCCTGCGCTGTGCGGTCAATGCGAAACACAGCCCAGCGTGCAACTGGATTTGGCGGCACAGCTAATGAGCGACTGGAAAAAACGCCAACCCGCAGCTGGAAAAATGTACTGGACTGCACGCAGCTGGGGCATGTTGATGTGGCAACCGGCGTATTTAAACGTCATCGCCAGCTATCTTAGCCGCAGCACATTTGAGTTGACGCATCTGCGCCAAACCGTCGTCGACGGTTTTACCACCGGCTATACGCTACCCGAGTCCGCGCTACAGCACGGCGCGGGGGAAGAATTGATTCGAACAGCGGCCAGCGCCTTGCGGCAATACCACCAGCAGCATTTGCAGCAGTTGTGTGAGCTGGAGCGATTTTCTGCCAAACAAGCGGCGTGCCTCACCGTCGATTGCGTGTTATCGGCCTTGCTATGGGTGCAGCAGTATTTGGGCTGGAGTTATACGCAGCTCAACGCGGCCGCCGAGCAATGGTTAAGCGCCTTGGAGTGGCAAAAGCACGGCCAGTTGATGCCGATTGAAATGCCCGGCAGCGCCTGCTCGGCAGCGCTCAATCGCCAAGGTTGCTGCCAGCATTTTCGACTACCCGGCGAGCAGGCGTGTAGCACTTGCCCGCGCTGGCCGATGGCGGAGCGAATCGAGAAAATCAAATTGGAGCTGATGAATACTTAGGCAGGTATCAGCCACTAGATCAAGATCAATCTTACTTTCACACATATACCCATGAGTCGCAATGCGCAGCACCAGCCTGTTGACCATCGCACTCACGTAAACAAAGACCTAAATCATGTACCAACTTCGCGACGTAAAACTAAGCCGCAATACCCGAACGCTATTGCAAATCGACGAGTTAACGCTGCCCGCGCACGGGCTGACCGTCGTGCTTGGGCACAATGGCTCGGGCAAGTCGACTTTACTCAAAATGCTCGCCGGCCAGCTCAAACCCGATCAGGGGCAAGTGCTGTTTAATCATCATTTAGTACATGCTTTTGCGCCGCGCGAGCTGGCCAAACACATTGCGTATATGCCGCAGCAAATCCCGCAACCGGCGTTAATGCAAGTGCGCGAATTGGTCGAGTTGGGGCGTTTTGCGTGGCGCGGCTGGTTGCAGCGCTGGCAGAGCGACGATAGGCAGGCGATTGCGCAATCGATGGACGACACCGACGTCGCGCATTTGGCGCAGCATGCTTTGGACGAGATTTCCGGCGGCGAGCGCCAGCGCGCGTGGCTGGCGATGCTGTTGGCGCAAAACGCCAAAATGCTGCTGCTCGACGAGCCCAGCTCGGCGCTCGATTTGGCGCATCAATATCAATTAATGAATCTGCTGCGCGCGCAAGTGGCCAAGCAATCCTGTGCGGTGATCGCGATTTTGCACGATTTAAATCTGGCGCTGCGTTACGCCGACCGGATTATCGCGCTGCAGCGCGGCACGATTTGGTTTGACGGCACGCCAGTAAACTTGCTCACGCACCCGGCGCTCAGCGATTTATACGGCATAGACCTTGATATTTTGCCGCGCGAGGGCAAACACGCCGTGGCGGTCGTCGCATGAAAAAACCATCTTTACTGAGCTTGGGCGTGCTGACGCTCGTGCTCGCCGTCGTTCATTTGCAACTGGCCACGCCGCTCAGCATCGCGCAGCAATGGCAGGCGATCACATCGGCGCAATCGAGCAACATCGACGAAATTATTTTTCTGAACGCGCATCTGCCGCGCACGGTATTGGCGCTATTGCTCGGCGCGGCGATGGCACTCTCAGGCTGCCTGCTGCAGCTACTAACGCAAAACCCGCTCGCCTCGCCAATGACCTTGGGCATCTCGGCCGGCGCGTGGTGCGCGATTGTATTGGGCGGCATTTTTGCCCCCAGCTGGACGATACCGCTCGAATGGTTAGCACTGGGCGGCAGCTTAGTTGCTTTTATGCTGGTCGGCGTGCTGGCTGGCTGGCGGCAATTGCATGGCCTCAGTGCACTGCTAGCAGGCACGGCGCTTAATTTACTGCTCGGCAGCATCGCCAGTATTGCCGTGATGATGAACGATCAATACAGCCGTTCGCTCTTGGTGTGGGGCGCGGGCGATTTGGCGCAAAACGATTGGTATTGGGTGCAATGGCTGCTGCCGCGCCTCTTGCCCGCTCTATTACTGTTGCCGCTATTATGCCGACCATTGCATTTGCTGCAATTGGGCAATGCGGCTGCGGCTGCGGCGGGTTTAAATGTGTTGCGTGTGGGTCTTGCCGCATCCTTACTTGCGCTGTGGCTCAATGGCTTGGCGATTGCCGCGGTGGGCTTAATCGGCTTTGTTAGCCTGCTCGCACCAGCCTTGGCAAGGCTGATTGGCGCGGCAAAACCGGCCGAGAACATGAGGTATGCCGCGCTACTGGGCATGATGACTTTGCTACTGGCCGATACACTGGCGATGTATGTATCCAGCATCTTGCCCGATATTTTGCCCAGCAGCGCCGCGGCGGGTTTAATTGGCGCCCCGCTGCTGATTTGGCTGTGTTTAAAGCAAAGCATCGCCGACGGCGTAACGGTGATGCCGCGCGAGAAAAAAACGCGCCAAGCTTGGCCGCTGCCGGTTTATCTCTCGATTGCGCTCACTGTTTTAGCGCTGTGCGCGCTAACCGGGCGCGACGAACTGGGCAACTGGACGATTGCATGGCCGGATGCGCAATTATGGGATTTACGCTGGCCACGCCTGCTCGCCGCGTGCGCAGCCGGAATGGGTTTGGCAGTCGCCGGGCTGATTTTGCAAAGGCTGTTGAATAATCCACTCGCCAGCCCCGATTTACTCGGTATTTCGTCGGGCGCGAGCTTGGGGATGTTGTTCGGCCTATTGCTGGGGTCAAGCTTCTCGCCGTGGCTATTTTCAGCGTCGGGCGCGGCGCTGGTTTTACTTGCGCTGTGCTGGCTAGCGCCACGCCAAAGCCCGGCGCGGCTGATTTTGCTGGGCATTGGCCTGTCGTCCTTTTTAGAAGCCGTGCTGCAATTCGTGCTAGCGCAGGGCAATAACGACAGTTTTCAATTGCTGAACTGGTTGGCCGGCTCGACCTATCACACCACCGGCGCGCAAGCGCTAACTTTGCTGCTACTCGTCGTGCTGCTGTCCTTGCTAACTTTATTCGCAGCTCGCGTGCTAACGCTTTTTGCGCTGGGCGAGCCATTGGCGCGAGCAGCGGGGCTCAATGTCACGCGGGCGCGCAGCTTCTTGCTCTTGCTCGCTGGCGCTTTAAGTTTGGTGATCAGCAGCCAGTTTGGCCCTTTGGCCTTTATTGGTCTGGTCTTGCCGCAGCTGGCCTTGCAACTGGGCGCGCGGCGCATTGCTACGCAACTACTACTAGCTACCTTGCTTGGCGCGGTGATGCTCGGCATTGCTGATTTGGCCAGCCGCGCGGTGTTTTACCCTAGCCAGCTCCCCGTTGGCGCTTTGGGCTCTTTCGCATGCGGCACTTTATTACTACTGGCGCTGCTGACTTCAGCGCGGAGTCGAACATGAAAATCATCGCACTACTTTTTTGCCTAGTGCTCAGCGGTGTCGCGCACGCAGCGCCCCAACGCGTGATCGCCTTGAGTTGGGAAGCGACCGAGTATTTATTAACCTTAGGAGTCACACCGATTGCGATTGCCGATCGCAACGATTACCAGCAATGGGTCGTGCAACCGGCGCTGCCTGCTAGCGTGCTCGACGCGGGCAGTCGGCTCGAGCCTAATTTAGAGCGGATGTACGCGCTTAAACCCGATCTGATTATCATCAACCCATCGCTGGCCGGCATGAAAACCACGCTGGAAAAAATCGCGCCGACGTTGGTTTTAGAAGCATTCAGCGCCGAGCACGATAATGCGCAAGCCGCTGAAAAACTGCAGCGGCAATTGGCACAAATGCTCAATCGCCTGCCGCAGCATGAAGCTTTTTTAGCGAAACAACAGCAGGCTTTGGCGAAACTGCGCAGCGCAATTACGCGGCGATTTGGCGCACAGCCGCCTGCTGTGTGCATTGTGCGCTTCGCTTCGCCGAGTAGTTTTTGGGTGTATGGCGAGAACTCAATGCCCGAAGCGGCGATGCGGGCGCTCGGCCTGCGCAACGCCTGCCCGCAAGCGCGCAGCGCGTGGGGAACACGCTTGCGCAAATTGCCCGATCTGGCCGCAGTCAATCACGGGCTCTTGCTGCATATCGCGCCGTTTGACCGCCAAGCCGAGCTAGAGCGCAGTGCGCTGTGGCAGGCTTTGCCCGTAGTTAAACAGCAGCGTGTGCGCGCCCTGCCCGCGGTGTGGACTAATGGCGGTGCGTATTCGATTACGCGCTTGGCGCAAATCATCAGTACGAATTTATAAGCAAGGCCAATTTGTACTCACTTCAGGCTGAGGGTTGAGCTGAAGACTTTGAGTTAGAAAATCGATATTTCTTTCCCCAGTGTCTATGCTGATTTGAGCAATCAGCAGGGGAAATTGATGCAATCCAATGGCGTTGAAAAAATCAGGCGGCAATACAACCAATGGGTTGCCGACGAATCGATTGAAGACTACGCGCTGCGGTATTCGCCTGCGAGCTTTCGCAAATGGTCGCCCAATGTAATCGGCCACACGATGATCGGTACCAATTCGGCGCTCTCGTACGAGGCCATTGGTGCGCTGCTCTTGCTTGATTTTGGCTTTGCCAATGCGATGTCGGCGCTGATTTTTGCCGCGATTGTGATATTTATCGTCGGCCTGCCCATTTGCCATTACGCGGCCAAATACAATATCGATATGGATTTGCTGACCCGCGCATCGGGTTTTGGCTATGTGGGTTCGACGTTTACTTCGCTGATTTACGCATCGTTTTGCTTTATTTTTCTCGCCTTTGAATCGGCAATCATGGCGCAGGCGCTCAAGCTGTGCTGGGACATACCCTTGTGGTTGGGCTATTTAATTTGCGCGGTGGTTGTCATTCCCATCGTGTTTTATGGCGTTACCGCAATCAATCGCTTTCATCAAGCGACGCAGCTGATTTGGATCGTACTGATGATCCTGCCATTTGCTTTTGTCCTAGTAAAAGACCCCGCAGCACTGTCGCAGCTAGGCAGTTTTGCCGGGCAAGTGAGCAAATCGAATGAGTTTGATTGGCTCAATTTCGGTATTGCGGCCGGCATCGCTTTTGCCTTGATTGCCCAGATTGGCGAGCAAGTTGATTACTTGCGTTTCATGCCCGAGCAAAAATCCAAACGTGATATCAATTGGTGGGCCAATATGCTGCTGGGCGGCCCGGGTTGGGTGGTGATTGCGTTTATCAAACAATTAGGCGGGGTGCTCTTGGCGGCCAGCGCGGTGCTGGCTGGTGTTGCGATTGCGGATGCTAAAGAGCCGGTGCAAATTTTTAACCACGCTTTTCAATATATCCTCGCCAACCCAGCTACCGCGCTGCTGATTACCACGATCTTTGTGATCATTTCCGAAATGAAAGTCAATGTGACCAACGCCTACGCTGGCTCGCTCGCGTGGTCGAATTTCTTTTCGCGCATCACACATTCGCACCCGGGGCGCGTCGTTTGGCTGGTATTCAATAGCGCGATTGCCCTGCTGCTGATGGAGCTCGACCTATTTGCGGCGATTAATAATGTGTTGGGGATGTATTCCAATATCGCCGTGGCGTGGACTTGTGCGGTGGTGTCGGACTTGGCAATCAATAAGCCCCTTGGTTTAAGCCCGCCGATTATCGAGTTTAAACGCGCGCATTTGTTTAATTTCAACCCCGTTGGCGTGATGAGTGTGATCATTGCCTCGGTGTTATCAACGATTGCTTTTAGCGGCCTATTAGGCGATTACGCGCAAGCTTATGCCTGGCTGATTGCCGCGGTGGTCAGCTTTGTTTTACCCCCCATCATCGCCAAATTAACGCAAGGCCGCTACTACATTGCGCGCCAAACCCAATACCGCCAGCGCTCGGATATTTTGATTCAGTGTGGCGTGTGCGATCACCATTACGCCGAAACCGATTCGGCTTACTGCCCATTTCACCAAGCACCGATTTGCTCTTTGTGTTGCACACTCGAATCCAATTGCCACGATATGTGCAAACCCAAAATCAAAAACACGCTGGATTACTATCGCGAATACATGGGGTATGTGCTGCAATTCATTCTGCGTAAAGAGCTACAGGAACGTACCGTCACCCGTATCGCTAATTTTGCGCTAGTTTGGTTGGTGATGAGCGGGCTGATTGCACTCATCCTGTGGATGACCTTGCCCGTGGCAATGAGCCAATTTGATTCAGCACTGCGTTTGCAATTTGATGAATACGCGATTCGGGTTTTTTTTGGTTTGGCCGTGCTGTCGTGTATTGCCACGTGGTGGATTGTGTTGACCAATGAAAGCCGCAATATCGCCGAAGAAGAGCTGCGCCTCGCCAAAGAACGTGCCGAAGCAGCAACCATCGCCAAAAGCGAATTCTTAGCCAATATGAGCCACGAAATTCGCACGCCAATGAATGCGATTATTGGCATGTCGTATTTGGCGCTGAAAACCGAGCTCACCGTAAAACAACGCGACTACATCAATAAAGTTCACGGCGCGGCCACTTCGCTCTTGGGCATCATTAACGATATTTTGGATTACTCCAAAGTTGAAGCAGGCAAGCTCGAACTAGAGGCCATCGAATTCAAACTCGACGATGTACTCAATAAAGTCGCCACCGTCACCGCAGGGCGCACGCACGACAAAGGGCTTGAATACCTGATGCAAGTGGCGCATGACGTACCGCGTACGCTGAATGGCGACCCGCTGCGGCTGGGGCAAGTGCTGATCAATTTGGTCAACAATGCAGTCAAATTTACCGAGCGCGGTCAGGTTGAATTGCAGATTGAATTCGTGGGCCAAACGGATAATGCGGTCACGCTGAAATTCTCGATCAAAGACTCAGGCATCGGTATGACGCCTGCGCAAAAAAGCCGACTCTTTCAGCCCTTTACGCAAGCGGACGGCTCAACCACGCGCAAATACGGCGGAACTGGTCTGGGGTTGACCATCAGTAAACGCATTGTTGAGGCGATGCAGGGCGAGATTTTTGTCGAAAGCGTCGAAGGCTTGGGTTCGGTGTTTAGTTTTACCGCGCAATTAGGTGTCGCCTTGCCAAGCACGGCTGAGCCAGCACTCTCGCTCGCCAATGCCAAAGTTTTGCTGGTGGACGATCATCATGCGGTGCGCCGCGTTGTGCTCGATATGCTGCAACAAGCAGGGATTCAAGCCCACGCGGTCGAGAGCGGCGAGGCGGCGCTGACGCTGCTGCAACAGCAAACCGACTTCAACTTGGTCTTGCTCGATTGGGTCATGCCGGGTCTGAGTGGCGAAGCCACCGCACGCCAAATCCGCGCCCTACCCGCCCATCGCCACACGCCGATTGCGCTGATGACCTCGCTCGGCGACGCTGAACACTCCATCCAATCCTTGGCTGAGTTAGAACTGAAACGCACGCTGTATAAACCCCTCACGCAATCAACCTTGGTCGATTGCCTCAGTGAAGTCTACGGCGGGCCAAGTTTTGCCCAAGCGCAGCAAGCCGACTCCGCCATACGCCCTGATATGTTAAGCGGTATGCGACTGCTGCTGGTAGAAGACAATGAAATCAACCAGCAAATCGCCGTTGAATTACTGAGCGAAGCAGGTGCAACGGTCACGGTGGCAGGCCATGGCAAAGCGGCAGTCGATTTACTGTTGGGTAACCCCATTCTGAGTTTTGATGCCGTTCTAATGGATGTGCAAATGCCGGTGATGGATGGTTTTGAAGCCAGCCGGATTATTCGCGCGCAAGCACGGTTTAGCGATTTACCCATTATCGCAATGACGGCACACGCACTCGAAGAAGAGCGTCAACGCTGCGTTGCGGCAGGCATGAATGATCATGTGAGCAAACCGATCGACCCCGAAGTGTTTTTGCTGACCCTGCAACGCTGGAAAAACGCGAGTGCTGCGCCAGCTCACTCAAGCCCTGTTACACCAGTTACAGCAGCGCAAGCCGCACCAACGCTACACATTGCAGGGCTAAACACCGTTGCGGGGCTCAAGCGGGTGAATGGCAAATTAGCTTTGTATCTTGATATTTTGCAGCAATTTGCCCAGCACCATAGCAACACTTGCCAGCAACTGCGCACACAGGCCCAAGCTCATAATTGGCTGGCACTTGCGCAGCAATTGCATGCCCTTAAAGGCACCGCGGCTAATTTGGGCGCTGAAGCGATTGCCGAAAAAGCCGCCGCGCTTGAGCAACAAGTAAAAGCAGACCACATCGATCCCGATTTACTCGATCGGCTAGATGCAGATCTGCAAGCGCTGTTTCTAGCGATTGAAGCCGCAAGCCCCGCAGCCAACCCCGCTCAGGCCGCTGCACCTGCTGATCTTGTACTACTCAGGCATTTATGCGAATTACTAAATGATCAAAACAGCGAAGCAGTCGATTATTTGTTGGAACATGAAGCCACGCTGACCAGCTGTTTTAGCGCCGATCAGTTCCAGGCCTTTTCACGTGCCATCCACCAATTTGACTTCCCGACCGCACTCGCAATTGCCAAGCTAGCGAAGGAGTAAGCATGAAAAAAGCCGATATTTTGGTCGTCGACGACACGCCAGAAAACCTACGCTTGGTCAGCGCCCTGCTCAAAGATTTATATAAAGTGCGCGTCGCGACCAGTGGGATGCAGGCGTTGTCGCTGGCGCAAGCAAGCCCGCCCGATCTGATTTTGCTCGATATTATGATGCCGGAAATGGATGGCTACAGCGTTTGCCAGCAGCTTAAACGCCAGCCCAGTACGCAAGATATTCCGGTGATTTTTTTAACCGCGCGCAGCGAAGTGGACGATGAAACACATGGCTTTGAACTAGGCGCAGTGGATTACATTACCAAACCAATTAGCCCGCCGATTTTGCTCGCTCGCGTCGCAACGCAACTCACGCTCAAGCACGCACGTGATTTTCTACTCGATCAAAATGTGTTTTTGGAACGAGAAGTGCAACTGCGCACGCACCAAGTGCAATGCGTGCAAGACGTTACCATTATGGCGATGGCCTCACTGGCCGAGACACGCGACAACGAAACCGGCAATCACATTTTGCGCACGCAACGCTATGTGAAAGCCCTCGCGCTCAAATTAAAAAATATTGCGCCCTACGATACGCTGCTTACCGATGAATTGATTGAGTTATTGTACAAATCAGCGCCGCTGCATGACATCGGCAAGGTTGGCATTCCCGACCATATTTTGCTCAAACCGGGCAAGCTGAGCGACGCTGAATTTGAAATCATGAAAACGCATACCACTTTGGGGCGCGATGCGATTGTGCGGGCCGAATCGCTGTTGCAAGGCCAAAATGATTTCCTGCGCTATGCGCGCGAAATCGCCTATTGCCATCAGGAAAAATGGGATGGCAGCGGCTACCCGCAAGGTTTAAAAGGCGAAGCCATTCCGCTTTCGGCTCGGCTGATGGCGATCGCCGATGTGTATGACGCGCTGATTAGTAAACGCGTTTACAAACCAGCGTTTAGCCATGAAAAAGCGCTTGAAATCATGCGCCAAGGGCGAGGCAGCCATTTTGACCCCGCGCTGTGCGATGTGTTTTTACAAATGGCCGACGAGTTTGCCCAAATTGCACAAGCCTTTCGCGATGATCATGAAGCCGAAGCAGCCGAAAAGCCCAGCCCTGCGCTGCAGCGCTAGAGTTTAAGCGACTCAATCAGCTCAAGCTCGTCTTCGCTAAAACCCGCCTCAAGCCGCGCCAAGTGATTGAGCTCGCCACGAAACGTTGGCGCGTCGTATTGGCGCAGTAGCGCAACAAAAGTCGGAATCACTTCAAGGCCGCGTTGCTCGCAGCACCAGCGATACCAATGATTGCCGATGCGTACGTGGCCGATTTCGTCGCGCAAAATAATATCCATAATCTCGCACGCGCGCATATCGCCCGCGGCGGCCAATTTGGCGCGCAGCGGCGGCACGGCATCGAGCCCGCGCGCTTCTAAAATGCGCGGCACCAAGGCCATGCGCGCCATTACATCGGCGTCGGTACGCAGTGCCATTTCCCACAAGCTATTGTGCGCCTCAAAATCGCCATAGCGAAAACCCAGGCTCGCCAAATGCTCGCGCAACAGGTTGAAATGGTAAGCCTCTTCATTGGCGACGCGCAGCCAATCAACATAATACTGCTGCGGCATCTTGCGAAAACGATAAATCGCGTCGAGCGCCAAATTAATCGCGTTAAATTCAATATGCGCAAACGCATGCAGCAAGGCGGCGCGATGCTCGGGCAGCCGTAAATTACTGCGGCGCGGCACTTGCGCTGGCGGCACTAATTCTGGCCGCGCCGGGCGGCCAGGGTTTTCAACGCGCAGCACTTGTTCCTGATCTGCTGCAAAGTTGGCGGGGTCAATCTGCGCCAGCAGCGCAATTTTCTCATCAGGGTCGTTCGCCATTAAGGCGGCAAAAGCGGCAGCAAACACGAGCGTTCTCATCATTAATATCGGCGCAGTATTCAATGCCGCGTGCAAACTGGCAAGCGCTAATCGCCTTCAAGCTGAGTTAGATTAAGGAGTGTAGATACATCGCCATGTATCTTTTTAAGCGCATTAATTGCAAAGGCTTACAAGGCAATACCCATAGGCAAAACAACCGTAAATCATTTCCTTCCTTTCAGCTGGCACGCCGGCAATTTATTGCATTGCACAATTGGCAATGAAGGATTAGCATGGATAAATATCGCATCGCAACATGCCGTTTTACCACGAGCTGAATATTGCGTGTCATCACTACGCCCTTCATGCTCAATGCCTTAATCGCTTTCGTTGCGATGAAAAACATTGATTGAATGAAAAGAGGCTACACAATGACGCAAGAACTCGCAGGCAAATACGCGCTAATCGTTGGCATGGCCAACGCCAATTCAATCGCCTACGGCGTGGCCAAAGCGCTGAAAGCGCAAGGCGTGCAACTGGCGATTACTTACCAAACCGATCGCACCAAAGACTTTATCGCCCCGCTGCTCGAAGAATTAGACCCCGCCATCGTGCTCAAATGCAATGTGCAGGAAGACGGCGATTTAGAAGCGGTTTTTGGCGAAATCCAAAAAACCTGGGGCCGCCTTGATATTGGCGTGCACTCGATCGCGTTTGCGCTGAAAGATGATTTGCACGGCCGCGTCGTCGATAGCTCGGCACAAGGCTTTGCGCTGGCGATGGACGTGTCGTGCCATTCGTTTATCCGCATGGCTAAGCTCGCCGAACCGCTAATGACTAGCGGCGGCACTTTGCTAACGATGAGCTATTTGGGCGCCGATCGCGTCGTACAAAACTACGGCGTTATGGGCCCGGTGAAAGCCGCGCTGGAAAGCAGCGTGCGCTATTTGGCGAACGAGCTGGGCAGCAAAAAAATCCGCGTTCACGCCGTGTCGCCCGGCCCGATTATGACGCGCGCCGCCAGCGGTATTCCTGAGTTTAACGCGCTATTGTCGCAAGCCTCGCAAAACGCGCCGATGCGCGAATTGGTCGACATCGACGACGTTGGCGCAGCCGCCGCTTTCCTGTGCTCAGACGGCGCCAAACGCCTGACCGGATCGACTTTTTATGTGGATGGCGGGATGAACATTATCTCTTAAGTCATCGAGCAAAAGTTCGCGTACTGCGTTGGTTCGCCTCGCTGTACAACTTGTACTATCTTCGGCTTCACCGCCATGTTCGCAAACCTTTGCTCAACGACTTATACACGACGACATTGCTAGCTTTGCAGTTTAGTGGCGAAAGCGACACCAGCCACTTACCGGAAAAGGATGCATCATGAGCGCTGAAAACCTACTTTTTGCCGATTTAAAAATCGGCCAGCAATACCATCGGCAACATTTAGTCCGCCGTAGCGACGTAGACATGCTGGGTATGATGGCGGGAAAGACAGAAATAGAGGGCGTGGTGAAAGTACCTGCCACGGGTATTTTTTTGTTTCTAACCGCAACGGCGATCAATTCTTTTCCCGGCCCTGGCTCTTTAATTGAGCAGCACCAGCTGCAATCGCAAGGCTGGGTGGAAGAAGACGATATTTTGTCGCTGACTTTAACGGTTAGCAGCAAAAACGACAGCAATAAGGTTGTCACGCTGCAAGCGCATTGCGAAAACCAGCACGGCGAATTGCTGTGCAGCGGGCCAATTCAGGTGATCGCGCCGACCGTGAGCCAGCGCAGCGAATACGCCGAAGCGCCGCAATTTACGCTGCGCGCGCATCATGTGTTTGCCAATTTGCGCGAGAAAACCGATCTGCTCGCGCCAGTGCCGACCGCCGTCGTCCACCCGTGTGATCGCGATTCGCTACTCGGCGCAATGCAGGCGGCGAATGAAAAACTGATTATCCCAATCTTGGTCGGTCCCGAAGCCAAAATCCGCGCCGTCGCGCAAAACGAAGGCATAGATCTAACAGGCGTTCGCATCGTCGGCGCAGAGCACAGCCATAATTCGGCGCAAAAAGCCGTCGAGCTATGCCGCAATGGCGAGGCGCAAGCGCTAATGAAAGGCAGCTTGCACACCGATGAAATGATGTCCGAAGTCATGTGCTCGGCCACCGGCCTGCGCACCGCGCGCCGCATCAGCCATGTGTTTGTGATGGACGTGCCTGCCTACGAGCGCGCGCTGCTGGTCACCGACGCGGCGATCAATATCGCGCCGGGGCTGGCGGCCAAGGCCGACATCACGCAAAACGCGATCGACTTGGCGCATATCTTGGGCAACCCCTGCCCGAAAGTCGCGCTGCTCTCAGCAGTAGAAACCGTCACCGACAAAATGCCTTCGACAATGGACGCGGCGCTGCTGTGCAAAATGGCCGACCGCGGGCAAATCCACGGCGCGATTTTGGATGGCCCGCTAGCGTTTGATAACGCCATTTCGATGGCCGCGGCCAAAACAAAAAAAATCAACTCGCCCGTCGCCGGCCAAGCCGATATTTTGGTCGTGCCCGACATTGAAGCGGGCAATATGCTCGCCAAGCAAATGAGCTACTTCGCCGCCGCCGACTCAGCCGGCATTGTGCTCGGCGCGCGCGTGCCGATCGTGCTAACCAGCCGCGCCGATGATGTAAAAACGCGGCTCGCCTCCGCCGCGGTGATGGTGCTGGTGGCGCACGCGAGTAAGTAATTTGATTTTTAGTGCCTGCGGCACCTTGTTTTACAGTCGCAATCCGCGACGGGGACTTACTTTCCTTGCTTCGCCAAGGAAAGTAAGCAAAGGAAGGCGACCCGAGGCGCTGGCGGCTCCGCCGTTCCCTCGCTCGTTGCGAGCCAAACGATAAAACAGTTTGTCTCGCGCCTCTCTCGGCCAGCTTGGACGGGATTTAAAAGCCCCAGTGCAATCCGCGCACTTCGTATCAAATGTTTTAAGTGCCAAGCAATTTTTATCGATGTATTACCGTTAAAGGCAATTTAGATAAGACCTTTATAGCAATACCCCTTACTAGCTAACATTTATCTATTTTTGCTCGACCCTTTGGCCATTTCACGTAAAATCAGCCGCTTAGTTTCTCAAGCAATCTGTCATGCACCAACTCAAATACATCGCACACTACCCTGCCCAGCTCGTCGAACAAGTTCAGCAGTTGATCGCCAAAAATCAGCTCGCGCCGATGTTGGCGAAGAAATATCCGGCGCGGCATCAGGTGCAGACCGATAAGGCGCTGTATGACTATGTCAGCGAATTAAAATCGGAATATTTTCGCAACGCGCCGGCGCTGGCCAAGGTGGGGTTTGATAGCAAGATCAGCGTAATCAATCATGCGCTCGGGCTACACACGCAAATCGCGCGCGTGCAAGGCGGTAAGCTAAAAAGCAAAAATGAAATCCGCATCGCGACGCTATTTAAAAACACGCCGCCTGAATTTTTGCGCATGATCGTTGTGCACGAACTCGCGCACATCAAAGAAAAAGAGCACAACAAAGCGTTTTACCAGCTATGCCAGCATATGGAGCCGAACTATCTGCAATACGAGTTCGATCTGCGTTTGCATTTAACGGTGCAAGATTTGGGCCTGGCCTAAACATTTGCTAACAATAAAAAATCCCACATTTTGCAATGCGGGATTTTTTTGGGTATCTGGCTGCAGCTATTATTTATCAATAGCTACAGCGCAATACCCTCTTACCAAGCACCCACTGGTTTTTGCGGGAATTCTTGTTTCGTCGCAAAAGTTTTGCCGTTAATGGTTAACACAAAGTTTTGTGGACCAGAGATTGGCAGTTTGTAATCCAGTTTAATGTCTTTCACCGCGCCGGCGGCCATCGCTGGCAAGGCGACGTCAACGGTGGTGAAGTCACCTTTGTAACCGCCGATGGTGTTGCCGGTGTGCTCGGTTGACACGATGGTCAAGCCGCTACCCGCCATTGTTGCTGGCGCTGAAACTGGGTATTGGAACGTCAGTTTCGAGCCCGTTGGCAGTTTTGCACCGGTGTTGTTGACGATGTGCAGCGTTGGCGTGATTGGGTAATTACCCGCGTCACCCAAGCCAAACTTGGTCAATTCAACGGTGATATCGAGCACTTGCGCTGGCATTGCGGTTTTCGCACGCGTGTTGCCGTATGGCGTAGCGCTGCGGAATTTATCCGCCAGCAAGCGGCTTAAAGTTGAGCCCGGTACGTATTGGCCTTTGCTGCCGTTCAGGTTAGTGCGGTTAGCATCCCAATCGTAGTCGCCCGCCAATTCCCAGTTCATCGCGCCGCCGATGCCGTTTTTGATAATCCAATCGGCTTTGACTTGCATTGATTGCTCATCTTCAGTCGATAGGAATACTTTCTTCGCATCGTTCCACAACCATGGAGCCACCAAGGTCGCGTCGTAGTAGCGGACATACTGGCCAACCAGATCCGCAGCAGTGAAGCCCCAGTCTTTCAGGTAATCACCAGCGATGCCTTTCTCAAGGTTTTTCGCGTGCCACATTGGATTCGAGCCGGCGTCTTCGACGCTGCCTTTTTCATCGACGTCAAACCAGATATTGTCGATGCCTTTGGCGCCGATACCGCATGGAGCTTCTACGCCCACTGGACAAGTATTGGTTGAAGCCGTGCCCCATAGACCATTTGTGCCGCCAGTCACATTCGACCAACCACGGGTATAGTAAGGAACGCCAACGTTGATACGGCCTGCAGGCATAGACCCACGGTAGTATCGATAAGCCCAATCGGTATTCAGGTAACCAATGCCGCCGTATTGTGCGTCAGTGTAAACGCTCCAACGCGCCAATTCGCCGTCTTTACCGTCGTCAAACAGCGCCGCATTCGGGCCAACAAACTCGTTCCAAGTGCCGTGCAAGTCGTAGCTCATCACGTTCACGAAGTCGAGGTATTTGGTCACTTGGTAGCTTTCCATACCGCGCAGCAAGTAGCCCGACGCTGGCACTGCCGCCGTCATTTGGTAGTACTTACCATCGGCCACCGCCGCGGTGTCGAGTTTTTCACGCAGCGTGCGCATCAAAACGCGATAGCCTTCTTGCAAACCTTTTTGGCGTGGTGCAGCGAAAGTCCAATCGAGTGGGTTACCCGAGTTTTCCATCGTCGTTGGATATTCGTAATCAATATCCGCACCGTCAAAGCCGTATTGGCGCACGAAAGCGACGACCGAATCGACGAAGGTATTGATGCCCGTGGTGTTCACGGTGCCATCGGCGTTGACCGTCATCGCGTAGAAGCCACCTGAAGCCACGCGTTTGCCATCGGCGCCGAAGTAGCCACCGGTTTCAGCCCAGCCGCCGATCGACACCAAGGTTTTCACGCCAGGGTTCAGTTTTTTGTATTTGTTCAACAAATTGAAATGGCCTTTGTACGGCAAGGTCGCGTCCATTTCAGCACCAGCCACATTGGGCCAAGTCATATCGGTTGATTCATTGCCCGCTACGTCGGCATTCACCGATACCTTGTTATTGCCATCGATGTGCGCAAACGCATAGTTAATATGCGTCATATTCGCCCAAGGAATATTGTTGGCGAGGTAAACGCCCTGTTTCGGGTCTTTACCGGTACGCCAGCTAGCGAAATAACCAATATTGCGGCGTTGCAAGCCATTAGCCAGTTTTTCGCGGCCGTTCGTGTCATAAGCCAAGCAATATGGCACGTTCGCCACGCTGCTGACCATACCGTCTGGACGGCATTGATCATTATTGCCCACTGGCGGCGCAGATGGGCTTGGCGTTGGCGTAATGCTCGGCGTTGCCGTTGGGCCAACTGGCGTCGCGGTCGGAGTCACCACAGGCGTTGCACTTGGAGATGCAGATGGTTTTGGTGTCGCTGTTGGTGTTACAACTGGCGTGGCCGTAGGCGTGACAACGGTGCCATCACAAGCGCCGCCCACTTTCCACAGTGTTGGCGTGGTATCTGGCGTCCAGCCCGCGCCGACGTAGGCCGTGTGCGCGCTCAGTGCCGTATAAGTTGCGCCCTTGTAGCTCACCACATCACCGGCTTTATAGTTTGCGCCCTCAGCCCAAACGGTACACGAACCCGCTGGTGGAGTTGTTACTGCTGGTGTTGCAGTCGGTTTGGCTGTCGGCGTTGGTGTCGCAGGCGCTGTCGTTACTGCTGGGCTGGTCGTAGGAATGATAGTTGGCGCAGCCGTTACCACTGCAGTGGGTGCTGGCGTAGCCGAACCCGTGGTACACACGCCCTGATCAGCCCACACGCCCCACTCGGCCGATTTGCTCGGGTCGTCGCCCTGAGTCCACCATTTGTTTGAATAATTATGGCCATTTTGGCTGACCAGCGTACCGCCACTGGCGTACACCGTCGAGCTAGACCAAGGCGCAGCACAGTTTGCCGCCGAGGCCGAGCCCGCAGCAACAAAAATGCCGAGCGCAATCGTGCGCATGACAAATCGAGTTTGCATTTTCTCTCATCCATCCTGTTTTTAAGGGATTTTTTATAGTGGTTATTTTTTGTAGTGCGCAAAAACACCACTACCAGAACATACTAGGGAAAACGCTGATGGCGGGCAATAGACTTACATTAACGTTCGTTAATCTAAGACTGAGAGAAGAAAATAAACGATTGCTAAGATAGAAAAATAGCGGAAAAACAGAGCTTTAAATGCGTGGGCTGAATCAAAGTCAATTCAAACATACAAAGGTATATCCATCAAATTCAATTACAAATAGACCTGCATGGACATACCCAAAAAAACAACAAAAAACATCAACGCAGCAGCGCAAAGATAGCCTTTAATGCCCAGTGTGATCAAGCTTACGCCAACGGGCCGACATCCATTCCGTCATAACTACGCAAATCATGTTGCGCCGCAAACTCGGCCAGCTCACCATTGCGCACAAACAGCGATGCCGTGGTATGCACTTCGGCTTTTTCGACATGCAGCACAAAATACTCCTGCTCGCCCGCGTCGAGCTGCGGAATAAATAAATCAACAAAGGTATAGCCCTGCGCCTCAAGCAGCGGGAGCACATCGGTCAGCTGCTCGTCTTGATCAGCAGTAAAAAAATAGCCCCACAACAGCGGCGCGGATAAATCCCAGTCGGTGTTGTCACGGATGCTGGCAAACATTTCTTCGAGTTGGTCGAGGGTAATCATATAGCACCTTATAATTTCATTAAGAATGACACTGCACTTGCATAAAGTAATTTAATCAACCTTTGCAATTGAAATATTTAAGTGCTGCGCATAAACATTGTCCATCTCAACACCTAATTTGTTCATCCGATCAATTAAATCAACCTCTCTAGAACGAGCCAACTTAAGCTCTTTCTCCAAAGGCGTTAATTCTCTTTCATACTCCTCAATCGATTCTTTAAAAATAAGCACCTGAGCCTCCGTATCAGATGTAGACACAAGAGATTTGGCATTCGCAATTGCCATCTCAAGTTTACTAATTTTTTCCTTATCTCTGCTTAATTGAAACCTCAAAATCTCAACTCTCTTCTCTAATCGATTAATCGATTCAGTGTTCTCGCTTGCTAATTTTGCATAAAAATTGAGCAATGAGGTCGATGTATTAATGTCTGCAGTTCGAATAGCCGCCTCAGCCTGTGTTCTTAGGGCGATCTCCGATTGCGTTTGTGCATCAGCAGACTTTCTCAATTCATCCCTTGTCAGAGAAAGTTCCTCTCGAGACAAAGCTAATTCATTTGCAGATACTTCCAAAGCATTAGAAGATATCTTAAGTTGTTTATCCTGCTGCGATATTGACCTTAAAAGAAGAAATATTGTCAGGGCAGAAAATAAAGGGTTAAGCACTCCCCCGAAAAAATCACCTAACTGACCAAGCGCCTCGCGAGCCTTCTCAATAGGTAAATTAGCAGGAATCTCTTTAACTAAACCAAAATAGTATCCAGCAGCAAAAAGAATCATTAAAAGAACAGCAAGACAAACCAGCGTATAAATTAAGCGATCCCCTTCCTTCAACCACAGCCAGAAAACTTCAATCTCACAATCTTCAGTAGCCTCTTTTTTGGCTGCATTTTCTCTTTCACTCATATACACAAAATCCCGATTAATAAAGAAAAATCATACATTACTTTTTAACTTCAACCGCCCCTCGCACTTCAAACCGCACTTTCTGCACCACCTTCCCTCGCGCATCGCGCAATTCGAGCTGATGTCGTCCCGGCCATGGGAACCATTTGGCCTGCAAGCCGCGACCGATTTGTTTGCCGTCTAGCCACCATTGCGCGTTCGCTACGCCACGCGCGCGAAAGACCATGCGCTGATTGTTTGGCGGTACGTCGGGGTCGAGCGCGAAGATGCTGCCATCCAGCGGCGCGATAATGCCCGGCGCTTGGTTTTGTTCGGGCTGCGTTTCGGCAACGATGACATCGCGCTCGGTGCCGGCCAGAAACCATTCTTTGCGGCTCGCTTCAATCTGGTCTTGATAGCGCACTTGGCGGCTGGTGACGCCTTTGGGTGGCGTCGGCGCACGTGAGGCTGGCGCGGATTGCTGCGCGAAATCGAGCACCGCTTGCCACACCGGCGCAGCACCATGCATGCCCGACACATCCCACATCGGCTCGCCGCTGGCGTTACCGACCCATACGCCGACGGTAAAGTGGCGCGAAAAGCCCACCGTCCAATTGTCGCGCATATCTTTGCTGGTGCCGGTTTTCACCGCGCTCCAGTAACGAGTCGACAGCGCGCTTTCCAGCCCAAAAGTGCGCGCACGCGCGGTGCGGTCGGACAAAATATCGGACACGATAAAACTACTGGCGGGGTCCAGCTTGGCCGTCGGTTTTGCGGCAGCTTCGCCCACGGTCCAGCGTGGCGCAGACGATAATCCCGCCCCCGATCCCGCATTCGCCAGCGTGCGATAGGCATTGGCGAGTTCTATCAGCCGCACATCGGCTGCGCCGAGCGCGAGGCTGGCGCCATAGTAATCGCCATCTTGCTGCAAGCTGCTCATCCCTAAGTCAAACAAGCGATCGCGCAGCGCATTGGCGCCGACCATTTCAATCGTGCGCACCGCGGGCACATTCAGCGACGCGCCGAGCGCCGAGCGCACCGACACGAAACCTTTAAAATCTTTGGCGTAATTTTGCGGCGCGTACAGCCCGCCGCCGGTTTGCAAAGCCAGCGGGCTATCGTCGAGCAAGGAGGCGGCGCTGAGGTATTTTTTTTCAATCGCCAATTGGTACAGAAAGGGTTTCAACGTCGAGCCCGCTTGGCGCAGCGCGGTGACGCCATCGACGTCCGCCGCATTCGACGTTGCCGCCCCCGCCGAGCCAACCCACGCCAGAATATCGCCGCTGCGATTGTCGAGCACGATGACTGCACCATCTTGCACATTGCGTTGCGAGAGCGCGGCCAAATGGCGTTTCAGTATCGTGTTGGCGTATTGCTGCAGCGGCAGCGACAACGTGGTTTTCACTGTACTGCCCGCGCTGATTTTGTTTTGCGCAATCAATTTGCGCGCAAAATGCGGCGCGTAATTTTCGGCGAAGGGGTTCGGTGCTTTGCTGCGCGAGATGGCGATTTCGGTATCAACCTTGATGCTCGAACACGCAACTTTGCGCCCCAAATCTTGCACAATTTTGCACGCGCGGCTGGCAACGCGATCAACGCTGGCATTCGGGCCGCGAATCAGCGCGGTGGCGATTGCCGCTTCGGTGACATTCAAGCCTGCTGGCGTTTTGCCAAACAGCGTGTGCGATAGCGCCGACAGGCCAACGATTTCGCCGCGAAAGCTGACTTTATTTAAGTAGGCCTCCAAAATCTCGGCCTTGCTCCACTCGCGCTCCAGCCACGTGGCCGACCACGATTGGCCGACTTTTTGCCACACACTGCGGCCCTGATTGCGCGCCTTGAGGTCTTCATCAAGCAGGCCTGCGAGCTGCATCGTAATGGTGGAGGCGCCGCGCGTTTTGCTATTCCACACATTGCCCCACGCGGCGGCCGCGACGCCCGACCAATCGACGCCGCTGTGCTGGTAAAAACGTTTGTCTTCCGAAATTAGCAGCGCATGGCGCATTGCAGGAGAAATCTCGGGCAAGGTCACCCAATCGAGTTTGCGCGTTTTCAGGTCGACGCGCACGCGCTGCAACGGTGTGCCTTGGCGATCGAGCAGCAACACATCCGACGAGCGCCACGCGGCTTTGACTTCTTTAAAACTGGGGTTGGCCCACACCGGCGCAGTGAGCAGCGCCGCGGCGAGCGGCCAGAGATAAAACTTCATTAGCCCATTCCATTGCTTGCGCTCATAACAACAGAGCGGCAAAAACCATGCAGGTTTTAGATTGCGCTTGAGCGATCAAAGATCTAGCGAGCAAGAGCGAGGCTAGGCAAAAATGCTTGCGAAAGCGCAGTTTACACAGAGTAAATGAGCATTTCGCAAACATTTTTAACACCGCATCGCCGAAGCGCAGCAGATCGCCCCAGCGTTATTTTGCTGCGACCACTTTGATCGCCGCATTCGGCAACATGCCAAACACATCCGGCGCGTACATCGCTTCGACGCGCGTTGGCGGCATTTGGAAGGTGCCGACGTTATTGAGCCGCATCGTGTATTCCACTTTCAGATTGCCGCGCGGCACATAACCGTAGAAGGCGCGATAGCTGCTAAAGGTACGCTCGATAAAGTCGGCATAGTCGCCGCCCGTAGCGTCTTTGCTATCAATCGCCGAATCACGCCCCAGCCCGCTGCCTTGTATCGTTGCTCCCGCCGGAATTGGGTCATTCACGACCACCCAAGTCATATCGGCCTGCGCGGTGATATCGAGCACCACTTTCACCACATCGCCCGGCTGATATTGGCCGGCCACTTTCTGGCTCACTGGCGTAATCGTTTTTGAAATGCTGTAACCGGCGTAGCGCGGCGCTTTTAGCACGATAGCGGCTTCGGCTTGCACCGTCGCCCACGGCTCGCCGCTGCCGGTGTGCTTAATATTCAGCGCGCCTTTATTCGCAGCAGGCCACGGCAGCAAGCCCAAACTTTGCACGCCGTCTTTCGGCCAGTTCAGGCTCAAGCTTTGGCCGCCCAAAGCCGCGCTCGTTGCGCCCGCCACCGGAGTGCTTTCAAATTGACGCGAGAACGCGCCCACCGCCAGCGTACCCCACAGATTGGCCGTCGTCGTTTGCCAATGGCCTTTGCTCTGGCGCGCCAGCAATCCGGTCAACACGCGCGGCATATCGGCTTGCCAATCGGGCAGATTACGCGTCGCCAAAATCAGCTTCGCCGCGTTGACATCAGGGTTGCCCATCAGCCACCACGCCACATCGTCGCGCTCGGTGCTAAACACCATGCGCGTGCCTTGGTAAGTGAGGCGTGCGCGCAGCAGATTGCTCGCTTCGGTCACTTTCGCCGCCTGATTCGGAATGCCTTTGGCGCGATTGAGCAAGGACAGCCAATCCACCAACATCGCCGTGCTCATTTTTTGCGGGTTCAGCTCAACCACATCAAGCATCGCCGGTTTAAATAGGCCGTAGCGCGCCAGCACTTCCATCGCCGCCAAGCGGCGCACATCGGCGTCTTGACGGTTGTAAGCCAAATCGCGTTTCAGTCGCCCTTCCACAAAAGCGACCAAGGCGTTCAGCATGCGCTGACGCGGCGCGTCGGGGATGGCCTCGCCCGCTTCATTCGCCACCGCCAGCAGATACGTAGTCAGCGTATCACTCCCAGAGCCACGGCTAGATTCGCTTAGCGGCCAATACCATGCCAAGCCATCGCTATCCAAATACAGCGGCAATTCGGCCATTAGCTTTTGCCAACGCGCTTTATCACCCAAACCGAGCGCAACCGAGGTGCGCTGTTCCAAGCACGAGTACGGATATTCGCTAAACCAACGGCGCACGCCCGGCAGCTCGCTACCGAGTTTGCTCTGCAGCGACACGCGTATCCCGCCGCGGCCTGCGATCGCATTCGGCGGCAGCGCAACGGGGATTTGCAGCTCGCCATTGCTCACGCGTTGTAGCGTGGCTTGCTCTACCGTCACTGGCACGGCTGGCTCGACTTGCTGCGTCGCGGCGAGTTTGTCGGCTGCCAATTTATTCGAACCAGTCCCGTTGACCTCTTGCACCGCAAACACCCAATCGAGTTGCTTCAGGTTGTTTGGGATTGTAATCGGCCAATTGATAAAGCGCGCTTCACCGGCGGGCAGCTCGACTTGTTGCGGGTTCAGGCCCGCAATGCCAGAGGCATTGGCAGTCACTTTGACGCTCATCTTGCGCTCGCTGCCATTGCGCAGCGTAATGCCCGCCGCGAGCTGATCACCTTCGCGCACCACCGGCGGAATGCCCGATGTCAGCTGCAAATCTTGCCGCACGACAAAGCTACCCTCTCCGGTGCCAAACTGATCGTTGCCCACATCGGCCACGGCAACGAGGCGGAACTTGGTTAGCGCGTCGTTAATCGGTACTTTGATTTTGGCCGTTCCATTGGCGTCGAGCACCACCGCGGGTTGCCAGCTCAATAACGTTTCGAGTAGCTCACGCGTCGGTGCTTTGCCGCCACCGCCGCCCGGTGGCAAGGCTTTGCGGCCGTAATGGCGCTTGCCGACCACTTCGAGCTGCGCAGTCGCCATTTCAATGCCAAAACTATGGCGCTGGAACATCGCTTGCAAAATATGCCACGAGGTATTGGGCTGCAGCTCAAGCAGAGCTTCGTCTACCGCGGCAAACGCCACCTCAGTACCTGCAGGGGCGGGTTTGCCATTCGGCAATTTCACTTTGATCGTCACGTCGGCCATTTCGCGTATGCCATAGGTGGCGCGCGCAGGCGTGACTTCCACTTGCAAACGCTTAGCCGCGTCGCCAACCTTGATTTCCGCGACGCCGTATTTAAACGCGGGGCGTGATAAATCGACCATTGCCGTTGGTGCGACAAAATCTTTGCCTTCGTTCCAGTACGCGTTCCACCACTCGCCCGGCGTTTTCCAGCCCCACGTAAAGAACGAATACCACGGCACATCGCGCACGCGGCCGCGCACCGCGAGCACCGACACGTAGACATTTGGCGTCCAATTGTCGGCGATTTTCAGCTCGAAATTCGCCGTTTTGCCATCGAGCTCAACAACACGCGTCTCCAAAATGCCTTCGCGCTCAATCCCAATCCACGCCGTGGCTTTACGAAACGGCATACGTACTTGGAATTTGGCGGTTTCACCCGGCTCGTAGCTGGTTTTTTCGGCGATGACGTCGATGCGATCGTTATTATCGCTATCAAACCACAGCTCTTCGTGCTGGCTGACCCACACGTCCTGCGCGCTGCGTGCTGCATTGCCTTTGTCGTCTTTAACTTGCGCGATCAGCTCCATATTGCCGGCGTCTTTAAAGCTGATTTCGCAGAACACCAAGCCTTGCGCGTCGCTGGTTTCGCTGCACACCTCGCCTTTTTCGTCGACTTCTTCGCTGGTATCCCAAGCGTAAAAACCACCAACCAAGCGTTTGCGCGCACTCAGGTATTTGCGCTCGCGCAGGCTGATAGCCACTTCTTTACCTTTTACCGGTTTGCCATTGGTATCGAGCACGACGGCTTTCACTTGCAAGGCTTTGCCGGTGCTAATCCAGCTTTCTACGCTTAAACCGACTTGCAGCGCAGACGGCCATAGCGCGATGCGGCGCGTAATCGTTTGCACTTCGCCATTCGGGTCGCTAAACGCCATTTCGCTGACTAAATCGTAACGGCGATCAAGCGCAGGCAGATTGCTCACTTTCGTTTTGCCATTACCATTGGCGTCGAGCACGACGGCCGCTTTATCGAGCACGACTTTGCCGTCGAGTGACGGCGTTTTTTTATCTTCCGGTACGGCTGGCGGCGTAAAGCTATATGCCTCGTAATTTTTCGGTGATTCGTAAATGCGCTCGAGCATTGCGCTCACTTGCACCGGCCAGGATTTCGCAGGTCCGCCATTGCCCCAAGCCAAAGATACATTGAGTGGTATTTCCTTGGCGGCCAATCCAGCATTCTTCTCGGTCGTAATACCCCCCGTCATGACTGGCAGGCGGAATTGCTCGACGCGAAAGCCACCGCTTTGCAGTGAATAGCCGTCGATTTCCGCGCTCGCCCCTTGGCCTGCATTGGCCTTGGTGCGCGAGCCTTTGCGCTCTAGATACAGCGAATATTCACCGAGCTTGGCCAATTTAGGAATCGCAAAACTCGATTCGGCATAACGCCCTTTGCGCCAAGTTAGCGGCAAAGTCACTTCATCGCCGCTGCCATCGTGCACGATGCGGACATGTTCGGGCAGCTGATTGGCTTTTAGTAGCGACAAGCCTTTGCTGCCTTTTAAGCGCAAGAAATGCTTCATCGACACCGTTTCGCCAGCGCGCAATAAGGTGCGATCAAGCACAGAGTGCGCGGTAATCGCTGAAGTTTCGTCGTAATACGTTGGGAAAGGAAAGCGCCACGACTCGATGCCGCGATTCCAGCTTGAGCGCACAAAGGAAATATCATCGTTGCCATTAGCGTCTTTGGCGCGCGCGGTTACGAATAAGCCATCGAGTGCATTGCCGTTGCACGATTTGCTAATCAGCGCCTGATTAATCTGCACAAAACCTTGTGCATTGGTTTTGCCGCTCCACAGATTTTGCCCCGCGCAATTAAACACATTGATTGCGGCATTCGGCACCGGGCGCGCTTTATCGAGCGTCGTCACCCACACGGCGGCGTTTTCATCTGACTGCTTAAAATGCACCGCCATATTGGTCACCAGCACCGCGGTGCGCACATACATTGCTTTGTTATTGCCGAGCAGAGCTTTACCGAGCAATTTTGACGACACTTCAACGACATAAAAACCGGGTTTAGCCAGTGGAATACCGACGACTTCAAACGGCCATTTGCCATTCGCGTCGGGCTGAGTCGGTAGTTTCAGCGGCAGTGCTGATTTTTCTTTTTTCAGCAGTGACAAGCGGCGCGATTCAACGCTTTTTTTGCCTTCGCCTATCATCGACTCATCGTATTCGATGACTTTAGCTAGCCAACTCATCATGCTGGCTTCGTCACCAATACGTAGCGATTGACCGCCTAATTGCACCGATTTGATATTTAAATCACGCTCAACCCCGCGCAGTGTGATCGGCAACATCGCGTCGGCACCCGATTCGATAATGCCAAAAGGTGCAGCCGAAAACTTGGCCAGCGGCGGATAATCGGAAGTTTTAATCGTCAGCGGAAAGCGCGCTTGATTGACCAATGCGCGACCGACGTCATCGACAAAATTGCTCGGTAATTCCAGTTTGAATTCGGATAGCGCATCAAACGGCCCTTCAAACTTCACTTCATCGACCGGCGCACCACGATTATCTGAATCGCGCTTTGGCGTAAACTCACCGCTACTGCCTTTCAGTTTGATCGCCAGTGCTAATTTTTCTGGCACCGGCGAGCTAAAGCTCAAGGTGATCGGTTTGAACGGAATACACGCGCCTTTGGCATTTTCACGCTGGCAACTCATTGTCGCGCTGAATGCAGGCCGAACCTGAAAATCAAGGCGATCGGGCTGCGATTTACCGCGCAAATGCACCAAGGTCAATTTGCTATCCGGCGCAAGCGTTTGCGCACAACGCACGGCGACAAGCTGCTCGCTGTATTTTTCTAGTTTGAAATGCTTGATTAGCGTTTGACGCTCACTAGCTTCCAAACTTTGCACCGGAATTCGCTCGGGAGAGCTGCTCGACTGGCAATAAAAATTACTGAGTGGCTCGGCACGACCATTTAATTGCAAGACAAAGGCTTGATCTTCTTCGATCAAATCTTCATCCGGCCAATGGCGCTCAATAATCGGTGCACCCGTCGTAAAGCTAAATTTTTGCGCAGCCGCTAAGACGCCACCAGAGACATCTTTCCACCCCGCTTTGGGCGAAAATAGGCACCGGGTATTGGCGGGCAAAGATTGTGCAATATCGAGCACCCACGTTTTTTGATCGACCCAATGCCCTTTGCCTTTTAATGCGCAATCCCATTTCAGCGGCGCAGGCGCGGCGCTATTACCCAAGGCAATAGCAGGATTGGTAAAAGTCACCCGCACTTGCTGTGGCTCTTTCACTTCTCCCTGCGGGCTAAACAAGGCAATTGAAGCCGAAAATGCAAGATTGGAAGTAAAGAGCAAAGCGCTCAGCGACATAAATCGGGTTAACTTGTGCATCCTCAGCCCCATAAATTGCAATTAGCTTTCAATTATATTTGGCAATTTTACAGTTTTTATGCGGCTTTAACGAGGACAAGCATTACTTGACACTAATATATGTGCAAGTTTTATCTGACTTAGCTCAGGCGCAGCTAGAAAAGGGGTATATGGCTACAGAACAACGCTGACTTAGCACTTAAAGCAATACAAGATGGGGTATCTTTGCGTTGGATTTCCAGTGCAAAGCAAAAAGCCCAGCTGATTCAGCTGGGCTTTCTATTGGGAGTCTGGCAATGACCTACTTTCACACGGGCAATCCGCACTATCATCGGCGCTGAGGCGTTTCACTGTCCTGTTCGGGATGGGAAGGAGTGGGACCACCTCGCTATGGTCACCAGACAAAACTGGGTGAGTTAACTGCTTACCCCATTGGGTTTGCAATCACTCGAAATCAATAGAAGAAGTAATCTTATTTCTCTTAACTTTAACATTCACAATCGGGTCGATTGCACCTGTCGCTTAACGCGTCTCAGGTTATAGGATCAAGCCTCACGGGCAATTAGTATCGGTTAGCTTAACGTATTACTACGCTTCCACACCCGACCTATCAACGTCCTGGTCTCGAACGATCCTTTAGAGGTCTTAAAGACCTAGGGAAGTCTCATCTTGAGGCTAGTTTCGCGCTTAGATGCTTTCAGCGCTTATCTATTCCCGACTTAGCTACCCGGCAATGCCACTGGCGTGACAACCGGTACACCAGAGGTCAGTCCACTCCGGTCCTCTCGTACTAGGAGCAGCCCCCCTCAAACTTCCAACGCCCACTGCAGATAGGGACCAAACTGTCTCACGACGTTTTGAACCCAGCTCACGTACCACTTTAAATGGCGAACAGCCATACCCTTGGGACCGGCTACAGCCCCAGGATGTGATGAGCCGACATCGAGGTGCCAAACTCCGCCGTCGATGTGAACTCTTGGGCGGAATCAGCCTGTTATCCCCGGAGTACCTTTTATCCGTTGAGCGATGGCCCTTCCATTCAGAACCACCGGATCACTATGTCCTGCTTTCGCACCTGCTCGACTTGTCGGTCTCGCAGTTAAGCCGCCTTTTGCCATTACACTATCAGTACGATGTCCGACCGTACCTAGGCGACCTTCGAGCTCCTCCGTTACAATTTGGGAGGAGACCGCCCCAGTCAAACTGCCTACCATGCACGGTCCCCGATCCGGATAACGGACCTAGGTTAGAACCTCAAAGGGGTCAGGGTGGTATTTCAAGGACGGCTCCACAGAAACTGGCGTTCCTGCTTCAAAGCCTCCCACCTATCCTACACAAACCACTTCAAAGTCCAATGCAAAGCTACAGTAAAGGTTCACGGGGTCTTTCCGTCTAGCAGCGGGGAGATTGCATCTTCACAAACACTTCAACTTCGCTGAGTCTCGGGAGGAGACAGTAGGGCCATCGTTACGCCATTCGTGCGGGTCGGAACTTACCCGACAAGGAATTTCGCTACCTTAGGACCGTTATAGTTACGGCCGCCGTTTACTGGGACTTCAATCAAGAGCTTGCACCCCATCATTTAATCTTCCAGCACCGGGCAGGCGTCACACCGTATACATCCACTTTCGTGTTAGCACAGTGCTGTGTTTTTGATAAACAGTCGCAGCCCTCATTTCTCTGCGGCCTCATTGGGCTCCAGTTGTACACCTTCACCTACTAGAGGCACACCTTCTCCCGAAGTTACGGTGTCAATTTGCCGAGTTCCTTCTCCCGAGTTCTCTCAAGCACCTTAGAATTCTCATCCTACCCACCTGTGTCGGTTTGCGGTACGGTTCGATATTAGCTGAAGCTTAGTGGCTTTTCTTGGAAGCAGGGTATCGCTCACTTCGTCTACAAGTAGACTCGTCATCACGCCTCAGTGTTAAAGCAGCCCGGATTTGCCTAAGCCACACACCTACACGCTTAAACCAACTCTTCCAACCGTTGGCTGAGGTAACCTTCTCCGTCCCCACATCGCACTAATACCAAGTACAGGAATATTAACCTGTTTCCCATCGACTACGCATTTCTGCCTCGCCTTAGGGGCCGACTCACCCTGCGCCGATGAACGTTGCGCAGGAAACCTGGGGTTTTCGGTGAGGGGGCTTTTCACCCCCTTTATCGCTACTCATGTCAGCATTCGCACTTCTGATACCTCCAGCATCCTTCTCAAGACACCTTCACAGGCTTACAGAACGCTCCTCTACCATATGTACATCGTACATATCCGCGTCTTCGGTTATCAATTTGAGCCCCGTTACATCTTCCGCGCAGGACGACTCGACCAGTGAGCTATTACGCTTTCTTTAAATGATGGCTGCTTCTAAGCCAACATCCTGGCTGTCTATGCCTTCCCACCTCGTTTTCCACTTAATTGATCATTTGGGACCTTAGACGGCGGTCTGGGTTGTTTCCCTCTTGTCCCAGGACGTTAGCACCCCAGGACTGTCTCCCATGCTCGCACTTGACGGTATTCAGAGTTTGCCATGGTTTGGTAAGTCGCGATGACCCCCTAGCCATAACAGTGCTTTACCCCCGTCAGTGATACATGAGGCACTACCTAAATAGTTTTCGAGGAGAACCAGCTATTTCCAAGTTTGTTTAGCCTTTCACCCCTAGCCACAGCTCATCCCCTGACTTTGCAACGTCAGTGGGTTCGGACCTCCAGTGCGTGTTACCGCACCTTCATCCTGGCCATGGCTAGATCACTTGGTTTCGGGTCTACGCCCAGCAACTATGCGCCCTATTCGGACTCGGTTTCCCTACGCCTCCCCTATTTGGTTAAGCTTGCTACTGAACGTAAGTCGCTGACCCATTATACAAAAGGTACGCAGTCACAGAACAAGTCTGCTCCCACTGTTTGTATGCATCCGGTTTCAGGTTCTATTTCACTCCCCTCCCGGGGTTCTTTTCGCCTTTCCCTCACGGTACTGGTTCACTATCGGTCGATGATGAGTATTTAGCCTTGGAGGATGGTCCCCCCATCTTCAAACAGGATTTCTCGTGTCCCGCCTTACTTATCGTACGCTTAGTACCACAATTGTGTTTTCATATACGGGGCTATCACCCACTATGGCCGGACTTTCCATTCCGTTCTATTAACACGACTGTTATCACGTACAGGCTCTTCCCATTTCGCTCGCCACTACTTTGGGAATCTCGGTTGATTTCTTTTCCTGCGGTTACTTAGATGTTTCAGTTCACCGCGTTCGCTCTACATCACCTATGTATTCAGTGATGAGTGACCCAAAAGGGCCGGGTTTCCCCATTCGGAAATCGTGGGATCAAAGCACTTTGCCAGCTCCCCCACGCTTATCGCAGGCTATCACGTCCTTCGTCGCCTATCATCGCCAAGGCATCCACCAGATGCACTTATTCGCTTGATCCTATAACCTCAAACACGTTTTACCGTATCATCGGTTTAGAGTATCGGTATTTACGACTTGTTGAATGAGTTCTCACGTCATTCAACGCTGATCTTTCGATCAGAGATACAATCAACCCAATTTATTTACTGTTCACACCAAGTTGCCTTGATGCTCACATTGTTTAATTAGGAGATATTACTTCTTCTATTTTGTTAAAGAACGATACAGATGCCAAAGGCATTCTGATTTAAGAAACCAGAACAAAATAAACAAACCAGAATAAATCTGCTTGCTCACTGAATTCTGAACTCTTGTGATTGGTGGAGGATGACGGGATCGAACCGACGACCCCCTGCTTGCAAAGCAGGTGCTCTCCCAACTGAGCTAATCCCCCAATCTGGCATTACAAAGCTGTTTCCACTGATGAATCAATGGTGGGTCAAGCTGGAATCGAACCAGCGACCCCCGCCTTATCAAGACGGTGCTCTAACCGACTGAGCTACTGACCCAGCTTTTGTCTTCACTAGATCATCTCTAACTTCGCGATTACTTTTAGATAATCTACGCCGCCAGAGCTACTGACCCAGCTTCCAACCAAGTCCGTAACCCTGCAATGAATTGCTTCATTGCTCAGCTACTTTCTCTGTATCTTCAAACTCTACAGCCGATGAGTGTGAGTACTTGACCCGAAGGTCTTTTCTCTTGAAAGGAGGTGATCCAGCCGCAGGTTCCCCTACGGCTACCTTGTTACGACTTCACCCCAGTCATGAATCCCACCGTGGTAAGCGGCCTCCTTACGGTTAGCCTACCTACTTCTGGTGAAACCCACTCCCATGGTGTGACGGGCGGTGTGTACAAGGCCCGGGAACGTATTCACCGCGACATGCTGATCCGCGATTACTAGCGATTCCGACTTCATGCACTCGAGTTGCAGAGTGCAATCCGGACTACGATCGGTTTTGTGAGATTGGCACCCCCTCGCGGGTTAGCGACCCTCTGTACCGACCATTGTATGACGTGTGAAGCCCTGGTCATAAGGGCCATGAGGACTTGACGTCATCCCCACCTTCCTCCGGTTTGTCACCGGCAGTCCCACTAAAGTGCTCAACTGAATGGTAGCAACTAGTGGCAAGGGTTGCGCTCGTTGCGGGACTTAACCCAACATCTCACGACACGAGCTGACGACAGCCATGCAGCACCTGTGTTACGGTTCCCGAAGGCACTCCTCTATCTCTAAAGGATTCCGTACATGTCAAGACCAGGTAAGGTTTTTCGCGTTGCATCGAATTAATCCACATCATCCACCGCTTGTGCGGGCCCCCGTCAATTCCTTTGAGTTTTAGTCTTGCGACCGTACTCCCCAGGCGGTCTACTTCACGCGTTAGCTGCGTTACTAAGCTCCGAAAAGCCCAACAACTAGTAGACATCGTTTAGGGCGTGGACTACCAGGGTATCTAATCCTGTTTGCTCCCCACGCTTTCGTGCATGAGTGTCAGTATCAGCCCAGGGGGTTGCCTTCGCCATCGGTGTTCCTCCACATCTCTACGCATTTCACTGCTACACGTGGAATTCCACCCCCCTCTGCCGTACTCTAGTTAGCCAGTTCACAATGCAATTCCCAAGTTGAGCTCGGGGATTTCACATCGTGCTTAACAAACCACCTGCGCACGCTTTACGCCCAGTAATTCCGATTAACGCTTGGACCCTACGTATTACCGCGGCTGCTGGCACGTAGTTAGCCGGTCCTTATTCTTCAGGTACTCTCATCCCCGGTGGGTATTAGCCACAAGGATTTGCTCCCTGACAAAAGCGCTTTACAACCCGAAGGCCTTCTTCACGCACGCGGCATTGCTGGATCAGGCTTGCGCCCATTGTCCAAGATTCCCCACTGCTGCCTCCCGTAGGAGTCTGGACCGTGTCTCAGTTCCAGTGTGGCGGATCGTCCTCTAAGACCCGCTACTGATCGTTGCCTTGGTAGGCCTTTACCCCACCAACTAGCTAATCAGCCATCGGCCGCTCCAATAACAAGAGGTCTTGCGATCCCCCTCTTTCCCCCGTAGGGCGTATGCGGTATTAGCTATCCTTTCGGATAGTTATCCCCCATTACTGGGTACGTTCCGATGTATTACTCACCCGTTCGCCACTCGCCACCAGACCGAAGTCCGTGCTGCCGTTCGACTTGCATGTGTAAAGCATGCCGCCAGCGTTCAATCTGAGCCAGGATCAAACTCTTTCGTTTAATCTCTGCTATTTTTACTACTTGGCTTGTACTTCAATACTCAAAGAAAGAAACGAGATGAACAATTAAGTTCGTCTTGTTTATTTCCTATCATCTGAGTGCAAGCACTTGTTTCGACTTACGAATCAAGCACTCACACTCATCGGCTGTAATTTGTTAAAGATCGTTGCGAGACACTGTGAAACTTGTTTTGTTTCGCTGCGTCATCAGCAGAGAGGCCGAACTATACCCACCGGTCTGAAACACGTCAACACCTATCGACAAAGAAAAGCGAACAAAGGCGATAAGTGATTGATGAGAAAGGAAACTCAATTTTAGCTCTTTGAGCCAAGCCAATCAAAACACAGCGGCCAGCACCGGCAAGCCCAACTACAAAACCGCAAAAAACAAAGACAAAAAGCACAAAGCCCGCTAGCGCGGAACATGTGCTTTAGGTAATTCATGTCAAAAACTGTTCAGCAGTAATATTAGGTGCGACAATTGGGCATATATTTACATATCTAGGAAGCAGTATGCCTTGGCAAGAACTCCGCCTTACCACCGACTCGGCCCACGCCGAAGCTTACTCTGACGCTTTATTTGATTTAGGCGCACTTTCGGTCTCGATTGAAGATGCTGCAGCCGGCACCAGCGAAGAAAAGCCTATTTTTGGTGAACCAGGCGAGCCGGTTGATCAACTATGGGACACCAGTATCGTGCTGGCACTATTTGAAGCCGATGCTGAAGTTGAGCTGATTGTAGCCGCAGCAGCCAATCAATTGGCGCAAGCTGCGCCCAAATTTGAAGTCGTTGTCGTCGAAGAGCAAGACTGGGTGCGTCTAACGCAGTCGCAATTTGATCCGATTCCAATTTCACCGCGCCTGTGGATTACGCCAACTTGGCATGAATGTCCTGATCCTGCCGCCGTTAATATCCAGCTCGACCCAGGTTTGGCGTTCGGCACTGGCAGCCACCCAACCACGCGCCTTTGCCTGCAATGGCTCGATGCCAATATTCAAGGTGGTGAAACCGTCTTGGATTACGGCTGTGGTAGCGGCATTTTGGCGATTGCGGCGATGAAACTGGGCGCAGGCCCAACGGACGGGATTGATATTGACGCACAAGCCATGATCGCATCCGAACAAAATGCGGCGCAAAACGGCGTAACGGGCCGCTTCTTCTTACCCGACGCTGCGCCATCGCAAACTTACGATGTCGTCGTTGCCAATATTCTAACCAATCCATTGAAAGCCTTGGCACCGCTACTGGCGGGCCGATGCCGCAGTGGCGGTCGCATTGTGCTGTCGGGCATTTTGTCGGAGCAAGCTCACGAAATCGTCGCAATTTACGGCGAATGGTTTGATTTTGTTGCGCCAAACGAACACGAAGGCTGGGTGTGTTTAGCTGGTGTACGTAAATAAGTCGTCAATTTCGGTTAAAATCGCTTCATGAACCAAATCACGCGCTGTCCAAATTGCAGCACCTCATTTCGCGTTACCGATGATCAACTCGCAGCCCACCAAGGTAAGGTGCGCTGCGGGCGCTGCTCTTTTATTTTTAATGCGCGTGATTTTCTACAGCGTGTCGAAGCGGAGCAAAGCAATACATCCAAAGGTATTACTCCGCAAACAAAGACAGAAAAGACTCCGCAGGCAATACCCCAAGCAAGCACTATAACTATCCAGAAGCAGGAAGTTGAAGCAGTCATTGACGCAGCCAGCAAAGTCGTTGAGCAGACAGCTTTAAATACCGCGACCCCAACGCCCGCACCGCCGCCTATTGAACCCGCATTTCCCGTATTTGAAGAAACGGCCAAACCCAAAGCGGCAGAGCCTGCCAAGGATGAAAAAGAGCTTAAACGTGCCTTAGCGCGGTTAATTAAGCAAACGCGCAAAGAAAAAACCCAAAAAACCCGCAAGCCATCGCGCCATACGATTGCTGCCCCCGAAGTATTAGATATAGATACCCAGGAGCAGATTCAATCCGCGCTGGATGCGGTGCCTGATACTACATTCGAAAGCAACGCCGAATACCGGCCCATTCTTGACGATACCGACGACTTGTTTTTGCCACCCAAGCGCAGCGCTTGGTATTGGCTGTGGTCAGTTGCAAGCCTAGTATTAACGTTAACCCTGCTGGCTCAGTTGGCGTACAACTTTAGATTGGAACTAAGTCAGGAATTTCCGGCCTTGCGCCCAAAATGGGAAGCGCTATGCACTAAACTGCAGTGCGACATGCCGCTACCACGCGAGTCTGAACTACTGCGTTCGGAATGGTCGGAGTTGACTTACATCCCCGACCACCCCACCTTGATTCAAGTTAAAGCGACCCTACGTAACTTGGCGCCGTTTGATCAAGCCTTACCCAAGCTAGAACTCACTCTCACCGACGAAAACGAGCGCGTGCTGGCGAAAAAAGTTTTCTTACCGAAAGAATATCTCGCGCAAGACGCTACAACTCAAAGCTCACTGCGCGCCAATGACGAACTGCATGCATTTTTGCAACTCGACTTAGGGCCGCTCAACTCAACGGGCTACTCCTTATACTGGTATTACGACTAAATTTTTCTGTTTAAATCCACGTCATCTTGACTGGCTTGTATTTCCCTCGACAACAGCCATACTGAAGGATATTTTCAGGGGAAATCATATGTCTACAGTCATGCTAAATGGCGCTCCAGTGAGTATTGGCGGGCGTTTTCCACGCGTAGGCGAGACCGCCCATAGTTTCATGCTGGTCGATCTCAACCTGCAAGACGTGGCTTTATCCAAATTTTGGGGGCAGCGTAAACTAATCGCCGTGGTCCCCAGTCTGGATGCCGCAGTTGGTTTGGCGATTGCGCGTAAATTGGAAAAATTAGCGTATGAGCTACACAACACGGCGATTATGACTGTCTCGGTGGATACGCCCTACGCGCTGTCACGGATTAATGATGCCGAAGGGTTCCGAAAGATCATGCTGATGTCGACGTTACGCGGACGAGATTTTCATAAAGATTATGGCGTCATGATTACCGACGTTCCGCTCTCGGGCCTGATGACCACCGCGCTGTTCGTACTCGATGTCAACGATACCGTTCTGTATGCTGAACTCGTCTCTGAACTGATGAATGAGCCCAACTACACTACTGCAATGGAAATACTCAATCCGCAGTTAGCAGAAAATAAAGAAGAATAAACACCTGCCACCAATAAAAAAAGCCGCTTCTGCGGCTTTTTTTTATTGCGATTGTCCCCATCTAATGGATGTAGTTAAAAATATCCATCCCTACTGACCACGAACAACTTTGATTTGGAGATTACCCAATGTCTACCGTAACCCTAGGCGGCAATGCCGTCAACGTCAATGGCAACTTCCCAAGCATCGGCAACAGTGCACCCGCTTTTTCTTTGGTGGCAAAAGATCTGTCTGATGTCACTTTGGCCAGCTTAGCAGGCAAACGCAAAGTACTGAATATTTTCCCAAGTATCGATACCCCAACGTGCGCGACTTCAGTTCGCCGTTTTAACGAAGCAGCCAGCCAACTCGAAAACACGGTTGTATTGTGCATTTCAGCTGATCTACCTTTTGCACAAAACCGTTTCTGCGGTGCAGAAGGCTTGGAAAATGTAATTAATCTATCAACCATGCGTGGTCGCGACTTCTTAAATGCCTACGGTGTTGAAATCGCAAGCGGCCCACTGGTTGGCGTGGCTGCACGCGCTGTTGTCGTGCTCGATGCGAATGACAAAGTACTGCATAGCGAATTAGTCGCTGAAATCAAAAACGAACCAAATTACGACGCAGCGCTCGCTGCACTGGCGTAAGGTACTAAACCGCATTTAACGCGGTTGGGCAAATACCGTAAAATAGCTTTTTGCGGATTTGCCCTTTTCCGCAGTATTTTTAATGAACTGCGGTTGCTCCTCATGACAGACTGGCCTAGCGCTTTTTTCGAACAACACCCCGCCTTTTCGCCTATTCGCCGCTTTCTGGCCTTATTTACCGCGCCACCAGATCATACTGACTGGCAGTCTTTGCCTGTTGTTGCCCATAGTCGCAGCGGCGCACCGATTCGATTTGTGCATAGCGACAGCATTACTGAATATTACGAACTCGCAATTTATCAACATGGCCAAGTAGCCACCCGTCTCAATTGGCATGACACCTTCAATGCCATGATTTGGCATGCGTTTCCACTGAGCAAATCGGCGCTCAACGCCATGCACCAGCGGATTATCTGCGCCAACCCTGATTCTAAAATTCGTGGTGCGGCGCGCGATGCGGCAACCTTATTTGATGAATGCGGCCTTATTTTGCCCTATTCCGATCCACAATTACTGCAGATGCTTGAACAGCACCAGTGGCATGAGCTGTTCGTGACAAACAAAGGGCAATGGGGAAAACAAATCGGAGCGATCACATTTGGCCACGCCAATTTTGAAAATTTGCTCAATCCATTTCTTGGTTTAACCGGTAAATGTTGGCCGATCGCAGTGGAGCGCGATTTCTTTGCGCTGGATATCGCAGCGCAATGCGCGCAACTGGACGAAAATCTTGCCCACTTGATCGATGCCGATTGGCTACAAAAGCCCCGCCAATTGCCAGCACTCCCCTATTTAGGCGTGCCTGACTGGCACCCAGAGCAAGACCTGCATTTTTATGAGAACACCGCCTACTTTCGGCCTAAGCGTCAAAAGCTCGGCTAATACATGCACCATGTATTGCCATCTAGCCCAATAAATAATTGGGCTAGATGGCAATACTACTGCAATTTAAACTGTACCCGCGAGCTAGGGCCTTGGTCTTTTTCGGTTTGCGCCGGTACTGGATTAAGCTGTGGCTGTGTAATAAACAAACGCTCTGCGGCAATTCCTGCCTCTTTCAAGCCTTCATTAACTCGCTGGGCTCGGCGGTTTGCTAGCTCTTGCAGCGCGGCCTCATCAATCACCGTATTTTTCAAAATCAACGCTTTCATTTCATCGCTTGGCAATTTTTTATTCAAGCCCAACATATTTGTGGGTTTCTCAAATTTACTTTTCTTATATACCGCCTCAATTAACTCTGCCTCTTCTGTCTCGGAAACAAGCAGATCGCGCTCAGTTTCAATCGACTCTGTCGACTCCCCGAGCTTGGCGGCCTTTGCGCTGCGCATCTTTTGCCGCAATTGACGCTCTTTTAACCCTTGTTCATCAATCGCTAAATCGGCCCAGCCCGCAATTTCCATCGTCAACGCGGGCCTATCGTTCAGCATCTCGGCCAAACGCGCAATCGAGGTTTGGGCGCCTTCATTAAGTCGCGCAGAGCCAGGCTCGAACGTGATGTACGAAAGACTCGGTCCTCCCGAAAATGCCCCCGCAATTAAGTCAAACGGGGCCGTAATTGCTTTTTCCAGTACATTTCCAATCACTTGCCAGATCACTGAGCCCACCTTGAAATCAGGGTCATCCAAAGAGCCCTCAATTGGCAAATTCAACTTGATCTGACCATGGCGATTGGTCAGTAAAGACAAGGCAAACTTCACCGGCAATTTGGTCGCATCTGGGCTATTACTGGCTTGATCTGACAACGTTAATTGGTCGAGGAAAATATTGTTCGTGGCACTCAATTTGCGATTTTCTACCAAATAAGCAACATCCATTGATAGCTTGCCTTTGGTGATGCCATAGCCCGCATATTTCTCCGCATAGGTTGATGCGGCGGTTAATTCATACCCTTTAACTCCGCCCTTGATTTCAATGAATACATCTTTGGCCAGCGGGTTTAATGTTCCTTGAATCTGCACAGGGGCAATTTTGTCAACACTACCTTTTAAATCGAGCTTGGCCCGCGTGTCGTTTTGACTCGATAAACCACTAATTTCTCCTCCCATCGCCGTTAAATTGGCAGTGTAATTGGGTTGAATCAGTAAATCGCTGTAACGGATATTGCCTTGGCTCAGTGTAATTTTGCCAATCCGAATAGGCACAGGTTCAGCTTTGCTGGGCACGGAGGCGGGCTGTTCGGCATTTTTTTTGGCCAACGTAGATTCGCGTGTTACCGATGTTGCGCCCTCCTCGCCAACCATGATGTCTTGGACATTCATCCGCCCATTCGGCGACAAGATAAGCCGTGAATAAAAGTTATCCAGCTTAATTTCCTGAATATCTACTTTTACCGGATCAAACTGCGTGTTAACACCATTGAGCGCTAAACTTTTCCATTTCAAAAAATCTTCGCCGGTGGATTTATCCAGAGCATAAAATAGTTTGACGCCAAGATCGCCGGCAAAAGCACCTGTGAACTTAGGTGCAGTACTCAGATTGAGCCTGCCTTTTGCATCTACATAGCCGCTGGCCAAAGAAATATTCAAATAACGACCAAAATAAGGCTGCACATACGCCGCATCCAGATTACGGGCATCAATTTGCCATTGCGCCGAAAAGGGTTGCGCCACAAAGGGGCCCTGAACTTTCATCGAGGCATTGCGTCCAGCCTTAGCACTCAATGCCAATTGCGACTGTACCTTGGCTTGCGAATCTATATTTTTAACATTCAGGGTAATATTTTTGAATAAAACCGGCGTCGGCTTAGCCAGCTTGCGATCTTGAATCCGCACGGAAAAATCATCAATTTGCGTATCGGCCAATTTAACGCGCCATGCGGGTGATTTGGCTGCCTTGCTTGGATTGGCGCTGGCAGGAGATGCGGGTATCAATTGCTGCAAATTCACCTGCTGATCTGGTAACAACGCGACATCGATAAACCCTTGCTGGCTCGCAATTTGCTGAATTTCTAGCGTCTGGCTTTGACTATCCAGCGTCATTCCTTTAATGCCAAATTCATTAATTTTAATCGCGGGTTTTTCTTGGCGTGGCAAAGCCAAGGCCAATTGCTGCAAGCTGATTTGATCGGCTTGCAGTTTGTAGACTAGGGGCTCGGCTTGAAACTCAAAACCAATTGTTGCACCCAATAAAGCACGTAAATCACCATTTAAGTACGGCGCGTAGTATGAGTGAAAATCATGAAGCTGCAGTGCTGTAAGTTGGCTATTTCCTGCGATTTTTAGGGGTAAGGTACTCGCTTGCAGATTGACAGTCAGCGCAGCCCCTTGCTCATTTTTGACAGATAGCTCAATCGGAAAAGCCTTATCTGTCGCACTCGACCAATTACGCCCCACCACGCTGAGATCTGTCCAGGTTTGATTCACGGCAGGTTTAACAAATTGATCGTGCCAAGTTAGCTGGCTATTTTTTAACGCAAATTGCCCAACACTAAACACAGTCTGTCGAGTTGATTTGGCGCGTTCACGACTTACCGCACTTGCGACTTTTTTCTGTATTTTGGTCGTTTGCGCTGCTTGCATCGCAAGCCAATTGACTTGGCCTTGCGCATCTCGCTCCGCGATCAACTTCAGACCATCGACATCCACCCGCTGAAAATGAAAATCGCCCAGCAAAGGCTTAAAGTCGTTCAGCGCCAGCGAAAGCTGACCGATGCTCAGGGCATCTTTGTGATTCAATTGTAATTGCAAATCGTTCAGTCGAGCTTGGCCATTGAGTAGTAAAGTGGCTCGATCTTTTTCTTGGCGAAAAACGATATCTAGCTCTGTACTTAACTTACCCGCCAACAAGTTCATTGCACTTGGCAGTGGGGTATACCCAAGATAATCAGTCAGTTCAAGCGCAGTAGAGCTAAACCTGAGCGAGGTATCATGAGTATCTTTAAAAAGTTTACTTTGGCCCTGCAATGAAAAAGGCTTGCCATTGATCCGCCCTGATAGCGCGGGTGTGATGTATTCATCAATGCGCTGCGGCATATTCGACAGAAAGGGAATAGCCAACTCCAGCTGATCCAACTGAATTTTGACCCCGCGCTGCCGATCATCTAACCGAAAATCGCCTTGAATAATTCGAATATTATTCAAGGAAAACTTCATTGGCTCCGCGTCTTCCTCCGTAGCCGAATCACTTTGCAATAAATCGGTAAAGTTGAAAGTGCTTTCATTGAGGCGAACTAGGTTGATTTTGGGCTCACGTAGCGTAATTTCTCGTAACACGGGCCCGCCCCGTATGACGGACATGAATTCGGCATCCACATCGACCGACTTCGCTGCAATAAACTCACCAAAACGATCTTTGACGTGCAAATCCTCTACGCCAACACGAAAGAGGAAAGGATTCAGTGAGATCTTGCCCAGGTGCACTTCACGCTGTAGTGCTTGGCTGGCTTTCCGTTCTAAATACGGTTTCAATAATGGCGGAACGGCTAATGCGCACAGTAGACCTAAAATGATGAAGGCGCCGCTGAGATACGCAAGACGAAGAGACAGCTTTTTCATTAGCCCACCACAAACCCAAAAAGGTACAAGAAAGGTGATGATAAGTTTTCACCGACTTGCTATTGTAATTGAAATCACAATTCTCGTAATAACTACTCTTCTATCTGGAATTGGTGAAAAACAACAGGACTTGCAAGAAAGTTCGCAGTAAAATCACCTTATACTGATATTCACCAAAAAGACAACTTTAGGATTTAAGGCCGCCGTAGTGTTCTCGTTTTTCCGCAAAAAAGGTCCCGATGGACAAGAAGTGTTAACGCAAACAGCCCCCGTCACACAGATGGGTGTTGCGGCTAACACACGTCCAGCAGCCACCGCTCCCGCTGCGAGTGCAGAAAAAGTCGAAGAAAAAAAATCATCGCTAGATGGTCATTACGATTTATCGACGCTGTCGATTGAAGTCTCCAGTAGCAGCGATTCACTCAGTGCCGCTGAAGAACAAGCGGCAGTGATGCACGCCAACGGTCAATTGGCGATGGCTACCAAGACTCTTTTGATGGACAAACCGAATTTTGCCGGCAAACATCGGCATGAATCTTGGCTAATGCTCTTTGAGTTACTGCAACAAAACAATCAACGCGAAGCATTCGATGCACTCGGTTTAGATTATGTGGTTGAGTTCGAAAAAACGCCGCCGACATGGCAAGAACAACAACATGCCGCGCAAAATAAAACAGCACCCAGCGCTTATTTCGCACTCAATGGCAAACTCAGCCATGAAACAATCGATAAACCAATCCAATCGTTTTATCAGTTGCAACAAAAAAACGATCAAATGCGTGTTGATTTAAGTAAAGTCACTGAAATCGACACCATCGCAGCCGCCGAACTGCTCGCGGCGTTTCAAAACAGCCACAAAAAGCCCAATAGTTTGCAATTAATTGGTAGCACGAGTGTGCTTGAGATATTGCGACGCCATATCGAAGTAGGCCGTCGTCATCCAGCTGAAGCGCCATTTTGGTTACTCTTAATCGAGTTGCACCAAATTTTGGGGCTGCAAGATGAATTTGAAAATCTTGCCGTCGATTACGCCATCACCTTTGAAGTCTCTCCCCCATCATGGGACCCGCGCCAAGCCCCCAAATCAGCCGAGCAAATCGCGAAAGCAGAAGAGCAGGCACAAGCGGAGCTTCAGGCGGCTGAGATGGAGAAAAATACGCTAATTGGCAGTATTACCACCGATAAACCGGCACAACTTGAACAATTGTGTAAATTGGTCGAGAAAAGTATGACGCCCGTCATTGATCTAAGTCGGATCCAGCGCATCGACTTTGACTCAGCAGGCCAAATTTTGAATTTGGCAATGACATGGTTACAGCAAGGGCGCCAAGTGCGCTTTATCAATGTGAATCCCCTTGTCTATACCCTGCTGCGTGTAATGAGTATTCATGAAATGATCAGTGTAGAAATGCGCAAGTAAATTCCCCCACGCTTTGTCTCTGTGCTTTTTTGCACTTCATCAGCGCTGCTAACTTGTTTTTCGCCACTTGCGCCGCCATTTCATCCGTATTACTGATTTTTGTTGGAGTGGATTATGGAGCAATTTGACGGCACTACCATCGTCTCGGTTCGTCGTGGCAATCACGTCGCAGTGGGCGGCGATGGGCAAGTGACTTTGGGCAATATTGTGATCAAAGGCACCGCACGCAAGGTGCGTAAACTCTATCGAGATCAAGTCATCGTCGGCTTTGCCGGTGGCACTGCCGATGCATTTACCTTATTTGAGCGCTTTGAATCCAAGCTAGAAAAACACCAAGGCCATTTAACCCGCGCCGCCGTTGAAATGGCCAAAGACTGGCGAACCGACCGCATGTTGCGCCGCCTAGAAGCAATGTTAATCGTCGCCGACCCAAGCGCCACGCTGGTGATTACTGGTAATGGCGACGTGCTCGAACCCGAAGGTGGCATTGCCGCGATTGGTTCCGGTGGCGCATATGCGCAAGCAGCAGCGCGCGCGTTGCTCGACAATACCGATTTGCCGCCCGAAGTTTGCGTCAAAAAAGCGCTCGAAATCGCCGGTGATTTGTGTATTTACACCAATCAAAACCACGTTGTTGAAAGCATGGGCGCTGCGCCCGCGCAATTAACCGACCAAAGCGACGCCGTTTAATCCAGTAGCGGGGCGGCGATTGTGTCCGCCCTCTTTCCCTAAGCGGCGGCATTTCTCGTAAAATGTCGCCATGACCGATCCTATCCGCCTTTTGCGCGAACTTGACGCGCAGCACTTCACCTCTGGTACGGCGATTGCCGAACGTCTGGGTATTTCTCGCGCCAGCGTATCCACTGCGCTGGCACAAGCTGAACAATATGGCATCGTGCTCGAGCGCCGCAGCGGCGTTGGTTATCGACTCAGCCAAGCGATCGATTGGCTTGAAACCGATACAATAACCCAGTATCTACCCAAAGACTCCGTCATTTCTATTGCGGTGAGCAATACCCTTGAATCAAGCAATCGGCAATTACTGAAAAACCCAGTGCACGGCCATGTTTTGGCGGCCGAATGGCAAACAGGCGGGCGCGGCCGGATGGGGCGCCGCTGGCTGGGCGCGTTGGGTGGAGGCTTAATGTTTTCAATCGCTTGGCAATTTAACGGCGGGCCGGCGCAATTGGCCGGTCTTTCGCTCGCGGTCGGCGCAATTGTGGCGCAAACCTTGCGCGATCATGGCGTCGCCGACATCGGTTTAAAGTGGCCCAACGATTTGCTGATTAAACAAGGCGATGATTACGCCAAAGTCGGCGGCATCCTGATCGAAATGCAGGGCGATGCACTCGGACCAGCCCAGGTCGTCATTGGCATCGGGCTCAATCTTGCTTTTCCTAGCCACTGGCAGAGCGAGCTGGAGCAAAACGCCGCCAGTTTGCAAGCTGCGGGCTTAACAGTGGGTCGCAATCAATTACTAGGGCTGCTGCTGGCTGCACTCGAGCTTGGCTTAAGCCAATTTGCGCAGCACGGCTTTGCGCCATTGCGCGCGCAATGGGAGGCCCTGAATGTGTGGCAAAACCAAAGCGTCAACATTATTTCGCCCGATGGCAGTGTGCAGGGCGGCCAATTTTTAGGGCTGGCTGCCGATGGCGCTTTGCGTTTGGGCACTGAACACGGTGAACAATTAATTCACACCGGCGACGTGCGCTTAAGGCGGGCACGATGAGCGACGCCCTCCTCAGTGCTCCAGCAATGGGGCAAACTTTACTGATCGACTTGGGCAACACGCGCATCAAGTGGCGCTTTGGCAATGGCCCAACTTTTGCCGCGGCGACACTCGAAGAATGCTTTGCCGCGTTGTCCAGCTCCGCAGCACCAGCGCAAGTACTGGCCTGTGTCGTCGGCGCAGAAGCGCGTTATCAAGCGGTACGCGACTATTGTCGCCACACTTGGCAAATTGAGCCACAGCGTTTGCAAGTCAGCCGCAATGCCTTGGGCGTGCATAATCATTACGACGATTTAAGCCAGCAAGGTTGCGATCGCTGGGCTGCGGTCCTTGGCGCACGCGCGCAATTTCCAGCTCAAACATTACTCATCGTCTCGGCAGGCACGGCGCTGGTCGTCGATACCTTAACGCAAGACGGCCAGTATTTAGGCGGCACCATCAGCCCGGGCTTAGGCTTAATGAAGCAAGCCCTCTTTCAAGGCACGGCCAAATTGCCACTGGCCGACGGGCAACATCAAGATTTCCCACGCAATACGCACGATGCGATCACCACCGGCTGCCTGCGTGCGATTAAGGGTATTATCCTAGAAAGCATGGATACTCTGGCACAGCAACATATACCCATTGATCAAATTTTGCTATTTGGTGGCGATGCTGCAGCCATACACAGCTTACTTAACGGCAAGGCCAAGACAGTAGATAATCTGGTCCTCGACGGTCTTTACGCCCTGCACTGCGCTGCAGAGGGAGTGTTTACGCAATGAAAGTTATTTTCGCCCTATTGCTGATCGCCAATTTGCTGGTTTTTGGCTGGTTCAAGCTCGACGTGGCGCCGCTGAAAGTTGAAATTCAAAGCCGCGAGAAAAATGCGTCTGCCGTCAAAGTCGTTACAGGGCAATTAGGCAGCACGCCAACCCAAGAACCCGTCGCCTATGCGTCACCAGCCGATGGCACGAGTACCGCCGTGCCGAGCGCCAAGCCAACGCCAGCGGCCAGCGAAGCGCCCAAACCTACGCCAGCGCCGACTGAAGTCGCCAAGGTAGCAGCAGCTGGACACTGCATTCGTTGGACCGGCATTACGGGCGAGCAAATCACTTCGGCGCGAGAGAAACTGCGTGCGCTGGGCATTAGCGCCACCGAAACCAGCAGCGGTGAATCGACCAAAGTATGGGTCTACATGCCGCCATTGGAGAGCATGGAAGTGGCAAAAACCAAAGCAGCCCAATTGGCCGATTTGGGTATTACCGACTACTTTATCGTCAATAATGGCGGTCGCTGGCAAAATGCGATTTCACTGGGTATTTTCAGCACGCGTGAAGCGGGTGAGCGCCATTTAGCTGAGCTACAAGCCAAAGGCGTACGCTCGGCCGTCGTTCGCGACCGCGACGACACCTTAAAGCAAGCAAGCTTTAGTGCCAAAAACGTCAGCGATCAGCAAATGGACAAACTCAATCGCCTGACCCAGCAGTTTAAAGGCTCGGTCTTGCGCGATTTGGCTTGCCCACGTTAATTTTAGGGTGTTAAAAAGCCCTGCTCGGCAGGCGGGCTGGATCGCAAAGCGATATTGCGGCGATTTTATGGGTAGCTGTACTGCTGCCACCGTAGTTCTGGATCACGGACGATATAAATCTCTGGGGCAGGCAAAGCCGCAGGCTTCACCACTGTAGTCTCACCCCAGATTAGTCGCGGTTTATTGGTCGAGCTGTCGCTACTGCCCATCCCATCACCTACCATCTTCGCGGCGGGGAGCACCTTACCAGCTGGTAGCGCATTACTCGGCAAAACACGCACAATACCCGGCGTCACAGGCGAGCTCGTCGTCATTTTTGCTGATGAGCTGTGTGAGCTACCGTGAGAACTCTTTGTGCTATGCGCTGCGCTCCGTGGTGCTTTTGAGGGCACGTACTGGCGCACCGGCGGCGATGTTGGCACGGCACTAGAACCGTATTTTGGCGGAACGTATTGCACAACAGGCGGTTCAGTGGGTTTTGCTGAATGTGTGCTCGTTGTTTCTGTTTGATGTGCTCCAGCCTCGACTTTAGACTTGCTAGCTGGTTTTAGATTATCGACCTGAGTTGGTGGGGCATTTTTAATCGGCGTGTGAACCGATGAAGTCGTTGCCGCCTTCGTCGCAGGTTTAATCTCGCCCGAATGCGCCGCCTCATTAGACCACGATAAACCTGGCAGTATTAACAGCAAAGCTAGACCGTATTTCATTTCTGTCCCCCTCGCCCCACAAAGCGTACATAATCACCGGCCTGAACTTTCGAGCCAGCCATCGCACCGACCGCAAATAATGGCTGCACTTGACTCACGGTGATGTTGCCAACTATTTCCTCGGGTAAACCTAAACTCATTGTGGGTTCAAAACTAGCCGCATCCAGCGGCAGTGCCCCTGGCATCACGCGATACACCTGCATCGTATCGCCCACCGCTACTTTAGAAGTGCCGCCTGCATCAAAATACACTCGCCCTTTTTCTACGCGCGTAATGCGCGCCGAAAATGGAATGCAGCTCACATCTTGGCTAACCCGTGCCGCCCCCTCTGCCAATTTGGCATCAACCAAACGGCCAAAGTCGGTTTCTTTAAATCCTTCGCTACCCATACTCGTAGCGGTATCTTGCACAACGCTACCTGAGGCTTTACCAGCCAAACGGTGACGATTAATCAGAGCCCCTGAAACACCATCAAAAACAAATAACTCGTATTCAAAACGACGCGCAGCTGGCGTGGCTTTTAGGCCAAACTGCGTGAAATTAACTAACGGCACATTCAATTCAATTTTGCGCTCACCGGCGCGAACATCATTGCCATACGTTGTGGTATAGCGCTCGCCGCTAGTCGAGATATCACGAACAATGCCCCCCACAACAAACTGCACTGCATAGCGGCGCGCCATTTCACGTACACGCTCTGGCTGCAAAATAGGATCAACATACTGCGGCAGCAAATCAAACACCGCCTCAGATGGCGCGCGCTGGGCAATATAATTGCCGCTATCGTAAAACTTGCGCACCATTTCCAGCTGCAAGCCTTCTGGAAAACGATCCAGATCGCTCATTTGCGCAGGGCGCTGCACCCAAAAATGAGACACCAAAATCTTGCGTTTATAGTCGGCACCTGTGCACTGTGCTGGTTTTGAACTCACGGCCTCATTACCCTGCACCCGCGCTGCCACAATCGCTGGGTCTACATCAACAATTACATGCAAAAAACCATTGCTTTGCCATTCTTTAACGGTGCGATACTCGCCAATTGGAGCACCTCGAATCTGACTTGATTCCCCCCACTTTTGTCCGCTTTGGCTGCTGGCTTTAACGCTAGCGCCGTTAAATAGCGCGGCATTTTCGAGCGCATCGGCCAAAGCGGCACGTCGGGCTGCTTCAAGCCCTTCTGCTCCTAATGGGGCAATGCCTTCGTGCTGCACAGCATAGGCTTGAGTACTCATCAATCCAACAAAGAATAGGCGTCGTAATATCACAATGCGAGATAGAAATTCTGGCTAGGCTCGACTTTGGTCGAAACGGGTTGCGGAACAACCTTCATTGGCGCGGGCGCGGCAGGCATGGCCTCGCTAGCGCCACTTGGGCTGGCTATTTGGGCTGCGCGGTAAAAATCGCCGCCCAAAGTCAGCTCCAGTGTCGTCTCAAAAGCGCCATCTGGCAATGGGGTGACCGTGACAACTCGCGCTCCACGTAAATGCGATTCTACAAAGGCACGAAAACCATCATTATTAAGCGCCATAGCAGAAACCGTACTATTGCCAGTAATTTTGACGCCAGAAACCATTTCCGCCAAGGTACGGTAAGCATCGAGTTTAGACGCTCTCATGGCTAAGAGGCGGCGTTGCGATGGTGATAAACCATCCATAGTTGGCATCGCGCCATAGCCAACTGCGGTGACTTTACTTGGTAGCACCACGGGAGGATGCGAATCGCCATCTAGATGACTTGCGGTCTTGCTTGGGCTGACACAAGCGCTCAAGGTCACAAGAAATGCGCTTGCCAACGAGAATTTAAGTATTTTTTTTAACTTAGACGTGTGAGGCATACAGCTCTCCTAACGATATCGGTCATGCTTTTTCTACTCTAGCCATCGCGAGATAAAAAGCCAGCGATTCCAGTAAAAACCATCGTCAAAGGTTTACACTGAAATCGCACACTTTTATAGATATCGGCAAATTCACGTCTTTCTGCAGCCCAATTTATGCTGCAAGCAAATTAGTTCTTTTTAAACACCAAATCCCAAACGCCATGGCCCAATTTAATGCCACGGTTTTCAAACTTGGTCAGCGGGCGATAATCCGGGCGCTCTGCATAACCCGTCTCGCTCGTTGCGGTGTTTTGCAGCGCAGGCTCAGCGCTCAATACTTCGAGCATCTGAATCGCATAATCTTCCCAGTCAGTCGCTAAATGCAGGTAGCCGCCGGTTTTAATGCGTGATACCAGTTGTTTAACGAATTCTGGCTTAATCAGACGGCGCTTGTTATGGCGCTTTTTATGCCACGGATCGGGGAAGAAAATATGCGCGCCGTCGAGTGAATCAGGAGTCAGCATGTGTTCGAGCACTTCCACCGCGTCGTGCTGCACGATGCGTAGATTGCTCAAGCCTTGCTCGCCAATCAATTTGAGCAAGCTACCTACGCCCGGCGTATGCACTTCAACGCCCAAAAAGTCGGTGTCGCTGCGCGCAGCAGCAATCGTCGCCGTCGCTTGGCCCATACCAAAACCGATTTCCAATACGCGCGGGGCTGCGCGGCCAAAAGCGGCGTCTAAATCGAGCGCGTTAGGCGTGTAATCGATACAGAATTTCGGGCCGAACTCTTCCAGCGCACGCGCTTGCCCCGTGGATAAATGGCCTTGGCGCAGCACAAAACTGCGGATTGAGCGGCGATGCGGGTTGTCTGCGGTTTCAGCCTGCTCGGCGTGTTGGACTTGTACGTTTTCGGTCGTCATGATTAATCCTTGCAATGCAAAAACGCCGCGCATCCTGTCCTTGCGTGATCAGGCCGCAACGGCGTTTTATTGAATAAGCCACATTTTAATACCGCAACAGCTTTTCACCAAGCACAGGAATTTTTAATTCGCCGCTAGGCTGTAATAGCGGTACACAGTATCGAGCTGATAACCGAGCGATTCGTACAGGGCTTGCGCTTTGGTATTGGTGTGCGCGGTTGAAAGCTCTAACCATGCCGCGCCTGAATCACGTGCGTGTTGCGTCGCTTTATTCATTAACTGGCGCGCCACGCCCTGCTCACGCGCGGCGTCGCTGACAAATAAATCAGAGAGCAGCCAAATACGCTGCGCTGCGATCGAGCTAAAAATCGGGTAAAGCTGGATAAACCCAAGCGCAGCACCAGCGTCGTCCTTCTCATCCAGCGCGAGCAAAATCACCGATTCACGTAAAGCCAAGCGCTCAGCGATAAATGCGCGTGCCGTCGCTAAATCGTAGGCTTGCTCATAAAACACGCGGTATGCCGCAAACAGCGGCGCGATTAAATCTAAATCATCGAGCGAAGCGTAGCGAACAGTAGGCATCATGACATCCAAATAAAAAGGGTATAGCCCCGCAGAATAGTTTGAATCTATCCTGCTGAGCAATACCCTATTGATGCCGATTCAAAAACACTGTGTTTTTGATTTCGCGTTTTACTTCGCGGCGATCAGACCCGAGGTTGGGCTCGATGGATCAGCGCTGTACAGCTTGCGTGGCACGCGACCGGCGAGGAAGGCGTCGCGACCGGCTTGCACCGCTAGTTTCATTGCGCGCGCCATGCGGATTGGGTCTTGCGCGCCGGCAATCGCGGTGTTCATCAAAATACCGTCACAACCGAGTTCCATCGCCACTGCGGCGTCCGATGCGGTACCCACGCCAGCATCGATCAACACCGGCACCTTAGCCGAATCAATAATCAGGCGCAGATTCCACGGGTTCAAAATGCCCATGCCCGAGCCGATTAAGGAGGCCAACGGCATGATCGCGCAGCAGCCGATTTGCTCCAGCTCTTTCGCAATGATCGGATCGTCCGACGTGTACACCATCACGTCAAAACCGTCTTTCACCAGCACTTCCGCCGCTTTCAAGGTTTCACGCACATTTGGATACAGCGTGTTTGGGTCGCCCAACACTTCAAGTTTCACCAAGCGATGGTCGTCGAGCAATTCGCGCGCCAAACGGAGCGTGCGTACCGCGTCGTCGGCGTTGTAGCAGCCGGCGGTATTTGGTAAATAAGTAAATTGCGACGGTGGCAGCGCGTCGAGCAACGAGGGTTGCGATGCATCTTGGCCGATATTGACGCGGCGAATCGCCACGGTAATGATTTCTGCGCCCGATTCATCCACGGCAGCGCGCGTTTGGGCAAAGTCTTTGTATTTACCAGTACCGACAATCAAGCGTGATTGATAGGTTTTACCCGCAATTTGAAAAGTATCACTCATAATCGTTGCCCCTGTTATAAATAGATAGGTATAGCTCTATAGCTCAATCCGGCATTGCCACTCAGGGCAATACATCTTAACCACCGCCGACGGCCACCACCATCTCGAGCACGTCGCCATCAACAAGCTGTATGGTGGCGTGCTGACTTTTCGGCACGATTTCGCCATTGCGCTCAATGGCAATGCGCTTGCCGGTCAGCTCTAATTCGACAATCAATTGGGCCACACTCAGTGGCTCGGCGCATTCACGCGCCGCACCGTTAATAGAAATTTGCATCATGGGGTTAACCTATTTTCGAAGCTGGATATCTCAAAGCACTGAGGCACCGAGAATTCAAGGTGCATAACTGCAACACCTACGGCATACACGGCACGAACAACAAATACTTACTTAAACCGAAAACAAACTTAATTTACAATGCCTGAAGTGTATCATGTGGCTGTGTGGCCACCTTGATTAGACACAGTAAAAACGCAGCACGGATGCATATTTTTCCGATCATTCGGCTCACCTCAACGCCAAAACTCCCCTTACCCTTTGGATTTGCTCATGCTTCAGCGCTTGTTTGCCCTTTCAGTTTTGTTATGTTGCCTGCAAGCGCATGCCATCTCGATACCCGGCTTCTCTGGCTCCAGCATCAGCGCCGAAACGAGCGCCGAGCCAACGGCCTCCAGCAATAACAGCCTCGATGAAAAAATGACGCTGATTCGGCAAAAACTCGAACACGCACAAACGCTGTATGAGCAGCTAAAGCAATCCGACAAAGACAGCGATCCACTGATCTATAACCGTTTGTATTTGTATGAAATACAAATGACGGCTTACCGCCAACACTTGGCGGCGTTAACAGGGCAAAAAGCGCAAGAAGGCTTAGCACAAAAACAAGCACCCGTAGAGACCATTGCAAGCAGTGTATTGGCGATTAATCAGCAGCGACAATCACTGCAAACCAATCAACTGGCGGTGCGCAATTTAATGGCCTTGCTTGAAACACAAGAAGGCTTACTCACCGAGCAGCAAGATGTATTAGCGGACAGCCAAGCGCAGTTGCGGCGCAAAAGCGAAACTTTAGAGCAGGCTAAACCCGAAAATCGTGCGGCCGCCCTCAAAGACGTGCAACTGGCCCAGTTGCAAGTGGAAACTCGCACCGCCGTATTAAAATCGATGGAAGAACGCCAAAAATATACTCGGGCACAATTGCAATTTAGTCGTGAGCAACAAGAAGCACTCGTCCTGGCGCTGAAAGACCAACCATTGCAGCCCAAATTAAACGACAGCGAATTCAAGCAAGTTCAAGCCCAAATCGAGAAACAACGCCAACGAATTAGCAGCCAGATTGCGCGCTTAAGTGATATGAAACAAGAATGGCTCAAACAGGTTGATGAGCTCAGTGCCCAGCGACAAGCCTTGCTCGCAGAAAAAGAGCAATTAGCCAAAAAATCGGCCTCTCGAGTGACCACGCGCAGCGAAGATGATATCAATACCGAATTAAATGAAGTCACCAAATTGGAGCAAATTAATTATTTGCGCCTAGAAAATAACTCATTGAGTATTGGCATCTTGCTCGATGTCTTAAATGGCTACACTCTTGAGCACGCGTTCTGGCAAATGTATTTCAATATCAGCCAGAACATCAATCAGGTTGATCTGAATGACTTTCAGCGCAACACCCTCAAATGGGATGTCCACCTCAGCACTATTTCCTCCGAAGTACAACAAGCGATTACGGTTGCGCAAATGCAAGCGCAACAATTAGAAGATCAGGATGAATTAAGCTTGGTTGAGCGCAAATTATGGCAAGAACGTGCCGAAGTCTTAAGCGAAGCAGCCGCAGAATTATCACGTTTGCGCTTACTGATTCAACGCTGGGGCGAGCAGTTTAACGTTAAAAAAACCGATCAAAGCGTACAAGAACGGGCAGGATTATGGAAAGAACGGCTGCAGAAAAATATTGATGCTTTTTGGCATTACGAATTATTCAGTGTGGCTGACACCTTGCAAGTTGACGGCCAAGTTGTCTCCATCTCGCGCGGCGTAACGGTCGGTAAATTGGTATTTGCCATTCTGCTGATGCTGATCGGCTTCTTCCTTATCCTTAAATTAGCGCATTGGTTTGAAGCTTATTTAATTCGCCGTTTTAACTATCAAGCCATCGTCGTGCGGATCGCAAAACGCTGGATTTTGGCGGTGGCGTTTATTATTTTGCTGATTAATTCGCTACTGCTGGTGCGCATTCCGCTCACCGTGTTTGCCTTTATGGGCGGCGCGATTGCAATTGGTTTAGGCTTTGGTATGCAAACGCTGCTCAAAAACTTAATCAGTGGCTTGATGATGATTTTAGAGCGCCCTTTCAAACCGGGCGATACCGTTGAAGTGGGCAATTTACGCGGCACAGTCGTCGATATGAGCGTGCGTGCCGCCGTGATTCGCGACATTAATGGCATCGAAACACTGGTACCCAACAGCACGTTTCTAGAGCAAAACGTCACCAACTGGACATATAGCAGCAATCTTGTTCGCCAGTCGGTCAAAGTTGGCGTTGCATATGGCAGCGATGTACGACTTGTTTCCAAGTTGCTGGCCGAGGACATCGAACGACACGGGCAAATCTGCAAAGAGCCTCATTATGAAATCTTGCTAGAAGACTTTGGCGCTGATGCCTTGATGTTTGGAGTGCATTACTGGATAGACATCACGGCCGGCACCTTGGGGCGGCAAGTGGCCAGTGATTTACGTTTTATGATTGAAGCGTCACTACGCAAAAACCACATTGAAATTGCCTTCCCACAGCGTGATGTTCATGTGGACATTGCCCAACCGATCGAGTTGAGAATTCAGCGCAATCAAAACAACGCCCAGTAAAAATAAATATGCCCCGACAGGTATCACCAGCCAGGGCAATTCAAATAATGTATAGCAGCAAATACTATGCCCTAACTCGTTGTAGACGATAAACTGTTGGTAGGGCTCGCAGTTTTTTCAAGACTTTGGCCAGATGAATCCTATCGTGCACTTGCAAGGTAAATTGCACGCTCAGATATCGTTCATGAGATTCAACCGAATCGCCCATGCTCACGGCAGCAATATTGGCATCCGCTTCGGCAATCGCTGCGGCGAGCGCTGCCAGCGTTCCTCGCTCGTTTTCGGCCAAAATTTTGATCGGCACGTCAAATAGGCGCGCGACTTCCGGATCCCAATCCACGTCGATCAGTTTTTCCGCATCGATGCGCCCTTTTGATACTTGCGGGCAATCGTGGGTATGCACCACTAAGCCCTGATCTTTCTTCACAAAGCCAAGGATAGGGTCCCCCGGTATTGGGTTGCAGCAACGTGCAAACTGAATCGCCATGCCTTCGGTGCCACGAATCGACACCGACATTGGTTTTTTGCCTTGGCGGCCTTCGTCCGACCACATGCCCGCCAATTGCAACAAACGCTTGGCGACGACCATCGCCAATTTTTGCCCCAAGCCGACATCGGCCAATACTGCTTCGCGTGATTTTTCACCGCTTTCGCGCAGGTATTTTTCCCAGATATCGTCATTCACATGCAGCGGCTGATGCAAGGCCGAGAACGCTTGATTAAGCAAACGCTCGCCCAAATGCACCGACTCGTCAAAACGCATTGTTTTCAAGAAATGGCGAATTTGCGAGCGCGCTTTGCCGGTGGTGACAAACGCCAACCAGCTTGGATTCGGTCGCGCATGCGCCGCCATCACCACTTCGATATGGTCGCCATTTTTTAATTTGGTACGCAGCGGCACCAGCTCGTGATTGACCTTGGCGGCAATACAGCCATGGCCGACGTCGGTGTGCACCGCGTAGGCAAAATCGACACAAGTCGCACCGTTGGGCAGGCTAAGAATCTTGCCTTTAGGCGTAAACACATACACCTGATCGGGGAACAGATCGACTTTCAGATGCTCCAGAAACTCAACCGCATCGCCCGATTCGACTTGTAGCTCCAACAGAGATTGCAGCCATTGATGCGTTTTTTGCTGCACATCAGAAAAACCTTCGTCGCCACTTTTATACATCCAGTGGCTCGCGACGCCCGCATCGGCGATGCGATGCATTTCTGGCGTGCGAATTTGCACTTCAATCGGCGTACCGTAGGGGCCAAACAAGGTCGTATGTAGACTTTGGTAGCCATTGCTTTTGGCAATCGCAATGTAATCTTTAAATTTGCCCGGAATCGGCTTAAACAGCGCATGCAAAGCGCCGAGCGTTAAATAGCAATGCGCGTTGTCTTTCACGATGACGCGAAACGCGTAAATATCCAAAACCTCAGAAAAACTCAGGTGTTTTTCGACCATCTTGCGATAAATCGAAAACAAGTTTTTCTCCCGCCCCGACACTTGCGCCTCAATTTGATGGGCAGCCAATTTGCTATTAATCGAGTCGAGGATTTTTTGCACTACCTCGCGGCGATTGCCACGTGCGGCTTTGAGCGCTTTGGACAACACATGATGCCGGCGCGGGTGCATATATTTAAATGCCAGATCGTCCAATTCTTGGTAAACGGCATTTAAACCGATGCGATTGGCAATCGGTGCGTAGATTTCCATCGTTTCGCGCGCGATGCGTTTTTGCTTATCCGCACGCATCGAATCCATCGTGCGCATATTGTGCAAGCGATCGGCCAATTTAATCAGCATCACGCGCATATCGCGCGCCATCGCTAGCAGCATTTTGCGAAAGTTTTCCGCCTGTGCTTCTTCTTTGCTTTGGAATTCCAGCTTGTCGATTTTGCTCATGCCATCGACCAGCTCAGCGACTGCTTTGCCGTATTTCTCGGTTAATTCAAGCTTGGTAACGCCGCTATCTTCCATCACATCGTGGAGCAGTGCACCAGCTAGCGCCTGCGCATCAAGTTTCCATTGCGTCAGAATCGTCGCAACGGCCAATGGATGGGAAATATAGGGTTCACCCGAGCGACGCATTTGGCCGCGATGGGCGTTTTCCGCAAACAAAAAAGCCGCCCGTAACATCTGGCGGTCTTCTTGTTTAAGGTAAGCAGTATGCTCGGTGAGGAAGCGATTCGCTTCCTCAATCACTTCAGGTGCACTCGCTAAAGCAGGCACGTCCTCGATGGTGAGTACCGAGTCTACGCTCATAAATTAACCGCGATTGCGAGTCAGAATTTCAACCCCAACGAGGCCTGCTGCCATTTCGCGCAAAGCCAAAACGGTTGGTTTATCGCGGCCGTTGTTATCCACTTGCGGCGATGAACCATTTTCGAGTTGGCGAGCACGGTATGCTGCAGCCAAAGTCAAATCGAAACGGTTTGGAATACGATCCAGACAATCTTCAACCGTGATACGCGCCATAATTTACTCTCCGAAATACCAAATACGGGTGCGCTATCGAACAAAATCCAATAGCGAAACCGCCGATTATATCATCTTGCGCCGATTTTAGCCTTTCAGGCTTGAAATCAAAGCGGTATGACGTTTTGATTGTTGCGCCAAATTCAAACGCGCAGCGCGCACTACGGCCACGATATCGCGTACCGCGTCGTCGATGTGCCCGTTGACGATCACAAAATCGAACTCATCGACATGACTGCACTCTTCGCGCGCCACGGCCATCCGTTTCGCGATTACTTCTTCACTGTCTTTACCACGATTGCGCAAACGGTTTTCCAAAGTTTCCAGCGAAGGTGGCAACACAAACAGGCCGATCGCATCGGGGAATAAACGACGCACTTGTTGTGCGCCTTGCCAGTCGATTTCCAGCAAAATATCGCGGCCATTTTGAATCACATCATTGATCCAAACTTGCGATGTACCGTAGTAATTACCGTACACCTCGGCATGCTCGAGCAACTCACCCGCGGCAATCATGCGCTCGAATTCGGCGCGTTCAACAAAGTGGTAATCTTTACCATCCACCTCGCCCGCACGTGGCGCACGCGTGGTGTATGAAATTGACAGCTGAACATTGGCATCAGCCGCCAGCAGCGCAGCCACTAAAGTGGTCTTTCCTGCGCCAGATGGGGCGGTTACAACAAATAAATTACCTTTGGCCATGTCTGGCTCCATTTGCATAAGTTGGGCTTAGTATAAGTGAACAGGTCTCGATCAGAAAACCTATCCCAGCTAATCAATTACTCAATATTTTGAATTTGCTCGCGCATTTGCTCGATCAGCACTTTCAACGTCATTGCGACTTTAGTTGTATCGACTGAAATTGATTTCGAGCCGAAGGTATTCGCTTCGCGGTTGAGCTCTTGCATCAGAAAATCTAAACGTTTGCCGGCGTTTCCGCCGGTTTTCACGATACGGCGTAATTCTGCGATGTGTGTGTGCAGGCGATCCACTTCTTCTTGGACATCGATTTTTTGGGCAAACAGCACCATTTCTTGGCGAATTCTATCGTCATCCGCTGTACCAATAGCATCAACAAAACGCTGCTTGAGTTTCGCTTCATACTCTTCAACAATTTGCGGTAAACGCGGTTTGATTTGCGCGAGCACATCTTCCATTTCGTCGGCACGCGCCAGCAAAATGGCGCCTAATTTTTCACCTTCACGAGCGCGGGATGCCAGAAAATCATCAAGCGCTAAATCTAACAGCTCTAACGCCGTGCTTTGCAGAATTTCACTTGGCAACGCGTCCGATTCAATCACACCGGGCCAGCGCAAAATTTCACCCATCCGCAAATCACCTGCAGTTGCTTGATGCTCCTTGACTTGGTCTGCAAGCCTTAATAATTCAGCGACCAAAGCGTTGTTTAGACGCAACTGGCTTACTGCCCCGTCTTTTGTGCCCCAGCTCACACGGCATTCGAGCTTGCCGCGATTGAGGCGCCCTGTGAGCTTTTCGCGGATAGCGCCTTCCAGTGCACGAAATTCCTCTGGTAAACGTAGACTTAGATCCAAAAACCGATGATTGACGGCCCGCAACTCAACGGCTAAAACACCATGCGATAATTCACGTTGACTACTGGCGTAGCCGGTCATGCTATAAATCATAAATATCCTTTGTAAGAAGCCGCTTTACAATTGCCAAGTCGCGACACACAATTCATTGATAACCCGATTATAACGAAAGCCAAGCATGGCCACCCCTAGCAATCAACCGCTTTCACGCGGCTTCCAACTGCAAAACTATACGATTGCCAAGCTACTCTCAGCCGGCGGCTTTAGTATTGTCTATTTAGCGCACGATGAAAACGACTATCCGGTCGCGATCAAAGAATATTTGCCCAACTCGCTCGCGCTGCGCAAAGAAGGCGTCGCAGTGCAAGCTACCAGTGATGAAAACATCGCGCTGTTTCGCCATGGCCTGAAATGCTTTTTTGAAGAAGGCAAAACGCTGGCGCGTATTCAGCACCCTAATATCGTCCGCGTACTAAATTTTTTCCGCGCCAATGAAACCGTGTATATGGTGATGGAATACGAGCGCGGCCGCACTTTGCAAAAAGAGATTCAGCTCAATCACGAGCGCGAAGGCGTCGACGAAAAGCTCATTCGCAGCGTGTTTTATAATTTGCTCAATGGCTTGCGTGAAGTTCATCTGAACAAGCTGCTGCATTTGGATATCAAGCCCGCGAATATTTACATCCGCAAAGATGGCTCGCCGGTATTACTCGATTTTGGCTCGGCACGTCAAACGCTGACCACCGAACATTCACGCCTGACACCGATGTACACGCCGGGCTTTGCTGCGCCGGAACAATATCGCCGCAAAGATCAGCTCGGCCCGTGGACCGACATTTATGGTGTAGGCGCATCGATGTTTGCCTGCATTGCGGGTACCGCACCACAAGCGTCAGATGCACGCGAAAAAGAAGATAAAGTTCAGCGCCTTGAATTGATGTATGGCGATCGCTACTCGCCCGAACTACTTAATTTGATTCATCAGTGCATCGCAGTTGATCCAACTGAACGGCCACAAAGTGTGCTGCAAATTCAGAAAGCTTTGCTTGAGACCGGTTCACCCCCCAATAAAAAGTCGAATTTCTTGAATTCCATCAAACGTCGATGGCAAGATTTGACCCGCCCAAAGCGCAAAGGTGACGAATGAAATTTACCGTCTTTCAAGATAGCCGCAAGGGTGGCCGTGAATACAATCAAGACCGCGTTGGCTATTCCTACAGTCGCGATGCTTTACTGCTGGTCGTGGCCGACGGCATGGGCGGCCATTTGCACGGTGAAGTGGCAGCACAAATCACCGTCGAATTGCTCAGCGATCAGTTTCAAAAGAAAGCCACACCAATTATTCAAAGCCCAGTGCAGTTTTTAGCCGACGCGCTACTCAATTGCCACGAAGCCATTTACAACTACGCGATTGCGCAGCACTTATTGGAAATTCCGCGCACCACGGTAGTGGCGTGCATTATCCAAGACGAAATGGCGTATTGGGCGCACGTTGGCGATTCACGGCTGTATTTAATTCGCGATGGTTTTACCGTTGCCCAAACGAGAGATCATTCTAAGGTACAAAAGCTGGTTGAATCGGGCGTAATCACGTCCGAGCAGGCGCTACATCACGCCGAAAAGAACAAAATCTACAATTGTCTTGGCGGCACCTTAATGCCCGATATTGATATTGGCGGGCGTGTAGCACTGCAGGATGGCGATTGTGTCTTGCTTTGCACCGATGGTTTATGGGGCTCGCTAGCGGATGATGAAATCACGCATTTCTTAAGTTCTTTCCCCGTGATGTTTGCCGTACCGCAATTACTTGATAAGGCAGAATTGCGCGGTGGCAAATTTGGCGATAACTTGACTGCACTCGCAATCAATTGGCACGAAAGTGATTTTCACGATGACCCTAGCTTTGTCTCGACCGTCAAACTCGATCAGAACACTGTCAGCACCCATATCGACCCACTAAGCGCCAACTCGACCCCGGCGATTAGCGATGAAGACATTGAAAAAGCCATTGCTGAAATACAGGCCGCCATCAATAAATATTCAAAATAAGGCCAGTATATCCAGCTAAGCCATGTAAAAATTAGCACCCAAAGCAATACCCAACAAAAACGCCCCGATCATTCGGGGCGTTTGGCTTTGCAACTCACTCAAAGATTAAGAACCGATACGACCACCATCATCTTTGGTAATCACAATCGTTGCGGAACGTGGCCGGTTGCCCGCGCCGTAGCCAGCATTACTTGGCCATTGGCTGGTGTATTTGCTTGGGTCCGCAATATCAGCCATACGCGTGCCTTCACCTGGGTGCTGAATATTGATAAAGATGGCTTTGCCATCAGGCGTTTCGCACAAGCCGGTAATTTCACAATCTTTCGGGCCGACCAAAAAGCGCTTCAGCGTATCAGCCGTTGGCGCAGCACCAACTTGTGTCGTGACGTTCAACTGGCTGGTATCGGCCTTGGTATAGCTTAGCGTTTTGCTCGTACCATCACCCACTTTGCCAGGAATCGCCGCCAACATCATGCAGTTCGTTACATCGGTGTAGGCGCCATCATCGGTTTGAATCCAGCAAATGCCGGTGTTTTTGCTAAACGCCAGACCATCAGGCGATGAAAAATCTTGATCGTCAGTGAGATTGGATAGATTAATCGTCGCTTTATCCATATCCGCTTCAGCGCCAAACAAATATACATCCCACGTAAAGCTCGTAACTGCAGCGCCTTCTTTGGTGCGCAAGATATGGCCATTTGGGTTGCCCTTGGCTTTATTGCCATCACTATCGGCGTATGCACGTGGGTTGGCGCTGTCGGGTACCAATTTCGAGCCTGAAGCCGCGTTAATATCGCGGTTGCTATTATTGGTCAGCGTTTGGTAGTACTCGCCCGTCACTGGGTGTACGCCGCCCCACTCAGGTCTATCCATTTTCGTGGCGCCCACCGCATCAGCCGCCAAGCGAGTATTGACGCAAATATCTGCGTAATCAGCAAAAGTGTAAGTGGCGTAGTTTTTAATCAGCGGATTATTGAGCGAAAGTTCAATCCACTCACCGCTGCCATCGGCGTTAAATTTCGCCACATACAAAGTACCGTCGTTCAGGTATTTGTCGCCGGTCGCGATCCGATCACTTGGGTTTGCATCGGCCGCAGACCACAAGGCTTTAGACACAAACTTGTACATGTATTCATTGCGCGAATCATCGCCCAAATACACCGTCAGTGGTTTACCGACGACAGGCAGACCAAATGCAGCGCTTTCATGTGCGAAACGACCCAAGGCGGTGCGTTTTTTCAGCACTTTGCTTTTATCGTACGGGTCCATTTCGATGATATAGCCTTGGCCATTCATTTCATTGCGATAATCATCGATGCCATCGATTGACGCGCCGATTTTGCTGATGTTCCAGCGCGCATATTTATCATCGCTGCCGCCCGTTTCCCAACCATGGCGTGAAGCAGAGCCCGCGTTGCGGCCATAGCGTTTGAGCGCAACGACGCTCTTGTCGCCGCGATTGGTGTCATCAGCAGCTACGCGGTAGAAGTAACCCGACCAATTCTCTTCACCCGACAAATACGTGCCCCAAGGCGATTTGCCGCAACCACAGTTATTAATCGTGCCACGTGTTTTCGTGCCATCGGTCGAATATTTGGTTTTGAGCAAAGCATTACCGCGCGCGGGGCCAGCGATTTCTACGTCGCTCAATGGTGTAACGCGGCGGTTAAAGGCAGAAGCTGGCACGCTAGCCCATTTACCGCCGGTGGTTTTAACTTCAACCACAGACAAACCATGAATTGCGACTTCTTTGTCGACTTCAGCCGCTGGGCGCGGCAAAGAGGCTGTGCCACCAGTCGCATGAATAAAGAACGATGATTTGTTCTCATCGGTGGTTGCTTCATGGTTCATCGCCAACAAGCCGCGATCTGCTGCACTTATTGAAGGTTTGCCGGCCGCATCTAAGCCAAACCATTCCATCCCGTCATGATGATCACCAGCGCGGTTGTCAAAATCTGCATCAGTACCATCGTTTTTGTACGCGCTTGTAGCTGCTGTCAGCGGATCGCCCAAGGCATAAATAATTTGATAGCTGTAGCCGCTTGGGATCGTCACTTTATCCAAGGTATTTTTTGCCACCGCACCAAAACCTAGGCGACTAACAATCGGATTAGGCGGTGCGCTTGGCAGCGGCGCACTCGGCGTTGCAGTTGGAATAGCAGCGGGCGTTGAGCCAGGGATAGCACTCGGCGTGGCAACGCTAGTCAGGGTATTACCGCCCACTAGCTCCCCCGAAGAACAACCGACCAAACCCAGCCCCATCCCGCCAAGCACAGCGGCGCCTGAGAGGGTTTTACCTAAAAAGCCGCGACGATTGAGGCGCTGCTCTAAGATAGCGTCAAACGTCGGGTTAGCTGAGTGGTTAGAATTTTCATCATTAAAATGATTAGACTTAGACATTTCGCGTAAATCGCCTTAGCGGTAAAAAAGCGCCACTCTAAAGTCTAAAAATGACAACCATTCTTCATATTGATGACGGTTTGACGACAGCTTTGATTGCTGTTTTAAAACAAGCGTTTAGCAATTCTAGGTATTTTCCCTAGCTCGGCCATAAAAGAAAGCTAAAGACCGAACAAAGAAATGAATCAATCACTAACGTCCTAAGTATTTGCGCACCGCGGCATTATGCTCATCAAGGGTATTTGAAAATTGGCTATACCCATCACCGCGTGCAACAAAATACAGGGCAGAGGTATCGGCTGGCTGCACCGCAGCGCGCAGCGCGGCTTCGCCAACCATCGCAATCGGCGTTGGCGTTAAGCCGTGGCGCGTGTAGGTGTTGTACGGCGTATCGGTGCGCAAGTGCGCCTTGGTAATATCACCGTCAAACGCCGCGCCAACACCATAAATCACCGCTGGATCGGTCTGCAAGCGCATACCAAGCTTGAGGCGATTGATAAACACGCCCGCCACCAGCGGTCTATCGCTGGCTTTGCCGGTTTCTTTTTCGATTAAAGACGCCATAATCAGCACTTCATACGGGTCTTTCAGCGGCAAGCCTTCTTTACGCATCGCCCATGCTTCATCCAATTTTTGCTGCAAACGGCGATTGGCGCGCGCGAGTAATTTCAAATCGGAACTACCCGCTTCGATCTGGTAGGTATCGGGGAAAAACAGCCCTTCCGGCGAGCTGGCGCTCACACCGAGCTGCGCCAAAATCTCGGCATCGGTCATCTTGGCCGTATCGTGCTTCAGTTGCGGATGCGCGTTCAGCACCTTGCGCACATCGCGCCAATTCCAGCCTTCGACAATCGTCACGACCAAATCGTCGGTGTCGCCCTTGGTCAATTTGCGCAATAACAGCCACGGCGAAATATCGGCGCTGATGCGATAGCGCCCGGCTTTCAATTGCGTGTCTTTGCCGCTGATGCGCGCCATCCACACAAACAGCGTTGGCGAATCAATCGCGCCCTGCTCTTTCAGTTGATTGGCCAAGTTTTGCACGCCCCCCGGCTGCAACACCACTGCGCCGGCTGCTGGTTTGGGCTGCGCCTCGGTCGCCCAGCTATACAGCCACGCCCCACTGAGCGCCAGCGCCAAGAACACGATCAGCACGCCAAAACCGAGCACGCGCGCCCAGATTGATGGCGCTGATTTTTTAGTTGTTACTGTTTTTGAATTACGCTTCGTCGCCACTTTGTTCCATACCTTGCTGCATTTTTTCGGCTTGTTTTACTGCATAAAATTTTTGCACATTCGCCAGCTCGCGCGATCTAAACATCGGTGGCAGGCTGCGCCAGATCATTTTGCCGTATTGTTTCTCAACGAGGCGCGTATCCGCAATCATCAAGATCCCAATATCACTTTCATCGCGAATCAAGCGCCCCGCACCCTGTTTTAGCGTAATCGTCGCATTCGGCAATTGGTAATCCATAAACGGGCTGCGCCCGGCCTTGGTAATCTGCTCCATCCGCGCCGACAATACCGGATCATCCGGTGGAGAGAACGGTAGCTTATCGATGACGACCAAGGATAATTGTTCCCCGCGCACGTCGATGCCTTCCCAAAACGTTTGGCTGGCGACCAAAATCGCGTTCGGCGCGCGGCGGAACTGATCCAATAATTCGGTGCGCGATGTGGTGCCTTGCAAAAACACCGGCCAATCCAGATTCGCGTCTTTCAGTTTTTCCAGCACCAGCTCGTGCGCTTCGCGCATCGCTTTCAAGCTGGTAAATAGCAAGAAGGCGTGGCCTTGCGTCGACTGCAATAATGGCCACGCTTTTTCAACCACGGCATGGGTATAGCCCGGTGTATTAGGATTGGGCATGTCTTGCGGCACATACAGTACTGCCTGCTGCTTGTAATCGAATGGGCTATCCCACGTCGCGGTCTCGGCTTTCCATAAGCCCAGCTCGTGCTGGAAATGCGTAAACTGATTATTCACCGCCAGCGTCGCCGAGGCGAAAATCCACGCACGCGGGTTCATATTGATTTGTTTTTGGAATAAATCGGCGATATTCAGTGGCGTCACGTGCAGCAAAAAGCTGTGCTGCGTGACGTCGATCCAATGCACCGTTTCCTTGCTGTCTTCCTCGAGCCAATGATCGAGCAGCGTCAACATCTCAGAAGCACGCTGCTGGCATTTCTCCAGCCCTTCGGCACGCTCGGCCTGTTTGGCGAGCAATTGCGCGACGGTTTTGAGCTTGTCTTTCATTACACCGAGTTGCGTAAAAAACTCGCCAAACCGATCTTTCAATTCATGCTGCGGCAGGCGCAGCGGCTCTTTAAAAACGAGGCGCACGTCTTTAGCGGCTTTTTCCAGCGCCTCGGCCGCGTTCGGCAATTCGATAAAATCTTTCGCGACCACCAGCGCTTCGGCGCGCGCGTCACGCGCTAATTCAACCACTTGGCCGCTGGTCAGCGTATCGCCAAAAAACAGGCTCGCGACCTCGGGCAATTGGTGCGCCTCGTCAAAAATCACCGTATTGCACGCTGGCAGCAGCTCGCCCGCACCTTCGTCGCGCAGCCAAACGTCGGCAAAAAACAGGTGGTGATTCACGACGACGACGTCGGCTTCCTGCGCTTCGCGCCGCGCTTTGAGCACGAAACAGTCTTTGTGGCTCGGGCAATCTTGGCCCAAGCAGTTATCGCGCGTGCTGGTCACGTAAGACCAAATCGGCGCGTCTTCCGGCACGCCTTGGCATTGCGCCTTATCGCCCGACTGCGTACTGCCCGCGTAGCGTTTAACCTTTTGCAGATCGACGACGTCCTCGCGGCGCATAAAGCGGCCTTCGTGCTCGGCGCGCTCGAGGTGATAGTGGCAAACGTAGTTGGAACGCCCTTTCAGCAACGCCACCGTCACCGGCACTTTCAGCACATCACGAACGCTGGGAATATCGCGATTAAACAGCTGATCTTGCAGCGTTTTAGTACCAGTCGACACAATCGTTTTGCCGCCCGACAGCAGCGCCGGCACTAAATAGGAAAACGTTTTGCCCGTGCCCGTCCCCGCCTCGGCAATCAGCTGGCCGTGCCTATCGATGGCCTTGGCGACGGCTTGTGCCATTTCCAGCTGCGGCTGGCGCAATTTATAGCCGGGAAAAGCCACAGAAAACGGGCCATCGTTGGCAAAAGCTTCTTCAAGAGTCATGGGTCATGGACAACAAGGGCGCACAAAGCAGGGAGAGCAGATTGTAGCAGCCAGCCTTGGCCTAGGGTGGATTAGGCCGCTCGCAATGATAAAAAACATGCGAAGGCAAGTCGGCCGTCATCCACCACAGCGCACAATCACGGCCAATTAAAACCAATCACATCCATCCCCAACACACCCAATTCGATGCTTTGGTGCAGCGGCGTTATGCTAGCAGCGTCACCCGCCGCAGCGCGGGCGATCAGCAGCGGCAAGAAATGCTCAGACGTTGGATGCGCGCGGCGCGCGTGGCGCAGACCATTTTGCCAATTTAACCAGAAATCTTTTCCTTGGGTATTGAGCGCCGCATAGCTATCAGCAATGAATTCAGACGCATACTGCTCTACCGTATATTCACCGCTCGCTGATTGCATCCGACAAAACGCATCGCGCAGATTGTGCGTGATACTGCCCGAGGTTATCAGCAACACGTCGTTGGGCAAAATTTGATTAAGTCGCTCACCCAGCAGCCAATGCGCGGCGTTATCCATATGTTGCGACAGCGAAATCGTAATCAGCGGCACATCGGCGTTTGGGTAAATCAATTTCAGCGGCACCCACGCGCCATGATCAATCGCTGAGTCGTCACTGACCGCGACTGTTTCGCCCAAATCAGCTAAACCCTGCGCAATCTGCAACGCCAAGGCCGGATCACCCTTGGGGCGATATTGCATTTGGTACAGTTCAGCCGGAAAGCCGCCAAAGTCATGCCATTCCTGCCAGTTAGCCGCCGTACCAACCACCGTTTGGCGAGCGATATTGTGCGCCGAAATCAACACAATCGCGCGCGGGCGTGGCATGGTTTGGCTCAATTGCGCCAGAAAGTGCCGCGCCGGAATATCGTCAATCACCAAAGTCGGCGCACCGTGGCTAATAAATAGACTGCGTAATTTTCGCATCACTTGCTCCATATTGTTTGATTCAATGATACGGGCAAGGCGAATGCGGCGCGGTGAAGAGTTTTGACGCTTTTGTGCAAAATGGTTGATGTACTTAGGCTGAAACACAACGAAGCCAGTCGTAATCAAACGCCCGCGCAAATGGATGCGTTAAGCTTCCATCAATTTGAACACAACACAAATAAAAATGACGTAGGCAGGATAAGCCCCCGGCGTTATCAAACATGATATTGTCGGGTAACGCTGCGCTCACCCGACCTACGAGCTGACTGTAATTAATTTCTAGCAAGGAGACTGCGTGCGTATTTCAATGCTCACTGCCGCAGATATGCGGGCATATCGTTCGTTGATGCTCGAGGCCTATGAGGTGGCTTCGGATGCATTTACATCGACGGTACAGGAAAGGGAGTTAGAGCCGGATTCTTGGTGGATTAAGCGGCTATCACATCCAACAGGACTATCCGCTGTATTCGGTGCATTCATTGATCAACAGCTTGTCGGCACCGTAGCACTTGAGTTTACCAACAAGCCGAAAACGCGACATAAAAGCCATCTGATTGGAATGTACGTTAGACCTGAAGCTAGACGAGCTGGTGCTGGTAGAAAATTAGTGACAAATGCAATTGCCTTTGCAAAAGCCAGACCTGACACAAAGATAATCACACTGACAGTGACCAATAGCAATGCACCTGCTCAATCACTTTATGAATCTCTAGGCTTCAAAAGCTTTGGACTTGAGCCCATGGCTATACGAACGGCGGATGGTTACCTTGATAAGGTGCATATGTCATTGAGGCTCAATAGCAGCACGGCAGGTTGGGCTGAATAAACTACTGCCCAACACTCACCACGATTATTGGGCCTCGCAAACTCAGCTCCAAGCTACAAACACCTTACGATTTGGGTCGCTGGCCACCTACTGCTCCGCAATCAACCGTCCCAAACTCATCATCGCAACTTCAAAATCTTCATTCCACTGTCCGCCAAAATTCAGCCGCATGCAGTTTTGAAACTGGCGGCTGGCGGAGAAGATGGGGCCGGGGGCGATGCTGATGCCTTGTTCGGCAGCTTGGCGGTGTAAGCGCAGCGTGTCAAAGCTGCTTGGGAACTCAAGCCAGACAAAATAGCCGCCGCTCGGGTGCGAGACGCGCACGGTGGGTGGGAAATGGCGGCGAATTGCGTCCAGGATCAGCACCAGCTGCGATTCCAGCGTGTGGCGCAGTTTGCGCAGATGTTTATCGTACGCGCCGGTTTGCAGGTAATCGGCAATCGCCACTTGCGCCGGGACGCTGGCCGATAGCGTCGTCATTAATTTGAGTTGCTCCACTTGCCGCGCAAAGCGGCCGGGCGAGACCCAGCCGATGCGATAGCCGGGCGCTAGGCTTTTGGAAAACGAGCTGCAGTGCATCACCCAGCCCTGCGTATCAAACGCTTTGGCCGGCAGCGGCTGGCGCGTGCCAAAGTACAACTCGCCATACACATCGTCTTCGATCAGCGGAATTTGCCGCGCGCTGAGCATGTGCACCAGGCGCTGCTTTTTTTCTTCGCTCAGACTCACGCCCATCGGGTTTTGAAATGAAGTCATAAACCAGCAGGCTTTGACCGGGTGTTGCGCCAGCAGCGCCTCCAACGCGTCTAAATCCAGCCCTTCTTTGGCGCAAACGGGGATTTCGAGCGCGCGCATTTTCAGCCGTTCAATCGCTTGCAGCGGCGCGTAAAAGCCGGGCGATTCAATCGCGATTAAATCACCGGGCTGCGCGACGGCGGCAAGGCAAAGGTTCAGCGCTTCGAGCGCGCCATTGGTGATGATGATATTTTCCGGCGCTTGCGGCATGCCAAGCCCTAGGTAGCGCAGCGCAATTTGCTGGCGTAGCGCCAAGTGGCCGGGCGGCAAGCTGGCGACGGTTTCCCACGGATCGATAAAGCGCGCGGTGCTGGCCAAAGATTTAGCCAAGCGTGGCAAGGGGAAATGTTTCGGAGATGGAAAAGCTGAGCCCAGCGGCAGAATATTGCGATCTTGCACCGCACCTAGGATGCTAAAAATTAACTGGCTGATATCGACTTGCGCTGGCTGCGGCGTCACGCTGCTGGCCTTGGGCATCGCAAAAACATCGTGCTTGATACCGAGCGCAAAATAGCCGGAGCGCTCGCGCGCGCGAACCAGACCACGATCTTCCAGTCGGTGGTAGGCCTCAAACACCGTGGACGCGCTGACCTGATGCTGCGCGCGCAATTTGCGCACCGACGGCAATTTGCTGCCTGCCGGGATCGTGCCATTGCGAATATCAGCGGCGATCAGCTCGGCGAGCGCTTCATAGCGTTTCATAGCAAACCTTCTGTATTGACCAATCTGATCCGGTATTTTATTCATTTTCTGATTCTGTTCTGCTTTTGCGCAGTATCGCATACTCGACGGTATTTCAGTCCATTCTCGGCCAGGTCTGCGCAATGAATAGCTCAACGCCCAACTCAGCGTCGCCCAGTAGCGACGCGCAAATTATCCATTTTCACTCGCATAAAAAAATCTACCCGCATTGGGTGACGGGCTACTTTAATAATTGGCGGATTTTCTTCGTTATCGCGACGCAATTGTTTTTCTACGGCATGCCGTGGCTAGAGATCAATGGCCGGCAAGCGCTGTTATTCGATATTGCCAACAGCAAATTTTATATTTTTGGCCTGGTGTTCCTGCCGCAAGATTTTATTTACCTGATGGCGCTGCTGCTGGTGTCGGCATTTGGGCTGTTCGTCTGGACGGCTATTGGTGGGCGGCTATGGTGTGGTTATGCCTGTCCGCAAACGGTATATACCGAGATTTTTCTGTGGATAGAAAAATGGACCGAGGGCGATCGATCTGCACGGATTAAGCTCGACCAAGCGCCGCTATCGGCGCGCAAAGTCGGTATTAAAACCCTGAAGCATAGCCTATGGATTGCGCTGTCTTTATTCACTGGGCTGACCTTCGTCGCCTATTTCACGCCAATGGCCGAACTCCAAAACGGCTTGGCCACCTTGAGCATCGGGCCGTGGGATACATTCTGGATATTGTTTTATGGCCTAGCCACCTATGGCAACGCGGGTTGGTTGCGCGAGCAAGTCTGCCAGCATATGTGCCCGTACTCGCGCTTTCAAAGCACGATGTTTGATAAAGACACGCTGATCATCAGCTACGACAGCAATCGTGGTGAGCCACGCGGCGCTCGCTCGATTGGCAGCGATTACCAATTGCAGGGGCTGGGTGAATGCGTGTCGTGCACGATGTGCGTGCAGGTCTGCCCGGCGGGGATTGATATTCGCGATGGCCTGCAATACGAATGCATAGGCTGTACCGCCTGTATTGATGCGTGTGATCAGGTCATGGATAAAGTAGGTTATCCGCGCGGCTTGATTCGCTACACAACGGCGAACGAGCTGGAAAACCCGGATCATAAAGCCACACTGTGGAGCCGACTACGCCGACCGCAGGTGGCCCTGTTTAGCGTAACGCTGCTATTGGTGATCGGAGCAACTATTTATTCGCTGCAAACGCATCAGCCGGTGAAGGCCAATATTGTGCGCGAGCGCAATACCTTGGTGCGCGAGCTGGCCACTGGCGAGCTGGAAAACGTGTATCGCGTACAATTGCAAAACACCGCCGAACAGCGCCGTAGCTTTACGCTGCAAGTGAGTGGCTTAACGGGTTTAAGCACCGAAATTGATCAGGATATGAAATTGATTTTGGCTGGCACCGAAAGTCGAGACTTTATCGTTCGGGTCAAAACGGCGGCGCACAATGCCAAGGCGGGTGCAAATCCGATTCAATTTACCATTAGCGCCAACGACGATAGCGGGGTGCAGATTAGCGAGGATGCGACGTTCTTTGGGAAATAAGCGCAAAACCGGTTTTAGCAGATAAAAAAACGCCCCGCTCAAGGCGGGGCTAGTAACTACAGGGAGAGATGAAACAAACTACACACTTGCATGCACCACAGCCTTGCGGCCTAAGTACTTAAGTTTGGAGATCAATCACAAACTTACCCTAGCTCTGAGTGCCCAAATTGCAGAAAGTTCATCTGAAGTTCGAAATTATTTTGGTATTTTTTACTATTTATTAAAAAACAAAGTCTGCCCCGTTTGGCCACGACTCTCTTGCCCCAGCCAATACAAGATTGCAGGCATAATCGCTTGCGTTTCTGGAATGCTGTCTTTCGATTCGCCCGGATGTGTCGCCAAGCGAAACGGCGATTGAATCGGGCCTGGCACCAAATGATTAATGCGCAGGTTTTCAAATTTATCCCACTCCGACGCGGCAATTTGCACCCAGTTATGCTGACCAGCCTTGGTCACGCTAAAGCCGCCCCAATAAGCTTTTGGCTCAAACGCGTGGCTTTCGCCAATCACCAACACCGCAGCGTCGGGAGCCGCTTGCAGTAAAGGCAACAGCGAGCGCGTCATTGCAAATGGCGCAGCAACATTAACGCGGAACATATCAACCCATTCGTCGAGCTTTTGCAAACCCAGTGGCGACAAATGATTAAAGCCATTGGCGCAATGCAAAATACCATCGAGACGGCCAAATTCTTTTTGAATCAGCACGCCCATTTGCGTCAGTTCCGCTTCGCCGACCTTGGCCAAATCCATTGGAATAGCCGCCGGTTGCGGCCCGCCAATCGATTCAATCGCGTCATAAGTGCGGCTCAGTTTCTTTTCATTGCGGCCGACCAAAATCACCGTCGCGCCCAGTTTGGCCAGCTCAACCGCCGCCATCGCGCCAATGCCCTGCCCTGCGCCCGTCACTAAAATTACACGGTCTTGCATTGATTTGGCCTGCGCCTGATAGTTTTTCCAGCTTTCCATGATTTTTGCCTTATATACATCAACCAGTATTGCGCTGCAGGTCTTATCTAGACTTGCCTACAGCCACATACCAAAATTAAAAATCTACCAATACAGCTTTAGCGGCCTTCACACCGCTGCGCACCGCGCCTTCCAGCGTAGCTGGAAACTCACCACGATATTTTTTGCCCATTGAGGCCAATCCGGCCGTGTAATCGCCAGCTAAATAAATGCCCTGCGTAGCGGTACGATTATCAGGGCGTTGCAAATCGGGCGTGCAGGCAAACGTTGCGCGCTTTTCGGTAATCACTTGCTGCTGGAGCACCAAATCGGGCAAGCCCAAACGCTGGTGCAGCTCTTCTTGCACTGCCATTGCCAAATCATCGTGACTTAAGCCGCTGTGCACGCCTTGCGCCGAGATCACGACCGCGATTAAGCCAGCGCAGCCATGCGTGACACCGCGATCAAAAATCCATTGCGAGTAAGCATCGGCTAGCCCCAGCATAGGCTGGCTGAGTTTTACATCAGCTTCGTACTGCAAATACACGGTGACGATCGGCTGGTAAGGCCACGCTGCGAGTTGCTGCGCTAACTCGCTGGCCTGATTGGAATCGGCCAGCAGTTTGGCGGCTTGATGCGGCGCGGTTGCGATAATGACGGAGTCAAAACACTGTTCGCCACCATCCACACACCACCCCCCCGTATTGCCATGAATACTTTTTACACGTTGACCTAGCTGAATATACCCACCCTTATTCTTAACAAAATCGGCTACAGGCGCAGGAAATAAATCAGTAAAATCAAGTTTAGGTAGCATTAAATCAGATGCCGCACGGCGCCCGCCTAGGCTGTCGCGCAATACATTCAGCAGCACTTGTGCGCTCGCCAATTCCAGCGGCGTATTGAGTGCCGCCAATGTCAGCGGCGCCCAGAAGCGGCTGATTAAGGTTTCGGGTTGGCGTTGTGCTTTCAGCCACTCGGCGACGGTGACATCATTTTTCAGCCGCCAGCCACGCCATTTCGCCACTTGAATCGCCCGGATCAGCGCCCAGCGCTCGCCCCAGTTCAGCCCTTTGGCACGAAATAAACCAACAGCCAAATGCAGTGGAGCGGGTAAACGCGGGCATTCGAGTAAGAAATCGGGTTCCCCATTTTGTCCAACAGTCTGGAGTCGCATTGGTTGGCGTAAAAACGCTGCGTCCAAATCCATGCCGCATGCGCGCATCAAGCGCAGTAATTCACTGTATGCACCGATGACCAAATGCTGGCCGTTATCGAGTGGCGCGGGTTTATTACTAGTGCTATGCGACGACAATGAAGCGCGCTCAACCCGCCGCGCTCGACCGCCGAGCACTTTACCCGCTTCAAACACGGTGACCGCCACACCAGCCGCTGCCAGCTCTACCGCCGCCGCCATACCGGCGTAGCCGCCACCAATGATGGCGACGCGTTTACTGCTTGGGTTTAAAGCAGTCATCGGTTTAGGCGAACCACCATGTTTTCCACGCCAACCAAAGCTTGCGAATCGGCGTCAGTGAAGTGCGCTGGTTTAAGACTTTCTGCGCGCCTTCCAAGCGAATCTCGGCCAAAGTCGCGCGGTAAATCGCCGCCATCACCAGACCTGTGCGCTGGTTTTTCTTATCGACTTCGGGAAGCAGTTTCATCGCCTGCTCGTAATACTGCTCGGCACGATCGATTTGGAAATTCATCAAGGCTTTAAATTCGGCCGTTTCGCGGTAGTTCAGAATATCGGCCGCGGGCACGTTAAAGCGTTGCAACTCGTCCACCGGCAGATAAATCCGGCCACGACGTGCGTCTTCGCCGACGTCACGAATGATATTGGTCAACTGAAACGCGATCCCCAAATCGTGCGCGTATTTCAGCGTTTTGCGATCGGTATAGCCAAAAATACTGGCCGCCAATTGGCCGACGACGCTGGCAACGCGGTAGCAATACAGGTGTAGATCTTTAAAGCTGTTGTAGCGCGCCTGATTCAGATCCATCTCCATGCCGTCGATGATTTCCAAAAACAACTCGCGCGGTAAATCGTAGGCTTTGACCGCTGGCAGCAGCGATTGCGTAACCGGATGCTGCGGCGCGCCGGCGTACATCTGATCGACTTCATTGCGCCACCAGTTCAGCGTGGTACGCGCGACGCCTTCGTCGGTGCATTCGTCGACCACGTCGTCGACCTCACGACAGAAGGCGTACAAGGCGGTAATCGCGATGCGTTTTTCTGGGCTTAAAAAGCGAAAGCTGTAATAAAAACTCGAGCCACTTTTGGCCGCTTTGTCTTCGCAATATTGATCAGGAGTCACGGAAAATCTCAGGTTTAAGGTTTTGGTGTTGTCAGCGGAATACGCACTTCGCGGCTAACGCCCGATGGGCCTGGGAATGGCATAAACAAGCTGCGAATCAGCCACGGCACAGCCGATTCTAGCTCGTCATTTTGGCTGCGATTGCGGGCTCGACCTTCGTACAACTTGGCAAATTCGCCTTTATCCAGCGTTTTGCGGTCCAAAATGTCGACAAACACTTCACGCGTATAGACGGTTTCATTGATGGTTTGGCTACCGACGATGCCCGTTTCCGGATAATAACGCGGAATAAACACGACACTGCCGCCACTGACTACGCGCTGATAGCTAACCGAATATCCAATCGTGCCCCAAATTGGCTGTTGATAGGATTTGTTTTTCCCATCGTCGATTTGATAATCAAGGCGCACCAACCAATCGGCTTGCTTTGGATCATGTTGCCAAATCAAGCCCTGCTCGACCAATTGTTGCGCTAGCTCGGCTTCAAACTGTTGATGCGCCAAGCTTTGTGCCTGCGATGCGCTGCGCTCAATCACAAACGCTTTTGGTTTGGCCATTGCCGCAGCGACTGCCGCGGCGCCAGATGCAGCAGGTGCCGATGCTTTTAACACGCCAACCGGCAACTGGTGACGTACCGACACTGTCGACACAAAACTTGGGTCAGAGCTCAAACTTGAGCACGCGGCAAGAACAAGCGTCAACAAAAGGGGCAAGAGGCCGCGCGCTAACATTAGGCTATTTTTCCTGGAATTTGCGGTGTATTGACCACCACATCACCGCATTGTGCACGGTGGCGCAGTGCGTGATCGATTAGCACCAAGGCGAGCATCGCTTCGGCAATCGGCGTGGCACGAATGCCAACACACGGGTCGTGACGGCCGGTGGTCGCCATCATCACTGGATTGCCCTGTTTATCAATCGACTGGCGTTCTTGTGCGATACTGGAGGTGGGTTTAACCGCCAAGTTCACAGTGATATCCTGCCCTGTCGATATACCCCCGAGAATGCCACCGGCGTGATTGGTCGCGAAACCATTTGGAGTTAACTCATCGCAATGCACTGAACCGCGCTGAGCGATGCTGTCAAAACCCGCGCCAATTTCCACGCCTTTAACGGCGTTGATATTCATCATCGCGTAGGCGATTTCGGCATCCAGGCGATCGTAAACCGGCTCGCCCCAACCTACAGGTACGTTTTCTGCAACGACGGTAATTTGCGCGCCAACTGAATCACGCTCTTTGCGGATCGCGTCCATGTAGTCTTCGAGCTGCGGCACAATTTCAGCGTTCGGCGCGAAGAAAGCGTTTTCAGACACGTGATCCCAGCTTTGGAAAGGGATATCGACTTCGCCCAATTTGCTCATATAACCGCGAATCACGATGCCAAATTTTTCTTTTAGCCATTTCTTAGCAATTGCACCGGCCGCAACGCGCACGGCGGTTTCACGCGCTGAAGAGCGACCGCCACCGCGTGGATCACGGATGCCGTATTTGTGCCAGTAGGTGTAGTCAGCGTGGCCCGGGCGGAATGTCTCAGTAATTTTGCCGTAGTCTTGGCTGCGTTGGTCTTGGTTGCGAATCAATAGCGCAATCGGTGTGCCGGTAGTTTTGCCTTCATAAATACCAGACAAAATCTCAACCGTATCGGGCTCTTTACGCTGCGTAACGTGGCGGCTGGTGCCGGGTTTGCGGCGATCGAGTTCAAGCTGAATGTCTTCTAGTGACAACTCCATCCCCGGAGGGCAACCATCAACGATGCAGCCAATGCCCGCGCCATGGCTTTCGCCAAAAGAAGTTACTGTAAACAACAAGCCCAAACTATTGCCCGACATTTGCCTACCCCTGCAATTTCAAATGAATTTTGCGCAATTTTAGCACGGCAGCTTGTACGCCTTGTTTATACAGATAAAAAAAACCGCCCAATCGGTAAAATTGGACGGTTCAACAAGCGGTTCTGCACAACAGAGGCGAACAGGCAAAAAGTCACATATTCACAAACTGGCGCCTTATTTGAAAGGCACAAAAGCTGTTTTATATACGCACTTTGCCTAAGCCTTTTAACTTCAGCAATTAGAAATCGCTGCGAACACCAACTGCAAAAAAGCCTACATCCTGGCCGGCATTCACTGAATAGCCAGATTCTGTGGTGAATGTACTGTTTTTGTCGTTATTTACTTGTGAGTAGCTACCGATCAAGCGAGTGCGTTTGCTCAAGCTATATGCGGCGGCAAGCGTATATTGATCAGCGCCTGAATCTGCATAGCTATCAACATCATTCACATTCAGATAGGCAGCTTGGAAGCTGAATTTATCCACTTTATATGTGGCGGCCACAGCATAGGTGTCTTGATCTCGCGACATTTTGCCATCATCACGCGTTACGCGCTCCCAGGTAGCGCCCAAACCAAAGTCAGCGTAATTTACATTTGCGCCCACCATATAGCCGCTGATGCTCGCGCCTGAAGTGGCTTTTGAGCTAATTTTTGAAGATTTGTAATCAGAATTCTGATCATCTTTCAACGAGTATGAAGCACCCACATTGAACATTTTGTCTTTATAGAATGCACCGATATTGTAATCAGATGGATCAACTTTATCGGTTTTTTCACCAATCGTATAAGAGGCTTGTGCACCAAAACCACCCAAGCTTGGCGTTTCATAAAAAATCACCGAGCCTTGACGATCACCCAGACGGCGCAGCATGCTCGATGAGCCCATATAGCTGGATGAATCATTCATCGAGCCCTCCAGTGCTGGAGCAATATTCTTGTAAATGTTTTTATAAGCATTATCCATTTTACCAAAGCGGGCAAAACCGAAATCGCCTTTATAACCAATATAAGTATCGCGTGAACCAAATGCAGTACCTTCTTTATTGTATGGATCACCTACGCGAAAACGGCTTTCCAACACCCATACCAAATCACCACCAAAATCTAATTTATCAACACCGCTAAAGCGAATACGTGAGCTCTGATCATTTAAGAGCAATTTATTTTCGCCATCGCTTTTTGAACCAGCTTTTACGCCGGTACTGTCTGGGCTAACATATTCAAGAGCAGTGCGCACACTTCCTGTGATTGATACTTCGGCTTGCGCCAATGGAGCGGCAAAAATCGCTGCAAGCGACAAGACCATCAATTTGTTCATTTTGGATTACCTCAGGAATTAAATAGAAATAGTAGCGATTTGAAAATTGAGCGCTAACAGTAGAAACATTCCATATATACAGCACCAGCTTGCTCACATGTAAATGCTACGAATTATTACCGAGCGCATTTCAAATACACGACTGAATCATAGTCAAGCCACATTACAAAGCAATGACAAATCAATTGCAAAAAACATAAAAACAACACCGGATATGGATATCCCAGAGATAAAAAAAGGCAGCCTAAGCTGCCTTTTCTTTTTGACGATCTAAACTGAACAAGTCAGATTAGAATGCGGTCCAAGTGTAAACCAGAGCGCGAGTTACGTTGTCGTCTTTACCGTTCCAACCGTCAAGAGCCCAACCTGGCAATGCAGTTTGAGATGGATTGTCGATCATTTGGTGACGAACTTGTACGCCGGCCCAAGTGTTTTTACCCAATTGAGTATCCCACTGGAACGCAACTTGTTGGATTTCGTTGTTGTACTCTACGCCAGCTGCTTTCAGGCGATCTTTGTACTGGTAAGACAAAGTGAAGCCAGAGAAGCTTACGCCAGCCAAGTACTGATCGAAATCAGCTTCTTGACCTGCAGCATTTTCCCACGCATTGTTTTTGTATGCAGCACGGAAACCGAAGTCACCGAATGAACCGCGAACACCAGCGTGGATCAATTGTGAGTTAGCACCTGGAGCGTCTTTAGAACCAGAAACTGAGTCATTTGCACCTGCAGCCCAAGTACCAACCAAGCGGTCGTTATTGTACTGGTAGCCCAAGTCAAAGTTGAAGCCTGCAACGCCGAAGCCAGCAGTCAAATCGTAACCATCGCCAGAGCCTACGCCAGTAGCTTGAGCACCCAATTTGTATTGAGCAGTGAAGCTGAAGCCACCGAAGTTTGGTGAGAAGTAAGAGATTGAGTCAGCCCAAGTATTTTCGAACGCACCGAAGTCAGCCCACAAGTTACCTGTACCTTTAACGCCGTATGGCCAGTCCATAGTCAGGTAAGAGTTAGTGAATTGGTTACCGAAACGCAATTCACCCCAACCGCCTTGGTAGCCGATCCAAGCTTCGCGTTTACCGAAGCTGTCGAAACGGTAGTCAGTAGCGATCTTTTGAGCTACTTTCCATTTCAGAGTATTGCCGCTATCCAGTTTTTCGCTGCCGTTGAAGTTGATAACGATTGCAACTTCTTCCAACAATTTGCCATCGCCATCAGCAGTATTGTTAGTGCGGTAGAACAGGTCCATTTCAGCAGAACCAGTGATAGATACATCAGCGAAAGCTGGTGCAGAAACTGCAGCTGCTACAGCAGCAGCGATCAGAACACGCTTGAACATTATTAATTTCTCCAAGAGACGAGAGTTAGTTAAAACCACCGTAACAGCGACTTGGTTTTTATTGCCGCTGATTTACAAACTCGAGAATACGCAACCTCACATAGCATGGCAAACCGAACTTACGTTCTTTCTTTGGTGTGTCACATTGATACAACATTTTCAAACAACAAAAAACGGCGCCGAAGCGCCGTTTTTTCCCACTTAAACCCAATTGTTGCTTAGAACGCGGTCCAAGTTCCCACCAAAATACGTGTTGCTGAATCTTCGCCGTTATTGGCTGCGCCATCAAGCTGCCAAGAACCATGCATCACGCTAGTTTTGTTTGCATTATCAAACATATGATGACGAGCCTGGATAAAGGCAGAGGTATTTTTTGACAAGGCATAGTTGTATTGCGCGTTGATCACATCAATACCATCATTCGCAGTAACGCCATCGGTTTTACTATCAGCAACGCGCTGATAACCCAAGTTCATATTGTGTTTGCCTGTAGTGTAACCTGCACGAATCAAGTACTGATCGACGGTTGTTTTACCAGTACCAGTGTGGATTTTATCATTGACATCGCCTTTCCACTCATTGCGTTTGTAGGCTGCAGCCACATCGAAGCCACCAATAAAGTAGCGAGCGCCAGCATTAATTACACTTGCTTTATTATCTTTAGAGAAATCACCTGACTTACCCCAACCACCATTGGCACCAAATACAAAGGCTTCTGAAGATGCGGCACCATTATTCCGTGCCTCAGAGTAGCCTGCATCCAAACGCAACTTACCGGCAGCCCCCATATCCGCATTGTATGTACCAGTCACCTCATACGCATAGGCATCACCAGTACCTTCGCCTAAATCGTACTGAGCCTGCATAGAGAAGCCACCAAAATCAGGCGAGAAGTAGCTAATTGCACGAGCATAATTTACCGATTGCGCACCAAAATCAGCCCACAAATTACCTTGACCTTGTGCACCATACGGCCAATCCAGCGTCAGATATTGATTCGAGAATTGATTACCAAAGCGCAGCTCACCCCAACCGCCTTGGTAACCAATCCAGGCCTCACGTTGGCCAAATGAATCATAACGATAATCGGTCGCCACTTTTTGCGCCAAACGCCACTTTAGCGTATCACCAGAATCCAACTTATCTTTACCATCGATGTTTACGATGATGGCAACTTCCTGGCCAAACGCATTTTCACCATTCGAAGCAACCTGATTCGTGCGGTAGAAGAAATCCATCTCAGCAGAACCGCTGATTGAAACTTCGGCCATCACAGGTGTAGATACAGCAGCTGCTACAGCAGCGGAAATCAAAATTCGTTTAAACATAATCGTCTCCAAGTTACCCGCTTTCACATATTCGTTCGGGATGCGCCATTGTGCATCTGAGCCGCGGCCAATTCTGTGCAAAACTGCCATTCCAATCGGGTAAAACTACACAGAAAAGCCACGGGTTTAGAGCGCCGCAAAAAAGAAAAGCCAGCCAATTAAATTGGCTGGCTTTTTGGAGACAAAATCAATTACTAAGCTTTAAATCACTTGACGGCAATCATTTTGCAGCCATAACGCGGACCATTTCCAGCACCTTGCTAGAGTAGCCCCATTCGTTATCGTACCAAGCAACGACCTTCACGAAAGTTTTGTCCAATGCAATACCTGCATCAGCGTCAAACGTTGAAGTGCAGGCCTCGCCACGGAAATCAGTAGAAACCACTTTTTCTGTGGTGTAACCCAGCACGCCTTTCATTGAACCTTCTGAAGCAGCTTTCATTGCCGCGCAGATTTCTTCATACGATGCTTCTTTATTCAACTCTACGGTCAAATCAACGACCGAAACATCTGAAGTTGGTACACGGAACGCCATACCCGTCAATTTACCCTTCACCTCTGGAATCACCACGCCAACGGCTTTGGCTGCACCAGTTGAAGATGGAATGATATTTTCCAAAATACCACGACCACCGCGCCAATCTTTGTTTGATGGGCCATCCACGGTTTTTTGCGTAGCAGTTGCAGCGTGAACAGTGGTCATCAAACCACGTTTAATACCAAAGTTGTCGTTGATTACTTTAGCGATTGGTGCCAAGCAGTTGGTTGTACAAGACGCATTAGAAATAATCGCCTGACCTGCGTAGGTGTCATTATTAACACCATAAACAAACATTGGCGTGTCGTCTTTCGATGGCGCAGACATAATGACTTTCTTCGCGCCAGCTGCAATGTGTTTTTCGCACGTTTCTTTAGTCAAGAACAAGCCGGTTGACTCAACAACCACATCAGCACCGATTTCACACCATTTCAATTCGGCTGGGTCTTTCACTGCAGTCAAACGAATTGTTTTGCCATTGACCACCAAATTGCCGTCAACAACAGCTACTTCACCTTTAAATTTACCATGCACAGAGTCATGCTTGAGCATGTAGGCAAGGTAGTCAGGCTCTAATAGATCGTTAATACCAACAACTTCGATATCGTCAGCAAAATTATAAACAGCGGCACGAAATACCATGCGGCCGATACGACCAAAACCATTAATACCTACTTTGATAGCCATGAATCATCTCCAAGATGGATCGAATAAATCGGGACGCCTAAGCATGCACCATTTATTGCATACTTGCCTTTGCGCCATGACAAAAACAACTCAAAAAAAGCAATGGGGGCAACTTACCCCCAAAAAGCAAATCGGGCAAATTGCCCGACTGCATTTATTTCTTAACCACGCAGACCAGCGGCTTCGCGCGCCAAGGCAGTAATACCAGCCCAATCACCTTTAGCCACCATGTCTTTTGGCGCCAACCAAGAGCCACCAACACAACCGACATTAGGCAAAGCCAACAGTTTTGGCGCCGACTCAACACTCACGCCACCAGTTGGACAGAACAGGATTTGTGGCAATGGACCACCCAAGGCCTTGAGCATCGCCAAACTGCCTGCTTGTTCAGCCGGGAACAATTTCATCGCATCGAAGCCCTCTTCCAAAGCGGCGATAGCCTCTGAAGGAGTCATCACACCAGGCAACAAAGCAATACCACACTCGCGTGCAGCAGCAGCTAATTTAGGTGTTAAACCCGGAGTAACCGCAAATACAGCGCCAGCTTCTTTTGCTTGAGCAAACTGCTCTGGGCGTACAACAGTACCCACGCCCACAATCGCACCAGGAACGTTATCAGCAATCGCTTTGACTGCGGGAAGCGCAGCATCAGTACGCAGTGTCACTTCCAAAACACGAATGCCACCTTCCACCAAAGCTTTAGCCAATGGCACTGCGTGTTCTACGTTTTCAATTACCAACACTGGCATAACAGTGCAAGAGCGCATGATGTCACGAATCTGCATGAGAATTTCCGTCTTTTAGATTGCGGCTTGAGTATTTTTTCAAGCTCTGCAAAGGTTTCAAATCGGCCAGCGCATCCCCTCACACACCAGCCGCTCACTACAAAATATTTGATTAACTTTCTTAGTGCGCCAAGCCCATGCTGATCGCACCTTCTTCGGCACCCGTTGCCGCCGCACGGAAGCTCGTGAACAATTCACGCCCCATGCCAAAGCCATTGGCAGCCAGATCAGCTGCTGCCACTTCACGCGCATCCCACTCTGCAGCATCCACCTGAGCAATCAACTCGCCCGTTTCAGCATTCAATAGAATCATGTCGCCAGTGCGAACCTTACCAAGTGCGCCACCAGAAACCACTTCAGGTGTGATGTGAATTGCTGCAGGCACTTTGCCAGATGCGCCCGACATACGACCATCGGTCACCAAGGCCACTTTAAAGCCACGATCTTGTAGCACACCTAATGGCGGTGTGAGTTTATGTAACTCTGGCATGCCATTAGCACGTGGACCTTGGAAACGAACCACAGCAATAAAGTCACGCTCCAATTCGCCACGTTTGAACGCAGCAATCACATCTTCTTGATCATCAAATACAATCGCTGGCGCATTTACAATGCGATGTTCTGGGGCTACCGCAGAAGTTTTAATCACTGCGCGACCTAAATTACCTGACAACAACTTGGTGCCACCATCAGCTTGGAATGGATTTGCTGCAGTACGCAACACAGAATCATCACCACTTTGTTTTGGTGCATCACGCCATACCGCAACACCATTATCCAAGAATGGCTCTTGCGCATAATGACGTAGACCAAAGCCGGCCGCAGTCCACACATCGTCATGCAAAAGACCCGCATCCAGCAATTCACGAATCAAGTAGCCCATACCGCCAGCGGCGTGGAAATGATTCACATCCGCTGCGCCATTCGGATATACCTTGGCCAACAGCGGAATAATTGCTGATAGGTCATTAAAGTCAGACCAATTGATAATCACGCCGGCAGCGCGCGCAATCGCAATCAAATGGATCGTGTGGTTGGTCGAGCCACCAGTAGCCAACAAACCAATAATGCCGTTGATGATTGCTTTTTCATCAACCACTTTACCCACAGGAATATATTCATTACCCAAGGCAGTAATTTGCGCCGCACGTTTTGCCGCGGCAACGGTTAACGCCTCACGCAATGGCGTACCTGGATTAGTAAAGGCCGCACCTGGCATATGCAAACCCATAATTTCCATCAGCATTTGATTCGAGTTGGCGGTTCCAAAGAAGGTACAGGTACCCGCACCGTGGTATGAGCCTTCCTCTGATGCCAAGAGCGCGTCGCGACCTACTTTGCCTTCGGCAAACAACTGACGTGTTTTATTTTTTTCTTTATTCGCAATCCCGCTAGTCATTGGACCTGCTGGTACAAAAATCGTTGGCAAATGGCCAAACTGCAATGCGCCCATCAATAGACCTGGGACAATTTTGTCGCACACGCCCAAGCACAAAGTCGCATCAAACATATTGTGCGACAGCGCCACAGCTGTTGACATAGCAATCACGTCACGACTGAACAATGACAACTCCATCCCAGGCTGCCCTTGCGTCACGCCATCGCACATCGCAGGAACGCCACCTGCGAATTGAGCCGTTGCGCCCACTTCATTCGCAGCCTTTTTAATAATGGCGGGATAAGTTTCGAACGGTTGGTGCGCCGACAACATTTCGTTGTATGAAGAAACGATAGCGATATTAGCTTGGCGCATTTCGCGCAACATGATCTTATCAGTTTCTGGCATCGCCGCCCAAGCGTGAGCTTGGTTAGTACAGGCCAAACCTTTACGGACGGGTTCTTTACTGGCCGCCTGCTCCATACGCGCTAAATAGCGTGAACGTGATTCTTTACTGCGTTCAATAACGCGCTGAGTAACTTCAACCAAACCGGGATGCAGGGACATGAAAGAACTCCAAATTTTACGAACTAAACCACTCAAATCGTGGACTTAGAAATTAAGCGTAGTTTTACTACAACAAAGACATTTCGACAAGCAAAACTGTACACAAAGCCCATTCGCTGCAGTGCAGCAAGGCCTTGCACCACAAAGGGTTTCGCGAAAAACGGCTTGCGCCATATTAGTGCAAACCATTAGGTAATAAATTCGTTTGCTAGGGGCTTCTAGCCTGTAGTAAGATTACAAAGCTTACTATGCTTGACCCTTCGTCAAGCTCCAATTCCAGACGAGGATTTTTGGCTCATGACTGCGATCGACGCTTTCGATATCGTATTTTTTGGCGGCACAGGTGACCTCGCGTTACGCAAGTTACTGCCTGCACTCTACCACCAAGACCAAGACGGCAACCTACCCGCCGAAGGTCGAGTTATCTGTTTAGGCCGCAGCCCATCAGACACCGCAGCATATGTCGAAAAAGCCCATGCAAAGGCGAAAGAATACCTTGGCAGCCATTATAACGAAAGTGATTGGAATAAATTTGCCTCACGCATCGAATACCTGAAAGTCGATGCCAATACTGAAGCAGATTTTGTCGCATTGGCCGAATCATTAAATAAACACCCAAATCGCGACCGCGTTTTTTACCTCTCTACCGCTCCCGACTTCTTCGCCCCGATCGCGAAAAACTTAGCAGCGCAAGGTTTGAATAAAGGCAAGTCGCGCGTTGTTCTAGAAAAACCACTCGGTCACGATCTTGAATCTTCGAACAAGATCAACGATGAAGTCGGCGTATATTTTACTGAGCAACAAATCTATCGTATCGACCACTATCTCGGCAAAGAGCCAGTGCTAAATTTGATCGCACTGCGTTTTGCCAACACTTTGCTCGAACCACTGTGGCGCCGCGAATGGATTCGTGACGTGCAAATCACCGTTACCGAGCAAGTTGGCGTTGAAACCCGTGCGGACTTCTACGACAAGACTGGTGCTTTGCGCGACATGGTGCAAAACCACTTATTGCAATTATTGACCATCGTGGCGATGGAGCCGCCAGCATCAATCGACGCGGATGCGGTGCGTGATGAAAAACTAAAAGTACTACGTGCATTGAAACCGCTGACGACTGATGACGTTAAAACCAAGGTTGTTCGTGGCCAATATCGCGCTGGTGCAGTTGCTGGCAAACCCGTTATTGGCTATCAAGACGAGCCTGGCGTACCTGCTGGTTCAAAAGCCGAAACCTTCGTGGCCCTAAAAGCCGAAATCGAAACCTGGCGTTGGGCTGGTGTGCCATTCTTCCTGCGCACAGGTAAACGCCTCGGCGATCGTTTGGCACAAATCGTGATTAATTTCCGCGAAGTACCAACCTCTACTTTTGGCAAAAACACGCGCCCAAATCGCTTGGTGATTGAATTGCAACCCGACGAATCAGTGCGTTTGTACATGATGGCGAAAGAGCCAGGCAAAGAGCAATTGCGCGAAGTGTATTTGGATCTGGACTTTAAAGAAGCATTCCAAACTCGCAGCCCAGAAGCGTATGAACGTCTGTTGATGGATGTGATTAAGGGTGATCTATCACTCTTCGTTCGTCGCGACGAACAACGCGCAGCATGGCGTTGGGTTGAGCCGATTATCGACTCATGGGAAAACAGCAGCGAAGGTCCGAAAACCTACACGGCCGGTACATGGGGCCCTGCAGCCTCATCGGCACTGCTGTCACGTGATGGCTTGTGCTGGCACGAAGAGGCTTAATACCCATATGCAGTAACTACATCAAGACCACGCCAAACGTGGTCTTGATTGCAATACCCCACAGCATCAAAGAGTCTGGAGATTTAGATGTCCTTGCAATGGCATGAATTTAGCAGTAAAGAAGCACTGGATCAGCAATTAGCGGCCAGCATCGCCACTGAGCTCAAACAAGCGATCGCACAACGTGGCACCGCCGGTCTTGCAGTGTCCGGCGGCCGTACGCCGGCTGGCATGTTCAAAGCCTTGCGAACTAATGATTTGGACTGGTCAAAAGTGGTCATCACTTTGGTTGACGAACGTTGGGTTCAGCCCGATCACGCCGATAGCAACGAGCGCCTGACGCGTGAAAATTTGCTACAAGATGCCGCTGCGGCTGCGACTTTTGTGTCTTTAGTCAATCAAGCTGCAACGCCACACGAAGCTCTAGCAGAAATCGAGGCTCGCCTCACGGTAATGCCTAACCCGATTGATGTTGTGATTTTGGGCATGGGTGATGATGGCCATACCGCATCCTTGTTTCCCAACGCTAGTGAGCTGGAAGCCGCTTGCGCATCAACCGCTTTGCTCGCTGCAGTGACTCCGCCAGTAGCGCCCCATCAGCGCATCACGCTGACTTTACCTAGCATCGTAAAAAGCCCAAAAGTCATCGTTCATATTACTGGCGAGGGCAAAAAGGCCTTGTTGAAGGACGCGATGGCAGCCGATATTGCTCTCACCGAGCAGTACCCAATTCGCCGCGTACTCGATCAGGTGGCATTAGCCAACGTATTCTGGGCAGCCTAAACAATTGGCAAGGAAGCCATTTTGCAGTTCAACCAACTTTCAGTCCTGCACTGTGATGCTAGCTTGAGTGAGGAATTCTAAATATGCTCGAACGCATTAAAACCGTACTCGATTCATTATCAAAATCAGAACGTAAAGTCGCCGAGCTAGTCATCGCCCAACCCAATTTGGTCGCTAATGCACCGATTGCCCAAATCGCAGAGATGGCCGATGTGTCACAACCGACTGTCATTCGCTTCTGTAGATCGCTCAATTGCTCAGGGCTGCAAGACTTTAAATTGCGCCTAACCCGCAGTTTGGTGTCTGGCGTACCCTATGTGCACTCGATGGTCTCGGCCGATGATTCAGCGCACGATTTGGCGCGCAAATTGTTTGATAACAATATTTCTCACCTGTTGCGCTGCCGTAATGAGCTTGACACTGACGTACTCGAACGTGCCATCAAAGTACTGTCGAACACGCATAAAATCGAAGTTTGGGGGCAAGGCCAATCGGGTGCCGTCGCGATCGACGCCCAAAATAAATTCTTCCGCCTTGGCGTGCCGACCGTTGCCTATACTGACCCGCATATGCACGGCATGAGCGCGTCGATGCTGAAACCAGGCGATGCGGTCATCGCCGTTTCAAACTCGGGGCGTACCCTCGATATGCTACGCTCGGTAGAAATTGCCCGCGATGCTGGCGCTGATGTGATCGGTATTACGCACAGCAAATCACCACTCGCAAAGCGCTGCAATATTTGTCTGTACGCCGACACGATGGAAGACCCTGATCTTTACACGCCAATGATTACGCGAATTGTGCATTTGGTGATTATTGACGTGCTAGCAGTCGGCGTTGCACTCAAGCGCGGCCCTGAGCTGATCGATCAGCTAGAAAAAATGAAACGCAATATGAAAGAAAAACGAGTTCGTGGCCATGAGTAAGCGAACCAAAATCAACACCAATAAAAATAGTGATTCACGAGGAACTCTGTCGATGTCTAATCTTACTTCGTCGCCAGCTTGGCAAGCGTTAACTGAGCATTTCAAAGAAGTTGAATCGCTGCATATGCGCGATCTATTTCAAAATGACCCACATCGTTTTGAAAAATTCTCGCTGGAAACCGGTGGTCTGTTTTTTGATTACTCAAAAAACCGCATTACCGAAAAAACCATGCAATTGCTGTTTGATTTGGCGCGCCAGTCTGGCGTGAAAGAGCGCATCGAAAAAATGTTTTCCGGTGAGAAAATCAATATCACCGAAAACCGCGCGGTACTGCATACTGCTTTGCGCAATCTAGACCACAACCCAATCGTGGTGGATGGCGAAGATGTAATGCCTAAGGTCAATGCCGTTAAAGAACAGATTGGTATTTTCTCTGACAAAGTTCGCTCAGGTGAATGGCAAGGTTACACTGGCAAACCCATTACCGATATCGTGAATATTGGTATTGGTGGCTCTGACCTTGGCCCATTGATGGTCTGTCAGTCGCTTAAAGAATATGGTCACGCCCGCTTGACGATGCACTTTGTGTCAACCGTCGACGGCGATCAAATTGTTTCTACGTTGAAAAAACTCAACCCAGAAACAACGCTATTTATCATTGCGTCAAAAACATTTACCACCCAAGAAACCATCACCAACGCCCGTACCGCGCGTGCTTGGTTCCTCAACACAGCGAACGACGAAAAGCATATTGCTAAACACTTTGTTGCGGTATCAACCAATAGCAAAGCAGTAGCGGAATTTGGCATCGACACGAACAATATGTTCGAATTCTGGGACTGGGTCGGTGGTCGTTATTCACTGTGGTCAGCGATTGGTTTGCCAATCGCGATTTACTTGGGTAAACACAACTACCAAGATTTGCTGCACGGTGCATACACCATGGATCAACACTTCCGTGGCAAACCGCTGGAGCAAAACGTGCCAGTCATTATGGCGATGCTCGGCATTTGGTACGGCAACTTCTTCGGCGCCAATACCCATCTGGTTTCACCATACAACCAATGTATGTCACGCTTCCCTGCTTATTTGCAGCAGCTAGATATGGAATCAAACGGTAAAACCGTTGATTTGCAAGGCAAGCGCGTTGATTACGCAACAGGCCCAGTGGTATGGGGTGACGCTGGCATCAATGGTCAGCACGCTTATTACCAAATGCTGCACCAAGGCACACAAATCGTACCGATCGACTTTATTGCCACAATTGAACATCCGGATATTCCAGAGCCACACAGCACAATTTTGATGGCGAACTTCTTTGCGCAAACCGAAGCGTTTATGCGCGGTAAAAACGAAGCCGAAGTGCGTGCCGAATTGGAAAAATCAGGCATCACAGGCCAAGCGCAAGATGAGCTAGTGCCGCACAAGATTTTCAAAGGCAATCGCCCAACCAACACCATTATGATGCAACGCCTGACGCCACGTCGTCTCGGCGCGCTGATTGCCTTGTACGAGCACAAAATCTTCGTTCAAGGCACGGTATGGAACATTAACTCGTATGACCAATGGGGTGTAGAGTTAGGCAAACAATTAGCCAAGCTGATTGAAGCCGATTTAACGACCCCAGGTCTGACATCAAGTCACGATGCCTCTACAAACGGCTTGATTAACTATTTCAAACGCAATACACCGCGCTAAACCCTTGGCGTAGGCACCCCCTGCGCCATGTAGCTTGGCCAAATAAACCAAGCTCAGTGTGATTTTAAAATAACCCACTCACAAGGTAGATATACGATGGCAGATCAGATTCACGACCATGATCCACAAGAAACCAAAGAATGGCTGGATGCGTTACAAGGCGTTATTGCAGCAGAAGGTGCTGAACGCGCTCATTTCCTCGTGGAAAAACTGGTAGATCAAGCCCGTCAAGACGGTGTGAACATCCCCTACACTGCGACTACGGCGTACATCAACACCATCCCTGCGCACCTGCAAGCTAAGCACCCAGGCAATGCGCACCTTGAAGAACGTATCTTGGCATACACGCGCTGGAATGCGGCAGCAATGGTGGCGAAGGCCAACCGCGACGCAGCTGAGCCAGGTGGTCATATTTCATCGTTTGCTTCTGCCGCTACTTTGTACGATGTGGGTTGGAATCACTTCTGGCATGCTGCGAATGAAAACCACGGCGGTGACTTGGTGTACTTCCAAGGTCATTCTGCGCCAGGTATGTATTCGCGCGCCTTCCTTGAAGGTCGTATCTCTGAAGCGCAACTGAACAAATTCCGTCGTGAAGTCGACGGTGACGGTCTGTCTTCATATCCGCACCCATGGTTGATGCCAGATTTCTGGCAATTCCCAACCGTATCAATGGGTCTGGGCCCATTGATGGCGATCTACCAAGCTCGCTTTATGAAATACCTCGACGACCGCGGCTTTAAACAAAAAGGCGATCGTCACGTTTGGTGTTTCTGCGGTGATGGTGAAATGGACGAGCCAGAATCTCTGGGTGCGATTTCATTGGCTGGCCGTGAAAAACTGGACAATCTGATTTTCGTCATCAACTGCAACTTGCAACGTCTGGACGGTCCAGTGCGCGGTAACGGCAAAATCATCCAAGAACTCGAAGGCGACTTCCGTGGTTCTGGCTGGAACGTGATCAAAGTCGTTTGGGGCTCAGGCTGGGATGCCTTGCTCGCGCAAGACAAGAAAGGTTTGCTGCAAAAACGCATGATGGAAGTCGTTGACGGCGAATACCAGACTTACAAATCGAAAAACGGTGCGTACGTTCGCGAACACTTCTTCGGTAAATATCCAGAATTGCTCGACCTCGTAGCCAGCATGACCGACGACGACATCTGGAAATTGACGCGCGGCGGTAACGATTTATTCAAAGTTTACGCAGCGTACAAAGCAGCGGTTGAGCACAAAGGCCAACCAACGCTGTTGCTCGTTAAAACCGTTAAAGGCTTTGGCGTTGGCGCTGCAGGCGAATCGCAAAACACTGCGCACAACACCAAAAAATTGGGCGATGACGATTTGCTGCATCTTCGTGATCGTTTCCATGTACCACTGACCGACGAAGAAGCCAAAGCGTGCACTTTCTACCGTCCACCAGCGGATAGCCCTGAATACAAATACATGATGGAACGTCGCAGCGCTTTGGGCGGCTTTATTCCATCGCGTAAACCAGTGAACGAACCATTGGAAGTGCCGTCTCTGGACGCATTCAAAGCCTTGCTCGAATCATCGGGCGAGCGCGAAATGTCAACGACGATGGCCTTCGTTCGCTTGCTGAACACCTTGGTGAAAGACAAGCAAATCGGCAAACGCGTAGTGCCTATCGTACCGGATGAGAGCCGTACTTTCGGTATGGAAGGTATGTTCCGTCAATTGGGTATCTGGTCGCACGTGGGTCAGTTGTACGAGCCACAAGATGCCGACCAATTGATGTTCTACAAAGAATCACAAACGGGTCAGATTCTACAAGAAGGTATTAACGAAGCGGGCGCGATGTCAGACTGGATCGCGGCAGCAACGTCGTACGCCAACCACGGCCACACGATGATTCCGTTCTACATCTACTACTCAATGTTCGGTTTCCAACGTATTGGTGACTTGGCTTGGGCTGCCGGCGACTTGCGCGCACGTGGTTTCTTGATTGGCGGTACTGCTGGTCGCACAACATTGAACGGCGAAGGCTTGCAGCACCAAGATGGTCACGGCCATCTGTTTGCTGAATTCGTACCAACTTGCGTGTCATACGATCCAACCTTCGCCTACGAATTGGCCGTAATCGTCCAAGACGGTATGCGTCGTATGTACCAAAACCAAGAGAACATCTACTACTACCTGTCAGTAATGAACGAGAACTACACGCACCCAGCGATGCCTGCAGGTGCTGAGGCCGGCATTATCAAAGGTCTGTACAAGTTCAAACAAGGTGGTGAAGGCAAGCTTAAAGTTCAGTTGATGGGCTCAGGCACGATCTTCCGCGAAGTGATCGCTGCAGCTGATTTGCTGAAAGCAGACTTCGGTGTTGAAGCCGACATCTGGTCAGCGCCAAGCTTTAACGAATTGCGTCGTGACGGGATGGCCGCAACTCGTCACAACTACCTGAACCCAACTGCTGAAGCTCAAGTGCCATACGTGACTGAATGCCTGAAAGGTGCACAAGGTCCAGTGGTTTGCGCGACAGACTACAAACGCACTTACGCTGATCAAATCCGCGAATACGTACCAGGTCGCTACGTGGTTCTGGGTTGCGATGGCTTTGGCCGTTCTGCAAGCCGTGCTGAATTGCGCAGCTTCTTCGAGGTGGATCGCTACCACGTAGCCGTGGCAGCACTGAAAGCCTTGGCCGACGAAGGTCTGTTGCCAGTGGCTAAAGTGGCTGAAGCGATTGCTAAATACGGCATTCGCACCGAGCGCCCAGCGCCTTGGACTGTGTAATTAAAAAGTGAGACACAGCTTGGCTGGGTATATCCACCTAAGCCAAGCTGAACAATTAACGGAAGGGCATACCCTACCCTCACAGGATTTGACCATGAGCAACATTATTGAATTGAAAATCCCAGACATCGGCGGCCACGCGGGTGTAGAAGTTATTGAAGTCTTTGTCAAAGCAGGCGACGTAATCGAGAAAGAGCAATCGTTGATTACTTTGGAAACCGACAAAGCAACGATGGAAGTACCGGCCACCGAAGGCGGCGTGGTGAAAGAAATGCGCATCAAAGTGGGCGACAAAGCCTCAGAAGGCGATGTGGTCTTGATGCTGGAAGTGGGCGCGGCAGCTGCTGCACCAGCGCCAGCCCCAGCAGCAGCACCCGCAGCTGCGCCAGTTGCAGCTGCTCCTGCAGCAGCGGCCACATCGTCAATTGTTGAAGTGCATGTACCGGATATCGGCAACTTCGACGCGGTTGAAGTAATTGAAGTTAACGTCAAAGTCGGCGACACTGTTGCGCTTGACGACGGCCTGATCACACTGGAATCTGACAAAGCCAGCATGGAAGTACCATCGACTGCGGCCGGCGTGGTAGAAAGCATCGCCGTTAAAGTGGGCGACAAAGTCGCACAAGGCGCTTTGGTTCTGACCGTACGTGCTAGCGCAACTGCTGCAGCGCCAGCGGCAGCACCAGTAGCTGCTCCTGCACCTGCAGCAGCGCCAGTTGCGGCGGCTCCAGCCGTGGCAGCTCCGGTTGCTGCGCCAGCGGCAGTCGCATCTGCACCAGCCAAATTTGACGAAGCCAACTTTAACAAAGCGCACGCTTCACCATCAGTACGCAAATTTGCGCGCGAATTGGGCGTGGATTTGAGCAAAGTAGCTGGTAAAGGCCCGAAAGGCCGCATCATGCACGAAGACGTTCAGTCCTTCGTGAAATCAGTGATGACCAGCGCAGTGGCTTCCTCTTTGGCTGCACCAGCAGCGGCCTCATTGGGCGGCGGCTTGGATCTGTTGCCATGGCCAAAAGTTGATTTTGCCAAATTTGGTCCAATCGAAACCAAGCCATTGTCACGCATCAAGAAAATCTCTGGCGCAAACTTGCATCGCAACTGGGTGGTAATCCCGCACGTGACGTTCAACGACGAATGCGATATCACCGAGCTGGAAGAATTCCGCAAGCAAGTAGGTAAAGAGTGGGAAAAATCAGGCCTGAAGATCAGCCCATTGGCGTTCATCATCAAGGCTGCGGCTGAAGCACTGAAAGCGTTCCCAGAAATGAACTCTTCGCTGGATGGCGACAATCTGGTCTTGAAACAGTACTACCACATCGGCTTTGCAGCCGACACGCCAAACGGCTTGGTAGTTCCAGTCATCAAAGACGCGGACAAGAAAGGCCTGAAAGAAATTTGCAAAGAGTTGACCGAATTGTCGCTCGCTGCGCGCGAAGGCAAACTCAAGCCAACCGATATGCAAGGCGCAACGTTCACGATTTCTAGCTTGGGCGGCATCGGCGGAACCAGCTTCACGCCAATCGTGAATGCTCCTGAAGTGGCGATCTTGGGCGTTTGCAAATCGCAAATCAAACCAGTTTGGAACGGCAAAGAATTTGCGCCACGCCTGATGTGCCCATTGTCGCTGTCATTCGATCACCGCGTGATCGACGGTGCGCAAGCTGGCCGCTTCACCGTGTACATGGGCAAATTGCTCAGCGACGTTCGCCGCTTGATTCTCTAATTCTGCGAGGCGTGATGGGCTAGGTATTGCTCTGTAGCTTAATACAGACCTAGCCCCCACCTCATACCCAAGACCTCTCAGGAATAAATGATGAGTAATATTATTGAGTTGAAAGTACCCGATATCGGCGGTCATAACGACGTAGCGATTATCGAGTTGTTTGTCAAAGTCGGCGACACCGTTGCAGTCGAAGAAAGTCTGATTACGCTGGAAACCGATAAAGCGACAATGGAAGTGCCAGCAACGCACGCTGGCGTGATCAAAGAGCTGAAAGTGGCTGTGGGCGATAAAGTGTCTGAAGGCAGCGTGATCGCTATCGTTGAAGTGGCAGCGAGCGCAGCTGCGCCAGCACCGGCTGCCGCGGCACCAACACCTGCAGCAGCTCCGGCAGCCGCACCTGCCGCCGCACCTGCCGCTGCGCCAGCAGCTGCACCAATTGCCGGCCAATACGCTGGCGCGGTCGACATGGAAGTGGACATGATGGTCTTGGGCGCAGGCCCTGGCGGCTATTCTGCAGCGTTCCGCTCGGCTGACTTGGGCATGAAAACCGTGATCGTTGAGCGTTATGGCTCACTGGGCGGCGTATGTTTGAATGTGGGTTGTATTCCATCGAAAGCCCTGCTGCACAATGCGGCGGTGATCGATGAAGTCGCTCACTTGGCGTCCAACGGGATTAAATTTGGCAAACCAGAAGTCGATATCGATGGTTTGCGTGGCTACAAAGAAAAAGTGATCAATAAGCTCACTGGCGGTTTGGCTGGCATGGCCAAAATGCGTAAAGTGGAGCACGTGCGCGGGATCGGTACTTTCCTTGATGCCAACCACATCGAAGTACAACTGACTTCGGGCACTGGTAAAGATTTGACTGGCGAGAAAAAAGTCATCAAGTTTGCCAAAGCGATTATCGCTGCCGGTTCGCAAGCGGTGAAATTGCCTTTCATTCCGAACGATCCACGCATCGTTGATTCAACTGGCGCACTGGAGCTGAAATCAGTACCAAAACGCATGTTGATTATCGGCGGCGGTATTATCGGTCTGGAAATGGGTACTGTGTACTCAACACTGGGCGCGCGTCTGGACGTGGTTGAGTTGTCTGACGGCCTGATGCAAGGCGCGGATCGCGATCTGGTGAAAGTATGGCAAGACTGGAATAAACACCGTTTTGACAACATCATGTTGCAATCGAAAACCACTAGCATCACGCCGAAAGAAGACGGCATCTGGGTAACGTTTGAAGGCCCGAAAGCCCCTGCCGAAGCACAGTGCTACGACTTGGTACTGTACTCAACTGGTCGCTCGCCAAACGGCAAGAAAATCGGCGCGGAAAACGCTGGCGTGATTGTGGACGAGCGTGGCTTTATCGCCGTTGACAAGCAAATGCGCACCAACGTGCCGCACATCTTCGCGATTGGCGACTTGGTCGGCCAACCGATGTTGGCGCACAAAGCCGTACACGAAGCGCACGTTGCGGCGGAAAACGCTGCGGATCACAAAGCCTACTTCGACGCGCGCGTGATTCCAGGCGTAGCCTACACCGACCCAGAAGTGGCTTGGGTTGGTTTGACTGAAGATCAAGCGAAAAAAGACGGCATCAAGATCACCAAGGGCGTATTCCCATGGGCCGCTTCTGGCCGTGCGATTGCCAATGGTCGCGATGAAGGCTTTACCAAGCTGATTTTTGACGCAGAAAACGGCCAAATCCTCGGCGGCGCGATTGTTGGACCACACGCTGGCGATATGATCGGTGAAGTGTGTCTCGGTATCGAAATGGGCGCGGACGCAGTCGACATCGGCAAAACCATCCACCCTCACCCAACGATGGGCGAGTCAATTGGTATGGCAGCCGAAGTGGCCAAAGGCGTATGTACCGATTTGCCACCACAGCGCAAAAAATAAGCAGCATTTTACGCAGTCGCAAAAAAACCACGACCTAGGTCGTGGTTTTTTTATGCCGCTTTTGCCGGTGGAAGGGGCATTTTTTGCCACCTTTCAGCTCAGACGCCGGTATTTGCCGGTCACATCGAAGCAAAAAGCGATCTAACTCTCCAAAATATGCAACACTTTTCGTAGCAGTAGCGCTATAAAAACAAGGGTATATTTCCAAACACCAATCAAATCAATGCAAAAATGAAAATACCCAATAGGTGTACAAAATTGATTAGCAAGAATCTGCATCAAATCAGTGCTATTTTTGTCGCACTGCAATAAATTACAAAAACAATCTGCCGATAGTATTTTTAATTCGGCACGTTTTTTGCATCGGCAGGGTGTAAAGATAAAATGGAGTTGGGATCATGGTTCAATTTGATTTACTCAACGAGGCCAACAATAAGCAGCAATCCAAAGCACGTTTAAGTGATGAAATCACTTCGGAGCTTGAACAGTGTATTGAGCTGTGTGCCAAGCTCAAAATTGACTTCTACGATTGCCTTGCTCATGCGCGCATCGAATACGAAAAACATCTGCGTGACGCGCAACATTAAGTCTTAGCAATACAAAAAGCCACCCGAAGGTGGCTTTTTTGAATTTTGGCGTCCCCACGGGGAATCGAACCCCGGCCGCCGCCGTGAAAGGGCAGTGTTCTAACCGCTAAACTATAGGGACTTACTAACTAAGCTGCGCATTCTACCGCAGTTTTACTACACTTACAACGCTTTTTTTGGCGTCCCCACGGGGATTCGAACCCCGGTTATCGCCGTGAAAGGGCGGTGTCCTAGGCCTCTAGACGATGGGGACTGCGTACTACGAATTACATGTCTAAAGGCAAACACACAACTCTGTTTCTTTGGTGGAGGTAAGCGGGATCGAACCGCTGACCTCTTGCATGCCATGCAAGCGCTCTCCCAACTGAGCTATACCCCCAAAAGAGATGCGCATATTAAAGTCCCCACCGCAACTCGTCAAGCCCCTAGTAGCAAAATTCTAGATTGGCGCCCACCAGTACGCATCGCTTTCCACATCTTGTTCCAGCACTTTGGTGTCGGGAAAGTTTTTCAGCAAAACGCGCTTGGCATCATCGCGATAATCAGTCATGCCGAGTTTATCGTAAGCATGGTACATCAAGCCCAACGCACCTTCGACTTGCTTGGTGTGGCTGTAGTTATCGATCAGCGCTTTACCGCGATTAGCCGCCGCCAAATACGCGCCACGTTTGTAGTAGTAACGGCCGACGTGCAGCTCATAATTAGCCAAAGCGCCAATCAAATAACCCATACGCAATTGGGCGTCTTTGCTGTACTTACTATCTGGAAACCGCTGCACCAGCTCGCGGAATGAGTTGTACGATTCTTTTGCCGATTTCGGGTCACGCTCAGACATATCTTGCTTCGCAAGACTAGACATAAAGCCCTGTGATTCGTTAAATGTCACCAGCCCTTTTAAATACATCGCGTAATCCAAGCTTGGATGCGTTGGATACTGCTTCATAAAACGATCAAGCGAAGCGAGTGCTAAAGCCGGCTCGTCGAACTTATAGTTGTTATATGCGATTTCTAGCTGAGCTTGTTGTGCATATTTACCATACGGATAGCGCGCTTCTAGGCGCTCAAAATATTCGTTGGATTTTTTGTAATCTTTACTGGCTTGCTGAGATTTGGCTTCTGAAAACAACTTGTCCGCAGACCAATCTTTCGTTTCATCATTGGTCGTACCGGTACTGGCACAACCAACCATTAAGCTAAACAGCAAGGCAGAAACGACGATTCGAGGTAGAATCTTATTCATGATGCAATCCGATATTGAACTCGACGATTATAACGACTTCTCAGACACCCGTGTCTTAACTGTGCCCGCTGATTTGGCAGGCATGCGACTGGACGCGGCACTGGCGAAGATTTTGCCTGATTTTTCACGCTCACGCTTGGCTACTTGGATCAAAGACGAACAAGTGATGCTCGATGGCGCACCCGCCACGACCAAAACCAAGGTCTGGGGCGGCGAAACGCTCACGGTTAACGTACAAGCCGACCCAAACGAAGTGGCCTTCACCGCGGAAGATATCCCGCTGGACGTCATTTATGAAGATGACGCGCTGATCGTGATCAACAAGCCCGCCGGCTTAGTGGTCCACCCCGGCAGCGGCAATTGGGACGGCACGCTGCTCAACGCCCTACTCTTTCATTACCCCGAAGTACGCCAAATTCCGCGTGCCGGCATTGTTCACCGCTTAGATAAGGACACCAGCGGTTTAATGGTCGTTGCACGCACACTGCCCGCTCAAAATAATTTAGTGCAACAGCTACAAGCCCGTACCGTCAAACGCCACTATTTGGCCGTGGCGCGCGGCAATATTAAACGCGATGGCACCGTGGATGAGCCGATTGGCCGCCACCCGAAAGATCGCACCAAAATGGCGGTGATTCATAGCGGTAAAGAATCAATCACGCACTACTTGGTGCTGGAAAAATTTGCCGACTACACGCTGATCGAATGTCGCCTGGAAACTGGCCGCACGCACCAGATTCGTGTGCATATGGCACATATCAAGCATTCGCTCGCGGCCGATCAGGTTTATGGCACGCCACCGAAGCTCGATATTTCGCCCGAAGTGCGCATGGCCTTGGAAGAACTCAATCGCCAAGCGCTGCACGCGCGCAAACTCTCGCTCGTACACCCAGTCAGCGGCAAGACGATGGAATGGAAAGCGCCGATTCCGCACGATCTGGAACAGCTAATCTTCACGCTGCGCGCAGATCAAGAATTGGCGAATGACACCTACGACGAAGACGACGATGAAGACGACGATCACGATTGCGAAATCATTTACGTTCGGGACTAAACCGTGACCTCGCTGCCGCCTAACGCACTACACTGCTTCACCCCAGATTGGCCCGCGCCTGCCAACGTCAAAGCCTTGCAAACCACGCGCAATGGTTTTGGATTCGGCTTTACAGGGGATGCTGCAAGCGATCGCGGTGGCGTCAGCTTAGCGCCGTATGATCGCTTTAACCTCGGCAGCCACGTCAATGACGACCCTGCTCACGTCGCCGCCAATCGTGCACTATTAACACAGGCCTTGCCGCAAGCACCGGCGTGGCTTAATCAAGTGCACGGCATCCATGTCGTCGATGCAGCCAGCATCAGCGAGCCTGTTGACGCCGATGCGAGCTACACCCACCAGCGTGGCGCAGTCAGCGTCGTAATGACCGCCGACTGCCTGCCACTACTGTTTTGTGATCGCGCCGGCACGGTGGTCGCAGCGGCGCACGCGGGTTGGCGTGGTCTGTGTAATGGCGTGATTGAAGCGACGGTCGCCAAAATGGATTGCCCTGCCAGCGACATCCTCGTCTGGCTCGGCCCTGCCATCGGCCCAAGCGCCTTTGAAGTCGGCGACGAAGTGCGCGCCGCTTTTATGGCGATCGATGCACAAGCCGAACTAGCCTTCAAGAAACAAGACGGGGGTAAATGGCTGGCGGACATCAACCTATTGGCTCGCCAGCGATTACATACCCTAGGTATTACTGCGATTTATGGTGGCGATCAATGCACCGTAACACAAGCTGAAACTTATTTTAGCTATCGTCGCGACGGGCAAACAGGAAGACTAGCGAGTTTGATCTGGCTTGAGTAAGCCATCGGGCAGCTGAGAATCGTTTTCAAGCAGACGATTTTCGCTGTTTATGCTACAGTGTTGCATCTGCAGGATTTTTTACCGATGTCAACACTAAGCTGGATCATTACAATGAGCCTGCTGGGCTCTTTGCTCAGCGTGGCCTCGGCCGCCGCGATGGCGTATTTCGCGAAACCCAATTGGATTCCCAAACTTGTCTCATTTGCCGTCGGCTCTTTGCTGGCCGCGGTGTTCCTCGAGATTTTGCCGCACGCCTTTGGTAGTCATGGCGGGCATGAAGGCCATGCGCATGGCGAAACTGAGCTGTCATTGTTAAATGACGTGCATCATGCCGCTTCACAGACCGTTCAAGCGGTGGCGGAACACGCACCGCACGCTAGCCCAGAAGCGATTTCGGTGACAATTTTGCTCGGCATTTTCATCTTTTTCATCATGGAAAAGCTGGTGATCTGGCGGCATTGCCATCACGAGTCGTGTGAAGAATTGGAAGGCCACACGCACGAACATAGCCACGAACATCATCATGGTCATTCGCACGGCCATTCACATGGCCATAGCCACGGCAACGAGCACGGCCGCGCTGGCATGATGATTATGGTGGGCGATACGCTGCATAATTTCTTGGATGGCGCGGTGATTGCGGCGGCGTTTATGGCCGATACTTCGGTCGGCATTGCAACCGCGGTGGCGATTATTGCGCACGAAATTCCGCAAGAAGTCGGCGATTTTATCGTGCTGTTGCATTCGGGCTATAGCAAAGCCAAGGCGCTGCTGTTTAATTTGCTGTCGTCGCTGGCGGCGCTGGCGGGTGGTTTGCTGGCGTATTTCTCGCTCAGCGTGGTTGAAACTGCGCAGCCCTACTTGCTCGCGCTGGGCGCGTCTAGCCTAATTTATGTCGCGATTGCCGACTTGATCCCGACCCTACACAAACGCCCGCATATTAAAGACACAATCTACCAAGTGTTACTGATGGTGGCCGGTGCGATGCCGATTGCGCTAGTGCATCACTTTATGCCGCACTAAAATACACCGGCACGTATCAAGACAAAGGCCAATCTAAGATTGGCCTTTATTCATATACCCCTAGTAAATTAATCTTTCTGCAAGCGATACAAGCAATGCCGCCGCAGTGGATGATCGGCAGCTAAGACCGGATGGTCGAACTCGCCCGCCGTATCGAGTTGCATGCCAAGGCGCTGCATCAAGGCTTGCGAGCGCAAATTACTCAGTGCAGTAAACGACACGATTTCATCCAGATTCAATTGCGTAAATCCAAACTCTAGCGCGGCGCTCGCCGCTTCCAATGCCAAACCTTGTCGCCAAAATGGTCGCGCCAAGCGCCAGCCGATTTCGACGCAGGGCATAAATGGCAGCGCTACACGTGGGATATTGAGACCGGCCATGCCGATAAATTCACCGCTATCGCGCAGCGCCAGCGCCCAAAAACCCCAGCCATGCTCTTGTAAACGCGCACGAACTAGCGCCGCATACGCATCGCTTTCGCTTTGACTGAGCACCCCTGGAAAATAGCGCATCACGTCTGGATCGGCACTCATCGCCGCGAATGCAGGTAAATCACTAGCGCGCCAATCGCGCATAATCAGCCGTTCGGTAGTTAGCGTGGCGACGGGTTTAGTCATTATTCGCCTGCGCTTGTTCAGCGGCGGCATGCTCACGCGCTGCAATGGCGGCTTCGCGCTCTGCCAATTCCGCAGCCCTAGCTGCTTTACCGCGCTGTATGCTGCGCTTGATCAGCAGCAAACCCCAGGTAGGTAATACCGCCAAGAATATAAAGTAAAAGAGCCCGACGGTAATACTCCCCGCGCCAAGCGACATCATCACAACGACAAACAAATACCCGATTAAAATAATATACATACTGCATCTCAATATCAGAGCGACGATTCTTGAGCAGCGCCCTGCTCAGCAAAGAGGCAAGTTTACCCCAGCACTGAACGAGCACAGTGCTCATTTTGAAGATTTTCTTGCTCACTAATGATACAGTGTTGCATTTGAGGCTTTGAGTATTCAACGAGTGAGATGAGAAAATCATCACGCTCATTTGAAATCTAGCCGCTTCAACCCCATATCAGTTTTTCATGCCCTCAGGATTTGCCCCAGCAATGCCGAACGCCACCACTGAATTGCAAAAAATCGCCACTGCCCGCCTGCCGACTAGCGCGGGCGAATTCACTAGTCATGCCTTTCTTAACCCACAAACGGGTGTCGAACATTTGGTGCTGACGCTGGGCGATATTGCAGGCGACGACGTGTTGATTCGCCTACATTCGGAGTGCCTCACTGGCGATGCTTTAGGCTCGCTACGCTGCGATTGCGGTGAACAACTGCAAAATGCGCTCAAGCAAATTCAGGCTCAAGGTCGTGGGGCCTTGGTGTATTTGCGTGGTCACGAAGGCCGTGGCATCGGGCTATGCAATAAGATTTACGCCTACCAATTGCAAGACCAAGGCATGGATACGGTTGAAGCTAATTTAGCGCAAGGCTTACCAAGCGATGGGCGCAACTATGAAGATGCGGCGGCCATGCTAAAAATGCTAGGCATTAAATCGGTGCGGCTGATGAGCAATAATCCGCTTAAAATCGATGCGCTCAATGAGCTTGGCATTCCGGTGACCGAACGACTAGCCCATGAAGTGGTCGCCAACCCTGAAAATAAAAAGTACCTGCAGACCAAAAAAGAGCGCATGGGGCATTTGCTCAGCACTCGCGGTAAAAAATAAGGTTTGGCTAGCCGCCAAAAGCCTTCAGAATTTGATTCGCAATTCGCGTTGTGCCGCCGATTAATTGATCAATTTGCGGCAGCATAAAGGGCAGTGAATAGTACAAAGCGGCAAAGCCAATGCCCAAGGTCAGTGGGAAACCAATCGCAAAGACATTTAATTGCGGAGCTGCGCGGGTCATCACACCGATCGACAAGTTGGTGATCAGCAACGCGACCAGTACCGGCAGCGAGAGCAACACCGCCGAGCGGAAAATAACCCCGCCGTAAATTGCGATTAATTCAAAACCCTTGCCATTCAAATGCGTTTGCCCCACCGGCAATGTGGTCATACTCTCGATCAAGATCTGCAGCATCATCAAATGACCGTTGAGTGATAAAAACAGCAAAATCATCATCAAGCTCATTAATTGAGCGACAGCCAAGGTATTGCTGGCATTTTGCGGATCATAAAACGACGCAAAACCCAAACCCATTTGCAAGCCCGCCAAATGACCCGCCATTTCAACGGCGGTAAACACCAGGCGCATCAAAAAGCCGATCGAAATTCCGATCAGTAATTCTCGAAATGCAATCAGCACGCCATCTGGCGAAACCACCGGCACCGTAGACATTTGCGGTAAAGTTGGCGCAATAACGACAGCCAAGATAATGGCGAAGGCGACTCGCACCCGCACTGAAATACGGCGGCTGGAATAAAAAGGATCGGCGACCATCAAGCCGATAATGCGCAAAAACGGCCACCAGAACAGCGCGAGCCAAACTTCAATCTGCGCCTGAGTTACAACCCACATTAGCCTATCACTTGTGGAATGCTTTGATACAGACGGATGGTGTAATCCATCGCCAATTCCAGCATCCACGGGCCAGCCAGTACCAGCACCAAGAATGCAATTAAGAGCTTGGGAATAAACGACAGCGTCGCCTCATTGATCTGCGTGGCAGCCTGAAAAATACTGATCACCAAACCGGAAACCAGCGTGGCGATCAAAACGGGGCCACAGAGTAGCACCATGATTTCCATGGCTTTTTGCAATAATGTAACGACTGTTTCGGGCGTCATCAGCTACCCCACATAAAAACTTTGCACGAGCGAGCCCATCAGCAAAGTCCAGCCATCGACCAGCACAAACAACATCAGCTTAAAGGGCAAGGAAATCATCACCGGCGACACCATCATCATCCCCATCCCCATCAAAATACTGGCAACGACTAAGTCGATAATCAGAAATGGAATAATGACCATAAAGCCAATTTGGAACGCCGTTTTAAGCTCGCTGGTCACAAAGGCTGGCACTAGCACGCGCAAGCTGATGTCTTCAGGCCCTTGTGGCGCTTGCGCGCCTGACACTTCGATAAAAAATGCTAAGTCTTTTTGCCGTGTTTGCTTAAGCATAAAGTCTTTCAATGGCAAGGAGCCTTTATCGAGCGCTTCATTAAACGACATTTTATTTTCTGAATACGGCTGATATGCAGTGGTATAGATTTTGTCGAGCACCGGCGACATGATAAACAGCGTTAGAAACAACGACAAACCCACAATCACTTGATTGGGCGGACTTTGCATCGTTCCGAGCGCTTGGCGCAATAACGACAGCACAATCACGATGCGCGTAAACGCCGTCATCATCAACAGCACCGCGGGCAAAAAGCCCAGCGCAGTCATAAACAGCAGCGTTTGAATCGGCAAGGAATACGCCGTGCCACCCACAGTCTGCGTGGACGACATAAAGGGTATACCAGCAGGCTCAGCAGCTAGCAATAGTGAAGGAGCTATACTCAGTAGTAGTATGGGTAAAAATGGTTTAAAGCGCATTTTTGCCTCCATTGCGCTTTTCCATCGCCGTTTGCAGCCATTGCGCAAATGCTGGTGCAGCGGGTGTCGGTGTCTCAACGCCTTCAGGTTTTTCCATCGTGTGCAATAAATTCACCTGCTCGCTCGTTACACCCAGCACCAGCCAATTGTCTTGCACCTCAACAATCACCACGCGTTCGCGCTGCCCCACCATCACACCAGAGACCACGCGCAAATGGCCAGCCCCAGCGCCCGGCACCAAAGAAAACCGGCGCATCAACCATGCGGCCCCGACAATCAAGCCCAGTACCAAGCCTAAAGCCAATAGCACTTGGAGCACGGATCCTGCATGCGAGCTAGTGGCGGGGACCACAGCGGATGCGGGATTTACTGCCGCCCAAACCGACAACGGCAGCCCAAATAGGCTGCCGCAAATTAATCGACGAAATGTCATAAGTTAAATAGGGTGTGGTAGCGCATTGTTGCAGAACTCACCACCCCTACTCCCTTGCGTGTTAAGAATTATTTGTGCAAACGACGAATTCGTTCAGCTGGCGTAATGATGTCAGTTAAACGAATACCAAATTTTTCGTTAACGACGACAACCTCACCTTGCGCAATCAAGCAGCCATTCACCAACACGTCCATCGGCTCACCCGCCAGTCCATCGAGCTCAACGACCGAGCCTTGCGCCAATTGCAATAAATTGCGAATGGCAATTTTTGTGCGGCCTAATTCCACCGTTAAGGCCACCGGAATATCGAGAATCATATCGATATTGTTCGGTGCTCCCGCGGGAATGGCGTTGGTATCAAAGCTTTGAAAAATATCTGCTGGCTTAGCATCGCTTTGGGCTGCGCTATCTGTCGTTTCTTGCTCAGCAAGCGCCGCGGCCCAATCATCCATAATGTCATCTGGATTTTCTGTGTTTTCGTCAGCCATGGTCTTCCTCTACGTGTTCCTCTTCTTGCCCACTGAGCGACTCCGCCGTCGTTAGCAGTTTTTCAACTTTAAGGGCGTATTGCTTGTGAAGAATACCATACTTACACTCAAGCACAGGCACACTATCAACAGACGCGGTAATGATCTCAGGAATATCGACAGGAATGACGTCGCCAACCTTTAAGCTGAGGATTTCGCCTAGCGTAATAGTGGATTCACCCAGCGTCGCCACCAGATCAACTTCAGCATGCTGCACTTGTTTGCGCATTAGATTGGTCCAGCGGTTATCTGCCTCAATTCGATCGGCCTGCATACTGCTGTAGAGTAAGTCGCGGATTGGCTCAATCATCGAATACGGCAAACAGACGTGAAAATCGCCGCCACCCGCGCCTAGCTCAATCTTAAATGTATATGCGACGACCACTTCGGTCGGCGTTGCGATATTGGCAAACTGTGTGTTCATTTCAGAGCGCACATAGGCAAATTCGCACTCAAACACCGGCTGCCAAGCTTTTTGAAACTCTTCAAAAACCACTTCAAGCAAGCGCTGAATAATACGCTGCTCGGTCGGCGTAAAATCACGCCCCTCAACGCGAACGTGATAGCGCCCATCGGAGCCGAATAAATTGTCAACGACCAAGAATACGAAATCGGGGTCAAAAATAAATAAGCCAGTGCCACGCAAAGGCTTCATATGAATCATATTTAAATTGGTCGGCACGACCAAATTACGAATAAATTCACTGTATTTTTGTACTCGAATTGGGCCAACGCTGATTTCGGCGTTGCGGCGCATGAAATTGAATAAGGCAATGCGTAAATTACGGGCAAACCGCTCGTTAATGATTTCCAACGTAGGCATACGCCCACGCACAATGCGCTCCTGCCGACCAATATCGTAGTCACGGACGGCATGCGGGTCGACTTCTTCCTCGACCTCGTCTTGCTCGCCCGTTACGCCACGCAGCAGCGCATCGACTTCTTCTTGGGATAGGATATCGTCAGCCATATTGCTGTATGTATTCCAAAGTACTACTTAAATAATCGGCGCGGTACGGGATTACTGAACTTGGTAGAAATATTTCGTAAAGTTCACGCTCAATACACCTTCATCTTTGGCTTCGGCTTCAAGCAAATGGTTCAAAGCTTCACGAATTTCACGCGCTAAGGTTTCTTGGCCTTCGGTTGTTTTCACCTGTTCTAGCGTTTTTGAACGCAATAGTCGGTTCACAGCATCAAGCGCTTTAGGCTGAATTGATTTCAAACGCTCCTTATCATGCTCTTCGGCCAACTCAACCATAATCTCAACCTGTAACACAGATTCTGTCTCGCCCGATAAATTGACGGTAAAAGGTTGATCTTGCAACTTATCAAACACGGGCGCGGTATGACCTTCTTTTTCTTTCTCTTTTTTCTTTTTCTCTTTTTCTTTTTTAGCTTCTTCAGCATGTGCATTGGCTTCAGCAACCGCTTCGTCAGCACTACCTTCAGCTGGAGATTTCAAAATAAAAAAGGCCAGCAAGCCTCCGACCAGCAACACCGTCACAATCAAGCCGATAATGGCAAACAGCAAGATATTTTTCTTCGATTTTGGTGCTGCATCTGCAGCTGGAGCGGCTTTGGCGTCAGACATGTGTACTGCCTATATCAATTAATTCTGGAATTCTAACTGAATACTGACAAAAAATACCCCAGCAATGCTGAGGCTTTTTCACCCTATATAGCGAAAGATACTATAAAACAAACGCTAAGCAAGCATTTCTGAGGTAATACATTGCAAATCAGACAAATAAACTAACCCGTGTTGACCCCACCGGCACTCTTAATTCGTTCAAGGTGTGCAATCGCTCAGCAACCTGCGAATTTTGCTGCGCAACATTCAGCCCCACATTTGCCGAGCCATACGGTGTATCAGAGCGTTGCTGCTGCTGAGCAAACGCATTTTGTTGATGCTGCTGCAGTGAGTCGGATGCCACCTGCACATTTTGCAAAACAATCCCTTGGTCAGCCAGTAAAGCCGTTAATTTAGGGGTTGCCGCCGCTAGCGCTTCACGAACTGCAGCGTGTTGTGACGTAAAAATAACACTCGCTTGTTCGGAGCCTAAATTCAAACGCACTTCCATCGGGCCTAAATTTGGCGGATTGAGCTGCATTTCAATTTGCTGCTCTTGTTTGCCCAACATCATACTCACCCGTTGCGCTACCGCATCCCCCCAACGCGCATCTTGCACTGGCGTATCAATATACTGAGCTGCTAAATGCGCGGGATTAGCTGAATTTGCCTGAGAGGCCACATGAACGGACGTTGATAGCTGCGTAGGAGCCACGCCTGACGGCCCGGCCAATGTTGCATTCATTTTATTTGTTAAAGCATCCGCAAAAAGATTATCTGTTTTCGCCATCAACGACTTAGCATCAAGCGGCAAACCCTCGGCGGATTCAAGCTCCGCTCCGGCAATCTTTGCCGCTGCGCCTAACCAATCCATGCCAGGTTGATCCGTGCTTTGCTGCTGCGCATCGCCCTGCATCAACTTTCCATCTTCAGCTGAGGACGCAATAGCAGAGGATAGCTTGCCTAAGTTGGCTAGCGAAGCCGTATCGGTTTTTGATTCTGCCAATAGATCTGCAGAATCAATAAGTTCTGGAGTCGTTTTCTGCATTGTGGTCGGCGTAGCCAATGGCATAGCTTGGCTGGCACTGATTAAGGCCAATAAGTTGGCATCAAGCGGCGTAGCGCTTTGCGCTTGAGCTTCGTCCGCTTCATCAGTTTGCGCAGCACTTGCTTCCTTGCCTTTATTAGCTGGCGAATTGGCAACTTGCGCCTCTGCGGGACGACTCACTTCTTCGCCCGCTTGGCCTTTATTGCTTTGGTCTGCCGACTTATTCACGCTAGTGTTTTCAGCGGGTTTGGCTTGCGCCTTATTGAGCTCATTTTTAAATTGCGCACCAAAGTCAGCCGATGAGTTTTGTGCTACATCACGCGTTGATTTGCTGTCACTTACACGCGGTGAAGCACTCAATAAATTAACGCTGTTATTTGCACCACTAGCCATGATCGTTGCACCACAAAAATGAGTCACTCGGCATAAAGCAAACTTGATGCCAATTTCCGAATGCAATGTGCATGCTACACTTTGCGCATGGCAGAAGACTCAGACCTCGAACGCACCGAACCGGCCTCGCCCAAGCGAATTGAAGACGCGCGCAAAAAAGGCCAGGTTCCTCGTTCCCACGAACTCACTTCCTTTGCAACGCTCATGGTTGGCTTGGTGGCCGTCATTACCACGGGGCCTGATTTGTATGCGGCAATGAAAAAGGTCATGGTCACCGCGCTTAGTTTTAATCGTGCGCAAATCTGGCAAAGCCAGCTAATGACCGAGCAATTGTTTGAACTCTCCCGCATCGCAGTGATAGCCATCTTGCCAATTTTTGGCGCTTGCGTATTGATCTCGATTTTGACGCCAATTTTAATCGGTGGCTGGCTTTTTAGTGCTGAAGCCCTAGGCCCTAACTTTGGCCGCATGAACCCCATGAGCGGGATTGGCCGAATGTTTTCGCCACGTACTATCGTTGAAACGATTAAAACGGTTTTGAAATCGGGCTTAATCGGCGGCGTTGCCGCGTGGCTGATGTGGAACGAAAAAGAGCAATTTATTGCGCTACTTGCCATGCCTGCCGAATCGGCGTTTGCGATGGCTTGGCAAATGACGCGCCACACGCTGCTGCTTGTTGCGAGCACAATGGCCGTGATTGCCTTGATTGATGTGCCCTATCAGCTATGGGATTACTACAAAGGCCTGCGCATGACCAAGGAAGAAGTGCGCCAAGAAAACAAAGAGGCCGAGGGCGATCCGCACGTTAAAGGCCGTATTCGCCAATTACAACGCGAAGCGGCGCGCAAACGCATGATGGCTGAAATCCCAAAAGCCAATGTCGTCGTCACCAATCCAACGCACTATGCGGTCGCGATCCGTTACGACAACCAAATGCGCGCGCCAATTGTCGTTGCCAAAGGCTCGTTTTTATTGGCCGAGCGCATTATTGAAATCGCTAAAGACAGCAAAGTCGCAGTCATTCGCACGCCGCCATTTGCGCGCGCCTTGTATCATCATGCAGACTTAGGCGAAGAAATTCCGACGGCACTGTATACTGCGACAGCAGAAGTGTTGGCTTATATTTATCAGCTTGATCTTTACCGCAAAGAAGGCGGTTTCGAGCCGGTACTCAATACCAACCTGCCAGTACCGCCCGAATTAGACCCTGAATCAGGGATTGGCTAGGTATATTGCTACAAACCAATACTGCAAATTGCCAGAACAAAATACACCGATCAGGTATCTGAATGTGGCGTAACAAACTCACCTTACTTGCAATGCCAGCCTTGGTGCTGATGGTTTTGGGCATGATGATTCTGCCCTTGCCGCCGCTTGCGCTCGATTTTTTCTTTACCTTCAATATTGCGCTGTCAATCATCGTATTGATGGTGAGTTTGTACACACAAAAACCACTCGAGTTTTCTAGCTTTCCCACCGTGCTATTGATGACAACGCTGCTGCGTCTGTCATTGAACGTGGCCTCAACCAAACTGGTGCTCACCGAAGGGCACGCTGGCGGTGATGCTGCGGGTAAGGTCATCGAATCGTTTGGTCACGTGCTGATTGGCGACAATATTGCCGTCGGTATCGTTGCGTTTATTATTCTGACCATCATTAATTTTGTCGTGATTACCAAAGGTGCTGGCCGTATTGCCGAGGTGTCTGCACGTTTCACCTTGGATGCGATGCCCGGCAAACAAATGGCGATCGACGCCGACTTGAATGCAGGGCTGATTGGCGAAGACGAAGCGCGTGAACGCCGAGCGCAAATTTCTGATGAAGCTAACTTTTTCGGCTCGATGGACGGTGCGAGTAAATTCGTCCGCGGCGACGCGGTTGCCGGCATTTTGGTCATGGTCATTAACTTAATCGGCGGCTTGCTCGTTGGCATGTTGCAACACGATATGCTGTTTGCCGACGCGGCCAAAACCTACACCCTGCTCACGATTGGTGATGGCTTGGTCGCTCAGGTGCCGGCGCTGATTATCTCAGTTGCAGCTGGTATCGTCGTATCGCGCGTCGGCACAAATCAGGACTTATCCGACCAAATCTTGGGCCAACTTTTCTCGCGCCCACAAGTACTCTACGTTACCGCTGGCGTTCTGGCAGTGCTGGGTTTAATTCCAGGCATGCCACACTTTGCCTTTTTACTGATGGCACTGATCGCTTGCGGATTGGCGTGGTACTCAGATCAATATAAATTACAAGCAGCCATGGGCGGCGGCGCGCCAGGCGCGAGTGGTGGAGGCGCCGCGCCTGCGCCAGGCGCAGCGCCTGCTGCGCCACAAGATGCGCCATTGCAAGAGGTCAGCTGGGCCGACGTTCAACCCGTCGATCCTGTAGGGCTAGAAGTAGGTTATCGTCTTATTCCGCTGGTCGATCGTAATCAAGACGGCGAATTACTGCGCCGGATTCGCGGCATTCGCAAAAAAATTGCCCAAGAACTGGGCTTTTTGGTTCCCGCCGTGCATATTCGCGACAATTTGGAATTGCGCCCCAATCAATATCGAATCCAACTCAAAGGCGTTGACGTTGGCATGGGCGAAGCCTTTGTTGGGCAGTGGCTAGCGATTAATCCGGGCAATGCCGCCGGCAATTTACCCGGCACAGCGACGACCGACCCCACTTTTGGCCTGCCCGCCACTTGGGTCGATGGTAGTTTACGCGATCAAGCACAAGCAATGGGTTACACCGTCGTCGACGCCTCGACCGTCGTCGGCACGCATATTTCCAATATCTTGCAATCGCACGCAGCCGAACTATTAGGGCGCGAAGAAGTGCAAGCGTTGCTGGATCACTTTGCCAAAGAGTCGCCAAAGTTGGTGGAAGACTTAGTACCAAAAGTGATTGCGATTGGCACCTTGCAAAAAGTGCTACAAAACTTGCTGGATGATGGTTTGCATATTCGCGATCTACGTACGATTTTGGAAACTTTGGGTGAGAATGTGGTTCGCACGCAAGACATTGATGACCTGACTTCGGTGGTTCGTGTCGCGCTGGGCCGAGCAATTGTGCATCAGCTATTCCCTGGAGAAAACGAGCTGCAAGTGGTCGCGCTCGAGCCGCAATTGGAAAACATTCTGCTGTCGGCCGCCAGCGGCAAATCACAAGGCGGCTTGGAGCCTGGATTGGCTGAGCGTATTTTGCAACAAGCAGCGCAACTGTCTGAGCAACTGGAAATGCAGGGGATCAACCCCGTTATTATTACGCCGTCGCAGCTTCGGCCGATGTTGTCTCGCTTCTTAAAGCGTTCTATCCCGAATTTACGCGTGATTGCGCATACAGAAATCCCTGAGGCGAAAACACTGCGCATTATTGGTGTCTTGGGTTCAAACAATTGATGCAATGCGGCTAACTGTAAATTCTTGCAACAAACGACAACGATTCTGACTTTCAGTGTGTAGATCAATTGTGCAGAATGCGCTGAGCAGCGATAATCCCTAGCTATGGTCGTCAAAAAATTCTTCGGTGCCACCACTCGTGAAGCGCTTCGGCAAGTTCGTGATGAACTCGGCCCGGATGCGCTCATCCTTTCAAATCGCCAAGTAGCCGGTGGCGGCATTGAAATTATGGCCGTCGCCGACGCCGATGTCGCCGCGTTGACCAATGTACAAAGCAATGTGCAATCGGCAGCAACACCGCCTAAAGCAGCCACTCGAGCCGCACAAAATGGCGCTCGGCTGATGAATTCGGCGCAAAGTGAAGCGCCAAGCCCTGGCATCGCCAAAGCCTTGGCGCGCTCGTATGCGATCCCGGATGACGAACGCGAGCCTAGCCCTGCCGACTTAGCGTTTGAGGCGCGCCCTAGTGAAACGCCGTCCGTTTTACGCAGCAATCGCCAACCGCGCAGCCCAGAGCCGCAACATGAAACGCGCGCCGACAATCCGCGCGATGAAATTTCACTGACGCAATTTGCGAGCCAACGCAGCGACTATCGTCACGATCGTCCGGCGGAACGCAGCAGCGAGCGAGGCTTTGATCGCGAAGCGACACGCCCTGCGCCAACGCGCCGTCCGGTTGTTGAGCCAAGCCCCGCTGCGCACAAAGCACTACCGACGTTTAGTTTTGAAGACGAACCGACAAAACCAGCCGCACCTGCAGTTGATCAGGAAGCGATGCAAGACATTGCGCGCGAAATTCGCATGCTGCGCGGCCTGCTGGAAAGCCAAATGGCGGGCATGGCGTGGGGCGAATTATCAAAACACGCACCGGAAAAACTCGAACTATTACGACAATTACTGGGCGCGGGTTTTTGCGCCGCGCTATCGCGCCAACTAATCGACAAAATGCCGAGCGGCATGAGCTTGGAAACCGGCGTTAAATGGGTTAAAGCAGCGCTCGCGCATAATTTACCGGCAACGGGAGCAAACGATGACTTGGTCGCTCGCGGCGGGGTTTATGCGCTAATTGGCCCGACTGGTGTTGGTAAAACCACGACCGTGGCCAAGCTGGCTGCGCGTGCTGCGCTGGCGTATGGCCCGCAGTCAGTGGCGCTACTCACCACCGACAGCTACCGGATTGGCGCGCACGATCAATTGCGAATTTACGGTCGCATCTTGGGCGTGCCGGTACATGACGTCAAAGACGAAACCGATTTGCAACTCACCTTGGGCGAGCTCAGCGATCGGCATTTGGTATTAATCGACACCGTCGGTATGGGCCAGCGCGATCAGCGGATTGGCGAGCAACTCTCAATGCTTGGCCACGATAATGTCGGCACGATTTTGCTGCTGGCCGCTAACGCGCAAGCCGGTACGCTGGACGATGTTGCACGCCGCTATCGCAATCATCATTTGCTCGGCTGCATTCTGACCAAATTGGACGAAACCGTTGCACTCGGCGGCTGCTTAGACGTGGCGATTCGCCATAAATTGCCACTGCAATTTGTCACCAACGGCCAGCGCGTACCCGAAGATTTGCATCGCGCCAACTTGGCATATTTACTTGATCGCGCGTTTAAAACCCAGCAAGATCAAGGCGTTTTTCAGCTACAACGCGATGAATACCCGCTCTATATGAGTACGCAAGACACCCCAACCGATTTCACGCTTAGCCTAGGTGGTGCGCGTGCCTAAACGCTGGCAAGACCAAGCCGCCGGCTTGCGTCAGTTGGTCAGCCCCACGCATTGCCGCAGCATCAGCTTATGCGGTGGTCGTGGCGATTCGGGCACGACCAGCCTAGTGATTAATTTGGCCGCAGCGCTCGCCGAGCGCCAACGCCAGGTGATGATACTGGACGAGTTTTCCGGCAATCAAAATGTTACGTCCCGCCTGCACCTGAGCCAAGGTTTCACGCTGGAACACGTGCTACGCCACGAAGCGACGCTGGCCGATAGCTTAATCGAATCGGTGTATGGCTTTCAGATTTTGCCGATTGCCAGCAAACCACAAATTATTGCGCATCTCAACGAGGCCGAGCAGCAATGGCTGGCGGCCGAATTTGAGGCGCTAACCGAATACGTTGATTATTTGCTGCTCGATACGCGACCGATGGGTAGCAGTGGCGTACCCAGCTTGAGCCTAGCAGCGGATGACGTCGTGGTTGTCCTATCCAATCGCGCCGAATCGCTCACCGACGCGTACGCAACGATCAAACAACTGGCGCAAGACTACGCGCGGCGCGATTTTCGCGTCTTGGTCAATCGCGTCGAAAGCCTGACCGAGGCCATGGCGTTGTTCGAACGCCTGCGCAGCGTGTGCCAACAGTTTTTAGGCGCGGGTTTAACGCTTAAATTAATCGGCTATGTGCCGGAAGATGCCAAACTCAATCGCGCCACGCGTTTGGGCAAAACCGTTCTTGATGCTTTTCCAGATACCGAAGCCAGTATGGCCCTGCGGCAATTAGCAGATGTCATCTTACGATGGATACCCCCGAAAATTGCGCATGATTCGGCTGGGCACTTTGTTCATCGTCTGGTCGAATCGTCGCGCTTACTGCACGAACAGCTTAGCCCGAAGCGAGCACAGCATGGCTGAATCAGCGCTGCGCTTGGAGCTACGTGACGGGGTCTACCACTTGGTCGGCCAACTGACCTTGCATCAGATCGGCCCCGTTTGGCAACAAAGTCGCAGCATTGCTTGGCAAGACGCGAACGTCGACTTAAGCGGCGTTGAACACTGCGATGGCGCAGGCGCGGCATTTTTATTTGAGCTAAGCCAAGCAGGCGCCCAACTGCACCAGCTCAACAGCGAAACACAACGCCTACTCAACGCGCTCGATCCGGCTCTAGCACTGCACATCGCGCCACGCAAAGCGCCACTTAAACCAATTAGCCAAATTGGCCAAACCGCCAGACTGGTTTTTCAAGATTTTCGCGCGCAAATAGCGTTTATCGGCGAAGCGGCCGCGACGATTGTTGAAGCCATCGCTCGGCCGCATCAAGTGCGCTGGCGCGAGTTCTTACGCCAATGCGAATTAACTGGCGCTAATGCGCTGCCAATTATTAGCCTGATTTCATTACTACTCGGCATTATTCTGGCGTTTCAATCGGCGATTCCGATGCGGCAATTTGGCGCTGAGATTTTCGTCGCCAATTTGCTCGGGCTCTCGCTGGTACGCGAACTGGGTCCTTTGATTACTGCGATTGTGCTAGCCGGACGTTCTGGCGCGGCGTTTGCCGCCGAAATCGGTACGATGAAGGTCAACGAAGAAATCAACGCCTTGGTGACGTTTGGCTACAAGCCAATGCACTTTTTGGTATTGCCACGCTTAATGGCGGGCCTGTGCATGCTGCCCCTGCTCGCGATTTGGTCGCAAGCGATCGGCATGCTTGGCGGCGCGATGGTGATGAAAGGCTTTGGTATTCCGTTCGCGACGTTTTGGTCGCAGGTCAATCAGCAGGTCGACGCGGGAGACTTTTTTGGCGGCCTGCTAAAAGCTGCCGCCTTTGGCTTGGTCGTCGCCTTGGTCGGCTGCTTTCGCGGCTTGGGAACCGGCACCGGCGCGAGTGCGGTCGGCGCATCAACGACGCGTGCGGTGGTGAATATTTTGGTGCTGTTGGTCATTACCGACGGCATCATGGCCGTCGTTTATTATCACTTGGGATGGTAAACATGGACCATGTGATCGAAGTCCAAAACCTGCAATGTGGCTGGGGCTCGCGCATTATTTTACAAGACGTGAGTTTTCAAATTGCACGCGGCGAAGTTGTTACCATTTTGGGCGGATCGGGCTGCGGCAAATCGACGCTGCTCAAACATTTAATTGGCCTGTATGCGCCGCAATCGGGCAGCATACGGATAGTGGGTAATGAGCTGGTAGGCGCAGACAGCAAGACTCGCGAGACGATACTGCGTAGTATTGGCGTCATGTATCAATCGGGCGCGCTTTTTGGCTCGATGAGTATTCTGGACAATATCACCTTGCCGCTCACCAGCTTTAGTCATTTGGACGCAGCAGCGATCGACACCTTGGCGCGCTTGAAATTAAGACTGGTTGGGCTGGAAGAATTTGCCGATTACTACCCCAGCGCGCTGTCGGGCGGGATGCAAAAGCGCGCGGCGATTGCGCGCGCGATGGCACTTGACCCGCAAATTTTATTTTTGGACGAACCATCGGCCGGGCTAGACCCCGTCACCTCGGCCGAGCTCGATCAATTGATCCGCCGCCTAGCCGAAACGCAAGGCGTCACAATTATGGTTGTCACACACGAATTAGCCAGCATCGCGACGATTGCCGATCGCGCGATTATGCTCGATAAAAGCATTAAAGGTATTTTGGCGATCGATACGCCTACCGCGCTTGCCCGCTCGAATGACGAGCGCGTTGCGAGCTTTTTTAACGCCCACCGCCCAGCACGGGCCAACGTTTAGAAGCCCATGGAACAACAATCGAATTTTCGACTTGGCGTCTTTATCCTTTGCGCGCTGCTGCTTGGCGCCGCTTTGCTGATTGGTATTGGTAGCGGGCGCTGGTTACAACCCAAAATCACGCTGGAAACCTATTTTAACGAATCGGTGCGTGGCCTCGATATTGGCTCGAAAGTGCGCTATCGCGGCGTAGCGATCGGCGAAGTTAGCGCGATTACTTTTACCTATACGCGTTATGAGAGCGATTTGCCCAGCACGCAGCGGCGGCAATATGTGTTGGTGGAAGCGCAGCTCGACACCGATATTTTGGGTAAATCGAATAATAATGCGACAGAGCAAGCCGACCTAGACCGTGAAATTGCCAAGGGCATGCGCGTGAAATTGTCGCCACAAGGGCTAACAGGCACCAGTTATTTGGAAATCGATTACGAATCGCCCAAAGACAATCAGCCGCTTCCCGTTAACTGGACGCCGGAACATTTATATATTCCATCAGCCAATAGCACGGTGAATCAGCTATTAGGCAGCGCGCAAGATTTGATGGCCAAATTCCAGCGTGTCGACGTGGATAAAACGATCGCGCTGCTTAACCAAACTTTGACCACGATGAATAGCAAACTGGAAGATCTCCCAGTGAAAAGCATTGGCCGTGAAACCGAGCAATTGCTGCATAGCGTGAATAAAATGCCCCTAGGGCAGATAGCGAGCGAAAGTGCAGCCCTAATCCAAGAGGTACGTGAAAGTAATTTGGCGCTTAAAACATTACTAGAACAACCGTCGCTACAGCATGCCAGCAGTGATTTTGCCAGCGCGGCTTTTTCAGCCAAACAACTTCTCGCCGATCCTGCGCTGGCTAGCGCAGTACACAGGCTAGATCAAATCACGCTAAGGCTCGATCACCTAACAGCACAACGCGAAAGCGATATTCAGCAAATTATTGATAATTTATCGAGCACCAGCAGCAATTTAAAAATGCTCAGCGAAAAGGCCAATCAAAAACCAAGTAGCCTATTGTTTAGCGACCCTCCAAAACCTTATACACCGCCCAAGCCATGAAAAATCTGATTATTCTAGTTTGCGCCTTGCTCATCAGCGCTTGCGCTAGCACCACGCCAGAGCGGCAAGACTTTTTGATTTCAGCCGAACGACAAACCGCTCGCAACGAAGCAAAATTTGGCGCCTTGCAGGTCAATGAATTGCGTAGCAATGCACCATATCGTGATTTGGCGCTGATCTATAAAGAAAGCCCACAGCGCTTTGTGGCCGACCCTTACCATGGTTTTTTAGCGGCGCCCGCCAATCAGCTCACGCAACAAACCCGCGCTTGGCTGGCGAAAAGCGGCTTGTTTAGTCGTGTTTACCCCACAGGTAGCAGCCAAATTGCTCCGTGGCAGCTTGAAGGCGAATTATTGGCGATGTATATCGATGTGAGTGCGCCCAAAACCCCGAAAGTCGTCATTCAGGCGCAGTATTTATTGAGCTACGGGAACAAGTCGGCTAATTTCTTACTCACAGCCGAGCAATCGATTACCGATCCAGGCCCAGAAAGCGCAGCTCAAGGCTTTAGCACTGCATTGGCAAAGCTGTTAACGCAATTAGAGCAAGAACTGACTTCGTCAAATCTAGATTAGTCGGCTACACTTAAGTTTCATTATTCTTAGTTAAATCATGGCAGCCAACCGCGCACTTTCTCTATATCGCAGCACCCAAAGCAGCAGCGAAGAAGATCGCGTGCAGCAACACGCGCCCTTGGTTCGTAAAATTGCATATCACATGATGAGCAAGCTGCCTGCGAGCGTTGATATCGACGACCTGATCCAAGTCGGTTTAATGGGCTTGATGGAAGCTGCGCGCAATTTTGACCCTGAAGCTGGCGTGCAATTTGAAACCTTTGCCAGCCAGCGCATCCGCGGTGCGATGCTCGATGAGTTACGCAACGCCGACTGGCTGCCGCGCCAAGCGCGAAAAAATATGCGCGAAATCGAGCGTGCCATTGTGCAACTTGAGCAGCAACTCGGCCGCCATCCTTCTGAAGGCGAAGTCGCTCAAACGTTAGGCGTACCGCTGGACGAGTATCAAGCCATGCTCGGTGACGCGCGTGGTCACCAGTTGCTGCATTACGAAGACTTTGAAGTCGATGGCGAAAATGATCAGCTTGACCAATATGCCGCCGATCATAGCGCCAATCCGATTGATATCTTAAGTGACGAGCGCTTTCGCGCTTATTTGATCGAAGCGATCAGTGCCCTACCCGAGCGTGAAAAACTGCTAATGGCTTTGTATTACGACGAAGAACTCAATTTAAAAGAGATTGGCGCGGTACTAGGCGTGTCGGAATCACGCGTCTGTCAGCTTCACACTCAAGCCGTCGCTCGATTGCGCGGCAAACTTAAAGACTGGCTAGCTTAAATGGATAAAATCAGCGTACTGGGTCTGATACTGGGCCTCACTGCCATCGTACTGGGACACTGGCTTGAAGGCGGACAAGTTGGCTCCTTGGTGCAATTTACCGCGTTCTTTATCGTCATTGGTGGCACGATGGGCGCGGTGATGATTCAAACCGAAATGCGCCACTTTTGGGCAGGCATCAAAATGCTGCGCTGGGTATTTTTTCCGCCTGCAATGGATTTTCGCAAAGTGCTATCTACCTTAATGAACTGGGGCAATCAAGCACGTCGGGGCGGTTTATTGGCGCTCGAAGCCTATATCAATAGTGAAAAAGATCCATTTATCAAACGCGGCCTCACCATGGTCGTTGACGGCGCCGAGCCTGAAACCGTGCGCCGCGCGCTCGAGTTGGATATCGACGCCTATGAAGATCAAGCTCGTGCTGCAGCAAAAATCTGGGAATCTGCCGGTGGCTATTCCCCCACCTTTGGTATTTTGGGTGCGGTACTCGGTCTGATTCATGTGATGGAAAACCTCACCGATCCCGCTAAGTTGGGTGCTGGGATTGCCGTGGCCTTTGTCGCAACAATTTATGGGGTAGGCGCCGCCAACTTATTTTTGCTACCCGTTTCCAACAAACTCAAGCATTACATCATGCTTGAAGTTCGTCGCCGCGAAATGGTCGCCGAAGGTTTGGTCACGATTGCTAACGGAGAAAACCCACGTTTATTAGAAAATAAACTGGCGGGTTTTTTACACCACTAATACCCCTGCCCGTATTTAGCCGCAGGAACCATTAATAGCGATCAGCAGACCAATACCCCGCAGAATGGAATATCACTCAATAATTCAGTTCGACGAATCATGTATAGACTCGCTATAGTCAAATGAAACAAAGCAAGGAATGGCGATGCTGTATTTAGGTCACATTTTACTGCGTTTCATCGCTTGGCTAGATTTAGCCCTCTACACACTAGGCATGGTATTGCTCGCTATGCTGCCTAGTGGAATAACTAGAACAATATACCCCCAACTATTTCACTCATGGTGCCGCTGTTTTGTTCGCGCATTGGGTGTGCAAATCCGCCTACACCAGCATTACCAAGGTGAGATGCCAACACACTACATCTTGATCGCCAATCATCCATCCGCCTTAGAAGATGTCGGTATTCCGGCCTTCTTTAATGTACGCAGCCTGGCCAAGCACGAGGTTGCCAGCTGGTTTTTAGTGGGCCGCATTGCCCGTGCAGCGGGGACGTTGTTTGTCGAGCGCGAAAACAAGCAATCTAGGCAACAAGCACAGCAAGCACTGATTGACGCCGTAGCGCGTGGGGACAATATTGCGCTCTATCCCGAAGGTGGCTGCAAAGGGCGGCGTATCGCCCCCCGCTTTTTATTTGGCGCCTTTGCCACTTCACAAGCCACAGGCGTACCGATCTTGCCGGTTTTTTTGCATCATGAAGCACAAGCACAATTTGAATGGCAGAGCGGTGAACATCTACTCACCAAAATCTGGCGCATCGCCACTAGCCCCAATCGGATTGTGCATTACCACATATTTCAGCCCATCGACCCCTCGCAATTTATGGACAAAGAGACTTACACAGAGACGGTCTATCAACAATATTTGCAGTGGCAACAACGTTTTTTAGACTAATTTCACTGCGCGCGTCGCTTTTCTCGTCCAGTACATGGGCTTGCCGTTATAATCGCGAAAGCTACCGTTAACGACCATTCGAACCATGCCCCTGTTTCGCAAGAAAAACATCCCCAATGTTTCGACACGCGCAGCCTTGCCTGCCCCTGTTGCGAATTTATTACGCGAATCTTGGTGGTTATTACTCGTTGTTTTAGTGGGCTATCTACTGCTCATTCTGACCAGCTACCACCGTGGAGACCCTGGCTGGTCGCATAGCGCAACAGAACTGGTTATTCATAACCGGGGCGGTGCCGTAGGCGCTTGGATCGCAGATGTGTTGCTGTATACCTTTGGCATTTCCGCCTGGTGGTGGACGATATTTTGCGTTGCCGCCATTTTATGGGGATACCGACGCATTGATCGCGTCACCGAATCATCGAAGCCCTTGGTATTTTTGTCTTGCCTCGGCTTTGCGCTGATTATTCTGTCGAGCTCTTGTTTAGAAGCCTTGCGCTTACACTCATTAACCGTAGAACTCCCCCACAAACCGGGCGGCATTCTTGGCCTCTGGCTGGGCGGCTGTCTGATGAAAAGCTTTGGTTTTAGCGGCGCCACCCTATTACTAATCACGACGATGTGCTTGGGCGTTTCGCTGTTCACCGGCTTATCGTGGCTAAACGTGATGGAAAACATTGGCGCGGCATTTGAATGGCTGTATTACAAAGCCATTGACGGCATCCAAGCCGCGCAAGATCGCCGAATTGGCCGCGAAGTGAAAAAAGCGCGCGAGCAAAAAGTGCAAGAAGCGAAAAAGAAACAGGATGAAAAAGAGCCGCTCATCATCGCCCCACTGCAAAACGAAGTGCCAGTTGCGAAAAAGCTAGAGCGCGAAAAGAAAACGCTAGAAAAACAACAAGAGCAGCAGGCCAAACAAGCGGCCCAGCCGATGCTGTTCGCCGAAGACGATTTACCCCCTGCACCTGCTGCTCCAAGCAAAAAAGCACCAATGCCAGTCAATTTTGGCGACAGCTCTTTGCCACAACTGAGCTTGCTAGAGCCTGCGCTACAGGCACAAGAGACAATTTCCAAAGAAACGCTCGAATTTACCTCACAGCTGATCGAGCGCAAGCTTGCTGATTTTAACGTCGAAGTCAAAGTCGTCGCCGCCTACCCGGGCCCAGTGATTACCCGTTACGAAATCGAACCTGCGGTCGGCGTGAAGGGATCACAAATCGTCAATTTGATGAAGGACTTGGCACGCGCGCTCGGCTTGGTATCGATCCGCGTCGTCGAGACAATCCCGGGCAAAACGTATATGGGCTTGGAATTACCCAATCCAACGCGGCAAATGATTCGCCTCTCGGAAATCATGTCGAGCGAGCCGTATCACGCGATGCAGAGCAAATTAACGCTGGTGCTCGGTAAAGACATCACTGGCAAACCCATCGTCACCGATCTGGCCAAAGCGCCGCATATGCTGGTCGCCGGTACTACTGGCTCGGGTAAATCGGTCGGTGTAAATGCGATGATTTTATCCTTGGTGTATAAAGCGACGCCGGATGAAGTGCGCTTTATTATGATCGACCCGAAAATGCTCGAGTTGTCGATTTACGACGAAATTCCGCATCTGCTTGCGCCGGTCGTCACCGATATGAAGCTAGCGGCCAACGCCTTAAACTGGTGCGTCGCCGAGATGGAAAAGCGCTATAAACTGCTTAGCGCTTTGGGCGTGCGCAATATTGCTGGTTACAACCAGAAGATTAAAGATGCGGAAAAAGCGGGTAAAAAGCTGACCAACCCGTTTACGCTCACTCCGGATGATCCAGAACCGCTCGAACATTTACCGTTTATTGTCGTTGTGGTCGATGAGTTTGCCGACTTGATGATGGTCGCGGGCAAGAAGATTGAAGAGCTGATCGCCCGCTTGGCGCAAAAAGCACGGGCAGCGGGGATTCATTTGATTTTGGCGACGCAACGCCCATCAGTGGACGTAATTACGGGGCTGATTAAAGCCAATATTCCGACGCGTTTAGCTTTCCAAGTTTCCAGCAAGATCGATAGCCGGACGATTCTCGATCAAATGGGCGCAGAGGCGCTGCTGGGTCAAGGCGATATGTTATTTTTACCACCGGGCAGTGGTTATCCATTGCGCGTACACGGCGCCTTTGTTGCCGATGAAGAAGTGCATCGCGTCGTCGATTCGCTCAAAGCCATGGGTGAGCCTAATTACATCGAAGGCATCCTCAATGGCGGCTTTGACGCTGAAAGTGCGGGCAATACTAGCTTGGGCGAAGGTGGCAGCACCGAGGACACCGATCCACTGTATGACGAAGCCGTCGCGTTCGTCATGAAAAGTCGTCGCGCATCGATTTCTTCCGTGCAAAGACAACTGCGTATCGGTTATAATCGCGCCGCGCGTCTGATTGAACAAATGGAAAGCGCTGGTCTGGTTAGCTCGATGGAAAGCAACGGCAACCGGACTGTACTGGCGCCAGCCAGTGAATAACGGCGAATCACTGAGGTTTTGATTCGCCACGCCCACCATAGACAGGCGGCTACACCTTTCGGGATGGGCAACACACCAAAGCTGTTGTGCGTGTACATTATGCCTCAGCCTAGGTACAACTTATTCCGATTAACCCCGCATTTTGCACCTATGACTTGAACTCTAGGGGCGATCTGTGATATAAACGTGGACTTTTCCAGTTCCGACGTTAGGACAAGAATCATGGCACGAGTATGCAAAGTCACCGGCAAAGGCCCGATGACCGGGAATAACGTTTCCCACGCCAACAACAAAACAAAACGCCGCTTCCTCCCGAATCTGCAATCACGCCGTTTCTGGGTTGAGAGCGAAAACCGTTTCATCCGTCTGCGTGTTTCAAACGCTGCGTTGCGCCTGATCGACAAGAAAGGCATCGACGTAGTATTGGCTGACTTGCGCGCCCGCGGCGAACTATAATTCCGAGGTAATTTAAGATGCGCGATAAGATCAAGCTCGAATCTTCTGCAGGTACTGGTCACTTCTACACGACGACCAAAAACAAACGTACCATGCCAGAAAAGATGGAAATCAAGAAGTTCGATCCCGTTGCTCGCAAGCACGTGATCTACAAGGAAACCAAACTGAAGTAATTCAGTGCTCTGGTGACCATACTCGAAACCCTGCTTCGGCAGGGTTTTTGTTTGGCCCAAAGAAATGGGGTATTGCTTTAAAAGCCATACCCCATTTTTTATTTAGCTCAATACCCCTACTCTATACCCCAGATTGTTTTTAAGGTAGCGCAGAGTTTATGCATCATCGGGTCGCTCGCCCTATCGCCTGAGTAAATAAACTGCAGCGGCGCCTTGGTCACCAATTCACCATTTCGCCACAACACAATCGAGCCATCCGAGGCAAAGCGCTGTGCGGTACGTTCAGCCAAGATCGCCATCCCAACTCCCGCCTTGATTAATTCGAGCAAGGTCGCTTCTTCGTCAAACTCGCCAACGACTTTAGGCGCAATATTTTGACTACGCCACAATTCCTGTGAAATATCAGCCAAACTAGTGTACTGCGATAAGCCCAACCACGGTGCCTCGCCCAATTTAGCCCAATCTGCATGCTGATATTCTGCCGCCATTGCCACGGGCATAGCGATACAAAAACCAATTTCGCTCAAAGGTAAAGTTTGAACATTTTGATAGGGATTCCGGCCGAGATAAAAACCGCCATCGAGCGTTTTTTTTCGTACTTCGTTGAGCACACTAACGGAAATTCCATGCGTGGTCTGCACAGTAATCAGTGGATAAGTGTCACGTAAAAGCGACAGCCAAGCTCCCAATTTCAAACGCGCTGGAACGCCAATCGTCCCGATACGCACCTTGCCTTTTGGTTCGCCCTGCAATGCTTTGGCTTTGTGCAGCAAATCGCGCGATTGCGCCAAGATTTGTTCGGCCTCCGGCATCAATAACTTACCCGCCTCGGTGAGCGATACGCCGCCTGGGTAGCGTTCAAACAGCGCCAATCCAAACTGTTCCTCCAGCGCTTTAATCTGCGCCGTTACTGCAGGTTGAGATAAGTGCAACAATTCAGCAGCTTGCGTCAGATGCCCCTGTTGCGCCACGGTCACAAAAGTTCGTAATTGATAGAGTTCCATACGGCGATTATCACCCAAACCTTGCCCATCGTGCCAGATAGCTTGCCGTGAAATGTAGTTAAAAATCTTTGATTACAAACAATAAAGTAAGTCTTGCGCAACCAATCATAAATTTCAGTGATTCTGAACATCAGAAAAAGCAATTAGCCTCTTCTTGTTACACAGGCTTACATTAGGCGTGGGAATAGCTAGACATTAGCTTTTTACACTTCACAGGAGGCAGCGTATGCATGAATCAATGATTGAACGCGTCCAGAATAACCCTAAGTTTCACGCTCTCGTAGCAACTCGCTCTAAGTTTTCTTGGATGCTCACGTTCGCGATGTTGGCAATTTACTACGGTTTTATTCTGCTGATCGCTTTTTCACCTGCAACACTTGGTACCCCTATCAGTAATGGTGTCACCACCATCGGCATTCCATTAGGCATTTTTGTCATCATTTCGGCCTTTGTGCTCACAGGCATTTATGTGCGTCGCGCGAATACCGAATTTGACCAACTGACTCGTGAAGTGGTTGAGGAAGCGAAACAATGAAATCTCTCTACGAAAAATTAGGTTTTGCGGCTTTTCTGGCATTTGCAAGCGTACCAAGCTGGGCCGCCGGCGCAATCGAAGGCGAAGTGCATAAACGTGAATTGAACGTTCACGCCATTATTATGTTCTTGGCCTTCGTCGCATTTACCCTCGGTATCACTTACTGGGCCGCGCGTCGCACCCGTTCAGCAAAAGATTTCTACGCCGCTGGCGGCGGTATTACTGGCTTTCAAAACGGTTTGGCAATTGCCGGTGACTATATGTCGGCAGCGTCCTTCCTCGGTATTTCGGCCATGGTATTTACCACTGGCTACGATGGTTTGATCTACTCGATCGGCTTTCTAGTCGGCTGGCCAGTGATTACCTTTATGATCGCAGAGCGTTTGCGTAACTTGGGTAAATACACTTTTGCTGACGTGGCGTCATATCGTCTAGGTCAAACGCCAGTACGCGTATTTGCGGCAACCGGCACTTTGGTTGTTGTGGCGCTGTACCTGATTGCCCAAATGGTTGGCGCAGGTAAATTGATCCAGCTCTTGTTCGGTTTGGATTACACCTATGCCGTTATCTTGGTTGGTATTTTGATGGTGATGTACGTGATGTTCGGCGGCATGTTGGCGACGACTTGGGTACAAATTATCAAGGCAATCTTGCTGTTGTCTGGCGCAACCTTCATGGCCTTTATGGTGATGAAACATGCGGGCTTTAGCTTTGAAACCATGTTCCAACAAGCGGTTGAAGTGAAACAAGCAGGTGCGCAGGCCTTAGCCAATAAAGCTGCAATTGCTTCTGAAGTTGCCGCTAAAGCAGTAGCCGCCAACGCACCAGACGCTTCTGCAGCAGTGGCTTCAGCGACAGAAGCCGCAGAAAAAGCAGCGAAAGCCGCTAAAGCCAATATCATGGCACCAGGTGGTTTGGTATCGAATCCAATCGATGCAATCTCGCTCGGTCTGGCTCTGATGTTTGGTACCGCAGGTTTGCCGCACATTCTGATGCGCTTCTTCACCGTAGCGGATGCGAAAGAAGCTCGTAAATCAGTATTCTATGCGACAGGCTTTATCGGCTACTTCTACATCCTGACCTTCATCATCGGTTTTGGCGCGATCATCTTGCTGTCGGGCGAAGCGGGCTTGAAGTTCAAAGACGCGGCCGGCGCGCTGATTGGCGGCTCGAATATGGCTGCGGTGCATTTGGCCGACGCAGTGGGCGGTGACTTGTTCCTCGGCTTTATCTCTGCTGTGGCGTTTGCGACGATCTTGGCGGTGGTGGCAGGTTTAACATTGTCAGGCGCATCAGCGGTATCGCACGATCTGTACGCTTCGGTAATCAAGAAAGGCAAAGCGAACGAAGCGGATGAAATTCGCGTATCGAAAATGACCACCTTGGCGCTCGGCGTAGTAGCGATGTTGCTCGGTATCTTGTTCGAAAAACAAAATATCGCCTTCATGGTCGGCTTGGCGTTCTCGATCGCAGCTTCGGCTAACTTCCCAGTTCTGTTCTTGTCGATGTTCTGGAAAGGTTTGACTACTCGCGGTGCAGTATTGGGCGGCGCAATCGGCTTGATCTCGGCTGTCGTGTTGATTATCTTGGGACCAGCAGTTTGGGTAGACGTTCTCGGCCATCCAAAAGGCTCTGAATTGTTTGCCTACAAAAACCCAGCTTTGTTCTCAATGACTGCGGCGTTCTTCTTCACTTGGTTGTTCTCTGTGCTCGACACCAGCACGCAAGCCCAAGCTGAGAAAGAAAAATTCAAGCCACAATTCGTACGCTCTATGACAGGTATTGGTGCAGAAGGCGCTTCTGAACACTAATACAGACAAATACTCCTAATACGAGTGATTGCAAGCGCCCCAACGTGTGAACGTCGGGGCGTTTTTCCTTGTGCTACAAAATGGAAAAAACATGCCCCACAGCTTTGATTTTTCATTCCCCCCTTTCGATCTCCTTAGTGAGATCGAACGGCGAGATCTGGCGAAAAAACTAAATATCGAATACTACGCCGCGGGCAGCCAAATTATTCGCGCCAATAGCCCGATGCAGACTTTGTATGTGGTGATGAAAGGCTTGGTGGTCGGGGGTGCAGATCAAGACGTGTACATTGCCGAACACGAAATTTTTGAGGGTAAAGCACTGCTCGAGGGGCAATGCGCGCACGACTTTATAGCGCAAGAAGATACACTGCTGTGGAGCATTCCACGTCAAGCAGTGTTACAGCTCAGCCAGCAAAACAGCACTTTTGCCGCCTATTTTTATCAAGACGTGGCACGCCGTATGGCGGAATTATCACCCAGCCCCCATCAACTCAGCCAAGCCACCTTGATGCTGAACCGCGTGCGAGATGCACAACTGAGCACGGTTTATCAGATACCCAGCGACGCCAGCGTGCTCGACGCTGCGCGCCGTTTGCAAGAGCAGCAAATTAGCTCGGTCATGATTCAAACCGAGCAAGGCCGTGGCATTTTCACCCAAAGCGATTTACGCCGCGTCGTCGCTCAAGGCTTAATCCCCGCTCAAACCAGTGTTGCGCAGCACGCTAGTTTTCAGCTCTATAGCATCAACGCCGAGCAAACGCTGCATCAGGCAATGATCTTGATGATACGCCAAGGCATCCATCATGTTTTAGTTGAGGAAGACGGCCAAATCATCGGCGTATTGGAACAAATTGGCCTACTGTCCAGCTTGGCCAATAATCCGCACAGCATTAGCGTGCAAATTGAACGCGCCACACAAATTGATGAGCTAAAAGCCGCGTCGAACCGTTTTATCCCGTTGATTCAGCTATTGCATCATAGCGGCATGAAAGTAACTTTGATCGCCGAGCTGATTAGTGAATTGCGGCAAAAATTGCTCGCCAAGCTCTTCACCCTACTCGCGCCGCCAGAAATGCTCGAACACGTGTGCGTGCTGGTTTTGGGTTCCGAAGGGCGTGGCGAGCAGATTTTGCGCACCGATCAAGACAACGCGCTGATTATTGCCGATGGCTACACGCATCCAGAGCTGGATAATATTTGCCAAGCCTTTAACCGCACCTTGCTGGAGTTCGGCTATCCCTTGTGCCCGGGCGGCATCATGCTCAATCAAGCCGAATGGCGCAAAAGCGTTAGCGAATTTAAACAACAAATCAACGATTGGACTTACACGCCGAGCGGCGAGAATATGATGAAAATGGCGATTTGGCTCGATGGCGTCGCCGTAGCCGGCAATACAGCCCTACTGTATGAACTGCAAAGCCATTTGTATAAATGGCTAGATAGCAATACTGCCTTTATGCGCCATTTCGCACGCACCATTGAGCAATTTCCCACGCCCTTGGGTTTATTCTCCCGCCTGCTGAAACGTGGCGAAAAAAGTGCGCTCGATTTAAAAAAAGGCGGTATTTTCCCGATCACGCACGGTTTGCGCAGCCTGGCGCTAGAGGCGCGGATTGATGCAAAAAACAGTTATCAGCGCCTGGCCCTATTAAGCCCAAGCCCGCTGTTTACCGCCGCGCAAGCGCAAGACTTGGCGGAAACCTTGAGCTTTTTGCAAAGCCTACAATTGAAATACGGCTTGCAAGCGCACTTTAGCGGCAAAAACACGATCAACCACATCGACCTGCAGCAATTGTCGGCACTTGAGCGCGAATTACTCAAAGACGCATTTGGTGTTGTAAAAAACTTCCGCGCCCGTTTACGCCACCACTTTAAGCTGGATCAGCTATGAGCGCGTCTGCAATGCCTTGGCTCTCAGCGCATTATTGGCGCCAACGCTGGCTACAGCAGCGCTTAAAAAATCCGGCCTACGATTTTGTATTTGCCCCCGAACCCGAACAAGAATGGGTCAGCCTAGATTGCGAAACCAGTTGTTTGGACGCGCAACGCGCCGAAATTATCAGCATCGCCGCGGTGCGAATTGTCGGCGCAAAAATCGAATTATCCCAGCATTTATCCTTGCTGATTAAACCCTCTGGCGCGCTAGACCCAAAGAGCATTCCGATTCATGGCCTTAGAGCGCAAGATCTAGCGCACGGCGTGTCGATTGAAGAAGCGCTGCATCAATTGCTGCACTTTATCGGCTCGCGCCCCTTGGTCGGTTATTACCTTGAATTTGATCTGGCCGTGATTAATCGGCAATTAAAACCTTGGCTGGGTATTGAACTGCCGCAGCGCGCGATTGATGTTTCCGGTTTGTATTACGATCGCATGGTGAGTGCGTACAACCCGGAAGTGAATCTCAAACTTGATCATATTTTAAACGAGCTGCAATTGCCGCAATTAGCGCGCCACGATCCGCTCAATGATGCGCTCATGGCGGCGATGATTTTTCAGAAGCTAAGAAAATACCCTAATAGCACTTAAGTAACAGCAACTTACAAACCACATCAGCCAGACTGATTCGCCACATCAAAAAAGACAATTGGATTTGAATTGCACAGGCGCATACAGTTGACGATAGATATTTTCCACAGACTGTTTCACAACTTGGCTTGCAGGAGTACTTAGCATGAGTGGTATCGATTCTGTTTTGAAAGAAACCCGTTCATTCCCACCATCGGACGATTTCCGCGTTAACGCGAATGTGTCTGGCATGGAAGGCTACAACGCCCTGTGCGAGAAAGCGAACAACGATTACGAAGGTTTCTGGGGCGACTTGGCTAAATCCATGCTCGACTGGAAAAAACCATTCACGAAAGTATTGAACCAAGACAACGCGCCATTCTTCAAATGGTTTGAAGACGGCGTGATGAACGTGTCGTACAACTGTATCGACCGTCACTTGGAAAGCAAAGCGAATAAAGTAGCGATCATTTTTGAAGCAGATGATGGCTCAGTCACTCGCGTAACCTACCGCGAGCTGTATCACCGCGTATGCCAGTTTGCCAATGGTTTGAAATCATTGGGCGTTACTAAGGGCGATCGCGTTGTCATCTACATGCCACACACGATTGAAGCTGTAGTTGCGATGCAAGCGTGTGCGCGTATCGGTGCAATCCACTCAGTGGTATTCGGCGGCTTCTCGGCTGGAGCATTGCGCGATCGTATTCAAGACGCGGCAGCAAAAATTGTCATCACTGCGAACGAAACCGTTCGTGGCGGTAAAGCAACGCCACTGAAATCAATCACCGACGAAGCTTTGGGCTTGGGTGGTTGCGAGTCAGTACAAAAAGTAGTGGTGTTCCAACGCACTAGCACTAAACCAGAACACTGGAACGAAGAGCGCAATATCTGGTGGCACAAGCTGGTTAAAGACCAAGCTGACACGTGCGAACCAGAATGGGTTGAAGCTGAGCACCCACTGTTCATTCTGTACACTTCAGGCTCAACCGGTAAGCCAAAAGGCATTCAACACTCATCCGCAGGCTACCTGCTCGGCACACAAGTGACGATGAAATGGGTGTTCGACTACAAAGAAACCGACGTTTACTGGTGCACGGCCGACGTGGGTTGGATTACTGGCCACTCTTACATCGCCTACGGTCCATTGGGCATCGGCGCGACACAAGTGGTATTTGAAGGCGTACCAACTTACCCAGATGCATCACGCTTCTGGCAAATGATTGAAAAACACGAAGTAACCACGTTCTACACGGCACCAACTGCGATCCGCTCATTGATCAAACTGGGTGGCGACTTGCCGAAGAAATATGATCTATCGTCACTGCGTCTGTTGGGCACAGTCGGCGAGCCGATCAACCCAGAAGCTTGGATGTGGTACTACGAAGTGGTTGGTGGCTCACGTTGCCCTATCGTGGATACTTGGTGGCAAACTGAAACTGGCGCGAACATGATTGCGCCACTGCCAGGCGCGGTTGCGACCAAGCCAGGCTCTTGCACCTTGCCAATTCCAGGCATTATGGCCGACATCGTTGATGAATCTGGCGCGCAAGTTGATTTGGGCAAAGGCGGCTTCTTGGTGGTGAACAAACCATGGCCATCAATGGTACGCACGATTTGGGGCGATCCAGATCGCTTTAAGAAAACCTACTTCCCAGAAGACTACAACGGCAAGCTCTACCTTGCTGGCGACTCAGCGCACCGCGATGAGAACGGCTACATCTGGATCATGGGCCGTATCGACGACGTATTGAACGTATCAGGCCACCGCCTTGGCACGATGGAAATCGAGTCAGCGCTGGTAGCGAACCCACTGGTTGCCGAAGCGGCCGTGGTGGGTAAACCACACGATATCAAAGGCGAATCAGTCGTTGCCTACGTGGTACTAAAAGGCGCGCGCCCAGAAGGCGACGATGCGAAACGTATCGCGAAAGAGCTGCGTGAATGGGTAGCTCACGAAATCGGTAAAATTGCTCAGCCAGACGAGATCCGTTTTGGCGACAATCTGCCAAAAACTCGCTCAGGTAAGATCATGCGCCGCCTATTGCGTGACATCGCTAAGGGCCTGGAAATCACTGCGGATACTTCTACTTTGGAAAACCCAGCGATTCTGGAGCAATTGCGTCAGTCTGCAATCTAAGTCCGAGCTAGTCAAAAATTCACGGAAAAACCACCGTAACTCAACCCGCCGTCCTATTGGATGGCGGGTATTTTTTTGCGCCCTGTCAGCCAAAAGCACGTTCAAAACCCAAGCCACAAACACACACAGTAAGCAACTGATTTTATTCGCCTTTTATCCAGTTTTGCATTTCATTTCGTGAGCACAAGCGTAGACTCAATTTACGCTATTGTGCACACCAGCTGGAGGCGCATCATGTTGCAAACTACATTTAAAACCCTCGCAATCGCCCTGTGCTTGCTGCCACTCACGAGTGAAGCGACGCATTCTTGGGCGGGTTATCACTGGGCCAGAACAGGCAATCCATTTACGATCAAACTGGGTGATAACGTCAACAGCACTTGGGATAGTTATTTAGCTACGGCCAGCAATGACTGGTCGATGTCGAACAAAGTAAAAACCACCATTGTCACCGGCTCAAGTGGTCGTAATTGCAAAGCGGTACAAGGGACGGTGCAAGTCTGCAATAGTAATTATGGGCAAACAGGCTGGTTAGGAATCGCCCAAGTCTGGATTAGTGGCACACATATTGTGCAGGGCACGACCAAAATGAACGACACCTACTTTAATACCAGCACCTACAACAAGCCAGAATGGCGTGCTTTGGTAATGTGCCAAGAAGTGGGGCATACATTTGGTCTGGCGCATCAGGATGAAAATTTTAGCAATGCTAATTTAGGTAGCTGCATGGATTACACCAATGCGCCAGGAGGCTCACTATTAGACCCAAACAATATGAAGCCCAATTGGCACGATTATGAAGAGCTAGACATTATTTATGGGCATGTCGATAGCAGTAATAGCTATAGCGCCAGTGCCAGCAGCAGCCCGCAACTACCACCAGCGATGAACGACATTGACTTTAGCGGCCCCGCACAATGGGGTAAATTGATGAGCAGCAATCGAAATGGACAATTGCAGACGTACGAGCTCGATTTTGGTGGTGGACACAAACTGGTAACGCATGTTTTCTGGATTGAACCGCATGGACAAGCTCACGAAGATCACACTTCCCACTAGATCAATCGGTATTTAGCTCCAGGCATTATTTGAAATAAATCACAAGCATATACCCCAACAAAATCAACACAACAACATCCATTCATCTAACAATATAGCCCTGAAAAAACAGGGCTTTATTGCTATGCTTGACTTCAGTGCTGTCCCCGAAGACTGGAGCTTGCAATGTTTGATGCCGAAGTGGAAACACGCTTTCAATCGCTAGCGCAAAGCACCTCGCCCGCATTCACCCGCGCATTGCGCCAGCTAATTTTAGAAGGCAGTGATCGCGATTTAAATCGTGTCAATGTGCTCACTTTTGCCGCGCGTTATGGCGTGAATGAAGAGGATGCGATCACCGGCTTTATTTACGCAGTGCGTGCTGGTTTATTCGATCTCTCGTGGAATTTGCTCTGCCCCGGTTGTGGTGGCGTGCTCGGCGCCAACGCTTCGCTCAAATCCTTGCACCGCGATGAATATCAATGCGTCATTTGCAGTGTGGGCTACACGCCCACGCTGGATGAAATAGTTGAAGCCAGCTTTAGCGTTAACCGCCGCGTGCGCCATATTGCTGGGCATGAACCTGAATCGCTGCCTTTTTGGGAATATCTGCGCCAATTCTTTTGGAGCTCAGGGTTGATCATGCCCGAGGGCGAAGAATTTGATCAGCTTGCCAGCGAAATCGCGCTCGACACGGTGGAATTATCCCCCGGTGAAAAATGCCAGATCTCCTTGCAACTAAAACCCAATCATTTGCTGGTGTTCGAGCCCGTCACCCACACCGCGCTGCATCTCAACGTGCGCGGTGAGCCGCCCGAACAAAGGCAGGATTTATCCATCGTGTACACCTGTGATGAATTGCAATTACCTCCGCGCAAACTGCGGCCCGGCCCAGTGCGGCTGACCTTAGAAAATCGCACCCAGCAACGTCTGCTACCCGGTATTTATATTGGCGGCCCTTCTTTCAAAAAAATGATCGCCCAGCGCCGCCCGTATTTAACTGCCGCGCGTTTATTAACTAATCAGGCATTTCGCGATATTTACCGTGGCGACACGCTCGACGTTGATCAGCGCCTCAAGCTCACCAGCTTGAGTTTTTTGTTTACCGATCTGAAAGGCTCTACCGAACTTTACGAGCGTGTCGGTGATTTGCAGGCCTTTGATCTGGTGCGCGCGCACTTTAGCGTATTGACCGATGCCGTAAACGCCGCCCACGGTGCGGTGGTGAAAACGATTGGTGATGCGGTCATGGCGACTTTTGCCGCGCCAGAGCGCGCGGTGGCCGCCGCCCTACAAATGCGCGCCGCAATGCGCGAGCTGAACGCCGCGCGCGGGCGCGAAGATTTGCTGGTGAAAATCGGAATTCATGAGGGCTCTTGCCTTGCTGTATCCCTGAACGATAGGCTCGATTATTTTGGCCAAACGGTCAATATCGCCGCGCGGGTGCAGGGGTTAGCCGACTCACAAAGCATCTACGTCACCGAACCGGTGATGCAACAAGCTGCGGTGGTGCAATTATTGCAAGAGCAGCAGCTCATCCCGCAAGCGCGGCGCTTGCCGCTACGCGGCCTGAGTGATCACTTCACCGTATACGAAATCCCGTAAGTAGAAACAAGGCGAAAATCACATACCCCACCCCGTATAACCATGTAAATCATAAATATAAAGACCTACATTAAAATACTGCGGACCTCTATGTATGGCATATAGGGAACACGGTTCTTGGCGCGCACGTTTAATTACGCACAAAGGTCGCTTGAATCAATTCTTTGGAATAATATTTTTCCAGCAATGGCCGCAGCAAATTTTGTAAGTGCACTTCCGACAGCATCGTTAGCAGCAAAGCATGATCGGGCGCATTCAAGCTTTTACCTAAATAAACGCCATTTTGAATCGTTGCGATATCTGAAAGCCCAACAAATTCAATCTGATCACGCAGCGTCGCTAAATCTGGGTTATCCGCTAATTCCGTCGCAAAAATTGTCGCCGCCACCACGGTAAAATCCGCCCGTTGGGCATTTATCAACTTGGCCACCACATCCATATCATTGACCAAAGTCACCCGATTTTGTGATTTAAGCACCTCAAGAAAATGATTGTATTCATCACCGTATGAATAGGTACGAACAAACGCGCCTTTTAAGTTCACGCTTGCCTGCACCGCTTGCAATGATGTGGCAGCAATCGGTTTGGACTTTAAAAACACCAAGCTAGGGCGGATGGTCGTTAAATAATAAAACTCGCCCTTCTGATCGCGAGTGCTGTTACGGCTTACGGGCAAGAGTAAATCGCCCTCGCCCGAATTAAACACCATCGCCTCAGCCCGAGCTCGCGGCACAATGGGAAAAACAAATTGGCAGCCGTATTTCTTTCCCAGCTCACGCAACAATTCAGGATAAATGCCAGACACTTGATTATCGACGATGCGAATGCTGTAGCCCGTTGGCGCTGCGGGGACGATAATCGGGCGCGAGCAAGCCGCCCATGTCATTGCACACAGCAAATTCAAAGCAAAAACGATTATGCCGCGCATTAGTGTCGTCATCTTGCCACCCAGCTCAAATCGTGACTGTTCATGGGCTATTTATGGCACAGCCACCGAAGTTACGACAGCATAGATGGGCAATTCGTGCGCTATTCGGATTGCATGAGGACGCAATGCCTTAGTTATCAGGGTATATGTGTACAGGATATTGGCAGCAAGCCTTAAGCAGCAATACCCAGCTCCATAGCAGAGCAATATGCCTGCCAAAGCGCAATGGTGACTGCGCATCAATTGCTGCGTTTATAGTACAAACGTTCAACATACTTGAACGCAAACTCAGTTGCGTCGACAATATGCGATTGCCCTTTTCACCGTGCGGCCGCCATGTTTGTTGAATTCCCCAATTCGCCCTACCACCTATTCCAGCCCTTCCCGCCTGCAGGCGATCAGCCGACTGCAATCGCCCAGTTGATTGAAGGCTTGGACGATGGTTTGAAATACCAAACTTTGCTTGGCGTAACGGGTTCGGGCAAGACGTACACGATGGCGAACGTGATCGCGCGCACGGGGCGGCCGGCGATTATTATGGCGCCGAATAAAACGCTGGCGGCGCAGCTGTATGCCGAAATGCGCGAGTTTTTCCCGAATAACGCGGTCGAGTATTTCGTCAGTTATTACGATTACTACCAGCCCGAAGCCTATGTGCCGAGCCGCGATTTATTTATTGAAAAAGACTCGGCGATTAACGAGCACATCGAGCAAATGCGTCTGTCTGCGACCAAGGCGATGCTCGAGCGGCGCGATTGCATTATCGTTGCGACCGTGTCGGCGATTTACGGTATTGGCGACCCTAGCTCGTATCACGCGATGATTTTGCATTTGGCCGAGGGCGAAACCATAGGTCAGCGCGACATTATCAAACGCCTCACGACGATGCAGTACGATAGAAACGAGCTCGATTTTTCGCGCGGCACGTTCCGCGTGCGCGGCGATGTGATCGATATTTTTCCCGCCGAATCGGCCGAGCTTGCGGTGCGCGTGTCGATGTTTGACGACGAGATCGAGCGCATTAGTCTGTTCGACCCGCTAACCGGCCACGTAAAAAATAGGGTGGGTAGGTATACGATCTTCCCTAGCAGCCACTATGTCACGCCGCGAGATACCGTCATGCGCGCGATTGAAACGATCAAAGACGAACTGCGCGATCGTTTGGCGTTTTATTACAAAGAGCAAAAACTGGTTGAGGCGCAACGCTTGGAGCAGCGCACGCGGTTCGACTTGGAAATGCTGACCGAGATGGGCTTTTGCAAAGGCATTGAAAACTACTCGCGGCATTTTTCCGGCAAACCGGCGGGCGAAGCGCCGCCGACGCTGCTCGATTACATCCCGAAAGACGCGCTGATGATTTTGGACGAAAGCCACGTGATGATAGGCCAAGTCGGCGCGATGTATAAGGGCGACCGTTCACGCAAGGAAAACCTCGTCGACTACGGTTTCCGCCTGCCCTCCGCAATGGACAACCGCCCGCTGAAATTTGAAGAATTCGAGCGGCTGATGCCGCAAACGATTTTCGTTTCAGCCACGCCAGCCGATTACGAAGCGCAGCACCAGGGCCAAGTCGTCGAACAAGTCGTGCGCCCGACGGGCCTGGTTGACCCGATTATCGAAGTGCGCCCAGTCGGTACGCAGGTGGATGATTTGCTGTCCGAAATTAAACTGCGCACCGACGTTGGCGAGCGCGTTTTGGTGACGACTTTAACCAAAAAAATGTCCGAGCAACTGACCGATTATCTGGCCGAACACGGCATCAAAGTGCGCTATTTGCACTCGGATATTGATACCGTTGAGCGCGTTGAAATCCTGCGCGATTTGCGCCTCGGCGTGTTTGACGTGCTGATCGGGATTAACTTATTGCGCGAAGGTTTGGATATTCCTGAAGTATCGCTGGTGGCAATTTTGGATGCCGACAAGGAAGGCTTTTTGCGCAGCGAGCGCAGCTTGATTCAAACCATAGGCCGCGCGGCGCGTAATCTAAACGGCAAGGCGATTTTGTACGCCGACCGCATCACCAATTCGATGGAAAAAGCCATCGGCGAAACGCAGCGCCGCCGTGAAAAACAAATTGCGTTTAACTTGGCCAACAACATCACGCCACGCGGCGTCGTTAAACGCATTAAGGACATCATCGACGGCGTGTATAACGCCGAGGAAGCGACAGCGGCGCGGCTCGAAGAGAAAAAGCAGCGCATTGTAGCCGAGATGGATCAGAAGACTTTGGCGAAAGAACTCAAGCGCATCGAAAAAGAAATGCTCAACGCCGCGCAGAACTTGGAGTTTGAAAAGGCCGCGCAATTGCGCGATGAGCTCAAGCAATTACGCGATCGCGCGTTTGGGCACGAATAAGGGTATTACGATGAAGCTATTGAATTTATTGATCTACAGCGCAATACTCGCAACAAGTATAGCTAGCCCTGTTCAGGCCAACGACGCCTTTGGTGACGCAACGCCATCCATGCTACAAGGCATGAATACCGAGCAGGATTGGAAAACTTGGCTGGTCGTTCCGGTGTACACGCGCCATTTTGATCGGCAGGCGGTGATTGACGACAATCTGAACGAAAACAACTACGGCGTCGGACTTGAGCGCAGCAACGGCACTTGGCGCTGGATGCTCGGCGGGTATCGCAATTCGCTGCGCGATGCGTCGATTTACGGGCAAGTGGCGTGGACTCCTTTGCAAATCCCGCTTGGTTCATCGGCGCGTTTTGCCGCCGGTGGCTCACTCGGTCTGGTGAGCGGGTATCAAAATACTGATAAAGGCTATCCGATTGTGCCAGCTGGCGGTTTTTTGCTGTCGTTTGAAACCGATCATCATGTTGGTTTGAATTTATTTATTGTGCCGACGGTGCAAGCCGTGGATGTGGAAGGCTTTGTCGCTGCGCAGCTCAAATTTCATTTTTAAGCCGATTTTCGCCACATTTAATGACAAATGCATAAGGCAATGGTGGTACTTTCTCTGATTGCCGCTTACACACAAAGCAATGAGAATGAGCTTTTTTCTGCAGTAAAAAGGCGAAAGATGAATTTGCGTACCGTAGTTTCTACCCTGGCTTTGGCTTTAGGTTTATCGATTGCGCCAGCGCATGCTGAGCGTGTATTAAGCGTGGGCACCGACGCGACTTTCGCGCCGTTTGAATCACTGAATAACAATAAAGAAGTGGTGGGTTTTGATGCCGATTTGATCAAAGCCATCGCGCAGAAATCGGGCTTGAAAATCAAAATCGTCAATACCCCGTGGGAAGGCCTGTTTGCGGGTTTGAATAATGGCGAGCGCGATATCGTAATTGCGGCGGTAACGATTACCCCAGAACGCAAAGCGAGCATGGATTTTTCTGAACCGTACTTTGAAGCCAAACAGCTGATTATCGTGCGCGAAGGCAGCAAAGTGATCAAACTCGCTGATTTGAAAGGCAAAAAAGTCGGCGTTCAAAATGGTACGACTGGCGACACCGTATCGCAAAAAGCCTTTGGCAAAACCAGCTCAGATATTCGCCGCTATGAAAATATCGTTCTGGCTCTAACTGAACTGCGCGCGGGCGGTATTGAAGCCGTGGTGGCCGACAATGGCGTGGCGAAAAACTACTTGGCCAACAATAAAAACCACAAGCTGAAAACACTCGAAGACGCGAGCTTTAGCAAAGAGTACTACGGTATTGCGGTGAAAAAAGGCAATAAAGCGCTGCTCGATCAAATCAATAAAGGTTTGGCCGCGACGAAAGCCGATGGCTCTTACCAAAAAATCTATCAGCAATACTTCGGTAACTAAGCCAGCCCAACTTGCGAAGCAATGTTCCACTTTGTTACAGCCGCCCCCGCCCCGAGCGGGGGTTTTTATTGCTCGAGGATTTTTAGTGGCATCGGCACGATCACTTCCGATTCAATCGCCGTAGACCCACGTTTGCCCGGCTCAAAGCGCCAATCACTTTTAACCGTATTGAGCGCAGCGCGATCAAATGCATCGCACCCACTCGGCTTTTCAATATTCACTTTGATCGGCTTGCCACTTGTGCTGACCAGCACGCGCAATTTCAACAGACCCGATTGGCAGCGCTGGCGCGCAATAAACGGCACTTCTGGGATTGGATTATTTAAATACGCGGCGTTATAGCGCGCAAGCTGAACCACCTCTGCGCCGTCGTCCGCCTTTGCATCGCCTTCAAGCGCATTAGCGCGGCTATTTGCTTTAGGATTGGGATTGGCGCTAGCCGCACCATTCGCTTGAGCCACGGTGTCTGCCGCATTCGGCAGCGGCGGTAAGCTAAGCAGCGCTGGGCCAGGCTGTTTCGCGCCATGGGGTTGAGCTGGAACAGGTTTTACTGGCGTGACAGCAGCTGGTGTATTCGGCCCTTGATGCGCGCGCGGCGGAGCCTTGGCTGCGACAGGCTGCGCTGGGGGAGCGGCAGCTTTAGACTTTGCTTTTACAGGCGCTGATTGAACCTCATTTAAACTCAACATCAAAGGCTCAGCAGTAGCCGCGGGTTTGGCGCTGGTGCGCAAACCTGGCCCCCACCACACCACACAAAAATGCAGCACAGCGGACAATAACGCAATGCCCAGCATGCGCTTAGACACGCGGCGCTCCTAAACGATTTGGCTGCATTTTCAAGTATTTATCCCTATCTTTATCGCTTATCAGTCCACGTCCAATTTACTCAATCAGCTGCTAAATTGAATTGAATTTTGGAGTGGATCAAGATGAGCCAAACCGTATTAATTGTCGATACCCAGCGCGAATCTCGCCTTTATACTCGCCAAATCATCAGCCAACTCAAACCTGGCTGGCATTTTCTTGAAGCCGCGAGTGACACAGAAGCGATTGATCATTGCATTCGCGAAAGCATTGACCTGGTTAGCATTCATCAACAAGAGCACCGCCATTTGGCGCATAAATTACACGTCCTCTTACCGCATAGCTTGATTATCGAATGGTGCGACACCCCTGCCGACGTTGGGCACGATCAATTTAACGGCCTCTATTATGCCGCCGCCCCCGTCAATGCGGCGACTTTTACCGAGCTACTGAATCAAGCCAGCTCAAAGCGAGCGCTTTTTACGCCTTAGCAGCCATAAACCACAGACGGCCAAAATCACATTCAACGCGGCAAAGCTGGCCAAAATCACATCACGCGTGGTTTTGCCCAAGCCATCTAACCAATGCCATTTATGCAAGTTAGCAAATAGATAGCCCTCAAAACGATCTTGGTCTTCAACGCGCGTTGAAAACGCACCGGTCGCCGGTTCGATATACCAACTAGCATTGGCATCTCCAGCCAAATCCACCCGATAAACTGGCAAGCGTTTTTGAAAAAAACCATATTCGCCGCCAAATTGCTGAATAATCCTGAGCGATTTCACGCTGGCCTGCTGAACGCTCGCTTCATTGGGCGCTAAACGATGCAATAAATGCAGCGCGTGGCGCTCGGCAATGCCGCTCTGAACAAGGCCCTCCTCGTTTAAATAGCTCGGCAAAGGCTGGTTTACTTGGGCTGAATGATGATGTTGATGCCCAGTATTGCCCTGTATCTCTTTTTTGGATTGCTCCAGCAACCAATACCCCGTTGAATCTACTTTCACTGCGACCAGTGATTTCGCGCCCGCGGGGATTGAAGCTAAATTGGGTAATAAGGCCAAAGCTTCAGGCTGGGCGGCGGTAAATGGTGCGCGTTGCAGCCATAAATGCGTTAAGCCCGAGAAGGTAATCAGCAAACCTGCCACACCAGCAAGCAGCCCCAAGCCTCGATGAAAGCGACGTAGCGCGGGTTGCGTGGCTTTTAAGGTTTGGCGGCGATAGCGCAGCCAATACATCGCCAAACCACCGAGCACGCTGAGCATCGCCACCGTCAACACCAGCGTAATACCAACTTTTTTCACAGGCTCGTTCGCCCAGTTCCAAGTGTGTAGCGCGGCAAAAATCGGCATTAGATTGCGCTTGGTTTGATCGGACAAAGTCGCCAAACGTTGGCCTTCGGTATCGACAAAGGCAATCATGCCGTCGTCGCGCGCAAACTCCACCTGCCACACGGGCAAGATTTTATTGATGCTTGGATAACTGGCGCTAAATTGCGTGATGGCGCTGATTTTGCGTATTGGCGAGTGCGCGTCGCCCACCAAAGCACGCGCCAAGCGCTCGGCCTCGATTGAATCGGCGTTGGCAATCAGTTGGCCGTTGCGCGCATCAAACCATTGCCCAACGGCCTGATCGACGACGCCAACGCGCCATGCCGGCATATCGCCCCACATGCGCAAACGCAACGATTGCACATGCTCGGCAGCCAACGGTAATTGGCGCGGTGAAATGGGTTGTAAATCGGTGGGCAAACTCAGCGCCGGTGGCAAAGGCTGCGGTTTGGGCGAGAGCGCCGACATAATCGGGTGCAATACGCCGGTTAAGCCCCAAAAAATCACCGCAATACCGGCCATCCACGCCAACTTTTTATGCCAGCGATTCAGCCACGCGATCGCGCTGGTTTTTTGCGGTTTGGCCAGTGCATCGGCAATATTGATGTCATCGCGCTTCATTGCCCTACCCCTTTACCATCAAAGGCGTAGCTCACGCCGACAAAGAAGCTTCGTGGCGCGCCCGGCGAGTACGTGTCTTGCGTATTACCATTGCGCTCGCCAAAACCTTTGTAGCTGGATGCGGCGATTTCAGCATAATGCGCGTCGGCTAAATTAAGCGCGTGCGCCCAGATTGTCCAGCCTTTGTATTGATATTCGCCGCGCAAATTAAATAGGGTATGCCCGTCATACTGAACATTATTGGCGCTGTTCATCCAATACGGGCCTAGGTATACCGTTTCCAGCGCCAGACGAGCATTCGCAGCAGGTTTGAACGCCAGCTCAAACGTGCCCTGCCAATTGGGTGCGGCTGGAATATCTTTGCTCGCGTAGTTTTCGCTTGGCGATGGACGATATTCCAAATAAGTATGCCGTGCATATTGCCCCGCCAAACGTGCGCTCCATTGGCTATTGGCGCTCCAATCCAAGCCCAGCTCAAAGCCTTCGTGGCGCGTTTGCCCGGCGTTACGTGGCTCAGATTTGCCCGGCACGATGGTGTAGGTGACCAATTCGTCCTTGCCGTCGAGCCGGTACACGGCGGCGTCGATTTTAAAGTCTTTGCTTGGCGAAAAACGCGCGCCGAGCTCGAATTGGTCAAAGCTGGCTGATTTTAAATTCGGCACGGTTGCGCTGCTAAATAGCGCGCTGACTTCGGGCGGCGTAAAACCTTGGCTGTAACCGCCGTAGACAAATACTTTGTTGGCCGCGTCCCAAGTAAAGCCAATTTTGGGTGAGGTAGCGGCAAACGATTGCGTTTGCGATGCCGCGCCAGTCGTCGCCGACGGTTTTAAATGATTGGTGAAATCATATTCAACACGATCGTAACGCAGCGCGGCATTAATCCCCCAACCCGCGCCAAGCTGGTAGCTCGCGTCGGCAAACAATGCCTGATTGCCTAAATCAACGTGGTAATCGCGCCGTACAGTGCCGGTTTTGTAGCTGAGGTATTTACCGGTTTTCGGGTCACGCACGATGGATAAATTCACTTCGCGTTGATCGTTTGGGCTTTCTTCCACCAAGCCACCGAGCGTTAGTTTGAAATCGCCCCATTGCTGGCGATGAAATGCGCTTAGGCCTAAAGAGGTGAACGTGTTGTCGGTCGTGCGACCGCTGGCCGAATGAGCGCCAGTGTTAAAAATCAAATAGCTCGGCAATTGGTAGGTGCTGTTATCGCGGTAATACAAAGTGGCGCTGCTAAAACCACCGGCGTTGAGCTCGCCCGCCAAGCTAGTACTGGCGCGCAGCGCTTCAACTTGGCGCGTGGTAAAGGTTTGGTACGAATAGCCCGGGCGGGTGTGGTAATCGCTCTCGTTCAAGCTGCCGGGCATATCGGTGTCGAGCTTGGAATAAGTGAGTACCGATTTCCACAACAGCGCATCGGTCAGCCAATGGTCAACCCGTGCCGTGATGCCGGTTTTATCCATTGAGTTGTAATCTTGCCAGCTCTCGCCACGGCCAGCCGCATAGCCTGAGATACGCACACCCGTATCAGCCCAAGTATTTGATGCAGCAATATCTGCACGGCGATACCCCTCGGAACTCGCTTGCCCAGCTAAGCTAAAATACGGCGTTGCGCTTGGTGCTGCGGAGGTGAAATTTACTGCGCCGCCGACGGCGTTGCTACCGTATAAGCTCGAAGCAGGCCCCTTTACTACTTCAATACCATCGCTACCGGGCAGGTTGATTTCGTATAAAGCGTTGTGATTAAAAATCCCCACCGGGCGGATCGGAAAATCCAATGACATCTAGGATATGGACAAAAAATGTTACTTCCGCGCCGTTATTGGTTTTGCAGTGAGTAACACTTTTGGTAGTCAAAATCGGATTTTAGTGATGTTTTGGACGGGGAGATTAGCCGGCTTGTTACTGCTTTCGCCCTAGTCGTTCGGCCAATTTATTGCGGTCATCCAGCAATTGGTCATACATTGAATACACCTGCTGTACGTGTGACAGCATGGATTTGAATGCGTCCTCCGCCTGTCCGCTATTTTCTGCTTTCACCTTCTCTTGCAGAGCCTTATTTTTGGCCAGCAAGGTTGAGATCAAAGCTTCGTCGCTGTCGGTTTTCTGCCGAGCCTTTTGAGCGGATTTCAATTCCTTGATCTTCTCTTTGAGGTCGGGGTAGCGGTTGTAGATGAGGGAATGCGATACGCCACAATTCTCTGCAACGGCGCTGATATTAATATTTCCCCCTGTTTCCAGTATTTGCTTGATAGCTTGTTCGATTTGTTCGCGGGTGTCCATTAGCTGGCCTGTTGATTATCTTGAGTAGGTAGCAATAGCTTACCAATGATCTTATTGGCCGCAAACAGGTTGTCTTCGAGAACCTGCCTAAAAGCTGCGAATTGTCCTTGAGCGGCATCGGGCATTGCAGCGATCCGCTCCAACTTTGTCTCGCAGTTGACCTTGATAGTCTTCCAGTAGGGAAGATGCTTTGGCGTGGCGAAGTAGGTGTCGCAGTATAGGCAATGCGATGGATCAGCCGCATTCTTGATCTTGCAAGATGGTCCCTTGGTGCAATAACCATGAGGAAGTCCGCGAATTGAATTGCTGTGCCGTGTTGCGAAGGCAACGACATCCTTCGGACTGTGGAAGTGGGCTTGATGCTCTGCGCCATAGATCGCTTCATCCTGGCCTCCATTCAGTTCCTTGAGCAGTTTAACTAGGCGTTCACCACCGCCACCTGCCACGTTGCCTTCGATTGAAGCTTGAACAATGTCGTCGATGGACTTCTGATTCACGAACGTCTCGAAGAACTGAATGCACTCCTTCAGTTCGCTCAGTGACTTGTAACCGCGCTCCCCGTAGACAAATGTCATGACCCTAGTGAGGTGCTTGAACTGGTACTTGATGTCATCGATGTCACCAAGACGATTGGCAATAATGAACCATGCAAAGGTATGGCGGAACTGATGGGGTGATAGATTGAAGCAAACACCTTCTTCATAGGGAACGCCCCGGCTACCGCTATTTGCCGCCACCGATTGGTAATTGCACTCCATGCGCTCCAGCTGAGCAATATCAGCGCGGGTGACGGGAATTCGGTATTTCCGAAGCGACAGCATCACATTGTAGTCGCTCCCAGAGCCTGTCCAAATGAAGGCTGTGGTTGAGGCTGTCATGCGAATACCGAATAACCGGCGCTCCGACAGGCCAAGCTCTAATTCATGGCGATGTTCCGGTGTGAGTCGGTCGCTCAGATGCACAAGAAAGAGGCGAGCTCGTTCATAAAATAACTCGTTGATCCGACTCAGAAGCGAAATAGCCTCATAGGTTAATTCATTTGCTACCCAGTCTAATTCTATAACGTTGTCATCGGTTTTAGACAGAAGGCTCTTGACGAAAAATAATTGCTCACCGTTTTCTTTCCGCTTGCCAGCGCTGCCAGTCTTAAGCACGAAAGCCTCGTTATCTCGCATGCCAGTGAAGGAGAGCACCAGCATATAGACATGTCGCGGGAGATCCTTGAAATAAAGCTTAATCAATGTACTAAGGCGGGCGCTCGCCTCCCTTTGCTGCGAAGGAATGACCTGGCGGATCAACTTTACAGCACTACCAGGAATGGCTTGATTTGTTAGCCACACTAACGTTTCAAGCTCCTCAAAGCGAGCTCTGGCTTCTTTGATATACGCGTCTGCTTCTGCGATCAGGGACTTCATTACGCCCGTAGGAATGATCGGATGGCGCAAACGGGCTTCCGCCTCGTGTTTGTCGATATGGCCAAGCGTCAAATCGTCCAACAGTTTTCGATAATCACCTCTGGAAACAAGCCCATAGTCTGCGACAAGCTTTAGGGCATCACGGAATGTCTTGTAACCAGAGGAACACTTTTGGACACTCAAACCTCCCTGATCCTCACCGGCTCGCATGAATTCCTGCATCAAAAAACGAAGACGCAATAGCTCTATCGTCTCGAAATCCCGGAAGGATGTAATTCCGCGCTTGAGAAGATACAAAGCAAACCGATGTAGCATTCTTACTCGCGTAGAGACGGAGCTCCACTTGTAAGTTGCACCACCCTCTTGTAACCCGAGATGCAACAAAGCAAGCATAATAGACTTGATTTCGAAATCGAAGATAGCGCTACCGGAATTGATTACAACAGATTTATTGAGGTTTTGCGGTCTGAATTCAGTATCACCAAATCGAACTATTCCTTGCAGGGTGCGGCGATCTCGATACGCCCAGACAACCATTTGCGATAATTTGGCGATAGCCTGCTCGTCCAGCGCGAGCAATCTTACCCGCCCATCAATGTGAGCAATCCGATCTAGAATTTCTGACATGTCTGACATACTCATTCTGGGCCTGATTTACCTTCATGACGGAAAGACAGCTTTATCGAATCGGCTGGCTTGAGAACAATAAGAGAGTTCCCGAGTTGCCAGCGGAATTGGCCAGACGCGTTTTACAAGTTGAATTTATTGCTGAACGACACGCAATCTATCTGTGAATTTTAACATTCACATGATGTCAGCACATGAAAAACAAACGAGCTGCTTGGCGTAGCACTGCATTCTCTTGCTCAAGTCGCTGTATGCGCTGTTCTAGCTCGTGTGTGGACTTTCGTGGTTCGAGCGTTTTGGTATTTTGCAGTTCACGTTTCATAAATTCTTCGAGCCCGATGCGTTGCCATGTGGCCAGTGTCGATGGGTGAACGTCAAAGCGGCGCGCCGCTTTGGTCAGGCTGCCAACACGGCGCAGGTATTGCAAGGTCTCGATTTTAAAGTGGTTTTGGTAAAAATTTTTCATGACGGCATTGATAACTAAGAATTCCTTAGTATATCTTATGTGAAGGAACTAAGAAAATCTTAGGTATTGCATCTAACTCGGACGTTCGCAATGCCTATCCAATCGCCGTTCCCAATTCGCCTGAAAGAAGCGCGACTCAACAAAGGCTTAACCCAAGTGCAACTGGGAGTGAGGATAGGAATGGATGAAAACAGTGCAAGCGCACGTATGAACCAGTACGAAAAAGGCAAACATGCGCCGGATTACGACACGATGAAGCGGATGGCTGACGAGCTAGGAGTGCCAGTGGCTTATTTTTATTGTGAGAGCTCAGTGGATGCTGAGCTCGTTAAAGTGATTAGCCATCTGAGTGATGATGAAAAGGTAGCAATGCTGGAACGGCTACTGAATGCAAAACCCGAATCAAATGCTCAATTTATTCTTTGATGCTGAGCATTGAAATTCCTTGCTTTTCAAAAAAAGTTGACATCATGATATATAACAATAGTAAATCCATCAAAGATCACAACAGAACGAAGGCGTTAACTACGTGATTTCCTAGCAAAAAAGTGGCATTTTTAGTCTCAATTGTGCCCCGACGAAGGCAAACTATGCTCACAAGTGACAGCTCCGCAGGTAAATCTTGGTAATTTCAAGCACATAAAATCACAACAGAACGAATTGCGGATTCTTATCAATTTATCCAGCCGTTCTTATCTGATGCCGCCACCCACGCTCACGCAATTATCCAGTGGACTGAGCTGCTGCACCCGACCCACTTCCGATACTCAGCTAGCTTTATCATGAGTGGCAGGTAACGAAAGTGAAGCTGCCGCACAGTGGCCGATGCTGAGCTTCAGCACCTCGGCCAAAGCGGCCAGTCAAATCTTATGAATAGATGTCCAAAATCAATGTGCCTCTGAAGTCAGATGCAAAATCAAATCACCACCGGCCCATGCCGTAGATCGAGTCGGTCAAGCTCCTCTAGGGTTTGGACAACCCTGCGAAGATGCTGGGGTAGATTGATCAAGACTACAAAATGTTCGCCGGCCCATCGTACTTGCAAAGCTGCACCCGTATCTTCGCGCCCGACGCGCAATACAGCGTGCCGGTGATTTTAAATATCCTGAAGGGCATTTCCTCAGCAATGATGCAGCTCAATAGTCATGGGCTAATACATGTTGATGTATATGCGTACAACATCTAAGTTCATCAAGACGGCAGGTGCCTACTCGGCGACTTCGGCGCCGCATCCTTCATGCCATCTGAACATCAAGCCGAACTCACCGCGATTGAAATGCGCGCGTTTGCATGTTTGATGGATGACTTGATTTACCGTGCTTACGCTGTAACAGATAGAGAGGTTCGGCGGCGTGCAATGCTGAAGTTACTGATGGAGTAATGTCGAGCTAGAAATCACAAACTACGTCCCACTGCTTTACAGAGCTAGTTGGGCAATTGCATCCGTTTAATTCAGATCCATCTGAATTGCTTCATGTTTGAATACTGATTCCATTTTATGACTCTGAGCCTGAAATTAAAAAGCGCCCAAGTGAGTTCGGGCGCCATGAAGAGTTTTTATAAATAAAAGAGGATTTTATTTTGATACTCGATAAAGCGTATCTGAGCCTAAACTAAGGCTTAAGCCATCCGCTGAAAGAATAATTGTAGAATCAAAGCCAAGGTTCGCTGGTTTATCCCAGAGCCCTGCGCAGTTATTTGTGTCTGTTTCAATTGATGTAATTTTGAGCGATTTACTGCTGCTATTGAATATGTATTTTCCCTTCTCGAGGCCGCCGACACTGCATGGAGTAGAACCCTCGTTATCTCCTATTGGGTCTGCCATTATATAGCTACCATCAGCTAAAAAGAAAAAATGCTGAACACCAATATTAGTGCTTGACCCTAGGGCCCACATTCCAACTAGGCTTCTATTATCATTAGTTATCCGTGCAAATTTTGTTTCAAGACCATCTACATCAACAAGAATAAGAACATCACCATCAAATCTAATCTTTTCATCGCCATTGACTTGGTTTAGCCCCCATCCTCCATTGGAATCAAAGGGCGGAATAATTAGGCGAGAAATTTTTCCGGTCTTTGGATCCCAACCAATTTGTCCTACTTCCGTTCCTGAATTTCCATCCGAATCCGTTGACCCAACCTCTCCAAGAATATAATTGCCTAGTTTGTCAAACCGAATAATCGTTTCAGTTGGAATCGTAGTATCAATGGTCCTCCATGTACCACTAAGTTTAATAAAGAACTCATTTTTAAAATGTGCGAGTGCATCTGCTTCACTGACTGGCGTTGATTTTGGTAGTGAGGCGGATTGCATTATTGTAGTGAGTGCCGTATTAGAGCTACTAGCAAATGTTGCAGGAGATACTGTTAAATCAATCACTGTATTTGCAGCTTGAGTTTTGACTGTGTCATTAATGGTAATGCCATTTGACGCATCGCCATCAGCATCGAGAGATTGGAGGAGAACTAACAGATTCGTAGCAATATTACTACTATTTCCTCCTGTATTTGCAGCAGCTAGTTCAAGTGGGGTAATTGTACCCGTAGCTTTGACTGTGCCAAGTGTAATCCCACCAATTTTGAATGTCACTGTCTCTCCAGAATTATAAGAATACTGCCCATTGGCATTGGTAGTTCCTGAATATCCCCCCGATGTTGAATAACTCACACCACCTACTGGGCTGTCACTCAATACACCTACTGACGTCCCAGGAGGTGTTGTTGGGGTAGGTGTTGGAGTTGGAGTTGGAGTAGACGCGGGCGTTGGAGTAATACTTGACTGAGATGCTTCTCCTCCTCCCCCGCAGGCGACTAGAAACAGCGTGGTTAATGAAACTGCAAGCGGAGTTATTTTCATGAGTGGGCGTCCTGTGTTGTTGCTTCAGAGCTTCAACGCTAGAATTTGACATAAGCATTTACTAATGAAATGTTTTCAATAAGCCGACAAGTGGACAGTATGCGTCCGGCGTAAACACCTTGTTGGAAGTTCAGGTTTGAATTAGCCACGCGGCGGCAGTAATTCATCAATACGGTTATTGGGCCAGGTGGGGAGCTTTCCAGTACATCCTTCAGCAACTCTGATAGTGGGTTAGAACGACCAAGCCCTGCATATACACATGCAGCAGTTCTCAAGGCTCATTTTTTGCGTCTTCCTGCTTACTGTCGATGCCGTTTGTCAATATTCGTTGAATGACCCAGCGGATTGTTGAGTCGTCGAATGCTCCATCTATCATTAATTCAATCTGATGAAATTCAGGATCACTCCGCTTGATCCCTAGATCTGTACTCAATAAGTCAGCTCGAAAATGGCGATAGATATCAGCAGCAATGTCATCAGCAGTGATCTCATTCTTAATCCGCTTATCAATTTCTACGATAAGCTCAGACGAGATTCGTTTAAAACCAGCTCTGTTTAATGCTGAAATTACTCTGCTCTGTTCGGTGTGCATCTTCTCATCATCAGCGTGTTTTCTGTATTTATAGAGAACCCGTGCTATTCCGTTGCTTATGGGCATACATGGCGGCTCCAACAATACCTGCATTATTCTTGAGCATCGCAGGTACGACATCGCAGCGGAGGTTTTTCATCAATGGAATGAATCTTTCAGCCTTTTTACTGATACCGCCGCCAATGATAATCAGGTCAGGAGAAAGTAAAAGCTGCAAATGAAGTAAATAATTATTGAGTCGTGTGGCATAGACATCCCAGCTTAGATCTGGATTTTCCTTGATGATTTTGCCTGCACAATAGAGCTCTGCAATGCTATCCGTTGGGAAAATGACATGTCCTAGCTCGGTATTTGGAATCAGCTGTTGGTTGACGACAAGTGCCGAACCGATACCAGTCCCTAGGGTGATCACGAGAATCTTGCCCGATCGTTGTTTTGCTGCACCAAATAGGACTTCAGCATATCCAGCGGCATCTGCATCATTGCAAAGATAGATGGGGCGTTGGAGTGCTTCCGAAAGTAGTGTTTGAGCAGGAGCATTGAGCCAACTGGAGTCGACATTAGTGGCTGAGAGGGTTATGCCGTTGTGAACAATGGCTGGAAAGGTGCATCCAACAGCGCCGTGCCAATTCAGCGTTTCGGAAATTGCATTGATTGTTGCCCCAACAGCCGCTGCTGTCGCCGGCTGAGGGGTGTCGAGCCGAACCCTGTCACTCAAAAGCTCACCCGAAGTCGTAGAGACCAAAGCCCCTTTGATTCCTGTTCCACCGATATCAATGCCGAGGATGATATTGTCGGTTTCACCTTTGCTTGAATCCATGTTTATCTCACGTAACTCATGCTCATCACTACCGATTTTACACCGATTCCCTCATGCTAGGTTTCATTCGCATGACAATACCAGGAATCTGTGGATAACCTCGTTAGCAAGTCAGTTTATTCTATAAAAATCAATGCCATATAAAATCGATTAAATAGTAAGCAGTTGACCTTTCGGGACGTAGGGCGCATCCGCTCAAGCAGTGAAAATTTCGGTCCGAATATTATTAAAGTATCTGATTAATAAAAAACACCACCTGCTAGACTGCTATCAATCTCCCATGGAAAATTGACCATGCCCCTCCAACAACAGCAGCAGTATGAACGAGGTAAACAGTTAAGAGCGCAAGCTCCATTGGCAAGTCACAGTGACGTGGGCAATGTTCAACGTAACGTGCTTGATTTAATCAAGGCCAGCAGTCAAGGGCGGATAGTGCGTCTAGTCCCGTTGCGATACGGACGGATGCTGGCATCACCATTCTCTTTTTTTCGTGGATCAGCAATGCTACAAGCGCATGATCTAGCTGCTACTCCATTTAGTGGTGTCATTCAGCAAATATGCGGTGATGCACATCTTGCCAATTTTGGAGGTTTTGCGTCACCAGAGAGAACGCTGCTTTTTGATCTGAATGATTTTGACGAAACGCATCCTGGGCCATGGGAATGGGATATTAAGCGTCTGGTTGCTAGCTTTGTATTAGCCTCACGCACCTCAGGCTTTGCAGCACATGTCGCGGATGACATTGTTTATCGATTAGTCAGCAGCTATCAGCGCTGGATGTTGGAATACTCTAAAAAAGGGGCTATGCAGATTTGGTATGACCGTATCAGCTATGAGCGCTTACTGGATCACATTGACGATCAGAACGCCCGCAAAGTACTTAAAAAAGAAATGAAAAAGGCGTTGAACAGGACTCATGAACGGTTGCTACCTAAAATTGGCAAAAAGGTCGATGGTTACTGGCGTATTAATGATGCTTTGCCCTCGCTATTCCATATTTTTGAAGACAACCGAATCTTTGGCCCCGAAGAGCGGGAAATCTTACTGGGTAATAAGCAAGCGCTTGCAGAACAACTCTTTAGCGAATACCTAAATACAATCAGTATTAGTCACCGCCATTTACTTGACCGCTTTACGACACAGGATCTGGTATGCAAGATCGTCGGGGTTGGTAGCGTAGGTACACGCTGCTTGGCGCAATTGCTATCTGATGAGCAAGATCAGCCACTGTTTTTACAGATTAAAGAAGCTCGTGCATCGGTGCTTGCCCCTTATGTACCGCACACAGCCATCTCTAGCTATGTTAATCAAGGGCAGCGCGTGGTTGTCGGTCAACGATTAATGCAAGCATTTAGTGACATTTTTTTAGGCTGGTCGAACGCAGGTGGGCATCACTTCTATTTTCGGCAGTTGCGCGATATGAAAATCTCGCCAGCCATTGAGCGATACAACCCAACGATCATGGGGCTTTATGGTGATCTTTGTGGCTGGGTATTAGCGCGAGCACATGCGAGAAGTGGCGGTTTCGCTAGCGAAATAGCAGGATATATCGGAATGGATGATGAATTTGCTACGGCACTTGTTCGATACGCGAATGCCTACTCGGCTCAGTGTGAAAAGGATTATGAAGTGTTTAAATCTGCGTGCAAAACCGGCCGGTTGTTCGCTCAATCCGAAGATGAGTTTCTAAATGCTCTAGATAAAACCAAGCTCAAAATTAAACGGTAGAGAATAAAGCAAAGAGTGGGGGCCTCGCCACGCATAATGACGCTCCTCTCATCGCAATTATTGCCGCACATAGTAGTTATGGCGCGAGCTCACGAGAATAAGACTTCTTTTTGGTGACACTCACGATCAATGGCGCGCAATATTCTTGGCGTTCGTTGAGTTTAATCCATGAAAATGGATTTTCTACTACAGGATGCTTTTTGATGGGTCTTTGCTTGCAACGAACTACTTTTGCTAGGGCTTGATGAAGACGTTTTGCGATTTCAGTCATTTTTCCCTCCAAACACATTGTAGCTACTCATCTGGTATTACAGTAAGCTCATCGAAAAACACGAATTGATGCCAGCTTTCTGCAGTTCAGCTACCGCAGTAGCTTAACCAAATCTGGGGCTTGCCGACTGATGTTCAATCCCAGAACTCAGTAGATCCTTTGCATCACAGACAATATTCCAAGTAGATTGCAATCCGATTACGCTACACAGTATTGGGCGATCAAACCCTTGGACCTCATCTAATATCGCCTCAATGCAGTAGTGTTTAATTACACCAATTTCAATATCCGAGGTGTGGCGAACTAACTTCCCAACAGAAAGATCAGACATATCTCCCCCGAGAAAAGTTGAGAAAATGGATATCGTGCACACTAAATGTGGCAATACCTCACTATTAGCCCTCCGAATATCAGCTGTTACGCCTGTCTAGTGTGCAAAATTGATTCATGTGCTAGCGGCGAAACTGTCTGCTAAGGCCGATCTCTTGATACTAAGGTTAGAAAAACGAAAGGCCGCAACCTGATGGTTTGCGGCCTTTCGTTTTTCATAATGTGGCATTCACAGATCGGTCTTAGCTGACCTTCATCTAGGTCTAGCGCAACTCAATGAGCAGCAATAGCTAATTTCCCAAGGTTTTTATGCGAGTCTGGTAACTTTACCATTGGCTATGCAATAGGTTTGACCATTGCCAGCTAGCGCGTATGGCCAGATAACGATTGTCGCGGGTATTGCTCTGCTCTTGCCCTGCCTCTAGAGCGATCAGCGTACTACGATGCGGACGCCAGCCGAGCATCAGGCTAAATCGCTCGCCGCCGTCATTGGGGCTCAGCAGCGCTTGTTGTGAGAGGAGCGTAGCCGAGAAACCACGTAGCTCATTATCGCCGTGCAGCCATTCATAGCGAGCGGCTATTTCCCACTGCGGTGTGAATTGCCAACGAGGTTCAAACCAGCCACCCCAGCTACGACTCTCGTAGGCTGCTTCGCTTGTGGTTGAGCGCAGTATCCCGCTCTCTTGGCGCCAAGCTCCGGCGGCACGCAGACTCAGTGCCGGCCATGGGCTCTGCCACACGAGGCTACCCCCGAGCAGAGCAGTATCGCCGGCATAGCAGACCACATTGTTCTTGATTGGCGCACAGCTGCTGCTGTCATGGCTGTGGCCAGCGCTGGTTCGCAGTGCGCTGCTTTGCCGCTGGGTGCTGGTTAATCGGCTGGCGAATAGATTAATCTGCCAGTGGTCATTCCGTGTTTCCAGTTGCAGAATCGGAAATGTCTCACTCTCTTCGCCGAGTGGATATTCCGTTTGCTGCCAGCCACTGAGACTAATTCCACTTTCCCAGTGTCCAATTGCGCCGCGCCAGCTTATCTGGCCACCGTTGGCAATCCAGTCACCACCGAGGAAGGCCTGTTTGACTAAGGGCATCAGCATGAAGCGATCCAGATGCCCAGCTTGTTGCCACACTGCGCCAATCGGCACGTTATTTCTACCTATGCCAATGGTCAGGTCTTGCCCTTGCCAGTGAGGTTCTACTTGCAGCCAAGCACTCTCCCAGTGCATTTCATCATGATCATGCCAGCCAAGGCCGACATGCGCGCCCAGCCAGTCATTGACCCGTACCCCAGCATTGAGTGCGCCGTGTTCTAGCCGCCAGCCTTGGCCATCGTGCGGCATCTCGCCAGTGCCCAGCACCCCTGAAACAGGAAGAGCAGGAAACTCGGCATCGCTATAAGCAACCCCGAGTGCGCCTCCCAGTTGCCAGCCCGGCTCGGCTGGAATGAGGCTTTGCTCGCCGTCATGTGCCCAAGTGAAGCCAGCCAGACTAATGCTGAGCAGGCTGAGTAAACGGATTGGCCAGTTTTGGATTGGTGAGTAGTGTGTCATCGGTCAGGGTCTTCAGAAAAGCCACCAAATCGGCGACTTCTTGTGGTGTCAGAGAAATATTACTGATCAGAGGATCTTTATACGGATTGATCCGTCCATCACCGGCATTGGGTCCACTTGTTATGTTGCGGCCGCCAGCGGCATAGGTGGAGACGACTTCTTCTAGCGTAGCCATACTGCCGTCATGCATATACGGTGCGGTAACCGCGACATTGCGTAAACTCGGAGCTCGGAACTGCCCCATGTCGCGCAACAGGCCGCTCAGTTCAAATACACCGCGATTGGGCTCAGGGTATGCACCCTTGCCATCAGTATTGTAGAGACCCGTATTGTGAAACGGCGTTTCGACTTGCGTTGAGGCTGCGTGAATGATTTGATTGTTAAAGTTAAAGCTACCATGGCAATGGAAGCATTCAGCTTTCTCGCCATTAAATAAATTCATGCCACGAAGTTCGGCGTCGTTGAAATTGGCTTTTCCTGCCAGATACTGATCGTAACGACTATTACCTGATAGGATCGAGCGCTGAAAGCTGGCAATGGCACGGATGATATTGATCCAGCTTACTGGGGTAGCATCACTAGGATAGGCCGCTTTGAACTTGGCTTGATAATCACTATTGCTGCTAAATCGCGCTAACACTGCGGCCTTATTGCTATCATTGATACCCATTTCTACTGGATGCTCGCCAAACAGCGGCACTTCCATCTGCTTTTCCAGCGAAACCAGTGCCGGATTAGCCCAAGTCAGTGTCGGGCTATACACCACATTGGCAAGGCTTTGCGAATTGCGATCAGTTGGCTCGCCGGTTGAGCCGATCGAAACTGAGCGTGCATCGGTAAAGGCTTTATCTTGCTGGTGGCAGCTGGCACAGGATTGCGTAGCGTTACCGGACAAACGTACGTCGTAAAAAAGATGTCGGCCTAGCTCAACCTTCTCTGTGCTCATCGGATTGTCGGCAGGGACTTTCGGTGCAGGAAAGAAAGCCGGCAACACCCAACTAAAACCGGTTGAATTAGGAATGACTTCGGTTACTTTGGTTTCGCCACCACCGCCACAACTGACCAGAGCCGCAGCCCCGGTCAGTGCAGCGAGCGAACGGATCATAGCTCGCTGCATCATGGTTATTTCGCTTCCACGCGGAATAATTGCTGGCCATCACCACCGTTGATGCTGGTGCCGGCATTTAAGTCAATTTTGAACGCACTAAAGATCGCAGTGCATTCTGGATCGGTCTTGCCTGACATGCACCCTGCCGGGCCACCACCGTTGATCGTGACATTTGAATTCGCCAGTAGCGTCTGCAGATCAATTACCACATTTTGATTTGCAGGATTAAAGCTGCTGAGCTTCACATCCATCCGATTGCTACTAGTACACGTGGTGGTTGCGCCTGTGGCCGGATTGCCCGTGCAACCGGTTGAGCCCAAATGCACCATGAAGGTTTTAGCTGTCCAAGTTCCAGCGACTCCTTGTGGATCAGTTACTTCGATCTTGGCGAACTTACGACCTGACTGCCATGACCATGCCATCGCTTGTACATTCATCGGTGCGCTAGCGGTCGCATAATCGGTATGATTCTGGTTGCTGGGCACGCCAACCGTCATTTTCAGACCGGTGTAAGTACCGGCTGGTACTTCGCCAATGATGTTGGCATTAGTGGCACTGGTACCGCCTGCGCAACTGCCGGTGCCGTCTTCTAGATCGATCAGTGCCACTTCGCTATTTTGCCAATCGTTAGCCGTAAGTTTTAGCGGTACTTCGCGGTTATCGCTGGTGATCAACACCACATTTGACAGATATAGGCGCAAATCTTTTAACTGAGCGGCGGTGCTAGGGTTACCAATACTAGTGATTGGCGTCCCGCACTTCACTGCTTCGGCACCAGACTTAGCCACAAACGATATATTCACGGCTTGTGGTGCGGGGATGGGTGAGGCGGATGGGGCTGGAGAGGCCGTTGGGGTTGGTGTGTTAACTGCAGTGGCTGTCGATGTACTGCTATCAGCACCGCCACCACCGCACGCTGTAAGTAAAGCGATGAAACCCAATGATGATGCCAAAATAGTTTTTTTCATTTCAATTTTTCTCTAAATAAGTACCGTACGCTGTTGCGCGGAACGGCAAATACGAATGCCGCAAGGTCGATACGATTTGTTAAGGGGTAGTCGCCTATATCGAGACCCCGCCGAAATTAATGACCTTCGTGCGAGCTAGACGCAGCCTGATAAGTCATATCTTCAACTTTCACATCGACAGTGGTTTTACCTGCCTTGGCAAATGTGAGTGTCATCGGAAAGCGCTCGCCTTTTTTCAAAGGCTTTTTCAGTCCTAATAGCATGATGTGATATGAGCCAGGAGCCAGCTTAGTTACACCGCCTTTAGGTAAGGTGACGGCATTGATTGGGCGCATTTTCATCACGCCATCGCTCATTTTCATTTCGTGGATTTCTACTTTGCTGGCCGCATCACTACTTGCTTGCAGTAGCTGATCATCAGCTGCGCTGTGAATAACCATGAATACACCAGCATTACTGGCCGCGCTGGCACTTTCGCGTGCCCACGGATGTTTGATTTCGAGCTGCCCTACGCTGTACTCGTGAGCAACTACCAATGCAGAAAGGCATAGCAATGCCGAGCCGCAAAAGAATCTTTTGAGCATATTTTATCCATTGATTCATTAACTTAAACAGGGTATGTCGTTCTAGTTAAGCAATATCAACGGGCGGGGCGTGACTCAAGGGGAGGGTATAAGGTATTTTCGGTATAAAAAAACCCTCATATCGCACCAGTCGTAGCGAGCTGATGTGCTCTCGAACAGAAGGTAAAACCGAAGGCGCCGACAATGGCGCAGGATGGTGGGCGGCACTTGCAATACAAATCGGGCATTGCATTTGGCCGTTTACAGCGGGGAGCTTACGATCCGTATCTTGGCTTGGTGAATTGACGCTACATAACGTCAATCCGCTTAGCCCCGATGCGGCATCACGCATTTGCATCGCATGTACAAAGGGCAATAGCATCTGCATGCAGAGCGCGATAAGCGCTATGCAATAAATGCCCCTCGTTTTTAAGCGATCAAAGTACATGATTGTCAATGTAAAAAATTTGGGCAGATTGTACTGGAAAAAAATCCGTGAGCAAGATCTATTCCTTCCTCGGCTCAGATCATATTTTGTAGTGGCTCAGTGATTTTGGCCTTCGATAAATAGGTTTTGACTGGCCGCTTTGGCCGATTATGTAGATGCCAAGTCATGGAATCGGGATAGGGGCGACCATACGTGCGATGAGTTTGGGTGGATAAATAAAATAAGATTCCGCACGAATTTCAATGCATATTGTTCATTGAGGAAAACAACACCACCTATTGGATCGGCGCATCTGGGAGCGCAAACGACCAATCCGGGTGCATTCCGCGGCTCCTAAGTAACATCTCCCCCTGCTCGGTCACTCCCGGAGAAATCTTGCTCAGTCGCTCAAGCATTTCCGAAACACGGTTTCGAAGAGTTTCGATATGAAACTGCTGGTCGTCAGTTTCATCGCCTTCCAAGGCTGAAGACTCCATGCTGCTTAGCAGATATTCCCGATAACTGAGTAGTTTCCAGGCGTGCTCAGGGTCAGCGACAAGCCGAAAATATTTGCACCAGACACAACTCAAGAAATCTGCGCAGACTCGCGATACGACTCCTTTTTCGGCATGCAATTTCTTATGATCCTTGTTGTAGCGTTCAACCTCCGCATCATTACCACTGGAAGCACATTCCCCAACCGGTGTGTGCTGCATATCTAGGGACGGCTCTGTAATAATGACAATATCCTTGGCAATCTCCTTGCCAGTGAAATATTTGCCCATTACCTCAACTGCTTTACCAAGCGAGTAGCGCGACTGATTTTCATCGATCCTGTAATAGTGGGATTCGAAGGTTTCGAAGTTGTGTTTGGCAGATGCCTCGTAAGCTTGTAAATCCTTCTGGACTTGCCGATACAGATGATTCATCCCACCTTTACGAATCTTCATGCTGTCGAAGGTGAGTGAGCTTCGCCGTCGTTCAAGATAAGAGGTCAGTGTGTTGACGGCATTATCCGCAAGCCTTTCAATACCAAGGCCATCTCTATGCACAAGAAATACGAAATTCCGGAACGGGTTATCCAATGGCAGCGAGTCTCGATATGAGGCAGTTAGTTTATCTCGAACCGTCAAAAGATCGGCGACAGCGCTTTTCATTGCTGCCGCATTCATTTCTGGATCGGCAAATGTGTACCCATCAGTCCGATACCCTGCCCTTGCCTTTCTCAATACGACAGTAACTATGCCATTGGGATTGAGAGAAGAAGGTACTCGCACGATGTCGTTGCATTCAATACCAAGCGTTGGGGCAAGATTCCAACCAGTTTTCAGAAGGATTCGCCCCAGCAGTAAAACAACTTTGAAATCATCCGGAGCGTCCATGTCCTGCAGGCCGCACTCGATGTGATAGGCAATCTCCCGACACTGCTCCGCACTGTAGTAGTCGTCGGTGTTCAATCTTTTGAGATGCTTTGCTGTCTTGGTTTGCGTGATCGGATAAGCTTCCACAATATGGAAACCGAACTTATCTAGGACCCATATGACTGCGGATTTGTAGGTATAGGCCGTGGATGTCGTCACTCCCCCTGTCTTTGCGGTATTTTGCAAAAAGAACCACAACGCTTTTTGTAACTTATGGCCAGGGAGATCAAAAGCCTTCATCCCGTGTTTTTCCAGCATCAAAAGATCTTCAGCAGAAAGTGATTCCTTAGCAAGCATCATCGCCGCCTTGAAGTTCGTAAACTGATGACAGACGGTTTTGATGTTGTACGACTTCTGGTCAATCGATTGCTTCTGCTCTTCCAGAAAAGCGGCCATGTCGTCGAAGAGCTTAACTGAAATCTCACGAATTGAACCATAATCGCAGTAGGTAGGGCGCGAAGAAAACTCGCTATCGAAGGCCAAGCGGTAGGGAAGGGATATTTCCTTCCATTTTGGAAACGCCGGAAACAGTTGTTCAACGAAATCTTTGATTGCGGAAAAAGTTCGAGCCTCAATGCGAGTTTCTCCGTCCAGCCAACGAAGCAATCGCGCCTCGTTCTCAATCAAAACACAAACACCTCGCTCCTTCAATGCAGCAGCGTCTGGATCCGATAGATATGAGTAGCAATCGAGGATTGCCCGCTGAACCATCGTCATCTTGTCCCTAAAAGTCATCGGTTTGCGTCCCTTCAATGGGGTTGCCGAGAGCAAATCACCGAATCGTTTCAGGTCACCAAATAACACTGATGAAAGATTGTAGATCTCTGTTAGATCTGCGGCATGCCCATGAACGAAAACCCATTTTTGCCCCCATCGCACTGGGTCATGCTGTTCTAGTACATACTCCAAAGCAGTAGGCGAGTGTCTGGGTTTCACTTCCTGCAAAATCCTAATGAGTAGGGCTGACTCATTTTCAAACGCATCAAACCCATGAGCCTTCAGCGCAGCTACAGCGGCCTTGTTTCTGACCAAGAGAGCAAGAAGTGGATAGGAATGATGCTTCACATTCATCGAAGTTGAAGGCAATTCCTCTTTGGCATCTATTTTCAGAATTAATTGCTTGAAATACAGCATAAAGGAAGGCGACACACGATATAAGTCCCCCACGTAGGAGGTACCAAAGCGTAATTGCAGAATACTTGGCGGGGGCAGGCCTGGCTGATTTTTGTGAATCGAATATAAGAGATTGAAGGCACGGGCTATTGAATTCCCCCGCTGGGGTGTCGAGCTAGGCAGAGTAAGCGACTTGCCCTCAACGTCCGCCCACACCGCTTCTACATTTAGCGCCGCCAGCCCTTCCCTAGACAATGCTAAAAGGTGTTCCGGCTCCAATGCTGCGGCCACCTCTGGTAATGCGGGCACCAATCGTGATAGAAGAGTTCTTACCGTAGCAGGTTTCACTTTCCACCGATCTGGATCAGCTCGGTATATTTCAATGGCTTGTGCTATATCACTCGCAAAACGATGGGAAATATCCACAGCACGTTGAAGATTAATAGTGCTGCCGGTAATAGTGCTGCCGGATTGAGCACAATTACTGGTGTCTGGATTTCTAATCTTCATGTTGATAATCCATTCTCACGAGCCTTGGCTTCGGCAGAGAGTTTGGGATTCAGATCACTGAAAATTTTATCGACCCAATCATTCATCTGGCTTTCAAAAGTGATAGAGCGTGCAAAGTTGATGTATTTCAGGGTAGATGAGAAGTTCTCGTGTCCCATCAACGCCATAAGCTTGTACTGAATGAAGCCGAGCGGTAAATGTTTCTCCAGCATGAAGCGGGCAAGACTTGTGGCAAATGTCGCCCGAAGATCGTGAAAACCTCGATCAAACGACTGACCAACCATAAGTTGTTCTTCAACAACCTTGGATGCTGCATTGGTAATCGACTTGCTCTTGATTCCGCCGCCCGAACGGTTAAGAAATAGCGGGCGGCGTTTCCCTGACCCCTTATCCAAATCCCATTTGGCAGCGCGCCTCAAGCGCTCCGGTGAATTTTTAAACACCCAGAGGGATTGCATCAAGAATAGAGGGATCAGAATTTTGCGCTCCTTGTTGAACTTCCCAAGGATGGTCACCTCGAAGACAGTCTTGTCACTTAAAGCAGGATCGACCACGATATCTTCGGGGAAACCTGCCACCTCCATGGCTCGTAGCCCACAGGCTAAACCAAGCTCCCCCCAGAGTTTCCTGTTCTCAAGCCGCATGTATTTGCTATCGAAGAATACCCTAAGTTCGGTAGCTGAATATGGCGTCAGTGCTTCCCCGAGGGACTCATTTTTCGACTTGTACTTCTTCGGGATCGTCAGGTCGCTGGTTTGAATCATCAGCGTCTTTTCATCTTGGAAGGTGCTGAACAAAAGATCGAAATCCCCACCTTTCCGAGGCTTCTTGATCGCAACACGAGAGTAGGTGAATGGGATGCGCTCAATCCGCCGAGTCTTCAATGCCCACTCGTAAAACTGCCGAATATGACTGAGGTACAGATTGGCAGTGTCCCGCGAGATGCTCTCCCGCTTCACTCTCTCGATCAAAACCGTTCGATATCGGTATGGAGGAAGCCATTCCTTTGCTTTTTCGCTGTCAGCTACGGCATAGACCTCTCGCCAATCCGTATTTGTCTCAGCCAGCCAGGCAAGGAATCCGCGCAATGAGTTTGCAATCCCGTAGAGAGTTTCAACTGTGACCCCTCCACGCAGGTTGCGTTTACCGCCCTGCTTGGGGGGTAAAAAGCGGCCACGATAGCGATGCTCAATGAACAGATTCATTTCAAGCCCGTCGATTATTCGGGCCGGGCAAAACAAGAGGGGAAAGCCTTCCACCACATGATCGCGGTGAAAATGGACATTACGAATTTCTGCCACTTCGCTCTTCATGGCGATCTCGGACTGCCCATCGAAATAGGGTAAGTCGCCAAGATTGATCGCGACACGGACAACCTGAACCAAAGACGACGGAAAAAATTCCGGGACAGAATCCATCAGCTTGCCCCACCTCTGCTGCCTCGGTTAGTGGCGACCTCCGGCAGTAGCTCGTTGATTAACTTCTCACCGACCAAGCTAAGGCGAAAATCACGGTACTGATGACCGACTTGAACTCGGACGCTTTTCCAGACTAGATCGAGGGCTTTATTTTTACGCTCGACCTTATGGTCTGCGCAAATGAAGGCCAGCACCTTCGCGAAACTCGCGCACCTAGCTTGGTTGATCGGTTCGGTATTCCACAGACTCATGAAAAGCGCTCCTGAACACTACTGGATTTAGATGTAGAGCAATGTGATTCATTACAATTCAGTGTAACACTTTTGCGATTTATTTCAAATGGACATTAGTTTGCAAATATCGTAGATGGCACTACACGCCGTCTTCCAGATATTGATACACCGCCGAGTACGACATCGGCTGGCGAATCGACATATTGTGCTGCTCATTCCCCAGATCGGTCATGTGTACACCGGGGATTTTATCGAGCACTTGGCCGATGAAAGTCGGCTTGGTTTCGGCGATGGTTTTCTCGCCAACTTTACCAATCGAGACCGGTGCTTTGCTCAGTAGCGTGGCTTCACGCGTGGCGCTGACGACGATTTCATCGAGTTGTATCGGCTCGGCGGCTGATTGCGCACAAACCAATGGGGAAAACGCGGCCAAAATAGCGCACGTTAATGGGCGACGAGCCCAACAAAAAGAGGCTGACATTGCATTTCCTAATGCGTCTGCTGCGCACGGGCGCAAGCTGAACAAACACCTTGCGCCGCAAGGTGCCATTTAATCGATGTAGCCAAACAGCGAGCAGGACAAAGCCGGCACGCCGATTGGCTGCGCAATAAATACAATTAGGAACTCAAAGGGGGGCCGCGCGGCGGCGGTGGAATCGCGTAGGAATCTACAGAAAAAGACTCTGTGAGTCGCAAAATTGGCGAGTGACCAACGGGGATCAATAAGGGCAGACTAATTTGCGCCGGTGGGGGCGCAATCGCGTGCAAGCTAGCTACCGAACAGATCGCGCACTTAACGATGATTTTGGCATCGCTGCTACTTAGCGATGAATCCTGATTCACGCTCGGCGCTTGACCCGTGCCACACCATGCTAATGGCACTCCGGCATCCATCGCCGCGGCGTGCGCAAACGGCAGCAATAGCTGCGCCACCATGGCCAAAACAGCGAACCATGGTGCTAACTTGCGACGAAGAAATAGCGGCAAATTCACGGAGTACAAAGCACAGATAAAATTGGCCGCGATCATAGCCGATGTCGCAACGGACTCACAATGACATCAGTATGCGCTAATGCAAAGTGCGCTTTTTTCAGCACAGGTGTTTTCCCTAACGCGCGTTTGCTGACTACACTGAATTACCCCGCTGCGAGAAGGACCGCACTATGGCGCAAGATTCCGCATCACGCGTACACACGCTATGGCAACAATCGGGCTTGGCCAATATCCGCCGCGAGCATTTATCTGCCGATGTTGTCGCCGGGATTAGCGTATGCATCGTGCTGATTCCAGCTTGTGTTGCTTACGCCGATTTGGCCGGCATGCCGGCGCAAAATGGCCTGTATACCGCATTGGCAGGCATGTTGATGTATGCACTGCTGGGTAGCTCACGTCATGTGATTGTTGGGCCTGACGCGGCGATTGCCCTGCTGGTTGCTGCGGCGATTGCACCATTGGCGCATGGCAATGTGGCGCAGTATGTCGTGCTATCAGCAACGCTGACTTTTCTGGTCGGCGTATTGATGTTGATTGCCGCCAAGGCGAAATTGGGCGCGATTGCCGATTTACTCTCCAAACCCGTTTTGCTCGGTTTTATGAATGGCGCGGCGCTGATTTTAATCGCCAGCCAATTGGGAAAATGGACGGGAATGAGCTTGCACGAAGCGGCGTTTTTTCCGCGCCTGATCGAGCTTTTATCCCACAGCGATGAAATTCACAGCACGACGCTAATCGTTGGCACGCTCTCGCTGTTCTTTCTGATTTTGATGCGCCAGCTTTTCCCAAGCTGGCCTGCTGCCGTGCTGCTGTTTGTGCTAGCCATTGGCGCGGCGTATCTGCTTGAAATCACCCAGCACGGCGTCGCTTTGCTCGGCAATTTGCCGCAAGGTCTGCCCGACCTGGAAATGCCGCATTTAAGTTTTGAGCATCTCACCACCCTGCTGCCTGCCGCTGCCGGTATCGCGCTACTGGCGATGCCCGAAGGTATTTTGCTGGCACGCGCTTTTGCGCAAAAAAATCATTATGAAATCGCGCCCAACCGCGAATTAATGGCGCTGGGCATGGCCAATATCGCCGCTAGCCTGTGGCAAGGCTTTGCACTGGGCGCTAGCCAATCACGCACCGCGATTAACGATGCGGCGGGCGGTAAATCGGTGGTATCTGGTTTGGTGGCCGCACTCATACTATTGCTGTTTTTGGTATTTTTATCCGGCTCTTTACGCTATCTGCCGGTCACCACTTTATCAGCGCTGCTAATTTTTGCCGGGATCAATTTGATTGAAGTACGCACCTGGTTGGAAATGTATCGCTTGGATAAAACCGCGGCGATGTTTTCCTTAATCACGACCGCTGGCGTACTGATTGTTGGGGTATTGCCCGGTATCATTGTTGGGATATTGCTTTCACTGGCATACCTCATACAATTTATGGCCAGACCATTCGATGCGGTTTTGTGCTCCGCCGAAGGACGCAAAGGCTTTCATGATGTGGCCGAAGCGCATTTGATTGGTGAATCACGCTATCTGCAAGGCTTGCTCGTGTATCGCTTTTACGCGCCACTGCTATTTGCCAATAGCAGCTTTTTTGTCGATCGAATCAGCCAGCTGGTCGCCGAAGATGGCGATACGCGCTGGGTGCTGATTGATGCGCAGGCGATGACTTTTTTGGACGTCACCGCTGCGGAGCAACTCCTCACACTGAATCACCTACTCGAAGAAGCTGGCATTGATTTGAAATTTGCCCGCTGCAATCGACCGCTGCGCGAAGCATTTGATCGCTATGGCGTCACCCGAGCAATCGGCGCTGATAGTTTTTACGCCCATGTACACGATGCGCTGGCTGCCTACAAAGCGCTTTACCCCGATGTTGTGCCAGAACCCGTCAGCAGCTGGAACGGGGTTGAACGACGCCAACGCTAAATTCGCGCCTATCACGCCGGACGAAAACGGCGAAAATATTGCAGGCGTAGCGCATCGTAGGCCCAGTTGTACGCATAGGTATACGGTAGGAAAAATACAAAAAACCCGATATCCAAAGCCAAGGCCTGCCACAGGCTTAAATCCATCCACCACATCGTTAATGGCAAGGCCATCAACATAAAACCGCCTTCGAACAGCAGCGCGTGCAACGTGCGGATTTTTGGCGTGCGCTGCCAGCCTTGTTTGCGTTCGATTTTGTCAAACACAAAATTAAACAGCGCGTTCCACGTCATGGCGGTGCTCGCTAAAATCACAGCCAAAACCCCGACGTGTGAGACGCTCGCGTCCATAATCCACGCCGCAATCGGCGTTACTAAAATCACCCCACCCACTTCAAACAGCACGGCATGCAAGGCGCGTTCCAGCCAGGTTTTTTCTGGCAATTGCGCTAAATTCGACAAATTTGTTGCTGAATCACTCATAGCCTTTTCCTTCTGCTTTGTGTAATTAAAACGATTATCACCATGAAAACCGATAGAATAAAATCAGTTACCATCGGAATAACCGATTCAAGGCAGACCCATGTTCAATTCCATCGACAGCCTCGCCGCTTTTGTGCACGCCGCGCAGCTAGGTTCTTTTTCCGCTGCGGCGCGCCATTTGGGCAAAAGCCAATCCACCGTTTCCGAGGCTATCAGCCAGCTTGAAATCGACGCAGGCGTACAACTATTTGATCGCCGCACGCGGCAACCAACGCTCACGGCGGCGGGCTCACGTTTGCTGAGCCACGCTCAGCATGTGCTCAATAGCCATGCCGATTTGCGCCATCAAGCACTCGCCTTGCAAGCGGGCGAAGAAGCGCAATTGAGCATTGTGCTCTCAGATACGTTTCAATCCTTGGAGTTTGAAGCGCTGTTAACAGCATTTGCCGCGCAGTTTCCGATGCTGCGGCTGGAATGTTTGGTGGGAGAAGACCAAGACGTATTGGCGCTGCTGCGCAGTGGGCGGGCCCAGCTAGGATTGGTACGTGCGCAAGGGGCGTATCAAGCTGATATTTCTTATCAGGCGATTGCTGGCCAAACCCAGATTGCGCTGTATGTTGGCAAGCAGCACCCGCTAGCACTGTATGGACACGTCGATGAAGCACAATTGCTGATGCATAGGGAGTTGATGCTCAGCACTTATTCAGAGCGCCAACCCAGCATCCATAGCCCGCGTTGCTGGCTGGCACCGAGTTACTTAATGCTATTGGAAATGACAGCTCGAAATTTTGGCTGGGCGGCTTTGCCAACTTGGCTGGCAGAGCAATTTGGCCAAAGCCAACTCGTTCAGCTCTCCGCCGCCAATTGGCCCAAAACCACCACGATTGATTTAGTCTGGCTGCGCAATGCCAACCTGGGGCCAGCGGCGTGCTGGTTGATCGAACAAATTAAACGCGCATCTTAACTAGCAAAGAAAAACGCCCCGATTGGGGCGTTTGGTATTGATGACGACTTAAGCGTAATAACGCTTAGAGAATTCCAACATGCGCTCGATCGGTGCGCGGGCGGCATCCATATCGGCAGGCGTTAGGTAATCGATTACCGTGCCCTGCCCTGCTTGCGCGCGTTTTACCGCCTCAATCGTATTCATTTTCATGTACGGGCAAGAGTTACACTGGCAACCAGCATAAATCGGCGCTTGCTCGATATTCAGATCGGGGCGAGCGAGGCGCATATTGTACAAAATGCCGTCTTCAGTCGCGACGAAGATCGCAGCATCTGGCTCTTTATCAAATGTTTTGATCCAGTTCAGCATGCCCGATGTTGAGCCAACATAATCGGCTTGCTGCAATACGGGTAGCGGGCTTTCTGGGTGAGCGATCAGGTATTTAGCAGTTTTCACTGCAGCAAACGCTTCATCCAAGGCGGTTTGGTTGAATTTATCGTGCACTTCGCACACCGCCGACCATAGCGGCATATCGTAGCCGTGCTGGAAGTTTAGGTAAGCGCCCATATTGCGATCTGGCGAGAAAATCACTTGTTTGCCTTCGGCATACAGGTGAGCAATGATGTCGTCGACGTTGCGGCTAGTCACGATCCAATCGCTCAGCGCTTTGTGCTCAGCCGAGCTATTGATGTACGACACATGCACATGATCTGGATAAGACTCGCGCCATTTTTTCAACGCCGCCACATCAGTTTGAGTTACCAAAGAACAGGTTGAACCTGCGTCTGGCAAAATTACTGTGGCATTCGGATTGAGGATTTTGGCGGTTTCGGCCATAAAGCGCACGCCAGCAAACACAATAATGTCGGCATCAGCATCACGCGCAAACAGCGAGAGCTCCAAGCTATCGCCCACTTTGTCGGCCATTTGCTGAATTTCAGGCGCGGTATAGTAATGGGCAAGTGTCACAACGCGTGGCATAAGTTTATCCTCGATCAGACTAATAGATTCATGCGCCTACTTGTATAAGCGCATTGCAAAAATGGATTGGTGCGAATATTAACACGTCGATGCCCCTCAACTCATTAGCAAAAACAGCATTTTCGATTAAAAAATCGACATTTATAAAAAAAATTGTTCTGCGGTGCTTGACACACCAAAAGCCCTTAGCCATAATTGCGCTCCTCTGCAAATCACTTAGAAATGCAGAACGTGATGCGGGATTAGCTCAGTTGGTAGAGCGATACCTTGCCAAGGTATAGGTCGAGAGTTCGAGCCTCTTATCCCGCTCCATCACATACTGGCGTAGTACAAATTAGTAGCATCATTGCGATGCGGGATTAGCTCAGTTGGTAGAGCGATACCTTGCCAAGGTATAGGTCGAGAGTTCGAGCCTCTTATCCCGCTCCAAAATCTGCCAAGCAGACGATGCGGGATTAGCTCAGTTGGTAGAGCGATACCTTGCCAAGGTATAGGTCGAGAGTTCGAGCCTCTTATCCCGCTCCAAAATCTGCCCAGCAAACGATGCGGGATTAGCTCAGTTGGTAGAGCGATACCTTGCCAAGGTATAGGTCGAGAGTTCGAGCCTCTTATCCCGCTCCAAATTTTTAAGAAAGTAGTTTTAAATACTTTCTTTACCCCTTAAGGCGGGGTAGCAAAATGGTTATGCCGCGGATTGCAAATCCGTTTACGCCGGTTCGATTCCGGCCTCCGCCTCCAGCATCAAAGCCCAGCTGAGCTGGGCTTTTTTGTAAAGCTGGTGTAGCAAGAAATGCGAAAGACTGTTAAGATTCGCACCCAATGCTCGGATGGTGAAATAGGTAGACACAAGAGACTTAAAATCTCTCGCCGCAAGGTGTGCCGGTTCGATTCCGGCTCCGAGCACCATTAGTAAGTTTCAAGCTGTACTAAACAGCCCTACAACCCGCATAAAGCCTGGCTTCTGCGGGTTTTTTGTTGTCTTACACAGCATTAAGGGCCCCCAGAAGATCCTATTTTTATGTCCCCGCTTGTGCCCCTGTACGAATCTCCTAACTAACTGCCCAACACTTATCGGGCATGCATGAGATTATTAATTTCCTTATTTAAATTAAAAACCCATCGATTATAGTTAGGGTGTATTTGTGCCACTCCATCGATCACTTCATAATTCATATTGATGCTATCAACATATTTAATTTGGTAAGCCTTCGTATCGTATTCAACAGCCACGGTCACCACGTGTTTACCATTGCCTTTGTTATATTGCAGCGTCATTTTTCCCACTTCGTTAGCAATCACGACCCAGCCAAATTTATTTGCTGCAGCCACAAAAATTGGGGTGACTTTTTCTGCCTCCACTGAGGCTCCCATGCTTTCAGCAAAAAGAACACGTGGCGTTTGCTCCATCGGCATTTGCCGAGCATAAACTTGAACGCTCAAGGCGAAGGCCATCACCAACCCAATCAAGTATTTCATTGAATAAACTCCAATATTTAAATAAAGAAAAGATTTTTATATTAAAAAAGACACCCCATGATACTAACTTGAGTCACTAAGGGCGAACAAACCCAATGTATGGCACAATCTCGGCTACACGCCTTTTATCTTCATCCCCGCATAGATAAGTTTGCCTGCAATGCACTCGCCCTATTGGTCAATTCAACTCAGTATTTCACGAATGAGTGCTTGGCATAACGATCAAGATGCCAGCCCGCGGCTTGATTTCATCCCAACACTACAGCGCCGACGCTTATCGCCATTGGCCCGCATCAATCTGCAACTAGCGTACGACATAAACCCAGACCAACAACTTTTGCGCTGTGTATTTGCCTCCAGACATGGTGAGATTCAACAAACCGTAGGCATGCTGCAAACTTTGGCACGCGATGAATTATTGTCTCCAGCCACGTTTAGCCACTCGGTCCACAATGCCACGCAAGGTTTGTGGAGCATTTTTGCGCAACAAAAAGACGAGTGCAGCGCCATTAGCGCAGGCATTGATACGCTGCCGATGGCCTTGCTAGAGGCCGCCACGATGCTATCGGATCGCCGCGAGCCGGCGGTATTACTTATGTATTCCGATGAAGCCGTGCCCGATATTTTAAAACCCGATGCAACAGAAGCGATGCAACGCTTTGCAGTTTGCGCCCTGATCGACGCCAACACACCCAATTTGCGACTCAGCGCCCTGCCCTCGTCGCCCAACCATACGCCAGTAGCTACGCAACATGATGTTTACCGCTGGTGGCAATCAGGCGAGGCGCAATTACTCACGCAGGGCCTCAATTGCGTTTGGGAATGGACGCGCGTATGAGTTGGCGCATAAAACTAAATTGGCTGCGGCGCCTGATTGGCACCGCGATTGCATTTAGTAGTTTTGGCGTCGGCGGCTCATTATTGGGGCTTTTTTTTCCGCTGATGAATATGGCGACGCCCGCTACGCGACGCCGGCCGCAAGCCAGAAAAATCATCCACTGGGTGTTTTATCAATTTCTGCGCTGGATGCGTTTTTTGGGCATTATGCGCTGGCAGATCGAAGGTCAGCATTTGCTGGGTCGCCCCGGACAACTCGTCATCGCCAACCATCCGTCTTTGCTCGACGTGGTGTTTATGATGGCGCATATTGATGAGCCCAATTGCGTCGTTAAAGGTAGCCTGTGGCGTAATCCGTGCATGGTGGGGCCGGTTTCCGCGGCAGGTTTTATACCAAATCACAGCAGCGAGCAAATGGTCGCCGACGGTGTCGCTGCCTTGCAGGCCGGCGATTGCCTGATTATTTTCCCCGAAGGCACACGCACCACACCTGGGAAAGAGATGCAATTTCACCGCGGTGCGGCAACGATTGCGATTAAAGGCGCGCGCATTTTGACGCCGGTGCTGATTACCGTCAGCCCAACGACTTTGACCAAGAACGAGAAGTGGTACAAAATTCCGCCGCGTCGTTTTGTCATGACATTACGCGTTCTTAATGATATTGAGCTTGAGCCCTATCGCCAAGCCAGTACCGACCCGATTGCCGCGCGCCGTCTCAATAGCGACCTTACCGCACTTTATACGCAGGAATTAAACCGTGGATAACACGCTGATTAATGAAATCAAATTATTCGTCATCGAGACGCTCAATCTCGAAGACATTACCGTCGACGATATTGACGCTGACAGCCCGCTATTTAACGAAGGCCTTGGTCTGGATTCGATCGACGCGCTGGAGCTAGGTGTTGGGCTGCAAAAACGTTACGGCATTAAGCTACAAAGCGATTCAGCAGAAAATCGCCAGCATTTTGCCTCAATTAATGCGCTGGCCCAGTTTGTTAGCGCGCAACGCTCAAACTAAGCACGCTGCGCTGTGCCGTAGACCTTAGCGCGGCAAATGCCTGCGCCAGCAAGTAGTATCCGGCAGTGAAATCGAAATAAAAATGAGAGAGAAACATGGAAAAAACGGCGATCCACAGCGAAGTAGTCCGCATTATTGCCGAGCTATTCGAAATCGACCCCGCGCGCATTACGCCCAACGCGCAGCTTTACACTGATTTGGAAATCGACAGCATCGACGCCGTCGATATGGCCGCCGAGCTTAAATCCTTAGTCGGCAAAAAAATCAGCCCTGAAGACTTTAAACAAGTGCGCACCGTGCAAGACGTCGTCGACGCAGTCTATAAACTGCAACAAGCCTAAGTGGCATGAAAAAAGCGCTTGCGATACTGGGTGCATTGCTGGCGCTGGCCTACCCGCTATTGGTGTATTTATCACTCGGCCATGCAACGAGCGAAGCCATGGCCGCGCTATTATTAGCCGTGGCCTTAATTCGTGGTGTTAGCAGTTGGAGCAAGCCAGGTATACCGCTACAGGTAGCGATACTATTGGTTTTGGCAGGCATACTCTATAGTCAAAAGCAGCCCGATTTGCTGCGCTACTATCCCGTACTGATTAATTTGGCCATGCTCGGCGTCTTTGCCAGCAGCCTGATTCGTGGCCCCAGCTTAATTGAGCGCTTGGCCCGGCTCAGCGAGCCCGATTTACCGCCCAGCGGCGTCATTTACACGCGCCGCGTCACGCAAGTGTGGTGTGTCTTTTTTATTGCCAATGGCAGTATTGCACTCTGGACAGCGCTGTACGCCAGTTGGGAAAATTGGACCTTATACAATGGCCTAATCGCCTACTTGCTGATGGGTGGCCTAATGGCAGGCGAATGGATACTGAGGCGGCGTATTCGCAAGAATAAACTATGAATAAATGGCTAGATAGCAATACCCCCACTTATGACTTTGCATTGCAGCAAGGCCGATTGATTGGCAGCGATGAATTTGCCACGCAAGTCGCCGCGCTGGCGCACACTTTGGCCGCGCAAGGCGAAAATGACATCAGCCTGTTTTGCCGCGACGCATATTGGTTTGCACTGGCGCTATTTGCCGCTTGGCAAACGGGCAAAACCGTTCACCTGCCTGGCGACGAAACGCGCGTTCACACCACGCCGTGCACGCTGCGCTTATCGGACGATGAAGAATTTGGTCTAGTGATTCGCGATCTGTGCGTACAAGCGCCAGCCGGTCACCAATATTTGCTGCAAGACATCGACGCTAACGCTTGCCAGCTCTACATTTACACCTCGGGCTCGAGCGGCGAACCAAAAGCCATCATAAAAAGCTACGCACAATTGCTCGCCGAAGTGAACGCGCTCGAGAGCTTGTTTGGCGCGCAAATTGCCGATTCGGTCGTGATCGGCACCGTTAGCCAGCAGCATTTATACGGCTTGCTGTTTCGCGTGCTGTGGCCCGTAGCAATTGGCCGCGTTTTCGCCGCAGAAACGGCGTTTTTCCCCGAACAACTGTGCTCAATGACCCGCGCAGTGGCCAAAGCCACGTGGGTGGCCAGCCCAGCGCATTACAAACGCCTAGGGCCGCATTTGCCGTGGGCCGAGATGGCGCCTCATTTAAGCGCGCTCTTTTCCTCAGCCGGCGTGCTGAGTTTGGCCGTCGCACAAGACATTAGCCAGCGCAGCGGCGTGGCGATTAACGAGATTTTTGGCTCGTCCGAAACCGGCGGCGTGGCGTGGCGCGTGCAAAGCGAGCAAGCCGCCAGCTGGCAAGCGCTGCCCGACGTCGCATTCAGGGTGAACCAAGACGGCGCGCTGGAAATTTGCTCGGCGCATTTGCCCGACGCAAACTGGCACACGATGGACGACGCGGCCAATGTCGCAGATAACGGCACGTTCACGCTGTTAGGGCGGCTAGATCGCATCGTAAAAATTGAAGAAAAACGCGTTGCTTTAGCAAGTGTCGAGCAAGCCTTAAGCCATTTGCCCGAAGTGGACGAAGCGGCGGTCGTCGCCGCCGAAGAGCAAGGCCGGCAAAGCATCAATGCCGTACTGGTTTTGCATGAAGCCGGTAGCGCGCTATTGGCGCAGTTGGGCAAAACTGCGCTGATCAAATTATTAAAAAAGCAATTACACGGCCAAGTCGAGCGTTTGGCGCTGCCGCGCCGTTGGCGTTTTGTGGCGGCCCTACCGGTCAATGCGCAAGGCAAAACGACGCAAGCGGCGCTTAGCGCTTTGTTTTTGCCGCCGGTATTGTTACCAACGGTCATCGCCGCGCAGCACAGCGGCGCGCATTGCGAGTTGCAATTACTCGTTCAGCCCGATATCGCCTATTTTGCCGGCCATTTTCCCGGCACACCCATTTTGCCCGGCGTGGCGCAAATCCACTGGGCAGCGCAGCTAGCACGCGATTATTTTGCGATTGACGGCCAATTTAATCGGATGGAAGTAATTAAGTTTCAACAGATTATCCAGCCGGGCACCGAGCTGAGTTTACAGCTCGATTGGGATGAGAGCCGCCAAAAACTGAGCTTTGCATTTACCTCAAGCCAAGGCGCACACTCATCAGGCCGCTTGGTGTTCGCCGCATGAGCGCATTTAAACCGTGCATTGTCATTCCGGTTTACAACCACGAACACGCAATCGGCGCGGTGCTGGAATCGCTGCGTGGCTTTGGCCTGCCTTGCCTGTTGATCGACGATGGCAGTAATGCGGCTTGCCAACGCGTGCTCGAGCAATTGGCCACACAGCACGCCGCTTGGGTCAGCTTAAAACGCTTAGACGTTAATCAAGGCAAAGGCGGCGCGGTCAGCGCGGGTTTATTCTGGGCTAATGAATTAGGGTATAGCCATGCAGCACAGATTGATGCTGATGGACAGCACCATACCCCAGATTTAACTCAATTCATTCACGCTGCGCAAACGCAGCCTGCTGCGTTGATTGCTGGCCAACCGGTTTATGATGAATCAGTGCCCAAAGGCCGTTTGTATGGCCGTTATGCAACGCATATTTGGGTGTGGATTAACACGCTCTCGTTTGCGATCAAAGACTCAATGTGCGGCTTTCGCGTGTATCCGCTTGCTGCAACGTGCGCGCTGCTACAGCGCGAAAAGCTCGGCAGCCGCATGGATTTTGACGTTGAAGTGATGGTGCGCTTGTACTGGGCGGGGATGAACATCGTCCAGCTGCCAACGCCAGTGCAATACCCGCTCGATGGCGTGTCGCATTTTGCCGTCTGGCGCGACAATGTGCTGATCTCACGCATGCACGCCAAACTGTTTTTTGGCATGTTGTGGCGCAGCCCGCGCCTAATCGCCCGTTGGTTTCGTTCATGACGCAAACTAATTGGAGCGAACAACGTGAGCGCGGTGGCAAGCTGGCGTATTGGGGCATGAAAATCATGCTCAAAGCCTACGCGCTTGGCGGTCGCCCTCTGTTTGCGCTGATTTTATATCCAGTGTTGGCGTGGTTTTTTTGCTTTGGCAAACTGGCGCGGCTCTCGTCGCAAGACTATTTACAGCGACTCTCCCGCAGCGCGCCGCATTTGCAATTGCGCGTTTCCTTGCGCCTGAGCTGGCAACATTATTTAAGCTTTGCCGACACAATTTTGGCTAAATTTCATGCGTGGACGGGCCAATTGCAGCATACGCAGGTGAGCTGTACCGGCCGCAAGATGATGCTGCAACGGCTCGCGCAAGGCCAAGGCGGCATTATGCTGACCGCGCATTTGGGCAATACCGAGGCGATGCAAGCCTTGTCGCAAGCCAATGAAAATCTGCGGTTAAATGTATTGGTGCACACGCAGCATGCCGAGCAATTTAACCGCATTTTGGCTGCACAAGCGCACACGCGTGCTGTGCGGCTGATTCAGGTTTCAGACATCAACCCCGCGCTTGCGGCCGATTTAACCGCACGCGTCGAGCGCGGCGAATGGCTAGTGATTGCCGCCGATCGCGTGCCGGTCAACGCCAACAAAACCGCAGCGCGTACGCTCATTGTCGATTTTCTCGGCGCCAAGGCGCGCCTGCCGCTGGGCCCGCATTTACTCGCGCTGATGATGCAATGCCCGCTGGTGTTTGCCGTCTGCTTAAAACAAGGCGACGGGCTGCATTTATACTTTGAAACTTTAAGCGAGCCGCAAGCCGTGGCGCGCACTGCGCGTGAGGCGTGGCTAGCGGCTTCGGCGCAACGCTACGCCGATAAGCTGGCGTATTATTGCCAACTCGCGCCTTTACAGTGGTTTAACTTTTACCCTTTCTGGACCGATGATGAACCAGACCAATAACGCCAAGCGCATTGAATTTGGTGCACAGCGCCTCTGTATCGAAGACATTCTGGCTGTTGCCAACGGTAGCGGCGCGCAGCTGGCGAGCGATCCCGCGTTTCGCCGCCGCGTTGATGCCGGCAGCCAGTTTTTAGATAATTTATTGGCCGAGCATGGCGAAATTTATGGCGTCACCACCGGCTACGGCGATTCGTGCACCGTCGCCATTCCACAAAACCTAGTTGCCGAGCTACCTAAGCATTTGTACACCTACCACGGCTGCGGGCTGGGCGCGTTTTTCGACGCCTACACCGGCCGCGCGATTTTGGCCGCGCGATTATTGTCGCTCGCGCAAGGCTATTCGGGCGTGCGTTGGGTCTTGCTCGAACAACTGGCGACGCTGATCAACGAAAATCTGGTGCCTGTTATTCCCGAAGAAGGCTCGGTCGGCGCCAGTGGCGATTTAACGCCGCTATCATACGTCGCCGCAGTATTGGCTGGTGAGCGCTATATCTACGAAGCTGGCGAGCCATACCCCACAGCCAAAGCCTTTGCTGCGCGCAATATCACACCGCTGACGCTCGCGCCGAAAGAAGGTTTGGCGCTGATGAACGGCACCGCGGTGATGACGGGTTTGGCGTGTATCGCGTATAGCCGCGCTGAATATTTGGTCAAACTGTGCGCGCGCTTGACCGCGCTGGCGTCCTTGGCGACCGATGGCAATAGCTATCACTTTGACGCCAAATTATTCTCGGTAAAACCGCATCCGGGGCAAAATGAAGTTGCCGCGTGGATTCATGATGATTTGCTCGCTGGCGAAGCGCCACGCGAAGGCTTGCGTTTGCAAGATCGCTACTCGATCCGCTGCGCGCCGCACGTGATCGGCGTGCTTGCCGACGCGCTGCCGATGCTGCGGCAATTTATTGAAAACGAGCTCAATAGCGCCAACGACAATCCAATCATCGACGGCGAAGGCGAACATGTGCTGCATGGCGGGCATTTTTACGGCGGCCATATCGCGTTTGCGATGGACAGCCTAAAAAACTGCGTCGCCAATCTGGCCGATTTGATGGACCGCCAGCTCGCGCTGATGGTCGACACGCGCTACAACCACGGTCTGCCGAGCAATTTATCTGGCGCCAGCGGCGAGCGCCGCGCGATTAATCACGGCTTTAAAGCGGTACAAATCGGCGCGTCGTCATGGGCCGCCGAAGCGCTGAAACTCACAATACCAGCCAGCGTCTTTAGCCGCTCAACCGAATGCCACAACCAAGACAAAGTCAGCATGGGCACCATTGCTGCGCGCGACGCGCTGCGTGTATTGCAATTGACCGAGCAAGTTGTTGCCGCGCATGCGCTGGCGGCGGTGCAAGGCGTTGAATTGCGCATCGCGCAAAATGAGCTCAGCGCGGCGCAATTATCGACTGGCGTGCGCGATTTAATCGCCGAAGTACGCGCATTTTCAGCACATTTACTGGAAGATCGCGCGCTTGATAGCGATTTACGCGCAACGATTGCCGCGATTCAGGCGCAAAACCTGAGCGTACCGGGAGCAAGACAATGAGTGAAACCGGCCGCAAGACACTCGAACACAGCATTGAAATCACACCGGCGTTTCACGATATCGATTTAATGGAAATCGTCTGGCACGGCCATTATGTGAAATATTTCGAGCTGGCGCGCAGCGCGTTACTGCAAAGCTTTGATTATGATTATCCGGGCATGCGCGCTTCGGGCTATGCGTGGCCGATTATTGATTTAAATATTCGCTATTCGCGCCCAGCCAGCTTTGGGCAAAAACTGCGCGTCTCTGCAAAGATTGTCGAATGGGAAAATCGGCTAAAAATCAGCTACCGCATTCACGACATCGCCAGCGGCGATTTACTGACCAAGGGCCACACGGTGCAAGTGGCGGTGAATATGCAAACGCGCGAAATGTGCTACGTCTCGCCCGACGTGTTGTTCGAAAAACTCGACCTGCCGATGCCGCACTGATAAGAAAACAACGCCATGCTAAAAAAAATCGCCCTGTGCTTTAGCCTGCTACTAATCACCTTGCACACCAATGCCGCCCTGCTCGATGACGTTAAAGCGCGCGTTACCTTCAAAGACGCGCAACGCGGTGAGTTTCGCCAAGAAAAACGCATCGCCAATTTAAGCAAACCGCTGATTTCCAGCGGCAGCTTTGTCTACGTCAAAGACAAAGGCTTGCTGTGGCAAATCGCCAAACCGTACGCGTCCGACGCGATCATTACTGGCGATACGCTAGTGCAGCGCGTGCAAGGCAAAACCATTGTGCGTGTCGACGCGCAAAGCCAGCCTGGCTATAGCGCCGTGTCGCGCATTTTTATGGCCTTGGTCGGCAGCGATTGGGCGGTGCTGGAGCGCGATTTTGCGATTAGCGGCAAGGTCGATGGGAAAAACTGGCAGCTTGAACTCAAACCCAAGGGCGGCCTATTTGCCAGCTTTGCCAAAACGCTCACGCTCAGCGGCAGCAATGCGATTAGCCAGCTGGATATCGCGGAAAAAAATGGCGATAGCACGCATTACACTTTTAGCAACGTCAGCGCTGCGGGCGCGCTCAGTAGCGACGAAACGAACAAGTTTTCAATTAAATAATGCGCCGTATCTCTGAGAAAAGCTTATTTTATATTTGGTGCATCGCCATACTGGTGATGGGTATTTTACTCGCCCTGCTCTTTGCGCGCGGCTTGCCCTTGCAAACCAATTTAATGGCGCTCCTGCCCAGCGGCGAGAGCGATCCGGTCGCGCAACGTGCGGTTCAGCATTTAGAGCAGCAACTCGGCGAGCGCCATGTGCTGCTGATTGGCGCCAGCACCGCAGCCAACGCAATTGCCGCCGCCGAGCAAGCGGCGAAAACCTTAGAACAATCGAAGGCGTTTAGCCAAGTAACGCTACAGCAGCCACGCAGCACTGGGCTGGCTAGCGCCAAGGCGATGCACTTTGCGCTGGCGAGTCCAGCGACGATTGCGCAACTAAAACGTGGCGAGACTGCAGCCTTTTTGCAAGAACAAGGCGCGCAACTTTACGGCCCACTTGGCAGCTTGCGCGCTGCGCTACTGAGCCAAGACCCGCTGTTTTTGGCTGGCGACTTACTGAGCCGCCGCTTAGAAAAAGGCGTCGACTTTGACCCGAGCAGCGGCGTGGTCTTGCTGCACGGCGAAGGCAAAGTTTGGGCCCTGATTGAAGCGAAAAGCAAAACGCGCGCGTTTGATGATAGCGGTCACGATACCGGCAGTGATGAAGTGGCCCAAACCGGCCCCGCTCCCACCGCGCGCGCGATTTATGCGGCGATCGATAGCGCAAAACAACAGGCTGGCGTTGACGCGATTGCCGCAGGCGTGGCGCTGCACGCCGATTTGGCGAGTAGCAACGCCAAGTCTGAAATCAGCCGCATTGGCGTTGGCTCGTGGCTTGGCGCGGTGCTATTGATGTGGCTGGCGTTTCGTCGCATTAGCGCGATTGTGTTTTGCCTCGTGCCGCTGCTGGTGGCGACTGGCGTCGCGATATTGGCGACGACGTATTATTTTGGCAGCATCCATGTGCTGACCTTGGTGTTTGGCGCGAGTTTGATCGGCGTGGCGATTGATTATGGCACGCACTGCTTTGCCGATAGCCTCGGTGCTGATCAATCGTGGACGATGAGCGAGGCGGTTAAGCGGCTGCGCCCAGCGCTGTTTTACGGCGTCGCGACCAGCGTAACCGGCTATTTGGCGCTGGCGATTGCGCCGTTTCCAGGCTTGCGCGAAATTGCGGTGTTTTCATCAACCGGCCTCATCGCCGCCTACCTCACCGTGGTGATGGCGTTTCCGGTTTTACTGAAACACTATCAGCCCCATACCAAGGGTATGCGCTTGACGAGCATGATTATTGACGTGTATGAGCATATACACAGCTATAAATATCTACTGTTGCTGCTAATTCCGGCGCTATACGGTTTAAGCCAGCTGCGCGCCAACGACGATGTGCACAGCTTTTATGCGGTCGATGCCAAGTTGGCGCAGATGGAGCAACGCATTAAGGCGCTGTTTGCGCATGCGCCGGAAAACCAGTTTTACCTTGTTGAAGGCCGTAGCGCCGACGAAGTCTTGCAGCGTGAGCAGCAATTGCTGCAACAATTGCAACCGCTGCTCGCCTCGGAAGAAATCAGCGCGGCGCGCGCCTTGTCGCAAAACTTGCCGAGCATCGCGACACAAAACGACAATATTCGCACTTTGCAAACCGCGCTCGCCAACCCCGCTTACCGCGCTTGGTTGCAAGAGCTGGGCTTGAGCGATGCGGCGATCGCCAACGATCAAGCCGCGCTAGCCGCCGCGCAGCCGGTGAGCTTGGCACAATGGCTGGCGAGCGATTTGGGCCGCGCCGATGCGCTATTGTGGCTGGGCCAAACCGAGCGCGGCTATGCTTCGCTCGTGTTGCTATCGAACATCAAAGACAAAGCCGCGCTGGCGGCGATCAAGGTCGATGGCGTGCGTTTTGTTGATCGCGTCAATGATTTATCGGCGCTGATGGCGCGTTATCGCGATCTGGCGCTGGGCTTAACGGCGGCCTCATTACTGGCAATGTGGCTGGTGATGGCACCGCGCCACGGCTGGCAAGGCGCGTCGCTGATTATGTTGCCGTCGCTAATGGCGGCGATGGGCGCGCTGGCGCTGTTTGGCATCATAGGTATAGCGCTGAACATCTTTTCAGCCTTTGCCTTGCTGATCGTACTGGCACTGGGTATTGATTACGCGATTTTCTTTCGCGAATCGGGAGAGGAAAGCCACTGCGCGATGCTCGGCGTTTGCTTGGATTCAAGCACGACACTGCTATCGTTTGGCCTATTGGCGGCGTCCAGCCTGCCCGCCGCGCAATCGTTTGGCTTGATGGTGCTGTTTGGCATAAGCCTTGCCCTACTGTTCGCCCCGCTCGCCAGAGTGCCAGCGCCACCAAAAAATAATTAGCTTGTAAAAGCACAGGGAAAAAGATGAACTACGAATCGGATGTGTTAATCATCGGCGCTGGCCCTTCGGGCGCGGTCGCTGGCGCTTTGCTGAATAAACAAGGCTTTAAAGTGCGCATTTTGGAGCGCCAAACCTTTCCGCGCTTTTCAATTGGCGAGAGTTTACTCGCGCACTGCCTCGATTTTCTGGCCGAAGCCGATATGCTGCGCGCCGTGCATCAAGCCGGTTTTCAATACAAAAATGGCGCGGCGTTTGCGCACGACGGCAAATACAGCGAATACAATTTTGGCGACACCTTCACAGCAGGCTACCCGTACACCTTCCAAGTGCAACGCGCGCCGTTTGATAAGCTGCTCGCCGACGAAGCCGAGCGCCAAGGCGTGGAGATTTTGTACCAGCATGAAATCATCGCCGCCGACTTTAGCAACGAAAACCCGCTGCTAACCGCCAAAAATGCTGCTGGTGAAGTCGCCACCTACAGCGCCCGCTTTGTGCTTGACGCCAGCGGTTTTGGCCGCACGCTGCCGCGCTTGTTGGATTTGGAATTACCGTCCGATTTTCCGGTACGCCGCGCCGTGTTTACGCATATTGACGACAATATCGTCGCCGGTGAATTTGATCGGCAAAAAATCCGCGTCACCGTGCATCCGACCAAACCCGATATCTGGTTTTGGACGATTCCGTTTTCCAATGGCCGCAGCTCGCAAGGTGCGGTCGCATCAGCCGAGCGTTTTGCCGCTTATCCGGGCACGCCCGAGCAGCAATTGAAAGCGCTCATCGCTGAGACGCCGTGTTTGGCGCAGCTATTGCGCAACGCCGAGTGGGATACGCCAGTAAACGAGCTCAATGGCTACGCCGCGAATGTGAAAGCGATGCACGGCAAAGGTTTTGCGCTGCTCGGTAACGCCGCTGAATTTTTAGACCCGGTGTTTTCCAGCGGCGTAACGATTGCGATGCGCTCGGCATCGATGGCGGCCAAGGTGTTGACGCGCCAATTGAACGGCGAAAGCGTCGATTGGGAAAACGAATTTGCGCAACCACTGAAACGCGGCGTCGATACTTTCCGCACCTATGTGACAGGCTGGTACGACGGTCGTTTCCAATCGGTGATTTTCTCGCCCGATCAGCAGCCGCAAGTCAAAGCGATGGTGTGCTCAATTTTGGCCGGCTACGCGTGGGATGAGAAAAACCCGTTCGTTGCGCAAAGCGAGCGCCGTTTGCAAACTTTGTTTGAACTATGCAGCGCATGAAAACCGTACTGCGCTCCTTGCTATTGGCGCTAAGCTGCCTGCTGTTGCTCGCGTGCAGCACTCGCCCGACTGCGCAGTTACCGACGCTGATGCCGGTATCCGCTTTTGGCACGCTGGCGCAAAGCGAATTAGTCACGCTGACTGCGGGCGAGCAAGTATTTGCCTTCACCGCGCGCATTGAAAGCGATGGGCAAGTCTTGCAACTGGTCGCCATTACGCCGACTGGCCAGCGGCTGTTTAGCTTTACGCGGCAAGGCGACGAGCTAATCGCTGAGCCGGGCCCTTTATGGCCCAAGCGCATGCCCTTGGAAATGGTATGGCACGATTTTGAACTCACGCACGCGCAGCCCGCTGCAGCACTCGGCGCTGACTGGCAAAAAGTCATCGAAAATGGCGTTGAGCATTGGTCGTATCGCGGCCAAGCGCAGGCGCAAATTGTGCGTGAAGCCACAAAAATACAGCTACTAAAAAAGCAATATCAACTCACCATCGAGGTATTGCCTGAATGAGCGCATATTTGAACCATCTTGGGCTGATATCCCCCCTCGGTATCGGTCACAACGACACTATCGCGGCCTTGCTCGCGGGTACGCGTGGGCTGATTCCCGCCTGCGCAGACCTGATTGATCGCCCAAGCTGGATCGGCCAAGTGCCGGGGAAATTGCCTGCGCTGCCCGCCGAACTGGCGCGCTATCACAGCCGCAATAATCAATTGCTGTACGCTGCAGCGATGCAAATTGACGCGCCGATTCGGCAAGCGATTGCGCAATACGGCGCGGCGCGTGTGGCGATTGTGTTGGGCACCAGCACGTCGGGCATTGCCGAGAGCGAACAGGCGATGCGCGAGCTGGAGCAAGGCCGTTTGCCGCAAGACGGATACAGCTACCAGCGCCATGAAATGGGCGATCCGGCGCGATTTTTGGCTGATTTGTACGCCATCACAGGCCCGGCTTATGTGATTTCAACCGCATGTTCGAGCAGCGCACGTGCGCTGATCACCGCGCGGCGATTACTGAAAATGAATCTGGCCGACGTCGTGTTATGTGGCGGCGTGGATAGCTTGTGCCGACTAACGCTAAATGGCTTTGCCGCGCTTGAATCAGTCAGCGCGCAGCCTTGTAATCCATTTCGCGCCCAGCGCGATGGCATCAATATTGGCGAAGCGGCGGCTCTGTTTATCATGAGCCGTGATGTAGGACCTGTGGCACTCGTCGGTTGCGGAGCCAGTAGCGATGCGCATCATATTTCGGCGCCACATCCGCAAGGCCACGGCGCGGCAGCGGCAATGCAGGCGGCTTTGCTCGATGCGGCACTCAAACCTGACGATATTGATTATTTAAATTTGCACGGCACGGCAACGCCGCTGAATGACGCGATGGAAAGCCAAGCTGTTAGCGATACATTCGGTCAGTATCTGCCGCCAAGCAGCTCCACCAAATCGCTAACCGGGCATACCCTAGGTGCAGCAGGCGCGCTTGAAGCGGCATTTTGCTGGCTGCTGCTGCAAGATCAGTTCAACCCCAAACACTATTTGCCGCCGCAAATTGGCGACGGTGATTTTGATCCAAATTTGCCTGCGCTAAATTGGCCGCAAGCGGGTAAAAGCTACCCACTCAAAACTGCGATGAGTAATTCATTTGCCTTTGGCGGCAATAATGTCAGCCTGATTTTTCAACGAGTTCAACCATGAGCACCATTAGCAAACCGCGCTACTCACCCGCCGAAGTTTTACCGCACGCAGCGCCGATGATTTTGCTCGATGAAATCGTCGACTACGACGAACAAAGCCTGACCGCGGCCTTAACCGTACCCGCCGATGGCTTTTTTAACGATGCAGCGCTCGCCGGCGAAGTACCGGCCTATGTGGCGATTGAATATATGGCGCAAGCCGTTGCCGCGCTAAGCGGCTGTCGCGCCCGCGCGCGGGGTGAAGCGCCTAAAATTGGCTTTTTACTCGGCACGCGCGCGTTTGACAGCAATGTCGCCAGCTTTAAACCGGGCATTCGCCTTACCGTGAGCGTGAACGAAATGATTCAAGGCGATAATGGCATGGGCGTATTTGATGCCCGTGTCAGTGGCCACTTAGCCGATGGTAGCGATATTGTGGTCAGTGCCCGCATTAACGGCTTTCAGCCACCCAACCCAGAGGCTTTTTTAGCAGCATGAACGAGACGATTTTAATTACCGGCGCCAGCGGTGGCCTAGGGCGCGCGATGGCGCGCAAACTGGCGCAAGACGGTTTTGATTTGATTTTGCATTACCGCAACAATGAAGCGAGCGTGCGCGAGTTGCAAGATGAAATCATCGCACTGGGGCGACAAGCACGGCTGATTTGCTTTGACGTCAGCAATCGCACCGCTACGCGGCAGGCAATTGACGCCGATGTTGAAGCACACGGCGCACCTTACGGCGTGGTGATCAACGCGGGCATTACACGCGACACGGCATTTCCGGCGATGTCTGATGACGATTGGGATTTGGTGCTCGGTACAAATTTAGATGGTTTTTACAACGTGCTTCATCCGCTATCCATGCCGATGGTACGCCGCCGTAAAGCGGGGCGAATTGTTGCGATAGCATCGGTGTCGGGCTTGATCGGCAATCGCGGGCAAGTGAACTACAGCGCGGCCAAAGCTGGCCTCATTGGCGCGTGTAAAGCCTTGGCACTTGAATTGGCGAGCCGCAAAATCACGGTGAACTGCGTTGCACCCGGCTTGATTGAAACCGAGATGGTTGACGATTTACCTGCGCTGGACGACATCAAAAAAATGATCCCAATGGCGCGCATGGGCCGACCTGAAGAAGTGGCCGCTGCGGTGAGTTACCTAATGAGCGAAGGTGCGGCGTATACCACACGGCAAGTTATTTCGGTCAATGGTGGCTTGTGCTAAGCGCACCATCGGCTGAACCCGAACCGCTGAACATCATTCATCAGGTAAAATGTGAACCATGACACAAAGCCAGAATTTGCTATGAAACGCGTCGTTGTTACCGGCATGGCCGGCATTACCTCTTTAGGCTCAGATTGGGCAACGATCGCCAGCGCGATGCGCGCGGGTCAAACTGGCATTCGCCGTATTGATGAGTGGGCGCAATATCGCGATTTAAACACCCAAATCGCAGGACCTGTACTCGATTTTGCGCTGCCAGCCCATTACACGCGCAAGCACACCCGCTCGATGGGGCGAATCGCGCAAATGGCCGTCTACGCCACCGAGTGCGCATTAAATGATGCGGGTTTATTGGGTAATCCCATCATTCAAGACGGGCGGATGGGCGTGGCTTATGGTTCATCAACAGGAAGTACCGAAGCGATTCAGGCCTTTGGCTATTCCTTGCTCGAAAAAGACGTCAACGGCCTGAACGCCAATTCCTATTTACGGATGATGAGCCACACTTCAGCGGTAAATATTGGCGTGTACTTTGGCTTGAAAGGTCGCGTGATTCCAACGTCGAGCGCCTGTACATCGGGCAGCCAAGGGATTGGTTACGCGTATGAAGCGATTAAATACGGCCAGCAAAAATTGATGGTTGCCGGCGGCGCCGAAGAGCTGTGCCCAACCGAGGCGATGGTGTTTGATACGCTGTACGCCACCAGTACAAAAAATGACGCGCCGCACACCACGCCGCGCCCGTTCGATCAAGACCGCGATGGTTTGGTGATTGGTGAAGGCGCTGGGACGCTGATTTTGGAAGAGCTGGAACACGCACTGGCGCGCGGCGCGCATATCCACGCCGAAATTGTTGGTTTTGCCTGTAATTCGGACGGCGCGCACGTCACACGCCCCGAATCAGCGACGATGGAAGTCGCAATGCGCCTCGCGCTCGATAATGCTGAACTCAAAGCCAGCGATATTGGCTACGTTAACGCGCATGGCACAGCCACCGAGCAAGGCGATATTGCCGAGAGCCAAGCTACGCATCGCGTGTTTGGCGAGCAAATGCCGGTGAGCTCGCTCAAAGGCTATTTTGGCCATACTTTGGGCGCTTGTGGCGCACTCGAAGCTTGGCTAACGATTGAAATGCTCAATGGCGGTTGGTTTGCCGGCAATGTGAATTTGGATACGCTAGATCCTGCCTGTGGCACCTTGGACTATTTGCCATTGGCCGGGCGTGAAATTCAATGCGTGCATGTGATGAGCAATAATTTTGCGTTTGGTGGCATTAATACTTCGCTGATTTTCCGCCGCTGGCCACACGCTGATTCGGCTTGAGCGCAGCCTGAATTTAAACTTAAGTACCATTTTTCTGAAATTGCAGCAGCGTGTGAGACAGGCCAAGCCCATCCCAGCTTTGAGTTAAAGCAAAACCCGCCTGCTCAGCGCAAGCAATGTATTCAGTGGCACGATAAATCTTGCTATTCCCGCTCGCCATACACGTAAAGTACGGCGAGGTGTTGATTAGGCAAAATGCAGCAATATCGTATTGCTGCCTATCCCAAAAGGTATCCAGAATAAACAGCTTGCCGCCAGCACTTAGCGCATTGGCTGCTCGTTCTAAGATTTTGCCAATTTCAGCCAACGAAAAACACGAAAGAAATTGGCTCATCCAAATCGCATCGTGCCCTTTGGGAAAAGCCAAATCGGCTGCGAGCAAATCACGCGGCGCCAGCGAGACGCGCCCTAAAAAACCAGCTTGTTCTAAGTTCTTTTGCGCCACATTTAATTGAATGGGCAAATCTACCAAAGTGAGCTCTACATCGCTGTTGTAGCGCAAACACTGCAACGCCCACTTGCCAGTATTGGCCCCAACATCCATTAAACGCTGCGGCGCAGCAGCAAAAACTTTCGCTAAGGCATCGGGGAATGCCGAATCTGAATAAAAGTGATCAAACTCAAACCACGAGGTTTTTGCCGGCTCCGGCAAATCAGATAAGCCCTCGTATATCGTTTTCCAAGGCCCTAAATGCGCTAAGCCCAATGGCTCTTCTGCATCTAAAGATTGCTCAAGTTCAAACAAGCCCTGCCAACACACATCATTAATGTAATTAAAATTAACTTGGGTCAATTTATCATTGACTAACATATAGCCAATTTTTTCGAGGCGCCAGCAATTATCTTCCATGGCGACTACACCCGCTGATAAGCAGCTCTCGAGGAGTGTGTGGAGTGCATAAACGCTAATCTGATGTTTTTCAATCAGCTGATCACTACTCATCGCCCCCTGAGCAAGACTATTTAACAAGCCTTTTTTCCAAGCAATGCGAACACATTGAAAAACAACCGGACCAAATGCGATTTTTTGCGCTTCGTATCGAGCTTGAAAGGCGGTTAATTCTGCTATAAATTTTTTCTTCATCTGCGTTTATGGTTTGATTTTGCTATCAAGTAGGCAAATTAATATACCACCTAGATTTTAACATTAGATTCATCCAATTATTTTAAAACCACAGCAAAGTCACGATTAGAAAATCAAGTAATTGCAACGCAATTCACTTTATTAAAGCGTAACTAGAAATATAAGGAGTGGTACAAATAGCGGAGTAGTCAAACTTTAAGATTGCGTAGCTGTCATGCAGCAATTTCTGCCGGTATGCTTGGCTTTATACATGGCATCGTCAGCATTACGCATGAGTGTGATCTCATCCTGCCCATCATTTGGAAAATAGGCTAGACCAATACTTGCCGAGATTTGGACTGGATGAGAATTAAGTCGATATGGGTCGGCAATGGTTTTACGAATTTTTTCCGCAATTTGCTCGGCCTCTTCACCGGGCACAAGCCCACCCAAGAGCAGAACAAATTCGTCTCCTCCCAAGCGACTCACAGTATCGCTACTGCGTACCGCGGATTCTAAGCGGCGGGCAACTTCGATCAGCAGCAAATCGCCGATTTCATGCCCGAAGTTATCATTTACTTCTTTGAAATAATCCAAATCCACAAAGGCCACAACAAAGCCACCACCGACACGACTGTAATGCTGGCAGGCTTGTTTGAGACGATCGGCAAAAAGCAGGCGATTAGGCAGCTGGGTTAAAGCATCATGATAAGCTAGATTTTCTGCGCGGACTTTATCGCTAATATCCAGTTGCACAACTAGAATTCTCAAACTTTGATTGAGTTCATCTTTTTCAGCCACCGCAGTGGTTAAGACATCGATAATCTCACCGCGCTTATTAATCAGCTGCTGCCGGACATCCTGGCAATTTCCTTTCTCATGCAGCCGCTGCAAAAATTCAGTTTGATGCCACTGCAGCGATTCCGGGCTCAGAAAATCAGTGGCTAATCGCTCAATCACTTCCTGCGGCTGATAGCCCATTTTATTCAGCCAAATATCATTTACAGTGAGGATCGTCCCATCGTCAGCGCATGAGTACATCATTGCAGGGGTCTGTTGGTATAACGATCGATATCGCCGCTCACTTTGTTGTAAGGCAATGGCGGCGGACCGATTCATATCCATTGTCACCGCCAACAACAAAGGTGGAATCAACGTAGCAAATACAGGCAAATAAAACAGCGCATAGCCCCATGAGTAAATCGTAGGTGGTGGCAGCAATAAGCCTAGCTCGATCAAAACACAAATACTCATTGCAACCAGCATATTGGCAATCGCAGTGCCCGCAACTCCACTTTGATAAGCAATATAAAACAACGGCAAACTGACATAAATAAATGGAAATGGGAGCAACATCGGGACGAGTAAGGCAACGGCTACAGCTAAAATCAGGCTGGCAGGTAAAAAGCGATTGCTTAACAGCTGCTTTAATCCATCCCTTCCCCGCAATGTGATCCAGTACGCAGCAGGTAGTACGCTAACCCCACCAATCGCGCTTCCCTCAACCCAATGTATAAAGACTCGTTCGGTAGCCATCATGCCATTAGCAACGAAGATGCCCCAAGACAGCGCACCACCAAGCAACACAGGGATACAAACACCTAGCCAAATAAAACGGAACACATCGCTTAGGCTGAAAAAAAAGGCCGAGTCGCGCCAATACCGCCGCAATAAATAAGCGCCCACGGCGACTTCAAGCAAATTACCCGGTAAGAATAATAAGGCAACGGCAAGGGGCGAGCCCATTAGCCAGTTGGCTAGCATCAAGCTGATCGCCAGCATCAACAATACAAGTGGCCAGCGCGAATAGATTAATTGACTCAGCGCGGCAATACCGACGGCATTAGCAAACCAAATCGCGGCAATGCCATTGCCAGCACGAAATAAAGCGATGGAGATTAGCGCCATCAAGCAGTAGAGTGTTGAAATCTTGATCGAATACAGAAACTCACTCCGACCACAGTTAGGAAAGCAGCTCAATCGCCCCTTCCTTTGCGCCGATATAGCAGCCATGCAAGATAAAGAACAGCCAGACCAATTAATACGCCACCTACCCAGCTAACAAGATGCTGAAATGGCTGCTCCTCAGTAATTTGCGCGGCATCCAGCCAACGTGCTAATAGCTGTTCACGCTGCTCTACTGGCAAACGAAACAGTGCTTCATCTAAGCGACGCCCCAATTCCAACTGTGCTTTTGGGTAAGCGAAACTAAGTTGATACTGAAAACCCACATTATGGGCAATACGCCATTGATGCTGCTTTTCTGATTTCCCAATAAAAATCACACTTGCAATATCAGCCACTACGGCAGCTACTTTTCCTTGCTGCAATAAGATGAGCGCTTGTCGGTCATCACTCACAGCAACCCAATCGACTGCTGGATATTTAGCACGGACAAATGATTCGACGGCAAAACCTTTCCCAACCGCCACTTTATGAGCCGCCAAATCTTTCAAGGAAAGAGCAGCGGCATCATCTCGTACTACCAGCACGGCAGGAACCGCCACATAGGGCTGGGTAAAATTTAGAAATTGGGCTCGCTCGGGCGTGGGTCGGAGCGAAGAGATTAGGTCAACCTGACCTGATTGAGCTTGCGCTAGAATGGTCGCGAGCGGAGCTGGAGTTAGAGTGGTAATAGTTAGATTACTGCTCTGCGCTACGGCTTGCAGAATATCCCAAGACAAGCCCCGGATTTGCCCGTGTTCATCTTGATAAATAAAAGGGCCATAGTCTTTTTCCGGGGCAAAGCGCACAGACAAAGGCGCTTGGGCCGCTGCGAACTGCCAGCACAGCACAAGAACTAAGGGGACAAGAAGGCGTTGGAAAATGAACTTAGTCATTTTCCAACTATAGGAATTGACGCTAACTTTGCAATTTCGTCGTTTTATTTCCGACAAACGCCAGCGTTACAGCATGAGGATTGCGCTTTAAGCCAGTTTTTCTTCGGCAACAATCATTTTTGCCGCCGCTTTTGCCTTAGCTTCCGCACGGCGATCCAGCGCCATCTTGCCAGCAATCAAAAAGCCCAAGCCAATAAATGCACCCGGCGGCAAGATCGCGATCAGGAACTGGTAATTGTATTCGGCTGGAATCACATGAATGACCCAAGATTTCGCTGCAGGGCCAAACACTAGATCAATGCCAGACAGTAGCGTGCCTTTGCCGATCAACTCGCGTCCAGCGCCGAGAATCCCCAGCACAATGGTCAAACCCAAGCCCATAAAAAAGCCATCGAGCGCAGAATGCGCCACGCCATTTTTGGAGGCAAACGCTTCAGCGCGCGCCAACACGATGCAATTGGTGGTAATGAGCGGAATAAAAATCCCCAATACCAAATACAAATCGTGAATGTAGGAATTAAACAGCAAGTCGACCATCGTTACCAAAGCGGCAATGATCAAGATAAAGATCGGTGCGCGCAGCTCATTCGGAACAAACTCACGAATCGCCGCAATCGCCGCGCCTGAAATCAGCATCACGATACTGGTCGCCAAACCCAGCGATACGCCGTTGACGATATTGCTCGACATCACCAAGACCGGGCACAAACCCAAGATCTGCACTAAACCCGCATTCTGTTTCCAGATGCTGTTTTTAATAATGTCTTTTGCTTCTAACCAAGTCATCATTGGGCTCCAAACAGCGCAGTTTGCTGCGCACTCACATAATCCAGCGTGTTTTTCACCGCCTTGACCACGGCCCGCGGGCTAATTGTTGCACCTGCGGTATAGTCAAAATCACCGCCGTCTTTTTTTACTTTCCAGCGGCTGGCATCGGGCGCCTGCAGCGATTTACCGTCAAAACCCAAAATCCAGTTGGATTTCACCACTTCGATATAGTCACCCAAGCCCGGCGTTTCTTTATGCGCCACCACGCGCACACCCAAAACTTGGCCGTCTTTACCCACACCAACCAGTAATTTGATTTTGCCCGAGTAACCATCAGGCGCTACGGTTTCAACCACTACCGCCACCGTATCGCTGCCTTTTTTGGCACGATAAATCTGCGCGCCAACTTCGGCATTGAGCTGCTTGAGCGTAGCGGCATCTTGCGCCATCGCATCACTCAAAATGTCGTTATCAAAGCTGCCTTTAGGCAAAACTTGCGCGATCAACGCCACCTTGGCGGCTTTTTCATTGCCCAGCACGATATCCTTGGTCAGCGCATACGTTCCTGCCATCAACGCTGTAAACACCAGCGCAAAAATAAACAAGGTAATCGCACCACGAACCCCATTTTGCACCATGGTTTTCATGCTTTGCCCCCCTTGCCTGCCACCCCTTTCCTTCCAAAAACGGCCGGCTGAGTGTACTGGTCAATAAAAGGCGCTGCGATATTCATAATAATCACGGCAAATGCCACGCCATCGGGGTAGCCGCCGTAAGTGCGAATCAACCACGTCAGCAAACCAATCAAAGCGGCATAAATCAAGCGGCCGCGCGGTGTCGTAGGCGCGGTCACCGGGTCGGTGACGATAAAGAAAGCGCCCAACATCGCCGCACCACTAAACAAGTGGAAGAACGGGCTGCTGTAATGCGCCGGATTGAGTAAATGGAACACACCAGAAAACAGCGCCAACGTCGCCAAAAACGCCACTGGCAATTGCCACTGAATCACACGTTGTTGCAATAAAAACAGGCCGCCAAGCAAAAACGCCGCGGCAATCCAACCCATTTCGCTCGGGAAATAGCCGGCTTGGAAAATGGCGCCGCTTAAAATATCGCTCATACTGTGTGACTGCATCAGCGCCGTTTTCATTGCGTCGAGCGGCGTCGCGGAAGCTAGGGTATCGAACGATAGACCTTCCGGTAATTGACCTGTGAAGATATACCCAAACTGCTGCAGCGGTGTCAGATCAGCATTCGGCAACGATAACGGCGCGTTCCAGCGACTCATTTGCGCGGGGAACGACACAATCATAACAGCAAAGCCAATCATCGCCGGATTAAATGGGTTTTGCCCCAACCCACCGTATAAATGTTTCGCTAAACCGATCGCAATCACCGTCGCCAACACAATCATCCACCAGCTCGACAGCGGCGGCAGCGACAAAGCGAGCAACCACGCGGTCACAATCGCCGAGCCATCGGTGATAAACGGTTTAATCGGATAATTGCGCAATTTCAGACACGCGGCTTCAGTAGCGAGGGCGGTAATCGTCGCTAACAGCAATTGCAGCAAAATGCCCGCGCCAAACACGTAAGCGTAGACCGCGATGCCGGGCAATAAAGCACCGGCGACTTTCAACATCACCACTTGCAGTGGCGTTGGTTTTACAAAATGGGGCGATGTACGAATCATGCCTTACCCTCGTCTTCGGCAGCTTTCTTAGCCGCCTTTTTTGCTGCCGCGGCAGCCATCGCTTCGCGAATTTTGGCGGCTTTTTCTGGATCAATGGCGGGTTTTGCCGCCTCAGCAGCGGACTCAGCAACGGCAGGCGCGACTGGGGCCTCGGCGCTCGCCACGGGCGCGCCACCTTCCTTGGCGGACTTTTTAGCTGCCGCCGCTGCCATTGCCGCGCGAATCTTCGCGGCTTTTTCTGGATCAATTGCGGGTTTTTCGGCCTCGGCAGTGGCTTCTACAACCGCAGCCTCTGCGGGCTCTTGTGCGCTCGCAACTGGCGAGCCACCTTCTTTGGCTGCCTTTTTAGCTGCCGCCGCTGCCATCGCAGCACGAATTTTCGCTGCTTTTTCTGGATCAATCGCAGGCTTTTCAGCTTCGACAGCAGGCTCAGTCACCGCTGGTTCGGCTGGCGCAGCGCTTGTTTCAACTGCTGCGCCACCTTCCTTCACAGCAGTCCCGGCTTTTTTCGCCGCCGCAGCCGCCATCGCAGCGCGGATCTTCGCCGCTTTGTCTGGATCAATTGCAGGCTTCTCCACCGCAGGGGTATCAGCAGCTACATCAGACGCAGCATTGCCTGCAGACGCACGCTCCCCCTCAGTATCTGCTGCCGCCGCTTTTTTCGCCGCCGCAGCCGCTTTTGCTGCCTCGATTTTGGCGGCGCGTTCGGCTTCGCGCGCAGCGCGCTCTTCCGGTGTTAAGGCGTCCAGCGCAGCTTTTTCGGCTGCGCGTTTTTCCATGCTTTCTTTAATCTTGGCTGCCTTTTCTGGGCTAACAAAATTCGGAATTTTCGCTTCGGCGTTCGGCGATGCAGGAGGCGCAGCACCGCCCTCTTCGGCTTTTTTCGCCGCAGCGCGCGCCATCGCGGCTTTGATTTTCGCCGCTTTGTCGTCCGCTGCCGCTTGTTCTTCTGCGCTGGCTGCCGTGGCTGTAGCTGCAGGTTTTGGCGCAGCTTTTGCCGCCAAACGCGCGGCTTTTTCTTCTTTTTCGCGCTCTTCGCGGAATTGTTTAAATTCATGCCGCTCGCGCGCTAAATCGGCCGATTTTTTCGCGCGCTCCGCTTCCCAAATCTCGGATTTGGCAAAGCGGTAGTAATCAACGAGTTGAATGCTTGACGGGCAAACGTAGGCACACGCGCCGCACTCGATGCAATCGAATAGGTTCCACTCTTGCGCCTTGCCAAAGTTTTTGGCGCGCGAAAACCAATACAAATCCATCGGCTGCAATTCTTGCGGGCAAGCCACGGCGCATTCGCCACAGCGAATACACGGCATTTCGCGCGGTTTTTCTGGGAATTGCTCGGCGTCCATCGCAATGATGCAATTACCGGCCTTGGTCAGACCCACCTTGGTCGATGGCAAGGTAAAGCCCATCATCGGCCCGCCGTAAATGCAGTTTGGCTTGGTATCCAAACCGGCAAATTCCAGCAAATCGTCGATTGGCGTACCGATCAGCGCTTCGACATTGCCGGGCTTGCGCACGCCACCGGTCAATGTCACCACGCGCGAAATTACCGGTTCGGCCAATTCAAGCGCGGCGTAAATCGTGTACACAGTGGCGATGTTGAAGCATTGCACGCCCATATCGGTCGAACGCACACCGCTGGGCACTTCTTTATTGGTCAGCAGTTTAATCAGCTGCTTGGCGCCGCCCGACGGGTACAGCGTGGGCACGACGACGACTTCAGCCGCAAAACCGCAGTTGCTGAGCGCTTCACGCAGCGCGGCGACGGCCTCGGGCTTATTGTCTTCAACGCCGATCAGCACTTCTTTGGCGTTCAGTAATTTGCGGACAATCGAAATACCTGCGACGATTTCGATCGCGCGTTCGCGCATCAATCGGTCGTCACAGGTAATGTAGGGCTCGCACTCTGCGCCGTTAATAATCAGCGTTTCAAGCGCTTCGCGGCCAGCTAGTTTTAAATGCGACGGGAACACCGCGCCGCCCAAACCGACAACGCCCATGTCTTGCAGATAATCACGGATCGATTTGGCATCACCACGCTCGAGCGCGGCTTTCCAATCAAACCGCTCGCGCGCAATCCATTCATCGCGACCATCGCTTTCGATCGTGATACACCATTCGGCCAAGCCTGAAGGGTGCGCCACTTGCTGCGCGTCAATCGCAACAATCTTGCCCGACGTTGGCGCATGCACCGCGACCGAGACATTACCGTCGTCCACCGCAATCGCTTGGCCTTTCAGTACCAAATCACCGACGCTCACCACTGCTTTGGCAGGGTTACCGATGCTTTGCTGCAGCGGGATCACTAAACGTTTGGGCAGAGGGCCATTCACAATCGGCGTGCGATTAGATAGCTCTTTCATTTCGGGCGGATGCACACCGCCGTGGAACGGGAAAATTTCGCGGATCGATTCCATTACGCCCCCGCCTTCACTTGTTTCAGTTGAATCACAGGGTAACGCCATTTCCACGTATTCACGTTTTCGCCGACTGTGACCATGTCGATACAGTCAACTGGGCATGGCGCAAGGCAAAGCTCGCAGCCCGTGCATTCCGATTCAATCACCGTGTGCAGATGTTTAGCCGCGCCGACAATCGCGTCGACCGGGCAGGCCTGAATACACAAGGTACAGCCAATACAGGTATCCTCGCGAATCACCGCCACCGCGCGCGCTTTAACCGCCGATTCGCCGCCATCGTCAAACGGCACGAAATCTTTGCCTAATAAATCAGCCAACTTGCGAATACCATCTTCGCCGCCGGGCGGGCATTTATTGATTTCAACTTCTTCGTTGGCAATCGCCGTGGCGTAGGGTTTGCACCCTGGAAAGCCACATTGGCCGCACTGAGTTTGCGGCAAAATCGCGTCGATCTTATCCACCAAGGGGTCTTCATCGACCTTGTATTTAATCGCGGCAAAGCCCAGTACCGCGCCCAGCACCAATGCCAGCGCGGCCATGACCGCCAGAGCTAACAGAAAACTCATTTCACCAACCCTGCAAAACCCATAAATGCCAAGCTCATCAAGCCCGCAGTAATAAATGCCGCTGGCGTGCCTTTAAACGCTTGCGGAATATCCGCGCCTTCCATGCGTTCGCGCATGGCGGCAAACAAAATCAAAATCAGCGAGAAACCGACTGCCGAACCAAAACCAAACATTAGTGATTCGAGCAGATTATGACGCGCACTCGAGTTAATCAGCGGCACACCGAGTACCGCGCAGTTGGTGGTAATCAGCGGCAAGTAGATACCGAGTGATTGATACAGCACCGGGCTCGATTTATGAATGAACATCTCGGTAAATTGCACGATGGCGGCGATCACGACGATAAAGGCCAGCGTGCGCAGGTATTCCAGATGCCAAGCGACCAAAAGCTGGTCGATCATCCACGACGTACCCGAGGCCAGCGTCAAAACAAAGGCCGTTGCCAAACCCATACCGATCGAGGCTTCGAGCTTTTTCGATACGCCCATAAAGGGGCATAGACCCAGAATCCGCACCAGTACTACGTTATTGACCAATACCGCCCCAACTAGTAGCAGTAGGTAATGACTAAATTCCATACATCTGACTCACTCAGCAGAGGATTGATTGCAAGGGGCGGCCGTTTTTTGCAGAGACGACACGCACGAATGCACCGATATTGTAGCAAGAGCGCAAGCTGACACGCTAAGCTTAATCAAAAAAACTTGATTAAAACCTTTTAACCATTCACAAAACCAATAACGCTTATTGAAAAAGGCGCAAATCGTCGCAGATTTGTCGCCTTTTATTTGCGGCAATGTCTAAGGTTTAGCGTTTCGCTTGCAAGGCTGCAATTGCATCAGCGCAATCGCTAACCAGATGCGGGCCTTCATAAATCAAACCGCTGTAGACTTGCACCAGCGCAGCGCCTGCGCGGATCTTTTCCACCGCATCATCGCCGCACATAATGCCGCCCACGCCAATAATTGGCAGCGCGCCATCAAGTACTTGCGCCAATTCGCGTATCACCGACGTTGATTTTGCGCGTACTGGTTCGCCCGATAAGCCACCGGTTTCTTGACCGTGGCGCAGGTTTTCAACACCGGTGCGTGACAATGTCGTGTTAGTCGCGATAACGCCGTCGATGCGATTTTCGATCAACAAGCGTGCAATTTCTTGAATTTGGTTATTGTCCAAATCCGGTGCAATTTTGACCGCCACCGGCACATAGCGGCCATGCTGATCGGCGAGTTTTTCTTGCTCGGCTTTTAATTGCTTGAGCAAATCACCCAATTCATCGCCCTGCTGCAATTGGCGCAGATTTTTAGTGTTTGGGCTGGAGATATTCACCGTTACATAGCTGGCCGCCGCATACACTTTGCGTAAGCCGATTAGGTAATCTTCCGCCGCTTTTTCAATAGGGGTATCGGCGTTCTTGCCAATATTGATGCCGAGTACACCGCGATACTGTGCATTAGCTACATTTCCCAGTAAGTTATCAACGCCACCATTATTAAAGCCCATGCGGTTAATAATGCCGCGCGCTTCTGGCAAACGGAACAAACGTGGTTTTGGATTGCCCGGCTGTGGGCGTGGCGTGACGGTGCCGATTTCCAAAAAGCCAAAGCCCAACTCGGCCAGCACATCAATGTAATCGCCGTTTTTATCCAGCCCCGCCGCCAAACCGACCGGATTGGCAAATTCGATGCCCATCACCGTGACTGGGTTATTGGGCACCGTTGGCGTCAGTGAGCGCAAAAAGCCCATGCTATTGAGTAAGCCCAAACCTTTAAACGCGGCATGATGCGCGCGCTCGGCTTCCATCATGAATAACAGGGGTTTTGCGAGTTGATATGCCATTTGTATGCCTTCAGTATTGCGATTGAGCCTAGCTCAAAGATCGAATTTTTGGGCATGCCGACTTGAGCATGCCCGCGGTAAATTAGCCTTTGCGATTCACACAAGCGTCGTAGGTGTTCTGCATCAGCGTCGCCACCGTCATCAAACCCACGCCGCCAGGCACTGGTGTGATCCAGCTTGCACGCTCTTTGGCGGTGTCGAACTCAACGTCACCGCACAATTTGCCGCTTTCCAGACGGTTAATACCCACGTCGATCACCACCGCGCCTGGCTTAATCCATTCGCCTTTTACAAAATTAGGGATACCCACGCCCGCCACCACAACGTCAGCACCCGCCACTTTGGCCGCTAAATCTTTGGTTTTGCTGTGGCAAACAGTCACCGTCGCACGCGCAAGCAACAACTCCAGCGCCTGTGGGCGACCGACGATATTGGATGCACCGATCACCACCGCATCTTTACCGACCAAATCAATGCCAGTTTTTTCCAGCAAAGTCATTACACCGCGTGGCGTGCATGGGCGGAGCAAAGGCATTTTTAACGTCAGACGGCCAATGTTGTACGGATGGAAGCCATCAACGTCTTTAATTGGGTCGATCAGCTCGATCACTTTGTCGGCGTCGATATGCTTAGGCAGCGGCAATTGCACCAAGATGCCATCCACGTCGTCATTTTGGTTTAACTCTGCAACCAACTTGAGTACTTCTGCTTCGCTGGTTTCCGCCGGTAAGTCATACGCTAATGACGTAATGCCTGCATTTTCACACTGGCGTTTTTTATTGCCTACATACACTTGTGAAGCCGGATCAGAACCAACCAAAATCACCGCCAAAGCTGGCGCACGTTTACCGGAAGCCACTCGCGCATCCACTTTAGCGCGCACTTCACGAACAATCTCTTGAGAAATAGCTTTACCATCAAGGATCTGGGCTGACATTGGCAATACTCCGGCAAATTGGGCAAAAACGTGATTTTCGCATTGATCGGCACTTTTTTGGACGTTTTTTCGTTTTTTTAGATTTTTTTTCAAAAAGGGGTTGACGGCTTTTAGGATGATCCGTATAGTTCGGCCTCTCTAGTCGTCGGGGCGTAGCGCAGTCTGGTAGCGCACCTGGTTTGGGACCAGGTGGTCGTGAGTTCGAATCCCACCGCCCCGACCATTAGAAACCATTTTTTAGCAGTGTTTAGAGCTCCCGTAGCTCAACCGGATAGAGCAACGGCCTTCTAAGCCGTAGGTTACAGGTTCGATTCCTGTCGGGTGCGCCAAGCAACTCGTAAAAATCAAAGAATACAAAGTTTTGTGGTGGCTGTAGCTCAGTTGGTAGAGTCCAGGATTGTGATTCCTGTTGTCGTGGGTTCGAGCCCCATCAGCCACCCCACAAAAAAGCATAAAACCCAGTCCTAGGACTGGGTTTTATGCTTTCTGGCCTCTAAATCTGAACGTCAATCACAAATCCAATTTCGCAGCAAATGAGGCAGAGATAAACCCTGCCCCATTCTTAGATCAAGAATTGCGAATCTTTTTAGCGATAACCGCCTGCTACTCGAGGTTTGCCAACCCCCAAAGAAACCCGGTTGCTTTGCACCACTTCAACGGGGGGCGCAGTCCATTGCCCCTTCATTCCTTGGGCGAGTTGATCCAACTGCGCAGAAATTGCCTCGCCTTGCGCTGACCCCTCCACAACTGCGTAACCATACCAAACTTGCACACTATCGCTTGCTTGCCCAAATGCCTGTACTGCTGGCAACTCTACCGCTGCGTTTTGCTGCTTAGCGGCAACCAACACTCTAGTTGGGCGTTTTGAAAGCCTATTAATTTGGGCGTCACTCAATGGTTCACTAGTAATCAGTAATCGACCCGACTCCTTAAGCAATTCTGTCGGATCACCATCGTACTGCTGCAGCTGTACACCATTGCTTTCAGAGGTAAAATCAACTGGAACTAGGACTGGCGAAGCGATTGAATTACCAAGCAAGAAAAGTGAGAAAATGGCAAGTAACCTCATTTAACACCCCCTTGAGCCATGCTAATACGATCTTCAGTTTGGTAGATGTGCCATGCACTTTGCGGATGACTCGCTTCCGCGTGGCGCACCAAAATTAAAGTCCGGCGTTCGCGGCTTTTTAAATGGGGACGGACAAGGCTATCGGTCGAAACCCACTGACCGATTCTGCCGGCTTCGACCCCACCCGCAATAAGTAGCTCAAACAACGCATCGGCTCGACGCTTGGCCAAATCGCGGTTGTATTGGTCGCTCCCCTCAGGGCTTGTATCCCCAACAACTAACACTTCAGCCCTTGCATCGGCTTTAGCGTCGGCGATCGCTGCGGCTATACTCTTTTTCTGATCGTCCCGGACGATGGCTTGATCCAAATCGAACTCAACCGCAAACAGTCGCTGCGGTGCAGATGTGACACTTCTAGTACAACCCTGCTCATCAAGCACCATCCCGGCAGGGCTGCTCGCACAAAGATCACGCTGATTAATTACGCCATCTTGGTCTTGATCCGCTAAATTGTCTGTTTGAATCCGATCCAAACGAGTCAACTCTGGCACACCTGTCGCACAAGCTGATAACAATAACGACATTAAAATAGCAATCCCAGCCTTCATTGTTATTTCTCCCTTGGCGCAAACTGTGTTGGCATATTGACTCGCAATGCATAGGCTAGCTGGCCTGTCGCGTTAAATAAGCGATACCCTGCCTGTATCCGATCATATTTGCTCGTTACATAGTTTCTTCTCGCCATAAACACCTCAACTTTTGCGTTCAAGACGTCCAATAAAGTTCGACGACCTAAGTCAAACTGAGTAATGTAGCCCGCTTCTGCGGCGGTTGCGGCATCAACACTTTGCTGCAAGTATGTCAGCTGCTCATTAAGCGCGTGCCATGCATTCCATGCTAGCTCCGTGCCTTCATCAACTTCACGGGTAGCTTTTTGTCTGATATTGAGCGCCTCATTGCGGCGCCATGCTGAGCTTTGTTCTCGAGCACGATCACGCCCTCCATTGAATAAGTCATAGTTCAGCACCAATAACGCTCGAGCACTTTCATCACGACCCTCATTCCCATCCTGATCGTGCCCTGTATTGGCAGATAACTCGAGCGATACCTGTGGGTAGAACCCAGCGCGTGAGGCGCGTATTTCTTGATCCGTAGCACGAATATCTGCTTCAGCTGCGGCTAACTCAGGATGAAGTTCACGAGCTCGAGTCAACGCCTCATTTAACGAAGCAGGGATCAAACCCGTATCAAGACGTGGCTCAATCAGTTGCTCTGGGGCTACGCCGACAAGTCGCGTGTATTTTGCTTCGATATCGGCCAGATTATTTCTCGCCGCCGATTGCGAGGACCGTGCAGTAGCAAGACGTGATGAAACTTGCGCAATATCTGAGTCACTGCTGTAACCCTTGGAAACTAGACCTTTAATATCCGCAAGGATTTTTTCGTGATCCGCAACATTACGGTTTGCCAACTCAAGTAACTCTCGCGCCTTGAGTACATCCAAGTAACTGGCACTGACTTGCACCGCCAAATTTTCTGCACTACTAATCACGCCTAAGCGCTCAGATTCTGCCTCATGCCATAAGCGCTCCGAGTTTGCTTGAGTACGAAAGCCGCTAAATAGCTCTTGGGTCAATCGTATACTTAGATCATCCCGCGTTAAGGTTTTACCAAGCTCACGCCCACTGCTATAGCGAGTATTTTCCGGCCCTACTTCTCCACGCAGTGAGAGCTGAGGTAAATATTCTGATTGCACGCTACGTCGATCCGCCAACACAGATTCATACCGCGCATAACGTGCTAACACTGATGGCTGGGTATCGATTGCCTGCGCTACGGCTTGCTCCAAAGTCGAGGCTGCACTCCACGGCATAGGCAATAATGCCAGCGCCACCATCACGGCTTTGAGTTTCATTTTTTTCTCCTGTTTAACGTTCACGCAGTGCTGCAGCTTTTGCGCGCAGCAATGGCTTCATCCAATAACTTAAAATCGATTTTTTCCCCGTTAGCACGTCAACCGATGCCTGCATACCAGGAATAATGGGATCACCGTGCAGTGTTGCTTCATTGGTTTCCACACTGATTCGGTAATATGGGTTGCCCTTTTCGTCTTGCAGCGCGTCAGCACTCACATGTCGGACAGTTCCTTTTAAGCCGCCATAGACCGTAAAGTCATAGGCGCTAAACTTCACCATCGCGCCAAGACCGGGCCTAACGTAGGCAATATCTCGTGGCGCGACCCTCGCCTCAACCACTAATTTGTCATCAAGTGGAACGATATCCAAAATAGTCTCCCCCGGCTTGACCACTCCACCTTGCGTGCGGATCGCAATTGCTTTCACCTTGCCAGCAACAGGGGAAACCAGTTTGGTGCGGCGTAATTGATCGGCCAGAGCGGGTTGGTTCTCACGCAATTTGGCTAAAGATCGCTCGATCTCAGCCAACTCAGATTGGCTTTGAGCGCGAAATTGATCAACGACTCCCGAACGCTCACTTGTGGCTTGCGCACGCGCAGCCGAAAGCTTGCTCCGCTCAAGCCGTGCAGCATCCAAATCCCCTTGTAAACGAACGCGATCCCGCTGCAATTTGCGCAACTCAGCCAACGGTAAAGCTCCTGACTTAACGGCTCCTTCGGTGGTTGCCACCTCTTGATCGAGCAAAGCCAAACTTTGCAGCAAAGTTTGCGCATTTCGTTCTGCAGCATTCATCGCTTGCTGCTGCTGCATGATTACTTGATCAGCGCGAGCCACACTATTTTGTATCTCTCTTAAACGCGCCACATAAGCTGCGTACTCAACGGTTAATGCCTCAAAGCTAGCCCCCTCGGCGGTCAAGCTCGAAATAGGAGTTAAGCCTCGCACGGTCGCCTCCACTTCCGCGATCAGCCGAGCTCTACGGGCAAGCAGAGCACCAATTTCCTGATCTGCACCCGCGACATTGGCTTTGAAATGGGTATCGTCGAGCTCGACCAAAGCCTCGCCGGCCTTCACCGACTGCCCCTCGCGGACGTAAAGTTTACGAACAATGCCACCCTCTAAGCTTTGAATACGCTGAACAGCAGAAACAGGCTCAACAGCGCCTTCGGCTCTAACAACCTCATCGATGTGGGCAAAAGCCGCCCACAACACCACAAAAACCACTAAACCTGAGCACAACCACACCACTCGACGAGCCCGATAAGCCGCACTTAATTGAGTCATATATGCCATCACACGGTCTCCTTGCGCGGCACCAAACTCACTCCACGCACGGTATGGCGCACTTCATTTTTTCTAGCTGGAGGGCCATCAGCAAGCACTCGACCGTTTTCCAGCACAATAATTCGAGAACACAAAGCTAACAATTGCGGGCGATGCGTTGCCAAAACGATCGTCGTTGACGACGACAAGCCATTCAACATATCGATAACGTTTTGCTCTCGTGCTTGATCCATGGCACTCGTCGGCTCATCGAGTAGCAATAGGGATGGATCACGTAATAAAGCCCTAGCTAGTGCAATGCATTGACGCTGACCGCCAGAAAGGCGCTGACCAAATTCACCGACTGGCGCTGCAAGCCCGCCATCTAATGTTTCTGCCATCGCTGTAATCCCAGTAGCCGAAAGTACGGAACGGAATCGCTCTTCAGGAATTGGGGCGTGTTGGCCTGCGGTTAAGTTATCGAGTACAGAACCAAAAAACAGAACCGGTGTTTGCGCCAACCAGCCACTGTGGCGGCGTAGCTCATCGACCGACCATAACGCGGATTCGAGTCCGTCAAAATACACACGGCCAGAACTCGCTTGTAATTGCCCAGCCAATAACGCTAAGAGCGTGGATTTACCACTCCCCACCGCACCAACGATGCCGATCCGCTCTCCAGCATGAATTTCGAAATTAAGATCGGTCAGCGTAGCTCGCTCAGATCCGGGATAAGTAAAAGAAACCTCAGACAATCGAACCGAACCATCAAAATGCCCCGTATCAACGCCGCTACTCTGACGGCACTCTTGAGGCAATTCAACGATATGCTCTAAACCTTCAAGTGCGGTTCTCGTCTGCTGATAACGCAAGCAGAGCATTGCGATTTGCCCCATTGCAGCAGCTACGCGGCCAGACAACATCGTCAGGGCAATTAGCCCACCCATTGAGAGACTTCCTGCGGCAATAGAGTAAACCCCTCCGACTATCAACGCGGTATTAACCAACTGTTGAACAGATGCCGAAGCGTGCGAGAGTTGATTACTCGCTTCTCGAGCGGAAATATTGGCATCAGCTAATTCTGCGATGAGCTGCTCCCAACGAGCCAGCATCATTGGTTGAGCATTGAGCTGCTTTGTCTCTCCCAACGCCACCAAGTTTTCCAACAAAATGGCTTGCCGCTGACTGGAAAAACGTGAGGCCTCATCAAGCGCTGCTTTCATGCGGCGCTGAACAACAAAGGCATAAGACACCAACCCGATTAATGCAACAATCGGAATCAGCACCAACCAACCACCCAACCAGGCAATCACAGCCAGAAAAATCAGCGTAAACGGCAAATCAATGAGCGCTAACAAAGTGGCACTAGTAAAGAAATCACGAACGCTGTCAAACTCTTGAATTTGCTTGGAGAATGTCGCAACAGACTGCGGGCGATGCTCCATGCGCATACCCAGCACACGCGAAAATAAGATTCGAGATACATTCCGATCAACCTCACGCCCGGTCAGGTCTGAAATTTCAGCTCTGGCCTTTTTTAAAGCGAGATCAAAACCGACCGCAACCACAACAACCAGCGCCAACACCCATAAAGTTTCATAGGCTTGATTGGGCACGACTCTGTCGTACACATTCATAGAAAACAACGGGAGCAGCAAGGCAATAATATTGATGAAAAGCGATGCCAGCAGTAGGTCTCGATACCATGGGCGCAAAACATCTAATTCACGCCAAAGCCAATGCCGCTGAATGCGTTCAGGCAAGAGTGACTTCCCTCTAATATCCAGCGGGTCTGCAATACCTACGTGCCAGGCCCGAGTCACATTCGTTGGGGGCTGAGCAATGACTTGCCATTCCCCCCTTAGCCATAAGCGTAAGGAGTTGGTATCGCGAGCCAATACTCCACATTGACCATCAGCCAGCTCAAGCAATGCGGGCAATAAAGGTAAATTTGACTCTATTGGATCTAGCTTTACGCCATTAGCGGCGGCAAATCGAATTAAGCTTGTGTCATCGTCAGACTCGGGGCGAGCTACTTGTGCAGCTCGCACGCCTAAAACTTGCAAGGCAGCATCAAGTGCTTCAAATCGCTGCATACTCATTGTGTCACCAGCGTTCCTTCGTCAATCAGCTTTTGCAGCAAATCAGCTTCAGACACGCCGGCGGCAGAACCACCATACAAGACATCAAGCGAGACCCCGATCAGCTCGATCTTTTCGGTCACCTGCGCACCATTGGGTTTTATACTCAATGTAGTGATACCACCTGACTCGAGTAAGTCAATTTTCAGATCAGCATCTACACCCGTTGACACGCCTGAGAGCAAGGTTTTGAGATCAATCTTGTCCTCACCGACTGTAAAGTCGGTGATTTGATCTCGAGCTGGCAACTCGGCACTGCCAACATCTGCAGCAGAAAAAACGAATACATCGGCATCAGCGTTGCCAGTCAACGTATCATTTCCAGCACCGCCAGAAATGGTATCTGTACCAGCACTACCAATAAACAGGCCATCAACGGCTTCACCGGCCATCACCGCGCCCGCAGGGTCAAATAAACTCACTTTAATACTTTGGCTGGCGCCAGTAGCTGTCACCCCGGCAAGAGTCGACTCAGGAACCAAAGTCAGCGTGAAATTATTCACTACACCCATACTGGAGAATGTGAGTGATGCAACATCGCTTTGATTCACTAACCAATCGCTACCGTCACGCTCACCCGCACTGAGTGCAAAACGATCTGGTAAACCTTGTATACGTAGCAAAGCGCTCTCGCCGGGAGCTGGATTATCCAGCGCCAAATCAAGTCCTAATGGGACATTGGCTACATCACGCGTAAACAAAATTTCGCCATACTCGCTAGTCAATATCGGAGGAGATGCAACAGGTGTGAGATCAATCGTCAGATTGAGTGACACTACATCACTATCATCTGTCTGCTCGACACCTCCTACCAGCGCCCGATCATGGCTATACACCCCGATCTCAACATCCAATCGGCCAAACGCAGAAGCGCCAGGGAATAGCGTGATCGACTCCAGTACAGACTGTGGAATCAGGCCATCCGCGAGCATCGTATGTGGCACGATCAAATCAGCCTCGAATCCACCCGCAACCGCTTTAAATTCAGAAGAGAGCCGTGAATTCGGTCCAACGATACGTCCTGAGAGAATTCCCTCAAGTGCACTGGCATCAGAGCTATCTTTAATCAGGACGCTAATCCGAATACCCTCGTTACCGTTTGGATTTTCAGTGGTTTCGGCGCCCAGCTTGAGATTGATCGAACTACCTTCAGGACTAGACAGGCTGCCACTAGGGTGAGTGAGTTGCACCCCATCAGCGATAGGCATTACCTGCACAACAAATGGCGCTGCAACTGCTTTCACATCGGTGACCGCACCACTTTCTACCGTAGTTGCCACTAACTCAAGAGCTAAATCCCCCGCAAAATTTTTCGGCGGCAACAACCTTAAATTGCCAATATCTGCCGCGGCAAAGCCCCAGCTATAGGTAACACCACCATCGGTAGAGCCATTATTGGCACACTGTTCTAGTACACCTCCCCGATCAACAAACAAGACCGCATCCGCAGGAAGCCCCGTCAACCTTAAAGTCATTGATTCGGTAGAAATATTGCCATTGGTATCAAATAATTGCGCCGACAGCCCAGTCAACGCGATGTAGCTGTCTTCATCACCAATGCTATTTTGCGCTGCCACCGTTGCCAAGTCAGTCACGGGCTGCAATAAAATATCAATCGTGGCGGTTACATTTCGAACATGCGTTGCAGGGACTGTGCTAACCCCAGTTGTCGTGTCGGTAATTTCCAGCGTAACCGGCACTTTAATCACATCACTGACATTCAGCGGTGGGTGAAAAATTACAAGATTAAGTTGAGTTGGATCATCCAATACCCATTTCGCACCATCTTGAGTTAAGACCCCGGCCGGAGCGGACAACGTACCTAAACGACCATCGGCAGGAAGCTCAAAAATTAGCTTAGTAATTGTTTCTTTACCCTGAGCAGACTCATTGAGTTCATCATTCAATAAACTATTCAGATCAAGTCGAATATTAGTTGCCAAATCTTCACGCCACACGATTTGGTCCAGCGCACCAATATCGTCAACGCGAGGTTCAACCTCCAAAATCATGGTTTCTGAAGTTTCTTTTACATCACCAGATGGATCGGTGGAGACTTTATAAATAGGGAAGGAAATACGCCCTGCAAAATCCTCATCTAAGCCTACAATTTGCAAACTCGACAAAGTCGCTGGCGTAAATACATATTCAATAATGGCCTTGCCCTGCGGGCCAAATTTGTAATGCATGTCTGCCCCAGCTAAGCCCGCGCCATAGGGCAGATCGGATGCCATCACGCGGAAGGTCACCACATCGTTTGCATCACCAGCCGCACTGGTATTGATATGACCAGTCGTTGAGATGGGGGGAGTGACACCATCTTCGCTATTATCCATCCCCTCAACTGCATCCACCACCGAGAGCACAAGCTGACTTACCTCGCTGGCCTCACCCGCAACATGGCCTGTGAACTCCAAGTGGATTTTCGCGGTAACGACTTCAGCATCTACACCATCAAGTACACGCACCTTCACCAAAAGATCAATATTGCTCGTTGGATTATCTGCATGCCGCACCACTCGTAAGTTATCCAAAATACTCACGGCCGTATCAATAGTCGATGCGGATGTTAAATTGCTACCCAACTGCAGCAACCAGTTTCCATGACCATCGTGCAAAGCTCCAGGATAATCGATATACCAACCATCGCCCGCCGGCAATTGCAGTTCGATTTGATCGATATATTCCGAACCATCAATATCATCTTCGCTAAATGTAATGCCTGAAAGCGTAATGGCCCCTGAGCCGCTATCGGAGTAAGTCGATAACAAAGACTCAATTCGAGTGAGGATTGGTGAATCAACCGCGGTGTTATCCACTTGCTTCCATACATTCACATTGAGTTGAGTATCAATTAGCGCAGTGGCGGTTGCTCCGGTTTCCGACGTATCGGTGATGCTGTATTGGGCGCTCAGCAAGAAATGACCCGAAGCATCTTCTGGCCCCACCCATGTTAAACGGCCGGCATTGATCAATTGCTCCAACGTCAAGCCATTTTTCGCTGCCAACTGCGCTAGGTCTAAGCCCGCACCTACAGCGAGTATTTGACCATCCCAACGCAAGCTACCACCTGCATCGCTTTTAATCACAATGCCTGTGATCTTCTCACTGCCATCGATATCACGTAAGCCGGTGAGTCCATCCCACGGAGCCAGCCCTAAATTGAGCACGACGGGAATATCTTCGGCCGCTCGCGTATTAATCTCGGTGATGTTGACGGTATCCACCACGGGTAATAGCTCGATATGAATCTGATGAACAAACCGAGCGACGTCCCCATCTGGCTCTGTATTTATTTGCGTCAGGCGAGGCTCAAACTGAGCGCCACTGAAGTCTGCTAATGGTTTGAAATAAACCGATGCCAGTTGCGCCAAGGTCAATTGATAAACAGGAAGCCCATCCTCTGAGCCGACGATCGGCAATAACAATGGGTTACCTGCCGCATCGCTGAGCTGAACAGCCAATGGTACATGCGACAATAAGAAAGAAATGGATTCTGTGTTTTGATTGTCTTTTGTCGCAAGCTGGATATTGAGTTGGATTAACTCATCTTCGTTGAAAGTTCCGCTAATCACCCGACTGGCTTCATCATATGTCCAGCCATGACCATCTGTGACTAATGGTTCATCGGCAATCCCCTTGAGGGCGACCGTTACATTTTTGGTCGTGATTGCAGTGACAGGGCTTGGCGATAGACCATCTTGTACAGATTCGGTCGCAATCGCCGTAACTGTCAGAGTAAACTTCCCTCCTGCAATATCGTTCGAACTCCAATCTTCGGCCGGAATTAGCTTCACGCGGCCCGCGGTTAAATCTGTCGCCGAAAAAAGCAGATTTCCACTGGCATCGGGCGTCACGGCAACACCATTCACACTCACGCCCCAGCCAGCAGGACCACGTACGCTAAACGATAATGTCTCAGATCCATCACGATCGGTGAGCGCACTTTGGGTAATTAGCTCACGCATATCAATCGGCACATCCTCGGTACCCGCCACATTACGTACCGTTAAGGTCGGTGTATCAGCCGCAGGGATGACATTGATCGTGATGAGTTTGTTATTTGAGGCGCTATCGTTATTGTCTTTCTCCGTCGCGGTTGCAATTAGTTCAAAACTGAGCTTTCCTGCGCTACCCGCCTCAGGTATTGCTACCAATGCATGGACCTGAGCCTCAGTTAGCGACATACCATTAGTTACAACGGTTGAACCTGTTTTTAGTGATAAGCCAGCACTAATGCCATCAATCCGATAGCTCAGTTTTTCTGAACCGTCGGTATCAAACAAATTGGCATCTAAGATTAACGGTAAGGCTGCGCCATCCTCAGCCGTGTTGTACGTGAATTGCGAATTCGTAGACCATTCCGGCTCATCAGCACTGCTGGTGACCACTACTTTGCGCGAAGCCTGCACCTGATGATCGGGGCCAACGTCTACCGCAATGGTCGCCGCAGCCTGAATCACCGGCTTAGATTGCGGCGAAGCATAGGAAGATTGGGACGTATTCAGTGCCGGTGTGAACGTCAACAAGCCATTCGGACGGACCAAATCATCCGAGCCAATCGCCAACTGCGCCGCATCGAGATAAGGATTACCGCTTGCATCTACAGACAACAGCACACCATTAAAACGCAGCGTGCCCCCGGCGAGCTTGCCAGCATCAAAAGTAATCCGAGTAACGGTTTCTCCGTTATCCAAGTCTCCGCGATCAACATAGAGGCTAATCAATTGCACCCGATCTTCAATCGTCGATATCGGCTCAATCACTATCTTGCCGTCATTGTCACGCACATCGAGCTTGATAAAACTCTCAACAACATCGCCGTCACCATCGGTTACCCGATAGGTGAGATGATCAATAATATCCACCCCACCTAGATTAAATGCGGTATTGGCCTTGACCTCGACACGGCCATCAGACCACATCGTCAGGGCACCATAGCCATTACCTAGGTCGTCCACCAGAGCAAGATCGACCGAACCATCAGCAGGAATTACATAGGTATTTCCGCGATAGATAATTGATGTGATTGCGCCATCATCAGCACCAAGCAATTGATTGTCTTGCAGTAGGTTTTCGGAAAGCGATTGCCCCTCTGTGACCTCTGCCTCCACACTTTGAGATACCGGGACATCATCAACCACGCCTACTTGCAGACGCATTGGTGGGCTCAGGTCTCCATCGACATCCTTCATTCGTACATCGAACAGCACGTCGAGGGTGTTCTTACCATCCCCTGCGGGATGGTCAAGGGGGCCAAGCAGCTCAAAATCCACTTCCCCATTGCTCTTCAAACGAGCACGGAAGACCGAGTTGCCCGCCGCATCCTGCGCCATCCACCAACCATCCACCCCAACTGCCGTTGCTATTGAGACCGCTCGGCCACCGCTTGTCAAAGTACTAACGAGCGTAAATTCGGCATTGGTCGTCGCATCACTCCCCTTGAGCCCCAAAATGACCCCAGTATCGATTGTGCCCACATTGGTTTGCAAACCATCCTCATCCACCAGCAAGGGGGGTAAATCCACCAAAATCGGGTCACGCCCATCATGAATGGTGACTCGAACCTGCCCCACCCCCAGAGAGCCATCACTATCGAGCAGATAAATTGGTACGGCCAAAACGATGGCATCAGAGCTGGCCACACCGGGCAGGTGATCCAAAGCGCCGTACAATTCAGCGGTAACGATCACTTTGCTCGTTTGATCAATCGGAGAACTCACGGGCTCAGTGATAATGAGACGAATGACCTCAACGCGTGTACTTGAGAGCACTGCCGAAATGCTGCCGTCGCCATTCATACGCCAAATCAGCGCAACCCCCGCTTGCGTTAGGGGCACGCCACTATCATTGCAAACCGCAAGACCATCTTCGATGCCAAACCCCGCATCAATCACAGGATCTTGGGCTGCACTCACCTCTAGACTGACCGATTGTTTAGTGACCCACGCCTGGCCTAAAGCCACAGGGTGCTCGCCCAGTTCCAGCTCAACATTGCCAACGGTAGGATTTGCACCATCATGCACTTTGATATCCAACGGCACCGCGGTGGTGTCGTGATCAAAATCTTCGATATCAACCACAATAGGCACAGCAATAAATGCTTGATGCTGCAGCCCGATTAACTGATCTAAAGCCGCCAATAATGTAAATTGATAGTTCACAGTGGAGCCCGTTTCTGCGGCTAGGCTACCTATCAATTGAACTGTAAAAATCTCTTCGCGAATTGAGCCATTCAGCGTAAATCCGCGCAAGGTAAGCCCATCGCCAGATAGCTCAAACTGCACACGCAAGCCGTTGCTATATAATTCCGGCTGGAGAGAAGCTTCAGCAAAAGCCATCGATCTGATTGAGTCCGAGCCAATCGCTATCGCCAAGGTGCCAGTCGCATTCTGAGCCTCGGGTAACGCCGTCTCACTGACTTCAACACCTTGCGTGCAACTAGCACTTGGATTAGCTCCATCATTCAGGGCAACGCTAAACAAGCCTGTTCGTGTTGGGGTACCATCCGAGTCCAACGCTTGTACCGGCAGGACTAAAGTAAAACTTTCTCGTCCAATATGATCGATAGGACGTAACCAGGTGATTTTGCCGTTCGCAGCCAAATCCCCATTTGCCTCAACCGTTGCTGACAACGCCAAGGTCATAACAATCGCGCCCGCAGCTTTTGCAACAATCGTATTGGGCCCCGCAAATTCGTATGCAAGATTAACTCCGCCACTTTTCAGGCCTAGCGCCGTTAAATCAACCAGTAGTGAACCTAAAGGGTCGGCAAACTGGAGCGTGCTAGGATCCAAATTATCCGACCCCGCCGTAACAGTGAACGCATAATTGCTTTCTTTCGGCGTACCAAATTGTGCTTCAGTAAAGCTACCCGCTGCGTCAGACAAACTACCGGGCTCTCCATCCAGCACCGTAATATTGACCTTGGCCAACGAAACATCACCATCGGCGTCCTTCGCGGCATAATGGAACGATACAATTTGATCGATCTGATGATCTAAATTGCGATGAGCGACGAAGCTCCAGCTACCATCCGAGCCGATCGTGAGGTTGCCTTGCACAAACGGGATCAGCGATGGGGTGCCTGGATTGACCGCATAGCGCGTACCACCACTCACCGTACCATCCGAGTTAACGGTTCCACCAACAATAATTTCGTAAACGCTAAACGGCGGTTCCGTCGAAATATCATTGGCCAAGACAGTCCCAGAAGTTGAGTCACCTTCGAGAACCGTTGCAAAATCATCCACCGAGAAGGGCTCAGCATCGCCAATGCCGAATGACACTTTAGCGAGAATGGTGTCGGTATCACTTGCGCCATGGTAGGTTTCGTTCTGCGTCATCTCGACGTTGACATAATTCACCAACAGCGGTGCTCCGGCAGCATCATCAACCGGGTGCATTAACTCCGCTTTAATCGAAACGCCCTGCAACACCAAGCGCAGAACAATTTCACCATCGGAACGCGTGAGAGTCAGTGTTTGACCATCGGGAGCCAGCGCCAAAGTCGTCGCCATGCCTTGCGAAGTAATGCCATTGAGTTGTGTTTGGTCAGCTGCAAAACGAATCGCATTGGCGCCAGTCACTCGAAGCAGCGATGTATCCTCGGCCACCTGATCCAAGGCAAGCTGATCTTCACTCAGATACAGCACTTCCGACATAGCAATGCTTGGGGTCTCATCACTAGCACTATTGCCAGCTAAGTCTTGCACAGCAGCCTGCAGCGTCCAATCTCTGACGACGTCCAAGCCACTGCGATCGATTGCTGCCGTCCAGCGCCCAGCAGCAACAAGGCCAGTGAAGGATTTGCTCGTGATTCCATCCGATAAGGTGACGGTCACTGTTTGACCATCTTCGACTTGGAAAACAGAGCCCTTAATCTCATGAATCAGGCCCGCCTTGATCGCCCAAACATCAATACCTTGATCGCCGGAAGTGGCAATATCGTAATCAGTATCAATATCGATAAATGCTGAGCGATCTATCGCGGCAAGATCGCTTGCAGTTGCAGGATTCCCAGCCCGATCCTCGGTCCAAGCTTCAACGCGCAACTGCCCCTCGGCCAACGAAGCAAAGTCAAAAACATTACTCGTCCAGAGACCACCCGCAATAACAATCCCTTCTTGTGTAATGGTTTTATTATTGCTGTCGGTAATGACGATCCGAACAGTCTGGCCATCCTCAACATCGATAACAGAACCACTAACACGCCCGGTTGATTGCTCGGCAAAGCTGTATATATCATCACCGCCTTCATTCACAAAACGAACGGTAATTTGCGCCTGCGTATCTTTTATCAGCGTTTCTGCCATTACCGCAGGATTGCCAGCATAATCGGTCGCAGCACTTTGAATGCTAATGACCCCATCACTGAGTGTGGACACATCCAATCCCACCAAGCGCCACTGGCCATCGGCCTCAATCGTGGCAGTTCCTGCGACCTCTACACCATTCACATCGCGCAACACCACCGACACAATACGACCGGCCTCAATATGTGCTGCCTGACCAGTTAATGACAACGCTGAAACTTCAAATTGATTAATCACGGGGCCAGCATTGCTGCTTGTCGCGGGCAGAATATCCGCTAAGGTATCGTGAATGATCGTATCGCTTGCGCTAGCCCTGTTGCCTGCAAGATCGGAAACAAGCGCATCGACCGTCAACACCCCTTCGGCTAACCCTGCAAGTTGCAGCGTTGAAACGGAATAGGTACCGCCACTGACGATCGCCGACAAAATCCGGCTCGCCCCGATCGAATCGGTCACGGTTAAGGTGACTATTTGCCCATCCTCAATCCCGTTCACGGTTCCCCGAATCACGGTTTGATCGTCTTCAAGCCGATTTAAATATTCAGGATACCGCCCCTCATGAACGTAACTATCGACAAATTCAACCGTAATTGTGCCGTAGGTATCTTTGTAAAATTGAGCCGTTGCTGTTGCCAGATTGCCCGCATAGTCAGTACCGCTTGCGGTAAGAGTGAGCTGGCCTTCTTGAAGTACACTCAGATCCACATTTGGCCACAGCCAACTTCCATCAGGGGCAACAATGACTTTCCCTGAGAGGGTTACAAGCCCATCGCTCAGGTTTAAAGCGATTTCACGACCGGGTTCAATATCGATAACTCGCCCAGTGAATATCACCGCAGTTTGCTCGGCCAGACTGATTCCCTGCCCCTGATTACTCGCTAAATCAATAACTTGAGCGACAGGATCATAAACAATCGTATCGTTTGCTAGCGCGGTATTACCAGCTAGGTCAGTCACACTGGCCTGCAGGCTTAACACGCCAGGCGCTAACGACGAAAAATCAGCCCCCTCTACACGCCAACTGCCTCCTTGCCAATCGCCGTTCACATCCTGAACTGCACCCGCAGTCACGGCGGTAAAAGTCAAAATTCGCCCCGCCGCATCAGTCACGGTTAGCGTCACAGTCCGACCATTTTCTACATCATTGATCGTGCCAAACAATGCCTCGCCACGGCCTTCAACTGCATTAAGTAGCTCAGGATAAGCCCCCTCGTGGATATAGTCATCTGCAAAAGTCGCAGTTACCAAGGCACCACTTTCTCGGTACAAAGTCGCGGTGTTTTGTGCTGGATTACCCGCAAGATCGACCGTCGAAGCGATCACGGTGACAGGACCATCCACAAAGTGCGAGAGATCGAGAACTCCCGTGCTCCATCCCCCATTCACAATCAACAAACCTGTGAGCCTAATGACTTGACCAGAGGCATCTTGCACCGTGACATCCACGCGCTGACCATCTTGTACATGCGTCACAGACCCAGCAATCTCGGTGTTACGGCTTTCGTCCGTCGCGATATAAATATCGCCACCTTGCTGGGTTAACATTACCGGAGAGACTTCTGCCAAGGTATCTTTTACGCTGTCATCAATCGCGCTCACCACATTGCCATAAGGGTCAGCGGCCGTAGCCTTTACCCGAATCGGACCTTCGGCCAGACGAGATAAATCCACATCATTAAGCTGGTAATAACCGCCTAAATCGTAGGTGGTCAGAATAAGCTGACGGCCTTCGATGTCAGTGAGCACCAAAGTAATCAGCTGCCCCACCAATAATTCGCTCGTGGTCCCAGATAAGTCCACTTGCGGTGTTTCGCGGCGATTAATCCAACCATCGCCGCCATCGGCGATTTTGACCGTAATGGTCGCGTTGTCAGGGATCAGATCAGCTGGAATTGCATTTTGTTGTACTACATCAAGATCAATAGGCTGCTCTAAATGGCGCGTTTGATAACCCGAATCAGCAATCGTTTCATCCGCAGTTCGTTCGATCAAAGCCACAATACTTGCCAGATTGCTGGTACTCAATACTGGAGGCGTATTGCTGCTAGGATTAGATCGACTTGATGAATTAGCTCGGACCGCAGCTTCTGCCTCAACCTTTGCCGCGCCTTCTGGGCTGAGCTTGGCAAGCTCGGCACCATAATCAATATCAATGATCCGCGCATTGACTGGCAATGGCTCATTGTCACCAACTAGCTCCAGCACCCCCTCCGGCAACAGGCGCCATAGTTGATCGCCAATTAGCAAATAAATTACGCCACTTTCGAGTTGTGCCATCAGGACCACCTGTTACAAGCAATATATTCTTTCCAAGCCTGTAACAATACAAGATGACGTTTTCATGTTAACTAGGGAAATCCCTTACTTTTACTTAAAAATTCCAAGAAAATTTTGTCAGATTGCAAACAAGGTAATCACTATGATTTAGCACACATCCACTATCACACCCGCAGTACACCTTACACAGCTAAGCTCACCATTTTGCTGGTCGATAATAAAAAAAAGCCTTGGTGAACCCCAAGGCTTTGCTAAATCGTTTAAATCAAAATTATTATTCGGCTTCCGAGGTTTTTTGCCGCGCAAAATAAAATTGCCCATTTCGAATTGTTGCCTCAAGTAAACGCCGACCGTAGCCCAACATTAACCCCGCTTGCTGATCTTGTTCACCAATCGCCAAAACACGTTCAGCGCCCTCTGGCATTTGCACCACTAACTGCGTAAGTTCTAGCCAGTCTTCCAGTGAATTTGAATAGGTCATCATGCTCTGTTCCTCCTTAACTGCGAGTTCAATGCAAATACCACCATCCAGTACATCAGCTCACTGCACCTGATTAATCTATCGGAAAATAAACTCAGAGATTAAGCGCGCTGCGAAAACTCAAGCCAGTATATCGAGCGTTGGACGCGGCAAAAGTGAAGAATTCGTTAATTTAACTCAGCACTGACTCCACACCTCGATTGGCCAATTGGTCGGCGCGCTCGTTACCTGGATTGCCCGCGTGCCCTTTCACCCAGCGCCATTGCACCGTGTGCCGCGCAACTTGTTCATCGAGCGCACGCCATAAATCTTCGTTTTTAACTGGCTGTTTGGCCGCGGTTTTCCAGCCGTTTTTTTTCCAGCCATGAATCCATGTTTCGATGCCGTTTTTTACGTATTGCGAATCGGTGTGGATCGTCACTTCGCATTGGCGCGTTAAGGCTTGCAGCGCGGAAATTACCGCGAGCAGCTCCATCCGATTATTTGTGGTGTGCGCTTCGCCACCAAATAAGTCTTTTTCATGCGCACCGTAGCGCAAAAATGCGCCCCAGCCTCCCGGGCCTGGGTTGCCTTTACAAGCGCCATCGGTATAAATTTCGACCATGATTCAAACTCTCTTTTCAATTGGGGCAGCACAATGCTAAAAACGATCACCGCTATTTTACTCGCAAGCAGTGCCAGCTACACCCTCGCCAGCCCATTTTGCCCATGGAAACTCCCCAGCGCTGATGCAAAATCAGACAAGTACATCAATTTAACCGTGGTGCAATTTATTCAGCTAAACGATGAAGAATTACAAATTAGCTATGGCGGTGGCAATTTGGGTAGTGGACATGATGTTCGCCTACCAACCAAAAATCGGGAAGAAGGCACAAAACTACTGAAAAGCATGAGCGACACCGCCAAACAGTGCGACAAATAAGGCAATGTATATGCCTGAAGGCCATATACAGAAATCATTACACCGCAATACCCTCAGACCCGTTTCATACCAATTAGGGTAAACCACAACCCGGCGTGAAAGACCAAGCCCAGATAATAAGCAAGCAGATAACGCGCAGGGTCTTTTAGCAGCCAAGGTGCATACAGATAGCCCACGCACATTAGCAACGAAAACCAGCGCCAATGCGGAGATCTAATCCAAGCCCAGCGCTGAACGATCAGCCCGACACAAAGTGAAACAGAGAACAAACTTGCCGCAGATAGTGCTGGCAACAGCCAATAGCGCCCCAGCTCGTCTCCAGTGAAGGCATAAAAAGAAATCAGCCAAACTTGCCAACCAAAAAATTGGCTCTGGTTTTCTAAAATGCGCATTTCCAGAAAGGGCAGACACAAGGTCAGCACAAAACACAGCACCAGCGCGATACCGATTTTGCGCGCTTGCTCACTGCTTAGCATTATTTGCATCTATCCTTTTTGGCCTGCAATTGCATTTTTTCCGCCACGGCTGCAGCACTGCGCTTGGGTACGACGATTTGACTCCAATCGGGCTCAATCACATTCATGCCGCGTACACGCTTAACAACATCTAGACAGTAAATCCCGCCACCAGCCGGCCACAACTTATCGCCGGCTTGCTCCAAGAATCGACTTTTATCCAACCAGCCTTTACGCTGCAGCGGCGGGCGGTAGCATAAAAATTCGCCGCGAACCAATTGCAAATCCAGTAAGGACAGCCAGTCTTTCAGTCGGTGCAGCGCCAAAAACTGACCCTGCCAAGCCACTTCGTTAGCGCGCAAACGGCGCAAGCCCCATAAACTCCACGGATTAAACCCAGTGATTAGCACTCGGCCTTCGGGGCGCATCACGCGCTCAGCTTCACGCAGTACAGAGTGAGGGTCGCTGGAAAAATCGAGGGTATGCGGCATCACAAGCAAATCGAGGCTTTGCTCAGCAAAGGGCAGAGATTCTGCAGAGCAGCGAATTTGAGTGCCTGCAGTTTCCCCTACGATGCGGCGCCATGGCATGCGATTGGCGCGCAAGCAATCGAACTGCGGCAATTCAAGCTGCATGGCTTTGTAGCCAAAAATATCGACCGTGGTACGGTCAAACCATGCTGCTTCGCTATCGCGCAGATATTGCCCTAGCGGAGTCGCGAGCCAAGCGGCAAAATGATCAATAGCTGCAGTCATACAACGTCCAAGGAAGTAAGCCCATGCTCAATATCAGCGCCATTCCAATCTTTGAAGATAATTATATCTGGGCGCTAGAGCAAAATGGCAAGGTGATTGCGGTCGATCCGGGTGAGGCGGCACCGTTGCAAAGTTGGCTAACACAACAGCAATTTGAATTGGCGGCCATCCTGATTACCCATCATCATGCCGATCATATAGGCGGTTTAGCCAGTTTAGCGCATCCGGACCTACCGATTTATGGGCCTGCGCACATTGATTACATTAATAGACCACTACACGGCGGGGAAAGTTTAGCGCTACTCGGAGAACAGTTTCAGGTGATCGCTACGCCTGGGCACACGTTAAATCATCTTTGTTACTTTGGAGCAGGTTTGCTCTTGGCGGGAGACACGCTTTTTTCGGCGGGCTGCGGCCGATTATTTGAAGGTACGCCAGCTCAAATGTATGCCAGCTTAACTAGCTTGGCACAGCTACCGCACGATACTTTGCTGTGCTGCACGCATGAATACACGCAAAGCAATCTTCGCTTTGCGCTCGCCGTAGAGCCGAACAACCTCGCCTTGCAACAACGAGCCAAACAAGTCGCTGAGCTGCGAAGCTTAGGTCAACCTAGCCTGCCTTCGACAATCGCGATCGAATTGGCGAGCAATCCATTCTTACGTTCCGAGCAGATGGCGGTTCAACAACGGGTACGTGAACAAATTCCAGAGGCGAATACACCAGAACAAGTTTTTGCTGCTTTGCGAAAATGGAAAGATAACTTTCGCTAAACCACTATCCAAACTGAATAAAATCGCCCCATTCATCGGTTAAAAGTCGCAAAAGCAGCAATTGCACTCTGATCATACTCTTTTATCAGTAGTGGCTGATTGACAGTCGCGGAAAGCGGCCTTTACTATCGTGCAATTCAGTATTTTTCAGGAAACGGGCCAATGAATCTTCGCCTGTGCGCCGCACTTCTTTCCGCCCTATTTGCTTTGCCGGCTTTCGCACTCGAAGCGGGCAAACTCGATTACCAGCTCAATAGCATCAACCCACCGCTGTCAGCGAACACCCAAGCCGCAATTAGCCAATTATTTAGTGACGCCGACCCGCTGGCCGAACGCGATTTATGGGTACGGGTGCGCAATGGTTTTGCCATTCCCGATATTGATAGCCCGCTAGTGACTAAATGGGAAAACTATTACGCTAGCCGCCCCGAATATTTAAATCGAATTATCGATCGCAGTAATCGCTATCTATTCCATGTGGTTGAAGAAGTCGAAAAACGCGGCATGCCGATGGAATTTGCACTACTGCCGATGATTGAATCAGCATACAACCCCAAAGCCGAGTCGCACGCTAAAGCGGCGGGTATGTGGCAGTTTATCCCTGATACCGGCAAACGTTATGGCTTGGAGCGCACCTGGTGGTACGACGGGCGCCGTGACGTGGTTGCCGCCACCGACGCTGCGCTGACCTATCTGCAAGACATTCACGGCATGTTTGACGATTGGCAACTGGCATTAGCCTCATACAATTGGGGCGAAAACGCCGTTAAACGCGCACGTGATCGCAATCTGGATGCAGGCCTACCCGCCAATTACGTTGATCTGCGTATGCCGGATGAAACGCGTAATTACGTGCCTAAATTATTAGCAATTCGCAATATCATCGCCGATCCTGCGGCGTATGGCGTCAAACTGCGCGACATCCCCAATAAACCGTACTTTACGACACTGCAGCCGGGCAAACATATGGATGTCTCGGTCGCGGCTAAATTGGCAGAAATCAGCGTCGACGAATTATTACGCCTGAACCCTGGCTTTATCCGCCCAGTGATCGCACATAAAGACGATAGAAAACTGGTGTTACCGATCGAGAAAAAAGCCGTTTTCGAGCGCAATTTGGCCAATTACGACAAACCGCTACTCAATTGGCAACCGTACGTAACACAACAAGGCGAGAGCTTTGACCAATTAGCCGATAACTTTGGCATTGAATTGGCAGAGCTGCGCGATATCAACGATTTGGGCAGCGCTAGCAAATCAGCGCGCGGCCAAACGATCTTGGTACCAAAAGTGGCGGGGCTGGATATTTCCGAACGCCAAACGCTCGCCGCGCTACATAAAAATCGCGAATCTGAAGCGATTGATACCGGCGAAAAAGACGCGCCTAAACCTGTGCTGATTGCCGCCAAAACCAGCAGCAAAGTGGGTCGTGAACATAAAGTGGCCAAAGGCGATACGCTATTTAATATCGCCAAACGCTATAACCTGAGCGTAGCCGAACTCAAAGCGATGAACGATTTGAAAGGCACAACGGTCGCTTTAGGCGACACGCTGCGTGTGGGTAACGCGAGCGAGACGCCAAAATCCTACGTCGTGAAGCGTGGCGATACGCTGGCCTCGATTGCGAAAAAGCTCAATGTTGACCTCGGCGATTTAAAGAAAATGAATCGCAAACCTATTACACCGGGAATGACCTTGGTAATGAAATAAACCCCTTCAGGCCGCGACACTCTCCACAGTGCGCGGCCTTTGGGTATTTTGCTGTAAATCACATCGGCATTAGGCTATAAGGCAATACACGGCAGCGTATTGCAAAAGAGGCGTTCAATGGTCAGCTGGGTTTTGGCAATTTTAGGTGTCATTTATGGTTTGCTATCGCATGAAGTAGAAACGGGGCTGATCCTCGCCATTGTCGGCTACCTAATAGGCCGTTGGTTTGAAAAACGCAGCGCAACAGCACCCGCCGCCCCGGTACGCAGTTTGTCTGCCGAGATGCAAGAACTCAAACAGCGTGTCAGCCAATTAGAAGCTGAGCTTGCTCAACTAAAAGCAATCAAACACAGCACCAGCGTAGAAAACCCCGCTGAGCAAACTACAAACGACGACGTTTTGGTGGCGAGCGCGATAATGCCAGCTCAAACCCACTTGTCGATGGATGAGCCCGTCAAAACTCAGGCAGCCAACGAACTTGAAACCACGCTCGCAACGCTAGCGCCCCGACCCACACCAGCTCGCCCAACACCCAAACCCGCCACACCGAACTTGATCGAGCAGGGTATTAACGCCGCTAAAGAATGGCTGCTCGGCGGCAATACCGTCGTGCGTTTAGGGATGATTATTCTGTTTTTCGGCGTCAGCTTTTTGCTCAAGTTTGCTGCCGATAATCAGCTGCTGCCGATTGAGCTACGCCTCGCTGGATTATCACTCGGTGCGGCGGTGATTTTTGTCATCGGCTGGCATTTGCGTGAAACGCGGCGTAGTTACGCGCTGATTATGCAGGGCGGCGCGCTGGGGCTGTTGTATTTCACGATTTACGGCGCGCTCAAACTCTATCACCTACTACCCGCCTCGCTCGCCTTCCCGCTGCTGGTATTGCTCGGCGTTGCCGCTGCGCTGTTATCCATCCGGCAAGATGCCAGTGCACTGGCGGTGATGGGGATTTTGGGTGGATTTCTAGCCCCGATTTTAACCAGCGATGGCAGCGGCAATTATGTGCTGCTGTTTAGCTATTTTGCGGTACTCAATGCCGGTATCTTTGCGATTGCGTGGTTTAAGGCTTGGCGACTGCTTAATTTACTGGGCTTTGTTTTTACCTATGTGATTGCCACGGCATGGGGCCTGTTTGACTATCGCAGCGAGATGCGCGCCAGCGTTCAGCCTTTTGTCGTGATTTATTGGCTGTTTTTTGCTGGTATTAGCACGCTGTACGCGATTCATCGCAGCCACAACCTGCGCAGCATCGTTGATGACACGTTGGTATTTGGCACACCAATCGTCACACTGGCGATCCAAGCTCAACTAATGCACGGCACAGAATATGGTTTGAGTGTCAGCGCGCTGATTGGCGCAGGCTATTATTTGGCCATCGCGACATGGCTGCACGGCAAACGTGATCAACAATTGCAGTTATTTTTTGAGAGCCAATTGGCCATCGGCGTTTTGCTCGCCACCTTGGCGATTCCCTTTGCGTTTGATGGCAATATCACCGCCGCGATGTGGGCGGTAGAAGGCGCTTGCGTGGTTTGGGTGAGTTTGCGGCAGCAAAAAAAGCTGGCGCTCGGCTTTGGCTTAATTTTGCAATTTGCCGCTGGGTTGGCTGTCATTAGCGCTAGCGATTACTACACCAGCACCGCCATTTTGAACGGCGTTTATCTGGCGGATCTACTGCTCGCGCTCTCTGGGCTATTTTGCGCTTGGCAATTGCACGAGAGCCAAAGCGATTGGGCTTTAAAACAGGCACTCATCCAAGCCGGTTGGCTATTGGGCGCGTGGGGTTTGCTATGGTGGGGCTACGCCAATTGGAGCGAGGCGCAGCGCTTTTTGGAGCGCGATGCCGGTTTCAATCTGGCGCTATTGCTGGCTGTCGCCACCGCAGCGCTGTTTCAGCAATTGTTTTTGCGTGGCATCTGGCGCAATGCGCGCTTTGTCGCCATCGCACTAGCGCCAATTTTGCTCTACGCGGCGATCGAGCTTTTCCCGCTTTACCCGCATTTCTTAAGCCTATGGGCTTGGCCTATCGTACTACTAGGTTTGTTTGCCCTACTCTATCAACAAGACCAATCCGAGCAAGGTTGCGAGACGTGGCAACACGTGAGTGCCGCATGGCTAACATGGGGTATCTTTGTCAACGAAACGTATTACATGGCCTACCAGAATATACATAATGATGTATTCTCATTATCGCTGTTTGCCATCGTAGCCTGCGTCGCCATTGTTGCTGTCCGCCAACTCGCTTGGCCGATCAAGCCGCATTGGCGAGCGTATTGGGTTTATGGCACAGCTCCGGTAAGCGCATTATTATTTGCCTGGAGTTTTTATAGTGCGCTCTCAGGCGGGCATTCAGCCTTGCCGATTCTGAATGCACTCGACTCGGCACAAATCGCCGTGTTTGCTGCGCTGATTTACTGGGCGAGGCTGGCGCTGTTCGCACTAAAAATACCGCGCATTCAACCCGCGCTTTTTGCCAGCTTGGGCGCCGCTATTTTTGTCTGGCTCAACGCGATGTTGCTCCGCACACTGCATCACTGGCAGGGCGTGCAATACAACTTTGACGCGTTACGTGCCTCAACCCAAGTGCAGATGAGTTTATCGATTTTCTGGGCTTTGATTGCGCTGGCGCTGATGTTTGCCGCGACACGATACTTTGGCCGCGTGCTGTGGCTAGCCGGCGCCAGCTTGCTGGGCATCGTCGTCATTAAATTATTTGCCCTCGATCTTTCACACATCAGCGGTATTGAGCGCATTATTTCATTTATCGGCGTTGGGCTATTGCTGCTAATGATCGGCTACCTTGCGCCAATCCCACCACAACAAGATGAATCCATATTAGAAAAACTTAACAACAGAAATAAATAAGAAATATATAAGAAAGCTAGATTGAAGTTAAAACAAAGCTAGCCTAAAATCTCTACCCAATAAAAAATGATTTTAGGGTGGAAAAATGGGTCGCGTAACAATCAAAAAAACCGTCACTACGGGCATTAGCCTCTTGGCGAGTGCACTCTTGATTGCATGTGGTGGCGGCGGCGGGATGGAAAACTCTCGTTTATTACAGCCAGACCCAATGAACCCCAATGGGGGCGGATCATCATCCGATGGTGGCTCAGCCCCAACTGCAGCGGTTTGCGCCACAAATAACCCTTACAAAGCGGATGCAGGCAGCACCACCGTAGGCACACTAAAGAATGAAAAAGCTTGGGTTAAAGACTATGTTAACTCGGCCTATTTGTGGTACCAAGATACGCCGCAGTTCGACAGCAATGCAGCTCAATTTAGCGATGAAAGTGCCGTTTATACTTCGCTCAATAATTACTTTGAAGCGCTCAAAACCCCATTAAAAACGGCGAGTGGTGCCAAAAAAGATAAATTTAGTTTTATTTATCCAACCAAGAAATGGGAAGAATTATTCTCATCAGGCACAACATTCAATTACGGTATTGAATGGAAATACAGCAGTAAAACTGCACCATGGTCCATGCAAGTAGCCTATGTAACACCAAACTCACCTGCAGCTAACGCCGGTGTTTTGCGTGGTGACACTCTGATATCAATTGATGGACTAGCTGCAAATGGGACTGCAAATGAAACGGCATTCAATGCCGCGATGTATCCAAGTTCTAGCGCGAAACACGCCTTCGTATTTGCTCGCAGCGGAGCCAATGACATAAGCGTAGATATCACGCCCGGCAGCGTGACGGCGCAACCTGTGTTACTCAGTAAATCAATCGAATATGAACCAGGTAAAAAAGCAGGCTACATCGTCTTTAACGAACACATTGCAACGGCGGAAAATCAATTAGTTTCTGCCGTTAAATCGCTCAAAACCGACAATGTCGATACTCTGATCTTGGATTTGCGCTACAACGGCGGCGGTTATTTATATATTGCCAGCCAGCTGGCTTACATGATTGCGGGTGATGCGGCCGCCAACGGTAAAGTGTTTGAACAATTGCAGTACAACGACAAACGCGCCGCAGACACCGCCAAAGGCAAGTCGCTATTCGAAACAACCACTTGCGACTTAAAAGGGCAAAGTTGCGCCAAAGTTGAGCCACTACCCAGCTTAAATTTAAAACAAGTCTTTGTGATTGCCAGCGGCGACACTTGTTCAGCCAGTGAAGCTATTATCAATGGCTTGCGCGGAATCGATGTTGATGTGCAAATCATCGGTAACACGACCTGCGGTAAACCATACGGCTTTGTTGGTAAATCGAACTGCGGCATTTCTTACTTCCCAATGGAATTCCAAGGTGTGAATGCCAAAGGTTTTGGCGATTATGCCGATGGTTTTAGCGCGCAATGCAGCGCGACTGACGATTTGAGCAAACCATTGGGTGACACTAGCGAAGGCATGCTCGCTGCGGCGCTTTACAAAAAAACCAATGGTTCTTGCAAAACCGCAGCGGCACACGCCTTAACGCTTGGCAATTCTGATGAAGCCCATCTGCGCCGCCCTGTTGTACTGGAAAACAAATTTTGGATCGCACGTTAATCCTTAGCCTAGGGCTTGCGCTCGCACTCAGTGCGTGCGCAAGCCCGCAGCCTGCTCAGCTGGAAAGCAGCTCGACTAATTGCAAAGCAGAAATACAGTCTTTTGTTGCAACTGCAACGGGGCAAAATGTCGCACTTGCCGACGATTTATTCCTGACGAGCAATACATTACTGCTAGAGCCAAGTACTGCTTTAAAATTAAGTGGTCGAGTATTGGGTAAGCCAGTTGCTTTTCAGTTAAAAAAGCAAGGCAATCAATGCTGGATTGAAGGACAAAACCAGAAAACCAAATTAGAACACTGCCAATGCAAAACGCCCTGAACGGGCGTTTTTTGTTGGGTTTAGATTAACGCGGCGGTGAGGTGCGTGCGGGTTTGAGTTGTCGATCAACTTCTTTCCAACGAGCGTGATGTTCACGAATCAGATGGATCGCATCTTCGATCGTATCGACGACGATCGGAATTTGCATATCAACTGGGCTGGCCAAACCCGCTTCGTTGCTGACCATATAATGCTGTGCCCAATCAACCAGTTCGTGCCACATTTCGCCAACCAAAATCAGCGGCGTGTCGTACAGTTTGCGCACTTGTAACAGCTGCCAAACCATAGAGAGTTCTAGCAAAGTACCAATCCCACCGGAAGTCACGATAAACGCGTTCGAGCGCAAAATAAAGTGGTGCAGGCGCGAGAAGAAGGTTTTGTGTTCAAACACACGACCGACAAAATCGTTTACGTTTTGCTCAAAATCCAGATCAATGCGAATCCCAACGGAGGCTTCAGGCTTATTCGGTGCGCCTTGGCTTGCGCCTTCGTTGGCGGCTTGCATCAAGCCCGGGCCGCCACCAGTCACAATATGGCAGCCCATCGCAGCCAATTGCGCGGCGAGTTGCTTCACAGCTTCGTAGCGCGGTGTATTTTCTTCGATCCGCGCAGAGCCAAAAATGGTCACATGATAATCAGGGGTATGTGCTGGACGTAGACGCGATAAATCATCGACTGCATCCCATAGTTTCAACACTGCTTCACCTACAATATCGAGTGCTTCATCATCGTCAATGACACCAATGGGTTTGTTATACGAATTAATCATGATTGCCCCTTCTTGTTCTTGTATTGTCGACTTCGACCCTTTCAGCTTAGGCGCAAACACATGGGCTTGTACAGGTATTTACGCCGCGCTAAACCAACCTAGCTCAGTGGATAGAAGCATTTAGGCTAGAATAAGTTCCTTGTTCCCCACCAAGTCAAATTCATCGTGGAAAACAACTTAAAACTGAATAATACTGCGCTACTACGTCAAGACTGCCTGATTGTTGGGCAATGGCACAAGGGTAAAACGCACATCGATGTACGCAACCCAGCCAATCAAGCGCTGCTGGCGCACGTGCCACGCTTTGGAAAAGTTGAAACCGAACAAGCCATCTTGGCAGCCAACGCGGCACTGCCAGCATGGCGAGACTTATCTGGCAAAGCGCGTAGCCAGATTTTACGGCGCTGGTTTGAGCTAATCCGCGAGCATCAAGACGATCTGGCGCAGATTATAACGGCCGAGCAAGGTAAGCCACTGATTGAGGCGCGCGGAGAAATCGCCTACGCGGCCAGTTTTATTGAATGGTTTGGCGAAGAGGCCAAGCGAGTGTATGGCGACGTGACGCCGCACCCGCAAGCGGGCTCGCACATTATCACGCTCAAACAGCCAATCGGCGTGTGCGCGGCGATTACGCCGTGGAATTTCCCGGCCGCGATGATTACGCGCAAAGTGGGGCCCGCTCTCGCGGCTGGCTGCACCATCATCGTCAAACCCGCCTCGCAAACGCCGCTGACCGCGCTGGCTTTGGGCGAATTGGCGCAGCAGGCCGGCATTCCCGCTGGCGTGCTCAATATCATTACCGGCTCAGGCCAAGAGATTGGCGCGGCGCTGGCTGAGAGCGAGATCGTGCGCAAAATTTCGTTTACCGGTTCAACCGAAATCGGCCGTCAACTGATGGCGCAAAGCGCGCCAACGATTAAAAAACTCTCGCTCGAACTGGGCGGCAACGCGCCGTTTATTGTTTTCGCCGATGCTGATCTGGATGCGGCCGTCACAGGCGCCATCGCCAGCAAATTTCGCAACGCAGGGCAAACTTGTGTGTGCGCTAACCGCTTTTTAGTTGCGGATGAAATCTATAATCAATTCGCGAACAAATTGGCGCATGCCATCGGGCAACTCAGAGTGGGGTATGGGCATGAAGATCAAACCCATATTGGCCCACTGATCGATACCCATGCCATTAAAAAAGTTGAAACGCATATTGCCGACGCGCTGGCGCAAGGCGCGAAACTCGCGTGCGGTGGACGTCGTCACGCGCTGGGTGGCACATTTTTTGAACCCACCTTACTTACCGAAGTCCCCGCCAGCGCAGTAATCAATCGCGAAGAAACCTTCGGCCCCGTGGCCGCGCTGGTGCGATTTAGCAGCGAACAAGAAGCGATTGCGCTCGCCAACGATACGGAATATGGTCTTGCTGCGTATTTTTATACGCAAAATTTAGCGCGCACGCTGCGCGTGGCCGCTGCACTTGAAGCGGGCATGGTCGGCATTAATACGGGGCTGATTAGCAACGAAGTTGCGCCGTTTGGCGGTATTAAGCAATCGGGCCTAGGGCGGGAAGGATCGAAATACGGCATCGACGAATACATGGAAACCAAGTATTTGTGTATTGCCGGATAAAAAAATCCGCACGGGCTTTCGCCCTGTGCGGTAGAGGATGGAGTCTGTAATCCTGAAGTCGAAAACTCTAGGATGAAACGTAAAGCCCAATCAAAACAGCACCTCATCTTCAGATCAGGTGCTGTATTAATCGATGGGTCACTTTAGCCAGAATTGCGTCATCCTCAAATAAGCAAATCTCCCATCAGGTATTCACCTGAAACCAATTATGCTTTTGCGCCAATACCATTATTGGCGCATGGCTTCCTGCTGTTTTTTCACTTTGGCCTTGATTTCATTTAACTGTGCAGCTGGTAAATCGGGGCTAAATGTCGCCCCACCCATACCGTCGGCTTTAAATGCAATCGGCACCGAGAACGTTTTGCCGCAAGCTTTGCCTACCCAAATTTCTTGCCACTGACCACGAATCATCATCTGACGCGTTGGTTTATCAAGCTTGAGCGTAAAATACTCACCACCAGTAACGGGTTTGCCGATTTTAAAATCAATGGGTGTGATGTCTTCTTTGGTACAGTTTTCTTTGGTCGCCAATTGCTGGAACACTTCAGTCACCACTGGGTCACGCATCACTTCGCGGCGTAAATTCAGTGGCGCAATGCTATTGCCAATTTCGCTGGCGCGCGCCCAAGCGTCTTTATTGCTGCATTTACGATACCAGTTAGCGCGCTCTTTACTGCTAAAAGCTGTGACCGAGCTGGTAATGTCGTTACAGACCGACTCAATCGCCAAGTTAAAACCTTGTTGCGCAGATTTATACATCAGCTCGGCTGCGTAGCGTTCTGTTTCACGCTCTTTGAGTGAACGGGCAGCCATCGCTTGATAACGTGCGGGATCAATTTGGCCATTCGCTTTAATTAGCCCATTCATCGCCTCTTGTTTGAGCAAATTCGACATCATCAGCTGTGCTTCTGGCAGGTTTTTAGCGACCATCGGATCGAGTATGGCGCGGGCTGCAGGAATATTTTTCGCCGTGCCTTTGCCCATCATATACATTTGCGCCAATAGCACCTTGGTTGGGTTACTAGCTTTACCCGCTTTCACATCACTACTGGCTATTTTAAACGCTTGCTGATAATCATCTTTGGCAATCGCCTCGTTTAAGCTGACATCGTCGGCCCAAGCCAGTGACGCACTTAAGCCCAACAATAGCAAGCCTACTTGGATCTGCTTTTTCATACTGCCTCCATCCTTTTTAATTATGCGGCTATCTTACTGTAGTCAGCCCGCTTCGCCTACAAAGCCAGTGGTGTAAGCCACAGCGTGTTGACGTTCGGCACGGTATTTTTGCGCATTTATGAGCCAATACCAGTAAAAATTGGGCTATTTACTGAGGCGTGCTATTCAGCGCCCGCCAAACTACCTATTATGCTTTCTTCGCTGTTTGAGATCTTGGTATGAGCGCCACCCCTGCCCTATTACGTAACCGCAATTTTATTTTGCTCTGGCTCGCCTCGATCGTCGGCAATTTTGCGCTCGCCGTCGCGATGCTGGCCGAGACTTGGTACGTGGTCAAAACCTTGGGCGCCAAAGAGCAATTGGGCTTGGTGATGATCGCCGGATCAGTACCGAGAATTGCACTGATGGCAGTCGGCGGCGTCTTGGCCGATCGAATGAAGCGCAGCAAGATTATTTTGGTTTCGCTCGGGGCACGCGTGCTGATGCTATTCGGGCTAGTCGGTTTATTGGCAATTAATCGACTCGATATCTGGGCCTTAACCGCATTTGCTTTTTTATACGGCGCGCTAGATGCCTTTTTCTGGCCAGCACGTGATGCCTTGATTCCCGCCATTGTGCCCGAGCAAGATTTAACCCGCGCCAACTCGATCATGCTCACCACCAATCAAGTCGGCTTGGTGTTTGGCCCTGTACTTGGTGGTGTGCTGCTGGCGATGATGAGCTATGAAATGATTTTCAGCCTAACAGGGGGTATGCTCGCGCTAGCCACGGCCTGTATAGCGCTCATCAATGAACCCTTCGTTAAAAAAGTACGCGAAGTCGGTAGCACGATGCTGATCGAACTCAAAGAAGGCGTGCAATATGCGATTAAAACACCGGTGCTGCGCGCCTTAATGCTGATTTACGCCGCAGCCAATTTGCTGTTTATGGGCCCGCTGGCGCTCGGTATCCCGATTATTGTTACCGAGAATCTCAATGGCGAACCGGCTACGCTGTCCTTCTTGCAAAGCGCCTTTGCCGCCGGCATGGTGATCGGCGGCATTTTGCTAACGATGTACCCGCCAACGAAAAAACGTCTGCTGATGATTACGATCATCATCGGGCTGGAAGGCGTCTTTTTATCGCTCTTGGCGCATACGCATTGGGTTTGGGTGGCGGTGGGCCTGCAAGCGCTGATTGGGCTGGGCGTCGCCGGCAATAATGTGCCGATGATGTCGCTAATTCAGCAGTATTCCGACAAAGACAAACTCGGCCGCGTGATGAGCCTGAACAGCATGGCCTCTATGGGGCTGACGCCAATTTCGTATGCAATGGTCACGGGTCTGCTATCGATTCATCTATCAATGGCATGGATCATGCCGATTTTTGGCCTGACGATGGCAGCATTAATGCTGTTGTTGACACTCAAAATGCCTATCGTGCGTGAAGCCAATTAAGGGCTAAACGATGGGCTTGGACACGGTTGAATTGGTGATGGCGATTGAAAAAGAATTTGCCGTCACCATCGCCGACGAGGATGCGGCTCAGATCTTTACCGTTGGGCAACTGTGTCATTACGTTCAACTTAGGCTGGTTGCCGAGCACGGTTTAGTAGTGACGAGCCAAGATGCGATCTTGCGAAAAATCGCGCAAATTCTCAGCCGCGAATTTGGCATCACGTCCGATCAGATTCATCCGAACGCCCGTTTTATTGACGACCTAGGCTTAGATTAGCGGCGTCATTCGTGAAAACTGCAACACCACAATCAGCCATAAACAACTGAGTAATAACGACATTAATATAAAACTGTCGTCATTCATGAATTGAAGCCCAGCTACAATTCCCAATTGGCATATCCCTAGGCATAGTGATACTTCGTTTCGCGGAGCCCACTATGTATCGCCGTTTTACCGCCCTCTGTTTACTGTTGTTGCCCTGCATCAGCTCTGCCGCCAATCTGCAAATTCAGACGTGGTACGGCGGTGCTAAAGGCGCACACACGATTGCGCACGATGATTATTGCAGCAGCGTCACCACTGGCATTGAGCAAAATGCCATTCCGATTTTGAATCAGCGCGGCCTCAAAGCCAGCCTAGGCCTAATTGCCGGATCATGCTCGGATGCGCAATGGCAAACGCTGAAAACCCGTATCAAGCAAGGCCATGAGCTGTTTAACCACACGCTCACGCATCGCGGCATGCTCGAGCCTGGCTCGCTTGCGCCAATTAGCGGTTGGGATAATGTCAAAGAAATCGTTAGCGCTCAGCAATTAGTCCAAAGCAAGCTTGGCTACACAATGCATTTTGTCGCCTTCCCGAGCGATTTAGCGACGCCTGAGGCCAAAGCCTTTGTTGAAGCCCTGCCCGACACGCTCGGCGTGCGCGCGGCCAAGCATCTTTACGATGGCAAAGCAGCAGGGATCAACGAGGCCGACGATGTACAGCCGATGTTTGTGAAGTGGGATAGCTATTGGCGCGACGGCAAATGGTCGCTGTATAAACCCAATCGCGGCAATATCTTAATCCAACACGCGCAAGCGGCAATCGATGATGGCGTGTGGACTTATAGCACGATGCATGGCGTTGCCGATGCGTCTTGGGAATCGGTACCAGTAGATCAATACACTGCATATGCCGATTTTCTGGCCGCCAAAGTCAAATCAGGCGAACTGTGGGTGGCGGGCCCGAGCGATATTTTGCGCTATCAAATGACGCGGCAATTCTGTGGCATTCAGCTCAATGGCGACACGATTAAAGCCGATCTGAGCGACTGGCGTTGCAGCCGCTACGCCAGCGCAGTTACCGTCGATATTAAACTGACAGATCAACAACAAGGGGTTTTCACCCAACAGGGAAAACCCTTGGTGAGCCAGATGCTGGATAAAAAAACCGCACGCCTCGCATATAACCCGAAATTAGGAGAAGTAAAAATTAATTAAGGGTATATGCCGCTAGAGCATAACCCAAAAGAATTACCGGGCAATACCCAACATGGAGTGAATCTGATGCCGGTAGCAGATCACTCAAGCCAAAAAGAAGGATGGAGAAAATGCAATCTAAGCAGTTCAGCCAAGTACTGGTGATCGCGCTGCTGGCTAGCGCGGGCTTTAGCAGCGGCCTCGCTCACGCCTTAAGCCCAACGCCAAACCCGACGGTGCAGCCTAGCTACCCAAGCTGGGATAATGCCGCAGTCTATAACGGTGGTCAGCGCGTCACTTACAATGGTGCAGTCTATGAAGCGCGTTGGTGGACCCAAGGTAATAACCCAGCCGAATCAGGCGAATGGGGGCCATGGAAACTGGTTTCGGGCGTGCAAATTACCCCAACACCGAGTCCGTCACCAACACCGAGCACTCTAGTCACCGAATCACTGACGACGACGCGCCCGACCATGGGCGGCACCTGCAGCAAGCCAAGCCCTAGCAACTGGCAAGTAGGGCAACAGATCAACGCAGGTGAAGTGGTGTCAGTTGGAGGCGGTCTTTCCAGCAACGGCGGAATGATCGTCTTCAAAGCCATCGTCGCCCATCTAAGCAGCGCACTGAACAAACCACAGGTGAACAGCACCAGCGTGACTTACGACAGTGCCATTTGGCAATCGGGCACTTGGAATATTCCGCCTTGCCCACCACCAACCCCCACCCCATCAGCGCCACCAGTGAATCAGGCGCCAAGCATTAGCTTTAGCACTGCCCAAAGCGTGAGCTGCCAAACCCCATTCTGGCTAAATGCCAATGCCAGCGACAGCGATGGCAGCGTGGCCAAAGTCGAGTTTTACATTGATAACAATCTGGTCGGCAGCAAAACCAGTGCGCCATACGAGCTAACCGTTAACAATAGCAATGGCTGCTCGTCTATTGGCAGCAAAAAAACCATGTACGCGATTGCCACCGATAATCTGGGCTTGCAAACTCGCTCTGCGACCGTGACCGTCACCATCATCAGCGACGTACTGCCGACACCAAGCCCAACACCAGGGCTGAGCTACGCGGCATGGAATGCAACCGTGGCCTACACCACAGGCCAGCGTGTTAGCTACAACGGCCGTGCATTTGAAGCCAAATGGTGGACCCAAGGCCAAACGCCGAATGCGGCCGATCAATGGGGACCGTGGAAGGATTTGGGCTTAATCGCTAACGCTACGCCTAGCCCAACGCCAACCATCACCTCTTCACCAAGCCCAACGCCGAGCACGACACCTAGCGGTCCAGCCGTAGTGAGCTCAGTGCAAGTCACCACGTGGAAAAATGGTGCGAAAGGCGCGTATTCATTGGTGCACGATGATTACTGCTCGATGTATTACGCCAACGATCCGTACATCAAGATTATTGATCCGGAATTGAGCAAGCGCGGCTTGGTGGCCAGCTTTGGCATGATCACCAGCAATTGCTCGGACCAGCATTGGGCGGCAGCGAAAGAATTTATGAGCCGTGGGCATGAAATCGTCAACCACAGCCGTAGCCATCCAAACCCGTATATTCCAGATGCCAGCCTTGAGGCTGAAATCACTGGCGCCACGGCGGATATGGCGGCCAAGCTCGATGGGTACAAACCTAGCTACTTTATCTGGCCGGGTGACGTGGCTTCAACGAAAGCGATCGACTTTATCAAAGCGCAGCCCAACTTCATTGGTGGTCGTGCCACGCACTTGGTCGATGGCTCAGGCCCGAACAATGCGGTTGACTACACCACGATGCCAGCGGGCGTAAACCCAGCCAACTTCGATAACCCATATCGCGTGAAGTGGGATTTGTTTACTGCTGATGGCAAATGGTCGTTGTATCCGATGGGCAGTGAGATCTTGAATCTGCACATTGATGCGGCGATTAGCCAAGGCGGCTGGGCAACTCGCACCTCGCACAGCGTCGACACCGGTTATTACGAGGTGATTCCGCTCGATCGTTACATCAAACACCTCGACTACGCGAAAGCCAAAGTCGACAGTGGCGAGCTGTGGATGGATACGCCAAGCAATGTGATCAAGTATCGCTATGCACGAGAGCACTGCAGAGTAATCGCACCGGCTTCGACGCAATTTGCTGCCATTGCTTTTGATACCAGCTCGGCTGAATGTAAAAAATACGCGACGCCAATCACGCTGCAAGTCAAAGCCATCTATCAAGGCGGCGGTTTAAGCGCGCTGCAAAATGGCAAAGCCTTACCAGTACGAAAAGCAGAGAACGAAACTTACTATGTCACGGCAGACCCGCTCGCCGGCTCAGTGAGCTTTGCATATTATTTGCCATAAAACTAGATAGTTAATCACCTTTAATCCCCAGCGCTAGTCCTTCTGGCGTATGGGGATTTTTTCCTTGCGCTGCACATGGTAAGCTGCGCACCTTGTCGGTTTGAAATTGAATTGTTGTGGTTACATTAAAGAAACGAAACGTCATTACCGTCACCGACCTAGATCGCACTGAAACATGGGTAAAGTATTACAATGGTTTATGCGAAGATTGTGTCGGCAGCTGCTGTACGATGCCGGTGGAGGTGAAAATCGTCGATTTAATCCGCATGGGCGTGGTCGATGAGTTTGACGCGGTTGAGCCGGCCAAAAACATTGCCAAGCGCTTGATGAAAGCGCGCATTATTGAGCATTTCAATTTCAAAAATGAAATCTACACCTTAGCGCGCCGTAGCAATAATGACTGTATTTATCTCGATGCCACTACGCGGCTATGCACGATTTACGAAGATCGCCCCAATACTTGCCGCAAACACCCGCAAGTTGGCCCGCGCCCCGGTTACTGCGCCTACAATCAGAAAAAATAAGGGTATATTGCGCTAGGGCCTTATAGAAAATAGTCTTGCTCATATACCCTACCAGCGATCGTCTTTTTTATCCCACTCGTCTAGCTTGGCTTGCTCGGTTTCTTGTTGCGCTTTGCGCGCAGCTTGGAGTTGCTGACTGGCAGCAGCTAAAGCAGACTGACACTGCTCTCGTTGCCAATCGTCCATTTTGGACTTGAGTAATTCAAGTTGGACGGCGGATTGATATGCAATCAGTGGATTTTCATCACGAAGGCCAAAGATCAAATCGCCGAATTGTGAAGGATGAACAGACATCTAAATTCTCAAAATCAAATCCTAGATCATCGTTGGGAATGGCTAAATTGGCAACTAGGTGCAAATTAAAACAGCTCTTCCCCACCACTTTCGATTTCAACTTGCGGCAGGCTATCATAAAAAATCATTTGATTACGGCCACCGTCTTTGGCGGCATACAAGGCCTGATCGGCGCGGCCTAAGGTGACACTCAGCACTTCGTAGGGGCGAATATCGGTAATGCCGCCACTGATGGTGACTTGGCCAATTTGCGGAAAATTATGCGCGGCCACTTTTTTGCGAAAACGCTCCACCGCCATACTGGCGCCTTCGCGGGTTTGCGGCCCAAGAATAATTACAAACTCTTCACCCCCAAAGCGAAACAATCGATCATTGGTGCGAAAACAGCCACGCATTAACTGCGCCATAATCAGCAGCACTTCATCGCCGTATAAATGGCCCAATTTATCGTTAATTCGCTTGAAATGATCAATATCGAGCACGACCAGAAAATAATACGCCAGCCCATTTTCTTGTCGCCGCCCAGCTTGCAGCGGGTGCACACCGGGCAGGTTTTGTAAGGCGGTGACGATTTTGAAAAACTGACGTTCCAGTGTTTTGCGATTCAGTAGCCCAGTTAAGGTATCGGTTTCACCATAATCGAGCAGCGCGATGTGATTTTCATAAATGCGCGCCATGCCTTGCAGCATACGAAAATCGGAAGGCACCAAGCCTTTATGCAGCCGCAAATCAAGCAAGGCATAAACTTCGTTTTGCCGATGCAGGCCTAAAATCACTCGGCTGCCGTTGGCATCCACCTGCAATGAGCTTTCCGACACCAAAGCGCCGTGTAGTAATGGATCAATATCACCAGGCTGTGATTTTTTTGGATCATTCAGGCTTTCAGCCGAATGCTGGCGAATCCCCCCCTCGTCAAATTCGACCAATAGACCCAAGCGTTGTTGCTTATTACCTGAGAGAGTGCGATAGAAGCGCAATGATGCACAAGGCAGCATTTCAAACAGCGTTAAGCACATACTAACGGCCAAGTCGTCACGATCGATCAAGCCGGTAAATTCCGCGAGCGATTGGACAAGATCCTGAGGTGATTTTGTACTGACCGTCATAATCGTTCAAAGAGGGGGTCTAGAAACTTCACCATAGACACCGCGAGCCCTACTCGCAATAAGCAAATCACCGCATCCGTACAAGCTAAACGGCGATAACGGCCTCTGCACACTGAAACCATTGCGGGTAATCACGTTTCAGGCGGGCAATATACTGGCGTGACACAGGCACGGTTTCGTTAGCCGCCAATAGCACCCAACCTTCGCGCCCGCGTTTTTGCGCGCCCTTTACTTTCTTGGGGTTCACCAGATACGAGCGGTGCACTTGAATCAATTGCGCTTCATCGAAATACAGACGAATGGCGCGCAGTCGCAAAGTGATATAAGCGGGCGCGCGTAAATCTTGCGCCACAATCGCGCTATAGCCTTTTTCTGCGCGGATAAACTGCAATTTATCGCGCCGCGAGGCGATTTCGTACAATTCCGCTAATAATTGCGGCTGCCGGGCCAGCGCATACAGGCTACGTCGCACCACCTGCAATTGTTCCAGCACACTTTGAAAGTACGCCTGCTCGCGCTCGCTTAAGCGGGATTTAAATTCAATACTCAGCAAGTAATCGTCCAACTCGCTGCACAGCGCCCCCGCATCAGCAGTTGGTGCTTGCTCAGCGCCCTCGTCGTCGAGCAAACGCCAGTGGGCCGCCGCCACCCGCGGGTCTTCAGCCAAAAATTGCGCAGTGACTTCCAGCATTTTTTCTAAACTGCGTTGCTCGTTTAAGCGTTGGCTAAATTGGCTAAACGCAGTCAGTGTCGCCATTTCGCTAGGTGCATCTGACGACAGCAACTCAGTCGGCGCAAGCGACTCCTCCACGCTAAGCAAGGGTATTGCCACAGCAGAATTCACTGCATTGAGCTGCCAAGCCATACCCTCAGCATTAATATGCAATTGCTGCAACACGGTTTGCGCTGGTGCTGGTAGCTCTGCAATCGCAGGTGCTTGAGTTAAATCGCTCAAGCGGGCTAATTGCGCGGGCAATACTTCGATCACGTCTTTAATTTGGCGCACTTGCTGCCATTGCCATTGTGCCTGTTGGCGCGCGCGATGCAGCCGCCAGCCGAACAAGGCCAAGCCAATCAGCATCAAGCACAACAGCGCCGAGCCCACGGCGGCAATCACGCTTGGGTTTTGCTGCCACCAAATACGCACATCATTGCGATAAGCGCGCAGCGGCACGGCGGCGACTTCGATTTGGCGCAATAAGCTATGCGCGCGCGCATCGCTGGTGATTTCCCATAAGGCGATGCCCTGCAAGCCACGGCGCTGCACATAATCGAGCTTGGCTGCCAGTGCGCGCTCGGTTTCGATGCTGATAAATTGCTGCGCCCTTGGGCTATAAAAATAGCTCTCCTGCGCCAGCGCATCCCAATGCTCGACAAAACCTTGCCCTTGCTGCAGCGCGGCGATTTCATCTTGGCCAAACACGCCAGTCGGGCCAGTTTGCGCGTTATCCCATGAGCCCATACTGACGCCGCCGTGCGTTTGCGCCAGCCCATTGCCCTGTGCGTTCACACCATTAAAACTGACACCTTGGCTGGGGATCATCAAGGCCAGCTGATTGGCTGGCAAACCGGCATCAATCAGGGTATTGACCGCTAAGTCAATACTCAGCCGGCCTGCAGGCATATACAGTGGTGATTTGTGCGAAGTTTTGCCACTCCAAGCACCGACAAAATCGGTGGCAATCAGCATCACATAATCGCAATGCGGCGCCAGTTCGCGCCATGGGCTAGCAGCAATAATGGCCGGCTGTACGGCCGAAGTCAGGCCAATAATCAGCTGCGGCGCTGCTTGACGCAGCGCGCGAACAAATTGCAGCAAATGAGCGCCGTCTTGCAAGCTGGCCGAATTACCGTCGCGCCCGCCACCGCCCGGATAGCGCCAATCGATCTCAATCCCGTCAAAGCCGTGTTGCTGCAAAAATTGCAACGTCGATTGCACCGCGCGTTGCCGCAACACAGGGTCAGCCAACACGGCCGAAAATTGCGCCGAATAATTCCAGCCGCCGACGGCCAATACGGTTTTTAACTGCGGATATTGCGGCTTGATCGCTTTGAGCAGCGCATAATTGCCGCGCAACAGTGTGCCATCGGCTTGCGGATAGGGTTTATTTAAATCGGCAAACGCATCACCCGCTTGCAACTGGCCTTGCGCATCAAAGTAGGCAAAAGCGTAGGTGAGCTGATCGAGCCGCGCCAGCGGCAAATCGGCCAGCGCCTTGGTTTGGCTGTAGCTCACCCAAAATGGATAATAAGCCCGTACGCGCTCGGCGGCCTGCGCAGCCGCGCCTAGCCAGCCCAACAGCACGCAGAGCATGAATAACTTGCGCATCATTCCTCCCAGTCACGATCTTTTTATGCCGTCGTGATTTGAGGCGCTAGCTTACAAGCTTATTCCGTGCTTGACCATGTGATGCCCGGCAAACTCGCCGATCGGCTGCCCGACTGTGGCAAATTGTCACTGGCGTGATAGCTAAACACCAGCGAATATTTGGTTTTTTCCGTGCTATTGCGACTGGCCGCGTGGAAAGTGCGCGCGTCAAATAGCACCACATCACCCGCGCTCAGCGTCGGAAACTCGGCCTTGTCCACCCACGGCGCAGCATCGGGATGAGTCGCCAATAAAAACTCGCGCTCATCAAACGCAGCATCGGGGAAATTGACCAAATGCGAGCCGGCAATAAAGCCCAAACCGCCATTGGCCGGCGATTCATCGCCCAGCGCCAGCCAGCTTGACACCAGCTCAGGGCGCGCAAAGCGCCAGTAACGCACATCGCGGTGCCACAAGGTATCGCTACTAAAACTCGGCTGCTTGGTCATCAGGCTATTGTGATGCGCTTGCGTCAGCGTGATCTCGTTGCTGCCCAGCAATTGGCCGATCAGTTGCAAGGCATTACGCTGCCCCGCCCAATTGAGAAACACCTCGCCGCGCCCCGCCATGCCGCGCAAACGGCGTATCGTCGCCCCGCCCTGCTCATCACTCGATTTGGGCGCGCCCGGGTAACCCAATTCGGCTTCTAACTCCAACGGCGGCAGGCGCAATTCAAGCTGGCGCATCGCCTCAGCACGAATCGCCGCCACTTGTTCCGCCGGCGCAAAGCCACGCAAAATCACCACGCCATCACGCGCAAAAGCACTGGCAATCGCACCGACATCGGCAAAATCGGAAAAAGAAGTAATAGCCACGAGCATCAATCCAAAAGACAGAGGTTGATTGTACTGCAATGACAAGCACAAGCCCATGCGCAAAACCCCATCATTGCTAGCCGTACAGCGCAAACGGCGATGGGCTCCAATGTCGATTGATTCAAATTCCACGCAAGAAGATCGCCGAATTTTCGAATTCATCATGCGACGTACAGCCTGCTGGCGCAGGCGGTGAACCGGCGTTCGAGCACCGGACGACTATTTTTATGCGGCGTAGCCGCAAATATCTTAATGCGCGTTCCGCCGCGCGGGCAGGTAGGGGGCTTTGCTTCTCCAAAGCCCCCTACACCCCAAAAGAGCCCCGATCGCCGCGAAACCCCGCTTGAAAAAGCCATGGCGAGGCGCCGCTTCAACTCGCCACGCGCTAACGTCGCGTGGCTCAAACAAATCGCGTCTTAAAACCTCGCCATAACTTTTTCAAACGGCGCGGCTCCACGGGCAATTCGTCCTAATTGGCTGTACCTGTAGGGTCGGCTTCTGCCGACCGGCTCAGATCAAAATGATCAACTACATGAATTGCACCTTAAAGCGAAGCCAATCTTACGGGTATATCTAGCTGATTCAGATAATGATTGATCCCTAGCGCAACACCACGGTCGGTATATACCGCGATGGTTGATCTGGGGCTTGAATTCCCGTTAAAGCGAAGGCCGAGTGAGGAGCGAGACCTAGGCCCGCGACGATTGAGGCCACGGCGGAGCCGACTTCGCCTCGGGGCGCCTTTGGGGTGCAGGGGGCTTTGGCGAAGCAAAGCTCCCTGCCTGTCTGCGCGGCGGAACGCGCACCAAAAACATCGTGCCGTAGGCACTGAAAATCATTACAATCGTTGAAATAAAATTGGCTGCAATCGGGCAATAGCAGACCTAAAGATTGTAGAGTCGCTATTGGAAGAAAACTCGGGGCGAAGATAATTTGCTTAGCTTGCGGCATCCTACTGATTTATTTTCCGAGGGAAATATGGACTCTCACTTACGTGAACAATTTCAGAATCTTCGAGTTAGTATTAGTCCAAGTAAAGCTGGAAATTGTATTTACCAATTGTTCGTTCAAAATACTGGTAACTTTCCATTAAGTGAAATTTCAATTCATTATGGGCCACTCCTGCATCCGGGCTATTTTGGCTTAGATGCCACCCATATGCCTCGTGATATATGGGTGAAGCCAGCAATCTTCATCGCGAGCCTTTTGCCTAGCCAAACAATCATAATGGATGTTGAAGGGTCTGATGCTCATGAGAGATATGACGGGCCAGAGGTTACGAGAGTAGCTATTGATATGCAACTTCACACAGAAAACGGCCAAGAAATGGGTTATTTCCTTGCACCAGTTAACGTAACACTCTTGAATGCACGAAAAAATAATTATTACTATTAAGTGTCCGTATTGGGTCGAAAGCCGCCCAATGTAACGACCAGCTAAGTAATTAACAACACCAAGATGATCAAACAAAGCCCTTTCTGGCCACACCTTCGCCGCCAGTTGGCACACCGCGCACTATGGCTGGCCTTGCTGGGGCTGCTGTTGACAAGTTTGGCGGGGCTGGCTTGGTGGCTGGAATTATTTAGCCATTTTTTGCCGTTTTATCTGCTGCTTGCCCTCGCGGGTTTGCTGCTCGCCAGCCGCCTGCGCGAGCGGATTTTTGGCTTGGTTTTAGTTGCCACAATCGGCGCAGTATGTGGCTGGACGCTATATACGCCAACCGCTATAGGCACATACCAGCCCATCAAAGTGATTGCATTTAACTTATTGTTTTCCAACACGCAATACCAAAAGGCCGAGCAATGGTTAACCGCGCAAGGTGCGGATGTGATTTTGCTGACTGAGGCCACCACGGAGTGGCAAAGCCAATTAGCCGCATTGCAGCAAACGCTGCCGTATGGCTGTGCGGCGTGGGAAGACAGCCCGTTTGGCATTGCGGTCTTGCTCAAGCAGGCGCCGCGCCGTTGTGAAGTGCGCTTTGCGCCCGCCATGCCACAACAATTTCCCCACCTGCGGGTCGAGCTTGCCGGTGGCCTAGTCGTGTACGGCATTCATCCGCCGCCACCGCTCGGTGCCGAATTGGCCGCGGCGCGCGATCAGCAATTGCGCTATTTGGCGCAACAAATCGCGCAAGAAACCGCGCCAGTGTTAGTGCTGGGCGACTTCAATATCACACCCTTTTCGCCAATTTACCGTGAATTTCGATCGCAAGCCGCTTTGGCTGAACTGGGTTTTAATTTTGCACCCAGCTGGTCACCGATCATTGGCTGGCCGCTACTGCCGCTGGATCGCGCCTTGGCGCGCGGCATCAGCGTGCAATTGACGATCGGGCCAGCCTTGGGGTCGGATCATCGGCCGATTGTTGTTACCACACAGTAATCGAGCTCGATTAAGACGCGGGCAGCGTAATCATCGCCTGCAATCCGCCTTCGGGATGATTGCTCAGCACCAGCTCGCCGCCGTGCGCTTGGATGATATTACGCGCGATGCCAAGCCCGAGGCCGTGGCCGTGGCTGTTGCTGTGGCGGCCGTGTTCGAGCCGCACGTAAGGGTCGAACAAGGTGTGCAACGCGTCTTCTGGCACACCCGGCCCATGATCGCGAATCACAATCACGCATTTGCCGACGCCTTCGTAAACGCTGATTTCGGCGCTTTGGCCGTAATACAGCGCATTGTCGAGCAGATTGCCAATCGCCCGTTTTAGCGCCAACGGCTTGCCTTTCACGCGCAGGCCACAGCGGGTAAACGCCACTTCGTGCCCAGATAGGCGCGCGTCGCGCACCATGCGCCCGAGCATGGCATCCAAACTAATTGCAGTGTGATTTTCGTGAATATCGCTGTCTTTCACGCTTTGCAACGCGCCCTTGACCATCATATCGAGCTCGTCGAGGTCTTCGTGGAACTCGGCGCGCGCCGCGTCGTCATCGAGCATTTCGGTGCGCAGTTTCAGTCGCGTAATTGGCGTGCGTAAATCGTGGCTGATCGCGGTAAAGAGTTTTTCACGGTCTTCCAGATAGCGCACGATCCGTTCGCGCATTGCAGCAAACGCTTGCGCTGTGCGCACAAACTCCACGCTGCCGGTTTCAGGCAGAATGGGCGATTCGCCGCGACCAAAGGCTTCAGCAGCGTTCGATAGCGCCGCCAGCGGCCCCGTAATCCAGCGCACGACAACCCAACTGAGCAGCAACACCGTCACCAAGGTGACAAATTGCAGCAGCCAGCGTTCAGGCGGCAGCGGGTCGCTATTGTCCAAAAAGAATGGATCGGGCATTAAGGTGGCCAAATACAGCCATTGCCCCGGCTCGATTTGCGCTTGAATCACCAAAATCGGCGCAGGCCGCGGTTGGATCAGCAGCGTGTTTTTAATCCAATGATCGGGCAGCTCGCTAATTTGCGTGCCGGCATTATTCACGACCAAGCGTTCTGGCTGCGCAAAGCTGACTTTAAGCGCATAAAGTTGCGGCAGTCGCTCCAATACATCCCGATGTATTTCATTCAAAACCATATTGGATAATGGCTTTGGCGATATACCGTCAAAAACAACCTCATCGGTATTGGCGCTAATAAAAAAGCGCGTGCCGCCCATTTCGCGCATTTGCTCGATCACCAGTTGGCGGTAATTAAGCGGCAGGCTGTGAAAATACTGAATCGCACTGATTGCGCCCGTGGCGACGTGCATCGACGCCTGTTTAACTTCTTGCTCAGATTTTCCTTTGAGGTATGTGGCCCAAATCAAGTTACCCAGCAACTGGGAAGCCAATACCCCCAAGGACATCACCAATAAAAAGCGGGCCAGCAAGCTGGCCGGCAATAGGCGCTCAAACCAATTGGGCGCACGGCGGCCCAGCCACGAGCTGAGCCAAGCGCGCCAGCGCGGTACGCTGGCTTTGCTGGCGCTGAGTTCCTGCCCCGCTTCGATCATCGCCGCCGTGGTGCGTGGGTCAGACATTGCTGAGGCTCACCTCAGCCGAGAGCACATAACCCGCGCCGCGCACGGTTTTAATCAAGCTAGGCTGTTTGCCATCATCGGATAAGCGCTGGCGCAAGCGGCTAACTTGCACGTCGAGCGAGCGATCGAGCGGGCCAATATCGCGCCCGCGCGTTTCTTCGGCCAATTGGCTGCGATCCAGAATCTGCCCCGGATGCTCCAAAAAGAATTTCAGCAACTGAAAATCCAAACCGGTGAGTTTGACCGAATCGCCGCTCGGTGATTGCAAAGTGCGCTCCACGGTATCCAGCGTAAAGCCAACAAAGCGGAAATAACGCCCGCCCGCGCTGACATTATCCAAACCAGCGCGGCGATGGATGGCTTTGATCCGCGCCAGTAATTCGCGCGGATTGTACGGTTTGGCGATGTAGTCGTCGGCACCGAGCTCCAATCCAACGATGCGGTCGGTGTCGTCCGAGCTGGCGGTCAGCATAATAATCGGCACATTGCATTGCTTGCGCACCGCTTGGCACAGCACAAAACCGTCGGTATCGGGCAACATCACATCTAAAATCACCAAGCTCAGGTCATCGCGGCAGCGCTCGAATTCTTGATAAAAGCTCTCGCCATCGTGCGCCAAACGCACTTCGTACTGATTGCGCTCGAGATACGCTTTGAGCAGCATGCGGGTTTTTTGGTCGTCATCAACAATCAGAATTTTTCTCATTGTTCGGTATTTCCTTCTTGAATATTCAGTGCCCGCACCATTGCCGCCATGCGCTGTTGGTTTTCCTGCACGCTGATGCTGTCATCGAGATAGAATTTTTGAATCTGCGCCACCATGGCGTCTTTAAATTTTTCATCGGCGGCCATACGGTGCACCAAGCTGGGCGCCTGCATGGCTTTGCCACGGTTAAATGTTTGCCATGAGCTTTGCGCGCAACGATCCATCGCGGCCAGGGCTTTTTGATCGAGATCTCGACGCACGCTCACCGAACCTTTAATGCGGTTATAGCCTTGTTGAATCGCCGGCGAGACCATCAATTGCGCGACTTTTTCTTGCGCGGTTTGCTGCGAATAATCGCCGCTAAACATCACAAATGAATCAATACTGTACAGATGATAATTTTGGGTATTAGGCACCGTGGTACACGCAAATTGCTGCTCGAGCTTTTGCCCCATCGTGAGTAATTCACCTTTAAACCAATCGCCCATAATCACCATACCCACTTGGCCATTGGCAAATTGCTGGGCAATGTCGGTCCACGATAATTCGCGTTGTGATTTATTGCTGGCATACGCGGTATAAGCCCGCATCTGGCGCAAGCGATTCAAAGCACGGGCAAATTTGGGGTCAAGATAAGCATTGGCATTGCGCCGTACAAACACATCACGGTAAAAAGCGGGGCCACCTTCCATCAGCACCAGCGTTTCAAACAAGGTCGCCACCTGCCACGCTTCGGTACTTTGCCCTAAGGGTGTGATATTGGCGGCGGATAAACGCAAAGCCGCGCGCTTAAAATCATCCATTGTTTTCGGTTCGGCAATGCCCAATTCGCGAAATAACTTAGCGTTGTAATACAAATTGTTAATGCGGTGCACCCCCAGTGGTGCCGCCACCGTATGGCCTCGATGCAATAATAATTCGTTCACGGTCGGCGAAAGCGTTTTGGGCCAAGCATTGTTTTTGGCCACATTATCGAGCTCTAAAATCAAACCCAAATCGGCCCACTCGGCAATCGCCGGGCCAATCAATTGGGCCACAGCCGGTTGCTTGCCGGCTAAGACACGACTTTTGAGCACGCGCATCGCACCGATACCGCCGCCGCCCGGAATCGCGGCATCGCGCCATTCAATTTTGTCCTCAAGGAGCTTGCTCTGCAAAAAACGCACGGCTCCACGCTCGCTGGTGGAAGTCCACCAATGCAAGACATCGACCGAATCGTTCGCAAAAGCTTGGCTGCAAAACAGCAAAGCGACTGCGCTGATTTTTGCTTTGTTTTCAAACACCTGTTGTTTACCCCACCATAATGGCATGACTATAACGTAAGCAAGAGAAGTAAATTGTAAAGAATCATCTCATACTCTTACCGAGTGCTAACACAATGCAAGACAGAAAAACCCCATCTAAGCCTTATTTTTGCTGATCAGCCCCCAGTTGGCGATCGGGGCTTTCGTTAACATTTGTAATCAAAAAAAATCGACTACACATAAAAACCAGAACAGTGCTCCTTTAAATTCAACAACTTAACTTATATCAGGGTTTTCAGCAGCCAAAAATCGTGTTGCAAAAATGATCGTGCTAACTTGTGCTCACCGTGGCGACAAGATCACGGCTCACTCAAGGATATTCGATCATGCAAAACACGAAGTACACCGCAGCAGCTCGCGCTGCGCTTGCCGCAACACTGTTAGCCAGCGCCGCAGCGCAAGCAGGTACTGTCACCATTGAATCATGGCGCGTTGATGACAAAACGCTATGGGAAGATGTATTGATTCCTGCTTTCCAAAAGAAAAACCCGGGCATTCAAGTTAAATTTGCCCCGACCGCCCCAACGGAATATGACTCATCGTTGACCGCCCGCCTCACAGGCGGTACGGCTGGCGATTTGATTACTTGCCGCCCATTTGATAAATCGCTCGATTTATTCAAAAAAGGCCAGTTGGAAAAACTTGACGGCAAAGCGGGCATGGAAAACTTCCCCGCTTCAGCCAAAGTAGCGTGGCAAACGGATGATGGCAAAGATACTTATTGCATGCCGATGGCTTCAGTCATTCATGGTTTTTTCTACAACAAAAAGATTTTCAAAGATCTGAATCTGAAAGAGCCAAAAACCCAGGCTGAATTCTTTGCAACACTCGAGGCGTTAAAGAAAGCCGGCAAAACGCCGCTGGCGCTAGGCACTGCCGATCAATGGGAATCTAACCAGATCGTCTTCACCAGCATTGGCGCCAATTACTGGAAAGGCGAAGAAGGCCGTAAAGCACTGATCGCCGGTAAAGCTAAATTTACCGACCCACAATTTGTGGCGGCGTGGGAGCAAATGGCCAAATGGGGCCCGTACATGGGCAAAGGCGCGTCAGCACAAACTTATGCCGACAGCCAAAACTTGTTCGCCATGGGCAAAGCGGGTATCTACCCAGCGGGCTCGTGGGATATTGCCTACTTTAACCAGCAAGGTCTAGATTTCGGCGCTTTCCCACCACCAGTAGCGAAAGCCGGTGACAAATGCCAGATTTCGGATCACACCGACATCGGTATGGGCGTAAACCCGAAAGCGAAAAACAAAGCCGACGCATATAAATTCCTCGCGTGGCTCGGTTCGCAAGAATTCGCTGATTTGTACACTAACAAAGTCACCGGCTTCTTCTCGCTGTCGAATCACCTGATTTCGGTGAAAGACCCTGTTGCCAAGCAAATGATCGACTGGCGCAAAACTTGCGGCTCAACCATCCGCCTGAACGCGCAAATCATGAACCGTGGCGAGCCAGCGATGGAAAACGAATTGTGGAATGTCAGCTCACAAGTCTTGAACGGCAAAATGGCGCCGAAAGACGCAGCAGCCAAAATCCAGACTGGTTTTGCGAAATGGTATAAACCACAGCAACGCAAATAAGAAAGTCATAAGGGTATTGCTATCAATCTCATTACTGGATTGGTTCATTGCGCAATACCCCAAACCCTTCTCCTCCTCTCACTCGCTGAGTGAGTATTGGCCGGCGGTGTTTAACACCACTGCCGGCTCTTTTTACGCCTGAAACTTCCTACTGCACACCGATGCGCAGCGGGAGAGCTTTTGTTTGGGAGCTTGCGATGAAACGCATGCCTTGGCATATCGCCGTCTTTTTAGCACCCGCGGTGCTGATTTACTCCATTTTTAGCGCGCTACCGCTGCTCGATACGCTGCGACTGGGCTTTTTCACCAGCAATGATGCGGGCCATTTTAGTTTTGTCGGCCTCGCCAATTATCTGACCATTCTGACCGACCCGGCCTGGTCGGAATCGTTCTGGAATGCGATGTGGAATAACTGTAAGTTCTTCCTGATTCATTTACTGATTCAAAACCCAATCGGTTTGATTTTGGCGACGTTGTTGTCGCTGAAAGGACTGAAAGGCGCGCGCCACTACCGCACGCTGATTTTCCTGCCAACGCTGTTGTCGGTGGTGATTATCGGCTTTATCTGGCAGCTGATTCTGTCACCACTGTGGGGCGTGTCCGAAGGCCTGATGGGCAAAGTCGGCTTGGCGGACTATTTCGCGCCGTGGCTCGGTGAAGAAGGCTCGGCCTTGATTACGCTGGCGCTGATTTCAGTCTGGCAGTTTGTCGGTATTCCGATGATGTTGATTTATGCCGCGCTGCTCGCCGTACCCGAAGACATTATCGAAGCCGCGCACGTTGAAGGCGCTTCGGCTTGGCGCATTTTCTGGGAAATTAAACTGCCGCTGATTTTACCGACGCTGGGCTTGGTGACGATCCTGACCTTTGTCGGCAACTTTAATGCCTTCGATTTGATTTACTCGGTCAAAGGCGCGATCGCTGGCCCGAACTACAGCACCGATATTCTCGGCACCTTGTTCTACCGCACCTTCTTTGGCTATCAAAGCCAAGTCGGCAGCCCGACGATGGGCGCTGCGGTGGCGACGCTGATGTTCTTGGTGATTCTGGCGGGTGTTGGCACCTATTTCTATTTTGTTCAGCGCAAGCTGACGCGCTACGAGCTGTGAGGCCGCGAGATGAAAAAACATAAGATCACCCAACCCCTCTCCAGCGCGGGCGTGCACCTGATGCTCGGCGGCTACACGCTGCTGGCACTGTTCCCGATTGCGCTGATTTTGATTAACGCGTTTAAAAGCCGCGCCGGCATTTTTGATGACCCGCTCGCACTGCCGAACGCCGAAACCTTCTTCATCGGCGGCTTTGAGAAGGTGCTCGCCAAATCGAACTTCATGCTGTATTTCGGCAATAGCCTGACGGTGACGCTGATTTCCTTGGCGCTGATTTTACTGTTCGGCGCGATGGCGGCGTGGGCGCTGTCCGAATACAAATTTCGCGGCAATCGCCTGCTGGCCTTGTATATGGCGATCGGCATTATGGTGCCGATTCGCCTTGGCACCGTGTCGATTCTGGAGCTGATCGTCAAACTCGATCTGATCAATACGCTGACCGCGCTGGTGCTGGTTTACACCGCGCAGGGCCTGCCGCTGGCGATCATGATCTTGAGCGAATTTATGTCGCAAATTCCGAAAGAACTCAAAGAAGCGGCGCGCTGCGATGGCGTTGGCGAATTCAAGATTTTCTTCCAGATCATCTTGCCGCTGATTCGCCCTGCGGTGGCGACTGTGGCGGTGTTTACGATGATTCCGGTCTGGAACGATTTGTGGTTCCCGCTGATTTTGGCGCCGGGTGAAGAAACCCAAACTGTCACGCTGGGCGTACAGCAGTTTATCGGTCAATACGTCACCGATTGGAACGCCGTGCTCGCGAGCCTGAGCTTGGCGGTGATTCCGGTGCTGATTATGTACACGATCTTCTCGCGCCAACTGATCCGCGGGCTGACTTCGGGTGCGGTGAAATAAGTTTGTGTTTTATAGGCTCAACAACGAAGCGCGCTGTTTGGGCTGGGGCTTAAAACCCCGTATAGCGAAAACCGCGGCGAGGAGAGAGACAAACAGTTTCATCGTTTGGCTCACGACGACGCAAGGGCAGCGCGGAGCGCTTTTCGCCCGGGTCGCCTTTCTTTGCTTCCTTTCTTTGGCGAAGCAAAGAAAGGAAGTCCCCGTCGCGGATTGCGACTGCAAAACAGCGTGCCGAAGGCACTAAACCTAAAAATATGACACGTTCGCAATACCATCACGGGTATTGCTATCAAGAACAAATAGAAATTGACCTCTCTGGCTATACCCAGAAGATCGCAATAGGAGTACGCAGATGGCAACAGTCAAACTCAATAATCTATCCAAATCCTACGACGGCAAAGCCAAAGTGTTGGATGGCATCAATCTCGATATTAAACACGGCGAATTCGTGGTGCTGGTTGGCCCGTCGGGCTGCGGCAAATCGACGCTATTACGCATGTTGTCGGGCCTCGAATCGATCACCGGCGGTGAGCTGTCGATTGGCGATGCGGTGGTGAATGATTTGCCACCGGCCGAGCGCGGCATCGCGATGGTGTTCCAAAGCTACGCGCTGTACCCGCATATGAGCGTGTATAAAAACATGGCGTTTGGTCTGAAGATCGCCGGCGAAGACAAAGCACAAATCGATGTACGCATCAAAAACGCCGCCAAAATCCTGAAAATCGATCATTTACTGCAACGCCTGCCGCGCGAATTGTCGGGCGGTCAGCGCCAGCGCGTGGCGATTGGCCGTGCGATTGTGCGTGAGCCGAAATTGTTCTTGTTTGACGAACCGCTATCGAACTTGGACGCCGCACTGCGCGTGCAAACTCGCCTCGAAATCGCCAAGCTGCACCGCGACTTGAACGCAACGATGGTGTATGTCACGCACGATCAAGTTGAAGCGATGACCTTGGGCGACAAAATTGTCGTGATGCACGACGGGCATATTCAGCAAGCGGGTACGCCGCTTGAGCTGTACCAACAACCGGCCAACCTCTTCGTGGCGACCTTTATCGGTTCGCCAAAAATGAATTTGTTAAAAGGACGCGTGATTTCACTCGATGCTGATGGCGCACATATTGCGCTCAAAGGTGGGCAGGAAATTCGGGCGACGGTCGATGCCAGCGCGCTAAAAATCAACGACAACGTGACGGTAGGCATCCGCGCCGAGCATTTAGTTGAGGGGACGGGAGCCAGCGAGACTTTCACAGGCAAAGTCAATTTAATCGAACATTTGGGCGAAGCCAATTATCTGTATCTAACGCTGGAAAATGGTGATGATATTGTGGTGCGTGGCGATGGCGAGCGCGAAGTGGCGCTCGGCAGTGAGATCGAAATCAGCGCGGCCAGCACCTCGTTCCATGTGTTTGATCAACAAGACCGCGCATTGCGCCGCCTCAAACCAGGCAATATGCGCTCTTCGCGTCACAGTTAAGCTGTTTCAAACAAGGTAGCGTAGCCGCACTCGGGCAAGTCGGCTATGCTGCTTTATCGTTTTTCGCAGGCAGCCTATTTCGCCTAGCACCATGTCTTACTCAAGCCAGATTTCGGATGAACTCGCCGCGCGCTTGGCGCGCATTCAAGCGAGTTACCATCAAGACCCCGACACTGCACGCAGCGAATGCGAAGCTTTAATCAATTACGCCCGCGCACACCGAGCCACTTTATTACAAATTTACGCCGCAGAGCTGTACGGCAAAATCATGGATCATGCGGGTGAAGCCCAGCTGGCGCGTAATTTTTTATATGAAGCATTGCAGCAAGCACAAGCCATCCATAATTTCATACTTGAAGCTAGGGTATGTGAGCAAATTGCACGCTCTTATTACACTTCAGGCCAATACTCACAAGCATTGCACAACTGGTTACGCTGTATCGAGTTAGCCGAATTCAAGCAAGGCGAAGCCGCAATCTGGATGCTGGCCAAAGTGGGCGTGGGACAAATTTATGATGCTCAGGGTGAGCAAGAAACCGCGCTGCTGTTTCACAACACCGCCTTGGCGCGGATTGCCGAAGTTGACGACCCGTATTTACACGCCAAAATCTTAATCAATATTGGCGTGGTTCAGCTCAAACTCAATCGGTTTGCTGAAGCTAAAACGGCTTTATTGGCCGCACAGCACATTTGTCTGGCGCACCACTATGCCGATTACGCCGCGACAACTTATTCCCGCCTAGCTGAAATTGCCTTGGCCCACAACGAACTCGATCCGGCCATGAATCTGCTAGCACAGGCTTTGTGCTATGCGCGCCAAGTCAAGTATGTTTGGGGGGAGGCCAATATCTTAAATAATATGGCGCAAATCCATACCCGCCGAGCTCAATACCCTGCGGCTTTGGAATGTATTTTCGCGGCGCAACAAATTGCCAAGACGCATCATTTTTCACCTGTGTTGCTGCGCCTGCATCAAGCCGCCGCACATAATGCCGAGTTGGCTGGTCAAACTGAACTGGCAATTACCGAAATCAAAGCATCGATTGGATTGCAAGCCCTGCGGCTGCAGGAGACACAAAACGAGCAATACAAATTAGCGATTCAAAAAACCGAGGTAAGATCGTCCAGCAGCAGCAAATTATTAAAGCTCATGAATCACCCCGAAATTGAGCGCGGCGATAGCCAGCGTTTTTGGCCCCTGATTGCGCAAGCAAGCGCCGATATTTTACAAGTTGCGCAGTTGAGTATTTGGCGGATCAATGCCGACGACGAATACATCGACTGCATGCTGCGCTACCCAGTCGACGTCCCGAGCAGGCCACAACGATTAACCCGGCAAGACATGCCCGTATTTTTTGCCAGCTTGCAGCATCGACAGCCGATTATTGCCCACGACGCCGCACATCATCATTTTGCCTGGGATTTATCGCAGGCTTATTTGAAACAACAGCAAATTCACTCGGTGATGGCCTTTATGGTGCAGCATAACCAAGAGCAGTATTTATTGCTGTTTAAGCACTTGGGCTCACAACGTAATTGGCTGCCAGAAGAAATTCAACTGGCCAATCAATTAACCCACATCATCTCGCGGGCACTCAATCATCAAGCACGGCATCAATATCAGCATGAAATTCATCTGCTTAATGCACGTTTAAGCCAATCACACCAAGAGCTGGAACAACGCGTACAGGAACGTACCGAAGGCTTGCGACGCACCAATCAAGAGCTTGAATATACGATGCAACAATTGGTGCAAAGCGAAAAACTGGCCGCCCTTGGGCGCTTAGTCAATGGCTTTGCCGGCGAGTTAATTCCCCCGCTGATCGATGCACTGCAACTCAGTCATTCCTTGGGGCGCAGCAGTCAAGACATTGCGACTTTATTGGCCAGAGGCGAATTAAAACGCTCTGGCCTGCAGCACTATTTAAGCACGACACAAAATTACGCCCAGTTAATCGAGCAAAAAATCACGCGTAGTAGCGAACTGGTGGCGCAGTTTAAATTAGTCGCCGTCGACACCAGCAGCGAACGACGCCGGCAATTTAATTTGCAGCGCACTGTCTGCAACTTAGCCAATATTTTTCGTAGTCAGCGCAGCAATACGGCTTACCAAATTGAGCTAAATATTCCCGCTTCGATCGAGCTTGATAGCTATCCTGGGCCACTCGAGCAAGTGCTAAGCCATTTAATTCAAAACGCCTTGCTCCATGGTTTTAAAAATCGCGCCCACGGCAAGATCACGATCAGCGCCGAACACGATGGCAATGAGCTGATCATCCGCTGTCATGACAATGGTTGTGGCATTGCGCAGGCCCATTTCCCGCCGCTGAGCGAGCCGTTTTATAGCCCCAAGCCAGATCCGCAACATCGCGGCTTGGGGTTGTATATTTCCAATAACATACTGAACAAGGTATTAGCTGGAAACCTAGAATTAGAAAGCATTACAGAGCAATACACCCAGGTAGTAATCCGAATGCCGCACATTTCCCCGCCCGCAGTAAGGCCGTAAGCGACCAGCGAGATAATGCGCCAAAAATTGGGGGTGGATGCTTGCAAATGTGCCAAACTAATATCAGCTTGGCGATCAAACAATGGCGATCTTATGAGCAGATCGCAAGGCGCGAGCAATTAACGAGAATAGACAGCAATGGTGATCACCCAGATAACTGAAACTCAGCTCATTGCGCAATTAAAGCAAATCGCAGAAGTCTGGCATTTAGAGCCCGAGCGAGCACGCTTAGCCTGCCTTGAACTAATTGAACACGCCCGCCAGCTGCGGTTGCCGTATTACCAAATTTGCGCAGCCGAATTGTATGGCCAAATCATGGATCACGAGGGCAAAGCCTTTGAAGCCCGAAATGTACTATATGAAGCAGTACAACAAGCGCAAGCCCTGCATAATTTTCAGCTAGAGGCGCGCATTTACGAACAAATTGCGCGGCTGCACTATAGCAAAGGCGATTATCGTACCGCTTTGCAAGATTGGCTAACCTGTATTGAGCTCGCGAATGATGATCCAAAAACATGGATGTTGGCCAAAGTGGGCGTGGGCCAAGTGTATGATGCGCTCGACGATGCTGCATCCGCGATTCTGTTTCACCAGGCTGCTGCGAGCCGAATTACTGAAGTCGATGATCCTTATCTTGAAGCCAAGATTCAAATTAATTTAGCCGTTAATTTGCATCGTTGTCAGCGCAATGACGAAGCCAGAGTAGCCCTCGATCGCGCCCTACACATTTGCTTGGCCCAACATTTTCCAGACTACGCCGCCGAATCATATTATCGCCTTGCCGAAATCGATATTGATGACGGGCATTTGGATCAGGCGATGGACTTACTGCAAAAAGGACAAACCCTCGCCAGCCAAGTTGGCTATCAATGGGGTTTGGCGAATATCCTGAGTGCGATGGCGGTGATTCATGCACAGCGTAAGGATTGGAGCACCGCACTCGAAGTCATTCATGCGGGGCAAATTATTTCGCGGGCTAATAATTTCTCGCACATCTTGATGCGCCAACATTTAGCGGCGGCGCAGTATGCCGAAGCCTTATTTGACTCCCACCTGGCTTTGCAAGAATTAAAAGCGGGGTTTGCCTCCCAACAGCAAATTCACGCCAGTGCTCAACCTGAAAAACGCAGTGAGTTAGAGCAAAAAACCGGTTTGCGGCTCAGTGTCGGTACGCTGTTGATTAATTTAGCTAACCACCCTGCCATTGAGCATGGCAAATTAGTGGAATTCGCCCCTGTGATTAGTAAAGCGGCCAGCGAGATCTTAAACGTACAAAGAGCCGGCTTGTGGCAACTAAATGAGGATCGTTTGGATCCGGTGAGCATTTACGATCAAAAACAAGACCAATTTATCACCGCAATCAGTATTGAGCAGCAGCAAGCACCCGTCTTTTTTAATGCGATGAATCGGGGAAAGACCTTGATCGCACACGATGCATTGCATCACCCAGAAGCTTGGGATTTAGCCGAGCGCTATTTACGCCCCACCCACACGTCATCCATCTTAGCCTTACCAGCATTTAGTAATAATTATCGCTGCCTACTGATTTTTGAACACATAGGTGAGCAAAGAAACTGGATTCCAGACGAAATCCAATCGGCGAGCCAAATTGCAGAAATTACCATTCGGGCAATGACCAACCAAGAACGCCGCGAATTTCAACGCGAAATCCATGATCTTAATGTGAGACTCATGCAGGCCAATGAAGAGCTAGAGCAGCGCGTACAAGAACGTACGCAGCAATTGGCGAAAAGTAATCAGGATTTACACAAGGCGATGGATCAATTGGTGCAATCAGAAAAGCTGGCTGCTTTGGGCAGCTTGGTTGCCGGGATCGCCCATGAACTCAATACCCCACTGGGGGCTGCATTAACCTGCAGCTCAACGCTGAGTGCACAAAGCCAAGAGATTCAGCAAAAGCTAGCGAACAGCACCCTCAAAAAATCAGCACTTGATGAATTTATTGATAACAACCTAAGCGCAACACAATTAATTGAACGCAACATCCAGCGCGCGAGCGATCTGGTGGCCAACTTCAAACAAGTAGCCATCGATACCGATAGCACACGGCGGCGGGAATTTGATTTATCAGAAACGATTGATGAAGTGCTCACCATGCTGCAGCTGCAATTGGAGCGCACACCGTATCAATTTGAAAATGGGGTGCCAAAAGGTATTATTTTTGACAGCTTCCCAGGGCCGTTAGAGCAAATTATCAGCAATTTAATTCTCAACAGCGTGACACATGGCTTTGAAAATCGTAGCTACGGCAAAGTGACGCTCTATTCAGAGCCAGTGAACTCGCAATGGCAGCGGCTGATTTTTGAGGACAATGGCTGTGGGATGAGCCCAGAAATCCAGAAAAGGGTTTTTGATCCCTTTTTCACCACCAAACTAGGAAAAGGCGGCAGCGGCTTAGGCTTATATATTACCTACAACATTGTCTGTAATATTTTGGGGGGCGAGTTAGAACTAGAAAGCGAGCTTGGACGCTTTACCCGCTTTATCATTACCCTACCACGGCAAGCGCCACTAAATAATAATGTATCTAGCTAACGGTATAACCCTAGAGACCAATATTTTCCTGATCTAGCGGCATATACGTAAAAAGCCATCGCAGACTGCGATGGCTTTTCTGTTGTGATTCACGGGAATTATTTTTTCGCGTTCAACATTTCTTCGATTTTTTCTTTCGGAATAGCACCGGAGACAATTTGACCGTTGGCAAAAATCAAAGCAGGTGTGCCAGAAATGCCTAATGACTCACCCAAGGCCATATTGCGCTGCACCGGGTTGTCACATTCTGGACTATTGTCGGGCAATTTGCCGTCAAAGAACCAGCCTCGCCACGCCGCGTTTTGATCTTTACTGCACCAAATCATCGCCGATTTGCGCGCAGCATCGGGGTGCAGGCCAGGTAATGGCATCAGGAAGTTATAAATCGTGACATTATCAATGCCAGCCAAACTTTGCTGCTCTAAGCGTTTGCAAAATGGGCAATCGGGATCAGTAAACACGGCCATTTTGCGCGAACCATCGCCGCGCACAATTTTAACCGCGTCAGCCAATGGCAATTTGGCAAAATCGGTGGTCATCATTTCCGCAATACGGCGCTCGGTGATGCTTTCCTTTTTGGCCACATCAACCATTTCGCCAACAAATGCATACTCACCCTTGGCATCGGTATAAATAATTTGGCGCTTGCCCATCACAACTTCATAAATACCTTTCACTGGCGTTGGATTCACCGCATCAACAGGACGGCCAAGCTTTTTCGCGATTGTCGCTTTCAAGTCTTTTGGCGGCGTATCGGCCTGTGCACTGCACGCAACCATCGCCAAAATACCGGCAGCCATCATAATACGAGTCAGATATTTCATTTCAATCCTTAGGAATCCATTGCATGCCGAATCAGTTGGCGTTTGATCCATGGTGCAGAGTTGGTGAGATTGAGGCCAATATTACGCAAAGATTTGAGAATTGGCTTGTCATTATTAAACAAAACTTGTAATCCATCGCACACCGTTTGCATCAGCAAAACCGATTCACGCCGAGCACGCTCGTAGCGGCGCAGCACCAGCGCATCGCCAATACGTTCGGGATGCACTTCGGCCAATACTTTGGCCAGCTCGGCGACATCGCCAAAGCCCAAATTCACGCCCTGCCCCGCCAATGGATGCACGGTATGCGCAGCATCGCCCACCAAGGCCACACGCGAGCGGGTAATGTGTTCAAGCTGCGTTAATTTGAGCGGAAATGCCGCTGGCGGCGTAATGAGTTTGAGCTCACCTAAGCGCGATTGTCCGGCTTGCGCGACTTGCTTAGCGAGTTCGTCTGCTGAAAGGGCCAAAAGTTCATCTCGGCGGTCTTGGTAGCACGACCAAACCATCGACATTTGCTGATTCGGCAGCGGCAACCAAGCTAAGATGCCATCCGCCATAAACCATTGCTGTGCAACGCCGTAATGCGGCTTTTCGCACGCGAAGTTGGCTACCACACCAAATTGCTGATACGGCTTGCTACTCGCTTCAATTTGCAATTGCTGGCGCACCCAAGAGTTCGCTCCATCGGCACCGATAATCAATTTCGCGCTCAAACGCTGACCATCGGCCAAAGTTAAATACGCTGCATCAGCTTGAATATCGAGCGCTTGCGCAGTCAGGCCGGTCATCACGCGCACATTGCTGCATTGCGCCAAGGCCAGCCATAAGGCGCGCTGCAGTTCGCGGTTTTCGACGATAAACGCCAATTCATCGACACCACTTTCGAGCGCCGAAAATTCCAAGCGACTATTGGGTTCGTCACCGGCTATTTTCATCGCGGATACGGGGCAGAGGCGCTCGGCGCGCGCCAAAGGCCAAGCGCCAATCTCGGTCAGTAAACGTCGGCTGGCGCGGCTAATCGCGTAAACACGCTGATCCCAGCTCTCGAGCGGCCAATCGAGCTGCGGCTCGCGACCTTCCAGCAACACAATATCGAGTGTGGTGTTTTTCAGCGCCAAAGCCAAAGCCGCGCCGACCAAACCGCCACCAACAATAATTAAATCTGCGTCATAGGTTTTCATGGCCACAGTTTAACATCGTCTCTGGCGAGGCAACACCGTCGCAGCATTGATAAGCGCGTGTGAGAACTGCACAGCACGATACGGCAACCCGTATTACGCGATAGCGCTCATCAGGATTGGCTCAGCAGCCTATACGTCATGTTTGAAAGGGGAAATTAGGAAAACGGCAAGATTGGACAGTAGAAATAAAAAAAGCCGAACCTTTCGGATCGACTGTCTTTTATCTATTTGCCAAACTGTTTTGGCGTCCCCACGGGGAATCGAACCCCGGCCGCCGCCGTGAAAGGGCAGTGTTCTAACCGCTAAACTATAGGGACCTGGTAAAACTATCAAACTTTAAACTGGTGCGCCCGGAGCGATTCGAACGCCCGACCCTTTGGTTCGTAGCCAAATACTCTATCCAACTGAGCTACGGGCGCACTGATTTAAAATTTGCTTGAAATTGTTGGCGTCCCCACGGGGAATCGAACCCCGGCCGCCGCCGTGAAAGGGCAGTGTTCTAACCGCTAAACTATAGGGACATTTACAATTTCTATCTGCATTGTGATGTTGGTGCGCCCGGAGCGATTCGAACGCCCGACCCTTTGGTTCGTAGCCAAATACTCTATCCAACTGAGCTACGGGCGCACACTACACAACAATTACAGCCTCTGGCGGAGACGGAGGGATTCGAACCCTCGATACAGGTTTTAGCCCGTATGTCTCCTTAGCAGGGAGGTGATTTCAGCCACTCATCCACGTCTCCGTTCAGAGAAGCGAGATAATACCCACCCCCCAGAACCCCGTCAACACTTATCGTCAATTTTTTTGGCTCAGTTGCATAAGTACCTCACTAGAAAGGCAAAATTTTTACAATCTGCGGTTAAGCTTTCAACTACACGCGCATCCACACAAAATGCAGCAGCAACAACCATAAAAAAAGCCGCCGACTGCATCAGCAGTAGCGGCGGCTAGTTTGAAGCAAGGGCAATTAGCCTTGCTGATCCAGGCCGAATGCCTTGTGCAGTACACGTACAGCCAACTCGAGGTATTTCTCGTCCACAACCACAGAGATTTTGATTTCTGAAGTTGAAATCATTTGGATATTGATGCCTTCTTCCGCCAGAGTGCGGAACATCGTTGATGCAACACCCACGTGAGAGCGCATACCTACGCCGACGATCGATACTTTACAAATCTTGTCGTCGCCAGAAACCGATTTACCACCGATTTGGCTTTGTACGCCTTCCAGCACTTTCACTGCACGTGCCATTTCACCTTTTGGTACGGTGAATGAGAAATCAGTAGTACCATCTTGACCCACGTTTTGAATGATCATATCAACGTCGATATTCGCATCCGCTACTGGGCCTAAGATTTGGTAAGCAATGCCTGGTTTGTCAGGAACACCGATCACATTGATGCGGGCTTCGTCGCGATTAAAGGCGATGCCAGAGATGACTGGTTTTTCCACGGTAGAGTCTTCCTCAAAAGTAATCAACGTACCCTCGCCTTCTTCTTGGAACGAGGACAGTACGCGCAATTTCACATTGTATTTACCTGCAAACTCAACCGAGCGAATTTGCAAAATCTTTGAGCCCAAGCTCGCCATTTCGAGCATTTCTTCAAACGTAATCGTTTTGAGCTTTTTCGCTTCTGGCACCACGCGTGGGTCAGTGGTATAAACCCCATCCACGTCGGTATAAATTTGGCATTCATCCGCCTTCAAGGCCGCAGCCAACGCCACGCCCGAAGTATCCGAACCACCACGACCCAAGGTCGTGATATTGCCGTTTGGATCTACACCTTGGAAACCAGCAACCACCACCACGCGACCAGCATTCAAATCAGCGCGCATATTCGCGTCGTCGATGTGTTGGATACGCGCTTTGGTGTGCGAGCTATCGGTCAAGATTTTAACTTGAGCACCAGTATACGAAACCGCATCCAAACCAATCTCTTTTAATGCCATCACCAGCAAGCCAATCGTAACTTGCTCACCGGTAGAAACGATCACGTCGAGTTCACGTGGATCAGGATTCGCTTGAACTTCTTTAGCCAGAGCGATCAGACGGTTGGTTTCGCCTGACATCGCAGACACTACCACCACCAAGTCATGCCCTTGGGCTTTAAACTTGGCGACGCGGCGCGCTACATTTTTGATGCGATCAGGAGACCCAACCGATGTGCCGCCATATTTTTGGACGATCAATGCCATGATTAACCTGCAGGCTGGAAAAAAATTAATAAAACCGGATTATTGTAATTGAAACCACAGCTTGTTGGGATAATCAAACCGCAAATACCCCGACTTACTGCACACATTTAATCCAAACGTATTGATACTCGCTGTGTAATTGCACACATTAATTCGTAGGCAATCGTGCCTGCGGCTTGCGCCACCGCATCAATAGACAAGTGCGCCCCCCAAAGTTCCACCTCACTATCAATCTGAGCCTGAGGGATATCCGTCAGATCAACGCACAACATATCCATCGAGACGCGACCTAAAATCCGCGTCGTTTGCCCTGCAACGATGACAGGTGTACCCGTTGGGGCGTGGCGTGGATAGCCATCAGCATAGCCGCAGGCCACCACACCAATCCGCATTTCACGATCAGCGGTAAAAGTAGCGCCATAGCCCACCGTGTCACCCGCTTGTAAATGTTGAACTGCGATAATCCGTGAGCGCAATGTCATTGCAGCTTGCAAGCCCAAATCCGCCGCAGATAAATGAGCAAACGGCGACGAGCCATACAAGGCAATGCCAGGTCTCACCCAGTCCGCATGCACTTCAGGATAGGCAAACACTGCAGCCGAATTAGCCAAGGAGCGTGGACAATCCAAATCCGCAGTCACCGTCTGAAAACGATGCCACTGTTTGGCAATCCCTTTTTCTGGCTCATCCGCAGTTGCAAAATGCGTCATCAGCGTGACACTGGCCACATTGGGCATCGCCCGCAATTGATCGACAATTGCTGGGGCACTTTCTGCCACAAAGCCAAGGCGGTTCATGCCGGTATTGAGTTTAAGGAAAACATCGACGGGCGCATTCAGAGGAGTATCGCGCAACCAATCCAAATGCTGAGCCTGATGAATCGCCAGCATAATATTGTGCTGCGCACATTGCTGAAGCTCATCACGGCTAAACACGCCTTCGAGCAATAAGATCGGTTGTGTTATGCCTTGCTGGCGCAATTGCAGCGCCGTACCAAATTCAAGAATTGCAAATCCGTCGGCATTGCGCAAAGCCGCGACCACGCGCGCCGCACCATGGCCATAGCCATTGGCTTTTATCACTGCAAAGGCACGGGCGTTTGGCGCGCGCTGCTTGATGACTTGATAGTTATGCGCCAATGCATTGCTGTGGATTACAGCCTCAATCGGACGAGACATGGTGTTAAAACTCAAAAATAGCTGCTAATGCAAACTTAGTTATTGTTGGGTTTGGCGCGTTTGTTTCTGAAGTACCAAACACCGACAATCACCGCCACAATGCCAACCAGAACAAAAATTGCTGTTTGCCCACGGCCCAACCAAGTCATTAACCACTGATGGTTTGACGCACCGTAATAGCCCAAATAGACCCAGATCGGCACACTAATCAAGGCTGCAAAACCATCGAGCAATAAAAAGCGCAGATAGGAAATTTTGCACGACATGCCCGCGGTTAAATAAATCGGGGCCCGCAAGCCTGGTAAAAAACGCGCAACAAACAAGACGCGATTACCATAACGCTCGAATTTATCTTGTACCGCCTCGTAGCGTTCGGGCGTCATCATGCGCTTAAAGTAGCGATGTTCCAGCAAGGTCGTCCCAAAGTAGCGCCCCAGTAGGAACATGCAGCTATCGCCAATCAGTACCCCCGCCATCCCGACGGCAAACATGGTATGAACATTGGCATAGCCGAGCCCAGAAATAACGCCGCCCGCAACAAGTGACACGTCTTCAGGAATAGGTACGCCAAAACCACAGATTAGCAATACCGTGAACACGGCCAAATAACCGTAATCCGTAAAAATCCCGATGAGCGACTGAAGGATATCCATAACAACCGTCAGAAAAAAGGCCAATGGCGCAGATGATAGCACGAGCCTAGGTTTTTTAATTTGCGGCAATTTGATGACAAAGCGCAGTTTGATTGTCATCAATCCATGCTATAAGCAGTTTTCACATGCCGATATAGCATGCCATCCTAGCTAATTAGCCCCAAGGCCTGCGCGATGAACCGTGGTTTCTTTTTGATTTTAGGTGCGCAATTTTTTTCTGCGCTGGCCGACAATGCTCTATTTTTTGCGGCGCTTGCCCTACTCAAAGAACAGCAAGCGCCCGAATGGCATTTGTCGATGCTGCTCTGGGCCTTTACCGTATCCTATGTAGTCATCGCACCCTACGCTGGGGCCTTTGCCGATTCGATGCACAAAAGCCGCGCCATGCTCATTTGCAATGGCATCAAACTGGCGGGCTGTTTGTGTATGATTTTTGGAATGCCGGCTATTTTTGCGTACGCAATAGTTGGTTTTGGCGCAGCGGCCTACTCGCCCGCCAAATACGGCATCATTACTGAATATTTACCCCATGATCAGTTGGTTAAAGCCAATGGCTGGCTCGAAGGTGCTACGGTGGGGGCGATTATTTTTGGCACTATCATTGGAGGGTATTTATCCGGAGTCCGCATCCAATCATGGCTAAACAGCAATACATTAGGCAGTATCTTTAGCCCAGCGCATTTTGCCATTGCTGCCACGGTCCTGATTTATTTATTGGCGGCCTATATTAATTACTTTATTCCCAAACTCAATGTCCGCCTAAAACCACTGCACCTCGATCCGATTCATCAGGCCAAAGAATTTGCTTGGTGCGTAAAACGCTTATGGCGCGACCCACAAGGGCAACTCTCGCTCGGGGTGACCACCCTATTTTGGGGTGCAGGTGCCACGATGCGGCTGGTTGTTCTAAATTGGGCTGTCATTTGGTTGGCGCTAAAAATCGAACAAGCCAGTCAATTAATTGCGCTCGTAGCAATTGGCATCGCGATCGGCGCGATTGCTGCGGGCCGTTGGGTACCCTTGCACAAAGCCTTTACCGTACTTTGGGCTGGTATTGTGATGGGCGCCTTAGTGATTGCGATGTTGTGGGTCAACCAAATTGCAGTCGCCGCGTTATTAATGATCATTATTGGCGCTTTATCTGGATTTTTTGTTGTGCCGCTCAACGCCATGCTGCAACATCGAGGTCATAGCCTGATGGGTGCAGGACATTCGATTGCGGTGCAAAACTTCAATGAAAATCTAGGTATTTTAGTTATGGTCGGCCTGCATGCGTTCTTGATTAAACACTGGAGTACGCCTGTCAACGCTGGCGCAAGCACACTACTACACCAGCAATTTGCGCATTCTGGCATGCCGCCAATGGTATTGATTATTCTATTATTTGGCGGTTTTGTGATCGCAGTGATGAGCTGGATTATGCTGCGCTACCGCCGCAATTTAAAATTAGGTTTGCTGCACGATTAAACAATGAGAAAAAAACCAATGAATTTCACAGCTGGCCCTCTATTTGCCCTTATTAGCGCCAGCCTGCTGCTCGCATGCAGCCCTAAAGAAAAACCACAAAAGCAAGAGCGCCCGACCGTTGTCGTTAGCACCACGGTCAAACAAGGTGAATTACCCCAAATCATCAATACCAGTGGCCACGTCGAAGCCACACAAATGGTCGAGATTCGCCCGCAAATTAGCGCGCAAATTGCGGGTATTCATTTTAAAGAGGGCGACGAAGTCAAAGCGGGTCAATTGCTATTTACACTGGATGCACGTAACGATATGGCGCAAGCCAATCGTAGCCAAGCGGTAACCCAGCAAATCAAAGCGCAATTGGCCGAAGCAGATCGGAATCTATCGCGCTCCATTGAATTGGCGCAGGCCAAATTTATTTCACCATCGGCCGTCGATACCGCACGCGCCAAGGCCGAAAGCCTACGCGCGCAATTGGCCGCCGCACAAGCAGATCAAACTGCCGCCGCAGTGCAACTCTCATTCACGCGTATTGTTGCACCGTTTGCTGGCCGCACCGGCAAAATCAATATTCGCACAGGCGGATTGGCGCAGGCCAATAGCAGCGAGCCTTTGGTAACCTTGACGCAACTCGACCCGGTTCGCATTAGTTTTAATGTCCCCGAACGTGATTTACCGGCACTGCTTGCCGCCCGCGCGCAATTGAAAGTAGCGGCAACGCTACCCGATGGCAGCAAGCGAGAAGGCAAATTGGTCTTTTTAGATAGCTCCGTCGAGAAAAACAGCGGCACCTTGCTCGCCAAGGCCGAGTTTACCAACACCGATCGCCAACTGTGGCCCGGCTTAAGCACCGGCATTCAAGTCCAACTGAGCAATGAACAAGGCATGGTTTTGCCCTTGCAAGCGATTCAAACAGGCCCCGAGCAGCGCTTTGTATATGTGATAGGCCCAGATCAAAAAGTGCAAGCGCAAAATATCACCGTTAAACGCATTCACGACGGCCAAGCCTTAGTGGATGGGCTAAGTGTCGGCACCAAAGTCGTGCGAGAAGGCGGCCAAAATGTTCGCCCTGGCGGCAAAGTGCTTGAAGGCAGCCGCCCCGCAAAAGCCAGCAGTGAGGCCAGCGCAAAATGAGCCAAGGGATTTCATGGTGGGCGATCCATCGCCCCGTGGCAACTTTATTGCTGTGGCTTGCCGTGATGGTGGCAGGCGTCATTGCATGGTTTCATTTGCCGATCTCGGCACTGCCTAGCTACGACACGCCAACGATCAATGTTTCAGCCAGTTTAAGCGGCGCCTCACCAGAAACCATGGCCAACTCGGTGGCCACACCGCTGGAAAAGCAATTTTCGACAATTCCAGGTTTGGTGATGATGAGCTCAAGCTCTCGCTTGGGCAGCACGTCGATCACATTGGAATTTGCGCCCAGCCGCGATATTGAATCAGCCGCCGTTGACGTACAAGCCGCGCTGTATCGCGCCAATCGCGCCCTGCCAAGCGATATGAAAAGCCCGCCCAGCTATCGCAAAGTGAATCCATCTGATGCACCAATATTGATGCTGGCGATTAATTCGCCGTCGATGTCTTTATCGCAGTTGAACGATTACTCCGACAATTTAATCGCACCAGCCCTCTCGACGATCGACGGTGTGGCACAAGTACAAATTTACGGCCAGAAAAAATACGCCATCCGCATTTCTGTCGACCCCGACAAATTAAACGCCCGTAATATTGCCCTGCCCGAATTAGCCAGTGCGCTAAAAACAGCCAACGCGAACTCGCCAGTCGGTCAACTAGAAGGCGAACGACAAACCCTGATGCTGCAAGCGAATGAACAGCTTAAAAATGCTGCTGAATTTGCCGAAGTCATCGTCGCCAATCGCGGCAGTGATCTAGGCGGTATGGTGCGATTAAAGGATGTCGCCACGGTTGAAGACAGTGTAGAGAATATCAAATCGGGCAGCTGGGTGAATGGCGAGCGCTCGATTATTCTTGCAGTGCAGCGCCAACCTGGCGCCAATACCGTGGCGACAATCGACGCGATCAAGGCGATGCTACCTAAGCTCAAAGCACAAATGCCCGCTTCGGTGCAATTGCGCGAATTAAACGACAGATCAACGTCGATCCGCGAATCGATCCACGACGTCAACCTCACCCTAGTGTTGACACTGGGCTTGGTCGTGATGTCGGTATTGCTCTTCCTGCGCCGTGCAGCCGCGACCTTAATCCCCTCGGTATCGCTCCCTATCTCTTTGCTAGCAACGTTTGCATTGATGTACTGGCTAGGGTATAGCTTGGACAATATCTCCCTAATGGGCTTAACCGTCGCACTCGGCCTTGTGGTTGACGATGCGATTGTGGTGCTAGAAAACATTGTCCGGCATATTGAAGAAGGCATGAAACCCTGGGATGCGGCGATCAAAGGCGCGGGCGAAGTCAGCTTTACCGTCGTGTCGATTTCAATCTCCTTGGTCGCCGTTTTTATCCCGATTTTCTTTATGCCCGGCACGATGGGGCTGCTGTTTCATGAGTTCGCCGTCGTCGTCTCGCTGGCAATTTTGGTCTCCATGTTGGTGTCATTAACTCTGATTCCGCTGTTTGCTGCTCGGTTTTTAAAGCCAGAAACCGCCGACAGCACTCAGCACGAGCCGGCTTGGAGCCGCTATTTTGAAGCGATGTTTAACCGCCTGCTCGCCGCCTATCAGCGCAGCTTGGCGTGGGTATTGCAGCATCGCGTCTGGATGCTGCTCGTCACGCTGGGCACTTTTGCGTTGACCGCATGGCTGTATATCGCGATTCCAAAAGGCTTTTTCCCGCAAGAAGACATCGGCCAAGTACAAGCCAGCGTCGATATGTCGCCCGATATTAGCTACCCTGCGCTGCTGCAATTGCAGCAGCGCGTCGCCAGCGTCGTTGCCAAAAACCCAAACGTAGCCAGCGTGGCATCCAGCTTAGGCAGCTCGGGCAATGGTGGGCGATTATTTATCACGCTCAAGCCGCGCAATGAGCGCGCCAATATGCAAAAAACGCTGGAAAGTTTGCGCAAGGACACCGGTAAAATCGCCGGTGTGAACGTGTTTTACCGCCCTACGCAAAACTTGAATATTGGCGGGCGCAGCGGCAAAAGTAGTTATCAATACACGCTGCAAGCGGTAAAAGCCAATGATTTGGAAGACTGGAGCAATAAATTGCAGGCCGCACTGGCGAGCAAAGCAATTTTCCGCGATGTCAATTCGGATGCCGATCAAAAAACACTACAAGCCAAACTCAATATCAATCGAGATCGCGCGGCCGAACTGGGCGTTGATTTACAAACCTTGCGCGACACCCTCTACGCCGCGTATGGCGAGCGCGAAGTGGCGAGCATTTATGCGCCGCAAGATAGCTATTCGGTGCTGATGCTACTAAATGAAGCCGATCGCAGCGACGAAAGCAAACTGGCAAAACTGCACGTGCGCAGTAAAAACGGCAGCTTAATTCCGCTCAGCAGCTTTGCCACTGTCGAGCGCACCGCGGTGACCACCACGATTAACCACCAAGGCCAACTGCCAGCAATTACGCTGTCGTTCAACTTAGCCGAGGGCGCGTCGTTGTCGGATGCGGCCAAAGCCATTGAAGCGGCGCAAAGCGAAATCGGCCTGCCCGCCTCTATTTTTGGGGGGTTCGCTGGTGATGCGGCCCTGTATCAACAGACGCAAACCAGCCAGTTGTGGCTGATTTTGGCGGCAGTGGCTGTCATTTATGTGGTACTGGGCGTGCTGTACGAAAGCTGGATTCATCCAATTACCATTCTGGCCGGGATTCCATCGGCGGCGATCGGCGCACTGCTGGCGCTGCAGTTAATTGGTTTGGAACTGACTTTTATCGCGATGATCGGCATTTTGCTTTTGGTCGGCATTGTAAAAAAGAACGCAATTATGATGATCGACTTTGCGCTGGAGGCGGAGCGAAAAACGCAACTGTCATCGCTTGAAGCGATACGTGAAGCCAGCGCAAAACGGTTCCGGCCGATTATGATGACCACATTGGCGGCAATGATGGGCGCAATGCCACTCGCGCTGGGTTTGGGGGCGGGCGCCGAATTGCGCCAACCTCTAGGGGTGGCGATTGTCGGCGGTTTGCTCTTTTCTCAACTAATTACATTGTACATTACGCCTGTACTGTATATGAGCCTGGCCAAATTGGAAAAGAAACTCAAATAGGGTATACCAGCATAATCAAAAATCAGCAAAGCCTACGAGTCTATACCCCGAAGTAGGCTTGATTCCGGCCCGCGGCTTTAGCCGCGTACAGGGCTTGATCGGCAATCTGCAATAAGGCCTCAACCGACACGCATTCTGGGTGCCAATGCGCAACACCCGCGCTGATCGTCACGATATGCCGTACGGGAGCTTTGGGATGTGGAATGGCCAACTCGGCCACGCAGGCACATATCCGCTCTGCGATTTGGCGCGCTTTTTCAGGCGAGGTTTCAGCCAACAGGCAACAAAATTCTTCACCACCATAGCGCGCCATTAAATCATTGGGATGGCGCAATTCTGCCTTTACCGCCGCTGTCACACGCTGCAAACAAAAATCACCCGCAAGATGACCTTGGCTATCGTTAAAACGCTTAAAGTAATCGATATCGAGCAACACAATACCAAACGCTGCGATCTCAGGAAGCGCCCCTGCACGCTCAAACTCTTGCTGCAGACGCTCAAATAAATAGCGACGATTGGCTAAGCCGGTTAGGCTATCTGTTTGAGCTAGAATGCGTAACTGATCTTTTGCATGCTTTAAAGCCAAATGATTCCGGACCCGTGCCCGAACAATCGCGGGATTAAAAGGCTTCACGATATAATCGACCGCACCCGCATCTAAACCACGGGTTTCCTGTGCTGGCGTCGCTAATGCGGTGATAAAGATTACGGGAATTTCTGTGGTTTGCGGCCTCGATTTGAGAATGCGACATAACTCATAGCCATCCATATCGGGCATCATAATATCGAGCAAAATTAGATCAGGCGTTTGCCGTTCAATTTGCTGCAACGCTTGCTGCGCACTGAGAGCAAACCTCACATCATGTTGCTCGCCCAATAACTCGCCTAGCGCCTCAATAATCGCCATCTGGTCGTCAACCACCAAAATATAGGGATCGAGATTCATCGCTCTACCTCTGGCAACAATGGCATTAGCACAGCCAAAGCCGCGGGATAATCTAAACGATCAAGCGCCCTTTCGATGGCTTGCAATCCCTTTTGGAGGCTTTCGTCCTCAACTAAATCAGACAGTAACTGCAATTTTGTTCTGGCCCTCAGGCTATTGGCGAGCAATGCCTCTTTTAACACTTTTGCAGGCCCCAACAATGCCTCCGGCAACATACACGTCGATGCGCTTGCTTCAGGACTTGGTGCGGTATCGTCTAACAATGGACAAATGGCATCTAGCGCTGATTTCCAGTGGCGCTCCAGCAGTGAGGTATCTGGATAAACCCCTCCTTGACGGGCAAACGTATTTAGATCCTGCTCAAGCTGACTGGCGGCCTCATACAAGGCAGTTAGCCCTAACGTCCCAGCAACTCCGCGCAGCGCATGAACTCGCGCCATTAAATTGGGTACATCCGAGGTCTGGACAGATTCTGCCAGCTCAGCAAAAAGCGGTTTTTGCTCGGTAAAAAACTGCAAAAGCCAACGTTTAAACCTGGTCACATTATTATTCAAGCGTGGCAGTGCTTCTTGTACTGCTACGCCTGCCAATTCAAGTTTATTGAGAAATATACGATCAGCATCGTTGATTTTTACTCGTTGTCCGGCTTGTGCATTCGATTGGGGCAGCAATTTTTTGCCGCGGCTTAGCTGATATTCTGCAGCGGCCAAAATCGCTTTGCGCAGCTTTGCAGGATCGATGGGTTTGAGTAAATAATCATTCATGCCGGCCTTAACCCCAGCCTGCTGCTCTTCTGCGCCAGCATTCGCGGTCAGTGCGACGATATAAATATCAGGATCTCGCACATCAATGCCACGATAAGTGCCTTGCCGAATAAAATGGGTTGCCTCAATGCCATCCATCACAGGCATGCGTCCATCCATTAACACCAAATCATAGTCTTGCTGCGATAAGGCAATCAGTGCTTCATAGCCATTTTCGACCACATGTAAATTTAAACCTAACTCTTCCAACTGAGATCGCACTATGAGTTGATTGGTGGGAATATCCTCGGCATAAAGCACCTTCATTTGATATGGTATTAACTCTGGACCAGGCAATACCTCATCTATTTTTTCCAATAAATCTACCGGTTCTAAAGGCAAATCAACACGAAAGCAGGTACCTTCTCCAACCTGACTCGTTACGGCAATTGAGCCATGCATCAATTCAATCAATGCTCGACATATGGATAGCCCCAAGCCAGTTCCACCATATTTCCGTGTAGTCGAAGTATCAGCCTGCTCGAATTTATTGAAGAGGCGACCTAAGCTTTGCTCATCTAAACCGATGCCTGTATCCGTAATAGAAAATTTGATTTGCTCCCCATCTCGATATGCACTCAAACGAATACTGCCGGACTCAGTAAACTTAATCGCATTGCTAATCAGATTAAATAGAACTTGACGAATACGAGTAGGATCACCCAAGCAGCCTTCATGGGGTAAATAAGCGACATCCACAAGGAAAGTTAATCCTTTTTCTTGTGCTTTTGGTGCGAACAAAGCTGCAACCTGAGCAATTATTTTATGTAAATCAAATGGGATTAACTCCAAAGAAATTTTACCGGCCTCAATTTTGGAGGCATCTAACAGATCATTAATAATTTCAAGCAGCATTTCTGCATTTTCAAGACCAATTGAAACTTGCTCTTTCGCTAACGAGGGCAAGGTATTCTGAGCCAACGCTAAACGAAGCATACCTATCACACCAGACAATGGGGTTCGGATTTCGTGGCTAACCAAAGCCAAAAACTCACCCTTTGCTTTGTTCACCGCAATCAATGCTTCTTTTTCCGCAGCAAATTTGGCCAACTGCTGAATTCTTTCATTCTCTAAATTCTTTTTTTGCTGCTCCGCTTTTAAAAGTTTCAATCTAACTTCAGATCGATTCAATTTTTTTAGCGCCGCACTTTGCAACTGAATTTTATGTCTTGCCATAGATAGAGCAGACTGTAATTCATAATATCGCTCAAACATGAGTAAGGCATTCTCATAATCGTCTAGCGCCTCGTAAATTTGCGAAGCTAATTGGCATATTTTTAATTCATGATGAATTGATTGATTATCAATAGAAAATCTATGTGCAAGTAAAATTAATTTTAAAGCTTCAGCATTCCTTCCCTTCGCAAAAAAAATCTTAGCCAAGCCCATGTGAGCCATAGCCATTGGCCATGAGTGGGCATGTTCCTCCGCAATACGTATACTCTCCTTGAATAACTTTGAAGCCTTACTCCAATCCCCTAGGCCCGCATAAGAAAAGCCAAGATGCATGATAATCTCGCATACTTGTCCGATATCGGCGCGTCGACGATAAAAAGATCTTGCTAGTTCTAAGTGATTAATTGCCTGCTCATATTTACCTAATTCATTATAATCGCTACCTAACCATAAATTTAGCATCATGGATAGAATTGGGTTATCAAGTTCTTTAGCGAAATCCAAGGCAAATAGATGATGATGCAATGAATCATTATACAAACCAAAGTACAGATAGATGCCACCGACCCCTGTATATGCTTTTATGTAATGCTCAATCGACTGATGCTCCAGTGCAAGCTCTAAACAATCACTCCAATATTCCAAAGCCTCATCCAACTCACCGATTGCGTAGCATGCTTTACCTAAACACTCATAAACATCGAGCAACAATTCATCTTTTTTATTTCTCTCGCACACTTCATTTTTTAACCTTAATAGTAATTTTTTTGCCTCAGCAAATCTCCCTAATTTTTCTAAAGCCTCGCCCTTTAAAAATGTTGCCAATTCAAGCTCAGAGGAAATTCCATCATTGATTGCAAATTGCAATAACTCTTCGGCCAAAATTAATGCCTGGTCAAAATTACGTATACGATATTGCTCTTGCTGCATGAGCTTTATATTAAATTCATCACGCACGATGCCAACCTCGTTCCGTCTTATTTTTCAGCTGACTCAGGAGTGCTTCATCTACCATTAAAATCCTACTTCGTACCTGAACCTTGCCGACCCCCAAACGAGTCCACGGCTGCAATTCAATACCTGCGCTGAGGGCCCGAGAGAATTCAAATAAACTTGCGCTGTTTGTGCCGGGATAGATATAGTAATGCCCAGCCGAAACGCATATCCACAAATCATGATTTGTGCAACGCTCATAAATAATCCTGGCAACTCTTTGCCATACTTCTTGGGTATCTTTAGCACGAACTATTAATTCCACTATACGATTCGCACACCATTTATTACTGCATCGATCAATAAACTCCTTAAGTTTATGTTTTGTCATTCTAGTTCCAGACTGCTCAACTAGACGGTCACATTTTTTGAAATCATGCAAAATATCATCCAGTTTATTCAACAAAAACTCTGCAATTTTTGACTGATCCACATTCAAACCACTAACGGGAGACGATGGTATTTTTTTAAGACAATCTAATGCTTCTTTCGAAAATCCTTTATTTTTGCAACACAAATATTTTAATCTTAGCCACTTCAATCGAAGTTGATCGTCTTCAAAAATTGAGAAGCAAGGTTCAACTTCTTCAACCACCAAACAAGCATGATCATAATCATTAATTTCTTGCAACAACTCCACGTATGATAATGATATGTCAATATAGGCCCAAAACATTTCAAAACGATTTGCCATTAAACGACCAGATTCATAACACTGATTAGCATCATCTAGGCGATTAGTGCGCCAGAGGCATTCAGCCTTATTTTTACAAATCTGCACAATCCAAGTGATATCAGAGTACAAAATAACTTCAATTTCAACACGATCAATAATAGACAGTGCACCATCGTAATCACCAACGGCAATAAGAACACTCGAGAAATGAATACCCGATTTCGCCAATAGCTTTTTATTATCAAGCATCTCTATCATCGAAAAGCAATTTTCAAACAAGCGAAGAGAATCTCTACTCAAGCCAGCTTGATGATACAAATATGCCAAATTAATATATGCCTCGATAGCACAATCTAAATTATCCTGCTCAATCGAAAGCAAAAAGCACGCCGACCAGCTTTTATATGCATCAATCAATTCTGTTAATCTTTCATGGACAATACCTTTCCACAACCATCCCAATGCAAGATGAGCACAATCTCTATTTTGCTGACAAACTTTAATACCTTTTTTGATCTTAATTTGTGCTTCTTCTACTTCCCCAGAAATGAGAAGGCTACGCCCATGTAAAATATATGCATATCCAAGTAACGGGTGTTTTGCTCTTAAACAAATACTTAATAAATCAACACATGCGTTTTGTTGAACCTGATTAGACTTCCAATAGCCCAACTCAATCTGACCTAGCAAGTTTGCCACTTCTGAATCCAGATCTAAGCTAAGCTCAGTCATACAACCACCTCTAAACGCGCAACAAGATCATTTATTTCTAAAATAGAAAAACTAACCGTAGGTGCAGTACAGCGATGCCAAGACCAAGGGAAACAATCGATGCATGACTTCAGTTGATTCGCCATAGCTGACAGCGCATCACTTTTAATTGAAGGGAAAAGAACAAATTCATTCCCTGCCAATTGAAACCAAATTTCATCATGAACACATGCTTCTTGGAAAAGTGCCTTTACCTTCCTTTCAACATACACATTCTGAACTACAGGTGCATCAACCTTAAAAACTAGTATTTTTTCACTACGTGAACGACTCGCAATACACTCTCCAATATCTTTATTTTTATAACCACACTTAGGATACCCACCTAAATAATTTAAAATATCATCTCTTTTTTCCTTCACACCTGCCATCAGGCGATTAAATTTTTTCAATCTAAACTTATTATTTTTTTCAACAAAGAAAACATCTCCATCTATCAGCTGCATTTTTAAATCACTTAAATCTTTACTTAGCTTCAGCGCACCTTTGAAATCTCCAACCGCTCCACTCAATTTTATTTTTATTTCATTTAACTTTATCAGACAATAATAATCTTTATACCGACTCAGGTCAGGCTCAGCACATTCCAACAATTCTCGCGCAACTGCACCTAATCCTTTATTAGCTAAATATTCCGCATAAAATACACTCAGAATCGCACAAGCCCAATTTAGTTTCTGTTGCCTCGACAATGCAAGCATCGCACAGAAATATAACTCCGCCTCTTCCATACGATTTAAGCCCTGGTAACATACGGCCGCTATTTTCCCAGCCTCAACCACCCAAGTCATATCGCCATACGCCAAAATACAACTTTCAGCCTCATAAATAATATCCAATGCCAATTGGTATTCTTTTTTATCAATCAGCACACCTGCAATAAAAATACTTCCCTTTGCTATCAAACGCTGACTATCAACAACTTTGGCTAGATAAAAACCCAACTTCAAGAGTTCGTTCGCTTCCTCATATTTTTCGTACAACGCATACAGGGCCCCCAAATACAAATAAGATTCAATAATTTCATCAAAACTCATCACCTCAACAGATAAGTCTAATGAAATTACAAAATCTTCGACGGCCTTCAAATATCGTTTCAAACTAAAATATGCAATTCCTCTACGAAGATACAACTCCGGCAAATAGAAAAATTCTTCTGTTAATTTTGAAAGTTTGATTGCGCGATTAAAATAACGAATTGACTGCTGAAACCGTCCGTAAGCCCATAGCGTTTTGCCATAGATCATTGTGATACGGATTTCTAGCGCAGGGGGAAGCTGAGAAGATAGCGGCAAAAGCTCAAGAGATGCTTGATAAGCCTGCTCAAGATCACCAAGCAACCAGAGCTCAATTTGCTCTAGTTGTTGCTCAATATCTTGCAGCTCTAAATGGGAATACAGCACAGGCAGCACCTAGAAAGACAGTGTCTTCTTTATAGCTGCCGAGGGTTTCTAGTACAAATGCGAAACAGGAAAACAAAAATCTATTTCAGCAGGGCGGCAATTTCAGCATGCAGCAACTCAGGTCGAATGGGCTTGGTGGTAAATCCACTCATTCCTGCGGCAAAGCAAGCCTGCCGATCTGATTCCATTGCATTTGCGGTTAGGGCCAATATAGGGATACTAGGGTTGAATTTTCGGATACAACGCGTAGCTTCTAAACCATCCAGCACTGGCATTTGTACATCCATCACCAGTAAATCAAAATGCTGCTGACTTGCAGCCTCTACTGCTAACTGCCCATTTTCTACGCAGCTCACTTTGTGACCTGCCGACTCGAGTATTTTAGCTGCAACCAAGCGATTGGTCGGATTGTCTTCAGCGAGTAAGATCCGTAGTGAATTGTTAACTAGCTTGGTCGCGTCTTCCTTCGCGGTCACTTTTGCTTGGACTGCCAGCAATGGAATTGCAAACGAAAAAATCGTCCCGCGCCCCAGCTCAGAACGAACCACAAGCTCCCCCCCCAGTAAAGCGACGAGTTTTTTCGCGATTGTCAGTCCCAAACCAGTGCCACCATATTGGCGGGACAAAGAACCATCCGCTTGCACAAAAGCATCAAAAATCGCATTTAAGCGCTCTTTAGCAATCCCAATCCCAGTATCTCTTACCTCAAAGTGCACAAAGGAATTGCAAATTGAGCACTCGAGCTGCACTCCTCCTTGCTCGGTAAACTTGATGGCATTACCGACCAAATTCACTAGCACTTGCTGCAAATGAACAGCATCACCGTAAAACAACCAAGGTCTAATGGCCGGATATTTAAAATTCAGATCGATTCTTTTTTGTCTAGCGGCAATTTCGAACATTTGTTCAGTGCTACTCAGGATATTAGCTAGATCAAATTCCTTTTCATCACGGCTAATTTGCCCCGACTCAATCTTTGAAATATCCAGCACATCATTAACTAGAGCCAATAGCAAGTCGGACGAGGACTGAATAACTGCCACATCATGCCGCTGCGACGAATTTAATTCTGACTGGGCCAACAAATGCGCCATACCCACAATACCATTCATTGGGGTTCGAATCTCATGACTTACATTGGCGATAAATTCACTTTTTGCCCGGCTCGCAGCTTCGGCACTATTGCGAGCCTGTTGTAAATCAATAATCAACTGGCTTTGCTCGACCTGAAGCAAAATACTCTCAACAATCGCCGTGTGATAGTTACGCACCCCTTTGATCACCACCACGATAAACATCGCACACATGAGGGCCAGAATCATATCGAGCGATCCACCCGCAATTAAGGCTGCGGGGATAACCGGAATTAAAATCAACAAGGCAAAATTGCGAAAACCTCGATAATGCGCCCCCAAAATAGGCACCGCACCGGAGACCACGCCCGACAAAACAAAGGCGGTAAAAATACGCAGCACTTCATTCGATGAAATGAGCAATACAAAGCCGCCAACGCCCCAAACCAAGCCAGAAGTATTGACCCCTAGCTCAAACCGGCGATTCCAAGCTGGGTAATCCACTGGTAGCTGAGACTGCTTCATGTAACGGTAGGCGGTATAAATCCGCCACAAAGCAACAGCCCAAGTGGAAGCGAGCCAATAAAATAAAATGTTGCTTGGTATGTGATTGCGATATGTAAGCGCCAAAGCCAGCGCGATCAAAATGCAGATAATTTGGCCAGAAAATGAATTGCGATAGACTAATTGCGTGATGCGTTCGACTACCACAGGGTGAGCGGTTTTGCTCACAAATTCATTCGTCCATTTCATTCGCACATCCTGACTTTTACTCCGTTTGAATCACAGCCACTTCATCTTGGTTATCGGCCAAGATATTGAGCGTGACGCGACGATTACGCGCACGGCTTTCAAGTGTGTCGTTGGGGCCGATTGGGCGATATTCAGCATAACCAATCGCCACCATACGCTGCGGGGCAACACCAACACTTTGAAACAGGCGCACAACGCTGGCGGCACGGGCGGCAGACAACTCCCAATTGCTCGGAAAAATGCCTGCGCGAATCGGTTGATTATCGGTATGACCTTCAATTTGGATTAAGTTGTCGGAATTTTTGACCCGCTCAGCAATCGCAGCGAGAGCATCGATAGATTCAGGCTGTAGTTCGGCACGGCCGGTATCGAACAAAATTGAATCGCTGATTTCTACCGCTATCCCACGCTTCGATTGCGTGACCTTAACTTTACCTTGATCAATCAACTCCCCCAGTGAACTACGAAAATCGCCCGCCATGCTTTGCATTTTCTTAGTTTGCTCTTGATACTTGCCAGCATCTGGCATCATCGTAGGCGCAGGAATCACGATTAATTTGGGCGGAGCACCAGGCATAGTTTGGCGATCTGGTTGGAGCAATTCGGCAGACTGCTTAGGTTGTTTAAAGGCGTCGACCAAGGAGTTGGACAGCACTTTATACTTTCCCTCGTTAATCGATGAAATGGCATACATGACGACAAAAAAAGCAAACAAGAGCGTAATAAAATCGGCGTACGACACCAACCAGCGCTCATGATTATCGTGCTCTTCAGGACGTTTTCTGCGTGCCATTCACGACTCCTTATTTATGGGTATTGATCCGAGCACCACTATCTAAAATACCTTCACAACAATACCCCGAGCAATTACCTCAACTGCCATTCCAGCTTAGCACCTAAAGTCGTTGCCGCAGCAACGCCCAATTGGCGCGCTAGGCGATCGGCGTACGAAGGCTGCGGGGTAAAATCAACGATATTGTCGACCTTCACAACATCGCGTGCGACGCTATCGACCGAGCCCAAGGCGTCGACCAAACCGAGCTTCAAGCCCGATTCACCCGACCAAACCAGACCCGAAAACAGATCGGGATTGTCTGCGGCCAAGCGCTTGCCGCGCCCTTCTTTCACCACATTAATAAATTGCTGGTGAACTTCTTGCAGCATCGCGGTGGCTTTTTGCTTTTGCTCTTCGCTTTGCGGCGAGAATGGATCGAGGAAGCCTTTGTTCGCACCTGCCGTAATCAAACGGCGCTCTACGCCCAATTTATCCATCGCGCCTGTAAAACCAAAACCGTCCATCAACACACCAATCGAGCCAACAATGGATGCTTTATCGGCAAAGATTTTCTCGCCCGCCACTGCGGCGTAGTAGCAGCCGGAAGCGCATACGTCTTCAACGACGACATAAAACGGTGTATTGGAGTGTTTGGCTTTCAGGCGTTTGATTTCATCGTACATCATGCCCGACTGCACAGGGCTACCACCCGGGCTATTGGCGCGCAAAATGACGGCCTTGGTATTTTTATCTTCAAACGCGGCCTTCAAGCCCGCAATCACCAATTGGCTGCTGGCATCGCCATCAGCCGCAATCGGCCCCGATAAATCAACGACGCCCACATGTGGGCCGCTGGATGCGCTTTCACTTTCGTGAGCGCCGATCCAACCCAACATCAGGGCCATCACCAAACCCAAATAACCAAAGGTCAGGACTTTGAAAAAAATCCCCCAGCGGCGAGCAGCGCGCTGCTCCTTAATCGACGCGGTTAAAATTTCTTTCAGCGCATCGCGCTCTAGTGAATCACTCATCCAGTTTTTCCTTCAATCAGCCACACAGCGCCGTTTTCTTCGCAAATGGGCAACGCCGTTAAGCGACGCCCGACACAAGGTCCACCCAAACAAAAACCATTGGTCGGATCATAATATGCGCCATGGGTAGAACAAATCAAATATTGCCGGCTTAAATCAAACACATCACCGGGGTTAAAATCGAGTTCAATCGGAATATGCGCGCATTCATTGATGTAGGCATAGACTTGCCCGTCAAAGCGCAAAGCAAACGCGTTGCGACCAGCAACCGTAAAACGATGCGCCAGCCCCCGCTCGGCCAATTGCGCAGATTGGCAAATCTCAACCATGCGTCAAGATCCAATCGACCAAAGCGTCAAATTCGTCAAATAGCGCCAAGGCCTGCAAATCTTGCAAGGCATCGCCTTCGTGAGCGCCATAAGTCAGAGCCAAGCTCGCGGTGCCGGCATTGATGGCCAATTGCAAATCATGGGTGGTATCGCCCACCATCACAGCACGGGCGGGCTCTACCGCCGCATACTCCAGAATGTATTCCAGCATCGCCGGGTGAGGTTTCGAAAAAGCCTCATCGGCCGTGCGCGTCACCTCAAAAAAGCCCGTTAGTTGCGTGGCGTTCAACACGCGATCTAAACCTGCGCGCGATTTACCAGTGGCGACCGCCATGCGGAAATTGGCGTCGCGCAAACGCGCCAAACCTTCTTCAACTCCGTCGTATAATTTTAGTTCTTGGTCTTTGGCCAAAAAATGGCCGCGATACGCATCGACCACTTGGCGAATTTGCGCCTCGTTAGCATCAGGCGCCAGATGTGCCATCGCCTCAGTCAGACCATAGCCGATGACATAACGCGCTTCTTGCTCGCTCGGCACGGCCAAACCCACATCATCAAACGCGCGCTGAATCGAGCGTGCAATCATGCCGGTACTGTCCATCAGCGTACCGTCCCAATCAAAAATCACTAAATCAAAACGTCGCGACATTATTATTTAGCTCCCTTGTCGAGCTGGTGAATATAGTTTTGCAATTCGGCGGGCAGCGGTGCCTCAAGCGTCATGCGCTCACCGGTCAACGGGTGATTTAGCGTTAAGCGCCAGGCATGCAAAAACATGCGGCGCAAACCTTGCTTTGGTAAAGCACGATTCACCGCCGAGTCGCCATATTTATCGTCGCCCAAAATCGCGTGCCCGCTGGCCGACAAATGCACACGAATTTGATGCGTGCGGCCGGTTTTTAGCTCACATTCCAAAAGTGACGCATTCGCCCACGCCTGCTGGCGATTCACAATCGTGTGCGAACTTAAACCATCGGCGTGCACTTTCACACGGCGCTCGCCATCGGGCGTTTCGTATTTGAGTAATTTCATTTTGACGTGGCAACGCGTGTGCGGCCACACGCCTTCGACCAAGGCCAAATAGCGTTTATCGATGCCATGACTTTCGCGCAACACTTCGTGCATTTTGACCAAAGCGCTGCGTTTTTTCGCTACCAGCAATAAACCGGAAGTTTCGCGATCGAGTCGATGCACCAATTCCAGAAACTTCGCTTGTGGTCGCTGCGCGCGCAGTAACTCGATCACACCAAAACTAATCCCCGATCCGCCGTGCACCGCAATGCCTGCCGGCTTATCGATCACCAACAAGGCGTCATCTTCATACACAATCGGCAATTGCATGGCGTCGGCCGCCGCTGCGGCGTTATTCGGTGCAGGTGGCGCTTCAGCGACGCGCACGGGCGGCACGCGAATCACGTCACCGGCGCACACGCGCGTTGTCACATCGGCGCGACCTTTATTAACGCGCACTTCACCCGAACGAACGATGCGATAAACGTGACTTTTGGGCACACCTTTGAGGCGTTTGAGCAGAAAATTATCTAAGCGTTGGCCTGCATCTTCTTCATCAACGGTCACGAAGCACACAGACGCTTTGCTTGTCTCCGACATATTGGCATATACTCTATGGCACGCTGCAATATATGCAGCTGGTTAAGTAGGAAGGCAAAAGTTAATGTACATTGTTGTTTCGCCTTGTTGTGCCACTTGCACTGACATCGCGCACTACTTGCACAAAAACTTTTGACCAATTCCTGCTCCTGAATTGGCGTTGCCATTTCAGGATGAGTTTAGGCTTTAGCGAAAGCATAGCCGCAAGATAAATCGCGGCAAACCTCGCACCTAAACTCAATCAATTGGAATAATAATCGGTATTTTACCGCGAATCCCCAGCTTTCTGGATTGTGATTTCTTTCCCGCCGTAGCGGTTATCGTTGCCTACTCTGATAGAGAGCAAGTAGCGCGGGGCTCACAAGACGAGAGTATTTGGTGTAAACGCGATGAAATAACTGATTAGCGGTTATGACGCTCACCGCTCAATAAGAAGTAGCGATGGTAATTGATTTATTACATTAGCGCACTCACCGGATTTTTCACTTCAGGCCGTCAACACGAACAACGGCGGGAAGTTCGCCCGACAGAGCATACAGATCACCGGAGTAACGATACCCAGTTCCTAAGCCAATAAAAATGTCCGCCAAAATAGCTTAAACCGCTATGCCTTTAGCCATGAGCCCTAGCTCAATGTACTGATTCTCCCCTCGCTGTGCGAGTTTTTGGCTTAAAGCACGCCAAAATCGGGAAACATGTGCTGCAAAATTGAGCAGCGTATCTAATGCGCGGTAAAACTGCGTTTAGACGTGTTATGAAATCAGCTTTGCAAAGGTCGCGAATTTATATTGCTGAACTGCCGTCACAATCGATCTGCCTGTCAAAATCCAAAGCTCTACCGTGGGGTGCGCGCAGGAGCCCTACACTCATGAAGCGCATGCTTTTTAATGCAACTCAAGCCGAAGAGTTGCGCGTTGCGATCGTCGATGGTCAGAAATTGATCGATCTCGATATCGAAACGGTCGGCAAAGAACAGCGTAAATCCAATATCTACAAAGGTATTATTACCCGCATCGAGCCTAGTCTTGAGGCGTGCTTTGTCGATTACGGCTGTGACCGCCACGGCTTTTTGCCGTTTAAAGAAATCGCTCGCTCATACCTGGCCGAAGGCGAAGGTGGCCGTGGCCGCGTTGCCGATAGCCTGAAAGAAGGCCAGCAACTGATCGTTCAAGTTGAAAAAGACGAGCGCGGCAATAAAGGTGCAGCACTCACCACCTACATCAGCCTCGCAGGTCGCTATTTGGTGTTGATGCCAAATAACCCACGTGGCGGCGGTGTTTCGCGTCGCATCGAAGGCGAAGAGCGCAATGAATTACGCGCAGCGATGGATCAATTGGAAACGCCTAACGGCATGAGCCTGATCGCGCGTACTGCAGCGATTGGCCGTAATGCCGAAGAATTGCAGTGGGACCTGGGGTATCTACTGCAACTATGGAGAGCAATTGAAGGTGCAGCCAATACCCAGACCGGCGCCTTCCTGATTTACCAAGAATCTAGCTTGGTGATCCGCGCAATTCGCGATTACTTCCAGCCCGATATCGGCGAGTTGCTGATCGACAAACGCGATATCTATGAGCAAGCACAGCAGTTTATGAGCCACGTTATGCCGAACAATGTGCATAAAGTGAAGTTCTACCAAGACGACGTACCACTGTTCTCGCGCTTCCAGATCGAACACCAAATCGAAACCGCGTATTCTCGTGAAGTGAGCCTGCCATCGGGCGGGGCCATCGTCCTTGATCGCACCGAAGCGCTGTGGTCGATTGACGTGAACTCGGCCAAAGCGACGCGCGGTGGTGACATCGAAGAAACCGCATTGCGCACCAACTTGGAAGCTGCGGACGAAATCGCGCGCCAGATGCGTTTGCGCGACGTCGGAGGTTTGATCGTGATCGACTTTATCGACATGGAAAACCCGAAAAACCAACGCGACGTTGAAAACCGCGTGCGTGAAGCGCTGCACCACGACCGCGCTCGCGTGCAAACCGGCAAAATCAGCCGCTTTGGCTTGATGGAATTGTCACGCCAACGCCTGCAACCATCGCTAGAAGAAACCAGCCATATCGCCTGCCCACGCTGCCATGGCACAGGCTTTATCCGCGGCATCGAATCGTCGGCATTGCATATCTTGCGCATCATTCAAGAAGAAGCGATGAAAGAGAATACCGGCGCATTGCACGCACAAGTACCGGTTGATGTGGCAACATTCCTGCTGAACGAAAAACGCGCCGAATTGTTCGCCGTTGAAGCTCGCCTCAAAGTTGGCGTAATGCTGATTCCAAATATGCATTTGGAAACGCCAAACTACAGCATTACTCGCGTACGCTCGGAAGACGTATTGTCGTACGAAGACGCACTGCCTTCGTACCGCATGGTTGAGCAGCCTGCAGACGAAGGCTACAAACCAGGTAAAACCAAAGAAGAGCAAGCGAAACGCCAAGAGGCTGCGGTAAAAGGTATCACCCCAGCGCAGCCAGCGCCGGCGAGCACTGAACGCGCGCCAAAACCACAAGCCAAGACTGAAGCTCAGCCTTCATTCTGGAGTAAAGTGGTTGCTTGGTTTAAGGGTGCTCCTGAAGAAGTGAAACCAACTGAGGACGTGAAGCCAGCTCCACGCAACCCGCGTGGTCGTAACGATCGTCGCAATGGCCGTCATGACCGTAATGAAAGCCGTGAAGGCCAAACGCAACGCGAGCGCGGCGAACGCAGTGAGCGTAACCATGATCGTGGCGAACGCACCGAAAAAGCGGACCGCCCAGAGCGCAACAACCGTTCGAGCAAACCGCGTATCGAAGAGGACATGCAAAAACGCGAAGAGCGTCAACAGCGCCCACCGCGCGGCGAGCGTCCACCGCGTGAAGAACGTCAGCGCCAAGAAGTGCGTGCGACTGAACCTGCTCCAGAATTGCTAACAACTGCTGCAGTCGAAACTAGTGCGCCAGAGCAAAGCAACGAAAGCAATGGCGAGACCCGTAACCGTCGCCGTCGTAGCCGTCGTGACCGTCGTGACCGTAGCGATCGCAATCCAGCCATGGCTGACAATGCGCAAAATGGTGAAACTGCGACACCGGCTTTTGTACCAAATGAAGTCATTCTGGAACAGCAAGCACAAGCAGCCGCCGAAGTAGCCGTGCAAACGGCAACCTCTGACAGCACTGCAAATGCCATCGAGACCAGCACCGCCATTGAAACGGCAGCCGATACAAAACCGGCGCCAGCATTCGAAGCGGCAGTGACCATTCCAGTGGCAAGTCCAGTTGCTGAACCTGCAGACGAAGCAATCACAGCAGCCCCAGCTCAAACCACTAGTGCGGAAGCGGCTCCAACTAAGAATGTATCAACTGAAATCGAGCCAAGCCAAAGCCCTAAAGCGAGTGCCGAGCCTACTCCTCAAGAAGCTAGCCCTGCCACCGTTGAGCCAGAAGCCAGCCCAAAAGTTGAGTTTGTCGTGGCATCACCAGCAGAAGTGGGGTTGACGCAAGTTGCAACTCGTAATGAAACGCCTACCGCAGATGCTGTAGTTGTAGAAGTCCCACAACGCCGTCGTCGCAAAGACGTACAAGGTGCGAGCCAAGCAGTAGCCACAGAAACCCCTGCGCTGCAACTGGTAGAAACACGTAATAAGGTTGCAGCTCCAGTTGAAGAAATTTTGGTTACAGCCCCTGTGCGCCGCCGTCGCAGTGATTTGCAAAATAAAGCAACGGCGACAAGCAGCGCTGAGGCACCTTTGGCTCAAGTAGAAACCAAGCAATAAACTGACATTTAGCTTAAAAAAACCACACCTAAGGGTGTGGTTTTTTATTTTCTGGCTAGCAGAGTGAACTACTGTGTTCTAGTATGAACATGGTTTCTACCGATAAGAAAAACGCCCACGGGAGTGTCGCCATGAAATTAGAAGAAGTGTTCGAACAAACCCATAAACTACCAACCATTCCAAAAGTCGTTCAAGAACTCATCGATAGTTTTAGTAAAGATGACATCGATATTGATACCATCGCCAAAAAAATCGCCTTAGACCAAGTCATTACCGCCAAGGTATTGCGACTGGCCAATTCTGCTCACTTTGGCTCCAGTCGGCAAATCGGCTCAGTACAAGAAGCAGTTGTGGTACTTGGATTTAATACGGTACGAACGCTGGTTGTTGCCTCTGGTATAACGGGTGCATTTGTCGCCACTCCAGGCTTTGATCGCAAGAAATTCTGGAAAAATAGCTTGCAAGTCGCAACGATAGCCAAATGGCTTGCCAAACAAGCGAAAATCAACGGTGAGGTGGCATTTACCGCCGGCATGATTCACAACATCGGCGAAATGCTTATTCACATCGTCGCCCCCGAAGTCGCAGTTAAGATTGACCAATTTGTTGAAAATGGCGCCGCGGATCGAGTTGCGCTAGAGGACAATAATATCGGCTTTGATTATGTGATGGTTGGCGAAGAGCTAGCACGCCGCTGGAACTTCCCGGTGAGCATCCAGCAAGCCATTAAATTCCAAAATACACCTGCCGAACAAGAGCCACTCGATAAACTCAGTGCCGTATTGTGTTTAGCAAAAACAATCACCCATCAGACGCAAGAGAATGCTTCACCTGATGATCTGGCCGCCGCCTTGCCAGTAAGTGTTGTAGAACTGGCAGGTTTAAACAATGATCAGTTAACTGAGAAATTGCTTGAACTAAACGATCTATCTAGTGGTTTAGACGAGCTTATTGCTTAATATAAGCCTCAGAATTTAAATGAATTTCCTGCGCCAAGCTAAAAATAGGGAAAGCCCTGATTATCTCTTCGCGCAAAGCTTACTAGCATCAGGGCAGAACATGAGGACCGTTCGATGGGTTATCATATCTGCCCTTTTTCTTGTTATTTGCTGGAGTACATCAAAGATGATTCGTAACCCTGTACGCTTTTTCACCACTGCCCTTTTGGCCGGCCTGATGCTCAATGCTCCAGCACATGCGGCAAAAACTTATCAAGTTGCCACCGACGCTGCGTATGCCCCATTCGAATCATTGAATGAGAAAAAAGAAGCGGTTGGTTTTGACATGGACATTATGAAAGCCGTGGCAGCCAAAGCGGGCTTTCAAGTGAAATTTGTAAACACCCCATGGGAAGGTATTTTTGCCTCGCTCAATAATGGTGACCGCGATATCGTGATCTCAGCGGTAACGATTACACCTGAGCGTAAACAGTCTATGGATTTCTCTGATCCATATTTCGAAGCAAAACAATTGATCGCCGTAAGCCAAAGCAGCAAAGTCACTAAGCTGGCTGATTTGAAAGGCAAAAAGATCGGCGTGCAAACTGGTACGACTGGCGACGAAGTTGCACAAAAATTCCTCGGCAAAACCAGCCCTAACATCAAGCGCTTTGAATCAACGCCATTGGCAATTCAAGAATTGCAAAACGGTGGTGTAGATGCGGTAATCGCAGATAACGGCGTCGTAGTTAACTACGTTGCCAACAACGCCAAAGCGAAGCTAAAAACAGTGGATGACGCCACATTTGCGAAAGAGTACTACGGCATCGTAGTAAAAAAAGGCAATAAAGCCTTGCTCGAGCAAATCAATAAAGGCATCGCGGCAATCAAAGCGGATGGCACTTACGACAAAATCTACAAGAAATACTTCGGTAAATAAGCCTTCGTATTTCGTCTCACCCGCTCACGCGTAGGACAATAAAGCGCAACCTCGTGTTGTGCTTTATTGTCTTGAGCAACTAGATGGTAAAAAAATGGACTTTATTCAATTTTGGCAACAAGCGCAGCACACTTTGCCAGTGCTAGAAAACTTCCAACTGCAAATTGTGTGGGAATATCGCGAGCTTTTCATTGATGGGATGAAAATGACTCTGGGCATTACACTGATCGCGGTCGTACTCGGCACCCTGATCGGTTTATTTGCCGGCATGGCGCGCCTTGCTGATGTGAAGCACGGCCCATGGAAATACCCGGTACGCTTTTTCTTACGCTGGCCAGCCGCAGCCTATGTGACGTTTTTTCGCGGCACACCGCTGTTTGTACAAATTTTACTCACGCATTTTGCCGTCATGCCTTTATTGGTTCACCCCGACCACGGCTTAATTCTAAGCGGCGAAATGGCATCGACATTACGCCAAGACTACGGCGCATTTCTATCCGGCTTGGTTGCGCTCACCCTAAATGCCGGCGCATATATCACCGAGATTTTCCGCGCGGGGATTCAATCGATTGCCAAAGGTCAATTTGAAGCGTCACGCTCTTTGGGGATGTCGTACAGTCAGACGATGCGCTTTATTATCGTGCCTCAGGCTTTCCGCCGCATGCTACCGCCACTGGGCAATGAAGCGATTATGCTGCTAAAAGACAGCTCGCTGGTTTCGGCCATTGGCTTGGCTGAACTCGCGTATGCGGCACGTACCGTTGCTGGCGCGTATTCCCGCTATTGGGAACCGTACCTAACAATTTCGTTTATCTATTTGATTTTGACTTTGGTGCTGGCCGCCGGTGTTAATCACTTGGAAAAACGCTACCAGCAAAGTGGCGGTATTCATTAATTGAATGCTCGCCAATAAAAAAGCCCGCACAGCGGGCTTTTTTATTGGGTATTGCCATCTAGCCATTACACACAAATGACTACAATAAATTACCCTTCAGGGTATATACGGCATCGCAATTTCATCGCTACGCTGCACACCGGCGGTGGCTTGCTGACACAAAGCCAAAAACGCATCCATACTCGGCGTTTGATATTTTTGCCGATGCACCACAAAGTGGAACTGGCGCGCCAAATCCAGCCCTGCCACTTCCAGCGGCACCAAACTGCCGCGACGGAATGCATCTTTTAGCGCCAAGCGTGAAATACAACCAATACCAAGCCCAGATTCAACCGCACGTTTAATCGCTTCGGTGTGCTCCAGCTCCAAGCGAATATCGAGTTGCGACAAGGCATGGCGCATTGCAAATTCAAACGTTTGCCGCGTACCCGAGCCCTGCTCGCGCACAATCCATGACGCTTTAACAAGGTCTTCAAAACTCACTTTGTCCTGTAACGCCAACGGATGTTGTGGCGCGGCAAACACAACGAGTTCATCGGCCACCCACGGCAACACCACCAGATCGGGGTGCTGGCAATCGCCTTCAATTAACCCCAAATCGAGCTCAAAATGCACCACTTGATTCACAATCGTCGCCGTATTGTGCACCGCCAAACTAACGCGACAACCTGGGTGTTGGCGCATAAAATCACCGATCAGCAAGGTCGCGAGATAATTACCAATTGTTAGCGTCGCACCAACGCGCAAGGGGCCAAAACCATGTTGGCCGCTGAGCATCGCATCCATGCTTTGCGCACGATCGAGCAATTCTATGGCACGCGGCAAAAGTAAAGCGCCCAATTCATTGAGCTGCAAGCGCTTGCCAACCCGATCAAACAAGCGCATTTCGTATTGCCGCTCAAGCTCGGCAAGCGCGGTGCTAGTTGCCGATTGCGACATTTTTAGCTGTTCGGCGGCGCGCGAAACACTCTCGCCTTGACCGACAGCAACAAAAACTTCCAATTGCCTCAGCGTAAATTTCATTCTGCGCCTTCAATATAATCGATTTAATTAATCCAAATTATAAATATGGGGCGTTGCTCTCGCAATCACCCCAGACAAAAGACGCACAATCCGTTGCTTACAGGCGCTTCATACACGTGTCGTAGCGCCATTTCACGCGATTGGCAAACCACTCTGTGGTTAGCTTGCGGGTGATTTTAGGGCTCTTCAGATCAATCTGCGGCATGCTCGCTCGTGGCCAGCGCTTACCGCCCTTTTCGGCCATGGCGTACACTTTTTGATACAACTCGGTTTGGGCAAAACCCACCAGTTTTTCTTGCTTTAAATCACGCAAGATTTCATCACGACTCATGCCCAGTTGACCTGCAATGCTATGCAATGCCGTTTGCACGCTACTAGTTCCGCTTGGTACACCATTGCTGTAGCTAAGCAAATCACCATCTTCGACCAATTGGCGGCCAGTTAAACTGGAAACCACCTGCTGAAAAGCCGCGTTCCGGCTGGCATAACGGCCGGCGTTATAATCGGCAAAGCGATACACCATATCAGTATAGGGTGCGGGGTATTGCAGCAAAATAGCTGTACCGAAATACACCCCACCACGGCGTGTAAAGACTTCGCTACGAATGCTTTTCTCGATCGGATACGGATAAGGCCATACTTTGGCGTGCTGCTGGGCAAACTCAACGCTCACCTGCATTGGGCCACCGGTGCGAATCGGGTTTTTCATATTCAGCGGCAAATTCAGCTTCTTCGCTTCTGCCGACAAATCTTCGAATAAATCATTCATCTCGCGTTCGGTACGCAAGCTATCAATGCGCGCTTTATAGCTTTTGCCCGTTGGTGACGGCTTTAATAGTGCTGTTTGCACCGCAATGAGCGGGATGTGATATTTATCGGCACGCTCTTCGATCGCATTCCAGACAATTTTTGGCAGACCGGGTACGACTGGATCGCCCTGCCAAGTCGATTCTTGCTCAATCGTTGCGGCCAGTGCGCAAAAATTTTCCGGCGTGTACGCCAGTTTCAAGGCGGTAAACGCATCGAGCATATCTTCCGTCCAGCCTTTGCGATCGGGCATTTTGGCGGGAAGCAATTGATTTAACAGCGCACGACCTTGTGCCTCGCTCAGTTGCGGCTTGGGCGTTGGTTTAATGGTTGGAATGGGGCTAATGCTCGGCTGTACGCTGGACAACGGCAGCGGCGTGCTTATCGCGGCGGGTGTTGCAGTCGCGGTGGGGAGCACTTCGGGCGTCATGATGGGGGCAACAGGTTGCTGAGTCGCACACGCACTCAACAGGATAAACGGCGCTAAAACTAAAATCCGACGCATTGTAAATTGATCCACTTGCAGAAGGTGGCAAGCTTAAAGACAAGCACTACACTGAATCAAGCATAAATACAAATGGTTACGCTGCAAAACCGATAAAAAGTGGCGCAATTTTTGGCTAAAACCTGTATAGTTCGCCCTTATTTAAAAAAATGACGCTCAAACAGATCGGCGTCAGCCTTACTGGAATAAAGCATGTCAAAAGAAGACGTAGTTGAAATGGAAGGTGTTGTGGCCGAGGTTTTCCCGGACACTCGCTTTCGCGTAACTCTGACCAATGGCATCGAAATCACTGCCTACGCTTCGGGCAAGATTCGCCAAAACCATATTCGTATTATTGCCGGTGACCGTGTTACCGTTGAAATGTCGCCGTACGACTTGACCAAAGGTCGCGTCACTTTCCGTCACAAAGACGAGCGCGGTGGCCCTCCAGCCGGTGGCAACTTCCGCCGTAAATAATACGTAGGGACGTATGGCCCTGTAATTCAATTCAAAATTGACCTACAGACGCATACCCCAGAATGAAAGACCGGGCTTAGGCTCGGTTTTTTATTGCCTAGCGCAAATTAATGCACAAAAAAAAGCCCAGCATGCGCTGGGCTTTTTTTATTAAACAAGCAAGACTTATTCTAAGCCACGGCTTTCCAGATATTCTTCGTAGCCGCCCAAGAAGTGCGTATACGTACCATCGCCGTTCAATTCCAAAATCTGCGTCGCCAATGACGAAACAAATTGACGGTCGTGCGAAACGAAAATCAGCGTGCCTTTGTACAACTCCAGCGCCATATTCAACGATTCGATCGACTCCATGTCCATGTGGTTAGTTGGCTCGTCCATCACCAAGACATTCGGGCGCTCTAAAATCAGCTTGCCGTACAACATGCGGCCCTTTTCACCACCCGACAGCACTTTCACTGATTTTTTCACATCATCGCCGCCGAATAGCAAACGCCCCAGAATACCGCGAATCACTTGGTCGTCGTCGCCTGGTTGACCCCACTGCTTCATCCAGTCAAACAGCGTGATGTCTTCGGCGAAATCTTCTTCGTGGTCCTGCGCGAAATAACCTGGCTCCGCTTTCTCAGCCCATTTCACAGAACCCGCATCGGGCGCCAACACCCCTACCAGCATTTTCATCAGCGTAGACTTACCCACGCCGTTACCACCAATCACCGCGAGCTTCTGGCCGGCCTCAAAAATGAAGTCCAAATCCTGAATCAGTGGCTTATCGAATGATTTCGACAGGCGAGTCAATTCAAAAGCCTGACGATGGAGCTTTTGTTTGTCGTCCATATCAAAGCGGATATATGGGTTTTGACGTGAAGATGGCTTCACTTCAACCATGCCTTCTTTAATCTTATCAGCCAGTTTCAAGCGGCTAGTGGCTTGGCGGCTTTTTGATTTATTCGCGGCAAAACGTTGCGCAAAGGCTTGCAACTCGGCCACACGCTCTTTGGCCTTGCTATTGTCAGTCAAGGCGCGTTCACGCGCTTGCGTTGAAGCCAGCATGTAGTCGTCGTAATTGCCAGGATAAATCTGGATATTGCCGTAATCCACGTCGGCGATATGCGTACACACTTGATTCAAGAAGTGACGATCGTGGGAAATGATAATCATCGTTGAATTGCGTTCATTCAACGTGTGTTCCAACCAGCGAATCGTATTAATGTCCAAGTTATTGGTCGGCTCGTCGAGCAGCAGTACGTCCGGGTTTGAAAACAGCGCTTGCGCCAACAATACCCGCAACTTCCAGCCTGGTGCTACATCCGACATCGGGCCATTGTGCTGCTCAATCGGCACACCCGCGCCCAACAATAAAGCGCCAGCGCGGGCTTCGGCGGTATAACCGTCGTATTCAGCCACCAAGCCTTCGAGCTCAGCCGCGCGCATATAGTCGTCTTCAGTCGCCTCCAGATTGGCGTAGATTGCATCACGCTCATGGATGGCGGCCCACAATTCAACGTGACCTTGCATCACCACATCGAGCACACGCTGATCTTCATAGGCGAATTGATCCTGCTTCAATTTACCCAAGCGCACGCCAGGTTCGAGCGATACATTACCGGCACTTGGCTCCAAGTCGCCGCCAAGGATTTTCATAAAGGTCGATTTACCGCAACCATTGGCGCCAATCAAACCATAGCGATTACCATCGCCAAATTTTACTGAGACTTTTTCGAACAGTGGCTTAGCGCCAAACTGCATCGTAATGCCATTAGAACTGATCATTATTCGTGTGCCCTATCACTATCAGTGAGGAACAGCCCTATTTGGCGGCCTAAGTACACGCCAAACGGCTGAAAACGCAGTATTTTATCACAGCCCATGCCGACGGTTTTGTAATTACAAACCGGAATGATTCGGGCAAAATGTGGACAACATCACAGAACTGCAACAAAGCCATCAGCTCTGGCAGGCAAAATGCGTTATTCGCTTGCCGCCAAGGTAAGAATCAGTTTATCGTTGCAGATCAAGAAAATATCTAAACATCATGACGGCATAGAGCTAGGAATTGACCCCATGTTTGACTTTAAAAGTCTGATCGGCGCGCTATTCGGCAAACGCGAGCAAGAAGGCGTGCATAACTACAAGTCAGCCACGATTATGATGCAGGAGTTGCCCGAAAGTGACATTCTGCAAGCCCAGCAAGAAATCGTAAAAGCGCTCAAACAGCTTAATACTAATTCGAAAATCAGCGCCAAAGAACGCTTTAAAACCGTCCCTTACCTTGATGAAAAAGCACGTTCTTTGCAAGCCCATCTGATTGATATCTATCAGGGTAAAACCCTCGACGATAGCGCCAGCCCCAAGCAGGTATTACCCACCTTACTGGCTTTTTGGAATGATATGGGTGACGCATATCGCTTTTGCGTCAAACAAGCCAGCCACAATTTACCGCGCGGTTTAGAAAAAGATCTGCAAATATTCACACTCCGTGGATTGATGTATTTTGTTGAACAAGCGCGCTGGGCCTATTTACGCTACATGGAAGTAGACAGCCGTACTTGGCGCAACATTAATCGGCTCTATCTATATGCTGAACAAGAAGGCTTCGCTACAACACCATTACAGCCTTATCCAGAAGCTGAAATTACCGATATTCGTCGCGAATACATGCTCCTGATGATGCTGTCGTTAGCCCAACCGGAAAAAATGCAACCCGCCCAAATTGAGCTTGTCACGCTTTGGCTCAAACGCTGGGTTAGTCGCATCGATCTGGAATCACAAATCAAGCCAAATCGTCAGCTATTTGCCATCAACGTAGCAGGTTCAACCCCCCCCAAGCGATTACGTCGTGACATGGTGGGAGAAAATTGGCGTTATTGGTTTACAGAAACACTGATTTTGCACATCAAAGAAACCATCGAGAAACTCAACCAAGGTGAAGAAGCCTCCCAGCTGGGCTTGCCTGCAGATTCAGCCCTGCCCGCGAATATTGATTTGATGCAGCACATTATTAATCTTTGGTCGCGCGATACTCCCGCGCCAATGCGCAAATCAGAACGCCGCGCTACGCAAAAATCAATTAACGTCACTCGTGGCTTAGACGATGTAATCGGCCATTTACGCGGCACGCCCCCCGCGCCCAACGGGATCGATCGCTGGACCATCGACAACGAAAGCGCCACAGGTGTTGGCGTGAATTACCACACCGACCGCGAAGATGCGCTGCAGGTGGGTGAAATTGTCGGTATGGACGGTGTAGGGATGAGTCCAGTTTCGATTGGCATCGTACGCCGCATCACTAAAACTCGTGAAGGCCAAGTCAATGTTGGGATTGAAACCGTGTCACAAACCCCGATTGTGGTCGAACTCACGCCATTACTCGGCAACCGTAGTTTTTTTGGCGTGTATTCACCAGAAAACACGTCGATCAACCAAAACCGCTTCTTAGTATTGCCACAAGCTTTTTTCGCCGACAATCGTGAATTTAGACTGGCTGCGCAAGGTAAAACATATCGAATCCGCCTCTCACCCGCAATCGAGCATACAGCGAATGCATCGCTGGCCAATTTTGCTGTTTTAGAAAAACTTTAAAATTTTTTGCAAAAAAGCGAGACAAGGTCAAAAAAGCTTGATATTATGCGCACCTGTTCAAGAACGGAAGCGTGGCTGAGTGGTTTAAGGCAGCGGTCTTGAAAACCGTCGGGGATGTGAGTCCCCCCAGAGTTCGAATCTCTGCGCTTCCGCCAAGAACACATAAAAAACCTCAATTGATTTGAGGCTTTTTTATTAGACAATTTAAGTACGGAAGCGTGGCTGAGTGGTTTAAGGCAGCGGTCTTGAAAACCGTCGGGGATGTGAGTCCCCCCAGAGTTCGAATCTCTGCGCTTCCGCCAAAAATTCTAAAAAATGCCCTGAGCTTGCTCGGGGCATTTTTTATTGCCTGGATGTATCGCCCTCAAGCTCAGTCACCATATCCCGTACAGAGCAATACCCTCCCCCCCCCGAATTCATTTTCCCCAAATACCTAGACTGGTTAATTTTTTCCACCACACCCTCTTGAAAACCACCGCATCCGCCCCTACCATTTAGCACTCAAGAGCAGCGAGTGCTAAAAGCCTCGTTTGCCATATCAAATTCTGAATTAACGAACTTGTACTCAGGAGTTTTAACACCATGAAAATCCGTCCATTGCATGACCGTGTTGTGATCAAGCGCGTTGAAGCCGAAGAAAAAACTGCATCTGGCATTTTGCTAGCGGGCAGCGCGGCTGAAAAACCAGACATGGGTGAAGTGATTGCAGTTGGTGCCGGCAAAGTACTGGAAAACGGCTCAGTTCAAGCACTGACTGTCAAAGTCGGCGACAAAGTCTTGCTCGGCAAATACGCGCAAAGCGTGAAAATCGACGGCGAAGAGCTGGTTGTCGTACGTGAAGAAGAAATCTTCGCAATCGTTGAGTAATCCACACTAAAGATTGTTTCCCGGCAAAAAGCCGGTTGATTATGAATTTGGAGAATTGAAAATGGCTGCTAAAGAAGTTCTGTTTGGTGACAGCGCACGCGCAAAAATGGTGAACGGCGTTAACGTATTGGCGAACGCGGTTAAAGTAACTTTGGGCCCTAAAGGTCGTAACGTCGTGCTGGAGCGCTCTTTCGGCGCGCCAACCATCACTAAAGATGGTGTATCTGTTGCCAAAGAAATCGAATTGAAAGACAAATTCGAAAACATGGGCGCGCAGATGGTGAAAGAAGTGGCGTCTAAAACTTCTGACATCGCTGGTGACGGCACGACAACTGCAACTGTATTGGCTCAAGCCATCGTGCAAGAAGGCATGAAATACGTTGCTGCCGGCATGAACCCAATGGATCTGAAACGCGGTATCGACAAAGCCGTGGTGACTTTGGTGGGCGAGCTGAAAAACATCGCTAAGCCATGCACAACTAGCAAAGAAATCGCGCAAGTGGGTTCGATCTCTGCTAACAGCGACGAAATCATCGGTGAAAAAATCGCTGCTGCGATGGACAAAGTGGGTAAAGAAGGCGTGATCACCGTAGAAGACGGTTCAGGCTTGGAAGACGAATTGGACGTGGTTGAAGGTATGCAATTCGACCGTGGCTACTTGTCACCGTACTTCATCAACAACCCAGACAAACAAATCGCTGCGCTGGACAACCCATTCGTATTGTTGTTCGACAAGAAAATCAGCAACATCCGTGACTTGTTGCCAGTACTCGAGCAAGTAGCAAAAGCGGGCCGTCCATTGCTGATCATCGCTGAAGACGTTGATGGCGAAGCATTGGCAACATTGGTTGTGAACAACATCCGCGGCATCTTGAAAACTGTTGCAGTGAAAGCGCCTGGCTTTGGCGATCGTCGTAAAGCGATGCTCGAAGACATCGCGATCTTGACAGGCGGTACTGTGATCGCTGAAGAAGTAGGTCTGAGCCTTGAAAAAGCTGACCTGAGCATGCTCGGTCAAGCTAAACGCATCGAAGTGGCTAAAGAAAACACCACCATCATCGACGGTGCTGGTTCAGAAGAAGCAATCAAAACTCGCGTTGCTACAATTCGCAAACAAGTTGAAGAATCAACCAGCGATTACGATCGTGAAAAACTGCAAGAGCGCGTAGCTAAATTGGCTGGCGGCGTTGCGGTAATCAAGGTTGGCGCGGCAACTGAAGTTGAAATGAAAGAGAAGAAAGCACGCGTTGAAGACGCGTTGCACGCGACTCGCGCAGCGGTTGAAGAAGGTATCGTAGCAGGTGGCGGCGTTGCGCTGCTGCGTGCACGTTCAACCATCACTGAGCTGAAAGGCGCTAACTCTGATCAAGACGCAGGTATCAAGATCGTGCTGCGCGCGATCGAAGCGCCATTGCGCCAGATCGTACAAAACGCGGGCGACGAGCCAAGCGTTGTGGTTGCTAAAGTGCTGGAAGGCAAAGGTAACTTCGGTTATAACGCGGCGACTGGCGAATACGGCGATATGGTTGAGATGGGTGTACTCGATCCAGCTAAAGTAACTCGCTCTGCATTGCAACACGCAGCTTCGGTAGCAGGTCTGTTGTTGACGACCGACTGCATGGTGGCTGAGTTGCCAAAAGACGACGCACCAGCAATGCCAGACATGGGCGGCATGGGTGGTATGGGCGGCATGATGTAATTTTGCCGCAGCGCAACAAAACGCCACTTGTTATGCAAAGTGGCGTTTTTTTTCACTTGAACTCAGTAAGCGCAATCGGTAGAGTGAGACCCCTGTGCCATTTGTTTGTTTGAGGTTGTTTTGAATCCTGCAGTACTTGATCTACTCGGTTCTGATGCAGATTTCTATCCACATCATTTGGAAGAGTCTTACCCGCGCATCTTGGAGCAGATCATTGCCGTGTGGGGAACAGATCATTTCGAGCGCATTATTTCATCGCTTGCCGTTGACGAGCGCGGTGGCCGGCAGGGTTTTCCGCCAGATGTTGCCTCTGAAATTTTCAGCCTTTATCGACTGCATCTAAGTCGTTTTGGTAAGCATGAGCCCGAAGAACAAGCTTGGGATCATGTCAAAGAGCTCGACTCCGATTTGAGCTATGGCGAAGTCACGGTTAGCAAAGATGATTATTTTGCCTCTGCCGCCGCTGGCAACACATTACGTGTATTGATGTATTTAAAATCAGGCATCAATATCGAAACCGCTGATGAATACGGAAAAACCGCGCTCATTTGGGCCGCTACGTTTTCTCACCTGCCCTTGCTGGGGCTCTTACTTTCGCGTGAAGCGAACACAGAATCTCGCGATTTGGGTGGCTATAGCGCACTACACTGGGCTGCGGCCGATGGTAATTTGCAAGCGATAGACTTATTAATCGAGCATGGTGCGCAGGTCAATGCCGCAAATAAAGTCGGCGTAACACCACTGATGCAGGCTGCATCACGGGGTAAACATGAAGCGATTCGCCGTCTGCTTGAGGCAGGTGCTGACATCAATCAAACCGATCAAATAGGTCAAACGGCACTCATTCATGCACTGCAAACCAACCACTACCGCAGTAGCGAGACCTTGTTGTTGCAACACGCCAAAATCGACGTCGCTGGTAAAGATCAGCAAACTGCACTGAGCCTTGGTTTATCACACAGCAACCCACAAATCCGCCAATTGTTCACCAAACATCGCTTTGGCCTCTAGGCTAAGTCGCTTTACTTTGTGCAAGCCGAATGTCTCGTCGCGCTTCGGCTTCAATCCAGCGCTTGATTTGCTCTTCGTTGGTGGCAATAAGTGGTTCGATTTCCAGTGGTCGACCCTCTTCGCTCATCGCCACCATCGTGAAATAGCAACTATTGGTGTGACGTTTGGTTTGGCGACGAATATCTTCAGCGACTACCCGAATGCCAATCTCCATTGAAGTGCGACCGGTGTAGTTCACGCTCGCCAGAAAATGCACCAATTCACCGACATGAATCGGTTGTTTGAAGGTCACTTGATCGACCGACAAGGTCACCGCATAAGCACCGGCATAACGTGAAGCACAGGCATAGGCAACTTGATCGAGTTGTTTGAGTAAAGCACCGCCGTGCACTTTGCCTGAAAAGTTAGCCATATCTGGCGTCATTAATACAGTCATCGCCAATTCATGGCGTGGTAAGTCGCTCATATACCCTCAGCTTGTATTGCTTTGATTGCTCTATTATTCATAGCTTTAAAAGCAATACCAATAAAAAACGGGGCATAGCCCCGTTTTCATTAGCGAGTACAACACTTCGCTTATACGCCTGCGTTATGTGCCTGCTGATCTGCGTGATAGCTCGAACGCACCATCGCGCCCACCGCCGCGTGTTTAAAGCCCAATTCATAAGCGCGTTTTTCAAACGCTTTGAATTGATCTGGATGCACATAGCGCAAGACCGGCAAGTGGCCGTTCGATGGCTGCAGATACTGACCAATTGTGATCATATCAATGTCGTGCGCGCGCATGTCTTCCATCACTTGGTAGACTTCTTCATCAGTCTCACCCAAGCCAACCATAATGCCGGATTTAGTATTCACGTGCGGATACAGACGTTTGAATTCTTTCAATAAATCGAGCGAATGCTGGTAATCCGAACCAGGGCGCGCTTGCTTGTACAGGCGTGGCGCAGTTTCCAGATTGTGGTTCATCACATCCGGCAAGGCTTGTTGGAAAATATCCAAGGCAATGTCCATCCGGCCACGGAAATCGGGTACCAAAACTTCGATTTGCGTATTTGGGCTGAGTTCGCGCGTTTTCTGAATACATTCCACAAAGTGCGCCGCGCCGCCGTCGCGCAAATCATCGCGATCGACCGAGGTAATTACCACGTATTTCAATTTCAACGCGGCGATGGTCTCACCCAAATGGCGTGGCTCGTTTTCATCGAGTGGATTGGGGCGACCATGGCCCACATCACAGAACGGGCAACGACGCGTACAGATGTCGCCCATGATCATGAAGGTCGCCGTGCCTTTACCAAAGCATTCGCCAATATTCGGGCAAGAGGCTTCCTCACACACAGTGTGCAGTTTTTGCTCGCGCAAAATCTCTTTGATTTCGTAGAAACGGCTATTGTGGCTCGCCGCTTGCACACGAATCCATTCTGGCTTTTTCAGCTTGGTTTCGAGCTGAACAATTTTGATGGGAATACGTGCAGTTTTGGCTTCGCCTTTGAGCTTAACGCCGACTTCTTTGCTTGGCTTAGCCGCAGTTTTGATTTCTTCAGTCATTTTCTTCCCAATAACCGCAGCTTTTATACGGTTAAAGATTTGATTTGGTGGGCAATTTTGTCCGCCATTTTAGCGGCTAATGACGCGGGTGTCTCGCTGATTCCAAAATCAGCCATCCGCGTGACCTGCAAGCCCTGATAACCGCACGGGTTAATCAGGTTAAACGGCGCTAAATCCATTGAAACATTCAGCGCGAGGCCGTGATAGCAGCAGCCATTGCGAATACGCAACCCAAGGCTGGCGATTTTTGATTCGGCGTATTCGTCTTTGACGTAGACGCCGGGCGCATCAACTTTGCCGTAGGCGGTAATGCCATGATCGGCCAAGATGCCGATCACGCTATTTTCCAGCTTGCGTACTAAGTCACGCACACCCATTTTGTAGCGACGTAAATCGAGTAAAAGGTAAGCCACGAGCTGGCCCGGGCCGTGATACGTCACCTGCCCGCCGCGATCGATTTGCACCACCGGAATATCGCTCGTTGCCAGAATATGTTCGGCCTTGCCCGCTTGGCCTTGGGTGAACACCGGCGGGTGCTCCAAGATCCACAATTCATCGACCGTATCAGCATCACGCTCAGCGGTGAATTTTTGCATTGCTTGCCACGTTGGCTCGTAATCGACTTGCCCCAAATGGCGAACACGCAGTACGTGCGCAAATGGGTCTAGGGGTATATCAACATAGCCAAGATCTGCAATGCGCTGCAAGTCTATACTCAGTGTAGTATTTTCAACGCTTTGCATTACAGTACACGCAAAACCAGCGGATGAGCGCGCAGTGCGCTATCAAGTGCATAGACTTGATCAACGTGTTCAAACGTCACCATCAACGTCGCCGAGAAATAGCTGCCTGCGCTCGAAGCACGAATCGTGATGTGTTCTTCCAAAAACACCGGCACCAACTCGCGCGTCACCGCAAACACCGCGGCGCGAAATTCGTGCTCGGCAATATTTTTTTGGCTAACTGCTTTTACCGGAATTAGCGCAGGGAAAGTTACTAAGTCTTCCAACTTTTGGTTGGGGATATCAATCAAAGCCATCTTCATTCCTTCAATTCAAAACAAAAGCTCGCCTGCTGCGTCTCGTCGTACTATGTGTACTGTCTTCGACTTTGCGCCTTGCAGGCCAACTTTTGTACTTTACTGAGCCCGGCGCATCACCGTGGCTTTGTATGTTTGGTAAATCTGCAGCATTTTCTGATAAATGGGGCCAACTTGGCCATTTCCTACTGGCTGATCGTCCAATTTAACTATTGGCAATATTTCTTTTGACGACGACGTGAGCCAAACTTCGTCGGCATCGCGCAACATTGCCTCAGACACATCCCCCAGCACCAGCGCAAAATCATGCTGCCGCGCCAATTCAATGATCAAGTCATAAGTAATGCCAGCTAGCATTAGCTCGCTAATCTGCGGCGCGTAAAGGACGCCATTTTGCACGATAAAGATATTACTTGCAGCGCCTTCGATCATTTTTCCATCGCGTAGCAAAATGGTTTCAGCCGCTTGTGCATCCACCGCGGCTTGCTTGGCCAGCACATTGGCCAGCAACGAAATGGCTTTAATGTCGCAGCGCAGCCAGCGCAGATCGCGTGTCGTCACCGCAGCCACGCCTTGCTGGTAAGCCGACGCGGGCGGCATTTCTAAGGGATCGCAAAATGCAAACACCGTTGCCGCTACTTCAGGCCAAGGAAATGCATGGTTGCGCGGATAAGCCACACCGCGCGTGACCTGCAGATACACCGATTGATCTGCAAAATCTTGCTTGGCCACCAACTGCTGCACAATCGCGCGCCACTGCACGATGTCATAAGGATTGTGAATCTGCACCGCAGCCAAACTGCGCGCCAAACGCGCCAAATGTTCGTCAAGGCGAAAAATGCAGCGCGAATAGACTGGAATCATTTCATACACGCCGTCGCCAAACAAAAATCCGCGGTCCATCACGGAAATGTTGAGCTCATTAAGCGGTGCAAATTGCCCATTCAAATATGCGGTTAACGCAGGTATCGACATAGCAAGGCCTCACTGATATCTATTTTACGCTGAATGCGACATCGGCAATACAGTTTAGGCACATCAATACAAACACTTATCACTGTTTTTTATCTGCACTAGCAGTCAAACAATTTAATCACTATACTGAGCAGACGCATTAAAACGATCGTTTAAATGGAGGTAGCAATGTCCGATTTATCACAACGCTTTCAGAAAGCTCAAGACGAAGTCGTCGAACTCAATGAAGCGCCCGATGTACAAACCAAATTAAAGCTCTATGCACTATACAAACAAGCCAGCTCAGGCGATGTTAGTGGCGAGCGGCCTTCAGCGATCCAATTTGTTGCTCAAGCAAAATATGATGCGTGGAGCAAATTGGCGGGCACGAGCACTGAGCAAGCGATGCAAGACTACGTCGATTTAGTAGAAGAACTCAAAGCCAACGACGCTTAATTTAACAGCGAGTAATGAAAAAGCCTCGATTTCACGAGGCTTTTTCATTAGTGGTACAACTCAATTTCTGGCAATGCTAAGCACCGATGTTCAATCATCAATTGCCGGAAAGGCTCGGCCGCTAGCGGTTTGCTATACAAATACCCCTGAATCGAGTCGGTTTGAGCGCGGCGCAAAAACTCAAGCTGTAGCTCTGTTTCTACCCCCTCAGCCAATACCGACATGCCTAGGGTTTTACCCAAACCGATAATTGCCAACACGATGGCTGCATCATTTGCATCTGAACTAATATCGCGTACAAAGCTTTGATCAACTTTGAGTTTATTAAATGCAAAGCGCTTCAAATACGACAAGCTAGAATAACCGGTACCAAAATCATCGAGCGAAAGTTTTACGCCCAATTGCTTAATACCATGCAACATCGCCATCACATGCTCAACTTCCTGCATCACCACCGACTCAGTAACTTCAAGCTCAAGGTATTTTGCATCTAACCCAGACGATTGCAGCGCATCTTCGATCAGTTCTAGCAAATTCGATTGATGCAACTGCAGCGGCGATAGATTGACCGCAATGGTAATCGGCGGCAAGCCTTCTTGTTGCCATTGCGCCGCCAATTCACAGCTACGCCTAAGTACCCAATTACCTAAAGGCACAATCATGCGTGACTCTTCGGCAATCGGGATAAATTTGGCCGGAGAAATCAAACCCTGCGTGGGGTGATTCCAACGCACTAAAGCTTCTGCGCCAATAATTTCCCCATTAGCTAAACTCACTTGCGGCTGAAAATAGACTTCAAACTCACCGCGCTCCAGCGCATCGCGCATGCTCGTCTCGAGACTCAGGCGCTCAGACGCTCGCGCATTCATATCTGCAGTAAAGAATTGGTAATTATTTCGCCCGTTACTTTTGGCTTGATACATCGCCACGTCGGCATTTTTAATCAGCTCGTCCGCATCATGCCCATCGTCAGGGTAGACGCTAATACCGATCGACGTCGACGTCGCAAAATTGCCCGCCTCTAGCACAAAAGGCTCGGCAAATGACGCTAAAATTCGCTCGGCAACGTCACCCGCGACCAAGGCATTGGGCAAGTCGGCCAACACCAATACAAACTCATCACCACCAAGCCGAGACAAAATATCTTGCTTACCCACAATATTACGCAGGCGCAATGCCACTTGTGCCAGCACCATATCTCCCGCAGCATGACCCAATGAATCATTAATTGTTTTAAAGCGATCTAGATCCAAAAACAGCAAGGCTAATTTGCGTTTATAACGCTCAGCGGACGCCAGCGCCAAACGCAACTCATCGCGCAGTAAATTGCGATTGGCCAATCCGGTCACGGTATCGAAGTTGGCCAACTCGGTAATCCGTTCTTGCGCTTCTTTGCGCTCGGTAATATCGGTCATCGTCCCAATCAAGCGACTCGGTTTCCCGCGCGAATCGAAATCAACAAACTTACCTTGACTTTGGAACCAGCGATATTCACCTGATTTGGTACGACGGCGAAAATCGACGGCAAACTGCGCTGAGTTTCCGACGTAATAATCGCGATAAGCTGATACCGCTTGCTCTCTGTCAGTTGGGTGAAGTTGCTCTTTCCACTTCTCAAACGTTTCGATTAATTCACCCGGCTGATAACCAAGCAATTTATCGTATTCTGGGCTGGTCACTGCAGTACGGCGACCATCGAGTGGCATATCAAATAAACCGGTACTCGATGCTTCCAAGGCAAGCCGCAATTGCTGCTCAGATTTACCAATCGCTTCCTCGGCCATCCTGCGCTCAGAAATATCGCGCACTACCGCGCAGTTATATTCTTGGCCTTGAAACAAAATGTAGTTCGAGTGCATTTCACTCGGAAACTCTTCACCAGTTCGCGTTCGTAGCGTAATTTCATCAAACAAATGTCGATGGTGCCGCAACTTTTGCCAGAACTTGGGCCAACCATCGGCTTTGAAGTTGGGGTGGATATCACGAAAGCGCATCCCCATCAGCTCGCTTTCATTAAAACCCAAGCGTTTACAACTTGTGGTATTGACGTAGCGAATATGCCCTTGTGGATCGAGCCAAATCGCCATATCAGCACCGTTCTCCACCGCCACTTTGGTGAGGAATAAGGTGTCTTCAGTACGTTCTAAGCGACGCAACTGCCGCAACACATACAATAATAAACCAGCACCCGATGATAGAAGCATCAAGGCAATGGCCACATTGACCAAAGTTTCTTTACGCCATTGCGATAATACGAGCTCACGATCTATCCCTACGGATACACCTAATGGCCAGCCCTGCACCCTTCGCCAACCATACACACGGGTCACCCCATCACTTTCGCTGGTCTCATAAAAAACGCCACTGGGTGAATCGCGAAACACTTTGTCGAAATAACTGCGCTGGGATATATCGCGCCCAAGCTCCTGTTTTTCCAATGGAAAACGAACCAGCGTAATGCCGTCTTCTCGAAAAAGACGAATAACCAAATCACGATTTAAATTAATCGAATCATAAAATTGCTGATAAAAATTGGCATCCAATCCGGCCACTAACACCGCCATAGACTGGCTTTGCCGTTCGAGGACACTAACAACAAAGGGAATGCCTTCGACAGTACTGGTTGGATCAAACTGGTACTCACCAATGTAGTAAGGCAGTTGTTGACGAGCACGAATTGCGCGGAAATATTGAATACTAGATAGATTTCGCACCGCGGTTGGATGCATTAAATTCGAAGCAGCTAACTCACCATCCGAAAAAGCCAGCGCCATTGAGTTCAGTTGCGGATAGCGGCCAACGCTGCGCTGTAAATACGCATGTAAACAGGCCCGATCTTTGGCCGTTAAACACGAAGCAAAAATGTCATCGTGTTCGACACCATTCATGGCAGATAATGTACCTTCCATGGTGCGGCCAACGTGCTCTTCCATGGTGCGAGCCAGCAATAACATTTCTTGCTCGGCTTTCGCCAAGGTATCGTTATAGCTGCGCCAAATCGAAATGCCTAAAATAGCGAGTGCAATGCCACAAACGATCAGTGACAAAACAACCAGCACTTTGCGGATACGCCCCAGCGAGTACCCAGACTCTTCAACTTGCTGATTTAATCGGCTACGAGACACAGAACATTCTCTTTTTAATCACAGCATACGCACTTTTCGATAAGTACTCTCATTTTTATGACAAAGCCAATTGATTGCAAGCATTGATCGTAAAGCGTGGTAAAACAAGGCGTTCCAGCTCTTTTTATTACTAATAAAGAAAGAAAAATATCATTACAGGGAACAAGCAATGAATATAAATCTTTGGCTATTGTTTTTACTGACCACATTTTTTATCTCTGGTACACCAGGCCCAAACATGCTGTTAATGCTCAGCCATGGAGCCCGCTATGGCTGGCAAGCCACGATTGCTACCATTGGCGGAGCCATTGCAGGGTTGTCCATTTTGATTGGACTATCGGCACTTGGTGTTGGCGCAATTTTAAGCTCGTCCGTGTTTTTATTTAATTTGCTCAAAATTTGTGGCGCACTTTATTTAATTTATTTGGGGATTCAAAGCTGGCGAGCTGGTGAATTACTGCAATTTAATGCGCCTGAAGCGCACCACGCCCCTGCCAGATTTCGCGTCGGCTTAGCCGTTGCCCTATCCAACCCAAAGGCAATTTTGTTCGCTGGGGCATTTTTGCCGCAATTTATCGATTTGCACCGCCCACAGCATACGCAATGGCTGATTCTACTGCTGTCATTTTTTCTGATCGAGATCGCTTGGCAATTGGCATATGCCTGGGGAGGAAATCGGCTGGCTAGCTGGTTATCTGGCGCAGGCCGAATACGATTTTTTAACCGCAGCTGCGCGCTGGCATTTTTTGTGGTGGGGATTGGCCTTGCCCTAGCACCACAGTAGGTGATGCCTAATACCGACTTGGCCCTTTGCTAAAGGGTGGGATTCGTCCAACTAAGGCTTCCAGCATGGTTAATTCCGCATCAGAATGGTTGCGCACACCCGCAGCTTGCACCTGTGAGCCTGCAACCCAATAGGGGGTTTCATGATGATGGGTTTGATAATTGATGCTGTGTGACCCGGCTAACTTGGGGGTTAAGACCGCGTGCCCATAACATAAACAAACATATGTCCCATCTGGCTCAGCCTCTAGATAACAGCCCGTTCCCCGTATTCCCAATAAAACCGATTGTGTTTCTAACGTTTTTTCTCCAGGACCAAACACCGACAGCAGCTTTCCGGTTTGCAAACGAATAAAGCGGCTTGCAGCCTCGACACCCAAAATCACTTTGCTATTTTCTCTAAGTAAAAAGGCATCTTTGCCTAACACAAAAACCGCCCAAGAATTAGGCCCCGTTTCGACTTGATCGCCCCACTCCACCTGCGAGCCAACCTGAGCCAGCACACCATTGATACGTAATTCACCTTGGATTTTTTGAACTCCGGCACGGGTAAAAATACTGCTCATGGCCCACACCAGGTGCAATGGCAGCACAGCCAGTAAAGCTAACAGGGTGCGACGCTTGATCAAGGGCATGATTGACTCCGATTAAACTTATTTTGCTTGCCAGCTCCACACGCCGTCCGATGGCCACTCGGGCAGGCGGGTCTGATAACTATGATATAGCCCATCTTCAAGGCCTAATGCACGACAAAGCGCCAATAAAGCTAGCGCCGCGTGGCCATCTCCTCGGCGACAAGCCGCGCGCATTTGCAGCCAAGACTCACGCCATGCGGCGGTGTCATTCGCAGGCAAAATATAAATGCCAAATGCTTGCTGGCGCCCTTTCACCCGCACATAGTCAATTTCCAGCCAATCGTAGTTCGGCAACGCCGCTGCCACCTCCTCTGTGACGAGCATTGTTTGCTGATACACCCGTGTTAACGATTCAGTTCGTGATGCGACATTTACCGCATCGCCCAAAACGGTATAAGCACGGCGGTAGCGTGAACCCATATTGCCCACCCGCATTTCGCCGGTATGAATTGCCAGACCAATACCTAGTTGCGGCCAATTGCGCGTGGCAAATTGCAGATTCAATGCCGCCAAACTGGCTTGCATCGCCAGCCCAGTTTGCACCGCATGCTCAATCTGCAATTCATCGGCGACGGGAGCGCCCCAAAAAGCCATAATTGCGTCACCAATATATTTATCAACAACGCCTTGCTGAGCGTGGATTTGCTCCGTCATCACGCTTAAGTATTGATTTAGCAAATCGGCTAAATCCGCTGGGTTTAATTGCTCTGCAATCGCAGTAAAGTCTTTGACATCGGTAAACAGCACCGTCATTTTTTTGAGTTCAGGACTCATGCCCTGCTGCAAGGTCGCAGTATCGAGCTTATCCACGATTTGTGGCGGAATGTATTCGCCAAACCGTTCCCGCAAGAGCCGATGCTGACGAAAAGCCACTAATCGAGCCGCCAATACCATCCATAGGTATAACCCCACCACCAATATGAATGGCCAAACTAATGGCAATACCCAGCGATAGACATGCCAAGCTAATACAGAGACAGCCAGCAAGAGCAGCAACGCGGTAAAAAACCAGAGATGGCAGCGTATAAAACCATCGCGATTAAAACGCCAAACTAAGAAGCCCCCGATGAAGATCATCACTGGCAAAATCATCACCGCAGCCCAAGGTGGCGACCAAGCTAGCTGATTACTCAGCACAGCCTGCAATAGCGAAGCCTGCGCTTCTAGTCCTGGATAAGTTGGGCTGATGGGCGTGGCACGAATATCGAGCAAGCCGGGCGCCGTAGCTCCCACAATCACCGCCCTCCCAGCTAGTTGCCTCACATCGATACGTCGCTGTAACACATCGATCGCAGAAAAACCTGCGATCGTCCCTGCGGGGCCAAACTGCGGCAGCAATACACGCCCAGCTTGATCAGTACGGCGTATCAAAATTCGACCCAGTACAATCGCATCCAGCTGCTGAAAACCCGATTCATCACTCAGCGTCATCACTTCAATCGTCGGATTTTTCGGTTCACTCAGCTGCGCCGCCATCGCAGCCACAAGGCTTGGATAAAGCCGATCTTGATACTGAATGATGAGCGGCACTCTGCGCACCACCCCGTCAGAATCAACCATCGTATTTAAAAACCCCGACTTAGGTAGCGCATTGGCTAAGCCTTCCCAATTGCCGCCGTATCCTTGTGCGGCGGGAAATAAGGCCAATTGGCGCGGATTTTGCACCGCAATCGGCTGCGGCAACACACCAGCTGCACCGCGTTCAGGTAAAAAATACATGCCACCCACTACCGGTAGCTGACTCACGACTTGAGTAAAGCGTCGCTCTGGCTGAAGCAGCGGCTGTAATCGCGCTTGCCACACGGCACATGGCCCGCTTTGTGCCCCGCCTAAATCCTGGCACAGCTGTGGCCAAGCCGCTTGCAGGGCGTTGGTTTCAGGCTCAGCCATCACCATATCCAGCCCGATCAACGTCACCTGATAATAATCAGCCAAAGTGTGCAGTAATTGCGCCTGCACATCGCGCGGCCACGGCCAGCGCCCCAGAGCTTTCAAACTGGCATCGTCAATTTTGATGATTGCTACATCGCCACTCGGTGCGTGCCCCGTTGCCGTTAGGCGCACCTGCATGTCGTAAGTCCAACGCGCTAAACCCGGCAGCCACGATTGAGTTTGGCCAATTAAAGCCAGCAGGATGATCCCTATCGCAACCCACAATCCATAGCGCATCGCAACTCCCCAGCATATGGATTCAGTAAATGCAATTTGCGCTAAATTGCCAGTAGTTTTACGCAACTGGATTTTGTTGCAATTGTTACTCTACAAATTGGCGCATTTTGACTAGACTAGTCAGGCTTTTTTCATTTTGAGGACGTGATATGTTTGGCAAACTCGCAGCAGATGCTTTAGGACTCAGTGATATTGGTTCGGTGGTGAAAGTCGAAGATTACGACAAGGTCGACGCCGATGATTATGTGTTTCACGAAGACGACGAAAAGATTTTCTTTTTGATCAAATCAAAAACTGATGAATACTGCTTTACCAATAAAGCACTGATTCATCTGGACGGCACCAGCGCAATGAGCAAAAAGCGCATGCTGTATCGCTATAGCTACCACGCCCACCCGATCACCAATGTGCACCTCGAAACCGCTGGCACGGTGGATATGGATGTTGAAATCAAATTTACCTTTGGCCACAAAGAATTTTCAATCGACGTACATAAAAAGCATTTGGAAGAATTGAAAGATTTGTACAAATCACTGCTGCGCATTGCTGAAATCATGCATGAAAATGAAATCATGCACGACAACGCCAAAGCGAGCCTGGAATTGGCGGCAACGACTTTAGGCCGCGGCCAAGTGGGCGGCACGCCGGTGGTGGAAGCATTTAAAGAATTGAATCAGGTGGCGTTTAGCTGGCTCTCAGCGGCACAGCAAAAATACGCGGTCAAAGACTTTGGCCATGTGTTCGAACGCTACATCAAAGGCTAACATACCCAAGGGTATATCAAGCTAAACAATACATGCATTGGCCCAGATCTAGATACCAATGCATGTATCTTGATTCAGTTATGCCGTCTGTGTTTTGCCGCGTTTGCGCGCCCACCATTGCACGAAATCATCGACAAAAGTAAACACCACAGGAATCACCAGCAAGCTCAAGAATGTTGACGTAATCAAGCCACCGATCACCGCAATGGCCATTGGCGAGCGAAAACTCGAATCCGCGCCCCAACCGAGCGCAATCGGCAACATACCCGCACCCATTGCAATCGTCGTCATTACAATCGGGCGCGCCCGTTTGTGACACGCATCCATCAAGGCATCAAAGCGGTTTTTCCCTTCGCGGCGCGCGACAATCGCGTATTCCACCAGCAAGATTGAGTTTTTGGTCGCAATCCCCATCAACATAATCAAACCAATTAACGATGGCATCGCAAACGCGCTATTGGCAATCAGCAGCGCAACAAACGCGCCACCAATCGACAGCGGCAAAGCGGCCAGAATCGTGATCGGCTGCATAAAATCACGGAACAGCAGCACCAGCACCATGTAAATACACAGCACACCAGTCAACATCGCCAAACCAAAGCTAGCGAAGAGTTTTTTCATCTCTTCAGCGTCGCCAAACTCAGCACGCGTCACACCGGCCGGCAGGTTTTTCAGCGCAGGTAGTTCATCCAACTCAGCGCTCACCTCGCCCAAAGAACGGCCATTAAGCTCAACGTCGAAAATCACATTGCGGGCGCGATCGTAGCGGCTAATCAAGCTCGGCCCGCTGGAGATTTCCACATTCGCCACTTGCCCCAACATCACTTCGCCTTGATTCGATGGCACGCGCAGGCGTTTAATTGCCTCCAAATCAGTGCGGAAGGCATCAGGCAAACGCACCACCACCGGTACTTGGCGTTCAGGCAAATTCAATTTGGCCAGCGCAGTATCAAAATCCCCCACCGTTGCCACGCGAATGGTATTGGCAATCGCTAAACCCGTGACCCCCATATCGGCGGCTTTGGCCATATCAGGGCGAATGATGACTTCGGGGCGCACCAAGCTAGCACTGGAAATAATCGCGCCCACGCCTTGCAGCGTACGCAAATCTTTTTCGATGTTTTTCGCCGCCAGCGCCAAGGCTTCGGGATCGTCCGACTTAATAATCATCTGCAGTTTTTCGCCCGATTGACCCAAGCCAATTTTGACACGCGCACCGGGCAACACGGCGAGCGCTTCGCGCAGATTCTTTTCGATCTGCGTTTTCTTGATTGGACGCTCTTTGCGATCGGCCAAGGTCAAGGTAATGCTCGCTTTATTCACGCTACTCGAACCACCCGCAAATGGGTCAGCCCCAGCCTTACCACCACCAATCGCGGTATACATGCGTGTGATATACGGCTGTTTTTCGATAATGTGGCGAGCTTGTTCGGTCACTTTAAAGGTGTCTTGCAAGGTCGCGCCCGGCGGCAATTCAATGCTGACTAAGGTTTGAGATCGATCATCGGCCGGCACAAAGCCGGTTGGCAACAGCGGCACCAAGGCCAAAGAACCTACAAAAAACAGGATCGACAGCACGGCGGTTTTTTTCCGATTGCGCAAGCACCATTCTGCCCACCGCATATAAGTGGCCATGATGCGGCCTTCTTTGGGCTGATGCATAATCGGCTTGAGTAAATAGGCGGCCATCATCGGCGTGAGCAGACGCGCTACGAGCAAGGAGGCCATCACCGCCAGCGCCGCAGTCCAACCGAAGGAAATAAAGAATTTACCTGGAATACCGCCCATAAACGCGGTCGGCAAAAACACGGCGACCAAGGCAAAAGTGGTCGCGATCACCGCCAGGCCAATCTCATCGGCCGCTTCCATCGCGGCCTGATACGGCGTTTTGCCCATGCGTAAATGGCGCACGATGTTTTCGATTTCGACAATCGCATCGTCGACCAAAATCCCGACCACCAAGGCCATCGACAGCAAAGTCACGGTATTGAGCGTAAAGCCCATATAGTGCATACCGATAAAGGTTGGCAGCACCGATAAAGGCAGCGCCGCGGCCGACACCAAAGTCGCACGCCAGTCGCGCAAGAAGAACCACACCACCACAATCGCCAGCAGTGCGCCTTCGTACAGCAGCATCATCGAGCCATCAAACTCGTCCTGTACTGGCTGCGCCATATCGTAGGCTTGATTAATTTGCAGCGATGGATGTTCGGCCTTGAGTTGCGCCAATACTTTTTGCACCTGCTCGGCGACTTCCGTTTCACTTGCGCCACGAGCGCGGGTAATTTCAAACCCCACCACCGCTTTACCATCGAGCTGCGCAATCGTGCGGCGCTCGGCAATCGTGTCTTCAACCGTGGCGATTTGGTCTAAACGAATTCGGCGGCCATCGGCTAAAGACAATTCCATTTTGGCCAATTCAGCCGCGGTTTGTACCGTGGCAATGGTACGAAATGCCTGTTCAGCCCCGCCTAAATCAGCACGACCACCCGAGGCGTCTTTTTGTGTAATCGCCAGCTGGCGTGAGATATCGCTACTGGTCACACCCAAAGCGCTCATCCGCTCAGGATCAAGCTCGATGCGCACTTCACGGCTCACACCACCAACTCGCGACACTTGCCCAACGCCCGATACCGAACGAATGGAGCGAGTAATTTTATTATCGACCAGCCATGACAACTGCTCCTCGTCGAGCTGAGCATCAGCCACGGTAAAGACCAAAAACGGCACGCCGGAAAACTCAACCTTGCCGACAATCGGGTCTTTCATATCGGACGGTAATTCTCCGCGCACATTGGAGATCGCGTCGCGAACATCGTCCACCGCTTCATTGATCGGCTTTTCCAGCTCAAACTCAACCGTCATCCCAACGACGCCGTCGGTAATATTGCTATAAACGTGCTTAACGCCGCGTAGCGCCGAGACCGAATTTTCGATTTTGCGCGCCACTTCCGTTTCCAATTGCGCCGGTGCCGCGCCATCGAGCACCGCAGTCACCGTCACCATCGGCAATTCGATATCGGGAAAGTCTTGCACCTTCATCGCTTTAAACGACCACAGCCCTGCGATCGACAGCAAGATGAACAGCATGATGGCGGGAATTGGGTTTTTAATCGACCAAGCAGAGAAATTCATCATTCATCCTAGGTATTTCAATAGCACTCTTTATTGGATTAGATTACAGCGCTATACCCATCATTTAACGACACGAACGGTATCACCATCGGCCAAGAAACCACCGCCTGAAGCCACCACTTTGGCATCCGGCGCAATGCCGCTGACTTCCATCAAGCCTTGCGATTGGCGACCAATTTGTACACGCACTTGTTTCACCTTATTGCCACCCGCCTTGCTATCGAGCACAAACACATTGGCAAAACCATCGCGCAGCAAAATTGCACTGCCGGGCAAGGTCAACGCTTTGCCTTGGCCCACGGCGATTTGCCCCTTGGCAAACATGCCCGGTTTAATGGTGGTTAAATTGGGATCGTCGTTTTTTACATCGACATAAACCAGCAAATTACGCGTGCGCACATCGACAGAAGGGGCGATTTGCCGCACTTTGCCGGTAAAGACTTTGCCGCTGGCCACCGTGAACGTGGCCGCTTGACCCACTTTAATTCGCGTGCTTTCGCTGGCGGTCACTTCGGCCTGCCATTCCAAGCGGCCTTTCCGTACCATTTTGAATAACTCTTGCCCCGGTTGGCTCACCGCCCCGAGCGTGGCGCTGCGGGCCACGATCACACCATCGTCTGGCGCGACGATTTTGGTTTGGTTTAAACGTGCCTGCGCACTCACCAACTGCGCTTTGGCTGAGGCCACGCGCGCTTGCGCAGTGCGCTCTTGCGTCATCGCTTGCGTAATTTGCTGCGCACTGAGCGAACCGCTATTCCCCAGTTGGCGGACGCGATTAGCGTTTTCTTGCGCTTCATTGAGCGCGGCTTCAGCCTCGGCCACAGCAGCTTTCACCTGAGCTAATTCGGCTTGGATCGTTTCATCGTTATAGCGCGCGAGCATTTGGCCTTTTTTAACCACGCTGCCAACTTCAGCATTGACTTCCACCAAGCGCAAACCGCCGATTTCAGTGCCAATTTGCAGCTCTTGCCACGCCAGCACATTGCCATTCGCAGCGATGTTTTGTGCCCAATCCACTGTTTGCGGAGAAATCAATTTCACCGCCAATACCGCCTTCGCAGGCGCGGCGTCTGCGGTCTTTTTCTCACCTGTGGCCATGGCATAACCACCGATGCTGGCAACGGCAAAAGCGGCCAAAATACTGATCAGCACTCGGCGCTGGCGTAACTGAGGAAAACGTTCAAACCAATGATTCATTACCCTACTCCAGTATCTCTATCAATTCATTTTAAGCATTGCCATTGAAGGCAATACCCTTACTCATTTACTGCGTCTTCACTCGCCCAATTGCGCCTAAGTGCGTTAAATGAAAACCAGCCGTATATTTCAAGCCATAACCTAAAGCACGATCAAAACCGATATGTGCGCACCAGATCAGCGCCAAACCCAAACAAAGGGGTAGCTTGAGCACAAATCCAGCCCCCAGCAGCGCCAATGCCCCGACATAAGAATGCGTGCTGTTATAGACCAGCGCACCGATAGGCCGGCTGATTAAGTAGGCTAACAGGGCAAGATCCGGCAGCAAAAATCACGTTGCAAAGTGCCCCCAGCTTTGCCCCAATTGGCTATACCAATACGCCGCGGCGATGAAGACCGCCAGCCCTTCTAGCCTAAGTATTAATCGAACACCACCTTGCGCACCTTGGGGTGAGATCATTGCTTAACCTCGGCTTCATCAACGGGCCATTCACCGCCAACCGATTTATACAGCGCAATCCAATTGGCTAACTGCTCGCGTTGCAAGCTGATTAAGCGCGTTTGTGCCCCGAGTAAAAAGCGGCGCGAGACCTCCAAATCCAGCAAACTAGCCGCGCCGGCTTGCCACATGGCCTCACCTGAGTCGAGCTGCTTTTGATAGCCATTCACCGCGCGCTGCGTCGCTGCTACGCGTTTTTCCGAGCCTTGCAGCCGCACCATGCTTTCTTCAACTTCACGCACAGCGAGACGAACACGTTGCTGATACGCCGCCAGCGCCTGATCGTAGCGCGCTTGGGCGGCCTCTTGATCGGCTTTTAGCCGGCCTGCATTAAAAATCGGCAATTTAATAGTGGGGCCAAACGACCATGATTTGCCCGATAGCTCCAAACTACCGACGCGTTGTTCGCCAATATTGATCGCGCCAAACAAGCTCAGCGAAGGCAAACGGGCTACCTCGGCGACACCAACATCGGCCGCAGCCATTTTCACCTGCTCGGCAGCCATGCGCACATCAGGTCGCTGCGCAATCACTTCGGCGGGCAGACTTGCCACTGAAAAGCCCACTGGCTTGGGCATACTGCCTTGTTCTTGCGACTGCAATTGCACACGCACTTCGTTTTCATCCAAGCCTGTTAACGCAACCAAAGCTTTAATCGCGATGGCCTGTCCTTCCTGCATTTCGGCCAACTGAGCCTGCGCGTCCCCACTACTAGCATCGAGCAAGGCAACATCGACGGGGCTTGCCAGGCCAACGCTTTCTTTTTCCTGCGTTAATTGCAGGCTGCGATCGCGCGAGGCCAAATCCTGCGCCACAATGCCGCCCATGGTTTGATACGCACGGAACGTAATATAGGCATTGGCCACTTCAGCGGCGATACTGGCGCGTGCATCGTGCCAGCCCGCAGTTTGCGCCGCTAAATTGGCCAGCAAGCCTTGTTCTGCCGCACGCACACCACCCCATAAATCAATTTCCCAACTGGCATCTAATCCGATTGAGCTATTGTCAGTAACAAAGCTCGGGGCAATTAATTCATTGCGGCTGCGCGCACCAGTGGCGGTAGCACCAACCGTGGGCCAGAGATAGGCTTTGGCGGAATATGCTTTCGCACGTGCCTCACGAATGCGTGCTTCGGCCAGCTGCAAGCTTGGATTTTCCTTCTGAGCCGCCGCCTGCAATTGGCTAAGGACTGGATCATTCCAAGCCGCCCACCACTGTGCCTGCTCAGCCAGCCGCTCTGCCAGCGGGGCACTGGCCTGCCATTCAGTGGCTTTGGGGTCGAGTTCTTGCGCAGTGGGTGCGGGTAAATTGACGGCACAAGCACTCAAGGCGCCAGCCAAGACCATCAGCGAGAGAATTAAACGAAGTTGCATCGAACTACGTTCCTATTGGGAGATCAGCATACTTTGATGCTGCAGCAAGCGGCCAACAAACAGACTGCGCGCCACAGCGCTAAATTGGGCATTTCGGAGAATGATGCTATACTGACTGAACGGTTCGGTCAATATGCACTTTAGATTAATTTGGACGCAGCAATGAATCCCCCGATAAGCAATAGTAAACTTAATGAAAGCAAACGAACGCAGATTTTAGTGGGCGCGCGGGCTGTTTTTTTGGAAACTGGCTACGCGGCAGCGAGCATGGAGCGGATTGCAAAAACGGCGGGCGTCTCAAAAGGCACGCTGTACAACTATTTTGTGAGCAAAGAAGAACTGTTTATCGCCCTGATCGAAGAGGAATGCAGTAAATCAAAGGCGCCATTTAATCCACCGACCGAATACAGCGATACACCACCCGAAGTCATTCTGAATCTGATCGGCAAGGAATGGTTAATGGGGTTGGCCGACGACAACCAGCGCGCTTTCTTCCGTATTGTTTTGGCCGAAGTAATGCAGTTTCCCGAGCTAGGCCGAGCCATCGAGAAAAGCGGCCCAGAACAGGCAATTGCCAATTTAAGCCGCTATCTGGCGCATTTACATGAACAACAGCTCTTGGAGATTGCCAATCCACACCTAGCGGCTGAACAATTTTTTGCTCTGTGCGATTCAGGTATTGTCCGCAAAATGCAATTATCGGTTGCCGAACCCACGCTCGACACCATCATCAGCCACACCGAGCAAGCTGTGCAGCTCTTTATCCGCGCCCACCGTCGAACCTAACACCCCACCAGGTATATCGATCCAGCCATTTATTAGATTGGCATTAAAAAACATACCCGTCAGATCGAATAATCGTTGGGTAGAACACCATGACGCCAACGATTTAGCATCTCCTCCAGGGCACGGTTATTCAGCGGTTTGGATAAAAAATCATTCATGCCCACTTCCAAACAGGCCTGCCTATCCTCACTCATGGCGTTGGCGGTGAGTGCAATAATCGGGATTGCGGCAAAACGTTCATCTCGGCGGATGATGGCCGTTGCACTTAGGCCATCCATCACCGGCATTTGCATATCCATAAACACGAGGTCGTAATCGTCTTCCTGCAGTCGAGCAATGGCGGCCTCGCCATGATTGGCGGTATCGACTCGACACCCCAAGCCTTCCAGCATTTTTACCGCCACCAGCTGATTTACCTGATTGTCTTCAGCCAGTAGGATTTTCATCTGATAATGGCGCGCCTCACGCACAGTATGTCGCGTCACCAATTGCGTCGATTGACCATCGCGCAGCACGATTTGCAGCATTTCATATAAATCACGCTGGTGCAGTGGCTTACTGAGAAAACCATTGCAGCCGGCTGCCTGGACACGGTTGGCATCGCCACGTTGCCCAACCGCCGTGAGCATAATCAAGGGCAGTTCGCGCCAGCGTGCATCGGCGCGAATAGCTCGCACCAAGCCTTCCCCCTCGCCGCCGGGCAATTGGAAATCGATTAAGGCAATGGCAAAGTCATTACTATCCTGCAGAGCCTGCATGAATTCGGCGGCATTGGTCACAACGACGGGGATCATCTGTTTACGCATCAGCAGATCCGCGATATGTTCGCCGCCATTACGTAATTTTTCTGCCACTAATACCCGCTTACCAGCCAAATCAGGGTACGGTGCGGGCGTGGCTGCAGGATGCTTAACTCGCCCTAATTGCACAGTAAACCAAAATTCAGAGCCAAAATGAGGCTCACTAAACACACCGATTTGCCCGCGCATTAATCCCACCAGCTGCTTAGATATCGCCAAGCCCAGCCCGGTCCCTCCAAAACGTCGCGTAATACCCGCATCGACTTGGCTAAAACTTTGAAACAGCCGGTCAAGCTGCGCTTGCTCGATGCCAATACCCGTATCGCGAATGGTAAATTTCAGCTCAATCAACTCATCCTGTTGCGCCACGAGGCTCACTTGCACATCAACTTCACCTTGATCGGTAAATTTAATCGCGTTGCCGCTTAAATTAATCAATATTTGGCGAATACGCCCAGGATCGCCATACACCCAATGCGGTACATTGGCATCAATGCGGCAGAAAAACTCCACACCTTTTTGCTGCGGCTTAATAGCCATCATGTCGGCAAAATCGTCGAGCATGCTGTGCAAATCAAACTCGATTGGCGACAGATCAAGCTTGCCCGCTTCAATCTTAGAAAAATCCAAAATATCATTAATCACACTCAGCAATGCATCCCCACTCGTCTGGATCGTTTCAATGTATTTACGCTGAGTATCATTGAGCGGCGTATCAAGCAGCAGCTGCGCCATGCCCAATACGCCATTGAGTGGGGTGCGAATTTCATGACTCATATTAGCGACAAACATGCTTTTCGCTTTGCTAGCCGCCTCGGCAGTTTGCCGCGCCTCGGTTAACTCAAGTTCAGAGAGCTTTCGCAAAGTCATATCGCTTTCCACTGCGATATAGCCTTGCAAATGCCCCAGCGAATCAAAAAATGGATTGCATTGAATGCTGACCCAATAAGGCTGCCCGTTACGGTGATAATTAATAAGCTCAACATCAAAAGAGCGTCGATTTTTAATGCAGCGACTCATTTGGGCAATCACCGAAGGATCGCTTTGTGCGCCTTGCAATACCTCGGATGGCTTAAGCCCCACCAACTCGTTGAGTGTATAACCAGAGAGCCGCTCCATCCCTTCGTTCACCCATTCAATGCGGCCATTTTGATCTGTAATAATCACCCCATTACTAGTCTGGCTAGCGACGAGTGATAGGCGTTGCATCGCCAACTCCACCTGCTTGCGCTCGTTAATATCGATCAACAACCCCGTCCAACACAATTCACCCGTCTGTAATTTGCTCGGCTTAGCCTCAAAGCGGACCCATTTTTCTTGCTGATCAATTAAAAGCCGCCCCTCCCAGATCAGCAGCGTAAAGTTGAAGTTGGCGGCCTCATTTTTTTCGGCAAAAATTGGACGATCATCTGGATGCAGCCGGCACAAAATTCGCCCAGGGCTGTCCATCAACTCATCCCGACTCAGATTGAGAATTGAGCAAAAAGCTTGATTGATTAATTCAAACCGAAATGGCGCGCGATCCTCGCTCAGCCAGTCGCCTTGCTGCCAAGTATCAATCTGAGATACCCGCATCCTGAATACGCCAGCAGGTTGTGTTTTGATAATGTCGGATAACAGCTCTTGCTCGTATTTCAGCGCTTCTTGCGTTTGTTTGCGCTCGGTGATATCGGTAAAAACGGTGTACACCAGATTTTTGCTTGGGTCTTCAGCGTTAATACGTGGATAAGCATCGACATTTATCCAGCGATACGCATCATCCTGTGGATTATAAATGCCCATCACATCATCACGAATGACTTGCCCAGTGCGGATTGCCACCATAGCGGGGTGTGTTTCCCCGGGATAAGGGCTGCCGTCTTCATGGATTGCATGCCAGCGTGGATCGAATGTGGTGCGGCCTAATAATTGATCCATCGTCAGACCTAAAATCTGACAAGCGGCCGGATTGGCCTGTACCAATTGACCTTCGCCAGTTTGCATCACAAAGCCTTGTGAGATGTGGGCGAATAAATCTTGGAATAGCGAGCTGGTTTTTTCCAGCGCCATTTCACGCTTCTGCCTTTGCAATGCCGCACCTATCCAGCGCCCAAGCAACATAACAAAATCTTCATCGCTGCGATCAAATGGCTGCGCCCGCGCTATCGACGACGAAAAATTCACCGTTCCAAAGCGCTCACCATCGACCCACACCGGGCAACCGATATACGTTTCCAATGCAAATGATTTGTAACAGGGGTGGCCTGCATATTGCGACTGCCCCATCTGCGTAATTTGCAGCACATCATCGCTTTGCAAAGTTAAGCTGCAATAGGTAGAGCCCAACTCAAACACCATCCCGTCTTGCAATTCATCGGCGGGACACACCTGCGACAGAATGCGATATTCTTGATTTTGAATCTGGCTAATGATGCCAAACGGCAAATCCAAATACGCTGCAGCCAATTTAAGTGCCTGTTGCAATTGCAGCTGTATCGATTCACTCGGCAGAGAGGCAATTTCATTCAGCGCGCGCAACGCTGCTTCTCGGCGCAACAGCTGCGCTTGCTGCTGCTCTTGCTCGTGCCGAGCCCAAAGTCCCATCAGCAACTGGCCAACCGTGGTGATTAATGGCGTTAGTTGTTCGCTTAATTGCTGATCATAGCCTTGCACGCGATTAGCCACGCCGACCAAGGCCACCATCTTCCCCGCATAAATACAGGGTATTGCCATAAACGAATTTAGCGGCGGATGCCCTGCAGGTATACCCCCAGCCCTAGAGTCAGTAGCGGGCGAATTGGCGATTACAACTTCACCCGAAAGCATGGCCACGCCGAACAGCGTTTTTAAATTATTAAACTGTAAGCCTTGGGGGGCGTTTTTTTCATAAAAATCACGGGTCGCCTCATCCCAAGCAATATTGGTAATGGCATGGGTGCGTAAATAGGGCTGCCCGTCTAAGTGATGCCTTACCTCGCCTATAAAGCCATACTCACTCTGGGTAATATCTAAAATGTCGACCAGCATGCCCTCAAACGCTTTGCGTTGGTTTGCCACATCAACAAAACCCATTTGCGCGCGGGTAATGGCCGACAGCATTTTGGCGAGCATGCAAAACCCCTATTCTTGTCGTTCTAAAAACAAGATAGTGCCTCGCTTACTATTACGCAAAAGCGCAATCCTATAAAAGATCGATTTTGGGTTTATTGTTGATTGAGGCTATGCGTCAGCAGCGTTTCGTTGACAAACGTTGCTGTAATTTTGATTTTACCGTTCTCCCAAACCGCCGCCTCGCCCGCCACACCGAGCAAACTAGAGCGCTGTGTTGAAGTGGGCTCACCCAACACGTCAACCACCGCTTCCCGAGACATGCCTGTGGACACTTTCTGGTAATTTTCTGCAGTTACTTTGCTACACGCCGCCAACAGGCCAAGCACACCGATTAGCGCCGCACGGCGCAGAGCCGACAGGCATTTTGCTCGATTTAACATTGCTACCATCCTCGTTAAAAATGGAAATCATTGTAGCAACGCGCATTCATTTCGTAAGCACTCGCGCACACAGGTCGTGCGGATAAAAAATAATTTTCTTACAATCAAATATTTAGCGAAAAAGATCCTTTTTTCACCCGAAAAGCAGTTGACGTTTCAAGACCTCATCGGTATAGTTCGCAACCTCTAGTCGGGGCGTAGCGCAGCCCGGTAGCGCACCTGGTTTGGGACCAGGTGGTCGTGAGTTCGAATCCCACCGCCCCGACCATTCTTTCGTAAGAAAGATAGAAAACAAACGCCGAAAGGCGTTTTTTTCGTCCATAACAAAGCAACATTAGCTTGCCGCCCTCCTTGAGCGCAGGTATAAACGGCGTTTTATACCGCAACTTGCACGCAAAATGTCTCTAACTTTTCTCTGGCACGATTACGAAACCTTTGGCGTTAGCCCGAAAAACGATAGACCCGCGCAATTTGCCGCCGTACGTACCGATGCCGAACTGAACGAGATCGGGACGGCAATCAACCTGCACTGCCAGCCGGCCAACGATTACTTGCCCGCACCCGAAGCCTGTTTACTGACCGGCATTACGCCGCAGCATTGCTTAGAGGTCGGCATTCCCGAATATCAATTTGCCGCCGCGATCGAGCGCGAGCTGGCAACACCGGAAACCATCGGAGTCGGTTACAACACGATTCGGTTTGACGATGAAGTAACGCGCTACTTGTTGTGGCGCAATTTGACCGACCCGTACGCGCGCGAATGGCAAAATGGCTGTGGCCGCTGGGATTTGCTCGACGTTGTGCGCACCGTTTACGCGCTGCGTCCTGACGGGATTAACTGGCCCCAGCACGAAGACGGTCGCATCAGTTTTAAACTTGAACACCTCACCGTCGCCAACGGCTTAACCCACGAAGCCGCGCACGATGCACTATCGGACGTGCGCGCCACAATTGCGCTGGCGCGGCTGATTCGCGACAAGCAACCTAAACTTTTCGATTTCTGCTTGGCGCTACGAAAAAAAGACCGCGTCTTTGACGAAATCAACCTCGCGCAACCCAAACCCTTTGTGCATATTTCCGGCATGTACGGCGTTGAGCGTGGCAATCTCGCCATCGTCTGGCCACTGGGCATGCACCCGACTAATAAAAACGAAATCATCGTATGGGATTTGGCGTTCGATCCGAGCGAGTTGTTTGGTCTGGACGCAGCCGAAATTCGCCGTCGCATGTTTAGCAAACAAGACGAGCTGGGTGACACGCCACGCTTGCCAATCAAAACCATCCACGCCAATAAATCACCGATAGTCGTCAGCAACATCAAAGTACTGCGCGAGCAAGACCTTGCGCGCTGGCAAATCGATTTGGCGCAAATCAACTCGCACGCAGCCAAACTGAGCGAAGCGCCGCTTTTGCCGTGGGGCGAAGTGTTTGTGCGCGAACGCGATAGCGGCGACAAGCCCGACGTTGACGGCAATTTGTATGGCGGTTTTGTTTCCAGCACCGATAGGCGCACGCTAACGCGTTTGCGCGGCTTGAACGGCGATAAATTGGCGAGCGAAATCGTGCATTTTGAAGATCGCCAGCTGGAAGAATTATTCTTTCGCTATCGGGCGCGCAATTTCCCCCACACGCTCAGCGAAGAAGAAACGATGCGCTGGGAACAATGGCGCAGCGCACGCTTGTTTGACGGAGCTGCCGGGGCGCTCACGCTGGAAGCCTACAGCGAAGAAATCGATCGCTTGGCCGAAAGCATCGGCGACGAGGGCAACGAGGACAGTGCGCGAAGCGAAGCCATTTTGGCCGCGCTGTACGATTACGCCGAAATGATCGCCCCCGAGTTTTAAGACTTTAATCGTCCCAGCGCGCCGAAGGGCCGCGCTTGGGCGAATACAAATAAATACTAAAATCCACGCCATCATCAAAACCATCGCGCTGCACCACCCCATCGCGACGATCGACAAACCAGCACCACAGCAAATACAGCAGCACCAGCGCCAATAAACCCCAAGCCAACCATTCAGCCTTCATCTCACCCTCCTCCCCTCAAGCAGTCAGGCTAGACCACAGCAGCGCACAGCGAAATTCGACCAACGGTTAATTTTTTATTAAAACTCGCCCGCTTCAAAGGCCGCCCTTCAAGACAGTTTTGCAATTTATGTGGGTATACCGTGCAAACCATTATTAGAAATAGCTTGTATCGCCATACCCACTAAAACCAATCAAACCTCGTTCAGCGTTTCTCGCACCAAACAAACGCAATACGCCACGACTTCTCGCCTTCCGCGCCCTTAAACAGCACTTTTTCGCGCTCAAAACACGCTAATTGGCTGTTTACCAAGGGTTTTTATATAGATCAATGCACTTGATTTATTAATTCTAGCGGCATAATCTTTTCATAAATCAAATTGATTTATTTATAACAACAAGCAATTTGATCGCAAACACACAGACCACTGCATTTAGGAGAAAGTCATGCTGCATACCCGCACTCACCTCGCCGTTGCTACTTTACTTGGCGCAATCGCCGCCCCTAGCTTTGCCGCCGAACCGGTGATTGGCTTGATCACCAAAACCGAAACCAACCCCTTTTTCGTCAAAATGAAAGAAGGTGCCACCGCCGAGGCCAAAGCCAAAGGCGCCAAACTAATTTCTGCCGCCGGTAAAACCGATGGCGACAACGCAGGCCAAGTCACCGCGATTGAAAACATGATCGCCGCTGGCGCTAAGACGATTTTGATCACGCCGAGCGATTCGAAAGCCATCGTGCCATCGATCAAAAAAGCGCGCGAAAAAGGCGTTTTGGTGATTGCGCTTGATAGCCCCACCGATCCGGTTGACGCCACCGATGCGCTGTTTGCCACCGACAACTTCAAAGCCGGTGTGCTAATTGGTGAATACGCCAAAGCCAGCCTCGGCGGCAAACCGGCCAAAATCGCAACGCTGGATTTATTCCCCGGCCACCCCGTTGGCGCGCAGCGCCACAATGGCTTCTTGCAAGGCTTTGGCCTGAAATCGCTGGACGCAAAAAGCAATGAGCTAGCAAAACCGGCAGAAGTCGTCTGTATGGCCGACAGCTTTGGCGATCAAGCCAAAGGCCAAACGGCGATGGAAAACTGCCTGCAGAAAAATCCTGACATCAACTTGGTTTACACCATTAACGAGCCCGCCGCCGCTGGCGCATTTAATGCGCTGAAAAAAGCCGGCAAGCAAAAAGGCGTCATGATTGTGTCGGTCGATGGCGGCTGCCAGGGTATTAAAGACGTCGCCGCGGGCAAAATCGCCGCAACCTCACAACAATACCCACTCAAAATGGCAGCAATGGGCGTCGCCGCCGGGGTTGAATACGCCAAAACCGGCAAAAAACCAACCGGCTACACCGATACTGGCGTCACGCTGATCGCCGCCAAAGCCGTCGCTGGCGTGAACAGCAAAGACACCAAAACGGGCATGGATTTGTGCTGGGGTAATAAATGAAACTGACTCAACAAGGTTCAGGTGCCGCAGAAGCGGCGGCACTTGAGCCAATTAACCCAGCCATCGGCGCTTCATCAAAAATCACGAGGAGTCTGGCCATGCCCAACTGGAAAGACCATCTACCGTCTATCGGTACGCTCGGCCCATTTTTAGCTTTGCTGATGGCTTGCACGTTTTTCTCGTGGCAAAGCGAGCAATTTCTAACCGGCGCGAATTTCTCGCTGATTTTGCAGCAAGTGATGGTCGTCGGGCTAATCGCGATTGGCCAAACGCTGATTATCCTTACCGCGGGGATCGATCTTTCCTGCGGCATGGTGATGGCGCTCGGTGGCGTGGTGATGACCAAAGTCTCGCACGATTATGGCGTACCGCCGATTGTCGCGATTTTTGCTGGCTTTGCTGTAACCGCGCTCTTTGGCCTGATTAATGGCCTGCTGGTTACGCGCATCAAACTGCCGTCGTTTATTGTCACGCTCGGAACGATGAATATCGCCTTTGCCATTACGCAGCTGTATTCACAATCGCAAACGATTACCGACCTGCCTGCGGGCATGACCTTCCTCGGCAACACCTTTAGCATCGGCCAAACCGAAGTCGCCTACGGCACGGTGTTGATGCTGGCGATGTATGCCATCAGTTGGCTGTGGCTGCGTGAAACCGCGCAAGGCCGCCATATTTACGCGGTGGGCAATAACCCCGAAGCAACACGCTTGACCGGTATTGCCACCCACCGCGTGTTGCTGATGGTGTATGTGCTGGCAGGCCTGTGTTACGGCGTCGCCGCCTTGCTCTCGGTGGCACGCACTGGCGTTGGTGATCCAAATGCGGGGCAAACCGAAAACTTGGACGCGATTACCGCGGTGGTACTCGGAGGCACCAGCTTATTCGGTGGTCGCGGGATTGTGATTGGCTCCTTAATCGGCGCATTGATTGTGGGGGTATTTCGCAATGGCCTAACACTGATGGGGGTTTCATCGGTATACCAGATATTAATCACCGGCATCTTGGTTATTTTGGCCGTTGCCACCGATCAGTTGTCTCGCAAAGGAGGCCGTTAAGATGAGCCTAGCTACCGAACTTGAACGCCCTCATGCAACGAGCAGCAACAACCGGCTGGTGCTGCAAGCCAAAGGGCTGGTGAAACGCTATGGGCAGGTGACTGCACTCGATGGCGCTGATTTTGAATTGCGCGCCGGCGAAATCATGGCGGTGATTGGCGACAATGGCGCGGGCAAATCTTCGTTAATCAAAGCGCTGTCGGGTGCAACAATCCCCGACAGCGGCGAGATTTTGCTCGATGGTCAGCGCGTAGAATTTAACAGCCCGATCGACGCACGCCGCGCTGGCATTGAAACGGTGTACCAAGACCTTGCCGTTGCACCTGCAATGACGATTGCCGAGAACTTGTTTTTAGGCCGCGAAATACGGCGCGATAATCTATTGGGCCGCTGGTTTGGCGCGTTGGATAAAAAGCGCATGCTCAACGACAGCATCGCCTATATGCAAGAGCTAAAAATCGGTATTCGTTCGATGAGCCAAGCGGTTGAAACGCTATCGGGTGGCCAGCGCCAAGGCGTGGCTGTGGCGCGTGCCGCAGCGTTTGCCCGCCACGTGGTGATCATGGACGAACCCACCGCAGCGCTGGGCGTGAAGGAAGGCAATATGGTGCTTGAGCTGATCCGCAATGTGCGCGATCGCGGCCTGCCGGTGGTGCTGATCAGCCACAATATGCCGCATGTGTTTGAGATCGCCGATCGCATTCACGTCGCCCGCCTTGGTCGCCGCGCAGCAATTTTGAACCCGAAAGCCATCACGATGAGCGACGCTGTTGCCGTCATGACTGGCGCCATGAAGCCAGAAGACATTCCGGCCGAATGGCTCGCCCATTAAGCAAGGACATCGCCATGCTAAAAGGAATTGATCCACTATTAACGCCTGATTTACTCAAAGTGCTGGCTGAAATGGGGCATGGCGATGAAATCGTGATTGCCGACGCCAACTTCACCGCAGCCTCGTTGGCGGGTAGTAAACCCCTGCTGCATTTGGCAGGCGTTGGCGTAGCGCGCACCGTTGAGGCTGTAATGAGCTTGCTGCCGCTCGATCAGGATGTCGCGCAACCGGTTGGCTATATGCAAGTAAGCCACCAACCCGATGGTTGGCGTAGCGCACTGCAACGTCATGTGATTCAGCAATTGAGCGATGCTGGGCATGCGCTGGAAACGCAATGCGAAGCGATCGAGCGATTTGCTTTCTACGAGCGGGTCAAGCAAGCTTACGCGATTGTATTAACCACCGAATTGCAACCCTACGGCAATTTCATTCTAAAAAAAGGGGTGATCTGTGAACCGCTCGCCGGATAGTACGCTGGCCGAACCCAGCCCCAAAGCGGCCAAGCTTAAACCACGTGGCTCGTCGCAAGGCGGTATGCGCCAATATAACGAGCGCGTCGTGCTGCAAGCGATCCGCTTAAATGGCCGGCTGCCAGGCGCCGAAATCGCCCGCTTAACGCATTTAACCGCGCAATCGATCTCGCTGATTACCAAGCGTTTACTCGACGATGAATTGCTAATCAAAGAGCAGCCACAGCGCGGCAAAGTCGGCCAGCCTTCGGTGCCGCTGGCGCTGAACCCCGATGGCGCGTTTGCGATTGGCGTTAAAGTGGGTCGCCGCAGCTTGGATGTGTTGCTGGTCGATTTTACTGGCGTGGTGCGCGAGCGCTGGGATTTGCAATACGACTTTGCCGAGCCGGAAATCGTGCTGGCCCACATCAGCGACTGCCTCGACAAAATTAAAGCTGTACTCCCCGCCGCGTGGTGGGAACGTATTCAAGGCATCGGCGTCGCCGCGCCATTAAATATGGGCGGCTGGCAACAGCTATTGGGCCTCGATCAGCGCATCGTTGCGCGTTGGGCCAGCTTTGCACTGGAAGATGAAATCGGTGCACTGTCAGGCTTGCCTGTGCAATCGATCAAAGACACCTCGGCCGCTTGCGTCGCCGAATTAGTCGCCGGTCGCGGGCGCGATATTCGCAACTTTGTGTATATCTTTGTCGATACCTTTATCGGTGGTGGTCTGGTACTCGATAGCCATTTGCACATCGGCCAACACGGCAACGCCGGAGCCTTGGGCTCACTCCCCCTTGGCATGGGCAGTCGCGGCAATGGCGCGCAACTACTCAACGTCGCCTCGCTGTATCAGCTAGAAAATCGCTATGTCGCCGCAGGGCTGGATGGCAAGGCCACCAGCGACGAGCGCAGCGTAAACCAAACGTACTGGCCGCACACGCAAGCGTGGTTAGCCGAAGCCGCGCCCGCGCTGGCCTTGGCGCTGCTCAACACCGCCTGCTTATTGGATTTGGAAGGCGTCATCCTCGATGGCTGCTTCTGCCGCGAGCTGCAAACTCGGCTGATTCAATCCACTCGCGTGGCGATGGGTGAATTTAATTGGGAAGGCGTTAGCCAACCGCAATTGATTGCAGGCGCCATCGGCTCTGACGCCCGCGCCCTCGGTGGAGCGCTCTTGCCGCTATACGCCAATTTCGCGCCCGATCGGGACTTATTTTTAAAACTCGACGCTGAATAAGGTGAACCATGCAAGCGCCCACCCCTGCCCTGCCCGTTTTCGTTTCAGCCGGCGAAGCCCTTACTGACCTTATTCGCACTGATGCGCAACACTGGGTCAGCAAAGTCGGCGGCTCAACTTGGAACGTCGCCCGCGTCGTTGCCAAACTTGGGCTCGCCAGCGCGTTTGCCGGAGCCATCAGTCGCGACTGCTTTGGGCAAGACTTATGGCAAGCCAGCCAAGCGGCACAATTAGATTTACGCTTTTTGCAGCAGCTCAATTACTCGCCGCTACTGGCCATCGTGCCCGCCAGCCATCCGCCGCAATATTTCTTTGTGGGTGATAATGCCGCTGATCTGCACTTTACCCCATCCAAACTCCCCGCAGGCTGGCAAAGCGCCGTGCAGTGGGTGCACTTTGGCGGCATCAGCCTCGCGCGCCAACCGCTCGCCGGCCAATTGCTGCAACTGGCGCGTGAACTAAAACGCGATTATCCACACGTTAAAATCAGCTACGACCCCAATTTTCGCATCTTGATGGACGAACACTACGACGCCACGCTACGCGAAATGAGCGCGCTCGCCGACGTAATCAAAGTCTCTGATGAAGATTTAGCCGGCCTATTTCGCACCCCAGACATAGATGCCGCCTTTGCCACGCTACGCAGCTATAACCGCAGCGCCAGCTATCTGTACACCCGTGGCGAACACGGCGCGAGTTTGTATATCAACGATGAAATGATTGATGCTGTTGCAATCTCCGTTCCGGTCGCCGATACCGTCGGCGCAGGCGATGCAACCATCGGTGGCTTTGCATACAGCCAGCTCAAGCATCCTGAACGCAGCAATCGCGAGCATTTAAACTTCGCCATCGCCAGTGGCGCCGCAGCCTGCCTCGAACACGGCGCAACACCGCCAACGCTAGAGAAAATTAGCGCCCTATATATGAGTTCTTCGGCCTGATTATTTGCCAGGGCGGTTGGCATCCCACGCGTGAAACGTTGCCGCGTTGTCTTTGTTAACCAAGGTGGTACTGAGCAGCACCAGCTCAGTATCGGCTTTTTCGCCTTGATGCAAGGCCACGCCCAAATCGATGCCTTTTCGCCCCATGCTCTCTGGCGATTGGCTTGCCGACACAATAATTTGCGAACCCGCCAAAATCGCGTTGACCACGGCTTGCGAGCCATCAACCGAGCCAATTTTGGTTTTGCCATGCCCCGCTTTTTTTAGCGCTTCTAAGGTTCCCAAAGCCTGCCTATCATTAATCGCAAACACCGCGTCCACCGCGCCGTAGGAGCCCAAAGCAGCTTTCATCGCCGTATGCCCGCCCCACACCGAACCTTCGCCATTTTCTTTATCAGAGACGAGCTCAATACCGGGGTATTGCGCCCACGCCGCTTTACAGCCGGCAACACGATCGAGCACCGATGAAACTTGCGGCCCGTTTTGGATTAGCACACGACCCTTGCCTTGAATACTACGCGCCAAGAAATCGCACACCAACTGCCCCGCTTGCAGATTATTAGTCAGCACCGTCTGCATCGCGCCATCCGCGCGCACGTCAACGCCAACGACGATTACACCTTGCTGCCTAGCACGCGCCAGCACTTGCGCGAATTTATGCTCATCAGATGCCGCGATCAGCAATAAATCGATTTTCATCTCCAGCAATTGATAAATCTGCTTGGTTTGTAAATCAACGGAATAGTCGGAAGAACGAACGATTAACTTTGCCGCCGGGTTGATTTGCTTTACGCGCTCCTGCGCGCCACGCGTTAAGGCAACAAAGTATGGGTTTTCTACGCTAGAAACACTCACCCCAACGCGCGCAGGCCAATCCGCCGCCATAGCCTGCATAGGCCACGCACAAATAAGGCTGAATAAAAATAAGCGAAATAAACGCTGCGCGAGGAGCATGACTGAATTCCTGCTAAGGGTGAGTTTCTACTCCACCTTACAGTTTTGCCGCCCAGCTTGCAGCGGGCAATCGACATTGAGCAGACAAAAGGCATCTGCTCGGACGCCGTTTCGAGTCCCGTCATAGCCCCAAAAGCTGGCAAAGCAAAAAAGCGCGCAAAAACGCAAAAACCCCGCTAATTTGCATTAGCGGGGTTTTACTTAACTGGTGGCTATGACGGGACTCGAACCTGTGACCCCAGCATTATGAGTGCTGTGCTCTAACCAACTGAGCTACATAGCCAAGAGAGCCCGCATATTAGTCTTGGTTCTGAGGGCTGTCAACCCCCTTTGCGTTTTTTCTTTCAATTATGTGCGCCTCTTGTTACCATTAGCCCTTCTCACAGGAGCCCAACGTATGCGCAAGTTGCTGTTTTTGTTGCTTCTTACCGTTTCAAGCCTTAGTTTTGCTGGCCGTATTTTGCCAGCAGGAAATTTAGCCGAACTTGAAGCCTATCAACCGCCGCAAATTAAATTAAGCGGCAAAGTGTATAACACGGCACCTGCGATTCAGTTTCGCGGCCTGAATAATACCTTGTTGATGCCGGGCCAAATCGCCCAGTTACCGCGCGATGCGCAAGTGTGGTTCCAAACCGAACCCAATACTGGTTTTGTTTGGCGTGTCTGGCTGGTTGGCGGCGAAGAAGCCAAGCAACTGGCAATCCGTGAGAAAGAAGCAGCGGCGGCTTTAAAAGAAGCTCAGCAGCAGTATTAATCGCTAGCGCTTTGTATATAAGCGCTACACGGCAATACCCCATAGCTCGCCTTGGTGAGCACGATTGTGTAAGTCCTTTCGCCAGCGCAACACCGCGCAGCCAAGGCAGCCCATTTAGCATTTCATTGAAAGACGTAAATTTATGAGCAAGAAAGTATTTATCAAGACCTTTGGCTGCCAAATGAACGAGTACGACTCGGACAAAATGGTCGATGTATTGCACGCATCGGAAGGCTTGAGCCGCACCGACAATGTTGAAGAAGCCGATGTGATTTTGTTCAACACCTGTAGTGTGCGTGAAAAAGCACAGGAAAAAGTATTTTCTGACTTAGGCCGTATCAAGGAATTGAAAAACGCCAACCCGAATATCGTCATCGGCGTCGGCGGTTGTGTTGCTTCGCAAGAAGGCGACACGATTGTGAAACGTGCACCGTACGTCGATATTGTATTTGGCCCGCAAACCTTGCACCGCCTACCTGAATTAATTGCTGAAAAACGCAAAACCGGCGTGTCGCAAGTCGATATTTCTTTCCCAGAAATCGAAAAATTCGACCATATGCCACCGGCGCGCGTCGAAGGCGGCTCGGCGTTTGTGTCAATTATGGAAGGCTGCTCGAAATACTGTTCATTCTGCGTCGTGCCGTACACGCGCGGCGAAGAAGTTTCGCGTCCGTTTGACGACGTACTGGTTGAAGTGGCGAACTTGGCGCAGCAAGGCATCAAGGAAATCCATTTGCTCGGTCAAAACGTCAATGCGTATCGCGGTAAGATGGAAGATGGCGAAATTGCCGATTTTGCAACGCTGCTTGAATACGTGCACGAAATTCCGGGCATCGAGCGCATGCGTTTTACGACCAGCCATCCAAAAGAAATGACGCAGCGCATTATCGATTGCTACAAAAACCTGCCAAAACTGGTGTCGCACTTGCACCTACCAGTGCAAGCCGGTTCAGACCGCGTGCTGGTGAATATGAAGCGCGGCTACACCACGCTGGAATACAAATCGCTGATCCGCAAATTACGCGAAGCGCGCCCTGATATTTGCATGTCGAGCGACTTTATCGTCGGCTTCCCCGGCGAAACCGAGGACGATTTCGAGCGCACAATGAAACTGATCGAAGACGTGCGCTTTGACGCCAGCTTCAGCTTTGTCTACAGCCGCCGCCCGGGCACGCCAGCCGCCGATTTGGGCGATGATGTGCCAGAAGAAGTGAAATTGGCGCGCCTGAAACGCTTGCAAGCGCGAATTGAAGAATTCGCCAGCGAGATCAATCAGGAAATGCTCGGCACTGTACAGCGTGTCATCGTCGAGAAAATCTCGAAAAAAGACAGCAACGAGCTGGCCGGCCGCACTGATAACAACCGCATCGTCAACTTCCCCGGCAACCCGCGCCTGATCAATCAAATGGTCAATGTGCGGATCACCAAAGTGTTCCCGCATACGCTAGGCGGTGAGCTGGTGATTCTGGAAGACTAAGATTAAATGGCGGGTATATCCCGCCATAATTTATGGAATAAGCCTTGCACACTGATACCCTATCTTTTACTCCCATCGACAACGCCCGTCTTGCCAATCTGTGCGGGCCGCTGGACGAAAACCTCAAGCAAATTGAAAACGCGCTCGACGTGACGATTTCACGCCGTAACGAGCATTTCAAAGTTGCTGGCCGCACCAAGGTCGTCAATCAGGCGCTTGATGCGCTGGAATATTTTTACAACGAAGCGGTGCGCAAAGAGCTGGAAGTTGATGATATTCAGCTTGGCCTGATCGAAATCATCCGCGGCCCGGAAGAAGCACAATCCGATGTCGATACGCCAGTGCTGCGCACGCGTCGCGCCGATTTGCGCGGCCGCACGCCGGGGCAGAATGTTTATTTGAAGCAAATTCAGGATAACGACATTACTTTCGGCATCGGCCCAGCAGGTACAGGCAAGACGTATCTGGCTGTAGCCAGCGCAGTAGATGCGCTAGAGCGCGATACCGTCAAACGTTTGATCTTGGTACGCCCTGCGGTGGAAGCGGGTGAGAAGCTGGGCTTCTTGCCCGGCGATTTAACGCAAAAGGTCGATCCTTACCTGCGCCCGCTGTACGACGCGCTGTACGACTTGCTCGGCTTTGATCATGTCACCCGGCTATTCGAAAAAGGCATTATCGAAATCGCACCGCTGGCCTTTATGCGCGGCCGTACGCTCAACCATAGCTTTATCATCTTGGACGAAGCGCAAAACAGCACACCCGAACAGATGAAGATGTTTTTGACGCGGATTGGTTTTGGCAGCAAGGCGGTGATTACCGGCGACCCAACGCAGGTCGACTTACCGAAACACATGAAGTCGGGTCTGGTTGACGCGCAAGAAGTATTGCAAGGCGTGCGCGGGATTGGCATTCATCACTTCACCAGCGACGACGTTGTGCGTCACCCGCTGGTGCAAAAGATTGTGAACGCCTACGAAAAAGCAACCAAAAAACGCGACGAAGAAGCCGCTGCGCGCAAAGCCAAACAAGAGGCCGAGCGAGAAGCCTTTAACAAGGCTGGCAGCACAAACTGAGAACACCATGAGTAAGAACATCGAAATCAATATCCAAAACGAAAGCACTTTAAGCCCAATTCCACGCAAAAAATTGCTGAAAGAATGGGTGCGTGCGGCGCTGGGCGCGCAAGTGGAAATGGCGCAAATTACGCTGCGCTTTGTTGACGCCGAGGAAGGCCAGACGCTGAATCGCGAGTATCGCCAGAAAGACTACGCGACCAATGTGCTGACGTTTACATTTAACGACGATTTGCCGCAAATCGACGGAATGCCGCTGTTGGGCGATTTGGTTTTCTGTGGCTCTGTGATCGAGCGCGAAGCGCAAGAGCAAAACAAGCCACTGCTGGCGCATTACTGCCATATGGTCGTTCACGGCACCTTGCATCTGCAGGGATTCGACCATATTGAAGATGACGAAGCTGAGACAATGGAAACGCTGGAAACGCAAATTGTCATGAGCTTGGGTTATGATGACCCGTATCTCAGTGAGAAAGCACCAGCTTAATCACCGCGCCGAGCCGTTTTGACCGGCGCTTTTTCTACCCTAACTGAACCAAAGGAAATTAACCCACTATGGACGACGTACCGTCCCCGAGTCCGAAACAAAACTGGTTGGAACGACTCACACACTTCCTGTTACGGGAGCCGGAAAACCGCGGCGAACTGGTTGAAATTATGCATTCGGCCTTCGAGCGCCACCTACTCGACGCCGATGCGCTCGGCATGATCGAGGGCGTACTGAACGTTGGCGATATGCAAGTGCGCGACGTGATGGTGCCGCGCTCGCAAATGGACGTGATCGACATCAACGACACCCCCGCCGAATTTATCCCCCGCGTGATCGAAACCGCGCACTCTCGCTTTCCGGTGATTGATGGTAGCAAAGACAATGTGGTGGGCATTTTGCTCGCCAAAGACTTGCTGCGTTACTACGCCGAAGACGTTGAATTTAATATCCGCGACATGCTGCGCCCCGTCGTGTATATCCCCGAAGCCAAACGCCTGAACGTGTTGCTGAAAGACTTTCGCAATAATCGCAACCATATGGCGATTGTGGTCGACGAATACGGCGGCGTAGCGGGCTTGGTGACGATTGAAGATGTGATCGAGCAAATCGTTGGCGATATCGAAGATGAATTTGACGAAGACGACGATGAAGACCACATCATCCCTGATCGACGCGGCAATTGGCGCGTCAAGGGCGAAACTGAAATTGCGGACCTAAACGGAACCATCGGTAGCCAGTTTAGCGATAAAGAAGTCGACACCGTGGCCGGCCTGGTGACCTTGGCCTTTGGTTGCGTACCCAAGCGCGGCGAAGAAATCGTGATCGACGGTTATCACTTCTTGGTACTGCGCGCCGATAGCCGCCGCGTGCATTCGATTCAAATCGATAAACATCTCGAACGACACGAAAATACCGAATAGACACGCCGCCTTCATGCTGGCGCGGTACACTACGGGCTGCATCGACTTTGCCTTGAGCAAAGTTGCTTGCAGCCTTTTTGATTTCTAACAGTCTGCCCATGCAACTCAATCGCATCCAACAACTCGCGCTGCAAGCCCTATTTGGCACCCTTAGCGTTTTGGCCTTTGCGCCAGCATCGCAATTTTGGCTGATGCCCATTTGCTTGTGGGTATTTCTGCTCGGCATACAGCAAGCCAAAAGCGCGCGTTGGGCTGCGCTGAACGGATTCACCTGGGGCCTAGGGTATTTCTGCGCAAACGCCAGCTGGGTTTATATTAGCCTGCATACCCATGGTGGTATGCCAATATGGATGGCGGCAGGCAGCACGCTGGGTTTTGCAATTTTTCTGGCGCTGTTTCCAATGCTGGCGGCCTTCTTCACCCGCAAACTGATTCGCAATGCTTCACGCCGCCTTGAAGCGCTGCGCTACGCGCTACTGGCGCCAACGCTGTTTGTGATTTTTGAATGGGTGCGCGGCTGGATTTTCACTGGATTTCCGTGGGGCTCAGTTGGCGGATCGCAGCTCGCAACGATGAGTGGCTTTTACCCCATCATCGGCAGCTACGGCGTCGGCTTTTTGCTGTGTCTAGCCGTAGGTGTGTTTGTTTACGAAAAACGCCTCGGCCTCGGCGTGGTACTGGCGTTGATCAGCACCGGCTCGCTACTGAATCAAATCGACTGGACTAAGCCACAGGGCGAGCCCGTTAAAGTAAGCCTATTGCAAGGCAACATCCCGCAATCGATCAAATGGAACCCCGACGTTTTTGTCGACAGCCTAGGCAACTATATGGAGCTTGCGCAGCGCGCGCAGGGGCAATTGGTCGTTTTTCCCGAAACTGCCATTCCATCGACGCTGGATAATATCCCCGACTGGTATCTCGACGATTTGCGCCAAGTGATGCGCGATAAAAAAGCCGAGGCGATTTTGGGCGTGGCAGTTGGCGACGCGCAAAACCGCCTTTTTAACGCCGCAATCAACCTCGCACAGCCCACGCAAACACCGTACGCCAAATATCATTTGGTGCCATTTGGCGAATATATTCCGGCACCGCAAATTTTTGGCGGCATTTACCGCTTTTTAAATATGCCGCTCATGGGGCTCTCTCGCGGCGAAGAGGTACAGCCGCCGTTTAGCATGGCGGGCGGCAAAGTGGCGGCCAATATTTGCTATGAAGACGCCTTCGGCAACGAAATTCGCCGCAATGCGGTGAATGCCACACTGCTGGTCAATTTAACCAATATGGGCTGGTTTGATGGCTCATGGGCAGCCGAGCAACACGCCGAAATGGCGCGCGCCCGTGCACTGGAAAATGGCCGCTATTTAATCCGCGCCACCAATACCGGCAAAACCGCCATCATCAACCACAAAGGCCAACTAATCGCCGCCTTGCCGCCCGAGCAACGCGGTGTGCTCGAAGGCGAAATCACCCATCGCACCGGCACAACACCGTACCAAATTTGGGGCGACACGCCGATTGTGGCACTGTGGTTTGCAGTGCTGATCGCGCTTTTCGCCGCAAATTACCGCACCCGCTTGGTGAGCAATAGAGCTGATTAATACAGCGGCGTTAAGGTATAGCCCTGCCCGCGCAATAAATTGACCACGCCTTGCGGCCCGGTCAAATGCATAAAGCCAACAGCAATAAAGCAACCACCTTGCGGAAGATGCGCGGCAAGGCTATTGAGGTAGATTTGATTACGCTTATCCAACATGCGCACATCAAATTGTTGCATTGCGGCCTTTAACTCGGGCGACATCGTGTTGGGATAGAGCTGATCGTTAAACCGCGCAGGAATGGTACGCGCATAGTAGTGTTCAACGCCTTGTTGAAACGTTTGCTCGATTTTTTCACGCCCTGTGATCATCATCTGCAGCGCTTGCAACTGATGCGCTGGTGCCATCTCGGTAAATACCTTCACTTTGTCTTGCATGCGCTCCAAACCCGCATACGGCTTGTTGTGCAATAGCGCATAGCTCGCGACTTGCTCATCAAGCGAAGCCGCTCCTTTATCCGCAAAGGGAATCCCAATATACATCGTCAGCCATGCTTGCGGCACATCCATGGTGTCGACAATTTGCGCCCGAATATGCCGTTTTTCCATTTCGGAGAGCAAAGCCGGATACAAATCGCCCAACGCGCTGCGCACACCACCTTTACCCCCCAAGATAAAATCAGTGAGCACCTGATCCTCGGCACTTAGATATTTATGCTCGGTAAAAATAATCCGCGCTTGCTGCAAATACGGTTCAAAGCGTGGCAGTAATAGCGCAGAGCGACGATCGGCCGCATGCATGGTTCCCAACAGCCAAGAATCAGGAATGCCAGCTTTGCTCACTTTCCAGAAAATTGGCGTTGCCACTTCGGAGACGGGTTTGACTGGGGTGAAGTAAAAAACCAGCTCTTTATAAAAGAAGGCCGAAAGAGCCAAAACCAGCGCTAGCACTACTCCAAACACCGCAGCGATTTTTTTCATTTGCATATCCATAAAAAAAGCCGCGCTATATTAACGCGGCTTTACTTGGAAATGACATAAGAATTATTTTTTCGGTTTGCTATTCACAATCCGTGTTTTGGCAAAGCGATCATGCAACAGCTGCTGATCTTGATCGAAGCGCGCATAAATCCACGGCGCAAAAAACCATGCGGTTCCGATCCATGCCAATGCTTTTAGATTGGGGTGATAAATCGCCAAAATCCACAGCGGTAGCAAGGGCGCGTAAAACACACTGGCCAGCGCAAAACGTATCGCGGCGGCGCGCCAGCTCAGCTGCCCTTGCAGCGGCGCAATGCGCATACGCCACGTCATCATCGCCAGCGTTTGGCCGCGTGTCCAGCACCAGCCAAAATAGCCGTAACACACCAGCAGCACCCATACCCCATTCAGTATACGCGCAGAGGTCATTTTAGATAATTGCTCTGGCGTTATACCCGTTAGCAATTGCGCCACACCTTGAAACACGCCAACGGTAATCAGCAAGACCGCAACCAACAATAAGGCTTCGTACATCAAAGCGACAAAGCGCCGCCCTAAACCGGCATTGCCTAAGTGCGCCTCGAGCTCGCTCGCGTTATTTACTGCTGCTGCACCACCTTGAGACGACTTCTTTCCTGCTTTATTCAACACCGACTCCTAAACCATTTAACTGTCCCCTGCGCCACTGTTGTGGCGCGGAGCTATTCATCCAAACTGTCGTACAAAACCTCATCGACCACTTGCGCGGTAACGTCGTTTGCAGCGTATTGCTCCAATCGCACTTCGGGCTTAGGCCATACAGCCACCACTCCTAGCACCAGAGCACAGGTGCTGATGATTGCGCCCCAGCGATGCGCACCGAGCCAAGCAATCACCGGCGCATATTCACGAGATTGCGGCTTGGCGGCACTGAGCGCAGCATGTCGCCGCGCAGCCAGTTGCGAGCGCACGTCCGAATTGGCCTGCGCGGCACCTAGCGCCGTTTTGATTTGCTGCGCCCATTGATCTTGATTGCTGTCATTGACTGGCATTTTTATACCTCCACCCCGCGCTCAGTCAGCCACTTCGCTAAAGCATGACATGCCCGCGAGCAATGCGTTTTGACTGAACCGGCCGAACATCCCATCACTTGCGCCGTTTGCGCCACGTCCATCTCTTCCCAATAACGCAGCAGAAAGGCTTCGCGTTGACGTGCAGGCAATTGCGCTAAGCCTTCTTCAATCAGCGCAATATGTTGCTGGCTATTGAGCACCAGCGCGGCGTCCGCCCCCGACCAGCTTTCATCGGCAATATATTCCAGTGGATCGTCAGCGCCACCGTCGTCATTGTCGCGCGAGGAAAATAAACTCACCCAAAAATTGCGAACTTTGCTGCGCCGCTGGTAATCACGAATCGTGTTTTGCAAAATGCGCTGAAACAGCAGCGGCCATTCGGCGATTGGCTTATCTGCATAGTGCGTAGTCAGCTTAAGCATCGCATCTTGCACCACATCAAGCGCCGCTTCGCGTTCGCGCAAAGCAATCCATGCTTGCCGCCAAGCACGTGGCTCAACCTCGGCTAAAAATTGCGCTAATTGTGCTTGAGTGCCCAATACAATCGCCCTTGCGAGAAATGAGATGAAATATCACTGCAAAAACAGGGGATTGATACTAGCAAACGAGGTGAAAAACAGCCAGAAGAACTTGCCAATTAACTCGCCTTCGGGTAACTTTACAGCCCTACACCAAGTCACACCTAGCTGTGCGTTGACATTATTCGTCTCGTCCAGCGCCGTTACGCTTGCGCCAATGCATCATCTCTCGTATCAATACCGACCAAAAGTTGGTAAATGGCGTTCAAGCTCGGTACAAAATTTGGGTTGATACAAACCCACCCTCACATTGCCGTGTGAGGAGATTCCATAGCCCTCAGGGTTATGGTTTGCCGATCAACAGACTTCAGGATCTAAACCGATGGAAATTTCGGGCGCAGAAATTCTGGCGCGATGCCTGGCCGAAGAAAACGTAGAGTTCGTTTTCGGCTACCCGGGCGGCGCTGTTTTGGAAATCTATGATGCGATTTTCAAACAAAACAACTTCAAACACGTTCTCGTTCGCCATGAACAAGCCGCAATTCACGCTGCTGATGCTTACTCACGCTCGTCACAAAAAATTGGCGTTGCGCTGGTAACTTCAGGCCCAGGCGCGACCAATGCCATTACCGGCATTGCAACGGCGTTTATGGATTCGATCCCGATGGTGGTAATTTCCGGCCAAGTCGGCACGCCAATGATCGGTTCGGACGCGTTCCAAGAAGTCGACATGGTCGGCTGTTCACGCCCAGTCGTGAAACACAACTTCTTGGTCAAAGACGTGAAAGATCTGGCTACCACGATCAAAAAGGCTTTCCATATTGCAACGACTGGCCGCCCAGGCCCGGTTGTAGTTGACGTGCCTAAAGACGTGACGCAAGCCAAAACCGTTTTCGAATACCCAAAATCAGTATCGATTCGTAGCTACAATCCGCCGGTGAAAGGTCACCCAGGCCAGATTAAAAAAGCCGCGCAATTGATCGCCGAAGCGAAACGCCCGTATATCTATGTCGGTGGTGGCGCGGTATTGGGCAATGCAGCGGAAGAAGTCACCGAACTGGTTCGCATGCTGAACGTGCCTTGTACCAACACGCTGATGGGTTTGGGCGCATATCCAGGCTCGGACGAGAAATTCGTCGGCATGCTCGGTATGCACGGTACCTACGAAGCCAATATGGCGATGCAATACGCCGACACGATCATTGCGATCGGCGCGCGTTTTGACGACCGCGTGATTTCGAACCCGACTCAGTTCTTGTCGCAAGCGAAAAAAATCGTTCAGATCGACATCGATCCATCGTCAATCGCCAAGCGCGTTAAAGTTGACGTGCCTATCGTGGGCGACGTGAAAGACGTTCTGAAAGACCTGATCGCGATCTTGAAAGAAACCAATACTCGCCCGAGCGAAAAAGCCTTGAGCGCGTGGTGGGATCAGATCAACGATTGGCGCAAGCCAAACAGCCTGTGGTACGCGCAAGATGATGAAATCATCCAGCCACAGTTTGTAATGCAAAAACTGTACGAAGTAACAGGCGGCAACGCGATCATTACGTCTGACGTGGGTCAGCACCAAATGTACACCGCGCAGTTCTACAAGTTTGATCGTCCACGCCAATGGATTAACTCAGGTGGCTTGGGCACAATGGGCTTTGGTCTGCCAGCCGCGATGGGCGCGCAATTGGCCAACCCATACGCTGATGTTGCTTGTATTACCGGTGACGGCTCAATTCAGATGAACATCCAAGAATTGTCGACGTGCAAGCAATACCACACGCCAGTGAAAATCATTAACTTGAATAATGGTTACCTCGGCATGGTGCGTCAGTGGCAAGAATTCTTCTACGGCACGCGTTATTCCGAGTCGTACGTAGATGCGCTGCCCGACTTCGTGAAACTCGCCGAAGCCTATGGCCACGTGGGTATGCAGATCAGCAAACCTGCTGATGTAGAGCCTGCACTGCGCGAAGCATTTGCGATGAAAGAGCGCCTGGTATTTATGGATTTCCTAACCAATCCAAAAGCCAACGTGTTCCCAATGGTGCAAAACGGCAAAGGCCTGAACCAAATGGACTTGCCACCGCATATGCAAAACATGCAGCTCACGCCATTCGAAAACAACCGTGACTACGGCAATCTTTGCTAAGGAGAGATGAATCATGCGTCATATTTTGTCTGTCCTGATTGAAAACGAAGCCGGCGCGCTGAGCCGCGTAACGGGTCTATTTTCTGCCCGTGGTTACAATATTGATTCATTGACGGTGCAAACCACCGAAGATCCTACGATGAGCCGCATGACAATCGTCACGCATGGCTCGGAAGATGTGATCGAACAAATCACTAAGCAGCTCAACAAGCTGATTGAAGTGGTTAAAGTGATCGACCTGAACGAGGCCGACCACATTGAGCGCGAACTAATGCTAATCAAAGTACGCGCCACCGGTAAAGATCGCGACGAAATGAAACGGATGGCGGATATTTTCCGTGGCCGCATCATCGACGTGACCGAAAAGAGCTACACCATCGAATTGACAGGCCCAGGTGAAAAACTCGACGCCTTTATCAAGGCGCTGGATCAAGCCGTCATTCTGGAAACCGTCCGCACCGGCGCCTCTGGCATCGGCCGTGGCGAACGAATCTTGAAACTATAAGCAGAGTATTTGCCTGTAGAGCACTACAGGCAAAGCCTGCAAAGCAATACCCACATACGCACTATTGAATTATTTAAAGGAAGCATCATCATGGCATTGAACGTTTACTACGATAAAGACACCAACCCAGAAATCATCAAAGGCAAGAAAGTTGCGATCATCGGCTACGGTTCACAAGGCCACGCACACGCTTGCAACCTGAAAGATTCAGGCGTTGATGTAACTGTTGGTCTGCGCACTGGCTCAGCTACTGTTAAGAAAGCTGAAGCTCACGGCCTAAAAGTAACTGACGTAGCAACTGCAGTTGCTGGCGCAGACGTAGTGATGATTTTGACTCCGGACGAGTTCCAATCAAAACTGTACAAAGAAGAAATCGAGCCAAACATCAAGCAAGGTGCTACTTTGGCTTTCGCTCACGGCTTCTCAATTCACTACAACCAAGTTGTGCCACGTAAAGACCTCGACGTCATCATGATCGCGCCGAAAGCACCAGGCCACACTGTACGTTCAGAATTCGTACGCGGCGGCGGCGTTCCTGACCTGATCGCGATCTTCCAGGACGCAACTGGCAAAGCGAAAGAAGTTGCTCTGTCATACGCTTGGGGCGTGGGCGGCGGCCGCACTGGTATCATCGAAACGACATTCAAAGACGAAACTGAAACTGACTTGTTCGGCGAACAAGCGGTATTGTGCGGTGGCGCGGTTGAATTGGTGAAAATGGGCTTCGAGACTTTGGTTGAAGCGGGTTACGAGCCAGAAATGGCTTACTTCGAGTGCTTGCACGAATTGAAATTGATCGTTGATTTGATGTTCGAAGGCGGTATCGCGAACATGAACTACTCGATCTCTAACAACGCTGAATACGGTGAGTACGTAACTGGCCCACGCGTGATCAACGAAGAATCTCGCAAAGCAATGCGTCAAGCATTGAAAGACATCCAAACTGGTGAATACGCTAAGCAATTCATCTTGGAAGGCCAAACTAACTACGCTTCTATGACTGCAGCGCGTCGCAACAACGCAGCGCACGGCATCGAAGTGGTTGGCGCGAAATTGCGTGCGATGATGCCTTGGATTCAAGCGAACAAGATCGTTGACCAATCTAAAAACTAATTTCGTCGCTGCAATACGCTAGGGCTTTGTCGCTGCGGCGCTCGTGTACTTTGCGTACACGTCGCACCTAGCTTCGCGCCCCAGCGTATTTCCCAGACGAATGTTTAGCGGCCGTTTCGCTCGCTAAACAATAGTTAAAAGAAAACCGGCTTTATGCCGGTTTTTTTATAAGTACCGCAACATCATCGAAAGTGACATTCATGGATCAAATCGACATTGTCTATTTATGGGTCAACGGCGCAGATCCTATCTGGCAACGCAAACGCGCGCAGGCGCAGCAGCGTTTGAATCCGGATTCGCTGGCGCAATACGGCAATGTGGCTGGGCGGTATCGGGATAATGGCGAGCTACGATATAACTTGCGCGCACTCGAACGCTTTTTTCCTGATCATGGGCAGATTTTCATCGTCACCGACGGTCAGCGGCCGGAGTGGCTAGCTGAGCATGAGAAAGTCACGCTAATTGATCACGCCGATTTGATTCCAGCAGCTGCACGCCCGGTGTTTGACGCCGGCCACATCGAATCGTATTTGCACCACATTCCCAACCTGTCTGAACGCTTTATCTATCTGAACGACGATATTTTCTTTGGCGCGCCCGTCAAACTTGCCGATTGGTTTGCGGCTGATGGTCTTGCGGTACATTTCGAGCCCACAGCCAGCCCGACAAGCGATGAGATTCAGAAAAATGAAACCGCCCTCGTAAACGCAGCGGTTATTTCGCGCCGCTGGCTGGGGCAACAATTTGCTACGTATCAGCACATCCCGCAGCTATGCGCTCATGCGCCGCGTGCGATGCTAAAAAGCGCCCTGTGGCACTTGGAAGAACAGGCACAAACGCTATTTCATGCGGTGCGCAGCACGACCTTTCGCAGTTGGTCGATTCCACCGATTATGTCGGATTTGGCGCTACGCTGGATGATTCAGCACGACTTGGCCCGCCCACAATTTAGCCCCGCGCTCTATATCAGCAGTTGTGAGCCCAATGCCGGCGAACAGTTTCATGCGCTGCGCCAGCATTTTGGTCAGTTGCCGTATTTTTGCATCAATGATACTTGTGATGATTGTGCTGGCGATGATCCGCGTTTAGGCCTAGTGGCCGAAGTGTTGGCGCATTTACTGCCAACCCCATCTCGCTATGAAGTTAGCGTGGCTTAATCGCCCAAATGTTTAATTTGTATTTTCTTCGCAGTACCATCGCGCTTGATGGCAGCGATGCCGTCATTGATCAAGCGGCGTAATTCTTCGGCCTGCGGGTGTTTTTTTGTCACGAGAATATGGAAATTCTTAACGGGCTGCACTGGTTCGGCAATATAGGCCATTTGCTCTAAAGAGAGCTCCTTGCGTGCTTTCATCATTTGGATTACTTCTAACTGCTCAATGGCAAAGTCGTAGCGCCCAGCGATCAACATGCGAAACAAGACTTCACGATTTTTGGCGGTTGTATCCAACTTCAACTGCCCAGCATATTGGTCGTAATTAAACCCCAAAATCCCGCCAAAGCTATACGGCTTCATCTCGTCGAGCTGACGAATCACTGGGGCTTGGGCAAAGCGTTTGGTGTGATAAAACAGCACCAAATGGGTTGTGTATAAAGGTTCGGTGTATAAGGCATACTGGGCACGCTCGTCCCGATATGAGGAATTGGGCACTACATCCACTTCGCCGGTTTCCACTTCGGCCAAGCAGCGCTTCCAAGGGCGAATCAAGTGTTTGGGGCTAAGCTGGCGGCGCTTGAAGATTTCATTCACCATATCCACAGCAATGCCAGCTACTTGTCCCTGTGAATCCAAGCTTAAATAGGGTGGTTTTAAGCCCTCTTCCCAGCACACACTGACTTCGCTCGGCAAGGTTTGCGCCGCAGTGAGCACGGGTAAGAATAATGCAGCACCTAAAAAACGCCACTTCACTGCTTCACCCCCACGATGCAAATGCTCTTTTTCAGCCTAGCGCGCTTGCGCTGACACGCAAGGCGTTTTGCTTCATAGGTCAAAAAATCACTTCGTGCGAGCCAATGACTAGGCTCTAGCGGCAGGCCAGCTGAATACATACACCATGTATTCAGCTAGAAGAAAATAAAACCGATGCGTAAAGAAACATACCCGATTAAGAGCTCATTGCCTCGCCCAAGCGAACGCCCTTGGCAGGTTGCCAAGCTGGATTAAACGCGGGAGCGCCTTTTGGATACAACAAGACCACGGTTGAGCCCAGCAAAAAGCGCCCCATCTCCGCGCCCTTGGCAATACGAATATCCTGATCGCGGTAATCTTTGCGCCACACCGACTTGCTACGCGGTGGATTGACCACGCCGTGCCACACGGTTGCCATACTGCCAACGATCGTTGCCCCGACCAGCACCAGCGAGAAATTGCCAAACTCCGATTCAAACATGCACACCACGCGCTCATTGCGCGCAAACAGCGCATCGACGCCACGCGCGGTGGCTGGGTTCACCGAAAACAATTCGCCCGGCACATAAATCATCTCGGTTAAACGGCCGTCACACGGCATATGGATGCGGTGGTAGTCTTTCGGGCTTAGATAAATCGTTGCAAACTGGCCGTTTTCAAACTGCTGCGCCAGCGCCGCATCGCCGCCGAGCAAAGCCGTCGTCGTGAAATGCTTGCCTTTGGCTTGGAAAATCTGGTCTTTTTCAATCGCGCCAAACTGGCTGATCGCGCCATCAACGGGGCACACCAGCTTGGCATTAGCCAATGGGCGCGCACCGGCTTTGAGCTCGCGCGTGAAAAACTCATTGAATGTCGGATACGCCGCCGGATCTGGGTTGGCGGCCTCATTCATATTGACTTGGTATTTATTAATAAACCAACGAATCACCGACGTCGTGATCGAGCCCGCTTGCTTACCAGCAAAATGGCCAAAGAGTTGCGTCAGTGCCTGCTTGGGCAAGATGTGTTGCAGCATTACAAACAGTCGATCAGACACAGCCAACCCCAATAACAATCAAAGCGCGGATTATAACGCATCGTATTCGCTTCTTTATACAGGCAATTGCTCGACGATTTATGGTGCAACACTGTCGAGCCGAGCAAGCCTCAGTTACAATCGAGGCTTCCTATCTAGCCGTTGACGAGATTATGCCGCTCAATACCAAACCGTCGATGAATCTACGCCGCCAAGGCATCTATTTATTACCGAATTTATTTACCCTAGCCGCGCTATTTGGTGGCTTTTACGCGATTGTGCAAGCAATGAATGGCCATTTCGAGCAAGCCGCTCTGGCGATTTTTGCTGCGATGATTTTGGATGGCCTCGATGGCCGTGTAGCGCGTTTAACGCACACCCAATCAGAATTTGGCGCGCAATTTGATAGTTTGTCCGATATGGTGTCGTTTGGTGTCGCTCCCGCCTTGGTGATGTATTCATGGGCACTCTCGAGCTTTGGCAAACTCGGTTGGGCTGCCGCATTTATTTACTGCGCAGGTGCCGCGCTACGTTTGGCGCGCTTTAACACCAATATTGCCGTCGTGGATAAACGCTTTTTCCAAGGACTACCCAGCCCCGCTGCTGCGGCTTTGGTAGCAGGCTTGGTGTGGATCAATATCGAATATCGCGAAGATTTGGCGATGTTTGCTGAGCTGCTACCGTATACCGCGCTATTTTTCACCCTATTTGCCGGGCTAACAATGGTGTCAAACGTGCCGTTCTGGAGCTTTAAAGAGCTGCACATGCGCAAAACAGTGCCATTTGTATCATTACTGATTGCAACGCTGGTTTTGGTGATCGGCGCATCGCGCCCTGCCCTTGTGCTGTTTAGCTTCTTTATTTGTTACGCGGCGTCCGGCTACCTGTATTGGCTGTGGCGTTTTATCAAAAAACCACACAAAGCAGCCCAAAATTAGACAAAAAGTCCAATATTTCTAGTTTCGACAAACAATAGCGACTAAATTTGCCCTGGTCGCTATTTTTTCGTCAAAAACATTTGACACTAAGTCTAAAAATATCTAATCTAAACTCATCAACGCAAAGGAGCACACTGTGTCATTAGACATTGATCGTCTAATTGCTGATTTTGGTGGACCAAGTAATCTGGCCGAACAACTCAATAGCTTGTTTCCAGAAGACCCAGTATCCCGCGCAGCGATTTATAAATGGCGTGAACGCGGCAGTTTGCCACTCACCCAAGTGGACAAACTGGCCAAATTGGCCACAAGCCAAGGCCGCAGTTTCAACATCCAAAACTATATGGCGGGCGCGCAAACCGCCCCGACACAGGAGCACACCATGAGCACGAACAACCGTCTGGTCATTTTTGATACCACGCTGCGCGATGGCGAACAATCGCCTGGCGCGTCAATGACCAAAGAAGAAAAAATCCGCATCGCGCGCCAATTGGAAAAACTCGGCGTTGATGTAATTGAAGCGGGCTTTGCCGCTGCCAGCCCGGGCGACTTTGACGCAATCAAAACCATCGCCGGCATTATCGAAAACAGCACCGTCTGTTCGCTCGCTCGTGCCAACGAGCGTGATGTGCGCGCTGCTGGTGAAGCGATTAAAGACGCCAAACGCGGCCGTATTCACACCTTTATCGCCACCAGCCCAATCCATATGGAACACAAGCTGCGCATGAGCCCCGACCAAGTGGTTGAGGCAGCAGTCAAAGCGGTGAAAATTGCAGGCGAATACACCAAAGACATCGAATTCTCAGCCGAAGACGCACTGCGCTCGGATATTGATTTCCTCGCTCGTATTTTTGGTGCCGTAATTGAAGCAGGTGCAACAACACTGAACGTACCTGACACAGTGGGCTACGCCGTACCACAAAAAACCGAAGCGTTTTTCCGCGAACTGATCGCGAAAACACCGGGCGGCGACAAAGTGATCTGGTCTGCGCATTGCCACAATGATCTGGGCATGGCGGTGGCCAACTCACTCGCCGCCGTGTTGGGCGGGGCGCGCCAAGTTGAATGTACGATCAATGGCTTGGGCGAACGTGCAGGCAATGCCGCGATGGAAGAAATCGTAATGGCAACGCGTACCCGCCGCGATATTTTCGGCGTGGAATGCAATGTCGACGCGACGCAAATCGTGCCAACCAGCAAATTGGTTTCAACGATCACCGGCTACCCAGTACAACCGAATAAAGCGATTGTTGGCGCAAATGCGTTTGCGCATGAATCTGGCATTCACCAAGACGGCATTTTGAAACACCGTGAAACCTACGAAATTATGAGCGCAGAATCAGTCGGTTGGAGCACCAACCGCCTGACGCTGGGCAAACTATCTGGCCGCAATGCCTTCAAAACCAAATTGCTGGAATTGGGCATTGAAATTGGCAGTGAAGAAGGCCTGAACGCTGCTTTTGCGCGCTTTAAAGAATTGGCCGATAAAAAACGCGAGATTTTCGACGAAGACCTGCACGCACTGGTATCAGATGAGCTGATCTCGATTGAACAAGAACACTACAAACTGGTATCGCTCAAAGTAGTTTCGGAAACAGGCGAGACGCCACAAGCCGAGCTGGTGATTACCGAAGCCGGAGTTGAACGCCGCGCTACTGCGAACGGCGATGGTACGGTTGATGCGACGTTTAAAGCGATTGAATCTTTGTTTAACAGCGGCGCAGAGCTGCAACTGTATTCAGTGAATGCCATTACCGCGGGCACAGATAGCCAAGGTGAAGTGACGGTTCGTCTGGCTAAAGCAGGCCGTATTGTGAATGGCCAAGGCGCTGATACCGATATTATCGTGGCAAGTGCAAAAGCTTATATTTCTGCGCTGAATAAAATTAACAATAACGAGCAACGCGTTCACCCACAACCCGTTTAATGCTCCTGGTTTTGCTACATTTGGAACGGCTCGTTCTACCCCGACTTGCCGCAAAGCAAGGGATGATCTCCCGTTGGCCACAAGCCTGAAGCTTCAAACTTAATGCCGCTTTTACAATAAGCTGCCGCTTAGGTGCCGACCGCAAAAATTAAAGCCCCGCTCAGTAGCGGGGCTTTTTACATTGCATGATGTACACAGGCATATCAGTATCTAGCACGCAGATTAGGCCAATTGGTTAAGACCTCCTTAGACCTACAAACCTCACTAAACCATTGAAATCTTTACATACAATGTAAATGGACTCATCATGCATAGCATAAGGAGAAACCATGATACGACTATTGCTGTCCTTGGCTTTATTGTGCCCACTCTGGTTATACGCCAAAGAGTTCAATAAGCAATTCCACGAAGATGTTGCAGCTTTAGTTGCACTGCGCCAGCAAGCATATCAATTTGCGATAAACAATAAATTTACCGAGCAACGCACCCCAAAACTCAGTCGCGCGCAAAGCAACCAAATGCGCGAGATGGCTCTGCACTACATTGAACTTCGCTCCCAAATTTTGCCCTACGCTACCAAAGTGGCTCCGCTATTTCAAACCAATCTAAAGCTGGTATTGAGCACGGAAAAACCAACCAATGCTCATCAAGTTTTACTGCAAGCGCCGCCGCAATTGAATAAGGGTATTCTCAATGCCTATATCAATCCTACTGATGCAAGCGGTACACCATTAATCTATGAGATTCAGCAAGGTTTAGCTGCCGCACTGGTCTTAATGGACAGCTTTCAAATCGCCATCGAACCCTATGATGACAACCCTACGATTGGCTATTTACTCACTTACGATGTCAATAGCAAAACAAAACTCAGCCAATTATCGAATAATTATTACTCGGCCGAGTACCGTGCTCGTTTAGCAAAAGCAACTCGTTTTGTTGATCAAGTAATGGCTTGGCGTCGAGCACAAGGCCGCGACACCAGCCGTGCTGAAAATGATTTATATGCGTTAAGCCAAAGCACCGTTTGGTACGTCAGCCTACGCCAAGCCAATCCAAATTCAATTACAGGTTCACTGCGGCATCTATTTGGCAATATTGGCCAACAAGAGCAACGACAGCAAAACACCTTGAGCTACGGCGTAAGTATGGGATTTGGCAATATGATTGGATTGGTCAAAACCCGTAATGGCAAATTGAGTACGCTCTCGAGTGCCGAGCAACAAAATTTAGCCAGACAATTGAAACCATTGGATATTTTGCTCGAGAAAACGCCATTTCGCCTGAGTGACAAAATGATTCCAGGCCATTATGGCCATGTTGCAGTGTGGCTTGGCAGTGAAGATGAGCTCAAAGCGATCGGTGCCTGGGAACAAATCCCTGCTCAATACCAGCAAAAAATTCGCAATGGTGGGCGGATTGTTGAAGCATTACGCAGTGGCGTAACCATCAGCACGCTCGATCACTTTTTGGATATCGATGACTTATTGGTATTAAGGCAAAACAAAGAAACCCCAATACCCTATAAAAAATCGGCAGCACTCACCGCAATTGAACAAGTTGGCAAAGAATACGATTTTAACTTTGATGTACTCACACATGAACGAATTGTTTGCTCAGAATTGGCCTACGTAGTATTCCCCGATTTACCTTGGCCCTTAGCCAAAACACTCGGCCGTTATACGATTAGCCCCGATAATGTTGCTCAATTAGCAATTCAACAACAGCCTATTTTGGATCCTGTCGTCATTTATCGTGACGGGCATTTACTAAAAGATGACTTACGCGCAGAATTGACTAAATTGATTAGTAATCAAAGCACAATCGTTGCGAGCAAATAGATGTTGCAACGATTAACTCAAACCATTGCTAAATGCAGGCCCTCCATGGATGTAGGCCATTTGATTTCGACAGAAATCTTAGGTGCTCTATTCGACATTTGTCCGTCGGGGATTGCTGTTGCTGACGAAAATGGCCGCTACCTACAAGTCAATGACGCTTATTGCGCTTTATTTGGTTATTCGCGAGCCGAACTAATCGGCCAAACTTTTGGCATTATTTTATGCGACGATGACAAATCCTTTGAGCCAAATATTCTACAAATGGCGCTGACTCAAGATGAATCAGCGCCCAGTGAGTGGCGCGTACAACATCGAGATGGTCGATCCTTATTAGTTCATTCGGCATTTAAAACCTTTTTAGCGCCTGATGGCAGCGCCAGAATACTCACCATTTTAAGCGATGTAACCACCCTACTAGTCTCATTGCACTCATTGCAAAATCACCAGCACCAACTCAAACAAAGCAATACCGATTTAGAAGCCTTAGTCCAAAAACGCACCCTCTTACTCGAAGATGCCAATCGTGAACTTGTACGTTTAGCGACGCAAGACTCCTTAACGGGGCTCTACAATCGGCGGGCATTTGAAGTAGAAGCGGAAAAAGCAATTTACACGGCAGATCGCCATCATCGTCCCATGTCTATCCTGTTTCTAGACATTGATCATTTCAAACTAATCAACGATCAATATGGCCATGCTGTTGGGGATGAAGTACTACGCAATGTTGCACGCCAAATTGTGGAGTTATTACGCAGCAGTGATTTAATGGCACGCTGGGGGGGCGAAGAGTTTGTGCTCATCCTGCCTGACACAGGCTTAGAACAAGCCGTGGTGGTGGGTGAAAAAATCTTAAGTGCAGTACGTCAGATGCGTTTTATGCAGCAGAATAGCACCTTTGCAATTACGATCAGCGGCGGGCTGATCGAGCGCCATTTGCATCGGCCACTCGAAGAGTCTCTACAAGAAGCCGATCACCTACTTTACCAAGCCAAGCAAGCTGGCCGCAACCGCTTGGAATGGATTAAATTACTCCCCCGCCCAGTCGAAATCGAGCAACTTCAGGCTGCGTATTGAAGCGACCAATACGCCAAAGTCAGCAGCACAAATTGCCCAACTAAGCGCCGCGCCCCCTGCAGTCGTACAAGCATCATTTGATTTGATCGCTCAGGTCGCTTAAATAACCATACCAGCATTTGATCCAAACTCTGTTCATCTGTTCTACCTGTGGCCAGTTGCTCAAACAAATAACCATCAAATATGCAGCGCCAGCCCCAGAACAGCTGAAGTAGCGCTAAAACCGATGAAATATGCCCCAACCAGCCAATAGGTCTGCCACCCAAGATCAAATGCAATAAGGTCGGCAAGATGAGCCAGACCATACTCTTGAGGAGTGCAGCCATCACCGCAGCGTGGCGTTGATCGGCAGTAAAATCCACCATCATTACGCTCCTTGCTGTTGCAGCAGCAATTCGATGTGCTCTGGCTGCAGATGAATAGGCCGATGCCGACGAATCAACGCCACCGCCTCGCCCAGCGATTGCGCCCGCCCTGTTTGCACCAACCATGCCGCAATCATCGTCGCGCTGCGCGAAAAGCCCAACGCACAATGCACTAAAACTGGCCCAGCGCTTTGCTGGCGCAGTTGCTCAATGGCGGCAACGCCTTGCTCAACCTCATGCGCATTCGGTGGCAGCAAATCGAGCAGCGGCAGATTGATATAGCTCACTTGTTCCGCAGCTTGACGTGGGTATTCGGCGCATAAATCGAGCACAGCCACAAAGCATGTATCACTCGCCGCATCGATAGCACCCAACCAAACGCCATCAGCAATTTCGACCGCCTGCTCGGTGTGGCGTAAAAAGTAGCGGCGGCTCAGCATCGCACCCAGTTGATACGGCGCCAGCAGCCAGCGCGCAGCCAAGCTGATGCTCCCGCCCTGCTTTTGCAAGGTGACAGGGCCCAAATAGCCATAAGCCAGTGCGACAATGCCCAAGGCGACCGCTGGCCAAGCCAGCAGCCACGCCCAGCCTTGAATCAAAAATGCCGCAGTCAAACAAAGCACCGCGCCAAACCCATAGCGCAGCGCCAACGCACGGCGGCGCGTGTTTTGCGCTGCGCTCAAATGAGCGCGCCACTGTTGAGCATGTCGCCAACTAGCCTCAGGCATCGGCAGCAAATAGCACACCAATAAGCCCATCGCAAAACCGGTGGGTATATCGATGAAGTGATGCTGCCATGTGGTCAGCACCGATATACCTATTAAGACACACCAGCTATGCAGCACGACTCTCGCAACGGATTGCTTGATAAACGCAGCAAAACGCAGCCAGATAATCAGTAACAGGCTGATATGCAAAGACGGCGCTTGATTGAATGGCTGATCGACCTGCCCCAGCGCGGCAAACATCGCGCCAAACACCCCGTCGACCACTGGTTTATCCCAGCCAAAGCGCAGCGGCCACAACACAAAGCAGATCGACGACAGCAACGTCGCCAGCATTAAGCGCAGCGCTTGCGTGCGCACTTCGTCTTTATTGGCGCACAGCAGCAGTGAAAAACCGAACATCAGGTCGATCGACCAATATGGCACGATGCTCCACGCCCAAAATGGAATCCAGTCGCGCTCCCACGCGAAGACGATATTGCCAACTTGATCGGGCGGCAGGCTGGCCGCGTATTGATTGGCGTTGCCATAAAAAAGGAAAAAGGCTGGGCCCGCGAGTAAGAGCCAAGCGATGGCAGAACGCCAAGGTAGTGCTTTGAATTTCGCCAATGTCTGCATTTCACCTACTCAAAAATTGAAGAGGGGTATAGCACCAGCAACAATATTGATATTGAATCAGCAGCCAATACCATAACGGGTATTGGCCACCAAATCTGCGATTACACGCTCGCTTGCGCTTTGATGCCTAATTCGGCACACAGCTCAAAGAAACGCTCGAGCTTGGCGCTGCGCACCAGCACCAGCTGTTTTTCAGCCGCCACCGACACGCTGAAATCGACCAGCGTATAAGTTGGCGCCAGCTCGTCTTGCACCTTGGCCAACGCAGCCGCGTCGTCCAAACCCGCCAAATCAGCGACCGTCAGATCAAGCTCATCGTCGCCAAACGCGTCGACGATTTGCGCGTACAGCGCGTCAACTTGGCTGGCGTGAAACAGCAAATCGCCTTCCAATTGCTCGAGCAAAACCCATTCCCACAATGGGATTGGGTAGCCGGCTTGGTATTTTGATTCGCTATCGGCTTGCAAATACGCCGCCGCATCGGCGTGCGCCTTGCTCACCTCCAAGCTCATCGCGCTGATGTCTTCAGCGTCCAAGCTGCCGTCGACGATGATGTCGAGTAATTCGTTCAGGTGTTTTTGATTCATGAAAATCCTTCGCTTGGCTCGCCTGGGCGAGCCGAAATAATTAGGCTGAAATCGTGTCGTGAGTCGCTAAACTCGCAACCGTTGCCGCGATTTTACGCTGTGCAATCGAAACGGTAAAAATTCCCCACTCGTCGATGCGCTGCTCGATCTTTTCAAACCCCGCTGCTGCGACCAATTGATCCATTTCGGCTTGCGTGCGGCGGCGCATCACCCACGCTTTGCCGTCCTTGTGGCTGGTTAACGTGCGGGCAATCATTTCGAGCTGCGGATGCCAAGGCTGATTGGTGTAAACCAGATAGCCGCCTTCCGGTACGGCCGCCGCCAAGCCGGCGAGCGAATCGCGGATGCCTTGGTTTTCTGGGAATAACTCGTAAAGGCCCGACACCACGGCCAAGGTTGGTTTCGGGTCCAAACTTGCCAAACTATCACGATCGAAGGCGTTGCCCTGCGCAAAGCGCGCTTTATCACTCAAGCCGCGCTGCAAAATCATCTCTTGCCCCGCTTTAACGTTAATGTCGCTGTAATCGCGCAGCAGCACCGATTCAAACGGCAGACCGTCAATCGCATCGAGAATATAGCGCCCGTGCCCTGCGGCAATATCGACAATCCGCACCGGTTTACCCGCCGCGTGCAGGCTGCGCACCGCGTCGCCAATCAGCTCTTGTAAATGAATTTTGCGCTGGCGAATCCCGCGCCAGCCGACTGAATCGAGATATGCCCGATCGCCCAATTTACCCAATGGCGTAATGCCCTGCGCTTGATTGCGATACACGTAATCGAGCGTCGAACCCGAATCAAAGCCGGTTTTCCAGCCTAATTGAATCCCGCTCGATAATTTACCCAAGCTCGCCAACGTGCGGCGGGTGATGCCGAATTCCCAGCGTTTAGGGTTCAGCAAACTTAAAGGCTGCTGCAAAGCGCGATACTCGTTATAGGTATAGCCCTGCTGATCAGCGCTGATTAGGTCGGCAGGCAATACCCCTGCATCGACTTTGGCGATAAAGCTGCGAATCAGCGCAAACGCTTTTTCACGCTCCAGCTCACCCAAGGTATCGTGGTAAAAACCATCGAGAATGTGCTTTTCTTTGACGCTAGAGCCCAAACGATCAAAAAACTCGTGCTGTGGGCCGTGATGCACAACAAAATCCGCGCCCGAAATCAGCACTTGTGTCGGTACGGTAATCGCGCCCGCGTCGTCAATAATGCGCTCTGCAGTTTCGTATAATGACAATAAGATGTGCGAGGCAATTGGGCGAGTAATCAGCGGATCGTTGTTATAGCTGGCGATGCGTTCGGGATCGTGACTCAAAAACTTGGCTTTCACATAGGAATTAACAAAAAACTGGCCGCGCAGTTTTTGCATTAGCGCGATGCCGGTGCGCGCTGCAGGCACGTACAACTTCACTTTAAACGCGGGCGCCGCCAGCACCAGCGCGCGAATATTCGGCGCGTAATCGTGCACCCACGTACTGGCCAGCACAGCACCGACGCTTTGCGCGATGACGATAATCTCGTTAATCGCGTAACCATACGTGTGGCTGATGTGTTTCACAAAGCAATCCAAATCACGCACTGTGCTGGCTAAACTCGGTGAATAGCCGCGTTGCCCCTCATTGCGGCCATGACCGCGCGCGTCCCAAGCAAAAAAAGCCGCGTCGTTCAAACCCAATTCGTCAACGATATGCTGCACACGGCCAGAGTGTTCGTGCCCGCGGTGCAGCAGCACAATCGCCCGCCGCGCCGCGCCCTCGCCGACTGGCTGCCAGTGGCGGTAGAAAATCGACTGTTGATCAAAAGATGAAAACTGACTTTCTTGGCATTCACGGATTTGACGCATTAAACATTACTCCTGTGTGGGCATGACTTTCTTGCGTAAATATTGAAACTGCTCGGTAATTTCTGCCTTAAACAAAGGGCGCTCTGGCCGCCAAGGCAACACGCGGCCAATTGCGACATCAACAAAAAACGGAATTGGTAACCACTGCCCGCGCCCCATCGCGCGACCTAGCCCATGCATATACACCGGTACGATCGGTGCATCAGGAAATTCCTGCGCCAGATACCAGAGGCCTGATTTGATTTCGGACAATTGCTCAGGCTCGCCACGTGTGCCCTCGGGAAACAAAATCAGCACCTTGCCTTGCTGCAGCGCTTCGCGGCATCCCGCCAGTGGATCGCTGCCTTTTTTCGCGCCACCGCGCTGCACCGGAATAATCCCAACCACCTTGGTCGCAAACCACGCCATCGCCTTGTTGCGCAAGAAGTAATCCGCCGCCGCCGCAGGGCGCACATTCGGAATGTCTTTCAGATCAAACAGCGAATACAAAGTCAGAATATCGAGGTGGCTATTGTGGTTCGCGATGATGATTGCTGGCCCCGTGTGCGGCAAACGATCGCCATTGCGCACCGTTAAACCCAGCCAAAGCCTGACCACGGGACGCGCGATCAGCAGGACAAATAAGGTTCGGAGATTGAACATGCTCTGCCTCAAATTCATTAATTAGAAATAGAGGTAGCGGATGAAGTGGTAAAACAGCGGCGCGGTATAGGTCAGCGAATCGAGCCGATCCAAAATCCCGCCATGTCCTGGCAGCAGCGTACCCGAATCTTTAACGCCTAAATCGCGCTTCACTGCTGAAATGACAATATCGCCAATAAAGCCCATCGTTCCGATCAGCAAACCGGCGCACGCGGCGTACAGTGGCGAGAGTGGCGTTAAGTGCGGTGCAATTAACCAAGCTAGTAGAGTCGTAGTCGCAATACCACCCAGCAAACCACCCAAGGTTTTATTCGGGCTGACCGTCGGGCTGGCTTTGCGGCGACCGATGGATTTGCCCCATAAATACTGCGCCACATCGTTGGCCTGAGTTAAAGCGACCAAGAAAAACACCAACTTAGCACCCTCTGCCGGCGAGCCGGGTAAAGTCAGCAAGGCGGCCAGATGCGACAGGCTAAACACGCAAATCATCAAGCCCCAGTGCAGTGATGAGGCCGAATTTAAGAAGCCTTTGGTTTCACCAATCAACACCATCCGCATCGGCAGCAAGAGCAACATATACACCGGAATAAACAACACAAACATGCCGTACCACGAAATGCCAATCCAGAAGTATTGCAGCGGAATCGCCAGATAAGCCCAGAACAGCACCACATGATCGGCTTGGCGGGTACTTGATAATGTGAGGTATTCTTTAAACGCCAGAAAACTAATCAGGCCAAACACTGCCAACGCCAATTGCAATTGGCCGATCAGCGTGAGCGAAAACACCAGTACGATCCACCACCAAGTGTTAATCCGCGCTTTAAGCTCGCGCCAATCTTTACTTGGATAACGCGCGCCCAACACCGCCATTGTGCTACTCGCAATCAGCAACAAACCGAAAACGGCCAGTAAAGCCCAGCGCAATTGCGGCGCCATATTACTGATCAACTCAGGCATGTTTCACCTCGTTCAAAATGGATTTGACGCGCTTTACACAAGTGACCAGTAATAAAACGGTACAAAGGCCAAACACCCCACTTAACACAAAAGTGCCAGTTGGAATCCAGCCTAAGCCGTAGGCCAAGCCCAGCGCGCCAAAAACAAAAGCGCGATCACTTTTCCCCAGCGGGCCATCATAACGGCGACTTGCACCTAGCATCGGGCCTAGTACGCCGATGTACTCGGTGATGATTGCCAAAATGAGCACCGCAAAGATCAGCGGCACAGCGATCGCATCGTCGACATGCCAAGCCAAGATGAAGAAGGGAATTATCAGAGCGACATCCGAAATTACATCGCCCGTTTCATTCAGAATCGCGCCAAGATTGGATTTCTGACCATGCTCACGCGCTAACATGCCATCAATGGCATTGAGCGCCATCCGAACAAACAGCCAAACAGGCAGCAGCAACCACAAACGATAGCCGCCGTCTTCTGGCCGCCATAGCGCGGCATAGGCAAACAACAAGATGCCCAAACTCACCGAGATCAACATCGCAGTGACGGTAACGGCATTCGCTGTAATCCCCCATGAGGCTAGCCTCCTCACGATGGGGCGCAATAAGTTTTGAAACGATGCTTTAAGTTGATAGATCGACACAGTTAACCGCGCTTCAATTTGAATGTCATTATTATTACCAACATTCCAAAGTAATGAAAACAACATCAATTCGTAAGCCAGCCAAGCTAACCATTATGGCCTCGATGATGAATCATGAAACAACCACAACCAGGCGACGAAGAAAATAACAAATAATTATTTATAAACATGCAATTAACAAAATTAAGTACAAACCCTAATTTCATTTTTATGGTTTTACATAAACACGAAACAGTCCAAACAATGTGAATTTGCCAAGCCATGAAAATGTAAAAATACACACTCGCACTCAAAAAAATTACAAAAAAAAACCGACCCAAGGGCCGGTTCGTAAAATCAAGAGCCGAAGCCCCTGATGTGCGCAAATATCAGTCAGATTACTCCGACTTCAGTTCGGTGGTTTACTACAAAAACAGTGGCTTGGTTTAATTGTGCAAGCCCAACAAAACCAAGCAGTTAATCTGGACGCGATCATAGCAGAAGCCAAGCAATTGCTAGTAGCAAAGCGGATCACAGCAGTGATACAAAACACATCCACGTCAAAACCGTAGCTACTCTAGCCACGCGACATTCATGTTAACTCAGCCGCTATCGCGGCAATTCTGGCCTGCTCTACCGCTTGCGGTATCAGCTTTTTATCCGCGCATTGCTGAGCGATTTCCCCCGCATTTACCGCATTGGCAGCGGCTAGCAAGCGCAATAAATAGCTCGCTTGTGGATATTCGCAATGTTCAAACTGATAACGACCTCTGGCATCTGCCACACAGGCATCAAGCATTTGGCTAAAACGCTCGGGGCGGCGGAAGGCATCGCAGCGGATAAACAGTTTTAATACTGTTTCTGGGCGTAATTGCTGCGCAGTGTGCACCAAAGTGTGGTCGCGGCAGGTCATCACCGCCAAATCACGGCATTCGGCTGGCACACGCAAACGCTGACACAGCGCCTCCACCAAAGGCACGCCGCGTTGTTCGTGCATAATATGGCGCGGTAATACATCGGCCGGCGTCAACGCTTTGCCCAAATCGTGACACAGCGCGGCAAAACGCGTCGCCAAAGGCCAGCCTTGCGCTGCGGCATAGTCCAGCACCAGCATTGTATGCAAGCCGGTATCGACTTCTGGGTGGTAATCCGCGCGTTGCGGCACACCCCATAGCGCGTCGATCTCGGGCGCGATGCGCGCCAAAGCGCCGGATTCGCGCAGCGCGGCAAACATCAGGCTGGGCTGGTCTTCCATTAAGCCCTTGGCCATTTCTTGCCACACTCGCTCGGGCACTAAATGATCAACTTCGCCATCGGCGACCATCTGGTGCATCAGTGCCATCGTATCGGGTGCTGTGCTAAAGCCAAACCGCGCGGCAAAGCGCGCCAATCGTAGAATCCGCACCGGGTCTTCGCTAAAGGCGGGCGACACATGCCGCAGCACTTTGGCGGCCAAATCGGCTTGGCCGTGGTAGGGGTCGATAATCGTGCCGTCATCGTCCTGCGCCATCGCGTTAATCGTTAAATCGCGGCGCAGTAAATCTTCTTCTAGCGTCACTTCAGGGCTAGCATGAACAACAAAGCCAGTATAGCCATGACCGTCTTTACGCTCGGTGCGTGCCAGTGCATACTCTTGATGGGTATTTGGATGCAAAAACACCGGAAAATCTTTGCCAACCGCCTGATAACCCAGCGCGAGCATTTGTTCTGGCGTTGCGCCGACGACGACCCAGTCGATGTCTTTTACCGGTAAACCGAGCAAACGGTCGCGCACAGCGCCGCCAACGCGATAGATCTGCATTCCATATCCTTAGTTTTAAGAGTTACTTCAAGTCTGCGTCAAAAACGTTCTACAATCGAGCTACGTTATTATCCCTCATTTAACCTGCAGGATGAGTTATGAAAATCGCAAACAATGTCACGGAACTGATCGGTAAAACCCCGCTAGTGCGTTTAAATCGCCTCAATAGCGGCGGCGCGACCATCGTTGCCAAGCTTGAATACATGAATCCATCGCATTCGGTCAAAGACCGTATCGCCGTGAGCATGATCGACGCCGCTGAAGCGGCGGGCAAAATCGGCCCAGATACGGTGATTGTTGAACCGACTTCTGGCAACACTGGCATTGGCTTGGCAATGGTATGTGCGGCACGCGGCTACAAACTGGTTTTAACCATGCCAGAAACCATGTCGAAAGAACGTCGCGCGCTGTTACGTGGCTACGGTGCCGAGCTGATTTTGACGCCTGGCCCTGAAGGCATGGGCGGCGCGATTGCGAAGGCCAAAGCGCTAACTGAAGAACACGCCAACTACTTTATGCCACAGCAGTTTGAAAACCCAGCCAACCCAGAAATTCACCGCAACACGACGGCGGTTGAATTATGGGAAGACACTGACGGGCAAATTGATATTTTGGTTGCGGGCGTTGGTACCGGTGGCACGATTACTGGCGTGGCGGAAGTGTTGAAGGCAAAAAAACCATCATTTAAAGCGATTGCGATCGAACCCGATGCCAGCCCTGTGCTGAGCGGCGGCGCCAAAGGCCCACATCCGATCCAAGGGATTGGCGCTGGTTTTGTACCAGGCGTACTCAATACGGCGATTTACGACGAAGTAATCCGCGTGAGCAACGACGATGCCTTTGCGACTGCACGCGCGATGGCAACGCAAGAAGGTATTTTGTGCGGCATTTCAGCGGGCGCAGCCACTTGGGCGGCGATTGAAGTGGCAAAACGTCCAGAAAACGCCGGCAAACTGATCGCGGTGATTATCCCATCATTTGGCGAGCGCTATTTGTCGACCAAGTTGTTTGAAGGTTTGGCCGATTAATATCAGGTATAGCCCGCCAGCCCTTATGTAAAATAAATTGGTGGGCTATACCCTATATTTCAAAATCCACGCGTTCATCAACCTCGCGCCAATTGCTAATATCGCGAAAGACCAAAACGGCACCAATCGTGCGCATCTGTTCATCTCGTATTCGCGCGGCACACTCTTCAACCTGAAAATTCAAGCCAAATTTATTGAGTAAGACACTACGGCGCGCGCCGTGGTATTGCCCGCCATCGCTAAGCACCTCCGCCACTATATCCGGCAACGGCAAGCGGGTGTAACGATCTACCGATTGATAAATTGCAATTAAACTTTGCCCCTTTGCCGCAGCCAGATCCCAGCCTATCAGCGATGAGGCTACTGGATTTACATACTCGACACGCCCAAATAGATCCGTCGTAATGACACCATCTGCGATGGATTCAAGCGTGGCTTGAGCTCTTTGCTGTTCGGAAATAAGTGCCTTTTGTGCCAAGCGAATACCGGTAATATCGCGACCAATACCGCGATAACCCATAAACTCGCCATCTTCGCTGTAGAAAGGAACACCCGAAACACTAAGAATGACCGCTTCGCGCCCCAATTGCGCGGTGTATTCAAAATCCCGATAAGCTTGCCTTGCTGCCAATACGGCACGATGGGCATCCCACTCCTCAGGGCTTAAGCCACCCGAACCAAGATCCCAGCGATGTTTGCCAATAAAATAACTCGGCGTAATATCGAAGCGCGAAAAGAAACCACCGGTCACCACAGTAAACCGAGCCTCGACGTCTTGCTCCCAAAACCAGTCACTGGATAAATCAACCATTTCTTCTAAGCGGCGATTGCTTTCCACTAACAGGGCTTTTTCAGTGCTAAGAAGCGAAATATCGCGCACTTGCATCGCCAAGGCGATGGTTTGTAACAACTCATTACGCAAGGGATGGAGCAACACTTCAAATTGCTGTGCCACCCCAGAGGGGGCAGAATAGCGCGTTGCAAAATTGAGAGAATGGGCAAGATTGCCTATTTCGGCAGAGCTGAGCAACACGTCAAAGCGACCCACCAAATTGGCGTCTTCTGGGGCAAACCATTGCTGTGCCGTTTGATTGGCATAAATGATCTTGCCATCGGGTTGGCGAATCACCAGTGCATCATGGCTTTCTTGCATGAGTTGGGCGAGTAACTGGACCTGATCATTGCGTTCACTTTCATCACCTTTTGCCTGTAACAGCATTTCTAGCGCCCACTGGCGGGAGTGGTAAAGAAACTGGATCAAAGCCGCCAGCAACAGCAAGCCCAACATGGCCATACCAAAAGCAAGCGAGAGCCATTCTTGATACTGTACGGACAGCACTTCGTCATAACTTTGAAACTCGATCCGCCATTGTCGACCGGGCAAGTGAACTAAAGTAGAAAACCGATGATTGATAGTGCCAGCTTGTACAGAGGAAGATTGAATCACCTTGCTAGCATGATTCGCACTCCCACTAGCCTGTGAGTAGTCTTGATCATAAAGTTGCCAGCCTAAATGTTCATGATCGTGCATCCGATTCATCGGACGGACTATGTCATCAAGGCGTACATAGGCCACGATGGTGCCCACATGATGAGTACGCCGCTCATCAATCGTCGGCTCAACCGGTAAATCATGATAAATCGGGGCATAGAGGCAAAAAATGCGAGGCGTTTGCACTTCCAAATTAAATATTGGACCGACCAATAAACGCCCGCTATCACGTGCCGCATTAAGGCCTTCTTTGAGCAAATCGGATTCGGCTAGATTGTTGCCAAGCAATGGTTCGGTAAGCCGATTAATCGGGTAAAGATGCTCAAGTAACAAGGGCTGCGCCGTTTTGATAGGGCCTGGCGTATAATTTTGAAATGCCAGCGGCGCAACTCGCTTATCTGCTCGGACTTGATTGATATGCTGTGACAAATCCGCCAATTGAACGGGGCGCGCCAAACCAACCGCCAAGAGGCTGGGTTGACGGTACATCACATTGCTTTGCAATAATAAATTATAAAACTCAGCGCGATCTAACTGCGGGTGGAGCGTTAGCGCGGCCTGCAGTCCCAACACCACTTCTTGCAATTGCACCAAACGGTCTTCTAATTGCCCTGCTTTGCTTTGCGTAATGACGCGCAGGTGCTCAGCCGAAGCCGTTCGCATTTGTTGCTGAATTAGCAACAAACCCGCACAAATCACAGCCATACCAACCAAGCTAACCGTCAGGAAAACAAAATAGCGGCGCAAAAAAGTCCAAAATACTTGCAATGCCCACTCCAAAAAAACAGGGTTGATGACTCAACCCTATTTTTCATACTCTCGCCGCGAATGAAACTAAAAGTGAATGCGCAGTGCTGAAGTGTCTCAATTTGACCCTAAGAATAACTGGTAGGCTTGGTTTTCCGTTTCGATCCAGTATGGATAACCTAGGCGCGACAGGAAATCTTGGAATTGCACATCATCGCTTGGTGGCACCTGAATACCAACCAAAACACGACCATAGTCTGCGCCATGATTGCGGTAGTGAAAAAGCGAAATATTCCAGTTATCGCTCATGCCGTTCAAGAAATTCAGCAAGGCCCCCGGACGCTCTGGAAATTCAAACCGAATCACGCGCTCATGCAAAGCTTGTGGCGCTTGGCCCCCAACCAAATGGCGAATGTGTAATTTTGCCATCTCGTTGTCTGTCAAATCGAGCGCAGCCAAACCTTCATCAGCCAACTTGCCAATTAGATCGACCACTTCGCTGCGCTGTTGAATCGATAAGCCCACAAATACATGCGCTTTTTCGCTCGATCCATAACGATAGTTAAACTCAGTCACCGCCCGAGCGCCGATCAGACTGCAGAACTTGCGGAAACTACCCGGTTTTTCTGGCACCGTCACCGCCATAATCGCTTCGCGCTGCTCACCCATTTCGGCTTGTTCAGCTACATAACGCAAACGATCAAAGTTCATATTCGCGCCCGAAGCAATCGCGATCAGCGTTTGATCTTGCACCCCTTCACGCGCAGCCCAAGCCTTCATCCCCGCAATCGCCAACGCACCGGCCGGTTCGAGAATCGAGCGATTATCTTCAAACACGTCTTTAATCGCAGCACACATTGCATCGGTGTCGACCAAAATCACGTCATCGACAAATTCTTTAGATAAACGGAAGGTCTCTTCCCCGACTTGTTTGACCGCCACGCCATCGGCAAAAATTCCGACTTGTGGCAAGGTGATGCGCTCGCCTAATTTCAACGACAAATACATGGCATTGGCATCAGTCGGCTCAACGCCAATCACTTTCACATCTGGGCGCAAGCGCTTGATATACGCCGCCATACCCGCCAATAAGCCACCGCCGCCAACGGGAATAAACACCGCATGCAGCGGATCGGGATGCTGACGCAAAATCTCCATCGCAACCGTACCTTGGCCAGCAATAACATCGGGATCGTCGTACGGGTGGACAAAAGTTGCGCCCGTTTCGGCCGCCAACTTCACCGCATGCTCATAACAGTCGGAGTATGACTCGCCAACCAGCACCACTTCTGCGCCACGGCGAGATACAGCCTCTACTTTAATGCGCGGCGCGGTGGCCGGCATTACGATAGTCGCGCGGCATTTCAGGTGTTGCGCCGCCAAGGCCACGCCTTGCGCATGATTCCCAGCTGACGCCGCGACAACGCCCCGCTCTAATTCGGCACGGCTTAACTGCACCATGCGGTTATAAGCACCACGGATCTTGAACGAAAATACGGGCTGCATATCTTCGCGCTTGAAATAGACATTATTGCCAATTCGACGCGATAGATTCGGCGCAAATTCCAACGGAGATTCAACCGCCACGTCATAAACACGGGCAGATAGCGTACGTTCAAGATAATCTTTTGTCATAGTGTTTGGCCAAAATAGAAATGGGCGAATTACCGCCGTAATTCACCCATTTTAACCTTAAATACCGCGCAAATTGTTTCAATGATCGGTTAATGATTGCCTTATTTCTTCGATCTTTGGCAAACAGCGGAAAAAAGCGTCGACAACTGCGGGGTCAAAATGCTTCCCTGATTGTTCACGAATAGTCTCCAATACCCGATCACGCGGCCACGGGTCTTTGTAGCAGCGCGCATGGGTTAAAGCGTCATACACATCGGCCAAGGCAATAATTCGCCCAGCAATATGAATTTCATCGCCCTTCAATTTACGCGGATAACCCGAGCCATCCCATTTTTCGTGGTGTTCATATGCAATAATCGACGCCATTTTTAAGATGCGGGGCTTGGACTCACGCAGCATGTCATAACCTAACTGCGCATGTGTATCCATCACCGCACGCTCTGCAACATCCAACGGGCCCGGTTTATTTAACACCATGTCTGGAATACCAACCTTGCCGATATCGTGCAAAGGGCTAGCCGCACGAATAATTTGCGCCTCTTCATCACCCAAACCCAGCTCGAGCGCAAGCACGTAGGAAAACTCGGCCATCCGATGAATGTGTTTGCCCGTGTCTTTGGAGCGATTTTCTATGACTTCCGACAGCTGGTAGATAATACTGCGCTGCGTATCTTCGATCTCTTTATTGAGCATTAAATTTTCATACGCAATCGACACATTTTTACAGAAAAGATCGACTAGATTGGCATCAGGATGCGACAGCTCGACCGGACCATCGATAATCAATAAATTAATGGGGCCATGCGGTGAAATAAAAAAACCAACAAAGTGATCGCTCGCAAAAACACTATGTTGCTTTGCAATCGCTTCATCGATTGAAGGCTGTAGCCGAGTCAATTCAGTTTGCCCCAATGCACGTCCACAATACTGCTGATACCCTCCAGTAGCATACATCACAACCACTTCATTATCATGGCTTAGAGCCGCCATACCCCCATTAACAACCAAATACAGTGCATCTTGCTCAAAAAATAGTAGCGATTGCAACTGCTCCAGTACGCCTTGCGCAAACTGGTGAATCGATTGCATCCGAAAGATCGTCGTTGAGGCATCCACCACTTTGATTAAGCCACGGCGATTGGCCTCGAGCTGGCGGCGTTGATGCTCGATCAGCATGATGTCGTTATACGAGCGCAGCGTACCAAGGACAGAGGTATAGAGTTTATCCCGTGTGAGCTCGGTTTTCGCTTTGTAATCGTTGATATCGTAGTTCTCGATCACGTGGCGTTCTGGCGCAACGCCAGGCTGCCCTGTACGTAAAATAATTCGGATATGGTGGTTGTCCAAGGTTTCACGTATTTCACGCGCCACGAGCAAACCCGCATCTTCTGTTTCCATTACGACATCGAGTAAAACTAAGGCGATATCTTGGCGAGTACTTAAAAGCTCAAGTGCCTCTTTACCCGAAAAGCACGACATAATATTCAGCGGACGCTTTAAAAAATCGATATTCGACAAGGCGAGCTTGGTTACGTGATGAATATCTGGCTCATCATCCACAACTAGCACATTCCAAGGCTCGATCTTGCTGGCTTGATCATCCAGCGTATCATCTTCTAACCAGTTATCGTCGTCGAGCATACTCATCCTATCTTTCTCCCTTTAAGACGCGGGGAAATACCAAAACAAAACAGGCCCCGCCTCCCGGCGTATCCTCAATACTGATCCGTCCTTTGAGCTGGGCGGCAACAATATTGTGAACAATGCTCATGCCTAAACCACTGCCACCCTGCCCACGTTTTGTAGTGTAGAACGGCTCAAACACTTTTGCTCGTACACTTGGATCGATGCCGATGCCGTTATCCATAAAACGCAACTCGATTTCGGATTCATCCAACAACTTCACTTCGATGAGAATGTGCCCCTTTTCGATTCCGGCAAAGGCATGCAACAGCGCATTATTGAGTAAATTATTGATAATTTGCGTAAACGCACTGGGATAGGTATGCACCAAAACACCATCAGGGCAATGAACCTCAATCGTATGGCAAGTGTGCTTTAAACTAGGCTTGAGTGATTGCAGAATTTCATCTAAATACAAACCCAAGTCAAAGTCGCGGACCACTTCTGCAGTCTGGTCTACCGAGATGTTTTTAAAGCTGCGAATCAGGGCGGCGGCATTATTACAGTGGCGTAAAATAAGCTGACTGGCCTCACTTGCCACCGCCAAATAATGCTGCAAATCGGTTTTCTTTAGCGCACCACTATCCATCTGCGCTAACACACTGTGCGTGTCTTCGCTTAATGTGGATGCTGCAGTCAAGGCAATACCCAAGGGGGTGTTGACCTCATGTGCAACGCCAGCAACTAAGGCGCCGAGTGCCGCCAATTTTTCCGATTCAATCATTTGCAACTGGGTGCCACGTAGCTGGGCCACTGCTTTTTCAGCGGCTTCTTTGGCCTGAGACAACTCAATCATCGCTTTTCGTTGGGCCGTGATATCCGTTTGCGCCCCAACAACACTCAGAATCGCCCCCTCGGGATCACGATCGGCTACCGCTCGCGACAAAACAATAATCCAATGTCCATCTTTATGCCGCATTCTAAATTCTGCTTCAAATATCAGTTCAGCAACAAGCTCACGGGACTGAGTAAATTGAGCAAAGCCTTGCCTAACACGTTCGACATCGTCAGGATGAATAAAGCCATCAAAAGTTGCGGCACTGTTTGGTAATTCCGCATCGCCATAGCCCAAGATGGCTTTCCAGCGGCTGGAAAAATACCAAATATCTTTATCAGCTTTCCATTCCCAAATGCCATCTCCTGTCGCGCTTAATGCTAGCAACCACCGCCGCTCAGAGCGGCGCAATTGCAGACCGATTTCATTGATTTCATCCAGTGCATCCGCGAATAAATCATTTTTATCGTTCAATTCGCGAATCACGGTTTCTTGCTGCCGCATAATTGGCTGCAACGAAGTCAGTAGAGGAAGAAAATTCGGGCTCAAAAGCTGAAGTTTGTCGGATGGTAGGTGGACTAAATCGGGCAAGATTGCGATTGCGGCTTGCTGCTGCTTATGAAATTGCAGCAAAAAATAGAGAAAAGGGATCAGTGTGCTGAGCAAAAAGAACAACCCTAAAAAGAACACACCCAACAGATCTAATTGCAAGGTTAATAAAATATGCGCACGATGCCCGCCCATGCTGGTATTGCTCACCATCAGCAAGAACAGGCCAAAGATCAACAAGGCCAGCAATGGCAACGCCAACAGATATAGCCATCGACGTGAAGTTAAAAATCCGATCACACGACTCTCAGAATGGTTAGGTCACTCAATTACTATAGACAAGGATTGTTCTACCTTGCAGCAGTCGTGATCTTTAAATTTCACCACCAGCCCCGATCTAATTGCTATCAATTTGAAAGGAAGTTGCCATGACGCAAATGACGCCACAAGAAATCGTCCATGAATTGGATAAACATATCGTTGGGCAATCTGCAGCCAAAAAAGCCGTTGCCATTGCCCTTCGTAACCGTTGGCGTCGCCAGCAAGTGGCCGAGCCGCTTCGTAACGAAATTACCCCAAAAAATATTTTGATGATCGGACCCACCGGCGTCGGGAAAACTGAAATTGCCCGGCGTTTGGCCAAGCTAGCTGATGCACCATTTATTAAAGTCGAAGCGACCAAATTTACTGAAGTTGGCTATGTCGGCAAGGATGTCGATAGCATCATTCGCGATTTAATGGAGATTGCCATTAAACAAGTACGTGATATTGCGATTAGCCGCAATCGCGTTCGCGCTGAAGACGCCGCAGAAAACCGCATTTTAGATGTACTGTTGCCACCACCCGCAGGCAACAATAACTATGGCAGCGTCAATGGCGAAGACCCAATGGCCGAAACGCGCCAGAAATTCCGCAAGATGCTTCGGGAAGGCAAATTCGATGACAAAGAAATCGACATTGAAGTAGCTGCGGCAGCACCAACAATGGAGGTGTTTAGCCCCCCTGGGATGGAAGACTTCTCCAGCCAAATTCAGCAAATGTTTAAGGGGGCAATGGGCGGAAAAACTAAATCGCAAAAAATGAAAGTGGTCGATGCGATGAAGCATCTGATCGATGAAGAGGCAGCCAAACTCGTTAACGAAGAAGATGCCAAAGCAGAAGCAGTCAGAGCTGTTGAACAACACGGTATCGTATTCATTGATGAAATCGATAAAGTAACCACTCGCTCCGAAGGCAGTGGAGGCGAGGTTTCTCGGCAAGGTGTGCAGCGCGATCTGTTGCCGCTGGTTGAGGGAACAACCGTCACTACAAAATACGGCATGGTAAAAACTGACCATATTTTATTCATCGCGAGCGGTGCGTTCCATCTCGCCAAACCATCGGATTTAATTCCTGAGTTACAAGGCCGGTTTCCAATTCGCGTTGAACTAAACTCATTAACCGTCGAAGATTTCGCCACCATTTTGACCGGTACTGATGCTTGTTTAGCCAAACAATATCAAGCTTTACTAGCCACAGAAGAAATTGACGTTGAATTCACCGCGGAAGGCATCAAGGAAATGGCGCAAATGGCATGGTCGGTGAATGAAAGTACCGAAAATATCGGGGCACGTCGCTTATATACCATCATGGAACGCTTGCTTGAGGACGTGTCATTTGACGCCAAACGCGGCAAAGTTTCAGTGAATGCACAATTTGTACGAGAAAAGTTAGGCTCCGTGGCCGGCAACGAAGATCTTGCCCGCTACATGTTGTAATACATGAACGAGTATTGCCCTGAAAGGCTTTTGAATACTAACCTTCAGGGCAATACATCTAAAAACTACAAGCAATACTCAGTCCTGCACCTTCAACCCCAGGACCAAACATATAGCGCGCAACAAAGCGAGTGCGCGTAATCATCGGAATTAAATCTGTCGAATCAACCTCAACCCCAGCCCCCAGGGTAGATAGATAATCAAACCCCAACTGCCCCGCCTGATCCCCATAATATCTCGAATGAGAAGCCTCTAGCACATAACGCAAGGGGCGAGCGAACAAATTCAAACCCGTTGGGGCTCGATAACGCGCGTAGATATTTGCCGTTTGTGAGTCTGCATTCGCATCAATGCTTTGGCCATTCGAAAACCCTTCTAAATGCATCGCCGAATAGCGTATTTCAAGATCAATCTCATGCTCAGGGCGAACAAGTTCATAATCAAGCATCAAAGCCCCCCCATAGCCTAGTGCATTCATGCTTCCGCCATGCGAAAAGTTATAATCCGTACCTAGTTTCTCGTTCAAAAACCAGTTGATCAGCTTTAAATCGCTCTGGACTGTCCCTAAAGAAAAATTCGCAATCGGGCGTAGCACTAAATCTTCACGCAAGGGGATATCCCAACCCACTCCGCCCATTACCGAAAGCGTCGTCCACTTCATAGGGATAGTACGACTCTCCTGGCCATTACTAGCAACAAAAGTGGGATCATAACGGCTGTACGCTATCGCCCCTTCTAAATATACGGGCACGGTATCACTGATAGTTGCACCACCGCCAAGCTGACTCATAACAAGGGTTTCACCATCGCTTTGCGTATTTTGCATACTCAAACTACTGCTGGCTAAATCCAAGATCACGGAATATGACATCATTGCGAGTACAGACTCGGCACGTTTTCGAATGGAATTAGGCTCGAAACTAAATTCGCTATTACGAACCGTCGCAGCATGTTCAGACGCGGCGAAAAGACAGGAAGAAACAAAAAAACTAATTATTGCGGTATTTAGATGACGCATACATCGACCCTTTGTTTAGCCGTAAGCATAACACTGAGCTAAAATTGCGCCAAATTGAAAATTCAAAGCAAAAAGCCCAGCTGAATCAGCTGGGCTTTCTATTAGGGAGTCTGGCAATGACCTACTTTCACACGGGCAATCCGCACTATCATCGGCGCTGAGGCGTTTCACTGTCCTGTTCGGGATGGGAAGGAGTGGGACCACCTCGCTATGGTCACCAGACAAAACTGGGTGAGTTAACTGCTTACCCCATTGGGTTTGCAATCACTCGAAATCAATAGAAGAAGTAATCTTTATTCTCTGTCTTAAACATTCACAATCGGGTCGATTGCACCTGTCGCTTAACGCGTCTCAGGTTATAGGATCAAGCCTCACGGGCAATTAGTATCGGTTAGCTTAACGTATTACTACGCTTCCACACCCGACCTATCAACGTCCTGGTCTCGAACGATCCTTTAGAGGTCTTAAAGACCTAGGGAAGTCTCATCTTGAGGCTAGTTTCGCGCTTAGATGCTTTCAGCGCTTATCTATTCCCGACTTAGCTACCCGGCAATGCCACTGGCGTGACAACCGGTACACCAGAGGTCAGTCCACTCCGGTCCTCTCGTACTAGGAGCAGCCCCCCTCAAACTTCCAACGCCCACTGCAGATAGGGACCAAACTGTCTCACGACGTTTTGAACCCAGCTCACGTACCACTTTAAATGGCGAACAGCCATACCCTTGGGACCGGCTACAGCCCCAGGATGTGATGAGCCGACATCGAGGTGCCAAACTCCGCCGTCGATGTGAACTCTTGGGCGGAATCAGCCTGTTATCCCCGGAGTACCTTTTATCCGTTGAGCGATGGCCCTTCCATTCAGAACCACCGGATCACTATGTCCTGCTTTCGCACCTGCTCGACTTGTCGGTCTCGCAGTTAAGCCGCCTTTTGCCATTACACTATCAGTACGATGTCCGACCGTACCTAGGCGACCTTCGAGCTCCTCCGTTACAATTTGGGAGGAGACCGCCCCAGTCAAACTGCCTACCATGCACGGTCCCCGATCCGGATAACGGACCTAGGTTAGAACCTCAAAGGGGTCAGGGTGGTATTTCAAGGACGGCTCCACAGAAACTGGCGTTCCTGCTTCAAAGCCTCCCACCTATCCTACACAAACCACTTCAAAGTCCAATGCAAAGCTACAGTAAAGGTTCACGGGGTCTTTCCGTCTAGCAGCGGGGAGATTGCATCTTCACAAACACTTCAACTTCGCTGAGTCTCGGGAGGAGACAGTAGGGCCATCGTTACGCCATTCGTGCGGGTCGGAACTTACCCGACAAGGAATTTCGCTACCTTAGGACCGTTATAGTTACGGCCGCCGTTTACTGGGACTTCAATCAAGAGCTTGCACCCCATCATTTAATCTTCCAGCACCGGGCAGGCGTCACACCGTATACATCCACTTTCGTGTTAGCACAGTGCTGTGTTTTTGATAAACAGTCGCAGCCCTCATTTCTCTGCGGCCTCATTGGGCTCCAGTTGTACACCTTCACCTACTAGAGGCACACCTTCTCCCGAAGTTACGGTGTCAATTTGCCGAGTTCCTTCTCCCGAGTTCTCTCAAGCACCTTAGAATTCTCATCCTACCCACCTGTGTCGGTTTGCGGTACGGTTCGATATTAGCTGAAGCTTAGTGGCTTTTCTTGGAAGCAGGGTATCGCTCACTTCGTCTACAAGTAGACTCGTCATCACGCCTCAGTGTTAAAGCAGCCCGGATTTGCCTAAGCCACACACCTACACGCTTAAACCAACTCTTCCAACCGTTGGCTGAGGTAACCTTCTCCGTCCCCACATCGCACTAATACCAAGTACAGGAATATTAACCTGTTTCCCATCGACTACGCATTTCTGCCTCGCCTTAGGGGCCGACTCACCCTGCGCCGATGAACGTTGCGCAGGAAACCTGGGGTTTTCGGTGAGGGGGCTTTTCACCCCCTTTATCGCTACTCATGTCAGCATTCGCACTTCTGATACCTCCAGCATCCTTCTCAAGACACCTTCACAGGCTTACAGAACGCTCCTCTACCATATGTACATCGTACATATCCGCGTCTTCGGTTATCAATTTGAGCCCCGTTACATCTTCCGCGCAGGACGACTCGACCAGTGAGCTATTACGCTTTCTTTAAATGATGGCTGCTTCTAAGCCAACATCCTGGCTGTCTATGCCTTCCCACCTCGTTTTCCACTTAATTGATCATTTGGGACCTTAGACGGCGGTCTGGGTTGTTTCCCTCTTGTCCCAGGACGTTAGCACCCCAGGACTGTCTCCCATGCTCGCACTTGACGGTATTCAGAGTTTGCCATGGTTTGGTAAGTCGCGATGACCCCCTAGCCATAACAGTGCTTTACCCCCGTCAGTGATACATGAGGCACTACCTAAATAGTTTTCGAGGAGAACCAGCTATTTCCAAGTTTGTTTAGCCTTTCACCCCTAGCCACAGCTCATCCCCTGACTTTGCAACGTCAGTGGGTTCGGACCTCCAGTGCGTGTTACCGCACCTTCATCCTGGCCATGGCTAGATCACTTGGTTTCGGGTCTACGCCCAGCAACTATGCGCCCTATTCGGACTCGGTTTCCCTACGCCTCCCCTATTTGGTTAAGCTTGCTACTGAACGTAAGTCGCTGACCCATTATACAAAAGGTACGCAGTCACAGAACAAGTCTGCTCCCACTGTTTGTATGCATCCGGTTTCAGGTTCTATTTCACTCCCCTCCCGGGGTTCTTTTCGCCTTTCCCTCACGGTACTGGTTCACTATCGGTCGATGATGAGTATTTAGCCTTGGAGGATGGTCCCCCCATCTTCAAACAGGATTTCTCGTGTCCCGCCTTACTTATCGTACGCTTAGTACCACAATTGTGTTTTCATATACGGGGCTATCACCCACTATGGCCGGACTTTCCATTCCGTTCTATTAACACGACTGTTATCACGTACAGGCTCTTCCCATTTCGCTCGCCACTACTTTGGGAATCTCGGTTGATTTCTTTTCCTGCGGTTACTTAGATGTTTCAGTTCACCGCGTTCGCTCTACATCACCTATGTATTCAGTGATGAGTGACCCAAAAGGGCCGGGTTTCCCCATTCGGAAATCGTGGGATCAAAGCACTTTGCCAGCTCCCCCACGCTTATCGCAGGCTATCACGTCCTTCGTCGCCTATCATCGCCAAGGCATCCACCAGATGCACTTATTCGCTTGATCCTATAACCTCAAACACGTTTTACCGTATCATCGGTTTAGAGTATCGGTATTTACGACTTGTTGAATGAGTTCTCACGTCATTCAACGCTGATCTTTCGATCAGAGATACAATCAACCCAATTTATTTACTGTTCACACCAAGTTGCCTTGATGCTCACATTGTTTAATTAGGAGATATTACTTCTTCTATTTTGTTAAAGAACGATACAGATGCCAAAGGCATTCTGATTTAAGAAACCAGAACAAAATAAACAAACCAGAATAAATCTGCTTGCTCACTGAATTCTGAACTCTTGTGATTGGTGGAGGATGACGGGATCGAACCGACGACCCCCTGCTTGCAAAGCAGGTGCTCTCCCAACTGAGCTAATCCCCCAATCTGGCATTACAAAGCTGTTTCCACTGATGAATCAATGGTGGGTCAAGCTGGAATCGAACCAGCGACCCCCGCCTTATCAAGACGGTGCTCTAACCGACTGAGCTACTGACCCAGCTTTTGTCTTCACTAGATCATCTCTAACTTCGCGATTACTTTTAGATAATCTACGCCGCCAGAGCTACTGACCCAGCTTCCAACCAAGTCCGTAACCCTGCAATGAATTGCTTCATTGCTCAGCTACTTTCTCTGTATCTTCAAACTCTACAGCCGATGAGTGTGAGTACTTGACCCGAAGGTCTTTTCTCTTGAAAGGAGGTGATCCAGCCGCAGGTTCCCCTACGGCTACCTTGTTACGACTTCACCCCAGTCATGAATCCCACCGTGGTAAGCGGCCTCCTTACGGTTAGCCTACCTACTTCTGGTGAAACCCACTCCCATGGTGTGACGGGCGGTGTGTACAAGGCCCGGGAACGTATTCACCGCGACATGCTGATCCGCGATTACTAGCGATTCCGACTTCATGCACTCGAGTTGCAGAGTGCAATCCGGACTACGATCGGTTTTGTGAGATTGGCACCCCCTCGCGGGTTAGCGACCCTCTGTACCGACCATTGTATGACGTGTGAAGCCCTGGTCATAAGGGCCATGAGGACTTGACGTCATCCCCACCTTCCTCCGGTTTGTCACCGGCAGTCCCACTAAAGTGCTCAACTGAATGGTAGCAACTAGTGGCAAGGGTTGCGCTCGTTGCGGGACTTAACCCAACATCTCACGACACGAGCTGACGACAGCCATGCAGCACCTGTGTTACGGTTCCCGAAGGCACTCCTCTATCTCTAAAGGATTCCGTACATGTCAAGACCAGGTAAGGTTTTTCGCGTTGCATCGAATTAATCCACATCATCCACCGCTTGTGCGGGCCCCCGTCAATTCCTTTGAGTTTTAGTCTTGCGACCGTACTCCCCAGGCGGTCTACTTCACGCGTTAGCTGCGTTACTAAGCTCCGAAAAGCCCAACAACTAGTAGACATCGTTTAGGGCGTGGACTACCAGGGTATCTAATCCTGTTTGCTCCCCACGCTTTCGTGCATGAGTGTCAGTATCAGCCCAGGGGGTTGCCTTCGCCATCGGTGTTCCTCCACATCTCTACGCATTTCACTGCTACACGTGGAATTCCACCCCCCTCTGCCGTACTCTAGTTAGCCAGTTCACAATGCAATTCCCAAGTTGAGCTCGGGGATTTCACATCGTGCTTAACAAACCACCTGCGCACGCTTTACGCCCAGTAATTCCGATTAACGCTTGGACCCTACGTATTACCGCGGCTGCTGGCACGTAGTTAGCCGGTCCTTATTCTTCAGGTACTCTCATCCCCGGTGGGTATTAGCCACAAGGATTTGCTCCCTGACAAAAGCGCTTTACAACCCGAAGGCCTTCTTCACGCACGCGGCATTGCTGGATCAGGCTTGCGCCCATTGTCCAAGATTCCCCACTGCTGCCTCCCGTAGGAGTCTGGACCGTGTCTCAGTTCCAGTGTGGCGGATCGTCCTCTAAGACCCGCTACTGATCGTTGCCTTGGTAGGCCTTTACCCCACCAACTAGCTAATCAGCCATCGGCCGCTCCAATAACAAGAGGTCTTGCGATCCCCCTCTTTCCCCCGTAGGGCGTATGCGGTATTAGCTATCCTTTCGGATAGTTATCCCCCATTACTGGGTACGTTCCGATGTATTACTCACCCGTTCGCCACTCGCCACCAGACCGAAGTCCGTGCTGCCGTTCGACTTGCATGTGTAAAGCATGCCGCCAGCGTTCAATCTGAGCCAGGATCAAACTCTTTCGTTTAATCTCTGCTATTTTTACTACTTGGCTTGTACTTCAATACTCAAAGAAAGAAACGAGATGAACAATTAAGTTCGTCTTGTTTATTTCCTATCATCTGAGTGCAAGCACTTGTTTCGACTTACGAATCAAGCACTCACACTCATCGGCTGTAATTTGTTAAAGATCGGTGCGAGACAGAGAGAAACATCACTTCGTTTCGCTGCGTCATCAGCAGAGAGGCCGAACTATACCCACCGCTCTGAAACACGTCAACACCTATCGATAAAGAAAAGCGAACAAAGGCGATAAGTGATTGATGGAAAAGGAAACTCACTTTTAAACAATTGAGCCCAGTCAATCAAAACCAAACGGTCAGCACCTGCAAACTCAGCCACAAAATCACAAAAACCAAGCACAAAAAGCACAAAGCCCGCTAGCGCGGGCTTTGACTTGGTCTTTTAACGACGCATCACTGATTAAATCAATCTTTAGCAGGCTTATCTCGATTGCCACCGGCGATCATTTTGTATTCAAACAAGCGACATTCGAGTGGGCCGTTAAATAGCACCGTACGTTTAGATGCTTTTAAACGCATGTATTTAGGCATATCTAAATCGGCGGTGAGGAAATAAGCGTTCCAACCTGCAAAGCGCTGCTTTAATACCGTTGCCCATTGTGGGTACAAGCCAGCCAAATGCTCTTTCTCATCCATACGTGCGCCGTAGGGTGGATTACATACCCATACACCCGATTCTGCTGGCGGCTTAGCATCGAGGACATTCAACTGTTTCAGTTGAATCGCATCTTCCAATCCCGCGGCGGCAATATTGGCTTTCGCGTAAATCAACACCGTACTTGAAACGTCCGAGCCCGAAATCAACTGATTACTCTTGCTTTCTTTTGCTTTAGCTTCGTCGCGAACGCCTTGCCAGAATCCATCATCAAACATACGCATTTGCTGGAAGGCAAAAGAGCGGCGAATACCTGGCGCAATATTGCGTGCAATCATTGCCGCTTCGATCAGGAAAGTCCCCGAACCGCACATTGGATCGTAAAACGCTTGTTCCGGCGTCCAGCCGCTTAGCGCCAAAATACCGGCGGCCAGATTTTCTCGCACTGGCGCATCACCCGTTTCAACGCGATAGCCACGCTTAAATAGCGCTTCACCCGAAGTATCGAGATACAAGGTCGCCATTTTGTCCGACAGATACAAATGAATCCGCATATCCGGCTCTTTGGTATCCACATCAGGGCGCTTGCCACACTTCAAACGGAAACGATCACAAACGCCGTCTTTCACTTTGAGCGCAATAAAATCGAGGCTACGCAGCGGCGAGCGCACCGCCGTGACCGTGACTTTGATTGAATTCTCAACGGTAAAGATCTCCGCCCATTCAGTATCACGCGCCATACGGAAAATATCGTCTTCTGAGCGATATGGCTTTTCCACCAGCTTCCACAGAATGCGGCTGGCAACGCGCGAATACAGATTCGCTTTGTACATCACCGTCCATGGGCCAGAAAACGCCACGCCACCATCGGTGACTTTCACTTTCTTAGCACCTTGCTCGAGCAATTCCTTTTCCAGAATCGGCTCAAGGCCACGCGGACATGGCGCGAAAAATTCAAATATTTGTAGCACAGGCTTCTTCTTTAAAATTCTGGATAAAAATTACACAGTTGCGAGCACTGTACCCGCATCAAGCGATTTTTGCTCGGTTCTGCGACGCGTTTGCATGATCAATGGCGCCCAAGTCTCGCCCGGACGTTTTTTTCGCGTCGTTAGCGTCAATTCGGACGGGCCATACACATTGGTATTGTGCGTTAACGGCGTGGTAATCAAATACTGCGCCTGCGTCGCCTTCAAGAATGCGCCAACGCGGTCAATATTGAAAATATCCAAGTGCGCAAATGGCTCGTCGATGAACACAAAGCCCGATGGATTGTTTTCGTCCATCATCAAGCCGATCAGCAAAATCAGCGACTTCATGACCTGCTGACCGCCCGACGCTTCACCGTCGTTCAAGCCCATCATGCCTTTCTGGTCGAAATTGAAACGTGCCGTCAGGCCAGCCTGCGCCAACACCACGTCGTCATTTTCCAGATGCGGCATATCAAGCTCAACGTCGATGCCGGCTAAATCGCCCAAGCCTTTAATATTGCGACCATACGCACGCACCGTCGCACGCAATTTATTAATATACGCCGCGCGCGCCTCTTCGGTTAGCTGGCCAGTGCGCTCAACTTCTTTGCGGTGGCCTTGCGACTCGTCTTCCAGCGCCTCGTAGTCGGCAACCAATTTGTCGCGGCGCTGGATGATGGTTTCGTCTTTTTCCCAATGCGCTTGCGTTAGCTGCTCTTGCTGACGCTCGATGATGTGACGCACTTCGGTCACGCTGCGATATTCTTCTTTCAGTTGCTCAAGCACACTTGGCAATAGCCAAGCTGGCAAAGCTTTTTCTTTCAAGACGCGAATCGCGCCAAGCTGGCGGCTAATTTCATTGCGTTGGCGCGTAATTTGCGCCTGCAATTCTTCGACCGCGCGGCGGAATTGATCGCGCTCGATTTCAATTTTTTGCGCCGCCAAGCGCAATTCAGAACGGCTTTCGCGCGAACCTTCGACCGCTGCCTGCGCCGCAGCCAGTTCCGCACCAAGGCGCTGCACTTCGGCTTGCTCGGCCGGGAAGCGCTCGGCCGCTGCGGCAAATTCGGCTTGGCGCGACGCCAATTGCAACACCGCCTGCATACCCATCAGCTGCACAGTAATGCTCTGAATATCCCGTTGCACGCTGGCAAAATCGGTTTCTTGATCGAGAATCTGCTCGTTCAAGGCTTTTAAGCGTACGGCGATGTCGTTCAGGCGTGAATGACGCGCCGCCTCACCAAAAGCATATTCGCGGGTATCGACCCCAATGAAACGCGCACCGCGGCGTTCACGGTAATACCCCTCTTTGGTAATCCAATCGCTGCTAATGCGGCTGCCGGCTTCGACCGACTTCACGCGCTGAATGCCATTCAATTGACGAGTCAACCACGGCGGCACTGGCGCCTTGAAATCGATAATTTCAAGAATCGAGCCCAACACCGCACGCGGCGCTGGTTCGCGCTCCGACACGATAAAGTGGCGATAACGCAAACGCTCGCCGACTTCCCATGCGCGCTGCTTATCAGCTTCGCGCTGCAGCAAAATCAAATGGCGCGACGGCGCGAGCAAGGCCTCAACCGCGTCTTGCCAAGTCGGGTCAGTTACTTCGCAAATTTCGGTCAGCAATTGATGCGGAATGCCAGCCTCGTCAAGCGCAGCACGCATTTGGCGCACAAAGTCGGGCGACGGCGCTTTGCCGGCTTGCAGCGCAAATTGCGCTTCCGACAATTGCTGGCGCTCATCGCGGGCTTTTTTCAGCGCTAGTTTTTTCTCGGTCTCAATGACTTTCAAATCGGCCAAACGATCGTTCAAGCCAATCGCGTCGGCGCCGTGCTCGCGCTCGGCGAGCTCACGCAGCTTTTCGCCTTCGCGCATAATGCGCTCGGTATCGCGCGCCGCATCGCGCACTTCTTGGAACTTGGCAAACAGCGTTTCGTAATCCGCTTTGCTTTGCTGCTCGCCATTCAGCGTTTGATTGGCCGCCAACTGCGCCACCGCCAAGCGTTTATCGAGCTGCACCAAATCACCGCGCTTATGCCACAGATTGCGGCGGTTTTGCTTAAATTGGGCGATATAGTTGCGCAGCGTGTCTTGCGCTTCGGCCACTTGCAAGGCGGGAATTACTTCCTGCTCAAGGCGCACCGTGTCGGTACCGAGCGAACACCATTCCAGATAGCTGCTAGCGCGCAGACGGAAACGCTCAACGTCCAAGCCAAGCTGCGAGAGTTGCTGCTGCATTTTATCGAGCTCGCCCTCAGCCTCGCGCAAACGCACTTTGGCTTCTTGGTAATGGTCGAGCACTTCTTTGTCGCCAAACACTTGGAAAACCAAATCCAGCAATGCCTTAGGGGAGTATTCGCACAGCTTGTCCGTATCACCTTGCTCCAAGGCCAATACCTCGGCAATTGCTGGCGTTAAACCGGCTTGCTCCAAGCGGCGGCGATAATCGCCAACGCCTAGCCATTGCAAATTCGTCTCAGTTTGGCCGTCAAGCTGCGCATCGCCTTCGGCAATCGCATACTGGCGCACCCAATCGCCGCCCTGTTTTTTAATCCGACAAAACAGCGTTACCGTTTCAGACGAGAGCGGGAAAAACAAATACGGAAAAAAGCCGCCACCGCTACGGCGCGGATTACTCACCACCGCGCGCAACCAAGCGATGTTTTCTTTGTTATTGCGCACATAGCGTTTGTAATCGCGGCGGCCCGAACATTTAAGCGCCAAAATCGTGCGCAGCGCATCGAGCAGCGTCGTTTTACCTGAACCATTCGGGCCGACTACCGTCACAATCTGCGCATCGAGCGGCACAGAAATACGTTGCCAGAAATCCCAGTGCACCATTTCCAAAGTTTTAATCTGGAACATTTTGACTTCCCTTTTGTGCTTGCAGCCATTCGCTGGCCAACAAACCATAAATCACTTGATCTTGCGCCTGACCGCCGATCACAAAATGCGCGCGCAACACGCCTTCGCGGACAAAACCAATTCGCTCAGCCAAAGCCAGCGACGGCCTATTCAGCGCAGAAATGGTCGCGCCAAGCCGACGATAACCTGCGGCGAATAATTGCGTCACCCAGATGCCAAGCGCTCGGCTCGCCAAACCTTGGCCTTGATATTGCGGCAATAATGAATACGACACTTCGGCGTATTGCATCATCGGCGAGCGCTGATTCGCGCCGACCATGCCGATCGCCCGACCATCGACTTCGACGATCATCATTAACTCAGCATTATCTTGGCAATTGACTTGCTGAGCTGCGGCCGTAATTCGCGCCTGTATCGCAGGCAAATCTAATTTCATTAGCGGCATGTATTGCAGCGCAGCTGGGTCTGAGCGCAAGCGCAATAAAAACTCAGCGTCTTGCTCGTTCGCTACACGTAAAATCATGCGTCGATCTCGGCCGAGGCAATTTGCGTGCCCGACAGTTTTAAAATATCGGCCAGCGCGCCGTTGATAATACGCGGCGCGAGCTTGGCGTAGTCGATCATCAAATCAAGCATCGGGCCTTCATAAATCATTCGGTTGCGGCGTACGACAAAACCCAATTTGGAGAGCTGGCCTAAATTGGTCGTAAAACGCATTTTGCCGCCCAGCACTTTGCCAAAATCGGCGTACAACGCGTCTTCCGAAATGCCTTGCGCGACGCCTTCGCCGTGCTCGATCGGTTTTTCGGCGCCAAATAAATCGCCCTGATCTTCATGCCCCGCTTCAACGCGCGCAATTTGACGCTCGCGCTTCGGCAAAATAATCAGCGCCCACACGACGACCAGCAAGGCGATGCCATCACGCGGCAGGCCCATATTATTCGACAACCAGTTTTCACCTTCGCCAAACACCCACTCTTCCATATGCGGCTGCAACGCCACCGCGATATGTTCGGCGTAGGGATTTTCCAGCAACTGCAAACCACATTCGGCTAGACGATGTTCGAGCGACTCGCGAAAGGCTTCGTCGATCAGCGCGCGGCGCGCCAGTGGGTCTTTACGAAGCACAAAACGTTGCGCCAATAAACGCGCAACTAAAATATTGAGGGCTTGATCCATGTTCTATCAGCCTTTTGATGAATTCAGTGGAGCGAGTCGGCCACGACTAATGCTGGCGACTTCAGGATGATCAGGTTCGTGCAACTCGGCACTTGCTTCCAGCCGCAACGGCACTTTTACAATATCGGCGACTACACTCTTTTCCAGCGCAGCCTCGGCATCGCCCAATAACGACAGCAGCGATAAGCGATACGCCGTTTCGTTATATGTCGGCGCGATCACCGCCTCGGGCAAATCGCCACCTAAGCCGCCAGCGACGAGGCGATTAAGATCGTCGTACAGAGATTCCGCCAGCAATAGGCGCTCGGCTTCAACTTCGCCGACCATTTGCGCGGCAGCGCCGGCGGGCATTGCACTGATGATGTTGACTGGGCGTTCGCGCTCGCAAATTTCGTATTCGGCCACGTCGAGCAAAATATCCGACACGACAAAATGCGGCTCGGGATGGAACAAAATTAAATCACGGCCAAGACTGGCGAGCTTTTCTTGCGTTTGCTGGCGCAACCAATCGGCGACGTTGGTCGTCGATAAACCAGATTGCCCCAAATGCACGCGCTGCGAAGCCAATTCGGAAAGACGACGATGAAACACCGACGTTAAGCGCAGCATGCGCGCTTGCGCCAAGGCGATCGATTGCGCGACTTGATGGATGCGCGGATCGGTCTCTTCGTCAGTCAGCACGGTGCGGATCACATCGGTGCCTTTTTCGACCCACTGCCACACTTTTTCGAGTTTTTCGCGCGCGGCGCGGATTTGGAATTCGGATTGCGACTCGAGCGCCGCTTCAAAATCGGCGTACAGTTCGTTCAAGCGCGCCAGCAAATTGAGCATCACTTCGTTGGAAACTTGCCCCAGCGATTGACCCGCCGCCACCTGCGACGTCAAATAACCCAATTCGGCATCGCCTTCGGCGAACTGCATCATCGTGCCCATCGCCGCCAAGGCCACGCGCCCCGCCTCGGACATTGCGTACAGCTGCTCGTCGCTATCCCACACCAACAAGCCATTATCGCGCAAACGCTTCAAGACCGTATCGAGCTTAACCTGATTGATATAGGCAAAATGCGCCTGCAAGTCGGCCGGCGACCAGCGCGGCGCATCGGCGCGCGCGCCGATTTCGCGCAGCACGATCAGACGAACAAAAACCTCGTCTTCGCCACCGCGAAACAAGGTAATAAAAGCGTCGATATAGGTGCGCGCGCGCAGTAATTCCGCCATTTGCGGCAATTCGTGCGGCACAAAACCGGGCTGAAAAAAATCGGAAAATAAGTTTTCGTCTTGCATGGAGATGACAAAAATCGGGAAGCAGCAAGACTAAAGGCAAACAGGCGGAAAAACAATGCCTTTAGTAGGAAGTAGTACCACGAGCACACCATTGCAGCGCACTCGTGGATTAAAGCAATTACTCGAAGTCGCGACCTTCGGCCAAAGCCGCTGCACGCGCAGCCAGCAAGGCTTCTTGCTCGGCAGCCAAACGCGCGGCGGCGTCTTCTTCTTGCTGCTTAGCCAGTTTTTTCGCTTGTTCCAGATAATCAGCAATCGCGTAGGTTAGATCACGGCAACCTTCACCGGTCAGACCGGCAATCACAAAGTAACGTGGTTTCGCTGGATTAAATGGCGCGTACTCGTCGTACTCGCCCGCCTCCCAACCATAGGCTTTCAGGAAGGCTTGTACGCGTTCTTCGCGCTCATCTTCCGGAATCATGTCGACTTTATTGAGCACCAACCAACGTGGCTTGGTGTACAACTCTTCGTCGTATTTGCGCAGCTCTTCGACAATGGCATTGGCTTCAGCGACTGGATCAACTTCTTCGTTGAACGGCGCCAAATCAACTAGGTGCAACAAAATACCAGTGCGCTGCAAGTGCTTCAAGAAGCGGTGACCTAAACCCGCGCCATCGGCGGCGCCTTCGATCAAACCTGGCACGTCGGCAATCACGAAGCTGCGATTTTCATCGATGCGCACCACGCCCAAATTTGGATGCAGTGTGGTAAATGGATAATCGGCTACTTTTGGCTTGGCGGCAGAAACAGCACGGATGAAGGTTGATTTACCCGCATTCGGCATGCCAAGCAAACCAATATCGGCCAGCACTTTCAATTCCAGCTTCAATTCGCGACGCTCACCTTCCGCGCCCGGCGTCGTTTGGCGTGGCGCGCGGTTGGTTGACGATTTGAAGTGCAAATTACCAAAACCGCCAGTTCCGCCTTTGGCGATTGGCAAACGCTCGCCATTTTTGGTCAAGTCTGCAATCAATTCACCAGTTTCAGCATCAGTAATGACTGTGCCGATTGGCATGCGCAACTCGATATCGTCGCCGCCTTTACCGTAACAATCGGCGCCGCGACCATTCTCGCCGTCTTTGGCTTTGTATTTACGGACGAAGCGGTAATCAACCAGCGTATTGATGTCCTCATCCGCCACAGCCCAAACCGTACCGCCTTTACCGCCGTCGCCACCATCTGGGCCACCACGGGGTACGAATTTCTCACGGCGCATACTGGCCGAACCATTGCCGCCCTTGCCGCCGATTACTTCAATCTTTGCTTCATCAATAAACTTCATATCTCTACTCCTACCTCACAGGGTATCGCCCCGCAAACCAAGGGATTTACCACATACAGACCAATACTTAAGCACGTATCTGGAAAATCACCTAGCCAGACTGCAAAACCCACAGACTCAACAAGAAAACGTAACGAGAAGCGCGAAGACAAGGCTTAAAAAGACGAAAAACCGGAGCTTACATAAAGTAAATGAGGATTTTGAGTCGTTTTAAAACGCAGTATTCGTGATTCGCAGTCGTTTTCCCATTCAGACAAAGAAAAAAAGCCCCATCACTAGGATAGGGCTTTCAAAGCAAACCGGAAAGAAGCTTAAGCTTCTTCGCCAGTGTAAGGCAATACAGTTACAGTGCGACGCTTCAGAGCGCCTTTCACTGCGAATTGTACGTAGCCATCAACTTTAGCGAACAGAGTGTGATCTTTGCCCATACCAACGTTGTCACCAGCGTGGAATTCAGTACCACGTTGACGAACAATGATAGAACCAGCAGGAATCAATTCACCACCGTAAACTTTGATACCCAAGCGTTTGGCTTCTGAATCGCGACCGTTACGCGAACTACCACCAGCTTTCTTATGTGCCATGGTTCAGCTCCTTAATTACTTAACGATTTCGTCAATGCGAATTTCAGTGTAGTTCTGGCGATGGCCAGCACGACGCATGTAGTGCTTACGACGGCGCATTTTGAAAATGCGAACCTTCTCACCACGACCTTGAGAAATTACAGTTGCTTTGATGGAAGCACCGGCAACCACTGGGGCACCAATTACAACCGCATCACCGTCTGCCACCATCAATACTTCATTCAGTACGATTTGGCTGTCGATGTCTGCAGCAATCTGTTCTACTTTAAGTTTTTCGCCGATAGCAACTTTGTACTGCTTGCCACCAGTTTTTACGACTGCATACATAACAAGCTCCTAAGAGTTTGACCCAACGTGCCGCGGACTATTCACACCGGCACGCTCCCCAAAATTGGGAATCGAGCATAGTAAGGGCTTGTTTTAATAAAGTCAAGGACTTAAGCCCACACTTTTCGCAGCATGCGCCAGAAGTCGGGCGTAAAAGGGCAATTTCTGCTAATATCTCGCGCAATTATTTATTCATCACGCTGGTGCAGCAAAATAACGCACCAGCCACAAGCCAAAGGGTAAACCCAGCGTGTCGATGCAGTTTGTAAAGTCGGTCGTAGATGCCGACATGGCCATCATGGACAATGTCATTCGTGACCGACTCTACTCAGACGTCGTACTAGTGCGACAAGTCGCCGAGTATATTGTTGCATCCGGCGGAAAACGCCTGCGCCCAATGATTACACTACTCTCCGCGCAAGCACTAGGCTACCAAGGCACGCATCATCACGAGCTGGCTGCCGTCATTGAATTTATCCACACCGCCACACTTTTGCACGATGACGTAGTGGATGAATCTAGCCTGCGCCGTGGCCGTGACACCGCCAATGCACTGTTTGGCAATGCCGCCAGCGTACTGGTCGGCGACTTTTTGTACAGCCGCGCCTTTCAAATGATGGTCAATTGCGGCTCGATGCGCATTATGGAAGTGCTGTCTGACGCCACCAACGTCATCGCCGAAGGCGAAGTTTTGCAACTGATGAATATCGGCAACATCGACATCGACGAAGCCGACTACCTGAAAGTCATTCGCTACAAAACAGCCAAACTATTTGAAGCCGCCTCACGCCTTGGTGCAATCCTCGCAGCAAGCAACACGGACATTGAAGATGCCATGGCGCGTTATGGCATGCACCTAGGCACCGCATTCCAGATTATCGACGACGTTCTCGATTACAGCGGCAAGCAAGAAGAAATCGGCAAATCACTCGGTGATGACCTTGCCGAAGGCAAGCCAACGCTGCCGCTGATTTATGTAATGCGCCACGGCGCAGCCGACGCAGCGGCCACTGTGAAAGACGCACTTGAACACGCCAAACGCGAAAATTTCGATGCCGTTTTGGCGGCAGTACAGCAATCTGGCGCACTCGAATACGCCCGCCAAGTCGCACAAAAAGAAGCACAACTGGCCATTGATTGCCTTGAACACCTCGCTGACAACCCCCACACCCAAGCATTAAAAGCACTGGCGACACTCGCCATCAACCGCAACAGCTAAAAAGCCCTAGATTGCAAACATAAAAAAACCGACTTCATTCGAAGTCGGTTTTTTCTTTGGCAAACCCCAGCAATTAAGCTGCAGTTGCTTTGCGCGCTGGCAATTTTTCCTTGATACGTGCAGATTTGCCTGAACGATCACGGAGGTAGTACAGTTTAGCGCGACGAACATCACCACGGCGTTTAACTTCAACAGAAGCCACCAGTGGAGAGTAAGTTTGGAAAGTACGCTCAACGCCAGTACCAGAAGAAATCTTGCGAACGATGAAGTTGCTGTTCAGACCACGGTTACGCTTAGCGATCACTACGCCTTCGTAAGCCTGCAGACGTTCACGGTTACCCTCTTTTACTTTTACTGAAACGACAACAGTGTCGCCAGGTGCAAATTCAGGGATAGTTTTACCCAGACGGGCGATTTCTTCTTGCTCGAGTTGTTGAATCAAGTTCATTTTAATACTCCATATGAGGCCTGTACCTTCTGCCATCACCCTAAAGCAACGGTATTGCCAAGCTTAGTCCGGCAATTGCTCGGACTTAAATTCAGCCAGAAGACGAGTCTCTTCTTTAGATAACTGCCGCTTTTCCAGCAAATCAGGCCGGCGCAACCAAGTACGACCGAGCGACTGCTTTAAACGCCAGCGCCTTATAGCGGCATGGTTGCCTGACATCAAGACATCAGGCACAGCCATATCGCGATAAACTTCGGGACGGGTGTAATGCGGGCAATCCAGCAACCCATCCACAAATGAATCTTCCACCGCACTTGCCGCCGTATTTAATACACCCGGCAACAAACGGGACACGGCATCAATGACGATCATTGCGGGCAATTCGCCACCCGACAACACATAATCACCCACCGAGATTTCTTCATCGACGTGCGAAGCAATAATTCGCTCATCAACCCCCTCATAACGCCCACACAACAAAACAAGTGATTGCTTTTCAGCCAACTCTTGCACTTTTTGATGCGTTAACGGCGCACCCTGAGGGGACATATACACCGTATATGGCTGCAAGCCACGAGCAATTTGGCGTTGCTTGCTATACCCAAGTGCAGCATCCAGCGGAGCAGGTAACATCACCATCCCAGGACCACCACCGAACGGCCTATCATCGACGCGATGATAATTGTCCTGCGTAAAATCCCGCGGATTACATGTTTCGACCTCGATTAAGCCCAACTCCACCGCACGACGCGTGACGCCATGCGCGGTAATTGCCGCAAACATCTCGGGAAACAGCGTTACCACATCAAACTGCATGCCACTTTTGGATTCATGGCTTTTGGGTTCAGACATTAAATCGTCCGGATTAAAAATCCAGCCCCCAATCCACTCGCATTACACGAGTTTCAAGATTCACATCCAATACCACATGCCCCACGAAAGGCACCAAACGCTCTACGTCACCATCTTTAACAACAATCACGTCGTTAGCGCCGGTTTCGAACAGCTTTTCAATTACACCAAGGCGTTCGCCTTGCGAATTAAGCACTTCCAAGCCAATCAAATCAGCCCAGTAGTATTCATCCTCTTCCAACTCCGGCATTTCACTGCGCGGCACAGCGATCTCACAACCCTTTAAAGAAAAGGCCACATCTCGATCATTGACACCCTGCAATTTTGCCCCGAGCTTTTTAGGCTGAACGTGCGCATCCGCAACCTGATACGATTTCCACTGGCCATTTTTACCCAACCACCATGTTTTGTAGTCAAGCAGGCTATCAGCGTACTGCGTATCAGCGATCAAACTAACCCAACCCTGAATGCCAAAAGCCCCGCTAATGTAGCCCATCACCACCAGATCATCTGGCACGACATTCTGAGCATCCACCGACGAGGCTTTAAGATTTTTCACCACGGAAAAATTAGGCCGCTTTTTGCTGCTTGATCAAACGAGCTACGGTATCAGAAGGCTGAGCGCCAACACCCAACCAGTAGTTCAGACGATCAGCAACGAAGCGCAATTCTTCAGCAGCGCCAGAAGCTTGTGGATTGTAGAAGCCAACGCGCTCGATGAAACGACCATCGCGGCGGTTGCGAGAATCAGTCACTACAACGTTGTAGAACGGGCGATCTTTTGAGCCACCGCGAGCAAGACGAATCACGACCATAATAAAACCCAATATTGGTAAATAAAAATAAGCTCGCAATCATGCCAGAATTTAGCAGCGACTGCAAGACCATATCCAAATACACCGTACAAACGGCGATTACATCCCCGGCATTAAGCCCTTGAGGCCACGCATCATTTTCATCATACCACCACCCGAGAACTGCTTCATCATCTTCTGCGTCTGCTCAAACTGCTTCAACAGTCGATTCACTTCCTGCACCGTCACCCCCGCACCTGCAGCAATCCGGCGTTTACGGCTAGCCTTGAGCAACTCCGGCTTGCGGCGCTCTAGCGGCGTCATTGAGTTAATAATCCCCTCGATGCGCGTGACCGCCTTATCAGTTACCTGACTATCAGCCATTGCACTCAACTGCCCCGGCAATTTATCCATCAAGGCAGCCATACCACCCATTTTTTTCATTTGCTGAATTTGGGTTTTAAAATCTTCAAGATCGAAGCCTTTGCCAGACTTCATCTTCTTCATCATTTTCAGCGCTTCAGCTTCATCGACGGTATTTTGCACGTCTTCAATCAAAGACAGCACATCACCCATACCAAGCACGCGACTGGCCATCCGGTCAGGATGGAATGGCTCAAGCCCTGTTAGCTTTTCACCAGTACCCAAGAATTTAATCGGCTTACCCGTTACATGACGCACCGAGAGCGCAGCACCACCACGAGAGTCGCCATCCATCTTGGTCAACACCACACCAGTCAATGGCAGCGCCTCATTAAATGCCTGCGCAGTATTCACCGCGTCTTGACCCTGCATCGCATCAACAACAAACAGCGTTTCAACTGGCTTGACCGAAGCATGAAGCGCCTTAATTTCCTGCATCATCGCTTCGTCAATTGCCAAGCGACCGGCCGTATCGACGATCAATACATCAAAGAAATGCCTTTTTGCGTAATCAATGGCTGCATTCGCAATATCAACTGGTTTTTGTGACACATCGGATGGGAACCACTCCACCTGCAGCTGGCCCGCCAAAGTTTTCAACTGCTCAATCGCCGCGGGGCGATAAACGTCAGTAGAAACCAGCAATACTTTTTTCTTTTGCGTTTCTTTAAGTAACTTGGCCAACTTACCCGAGGTCGTCGTTTTACCCGCACCTTGCAAACCCGCCATCAACACCACAGCAGGCGGCTGAGCGGCCAAATTAAGCGCATCATTTTGCGCGCCCATCAACTTGGTTAGCTCTTCATACACCACGCCAATCACGGCCTGACCAGGCGTCAAGCTACCAACAACCTCTTTCCCTTCCGCACGCACCTTCACATCAGCAATAAACTGCTTCACCGCCGGCAGCGCCACATCCGCCTCAAGCAAAGCCATGCGCACTTCACGCAACGCGTCTTTAATATTGTCTTCGGTCAGACGCGAGTGGCCTCGTAATGTTTTTACTACGCCACCTAAGCGGCCAGACAAGTTTTCAAACATGCAACGTTTCCTTGATCGACAGATGCCGTAGCGGCACCCACTCTGTTAGACTTAATTACTTTCCATTTTACCCTAAATGCCGTGCTGACTTTGCTTGGGCCTCTTTCTTTATTTATTTATCTACTGCTAGGTTGGCATTTTTGCCAAACTCGCCTCGCAGGCAAACGCGCGCTTCACCCTTTAATCGCCAACTTGCTACTCGCATTGGCCATCGCCATGCACGGCTCGATCGTTGCTAGTACAGCCCTACAGACTCCGACATTTTTTGGCGCTGCCGAAGCATTATCACTAACCGCCTGGCTGGCAATAGCCATCTATTGCTTCAGTAAAATACGTTGGAACCTGACTGGACTAGAACCACCACTTTTTGCATTCGTTTCTGCCTTTATGGCGCTATCACTCTTACTACCACAAGGGCACAGCATTACTTACGTGCAATCCACCCTTTCCCGATTGCATTTTATTTTTGCCATGCTAGCTCAGAGTTTATTATTCATTGCTGCAGGCCTCGCCATTTTAATGCGCATTACCGACAGCACCTTACATCACCACGCCCGCAAACTACTCAGCCAAAACCTACCACCACTTTTAACCCTCGAGAAGCTTTTATTTAGCACGATATCCGTTGGATTCGCCCTACTCACCCTCACACTGATCGCCGGCGGAGTATTTAACCAACAAAGCTATGGCACAGTATTTACTGTGTCACACAAAACAGTATTCGGACTACTATCGTGGATACTTTTTGGCTCCCTTTTGTTGGGTCGCTGGCTTTCAGGGTGGCGGGGGCGTTTAGTAGCCAACTGGACCCTTGCGGCATTCTCCGTTTTATTCCTGGGGTACATTGGAACACGTATAGTGCTAGAGACCATATTAGCAAAGGGCTAGCAAGACATACCCACCAACCCCCTACTAAAACTCAACCCACAGCGACAATATTAGCAAGTACTAACAATTAAGTGCGTTGCGCAACACTCAGGCGGCAAAATGATCTGGGATACCGCGCTTTCGATTTTCATCTGCTAGACTAGAGTAGATATTAAATTGATATAACGCCGCTCATAGACCAAAAATTCAAGGCGTTTCATACTATCAATGATCCCACTGGAGTGATTTTTTTGTTATGAGCACCCCGCAAATTTCTGGCTTAGCTCGCTTATTAGTACAGCACGGACGCCTAAGTGAGACCGACGCAGAAGCCCTGCAATCGGCGGCCATAAGCAACAAAAGCACTTTTATTGAGCAGCTAACTCAAAGTAAAAAACTCACTGCACGCGAGGTTGCTGAGTTTTCAGCACAGACTTTTGGCTATCCGCTACTAGACCTCGATCGAATTGATTCAAGCTACCTCCCGCAAGGCGTTCTTGATAACAATGTAATGCGCACACAGCGCCTTGTTCCGCTATTCAAGCGCGGCACAAAACTCTTTATTGGCCTCTCTGACATTACCAATCTTGAGGCAGTAGAAAAGGTTCGCTTCCAAACCAACTCACAAGTTGAGCCAATTATTGTCGAAGACAATAAGTTGATTATTTTGCTCAACAAAACCATCGAAGCTACCGGCGCAAATCTGAAAGACATGGTAATTGACGAGGCAGATTTAGCGCTCGATGGTGGAGAACAAGAACCAACAGCAGCTGAAACCCAAATGGGGCAGGAGATTGATGATGCGCCAGTGGTTAAGTACCTGCAAAAAATGCTAATGGATGCCATCAATAGTGGCGCCTCCGACATTCATTTTGAGCCCTTTGAAAAATTCTATCGAATTAGATTTCGCATTGATGGCGTTTTACGTGAGGTTGCACAACCCCCATTAGCCATTAAGGAAAAAATCTCCTCCAGGATCAAGGTAATCTCTAAGCTCGACATTTCAGAAAAACGAATCCCACAAGATGGACGGATGAAGTTAGTTTTATCCAAGTCTCGTGCAATTGATTTCCGTGTTTCGACATTGCCGACCATGCATGGCGAAAAAATCGTAATGCGGATCTTGGACCCCTCTTCTGCCACGCTCGGGATCGATGCGCTCGGCTATGATCCCGATCAAAAAGCACTGATTTTAGATGCCATCCAGCGTCCATATGGCATGGTACTAGTGACCGGGCCCACCGGCTCAGGCAAAACCGTGTCACTTTACACCTGCCTCAATTTACTGAATAAGCCAGACATTAACATCTCGACAGCAGAAGACCCTGCTGAGATTAACTTGCCAGGCATCAATCAAGTCAATGTAAATGATAAAGCTGGGCTAACCTTTTCTGCCGCGCTAAAAGCGTTCCTGCGCCAAGACCCCGACATCATTATGGTCGGTGAGATTCGCGACCTTGAAACAGCGGACATTGCAATTAAAGCAGCCCAGACTGGCCACATGGTGTTCTCAACGCTCCACACTAACGACGCACCAACTACGTTAACGCGGATGTTGAATATGGGCATCCAGCCATTCAATATTGCTTCCTCCGTAATACTGATTACGGCACAACGGCTTGCACGACGCCTATGCAGTTGCAAAAAACATGTCGATATTCCGGCGCAAGCACTGCTAGATGCAGGCTTTCAGCAAGAAGAACTAGACGACACCTGGCAACCCTATGGGCCAGTGGGTTGTGAACTATGCAAAAACACAGGCTATAAAGGTCGAGTTGGCATTTATCAAGTCATGCCGATTAGCGATGAAATTAATCGTCTCATCATGAATCATGGGAATGCCATTGATATTGCCGACCAAGCCCGAAAAGAAGGCGTACTCAGCCTACGTGAGGCAGGACTAAGAAAAGTACGTCAAGGACTCACCTCCCTCGAAGAAATCATGGCTGTAACAAACGTATAAGAAAGGATAGAAATAAAATGGCCGTTAAAGCAAAAAGTCCCGCAGCCAAAGAGTTTGCATTTCGCTGGGAAGGTAAAGATAGAACTAATAAAATTGTTAAAGGCGAGATGCGCGCAAGCGGTGAAAATGTAGTCAAAAGCACCCTGCGACGCCAAGGGATCAACGTTACAAGTGTAAAAAAAGTTCGTCTTGGCGCCGGCAGAAAGATCACTGAGCTTGATATTGCCATGTTTACACGCCAACTCGCCACCATGCTAAAGTCTGGCGTACCCCTGCTAACAGCCTTCGACATTGTAGCCAAAGGCCATAGCAATCCATCAGTAACCAAGCTACTAATGGAAATCAAGACCGATATTGAAACCGGGTCTTCACTAACACAAGCCTTTAGAAAACACCCCAATCAGTTCGACAACCTGTACTGCAATCTTGTACAGGCAGGGGAGCAGGCCGGTATTTTAGATGCCCTTCTAGCACGCCTTGCCACTTATAAAGAAAAAATTCTGGCCGTTAAAAAGAAAATCAAGTCAGCGATGTTTTATCCTACGGCAGTCATTGTTGCGGCCTTCGTTATCACGGCGGTGATTATGATTTTTGTGATTCCAGCCTTTAAAGAACTTTTCTCCAGCTTTGGCGCCGACCTACCTGGGCCGACACTCTTAGTCATGGCCATTTCCGACTTCTTTGTTGATTACTGGTACATCATTTTTGGCGGAATTTTTGGAGGCATTTATCTTTTTCTCCAAGCCTGGAAAAAATCTGAAAAAATTCAATTCTTTATGGATAGGTTGTTACTAAAACTCCCCATTTTTGGCGAAATTGTTCGCAATGCGACCATTGCCCGTTGGACTAGAACTTTAGCAACGATGTTTGCTGCCGGCGTCCCGCTGGTTGAATCGCTTGAGTCGGTAGGAGGCGCATCAGGGAATATCGTCTACAAATTAGCAACCCAGAAAATACAATCGGAAGTTAGCACTGGCACAAGCTTGACTAGCGCCATGCAGAATGCCAATGTATTTCCAAATATGGTTTTGCAAATGACGTCAATTGGGGAAGAGTCAGGCTCACTGGACGCAATGCTAAGCAAAGTCGCCGACTACTTTGAAGAGGAGGTCGATAATGCAGTAGAAGCGCTATCAAGTTTAATGGAGCCGATCATTATGGTCGTTCTTGGCACACTAATCGGGGGGCTTGTTGTTGCAATGTACCTACCAATCTTCAAAATGGGCGCGGCGGTAGGCTAATGTTTGAAATTTTGACAAATCCAAGTTATTTGATTGTTTGCACAGCTCTACTAGGCTTATTTGTTGGCAGCTTTCTCAACGTGGTCATCCATCGACTACCAATCATGATTGAAAACAGCTTTCGCCAAGAATGCTCAGTGCTTCAGGAGGGGGAATCAATACAATCGACCATCCCTTTTACAACATACAATCTAGCAATCCCACGTTCCGCATGCCCAACTTGCGAACATCAAATTACTGCGCTGGAAAATATTCCAGTCGTCAGCTGGCTACTACTACGGGGCAAATGCAGCCAATGCAAAGCACCAATTAGCAAGCGCTACCCCTTAGTTGAATTAGCTACAGCCCTAGTCTCGGGAGGGCTCGCATGGCATTTTGGTTTTAGCTTGCAGCTATTTGGAGCACTTTTGTTTAGCTGGGCTCTTATTTCATTAATACTGATTGATGCAGATACTTATTTATTGCCAGATGCCATCACGCTCCCCTTACTTTGGTTGGGGGTGCTCTTCAACACACAAGGTATTTTTACAGATCTAACAAGTTCAGTATATGGCGCAATAGCAGGGTATTTAAGTCTTTGGAGCATATACTGGGCATTTAAACTTGCCACAGGCAAAGAAGGAATGGGCTACGGGGACTTCAAATTACTCGCCGCCCTCGGAGCCTGGCTAGGAGTTAGCATGCTGCCAGCAATTATTCTGCTCTCTTCATTTAGTGGGGCAGTAATTGGCATCATTATGATCGCAGGTGCAAAACGCGGATGGAACAAGCCGATGCCATTCGGGCCATATCTTGGAATAGCCGGCTTATTAGCGCTAATATGGGGCAAAGATATCACTCAGATGCTGTACGGTTTTTAAGCAATGATCGTTGGACTCACAGGCGGAATCGGCTCCGGCAAAAGCACTGCAGCAGAGTACTTTGCTCGATTAGGTATACACATTGTCGATACCGACCTAATTAGCCACCAATTAACCCAGGCAGATCAGCCAATACTTACCGCGATTTCCGCTCACTTTGGTACGAATTGCCTGAATGCCGATGGCGCACTCAATCGAGCATGGCTGAGGCAAGAAATACACACCAATCCAAACAAAAAGAAAGTACTTGAATCCATTTTGTATCCAAAAATTTTAGCTAAATGCATCCAAGAGCTAAACGAGTACACCACAGATAGCTACCAAATTCTGATGGTGCCATTACTTTTCGAGAATGCCGCATTTAAAAATCTATGCCAGCAAACCATCACAGTGGAATGCGAGCAAGAAGTGCGGATTGCGCGAGTCATGCAGCGCAGTCACTTAACCCACGAAGGTGTGGTAGCAATAATAAATAATCAATTAACAGATGCAGAACGCCGACAACAAGCCCACCACTTGATTTACAATAACGGCTCGTTGGCATCATTAGAGCAACAGGTCATTACTATTGATTCGTTGCTTCGGGATCGTTGTAATACACTAAGCACAAATACAGCATCGCAATTTTGAAATCTCCTATTTAGGCCCTAGCACAGTGATTAGCTATGAATTCCCTATCAATGAGCGCATCCGGACATTATTGCGCCTGGAAGAGCTATACGTGCGCACGGCCAAGTTAGCAGCTCGCGATGATGCGCTTGATCACCACATGGCATTGCTCGGGATTTTTGAGATCATGGAGGTAGCAAGCCGCGCTGATTTAAAATCAGATTTATTACAAGAGCTAGAACGCCAACGCCAAACCTTAGCTAGCCTACGGAACAACCCTCACATCTCTGAAGATGCGCTCGATTTAGTACTGAATGAAATTGAAACCACCCATGGCCGTCTGTTAGAAATGACGGGAAAATTTGGGCAATATCTTCGGGAAAATGAATGGCTAATGAGTATCAAACAACGTGTATCCATCCCAGGCGGCGTTTGTGAGTTTGACCTACCTTCATACCACTACTGGCGCAAGCAATCTTCGGACCGTCGCCGTGGCGATCTTGAGCGCTGGTTAAGTCCGCTATTGCCCATTAAAAATGGCCTCGACATTGTTTTAAAACTGCTCCGCGACTCAGCGAAAAGCAACCATTTCACAGCAAAAAACGGCAGCTTTCAGCAGATGTCTGGTGGCAAAGTCGTACAGCTGCTGAAGGTATCGCTCCCGAACGATCTGCCGGCAGTACCTGAACTATCCGCAAATCGTTATGCCATCAACATCCGCTTCATCGTTCCATCCACCAGCGGCGAGCGCGCTAAAGTTGTCGATGCCGATATCGACTTTACCCTCAGTTATTGCAACCTATGATCAAAACACAGCAACCGATGGTTAAGTGCCCTACGTGTGCGGCAGTATGCGCCTATTCACCCCAAAACTTGTTTAGGCCTTTTTGCAGCGAACGCTGCAAAATGATTGATTTAGGCGAATGGGCTAATGAAAGTTATCGCATCCCTGAGCAAAATAATACTGCAAATACAATCGACAGCATCGATTATCAATAGTTAAATACCCTTGACAGTATTAATACCAGGCCATTATTTGCATTGGCTCACAGATAGATACCCAACCGCCACAGCCCACCCTAAAATCAAGCACTCCATAAAAAAGCAGTTGAAACAAGAATATCACCTCAGTGTAATAGCATAGTCACAGCGCCGCAGTAGCTTAAGAGTCATCCAAATGGAGGATTTTTTATGCACACAGGTCTGGAACACGCTCACCGCAGCCCTCACAAAAGCATTACAGTCTGCATCGCAGACAATCCACGGCAAATACGTCAAGCACAAGCTTTACGTTATCAAATTTTTGCGGAGGAAATGCACGCCAATTTAAATTGCAAAGAACCAGGTTTCGATCAAGATTTATTTGACCCTTATTGCGACCATCTCATTGCCATTGATGAGAATAATGGGCAAGTCATCGGTACTTATCGAATACTCGCGCCGCATCAAGCGCAACGAATTGGCAGCTATTACTCTGACACGGAATTTGATCTAACGCGCCTGAACAATATTCGCAGCAATATTGTTGAGTTAGGGCGCAGTTGTGTACATCCAGACTATCGCACAGGCACCACTATCGCCTTATTGTGGAATGCGCTGAACCAATACATGGAAAAAAATCGCTACCAATATATGATGGGTTGCGCCTCGGTCACTCTAAAGGATGGGGGGCATACTGCTTGCAGCCTATACGACAAACTTGCCAAACAGGCCCTATCACCAATCGAATGGCGTGTTTTTCCGCGCACACCGCTACCAATCAAAGAGCTAAACTCGACACTGCAGGTTGAAATCCCTGCATTAATTAAAGGCTATATTCGTGCGGGAGCAATGCTGTGCGGTGAACCTGCTTGGGATCCATATTTTAATACCGCCGATTTTTTGCTCCTACTTCCAAGGCAACATATCAGTCGACGCTATGCGAAACATTTTGGACGCTGACCAAAACACAAAAAGCTAAGTTAAAATACGCCCTTAATTGCCAACCACGCCAAGAGTCATGCGCAAACTACTTCGTACCTCCAAGCTTATTTCCCACCTTGGCGTCGGACTTTTCATCATTACTTTTGTTATCAACAAACACGGCACTGAAAAAAAAGCCGAATTAATTCGCAACTGGTCAAAAAAATTAACCAAAATTTTAGGAGTTAAGGTCATCGTCAAAGGCAAAGTACCGCCCACAATCCCTAGCAACTATATGTTTCTATCTAATCATATTTCATGGTTTGATATTTTTGCACTGAACACGATTTATGCCTCTCGATTCATTGCGAAGGCCGACATTCAGAGCTGGCCTCTAATTAATAGGCTATGCGTGGGAGCCGGGACGTTTTTCATTCAGCGTGAAAAGATAAAGGATACAAAAAGAGTAAACGATGCAATAACTGAATGCTTACAGAATGGTGAGTGTGTAACCTTCTTCCCCGAAGGTACGACAACCGATGGCACCTATCTGAAACCACTGAAGACTTCACTATTACAATCAATTGTTACCAGCCAAGGTCATGTACAAGCAATCTATCTAAACTATCTTGACGATGAGGGCAAACACAGCGAAGTGCCGGCATATGTAGATGATATGACGTTTCTACAGTCTTTGAATAAACTGCTAGGCAATCAAAATACCGAAGTGCATATTCGCTTCATGCCTGCAATTAAAGTACACGAACATGATAGAGCAAGTATTAGCGCAGCGGTTAAAGCGCAATTACATGAGGCTCATCTCAGTTTTCACCAGCAATTGATTGATAAGCACGTCGAGCAGAAATACTAAAGATCTCATCAGTATCAAGGCAATAAGCCGTCATTTGCCCACCCCAAATACAACCAGTATCCAGACAAACATAGCTATCATTGACTTGAAGTCCAAGTGCTGACCAGTGGCCAAAAAAAATTCTTTTCTTGGGTGCTGTATTGTGCACAGAAAACCACGGAATAAGAGCAGTAGGTGCACCTATTAGCTCGCCTTTATACTTTAAATCAATGGTTTTCCCATCCAAAAATCGCATTCTTGTAAATGCATTTATTGTGAATCTAAACTTTTCAGAATCACTGAGTGACTTATCCCAAAAGTCGGGTCGATTTCCAAACATAACGGAAAACCAGCGATGGCGATCAATGCCAGAGTACAGCTTTTGAGCTTTAAACGCCCGCTTGATTGCTTGTTCTTGAGACCAGAAAGGATAAATTCCTGCGTGGGCGATGATTGCATTGTCTAACTGCAGCAATAAGGGCTGCTGAATCAACCATTCTAAATATAGCTCAGCGTGCTCATCCTCTAAGATTTCACCAATCGTGTCGCCATTGCGCGGAGTTGCAAAGCCAAGCCAGCAGGCCAACAGAAACAAGTCGTGATTACCTAAGACAGTCGAGGCACAACATCGGTATTCGTAGACCCACTTTATCACTTTGTACGACTCAGGACCACGATTGACTAAATCACCCACAAAATACAAATGATCACAGAGAGGATCAAATTGAATCTTAAGCAATAAAGCCTGTAATTCGTCGTAGCACCCCTGAACATCACCAATCACATAATTTGCCATAATCGAATCTTTAATATCGCACACAAAAAAAAACCGACCTAAAGGCCGGTTTTTCAGTTGAGTAATAATTACTCAGCAGCTTCAACTTCTTCTGGACGATCAACCAGCTCTACGTATGCCATAGGAGCGTTGTCGCCAACACGGAAGCCACATTTCAGGATACGCAGGTAACCACCGTTACGAGCAGCATAGCGCGGACCTAAAACGTCAAACAGCTTAACTACGATATCACGATCACGTGTACGAGAAAAAGCCAAACGGCGATTAGCCAAAGATGGTTTTTTACCCAGAGTGATCAGTGGCTCTGCTACACGGCGAAGTTCTTTCGCTTTTGGCAAAGTTGTTTTGATTACTTCGTGCTTCAACAAGGAGTTAGCCAAGTTGCGAAGCATCGCAAGACGATGACTCGACGTGCGATTTAATTTACGATTAGAAAGACGATGACGCATTTGTCAATTCCTTTGCTAGTACCAGCTTAAGGCTTGTCTAAGCCAGCCGGAGGCCAGTTTTCAAGGCGCATGCCAAGGCTAAGCCCTTTCGAAGCCAGCACTTCTTTGATCTCATTGAGTGATTTACGACCGAGATTAGGAGCCTTAAGTAGCTCTGTCTCTGTGCGCTGAATCAAATCACCGATGTAATAAATGTTTTCCGCTTTCAGGCAATTTGCTGAACGCACGGTCAACTCAAGATCATCAACTGGACGAAGCAGAATCGGATCAATAGTTACTTGTGGCTCAACAACTTTTTCTTCTTGCGTACCTTCCAGATCAGCAAAAACGCCAAGCTGGTCGATCAACATACGAGCGGCTTGACGAACTGCTTCGTCTGGCTCGATCACACCGTTGGTTTCAATGTCGATAATCAAACGATCAAGATCAGTGCGTTGTTCTACACGAGCACTTTCCACTTGGTAGCTTACACGGCGAATTGGACTGAACGATGCGTCCAGAATAATCGTTCCAATAGAACGACCCTCATCTTTATTCTGACGAGAAGGAGCTGGCTGATAGCCACGACCTTTCTCAACAGTAATATCCATGCTTAACTTGCCACCAGCAGACAGATGTGCAATCACATGATCAGGATTAATTACCTCAACATCATGTGGCAACTGAATGTCGGAAGCCTTGACGACACCCTCACCCTCTTTAGAGAGGGTCAGAGTGACTGATTCCCGACCATGCAGCTTCAGCACAACGCCTTTCAGGTTCAACAGGATATCGACAACGTCTTCCTGCACGCCATCCAAAGCGGAATATTCGTGCACAACACCTTCAATCTTAACTTCAGTTGGGGCAAAACCAGCCATTGAAGAAAGAAGGATTCGGCGTAGTGCATTACCGAGAGTATGGCCATAACCGCGCTCAAACGGCTCCATAACGACTTTAGCGTGAGCTTGAGCCAGAGCTTGCACATCGATGATGCGCGGTTTGAGCAACTCGTTTGCATTGATTTGCATAAGTCAGTATCCCTTGCCAACCGGTTCAGGTTATTACTTGGAGTAGAATTCAACTACTAACGATTCATTGATATCGCTAGACAGATCTGAACGCTCTGGCATGTTTTTGAACACGCCTTCCATTTTTTTAGAATCAACCTGTACCCAGCTTGGGAAGCCAATGCCTTCAGCCAAGCTCAAAGCTTCCTGAATACGTACTTGCTTCTTAGCTTTTTCACGTACAGCAACAACATCACCCGCCTTCACTTGGAAAGAAGGGATATTAACTACGTTGCCATTTACGGTAATCGCTTTGTGGGAAACGAGTTGACGAGATTCGGAACGAGTAGAACCGTATCCCATACGATATACAACGTTATCGAGACGAGACTCGAGCAATTTCAACAGATTTTCACCAGTTGAACCTTTGCGGCGAGCTGCTTCTTCAAAATAACGGCGGAACTGACGCTCCAAAACGCCGTAAATGCGACGGATCTTCTGCTTTTCACGCAGGTGAACGCCGTAGTCCGACAGACGCGTATTTTTCTTAGCGCCATGCTGGCCTGGGGCTTGTTCCAGCTTGCACTTACTGTCGAGCGAACGACGTGCGCTTTTCAAGAACAGATCCGTGCCTTCGCGGCGTGCAAGTTTGCACTTGGGTCCAATATAACGAGCCATTTCTTACTCCGAATTAGATACGACGCTTTTTCGCAGGACGGCAGCCGTTGTGCGGAACAGGCGTCACATCCGAGATGCTAGTGATCTTGAAGCCCAATGCGTTTAAAGCACGCACTGAAGATTCACGACCAGGACCCGGACCCTTGATGCGTACTTCTAGGTTTTTAACACCATATTCTTGGGCAACTTTACCAGCTGCTTCTGCGGCAACCTGTGCAGCAAAAGGTGTACTTTTACGAGAGCCTTTGAAACCAGCACCGCCCGAGGTAGCCCAAGATAAAGCATTGCCTTGGCGATCAGTGATGGTAATGATCGTGTTATTGAAAGAAGCGTGAACGTGCACGATTCCTTCAGACACACTCTTTTTGACTTTCTTACGTACACGAGCTGTGTTTGCTTTAGCCATAATTTATGTCCTTAATTACTTCTTGCCAGCGATAGACTTGCGAGGACCCTTACGAGTGCGCGCATTTGTCTTAGTACGCTGACCGCGAACTGGCAGGCCTTTGCGATGGCGGAAACCACGATAGCAACCAAGATCCATAAGGCGCTTGATGCTCATAGTTACCTCACGACGCAGATCACCTTCAACAGTGAATTTGCCTACTTCGTCACGTAGTTTTTCAAGTTCAACATCACTGAGATCTTTAACTTTCTTGCTTGGCTCAATTGCAGTAGTAGCACAAATCGCTTTAGCGCGAGTTTGACCAATACCGTAAATAGCCTGAAGACCGATCACAGTATGCTGATGATTAGGTATGTTAACCCCAGCAATACGGGCCATACTTCTTACCCCAGGTTAAAAAGTGGTGGATTTTAACACCAATAGCCGATTGACTCAATCAGCCTTGACGCTGCTTGTGCCGTGGGTCAGTACAAATTACACGCACAATACGATTGCGACGGATAATTTTGCAGTTACGGCAGATTTTCTTGACCGATGCTTGAACTCTCATGGTCTATCCTTTGAGAACAAAGTAAAATCCCAGCCAACAAAATCATTGACTGGAACACGTTGCAACTACTGTTTTTGACAATTGCACCAAAACCAGCACAATCGAATTCCAGTAAAGCCCACGACTATAACACGTGAATCAAAACTAGAAAAGAAAAAACAGCAGCCACACGTCCGATAAAAGAAAAGATCTTAATCAATTAAGATCTTTTCCATTCATGCTTCGCAAAAATAAGTTTTGAAGCTTAACAACTAGATTTACGAACCTTTAAAATTAGCCTTCTTGAGCAGGCTATCGTATTGGTGCGACAGAACATATGACTGCATCTGAGCCATGAAATCCATCGTAACAACAACCAAGATTAGCAGAGAAGTACCACCAAAATAGAATGGGACATTCCACTTCAAAATCAAGAACTCTGGGATCAAGCAAACCAGCGTAATATACACAGCGCCGATCAGAGTTAGTTTCATAATCAATTTTTCAATGTACTTAGCAGTGTGGTCACCAGGGCGATAACCAGGAACCATAGCACCACTCTTCTTCAAATTCTCTGCTGTTTCACGTGGATTAAATACAAGCGCAGTATAAAAATAACAGAAAAAGATAATAGCAGCAGCGTAACACAGCACATAAAGCGGCTGACCAGGGTGCAATTTATCACCAATAGTCTTCAGCCAAGAGAAATGCTCACTATTGCCGGTCCACGACAACACTGTCGCTGGAAATAGGATGATCGAAGAAGCGAAGATCGGCGGAATCACACCAGCCATATTCAGCTTCAAAGGCAAATGTGAACTTTGAGCCTGCATCAAACGATTGCCTACTTGACGTTTTGCGTACTGGATCGGAACTTTACGTTGACCACGCTCTACAAATACCACTGCAGCAGTTAGCAAAATCACGCCAACGAACAGAAACAGCACCAATAGGATAGGCAGAGCACCTTGAGACGTTAGACTCAAAGTCTTACCAATCGCAGAAGGAACCCCAGAGGCAATACCTGCGCAAATAATAATTGAAATACCGTTACCGATACCACGCTCGGTGATTTGCTCACCAAGCCACATCAAGAACATCGTACCTGTAACTAAAGAAACCATTGTTACAGCAACAAACAACCATTGATCCATAACAACCAAATTTGGTTGCTTGAATAGCATCAGGGCAATACCGAAGCTCTGTGCAGTAGCAAGGAGGACGGTAAAGTAACGAGTATATTGCGTTAATTTACGGCGCCCAGCCTCACCTTCTTTCTTTAATTGCTTAAGGTTAGGCAGCACCTCACCAGCCAACTGAATGATAATCGACGCCGAAATATACGGCATGATACCAATAGCAAACACGGTAAAGCGTGACAAAGCACCACCGGAAAACATGTTAAACATATTTAACAAGCCGGTCTGCGAAGACTGGAACAAGTTTGCTAGCTCAACAGGGTTAATCCCTGGAACAGGTATGTGCGCACCGATACGGTAGACAATCAATGCACCAACAACAAACCAAATACGTTTTTTTAGATCAGCAAATTTACTTGCTGAACCAGCCATTGCGGGATTTGCCACGTTCTGCCTTAACCTTTAAGAATTATTACTCACCAACAGAACCACCAGCAGCTTCAATCGCAGCCTTAGCGCCCTTAGTAGCCAAAACACCTTTCAATGTTACAGCTTTTTCAATCGCACCAGACAATACAACTTTGCAGCTAATAGAATGCTGAGAAATCAAACCAGCTTGAACCAAGCTAAGCATGTCGATTTCAGTGATTGGCAACGCTTGCAACTCAGACAGAGTCACTTCTGCATTTTTGCCTTGAGCCAAAGATTTGAAACCACGTTTTGGCAAGCGGCGTTGCAAAGGCATTTGACCGCCTTCAAAACCTACTTTATGGAAACCACCAGAACGTGACTTTTGACCTTTGTGACCACGGCCGCAAGTTTTACCCAAACCCGAACCGATACCACGACCAACACGCTTGCTAGAGTGCTTAGCACCAACGCCAGGAGTTAAAGTATTCAGTTCCATTTTAACCCTCAACCTTTAGCAAGTAGCTAATCTTGTTAACCATACCACGGTTTTCAGGTGTATCGATAACAACAGCAGAGCTGTTTGTTTTACGAAGACCTAAACCACGAGCGCAGGCTTTGTGCGACTCAAGGCGACCAATCAAGCTTTTAACCAAAGTCACTTTAATTGTTTTAACGTCGCTCATTGTGCACCCCCAAGAATCTCTTCAACTGACTTGCCGCGTTTAGCAGCAATTTCAGCCGGTGTATGCAATTTAGACAAACCATCTAATGTTGCACGTACGATATTGTATGGGTTTGTTGAGCCATGGCATTTAGCAGTGATGTTATGAATACCCATAACTTCAAAAACCGCACGCATAGGGCCGCCAGCAATGATACCAGTACCTTCAGGAGCAGGCTGCATAAATACGGTTGTAGCACCATGCTTACCGAATACTGTATGTTGCACAGTCCCGTTCCGCAGATTAACTTTAACCATCTTGCGACGAGCTTCTTCCATCGCTTTTTGTACAGCTACAGGCACTTCTTTAGACTTGCCCTTACCCATACCAACGCCACCATCACCATCACCAACGACAGTAAGAGCAGCAAAACCAAGGATACGACCGCCTTTAACGACTTTAGTAACGCGATTAACGCTTACCATCTTCTCACGAAGGCCGTCCTGACGATCTTCCATTTCGTTCTTAGCCATTATTTGAACTCCAATTAGAAGACGAGGCCAGCTTCACGAGCCGCTTCAGCCAACGCCTTAACGCGGCCGTGGTATTGGAAACCTGAGCGATCGAAAGCAACGTTTTGAACACCAGCTGCTTTTGCTTTTTCAGCAATCAGCTTACCAACAGCTACCGCACTAGCAACGTTACCGCCATTCTTAACTTCAGAACGCAGAGCTGCTTCAAGTGTATTAGCTGAAGCCAAAACTTTACTGCCAGTCTCATCAATGATCTGAGCGTAAATATGGCTATTGGTACGATGCACAGACAGACGCACGACCTTGAGCTCCGCAATCTTGGCACGGGTTTTACGTGCACGGCGAAGTCTGCTTTGATTCTTATCCATAATTTAGCCTCGATTACTTCTTCTTGGTTTCTTTGATAACAACCACTTCATCAGCATAACGAACACCCTTGCCTTTATAAGGCTCTGGAGAACGGTAAGCGCGAATTTCAGCTGCTACTTGGCCAAGAAGTTGTTTATCGGCACCCTTTAAGATGATCTCAGTCTGAGACGGAGTCTCACACTTGATACCTGCGGGCATTTGATGCGCTACTGGGTGCGAAAAACCCAAAGACAAATTCAGCACATCACCTTGAGCTTGGGCACGGTAACCAACACCTACAAGCGTCAATTTACGCTCGAAGCCTTTGTTTACACCCGCCACCATGTTGTTCACCAGTGCACGCAATGTACCAGACATTGAGCGAGCAAACTTGCTATTGCCATTAGCCGCAAAAACGACAGAACCGTCTTTAACCTCTACTGCAACCTCAGAAACAACTGGATGAGATAAAGTACCTTGCGGGCCTTTAACTTCAATTTTGCCTTGGCCGAGTTTTACTTCGACGCCAGCTGGAATTGCAACCGGATTTTTAGCTACGCGAGACATTGTGACACCTCATCAAGCAACGATGCACAGCAACTCGCCACCAATACCATTGGCACGCGCTTTGCGGTCGGTCATCACACCCTTGGAAGTGGACAGAATCGCCACGCCAAGACCATTCATCACACTTGGGATGTCGCTAGTACCGCGATAATCACGCAAGCCTGGTTTTGAAACACGGTCGAGACGCTCAATAACTGGGCGACCAGCGTAGTATTTCAATTCGATCGTCAAAACTGGCTTAACCTCACCACTTACAACGAACGATTCAACATAACCTTCTTCATGCAGTACTTTTGCAATTGCAACCTTCAACTTAGAAGATGGCATTACTACCGAAGCTTTATCAGCGCGCTGAGCATTGCGAATACGAGTCAGCATATCGGCGATAGGATCATGCATTGCCATGTTATTTCTCTCCTATTACCAGCTTGCTTTAACAAGACCCGGGATTTCGCCTTTGAAAGCGAGATCGCGCAACTTGCTACGGCCAAGACCAAACTTACGATATACACCACGCGAACGACCAGTCAATTTGCAACGGTTGTGCAAACGTACAGGTGAAGAATTACGTGGCAACTGCTGGAGTTTCAAACGAGCTTGGAATTGATCTTCCTCGCTCGCACTTTGGTCGTTAATAATGACCAGAAGTTTTTCGCGTTTTGCTGCGTATTTAGCAACTACTGCCGCACGCTTAGCTTCACGATTAATCAGTGCAAGTTTTGCCATGATCGCCTCAATTCTTGAACGGGAACTTAAAGGCTGCGAGCAATGCGCGCGCTTCCTCATCAGTCTTAGCCGTAGTCGTAATGGTAATGTTCATGCCACGCAAAGCATCAATCTTATCGTACTCGATTTCCGGGAAGATGATCTGCTCTTTAACGCCCATGTTGAAGTTGCCGCGGCCATCAAAAGATTTGCCACCAACACCACGGAAGTCACGTACACGTGGAAGTGCAATCGTCACCAAACGATCTAAGAATTCGTACATACGTTCACGACGCAAAGTTACCTTGCAACCAACTGGGTAACCATCACGAATTTTAAAACCTGCGATCGATTTTTTCGATTTTGTCACTACTGGCTTTTGACCTGCGATTTTCTGCATGTCGCCAACAGCAAACTCCATTACTTTTTTATCTGCAACTGCTTCGCCAACACCCATATTGATTGTAATTTTCTCAATACGCGGTACTTGCATAGCTGATTTGTAGCCAAATTGTTTTACCAATTCAGGAACGATCTTGCTTTCATATACTTCTTGAAAACGAGCCATTGTAATTCCCCTTAGGCGCCGACAACTTCGCCGCTAGACTTGAAAACGCGAACTTTTTTGCCGTCTTCAAGAGTCTTGAAGCCAACACGGTCTGCTTTACCAGTCTTAGCATTGAAAATAGCAACATTAGATACGTGAACTGGCATAGTCAGCTCAACGATACCACCTTGCACACCGCGCATTGGATTAGGCTTCTGGTGCTTCTTAACAACGTTAACACCTTCAACAACAACACGATCAGTAGCAGGCAGTGCGCGCACAACAGTGCCACGCTTACCTTTATCTTTGCCAGTGAGAACTACAACTTCATCGCCTTTGCGAATCTTATTCATACTGGATTCCTCTTATAAAACTTCTGGCGCAAGCGATACAATCTTCATAAAGCGCTCAGTACGCAATTCACGCGTAACTGGCCCGAAGATACGAGTACCGATTGGCTCGAGTTTTGCATTAAGAAGAACAGCAGCATTACCGTCGAACTTAATCAACGCGCCATCAGCACGACGAACACCTTTAGCAGTACGAACAACTACGGCGTTGTATACATCACCCTTCTTCACGCGTCCGCGAGGGGCCGCATCCTTGATGCTCACCTTAATGATGTCACCAACAGATGCATAACGACGCTTAGAGCCACCCAACACTTTGATACACATAACTGAACGTGCACCAGTGTTATCAGCAACCTCTAGCTTTGATTGCATTTGAATCATTTAGAACAAACCTCCAACTTAATCCACCTGATTAGCCTGGTTCAACCAGGTGCCCGGATGAACCGAGCCAAGAGTGGCCAGTTTTGGATCCCGATGGGAAAACAGCGCACCACGCAAGCATGACACGCAAGGAAAACGGGCATTCTACACAAGTTAGAATGCCCGCGCAAGCAGTATACGTTATTTAATCGAAATTAAATAACGCGTGCTTTTTCTACCAGGCCAGTTACAGCCCAAGATTTAGTCTTAGACAATGGACGGCACTCTTCAATCGTCACAACATCGCCTTCAGCGTATTGATTCGACTCATCGTGCGCATGGTATTTTTTAGATTGACGAACCATCTTGCCGTAGAGTGGGTGTTTAACCAAACGCTCAACAAGAACAGTTACAGTCTTATCCATTTTATTGCTAACCACTCGACCAGTCAGCGTACGCTTGAGTTTAGCTTCGCTCATATTAGGCAGCCTTCTGAGTGAGAACGGTAAGAACGCGCGCAATATCTTTACGCACACGCTTGAGTTCGCTTGTGTTAGCCAATTGGCCGGTCGCATGCTGCATGCGAAGGCTAAACTTGGCTTTCAGCAGCGCCGTCAATTCGCCCTTCAGCTCTTCAACGGATTTCTGTTGCAGTTCAGTCGCTTTCATCATTGCCCCACTTGGCGAGAAACCATGGTCACAGCAAAAGGAAGCTTAGCAGAAGCCAAACGGAAGGCCTCGCGTGCAATCTCTTCTGACACACCATTCAATTCATACAAAACTTTACCAGGCTGAATTTCAGCTACGTAGTAGTCAGGAGAACCCTTACCCCCACCCATACGAACTTCAGCTGGTTTAGTAGAAATTGGCTTATCTGGGAACACACGAATCCACACACGGCCACCACGCTTGATATAACGCGTAATAGCACGACGAGCAGATTCAATTTGGCGCGCAGTCAAACGACCACGGCTAGTTGCTTTCAGACCAAACTCGCCGAATGCAACTGTGTTACCGCGAGTAGCGATACCTGTATTGCGGCCCTTTTGGACCTTACGGAATTTGAGTCTAGTTGGCTGCAGCATTGCGAGGCCCCTTACGTGGTTTCTTCTGAGTTTCTACAGGCTCAGCAGCAGATTTTTCACCTGGCTTAACATCACCCTTATACACCCAAACTTTTACGCCGATAATACCGTAGGTAGTCTTAGCTTCAGATGTTGCGTAATCGATATCCGCACGCAAAGTATGCAAAGGCACACGACCCTCACGATACCATTCAGTACGCGCAATCTCGATACCATTCAGACGACCTGAAGACATAATCTTGATACCTTGAGCACCAAGACGCATTGCATTTTGCATTGCACGCTTCATGGCACGACGGAACATAACGCGCTTTTCAAGCTGAGCAGTGATGCTATCAGCAATGATTTGCGCATCGATTTCAGGCTTGCGCACTTCTTCGATGTTCACATGCACAGGCACGTTCAAGATTTTTTGCAACTGAGCCTTCAACTGCTCAATATCTTCGCCTTTTTTACCAATTACAACACCTGGACGAGCCGAGTAAATGGTAACTTTAGCATTTTTAGCTGGACGCTCAATAACGACACGACTAACAGCAGCACCGGCCAATTTCTTTTTCAAGAAATCACGCACTTCGATGTCTTCATTCAACATCTTAGCGAAATTAGCACTGTTGGCGTACCAACGAGAAGACCAGTTTTTTGTTACAGGTAAACGAAAACCTGTTGGATGAATTTTCTGACCCATGAGTCGCTCCTTAATCGCCAACAGTGAGAGTAATGTGGCAAGTTTGCTTCTCAATACGATTACCACGGCCTTTAGCGCGCGCAGAGAATCGTTTTAAAGAAGGACCTTTGTCCACATAAATCGTTTTCACTTTGAGTGTGTCGATATCGGCACCTTCATTGTGCTCGGCATTGGCGATAGCCGACTCAAGAACCTTCTTGATCAAAACTGCACCCTTTTTAGGGCAGAAGGCCAGAATATTCAGCGCCTGCTCTACGGGCTTGCCACGAACGAGGTCTGCGACAAGACGCGCTTTCTGAGCTGAGAGGCGAGTGTTGCTTAGTACAGCAGATACTTGCATTTCTTCACCTTATCGCTTGGATTTTTTGTCCGCGGCATGACCTTTAAATGTACGAGTCAACGCGAACTCGCCCAATTTATGGCCAACCATGTTTTCATTCACGTACACAGGAATGTGCTGCTTGCCGTTATGCACAGCAATAGTCAAGCCAACAAAATCTGGCAAGATAGTAGAACGACGCGACCAAGTTTTAACTGGACGCTTATCGTTGTTAGCACGAGTGGTTTCAACTTTCTTCAGCAAGTGCAGGTCAACGAAAGGACCTTTTTTCACGGAACGTGCCATGTTGCATTACCCCTTGTTCGCGAAACGACGACGGACAATCATATTGTTCGTACGCTTGTTACGACGAGTGCGATAGCCCTTAGTAGGTTGACCCCACGGACTAACTGGCACGCGACCTTCGCCTGTACGACCTTCACCACCACCGTGTGGGTGATCAACAGGGTTCATTGCAGTACCACGAACAGTAGGACGAATACCCAACCAGCGCTTAGCACCAGCCTTACCGTACGAGCGCAGGCTATGCTCACCATTGCCAACTTCGCCAATAGTTGCGCGGCAATCTACGTGCACCTTGCGAATCTCACCCGAGCGCAAACGCAATTGAGCATAAGCACCTTCACGAGCCAACAATTGAACGCTAGTACCAGCTGAACGAGCCAATTGAGCGCCTTTACCAGGCTGTAACTCAATGCAATGGATCGTCGAACCAACAGGAATATTACGGATCGGCAATGCATTACCAACTTTAATTGGTGCATCAGAGCCAGAAACCACAGACATACCAGCTGACAAGCCTTTAGGTGCAATAATGTAAGCACGCTCACCGTCTGCATAACAAAGCAAAGCAATATTTGCTGTACGATTTGGGTCGTACTCAAGACGCTCAACTTTAGCAACGATACCATCTTTATTGCGACGGAAATCGATCAAACGATAATGCTGCTTATGACCACCACCAATATGGCGTGTAGTGATATGACCATTATTATTACGGCCGCCAGTTTTAGACTTTTTCACCAACAAAGGAGCATAAGGAGCACCTTTATGGAGATCAGGACTAACAACTTTAACAACCGCGCGGCGACCTGGTGATGTCGGTTTTACTTTAACCAAAGCCATTTCTCAGTCTCCTTATTGCGCAGAAGCCAAGTCAATTTCCTGACCGGCAACCAAGCTAACGTAGGCTTTCTTCCAATCCTTACGACGACCAGCTGTACGGCCGAAACGCTTAGACTTGCCTTTAACGTTAATTGTTGTTACTGCATCTACCTTTACTTTGAAAAGCAATTCCACTGCAGCCTTAATTTCGGCCTTAGTAGCATCGGTAGATACGCGAAATACAACCTGCTCAGATTTTTCAGCCAACATAGTGCTTTTTTCAGACACTACTGGCGCCAAAATCACTTGCAACAGGCGATTTTCAGCGAATTTGATCATGCGAACATCTCCTCAAACGCCTGAAGAGCTTCACGAGTCAAGACCACTTTCTTGAAACGCACCAAGCTAACAGGGTCAGCCTGAGCTGGCTCAAGAACCAGTACATGTGGCAAGTTACGTGAAGCAAGATACAGATTCTCATCCAATTCTTTCGTAACGATCAGCACGTTATCCAACTGCATTTCAGCCAATTTCTGGGCAAATGCTTTTGTTTTTGGCGCTTCGAGAACAAAAGAATCAACAACCACCAAACGATCTTCACGCACTAATTGCGACAAAATTGTCGCAATACCAGCACGGTACATTTTGCGGTTTACTTTATGAGAAAAATTCTCATCAGGGCTATTTGGGAAAGTACGACCACCACCACGCCACAATGGAGAAGAAGACATACCAGCGCGTGCGCGACCAGTACCTTTCTGACGCCAAGGCTTTTTGGTAGTGTGCTTAACATCGGTACGGTCTTTCTGAGCGCGATTACCGCTACGAGCATTAGCAAAGTAGGCTGTTACTACTTGATGCACCAAAGCTTCATTAAATTCGCGACCAAACAAAGAATCCGAACCAGCAACGGCAGCTTGCGCCTCGCCTTTAAGATTTACAGATTTAAGTTCCATTACGCACCCACCTTCACGCCCGGACGAACGACAACTTGATTGCCTTTAGAGCCTGGGACACCACCCTTAACCAACAGCAATTGACGCTCAGCATCAACGCGGACGATCTCCAGGTTTTGTACAGTACGCTTCTCGTTACCATACTGACCAGCCATACGCTTACCAGGGAATACACGACCTGGATCCTGCGCCATACCGATCGAACCAGCAGAACGGTGAGATACAGAGTTACCATGCGACTCACGATTAGAGCTGAAGTGGTGACGCTTGATAACACCAGTAAAACCCTTACCTTGGGTTGTACCAGTCACATCAACGATCTGACCAACACTAAACATTTCTACAGACAGTGCATCACCAGCTTTCAAGCCAGCAATTTTATCAGCTGACAAGCGGAACTCAACAAGAGCCTCACCAGCTTCTACACCAGCAGCAGCAAAGTGACCTGCTTCTGCTTTATTTACACGACTAGCTTTCTTAGCGCCGAAAGTCACTTGAACAGCTGAATAGCCATCCACTTCCTGCGTTTTGATTTGCGTGACGCGATTTGCGGCCATATCAAGCACCGTTACAGGGATAGACAAACCATCCTCTGCAAAGACGCGAGTCATGCCGACTTTGCGACCTACAAGACCTAAGCTCATAGTTATTCCCTTTATCAAGGGCCAGTTACGATTGACTGGCTATGACCATTAAAAAATAAAACGGACTTGCCATTACGAAATGGCAAGTCCGCGATACTAACACACAATTTCTTTTAACTGCAAGCACTTAGCCTGCAAAAAAATTAGTTCAGCTTAATTTCAACATCAACACCAGCTGGCAAATCTAGCTTCATCAACGCATCAACAGTTTTATCAGTTGGGTCAACGATGTCCATCATGCGCAAGTGAGTGCGGATTTCGAACTGATCACGAGAAGTTTTGTATACGTGCGGTGAACGCAAGATATCAAAACGCTCGATTTTAGTTGGCAAAGGAACTGGACCTTTAACAACCGCACCAGTACGTTTAGCAGTTTCAACAATTTCTTGAGCCGAACGATCGATCAAAGAATAGTCAAATGCTTTTAAACGAATACGGATTTTTTGGTTTTGCATTTTGAGTCCCTATTATTCGATGACTTTAGCAACAACACCAGCACCAACCGTACGACCACCTTCACGAATCGCAAAGCGCAAACCTTGCTCCATCGCGATCGGGCAGATCAACGTTACAGTGATAGACACGTTATCGCCTGGCATAACCATTTCAGTACCTTCTGGCAACGCGATCGCGCCAGTTACGTCCGTTGTACGGAAGTAGAACTGTGGACGGTAGTTGCTGAAGAATGGTGTATGACGACCACCCTCTTCTTTCGACAGAACGTAGATTTCTGAAGTGAATTTAGTGTGTGGCGTGATTGAACCTGGTTTAGCCAATACTTGACCACGCTGAACGTCTTCACGCTTAGTACCGCGCAGCAACGCACCAATGTTATCACCAGCTTGACCTTGATCCAACAACTTACGGAACATCTCAACGCCAGTACAAGTTGTCTTAACAGTTGGAACGATACCAACGATCTCGATTTCTTCACCAACTTTAACGATACCGCGCTCTACACGACCAGTTACTACAGTACCACGACCAGAAATTGAGAATACATCCTCAACTGGCATCAGGAATGTACCATCAACTGCACGCTCTGGCAGAGGAATGTACGTATCCAAAGCCTCAGCCAAGCGGTAGATTGCTGGCTCACCGTATTCGCCTTGATCACCTTCCAGCGCTGCACGAGCAGAACCAGTAATGATTGGGGTGTCGTCACCTGGGAAGTCATATTTAGACAACAGGTCACGAACTTCCATTTCAACCAATTCGAGCAACTCAGCATCATCAACCAAGTCAGCTTTGTTCATGAATACGATGATGTATGGAACGCCAACCTGACGAGACAACAAGATGTGCTCACGAGTTTGTGGCATAGGACCATCAGCAGCAGAAACCACCAAGATCGCGCCGTCCATCTGCGCCGCACCAGTAATCATGTTTTTAACATAATCCGCGTGGCCTGGGCAGTCTACGTGAGCGTAGTGGCGAGTCTCAGTTTCGTATTCAACGTGTGCTGTATTAATAGTAATACCACGTGCTTTTTCTTCAGGCGCGCTGTCGATTTGAGAGTAATCTTTAGCTTCACCACCGAACTTACGAGTCAATACAGTAGTAATTGCTGCAGTCAGGGTTGTTTTACCGTGGTCAACGTGACCGATTGTACCAACGTTAACGTGCGGCTTGGTCCGCGTAAACTTTTCTTTAGCCATTTTTCAAATATCCTTTAAATTATTTCTTAGCCATGATTGCATCAGCGATGTGCTTAGGCGCGATTGAGTAATGCTTGAATTCCATAGAGTAAGTTGCACGACCTTGCGACATAGAGCGCAATGTAGTCGAGTAACCAAACATCTCAGAGAGAGGAACTTCAGCCTTAACCATTTTGCCACCAGCAGGATTATCATCCATACCTTGCAAAATACCGCGACGTGAAGAGATGTCACCCATGATGTCGCCCATGTACTCTTCTGGAGTCTCGATTTCAACAGCCATCATAGGCTCAAGAATTACCGGACCCGCGCGACGCATAGCTTCCTTGAAGGCAATAGAACCCGCCAATTCAAACGCAATTTGCGACGAGTCTACGTCGTGGTACGAACCAAAGGTCAGACGAACCTTAACGTCTACAACAGGGAAACCAGCCAACACACCAGACTTCAGTGTATTTTGAATACCCTTATCAACCGATGGAATGAACTCACGAGGAATTACACCACCCTTGATCTCGTCAATGAACGAGTAACCATTACCTTCACCAGCTGGTTCAATGGTAATCGTACAATCACCATACTGACCCTTACCACCAGACTGCTTAGCATGCTTACCTTGCACATCTGCTGCGATTTGAGTAATCGTTTCGCGATAAGCAACTTGCGGCGCTCCAACGTTAGCTTCAACACCAAACTCACGTTTCATACGATCAACAAGAATCTCAAGGTGCAACTCACCCATACCCGACATGATAGTCTGGCCAGTCTCTTCATCAGTACGTACGCGGAACGATGGATCTTCTTTAGCCAAGCGACCCAAAGCCAAGCCCATCTTCTCTTGGTCAGCCTTAGTTTTTGGCTCAACCGCAACGTGAATTACTGGCTCAGGGAACACCATGCGCTCAAGAATAATCGCATTGTCTGGATCACACAAAGTCTCACCAGTCGTCACGTCTTTCAAGCCGATTGCCGCAGCAATATCACCAGCACGAACTTCTTCAATTTCCTTACGATCGTTCGCATGCATTTGAACGATACGACCGATACGCTCTTTCTTGCCTTTCACTGAGTTCAGAACTGATTCGCCTGAATTCAAAACGCCAGAATAAACGCGGAAGAACGTCAACTGACCAACGTACGGGTCATTCATCAACTTGAACGCCAAAGCTGAGAAAGGAGCAGCATCAGAAGCAGGACGAGTCGCCTCTTGCTCACGATCATCTACACCTTTAACGTCAGCAATATCAAGCGGTGATGGCAAGAACTCAATTACAGCATCCAACATACGTTGAACACCTTTGTTCTTAAAGGCCGAACCACACAATACTGGCTGAATTTCACAAGCCAATGTACGAGTACGCAGAGCCGATACGATCTCTTCTTCTGAGAGCTCGCCAGTTTCTAAGTACTTATTCATTAACTCTTCTGATGCTTCAGCAGCAGATTCAACCATTTTCTCGCGCCACTCTTGCGCAACAGAAACCAGATCTGCAGGAATATCACCATACTCAAACTTCATACCTTGAGACGCTTCGTCCCAGATAATCGCCTTCATTTTGAGCAGGTCAACCACACCTTCAAACTTGTCTTCGGCACCAATAGGCACAACAACAGGCACTGGATTTGCTTTCAAGCGAATTTTCATTTGCTCAACCGCACGGAAGAAGTTGGCACCTGAGCGGTCCATCTTATTCACAAACGCCAGACGTGGTACGTTGTACTTATTAGCTTGGCGCCATACAGTTTCTGACTGAGGCTGAACACCACCTACAGCACAATAAACCATACAAGCACCATCCAGAACACGCATTGAACGCTCTACTTCAATCGTAAAGTCAACGTGACCTGGGGTATCAATAATATTTACCAAGTGCTCTTGGAACTGCAAACCCATACCTTTCCAGTAGGTAGTTGTTGCAGCAGAAGTAATGGTAATACCACGCTCTTGCTCTTGCTCCATCCAGTCCATAGTGGCTGCGCCATCATGAACCTCACCGATTTTATGATTTACACCGGTGTAGAACAAAATACGTTCAGTCGTAGTAGTCTTACCTGCATCAATGTGAGCTGAAATACCGATATTACGGTAGCGCTCAATAGGGGTCTTACGTGCCACGGCTCAATCCTTATTAGGAATACGCAATTAGAAACGGAAGTGAGCAAACGCTTTGTTTGCATCAGCCATACGATGCACTTCATCGCGTTTTTTCATCGCGCCGCCACGACCTTCAGCCGCGTCTAGAAGCTCACCTGCCAAACGCAGATCCATCGATTTTTCACCACGTTTACGAGCCGCTTCACGGACCCAACGCATCGCCAATGCCAGACGACGGCTAGGACGCACTTCTACTGGTACTTGGTAGTTAGCACCACCGACACGACGGCTCTTCACTTCAACAGCTGGCTTAACATTGCCAATTGCTGTGTTGAAAACTTCAATTGCATCTTTACCAGTCTTTTTCTCGATCTGAGTCAATGCACCATAAACGATACGCTCAGCAACGGCCTTTTTACCGTCAAGCATCACTACGTTCATGAATTTAGCGAGTTCTGTGCTACCGAATTTTGGATCGGGCAAGACATCACGCTTCGGTACTTCTCTGCGTCTTGGCATAATTTACTTCCTTAATGTGACATTCAGTTGGGGACTCACCCCTGGGACGCCCAAAGGGACGGCCACTTACTTGACAGCTTTTGCTCTGCGCTGCCGCACAGACTGCACCAATTACGCCTTAGGACGTTTAGCACCGTACTTAGAGCGAGCTTGCTTACGATTTTTAACGCCAGCCAAGTCAAGAGAGCCGCGTACGCAGTGATAGCGAACACCTGGCAAGTCTTTTACACGACCGCCGCGCAACAGCACAACACTGTGCTCTTGCAAGTTATGGCCTTCACCGCCGATGTACGAAATCACTTCGAAACCGTTAGTCAAGCGAACTTTACAAACCTTACGCAATGCAGAGTTTGGTTTTTTTGGAGTAGTTGTATATACGCGAGTACATACACCACGTTTTTGCGGGCAAGCTTCAAGAGCTGGTACTTTGCTCTTAAAAGTTTCCGCAACACGACCTTTACGGACGAGTTGGTTGATAGTTGGCATTGTTTTAACATCCTACCACGTTAAAAAAAACCCACCTGAACAGTCAGGAAGGCTATTCGTTTCCACAATGGAAACACTGCGGGAAGCGATGATTTTCGCTTCCCGCAGCAAAAGACTTTGAATTATAAGGAAATCAAAGCATTTGAGTCAATGAAAACCGACAAAAGTCGATTCCCGTTTTTAATTATTCCGCGACTTCACCTGAAGATTCGGCCATTACTTCAGCTGCCACCTCGGCAAAAGGCATTAGAGACTCAACTTTGCTTTGCAAACGCTTACGATTCTTATGGTAAGCGAGACCCGTACCAGCTGGGATCAAGCGACCAACAATCACGTTTTCTTTCAAGCCACGAAGATCATCAACTTTACCCATGATCGCCGCTTCAGTCAGGACTCGTGTAGTTTCCTGGAACGATGCAGCAGAAATGAATGAGTCGGTTGACAATGATGCCTTGGTAATACCGAGCAAGATATTGTCATACTTCGCCAATTCTTTGCCTTCGGCCGCCAATTTATCATTAGCGATCAATACTTCAGCGCGCTCTACTTGTTCACCCAAGATGAAATCAGAATCACCCGAATCTGAAATCACTACGCGCCGAAGCATTTGACGAACGATCACTTCAATGTGCTTGTCGTTAATCTTCACGCCCTGCAGACGGTAAACCTCTTGCACTTCGTGAACGATATAACGCGCCAAGGCTTCAATACCTTGCAGACGCAGAATATCGTGCGGATCAATTGGGCCGTCAACAATTGTTTCACCGCGGTTAACAACCTGACCATCGTGCACCATGACATGCTTATCTTTAGAAATCAGATATTCATGTGCTATGCCTTCTAGGTCAGTGAGCACCAGACGCTGCTTACCTTTGGTGTCTTTACCAAAGCTTGCAGTACCTGTGACTTCAGCCAGCATACCGGCATCTTTCGGTGAACGTGCTTCGAACAACTCAGCAACACGTGGCAGACCACCCGTAATATCGCGCGTCTTAGCCGATTCTTGCGGGATACGTGCCAGCACATCGCCCACACCAACTTGCTGACCATCTTTTACGGTAATAATCGAACCAACTTGGAACGAAATTGTAACTGGGGTATCAGTACCAGCCAGTTTCATTTCATTGCCAAACTCATCGATCAATTTAACCAATGGGCGCAAGCCTTTGCTTGAAGTTACTTTCGCTTTAGAAGCGATAACAACCAGTGTAGACAAGCCAGTTACATCGTCGACTTGTTTAACAACCGTCATGCCTTCTTCAACGTTTTCGAACTTCACTGTACCTGCGTACTCAGTGATGATCGGACGAGAGTGAGGATCCCACGTACCCAATACAGTACCCGCCTTGATCGCATCGCCGTCTTTTACAGTCAGCGTTGCACCGTACGGTACTTTATGCGATTCACGCTCACGACCATTGTCGTCAAGAATCATCACTTCGGCTGAACGAGCAATAACCACTGGCTCGCCTTTAGCGTTTGTGACATAACGCATATTCGAGCTATAAGCGATATTACCGCTTGATTTAGCTTCAACTTGATTCGCCGCCGCTGCTCGAGATGCCGCACCACCGATGTGGAACGTACGCATCGTCAACTGTGTACCTGGCTCACCAATCGACTGAGCTGCAATAACACCAACAGCTTCACCGCTATTCACCAAGTGGCCGCGCCCCAAATCGCGACCATAACATTTCGCGCACAAGCCATAGCGTGTTTCACACGACAGTGGTGTACGTACCAATACTTCATCAACACCGCGCTGTTCGATCAAATCAACTGCATCTTCATTCAGCAGATGACCCACTTCAAACAGGGTTTCTTGGCTTGATGGATCTACAACGTCTTTGGCTACAACACGACCCAAGATACGCTCACGCAAGGCTTCAACAACGTCACCACCTTGCACAACGGCTTTCATGGCCACACCATTCTTCGTACCGCAATCGTCCTCAATCACCACCAAGTCTTGCGTCACGTCGACCAGACGACGAGTCAGGTAACCCGAGTTCGCTGTCTTCAACGCCGTATCCGCCAGACCTTTACGTGCACCGTGTGTTGAGATGAAGTACTGCAACACCGTCAGACCTTCACGGAAGTTGGTCGTAATCGGCATTTCAATAATCGAGCCGTCTGGTTTCGCCATCAGACCACGCATACCCGCTAACTGACGAATCTGAGCTGCAGAACCACGGGCACCCGAGTCAGCCATCATGTAAATCGAGTTGAACGACTCTTGCTCGTCTTGCTTACCATTAGCATCAAGCACTGGCTCTTTACCGAGTTGATCCATCATCGCCTTCGCGATTTGGTCACCGGCACGACCCCAGATATCGACTACCTTGTTGTAACGCTCGCCTTGAGTTACCAGACCCGAGCTATATTGTTGCTCGATCTCTTTAACTTCAGATTGCGCCGCAGCCAACAATTCAACTTTCTTAGCCGGAACCAACATATCATCAACGCAAATCGAAATACCGCCACGCGTTGAGTATGAGAAACCGGTGTACATCAATTGATCGGCAAATACGACCGTATCTTTCAAGCCGCAACGGCGGAAAGAAGCATTGATCAGCTTACCAATTTCTTTTTTCTTCAGTGATTTGTCGATGTGTGAGAAATCCAGGCCTTTAGGCAAGATTTCTGACAAGATCGCACGACCCACAGTCGTGTCACGACGAACAAGCTTGCATTCCCACTCACCCGCTTCATTTTTCGACCAGTCTTTCAGACGAATTGAAACGCGAGTTTGTAGAGTGACGTCTTTATTCGCGTAAGCACGCAATGCCTCAGCAACGTCTGAGAAAATCGTCAAGCGTTGGCCATCGTCGTTCAGACGCTCGCCTTTCGCGTATTTCGCTTCACGGGTCATGTAATACAGACCCAAGACGATATCCTGTGAAGGAACAATGATTGGCTCACCATTGGCTGGTGCCAATACATTGTTCGACGCCAACATCAAGGTACGCGCTTCCATCTGCGCTTCAAGCGACAATGGAACGTGAACCGCCATCTGGTCACCGTCGAAGTCAGCATTGAATGCCGCACAAACGAGTGGATGCAACTGGATAGCTTTACCTTCGATCAGAGTCGGTTCAAACGCTTGAATACCCAAGCGGTGCAGCGTTGGTGCACGGTTCAGCAGTACTGGATGCTCGCGAATCACGTCTTCCAAGATATCCCAAACTACAGGCTCTTGGCTTTCTACCATTTTCTTCGCAGCTTTAATCGTCGTCGCCAGACCCATCACTTCCAATTTATGGAAAATGAACGGCTTGAACAATTCGAGCGCCATCAACTTTGGCAGACCGCACTGATGCAGGCGCAAAGTTGGGCCTACGGTAATAACCGAACGACCTGAGTAGTCAACACGTTTACCCAACAAGTTCTGACGGAAGCGACCGCCCTTACCTTTGATCATATCGGCCAAAGATTTCAGAGGACGTTTGTTCGCGCCAGTCATGGCTTTACCACGACGACCGTTATCGAGCAAAGAGTCTACCGACTCTTGCAACATACGCTTTTCGTTACGTACGATGATTTCTGGCGCGCGCAATTCAAGCAGGCGCTTCAGACGGTTATTACGGTTAATTACGCGGCGATACAGATCATTCAAGTCTGAAGTCGCGAAACGGCCGCCATCTAGCGGAACCAATGGACGCAACTCAGGTGGCAAGACTGGCAATACTTCCAGAATCATCCACTCAGGTTTGATGCCTGAACGCTCAAACGCTTCGAGTACTTTCAAGCGTTTCGCGATTTTCTTGATCTTAGTTTCTGAACCCGTGGTATCGAGCTCTGAACGCAGACGGCTGATCTCTTGATCAACGTCCATTGATTTGAGCAATTCACGAACCGCTTCAGCACCCATCATTGCAACGAATTCATCACCGTATTCTTCTACTTTCGAGAAGTAATCTTCTTCGGTGAGCAATTGACCGCGTTGCAACGGCGTCATACCTGGTTCGATCACGATAAACGCTTCGAAATACAATACGCGTTCGATATCGCGCAATGCGATATCCAATACCATACCCAAACGAGATGGCAGTGATTTCAAGAACCAGATGTGCGCAACTGGGCTAGCCAATTCGATGTGGCCCATGCGCTCACGACGCACTTTTGACAACGTCACTTCGACGCCACATTTTTCACAAATCACGCCACGATGTTTCAGGCGTTTGTACTTACCGCACAAGCATTCGTAATCTTTAATCGGGCCAAAGATACGAGCACAAAACAGACCATCACGCTCAGGTTTGAACGTACGGTAGTTAATGGTTTCTGGCTTTTTCACTTCGCCAAAAGACCAAGAACGGATTTTCTCAGGCGATGCAAGCCCGATCTTAATCGCGTCAAATTCTTCGTCTTGTGCGACTTGCTTGAAGAGTTCGAGTAAGCCTTTCATTCCAATATTCTCCAGTGAGGGCAATCAGGTATTGGCTTGCAGCCCTTATTCATAAAGAGCCACAGCCGCATACCTCACAGTAATCAGTAGGTTTCCAGATCGATATCGATACCGAGCGAGCGGATTTCCTTAACCAATACATTGAATGACTCTGGCATGCCAGCATCAATGCGGTGATCACCCTTCACAATGTTTTCGTAAACTTTGGTACGACCGTTCACATCATCGGACTTCACAGTCAACATTTCTTGCAATGTGTACGCTGCACCGTACGCTTCCAGTGCCCAAACCTCCATCTCACCGAAACGCTGACCACCGAACTGAGCTTTACCGCCCAATGGCTGTTGCGTTACGAGAGAGTACGGGCCAGTCGAACGCGCGTGCATCTTATCGTCAACCAAGTGGTGCAGTTTCAGATAGTGCATTACACCCACAGTCACTTTACGCTCGAACGGCTCACCAGTGCGGCCATCGAACAATTGCATCTGTGTTTTGCTGCCGTTGAACGACAATTGCTGTGTACGTGGGTCTTCATCTGGGTAAGCCAGATCCAACATTTCACGGATTTCGCTTTCTTTCGCGCCGTCAAATACTGGGCTCGCAAACGTCATACCGGTGCTCAGACCTTTCGCCAATTGCATTACTTCAGCGTCATCCAAACCTGCGATGTCTTCTGACTTGCCATTGGTGTTATAGATCTTCTCAAGGTAAGCGCGTACTTCTGCGGTGTTTTGTTGTTCACGCAACATCGCGTTGATACGTTGGCCAATACCTTTGGCAGCCCAGCCCAAATGTACTTCCAGAATCTGACCGATATTCATACGTGATGGAACGCCCAATGGGTTCAACACGATGTCCACTGGCGTACCGTCTGCCATGTGTGGCAAGTCTTCAACCGGCAGGATCTTCGATACCACACCCTTGTTACCGTGACGGCCGGCCATCTTATCGCCTGGCTGCAAACGACGTTTCACTGCAACGTAAACTTTAACCATTTTGATAACGCCAGGTGGCAATTCGTCACCTTGCGTCAATTTACGTTTTTTATCTTCGAAACGCAGTTCAAACTCAGCTTTAGTTTGCGCGATCAGATCTTTATTCGCTTCAAGCTGACGAGCACTTTCTTCGTCAGACAAACGGATATCGAACCAGTCGTGCTTGCTTGGCAAATCAGCCAAGTATTCAGCTGTTACCGTCGCGCCTTTAGCGAGTTTTTTCGGACCGCCGTTGGCTACTTTGCCAACCAACATGTCTTCAATACGCTTGAACAAGTCAGACTCAACGATACGCAATTGGTCGTTCAAGTCTTGACGGTAGCGGCGCAGTTGCTCGTCGATAATCGCTTGAGCACGTTTATCGCGCTCGATGCCTTCACGCGTAAATACTTGTACGTCGATAACCGTACCGGTCATACCTGATGGCACGCGCAATGACGTGTCTTTCACGTCAGACGCTTTTTCACCGAAGATCGCGCGCAGCAGTTTCTCTTCTGGCGTCAGTTGCGTTTCGCCTTTAGGCGTTACTTTACCAACCAGAACGTCGCCAGCTTCAACTTCAGCACCGATGTAAACCACACCTGCATCATCCAAACGGCCAAGCATGCGCTCTGACAAGTTCGAAATATCGCGAGTAATTTCTTCAGGGCCCAGCTTGGTATCACGCGCCATCACGTTCAACTCTTCGATGTGGATCGAAGTGTAACGATCATCAGCAATGACCTTCTCGGAAATCAGAATCGAGTCCTCGAAGTTGTAACCATTCCAAGGCATGAAGGCGATGGTCATATTTTGACCCAGAGCCAATTCGCCAAGGTCTGTAGACGCACCGTCAGCAACCACGTCACCCTTAGCCAGCAAATCACCTTTCTTGACGATTGGGCGCTGGTTAGTGTTGGTATTCTGGTTAGAACGAGTAAATTTAACCAAGTTGTAGATGTCTACACCGGCTTCACCCGCAATCACTTCGTCATTGTTCACACGAACGACGATACGAGTCGCGTCAACGTAATCAACCACACCACCACGCAATGCGGTTACCGCAGTGCCTGAGTCGGTTGCACAAGTACGTTCGATACCGGTACCCACGAATGGTTTTTCTGCGCGCAGACAAGGAACCGCCTGACGCTGCATGTTGGCACCCATCAAGGCACGGTTCGCGTCATCGTGTTCGAGGAACGGAATCAACGAAGCTGCTACCGATACGATCTGGCTTGGCGCTACATCCATGAACTGAACGCGATCTGGCGTTGCAACGATGGTCTCGCCTGCTTCACGGCATGTTACCAGTTCGTCCGTCAGATTATTGTCTTCGTCGGTTTGCGCGTTCGCCTGAGCGATCACGTATTTACCTTCTTGAATCGCAGACAGGTATTCGATTTCGTTCGTTACTTTACCGTCAACCACTTTACGGTATGGCGTTTCGAGGAAGCCGTACTCGTTGGTGCGTGCGTAGCAAGACAAAGAGTTGATCAAACCAATGTTTGGACCCTCTGGTGTCTCAATTGGACAAACACGACCGTAGTGCGTTGGGTGTACGTCACGTACCTCAAAGCCCGCGCGTTCACGCGTCAAACCGCCTGGACCCAAGGCTGAAACACGGCGTTTATGCGTGATTTCAGACAATGGATTGGTTTGATCCATAAACTGCGACAGCTGAGAAGAACCGAAGAATTCTTTCACAGCAGCAGATACTGGCTTCGCATTGATCAAATCATGCGGCATCAGGTTATCTGATTCAGCTTGTGACAGACGCTCTTTCACTGCACGCTCAACACGTACCAAGCCAGCGCGGAATTGGTTTTCTGCCAACTCACCTACTGAGCGTACACGGCGGTTACCCAAGTGATCGATATCGTCCACTTCGCCACGGCTGTTACGCAGTTCAAGCAAGATGCCGATTACAGCGATAATGTCTTCAGTCGACAATACGCCTGGGCCAGTAATGCCTTTAGAACCTACGCGCTCGTAGAAGCGACGTTGCCAGCCCGGTGCTTTCTCATCCAAACGATCTGGGTAAGCACGGCTGTTGAATTTCATGCGACCAACGGCGGATAGATCGTAACGATCTTCAGAGAAGAACAAGCCATTGAACAAGGCTTGAACTGCGTCTTCTGTTGGTGGCTCGCCAGGGCGCATCATGCGATAGATTGCAACACGTGCCTGCCACTGATCTTGTGTATCGTCAGTGCGCAGCGTTGTTGAAATGAAACCACCTTGATCCAAGTCGTTGATGTACAAGGTCGTGATTTCTTTAACTTCGTTCGCGTCCAGTTTTACCAACAAATCTTCTGTGATTTCATCGTTGGCTTTGGCAACCACTTCACCCGTTTCTGGGCTAATCACATCTTTTGCCAACACGCGACCGTAGGTGTAATCCAACGGAACTTGTACACGTGTCATGCCAGCATTGTTGATATCACGAATGGTTTTTGCAGTGATGCGCTTGTCTTTTTGCGCCAGCACTTTACCTTCGTCAGAAACGATATCAAATTTCGCAACTTCACCGCGCAAGCGGTCAGACTGCAATTCCCAGAACACGCCATCTTCAGTTAGATAGAAGGTATCTGTGTCAAAGAATTCAGCCAAGATCTGTTCAGGCGTATACCCCAGTGCTTTCAACAGAATTGACACTGGCATTTTACGACGACGGTCGATACGGAAGAACAACAAATCTTTTGGATCGAACTCGAAATCCAACCATGAGCCACGGTATGGAATTACGCGAGCCGAGAACAGCAATTTGCCTGAGCTATGGGTTTTACCCTTGTCATGCTCAAAGAACACGCCTGGAGAGCGGTGTAACTGCGATACGATTACGCGCTCAGTACCGTTAATTACGAACGAGCCGTTACGAGTCATCAGTGGAATTTCACCGAAGTACACATCCTGCTCTTTTACTTCTTTGATCGTTGGTTTTGAGGATTCACGATCCATGATCACCAAACGAACGCGCGCGCGTAAAGGTGCGGCAAACGTGATACCACGTTGCTGACACTCTTTCACGTCAAAGGCAGGCTCACCCAATGAGTAATGCACAAACTCTAAACGTGCATATTCATTGTGCGAAACAATCGGGAAAATTGAGTTAAACGCAGCCTGCAATCCAATTTCACGACGCGCTTCGATAGGCACGCCTAGTTGCAGGTACTCGGAATAAGAGTCGATCTGAGTAGCCAACAGAAACGGCACTTCAAGGACACTTGCCCGCTTCGCAAAACTTTTGCGAATACGTTTCTTCTCAGTGAACGAGTATTTCATACTCATAAACTCTCCATGGGTGGGGCGCAATGGACAAACCGCAAAACGCCCGCTAACAATTAGTTGTGAGCGGTTTCTGGTTTGTCTGCTGCAAGGGCTTATTTACACACTTTATTTTTTGTAAGCAAGCCGCAGTATACAAACGCAAAAGGGCAGACGGATTGCTCCGTCTGCCTGTACTACTTAACTAGCTAAAGATTACTTAACTTCAGCCTGTGCGCCAGCTTCGATCAATTTCTTAGCGATAGCGTCAGCGTCTGCTTTAGAAACGCCTTCTTTAACTGATTTTGGTGCGCCGTCAACCAAGTCTTTAGCTTCTTTCAAGCCCAGACCAGTTACTTCACGAACAACCTTAATCACGCCAACTTTTTGTGCGCCAGCGTTAGTCAAGATTACGTCGAATTCAGTTTTTTCTTCTGCAGCAGCAGCAGCGCCACCAGCAGCTGGGCCAGCAACTGCAACAGCAGCTGCAGAAACACCAAATTTCTCTTCGAACGCTTTAACCAAGTCGTTCAATTCCAAAACAGTCAAAGCACCAACTGCGTCAAGGATATCTTCTTTAGATACGGCCATTTGTTATTACTCCTGAAAATCTTATCTGATTAATTCTATTTAGATACGAAAAATTAAGCTTCGGTCGCTTCTGCTGGAGCCGCTTCGGCTGCAGGAGCGGCAGAACCCTCGCCTTTCTTCTCTGCCAAAGCTGCCAGGCCGCGAACGAAGCCAGCCACTGGCGCTTGCATAACGTAGAGAAGTTTCGAGAGCAATTCTTCGCGGCTTGGTACAGATGCCAAGGCAGCAACAGCTGCAGCATCCATAACTTTGCCATCATAAGAACCCGCTTTCAGAACGATTTTGTCGTCTTTTTTCGCGAATGTATGCAGTACTTTAGCTGCAGCAACTGGGTCTTCGGAAATACCGTATACCAAAGGACCGACCATTTGGTCAGCCAATTCAGCAAACGGAGTTCCTTGTACCGCACGGCGTGCCAACGTGTTTTTCAAAACACGCAGGTATACGCCTGACTCACGCGCTTGTTTGCGCAGTTCAGTCATGCTGGAAACCTCGATACCACGATATTCAGCGATCACGATGGTTTGAGCATTTGCAACAACTGCTGCAATCTCAGCCACTACCGCTTTTTTGTCGTCAAGATTTAGACTCAAGGTCAACCTCCATTAGTTAAGTTCAGCGCACAAAGTACGCCACCCAATCAAACGGCGACCAATATTCAGGAGACTTTTACTAAACATGAAGTTCAGCGAGAAGCCTGCATTGGGAGCACCGTCTGCGTAGGCTGGTGTTTGGTCACCTTGATTAAGCCTACTTTGCAAGTAGGCACCTACGGTCTTTGACTATCTGAAGCTTCACCTATAGCGAAGCTCCAGCCCAAAGTCAGATTACAGGACGGACGAAGTGTCTACGCGAACACCCAAGCCCATCGTGCTTGAAACTGCGATTTTCTTGAAGTACACGCCTTTAGAGCTTGCTGGCTTCGCTTTTTGCAAAGCATCAACCAGAGCTGCCAAGTTGGCGCGCAAGTCAGCAGCTTCGAAAGAAGCGCGACCCAAAGTAGCGTGAACGATACCACCTTTGTCTGTACGGTATTGAACCTGACCCGCTTTAGCATTTTTAACTGCTTCAGCAACGTTAGGTGTAACAGTACCTACTTTCGGGTTAGGCATCAGGCCGCGTGGACCCAAGATTTGACCCAACTGACCAACGATACGCATAGCATCTGGAGACGCGATCACCACGTCGAAATCCATATTGCCTGCTTTAACTTGTTCAGCCAGATCTTCGAAACCTACTACGTCTGCACCAGCAGCTTTAGCGGCTTCAGCGTTTGCACCTTGTGTAAACACTGCTACGCGTACAGTTTTACCTGTACCTTTTGGCAACACAACTGCGCCACGAACAACCTGATCAGATTTACGTGGATCAATACCCAAATTGAACGATACGTCGATAGACTCGTTGAATTTAGCAGTTGCAGCGCCTTTTACCAAAGCGATCGCTTCATCGATTGCGTACAATTTGTTGCTATCAACATTTGCGCGCAATGCTGCAAGACGTTTAGAAACCTTAGCCATTTACACGCCCTCCACTTCGATACCAATCGAACGAGCTGAACCAGCAATCGTACGAACAGCAGCATCCAAATCGCCACCAGTCAAATCAGCTTGCTTGGTTTTAACGATTTCTTCAAGTTGAGCGCGAGTAACTTTACCAACTTTGTCGGTATGTGGGCGAGCAGAACCTTTAGTAATGCCAGCAGCCTTTTTCAGCAAGATAGTTGCTGGAGGCGATTTCATTACGAAAGTGAATGATTTATCCGCAAATGCAGTAATCACAACTGGAATTGGCAGACCAGGCTCTACACCTTGAGTCGCAGCGTTAAACGCTTTACAAAATTCCATGATGTTCAAGCCGCGCTGACCCAAAGCTGGACCAATTGGAGGCGATGGATTTGCTTTACCAGCTGGCACTTGCAGCTTGATGTAGCCAATAATTTTCTTTGCCACAGTACTACTCCTAAAAATGGGTCAAACGCCAGCCACGAAAGCTAGCTCCCCTACCAAAAACGCTGAACAATTAACTATTCAACGCCTCAAAACGCAGATTAGGTTTTTTCAACCTGCGAGAATTCCAAATCTACTGGTGTTGCACGACCAAAAATTGACACCGTTACTTTCAGACGGTTTTTGTCGTAATCAACATCCTGGACTGTCGCGGTAAAGTCAGCGAACGGACCATCAGTAACACGCAAAGTCTCACCCACCTCAAACAGGATCTTGTGACGCGGCTTATCCGCCCCATCCTGAACCTGCTGCATCATGCGCTCAACTTCTTTTGCCGGAATTGGCATCGGTTTAGTACCCGAACCACCAATAAAGCCAGTCACTTTTGGCGTACTTTTCACCAAGTGCCAACTATCATCAGTCATATCCATCTCTACAAAAACATAACCTGGATAAAACTTACGCTCAGTTAGCGCCTTACGCCCAGCCTTTACTTCCATCACCTCTTCAACTGGAACCAGGATCTGACCAAACAGATGCCCCATCTCCAATCGATCAATTCTTTCTTTCAATGCTTTCTGTACGCTTTTTTCAAAGCCAGAATAAGCGTGTACTACATACCAACGCATTGCCATGCTCGATTCCCCGACTGATTAACCGCGACCCAGCACGATATCGTAAAACAACCAAGCCAAGCCAGAATCAACCACCCACATAAACAGGGCCAACACAGCTACAAACAAGAACACAACGCCAGTCACTTGCCACGTTTCTTTCTTGCTTGGCCAAACCACCTTCTGCGCCTCTTTGATTGAGTCACGAGCATAGTCAACAAAAGAGCGACCCAACTCACTAAACCACATCACAACACCGCCAGCCACCAAACCCGCGACCACGGAGAGAGACCCAACAAAAGACTGCCCAGCAGGCACCAAATAAAAACCAGCAACACCCAAAGCCACCAAGGCCAGAGCTGCCATTACTTTCAGTCGTTCTATGCTTTGCATTACGTTTCCGGCGACCCATAAAACAAAGCCGCCCCAGATTAGATCTGGAACGGCTCCGCTGATAATGTGGCAGGCGAGGAGGGCTTCGAACCCGCAACCCCCGGTTTTGGAGACCGGTACTCTACCAATTGAGCTACTCGCCTGGGGAGAGACCAAAACTATAACTTAGTTTTGATCACTTTGCAACTATTTTATTCAATTACTTTAGCAACAACACCAGCACCAACCGTACGACCACCTTCACGAATCGCAAAGCGCAAACCTTGCTCCATCGCGATCGGGCAGATCAACGTTACAGTGATAGATACGTTATCGCCAGGCATAACCATTTCAGTACCTTCTGGCAACGCGATCGCGCCAGTTACGTCCGTAGTACGGAAGTAGAACTGTGGACGGTAGTTGCTGAAGAATGGCGTATGACGACCACCCTCTTCTTTCGACAGAACGTAGATTTCTGAAGTGAATTTAGTGTGTGGCGTGATTGAACCTGGTTTAGCCAATACTTGACCACGCTGAACGTCTTCACGCTTAGTACCGCGCAGCAACGCACCAATGTTATCACCAGCTTGACCTTGATCCAACAACTTACGGAACATCTCAACGCCAGTACAAGTTGTCTTAACAGTTGGAACGATACCAACGATCTCGATTTCTTCACCAACTTTAACGATACCGCGCTCTACACGACCAGTTACTACAGTACCACGACCAGAAATTGAGAATACATCCTCAACTGGCATCAGGAATGTACCATCAACTGCACGCTCTGGCAGAGGAATGTACGTATCCAAAGCCTCAGCCAAGCGGTAGATTGCTGGCTCACCGTATTCGCCTTGATCACCTTCCAGCGCTGCACGAGCAGAACCAGTAATGATTGGGGTGTCGTCACCTGGGAAGTCATATTTAGACAACAGGTCACGAACTTCCATTTCAACCAATTCGAGCAACTCAGCATCATCAACCAAGTCAGCTTTGTTCATGAATACGATGATGTATGGAACGCCAACCTGACGAGACAACAAGATGTGCTCACGAGTTTGTGGCATAGGACCATCAGCAGCAGAAACCACCAAGATCGCGCCGTCCATCTGCGCCGCACCAGTAATCATGTTTTTAACATAATCCGCGTGGCCTGGGCAGTCTACGTGAGCGTAGTGGCGAGTCTCAGTTTCGTATTCAACGTGTGCTGTATTAATAGTAATACCACGTGCTTTTTCTTCAGGCGCGCTGTCGATTTGAGAGTAATCTTTAGCTTCACCACCGAACTTGCGAGTCAATACAGTAGTAATTGCTGCAGTCAGGGTTGTTTTACCGTGGTCAACGTGACCGATTGTACCAACGTTAACGTGCGGCTTGGTCCGCGTAAACTTTTCCTTAGCCATCGCTTTATTTCCTTCTCGAGAACTTGAAATAACAGATTAATGACACTACGAACTGGTGCTGATGGGGGGAATTGAACCCCCGACCTCTCCCTTACCAAGGGAGTGCTCTACCCCTGAGCTACATCAGCAAATTCTGGAGCGGGTGAAGGGAATCGAACCCTCGTCGTAAGCTTGGAAGGCTTCTGCTCTACCATTGAGCTACACCCGCGCTTAGTACTTAAAATTCGTTTCTACCAAAACCCGCAACTATGGGTGTTTGGTGGGGGGAGAAGGATTCGAACCTTCGAAGGCTGAGCCGCCGGATTTACAGTCCGGACCCGTTGACCGCTGGGGTAATCCCCCCCTTTAGAGACCCGCATTATGGAGATGTCGCAGAATCTCGTCAAATAAATTTCAATACAAAACGCATGCTTTTTGAGTAAACACTTATTTCACAAAGAAAATTAAGCGAGTTCAGACTGTAATTTTCGCTTAGAGGCCCACACAAACATCGCAACACCAGCAATAATCATTGGCAAACTCAGCAACTGCCCCATCGATAAATTCATCGCCAGCAAACCCAAATAATCATCTGGTTCACGCGCAAACTCAGCAATAAAGCGGAATGCGCCATAACCGATCAAAAATAGCGCGGAAACTTGCCCAGTCTGACGCGGCCTCTTCGAATAAATCCATAAAATCAGGAACAACAAAACGCCCTCAAGAGCAAACTGATACAACTGCGACGGATGACGCGGCAAACCATCATGCGCCTGCGGAAAGACCATAGCCCATGGCTTAGTGGCATCGGTTACACGACCCCAAAGCTCGCCATTGATAAAGTTCCCCATGCGCCCGGCGGCCAAACCCAGCGGCACAAGTGGCGCAATAAAATCCGTAACCTGTAAAAAGCTACGCTGAGTTTTGCGCCCAAATAAATACATCGCCACCAGTACACCCAAAAATCCGCCGTGAAAAGCCATCCCGCCTTCCCATACCTTTAAGATATCCAGTGGATTTGCAAGATAGAACGCAGGTTTATAAAACAGCACATAACCGAGGCGCCCACCTAAGATCACCCCTAGCACACCATAAAACAGCAGATCATCCATCTCTTCCGTGCGCCAACCCGCTGGATTGCCGCGCCGAATACGCCAACGCCCCATTAGCAGGAAGCACACGAAACCTAGCAAATACATCAAACCGTACCAATGCAGCCCAAACGAGCCGATATGGATTGCAACAGGATCAAACTGAGGATGTACAAACATGACGTTGGCTTTCTTAATATCAGAGTGCTGCTGATTATATCTGGCAAATGCGGCAATATCTCGCACTAAGTACAAATAACAATTTACAAGCACGCCATTGCAGTTCAGCCAAAACGCCTAATTTTTAGTTACAATTGCCACACAGTTTCAGCCACTTAGAGAAAACATCATGCCTGTATATCGTTCCCGCACCACCACCCACGGTCGCAATATGGCCGGCGCCCGCGCTCTTTGGCGCGCAACTGGGATGAAAGATGGCGATTTCGATAAACCCATCATCGCCATTTGTAATTCATTCACCCAATTCGTCCCTGGCCACGTACATTTGCAAAACCTCGGCCAACTGGTTGCACGTGAAGTTGAAAAAGCAGGCGGCGTTGCTAAAGAATTCAACACCATCGCGGTGGATGACGGCATTGCCATGGGTCATGGCGGCATGCTGTATAGCCTGCCAAGCCGTGATTTGATTGCAGATTCCGTTGAATACATGGTCAACGCGCACTGTGCTGATGCGATTGTCTGCATTTCAAACTGCGACAAAATCACCCCTGGCATGTTAATGGCTTCATTACGCCTGAATATTCCCGTGATTTTCGTCTCTGGCGGCCCAATGGAAGCGGGCAAAGTGAATTGGCACGGCGAAACCCGCAAGCTAGATCTCGTTGATGCGATGGTCGAAGCTGCCAACCCAAACGTTTCGGACGAAGAAGTCGCCGCGGTTGAACGCAGCGCCTGCCCAACCTGTGGCTCGTGTTCTGGCATGTTTACCGCCAATTCGATGAACTGTTTGACCGAAGCTTTGGGTCTTTCATTACCAGGCAACGGTTCGCTACTAGCCACGCACGGTGACCGCAAACAACTCTTCTTGCAAGCTGGTCGTACGATTGTTGAATTAGCGAAACGCTATTATGAGCAAGATGATGAATCAGTCTTGCCGCGCAATATCGCCACTTTTAAAGCCTTTGAAAACGCGATTGCGCTTGATATCGCCATGGGCGGCTCAACCAACACCGTTCTGCACTTGCTAGCAGCGGCGCACGAAGCCGGCGTCGATTTCAAAATGCAAGACATCGACCGCATGAGCCGTAAAGTGCCATGCTTGGCTAAAGTTGCGCCTGCTACGCAGAAATACCATATGGAAGACGTTCACCGCGCCGGCGGTGTCATCGGCATTTTGGCCGAATTGGATCGCGCTGGCTTAATCCACCGTGACGTACCAACCGTACACGCCAAAACTATGGGCGATAGCATTGACCAATGGGACATCATCAAAAACACCCCAGAAAGTCTCGCACACCTACTGTACCGCGCAGCTCCTGGCGGCGTAGCAACCACCATCGCTTTCAGCCAAAGCATGCGCTGGCCAGAACTTGACCTAGACCGTGCCAACGGCTGCATTCGCAACAAAGAAAACGCCTACTCGCAAGACGGTGGCATTGCAGTACTGTATGGCAATATCGCCGAACGCGGTTGCATCGTAAAAACTGCCGGCGTTGACGATTCGATCCTAAAATTCACTGGCCGCGTACGCATTTTTGAAAGTCAAGACGACGCGGTAGCCGGCATTTTGGACGACCAAATCGTCGCTGGCGATGTGGTATTGATTCGCTACGAAGGCCCGAAAGGCGGTCCAGGCATGCAAGAGATGCTGTACCCAACCTCTTACCTAAAATCGAAAGGTCTTGGCAAAGCGTGCGCACTCCTGACCGACGGTCGATTCTCTGGCGGCACTTCTGGTCTATCGATCGGCCACGTTTCACCTGAAGCAGCCGAAGGTGGTGCGATTGGTCTGGCAATGGAAGGTGATCAACTTGAAATCGACATTCCAAATCGTACGATCAATTTGCTGATTAGCGATGAAGAACTGGCTGCGCGTCGCGCAGCAATGGAAGCCAAAGGCAAAGATGCTTGGAAGCCAGTTGATCGCCAACGTTTCGTCAGCGCAGCGCTGCGTGCCTACGCCGCAATGACAACATCAGCCGACACTGGTGCGGTTCGCGATGTATCACAAGTTGAGCGCAAAGACTAAACACTCAGCACAACAAAAAGCGGCCTCAGGGCCGCTTTTTTTATTGCTAGGTATATATCAAAAGCCTAAGCAATTAATTACCTACAGAGCAATACCCCTAGCAATTTAATTTAAATCGACAACAAAAAACCCAGCCTTAGCTGGGTCTTGAGCATCAGAGTCTGTAGTAAATTACAGAGGCTGAATGTTTGAAGCTTGTTGACCTTTAGGGCCGTTCGTCACTTCAAAGCTTACTTTCTGGCCTTCTTGCAGTGTTTTGAAACCGCTAGAATTAATTGCTGAGAAGTGGGCAAACAAGTCTTCGCCACCTTGATCAGGAGTAATGAAACCGAAGCCTTTTGCATCGTTGAACCACTTAACTGTACCAGTTGCCATCTTTAATTTACCTTAAACTATAAAATTGAGCATTCGCCCAAGACCACATCATACACAATATTGCGCCGCCCGCATCTTTTAAATGACTTTTTACCAATTTTATTTGCTCGCATACCGCTCATCTCCTACAGCATCAACTTTCCCAACCCTTGGCCGATAAGCTTTTTATCCCTCACTGGAGCACGCCATCATGTCGTCCATATCCGCACTAGCAGGGCGAGACTTCTTGAGCCAAGCTCGAAACAAAGGTGTTAGCGAAGTTGTTCAAAACAGCAATGCAAGCGAAAACAAACCCAGTAAAATCGAACATCGCGTTGCGCAACTACAAAAAGAAACACTCCATCTGGCACAAGATTTCCTTGGACAATTTGCCCAGCAATTATTTGGCGACGCAGCCAAAGGCATGCAGGTAAGTTTTGATCAAATTGAGCTTAATGCCAGTAGCGAAGCCAGCATGAGCCTATCAAGAACAAGCGATGGCACAACAAGCACCCAAGCGGCCAATTTCAGCCTTAGTGACAGCAGTAGCTTTTCAGGGCGCGGCACCATTACAACGGCCGACGGTCGACAGTTTGAATTTGAACTAGCAGTGAATTATGAATCTAGGCAAGAACTCAGCTACACTCAACATGTCACCCGCAACGCTAAACCTAGCATTGCTAACGATACAGAGAGCACCCCAGCATCAACCATGCACTATAACGGCACGGCTGACGACCTTCTGAATAGCATCAGCGCTGAACCTGTACGACTCCCCTTCAAACTCAGTAAGCCAGATAACGCGGATCAAATCATGGGTGATATGGTACTCAAACTTCTGAAATTGAATGGCGGCGACCGTTTCTTTGATTGGTTTGGCAACAAAGCCCCTGCTATCGATCAAACAGCCTAACAACAAAAAAGCCATCTACAAAGATGGCTTTTTTTCTTCACAACCCAATTTATTTCGATATCGCCGCCGTCGCAATCAACTCATCGAGCAATAAAATAATTGCAGAGGAATTCATCTCAAACGGGTTAAATTCGCTGCGAGCCGAATATTTGAGCAATACTCCGTGATTTACTTTCGACATATTCACTTGCCCCATCGTCCAATCAGAAAAATGGCGCTCACAAATTTCCTCAAAACTGAGTAACTCAACTTTTTCGTGCCGTGGATCACGGACAATCACATTGTACAGCGATGAAACCGCCGAGCGGCTTCCCTCCAACACTTGCACGAACACACCAGAACCATAGCACAACACGCCCGTAATACCGATCGCGGGGTTATTTTGCCGTGAACTACGCAATAAAGCCTCAAGCAATTCAGCGTTCACCTCACCCGCCGCACGACTCGCATAAATCAAACGTACAAGCATGGAAACCCTCTTAGCGTTTATTGTTAATTAAAGACAAAAACTCAAGGCGCAAATGCGTATCTTTCAAGAAAATCCCACGCATTACGCTGTTAATCATTTTAGAATCCGAGTCCTTCACGCCACGCCAGTGCATGCAAAAATGATCGGCCTCCATCACAATGGCCAAACCGTCTGGCTTAACCTTACTTTGCAATAAGTCCGCCATCTGCGTTACCGCTTCTTCCTGAATTTGCGGACGAGACATCACCCATTCAGCCAAGCGTGCGTATTTTGATAAACCAATCAAGTTCGAATGCTGGTTAGGCAAAATACCAATCCATAATTTGCCAATAATCGGGCAAAAATGATGCGAACAGGCACTACGCACCGTAATCGGGCCAACAATCATCAATTCGTTCAAATGCTCAACATTGGGAAACTCTGTTACCGCAGGCTGGGCAACGTAGCGACCACGAAAAACTTCATTGAGATACATTTTAGCCACTCGACGCGCAGTATCTTGCGTGTTGTGATCATTCTCGGTATCGATCACCAAGCTTTGCAAAACACCGACCATTTTTTCTTGCACTTCATCGAGCAATTCGGTCATTTCGCCTTCTTCGATAAAGTCGGCAATATTGTCATTCGCATGAAAACGTCGGCCCGCCTGATGCAAGCGATAACGAATCCGTTGTGACACGGGCGGCTGTACGGGAAGGTCAGATTGGCTCAAGATAAATCCTTAGCTTGATACAGAGTGAATACAGCAAAATAGCACAAGCGGCGACAGTTCACCGCTCAGACGCCTTCAGCGTACCACAAACACAGAAGGGAGAAAAACAAGCGCAATTCATCACTTTGCAGTGAGTTGCGCTACAAAGCAAAAAGCCCAATCCGAGGATTGGGCTTAGCTGAAATTCTGTGGTGGCCAATCGCGGAATCGAACCACGGACACGCGGATTTTCAATCCGCTGCTCTACCAACTGAGCTAATTGGCCACTTCTCTGACTGACGTCGATCAGCGAGAAGCGGAATTAAACACTATCTCAACAAGGCCGTCAAATATTTGCTCAGCAATTATTTCACTCTTTGCATAGAAGACTGATTTAATTCAGATTATATTTGCGAACATTTTTTCATTTTTATAGTCAAACTGGCTTCAAATCAACGAATTTAGGATGGGCCATGGATACAATTTGGTGGGTATTAAGTATTGGCCTGATGCTATTGGGCGTGGCAGGCATTATTTTGCCCCTGTTGCCATCAACCCCTTTGGTATTTGCCGGCATGATGATTATTGCTTGGCAACAAGATTTCCAAACCGTCAGCGGCTACACCATGCTAGCACTGGCGGCGATCGCCATATTTGCCAGCGCACTCGATTACATAGCAGGCGCGATGGGTGCTAAAGTCGCAGGGGCCAGCAAACAAGCCGTTTGGGGTGCGACGCTAGGCGCAATTTTAGGCATTTTTGCAGGGCCAGTTGGTTTGATTTTTGGTCCACTATTTGGCGCAGCAGCAGGTGAATATTATGCAACGCGTGAAACAGTAAAAGCCGGCAAAGTAGGCATCGCAAGTTGGCTGGGGATGATTGCGGGCGCGATTGCCAAGATTGGTCTTGTTTTTGCCATGCTGGGTATTTTCTGGCTTGCCTACTGGCTTTAACCAAGCAGTATCGGCCTGTAGCGCTTATTTATAAAGCACTACAGGCCGATACCTATCAAACAGGATCAATCCAGCGCCGCAACCAGAAAAACAACCCCAAACCCACACCCAATATACCCATCAAGGCCAGCACCGCAAAATACCCCCACTCCCAATGTAGTTCAGGCATATTGTCAAAGTTCATCCCATAGACGCCGGCAATCAACGTTAAGGGGCTGAAAATAATGGTGAATACCGTCAATGTGCGCATTTGGGTGTTCATCGTTTGCGATTGCAAAGCCAGATAAATATCTTGCAAGCCCGATACCGCCTCGCGCAAAGCCTCAACACTTTCGATCAATTGCACGGTGTGATCATACGCATCGCGCAAATACAGCTGTGTTTCATCTTTGAAAAAATCAGCATCGTCGCGTTGCAACAAATTAATCACCTCGCGCAGCGGCCATAAGCCGCGCTTCAAGGACTGCAGCGAGCGACGTAACTGCTGTACTTCCTGCATCTGGTCGGGGTTCAGCTCCTCAATAATTTCATCTTCTAAATCATCAACCCGCTCGCCAATTTGTTCAAGCACTGCAAAATACCGATCAACGATTTTATCAAGCAAGGCATAGACCAAATAATCCGCACCAAATTTACGCAGTTGCGATTCTGTATTGCGCAAGGATTCACGAATACTGGCAAACGTTCCGGTCGATTTTTCTTGGAATGTGAGCAAAAAATTTCGCCCCACCACCAAGCTGATCTGCTCAGAATCAACCACGCCATCATCATCGCGAAAGATCAGTCGTGACGTAATAAACAAATAGCCGGGATAGGTTTCCACCTTAGGGCGTTGCTGCGTATTAAGAATATCTTCCAGCACCAAGGGATGAAGATGAAAGCGACGACCGATCAGCTTGAGCAACTCTTGATCTTCTAAGCCATGCAAATTCAGCCAGTAGTGGCTGTAGGTTGGTCGAAACTCACGCCCCTGATCGAGGTCAGTGAATTTGGTTTCCAGAAACTCGCCTTCATTTTGACCAAATTCGATCAAGGTCGCCAAGGTTGGCATCGGCTCGGTAGCACCAACATATTGTAACGAACCCGGCGCTAGCCCGGCTTTGGCTGACTTAAGGTGCGCCTTTATTCGGCGGCGATGGCCTGCACTTGTAGCGTCACGCCGATGTTTTGCCATGCAATTGTTTCCTCGTTGAGCGCAAACGCAGTCAGTGGATGCGAGGCCAACCAGTTTGCATCAATCGTTAAGATATAACCTTCAGTCTGACGAATTAAATCAAATGGGGGCGGCGTTTCATCCAGCCGCGAGCGATAAAACACCACAGCCAAACGCAGCGCCAAGATGGCATCCCACTCCGCGGGCAAAATCGTTTCACCCGCTAGTTTGGTCAAACTGCCCGCATGCGCCAACACCAAACGCGCCAGCCACAACTGCTCACGCTTCGAAAAGCCCGGCATATCGGCATGCTGCAAAATATACGCCGAATGTTTGTGATAACTGGCATGGGCAATGGAGCGCCCTACTTCGTGCAAACCCGCCGCCATATGCAAATGCCGCGCCAACACGGCATCTTCGGGCACGCTTTCGCCGCGCAGCGATTCAAACAGCTGCATCGCCAAGGCGGTGACGCGATTCGCTTGCAAACCATCAACGTGGTAGCGGCGCTGAAAGAAATCGACCGTACGGTCGCGTACATCATACTGCGTTTGCCGCTGCATCAAGTCGTACAGCACGCCATCACGCAGCGCGCCATAGGTGATATTCATGCGCTCAATGCCCAGCATATCAAACGCCGCTTGCATAATTGCAAAACCACCGGCCAACACCGCGCGCCTATCATCACGCAAACCATTCAGTACGATCTTATCGACATGACCAGCGGCGAGCATTTTTTCGCGTAGCGCGGCCATCCCCGAACGAGTAATACCCAAGGGGGATAAGTCGTTCAACTCCAAGATATCCGCCAGCGAGCGGGCAGTACCCGAGGTTCCGATGGCTCGTTGCCATTCGCTGGTATGGAAATCGGGTACCAAAGGTAGAAAAGCGCCCCGCGCCGCCAGCTCAGCCGTTTCCAGTCTCTCGCGCGTAATCACGCCATCAGGGAAGTAGCGCATACTCCAACCAACACAACCGAGCTGTATGCTTTCGGTGCGGAAGGAGCGGTATTGACTACCAATAATCAATTCGGTCGAACCGCCGCCAATATCAACAACGAGGCGACGTTCGCGCGTGCTGGGCAAACTATGCGCCGCGCCAATATAGATCAGCCGCGCTTCTTCGCGGCCAGCGATAATTTCGATCGGAAAACCCAAAGCCGCTTCGGCAGCAGGCAAAAAATCAGCGACATTGCGCGCGATGCGGAAGGTGTTGGTCGCCACGGCGCGTACACATTGCGGCGGCAAGCCGCTTAATCGTTCGCCAAAACGCGATAGTGCGGCGATCAACTCGTCGATGGCGCTCTCGCTTAAGCAGCCATGAGCATCCAACCCCGCCCCCAAGCGCACCGTTTCTTTTAAAGAATCGAGAGGAAATAAAGCGCCTTCGACCACTCGGGCAACTTGCAGGCGAAAACTATTCGAACCTAAATCAACCGCAGCGATGATCGAGTTATCGCTCATTTACAAAAACAGCTCCAAAATCTAAATCAGATTATTTTGTGTAGGTGCGTCAATTTACCGTAATCTGAACAAAAAAAACACGAAAAAAAGGGGGCACGTGAATTTGCCCCCTTTTTCTAGACCGTACAATCGCCAATTAGCTCTTGGCAATCGCGTCGACTTCGGCCTGTGTTTTGTGTCGCACATCGCGGCCTTTGACCAAGTAAACGACGTGTTCAGCCACGTTCACTGCCAAATCGCCGATGCGCTCGGTCGCTTTAGCGATCCATAAGATATCCAGTGTCAAAGAAATCGCACGTGGGTCTTCCATCATCACGGTGATCAACTGACGCTGCAAGGCGCGATATTCTTGATCGAGCTGCTCATCCGATGCGATGACTTCGGCAGCCGATGCTGAATCAAGACGCGCAAAAGCATCAAGCGCGCGCGTCAACATATCAAGCGCGAGCGTGGCGATATGGTTTAATTCATGAAATTTCGGTACTTGCATCTTGCCGCTGTCAAAAATCGACTTAGCGCGCAGGCAAATTTTATGCGCTTTATCGCCAATGCTTTCCAAGTCTTCAACCGACTTAATTACCGTCATCACCAAACGCAAATCAGAAGCCGCTGGCTGGCGACGGGCGATCATATGCACGCACATATCGTCGAGTTCAAGATGCATTGCGTTGACTTTTTGTTCTTGCGCAATCACTTGATTAATGATGCCCATATCGCCCGACGCGAGTGCCTTCATCGCCAAGCGTACTTGCTCTTCAACCAAGCCAGCCATCGCCATGACTTGGGTACGAATCGCATTCAGATCGGCATCAAACTGAGTCGAAATGTGTTCTGAGAAATGTTCAGGCATGCGCAATAACTCCAATGTAATTAACCACGCACGATAGCAGCAAAATATTACAAGCATGTTTCATCTTGCCAATCTCACTGCATTCGTGCGCTATGCCAGCATTGTAGAGGCTTTGCTGCTTATTTGATGGTTTTTACACCACTGGCGGTACCCAGTAACAACACATCGGCACGACGGTGCGCGAAAATGCCGTTGGTGACCACACCAACGATTTGGTTGAGCTTGGTTTCTAGCTCGGTGGCTTGGGTAATTTTCAAGCCGTGCACATCGATAATGATATTGCCATTATCGGTCACCACACCTTCACGATAAGCTGGATGACCGCCCAGTTTAACGATTTCGCGCGCCACATATGAGCGTGCCATTGGAATCACTTCAATCGGCAACGGGAAGTTACCCAATACGTCGACCAATTTGGATTCATCCGCAATACAAATAAATTGCTCGGCCACCGCAGCCACAATTTTTTCGCGCGTCAGCGCTGCGCCGCCGCCCTTGATCATTTGCAGTTGATGATTAATTTCATCGGCGCCATCAACATAGACGGGCAATTCATCAATCGTGTTGAGCTCATACACTGGAATACCGTGCGATTTCAGGCGTGTCACGCTCGCTTCCGATGAGGAAACCGCGCCTTTGATGCGGCCTTTGATTTCTGCCAAGGCATCAATAAAGTAATTGGCCGTCGAGCCCGTGCCCACGCCAACAATGCAATCATCAGGAATATAAGCAATCGCCGCGCGACCTACTGCTTCTTTCAGTTCGTTTTGTGTCATGGTAGCTCCTAGGTAAGGGTCAATTATATATCGCGAAGTCGCTGAACGTAGCCAGCAGAATATGCCTACGATTGTGCAGATCTTAGCAGCAAGGCAACTTGCCGCGCATCAAAAGCTGTGTAATTAGCAAGAACGTCGTTTGCGCTCTAACCCAAACTTGCTCACGCAATCATCCAACATACCCAATGACGTATACACCCAAGCCCTAATTCGCATAATTGCCAGACTCATATACCCTCAAGGAGAAACTGTGTGCATCTGCGCGAGCTGCAACTGTGGCTATTGCGGCGCGATGCGCAGCCTTATACTCAAAATCCATCCATGCGAGCCCTAACATCATGCATTCAGGCCTTTTCGCTGCCGTACTGGCCTACTTAATCTGGGGCTTGTTTCCGCTCTACTTTAAAACCATCCAATTTATGCCCGCCGGCGAAATTGTTTTACACCGTATCGTCTGGGCACTGCTGTTTCTGCTGGCGATTTTAGCGGTCCGCAAACAATGGGCTTGGCTAGCGCAACTCAAAAACCGCCGCCTGATCGGCGGCTTTGCCCTAAGCGCGGTGTTACTGTCGATTAATTGGTTGGTGTATATCTGGGCGGCTAATTCAGGCCGCGTAGTTGACGCGAGTTTGGGTTATTTTATTAACCCACTGATTAATGTCGTGCTCGGTGTTTTAATCTTGAAAGAACGTCTGCGCTCGTCGCAGTGGGTCTGCGTTGCGATTGCAACCGCAGGTGTGGCTTGGTTGACCATCGCCGCAGGCCAATTGCCGTGGATCGCGCTCACAGTGGCACTGAGCTTTGGGATTTACGGCTTGCTACGCAAAACAGCAAGTTTGGGCGCACTGGAAGGGCTGACCTTAGAAACGGCGATTCTGTTTCCGATCGCCGTACTCGGCATGTTGGTTCTCAGTGCGACAGGCGCAAATCATTTTAACCATGCCCCAACAGGTATGCAGATCAGCGTTATGCTAGCAGGGCCAATCACGGCAATACCCCTACTGCTGTTTGCTGGCGCAGCGCGCAAAATCAGCATGACGCAATTGGGCTTGCTGCAATATCTTGCACCAACTGTGCAGCTTATTTTGGCGATCTGGCTGTGGCACGAACCATTTGGTGTTGATCGAATGGTCGGCTTTGGCCTGATTTGGACTGCGCTAATTTTGTTTACCGTTGAAAGCATATGGCAACGGCAGCGCTATGTAGCAGCTTAAAGCCCTGCTAAATAGGTTTTGATACCATCGAGCAGCATTTGTACCGCAATTGCGGTCAAAATTAGTCCCATCAAGCGCTCAAAGGCGGTCGTCACCTGCTCGCCCAAGACTTGACTGATTTTCTCCGAAAACGCCAAGGTCAGCGCGCAGACCAACATCGTTAAAGCCAAAGCGCCAACCCATAGCCAAAAGCCACCGGGGTCGCGCGAAACCAGCAATAGCACCGTCGCCAAGGCCGAAGGCCCGGCCAGCAATGGGATCGCGAGCGGCACAATATATGGCTCGCCCTGCTGCGTATCGCCAAACACGCCATCCGGATGAGGAAACACCATGCGCAAGGCGATCAAAAACAAAATCACGCCGCCAGCAATGCCGAGCGAGGTTTGCGATAGGTGCATCACTTCGAGAAATTGCCGCCCGAAAATCATAAACAGCAGCAGCACCAAAAAAGCGACGCTAACTTCACGAATAATCATGCGCCAGCGCCGCTCTTTGGGCACTTGCTTCATCAGCGACACAAACAGCGGAATGCCGCCGAGCGGGTCGGTCACCAGTAGCAGCAAAATAAAGGCAGAGAGAAAAGTTGGGCTATCCATTTCGCCAGTCTAGCGATGCTGCGCCTAGCCAGCTATTCGGGAATACGCTCAGCTAGCTTGACGTTTGCAGCATCTGATCCAAGACGCGCACTCGGCTACGCGCCATTAAATGCTGAATTCGGTTCATATGCGTTGGCGAGATGCTCACGGTGGCGCGATGCTCACCTTGCAAGATCCAATTGTAATGCGGCAGTGTAGCCTCTAAATCTCCCTGCTCCTCATACCAAGCAATCAGCGCCAGACTTCCCCGCTGCACCAACGGATTTAATTTCGCCTCTACGGCCATGGCATGTGCGCGCTCCAGCACTTCCCCAGCGCTTGCATCGTTGAGTTTGAGCAGCACTTCGCCCAAGGCAATCAAGGCATGGGCTTTGCCCCATAAATTCTCGTTCTGCTCGCTCAATTGGAATGCAGTTTCTAATTCCAGCTTGGCCTGCAAGCAATGCCCTTGCTCAGCATGTACGCGGCCGCGGAAATACACCACTTCAGCCGACCAAATCTTATTACTAACAGATGTAGCGAGGATTTTTTCTGCCTCCGCCACACACTGCAAGGTATAGCTATAACGCCCTAAGCGAAAAGCATCGCTCGCCACATTCAATAACGCTTCGCACTTGCGTTCAGCATGCTTTAAGCGGCGAGCCATTTCTAAAGCCAACTCATTAAAACTAAGCGCGGAATGAAAGTCGCCAAAGCCGATATAAACCTGACTTACCCCTAAATAGACCCGAGTACACTGCTCACGATCATTAATTTTGCGCGCCAACAACAGCGCCGTAGACCAGCTATCAAGCGCGCGCAAAGGCTCGCCACTTTGTAAATACGACATACCCAGCAGGATGATTGCCTCTGTTTCATCCTTGGGTCGCTGCGCCTGTTTAAAGCCTTCGATGGCCGTACTAAATGCCATTTGCGCTTTATGATGTTCGCTCAAATGCTGCCAAGCATGACCTAAAATCACACTCGCTAAGGCGGTCAGTTGAACATCGCCTTGGGCAGATTTGAGTAAATCCAAAGCCGCAGCGGGGCTTGGTGGCGAACCACAAGCTGAGCGCCGCGCAATCGCCTCAAGCTCATGCAGCAATTGTTTTCTGTCCGACATTACACTTCACCGTCCCAGCAAATTTGCTGGCTTTCATTTCTTTGCGCCAAGAACAGCGCCAAATTGGCACGTAGTTGGAAAATATCCCGCGTTTCATCTTGCTCGTAAAATGCACCACCAGCACAAATAGAAAGTGGCTCAGGCAAGTAGGCCAGCTCCAGCGCGGCGATTTGTTCTCGAATTACCGCAATCATCGCGTCGATTTCGGCTTTGGGCTGATTAATCAGTAACAACTCAAAAGCACCAGTTCCCGAAGTCATTAAAATCGCCTGTTCGGGCAAATGGGCCTGCAAAATTTGGCCAATTTGAATATACGTCGTTAGAGCCAAATCTTTGCCCAGCACCTCGCTAATGCTGGCAAATAAATTAATGCCAATACTGAGCATGCACAGGTCATTACCCGCTTCAAATTGCTCAATTAAATCGGGCCAGCGCATCACGAGATAGCGCGCATTATATAAACCCGTGATTTCATCTCTAAAGCCAGCGCTTTCGAGCTGCTGCACATGCTGATGTTGTGCAGCATTTTTTTCGCGCAGCATTTCAATTTCGATATCGCTGGTAATTTGCTGCAATTTGTATTCGATTAGCGCCAAACGGCGTGGTTTCGCTTTTTTACTCGCCGTGGCATTTGGCATGCTCAATGCCTGTTTAAAGTACGCCGCAGCATCCGCCACGCGCCCTAAACTTTGGCACGCACGCGCCAGCTCAATGGTCATTTGTCGTGCCTGATCATCGAGCAAAGGCAAATGCCGATTGGCCACCTCACACGCACGACTCAAACGCTCTGGGTGCAGACCATTAATTTTGCTATACACCATTAACAGCGCCAGACTGCACTCAGCAATAGCTAAAACGTCATCGCCATACGTTGCAATCGCCAATTCAAGCGCGGCAGCAGCCGCATCAAACTGGCTGAGTGCAATATAAATCTGGCTCAGCAACTCTTGCAAAATCGGGCATTGCTGAAGCTTATCAAATTGAAGCGCCCTGCTCAGTGCACTGCTCGCTAGCGCTGCTTGCTCTAATGCCAGCAAATCAAGGCATAAATTCATTTCAAGCAAGCTACGTAAATAGCCGTCATCCCCGACCAAAGCATAGGCGTGCTGATGCAAAGACAGGGCTCGCTGGGCATGGTTGGCCTGTCGAAATTGCGCACCGATCGCGATCCAATAGGCAATCTCATCCGCAACGGTTTCACTGCGCTCTAAACCACTTAGCCACTCTTTCATCGCGAGGCTATAGCGCCCTTTTCGCGACCAAAGCCTGCCGCTACGTATACTTTGCTCTGCTATCACCACTACACCTTTCTTACTCACATATAAAAAAAGCCCCGCACGCGGAGCTTTTTCAATTTGGCTTCGATTACCACTCGCCCAAGTAGGCAAGTATACCCTCTGCCGCGTTGCGACCTTCATAAATCGCACGTACAACGAGATCTGCGCCACGAACTTGGTCACCACCGGCGAAAATTTTCGGGTTTGTCGTTTGGTGTTTGAATTCTTGCTTCTCAGCCGCAATTGTACGACCCCAGTCGTCGGTTTTCACGCCTTGCGCGTCAAACCAAGCTTCTGGTTCAACCGAGAAACCAAACGCCACGATCACGTGATCGCAGTTGATGACACGTTCAGAACCTGGCACCAATTCTGGACGACGACGGCCTTTTTCGTCCGGTGCGCCCAATTGCGTTGATACCAAGGTCAGCGCCAAGCTGCCATCGGCATTTTGCTCGATTTTCACTGGCTGGCTGTTCCACGCGAATTCAACGCCTTCTTCTTTGGCGTTCGCAACTTCGCGTTTTGAGCCTGGCATGTTTTCTTCGTCACGACGGTAAGCACAAATCACGCTTTCAGCGCCTTGGCGAATCGAGGTGCGGTTACAATCCATCGCCGTATCGCCACCGCCAAGCACAACCACGCGTTTGCCCTTCATGCTTTGGAATGGTGTATCGCCCAAAGTACCGAGCGTATTGCGCACGTTATTGATCAGGAACGGCAAGGCTTCGAGCACGCCTGGCAGGCTCTCACCTTCAATATCGCCCTTCATGTACTTGTACGCGCCCATGCCCATAAACACAGCATCGTAGTTCGCGAGCAATTCGTCGATTGATACGTCTTTACCGATTTCGGTATTCAGACGGAATTCAACGCCCATGCCTTCCATAATCTGGCGGCGAGTCGCGATCACGTCTTTTTCGAGTTTGAACTCAGGAATACCAAAGGTCAGCAAGCCGCCAATTTCTTCGTAGCGATCAAACACTACAGGTTGTACGCCATTGCGCACCAAGATGTCAGCACATGCCAAACCCGCAGGACCAGCGCCGATCACGGCCACTTTCTTGTCGGTTTTGATCACGCTCGACATATCTGGGCGCCAGCCCGCTTTGAACGCTTCGTCGGTGATGTATTTTTCAACCGAGCCAATTGAAACCGCGCCAAAACCGCCTTGGTTCAGCGTACACGCGCCTTCGCACAAGCGATCTTGCGGGCAAACGCGGCCGGTAATTTCTGGCAAAGAGTTGGTTTTGTGGCTTAATTCAGCCGCTTCAAACAATTTGCCTTCGTCAACCAATTGCAACCAGTGTGGAATGTGGTTGTGCACCGGACATTCCCATGAGCAATATGGATTACCACAGGACAGGCAACGGCCAGCTTGCTCGCCAGACGTTACTTTATCCAATGGGCTGTAGATTTCTTTAAAAATGAATTTACGCTTTTCAACCGCAACTTTGTCGCCAGGGTTGCGCGCTACATTCAGAAACTGAAACACGTCTGACATGGGTATAAACCTCAATGCGAATCAGATAGTGACTTACGGGCACATACCCTGCACTTCTAAATCAAAACTTATTCTGTAGCGCCAGCTCTGCCGGCGCTACCTCATACTCTTAGTCTTTCAACAAGGCATCGAGCTTGGCGACTTTTGGTTTCACCAACCAGAAGTAATCCACGGCTTCGTCGAAGTTCGCCAGCAGCTCAGCCGCTTTGCTAGAACCTGTCAGATCAGCGTGCGCTTTGATCTTGTCTTTCAAGAACGCACGAATCGCGCCATAAGCTTCGCCATTGATCAGATTCGTGTCGATCAATTCGTTGTTGTAGCGGTAAGCGAATTTCTGCGTTGGATCGTAAACCAGCGCAAAACCGCCAGTCATACCCGCGCCGAAGTTGTAGCCGGTTTCACCCAGTACCACTACGCAGCCGCCAGTCATGTATTCACAACCATGGTCGCCCACGCCTTCAACAATCGCTGTCGCGCCTGAGTTACGCACCGCGAAACGCTCGCCGGCCATACCTGCGGCGTACAACTCACCGCCGGTCGCGCCGTACAGACACGTGTTACCAACGATGGTTGCTTCGTGCGACGCAAACTCGCTGCCTTTTGGTGGGTAGATCACGACTTTACCGCCGTTCATACCTTTACCAACGTAGTCGTTAGCATCACCCGCCAATTCGATCGTCAGACCTTTGGCATTCCACACACCCAGCGATTGACCAGCAGAGCCATTCAGTTTGATGTGCAATGAACCATCAGCCAAACCCGCCGCGCCGTGCGCTTTAGCGATCTCGCCTGACAAACGCGCACCGATCGAGCGGTGAATATTGCGTACATCGTATTCAAAGCTCTGCTTAGTACCGGCTTTGATACCTGCCAATGCATCACGCACCATTTCTTCAGCCAACTCGCCTTTATCGAACGACGGGTTGCTCGCTTCAACGCAGAAGCGTGGCACTGAATCTGGCGTTGTACCTTGGCTCAGCAAGGCGCTCATCGCCAATTTTTTCTGTTTCTCAGTCGCGCCTTCGATCAAGCCGAGCAATTCAGTGCGGCCAACCAAGTCTTCGAATTTGCGGATACCCAAGGCAGCCATCAATTCGCGAGTTTCTTGCGCGATAAAGGTAAAGTAATTCACGACCATTTCTGGCAAACCGATGAAGTACTTGCTACGCAGTTTGATTTCTTGCGTTGCAACGCCGGTCGCGCAGTTGTTCAAGTGGCAAATCCGCAAGAATTTACAACCCAGCGCCACCATCGGGCCAGTACCGAAGCCGAAGCTCTCAGCACCCATGATCGCCGCTTTCACCACGTCCATACCGGTTTTCAGGCCACCATCAGCCTGAACGCGTACGCGGCCACGCAGACCATTAGCACGCAATACTTGCTGCGCTTCGGTCAAGCCCAACTCGAACGGCGAACCTGCGTATTTCACAGAGGCCAGAGGCGACGCAGCAGTACCGCCGTCATAACCCGAAATCGTGATCAAGTCAGCGTAGGCTTTCGCTACACCAGCCGCAATCGTACCCACGCCAGGCTCGGCAACCAGTTTCACCGATACCAGCGCTTCAGGATTTACTTGTTTCAAGTCGAAAATCAGCTGAGCCAAGTCTTCGATCGAGTAAATATCGTGGTGCGGCGGCGGAGAAATCAGGCTGATGCCTGGTTTGCTGTGACGCAGTTTCGCGATCAATGGCGATACTTTGTCGCCTGGCAACTGGCCACCTTCACCCGGTTTTGCACCTTGCGCCACTTTAATCTGCAGTACTTCAGCATTGACGAGGTAGTGCGGTGTAACACCGAAACGACCTGACGCAACCTGCTTGATTTTTGACATTTTCGGTGTGCCGTAGCGAGCTTCGTCCTCACCACCTTCACCCGAGTTAGAGCGCGCGCCCAAACGGTGCATACCTTCAGCCAAGGCTTCGTGCGCTTCAGGGCTCAAGGCACCCAAAGACATACCCGCCGAGTCAAAGCGCTTCACGATGCTTTCAAGCGGCTCAACTTCATCAAGCGAAATTGATTTGGCAGGGTCGATTTGCAGCGCCATCAGGTCGCGCAACATCGCCACTGGGCGTTTGTTCACCAGATCAGCGTATTGTTTGTACGCTTTGTAGTCGCCGTTTTGGACTGCCTTTTGCAGCGCCATCACCACGTCTGGGTTGTACGCGTGGTATTCCTCGCCGAACACATACTTGAGCAAACCACCTTGCGCCAATGGACGCATTGGGTTGAAGGCCAGCTTGTTCAATTTAGCTTGGTCGTCTTGGAAATCGCCGAAGTTCGCACCAGAAATACGCGATACCGTGCCAGTTAAGCACAGATCGATTACTTCTTCACCGATGCCTACGCCTTCAAACAATTGCGAGCCGCGGTATGAAGCGATGGTCGAAATACCCATCTTCGACAAGATCTTCATCAGACCTTTGTTGATACCTTTGCGGAAGTTATTCGCCGCTTTTTCCAGCGAGTATTCGATCTGGCCCATTTCGATCAATTCTTTGATCGTCTGGTAAGCCAAATATGGAACAACAGCTGTCGCACCGTAACCGATCAAACAAGCGAAGTGGTGCGGATCGCGTGTCGTCGCGGTTTCAACAATGATATTGGTTTTGCAACGCAAACCGGCGTTGATCAAGCCGTGGTGAACCGCGCCCACTGCAAACAGCGCAGGAATCGGCAAGCGGCCTTTAGCGATGTTTTTGTCTGACAACACTACAATCACGGTGCCGTCGTTTTTCACGCTAGCGAGCACATCAGCAGTCAATTTTTCAATCGCCGCTTTCAGCGTCAAGCTGGCTGCATCAAAACAGATTTCAAAACGCGCAGCTTTGAAGTCTGGGTCGTTCTGGCCAACGATGGCGTCGAATTTATCAGTCGACAAGACTGGCGACGTCACTTCCAAGCGTTTTGCATGGCTTGGGCCGTCTTCAAACAGATTGCGCTCTGGGCCAAAGCAAGTGTTCAGCGACATCACAATCGCTTCACGGATCGGGTCGATCGGTGGGTTGGTTACTTGCGCGAATTGCTGACGCAGGTAATCGAATGGAGAACGTACTTTTTCTGACAATACCGCCATTGGCGTGTCGTCACCCATCGAGCCAATCGCTTCTTGGCCATCTGCCGCCAAGACGCGCAGAATTTGGTCGCGCTCTTCAAACGTCAATTGGAATTGTTTTTGGTAGGTCAACAAAGTTGCCTTATCCATTTCTTCCAATGGTTTGTTGTCTTCAGCCATTTCCAAATGGTTGGCGTGCTCTTTGAGCCATGTGCGGTATGGCTGAGCAGATTTGAGTTTATTGTCGATGGTTTCGGTATCGATAAACTCGCCTGTTTTCAGGTTAACAGCAACGATTTGGCCCGGTTTTACGCGGCCTTTTTTCACTACGTCTTCAGGTTTGTAACCCCAAACGCCAATTTCCGATGCAATCGTGATGTGGCGATCTTTGGTGATTACATAGCGCGCTGGGCGCAAGCCGTTACGGTCAAGCGCACAACCAGCGTAGTCGCCAGCGGCCCAAACGATACCAGCTGGACCATCCCATGGCTCCATATGCAGCGAGTTGTATTCGTAGAACGCGCGCAGATCACGATCATTCGAGTCTACGTTTTGCCAAGCTGGAGGCACCAGCAAACGGAAGGCGCGGAATACATCCACACCGCCGAGCACGAGGCTTTCGAGCATATTGTCCAAACTCATCGAGTCTGAACCATTAGTTTGTACGATAGGGCGGATCGCGTCCATGTCCAGCTTATCGCTATCCATGATCGCTTCACGCGCTTTAGCCCACGCGCGGTTACCCGTCAGCGTGTTGATCTCGCCGTTGTGTGCGAGGAAACGGAATGGCTGAGCCAATTTCCATTGTGGCCAAGTATTGGTCGAGAAACGTTGGTGGTATACCGCCAAGCTTGAAGCGAAACGCTCGTCTTTCAAGTCGAGGTAGAACACAGGCAGGTTTTCAGGCGTCACCAAGCCTTTGTATGACATCACGTACGGGTTCAGCGTCGGGATGTAGAAATCTTTGTCGCCCGCGTTGGCTTTTTCGGCCAAGCGACGCGCTTGATAGAGTTTGCGCGCAAATTCCAGCTCATCCAGACCCGCTGGGGCATTCACGAAAATTTGCTTGATCGATGGCAATGAGGCCATCGCGGCTTCGCCGAGCGCATCTAGGTTCACAGGAACGTCACGTACACCTGCTACAGTCAGGCCTTGACTTTCAACCGCAGACACCAAGTTCGAAATTGATTGTGCACAGGTATCTTTATCCAGAGCAGCAAATACAAGGCCTGCAGTAAATTGCTCAGCCAGGGTATAGCCATTGTCTTGAGCTACGGCTTGCAAAAAACCTGTCGGCTTGCGGAACAAAAGACCACAGCCATCACCTGACTTGCCATCAGCAGCAACCGCACCGCGGTGTGTCAAACAGGCCAGAGAATTAATCGCAGTCGATACCAGCCAATGCGACGGTTTATCATCCATCTGCGCGATCAAACCGAAGCCGCAGCTATCTTGCTCGAACTGCGGGCGGTACAACGTGCCTTCTAACCAGCTTTGTCTATCCATCACAACGGAACCCTTAAAAGCCAAAAAACAAACCCACTAGGGATTGACCCTAGTCAAGCGAAAGGGCTTGATTCTAGCTTTTAAGAGTGCTAAACGCAACCCAAGAGAAGTCAAACTGGACAATCGGGAAAAACCCTGAACGGCTTTGAGATTTACTTTTACACACAAAGTAATAAATAGCGACAGCCCAGGTTAAGCCAAGCATCTACGACCGATCAACGCTAGGCAATTAGAGTTAAAACAAACACATCAAAAAAACAAAGCCCCCTTGCGGGGGTCTAGTTTTAGCGACGCTTAGTCGCTTCGCTGCGCTCAATCGCAATCGCGATCAGGTAATGCACCAAATCTCGATCGTGCCCGATCACATCCACACAGGCTTGGCGTAGGCGATCGACCAAAAATTTCTCAGGCGAATCGATCACGCGCTTGAAGCGGTTGTATTTGAATTTTGAATCGCCAACGATTTCTTCCAACTGCGCCAAACGCTCGGGCTGATTATTACGCAAGCGGTACAGCTTACTTTTGGCCGCCACTTTGCGATCGTGATTCGGGCGCAGAATCACATGCCAATTTGCAGGGATTTCTTGCTCTGTTTGCTCTGTCATTATCTTTACTCAATAGCGTTGATTAAGCATGTTACTTGATTCAACCCGACAAAAATAGCCTCAAAAATCCAGCAGCTCGATCATCCACGATACACCTGAAAGAATTCGGCTGAACTTAGTGTGAATTCAACTATGCTGTAATTCACCTACGGCAACCATACCATCTAGCGTTAGGGGACGATCAAAATGTATTTAATGCGTTTAATTTATGTCAGCCAAATCTCTGAACACTTTAAGCCCGAAGATATTGAGCATATTTTGCATAGCGCCAGAAAAAACAATGCACAATTTAATATCACTGGCGCTTTGTTTTTCAACCCAAAATTCTTTTTACAGTGCATTGAAGGTTCTCGCTCATCGGTCAACAAAACCTACAAAAACATCCTTAACGATGAACGGCACTGCAATATAATTCAGTTGCAATATCAAGAAATTGAACATCGCGATTTTTCGGCATGGTCAATGGGATATGTACCCGACTCAAGCAGACTCGCTCCCATCATCGCAAGCTACTCAAGTGGCAACGCACTTGACCCCTACACCATGAGCGGCGCAAGTTGCTACCAGCTATTGCTCGCCTTGAAAAACGCCATGTCATAAGCCATCTGGTAATAAAAAAGCGGGCATTCTGCCCGCTTTTTTCTGCGCCGCACCAATTAGCGGGGCAAATTACTGCTCCCCATTAAATAGGCATCAACCTCACGCGCAGCCTGACGGCCTTCACGAATCGCCCACACCACCAGCGATTGACCACGACGCACGTCACCCGCAGCGAATACTTTCGCGACGCTGGTTTGATAGCAACCCGCACCGTCCGTTGTCGCCTTGGCATTGCCACGTGCGTCTTTTTCCACACCGAAGCTATCGAGCAAACTCGTCACTGGATTAGTGAAACCCATCGCTAGGAACACCAAATCAGCTTTCAGTTCAAACTCGCTACCAGCGATTGGCGTCGGCTTGCCGTCTTTCCATTCCAAACGAACCAATTTCACCGCTTTCAGTACGCCATTCTCGCCAACGAACTCTTGCGTTTGCACGGCAAAATCGCGTTCAACGCCTTCTTCATGGCTGCTTGAGGTACGCAGTTTCACCGGCCAGTATGGCCACACGATGGATTTGTTTTCTTGCTCGGGCGGCATAGGCATCAGTTCAAGCTGAGTTACGCTGGCTGCGCCGTGGCGGTTGCTCGTACCCACGCAATCGCTCCCGGTATCACCACCACCGATTACGACAACATGCTTGTCCTTCGCATTGATCGGGTTCGCCGCGCCACCGACGTTTTGCTTGTTTTGCGCGATCAGCAATTCCAGCGCGAAATGCACGCCTTTGAGTTCACGACCCGGCACCGGCAAATCACGCGGCACTTCGGCACCACCGGCCAAAATCACCGCATCAAATTCAGCTTCCAACTCAGCAGGAGTAACGACCGTTTTAGCATCATTAACAATACCCTTAGGTATATCGTTAGAGCCAACTACCGTATTAGTCTTGAAGGCAATACCTTCGAACTGCATTTGCTCGATACGGCGATCAATCACTTCGGCTTCCAGTTTGAAATCCGGAATACCATAGCGTAGCAAGCCACCGACCGCGTCGTTTTTCTCGAAGACGGTCACCGAATGCCCCACGCGTGCAAGCTGCTGCGCTGCGGCCAAGCCAGCCGGGCCAGAGCCAACAATGGCAACCTTCTTGCCCGTTTTTACTTTGGCTGGCTGCGGCGTAATCCAGCCGTTTTCCCAGCCTTTGTCGATAATTGCGCGCTCGATCGACTTAATACCGACCGGATCAGCATTAATACCCAAGGTACAGGCCGCTTCACACGGAGCTGGACACACACGACCGGTAAATTCGGGGAAGTTATTCGTCGATAGCAGCACATTCAGCGCATTTTGCCAGTCTTGTTGATACACCAGATCGTTAAAATCGGGGATCACATTATTGACTGGACAGCCGTTATTACAGAACGGGATCCCGCAATCCATACAACGCGCGCCTTGCAACTTGGCCGATGCGTCATCGAGGGCCGGAACAAATTCGCGGTAGTGCTTTAGGCGCTGCGCAACGGGCTCGTAGCTGTCTTTTACGCGTTCGATTTCCAGAAAACCTGTTGGCTTACCCATTATGCGATCTCCTTCTGGGCAGTTTGTACTTTGGCTGCAGCCATTTCTTTCAGTGCGCGGCGATATTCGTTCGGGAATACTTTAACGAATGCGGTGCGGCTCTCAGCCCAATTCGCCAAAATCTCAGCGGCACGCACGCTACCTGTTAAGGCGGCGTGTTTTTCGATCAAGGCTTTGAGCTGAACTTCGTCGGCTATGCCATTGTGGAAAGGTTGCTCTTGGGCCTCAGCTAGCAACACACTTTCGAGTGCCACTTGCGCCATATTGCAACGACCTGCAAACACACCTTCCGGATCGTAAACGTAGGCGATACCACCCGACATCCCCGCCGCAAAGTTGCGGCCAGTATTGCCCAACACCACCACCGTGCCGCCGGTCATGTATTCACAACCGTGATCGCCTAGGCCTTCAACGACGGCCGTGGCGCCAGAATTGCGCACCGCGAAACGCTCGCCGCCGACACCAGCAAAGAACGCCTCACCCGCAATCGCACCGAACAGCACAGTATTGCCGACGATGATGTTTTCCCACGTTTTACCAACAAAGCTGGCGTCTGGGCGAATCACAATACGACCACCCGACAGGCCTTTACCCACGTAATCGTTGCCTTCGCCAGTCAGCGTGATCGTGATACCCCGGGCAAGGAATGCCCCGAAACTCTGACCAGCCGTGCCTTGCAGGGCAATACGTAGCGTATCTTCCGGTAAACCGGTATGGCCGTAACGGCGAGCCACTTCACCGGAGAGCATCGCACCAACGGTACGGTTGATGTTTTTGACGGCTAAGCTGATTTGCGTCACTTCACCACGCTCAAGCGCAGGTTTCGCTTTCGCAATCAATTCTTGGTCAAGTGCTTTGACTAAACCGTGATCTTGCGTTTCCGCATGCAGACGAGCGACCTCGGCTGGCATCTTCGGTTGATAGAAGATCTTGCTGAAATCGAGCCCCTTGGCTTTCCAATGCTCAACACCAGCTTGCTTATCGAGCAAATCAGAACGGCCGATCAAATCGTCAAACTTGCGAATACCCATTTGCGCCATAATTTGGCGCGCCTCTTCGGCAACGAAGAAGAAGTAATTCACCACATGCTCAGGCTGACCTGAGAAGCGCTGACGCAATACGGGGTCTTGCGTTGCGACACCGACCGGGCAGGTATTGAGGTGACACTTGCGCATCATAATGCAACCCTCAACGACCAGCGGCGCTGTCGCAAAACCGAACTCGTCAGCGCCGAGCAGTGCGCCGATCACCACGTCGCGACCGGTTTTCATTTGGCCATCGACCTGCACACGAATCCGGCCACGCAGTTTATTCAGCACCAGCGTTTGCTGCGTTTCAGCCAAGCCCAACTCCCACGGTCCGCCGGCGTGTTTAATCGACGATTGTGGTGAAGCGCCGGTACCACCATCATGGCCCGCAATTACTAAGTGATCGGCTTTGGCCTTCGATACACCGGCCGCTACCGTGCCAACACCGACTTCGGCAACTAGCTTGACGGAAATTGAGGCAACTGGATTGACATTTTTCAGATCGTGAATCAGCTGTGCCAAATCTTCGATCGAGTAAATATCATGGTGCGGCGGCGGCGAAATCAGGCCGACACCTGGCACTGAGTGACGCAATTTACCGATGTATTCCGAAACCTTATGGCCAGGCAGCTGACCACCCTCGCCCGGTTTCGCGCCTTGCGCCATCTTGATCTGGATTTGATCGGCATTCACAAGGTATTCAGTCGTAACGCCAAAACGGCCCGACGCCACCTGCTTGATCGCCGAGCGCAGGCTATCGCCTTCTTTAAACGTATAGTCGCGTTCAATGCGGTTTTTACCGATCACTTCGGATAGCGTTTGGCCTGCCTGCAGCGGCTTAAAGCGCGTTGCATCTTCACCGCCTTCACCGGTATTGGATTTACCGCCAATACGGTTCATCGCAATTGCTAGCGTTGAGTGCGCTTCGGTCGAGATCGAACCGAGCGACATCGCGCCAGTCGCAAAGCGTTTGACGATTTCGGCGGCAGATTCCACTTCTTCCAAAGGTACTGGCGCACCAGCTGATTTAATCTCGAACAGGCCTCGCAGCGTTAAGTGGCGTTTGCTTTGATCGTTAATCAGCGCCGCGTATTCTTTGTACGTTGAGTACGAATTGCTGCGCGTTGCGTGCTGCAATTTGGCGATTGAATCTGGCGTCCACAAATGGTCTTCGCCACGAATACGGAAGGCATATTCGCCGCCGGCGTCGAGCATATTCGCCAGCACTGGGTCTGCGCCAAATGCGGCGGTATGCAAGCGCACCGCTTCTTCAGCGACTTCAAACAAGCCAATACCTTCAACATTGCTAGCCGTGCCAGTGAAGTATTTCTTCACAAATGATTTTTGCAGGCCAATCGCCTCAAAAATCTGCGCGCCGGTGTACGACATATAGGTCGAAATACCCATCTTCGACATTACTTTCAGTAAACCTTTGCCAACGCCTTTGATGAAGTTTTTCTGGTATTTGCTCGCCAGCTCTGCGTCACCCTCGGCCAAATCTGCGAGTGTCGCGAGAGTTAGGTATGGATACACTGCTTCGGCGCCATAACCACCGAGCAAGGCAAAGTGGTGCGTCTCACGCGCCGAACCGGTTTCGACCACCAAACCAGTGCTAGTACGCAGGCCGCGTTTCACCAAATGCTGGTGCACGGCTGAGGTTGCCAGCAGCGCAGGAATCGCTACATGCTCAGCATCCATTTTGCGATCCGACACGATCAGGATGTTTGCACCTGATTTCACCGCGTCTTCCGCTTCGGCCACCAAGGACGCCAAACGCGCTTCAACGCCATTCTTGCCCCAAGCCGCTGGGTAGCAAATATCCAGCTCGTGCGAGTAGAACTTGCCGCTGGTGTATTGGCCGATATGGCGGATTTTTTCGAATTGCTTGCTGCTCAAAATCGGCTGCGCCACTTCCAAGCGAATCGGCGGGTTGATGTCGGTCGTGCCGAGCAGATTGGGTTTCGGGCCGATGAAAGACACCAGCGACATCACCATATCTTCACGGATCGGGTCGATAGGTGGGTTGGTCACCTGCGCAAACAACTGCTTGAAGTAGTTGTATAGCGGCTTGTCTTTGCGCGACAGTACGGTCAACGCGGCGTCATTGCCCATCGAGCCAGTTGGCTCTTCACCACTCTTGGCCATAGGCTCGAGGATGAATTTAATGTCTTCTTGCGTGTAGCCAAACGCTTGCTGCAAATCGAGTAAATTACCGCTTGGCAATTGCGCTACAGCGTCTTCGGATTCGATGTCGTCCAATTTGACGCGGATTTTTTCGATCCATTCGCGATACGGTTTAGCATTGGACAGGCTGTCTTTCAGCTCTTTGTCATCAATAATGCGGCCTTGCTCCAAGTCGATTAGGAACATTTTGCCTGGCTGCAAACGCCATTTTTTATTGATGCGCTCGTCCGCAATTGGCAATACGCCCGATTCAGACGCCATCACGACCAAATCGTCGTTGGTCACCAAGTAGCGCGCTGGGCGCAGACCGTTACGATCGAGCGTCGCGCCGATTTGACGACCATCGGTAAACGCCACTGCGGCGGGGCCATCCCATGGCTCCATCATCGCAGCGTGGTATTCGTAGAAGGCGCGACGTTTTTCGTCCATTTCGCCGTTCTTTTCCCACGCTTCGGGGATCATCATCATCATCGCTTGCGCGAGTGAATAGCCGCCCATCACCAACAATTCGAGCGCATTATCAAACGAGGCCGAGTCAGACTGGTTTGGATAAATTAGCGGCCAGATTTTATCGATGTCTTTACCCAACACTGGCGAGCTAATCGCTTTTTCACGCGCGCGAATCCAGTTCACATTACCGCGCAGCGTGTTGATCTCGCCGTTGTGCGCGATATAGCGGAATGGGTGCGCCAAATCCCAAGTTGGGAAGGTATTGGTCGAGAAGCGCTGATGCACCAAGGCCAGCGCCGAGATACAGGCAGGGTCTTGCAGATCGAGGTAGTACTCGCCGACTTGATCAGCGAGCAGCAAGCCTTTGTAGTTCAGCGTGCGTGCCGAGCAAGATGGAATGTAATACTCGCCGCCGTGTTTGAGTTTGAGCGCGCGAATCGCGTGTGAAGCGCGTTTGCGAATGATATACAGCTTGCGTTCTAGCGCATCGGTCACCAGCACATCGTTGCCACGACCGATAAACAGTTGGCGAATCACTGGTTCGCTCGCCTTCACTAGCGGCGACATCGGCATCTCGTGATTCACTGGCACATCGCGCCAGCCCAAGACGATTTGCTTCTCGGCGCGCACCGCACGCTCAATTTCTTCTTCACAAGCTGCACGCGCAGCAGGCTCTTGCGGCAAGAAACACATCGCCACGCCATAGTCGCCTACCGGAGGCAGAACAATACCCTGCCCCTGCATTTCTCTGCGCAGCAGAGTATCAGGAATTTGGATCAAGATACCCGCACCATCACCCGCCAATGGGTCAGCACCGACCGCGCCACGATGGTCAATATTTTTTAGAATGAGCAAACCTTGCTCAATAATGCTATGGCTTTTTTGACCTTTGATGTGGGCCACAAAACCCACGCCACAGGCGTCGTGTTCATTCGCCGGGTCGTACATGCCCTGCGCGTCTGGTCGCTGTTCTAACATCCGCTCGTTTCCTCTCTGCAATCGTGCCTACGATGGGCTGTGCAAGCTGCACAATATCGTTAGTAGAAAAGCAGTTTGCCAGAAACTTGGGAAGTCAATTGGGGAAATTCACGAAAATTTAATCCAAGTCAGACTGAAGCTGACGGATTTACTGGCGTTCAGCGGCAAGCAGCGGATTGGAACGTTGTAATTACACCTACAGTGCGAACATCGCTCATGCTGCATTGCGCAAAAATCTTCACGCTAGCGACGGCCAAAGCCAGCCGCTAGCGCTGGAAATCAAGCCAGCCAATCGCGATGCGGCAGAAAATCAGTATAGAGCGCCGCTTCTGGGCTCCCCGCCTCTGGATGGTAGTCGTAACGCCAATTGGCCACTGGCGGCATCGACATCAAGATCGATTCGGTACGCCCGCCCGATTGCAAGCCAAACAGCGTGCCGCGATCCCAGACCAGATTAAATTCCACATAGCGGCCACGACGATACGCTTGCCAATCTCGCTCACGCGCGCCGTACTCACAATCTTTACGGCGCTCAACAATCGGCACATAGGCTTTAAGGAAGGCATCGCCCACCGATTGCAACATCGCAAGTGAGCCATCAAAACCCAATTCAGAAAAATCATCAAAGAAAATTCCACCGACGCCGCGCGCTTCATTGCGGTGTTTCAGGAAAAAGTATTTATCGCACCAGTCTTTGAATTTGGGATACAACGCTTCACCAAATGGATCAAGCGCGTCTTTGCAGCTTTGGTGGAAATGTTTGGCATCTTCATGATGCCCATAATAGGGAGTCAGATCCATACCGCCGCCGAACCAAAATACTGGTGCTTCATCACTACCGTCATGCGGCTTGGCGATAAAAAAGCGGACGTTCATATGTACGGTTGGAATGTAGGGATTACGCGGATGCAGCACCAGCGACACGCCCATCGCTTCCCACGCGCGACCTGCCAGCTCGGGGCGATGTGCGCTGGCCGATGGCGGCAGTTGCGCGCCCATCACGTGCGAGAAATTCACCCCGCCACGTTCGAATAGATTGCCACCTTCGATCAAACGGCTAATCCCGCCTCCGCCTTCAGGGCGCTGCCAGCTATCGCTGCGAAAACATTGCCCATCCAAGGTTTCCAAAGTAGCGACAATATTTTGTTGCAAAGTCAGTAGATAATCTTTTACGGCGGTGATATTCATGCAAGGCTCCCATCCAATGGGCGCATCATACTCGCGCTCTTTTCGCTACGCCAAATTTGCAACGGTAAGCCGCCCTTGTTACAAAAATTAATTCGCATGGTATAGCCCAGCAATTCAGCCCTAATTTCGCCTACCACGCCATACCCAGCCACTACAAAAATCTAGCGCTTTTTTGCGTTTGCCTATTTTTTAATCAAGCGGTACAATCCGCGCCTCTCTCGATCTCCCCCACTTTAAGCCGCCATGCGTATTGGCCCGTATCAGCTAAAAAATAATCTGATCGTCGCGCCGATGGCGGGGGTGACGGATAAGCCTTTTCGCCAGCTTTGCAAAAAGTTTGGCGCAGGCCACGCCGTATCTGAAATGATCACCAGCGATCAGTCGCTGCGCGCTGCTAAAAAATCAATCAATCGCGCCAATTTCGACGGTGAACTCGCGCCGATTTCAGCGCAAATTGCCGGCTCTGATCCTTCTGCGTTAGCTGACGCAGCCCGCTATCAAGTCGCCAATGGCGCGCAAATTATCGACATCAATATGGGCTGCCCGGTTAAAAAGGTCTGCAATAAGCTCGCTGGCTCGGCGCTATTGCAAGACGAAAAGCTGGTGGGTGAAATTTTGGATGCCGTGGTCGATGCAGTGGACGTACCCGTTACGCTCAAAACCCGGCTTGGCTTTGCCAATGGCGCAGAAAACATCATCCGTGTGGCCCAGCGCGCCGAGCAAGCCGGCATCGCCGCGCTCGCAATTCATGGCCGCACACGCGAAGACATGTACAACGGCAACGCGCGCTACGAGCTGATTCGCGCCGTAAAACAAACGATTTCAATTCCAGTGATCGCCAATGGCGACATTGATAGCCCGAAAAAAGCCGCACACGTACTGCAGCAGACCGGCGCCGACGCGATTATGATCGGCCGCGCCGCACAAGGCCGCCCGTGGATTTTCCGCGAAATTGCGCACTACCTCGCCACCGGAGAAGAACTCCCTGCGCCTGAGGTGATTGAGATTCGCGATGTACTGCTCGGGCACCTGAGCGATTTGTATACGTTTTACGGCGAGTATTCGGGCTGCCGCATCGCGCGCAAGCATATCGCCTGGTACACCAAAGGTCTGCATGGCAGTAATGAGTTTCGCCAAGCGATGTACGCCGAAGAAAGTACCGCTGCGCAAGCGGCGTTTACCACCCAGTTTTTTAACGATTTGCTGCAATTTGGCGATCGCCTACAGTACAGCGAAGCCATGTAGCAGATCGAAAAAGGCGCTGAGCGCCATAGCAGCAATAGATGCCTAGCGCATCAGTAATGAGGAGCCAGCAAGGTGTAGCGTGAAGGCCGAGAGTCCTGCAAATCAGGAAACTCAGGGCATTCACAGTCATCTTGCAGCTCTAATAATAACAATCGGGAGTTTTATGACTGCATCAACCGATGTCATCGCGGTAGCGATCAAAGAATCGCTTAACCAGTATTTCAGCGATCTGGACGGTGAGCCACCGAGTGCCTTATACGACATGGTATTGGGCCGCATGGAAAAGCCGTTACTAATTGAAGTATTGGAACGGGTTGGGGGTAATCAGACCCAAGCCGCAGAAATGCTGGGCATTAACCGCAATACCCTGCGCAAAAAATTACAAACTTACGATTTACTCTAAACGGTAAATTGTTCTTTTTCGTGTGATCTTTTTAGGAAAGACGATGAGCAAAATCACTCGTGCGCTAATTAGCGTATCTGACAAAACTGGTGTACTTGAATTCGCCCAAGCCCTGGCTGCGCAAGGCGTTGTAATCTTGTCAACTGGCGGCACCGCCAAATTGTTCGCCGACAATGGCGTACCTGTGATTGAAGTAGCCGATTACACAGGCTTTCCAGAAATGCTGGATGGCCGCGTAAAAACGCTGCACCCAAAAATCCACGGCGGTATTTTGGGTCGTCGCGATTTGGACAGCCACGTTGACACAATGAAAGAGCACGGCATCGGCAATATCGACTTGGTATGCGTAAATCTGTACCCATTCGAAGCGACGATTGCTAAACCAAACTGCAGCTACGAAGACGCGATCGAAAACATCGACATCGGCGGCCCAGCAATGGTGCGCTCAGCAGCGAAAAACCACGCGCACGTCGCGATCGTGACTGATGCAGCCGACTACAGCGATTTGATCGCTGAAATGAAAGCCAACGATGGCGGCTTAACTTTAGCCACCCGCAAAAACTTGGCGAAAAAAGCCTTCAGCCACACTGCGGCATACGATGGCGCGATTTCAAACTACCTAACCGCTTTGACGGCTGAGGGTGAAAAAGCAGCGTATCCAAACCGCCTGAACTTGCAGTTCGAAAAAGTGCAAGACATGCGTTACGGTGAAAACCCGCACCAGTCTGCTGCGTTCTACCGCGACCTCGATCCTGCTGCCGGCAGCTTGGCGAACTACAAGCAATACCAAGGTAAAGAGCTCTCGTACAACAATATCGCTGACTCAGACGCAGCGTGGGAATGTGTGAAGCAGTTTGAAGAGCCAGCCTGTGTCATTGTTAAACACGCTAACCCATGCGGCGTAGCGGTAGCAAAAGACACTTACACTGCGTATCGCATGGCGTTTGCGACTGACACCACCAGCGCATTCGGCGGCATTATCGCTTTCAACAAGGTCGTTGACGTTGACACAATTGAAGCGGTTTCTGCGCAATTCTTGGAAGTATTGATCGCCCCAGGCTACACGCCAGAAGCTCTGGCGCTGGTAGCGAAAAAACAAAACGTGCGTGTACTGGAAGTAGCCATCGAAAGCGGCGAAAACCGTTTTGATCTGAAACGTGTTGGCGGCGGTTTGTTGGTGCAAACACCAGACGTACACGCGCTGACTTTGGCCGACCTGAAAGTCGTGACCAAATTACAGCCGAACGATCAGCAATTGAAAGACCTGCTGTTCGCATGGAACGTGGCGAAGTTTGTTAAATCAAACGCCATCGTGTTCTGCGGTAAAGGCCAAACCTTGGGTATCGGCGCGGGCCAAATGAGCCGTGTTGATTCAACCAAAATCGCCGCCATCAAAGCGCGCGGCGCTGGTTTGGAATTGCGCGGTTCGGTTGCCGCGTCGGATGCCTTCTTCCCGTTCCGCGACGGTGTGGATGTGATTGCTGAAAACGGCGTTTCTGCGATTATTCAACCAGGTGGTTCTTTGCGTGATGAAGAAGTGATTGCAGCTGCGGATGAACATGGTATTGCGATGGTGATGACGGGCATTCGTCACTTCCGTCACTAAAATTATCGGCTGCGATGCGTTTGGGCATCGTTATCGGATCGCTCGTGTACTTGATGTACACGTCGCAACCCGATTCCTTGCCCATACGCATTCGCTCGCTAATTAATTGACGACTATGGCTGGTTTAGGCCGAGTCGCTTCGGGGCTCGTATACGTGTGAGTAAACGTCTTCCCTTTGCTACTTGCCCAAGCAGCTCTCGCAAGAATGAATACAGCATGGTCCGATTCGACGGGCCAGCTCTTTAGAGCCAAACTCGATTTACTTTATGTCACCTGATTAAAGTACTCGATGTAGTAAAATTGCTTTTCAATAAAAGCCACATCAATACAGACTAGATGTATATCGATACAGCGTAATTCAGCATTGCCCCGTATCGATATACCTTTAATGGAATTACTATGTTTAAAAAACTATTGGCTCTTGCTGCCACTTGTTCGGCCCTTTCCATGCCTGCCCAAGCTGTTGATTGCGACAGCTGGGTGTGGGGTTTTGATGCTGCTTGTTCACATATTAAAGGCACGTGGAACGAAGGCACCGGTGGCCTGTATTTAACGGGCTATGCTTGGCACAATCGTTCAGCATACGATGCCGATAAAATTGATAACTACAATGAATTCGCCTATGGCGGCGGCTTGGGCTATCACCGCCCAATCGGTAATCGTAATGAAGAAATGATTTACACGATTGCATTTGCCGATTCGCACGAAGAGCCGCAAATTCACGCTGGCTACGCTTATATGTGGTATTGGGATATTGCTGGCCCATTGCGCGCTGGCGCGGGGGTAACGGGCGGATTTTTCTTTCGCAATGCCGATTACAACTACCTACCCATGCCCTTTGCGCTCCCAATGCTGGGCGTGAAGTACGATAAAGCCAATTTTTATGCCACCTACATTCCCGGCGGCAAAAACAACGGCAATGTGCTGTTTTTGTTCTCCCGATTTGACTACTAATTAGCAATTGGACGGGCGATACACTGCCCGCCTCATTCGGAGTAATTATGAATATTTTAGTAATTGGTTCTGGCGGCCGCGAACACGCCCTCGCTTGGAAACTGGCCCAATCTGAACGTGCATCTAAAGTTTTTGTCGCACCAGGCAACGCAGGTACTGCGCTAGATCGCAATCTAACCAACGTCAACATTACTGACATTGCTGCTTTGGTTGAATTTGCCAAAGCCGAAAACGTCATGCTCACCGTGGTGGGCCCAGAAGCGCCACTATCACAAGGCGTAGTCGATGCATTTCGTGCCGCAGGCCTAAAAATCTTCGGCCCAACGCAAGCCGGCGCACAACTGGAATCATCGAAAGACTTTGCCAAAGCGTTTATGAAGCGCCATGGCATTCCAACGGCTGATTACGAAACCTTCGCTGATGCGGCCAAAGCGCACGCCTACATCGACGCCAAAGGCGCGCCGATTGTGATTAAGGCTGATGGTTTGGCGGCAGGTAAAGGTGTGGTTGTGGCAATGACCTTGACCGAAGCACACGACGCGGTTGACGCGATGCTGTCGGACAACAAACTGGGCGACGCTGGCGCGCGCGTGGTGATTGAAGAATTCCTCACCGGCGAAGAAGCGAGCTTTATCGTGATGGTCGATGGTAAAAACGTTTTGGCGATGGCATCTAGCCAAGACCACAAACGTTTGCTTGATGGCGACGAAGGCCCAAATACAGGGGGTATGGGTGCATATAGCCCAGCACCAGTAGTTACGCCAGAGATACATGCCAGAGCATTGCGTGAAGTGATTATTCCTACCGTGCAAGGCATGGCTAAAGACGGCATCACTTACACCGGTTTCTTGTACGCAGGCTTGATGGTATCGGAAGACGGTTCACTCAAAACGCTGGAATTTAACTGCCGCTTTGGCGACCCAGAAACTCAGCCGATTATGCTGCGCCTAAAATCTGACTTCGTCACGCTGATCGAACACGGCGTGAATGGCACGCTCGATCAAATCGAATGCGAATGGGATCGCCGCGTCGCATTGGGCGTAGTGATGGCCGCAGCCAATTACCCAGAAACGCCACGCAAGGGCGACGTGATTACTGGTCTGCCAGGCGAGCTGGAAGACGGCCATGTGTTCCATGCCGGCACTGCACTCAATAGCGAGGGCCAGCCAGTCACCAGCGGCGGCCGCGTGCTCTGTGTGACCGCGTTTGGCGAAAACTACAAAATGGCGCAAAAACGCGCGTATGAAATCTTAGAAGGCATCCATTTTGATGGTGCACAATTCCGTAGCGATATTGCCTGGCGAGCCATTAGCCGTAAATAAACGGATAACGCTCGGCAAAAAGCGGCTTCGGCCGCTTTTTTTTCGTGCTACGTTTCTGCCAGATTAAACATTGTTAATCCAGATCAAATCCGGCACAAATAGGATTGATTTTCAGTTAAGCGAAGAGGATCATTTCTACACCTTAATGAAAACCAGTCTCGTTTATTATGAATTTAGCGCAAATCACCTTAGGGCAAAAAGCCGTCGTGCACGCATTAAATGTCCCAGCCGATTTGGCACAACGCCTTGCTGCGCTGGGTTTACGACCAGATAGCGAGGTAACCGTACTACGACGCGGCTGGCTAGGTGGCCCATTACAATTGCGGGTGGGCAATACTGAATTGATGCTAAGACGCGATGCTGCTACCGGCATTGAAGTGGCGCCACTGCAAGACCCGGCATTCGATCAATGCGCCATGGCAGAGGTGCGCCCATGAAACGCGTCGCCTTGGTTGGCATGCCCAACACTGGAAAATCGACCCTATTTAATCGTCTCACAGGTGGCACAGCACGGGTGGCGAATTGGCCCGGCCTAACGGTGGAGCTTGCGTCCAGCCGAATTTTGCTCGGCGCAAATATGGTACAGGTCTTTGACCTACCCGGAATTTACGACCTCACTGGTGGCGCAGAAGACGAACAAGTGGCACAGCGCTTTTTAAGTGAAGCCAAACTCGATGCGGTACTCTTAATCCTAAATGCCTGCCAGCTGGAGCGTCAACTCGCGCTAGCCCTGCAGCTAAAAGCTTTAGGCGCACCCTTACTGATCGCACTCAATATGGTTGATGAGGCCAAACGTGCCGGCATTACCGTCGATGTAGCCGCCTTGAGCGAAGCGCTCAATGCCCCTGTGCAGCTCATTAGCGCAAAATATGGTCAGGGAATGGCGGAATGCAAGGCCTTACTCACAGGTATATTTAGCAACGAATCGCACCAAATAGACTTCAGCAATATACCTAGTGCAAGTACTTTACATCAAACGGAAAAGCAACTCTTTCAGCGCAGCGTCCATCAGCCGCCCATTCTCAACCAAAGCGCCACCGATAAGCTCGATCGCTTTGTCTTGCACCCCTGGCTAGGATTTCCGCTATTTGTGTTAATGATGCTGGCCTTGTTTCAGCTCACCTATACCTTGGGCACGCCACTGCAAGATTATCTTGAAGCGGGGTTAACTTGGTTTAAAGACGGGCTACTTGTGCCGGCTACGGCCAATCTGCCGCAGTTTTGGCAAGGCTTAATCGTAAGCGGCCTGTTTGATGGCGTGACAACGGTGCTGACATTTGCGCCGATTATCTTTTTGTTTTTCTGCCTAATGGCGGTGATCGAAGATTCAGGCTACTTTGCCCGCGCCGCCTTTATGATGGACGGGCTGATGAGCCGCCTCGGGTTGGACGGGCGTGGTTTTGTGATGCTGATGATGGGTTTTGGCTGCAATGTGCCAGCCATTATGGGTACGCGCGTGATTCGCGACCACAAGGCTCGCTTGCTGACGATGTTAACGATTCCGTTTTCACTGTGCTCGGCGCGTTTGCAGATCTTTTTATTCCTCAGCGGTGCGCTGTTTAGCCCAACCCAAGCTCCTTGGGTCGTTTTATCGCTGTATCTGGCGAGTATTTTGATTGCAATGTTGACGGCGCTGCTGTTCAAATCCAAGTTCAAATCAAGCGAGCCATTTGCACTCGAATTGCCACCGTATCGGCTTCCCCTGCTCTCCCACATTTGGCGCCGTGGCTGGGGCGAAGCGCGAGATTTTTTACGGCTAGCCACCACAATGATCGTCTTGGGCGTCGTGCTGGTTTGGTTGCTAACCAATTATCCAACTCAGCAACACAGCTACGCCGAATTGATTTCTAACCTCCTCGCACCGGTACTCAGCCCGATTGGCATTGAATCAACGCTATCGATTGCGCTGATTTTCGGTTTTGTCGCCAAAGAAGTCGTACTGGGGGCGCTGTCGGTCATTACCGGCCACGAAGGCCAAGCCTTAGCTACGCAACTGGCGCATACGCTTGACCCAGTCTCGGCGTATAGCTTTATGCTGTTCTCACTCATTTATATTCCGTGCGTGTCTGCGATTGCGGCGATCAAAAAAGAATCCAAATCCAATCTCTACACCGCCTTTTCAATGGCCTGGTCACTCGGCTTGGCATGGATGGTATCGTTTATCTTTTACCAAAGCGCCCGCTTATTCGGCTTTTAAAGCTTTTTCCTCTGGCCCGTTAGTGAATGCTAACGGGCTTTTTGCTATTGATTGCTGCTAATATCAATGCATCTCAATCGGTTGATCTTCTCGCTCACAAAGCGAGCGGATTCCATCACCCAAAAGGTAACGCAGAATGAGTCAAAAGCTGCACAGAATCGTGATTGTCGGCGGCGGTGCTGGTGGTTTGGAATTGGCAACCAAACTTGGGCGTGAATTAGGCTGCAAAAAACACGCTCATATTATTCTGGTCGACGGCTCGCCCACGCATATCTGGAAACCGCTCCTGCATGAAGTAGCAACCGGCGCGCTCAATACCGGCGAAGATGAGGTCAATTACTTTGGCCACGCTTATCGCAACGGCTACCAATTTGAATTTGGCTGGATGAAAGGCCTTGATCGCGAACGAAAAACCATTCAACTAGCGAGCGTGTGTGATGCCAATGGCGACATTTTAACTGGCGAGCGTGATATCGCTTACGACACCTTGGTGCTGGCACTGGGCGCGATCGCCAATGATTTTGGTACGCCCGGTGCGCAAAAGCATTGCATGTTTTTAAATACGCCGAACGATGCCGAAAAACTGCGCCGGCGGATTTTGGATCTATCATTTGCCGTTGGCACCAGCGGCCATGGGGCAAGTAAATTGACCATTGGTATTGTTGGCGGAGGCGCCACGGGTGTTGAGTTAGCGGCCGAAATCGATCACACAATTCGTGAAATGCATAACTACGGTGCCAATCTCAATCCAGCCCAACTCGAAATCACGATTATCGAAGGTGCGCCACGCATTCTATCGGGCGCGCCCGAATCGCTATCGCACTATGCGACGGAAGAATTAGTCCAGCGTGGCATTATGGTTGCGTGTAACGCGCGGGTGGCCGCGGTGAGCGAGACTGGCTTTCAACTCGCCGACGGTCAACAAATCAACGCCGCAATTCGCGTCTGGGCCGCGGGGGTAAAAGCGCCAGACTGGTTAGCGAACCTAGGTTTAAGCACCAATCGCAATAACCAAATTGAAGTCACCACGTGCCTGCAAACCCAAACTGACCCCAATATTTTTGCGATTGGCGATTGCGCCGCGGCGCCCGATGGAGAAGGCCGGCCACAATTATCCGCCACCGCGCAAGTGGCGCACCAGCAAGCCAGCTGGCTGGCCGAGGCGCTGATCAAGCGCTTAAACGGCAAGGCCATCACTCCGTTTGTGTTTAAGCCACAAGGGATGATGGTGTCACTCGGGAAGCACACTGCGGTCGGCAGCTTGGCCGCCGTCGTTGGCCCAAAACGCAATTATTATGTAGAAGGACGCGGTGCTAAGCTGATTTACGCCTCGCTGTATCGGCTACATCAAGCTGCGGTCCATGGCTGGGTATTGGCGGTTTTGTTGTGGATAGGTGATAAATTGCGTCGCGTGGGCCGCCCAACGCTGAAACTCCATTAGTGATCAGCCCAGCGGCTAAGCCATTAGAGGTAGTCGCGGCTTCACTGCCGCGACATTCATCCCAAAGGCTTGATTTCAGGTTAAAATAGCGCTCTTTTGCTTAAAATTTGCTCAGTTTTGCTACCGCCTAGCGGTGAAACTGCACTGAATCCATTCTATGAATCTTGTCGTTTTAGGGCTTAACTACCAAACTGCGCCGGTCGCAGTGCGGGAGCGGCTTGCCTTTAATCCGGACGAGATGAACGAGGCGCTATCCGAATTGGTGGCGCTCAAAGGTGTTTTTGAAGCGGCGATTGTCAGCACCTGTAATCGCACCGAGCTGTATTGTCACGCGCGCGATTTAGACACCATCAAGTATTGGCTGGCAAACAATCGCCAGCAAGACGTTCATAGTATTACCCCTCACCTGTATACCTATCAAGGCAGCGAAGCCGCACGCCACGCTTATCGTGTCGCCTGTGGCCTTGATTCCATGGTCGTCGGTGAGACGCAAATTCTCGGCCAGCTCAAAGACGCCGAACGCGCAGCGCGCGAGGCGGGCACGATGGGCACTTTGCTCAACGCCGTTTTCCAACGCGCGTTTTCAACCGCCAAAGACGTACGTACGCAAACTAAAATTGGCGCGGCGTCGGTGTCAATGGCCGCCGCTTCGGTGCGTTTGGCCGAGCGCATTTTTCCGACGATCGCTGAATGCAAAGTACTATTTATCGGCGCGGGCGAAATGATCGAGCTATGCGCGACACATTTTGCCGCGCAATCGCCCTGTAAAATGGTCGTCGCCAACCGCACTTTGGAGCGCGGTCAGGCCCTCGCCCATGAACTCGGTGGCGAGGCGATTTTGCTCAGCGATTTACCCGAACGCATTCATGAATTTGACGTCGTCGTCACCTCGACCGCAGCGCCCTTGCCGATTGTTGGCAAGGGCATGATCGAGCGCGCAATCAAGCAGCGCCGCCGCCGGCCGATGTTTATCGTTGATTTGGCCGTACCGCGCGATGTTGAGAGCGAAGTTGGCCTCTTGCCCGACGCGTATTTATACACCGTCGATGATTTAGCCCAAGTCGTGCAAGAAGGAATGGCTTCGCGCAGCGCCGAAGTGACCAGCGCTGAGGCGATGGTGAACGACAAAGTCAAAGAATTCAATACCTGGCTCGCCAGCCGCGCCATGGTGCCAACGATCCGCGATTTACGTGATCACGCCGACCGTATCGCGCGTGGCGAAGTGCAAAAAGCGCAGAAAAAACTCGCCAATGGCGAAGATCCGCTCTTGGTAATCGAGCAACTTGCACAGCAAATGAGCAATAAATTCCTGCACGCGCCCCTCGCGGCACTCAATAGCGCCCCCGCCGATGAGCAAGAAGCCTTGGTTGGCCTTGTTCGTCGCCTGTATCGCCTGCAAGACATTCATTAGCGGCGCTTGCGCGCTGATACCCCCGCTAGCAGCACAATTCCCCTATTATTTGACGGCCCATAGGCATGGGCATGAAATGGAAAAACCATGAAACCATCTATTCTCGCCAAATTGGCGCAATTAGCTGACCGCCTTGAGGAAGTCGGCGGTCTGCTCGCTTCGGAAGAAGCAACGCGCGATATGGATCAATATCGCAAACTGAACCGCGAACACAGCGAACTAACCCCCGTCGTTGATCTGTGGCACGAATTTAACCGCATCAACGCCGATATCGAAGCCGCGCAAGAGATGCTGTCTGACCCGGACATGAAAGAAATGGCCGAAGAAGAAATCAAATCGGGCAAAGCGCGCATCGAAGAGCTCGATTTAGACCTACAAAAAGCCCTACTACCGAAAGACCCGAACGACGAGCGCAATATTTTCTTGGAAATCCGCGCGGGTACTGGCGGCGATGAGTCAGCGCTATTTGCAGCCGATTTATTCCGTATGTATAGCCGCTACGCTGAACGCAATCGCTGGCAAGTTGAGATTATGTCGGCCAGTGAATCCGATTTGGGTGGTTACAAAGAAATCATCGCGCGTATCGCCGGCTTTGGCGCCTACTCGCGCCTCAAATTCGAATCGGGCGGCCATCGCGTGCAGCGCGTACCAGCAACCGAAACGCAAGGGCGGATTCACACCTCAGCGTGTACCGTTGCGGTGATGCCAGAAGCGGACGAGCTGGAAGAAATTAATATCAACCCAGCTGACCTACGCATCGACACCTTCCGTGCCAGTGGCGCGGGTGGTCAGCACATTAATAAAACCGATTCGGCGGTGCGGGTGACGCACATTCCAAGCGGTATCGTCGTTGAATGTCAGGACGATCGATCGCAGCACAAAAACAAGGCGCGCGCCTTAGCGGTATTATCGGCACGGATTAAAGACGTGCAAATGCGCGAGATTCAAGCCAAAGAAGCGGCAGAACGTAAATCGCTGATTGGTTCGGGCGATCGTAGCGAACGGATTCGCACCTACAATTACCCGCAAGGTCGGATGACCGATCACCGCATTAATTTAACGCTATATAAGCTCGATTACATTATGGACGGCGACTTGACCGAATTGACGCAATCACTGATCAACGAGCATCAGACTGAGTTGCTGGCACAATTGGGCGACGCCTAATACCTATCTCAAGTATTAACCTACAATCCATTACTAAATTGACCTAGCAACCTATACCCAGCGCCGTCTCGTATCTGGGTATAGGTCTTAGCCCTTTACCTTATTTAAAAACTCACCATATTCGCGCCGTAAGTAGGCCACATAACCCAGCGCACCCCATGCCTCATATTGCTCAATTGCTAAGCGTAGCATTTGCCTTGCATGATGAAATTGTGAGGCCCTCAGCAAAAAGCGCGCGTAATACAAAGCCGCCATCCCATACTCATGATGATGCTGTTGGTGGCGAGCCATCTCAATGGCTTGCAAATAATAGTGCTGCGCCACTTCAAATTGTTGTTCGGCATTCGCAGCTTCGGCCTGTAACAGCGCACACTTACAGCCAAATAGACTGGGATTATCTGCCGCCCAAACGCTATAGCGCTCGATAGTCTGACGAATTTTTCGACGCCCCCACCAGTGGCGCTTTTGTGGCAAGACGCAGTGATTGAGCGCCGACAAGAATTCAAACAGCGCGGCAATCACCGATCCTTTAACCGCACTGGCATGCTCTTGAGCCTGTGAAATAAAATCTATCGCCACATCAGGCGCATAACACATCGTCGCGGAATAGGCTTGGCATAAGGCATGGTTAAATAAGCTAAACGCATCACTCCGTTCGACTAAGTCAGCAAGGGTGTCTTCACTAAAATACTGGCCAGTGCCTTGCCATGGTAATTGGTCTGCAGAGCTGTTGGTAGCCTGATGAAGAAATTGGCGGAAAGTACCTGACAAGGGCAATAAATGCTGCTGATGCGTATGGCGCAAATCCTCTTCAATTTTCGCCGCTTCTTTGTCTAAATGCGTTAATGGGCTGCCATTTAACACCGAATGACCAAGATAAAACATCCCAGCATAACCTGCATATTCAAAATCCCCCTGCGCATAGGCATTTTGCTGCCAACGCCAGATATCTGGCAGCAATTGCTGCAAATTGCTGTACCACGGCTGCACAAAACCAAAATCTAGAATCGGAGCGCGATGGCGCTGTTTGTCATTTTTTTGTTGCAGCGAAATGTACTGCGAACGCGCAGCATATTTCCATGCGCGGGTTTTCATCCCCAAACTGCTGTAAATCAACGCCGCGCAAATAAAGGTACACGCTGCACTAGGGCTTAAACCATGGCGATGCCCTAGCGCCAATTGCTTGAGGGTAATCGCCACCAGCATTTGGGGCCGCGAAAAGAAACAGGGCCCAAACAAATTGGACAGCACTTCCTGCGCGGCATTAATGTGCTCTAACTGACAATCGTGGACGGGCGCTTTTTTAAATAGGCGCACTCCCTGCCACTCCAGAAATAAAGTCGCAATCTGCCATCGATCACCAGCCATTGTCATCGGCACATGTAAAATATTCAGCGCCACTTCGGCGGCCAAAAATGCCCGTTGATAATCATGGCCGAGCAAAGCCAAACGCATATGCGTTGCCGCCAACAGATACATAACACGTGGGCTAGCATGTTCGGGTACGCAACGCTGCAAGGCTTGTAACTCAGCCAATTGTTCAGCTTCTTGCAGTGTGGCGCACCAGGCCTCGATAATGCGCTCACTTAACTCGGGATACTCAGACCACAGCGCGTCGCCAATTACCGCAAGTAGCTGATCGAGAATTTGCCCAGCTAACAGCGGGCTGCCTTGCTGCGACATTTGTTCGGCAATCAGCAAAGACTGATCGGCAAATTGCACCCGCTCGGGCAGGGTAAAAATATCTCCGGCGCGCTGGGCATGGCGTAAGGCCGCTAAAGCAAAATTGGGCCACTGCATCATCCGCTTCGCGAGCCGCGCATTTAATTCGGCCTCGCTATGGGCATCTAATGTCTGCGCCGCAAGGCGCAATAAATTAGGATGCACAAAACGCCACAACTCCGCAGTAATCATCTCAATCAGGTTGTATTGGCGCGCCAACTCCAGATGCTCTTGTACCGCAGGCAGCGGTAAATAATCGTGCAGTAGCCGAGCGTCAAACTCCAAACCAATCAGGCTGGCACTTTGTAATATTTCTAACCCAGTCTCAGTGAGGGCCAGCAATTTATCGCGAAAAAAAGATTCTGCTTCTGGGGTGCGTAGTTGCAGCGCGATTTGCTGTACACGTTGGTTCCACTGGGATTCAGGCACTACCCCCAGTAAATCGTGCGCAGCCAAGCTATCGAGTAAAAAGCGGCAAAGCTGCAAATTGCCTTGGCATGTTTGCTGTAAAAATGGCGCTATTTCAGCGGCCAGTCGCGGATTTAAATTCTGCTCTTCAATCAACCAGGCGACGGTATCGCGTACGCTAAATGGCGACAAGCGCAAGGTTTGGCATAGGCTAAGCTGTTGCCAGCGTTGCAAGGAAGGATGATGCTCGTCGCGAACGCACAGCAGCAACATCAAATAAGGGCTAAGTCGATGTTCAATTACATAATCGAGCACCGCCAAGGCATCTTGATCCAGTAAATCAAGGTCATCGACAATCCAAACCAAAGGCCTAAACTGCTCGCTCGCATAAGCCAACAACTCTCCCACCAACAGATGCAGCTTTAAAGCCTGAGATAAATCCATCTCTTGCGGGCCTTGCTCCATCAAACCCAAGCGCCGCGCCAGATCCAGAAAACACTCCTGCCCAGTTAAACTCGGATTGCCAACTTGTTTACTCAGGGGCAGGCTAAGTTGGCTTAATCCCAGCAGCAAACTATCAAGCGGCTGGCTCCAATTGAGCGACTCGACACGGCTTTCAATCAGCATACCGCCGCGCTGACGTACCAATGGCAGCAAGTCTTGCGCCAATTGGGTCTTGCCTGAACCCGCTTCACCAAGCAAAACAGTGAGCTTACAACCACCAGCCGCCGTTTCCGCCAAAGCAAAGCGCAACTCATTGCCGACAGCTCTTCGATCCAGCAAAGGCTGCATTTCGGTCTCTGGCAAAGCTTCAATTGGAGCGACAATCGACTGCGACACGGAAGGCAAAATAAGGGGTTCTCAATAAATTTGTACGATTGTGGCTGATTTGATATCAGATTTCTATTTTCACACCAAAAACTAGCTCAACGCGACACAGCAACAAACGAGGGCAGAGGACAAAGTCCTTTGATATAATTGGCGGTTTTGGTCTTGGCATAGCGGTTAATCGATGGCGATGAATGTTTTTTACGAAGAAGATGGTAGCTTTAAAGTCGCCAGCATCAATGACGAGCAAGCAGCCAGCATGCAAGTTGAAGACGCGCGCGGCAAACGCAGCAAAATTAAATCTGCCAACGTCTTGTTGCGCTTTGATCGCATCAGCCTCGACGATTTTTACAAAACCGCTCAAAGCCTAGCCGCTGAAGTTGACGTCAACTTCCTGTGGGAATGTTGCGGTCAAGACGAATTTGGCTTTGCCGAAATCGCCGCCGAATACTTTGGCGCCAATCCAAACCAAACCCAACAAGCCGCCGCCGCCATCGCATTGCACGGCGCGCCGATGTATTTCTATCGCAAAGGCAAAGGCCGCTATAAAGCCGCACCGGAGGAAAACCTGAAAGCGGCGATCGCCGGCCTAGAGCGCAAAGCGCGCGAAGCCGAACAAATGGCCGCGTGGGAAGCCGATCTTTTGGCGGGTATCTTGCCGCAAGCTTTGCAGGACAAGATCGCCAGACTAATACATCGCCCAGATAAAAATAGCCTTGAATACAAAGCGCTGGCGCAAGCGGCCGAGAGCGCGCAAATGTCGACGCTGCGCCTGTTGGAAAAAGTCGGTGCGATTCCCGATATCGCGCAATATCATCTCGATGGCTTTTTGGCCGAGCATTTCCCGAAAGGTCGCGGCTTTCCTGCGACTGAAGCGGTCTTTGCGCCTGAAGATCTGCCGCTTGCCGACGTGCAAGCATTCTCGATTGACGACGCAACGACGACCGAAATTGACGACGCCTTCAGCTTGAAAAAACTCGCCAACGGCAACTGGCAAGTCGGCATCCACATTGCCGCGCCAGTGCTCGGCATTTTGCCGGGCTCGACACTCGATCAAGTCGTACTCGATCGCTTGTCGACCGTGTATTTCCCCGGCGACAAAATCACGATGCTGCCGGACGATGCGGTTGAGGTATTCACACTACAGGAAGGCGCGGCGCGCCCTGCGCTATCAATGTATTTGGAAGTCTCACCGGGCTACGATGTACTGAGCCACCACTCGCTGATCGAGCGCGTGCCGGTCGTGGCCAATCTACGCCACCACGATATCGAGCCGTTTTTTAATGAAGAAACGGTCGGCCAAGACGGGCCAGATTACGCGTGGAAGAGCGAGCTGACTTTCCTGTGGCATTTGGCTGGCGCACTCGAAGGGCGGCGTGGCAAGGCGGATCAGCCTGGCCCAGTGCGGCTGGATTACAGTTTTTATATTGATCGTGAGGATGGCCAGCCTGAGCGCGTGCGCATCGTGCCGCGCAAACGCGGTGCACCGATGGATAAACTGGTCGCAGAGCTAATGATTCTGGTCAACAGCCTGTGGGGCGCGAATTTGCGCGACGCGCAAATTGCTGGCATTTACCGCTCGCAAGGTGGTGGCCGCGTAAAACTATCTACCCAAGCAACGGCGCACGCCGGTTTGGGCGTCGATTGCTATATGTGGTCTAGCTCGCCGCTGCGCCGCGCGGTCGACTTCATCAACCAGCAACAATTAGTCGCGATGATTCGCAATGAAAAACCGCGCTATCAGAAAAACGACGCCGAGCTTTTTACCGCGATTTCGTCTTTTGACGCCGCTTACGCCGCTTATGCAGATTTTCAGGACAAAATGGAGCGCTATTGGTGCATCCGTTATCTAGAACAAGAAAATATGCGTGAATTTACTGCGCAGGTGATTAAAGAAAATCTGGTTCGTGTAGACGGAATGCCTCTGGTCTTGCGCGTGGGCGGTTTGCCTGAACTTCCCTCCGGCATGACCGTCTCACTGCAGTTAATTAAGGTTGATTACCTTGAGCTCACAGTCGAAGCGCGAATCGCCACGATTTAATAATGCACGCCAATCGGGTTGGCAACGCAGCCAACCCTGTGCTCTGCGCCGCAGAGCAGCATGAGTAGAAGGAAAAGCCACAATGCAGCCTAACCGCCGCCTGAATGAATTTCTGCCGATTAAATTTGCCAATGGCCAAGAGATCAAGCAATTTTCCAAGCCCTGCGTGTCTTGTGGCACGATGCTGCACGCCAAAGATATGCATGGCGTGGCACGTTTGGTTGAAGACCATATTGCGATTGCCGCCAAAGCGCATTGCCATTCTTGCGGCAGCGATTTTGGCGTTGCGTGTGTGATCAATTCGCAAAAACAGGTCAAGCGCGTTGTCCTGCCCCGTTTCTTGTTTAGCTTGTATTTACGCAACCTACCGCCTCAAGCCAGAGAAACAGCACCACAGGCTCAGGTTCGCCCTTTCCCTTTACCCGAAGAGCGTGATGCACGCGAAGACGCCGCTGCGATTGCCCAAATGCGCCCACCGGTAAGCGGCTTTCAGCCAAAAGACATTGTTCGCGCCGAAGAAACGCTGGGGCGCTTTCAGGAAAAACCAATTCCGGCTTGGCTGATTTTAGATGGCCAGCGCTTTGATTTTGACCGGATTGCACCTGATGCGCGAGTGAAAGAGGGTGAATATTTGCTCGATGGTTGTTTGATCTATCGGATCAATTAATCAATTTAGACTTGGCTTTTTAATTCAAAGTTTTATAATCGCGCCTTTGGGTCTGGCCCCGCGCGGGAGAACACCATGCAAAGAAATATGCTCAAATCAAAATTACATCGTGTAACGGCTACGCATGCTGAGTTGCACTACGAAGGCTCCTGCGCCATCGACGAAAATTTGCTTGAAGCAGCCAATATTCGTGAATACGAAGCGATTGATATTTGGAATATCAATAATGGCGCGCGTTTCTCAACGTATGCCATCAAAGGCCAGCGTGGTTCTGGCATTATTTCGGTGAACGGCTCTGCCGCCCGTCATGCGCAAGTGGGCGATTTGCTGATCATAGCGACCTTCGCTGATTACAACGAAGAAGAGCTGAAAAATCACAAACCTTCTTTGGTGTATGTCGACAGCAATAATCGCATCACACACAGCAGCAACGCGATCGCCACACAAGAACTGTAATCCAAACTGAATACCGTTAAAAAACCCGCTTAGTTAGCGGGTTTTTTGTTGTGCATGCAAAGCCTGATTGAAGCGTGCCATTCGCTCGCTGCTGCCTGCGGCATGAATCGGCATTAATAAATGCAAAGTTTGCCGATCCACCACGCCACCCAATGCGATAGGCTTAGGTAATTCGGCGGCTAATTGATGGGTAGCCTCCTCACCTTGCACCAAATCGGTCACCGTAAAATCGACTTTCTTCAGCGCAATCAGCTTCATGCACGAGCTCATATCATTGGGGCTAACAATGGTAATTTCTTTATTCTTTTGCATCCGGGCAAAGATAGGCAGTAAAGCCCAACCCAAAGGCATGCAATAGCGGCTTCCTGTTAGCGTTTTTGGCTGTGCACCATCAAAATTTCGCTCGGGCAAAGCAAAAACATACGCTTTAATTTCAAACAGCGGCTCAGAAAACAAAAACACTTTTTCGCGCTCGGCGGTGCGGATATACGGAAAAGTGGCCGCGAACTCACCCGCCAGCGTTGCTTGATAACCATTGGCCCAAGGGCGCCACGACAACGCCAAATTCCACCCGGCGCGTTGCAGCGTTTTACTCACTAATTCCGTCACAAGTCCACCATTGGGTAACTTTGGGTCGGTATAGGGTGGGTAGTCTGGGCCGGTGACCACTTTCAGTGTGTCAGCCACAACCGTGACGCTGAGCAAACACACCACAACACTGAGCAAGGGTTTAATCATCATGCGCCCTCCTTTGCTTACAGCCTAGAAGAGTGCGAAAGCAATCAAATAAGAATCAGATATTCGGTTTAGCGCAGCGCATCGGTGCGCGCTGCCAATTCAAAATCCAGCCGATGTAAACCGCGAATTTTATGCGACCACCAATTGACTTGCAGTCGCCCCCATTCCAGCAGCAAGGCAGGATGATGACCTGCTTCTTCAGCTAATGCTGCGACGCGATCACACATGGCCCAGGCTAGGGCAAAATTGCTAAATTCGTACACGCGCTGCAATTGCAACACGCCATCAACCACGACAGGGGTCCAATCGGGGATAGCTCGGATGAGTTCGGCTAGCTCTTCATCACTTACTTGCGGTGCACCGGCGCGGCAGGCTTCACATTTTTGCGCTAATTCATGGTTTTCCATTTTCATGCTCCAAAGCGTTTTACTGCTGCTTGCACGGTAGCGGTTTGAATCGCTACGGTATCTTCAATCGGTTCAGCATAGCCGCCGCCCATGGTCACCGCCACTGGTACGCCAAAACGTAGGCAGTGCTCGAACACCAGCTCATCGCGCGCCAGCAGCCCCGCCATGGTCAGATTCAGTTTTCCTAAACGATCACCCGCATAGGCATCGGCCCCTGCCAAATAAATCACCAAGTCAGGCTGCGACAGCGCAAATAGTTGCGGCAAAGCCCCCGCCAATTCGGTCAAGTAACTTGCATCATCGCAAGCATCGGGCAGCTCAATATCCCAATCGCTTAGCTGTTTATCAAATGGAAAGTTATTCGCGCCATGCATCGAAAAGGTAAATAGACTTGTCTCATTGGCCAGCATCGCGGCGGTGCCATTACCTTGATGTACATCCAGATCAATCACCAAAGCGCGCTCGATGAGCCCTTCGGTGCGCAATAATTTCAGCGCCACGGCGCTATCGTTAAACACGCAAAAGCCACTGCCGTGATCAGCAAAGGCATGGTGTGTGCCACCCGCCAAGCTCACGCCACAACCCTCGCGCACAGCGGCGCGACAGGCCGCAATCGTCGCCCCCGTTGAGGCACGCGAGCGGAGCACTAAGGCTGGCGACCAAGGCAGTCCAATCACGCGCTGCTCCGCCGCGCTTAAGCGCCCTTCGCTTTGCTGGGCGATATATTCTGCCGTATGCGCCATTGCCAATTCGGCATCAGTTGCCAATGGGGTATCTTCAATTAGATCAAAAGCAAATTGAGCTACAGACCGATACAGCATAGGGTATTTGTGCGCAGGAAAACGATGCCCTGCCGGTAAGGGCAACGGATATTGGTCGGAACGAAAAATCTTCATGCGCTATTCAAAACCGACCAAATCAGCCTTGCTCAGCGGTGGCAAACCATATTTGGCGCGCGCTTTATTGCAGCGCTCGTCCGCTGCTTGCAGCTCTTTACACGAGCTAGAGCGCAGCTCATAAATGCCGCAGCAAGCGCTTTGCCCCACCGTACCCACCAATGAGGTACAGCGCGGATTAGGCTGATTGGTGCCGCGCATCGCCACATAAAACGGGCTAATCGGCTCGACGAGGTCATCTGGCACCGTACCGCCCTCGGTTGCATCGCTTTCACCAAAATAAAACGACACACGGTAATGCGCACAGCAGGCGCCACAACTTAAACAGGGGTGACTCATGATGAATAATTTTGTATCAGAAGCGGGCGAGTTTAATCAAAAACCCGCCACAATGCATTGCCCTGTCGCCAATCGTAGATAGCAGGTAAAACACACCAGATGTATCAGCCTGCAAAGTTCATCTTGAATAGCAATCCTGCATACACCCTATTAGGCTTGTGATTGCATATAGTCTATCAACTGCTGCAAGGCCTTACCCCAACCCTCTTCAAAGCCCATCGCCGCATGCTGCGCTCGCCCAGCTGCATCACGATGTTGCACAGTCGCGGTATAGCGGGAGCCTGTTGCAATCGGCTCAAGCTCAATGCTGGCTGTAAACGGAAAATCGCCGCAGCTACTATCGGCAAACGATGGGTTGGGCCGAAAGCCCGGCAATAACGCATTGGTCCAAACCAAACGCCGATTGGGGATTAGCTCCAAATAACACCCCACGCCTGAAAAATGCTGTTCCGGCTCTGGGCCTTGCATCTCGGTGAGGAAAGCGCCACCAATGCGCAAATCAATCTGGCACTTCGTCGTGCGCCATGGCGCCGGCGTAAACCAATGCACAATATGCTCAGGCGTTGTCCATGCAGCCCAGATCAACTCTGGCGGCAAGGGTACATCGCGGATAAATTGCAAATCTAATTCAGGCTTTAAAGCGTCACAATTTGTATACATCGTCTACCCCATCACGATAAAGCTAGCCCTCTTTGTAGCAGTCATTCCTTTGAGTGCAATTAAAATCAGCAGCCCTCAACTTTGAAAAACAAGGCAATTCTTTCATTTCAATTTCCCTAGCATGACGTGTACCATTTGGATATCAAACTTGGGGGCAAAAAAATGAAAACTCAACGTCACTCACTACTCAGTACCCTCATCGCAGGGGTACTCGTCATCGCACCTGCGTATCTGGCCATTCTGCTTGTCATTAAAGCGGTAGGATCTCTAGTTGGTCTAGTTAAGCCAATTGCGCTACTGCTGCCCAATTGGCTCCCCGCGGAGCAATTAATCGCACTGCTACTTTTGCTCGCATTGTGTCTATTTGTGGGGTTTGCCATCCGCACCACGGCTGGCCGAGCGGCTCGGGATCGAATTGAAAAGCGTTTGTTTGCCCGCTTGCCCGGATATGCCCTGCTACGCAGTTTGACGCAAAGGATGGCGGGACGTGAAACAGAAGAAAGTTGGCAACCCGCGATGATCTCAATGGACGATGGAATGGTTCCGGGCTTTTTAATTGAGGAATTGGAAAATAGTTTATCGACCGTCTTTATTCCATCAATACCGACGCCATTTGCTGGCGCAGTTTATGTTCTGGAAAGCCATCGCGTGCATCCAGTTGACCTCCCCTTCCAACAAGCCATTAAAGTCATTTCCCGCTGGGGCAATGGTGCAGGCGAGATGGTCAAGGCGATGCGCAAGCCAGAATCCGCTATCAGCACGCATCAGCAGTCGAATCACTAGCTATGTGATCGGTACATTGAGCAGCGTGCCCTGCAAGCGTTTATCCCGCTTTGAAATTCGCAGGGCACCGTGTTCAGCGCGGTGGAAATGACAGTTACTTTGGAAACAACAAAGTCAGCGCCATTCTAAAGCTCCAGCCCGAAGGCCCATTATCAAAGCTTTCGGCGTAATAGCGCGGCCCCGCCGTCACCTGCATTAACTGCCCACCCGCATTAAAGAGCTGCCCAACCGTCAGTCCAATGGGAACCGACCATTCATCACTGTCCCAATTGCGACTGGCTTCGGCCTGCAAGGTAAAGGTGGTCGCCTTCGGCGTGGTATAACTAAAGAATGGTTGAATCAGCGTCATATTAATGTCGGCACGCTGATCATCTCCAGCAAAAGACCATAAGTGATTCGCCAGCATGCCATATGTCAAGGGGCCTGACTGTTTCAAAGCCACGGCAGTAGGACCTGCCGCCCATTGATCTGCCCCGGTTAGCTCATCAGTGGCTGTTGGCAATAATAAAACCGGCCCAGCCCCCCAAATCCAACCACTTTCTGTTGCCGCTTTGGGTGAAAAAAACAGGCTTTGCACCGTATCGCCCAAACCAAATTGCTCGCCAGCACCAGGGAAGATTTCGTCTTGATTCACCACCGGCACAATCGTGCGGGAAATCATATTCCACTCGTCCGCGATATCGATGGGGACCACGGGTTGAATATTCATGGTCAGGCGCTCACCCTCTTTCAGTGGGCCGATATTTTGATCGTAATTAGCCTGAAAAGGCACACTAATCAAAGCCGCAACCGGGTTAGCCAACTGTTTAGCCAGCTCGGTATTATCCACCGCCAATGCCATATTCGATGCCACAATGGCACAAGCGCCGAACATCCCCCAAATTTGCTTCGTCATTGATGACTCCCTATCAGCTAAATGACCTTTAGGATGCGTACATTTGCTAACGTAACAAGCTAGCAAGCCCATCAACCGCATGGCAGAGTAGCCAACGTCAGCACCCATTTCCCAAGCAAAATCTTACCATTTATTACGCATGCATAATTATATACTTACCAATAAATTATAAAATTGATAGAAAACCATCGCCAAGCAGAGATCGACTTCACCCATGAAGCAAATCCTTTACCATGTATAAGCCAACAAGCCATATTTAAAATAAATTTAAAGCAAATACCCCCTAATCAATCAACAAACCCGCCGCCGCAAAGCGAGCCTTGACCATCGCCAAATCGCCTTCGTACTCCCAATACAATTGCCGCCCATGCGACGAAGTAACCAACACATACTGCTCGCTAATCGACTGAATGCGTTCCAGCGCGATCAACTTCTCCACGAACGGCTCGCCCTCAATGGTCTCAATTATCTCGCTGTGATCAGCCGCATAGCCATGCATCACCAAGGCATTGCGTACGCGTAAAGCAATAAACTTCATGATTTTCTCCTCAATTAATCTGGCTGCTAGCGTAACAGTTGCGGAGTTGTGGCTGTAGATACAGCGCGAGGGGTTACAGTTTGACCGCTATCGATAATGCCCTGGTCTGCTTGTTGAGGGCTACAAATCTCGGACAGCAAATTAATACGCTGTTTTTCCGTAATGGAGAGCGCTAGCGGCCTTGCGCTCGTCTGCAGCAAGGGCATTTGCCTAGCAAAACTTGAGGAGGAGGAGGTCGCCTTTCTTTGCTGATTGCTTTGCCGAAGCCAAAAAAGTGAGTGCCGCCGCACAGCCGCCAATGCCCGTTGATTGAATGTTGCCGGCCAAACCGCCAGGTTTGGCGGTTTCTTCATCAGTCTGCAGCAAAATGCCCTTGGCAATTAGGCCCTACGCCGCAACCAGCGCAGGGGTATATTAGGCCAAATCAATAAGGATATTACCTACAGAGCAACACCCATATATGTATACACGGCAAGTCGACAGCTACACAGCTCAGTTAGCCGAATATGCAGCTTTCTTGGCGGAATGGCGACGAAGCAGAAAGGCGACAGAACCAGCAACAGCAACAATGCTGCTTAGTACGCCGATAGAATTAAGTGCCACGCCAGTATAGCGCCACACTTCAGACGGCCACATACTCACGTCGTGAGTAAAAGCACCGAAAATAGCCACCCCAGCGGCAGGGACACCGATCAGCGACAAAAGCGCATACAGCACAGCAGAAAAGCGAAGCCCCAGCGCCAATAGCAGCGCAAACACGCCCAAAGCAATCGCAGCAGTCAGCGAGGCAGTGGGCCCCAAGGGTTGCAGGTTTTGTTCAATCCGCTGCACCCCCACCACATTCCACATAATTGCCCCAACCGCCCACAGCAATTGCACAATCAGCACGATGCGCAATGGCTTGGCCGCTTCGCTCCACTGGGGAATAAGACTCAGCGCCTGATTTTTCGTCATCATATTTTTTCCCGATTTAAATGAATCTTTAAACACATTAAAAACAGGCAACTCATGCACCGCTGAGTTAGCGCAACACCACAAAGACCCGCGCCAATCAGCTAGTTTTAGCTAAACATTCTTGTATGCTGCAGCAATGAGAATTAGCCTGCTACGCAGCCAGCGAACCGGCAGCCTCACCCGCCAGACGAGCAAGGGGTGATGGAGCTAAACACTTTAGTATCTTAGCGAAGGTCGTAACTTAAGGCCAGTGTCAGCATTACCTACTCCTTGCAACCCTAACGCGCCCGATCGCCGCGAAACCCGCTTGAAACAGCCACGGCGAGGCACAGCATCAACTCGCCACGCGCTAACGGCGCGTCTCTACGGGCCATCCGCTCCACTAAACAACAGGGGTATATCAAGAAAGAGCTATAGAATATTAAACTTCAGAGCAATACAACGGCACGTATAAGCCTCGATGGTCAGACGATGGTTTTGAATTCCCGTTAAAGCGAAGGCCGAGAAGTGAGCGCCGTGGCGTACAGCCGCCAATGCCGGTTGATTGAATGTTGCAGGTAGAAAAAACACCGTAGGGCGCGGTTAGCCGAAGACGTAACCCGCCAATCAGAATCAATATCCACAAACATCAATCAGCGCGGGTCACTACCTGCCCTACACGGCTATCCAACGGTTGGTGGCGTGTTACACACCACCGCCAATTTATTGCCCACCGGATCACGCACATACGCCGCGTACCAGTGCGGGCCATAATCACGCGGGCCGGGCGCGCCCTCATCCTTGCCACCATGTGCCATCGCTGCGGCATAAAACTGCTCGACCTGCTGCTGCGTTTGCGCCGGGAAGGCCAGCATAGTGCCATTGCCCGCTGTGGCGGCTTGGCCATCAAACGGCGTCGCCACCCACACTACAAGCCCTTCACCACTGCTACCGAGCGAATACGCTTTCCAGCCCGGAAACGTCATATGCGAGCCCCAACCCACCGTAGCCAGCACCGCATCATAAAACGCACACGAAGCCGCATGGTCGTTCGCGCCTAAAGTGACATAGCTTTGCATACTCCACCCTTTTAAGTTCAGAAAGAAACCGCAGCTTAGCACAAACAGAACGAACGTTCTATTTGTTTTTAAAGCCACTGTCCCCCTAGATGTCCAAAGCAAAAGCAGCCTTGTTAGATTTGCCCGCTGTTCGCGACTCAAAGAAGTAGTCACACACAAACAAACGGAGATGAACAATGGGAATTAGCGGCTGCACCTCCTGCCAACTCGGCGGCACTGAAGCACTCAAAGCCTATGATCGAGCGTATCAACTCAAACTCAATGAAGAAGCCAAACAGCAAGCAGCACAAATACAAAAACCCAATGAGGGTATTAATCAACCAGAGATTGGGGCGATTGTGGGCGGGAGTATTAATTTAAAAATTTAACTCATTTGCTCAAATTTTTGGCTTCAATAGTTTTCTCATGCGAGGCCTAGCCTGCTAGCGCAGGCGGTAAAGGCGGCTTCGCCCAGCTAACGACGTAACTGCGCTTGGCAGTTTTGCCACCAATGTCGGTTGATTGAATGTTGCCAGCCAAACCGCCAAACAAGGCGGTTTGCTCATGCGTTGCCTAGCCTGCTGGCGCAGGCGGTAAACCGGCGGTTTCGCCCGCCTGACGAATCAGGGGCAGTCTTGCCTTGCCCCTGATAACCCTAACGCGCCCGATCGCCGCGAAACCCCGCTTGAAAAAGCCACGGCGAGGCGCCGCTACAACTCGCTTCGCGCTAACGTCGCGAAGCTCAAACACTACGCGGCTTAAAACCTCGCCGTAACTTTTTCAAACGGCGCGTCTCCACGGGCAATCCGTTCTAATGAGCGACAGGGGTATATCAAGGAAGATCAAATAGGTATTTAACTTTAGAGCAACACATGGGCATGTATATGCCGCAATCGTTGGTCTGCGGGCTTTCCCCTGTCATCAAGCCGAGCGAGGAACAGGCGGGGCGGGGTTTCGGCGAGGACTGTTTGAGCGCGTAGCGCGAGTTCCGCAGCCGCCGCCTCGACTGTCCGCAGCGAGGCGTGACGGAGCTTGGCAACTTGTTGCCTTAGCGTAGTCCGTGGCCTAGGGCTAACATTTTGCGTAGCAAAACTTGATGAGGGGCGGCCTTCTTTGGCTTACCTTTCTTGGCCGTTCAAGAAAGGTAAGTGCCGCGGCGCATAGCCGTCAATGCCGGTTGATTGAATGTTGCAGGTAGAAAAAACACCGTAGGGCGCGGTTAGCCGAAGACGTAACCCGCCAATCAGAATCAATATCCACAAACATCAATCAGCGCGGGTCACGACCCGCCCTACACGGCTCCCTCGGCGATGGGCGACATGGGATTAAAGCCCCAGACCACAGATCGCGGCCTTATTCTGCATGGGGTATATCAAGAAAGAGCAATTCAATATTCATCTTCAGAGCAACACCATAGCAGGTATATGCCGCGATGGTCGGGCGATGGTTTTGAATTCCCGTAAAAGCGAAGGCCGAGTGAGGAGCGAGACCTAGGCTCGCGACGAGTGAGGGAACGGCGGAGCCGACTTCGCCTCGGGTCGCCTTCTCTTGCTTACTTCTCGTGGCGAAGCAAGAGAAGTAAGTGCCGCGGCGCATAGCCGCCAATGCCCGTTGATTGGATGTCGCAGCAAAGAAAAACCGCCAAAAATGGCGGCTTTATTTATCTCGGTGAACGTTGGGCTTCATTTGATTCAGCCCAATCTACTGCGTCATGAGGTTGAAGCATTCAATTTCAGTTTAATCATTGGACCATGCTTTCCACGCTGAGCAGCTTTAAATTCAAACCATCCTGTCTTATTTATTAATTCTGAAAGCTTTTTAACTCCATAATTACGTGGATCAAAATCTGGAAACCATTTTGTAATCAAGTTGCCAATACCACCAAGATCGGCCCATCCATCATCATCGCATGAAGCATCAATTGCCTTCTTGAATGTGGCCCGAAGCTTTTTATCAGGTGTTAAGAATTGTTTAACTACTTCTTTGTTCTTGGTGCTTTCCTTATCATTAACTACCTGCAGCGAATCATCTTCAAGCGTTAGAAACTCAATATAAACAAATTTACTGCATGCATTAACAAATGCATTTGGCGTCTTTTGCTCACCAAAGCCTAAGACTTCGTGACCATTCTGCCTGATTCTTATTGCCAATCGGCTGAAATCACTGTCGCTTGATAAAATACAAAACGAGTCGTACCGCTTAGAGTGCAGCAAATCCATTGCATCAATGACCAAAGCAATATCCGAAGCATTCTTTCCTTTTGTGTTTGGGAATTGCTGTATTGGCTCTATTGCGTGTTTTGCACAAAGATCCATCCACTTTTCATAGTTTAAATGGAAATTGCCATATACTCGTTTTAAAGCAATAACCCCCAGCGCACTAGCCTCACGCAATGCGATACTGACCCATTCAGGTCTTTGGAAATTATCTGCGTCAATCAAAACTGCAACATTAGCCATTTGTAGTCCAGCACAAATTCAACGGAGTGGATTTAAATATTAAGCACTACAGAATAAAAACGGGCTGATTTGCAGCCCGTTTTTATTTACCCCACCTTCTTCTTCAACAACTCCAACGCCATCCCTGGGTTGGCCTTGCCGCCTGAGCCTTTCATCACTTGGCCGACCAAGGCGTTCAGCGCCTTCTCCTTCCCGCTGCGATATTCTTCAATCGCTTTCGGATTGGCCGCGAGTACCGCGTCGACAATCGCTTCGATCGCGCCGGTGTCCGACTCTTGTTTCAGGCCGTCGCGCTCGATAATCACATCAGCTGCGTCGCCCGACTCCCACATTTTTTTCAAAACGTCTTTGGCGGTTTTGTTGTTGATGGTGTTGTCGGTAATGCGCTTAATCAAGCCAGCCAAGGCTTCAGCGCTCACTGGGCTATCGGCGATGGTTTTCTCTTCGCGGTTTAGCGTGGCGGAGATGTCGCCCATGATCCAGTTGGCGGCGAGTTTGGCATCGGCACCAGCGGCGACGGTGGCCTCGAAGAACGCGGCCAGCTCTTTGCTGGCGGTCAGTGTGCGGGCGTCGTAGGCTGACAAACCGTATTGCTCGGCGAAGCGCGCTTGCATGGCGACGGGCAACTCGGGCAATTCGCGCTGTACGCGCTCAATCCATTCTTCAGAAATTACCAATGGTGGCAAATCTGGATCAGGGAAGTAGCGGTAGTCGTGCGCGTCTTCTTTGCTGCGCATCATGCGGGTTTCGCCGCTGTCTGGGTCGAACAGAATCGTGGCTTGCTGGATTTTGCGGCCGGATTCGATTTCGTCGATCTGCCATTGCACTTCGTACTTGATCGCCTGCTCGATGAATTTGAACGAGTTTAAGTTTTTAATCTCGCGGCGCGTGCCGAACTCGGCTTGACCTTCTGGGCGCACCGACACGTTCACGTCGCAGCGGAAACTACCTTCCTGCATATTGCCGTCGCAAATGCCGATCCATGTCACCAAGCTATACAAAGCCTTGGCGTAGGCCACGGCTTCGGCGGCCGAGCGCATTTCTGGCTCGGATACGATTTCCAGCAGCGGCGTGCCAGCGCGGTTCAAGTCAATGCCCGAAGCGCCGTGAAAGTCTTCGTGCACTGATTTACCGGCGTCTTCTTCCAGATGCGCGCGCGTCAGGTTGATCACTTTTTCGTACGGATCGCCCTTGGCGGGTTGTACCTGAATCGTGATCGCGCCGCCTTCAACGACTGGCAGCTCAAACTGGCTGATCTGATAGCCTTTGGGCAGGTCTGGGTAGAAATAGTTTTTACGCGCAAAAATTGATTTGCGGTTTACTTTGGCGCCGATGGCCAAGCCAAACTGAATCGCACGCTCTACCGCGCCACGGTTCATCACCGGCAGCGCGCCGGGCAGCGCGATATCAACAACGGCAGTTTGCGTGTTCGGTGCCGCGCCAAACGCGGTGCTGGCGGCGGAGAAAATTTTTGATTTCGTGGTGAGCTGGGTGTGAACCTCAAGCCCAATGACAACTTCCCATTTCATGGTTTTGTCTCTCTTGTTTTAAATGGCGCCGTCAGACTTGCTGGCGGCGATACCAATATGGATATTGTTCGGTAAAACCCAATTGCGCATACAGCTTGATCGCTGGCGTATTGGCAACGATCACTTGCAGCAAAGCCTGCTTGGCCCCTTGCGCATGCGCCCAAGCCAGCAAATGTCCCACTATACGACGGGCATAGCCTTGGCGGCGTTGCTCAGCAAGGGTTACCACGTCATACAGTAGTACCGTATTAAACTGCAGCACCGCCAAAGCGCACGCTACTGCCTTGCCTTCGTGATACAGCGTGGCAAATTGCGTTGGGCAAGCGTAGCTAGCCAACATTTGCCGTGCGCTGGCCTGCTGCGCAGCGGGGACATTATTTAACGCGGCAAATTGCGCAAACCACGCGTCGCTGACTGTATCGCTGCTTTGCACTGCGGCATCGAAAGCAAAATCACCCGCTTGCAGTGGGCGAGTTTGCACCGAGCTTGGATCGACTACCTCATAGCCGCGCGCAGCGAGTGCATCATCGAGCGTTTGCGACGCCGGCGAGAGCTTGAATACTGCAGGCAAACCTTGCTGCTGATAACGCTGCTCGCAATACTCGAGCTTTTGCAGCATAGGTAAAGCACCTTGCCACAATGGCGTGACCGAATTGGCGCGCTTGGTGTAGCCGGCGGCAAAGCGCAGCACCCAGCCGTCGAGATACTCGCTAGAGAGCGCTGGCCACGCACCGGTGGTCAGGCTTTCAAAATGGGTGACTTCGCTCAGCTGCATACGCGGTGTGCTTTACAGCGCTGGCGACTTGCAGTGCCAATCGGTGACTTGCTGGTATTGGTGCGCTACGCCGAGCATTTTGGCCTCGCTAAAATAATTACCAATAATTTGCAGACCGATTGGGTGGCCGTTGCTGGCAAAACCAACGGGTACGCTCATGCCTGGAAGGCCAGCCAAGTTCACGCCCAGCGTGTAAATGTCTTCCAAATACACGGCGATTGGGTCGGCGTTTTTCTCGCCGATATTCCACGCGGTGGTTGGTGTCACTGGCCCCATGATCACATCGCACTGGGCAAATGCGGCTTGGAAATCGTTGGCGATCAGGCGGCGGATTTTCTGCGCTTTGATGTAGTACGCGTCGTAGTAGCCGTGGCTGAGTACATACGCGCCGGTCATAATGCGGCGCTTCACTTCGGCGCCAAAACCTTCGGCGCGTGTTTGCTCGTACATATCGTCCAAGCTACCCGTTTTCGCGGTGCGATGGCCGTAACGTACGCCGTCAAAACGCGACAAGTTACTTGACGCTTCGGCCGGAGCAATCACGTAATACGACGGAATCGCGAGCTTGGTATTGGGCAAGCTGATGTCAACAATCGTTGCGCCCAGTAGCTTGTATTGCTCAACCGCAGCAGTAATCGCGGCGGCGACTTCTGCGTCCAGCCCTTCGGCGAAATATTCGCGTGGCAAGCCGATTTTCAGGCCGGCAAGCGGCGCGGCCAGATCACGCGTGTAGTCTTCTTTGGCGCGCTCTAGGCTAGTTGAATCACGCTCGTCAAAGCCCGCCATTACGTTCAGCATTAGCGCGCAGTCTTCGGCGGTTTTGGCCATTGGGCCGCCTTGATCCAAGGAGCTCGCGAACGCCACCATACCAAAACGGCTAACAATGCCGTACGTCGGCTTGATACCGGTAATGCCGCAGAACGCTGCCGGCTGGCGGATCGAGCCGCCGGTGTCGGTACCGGTGGCAACGGCTGCAAAACCTGCAGCGACCGCAGCGGCTGAACCGCCCGAGCTGCCGCCAGGAACAGCTTTCGTATCCCACGGGTTTTTCACCGCGCCGTAGTAACTGTTTTCATTGGCCGAACCCATCGCAAATTCGTCCATATTGGCGCGACCCAACACGACAAAGCCTGCCGCATCGCAGTTTTCAGCGACTTGCGATGAATACGGCGCGATAAAGTTGTCGAGCATTTTACTGCCGCAGCTGGTTTTCCAGCCTTCGTGGCAAAAGATGTCTTTATGAATCAGCGGCACGCCAAGCATAGGACGGGTGTCGCCTGCCGCGCGGGCGGCATCAGCAGCGGCAGCGGCGGCCAAGGCTTTGTCGGCATCGACCGTCACCAACGCGTTCAATTCGCCATTGTGCGCTGCGATTTGCGCCAGACATTCGGTGACCAGTGCAACCGAAGTCGTTTGGCCAGCGGCCAGCGCGTCAATCTGTTGTTTTAAGGTTTTCATTTAATTCTTTGGGCGAGATAGCATCAACGCTGAATCGCCGCACTCCTCACTAAAATCACTCGATGACTTTCGGTACCAGATACAGGCCGTTTTCCACGCTAGGTGCAACGGCTTGGAACGCCTCGCGGCGGTTTGGCGCGGTGGCAACATCGTCACGCAGACGCAACATCACGTCCTGCGCGTGCGCCATTGGCTCGATACCGTCAGTATCTACAGCGCGCATTTCTTCAATCAGCGTAAAAAGTTGATTCAGCTGAGACTGGCTTGCTACCACCTCATCGTCGCTGACCGCAATGCGGGCCAAGCGTGCAATGCGGCGTACATCGTCCTGTGACAAAGACATGGTCGTATTTACCCCGTAAAACCTTCAATAACGTCAACACAATAGGGTATCATATCGGGTTTGTTTCTCCCACTCGCGAACTAAACGGGTTGGAAACAAGACAAAGCTTGGCTTGCACGCGATGAGCACCATACCGCAGTGCAGCATTAGCCCCCCTAATTTCAGGGTATTGCTGAGCAAAACACCGTCATCGATACCGCTTTATACCGCTTTTGACACGTGAGATTCGCCATGTTTGGACTTCTTTCCGGCTATTTTGCCAACGATATCGCCATCGATTTGGGCACCGCTAACACTTTGATCTATATGCAAGGCAAGGGCATCGTTTTGGACGAACCTTCGGTGGTTGCGATTCAACAAGAAGGCGGCCCTTCCGGTAAGAAGACCATTTTGGCCGTAGGCGCTGAAGCGAAAAAAATGCTGGGCCGTACACCGGGCAATATTAACGCGGTGCGTCCGATGAAAGACGGCGTGATTGCCGACTTCACGATTACCGAGCAAATGCTCAAGCAGTTTATTAAGAAAGTAAATCCAAGCCGCATGTTCTCTTCGCCTCCGCGCATCGTGATTTGCGTTCCTTGTGGTTCGACCCAAGTAGAGCGCCGTGCGATTCGTGAATCGGCCTTGGGCGCTGGCGCGCGTAAAGTGGAATTGATCGAAGAGCCAATGGCTGCGGCGATCGGTGCTGGCTTGCCAGTGGAAGAAGCAACTGGCTCGATGGTGGTGGATATCGGTGGTGGCACGACCGAAGTCGGCGTAATTTCTCTGGGCGGTATTGTTTACGCATCGAGCGTACGCGTTGGTGGTGACAAATTCGACGAAGCGATCATCAACTACATCCGTCGTAACTACGGCATGTTGATCGGTGAAACTACCGCAGAAGAAATCAAAAAACGCATCGGCTCGGCCTTCCCTGGCGCTGAAGTGCGCGAGATGGAAGTGAAAGGTCGTAACCTTGCAGAAGGTATTCCACGTTCATTCACGATTTCTAGCAACGAAATCTTGGAAGCCTTGACTGACCCACTCAACCAAATCGTTTCAGCGGTTAAACAAGCGCTGGAACAAACGCCACCAGAACTCGGCGCCGACATTGCCGAAAAAGGCATGGTACTGACTGGCGGTGGCGCATTGCTGCGCGACTTGGATCGTTTGTTGATGGAAGAAACCGGCCTGCCAGTGATTGTGGGCGAAGATCCGCTGACTTGCGTAGTACGTGGCTCAGGCAAAGCACTAGAGAAGCTCGACAAGGGCAGCATCGGCATCTTCACTAACGACTAAGAGTTATATGGGTATACAACGAAAGGCCATGCTTTGCATGGCTTTTTTGGCATATACCCCATGCCATCATGCAAGCAACCCAACCTACGTTCTTTAAGCAAGGACCAAAACCGCTGACGCGGGTGTTGATTTTTTCAACGCTCTCGATCGCGCTGATTATTGGTGATGCTTATTATCATTTGCTCGGCCGTGCTCGCGAGCAGATTTCGATCGCGCTGTATCCATTACAGTGGCTTGCCACTGCGCCGACCACGGCGGTGATTGAGGCGAGTAATTTCCTGCAAAAGCAGAGTGATCTGATCGCTGAAAATCGGGAATTGAACGATGCTCGCTTGATTGCTCAGGGGCAGGAAATGCGCCTGAAAGCACTAGAACGAGAAAATGCGCGTCTGCGCTCGCTCGCAGCGGCCGGCGAAACCACAACTCGACAAAGTAAGCTGACGCAAATTTTGTACAATGGCCGTGACCCGTTTGGCGCCAAGCTGATCGTCGATCTAGGTGAACACGCAGGCGTAACCGAAGGGCAAATTGCCTTGGATGCCAGTGGCGTTGTGGGGCAAGTGATCCGCGTACAGCCAATGACGAGTGAAGTGCGTTTGATTTCCGATCGCGATCATATGGTGCCGGTGATGGTCGAGCGCAATCAATTGCGCACGGTCGTCTATGGTAGCGGCCGCCAAAATCCGCTAGAAGTGCGCAATATGGCACCGAACGTTGATATTCAAGCTGGCGATGTGCTGCTCACCTCGGGCATTGATGGCATTTATCCTGCAGGCCTGCCAGTGGCCAAAGTCATTAAAGTTGAACGCTCAGCGGGCTCGGCTTTTGCAAGGATTCAGTGCGTGCCCGTGGCCGCCATTGATCAGCACCGCTTCTTATTGCTGCTCAATGCTCCACCGCCACTACCAGCCTATCCAGAACCATCACCAGTGCCGAAAGCCAAGGGACACTAATGCCGATTAGTCGCCAAATGCTACGCCCTGTTGGGGGCGGATTTATTTTCTTCTCCTTTATCATTGCACTTTTAATCAATTTATTGCCGTGGCAAATTACGTCGATTAATTTTGCGCCTGATTTTGTCGCGTTATTGATTATTTACTGGACGCTAAATCAACCCCGACTGTTTGGGATTGCCTGGGCCTTTTTGCTAGGCATTTTGATGGATGTCGCCGATGGCAATGTCCTCGGTCAGCATGCCTTGGCCTATTCGATCATCGCTTTTCTGACTTTGTCGCGCCAGCGCCAGATGGCAGTGTTTCCATTTTGGCAGCAAGCCCTCATCGCATTGGCTTTATTGATGCTCTCGCAAACCATCATGCTGGTTATTCGCTTGAGCATGGGCGCGAGCATGGTGGGTTGGGGTTATTTTGCTGGCAACTTGTTCGCCGCGTTTATGTGGCCTCCACTCTCAAACCTGATGATTATGTATCAACGCAAGGATGTACCAGACTCGCTATGAAGGTATTTGACTTGCTTTTTGACGCAAAGGTCGCGCAATGAACGGCCGTGTCGTAATGAATCAACATGGCGAGCGCAATGCGTTTCAAGTTCGCCTTGCTGTTGCCGCATTATTTATTTTTGTGATGTTCGGCATCTTGGTTGGCCGCTTTGTGTGGCTACAAGTGCTGCAACATGATCGCTATTTAACGCTGGCAGAGCAAAATCGCATTTCTTTGGTGCCGATTTCACCATCGCGCGGGATTATTCGCGATCGTAATGGCGTGGTTTTGGCGCACAATTTCTCGGCTTATACGCTCGAAATCACCCCCTCTAAAGTAGGCGACTTGGAAGATACCATTGCCCGCTTGAAAGGCATTATCGACATCACGCCCAAAGATCGCCGGCGCTTTAAAAAACTGCAGGACGAAACTAAAGATTTTGAAACGCTGCCCATTCGCACCAAGCTCACGGATGAAGAAGTGGCGCGTTTTGCTGCGCAAAGCTATCGCTTTCCCGGAGTAGAAATCAAAGCGCGCCTGTTTCGCCAATATCCATTGGGTGAATCAGCGAGCCATTTGATTGGCTACATAGGGCGGATTAATGATCGCGATCTAAAAAAACTCGACGAATCTGGCCGCCTCGCCAACTACCGCGGCACCGATCACATCGGTAAATTGGGTCTTGAGCAGAGCTATGAAGAGCAATTGCACGGGGTAACGGGCTTCGAGCAGGTTGAAATTGATTCGGGCGGTCGCGCGGTTCGTACCTTGAAACGCATTCCGCCGCAGTCCGGGAAAGATCTGACGCTGTCAGTGGATATTAAATTACAGCAAATGGTAGAACAGCAGTTTGCTGGCCGTCGCGGCTCGCTCGTTGCCATCGATCCACGCAATGGCGGTATTTTAGCGCTGATTTCACAGCCGGGATTTGACCCGAATTTGTTTGTGGACGGAATTGATCCACAGAGCTGGTCTGAGCTCAATGAATCGCCGGATAAACCATTACTCAATCGCGCCATTCGCGGCGAATATCCACCGGGCTCGACGTTCAAACCCTTTATGGCAATGGCCGCGCTTGAGCTCAATACGCCGATTGTGAATCAGGTCATCACAGACCCTGGTTATTTTGTTTATGGCGGACACCGCTTTAATGATTCGAAAAAAGGCGGCTACGGCTCGATGACGTTTGATCGCTCGATCGCGCTATCGTCCGACACCTATTTCTATCAAATGGCGGTACAAATGGGCATCGACAATATCGCCAAATCGATGGCTGAACTCGATTTTGGTAAATCAACGGGATCCGATTTGCCTGGCGAGCGCCCTGGCATCTTGCCAAGCCCAGAGTGGAAAAAGAAACGATTTAAGAAAGCCGCGCAACAAAAATGGTATTCGGGTGAAACCGTATCGATCGGGATCGGCCAAGGTTACAACGCTTACACCCCAATGCAAATGGCACATGCCACCGCAACGCTGGCCAATCGCGGCGTGATGTTTAAGCCGCATGCGGTGCAAACAATTACCGATCCAATTACTGGCAAAGTGACGGTCGTTGAGCCTACTCCCGTAAAAACGATGTCGTGGAAACCCGCCAATATGGAGCGCGTCATTCGCGGAATGGAAGGGGTAATGACCATCGGTACTGCTGCTGGCGTTTTTCGCAATGCACCCTACGTTTCTGCCGGCAAAACCGGTACCGCACAGGTGTATAGCTTGAAAGGTTCGAAGTACAACGCCAACGCAATTAAAGAGCATCTGCGTGACCACTCATGGTTTATTGCTTTTGCGCCCTCAGACAAACCCACCATTGCCTTGGCCGTCATTGTCGAAAATGGTGGCTTTGGTGCACAAGCTGCTGCGCCAATCGCGCGTAAAGTACTGGATTACTACCTGACAGGCAAACTACCAGTCGATCCAGCTGCGACTAGCGCAAAAAATGCCAGCGCGGCCTCATCTGCTGCGCAAGCTTCGGAAACAGAAGAAAGCATGCCAGAGCAAACCGAGGACGTGCCGCGTGATTAAAGTCATTTGGGATCGTATCAAACGGCCAGTTGATCCTTGGCTATTACTATTTATTATTCTTCTGTTTACCGTTTCGACGGTGGTACTGTACTCGGCCTCAAATCGCGACTATGAGCGCGTGATGGATAAAGTCACGTTCATGGGGGTTTCGATGTTTGGCATGTGGTGTATTGCCAATATCCAGCCGCGTATCTTGATGCACTTAGCACTACCGGCCTATATCGTCGGCGTCGTTTTATTGCTTGCGGTTGAGTTTTTCGGCATTACCAGTCACGGCGCAACACGCTGGCTCAATATCGGCATTACCCGAATTCAGCCATCCGAATTAATGCGCCTTGCCCTGCCGCTGATGCTGGCCTGGTATTTTCACCATTACGAATCAACGCTCAATTGGCGGCATTTTGTCGTTGCTGGGCTGATTATTCTGGTGCCGTTTGCGCTGATTTTGAAGCAGCCCGATCTTGGTACCGGTTTGCTGATTGCTTCGTCAGGCTTTTATGTGCTGTTTTTTGCTGGTTTATCGTGGCGCTTTTTGGGTGTCATGGCCGGCGGGATCGCGATTTTTGCCTACATCGTGACGCACTGGGATTTATGCATTAATGTGCTGCACGAATACCAATGCCGCCGCATCGCGACGATGCTCGACCCAATGGAAGACCCACTCGGCGCGGGTTATCACATTATTCAAGGCACGATTGCGATCGGCTCGGGCGGCTGGTTTGGTAAAGGTTGGCTGGCAGGCACACAAACGCATCTAGATTTCATCCCCGAGCGCACCACCGACTTTATCTTTGCCGTTTATGGCGAAGAATTTGGTCTGGTTGGCAATTGCATCTTGCTTGTGCTGTATCTATTGGTGATTTTCCGCGGTTTGATGATTTCCAATAGCGCCAATACGCTGTTTGGTCGCTTGCTGGCGGGCGCGATTGCAATGAACTTCTTTACCTATGCCCTCGTCAATATGGGCATGGTGTCCGGTATGCTGCCGGTGGTGGGCGTACCATTGCCGCTGATTTCCTACGGTGGCACCTCAATGGTGTCAATCTTGGCAACCTTTGGTTTATTGATGAGTATTCAACGTGATCGCTCATTAATGAAAGGCTAGCCAGCGACTTGCCTTTAGTTTAGGTCGAGCAGTCAATCTGCTTGACCTAATGAACACACTATTGCGCCTTCCTGCAAGGGCAATACCGCCAAAGATAGAGGTTGCGATGAAGCTAAGGACTACGGGTATTATCTTAAGTGCATTGTTTATCAACGCTTGCACAACGACACCCCAACCGAGTACCCCAAGCAAACCCGCACCCGTGCCTGCTCAGCCGAGTAGCCCAAGCACTCCTAGCATCAGCTCTAGCCCATCTCCCTACTCCTGCAGCTATGCAGCAAACGCAGGCAATGGGGCGTTTTATAAAGACGACGGCCCGATGAGTGATTTTCCGGCCAATATCGATTACGTCGCCGAACCAACGCCACGCTGGGAGCCGCTACATAAATGGGCCAATCGCCCCTACACCGTGCTGGGATTATCATTCACGCCGCTCGATACGCCGGGGCAATTGCGGGAACAAGGCATTGCCAGTTGGTACGGACGTAAATTTCACGGCCAAAAAACCAGCACTGGTGAAATCTACGATATGTTCCAAATGACCGCCGCGCACCCGACCTTGCCGCTACCGAGTTACGCGCGCGTAACCAATGTAAAAAATGGCCGCAGCGTCATCGTTCGCGTGAACGATAGAGGCCCATTTCATAAAGGCCGCGTGATGGATTTATCGTTTTTAGCCGCCTGCCGTTTGGGCTACGCGACCAATGGCAGTGCCGAAGTCAAAGTTGAAAGTCTATTACCAAGTGATGCGCCAAGTACGATTGTCGCCGCAGCCCAGCAGCCTATCGTTGCTACGCCACCGGCTAACAATAACAAGCCTTTGGTGGTGCCGATGGCGAATCAAACGGGCGGCATTTACGTTCAACTAGGCGCATTTAGTTCACAACAAAATGCCGATAATTTCAAAGCGCATTTAGCGCGCGAATTGGCGCAGGATGCAAACAAGCTGACAGTGCACAATGCGAACAACAAACTTTACCGCGTTCGCCTCGGCCCCTATGCCAGCCGTGATGCCGCACTCGATGCGATGGGGAGAGTGACCGGAGAGAAGAACCTAAAAGCTGTCATCAGCCAATAATCTGACACAAACAACATAAATACTGACGCGTAAATTATTTCATCTTGAGTAAATTGCTATAAAAACGATAGACTAAGCAATACGCCATGGTTTTTCGGGTTGGCGCCGACCTTCAACCGTCATTAGAGGCCTCAAGATGAACTTTCAAGAAGCAATCCAAACCTGCTTTAAAAAATACGCTGATTTCAACGGTCGCGCATCACGCTCGGAATATTGGTGGTGGGCTTTGTTTAATGTCATTATCGGCATCATCTCAGGCATGATTTTGGGTGAAACCTTCGGTGCAATTGCTTCATTGGCCCTGTTATTACCTAGCCTAGCCGTTGGTGCACGCCGCCTACACGATATTGGCAAAAGTGCTTGGTTTCTGCTGCTGGCGCTGATCCCGCTAATCGGTGGCTTAGTTTTACTGTATTGGTTTGTTCAACCAAGCGGTGAAGCAAATGAATTTGGCGAGGAAGCGACCAGCATAGCCTAAGAACTCCACCATAAAAAAAGCCATCCTAGGATGGCTTTTTTTATTTACAGCATTTACTGCCCGCCGCGGATTAAATAATCAAACGCACTGAGCGATGCTTTGGCCCCCTCGCCCATGGCGATAATGATTTGTTTGTACGGCGTCGTGGTCGCGTCACCTGCAGCAAATACCCCTGGCATTGAAGTGCGGCCGTGGCTGTCGATTTCAATTTCACCACGTGGGCTCAGATCAATCGTACCTTTCAACCAATCGGTATTCGGCAACAAACCGATCTGAACGAAAATGCCTTCCAGCTCGATTTGTTTTGCTTCGCCAGAAACACGGTCGGTGTACGCCAAACCATTCACTTTTTGTCCGTCGCCCAAAACTTCGGTCGTTTGTGCTTGCAGAATCACCGTCACATTCGGCAAGCTGCGCAGCTTGTTTTGCAACACGGCATCCGCACGCATCGCGTCACCAAACTCCAGCAAGGTCACGTGCGAGACGATACCCGCCAAGTCGATCGCCGCTTCAACGCCCGAATTACCACCGCCGATCACCGCAACGCGTTTGCCTTTAAACAGTGGGCCATCGCAATGCGGACAGTAAGCAACGCCGCGACCACGGTATTCTTGTTCTCCCGGAACATTCATTTCGCGCCAGCGCGCGCCGGTTGAAATAATCACGCAGCGGCTACGTACTAGCGCACCGCTGGCCAGCTCGATTTCGACCAAACCGCCAGTCGCTTCGCTTGCTGCGTGCAGTTTTTCGGCGCGCTGCAAATTCATAATCTCGACGCTGTATTCTTTAACGTGGTTTTCCAGCGCGGCAGCCAGTTTCGGGCCTTCGGTTTGGCTAACGGAAATAAAGTTTTCAATGCCCATCGTGTCGAGAACCTGACCGCCAAAGCGCTCTGCGACCACGCCAGTACGAATGCCTTTACGCGCTGCGTATACCGCAGCTGCCGAACCAGCTGGGCCACCGCCTACGACTAAGACGTCAAACGCTTCTTTGGCGTTGATTTCTTCCGCTTGACGATCTGCGCTACCGGTATCGATTTTGGCGATGATTTCTTCCAAAGTCATCCGACCTTGGCCAAATGGCTGGCCATTGAGCAAAATCGTTGGTACAGCCATGATTTGACGCTCGGTCACTTCGGCTTGGAATAGCGCACCGTCGACCATTTCGTGGCGGATATTGGGGTTCAATACCGACAGCAAATTCAAGGCTTGCACCACGTCTGGGCAGTTGTGGCAAGACAATGAAACGAAAGTGGTAAATTCAAATGAGCCTTTCAGCGCCTTGATGGTGGCAATCGTCGCATCATCAACGCGGGGTGGATGACCGCCAGTTTGCAGCAGGCCCAGCACCAAAGAAGTAAACTCGTGCCCCAGTGGAATACCGGCAAAACTCACGCGCGGCGCTTGGCCGTTTGCTGAATCTATTGTCCGGGCAATCGCAAACGAAGGTTTACGAGCATTATCGCCATCCCAGCGTACGCTGATTTTGTTATTCAGCGCCGCGATTTCGCCGAGCAAGGTGCGGATCTCGCCCGCTGCGCTGCTGTCGTCGAGCGAGGCGATCAATTCGATCGGGTGTTGCAGTTTTTCAAGGTAAGCCGATAGCTGGGCTTTGATTTGCGTATCAAGCATAGGTGTACTCCAACAGAATTTTACTGATTAGCCAACGCGAGGGGTATGTGTCTAAAGATATCTTTTGGATTGTTCTTCAGGTTAATACCTGGCTATGTATTTGGGTAAGGGCTTGGGCTGATCACTAAAATCCATGCCGCACTGAGTACGGCATAGAAGGGAGGCCTTGCAGCCTCCGCGCCGAGTTAAATAGCTATTAGCTTAGATTTTGCCGACCAGATCCAAAGATGGCTTCAGCGTAGACTCACCTGGCGTCCATTTAGCTGGGCAAACTTCACCTGGGTGGCTCGCTACGTATTGAGCAGCTTGTACTTTGCGCAACAATTCTTTCGCGTCACGGCCAATGCCCAAGTCGTGGATTTCAGCCACTTTGATTTCGCCTTCTGGGTTGATCACGAATGTACCGCGCAATGCCAGACCTTCTTCTTCGATCATTACGTCGAAGTTGCGAGTGATCGTACCAGTTGGATCGCCGATCATTGGGTAGTTGATCTTCGCGATCGTTTCAGAAGCGTCGTGCCATGCTTTGTGCGTGAAGTGAGTGTCAGTTGATACTGAGTAAACTTCAACGCCCAATTTTTGGAATTCGCCGTATACATCAGCCAAGTCACCCAATTCAGTTGGGCACACAAACGTGAAGTCAGCTGGGTAGAAGAACACAACAGACCATTTGCCTTTCAGTGTTTCATCGCTTACTGGGATGAATTGGCCGTTGTGGTATGCAGTTGCTTTGAATGGTTTGATTACGCTATTGATGATTGCCATGATGTCGTTCCTTTTTGAACTGTTTGCAAGAGACAGGACGAATATTAAGGAAGACGACTTGATAGGTAAAATTGTATGTTTAAATTATTTCATTAGTTAAAATTTATTACCGCCAAATAGCCGGCGGCGTTTTGGCTGCGGCTGCTTTTTCTTGCGGCTAGGCCAATCACAACCGTCGCAACAGCCCAACGCTTCTGGCTCACAAGGCGAATCGCAACCCAAATCACAATCGCCGCGTTGGTACGCCCATGGTTTGACCGGCTGCGCATAATATTCGCGATGAATTGCACCACAATATTTCAAGCGCTGATTCAGTAGCAAGATGCCGGCAAAAAAGCCGTAGCGACGAATGGCCCTAAAGCCTAATTGCGAACAGCTCGCCCCGCCCGTTCCAACGCGATAGGCACAATGAAAGCCTTTGTGGCGTGAGAGATTGCGCTGGTAAAAACGAATAACCAGTAAAGCACATTCTCGCAGCATTTAAGCTAAACCGGGGTGATCCCGCTGTGGCTTATCCAGCCAATAGCCTTGCACTTGATCGACGCCGAAGTCGACCAGCATATTAAAAATCGCTTCGTTTTCAACAAACTCAGCAATCGTTGTTTTACCCAAATCATGCGCAATGCTCACCATGCCGCGCACAAACACTTGGCTATCGTGGTCATTTTGCAAGTCGCGAATAAACAAGCCATCAATTTTTAACACATCGGCTTTAAGTTGCTTTAAGTAGGCAAACGAAGCAAAACCCACGCCAAAGTCATCCAAGCACACCACGCAGCCGGTGCTGCGCAGCGCATCAATAAAGCGCTGTGCATCGGTCATATCCGATACCGCCGATGTTTCAGTGAGTTCCACCAAAAGTCGTTTGGGGTTAACTTGATGCTGGGCCAGTAAGTTGTGAATATATTGCGGCAAAGCCGGGTCATCAAAAGAGCGTCCCGACACATTGACCGCAATTGATGGACAATCGGGAAAATTGGCCAATTGTTGAATCACTTGCGCGATCACCCAGCGGTCTAGGTCAAGAATCTTGCCCGTTTTTTCGGCGTGCGGGATAAAGTGATTCGGCATAATAACGCCACCGGGTGAGCTTTCATCCTTCATCCTCACCAATGCCTCTAAGTGAGCCAGCGATTTATCATGGCAGTGATAAATACCCTGAAAATGCAGCTCAAACCCCTCATTTTCCAGCGCATCAACTATGCGCTCTTTCCACGATAAACGGCTTAATTCATTGCGCGAATGATCGGCATCTGGGCGATACAAACGCCAAGTACCTTTCCCTGCTGCCTTGGCCTGATACATGGCAGAGTCAGCGTGCGCGACTAAATCCTCCGCGCTTTGCGCGTGTTGCGGGTAAAGCGCCACACCAACCGAAGTGCCAGGACGCATGAGATGTGAGCCAGCCATAAATTGAATTTGTGAAATCGAACTAACAATCCGCTCGGCCAGCTTGCTGACTTCAAATTCGCCGCACTCCGGAAGTAGAACGGCAAATTCATCCCCCCCCAAGCGCGACAGCACTTCATGGCGGCGAACTTGCTTACCTATTTCACGCGCAATAGCTTTGAGTAACTCGTCACCTACCGCGTGACCAAAACTATCGTTAACGTGTTTAAACTCGTCCAAATCGAAGAAGACCAGCGCCATCGTTTGCTGACGGCGATCGGCCTCGGACACCATGCGCTCAAGTTCTTGCTGAAAGCGGTGGCGGTTGTACAGGCCAGTTAAAGCATCACGCTCGGCCAGATTGACCATGTGTTCTGCCAGTTCACGTTGCTGCGTGACATCCTCGTACACCCACATGCGGCCATTGGTATTGCCATTTGGATCCAGAACGCGGTAACAATTTTGCGTCACGATACGACCATCGTTCATGGTAATTTCGCCGAACTCAACGCGATCTTCCATTAAGGACAGCTCTTCAAGATAAATCGACAAGATATCGCCGATTGCTGGGCGATTATCAGCTTGCTGCAGCATTTGTCCAATCGGCCGATGATTACTTAAATCCGCACTAGAAACACCCCACAGCTCGCAAAACGCCGGATTAAAAAAGACAACTCGGTTGTCATTATCCAAAAACAAAACACCAAAGCGCATTGCAGCCAATAGAGCCAACATCCGAGCACGTTCTGATTCCGCACGCTCAAGATAGCTTTGCCCCAAAGATTGGATTTGGCGCAGTTCAACCACCGCCTTGCGTAGCGCCAATCTATCGTCTTTCATCTCGGTGTTATCGCGCAAACTAGCACGTAAACCTAAATACTGACCTTGGGCATCAATCAGCGGCATCCAGTTGGCTGAAGCCCAAAATAATGAACCATCACGCCGAACGGCGCGAAACTCATAATCTTGTTGCACGCTGCGCTCACGCAGGGCCTCATGCAATGCTTGCTCTAAACGAGTCCGCTCTTCGGGTGTTGCCAGGGTAAGAGGAAAATCACTGAGCAGCTGGCATTCATTCACCGAATAACCGGTAATCCGCTCGACCGATGCATTAACCCACAGTAGTTTACCTGTGGGGTCCAACCAGAGCTCTGCGCTATAGGTGTGGTCGGCAATTGCATGAAATTTGGCTTCAGACTGCGATAAGGCAGAAACGCGATCACGAATAACACGGGCCATTTCATTGAAGCGGCGCGTAATTTGCGAGACTTCGTCGTAACCTTTGGGCTCGGCCAAAGCTTCAAAATGCCCTTGGCTGGCAGTTTCAGCGGCGCTGAGGATTCGATACAACTGCCGCGTTAGCCACACACCAAGGAACGACATCAGGGTCATGGTGATCAGTAAACCGGCAAATAAACCCAAGGTACTTTGCCACAGCAGTCGGTTGGCTGCGTCGAACAAAATAGTATTCGAGATCCCAAAGCGCAACTCCCCCAGTAGCTCGCCACCTAATTCGATGCGTGTTGCGGCATGGATTAAAAGCAACTCGTCTTCAGCAACGCTGCTTGCAGAAGTGATTTTGGGTAGTTCTTGCGCAATATCCCAGCCACGAGCGGCGATAATTTGCCCATTCTGGTCAAGTAAAATCAGATAATCGAGCCCATCGGTCGAGCGAATTCCATCCAGCAAGTCGCTGGCTTTGGCCAAATCGCCACTGGCTAATGGCGTCGTAAATGCAGCACTTAGCAGGCGTGATAGCTCTTGTACACGCACTTCGGTGACATGCAGCACCATTTCATCCCAAATGCGTGATGCATTCACGAGCAGCGCCAGCAATAGCAAGGCTTGAATCAAGACGCTAGCCGCAATCAAACGCGCGCGTAATGAGGAAAAGAAGGGATTACGTTTCATAGCATCGAGCTTACTATTTCTTGACCCTTCTGGACTAGCCTCACGCCAAAAATAGGCAAAAACCACATCAAAGAAACAGTAAGCGCAAAACAATTATCGAGCTAACGATTTAATGAAGACCTTCGATCGACGCTGGTAGTTATACAGTTGCTTTTTCTCTATCGGCAACACATCAACACTCGCTTGGCTAAAGCCACGCTCAACAAACCAATGACTAGTGCGGGTGGTAAGCGCAAAGAGTTTTTCCATGCCAAGACCACGGGCTTGTTGCTCAACGTGGCGTAATAAATCTGCACCGCGGTCTTCATCTCGGTAATCTGGATGAATCACCAAGCAGGCCAACTCTGCCATCTTGCTTTCAGCAAATGGGTGAATCGCAACAATACCAATGATCTTGCCATCGTGCTCCAATACCGAGTAGCGGTGTACCTCGCGCTCCAACAGTTCACGCCCCCGCTTGACCAATACCCCCTGATCTTCCAGTGGCTCGATCAAGGCTAACATACCGCCGATATCGTCAATCGTTGCGTGACGCAGGGTTTCCAGCGAAGCACGCGAAATCATCGTGCCGATGCCATCGTGCGTAAACAGCTCCATCAATAAGCTACCGTCGACGTGGTGCGTGACCAAGTGCGCCCGCTTCACACCGTAACGCACGGCGCGAATGGCACAGGGCAAATACAGTTGCACATCTTCATTCACATTCGGGTGATCGGCTAAAAATTGCTCAGCCTCCACCGCTGTTAATTCAGTTTGCAATTCACCCTGTTCATCTACCACACCTTGCGAGCCGAATAAGAACAGCAATTTATCGGCTTTAAGAGCAACGGCAGCACTCGTGGCGACATCTTCAAGCGTTAAGTTGAAAATCTCACCAGTTGGTGAATAACCGATGGTGGAGAGCAAGACCATCTCGCCATCATCCAGCCGGTAATTAATCGCTGTGGTATCAATTTTGCGCACTTCGCCGGTATATTGCAGATCAATCCCATCGCGTACGCCCATCGGTTGGGCGGTGACAAAATTACCCGCAGAGACGCGTATATCGGCGTTGGCCATCGGCGAATTAGCCAACCCCATCGATAGCCACGATTCAATTTCAACACGGACATGGCCTGCGGCCTGAATCACGCACTCCAGCGCTTGGCTATCGGTAACCCGCACGCCGTTATGGTATTGCGGGGCAAGATTACGCTCGGCCATGCGCGCTTCAATCTGAGGCCGTGCACCATGAACTACCACCAGACGAACACCTAAGCTGGTGAGCAAATTAATGTCGTGCGTTAAGGTGGCAAACTTACCATCGCGCACCACCTCGCCACCTAGCGCGATGACAAAAGTTCGGCCACGGAAAGCATGAATGTAAGGCGCAGCCTGACGAAACCACTGAACAAAGTCTTGCATAAGATCCTCTACATACCCACCAAGGTATCCACCTACAGGTTAAACAGGCTGCAACATAGGGTGCAATACATCACAAAATAATGCAGAAAAAATGAGCGACTGAATATTGCGCTATTCTACCGCTCAAGCCAGCTACGTGGGTAAAACCATTGCGCATTATTGACTAGCGCGAACATAGAATCACACTAGACTAAAAGCCCCACTTTAATCTGGAGCAGATGATGTCAAAGTCACTCATCTGGTTACTCAGCGCGCTTAGCTGCCATGCCGTTTTAGCCAGCGATTTAGCCATACAATTGGGTGTCATTGCTCATCCCAGTGAGAATAGTGCTCTCCTGCGGGTCGAAAACCGCACCCCCATCCTCGCCGAGACATTGAGCACTCTAGATTCACAACTCTCGGCATACTGGCAAATCAACGCCAATCTTTGGCACACCAACGAAACGCACTTCGCCCTCCGAACCGGGCTTGGCGCACAATATCAATTCAGTGAGCACTGGGCACTTGAATTGGGCTGGGGCGCTATCGCCCTAGACAACCGCTACATCAGCTCACAACATGATATGGGCAGCCAACTGCATTTTGAAACCACACTCGGTTTGCGTTACCAGCTAGATCCAAGATCCGCGATCAAACTCAATGTGTATCACTGGTCCAACGCCAACCTAGCCGACGTGAATCCAGGCTGTGAAGTTGTTTTTTTGGGTTATCAATTACGCTATTGAGCACAGAGCCGCAGCTTTGGGGACCACTTAATACGCCCCATGCCCGCTCACCACCGTGCGGATGGTTTTACATACAATCGCAATGTCGTACCACAGATTCCAGTTCTTCACATACCAAGCGTCGAGCGCTACACGCTCGGCGTAACTCGTGTCATTACGTCCAGATACTTGCCATAACCCCGTCAAACCAGGGCGAGCTTCCAGATAAAAATCGACTTTATCACCATAGCGCTCTAGCTCTGCATCAATAATTGGGCGCGGGCCAACCAAGCTCATCTCACCCTTGATTACATTCCATAGCTGCGGAATCTCATCCAAACTGGTCTTGCGCAAAAATGCACCAATCTTGGTAATCCGCGGATCGTTACGCAGTTTAAAGTCTAAATCCCATTCTGCCTTGGCTGCGGGATCGCTCGCTAATAATTTTTCGAGGACTTCTTGGCTGTTATGCACCATCGTGCGAAATTTCCAGCATTTAAACGGCACGCCATTCATCCCAACGCGAACATGGCCAAAAAACACCGCACCAGGGCCACCTTCTTTTTTAATCCGCAGTACGACATAAGCGAGCAAGGGCGATAGCAACAGCAAGCCCACGCTTGCGCCAAATAAATCAAAAGCGCGCTTGAGCAAAATCAGCGGCTTCACCATCAAATTATTGCGTACGCGCAGCAGTAATACTTCGTGGCTAAAGAAATGATGCGGCACAACGCCAAACAGCGGCAAACCAGCAATCGGCGGAATAATGTGGATGTCTTTGTAGCGCAAAGACAATTGCTCGACTTGATTTTCCAGCGCGCGTAGCTCGATTTCATCAACGGCAATCACCACATGGGGGCGACCGTTTTCGCTCAGCCAAGTGAGCAGCTCTTCTCGCTGCAATTTAACAACGGGTAAAGATTGCTGACCAAACACCAATTCGTCGGGTGCGTTACTATCGATCGAAACAAAGGCATGCACATCAAAGCCCAATTGGCGCTCTGACGTCATCGCGCGATACGCATCTTGCGCATTGATGCCCGCGCCAATAATGACAGTGGGCAATTGCCAAATTTTCGCCTTCAGCAGCAAGCCTTTCATCGCCGAGCGCGCATAAGGCAACAAGACCAAAGCCAAACCCCAAGACACCGGCCATAGGAAACGCGAAATGGTAAATTTACCCAGCAATACCAGCATGCCGTTCAGCAAGGCTGCCAGCAGCAAAGCGCGCAAAATTTCGAGTAATTCATCCCAAAACGGCAGCCGTAAGCTGTAATGCCCACGCCACCAGAAGTTAGCGACGGTAATAATGGCTAGCCCCAAAAACGCCAAACCTTGTTGCCGCCCCTCCCAAGCCCACCACAATTCCATGCTCGCGCCGATGCGGTGGTAGCGAAACACCCATAGCAACAGCATCGCCAAGCCAAATGACACGGCCAACGCGAGAAAATCGGCCAAGGCCAGCCAAGGCTTGGCACGCTCAGCGTGCAAATGTTTTTGTTCTAAGTTCAAGGCCACAATGAATCACTTCTAAAAATATCTGCAAATTAGCTTAAAAACCGTAAACGGCGTATAACTCGGCCATCATCGTATCGAGCGAATAATGCTGGCGCGCAAATTGCCGCGCTTGCTCACCCAATCGGGCACGTAGATCAGCATCGTTGACCAGTCGTTCAATCGCCTGCACAAACTCGTCAGCGCTTTCAACCAAATAGCCATTCTGATCGACTTGCACCAAATCGCGATTACCAACCACATTGGTCGCAACCACCGGCAAGCCTGCCGCCATGGCCTCAATCACCGCTACCGGCAAACCTTCCCAGCGGCTAGTTTGGATATAAATATCAAAGCTCGCCAACTGCGCAAGCGCGGCGCGGCGATCACACCAACCGCTCACAGCCACATTCGCCTGCTTCAGCGCCGTCTCGCCCGATTCATCACCGCCGCCAACCCAGACAAACTCGACAGGCAAATGCCGGCATTTCTCAGCAACTTCGGCAAATAGCTCTGGATTGCGCGCCAACGTCACCCGTCCAACCGTACCAATGCGTAATCGGCTATTTTGTTTCAGCGCGGCAGGGATTGCGGCTAAATCGACCGCGTTATTCACCACTTTGACATTGGGTGACAGATGTTGACGGATTTCCTCGCCTTCCGATGGTGAGCAGGCAATAAACGTAACCGGCACACCGGCAAGGATTTTTTCAATCCCCAAAAAAACGCTATTTTTCAGCCGCCCTTCTGCGCGCTGCAAAAAAGACAAACCATGCGGCGAGAAAAACCAACGCGGGCCATTTTTGCCAGTCCACGCCAAACTAATCAGGCGACCAATTGCACCGGCCTTGCTCGAATGCAGGTGCACCACATCGGGTTGCAAATCTTTAATCCAGCGATATAAAGCGCGGCCAGAGCGAAAATCATTTAATGGGTGAATTGCGCGCTGCATTGGCAAATGAATGCATTTAACAGCTGAAGCAAACAATTGCGGCCAATTTTCCGGCGTTTCTTCGCGCACCGAGTGAATGATTGTCACATCATGACCATCCGCGCTTTGCCGATTCGCCATCGCCGACACCATCGATAAAGTGCCCGCGCCAAATGACTCAACCACGTGCAAAATATGCTTCATGCCTTCCCCCCGCGCAGTTTGGCTTTGAGCTTAAACGCCAGTTCATACGGCATCGCCAACAAGGCCAAGGTTCTTGCCATACCTGCTATTGCGCTGGGCGAGCCATCAAAATAGCGGCGCTGCAATTTTAAGCGCGATTTAAGCTGCACTTTGCGTTTACCCAAGGAGATTCCACTCGGATCCAGCTCGTAGCGGATTAACACCTCGGGCAAGTTGGCCACTTTAAATTGGCGCGCCATCGCCCAAAACATCGCATAGTCTTCGGCCGCGGGCGTATCTAGCGGATACATCCCCACCGTTTCAGCCGCAGAGATTTTAAACATCACGCTTGGATGGATATACGCCGAGTTTTTCTTCATAAACTCGAGAATTTGCGCGTGTTCAGTTGGATGGCGCAGCACAAATTGCTCCACACCCGCCTGATCCACAAAGCTCGCAGCGCCACCAAGCAATACCACATCTGGGTATTGCTGCATAAACGCCAACTGGCGTTCGATTCGATCAGATACGTTGCAATCACCACAATCCAGCCTTGCAATCCACTGATAACCACGCGCTTTGGCCCATGCCAAACCAGCGTTGAGAGCGCCTTCGATGCCTTTGTTTTGCGGCAGATTCAAAATACGTAAAGTGCCTTGGCCTTGATATGCGGCTTGCGCTGCTGCGGCATCAATCGGCGCACGCGTGCTGCCATCGTCCACCACCAGCACATCGCAGGGCTCGTTCGCACCAATACTCGCCAGCGATTTATTCAAACCTTCCGGATTGTTGTAGTGAGGAATTAAGACCAAGACTGCTTCGCTCATTACGCCTCCAAACTAGCAAAAGCTGGGTGATACTGAATTTGCCCCTGCGCCTTTTCGGCGGCAAACGATTTAGCCAAGACAAATTGATCGGGGATTCCTGCTGAAGTGAGGCCATGAACGCGCTCAAATCCAAAGCGCTGATAGTACTCAGCCTCTCCCACAAGAACACATCCTTTTGCACCCATACTTTGCAAATCAACCAAAGCTCGGTTCATCAGCTGCGAGCCCAAGCCTTGCTTTTGAAACTCGGGCAATACGGCAACAGGAGCAATACAGTGCCAACCCCGCTTTATCCCTTCGGCTTGGTGCAAGTTAACCGCGGAAGCATAAACGCAAGCCACAACGTGGCCTTGATGCACACCCAGCAAGGCGATAGTTAGCGCCTGCTGTTGGCGCAAAGCAGTCACCAATTGATGTTCTGAATTATTACTGTATGGGTGATTGGCAAACGCCTGTTGCAGCAGTTCAGTTACAGCACGATGTTGCGCCGCATCAGTGGGCGACTCTGCCACAAATTCTAATTCCATTTTCCCACCCCAAGTATTCGCTTAATTTGACGCGCTAACGATAGTGGCAACAGGTAAGATGCGCCTGCTTTTGCCATTTTAAGTGCCGAGCGTGGGCGCCAGTCAAAATGCCGAGCCAAAAGTTTCAAACGCATCGCTTGCTGCTGGCGACGGCGGCTCATTGAAATACCTGCGTCGTTATACTCGCTTTTGGTTAAAACTTCGGCCAAATTCGCCGTTTGGTAGCGTGCAACAAATTGCCAGAAATAGGCGAAGTCTTCCGCGGCCTTGCAATCGAGGGGATAAAGGCCAATTTCTTTCACGCCTGCCATTCTGAACATCACCGTTGGATGCGTAAAGGCATTATCGTCGTGCATTTGCCGCACGATTTCTTGATGCGTTTGTGGCTGGTGAATCGTAAAGCGATCACCGCTAGCATCAAAAAAAATCACCGCTGACCCCAGCAAATACACGTCAGGGTTTGCATCAAGGAATTTGACCTGTTTCGCAAAACGATCTGGCATCACCAGATCATCACAATCGAGCCGTGCACCATACTGGTAGCCTGCGGCGAGCATCGCCTCTAAACCAGTATTGAGCGCATATTCGATGCCGCAATTGGCTGGCAAATACAAAAAATGTAATTGGCCGCGCGCCTTAAAGGCGGTTTGCGCCACTTGTTCGTCGATTATCGCCTTAGTGCTGCCATCATCAACGATAAATACATCTATTTCCTCATCCACCCCAATCGAAGCCAAGGATGCGCAAAGGCCAGCTGGGTTATTAAAATGCGGGATTAATAAAGCGGTGCGGTTCATTGCTTAGACTCAAGTTGCGGTTCTGCGCGCAAACGTTGCGCCCATTGTTTGAGAATGCGGCCTTGTGCGTAATGCTCGGCGCGATGCTCAATAAAATTTTGTAGCAGCAATGATTGCGATTGCTGGCGAATAATCAATTCAGCCAATGCGGTGCCGCTGGCTTCTTGCACGACAAAATCATCGCGGCGCGCGCCAAACAGCTCATATACCCCGCCCGCGTTTGTACTGACAACCAGCAAGCGCATTGGCATGGACTCCAATACCACCAAAGGACACCCTTCAAAACCGGAAGTCAGCAAGAGCACATCGGCATGCGCCAAATACTCACTCACATCGTCTTTGCGACCAGCAAACAGCACTTGGCTCTCCAAGCGCCGTGCTACAACCTGCGATTTTAAATCATCTTCCAGCGGGCCATCGCCAACAATGGTCAAATTCGCAGCAACACTGGCCAAATTGAGCGCGACCAAGGTATCAAGCCATAAATGCGGCTGCTTTTCTTCGGCAATGCGGCCTACAAACAAGAGGCGCAGCGGCGCATTGGACTCGCGTTCAACGCGAGCGGAAATCTCTTGCTGTGCGTCGACAAAATTAGGCAACACCGTCCAGCCCTCGCTTGGTGCCTGCTCTAACCAACGCGCCATTGAAGTGCGCGCGTGCTCGGAAACAAAAATCAGCTCTTTAAGCCGGCGATATACAAATTGGCACGCTTTGCGGTGCACAACGTTCATCCGCGCAAAAGCGTCGAGCTCATAAAATGGCCCATGCACCCACGCGATGACGCGTTTACCTAAGCCGAGACTCGCAGCGAACGTCATATACAAGGGCAGCAAAAAAGTGCCGGCAATCAGCACATCATGTTCGCGCGCGATCTGCCGCGCCGCGCGCCAACCCGCCAGCCAAGTCAGTGGCTTTAAGGGCTGCCATTGGGATGATAAATCAACCACCTTGACCTTTTTAATCCGCGAGGCCCATAAATTACGCGAGCCGCCCAGCAGCACCAGCGTCACGTCAAAACCCATTACCGCCAGACCTTCACCCACCAGCACAGCACAACGCTCAACGCCGCCCAAACCTAGATCGCGCAGAAAAATGGCGATTTTCATGGTTTCACCTTGCGCCACACATAATCCGACATCGCTAAACGTAGGCTTTGTTTGAGCATTTTTTTCCGTTCAGCTTTTGGTGGCGGCATTTGCAGCGCGAGTTTGATTGCGCGCGGAAAGTCAAAGACATTGACGCCTCGGCTGCGCTGCAGTGTATCGAGCCACATTTCGCCCAAAGCACCACGGCTTTCTGGGCGTAATGCGATTAATTGAGTAAAGAAATCAACCATCCAAGCCCATTCAGCATGCGTCAGAATGCGACTAGGCTCAGCCAGCTTGGCAAATTCAGCAGCCAAGGGTTGCAAGGCGACGGGTAAAGCGCTGCGCGCATACTGTTCGCGCACGCGTTGCGCGGTGATTAGTAGCGCGGCTTTTTTCGCCTGCGTGACCTGCCCCGCATGCGTGCGGTAATGCAGCAAAACATCGGGAACATTGGCAAAACGCGCCGACGTTGTAGCCGCAATATGACACCACAAGGCGTAATCTTCGGCATGCGGTGCGTCGTCTGGATAAGGATTGGCTTTGAGCAAACTAGCGCGAGCCAAAATCGACGGGTGCGCAATCGGGGTATTGAACAGCAAGGCCAACCGCACTTCAGCGTCGCTGACCGGCGTATGCCACTCGCCAGAACGCTCGCCAATAAAGCCAATCCAGCTACCGCAAATATCAACTTGATGCTGGGCACAATAGTCAAGTTGCTTGACCAGACGGTCAGGCAAGCAAATATCGTCGGCATCAATCCGCGCAATCCACTCGCCCTGCGCTGCGGCAATACCTTCATTGAGGCTAGCGATCAAACCGCGATTGGGGCGGCTAATTATTTTAAAGCGCGCGTCTTGCTGTGCAGCCGCTTGCAAAATGGCCAGCGTTTGATCGCTAGAACCATCGTCGATCGCAATACACTCCCAGTCCGTATGGCTTTGAGCAATAAGGCTATCAAGCGTTTGCTGCAGATACTGAGCAGCATTAAAACATGGCAACACAAAAGAGACGGTCATCCTGCTGCGCCTCCTTGCGCATTCTGCTGAGCTAGCTGATGACGAATTTCGCGACTAATTTGCCGCGCCCTCCACCAAAACGCCAGCACAATAAATCCCTCAACAATCAGCACCGACTGCGCCGCACGCACGCCAGCTTCGTTTGAACCGGGCACCAAGACGCACATCAGCAGCACATTAAGCACACCGGCAGCGACCAGCACCCGACTAAAATAACGCTCTTGCCCGAAAACCAGTAAAGTTTGCTGACCAAACACCAGCGACATGCAGCCAAGTAAAATCACTGGAGCAAACCAGACCATAATCGTTTGCGAATCGGCCAGAGCCAAAAATGCTCGCGATAAGCCAAAATCAGCACCAAACAGGCTGACACTGATCGGCGCAAATACCGGCACAAACAGCGCCAAAGCCAGTGTCATCACGACTCCCACCCCAGTTTGAATCAGCAAGGCTTTGCGAATTAGCGCCAGCGCACCGGCTTTATCGTTCACGGCCAATTGCGCAATGCGCGGATACATCGCCTGCACCAAGGGGCCGATTAAACCCTGGGCGATATACACCAGCTTGCTGGCGGCGGCAAACAAGCCCACCTGCAGTGGCGCAGCAAACATCCCAAGCAATACCGTGGTGGATGTGGTGTATAAACTGGTTGAAATGGCCGACAGGAAAAACGGCCAACTGGCTTTGAGCGCAGCGCGCAGCTCGCCCAAGGACACCGCGACCCACATCGGACGCGCAATGCCCCAGCCCGTGCTCCACCATAATACGCCAGCCAAAATCTGCGGCATCGCCTGCAGCACCACCGCCAGCATCAAGTCTTGCGGGCCACTCACCCAATACAGCAAAAAGCCCAGCATCAGCGCGCGGGCAAACACCATCAGGCCAGAGGCGAGCTGCAGTTTTTCAAAGCCTTGGAAATACCACAAGGGAAATAAAACCGAGCTGGCGATATACAACTGGCTAACGATAAACACGTCGGCATGCGTACGCCAGCTATCAAGACTAAAGGTAAGCACCAGCAAAATCAGGCTGGAGGCGAGCATTAACGCCACTTTTGCCCAGGTGACGCGCCAAAAAATTCGCGCCGCCGCCCTCGGGTCATCGCGCACCTGCGCCACATCACGCACGGCCGATAAATTAAAGCCAAAATCAGTCAGCAATACGCCGTATTGGATGCAGGCAAAGGCGAAATTCATCACGCCAAAGCCTTCCGCGCCAAGCTGGACTAATAAAAAGGGGAAAGTAACAAAGGAAACGACGTAATTGAGGCCCTGTACCAAGTACAGTGCAAAAATATTCGCCCGCAATCGTGCATCAACCACAGCTCACCTCAAACCTGCCCGCACCTGCGAGTGCGCTTATTTTACGCTTTTCACGGCCTTTGCCTGTAACAGTATTGTTATTTTCCGGGCGACATAAATTGCTCGCCCGGCTTGGCGGCTTTGGGCGCAGGGGCGACTTTGCCATCGACCCAATGCGTTTTTTGCCTTGGCGTTTGTATTAGCCCGTTATACAACTGCGGCGTGGAATCGGTTTGCGGTGCTGGGCTTTCTGCTGCAGCACTAGCGGCGACGCGTGTAGAGCCTGTCGCTCTTTGCTCGCGTGTAAAAAATAGCGATCCCCAATCATCGGCCCAAGCCGTTGGCACACACAACAGACCACACAGCACAAGGCGGATCATTGAGCGGACTCTCTGTGCGGCGCAATACTGAGCCAGTCATAGCGGCAATCAACCTCGATGCCGTTGAGCTGCGGGTTTGCAGAACGGGCGAAACGGCATTCTTTAGCGACTGCACGACCTTTTTGCTGCGCCAACCATTCGGCAAAGGCTGAAATATCCCATTCATTGGCCGCCAGCCAGCGTACTTTCATTTCACTGGCATACAGCGCCACCTGATGCGTCGGTGTAGCGCCCTCTTTCTTGTGCTGTGGCGCAAAAGCGTAATCTAGCTGCCACGCTGGATGCGCCTGCTTTAACTGCGCCAAGGCTTCAATCCAATCAAGTCTATGTTCTTGACCTATGATGCCCAAACGCTGCAAGGTCAGGTTTTGCTGTTGATACTGCTGCACTGCTTGCCACTGCAGCTGCGCTTTTTCTGCCGACTGAGTCGTCTCCTGCAAGCGGCTACGCTGGGCGTGTAATTCAGCTTCGCTAAAGTAAACATAGATTTGTGCGATGAAAATGATCAACCCTGCAACTAGCATTGCCGCACCAAACCACAACAGTTGAACTCGAATTAAGCCCCAATCACCCCGTTCAAACTGCGCAAGTTTCATAGAGCTCGCCCCGACGTCGCAGGCAATTGCAGCTCAATCACAAAATCGGCTTTTACCACCGCTTGTTCGGCGGCCGGTTTTATTTCTGATTCGGAACGTATATCAATCGGCCATTGCCGCACACGTACTTGGGCCGCTGGCCATTGTTTTAACGCCGCCTCCAATTGGCCAATCTGCGCCAAGGCGGCACGATAAGCCAAGCGATTTTGCATACGCCCAGTCAGAACGATCGTTTGGGTCAACCATGGCGTTGCCACAACACCCTGACTAGGTATCTGTGTTGGCGCATTATCCATAGGAGCATTAGTGACTATACCCACTTGCCACTGCACTTCATCAATCGTTAAGCTGGGATAATCCAGCAAAGTCATACTCAAGCGACGTAAAGTGCTGTCCAACTGCGGCGCCGATTCAATATGATCGCGATAAAACTGTGCACTGACCTGCAATTGCTCGGGCGAATGAGCGCCAGCATCATGCAATAGCGCCAAATGGCGACGCAACTGCTGCTGTACCAAAACTTGCCGCTGTGCGCCCATATCGAATTGCGCCTGTAGCTGCAAGCCTTGCAGCCAGGTCAACCCCGATAGTATCAGCGCCAAAATCAATATAATAATAGCCGCCCAAGACAAACCCCTGCCTAGTATATTCAGTTGATGGTATTTAAGTGCCTCAGTGGGCGCATACTGATTGGGCAAAGCGTAAGTCACCAGCATGGCGACCATCACATCGTGCCAACTTTGGCAGCCTTTAGGCAATTTCAAGCGTGCAGCCAGATCAGTCATATCGCTTTGAATATTGAACTGCACGTGCTCTGCCTCATCACCCATCGCAAGCAAAATTTCGCTGCGCAATTCGGCCAAATGGCTGTCAAACAAGGCCCAGATATGCAAAGCTTCTTCACGCGTCATTAAGCGTAAAGTACTCAAATATTGCCGAGCCCGAATCACCTCTTTGGCAATCATTTCTGCTTGGGTGAGCATACTGTTACGGGTATGAAACGTTCCCAAGCGCGAAAAACGTAAACCATGGCGCGTAAAATAGCTCTGCCGCAATTGCCCTGGTGAATTACACGACATCACCATCAAATGGGCATGCTCTGGTTTTAGCCGTGCAATGATTTCTTGCGTGAGCAAGGCAACCGAATAAACGCCAAAAATCGGCGCTTTCACAACGGCCAGATCGGCCAAAATTCGATCCAGTATTTCACGATGAGTGAGCGCCGAGAGCTGCAAAATATCCTGCCCGCCTTGCCGCCCCACCATGTGTATTTTGGCGCATCGGTATGGCGTTGCCCGATAATAATGTTCGAGCTTGCGCTGCAATAGCGACTGTTGATCTCGCCCAGATAAATGCGGTACGAGTTCATGCTGCAAATCTTCGTCGACCAAGTCGGTTAGGATGCCGTAACTAACGCCTTGATGCTGCAAAATCCATTCACGAAAATCGGCAATCCCGAGCTCGTTATGCGGAAAAAATGCTAGGGGCAAAGCACCTCGCTCGCTCCAGCAATAGGCCGACAAAGCGTCTTGATTGAGGAACAAAATGACTTTCTTCATCGCAATTGCCCTATCGCATCGAAAATTGGCCCTAGCACCGACGACATAATCCACGCCAGCAGAAAACCCAATATCACCGTCATCGTCGGTTCGATCAAGGCATGAAAGCGCGCAATCGATTCTTTGATATCCCGATCATAAAAATAGGACACATTGTGCAAAGCATAGTCCAATTGCCCGGTCCCCTCGCCCACACGCAGCATGCGCAAAACCAGCGGTGGAAATAGCCCGATGCGCTCAAAGCTGGCGCTCACGCCGAAGCCTTCGCGAATTTGCCCCTCAACTCGCAATAAGGCGTGGGCAATTTGCCGATTATTGACGACGCCTTGCGTAATTCGAATGCAATCTAAAATGGGGATGCCTGCGGCATAGAGCAGTGCAAAACAATTGGCAAACCGCGCCAAGATGATTTTTTGCAAAATCGCCCCAAGCGCTGGCAACTGCAACAGCCAAGCGTCGCAATGTCGACGAAATCGCTCATCGACGACATAGCGCCAGCGCCCAATCAGAATCAAAGCGATGGGCAGCCCGAGCAACAACCACCAATAACGAATAAAGGCCTCTGAAATCCACAATAAAATCTTCGTACTCAGCGGAAGGGTTTGCTTCATGGCACGCATGAACTCGAGCAATTGCGGCACCAAATACACCATCAAAAAACACATCACGCCGAAAACCACAATCCCAACAAAGGCTGGATACAGCAAGAAGCGCTGAGTTTGCGCGATGAGTTCATCCTGCCATTTCAGCGATTCACACAAACGGCCCAAGACCGCAGCTAGCTCGCCGCTTTCTTCTCCCGCCTGAATTAAATGAATAATTAATGCATCAAACACTTTGGGGTGTGCGGCTAACGCTTGTGACAATTGCTGGCCACCCTCGATGTCCTCGATGACATTGGCGATGATTTCTCGAAAATGCGGAAGCTCGACGCTGTCACGCAAATCGCTTAATGCTTGCAGTAAGGGCACGCCTGCCCGGCTTAACTGCTCTAGATGAAAACAAAAGGTAATTAGCTCTCGGCGGGAGATAGTTTGCTTTGCCCACCATTCGCTTCGTCCAACTTCACCATGGATCAGCAACAAGCCCAGTCGAGACAATCTGAGCTCTAAATCAGCTTGATTGCTGGCTTGCATCTGCCCACGCTGTATTTGTCCATCCTGATCGGCGGCGCGGTATTGAAAGCGCATAATTAAGCCACCCGGTCCGTTAAATCGACAACGCGGGCAATTTCGTCGAGCGAGGTCTCCCCCGACAATACGCGCCGACACGCATCATCGGCCAGCGGTCGAAAACCTTTATCGATCGCCAGCCGTTTCATTTCGCGCATCGAGGCTCGCAGGGCAATCAATTCATCGATATCCCCATCGACTTTAAGCAGCTCCATCACCGCGATTCGGCCTTTGTAGCCTTGATACTCACACAGCGGACAGCCCACGGCGCGATAAATCGTGCGTGCGTGATTGATTGCCAACAGCCTTTGCTCAAATTCATCGCAGCTATAGGCTTGCTTGCAATGCGGGCACAAAGTACGCACCAAGCGTTGTGCAACCATACCGATGATATTCCCTGCCAATACATCGGGTAACACGCCAATATCGAGCAAGCGTGGCAAAACGCCGAGCGCCGAACTAGTGTGCAGCGTGGCATAGACCTGATGCCCTGTCATCGCAGCACGAAACGCCATTTCCGCGGTATCGCGATCACGAATCTCGCCGATCAGAATCACATCGGGGTCTTGCCGCATCATCGAACGAATACCGTTGGCAAAATCCATTTTGCTGATTTCATTAATTGAAGTCTGCCGAATCAAAGGCAGCGGATACTCGACCGGGTCCTCCAAGGTCATGATGTTCACATCAACCGAGTTGATGTGATTCAGGATTGAGTACAGCGTCGTCGTTTTGCCCGAGCCTGTGGGCCCCGTTAGCAAAATAATCCCTTCAGGGCGCGCGATCATCAGCCGTAATAAATCGAGGTGATCGTCGGCAAGGCCCAGCTGATCCAAAGGCAGCAGGCCTTTTTGCCGATCCAAAATCCGCAGTACGATGTTTTCGCCCCACGTACTCGGCTGGGCAGAAACACGAAAATCAAGGCCACGCCCCGAGAGCGTTAATGAAATCCGCCCGTCTTGCGGCGCACGGGTTTCGGCAATATTCATCGTCGCCAATACCTTCAGTCGCACCACCATCGCGGGCCAATAGGTTTTATGCAGCGCACGAATTTGTCGCAGCACGCCATCAATGCGATAGCGAATCCGCACGAACGATTGCTCTGGTTCAAAATGGATATCCGATGCGCCACGCGTCACCGCATCCGCCAGCAAAGCATCAATTAAACGCACCACCGGCTGGCTATATTCACCCTCGGTCAACGCCACACTGGCGTAATCAATTTCGCCCGTCTCGATCTCGTTTAAAATCCCGTCAATCGATAGCTCAAAGCCATAATACTGATCGATCGCCCGTACGATATCCGACTCTGCCGCAAGCAAGGTATCAATATGATATTGATCTTGGGTTTGTAGCCGAATTTGATCCAGCGCGAGTACATTATTCGGATTGGCCATCGCGACGGACATCCGCTGCGCGTCTTGATTTAAGCCTATCGGTAAGATCAAATAACGTTTAGCCAAGTCTTTCGGGATCAAACGAATAGCTTGCACATCAGCAATGACCCGCCCTAAGTCGACGCTATCGTGTCCTAAGTTTTCAGAGAGCGCTTCGCGTAAGACGTTTTCCGAAACAAAGCCCAAGGACACCATCAGTTTACCCAGTGGCACACCGGAGCTGCGCTGTTCCTGCAAAGCGATGCGTAGCTGATCGTCGGTAATCACGCCCTTCTCGATGAGTAAAGCACCTAGCGGTAATTTAGCTTTGGCGCTCATCTTAAAACCCCGCCAAACGCAATTGTGCCAAGCGACTTTCAACCACTGTGCGCTCAAAATTTGCTGAAGTTCGCGCCGCTAAATCTAAAGCTTTTTGATAAAAATCGGCGGCCAGCCGATGTTGCGCGAGATGATCCAAGCAAATCGCCAAATTAAACGCCAAATCAGCTTGCTCTGGCTGCGCACTCCAGGCCAGAAAAAACTGCTGTTGCGCCTGCGGCCACTGGGCCTTGCTGGCGTAGTATTGGCCCAATAGCAACGGACTTGTACCCAAGGGCGGCTCTTGAGGATTGGTTTGCTGCAACAGTGCGGCTTGTTCAGCGCTGAAGCGCTGCGGCTCCAAGCTCAATTGCGCCTGCCTCACCTCTTCGTCTTGCGGATTTAATTGCAATAAATACTGATAAATCCCCGCCGCTCGCGCTGTGTTGCCGCGCCTTACCTGCACCGCGGCCAGACCAAGCAAGGCGTCGCGTTGACGTGGTTCCTGCGCCAAAACACGTTGATAGCCGCGCTCGGCGCCATCTAAGTCACCCTGCTGATACGCACGCCATGCCGCGTGGATGGGCTCACCGGAATCGCGCGCCGTTTTCTCGAAGCGCACTTCGTCAGCCTTGGCGCCAGCCACCGGCATCACCTTGGCGGCTTGCTTTATCGGCACGGGGCTGGGCGAAGCTAAAATACCCTGCGCCGTATTACCTTCTAAAGCAGAACCATCATTAACTTCAACAACATACCCCTGAGCGTTAGAAGCTTGCGGGGCATCGCTTGACGGCACCTTGCTGATTATTTCGGAGGCGACGCTGTGCGTAAGCGATTCCACTCTGGGCAACGGCGCTAGGCTATTTTGCATTAATTGCTGATATTGCCAAGTAAACCAAGCCACCAAACTACTGAGCAACACCACACCACCCAAGGCGAGCCACGGCAACATTGACCGTGGCTTATTTGCTTCAAGCCGAGACGGGCTGCGCTCAGTGCGTGTGGATGTTTCGGGCTGATTTATTGCCATCGCTTCGCGCTGATAAGGGCGCTCTTTAACGGTTGCCGCTCTTGCAAGGTTTGGCTCGACCTCGGGGCATGGCGGTGCAGGGCTTTGTGCCGTCCCCTCGTCAAGCTGCGGCACCTCGGTCTGCAAAAACTCGGCCTCAACGAGTTTTAATTCCGCACTGCTGTGCGGCGCTTGCGCGATTGAACAAGCACGCTCTCGCTTGTCTTGCTCGGCTTTCCTTAAGGCTTTGAGCAATGAGTTCATTGCAGCACCTGATTGGGCAGCAGCAAGCCACTTTGAAAGGCCGATAATTGCTGATCGCCAGCGGGCGAGAAATAATCATTTGTTGGCAAATACTGCTGATAAGCAGCCAGTTCGCCATTAACGCCGTTTTCACGTACCACAATCGGGCGCAGAAAAACCACCAGTTCAATCTTGCTAACCTTATCATCACGATAACTAAATGCATCCCCCAAAATCGGTACCCGCGATAAACCAGGTAAACCTTGGCGCGAATTGACTTGCTTATCTTGAATCAAGCCCCCCAACACCGCCGCTTGGCCGCTGGCGATCCGCAAAGTTGAGTCAAACTCCCTGACCTGTAGCACCGGGATCAAGCTTTGCACTGGTTTACTCGACGCCAGCGAAATCAAAGCAACCGCGGGATCTTCGATATAACTGCTGATATTGGTAATCGTCGGGCGCACATTCATCGAGATAGCGCCATTGTCAGCCACTTGCGGCGTCACTTGCATCACTAAACCAACGGGCACGGTATGCAGGGTCGAGGAATATGTACGTCCAGTTACGACACCATCGGTATTTTTGTCCTCTTCCAGCTCCAAGGTGAAATAGACCTGCTCTTCCACCACCTTCATCACCGCGGTTTGGTTATTGAGCGCAATCACTTTAGGGCTAGACAGCACTCGAGTGCGTCCAAATTGCTCCAGCAGCTTGATCGTGGCGGTGAAATTTTGACTGGTGAACGACAAGACACTCACGGGAGCGGCATTCAGATTGGCGCCCAGCAGGCTTTGCCCCAAGCTCCAGCCACTGCCTGATGCAATCTTGGACCAATCAACACCCGCTTGATATTGATCGCCCAACGCGACCTCAACAATGGTCGCCTCAATCATCACTTGCCGTTGCGCCGAAGCTTGCACGGCGGCAAGAAACTCAGCCACTTTCAATTGATCTTTGTGCGAAGCCCGTATCGTAATCGTGCCACTTTCAGGATTCATTACGACTAAATTGGGCAGGCTAGACGGAAGGGGATTAGGTGAAGCGGTAGTTAAATCTTGCCGTGTTTTCTCAGCCATCGCGGCATTTTTCTCAACCTTGGCCAAGCTATCGGCGAGCGCAACAGCACTTTTCACATCGGTCGATTTATTGCTTACCGCTTGGCTCAATTGCTGCGCCACCACCATGGTGACGGGTTGGGTTGCCGATGGCGTCGCTACTAAGCCCTCCTTTACGCCCAATAAATCTTTTAAATTAGTTTCGAGTCGCTTCCAAAATTGATTGAGATTTTCACTTTCAATCGCGGTGGTCGAGCTATTATTGGCGGCACTATTGGGCTGCGCGCTGGTCGACACCGAGTTTAAAATCGACACGCTTGATTTCATATTGCGCGCCAAATTAAAGTAGTCGATTCGATAGGTTTTAAGGTAAGGGCGATCTGGCGTAATCGTTAAAACGCCTTGCTCTAAAGTCCAGCGGATATCGACTTGCTTGGCAACGCGATCTAAAATTTGCGGCAAAGTTTGTGCAATGGCATTCAATGTCACCACTCCTTGCACGTCAGGGTGAACGTCCACATTGATTTTGGCGTCGCGTGCTAACGCAAACAGCAAACTATTCACTGGCAATTTGCTCACGACAACGCTATAGGTTTCGAGCTTTGGGCTTGCGCTAGGCTTAGGCAAATAGGGGATTTGCAACACTGGGGCAGGGATATGGCGGTCTATTTCTGAAGTTTTTTCAATATGCCGACCTGGAGTCTGGGCCAAACCGCTGTATGTTGCACAGGCTGTCAAGGCACTGAAGGCTAACAAAATGAGCAAAACTCTTTTCATAAATTTCAACGCAAGATGGAAGTAACACCATTCTAGGTAAGCTCGCCCATTTTTCCAGCACTAGCAATCAACATAAGAAACAAATACGAAAGCTAAAGGAAATAAAAAAAGAAGCCGCACAAGATCTACGGGTATACCGCCAAAACATATAATTTAATTGGGCCTACAAAACATACCCAAGGCAGGATAGATTAATCTTTGTTATAGTTGCACTTTTTCACAGACCAGAAGCATAAAGTGAACTAAAATTTGCGCTGCATTGCAGCACGCTCAAGCGCTCAACATCAGCACTTGGTCAATCCCTTAAGCCCCATTAAAATTCGCGAATGCCATTAATTGAATTCAAAAATGTAAGCTTTTCCTACGGCGAAACGCCCATCTTGCGCGATGTATCGTTGCAAATTGCGGCAGGGCAGCTCGTAGCGATTATGGGTGGCTCGGGCTCGGGTAAAACTACGCTATTAAAATTAACTGGCGGGCAAATTCGTGCGCAAAGTGGCGCGGTGCTGGTTGACGGCCAAGACGTTGGCACACTGGCCGAGCGAGAGCTGTATCAACTGCGACGAAAATTAGGCATGCTGTTTCAATTTGGCGCCTTATTCACTGATTTATCGGTTTTTGACAACGTCGCCTTTCCACTGCGCGAACGAACCACACTCCCCGAGAGCATGATTCGTGATTTGGTTTTAATGAAATTACACGCGGTTGGCCTGCGAGGCGCAGCTCAGTCGATGCCGCAAGAATTATCGGGCGGCATGGCACGACGTGTCGCGCTGGCGCGCGCAATCGCGCTTGATCCGCAAGTCATGTTGTACGACGAGCCATTTACGGGTCTTGACCCCATTTCCTTGGCCACTGTCGGTAAACTGATTCGCGAGCTTAACGACGCCTTGGGCACCGCATCGATTGTTGTCACGCACGATGTCGCCGAGTCTTTGGCGATTGTCGATTATGTGTATTTCCTCGCCGATGGCCAGATCGCAGCGCAGGGCACGCCTGAGCAAGTGAAAGCTTCGAGCCACCCCTTTGTGCAGCAGTTTATTAATTCGCAACCCGATGGACCTTTGCCATTTCATAAACCGGCAGCGCCGTACGCACAAGATTTGGGGCTGGCGTCATGAGCGATATGAATTTTTTTGTTAAAGCAGTCAGTCGTTTTGGCGCCCCAATTAGCAGCGCCATCATCAAATTGGGGTTTGCCTGCCGCTTTTTGATCGCGATCTTGCGCCATTCGGGCACTGCGCTCACGCGAGTGCATCTCACCTTGCGTGAAATCTGGTTCGCCGGCGTGTTATCGGTCTTGATTATTGCCGTTTCAGGCCTATTTGTAGGCATGGTGCTGGCATTACAGGGATACGACACCTTGCAGCGCTTTGGCGCATCCAGCTCGCTGGGCATTTTGGTTGCACTCTCCTTAGTCCGCGAACTGGGCCCCGTGGTCGCCGGATTATTATTTGCCAGCCGAGCCGGTAGCGCGATTACCGCTGAAATTGGTTTAATGAAAACCACCGAACAACTCTCTGCGATGGAAATGATGGCCGTTAATCCAATCGCCCGAGTTGTCGCGCCCAAGTTCTGGGGTGGTGTCATTTCGATGCCGCTCTTGGCCGCAATGTTTAGCGCAATGGGGATTTTTGGCGGCTATTTAATCGGCGTGCAATTGATTGGACTTGATGCCGGGAGTTTCTGGTCACAAATGCAAGGCGCGGTTGATTTCCGGCTCGACGTGATGAATGGCGTCATTAAAAGTATCTTTTTTGGCTTCGCTGTCTCGCTGATTGCGGTGTTTGAAGGGTATGATTCGCCCCCTACCGCGGAAGGCATTTCTAGCGCAACCACGCGCACGGTCGTCACGAGTGCGCTGGTGATTTTGGCACTCGATTTTATTTTGACTGCTTTTATGTTTCGGGGAGTTTAAATGAAACGCGGCATGATTGATTTTTGGGTTGGCCTTTTTGCGCTGGCGGGCATTGCGGCGCTGCTGTTTTTGGCATTAAAAGTCAGCAGCCAAGGCAGCTTACCCAGCGGCAGCACGTATCAATTAACGGCCAATTTTGAAAATATTGGCGGTTTAAAAGTGCGCGCACCGATTAAAAGTGCTGGCGTGGTCGTCGGCCGGGTTAGTGATATTGCGTTAGACCCCGAGCGCTTTGTGGCCAAAGTCACGATGGACATGGATAGTCGCTATCATTTCAGCCGCGATAGCTCGGCCGAAATTTTGACCTCAGGCCTCTTGGGCGAGCAATACATTGGCATTACCTCGGGTGCGGATGACAAGGTACTCACTCAAGGCAATACATTTAAAATCACGTCTTCAGCGATTGTGCTGGAGCAGTTAATCAGTCGTTTCCTGTTTAGTCAGGCCGATAAAGAAAAGGAAGAGTAATCAATGCTTAAAGTTTTACGTTATGCGTTTGCGTCAATCTGCTTGACGTTCATGGCTACTAACGCAATTGCTAACGACAGTCCTGAGCAAATCGTCCGTACTGCAAGTAAAGACGTACTCGATATTATTAAGAAAAACGAAAAAGACCCAGCCAAAACCCGTGAACTGGTTGATGCTCGCCTCTCGCCAATGGCCGACTATAAACGTATGACTGCATTGGCCACCGGCCAATACTGGAAAAGCGCAACCTCAAGCCAGCAAGATGCGCTAACCAAAGAATTTCGCACGATGATGGTGCGCACCTACTTGAGCGCGCTGACGCTATACAAAAATGCGCAAATCAATATTAAAGGGACACGGGCGGGCAATGATGCTGACGAGCAAGACGTGCGCACCGACGTCACCTTGCCGGGCCAAAAACCGATCCCGCTCGACTTTAGTTTTGAAAAGCAGGGCGCAGAATGGAAGGTGTACGACATCAGCGTTGATGGCATCAGCTTTATCAATAACCACCGCAATCAATTTGGCTCGGTGATTCGCAAAGACGGTATCGATGGACTGATTAAACAGCTTTCAAGCCGTAACAACGCCGCCAAATCGAGCAAATAAGTATGACAATCGCGTTCCAAGCCCCCGCTCAGCTCACCAGTACGCAGTGCGGCCAGTTACTTGGCGCGATTGACGCTGTTTTACAGCAGGACAATGTGGCCATCGACTTGAGTCAAGTGAACTCGCTCGATTCAAGTGCGGTCGCCCTGTTACTAGAATGGCAACGGCGTGCTTTGCGCGCCAATCGCCAGCTAGAATGGCAGGCACCGCCAGCGGCATTACGCCAGTTGGTGAAGGTGTACGGCGTGCAAGATCTCTTGCAAATCAAGCCTTAAGCAATACACAATACAAAATCCACTTCGCAACTAAGGGGCTGAGCAAATGATGCGCCGCCTGAGCTTATTTCTCGCACTGCTATGCACTGCGTGTGCCACGCCACAGAATAATTACGACCCGCTCGAATCGATCAATCGTCCGATTTACTCCTTCAATTCCACACTCGATGACAACATCGTTCGCCCTGTTGCTGTGGCGTACACCGAATATATTCCAACCCCATTGCGCTCGGCGGTTGGAAATTTCTTTGGGAATATCGATGATTTATTCGGAATTCCCGCTGCGCTATTTCAAGCCAAAGGAACTAGTGCGGCAAAAAGCACCGGCCGCGTGTTCTTTAATACAACGTTGGGCTTAGGCGGGTTGATCGATTGGGCGAGTGACTTGCCGATCGAAAAGCAAGACGAAGACTTTGGCCAAATGCTTGGCGCTTGGGGTGTACCAAGCGGCCCCTACCTGATGGTGCCATTTTATGGCCCGTTAACTTTACGAGACTCTAGCAATACGCTGGCACGTTTGGCGTGGGGTCCCATCGATTATATTGACCCACTCGCGGGGCAAATTGCGTACTACGGCACGTATCTGACCGATCTACGCGCAAGCTTGCTGCCATTTGATGCCGCAATACAAGATCAGCTCGACCCCTATGCCTTTGTGCGCGATACGTATTTGCAGCGCCGCTGGTTCAAGGTTTATGATGGCAACCCACCGCATCCGTTGCCTTTGGGTGAATCTGAAGCGAGCAACAATGCAACCGAGCCAGAGACTCAAACTGCAGCGATGCCTGCGGCCTCCACCCCCAACTCAGCCGAGCTTAATCAGTGAAAGCAATCGAATTTAGTGGCGTAGGTAAAGACTTCGGCAGTTTTACCGCGCTCAAAGAAGTGAGTTTTTCAGTCGAGCAAGGCGATTTCTTTGCGCTGCTTGGTCCCAATGGGGCGGGCAAGACCACTTTAATTTCCATTCTTGCAGGCCTCACCAAGGCCACGCGTGGCGCAACCCGCGTCATGGGCTTGGATGTGCAAGCGGATTATCGCGACGCCCGTCGCGCCGTCGGCATTGTGCCGCAGGAGTTGGTGTTTGATCCCTTCTTTAATGTGCGCGAAGCCTTGGTATTTCAATCGGGCTATTTTGGCATCAAAAATAACGATGCTTGGATCGACGAGATTTTGCACAATCTGGGCTTAAGCGAAAAAGCCCACACCAATATGCGTGCGCTATCGGGGGGTATGAAGCGGCGCGTCATGGTAGCCCAGGCTTTGGTACACAAACCCCCGGTTATTGTTCTGGATGAACCAACTGCTGGCGTTGACGTTGAACTACGCCAAACGCTGTGGTCATTTGTTCAGAGCTTGAATGACAAAGGTCATACCATCGTTTTAACTACGCATTACCTTGAAGAAGCTGAAACGCTGTGCAACCGCATTGCGATGCTCAAACGTGGCGAACTGATTGCGCTGGAAGACAAACACACGATGATGCAGCGCGGCGCTGCGCGCAGCGTGATTTTAAAGCTCAAACCTGCGCAGTTGCCGAGCAGTTTGCAGCATTTATTGATTGCACAACGCGATCAGCAATTTGAGCTAAAGCTGAGCGATTGCAACGCGCTCGAAGCCATCTTGGCCGTGCTGCGCAGCGAGCAAATCACCCTCAAAGATTTGGAAATCACCCAACCCGATCTGGAAGAAATTTTCGTCCAGATGATGCACTCTTAAGCTCGCGGCGGAACACAATGATTGGTTTTTACACGCTTTTTCGTAAAGAGATTCTGCGCTTTTGGCGCGTCGCATTTCAAACTGTCGCCGCACCAGTGCTGACGGCACTGATGTATTTGCTGATTTTTGCCCACGTGCTCGATGCGCATGTGCAGCCCTACCCCGGCGTGCGCTACACCGCGTTTTTGATTCCCGGTCTGATGATGATGAGCATGCTGCAAAATGCGTTTGCCAACACCAGTTCCAGCCTGATTCAATCAAAAATCACCGGCAATATTGTCTATATCTTGCTGCCGCCGTTGTCGCACTTTGAGTTTTTTAGCGCGTACACACTCGCAGGCGCAGTGCGCGGCATTGTCGTTGGTGCAGGGGTATTGATAGCAACTCTATATTTTTCAATACCGCCATTTAAATACCCACTATGGATATTGTTATTTGGCTTACTAGGTTGCAGTTTAATGGCGATTTTGGGGCTGATTGCCGGCATTTGGGCGGAGAAGTTCGATCAACTGGCTGCTTTTCAAAACTTCCTGATTATGCCGCTTACGTTTTTATCCGGCGTGTTTTACTCCATCCATAGCTTGCCACCGTTCTGGCAAACCGTATCGCACTTTAACCCCGTGTTTTATATGATCGACGGTTTTCGCTACGGCTTTTTTGGTGTGAGTGATGTAAATCCTTGGCATTCGCTGGCGGTTGTCGGATTTACTTTAGCAATCCTCACCTTAATCACGCTGACCTTGATAAAATCGGGCTACAAAATCCGCCGTTAATGCGACAATAGCGGCAAAATAACGCAATACTCGTCGTGATACGCCTTTACGACGCAATTTTTAGTCAAATCAAGAGTAATAATGACGCCAGAACTCGTTCAAAGCCTGATTAGTCAGGTGCTACCCTGTCAGCATATCGAAGTGGAAGGCGACGGCCATCACTTCTATGCCACGATTGTTTCAGCCCAATTTGAAGGCCTAAAATTGCTGGCACGCCATCGTTTGATTAATGATGGCCTAAAATCCTACCTCGACTCGGGCGAGCTGCACGCGCTCTCGATGCGCGCAACGCTCACGCCAGCCGAATGGGCGGCGCGTCCTTCTTCCAAGCAGTCATGAGCGAACGAGATCCGCGCTTTGATCTTGGCAGCATTGCCAAAAATAAAGCGGTTATCGAGCAAGCCAAAGTCGATGCTAACAAGCGTGAAGGCAAGTCTGGCGGCCCACTGATGGCGCTGGTCAATTTGCCATGGCTGATTGCCGCGGGTGCATGGATCTGGTGGGAATACTTTCGTTAAGCTGCGCAAGCGGCACAATTTAGCTATTTAGAATATTTATCGCAGCGCGTATCGCTGCGTATTTGTGTGCAAAGGTCAAACATGGACAAACTTAAAATTATCGGTGGCAACCCAATTGCAGGCGAAATCACCATTTCAGGCGCCAAAAACGCCGCGCTACCGATCTTGTGTGCGTCATTGCTGACCGCCGACACACTGCATTTAACCAATGTGCCGCAACTGGCCGATGTCAAAACGACACAAAAATTGCTGCAAGGCATGGGCATGCGCGTGATGACCGACAACGTGCACGAATACGAGCTGACTGCCAACAACATCACCAGCACCATCGCGCCGTACGAATTGGTGAAAACCATGCGCGCGTCGATCTTGGTACTCGGCCCAACGCTAGCGCGTTTTGGCGAAGCGCAAGTATCGTTGCCTGGCGGCTGCGCGATTGGCGCGCGCCCAATCGATCAGCACATCAAAGGCCTGCAAGCGATGGGTGCCGAGATTGTGATCGAGCACGGCTATGTCAAAGCGACTGGCAAACTGAAAGGCTGCCGCTTCCGTTCGGACATGATCACCGTGACTGGTACCGAAAACTTGCTGATGGCCGCAACCTTGGCCGAAGGCACAACGATTCTGGAAAACGCTGCGCGCGAACCTGAAGTCGTCGATTTGGCCGAATGCCTGATCAAGATGGGCGCCAAAATCAAAGGCCACGGCACCGACACAATCACGATTGAAGGCGTGAAAGAATTGCACGGCGCCAGCCACGCGATTGTGGCCGACCGTATCGAAACCGGCACCTTCCTCGTTGCTGCCGCTGCAGCGCAAGGCAAGATTTTGCTGAAAAACACCCGCGCTGATATTTTGGGGGCAGTACTCGATAAACTAACCGAAGCTGGTGCCTACATCGAAACGGGCGACACTTGGATTTCGCTCGATATGAAACAGCGCCCGAAAGCGGTAGATATTCGTACACTCGAATACCCAGCCTTCCCAACCGATATGCAAGCACAATTCACGCTGCTGAACTCAATCGCTGAAGGTACTGGCGTGATTACTGAAACCATCTTCGAAAACCGCTTTATGCACGTGCCGGAACTGGCGCGCATGGGCGCAAAAATCAAGATCGATGGTCACAGTGCGATTGTGACTGGCGTTGAAAAGCTCTCTGGCGCCACGGTGATGGCGACTGATTTGCGTGCCTCAGCCTCGCTGGTCATCGCGGGAATGATTGCAACTGGCGAAACAATTGTCGATCGTATCTATCACCTTGATCGTGGCTATGAACACATTGAAACGAAACTCGCTGGTGTGGGCGTCAACATCGAACGGATTCGCTAATGTTTATTCTTAACCCCAAACCCGCATATCAAGAAGAACAGGACGAGAAGCCTAAACCGCCGAAAGAGCACGAAAAATTCTTTGCCGTGCTCTCGCACTTGGCGGGTTTATTCTGGTTACCGATTTTGCCTGCGCCAATTGTGGCAATTGCGCTGCCGTTTATTGTGCTGCAATTTGCCCGCGTGCATTCTGACTTTGTCGAGCAGCACGCGCGTGAATCGTGCAATTTCCAAATGCTGATGGGCTGCTTTTATATTTTTGCGCTGATCGCGACCTATTTCTTGAACACGACGTTTTTACTGTGGTGGGTCGGCGTTGGCGCGTCGCTATTTAGCATGTGGCAAGGCGGGCGAGCGATTAATGCTTGGCCAGCGAAATACCCCGCCAAACTAAATATATTTAAATAATAGGTATTACTCGACAGAGCAATACCAGAAAGACATACAGGCAGATACCCCATGATCACCATCGCCCTTTCCAAAGGACGTATTTTCGAAGAAACCCTTCCCTTGCTCGCAGCGGCTGGCATCGTTCCGGCGGAAGCACCAGAGAGCACGCGCAAGCTGATCATCGGCACCAATCAGCCCGATGTGCAGTTGATTATCGTGCGCGCCTCGGATGTGCCAACGTATGTGCAATATGGCGCGGCCGATTTGGGCGTGGCGGGTAAAGACGTCTTGCTCGAGCATGGTGGTCAAGGCCTGTATCAGCCGCTGGATTTAGAAATCGCCAAATGCGCGTTGATGGTAGCGACGCAAAACGGCTTTGACTACGAAGGCGCGGTCAAACAAGGTGCGCGCATGCGGATCGCCACCAAATACACCGAACAGGCTAAAGAGCACTTCGCTGCGAAAGGCGTGCACGTTGATCTGATCAAACTGTACGGCTCGATGGAATTGGCTCCGTTAGTGGGCTTGGCCGACGCGATTGTCGATTTGGTTTCAACCGGCGGCACGCTGAAAGCCAATAATTTGGTGGCGGTTGAGCATATTCGTGATATTTCTAGCCGCTTAGTCGTGAATCAATCGTCGCTCAAACTCAAGCACGAACGCCTGCAACCGATGATTGATGCCTTCGCCGCCACTGTCGCGGCTCGCCAGAATTAAGGATCTGCGCACATGGCCAAGCTCAAAATTAACTGGCAACATGTCCCGCTCTACACGCTGTTGTTTATGTTTTGCTGGCCATGGTTAATCAAGCTTGGGCTGGTGGCCCACACCTCCAATACCTTGTATTGGTTTATCGCCGTGGTTTATCTGAACTATATGTCCTTTGTGCTCAGCATCGCCAAAGGACACCGGCTAAAAGATGGCATTGACCCAGTGCAAGCGGTATGGCTGTTTGTGCTGAGTAATATTTTATTGGTGCTGACCTTTGCCACCGGCTGGCAGATGTTCGATGTATATGGCACCAGTGCCGGCTGCACCAATAACACTAACTTCCTCGATTCGCTGTATTTTTCCTTAACCATCTTTGCGACGGTGGGCTTTGGCGACTTTTTGCCGTGCAATGCCGATGGCAAAGCATTATTTATTGCCGAATCGCTGATCGGCTCAACGCATTTCGGCATTTTTATTACGCTAATCTTTAGCCGAGTCATTTTTCCTACCGCAGAAAAAGCATAAATTCACAACAAAATAGCAAGAATGCGTCAGGAATAAATAAGTATTAGTCATATGTGAGCTAGAATACATATTTACCCTAATATGCTTCAAACTCATGAGCGCGATCTTCCGTTTAGTCCTCACTGGTAATTTTCTTCCTGGCGTCGAAACCGAACAAGCAACTGCCGCGCTCGCCAAATTGCTCCGACTAGAAATCGAGCGAACTCAAGCGTTGCTCCTTAATGCGCCGACGGTCATCAAAAAAGCGTTGCCACAGCATCAGCTCGATACCTATCTAAAATTGTTTCATCAAGCTGGTGTTGAAGTTACCGCAGTGCCAATCACGCCGAGTGCGCCAGCTGAGTCCAGCGCCTCCATCGCGAGCCCCGAAACAAACGTAGCCTCTCGATTAGAACAGCCCTTGGCAATTGCACCATTAAGCCTAGAGCCAGCGATTGAACAAATGACGTGTCCACAGTGCGGCAAAGTCCAAGCCAAACGCACGCTCTGCCTAGGCTGCGGCGCCGATATGCCACGGATGCTGGCCGCACAAGCTCAAGCGGCGATAACTGAAGCACCGATCCGAACAGAATCAGTAAGAAGTAGTACAGCACCAAGCCCACGTCGTTCACGACAAGAACCTGAATATGAAACGCCTGCATTTTGGTCGCTTAGCACCGAGGGGCGTTTAGGGCGGATGCGCTATTTCTGCAATGGTCTGTTATCAATTTTGCCCTTGCTAGCGGCGATGATTTTCGCTTTTGCGATCGGCAAAGGCGAAATGACTTTAGTTGGGGTTATTATTTTTATCGGTGCCATCGTTTGGTGCGTGGTACAAAACTATCGAATGATGGTTTTTCGCTTACACGACCTGAATAAACCAACCAAATATGCCGGTTGGATTATTGTCGGGCAAATTGCAATTAACGCCGCTACTGGCGTCAATGCCTCAACCGGCATGATCATTGTAGGCAGTCTGATTTCATTAATCGTCTATGGAGCTTTGGCTTTTGCACCCGGTGATGACGGCGAAAACGATTATGGCCTCCCCGCTGAGCCGCCCTATATCTTTCATTACATCGCTAGCTTTATCTGCGGTATTGCCATCGTGGGTACGATTATACAAACTGCCTCGATGGATTCCCCTGCGGCATCGGCACAAACGCCAAGTGAAGCCGCTTTAGCATTGAGCGACGAAGACATCGACGAGTTGATCGCACAAGTTGAGCAACAAAGCGGCGAAAAACTCACTCGCGAAGAGGCAAGACAAAGAATCAAAGAGCACTACGAGCGCCAAAGCCAGCAAGCCGAATAAGCGGGCTCCCCATACAGCCACCTTCGGGTGGCATTTTTACGCTTTACATTATATATTTTTATATATTATAATAATGCATATTGTTTGAGAGGGGATCACAATGAGTTCAATTCAAAAATTACTGATTGTCGGCGGTGTAGCAGGTGGCGCTTCGGCGGCGGCGCGGGCGCGACGCTTAAATGACAAGGCCGAAATTATTGTGTTTGAGCGTGGCCCTTATGTGTCGTTTGCCAATTGTGGTCTGCCTTATCATTTAGGCGGCGAAATTGCCGAACGCGACGCCCTACTCTTGCACACGCCCGAATCACTGAGCGCGCGTTTTGGGCTCGATGTGCGCGTCAATAGCGAAGTGCTGAGCATCAACCGCACAGCCAAAACCGTCCGTGTTCACAATGCGCAAACGGGCGAAGAATACGACGAAAGCTACGACGCGCTGATTCTAGCGCCGGGTGCAGCGCCCATCCGCCCGCCACTACCGGGGCTCGACAACCCGCGCGTCTTCACTTTGCGCAATGTGCCCGATTTAGATCGGCTAATGAACGCGATGAACAGTGATGTGAAGCATGTTAGCGTCATTGGTGCCGGTTTTATTGGCTTAGAAACCGTCGAAGCGCTGCGTCACCGTGGCTTAGCGGTCAGCTTAATCGAGCGTGCCCCGCAGGTGTTAAGCCCGCTCGACGCCGAAATGACGACGCCGCTAGCCAATACACTGAAAGCGCATGGTGTTGAATTATTGCTGGGCGAGAGCTTGAGCAGTATTAGCGATGGCGCGGCACTGACGCTCAATCTGGAATCAGGCCGTCACGTGAACACCGATCTAGTCGTGCTCGCCATCGGCGTGAAGCCAGAAAACCAACTGGCGCGCGCAGCGGGTCTCGACATTGGGACAACAGGCGGGGTATTGGTCGATAGCCATCAACAAACAAGCGATGCAAGCATATACGCCGTAGGGGATGCGGTAGAGGTTCGCCATACGGTCAGCAATCAAGCCGTATTGCTGCCACTGGCTGGCCCCGCGAATCGCCAAGGCCGTATCGCCGCCGATGCGATTTTTAGCCGCGCAGCCAGCTATCGCGGCAGCCAAGGCACGGCCATCTGCAAAGTGTTTGATCTCACCGCCGCCAGCACCGGCCTGAACGAGCGCACACTGAAAGCCGCCAATGTGCCGTATCAAAAGCTGTATTTACACGGCAACGATCACGCCAGCTATTACCCGGGCGCAGCGATGATTAGCCTAAAAGTCTTGTTCGACCCCCATAGCGGCAAGCTGTTGGGCGCGCAGGCAGTCGGCGAAAAAGGAGTGGATAAACGCATCGACGTGCTGGCCGTTGCGCTGCAAGCAGGGATGAACGTCGATGATTTGGCTGAAATGGAACTCAGCTACGCACCGCCGTATGGCTCAGCCAAAGACCCGATTAATTTAGCCGGCATGGCGGCGCAAAACTTGCAAGCAGGTTTATTAAAGTTGATCGAGCCTGAACAGTTGGCGACCAGCGACACGCAAATTATCGACGTTCGCGAAGCCGAGGAAATCGCCAGCGGCCAAATCAGCGGCGCGCGAAATTTGCCGCTGAGCCAATTGCGCGAATTGAGCCATCTGCTTGATCGAAATAAACCCGTTGTTGTGTATTGCATGGTCGGATTGCGCGGCTATATCGCCCAGCGGCATTTAAGCCAGCTTGGTTTTAACGTACGCAGCCTCAATGGCGGGTACAAAACTTGGCAGATGTGGCAGGCTGCGCAAATGCTTTAAAACAAAACAGCCCCATCGCAAAATGGGGCTGTTTTTTTAACTAGCTCAGATCAGGTACTTGGCGGAACGTTTACTCGACCGCATCCCACCCTTTTTCCGGATTAAAACTCACCATTCTATTAGCAACTTCAGCCGTCGATTTACCCAAATTACGCTGGTAAATCACGCCATCGTGGTTGGTGATAAAACTCATCACTCCCGAGCGGCCATAGCTGGCAGGCCACGCGAGCACGGCAAAACCGCCAAACATTTTGCCGTTTTCCACATAGCTATACGCGCCGTCTTTCGCTGCGGTGCCTTGCTGCTTTAAGATTTTAAAATAGTAGCCATGATAAGGCTCGCTCTTTTTCGAATAACCCTCTTGAGCGGCATTGGCAAAGAAGCTCCCCATCGGGCTAGTCGCTTCACCGTCTTTACTTGGCCAAAATAGGCCGTCTTTACGTTCGGGAGAGCTCACGATTTTATCCGCGTAATGCAAAAGGCTACTGCCTTCGGGCTGCTGCAGATAATATTCGCGCTGCGCTTGCGCGACGGTTTTTAGCGTTTCAATCGCCGATAATTCGTTCAGACCAATCCGGCGAGTGAGCATTTCGGCGCGCCCCGTCGTTCCCGCAAACACCCAACCGCCTTGATCGCGGATCAACGGAATCGCAAATGGATTCGGGTCACTCCCCACTTCGAGTACTTGCTGATTTTTGCCTTTCTCACGCCACTGGTGCGCCTCACGGTAGCTTTTGGCAAAGGCAGCGTAGCGATTTTGATCGTCCACCGTGTCACCTGAGATAATTAAATCCCAGTTCTTTTTGCCAAAAATACGCTGTAGCGCCAGTTGATCATTGCTTTCCAAAGCCTGCACCAGCGCTTCACCTGCCGCATCCGGCGTTTTAAACAATTGCGCGGCCATGGCTGACGACATCAAGAGTGGGCTCACCGCAATTGCGATCATTTGAATTAATTTTTGCTTCATCGTTTACTCCTTATCGACCACGACCGCCAGTGCGAACTGGGCGTGAGATGCTGCGCTGTGAACTCATTCCGCGTTGGCTGGCGGCACGATTCATTGAGCCACGATCGGCATGGCTAAAGGCGTTATCACGGCTAAGATTGCTGCGATCCATATTTTTCGGGCTGGTCGCTGGCTTTTTCAGATCACGGCTTGGCGACTGTTTAGCCTTCAAATCGCTTGCGCGATCTTTTAGCGCCGATTGATCGGTCGATTTCAATTTCTGATTGAGCTCATTGCGATCAACGTCTTTAAGCTGATTTTGCAAATTACTGCGATCAATATTGCTCAAATCGCCACGCGTAGCATCAGCCTTGCCACGGAAGGCATCGCGCTGTTGCTCTCGCGTTTTGCTATTTGGGCGAAATTGCTCACGCGTTTTATTGTCGCGATATTCAACTCCGCGGCGATGCTGCGGATTGTGCTTCCAATCTTTGGTATTGATATTGGTGCGGTTAAAGTTGTTATACCGATTGATATCAATATCAATATTGTGATGGTGCCAATTGCAATTACCCCAAATCGCCGCGCCGACAAAAATACCCATCGTGAAGCCGAACGCAGTACCCGGGTACATATACGTTGGCGGATACCAATAATACGGCGTGTAATAAGGGTATGGCCATGGACCATAGACTACGGTTGGGTTGTAGACAGGTACATAGATAACTTCAGATTGCGGCTCAATGCGATAAATCGTGGTCGTTGTCGCAGTAGCCTGCTCAACAATCACTTTTTGCTCTTTGGTGGTTTTCAAATTGCCTTCAGCATCGGCTTTGGCCCGCAAGCGCTGCGCCGCGTCCATCACGTCTTTTTGCTGCGCCAAAAAGGCATCGCCCAATTTCTGCGTCCAATCGATTTTGTCATTCATCATCGTGAGCACATCAGGAAAAGCCGTTAGCGATTTCACGCTGGCGTCCCAGCCCTGCTTTTGCAACGCATCTTCCAGCGCTTTATCTTTCAAATTGGGGTTTTCTTTGCGCCAGCGTGCGGCCTGCACCACTTCGAGCGGGTAAGTCGAGGCCATTAAAACTTGCGCTAATAATGAATCAGGATAAAGCGCAACCGGCGCGACCAATTGCTCTATTTCTTGCTGGCTAAATGTCGCACTGCTAGTGGTTTCTGCCGCCAAAACGGGCTGACTGAGCAAGACCATGGGCGAGGCTGCCAAGGCCGCAGAAATAAACAGGGATTGCATTAAACGGGGCATGAAAACTCCTTTTCCCAGATCGTCTTTTAATACAGTGACATAGCGAAATGTCGCTCACAATGTAATTGCGCCATTCATTTTTACAAAAATTCACATCGATTTTATCGCTATCAAGCACATTTGAAACCAGATTCTTATTATTTTCTTTCTAATTATTGACGAAATAAATTAAATATCCCCGAATAAACGATCGAAGCAACAATTAACACCGCCGCGCTGGCAGCAAGAAAAGGTATAATTGCCCCATATGTAACCACCTTGGGTCTGTGCCAATGATTCGCCGTTTAGATTCCACCTCCGCCGATTTCCAATCCGAACTCACCGCGCTGCTGGCGTTTGAAACGTCACAAGACCCGCAAGTAGATCAACGCGTCGCCGCTATTTTGGCCGACGTTAAAAGCCGCGGCGATGCGGCCGTGGTCGAATATACCAATCGTTTTGACGGCACGAGCGCCAGCTCGATGGCTGATTTGGAATTGACCCAAGCCGAGCTAAAAGCCGCCTTCGAGCGCCTGCCTGCAGATCAAGCCGCGGCGCTGCAAGCCGCAGCCGCGCGCGTGCGCAGCTATCACGAAAAGCAAAAAATGAGCTCTTGGAGCTACGAAGACGAAGACGGCACGCTGCTCGGCCAGCAAGTAACGGCGCTTGATCGCGTCGGGATTTATGTTCCGGGCGGCAAAGCGGCGTATCCATCTTCAGTATTAATGAACGCGATTCCGGCGCACGTTGCTGGCGTGGCTGAAATCATCATGGTCGTGCCAACACCAAAAGGCGAGCGCAACGATTTGGTCCTCGCTGCAGCCTATGTCGCAGGCGTATCGCGCGCGTTTACCGTCGGTGGCGCGCAAGCCGTTGGCGCACTAGCCTACGGCACGCAAACCGTACCGCAGGTCGATAAAATCACCGGCCCGGGCAATGCCTACGTCGCATCAGCCAAACGCGCGGTATTTGGCATCGTCGGCATCGATATGGTCGCGGGCCCATCCGAGATTTTAGTCTTGGCCGATGGCACAACCAATCCAGACTGGGTGGCAATGGATTTATTTAGCCAAGCCGAACACGATGAAATCGCGCAATCGATTTTGCTATGCCCAGATGCAGGGTATGTCGATGAAGTCTACGCTAGCATTGAGCGCCTGATCGATACCCAGCCACGTAAAGAGATTATCGCCGCTTCGCTGAAAAATCGTGGTGCGCTGATTGTGGTGAAAGACTTGGACGAAGCGTGCGAGATCTGTAATTACATCGCGCCGGAACACATGGAATTGTCAGTCGAAAACCCAGAGGCCTTATTGCCCAAAATCCGCCACGCTGGTGCGATTTTCATGGGTAAATTCACCTCTGAATCACTTGGCGACTACTGTGCTGGCCCAAATCACGTATTGCCAACCGCGCGTAGCGCGCGTTTCTCTAGCCCGCTGGGTGTGTATGACTTCCAAAAGCGCTCTAGCCTGATCAAAGTCTCTGAAGTGGGTGCGCAAAAACTGGGCAAGATTGCTTCGGTATTGGCACACGGCGAAGGGCTAACGGCGCACGCCAATGCAGCTGAGTTCCGTTTGAAATAACTAGCACGCGGGTGAGCCTTGCTCACCCGTCACTTTAGCGCAGCAAAGCATCGAGCTCTTGTAGATGCAAACGCTGCGCCAAGCTGTGGGTATCAACCGAATCAAAATGCAGGAAATTAGCCTGCCGTTCAAACTCACTGGCTTGCAAGTGCCAACCCAAGGCCAAACACAGCGTTTCGGCTTGGCGCAAAAATGCCAACTCCATGGTTTTAAAACCATCTTCTTGAGTGAGTAATAAGCCGCGTTTCAACACATCTAGTGCTTGCTCTAGCGCCTGCTGATTCTGCAATAATTGCGCCCACTCAAACAACAAGTTCGCCTCAACCCAATGGTAGGGAGTCTGAGCAACCACGCTAAGCCCTTCTTCAAGGCAATGCTCGGCCTCAAGCCAACGTGCTTGCGCAATCGCCACCTGTGCCAAGCGCAAATGGCATTCTGCCGCATGGTGTGGCAATTGGTGGTGCTCTGATAAGGCCAAAGCTTGTTGCAACAACTCGGCGGCGTCGTCCCAACGCTGCAAACGCTGCAAATTGACAGCCCAATTAATCATGGCCATTGTTATGGCATAGAAGTCTTCTGAAGGTAACAGCAGCTTGTGTGCATGCTGATGCATTGCCACCGCTTGCTGGTATTGCTCGGCCAAATCACACAGCCGTCCTAATCCAATAAAGGCCAGCGCACGAGTGTATGTGGCGGCAGCATGCCCACAGAGCAAAATGCACTCGCGCCAATCTTGCAGCGCCAAATCATATTGCGCCAAAGAGTAATGGCAACACCCCATTTGCTCAAAAATGGCGGCCTCAAATTCGGCCCAGTGAAATTCTTGCGCATACACCAGCGCCTCTTCTAGCGTTTTAAGCGCGGTAGGTAAATCGGCTAATTGATCTTCGATCTTGGAAAATAAGAGTGCGGCTTGGATGAAGATTTGAAAATCAGACCCTTGACGCGCCTCGTCCAGCAGCGCGACACAACGCGAGCGCGCTACCACTGGCTCAGTGAATAGACCATTCTCAATCTCTTGTAGCTGCTGTTGTCTGGCTGTTTGTTGCTCGGGCATGCGCCCCCCTTACTACTGAAACCAGCGGGTACTTAATGTTATAAGTATACAAGCTTGGTTTCAGTCGCAAAGGAAAAGCAACATACTCTGTTAACGCAACTCGCGCTGCATGTATACATTGGCGGATTTCAGTTTGCCAGCGGCGCTCAACTCAACGCTATTCACCCCTTTCGCAATCAAACCACCTTGTGCATCTAACAACTGCCAAGCAAATAAGCCTGCTTGATTAATCTGATTGGCGGCTCCCACTTGCTCCAACTTCATCCCGGGAAACTGAGCATGTAGTTGAGCCATATAATCTGAATACGCCTTAATCCCGCGCATTTGTTCACTCGCACTCGCCAACACAAAATCATCCTCTAACACTGAGGCCCATGAATCAACCTGCGCAGTATTATGCAGTTTGAAAAACAGCGGTAAAAGTTCATTCAAAGTCGGAGTAATCGGCTCAGCAACTGCAACTTTTAATTTGGGATTGAGCTTTAGCAACTGATCGACAGTCACAAAGCGATAGCCTTGCTCACGTAACGCAGGAATCATCGCCTTGACCGCGGAGATAGTCGGCTTGCGGCTGCGACCGCCGTCGTCATGCATCAACACAATCGCTTCGGGGTGAATATATTGCTGCACCACACCAGCAATTTTGGCGCTAGCAACTTCATCAACGCTGTTTTTCCAAGTATGAAACCAATCAGCGCTATCAACCGACCATAAAATCGCTGCCATGCCCTGCGCTTGCAGCTTTTTAATCTGGCTATCGTTCAAAAAGCCATACGGAGGTCGCATCATCGTTGGTTGAAAGCCAACCACTTGCTGAAACGCTTGCTGCGTTTTTTTCAGCTGCAAATCCCACCAAAACTCGCCCTCTTCCATTTTGGACAAGTTCGGGTGGCTAAAACTATGGTTGGCGAGCACATGCCCTTCCGCCAGCGCTCGTTTCACCACTTCGGGGTATTTCAGAACATTTTGTCCTTGCCAGAAAAACGTCGCTTTCACGTTTTCTTGTTTCAATACATCAAGCAAAGCCGCGGTGTGTTCGCTCGGGCCATCGTCAAAAGTGAAGGCGATTTCTTTTTTATCCCCCGCACCTTCTAAATAAAACGTCGTCGGAAATTGCTTCGCTTGCCGCTCAAGCACTGCGGCAGAGACTTGTCCCTGATTTTCGACCACGGGGGTTCTTAAGCGGGCTGGCGTTTGCGCCAGTGCAAGGTGCGAGAACATCAGACTGGCCAATATCAAACCGGAAGACAGGCGCATCACAAACTCCTTATTTCAAACCAACATTCATAAACCCGTCGATTCGCTGCAAGCGACCATCTTCGGCAAATTGAACGGCATCAACGCCATAAAACAGCACCTCACCGGCTTCGTTATAGATTTTCCATTCAAACAGCGCTGCTGTTTCAAGAAAACGTACAGGGCCGATAATTTCACCTCGCAAGCCGGGAATCTGCCCTTGCAAGGCACCTATCATCTCGCTTAGCGCGGCTTTGGATTTCACCTGATTAAATTGATCACTGTATCGCACCGAGTCCGTCACGATTTTGCCCAGCAACTTTTGCCTTTGTTCGGGCGACTTTTCACTCCAGGCCTGCATATAGGCATTGAGGACGTCAGTACCGGTAGGGGCTGCGTACGCCGAGATCGTCATCCCCATCCAGAGGGTGGCAAGTAATCCGGCTTTAACAGAAAGTGATTTCAACATTTTGCACACTCCAAGCATAAGTTTAAGAAAACCATCAAATTGTACCGATCGTTTGGTACGATAATTAATCAGCCCAGCAGCCTTGTCAAGCGCTACTGTTTTTCAGTTAAACTTTTAAGCGTTTGCGTCATAGGGCGCTAGTGCGACCCAATGCAAATAAATAGGGAGACAGTTTTGGCAATTACGCACGACGAATTAATCCAGCATTTGCGTACGGTATTTCACACCTATGGTTACGATGGCGCGTCTTTAAGCTTGATCAGCCAAGCAACAGGCTTGGGCAAAGGCAGCCTGTACCATCATTTTCCCAATGGCAAACAAGAAATGGCCAGCGCGGTTTTAGCTGCCGAAGGCGTTTGGTTTGAACAAGCTTTGACATTATTGCGCGAAGCGGGCGAGCCACAAGCACGTCTGGCTCGCTTTATCGAATTTATTCGTCTCACTGAGCAAGACAAAACCCAAGCCAGCACGCTAGATGTCTACACCATGGGCAATGCGCGCTTGTTATTTGGTGCGGACATGGGCTTGGCGGTGCAACAGTGGATAGCGGCACTCCAGCAATTAATCATCGACGCGGGGATTAACGAAGCTCAGGCCAAACAACGTGCCATTGCCGCAATTGCCCAGCTAGAAGGCGCACGCCTATTGTGCCGCTGCTTGGATGACTGGCACATTTTTGAGCAGCTGCTCCAACAATTACCGCAAGATTTATTAGCGAGCTGACCCACAATGGCAAAGTCGAGCGAATTTGTGAGTTTTTTGCTGGAGCAATTAGCGCCATTGGGCCATGTGCGCGCCAAGTCGATGTTTGGCAGCTTTGGTTTATATGCCGACGAGTTATTTTTTGCGATTGTTGCCGACGATATTTTGTATCTCAAAGCCGACGACATCAATCGCGCGCAGTTTGAAGCTTTGCACTTAGCCCCCTTTCAGTACGCAATGAAAGATGGGCGAGTTGCTCAATTGAATTTTTATCCGATCCCAGAAGCGGCATTGGAAGAGCCGGTTGAATTGCTAAAGTGGGCGCGCGAAGGCGTTGCTGCGGCCTTACGTGCACCTGAAAGAAAAAAAAGCAAAAAATCAAAAACCTAGTATTAACACCAATTGCCGAACTTTTTATGTTTGATTAAGCCCAATTCGTCGTATTTCTTGCGCCTTTGGGGGATTTTCCCCCTATCAGAGCTTCCCGCGAAGGCGAATCTATTGGAAAATGCAAGATTGTTCAGCACCGCCGTTTACGAGAATCATTGATGCGCCAAGTTACCGTTACTCGCAACACGCTAGAAACCCAAATCACCATTACGCTCAATCTGGACGGAACGGGCGTTAGTAAATTCGACACGGGTGTGCCTTTCTTCGAGCACATGCTCGACCAAGTGGCGCGCCATGGCCTATTTGATATTGAAATCAAAGCAGTTGGCGATTTGCACATCGATGCGCACCACACGGTAGAAGACGTCGGCATTACGTTGGGACAAGCATTTGCCAAAGCGGTTGGCGATAAAAAAGGTATCGTGCGTTACGGCCACAGCTATGTGCCGCTTGATGAAGCGCTTAGCCGTGTTGTCGTTGATTTATCAGGTCGCCCCTGTTTGGAATACGACTGCGAATACACCCGCGCGATGATTGGCGGCTTTGACGTCGATTTGTTTGGCGAATTTTTCCGTGGTTTTGTCAATCATGCAGCAATCAGCCTGCATATCGACAATCTAAAAGGCAAAAACGCGCACCACCAAGCTGAAACCATTTTCAAAGCCTTGGGCCGCGCATTGCGCATGGCCGTTGAACAAGACCCACGTATGGCAGGCATTACGCCATCAACCAAGGGCACTTTGGTAGGCTAAGATGACGCAAAAACAAACGATCGCCATCGTCGATTACGGCATGGGCAATTTGCACTCGGTGACCAAGGCTTTCGAATTGGTTGCCGGAGACGACGCTACTATTATTTTGACCGCCGATCCAGCAGTCGTTGCCAGCGCGGATAAAGTGGTTTTTCCAGGCCAAGGCGCCATGCCCGATTGCATGCGCGAACTCAATGAAAGTGGTCTCAAACAAGCGGTACTCGATGCCGCAGCCAGCAAGCCATTTTTAGGGATTTGCGTTGGCGCGCAATTGCTGTTTGAACACAGTGAAGAAGGCGATATGGATTGCCTGGGCGTATTTAAAGGCAAGGTAGTGAAATTTAAGTCTGAAAATATGCACGACGCTGAAGGCAATAAGCTCAAAGTGCCGCATATGGGCTGGAATGAAATGTTCATCAAACGTGAACATCCATTATGGGCGGGCATCAGCGAAGCAGAGCGTTTTTACTTCGTGCACAGCTATCATTTTGCGCCCGAGAGCGATGCCGATACCATTATTGAATCGGCCTACCCAAGCCGCTTTGCAGTGGCCGTGGCGCGCGACAATATTTTTGCGATTCAGTGCCACCCAGAGAAAAGCCATACAGCCGGCCTGCAATTACTGAAAAATTTCGTACACTGGAAACTATAAGTTTGTGACTAAACGATGAAATATCGTTTAATATCAAAAAGCTAGTTTTAATTAACCCCCTTACTATACGCTGTTAAATCATGCTGATTATTCCTGCAATTGATCTTAAAGATGGCCAATGTGTTCGTTTACGCCAAGGCGAAATGAATGATGCAACGGTATTTTCCGACGACCCGGCTAGTTTTGTGTCGCATTGGCTAGGCCAAGGCGCACGCCGTATGCATTTGGTCGATCTAAACGGCGCATTCGCTGGCAAGCCAAAAAATCTGGCGGCAGTGAAGCAAATTCTAAAAGCCATCAATGGTGAAGTGCCAGTGCAATTGGGTGGTGGCATTCGTTCACTCGAGACGATCGAGATGTATCTCGATGCAGGCATTGATTATGTCATCATCGGTACAGCAGCAATTAAACAACCTGGCTTTTTGCACGAAGCGTGTGATGCTTTCCCAGGCCAAATCATTGTAGGACTCGACGCCAAAGACGGCATGGTGGCGACCGATGGCTGGGCAAAAGTAACCGATCACGAAGTGATCGATTTGGCGAAACGCTTTGAAGGTTATGGTGTTGAAAGCGTGATTTACACCGACATTGGCCGCGATGGCATGCTCTCTGGTGTGAATATCGAAGCCACGGTAAAACTAGCACAAGCACTGACGATCCCTGTGATCGCCTCTGGCGGCTTAACTAATCTCGACGACGTACGCAAATTGTGCGAAGTAGCCGATGAAGGCATTGAAGGCGTGATTACCGGTCGTGCGATTTACGAAGGCACGATTGATTTCGCTAAAGCACAAGAGCTCGCTGACGAGTTATGTGACAACTAAATGCGATGACTGAAAATCAGGCAGACGACAATAAACCAGACTGGCTCGATTGGGCTACCGAGGAGCGGCATATTGGCCAGCTTTTGCGAGAGCAAAATCCAGTTTGGTTTAGTGAAGTCTGCCAGATTTTATTCGACACCGACCCAATGATGATTCGCTTGGTCGGAGAGCCTGAAGGTTACGCGCCTGAAGTGGGCAGCATTATTCGCAGCTTGCCACAGTGCATGAATGTCGACGATGTACAGCAGTTGATTTTTAATGTTTTTACGCAGTGGTTCACGCCTGAATTTGCAGGTGGCCGCAGCCAATATGCTGAAACGGCGCAAGCCGTCTGGGCGAGCTGGAAAGCCCAACAGCAAGAATAGCAGCCGGATCAATCCCTGATCCGCTCGGAAAAATTATGCCATTAGCCAAACGTATTATCCCTTGCCTTGATGTGACTGCAGGTCGCGTTGTGAAAGGCGTCAATTTTCTTGAATTGCGCGACGCAGGTGATCCGGTAGAAATCGCTAAACGCTACAACGATCAGGGCGCAGACGAGCTCACTTTCCTCGACATCACGGCTTCTAGCGATGATAGAGATCTGATTTTGCATGTGATCGAAGCAGTGGCATCGCAAGTCTTTATTCCACTCACCGTCGGTGGTGGGGTACGTAAAGCCGATGACGTTCGTCGCCTTCTGAACGCTGGCGCAGACAAAGTCAGCATCAATACGACTGCGGTATCTAACCCTGAAGTTGTGGAACAAGCCGCCAGCCGCTTCGGCAGCCAAGCGATTGTCGTGGCGATTGATGCCAAAGCCACTGACGCCACCAATAGCCGCTGGGAAGTCTTTACCCACGGCGGTCGTCGTGCCACCGGTTTGGACGCGGTAGAGTGGGCACTCAAAATGCAGCAACTCGGTGCAGGCGAAATTTTGCTCACCAGCATGGATAGAGATGGCACCAAAATCGGTTTTAATCTGCCGCTGACCCGCGCTGTATCTGATGCTGTCGATATTCCGGTGATTGCCTCAGGCGGCGTTGGCAATTTGCAGCATTTGGTCGATGGCGTGAAACAAGGCCACGCCGATGCAGTTTTGGCAGCCAGCATTTTCCACTTTGGCGAATATTCAGTACGTCAGGCCAAAGAAGCGATGCACGCAGCCGGTATTGAAGTTCGCTTCTAATTCAAACGGAAATTTTATGAAACGGATCGCTGCTACTGTTTTCTTGCTGCTCGCGAGCTGGGCACAAGCTTGCGATATGAGCATTCAAACGCCAGCCAATGTGTCGATGGAAGTCGACAATATGCGTCATGGTTTAAAAAATGAGCTTACGCTTTTTTTAACCGTGAAATCGGCCGTCGATACCGAATTTAAACGTCCGCCAAATGTCGTTGATGCGCAAGGCCGCGTCAGCGAACCGATTCGCATGGATGGTGAATTGGGTAAAATGAATGCCAATGAAGTACGCAAATGGGTCGTGTATTACACGCCGGTACCAGACTTCACCGCTGAAAAGGTAGTATTGCAATGAGTTGGCTAGACGAAATCAAATATGATGACGCAGGTTTAGTGCCCATCATCGCGCAAGACGAAGCAACAGGCCGCGTCATGATGTTTGCCTACGCCAATCGTGAAGCGGTTGCGCTCACAGCAGAAAAAGGCACCGCGCACTATTGGACTCGCTCTCGCCAAAAGCTGTGGCATAAAGGTGAAGAATCGGGCCATTTTCAACACGTTTCAGCCATCCAACTCGACTGCGATGGCGATGTGCTGATTTATAAAATTCGCCAAGAAGGCGGTATTGCTTGCCATACTGGCCGCGAAAGCTGTTTTTTCCGCACCTTGGTCGATGGCCAATGGCAAGTGAGCGAAGCGGTTTTAAAAGACCCTAGCGCGATTTACGGCCATAGCCATTAAATTCACCCATTAAGGGTTAGCACCTCAGTACGACACAAACTTGTCATTTAGGTGCAATATAATCGGATTGTTATTTTTGGAGCACCATATGATTTCCGCTGAAATTTTAGAGCGTTTGTCACAAACTTTAGCCGAGCGCCGCAATGCGGACGCCAGCACCTCGTATGTGGCCAAGCTTTACAGCAAAGGGCAAGAAGCGATCTTGAAAAAGGTTGGCGAAGAGGCCGTGGAAACGATTATGGCAGCCAAAGATGGCGATAAATTGCACCTAGTCCGTGAAGTGGCCGACCTATGGTTTCATACCTTGGTCTTGCTGGCGCACGAAGGCCTTAGCCATGAAGACGTGCTGGCCGAATTAGCGCGTCGTGAAGGCATTTCTGGCATCGAAGAAAAAGCATCTCGTAAACCAGCTTAAGGATACCCAAGATGAGCGACTGTATTTTTTGCAAAATCGCCCATGGCGATATTCCTGCCAGCAAAATTTATGAGGATGATGACGTCATCGCTTTCAACGATATTCGCCCGGCTGCGCCTGTGCATTTTTTGCTGATTCCGAAGCGCCACATTGAATCGATGCTCACTACCTCCAAAGAAGACGAAGCTTTGCTGGGGAAAATGTTAGCATTAACGCCTGTGCTGGCACGCGAACAAGGCTTGGCAGCGGGGTACAAAACAGCGATCAATACGGGTTTAGCAGGAGGTCAGGAAGTGTTCCATCTTCATCTGCACGTACTAGGTACTCCACAACAGTAATTAGCTCTAGGCCTTGTCCAAAAAGGCTTGGATCGATATACCTTCATAGAGAACGCATCATGGGTACATTTAGCATTTGGCACTGGCTGATTGTGTTGGCCATTATCATTTTGGTGTTTGGCACTAAAAAGCTGGGCAGCGTGGGTAAAGACCTTGGCTCGGCCATCAAAGGATTTAAAGACGGAGTAAAGGGTGAAGAAGAGCCCGCCAAAAAAGTCGATACACCACGCGTGATCGATGTGACAGAAAACGACAAGAAATAAGCCGTGTTCGACGTTAGTATCGGCGAGTTATTACTTATTGGTGCAGTTACCCTCGTGGTGGTCGGCCCGGAAAAAATGCCTAAAGTGGCCAGAACAGCCGGCATGCTGTTCGGCCGCCTGCAGCGTTTTGTCAATAATGTCAAAGTAGACCTGCAGCGCGAAATGCAAGCCAGCGAACTGGCACAAATCCAGCAAGAAATCGAGGCTGAAGCCGCCGAAATTAAAAATACGATTCATCAGCCACTCGCCGAAACCCAGCAGGCGATGAATCAATTGGAAGCAGATTTTCAGGCGACAACACAACAACGTGTCAGCGCCGAACCCGACGTGACCACAGCTAACACATCAGCAGCTGCCCCAAGCAGTCCAGCAATCGTCGACGATAAACAGCTCGATTTATTTGCAGGGATGGACGACGCAACTCCCACCGCTAATTCATCTGACCGGCGTTAACCAAAAGATACCCATTCATGAGCGAGCTCAGTGATAACCTGCAACCCCTGATCAGCCATTTGGTCGAGCTGCGCACCCGCTTAGTTCGCGGCGCGCTGGTGTTTATCGTTGGCTTTTTAATTGCCTTTGCCTTCTCGGCCAAGCTCTACGATTTACTCGTTGCGCCGCTGGCCAGCGTTTTGCCGGGCCAAAAGCTCGTTACCATCGGCATTGCCTCGCCTTTTCTGGTGCAAATTAAAATTGCCGCCTTGGTGGCCTTCGTCGTAACGCTACCGCATACGCTGTATCAAGTTTGGGCCTTTGTCGCCCCCGGTCTTTACACGCATGAAAAGAAGCTGGTCGCCCCCTTGGTGATCGCCTCGACGCTACTATTCTTATTGGGTATGAGCTTTGCCTACTTCCTCGTATTTGGCGTCGTGTTTAAATTTATCGCCTCAGTGGTGCCGGCCAGCATGCAATGGCTACCCGACTCGGGCGAATACCTCGATTTTGCGATGGGTATGTTCCTCGCCTTTGGCGTGACTTTTGAAGTGCCGATCGCCGTCATCGTTATGGTGCGGATGGGCTTTGTCACTATCGCCAAACTGCGCGAGATCCGCTCCTATGTCATTGTCGGCGCATTCGTCATCGCAGCCATTGTGACGCCACCTGATGTATTATCTCAGTGTCTTTTAGCCATCCCGCTTTGGCTGCTGTATGAAGCGGGTGTCATGGTCGCGTCTTGGCTTTACCAACCCAAAACGCAGCAACAATCCTGAACTGAGTTTAATGATGCCTTTTCAACTTCGCCTTTACCAAGGGCTGCTCTTTTTATTGGCTGCTGTTCCTTGCGGCATTCCGTTTCGCTGGGACCCCAATCCCGTTTTCCCATCTGAACTTGCAGCCTTCTTCTTCTGCGTCTTAATTACGCTGGCAGGGGTTTTAGTTCCAAGCGATAAAAATGAAAAAGCCAATCCACCTTGGGTTGCAATCATGTGGATCGCGTTTGCAGCCATGATTGGTCTGCAAGCATTAGTGTTACCGCAAGGCTATGCCACCGAACGACTGCACCCCGTTATTTATGCTTTAGGCGCCGCCGGTGCTGCGTGGTCGTTGGCGCGTGCAATTAGCGTTTATGGCGCCCAGCAGCTGATTAATTTATTTGCGTGGGGTTTATTGGCCGGCGCCATTTTCAACTCGGGCTTAGCTGTGCCGCAAATTGTGCAGCTGATTCAAGATGGACCGCGCCTGATTTTTGGCAATATTGGCCAAAAGAATATGTATGGCCACTATCTGGCTTGGGGCTTGGCGAGTGCCGCCTACTTAGTGAGCCAGAAAGACGAAATGCATAAAGGCGTGTTTTATGCGGTGGCAAGTTGGCTAGCGTTATCTTTGGCGTTCTGCGGCTCCCGCTCGCCGCTTTTATATGCGCTGGCGTGGTTGCCATTTGGCGCACTGATTTGGTGGCGTGGCGCAGAAACTTTGCGCGAGCTTGGTAAAGCCTTAACGATTGCTGCTGTCTTGATCATTGCAATGCAATTCTTGGCCCCCTTTGTCAATGAGCTGCTACAAGCATTGTTGAAAGCCAAAAATGAGGTGCCAACTGGTTTAGATCGACTCGACTCCAATGGCTCACGCCGCCTAGTTGAATGGGAAAAAGCATGGACCACCTTCCTGCAACATCCATGGCTGGGCACAGGCTGGGGTAGCTACGCAGCACAAAGTAATGCACTGCAGGTCAAACCAGAATTTGCCATCGTATCGGAAAGCGTGTTGTTTACGCATGCGCACAACTCTGTGCTCAATCTTCTGGCTGAAACTGGAATTTTTGCCACCGGCATCATCTTGGCGGGCATTAGTTACGCTTATTTCAACGTACTGCGTGCGTGGCGCAACCCCGTGGTTGTGTATGCCGCTGCTTTGGCGACGGTATCAATTCTGCATAGCCTAGTTGAATATCCGCTGTGGTATTTCCATTTCCTCGGCCCGTTTGCATTGATCTTAGTCTTTATGTGCGCAAGTGAAGCTCGCCTAGGCCTTCCTGCAACCTTCGCGCGCATGACTTGGGCGCTATGGGGTGGCGTGGCGTTGGCTCTTTCGATTATTGGTGGTCAGATTTATCTCAAAATCTATCCGATCATGGATCCTGCTGGCACCGAATCTTTAAATGCCGATCGCATCGCCCGTTTGGAAGCAATGCGCAGCAATCCGCTGATTGATTATTACGCTGAACACGCGCTATCGAACTACATCGTTGCGAGCAATACCGAAATGGAATGGAAGCTGGCCATTTTGCGCAAGCAAAATGCGATTCGCCCCTATCCTGGCCAGATGACAGATCAAGCCGTCATGGAAGCCTTAAGCGGGAATCAAGCAATCGCCCATGAGCTTATTCGCCGTGCCGCGTTTGCTTATCCTGAGAGCTTTGATTACTTCTATCAAACCATCGATAGTTTTAAAGAGCCACAAGTTCGCGCATTGCTTAAAGACGTCGACGAGGCCAGAGACTTTTTTAATGCCAAGCTCGACTTTAAAATTAAGCGACCACAGCTCAGCGATGAAAAAGCCCCAACAGCTTCAAGCACCTCTGCCGTACAATAAAGCCAAGCCCCTGATGGGGCTTTGTTTTTATCTGATAATTTAGCCAATGAAAAAAGCGATCCCTCCCCTACCGCCGATTGATGGCCTAGCTCCCAGCTGCGTGGCCTTAACACCTGGTCCTTGGCAAACCGTGCTGGAATTTTTGGAAGAAAAATTCCCTTTTCTAGAGCCCGGCATCTTGGCCGAGCGACTGCAAAATGGCGAAATATACGATGATCAAGGGCAGTCAATTCCGGCCGATTCAAAGTATCAACCTGGCCGTTATCTGTGGTACTACCGTGCCGTTCGCGAGGAAACCCGCGTACCGTTTGAGTTGGACGTGTTATATCGTGACGAGCGCATTGTGGTGGTCGATAAACCGCACTTTCTGTCGGCCATTCCTGCCGGGCGCTTTGTTAAAGAAACAGTCTTAGTGCGTTTACGCATGCTACTGGGCATACAAGATATCGCGCCAGTACACCGCTTAGATCGAGAAACGGCTGGCGTGATGATGTTATGCATCGATAAAAACAGCCGCAGCGCATACCAGCAGCTGTTCGAGAGCCGCAATGTGCAAAAAACCTATGAAGCCATTGCCCCGTATCGCGCGGATCTGGCGCTGCCCTTGGTACACCGCTCGCGCCTAGCACATGAATCAGGTAAGTTTTTTTCGATGTCTGAGGTTGAGGGCGAACCCAATAGCGAAACCAAAATCAGTTTATTGGAGCACCGTGGTGACTGGGCTCATTACCAGCTCGAACCGCATACCGGCAAAAAGCACCAGCTACGCGCGCATTTGGCCGCTTTGCAGATCCCGATTTTGAATGATCCATGGTATCCAGTGGTGCTAGATGATAAGGGTGATGATTTTAGTAAACCACTGCAATTACTGGCGCGGGAGCTGAAGTTCATTGATCCATTCACCCAGCAAGAACGGGTTTTCACATCAAAACGAGTGTTAAGCTGGCCACATTAAATTTATCGTTTGGTAAATTTACACTCGGGAATGCCGAAATACTACAAAGACTCGAATAGAGCCGAGCCGTAGAATGATTCATATGGAATACGCCTTGAACACGCATTCCACACCAAGAGAGTTAGGCCCGCCCAGATCGGCGGGCTTTTTTTTGCCCGTTAAACCGAGGTATTTAATTACAGGACAGTCGATTAAAGCTTTGCAGAAATATACCAAGCAGGGTATTAAAGCGCACGAGCATAGATAAAAAACTCGCGATTACCATCACCGCCCGCAATTGGGCTCGCAAAGTAATCCAGCACTGCAAAACCAGCGCTCGCCGCAGCGACGCGGATTTTTTCTTCCACCTGCGGATACAAGGCCTCATCGCGCACGATCCCGCCACGGGCCAAGGCTTGTGGGCCCAACTCAAACTGCGGCTTCACCAAAAACAGCAATAAACCGCCGACTGGCAATACCGAACGCAGCGCAGGCAAAACTAAGGTCAGCGAAATAAACGACACATCGCCCACAACCAAATCCAGCGGTGCATCTTGTGCTGGTGCAATCACCTCTGGGCTTAAATGCCGTGCGTTGACACCTTCAAACTGCGTCACGCGCGGATCGGCCAGCAAGCGCGGATGCAGCTGATCGTGCCCCACTTCAACACCGATCACTTTGCGTGCCCCAGCTTGCAGCAGGCAATCAGTGAAGCCTCCGGTGGAAATACCCACATCGAGCGCCAGCATCCCAGTTACAGCTAAGTTGGCACTCGCCAAAGCGCCAGCCAACTTCAAGCCCCCACGTGAAACATAGCGATCAACTTCATCGGGCGTAATCGTAATTTCAGCCAAGGCATCTAACTTTAACGCGGCCTTGCTAACGATCTTACCATCAGCAAACACCCGCCCCGCTGCAATCATCGTCTGCGCTTGGGTGCGCGAACTGGCAAAGCCTTGCTCTACGAGAAATAAATCTGCACGAATCATCTTAGTGACCACACAACTGATCTTCGCAAGGTTTACCATCACCATCGCCGTCCATGATCGTGCCGGGACAATTGTTTAAATAAAACACTGCCTCTTCACAACTCACCATTTCTGAGCAATGTGATTTATTTCCACAAGTAAATTGTTGTGATGTGGCTGCATTTGAAATTAAGCCATTTGCTTGATCAACAGATCTAGCTTTTTCCTGGCTCATCCCCGGCCACACAGCTTGGTAGATAAAAACGCCTCCGCCGATCAGCAAAGCAAAAGTCAACAAGCTACTTAGCAAATTAGATTTCCCCGCGGATTTAGGCGTTCGTTTCCGAGCCGCACCACGCTCAAACCCTTTATCGCCAACAAACCGAATTGAAGTGGCTTTCGGCCCTTTTGCATCACTGACTTTGACATCAAAAGTGACAATATCACCTATGGCTGGGCGCACTCCTCGAGGGGAGAACTCAGATATATGAGCAAATATTTCAGCTGCTTGCCCATTTTGCTGCACAAAGCCAAATCCTCTGTCATCGTTCCACTTGATGACCTTCCCCTGCATTGCCATAAACATTGAACTCAAAAATTAAATAAATGATTCATCCGCACGCAAATAACGCCACTGCCCGCGTGGCAATTCGCCCAGTAGCACGCGACCAATACGGATGCGCTGCAAGCCCACCACTTGCAAGCCAACCAGCTCGCACATCCGGCGGATTTGGCGTTTTTTACCTTCGCGTAAAATAAAGCGCAGCTGGTCTTTATTTTGCCACCACACGCGGGCGGGTTTGAGCGCTTCGCCATCGAGCGACAGGCCGTGATTCAGCAGGCGCAAACCATCCGCCTTCAAATGACCGGATACGCGCACCAGATATTCTTTTTCCACTTGCGAATTCTCGCCGATCAGCGTTTTGGCCACGACGCCGTCTTGCGTCAACACCAGCAAACCGACCGAATCAATATCGAGACGCCCAGCGGGTGCAAGGCCTTGGAAATGCACCGGAGAGAAACGAATCCCGCTGGTATCACCTTCCCAATGGTTTTCAGGCTGCACCAGCACCACGGCCGGCTCGTAGCCATCTTCGGCTTGGCCCGAAACATAACCAACGGGCTTGTTGATCAAAATGGTGACGCGATTGTCTTGGATTTGTTTGGCAATCGGGTCGAGCTCCACGGTTTGCGTTGGCAGCACTTTACTGCCCAACACATTCACCACCTCGCCATCGACCCGCACCCAACCTTTGGCAATGTATTCATCGGCTTCACGGCGCGAGCACAGGCCCAATTGGGCAAGGCGTTTTGACAGGCGCAGCGGCTCTAGCTCGCTAGCGGGTTGATCGTGTTGACCCGCTTGTTGATGATCGTCCATGATTTTTCTACGTTAAAAGCCCAATCTGCCATTTTACTGGTTTAATGGCGCAGATAGAACTTGTTTTCTGACTAGCGAACTTTCACGCGGTTGGCTAAGTCTGAGCTACGCACTCACCAATTAGGAATACACAGTGGAACACTACCTCGCTCTTCGCCATTTACATATGACGCTTGCACTGCTGTCAGGTGCATTTTTTCTTTTCCGTGGCGTATTGATGCTCAAACAATCGGCCTGGCTGCAGCATAAAATCTGCAAAATTGCCCCGCATATCATCGATACCGGTCTGCTTGCTTCTGCAATTTACCTTGCAGTCATTAGCCAACAAAGCCCGGGTAATTCACCGTGGATTGCTGCCAAAATTGGCGCGCTGCTGCTGTATATCGTGCTGGGTACAATCGCGATTAAACGCGGAAAAACACTAAAAGTTCGCACAATAGCCCTTGCTGGTGCCTTGGCGACTTTTGTGTATATTTTGTCAGTGGCACTGACGCGTAATCCGATGCCATGGCTGGCTTAATTGTGTGCTAACAAATAAAAAGGCTGCGATTGCAGCCTTTTTATTCACTTTTAGATCGATGTTAAACCAAGGGCAAAGTCGATATCGCTCCAGTCGTCCAATGCCCCGACTTGCCGCCGATTTTTTCGATCAGCCGCACATCGGTCATCACCATGCCTTTATCAACGGCTTTGCACATATCGTAAATCGTTAGCAGGCCAACTTGCACCGCGGTCAGCGCTTCCATTTCGATACCGGTACGACCAAAGGTCTCGCACGTCACCGCGCAGCGCACGGTTGATTTGACGCGATCGATAGTGAATTCAACATTCACCGCCGTTAATGGCAATGGATGGCACAGCGGAATCAAATCGCTGGTTTTTTTGGCGGCCATGATAGCGGCGATGCGGGCGATACCGAGCACATCACCCTTTTTGTGGCTACCTTCTTCAATCAAGCGTAGCGTGTCAGGCAGCATGCGGATATCGCCTTGCGCGGTTGCAATGCGTTTGGTTTCGGCTTTATCGCCGACGTTGACCATATGCGCTTGCCCTTGCGCATTAAAATGCGTCAACTCACCCGCTACCGGAATAGCTTCCACACCTGACAGCCGATTGGCAAGTTGGGCTAAATCTTCTGGCGTATTCAAATTTTTAAAATGTCCTTCGGCAAAAGTGACATGCACCGCATTCAAGCTCTGCAGCCATTGCCCTAATTTAGTTTCGCCTTTCGATAAGCACTCGACGAGTGAAGGCAAGACGGTACGATTAATCATGCAAATCGACCAATGCATTTGCCCATCTGCGGTGCGCGCCACGACGGCTGGCGCGCCTGAAGCGTTCAGCGCGGCACGAAATTGCAGCAATAGATCATTCGGCAAAAATGGCACGTCACAAGGCAGCACCAGCATCCAATCAGCAGGGCTAGCCATCATTGCGGCATGAATTCCAGCCATTGGCCCTAATTGATTGGGGTAGGCATCACGCAACACCGCGTGGCCAAAAGCGGCGTAATCGGGCAAATTGCGGTTGGCCGAAATCAGCACATGGTCGACAGGAATGGTTTGCTTATTCAACGCCTCAAGCACCCAAGCGACCATGGGTCTGCCCGATAACTCAATCAGCCCTTTGTCGCGCCCGTTCATTCGGCGCGCTTCGCCACCTGCCAGTACCACTGCGTCCAATGTCATGCTTAAATTTCCCAGCGTTGCTGAGCCGCTTGGTCAGTCTGCTTGGCCTCCACCCAAATCGATTGCGTGGCGCTGACTTCCTTCTTCCAAAACGGCGCTTTCGTTTTTAAGTAATCCATAATATACGCGTTTGCTTCGTACGCTGAAACCCGATGTGCGCTAGCGGTTAAAACCAACACAATCTGCTCAGCCGGCCCCATGCTACCTACCCGATGAATGAGGGTCACGGCGTTCAAATCCCAGCGTTGGTGCGCTTGGGCCACGATTTGCCGCAAGGCTTTTTCGGTCATCGCGGGATAATGTTCTAGATGCAAACTCGCCAATTGATCATGGCTAGGGTTTAAATCTCGCACGCGGCCGACAAACATCACCACCGCGCCCAAGCTAGCATCTCCCGCAAGGCGTTGGTATTCACTGTTGACGTCAAAATCAGCCTCTTGCACGACGATTTTATCGGGATGCATCTTAGCCCCCTGTAACCGGCGGGAAAATCGCCACTTCAGCACCGGCCGGAATCACATCGTCGAGCTGCGCCATGTCCTGATTAACCGCCACACGAAACACGCGCTCACCGCCCAATTCTTGGGCCCACACACCGCCACGTGCGATCAATTGTGCAATCAGTTCGCGTACCGTCTGCGGGCCATCTGGCAGTTGTTCTTCTGCCGTACCAAATACATCGCGCAAGCGCGCAAAATAGAGCAAGGTCATGCTTTAAATTCCTATGAAACTGGCCAAAATTTATGTCTAACTACTGAAAGCCGTAAACGGAATATAGCTGACCGTCTGGCCACGGCTAATCGTCTCTCCCGCGGGTAAATCCACGAAACCATCGCCCCACACCATCGACGTCAAAACGCCCGAGCCTTGTTTGGCAAACAGCTCCAACTGACCAGCAGCATTGAGGCGAACGCGCAAGAATTCGCGGCGATCTCCGGCCTTTTTCCAGTCAAAATCAGCAACTAGCGGCAAGCGTGGCACGCTGGTTTGCTGCACGCCTTGGCGGGCCAAAATAAACGGCCGCACCAACATCAGGAATGTGGCGTAGGCCGAAACGGGGTTACCCGGCAGGCCGATAAAGTCACAACCCATGATTTTGCCGTAGGAGTCTGTTGTATGTATTTTGCCGTAGGCAAAAGGCTTACCGGGCTTGATGGCGATTTTCCAAAGATTGAGTTGACCTAGGTATTCAACTGCAGCCTTTACATGATCTTCTTCACCGACCGATACCCCGCCAGAAGTGATTAAAATATCATGTTCGGCAGCGGCCTTTTGCAAGGCGGCGATGGTTTGCGCTCTATCATCAGGCACGATGCCCAAATCTCTCACCACGCAACCTAGAGCTTGCAAAGCATTGATCAAGACATAGCGGTTTGAGTTATAAATCTGCCCCGCTTGCAAAGGCTGGCCGGGCTCGACCAATTCGTCTCCGGTACTGAGCAAAGCCACACGGATCGGCGCAAAAACCGGCAATTTAGCCACGCCCACCGAGGCGGCTAAACCGATCATCGCTGGCGTTAAACGCTGGCCGCGCGCCAAAATCACCGCGCCTTGCGCAATGTCTTCACCGACACGACGAATATTCGCACCAGCTTTAGCCGCCGTATTCACGATCAACTGGCCATCGACCACGCTGGCTTGCTCTTGCATCACCACCATATTGGCACCCGCTGGAATCGGTGCGCCGGTAAAAATACGGGCGGCTTGGCCCGCGGCGAGTTCTGCGCCAATTTCACCAGCCGCGATGCGTTGCACTATGGGGTATTGCTCTGACGGGCAATTAAAATCTGGCACATGAATGGCATACCCATCCATTGCACTATTATCAAAACTCGGCACATTTAATTCGGAAACAATATCTTGGGCTAACACGCGCTGCAGCGCGCCAGCTAGGGCCACATACTCGATCTGGCTAGGGGCCTGCGCCTGCGCCAGTAATTGCGCCAAGGCGGTATCAAAATCTAACATCACAGGGATTCCTGTTGGCTAAAGTAATCAACAATAAACCGCGCCACAGCGCTGGGCTCATTTAAATTCAATTTTGGAAGTGAGCATTCAATCTCTTCGCCCACGGTGGCGATCGCAATCACATGTGGATCGTCGGTGAATAAATTCGGTTTGCCATTGGCAGCGCGCCACACTTCGATTTTTGGAATTGGCTCGCGCTTAAACCCTTCGACCAACACCAAATCAGCGGGAGCGAATCGCGTTATTTGATCATGCAGGCTTGGCATTTCTGGTTGCGCCAATTCATGAAATAAGGCCCAACGGTAGGGCGAGACGACCATCACTTCGCCCGCGCCCGCTGCGCGAAAGCGCGCCGAATCTTTGTGCGGCGGCTCGAATTCTAAATCATGGTGCGAGTGCTTAATCACATTCACCCGCCAACCCAGTTTGGCCAATTCCGGTAGCAAAGCGGTAATCAAGGTGGTTTTGCCACTACCGGAAAAACCGGCAATCGCGAGAACGTGCGACATAAAATACCTATCGGCGTATTGCTTGGTAGCTCAATACTAATATGATTTGCTGTGACATACCCATGGGGATGGGTAATTTAACCACCGGTTTGTGACATAAAGCGAATCAGCTTGGCTGGTTGCTCCACAAACTCGTGACGCTCCGGTTTAAGCTCAATCGCGTGCAAAATCGCCGCCTCTAGCTCTGCGTCGCTCGCGCCACCACGCAATAGCGGGCGAAACTCAAACGCGCTTTCCTGCCCCAAGCACATATACAAAGTGCCATCGACGGTAAGACGAACCCGATTGCACGTGGCGCAAAAGTGTTGCGACATTGGCGTGATAAAACCAATCCGCCCTTTGCGTCCATTAATCTCATGCGGCGTCTTCCAATAGCGCGCCGGGCCACCGCCCAATTCGATTACTTCGGGTTCAAGGCCGTAGCGCTCAATCAATCGATCGCGAATTGGGCCTAAATCTAAAAACTGCGCGTTGCGGCCAGTGTCGCCCATCGGCATCGCTTCGATCATGCGCAAGATATAGCCGTGCTCAAACGCAAACTCGGCCATGGTATCGATTTCGGCGTCGTTCACGCCACGCATCGCGACCATATTAAGCTTAATCGGCGCAAGGCCAACACGGTTAGCCGCTTGCAAGCCGGCCATCACTTGATCGAAGGAATCGCTACCGGTAATTTGGCTGACGCACTGGCGATCTAGACTATCAAGGCTCACATTGACGCGGGTAACACCGGCATCTTTTAACGCCTGTGCGTGCTTGGCCAATTGCGTGGCATTGGTCGACAGCGCCAAATCGTCCAAGCCTAAAGCGCTTAAACGGCCGGCCAATTCAGGCAAATTACGGCGCAGCAAAGGCTCACCGCCGGTTAAGCGGACTCGACGCACACCAAGCCGAGTAAATGCGCCAACTAAGCGAGTGATTTCATCAAAGGTGAGCCAGTCTTTGGGCTCTTCAAAACCTTTAAATCGCGCAGGCAGGCAGTAGCTACAGCGCAGATCACACCGATCTGTCACCGACACGCGCAAATAATCAATGGTTCGCCCAAAACGATCTTGCAGCATTGCCCCTCCCGTAAAGACACCTACCTTAAATCATTAGTTGAGTATGCCGGATTGATGATGTCGGCAACATACCCATTCAGAGCAATAAACTATTGCATTGCCCGTATGAATCGCGTCATTAGCTCACTTTAGCCCTAAGCAGCGCATAATATTTCAGAATAAAGATTACAGTAAAATTGAAGCAATAAAATAATAACCAATGACTTTAATTACAATCAACCAAAGGACAAGGCTAGCAGCAAATGCTGTCATTGTTTATGCTTGCGTCAATTGTTTTGTTTTTGGGCCATCAATATGAAAAACCGCTGCTTGCATTTTTTCGCAGCCTTACTGCTTGCGATAAGCACTTGCATCGCCTGCGCCGCTGAATCAGCTCCCGTGAAGGAGTCCGATGAAGGGTATGCCGCCACCATCAATAATCGTGAAGTATTTGTTTTTCGCAGCAAAATCTTCACCTATACCCCAGAAGATCGAGCGCTCGGCGCAGAACAACGCATCAAGCGTTTACTGGCTGAATTAAGCGAAGGCAAGGTAGATAGCACGCTCGTGAACACGCCAGAACCAGGCATCAGTATCACCATCGATGGCCAACAGGCTTTTTTGGTGCTGCAAGGTGATGTTAACTCACTCGCGGGCGACACACTCGAATCGACGGCCAATAAAGCAAAACACCAGTTGCGTATGCTCGTGTTGGAAAGCCGTGAACTACGCGACCCGAAAAGGCTGATCCATTCAGCCGCCTATGCCGCGCTGGCTTCGGTAATTTTTGCCGCGTTAATTTATGCACTATCGAAATCACGTGTCTTTTTGTTGAAAGCGGGTCGACGTTATATCAGCCGACCGATTGCGCGTCTGGCAAAAAATACGACCGGCGTGAGTTTTTCATTATTAAATCGCATGCTGCGCTGGGTTATTAATGCCCTCACCATGATGCTAGGCCTCATTTTCTTATACACGTGGACAAGTTTAGTATTTGGTTTATTTCCGTTTACCCGCGCGTGGAGCGAACGGTTAAATGACTCGATTTTTACTTTTCTCAGCGAGTTTGGCCAAGGGGTACTCAATGCCATCCCAGGCTTACTCGTCATTATTTTTATCATTATTTGCGCGCGCTACACCTCTCGTTTTCTGCATTTTGTATTTGGCCGCATCGAGCGAGGGGAGCTGCATTTAAGCTGGTTTGATCGGGAAACAGCCAGTACCACACGAAAAATCATGTCGTTTTTAGTTTGGCTACTCGCCATTGCGATGATTTACCCTTATCTACCAGGTGCCAATACTGAAGCATTTAAGGGGCTATCCGTCATGGTGGGTTTGATGGTTTCACTAGGCGCCTCTAGTGTGGTCGGACAATTTGCCTCGGGTTTGATCCTGATTTATGCCAAATCGCTCAAGCAAGGTGAATACGTGCAAATCGGTGAAACCGAAGGTACTGTCGTTCAAATTGGTTTGTTTGCCACAAAGATTCACACTAATTTACGTGAAGAAATTAGCATCCCTAATTCAGTACTAGTCGGTCAAAGTGTCAAGAACTTCTCGCGTTTGGCGGCAGGGGGCGGAGTCATTACCCAAGTTGGCGTCACGATTGGTTATGACACCCCCTGGCGACAAGTTGAGGCTATGCTGATTGAAGCTGCAGAGCAGACGCAAGGCGTGCGCAGCATTCCACGCCCCGTGGTATATCAAACGGCTTTGTCTGACTATTATGTTGAGTATTTTCTTCGGATTGCAGTTGACGAACCACGACGCAGACTGGAAATCATGAGCGAATTGCACGCGAAGATTCAAGACGTATTCAACACATATGGCGTACAAATTATGTCGCCACACTATATTGCCGACCCAGCAGAAGCAAAAGTTATTCAGGCCGAAAACTGGTACCCAGCTCCGGCTAAAGCGGACGACATACCTTATACATCATAATTTTCACGATGTACTACTGAGCAATGTTTTGTATTGCAATGCAAATGCCTCAATCGCAGTTTGGTGATCCGCATCGAACGGTGATTGAGGCAAGTGCTCCACATCATGCAGCACCAGCGGCACATGCCAAACCAAGCCCAAAGCTTCGGCGGTTAATCGCATTGGGTACCACAAAGCCTCTGTAGAGATCGTCGACGCCCCATCATAAACAGCGCCACGCGAAGCGGTACTCACCACCAACTGCAAGCTTTTACCTGCCAAGGCTTCCTTCGCGCCAAATGCCCATCCGGGCGCAAAAACTTCATCTTGCCAGCGTTTGAGCATTGCGGGGCAGCTATGCCAATACAAGGGAAATTGCCAAACAATTCGCTCTGCTTTTTGGCAAGCCTGTTGTTCTGCTAACACGTCAATACAAGCGTCCGGATACATCGCTTCTAAGTGATGGATTTTCACCTGAGCCAACTCTGCAATTGCATCGATCAAAACACGGTGCGTTTGCGACATGGCCAAATGCGGGTGCGAAAAAATAACTAGATTTCTCATCATGCACGCCCTTAGAAATATACCCCTTCAGTATGGTTGCGGCGGTATGGATTTACCTTCTATAACGAGGAAGATTAACGGATAAGAGGTTGGCTTATGTCAGATGCAGTGAGTGGAGTGATTGCCTTACGCCAATCGGTCTTGATTCACGAAGAAGTAAAAGTGGTTATACGCAATTGCTTTGAGATCAATCTGATGGGGCTTAACGCTATTTTGTTGGCCAAAAAAGCCGGTGAATCGGCGCGAGGCTTTGGTGTCATTTCCAGCGAGTTACGCTTACTCAGTATTGAATTGCAAACGGCAATGCAACATTTAAGCGAACTCACGCAAGAGCTGCTCGCCGCAGCCACGCAACGGCTACAAGCCGAACGGCGCTTATTACGCCTTGCCGATGCGTCGAGCTACTCAGATCATATCCGCGCAATCTTAGAACCAGCGATGCAACAAGCACAAAATCGCCTTGCCAATTTAGTGCCGTCTAGCCGTTTTGATGAATGCCTCACCGATGCCAACCGTGCCTGCACCTTTGGATTGGTTCTGGCGCGAGCAGCTCGCATTGAGTCGGCCTATAGCGGACAAATGCGCAGTGTTTTGGCTGAGCTTTCCGAGACATTTGCCCAAAAGATCGAAGCCATTTTGCCTCGACTCGACTCCCTGCAACGAATTACCCATAGGTTAAATTGAGCCATTATGAAAAAAGCCCAATTGATTGCAAGTGCTGGTGAACATCGCTGGTATGCCATTTCGCGTGATCCCGCTCGTCCTAATTACTTAATAGACACCAATGAATATGTCGTTACCACAGGCCAGGACAGCCTACTGTGTGACCCAGGTGGCGCGGAGGTGTTTCCGGCGGTTTTCGCGGCACTTTCCGAAGTGATTGATCCGAGAACCGTCAAACGGATCTTTTCGACCCATCAAGATCCGGATGTAATTTCATCTCTAGGCTTATGGAATGATTTTAATCCCGAGATAAGATGCCATGTGTCAGGGTTGTGGGGCGGTTTTATTCCACACTTTGGCTGTGGTGCAGATACCTTAGTTTCTATTCCCGATGAAGGTGGCGAGTTAAGTATCGGTCAAGACAAGCTACAAATCGTCCCAGCTCATTACCTGCATTCGTCCGGCAATTTCCATATTTATGACCCTGCCTGTAAATTACTATTTACTGGTGATATTGGCGCCGCTCTTTTACCGCCAGGTGATGATAAATTATTCGTAGAGGACTTCGATTCTCATATTCGTTTTGCGGAAGGGTTTCATAAACGCTGGTTAGGCTCTAATACTGCTAAGAAAAACTGGATCAATCGGGTGCGACAGCTCGACATCGAATTGTTATGCCCGCAACATGGATCGATTTATCGTGGCGCTGACGTGAAACGCTTTATCGACTGGCTTGACGAATTACATGTCGGGATCTGTTGATTTTAAAAAAAAAGGCCCCATAATCTGGAATAACCCTTCTAACGCCGCGGGAATGCGGCGTTTTTCTTAGCTCAACAGGAAAAAACTCATGGCCATTATCGTAAACGGCGTTGAAATCACCGAAGCACAAATCGCAGCCGAACAAGGCAACCACAGCGAAGCGCCTAGCGCACGTGACGCCGCAATCCAGGAGTTAATCCTGCGTGAATTGTTGCAACAAAAAGCCGCTGCGGTTGGCATCACAGCGGAAAGCCCAGAAGAAGCGATAGGCACTTTGCTGCAACAAGAAGTGCAAGTTGAAGAAGCCGACGAAGCGGCTTGCCAAGCTTTCTACAACGACAATCCTGCCAGCTTTACCCGTGGAGAAATGGCTGTTGCTAGCCACATTTTGTTCCCATTGGGTGAAGGCCTAGCCGCTAGCCTGGCTAAATCAAAAGCGGAAGGTGTTTTGGCTGAAGTTCAAGCTAATCCTGAACGTTTCGCTGCGTTGGCGAGCGAGCACTCAACTTGCCCATCTGGCAAACAAGGTGGCAGCCTAGGTCAATTTGGTCGCGGTCAAATGGTGCCAGAGTTTGAAGCTGCGGTATTTAGCACAGAAGCTGGCCAAATCACGCCGACCTTGGTAGAAACCCAATTTGGTTACCACATTATTCAAGTCAATGAGCGCAGCAACGGCGATAAAGTCAGCTATGAAGAAGTGAAAGAGCGTCTGCAAGCCTTCCTAACAGATATGGCTGGTCGTAAAATGATGCACGACTACCTCGCTAAATTAGTAGCTGATGCCAAAATTGAAGGCTACACGCTACCTGCAATGGCCTAAGCTATAGCTCTGCGAATAAAAAAACCGAGCGGTATGCTCGGTTTTTTTATTACTACTTACCTAGCTCGCGCCAACTTCGATCAAGCAGTTGCGCAATTTCTATCAAGCTCGGCTGAGTTGCTAAGGGGTTGGCTTCCAATAAAGCCCATTGTTGCGCGACGGCAATTAAACCCAGTTGTGCTGCAACGCCTTTCGCACTGTGGGCATGACGCGAGGCCGTATCGAGCTCCGCCGCTTTAATTGCTACCCCAAAATCTTGCTCGAGATTTTTTAGGCGCGCCAAACCTTTCTCTGCCAACGCGAGGAAACGCTCATCACTAAAACCCAATCGAGCTTGTGCCTGAGCACGCTCAACGATTGGCAAGTCAGCGTCGCAAGACTGGGGCGGAACTTGAATGGTCTGAGCGGCATTAAAACCCAGTAACTCAAACAAATCTTGTGATTGATACGGCTTACTCAAATAGCCATCAATAAGTTCAAAATGTGGGTGCTTACGCAGCTCATATTCAGGAGATGCCGAGATCAAGTAGATTGGTCCAGCATAGCCTTTTTGCCGCAAGATGGCGGTCGTGTCTAAACCATCCATGCCCGGCATATGATAATCCATCAAAATTTGCCCTATCCCTGGCGTGCTCTCCAACATAGCGATCGCAGCAAATCCATCCTCGACCGCCAAGGTCTTGGCCCCGACATCTTCTAAAATTTCACACAACAAATCACGATTTACCGCCTGATCTTCGACTATCAGAATGGTCTCCCCTTGCGCGGAACGTCTATGTGGCACAATTTGCTCAACGTTCGCTTGAACGACTTGCTCCAAAACTCTCGCCTTTAAGGTGACCAAAAACTCGCTACCACTCCCTTGCTGGCTTTGAGCGACAACATCCCCCCCCATTAAACGAGCGAAATCACGGCTAAGCGCCAAGCCTAGGCCAGTGCCACCAATTTGTTTACCACTTTCAGTTTGCTCAAATGGGGAAAACAAACTCGCCAACTCATGCTCGGCAATTCCACACCCACTATCACTCACTAGGGCGCTTAGTTCAAAAGTAGATTCGTCAGCGGAGCCATAGAGGCTTAATTTGACATAGCCTTGCTCAGTAAACTTCATGCTATTGCCAAGCAAATTAATCAAAATTTGTCGCACTTTACCGGCGTCAATTTCAATCAACTCAGGCAAATGCTCGGCCAATTCGATCTCGAAGCGCAAAGACTTTTCCTGCGCCATCAGGGCAAACATACTCTCGAGCTCAAGCTTCAATTGCGGCAAACTTAAAGGCTCAAGCAATAGTTCTAATTTGCCACTCTCTGACTTTGATAAATCCAGTACATGCTTCAGCAAACTGAGTAGATGCTGGCCAGAATGCGCAATATGACTCAGATAGATTTTCTGTTGCTCGCTCAAGTGCAAGTTTTGCCGTAAGCGTTCGGTATAGCCCAAGATAGACGTTAAGGGCGTACGAATTTCGTGGCTAATATGCGCCAGAAATCGACTCTTCGTCGCATTGGCCTCATCCGCAGCTTGCCTCGCCTCAATTAAGGATGCATTAAGTTCAACCAGCGCACGCCTTTGCTTTTCTCGTTGCCAAAAGACCCATAACCCCAATGCAGCAGACAATAGCAACAACACCATTTGCAAAACCGACAAAGCAACGCGGAAATAGCCTAAGCGAGTCAGGCGCTCTTTTTGGATATCGTTATGCTTCGCGTACTGCTCACGCGCCACTTGCGCCAACTCATCAACATGGTTTTGATGCTTTGCAACATCGGTTTGTAGCTTTGTCCAATTAATGGCGCTTGGCTTTTTATCCTTAATCGCCAGATCGGCGTCATCAATCATCTTCAACAAAGGGTTCAGCAAACGATTCCGCTGGCTTTGTTCATTGAATAAGCTTTTTGTCGAACCTTGCTCGATGCCGACAATTCGGCTGTAAAAAATATCGAGCCGCAATTGCAGTTCATCGAGATCTTTATCGGTGACCACCTGCCGCAGACGTTGGTACTCGCTGGTCAATTGAAAAAATTGCCATAGTTGATTGTCCATGCCTTGCTCGGCTTGGCGACTTAATTCGGCTTTTTGCTGCTGTTCGAAATGAAAAATTAGACCAAAGTTCAGCAGCAATACCGTGCCAATCGCCAACACAATGAGCAAAAAACGCTGGCTCATTGTTTACTCCAAGGTAATCTGCTTTAGCTGCCAAGCGCAGCGACTAAAATAATCGGTTTTTCTCAGCTCTGGCTGCGTATCAAAGGGATACATCACAAACAAGGGGCCTTTTTCACGCACCGACATCGTTTTTCCGTTCAGACGACTAGCTAAAATAACGTCGTATCGCTCGATATCGCTCACAGGCACCTCAATTTTGTAATCATTAAGTGCTTGTAATTTCATCACTCGCCCTTTTCCGCCGGCTAACTTAATCACATCACGTAATAAGGGGCCTTCGAAAGTTTGCGCAGTCTCGTACCAAGGGGTTTTCACCGTTTTTTTCTTTTGTGGCAGCTTGTCCAACTCTTTCAAACTCAATGCTTGCGGCTGCTTCACTTGTCCGGTCACCAGCAAAATGACTTTGTCGTTATCTTTTTCTGCGGCATATATGCTCGTACCACACAATAAAGCCACTGCCAGAAAGATTGCTCGTAGCATCTCTTTTCCTTTGAAAATCAAAATGAAAACTACTTTCGACAGTATAGAGAAATAACAGCAGGCCAAGGAATAGATTATATGTAATTAATTTTTCAGCAACTGGCCAAGCGGCAGACATAGAACCATGGGTATATCGTGAAAAACCAAATTAATAAATGGATAGCAAAGCATACCCACCATACTGGTTTACCCGCATCGCGGGCACTCAGCTAGCACGCTATGCTGTACTGAGCCGTTTAAGGATTACAGATTATGCGTGTTATTGTTATTGGAGCCGGCGTCATCGGGGTCACCAGCGCCTTTTACTTACAGCGCGCCGGCCACCAAGTCACTGTCTTGGAGCAACACCGCGCTGCAGCACAAGAAACCAGCTATGCCAATGCCGGGCAAATCTCGCCCGGTTATGCTGCGCCGTGGGCTGCGCCTGGCATTCCGCTTAAAGCGATGAAATGGTTATTGCAAGATCACAGCCCACTGCGCATTCATCCGCAAAGCGATGCTTTTCAGTGGCAATGGCTAGCTAAAATGCTCGCCAACTGCACGCTTGATGCGTACCAACGCAATAAAAACCGTATGGTCCCCCTGGCAGAATATAGCCGTGATCAACTCAAACTTTTACGCGAACAAACCCAGATTCAGTATGAAGGCCGCACACTTGGCACCCTACAGATTTTCCGCCAGGCCAAGCAACTAGAAAATGGCCGTAGAGATGCAGAGTTACTAGCCCAAATGGGGGTAGCCCATCAGTTACTTGATCGCAACGGTATCATTGAAGCCGAACCAGCCCTTGCGCATATTGCAGACCAATTAGTGGGTGCACTGCGACTGCCCAACGATGAAACTGGCGACTGCCAACTCTTTACCCAACAATTGGCCCAACTCGCCGCCAGCGAAGGTGCCGTTTTCCGCTTCGCAAGCAGTGCACTCAATTTGAGAACGCAAAAAGGGCGCATACATGAAGTCCTAGTCGCGGGCGAAACACTGCAGGCCGATGCTGTAGTCATTGCGGCGGGCTGCGCGTCTCGTCAACTAGCCCAGCAACTTGGTCTAGATTTACCCGTCTACCCAGTTAAAGGCTATTCGATTACGGTACCCCTCACCAATGTCAACGCCGCACCGTGCTCGACGGTCATGGATGAAACCTACAAGATTGCACTCACTCGCTTTGATCAGCGACTACGGGTTGGGGGTATGGCCGAATTGGCGGGGTACAACAAAAACATTAATCCTCGCCGGATTGCGACCCTCAAAATGGTGGCCCAATCCTTGTTTCCGCAGGCAGGGGATTTAACTCAGGCCCAACCATGGGCGGGATTACGACCCATGACACCTGACGGCACCCCGCTAATTGGTGCAACTTCGATCGGGAATTTATGGCTCAACACAGGACATGGCACGCTCGGGTGGACCATGGCCTGTGGCTCAGCGAAAGTACTCGCCGACCTTATCAGCGGGCAACGTCCCGAGATTCCAACCGAACAGCTCAGCTTAGCTCGATATGCTTAGCGCGCATTCTGTGCATTATTCCCAATTGTGACATTGTTGGGGTTGCCCCCAGGACGCCTTAGGATATACTTACAGATCGCGGAAGCAGGCGTTTGCCTACAGCCGCTCTGATCCATCGAGCTCCTCGTTCAATACCATCTGCCTGCACCAATATTCAGAGGAGCTTCCAACCGGAGCTCAATATGACCCACACCGCCAAGCCTCGGCACACATTTAGTATGCCGGTGCTGATTCCAAGCCTTGCGCTGATCATTGCCTTAATTGCCTTTACCACCCTTGCGCCCCAAGTTGCCGAAACGAATTTCGTCGCGGCGCAAAATTGGATTACCGTCCATTTTTCGTGGTTTTACACGCTTGCCGTTTCTGGTTTCTTTATTTTTCTCGTCGGGCTGGCGATTAGTGATTACGGCAGTATCCGCCTCGGGGCCGATGATTCAGAGCCTGAATTTAGCCTTGGATCTTGGCTTGCAATGCTATTTGCGGCGGGGATGGGCATCGGCTTGATGTATTACGGCGTAGGCGAGCCATTACAACACTACGTCAACCCACCATTGGCGCAAGGCCAAACCTTGGCAGGCGCAAGCGAAGCCATGACCAGCACCTTTTTACACTGGGGCTTTCACGCTTGGGCGATTTATGGCTTGGTGGGCTTGGTATTGGCCTATTTTGGCTTTCGCTACAATCTGCCACTCACACTGAGTTCTGGGCTGTATCCGCTGCTACGCGAGCGTGTGAATGGCCCAGCGGGACATACCGTCAATGTATTTGCGCTGTGTTGCACACTATTTGGCCTAGCGCCGTCGGTCGGTTTGGGTTCCGTGCAATTAGCGGCCGGTATTCATCAACTAACAGGTTGGGACACAAGCGGTTTAGCCGTGCAACTGGCGCTAATTGCGACCGTGATTATTTTGGCGGGTATTTCAGCCTCAACCGGGCTAGGCAAAGGCGTGCGTCGACTCTCAGAATTAAACCTGTTACTCGCAGTGATTTTGCTATTGTTTGTCCTATTCGCGGGGCCGACACTATTTTTGCTCGGCGCATTTGGTGACAATGTCGGCAATTACCTGAGCCAATTTTTGAATCTGACCTTCCGTGGCTTTACCTATACCCCGACGCAAAGTGAAGGCTGGTTTAGCGGCTGGACCATCTTGTATTGGGCATGGTGGATTTCTTGGTCACCTTTTGTCGGCTTATTTATTGCCCGTATTTCACGCGGCCGCACCATTCGTGAATTTATTACCGGCGTGATCATTATCCCGAGTATTTTCACCTTCATCTGGATGACGGTATTTGGCAATAGTGTGATTTGGCTCGATATGAACGTTGCCCAAGGCGCGCTGGCGGCCACCGCTGGCAATGTCGATGCGCTGTTATTTAGCTTCTTCTCCTACCTGCCATTTTCGAATATCGCCTCGATTATTTCGATGATGCTGATTTTGGTCTTTTTCGTTACATCCGCGGATTCGGGCGCCTTGATGCTCGATGGCTTGTCGTCGAAAGACCCTGCCAATTCACCGATCTGGCAGCGCTTATTCTGGGCGATTTTACTCGGCCTAACCGCTGGGACCTTACTTAGCGCAGGTGGGCAAAAAGCCTTGATGACGATGACCCTGATCGCCGCGCTGCCATTTGCCTTTATTATGATTTTATTGGCATTCTCACTGTGGTTGGGCTTAGTGGCCGATCAGCGTCATTCGCGCCAAAAATTCACGCCAGCTAGCTCATTCTGGACCGGCCAACACTGGAAGCAACGTCTGGAGCAGATTTTGCACCAACCAAGCAGCGATGATGTGGCGCGCTTTATTCGCGATACCGTCAGCCCAGCGCTGAATGAAGTGGCACAAGAAATGCAGCAGCGTGGCCAGGAAGCCAAGATCATCACGCACGATGATGGCGGAATTTCATTATGCGTACCACAACCGAATCTGCGTGACTTTATTTATGGTGTTCGCGCCCATGCCCGCCCGGTAGCCAGCTTTGCGCTGCGAGACACCAATATTCCAGCGAGCGAACGGCAATATACCTACGAGCCGGTCACCTTCTTTGCTGACGGGCGTCGTGGATATGATATTGAGTATCTGCGCAAAGAAGAGTTAATTGCCGATGTATTGAAGCAATATGAGAGGTATCTATCGCTAAGCCATAGCCAGAACACTCATTTGATCAATACCACCCCAGAGCATCAACCCAGCAGCAGTTAAAGCCAACCCGTCTCTGGCTCTTTGAGAACCAGAGACGGCTCCTGCACCTCAAGCCAGATTATCTCTGGCTTTTTTTTTCATGTGCGGGCTGACAGCGAGCAGAGCGCTCATGATTTAAACTTTTGCTTGCGGGTCGCGCAAAGCGCTAAAATCACGCCACTTCACCTCAAAACACGCACTCGGCTCACAAGGCCGTGCGCCACACGGAAAACCGCCATGCACAGCAACCGCCCCTTCCCTAGCACCCGTATGCGCCGTATGCGCCGCGATGATTTTTCTCGCCGCCTAATGCGCGAAAACGCGCTGACTGCCAGCGATTTAATCTTGCCGGTGTTTGTGCTTGACGGCAGCAACCGCGTTGAAGACATCGCCTCGATGCCGGGCGTGCAGCGCATGAGTATGGACAAGCTGTTTGCCGTGGCAGAAGAAGCCGTTAAGCTGGGCATCCCTGCCTTGGCGCTGTTTCCGGTGATCGAACCGCAACTGAAAACACTCGATGCGCGCGAAGCGTGGAATCAACGTGGCTTGGTGCCGCGCACGGTGGAAGCGCTAAAAATGCGCTTTCCCGAGCTGGGCATCATTACCGACGTGGCGCTTGATCCGTACACCACGCATGGGCAAGACGGCATTATTGACGACAACGGCTATGTGCTGAACGACGAAACCATCGCCGCGCTGGTCAAACAAGCCGCCAGCCACGCCGCCGCTGGTGCCGATATAGTTGCGCCATCCGATATGATGGACGGCCGTGTCGCCGCGATCCGCGCCGCGCTCGATCGCGACAACCACATCCACACCCGCATCCTCGCCTACTCGGCCAAATACGCCAGCGCCTTTTACGGCCCATTCCGCGATGCGGTCGGCTCGGCCGGCAATCTAGGCAAAGGCAATAAATATACTTATCAAATGGATCCGGCCAATAGCAACGAAGCGCTGCACGAAGTTGGCCTCGATTTGGCCGAGGGCGCTGATATGGTAATGGTAAAACCGGGCATGCCTTACTTAGATATCGTACGCCGCGTGAAAGACGAATTTGCCGCACCGACTTTCGTCTATCAGGTATCCGGTGAATACGCGATGCTCAAAGCCGCAGCGCAAAACGGCTGGCTCAATGAAGAAGCAGTGGTGATGGAAAGCCTACTCGCGTTCAAACGTGCCGGTGCTGATGCGATTTTGACTTACTATGCGCTGGATGCTGCGCGCTGGCTCAGCAAATAAACCATCGTCGTGGGCGGGTTGACCATATGGTCAATCCGCGGCACTTCGGATGCGCGGGCTCATCACAGCCCGGGGATCATTTTCCGGTACTTTTCAAACAGACCTTCACGCTTCATCTCTTTAAGCACATGCGCGAGCTTGGGTGCAAGAGCGGCCCAGCGCTGATGCAAAAAAGCATGGTGCGTGGTGAAGTCCATTTCCCCTGCTTTATGAAGACCAGCAAAAGCGGATGGATCTGATTTGCGCAATGAAGCCAACGTATCCTCAACCAGAGGGTCGTAATCAATATATAAATCGGCATGACCAGCCTGTAGCATCAGCAGCGCTTTTTCCGGATTTTCTACAAAGTACAGTCGCTCATTACCAACGATTGCGCCTAAGGTTGCCACGGTTCGACCCACGCCGCGACGTGCAACCACCGTGTATTTACTCCCCCGCAAGCTATCCCAACCCTTCAGACTGATCCCCGATTTCAGCGTAAACGCACTGTATGCATCTTGGTTGGTAGGCTCTTCAACCCGAACCAAATTAGGATGTTCGATATTGAAATCATAACCGCGCTCGATTTGCCCGTCGACTTCACCTTTATCCGCCATAAAAATAGCTCTTTGCGACGGATAGCCCACTACTTGCAGCTCGTAATCCAAACGGCGAAAAGCCTCTTTGTAAACCAGTTCAAGCCACTTGCCATAAGGTGACTGGATGAATTTTTCACCGCCAGTGAGAATGATGGTTTCTTTGGCCGAGGCCAAGCCAGTGAGACTGGCAAAAAACAAGATACACAACAATTTACCCAAGTTGACTAGGGTCTGCATGATTTCACCCCTGATTTAAAGCAGCTGCCAGCATGTAATTTGCATCAGGCTTTACCTGACTTAGCAGCAACCTATTGCAACAATATTAGTTGCGGCATTACCAAGGGGCAAAGATGAATTAGCGTGCATCAAGCGCAGCATGCGGCATAAAAAATACCCGCCAGGGTATGCAAGAAATATAAATACTGGGATTCGCTTTTAGCAAAATACCCCTGAAAAGTAAATTTCACCCCAGAGCGATTTAGCGTGCGGTGTTATGATGGAACCATCTTCCACCCCGCTCCTGCCCGCCGACTATTCTAATCGCCCTCTCAGCTCGCTAGCCCTTTAGCGCCTTGGCAGATCGAAAAGCGTCCAACGCCCGCATTTGCACCCAAGGCTCTATGTCTACCCCAACACTTGGCTATGCCATCAAACATCAGCACGTTGCCGTCGCCGGTGGCGCTGACCTGCACGTTCGCTCTTTACTCGATAAACAGCAGTTTTATGACCCATTCGGTATTGCCGAGGCTGCGGGCGTGTCGGAAGCGTGTTGGTCGCTGTTTGGCCAAGTCTGGCCATCGGCGCAAAAAATGGCTGATCTAATGCAGGACTACGCACTGGGCGAGCGACGCGTGTTGGAAATCGGCTGCGGCTTGGCGCTAGCCAGCCTGGTGATCCATCGCCGCTGCGGCGATATTACCGCCAGCGATTGCCACCCGCTGACTGAAACTTTCCTCGATGAAAACACGCTGTTGAATGCGTTGCCCAAGCTGAAATACGCCACCGGGAATTGGGGGCGTAGCAATCCTGATTTGGGCTTATTTGATCTGATCATCGGCAGCGATGTACTGTACGAGCGTGATCAGCCTTTGGCCTTGGCCGAATTCATCGAGCTGCACGCCGCAGCTACCTGTGAGGTACTGATTGTTGACCCCAATCGCGGCAACCGCAGTGCGTTCAATCGGCAGATGAGTGAGCGCGGATTTACGATGGGCGAGACCATACTCTCCGCACCGCTGGCCGACGGTTCTGCATACCGAGGCCGCTTACTGCGCTACTTGCGCGATGAAAACTAAAGTGCAGCGTGAATGCTAATTCACCCCTGAATTGAGCATGGTGATCAGCACCACATCCAATACATTAGAATTTAATTATATTTATTCACACCCCAAACCAGACCAACACACGGCGTAAGCCTAAAAAAAGCAAAGTTGCATTTTTACATCAGCACAAGCCCGAAAAGCCACGATTAATCGCGCTTGGATAGTTAGGACATAACAGATAGCCCCACGCCATTGACGCAGCTCAACATCCCCACTTACAGTAACTTATGCGATTGAAAACCAGCCGCCTTTTTACTCTACTTTTTGCGCTGTTCTTGCTGCCTGCGGTGTGGGCCAAGAGTGGTGGCATCACCATTACCTTGGCCAATGGTGAGTGGCCACCGTTACAGGGGCAGCAATTACCCGATTTTGGCCCAGCTAGCCAAGTCGTCACGCGTGCTTTGGCTTTACGCGGGATTCGAGTGCGCTATGAATTTATGCCATGGCGCCGAGCGCTCGAAGAAAGCCGCAAGGGTAACTTCGCGGGCACCTTGCTATGGTCGCTCAATGACGATAGAAAACAGCACTTTTGGTTTAGCGATGCGGTTTATCGCAGCAAGACTGTGCTGTTTTATCACCATGCAAAACCAGTTTTCTGGAAAAACCTACCCGATTTAGCGGGTAAAAAAATGGGCGTCACTAACGGTTATAGCTATGGTGACGAATGGGAAAAACTGCAGCGTGAGCAGGTGTTCCTCACCGATATCGGTAATACCGATGAGCAAAATCTCGCTAAATTACTCTCGCAGCGTATTGATGGTTTTCCCTGTGAGCTGCTGGTTTGCCAGCACTTGATCGCCACGCATTTCCCACCGATTACACAAAAAATATTATTGTTTCAGCCACGACCAGTTCACAGCGAAACCATGCATGTCCTGTTTAGTAAAAACCGCAGCAATGGCCAGTGGCTAGCCGAGCAATTTAATCTGGGCTTGCAAGAGCTGAAGCGCAGCGGTGAATTACGTCGCTTACTACCCGGTTTAGACCACTAAGCATCGCGCCATTGTGCATAAGTCGCCGCTTGTCCGTGGCAAACGCCATGCTCGTCGATGAGATTCCACACCGTCACATCCTCAATCCAAAAACGGCGCCCCGACTTTGCAATGCGCAAGCCGCGATAACCGGTGGCATACCCTTGGCGACTGACCGCATCAAGTAATTGCTGGCGTTCCTCCCGATTGGGCGCTTCGGCCGACAAGCGTGAAGGCAAACCAATCAGCTCGTCTTGCGCGTATTCAAAGCAGCGCTGTGCAGTACTATTAGCAAAAATAAAGCACGGATCTGTAGCGCCATCATGCGCCAGCACACAAAAAGGCGCCTCGTTTTGTAGCCATTGCGCGGCTTGTTCTACGCTTAAGTCAGGGGCAACCAAATCGCGCCCCAATAAACGGCGATAACTGGTACACATTAGATTTACTAGCTCGAGTTGCGGCATCGCTCATTCACATGGGTCAAATTAACTGTCATTATATCGTAAGCCGAGGAAGGCAAATCGTGCTCAGTACTACACGCCATGGCACCTGAGCCAATAGATTTGAAAAAACAGGATAAAAGAATGGCCTATTGGTTAATGAAGTCAGAGCCCGATGACGTCTCGATCGACGATCTGGCCAAACGCAATACAGTAGGGTGGTATGGCGTTAGAAACTATCAAGCACGGAACATGATGCGAGATACCCAGCAGATTGGCGATGGGGTTTTATTTTATCATTCCTCGTGCGCCGAGCCTGGCATTGCTGGCTTTGCTGAAGTGGCCAGCAGCAGCTATCCCGATCCAACCCAGTTTGACCCGAAGTCAAAATATTACGACCCCAAAGCCAGCCTAGAAAAACCCCGCTGGATGCAAGTTGACGTACGCTTTGTACGCAAAACTCGGCTACTTCCGCTCGCCGAACTACGCCAATATCCGGAATTGGCCGACATGATGGTGCTGCAAAAAGGCTCGCGCCTGTCGATTACACCCGTAACCGAAGCGCAATGGCGATTTATTCAGGATTTATTGGCATGCTAGCAATAGTTTTAGCGTGCTTGGGCGTGGGGCTAATCGCCGGATTTTTGGCGGGACTGCTGGGTGTTGGCGGCGGATTGGTCATCGTCCCTGCCCTATTGGCGGTGTTTCATTTTGCCAATATCGAGCCGGGACTCCATCAACATTTGGCGCTGGGTACAAGCTTGGCGACCATTATCGTCACTGGCGCAGCCAGCGTACGGGCACACCATGCCAAAAGCGCCGTGCGCTGGGATATTGTGGGGCAAATAACCCCGGGCATTTTGCTAGGTACTTTTGCTGGCGCGCAGATCGCAGGCTTGATTTCAAGCAAGGGCTTGCAATGGATTTTTGTCGTATTCGCCTTCCTCGTTGCGGCGCAAATGTTGCTCGATATCAAACCTAAACCCACGCGGCAATTGCCTGCGCGTCATGGACTGATCAGTATCGGCGCTTTGATCGGCATGCTGTCGAGCTGGGTGGGCATTGGCGGTGGGTCTTTATCGGTGCCCTTTATGAGCGCGTGCAATGTGCCGGTAAAAACGGCGATTGGTACTTCATCGGCAATTGGCATTCCAATTGCCATCGCCGGCACCATAGGCTATGCATATAGTGGCATGGGTATAGCTAATTTACCTAATTGTACGTTCGGTTATGTATATATACCCGCCTTTATTGCAATTGTTTTTGCCAGTTTTCCAATGGCACAATTTGGTGCCGCACTGGCCCACCGTTTACCCGTGGCGCAATTAAAAAAATGCTTTGCTGCACTATTAGTGATCTTGGCCAGCAAAATGCTGATGGGTTTGTTATGAAACGGCTAGCCGTCATTTTACTGCTGCTTAGCCACACCCTCTGGGCTGTTGAACCGATGCGCCCAGCATGCCAACAAGCTTTTATCGAGTTAAACCGCCATATCGAGCAGAACAGCACCAGCTTGTCGCAAGCCGAATTAGAAACCAGTTATGCCGCCGATGCCGTGCGCTTGCAATGCGATGGAACGGCTCATGCTTATGAACAATCGATCAGGCAAATTGCCGCCCGCTTTATTCCCCCTCCCAAGACCCCTAACGCAGGCCTGAGCGCACAAACGGAAGGGTTATTGAGCTTGGCGCTGATGATTGCACTGATTGTGTCGAGCAGTAGTGCCGTCACCGTCATTGGCGGTGGGAATGGTTTGATTATTGCGCCTCAATAACAAGGAAAATTGATGCTAAAACGTCTCGCTTTTTGCTTTGCCATCTACTCGATCAGCACGCTAGCCGCCGAATCGCGCTTTGTACAACAACTGCCCTTACCCGACAATCACAGCGTAATCCAAGTTGCCGAAGGTGATCATGAGCCGCGTAGCATCGGCAGCTATAGCATACGTTTGTATGGTGGTCGCAACCCTGATTTCCCGCTCGACGATTTTATCAGCGGACAAATATACCCACGCGACGGCCAAATTGAGCGCTTGCTGAATACCGACGCCGATGGCGATGGCCATGGTGAAGTTGTGGTCGTGATTCGTAGCGCTGGCAGCGGTGGGTATCTGCATGCGGATGTGTTTAGCTGGCAGCAAGGGCAAATCAAAAAAATCTTATCGCTACCCGATCTGCCGCCCAAAGCCGACGTGCTTACCGAGGTAAAACGCGTTGTTCGCAAGCGATGAATCTGGCCATTAGCAGCAGCTATTTAGTATTAATTGCAATTTGGTCGACGACGGCGCTCAGCATTAAATGGGGCGTGACGGGCGTACCTTTTACCTTTGCCTTAATGCTGCGATTTGTGATGGCTGCGGCATTGGGCGCGCTGATTTTGCGCTGGAAAGTCGGCAAACTGCCGCGTGATCCTGCTCATCTTCGTGCTTATTTGATCGCCGGAACGGCGACCTCGCTATCGATGTTGTGCTCTTTTTGGGCTGCGCAGTACATCGCATCGGGATTGATTGCCGTGTTGTATGGCTTAACGCCATTGGTCACCGGTATCTTAGCCGCACGCTGGCTGGCTTCGCCTTTGCTGCGTAGCGAATGGTGCGCGATCGTAGTAGGCTTGATTGGGCTGGCGATGATCTTTGGCAATAATCTCAGCTTTAGTCCTAGCGGCATCCCGGGAATGGGTGCCATCTTACTGGGTATGGCGCTACAAGCGGCAGCTGCTGTTTTGCTCAAGCGGCATACCCAACAGCAATCGCCATTAGCCGTGAATTCTGGTGCGCTCATTGTGTGCGCTATTTTATGCAGCAGCTTTTGGTTGCTTTCTGGCGCGCCATGGCCAGCGCACATTCCCTACCAGGCACTGGCGGCATTAATTTATCTGGCGTTGATCGGCTCTGTGGTTGCGTTTAGTTTGTACTACTGGCTAATTCAGCAATGCAAACCGCTCAATGTCGCCTTAATCTCTCTAATAACCCCGATCAGCTCATTGTTGCTGGGGCATTGGCTGAATCAAGAAATACTATATCGGCACGAATTGATCGGCACTGGCTTGATTCTGTTGGGATTAATCATACACACTCGCTTACGCAAGCACTGAAATCAATCGTCATACCCCCTGCCGTATCGCGCCAAAGCCTATTTTTATCAAGGCCTTACATGACATACTGCCGTCATAACCGCTCGTCGTCTTTTTCGTTAAGTTTTAATAACTTACGTCGTTTATTTTTGTGTTATTTTCGAAAAAAAGTAGTTGCCAACTTGCGAACTACATCACAAAAAGCTTATACATAAATGACCAGCACGGAGAAAGGACAAGCTCATGGACCAAGTGATCTACGCGAAAACTGCCGCTGGCGTAAAAGAGCTACAAGAGCGTAGCGGCGCCATTGGTCAAAAAGAACGTCAATTGCTATTTATGATTGATGGTCAACGCAGTTCGGCAATGCTTGTGGCAATGCTACCGGGTCAAGAGGTTTTACTTAATTTAAAAAAGTTATTCGACTTGGGCTTAATCAGTCGCAATACCACCAAACAAAGTTTAGAGCAGATTCAGTTCTCAGGTCCGACCACAATTGCGCCGCCACTACCACGTAGTAACACGGCGCAAATGAATGCCGCTCGCAAAGTCATTTTGTCAGTGACGCAAGAATTTTTGGGCAATAACTGGGAAGAAAAACTCACCATAATGCTCAACGGTGTTCGCAGTAGTGAAGAGCTCAAACCTATCGTCGAAGAATGGGCCAACGCCCTGCGCCGCTCAGGACACCGCGGTGCGGCTTACAATGGCGAAAAAGCCATTGAAGAGCTTTTCAAATAAACGCTTTCAGATCTCAGTCAAAGCGAGCCTAGGCTCGCTTTGACTATTTGATCAGCCCCGCTAAACGCTGCACCCCAGCTTCAATTTGAGTCAAATTGCTATGGCTGAAGTTCAACCTGAGCGTTGCACCTGAATGGTCGGTGGTACAAAAAGGCGCCCCCGACATCACCGCCAATCCCTGCTCCAAACCTGCACGCATTAGCGCCATGGTGTCTTGCGCTTGATTTAAGTTTAACCAGAAAAATAAGCCACCCCGAGGCTTTTCCCATGTCGCTTTATCAGCCAAATAATGCGTCAATAATTGATGCATATGATCACGTTTGGCTCGGTACACTGGCAAAATTGTCTCAATATGCGCATCAAGCTCACCGCTTTGCAACACTTGCGCCACAATCGCTTGGCTCAATCGATTGCTATGCAAGTCCGCCGCTTGCTTCAGCCGTGTTAATGACACGATTAAATCAGGATGCGCAATTAAATAACCCAAGCGCAAACCCGGCGCCAAGGTTTTAGAGAATGAACCTTGGTAAACCCATTGGACTGATTTTAAATGCGACACCAATGGCGCTGGCGCGGCGCCATCAAACGCCAGATCACGATAAGGGTCATCTTCGAATACCGGCATCTGCTTGGCATCAAAGGCCTGCGCCAAGGCCACGCGTTGCTCGGTGCTATAACATGCGCCAGTAGGGTTTTGGAAAGTGGGAATCAGATAACTAAAACGTGCAGCGCTATGTGCCACATCCTGCGGCGCCATCATCGCATCACGACTTGCTTCAAACTGAGCGCCGAATAATTCAAACACCTGCAGCGCCGCCAAATACGTAGGGGATTCGCATAAAATGCTCATCCCGTCCTCCGCCCACAACTTAGCGACCAAATCGATGCCCTGTTGCGAGCCATTCAAAATCAACACCTGATCGGCCGAGCACTGCAAACCCAGCTTTTGTGCACGTAGCGCAACCAACTCACGTAAAGTGGCTTCACCTTCTGAAACACCATACTGCCAAATCGAGGCGGGGATTTGCATTTGCGCCAGATTGGGCTGATACAGTGTTTCAGCCGCAGGTAAACCACCCGCAAAAGAAATTACCCCAGGCGCCTGTGCAGCAGCTAGAATTTCTCTAACGAGCGAGGGTTTTAGTCGTTCGATTCGCTTGGCAAACATAGCACGCACCAAATAGGTCAATAATATTTACCTATATTAACGCAAAAAGGATAAAGGTCAATATGACAGTCCCTACCGCTCATCAATCCGCGACTCACACTGAGTTTGAACTCAATTGCGCATTAGAATTGCTGTTTTATGGCTACAAAGGCTTTACCGCTCAACCCGACGCGATTCTGGCCGCGCGAGGTTTGGCACGAGTTCATCATCGCATTCTGTATTTTGTTGGGCGCCAAGGGGGATTATCGGTCAATCAATTATTGGGCAAACTCGGCGTCACCAAACAAGCGCTCAATGCCCCGCTGCGCCAATTACAAGAAGCAGGCCTAATCACAGCTAGCCCGTCCGAAATTGATAAACGAGTGAAGTGCCTGGCCTTAACTGAAGAGGGTATAGCGCTAGAAGAAAAGCTTTCTGGTGCTCAGCGCATCATACTAGATAGGGTATTTGCAGAGTGCGGCAGCCAAGCCGAATCGGGATTTAAGCAGGTTTTAGGCGTTCTAGCCAAAATCACCCAGCCTGAAAGATCATAAATTCCAGCTTAAATGAACAATCAAAATTTGTCTCATGCTTGCTCAAAATGCCTTTGCACAAGCAATGAGTTCAAATTGCCCCCTGTGAATTCGCACCTCCGAAAATGATGACCTCCACAAAAGAGCCTCAGCACTCCGTATTCATGCAAGCTGCGATCGAACTAGCAAAAATCGCACTGCTCGCTGGCAACCTGCCTATTGGCGATTCAGCAAGTAGCAGGCTTTTTGGCTGAGCATAAAAATCAATGCACGCTGTACACCACGCTTGAGCCATGCATGATGTGCTTGGGCGCGATGATTAATGTCGGCATCGATACTATCGTGGTGGCGCAAGCGGATACTTGGATCGGCACACTCAATTTGCTACTGCACGGCGATTATTATCGTCATAAGCAGCAAGGTATGACGATAATCACCGGCGTGATTGCTGAAGAATCACAGTTATTGCTCAAAGAATACGTACGTCGTTCTGGGGTACGGCAGCATTTAGCATCGGCCATTAATGAATCGGCTGAAGTAAAATCAACAAAGCCTTAAAGGTATATGCCTGTATGCATTATTTGTAATAAGCTACAGCCCTATACTCCAAACTCGGAAGCATAAATCATGCTCGATCGCTCTTATGTCGAAAAAGCCGCCGATAGCGGCCTGAATAAACTCAATTTACTGCGCACCGACCCACGCCGTTATACCGTGCGCTCGATTTTGGCCGGCATGTATTTAACCATCACCGTGTTTACATACTGGCTACTGGTACACAATCTGCACGATATTTCGCTCGGTAAAGTGATTGCTTCGCTGTTTTTTGGCGTGGGGCTGACGATTATTGTGTTCACTAACGCCGAGCTGTTTACCAGCAATACGATGTACCTCAGCGTATCCTCCGCCGAGGGCAAAACCAATTGGAAAGAAACCACGTTTTTATGGACGGTGTGTTTCTGCGGCAATTTACTCGGGGCAGCCATCGTCGCGGGCTTGTTGTACGGAGCGGGCGTGATTCAGCCGCTGCCAAGCGATCATGCACTATATGCGGGTGCGGCGCATAAGGTACATCAAAGTGCGCAGGTGATTTTCTTTAAAGGCGTGCTGGCCAACTGGATTGTTTGCCTAGCGGTCCGTTTGGCGCTGCGCTGCAAAGAAGACGTCGCCAAAATCATGGTGATGATGCTGGTGGTCTTTATTTTCCTCTACAGCGGCTTTGAGCATTCGATCGCCAATATGGGCACCTTTGCCATTTCACTCTTGGGCAACGGCAGCATTAGCGCGGGCGAAGCCTTACATAATCTGACCTACAGCACCTTGGGCAATATCGTCGGTGGCGTGGTGTTTTTAGGGTTGCCATTTGCCTATCTGAACCCGACTGAATATCACGACACTGGTTCAGAACAATAAATGAGCGGGGCTGTGCGGCTGATTTAATCGCTAGTCGCCCCCCATTCGGCAGCAAACTGCTGCCGAAATTCGCGCAACGCCGCCAAACGTTGCAGCCCAAGTTGTTGCGCAGTGGCGGTATGCATCGTTGCGGGTAAAGTCGCCAATTTAACTTCGATATGATCGAGCGCATAGCGCTTATCGTCCAGCGCCCGATTTAGCGCCAATGGGTCATCGGCATGTGCCAAAGCCGATCCCATCCGCCCGGCGGTGTAATACAGCCGTGCAAGGCCCACCGCGCCTAGTGCGTCGAGCCGATCGGCGTCTTGCACGATTTGCGCTTCAATACTGTGCGCCCCCAGCCCTGCCGAATAGCTGTGCGCGGCAATCGCATGCTGCACGCCAGCTAATTTCTCGCTTGGAAAACCCAAGCTTTGCAGTATTTCGCCCGCCTTGCTCGCTGCCAGTTGCGACGCCAGATGGCGCTGCGGGTCGTTCTTCGGCAAATTAATAATGTCGTGCAGATAACAGGCGGCCAAAACGATTAGCTGATCTGCCTCAGGATGAGACGCCAGCAGTTGCTGCGCATTCTGCCAAACCCGATGCAGGTGGTTTAAATCGTGCGCGCCATCATCCGCCGTTTGGACTCGAGCCAAGTCAATCAAGCGCTCGCGCCAATCCAAGATCATTGAACTCATTGCGTCGACTTGCAACATGTGATTACTGGATCCAAACCTTGACGGTTTGCAGCAATTTCTCGGTTGCGCCACGATGCGCCAAGCTAAACGCCACGCCAGCCTGCCCCATTTGCTGCTGCCGAGCGGGATCGTTCAGCACACGCAAAGCATCGGCGCACACGGCCGTAGCGTCTTCACCCTGCCATGCCGCACCAGCGGCAATCGCCTCACTGGAGGCTTGGGCGAAATTATATGTTGATGGGCCGATGATCACCGGGCTGCCACAGGCGGCGGCCTCGATTAGATTTTGGCTACCAAACTTTAAAATGGAGCCGCCCATGATCGTGACATCGGCGGCGCTATACCACGCCACCATTTCGCCCATGCTATCGCCCAGCAACACTTGCTGCGTCAACGCTTCGCCTTGCCAATGGCTGCGGCGAATATAGCTCAAGCCCTTTGACTCTAGTAATGCAGCGACCGCGTCAAAGCGCTGTGGGTGGCGCGGCACGATAATCAATAGCGTATCGGCTGGCAATGCGCCGAGTGCTTGCAGCACCAGCGCTTCTTCTCCGTCGCGGCTAGAGGCGAGCAGCAGTGTTTTGCGCGCTAAGTTGTTTTTCCAAGCATGCCCTTGCGCGATTAACAATGGGTCAAGTTGATTGTCAAATTTCACATTACCCATTACTTTGACGTCTTTTGCACCCATTTGCGTCAAACGAGCAGCATCTTGCTGCGTTTGAGCTAATACGGCAGCGAACTTGGGCATCACACGGCGAAACAGTGGCGCAATTTTCAAATAGCCATTTAATGATTTTTGCGACATCCGCGCATTGGCCAGCACCAGCGGAATGCCTGCGCGCTGGCATTTGCTAATACAATACGGCCAGATTTCAGTGTCGATAATCAGACCCAAACGCGGATTAAAACGCTGCAAAAAGCGGCGAATCGCCGATGGATAATCGTAGGGCAGAAATACAATCGTCGCGTTAATACCCGAGGCTGCACCATACAACTCATGCGCCGTGGCGCGGCCAGTTGGCGTCATGCAGGTGAGCAATAAGGGGATTGTGGGGTAGCGTTGCTGCAAAGCGCGAATAATCGGCTGCGCCGCACGCATCTCGCCAACCGACACTGCGTGCAACCAAATAGGACGGGTATCGCCATGTAGGTTAGATTGAATGATATCTACAGAATAATATCCCAGTCGCTCAGCCCAATTGAGTCGATACTCTGGCTGCTTGCGGCTGCGTTTGAGTAGGTAGAGCCAGACCAAAGGAAAGGCCAACCAAAGCGCGATACGGTAGAGCAACATTTATTCGCGCCAACCTGCTTGCACTGCACTCCACACCGTGTCGACGCTCGGCGCAGCACCACGCTGACCGAGATTAACCGCGTAGCCACTGGCGCGAATGCCGGTGAGTTCAGGATCAGACGCGCAGAAAATCGCGACCGTCGGCACCGCGACGGCTGCGGCCAAATGCACCAAACCGGTATCAACACCGACGACAATTCTGGCTTGCGCGAGTAAGGCCGCAGCTTCAGTCAAGCTGAGCTTGGGCGCAACGATGGCGGCGGGGAGCGCGGCGGCTAGGCGTTCGGCACGCGCTCGCTCGTTTGGGCTGCCCCATGGGAAGATCGGTCGAACGCCCAGCGCAAGCATTTTTTGCCCAAGGACGATCCAATTAGCTTCCGACCACTCTTTGTCCGCCCTACTCGTTGCCGTTAAGCACACGGCGTACGGCGTTTCAGGTAGCCACGGCAAAGCAAGGTCAGGCACTTTAAGCCCGTAGTCGATCCCGCCTTCAAATTGATAATTCAGCGCCGACGCGCTCAAGCGGCGATTACGCTCGATGGCATGCAGCGATTTACTCACCGCATATTTGCGATCGTAGGCCAAGCTGGCGAGCGGTTCGCGAATGGAATGGCGATCAAAACCCGCCACCGGACCGCAAGTGCATTTAGCAATCGCAGCACTTTTAATCAGCCCTTGTGCATCCAGAACCAAATCATAACGGCAGGCACGAAGATCAGTTTTAAATTGTGCCCATTGCTGGTGTGTTTGATCAGCGAGCAGCGATTTACGCCAGCGGCGCAAAGCGACCGGAATGACCCGTCGCACCGCAGGATGCAAACGCGGCAACTCGGCAAAGCCCTCTTCGACCACCCAATCAATGGCCGCGTCTGGGTAAGCACGCGCTAAATCGGTCACCGCAGGCCATTGATGGATAACATCCCCCATCGACGACATGCGAACTATCAAGATATTGCGGATTGGTAATTTACTTTTCATGACACTATTTTAACAGGCAATTGATAAAGACCATGCAAGGAGATCTTCGCCCGACCTAGGGTTATTTATTACGCGCCATTGTGAGCTGGAAACTGTTTTTTTTATAGAGCCTGCTACGATAAAAGTTACACCAAACGACTTTGGGCAGATTATGTGGCTGATTCTTTGTATTGGCCTTTTGGGCATTATTATTTGGCAATGGCAAACCATACGCCGCTTGCGCACGCTAGTGAATCATAGCGATGTAAATAACCAAGACCAATTAACCGGCTTATACCACCGCCAACATTTAATGGCTTTGGCTGAACACGAAATCAATCGAGCCCAACGCAGCAATAGCAAAGTATCTGCCCTTTTGGTTGATTTGGATTATTGCTCCAAAATCAACCACCAATATGGGCACCAAGCTGGCGATCTGGCCTTACGTCACGTTGCCAATGCAGCGCGCTCAGCCACCCGCGATTTTGACCTGATTGGGCGATTTTCTGGCGAAGAAATTGTCCTTATCCTACCCAATACTGATTCGGCTGGTGCGATAGTCGTTGCCGAACGCTTACGCGCCAAAGTAAAACAAAGTGCAATTCCGTTAGAAAACCAGCTGCAACTCACCGTTTCGGTCACGATAGGCGTGGCAACATTGCAATCAGAAACGCAAACCATCGATGATTTATTGCTAGATGCCGACACCGCTCTACAGCAGGCGATGCAGTACGGCATTGATCGCGTCCACACTTTTACTCTTAAAGCTGCGGCTTGAGCAAAAATTCCGATTGCCGCAATACCCGCATAAGGCTAAAGTCGGCAAATTCTGATTTCACGCTGTCTAACTATGCCAAACCCCAACTCCGCACTTGCCGATGCGGCGCGCGAGCGCCAAAGCCAACTGACCAAACCTGCCGGCAGCCTAGGTCGGCTCGAAGACCTTGCTATTTGGCTGGCGGCTCGTCTACCGCAACCCACCCCTAGTCGCGTAAAACCTGCGATTGCAGTATTTGCCGCCGATCATGGCGTTGCGGCGGAAGGGGTTTCGGCGTTTCCTGCTGAAGTGACGGCGCAAATGGTGGTTAATTTCATTAACGGCGGTGCAGCGATCAATGTTTTAGCTAATCAACATCAAGCCACGTTGGTCGTAGTCGATGTGGGTGTTGCCAGCGATTACCCCAATCCAGTGGAAAGCAAAACACGACTATTTCGCGCCCCTGTTGCTAAAGGCACGGCGAACTTGCGTCACCAAGCAGCGATGAGTAGCGAACAATGCGCTGCCGCGTTCCGTACCGGCTACGCCTGCGCCGAAGAAATGATCCGCAATGGCAAAACGCTGCTGATCGGCGGCGAAATGGGTATCGCCAATACCACCTCAGCCGCAGCGCTGATTTGCGTCTTAACAGGGTATAAAGCTGAAGAGATTGTTGGGCTTGGCACTGGGATCAATACCCAGCAGCACCAACTCAAAATTAATGTGGTGAACGATGCAATCCAACGCGCTCAAGCGCACGGAGAACTCGCCCCACTCGATTGGTTGCGCGAAGTTGGCGGATTAGAAATCGCCGCCCTCGCTGGTTTTTACACCGCAGCAGCCGATCACGGCGTGCCTGCGCTGTTAGATGGCTTTATCACCACCGCGGCCGCGCTGGTGGCGGTGAAAGCCAAACCCGAAGTTGCCGATTGGTTGCTGGCCAGCCATGTTTCGCAAGAAGCGGGGCATCGTTTCGCGCTGCAAGCGCTCGGCTTAACGCCATTGCTTGACCTAGGCATGCGCTTGGGCGAAGCCAGTGGTGCAGCGGTTTGCCTGCCGCTACTGCAAAGTGCGCTGGCCTTGCATGGTGAAATGGCAACTTTTGCAGAAGCGGGCGTCGCGGCCGCGAAGATGGTGTAAAGCATGCGCTTAACGCTGATTCGGCATGGCGAAGCAGAGGGCGCGAGCGAGGCGATTTTTGGCCAGAGCAATCCGCAGCTCTCGGCTTTAGGGCGCGCACAAATGCAGGCGCGCTGGCAGATGCTCAGCGCACAACAGGTTGATGCACTCGCCAGCTCAACCTTGGCGCGTTGCGCTGATTTTGCGCTTGATTGCGCGCAGCAATTGCAAGTACCACTCCACCTTGATCACGCCTTTCAGGAAATACACCTAGGGTGTATTGATGGCAAAGCTAAGTCTGAATGGAGCGATGAAGACCATACCCATTGGGATGCATGGCAAGCCAATCCACGTCAATCCCCTTTACCTAATGGCGAAGGCTGGGATGAATTTCAGCAGCGGGTGCTTAAAGCGCTCGACGCGTGGATCGCGCAGGGCGAAGTTGAACACCGCGTACTGATTGCGCATCAAGGCACGATTAAAGCTATTTTGCTCGCAGCGTTTAATCTGCCGCCAGAGCGCCATCAGCAATTTTGGCTCACCACGGCTGGATCGGTCACGCTGTGGTGGGATCAACATTACCCACCAATGCTGCTCGAACTCTCCAACACCTTGGCGGCCGATTAATGCGCTGGCAACACCCCATTTTGGCGATTCAGTTTTTAACTCGACTGCCTACGCCACAAATTAAGCACTTTGAGCCGAGCATGCTCGCCCAATCCGTTGGCTGGTTTCCGGCGGTGGGCTTGCTGATTGGTGGCTTTTTACTCATCCCTAGCTATTTCCTCGCCCACGAGTCTTGGCTGGCAGCGGTGCTCGGTGTTTTGCTGTGGACGTGGATTACCGGCGGTTTGCACCTAGACGGCTTGGCCGATTTATCCGACGGGCTAGGCGCCGCCCATCGCGACCCGCAACGCTTTTTGGCGGTGTTGAAAGACCCGCATCTGGGCAGCTTTGGCGTTATCAGCCTGATTTTGCAATTGATGCTCAAATTAGTGTTGCTAATGCTGTGCGTGCGCGCACAGGCGTGGTGGGCAATTGTGCTTATTCCCGCATGGGCGCGCAGCGGCGTGTATAGCTGGCAAACTTTACCAAGCTTAGCGCCCGGAATGGCCGAACAATTTGGCTGGTCTAAGTCCCCCCTCTTAGCGTGGGCGTGGTGGCTGGGCTTATTCGCGGCATCAGCTTGGCTTAGCCCATGGCTGTGTGCGGGGCTAATCGTCATCTACGCCTATCGGGCGTGGCTTAAGCGCAAGCTAGGCGGCGTCACCGGCGATTGCCTTGGCGCTGGCATTGAAGTATCGGAAACGGCTTTGCTGCTGGTCACAACACTTGCGACTGTGCTCGCGCAATAACAGTTGCCGCAACATAATAAACTTTGTCAGTGCAGTCAAAAGCAGACACGATTTCATTCCAGATCAAATCCAATGCGCGTTGAATTAATTTCAGAAAATCAGTATGAATCTTTGATTGATTTATTGCTGGAACTTCACAGCTACTACAACGAAAATTCTGCACCTAATCGAAGAGTCGTCAGAGAGCATCTGCTCAACAACATTTTGGCGCCCACATCCCCCCTGCAATTAGTAGTTGCGATCAACGGTGACGGTGTTGTGGTCGGCTTCGCCGCGATTTCCTTGACCTACTCACTTGTCGAACCGTCACCGGAAAAAAACCGACAGGTTCAACTAAAAGAACTCTTTGTGCACTCTACTCAAAGAGGGCACGGTATTGGAAAGGCTATTTTGGCTTGGATTGCTCGATATGCCATAGACAGTGGTTGCTGCCGAATTGATTGGCCAGTGAAGCACAACAATATCGCGGGCATCTCGTTCTATGAAAGTCTTGGCGCTGAATTGGTTGTAGAAAGACTTAGCTATCGGCTTTCCGGAACAAGCTTGAAAAAGCTCGCCAGCAGACTGTAACTCGAGTTTGCCCGTCGATAACTAACTGTCCTAGGTTGGGAGTTGTAGCTCACTGGAGCAATACGCGCTACTTGGCGGCGGCTACAATGACGCACAGGGTGGATGAATTGAAAGCCCCTTTACCCTGAATTAATCGCACCAAAGTCTAGACTCGACAGAGCGCTGTAGCGATAATCTGCGCTTTACCATACACCGAGCCTAAACCATGAAAATTATCCGCGTACTCGAAGTTTGGGAAAAAGGCATGGAAGGTGGCTTTGTTGGTACGCTGCCACTGAGCGACGAGCTGCAGCTGGATTTTCTATTTAGCCTATTTGCTGCCGAACAAGACAAGCCCGATCCAGAGATGAAGCTGTCGTATCTACTGGATGAGGCGCGCCTAGAAGCTTTGCAGCCATTTTTAGCGCAAGCGACTGATTTTAGCGAATTTGATTACATTCTTAGCGCACACGGCGTTCCAGATTACGAATAAGGGTATATTGCAGCAGGCCAAGCTTAAAAATTGCCACAAGCCAATACCCTTAGTCTGGATAGAATTTTAAAGCCACCGAATTGATGCAATAACGCTCACCAGTTGGCTCTGGGCCATCGGGAAACACATGGCCTAGGTGCGCATCACAACGCGCGCAGCGCACTTCTTCGCGAATCATACCGTGGCTTAAATCACGATGGCGCTCGATACTGCCGGGGACTGCTTCTTGCCAAAAGCTAGGCCAGCCGCAACCGGCGTCAAATTTAGTACCGGATTTAAACAACAGGCTATCACAACAGATACAGTGATAGTCGCCTTCTGCGGTGACGCGATACAACTCACCCGAAAAAGGCCGCTCGGTGCCGGCTTGGCGCGTGACACGAAAAGCCTCTTGGCTAAGCTGTAATTTCCATTCGGTTTCCGTCTTACGAATCTTATCCATATCTCACTCTAAATCTGGCTGTATCGAATTCGGCTTAATTCCAACCGCAGCGCCACTTCAATTTGATGAAGGGGCTTTTGAAAAACACGTGTCAATTTACGCTCAGCTTGCCGCTGAAACAAGCTTAATTGTTGCACATGAGCATAATCCAAGTGCACTAAAGCACCTTGATAATCGCCTTGCGCCGCACACAACTCCTCCAATAATTGATGCGCCTCCTGCCCCATCGCAAAACCTTTAATCTGCTCGCCTAAGTGTAAACACTGTTCAAGCGATGCCTTGGCGTCTTCTAAACGCCCTTGCTGTAAGTAAATCCGCCCCAAAATCAGCGCTACAAACGAACGACACCACAACCCGCCAAACTGTTTGGCCAGCACCCGCGCCAATTGTAAGTGCTCGAAGGCCTGATCTAGCTCATGCAGATCAAGGTGGATTAGGCCTGAGTAGATATGAAATTCAGCCTGAGTCTCAAGATGTGGCCGAAGTTTGATTTTTTCTTTTAGGCGCACCAATAAATTGCGCATTTCATCAAATAATTGCCGACGGTAACAAGTGGCAATCAAGGCAAGCAAACAATCAATTTGCAAGGCAATATCGGGAACACTATCGGCCAGCATCAAAGCCCGACGTTGATATTCCAAAGAAATATCCAATTGACCAAATACCAAGCATACCTGTGCAATACCCGAATAGCCCCGAATAAATGCACGGCTATCCTCGGCTTCAATCGCGGTTTGCAAAGCCTGCAACCAGACGTCAAGCGCACGCATATACTCGCCCTGCAATAACTGGCTTTGTGCTTGCCAATGCAGCGTTTGCGCTAATAAATTCCAATTTCGCAATTGCCGGGCAATCAGCCCTGCTTCTCGAAAATCTTTAAAGGCTAAGCCAGGTTGTTCGCCAAGGTCGATCAGGTATTCACCACGATAAAGCAAGGCCATTGCCTGACCTTGGGGATAGACCATTTTCTGCGCTTGACTCAGCGCCGCACTCATAAGTTCAGGCGCTTTGTCGTCAAACATCGCTTTTTTAATTTCAGGCAAAGCAAGATCAAACTCTTCGGGTGTCATTGATAAGACTCCACGCGATTGCGCCCCAATTCTTTGGCTCGATATAAAGCTTGGTCGGCATGCTCTAACAACGCTGCGGCATCCAGCTCTGCACTCAACTCTGCCACACCAATACTGGCGGTGACAGCTAAATCCGGGTGTACTTCATGCCAAGCATAAGCACCGATCCGTAATCGAATCCTTTCTGCGACCTCGACTGCGGTGATGCCTACCGCGCCCGGTAATAACAAAACGAACTCCTCGCCACCATAGCGCGCGACCAAATCCCCACCTCGGCACGATTGCAACAAGATTTTTGCGGTAGCCCGAATAACTTCATCGCCGATCAAGTGTCCAAACGTATCGTTAACTCGCTTGAAATAGTCTAGATCCACCATTAACACCGACAATGGCCGCTCATCTTCCCGGCACCGCTGATACAAAATCGGCATTTCTTGATCTAGTTGTCGACGATTACCCGCACCCGTTAATGGGTCTTGTAATGAGGCATGCAACAAGGTTTGCAGTAACTCGGAGTCGGCGGAGTTTTGCTGCCGCAGCATGACATTTTCTTGCCTTGTTTGTAGCACCATTAACTGGGTATCAAGCTCACGAATTCGGCGCTCTAACGCGGTATTGAGCCGTTCACTGGCTAATTTCTGGGCGTTTTGTATGGCCAGAACGTGATATTTGCGCCGATTTTCCCACGCCATTTGATAGTTTTGCGTGAGCAGCCCCAACTCTGAAAGCTGGGAGTACACCCTAAGCATTAATGTTAATGACCCAAACGAGTTAATTTTCTGCTCAGCCAAACTCAAATATTCCGCAGCTTTCTCATACCCTTGTAATGCGACATAAACTTTACCGAGGTTGAGCAAATTCAGTGATTGGCTCCATAGGTATGTCGTCTTTCGGTTGATTTCCCAGGCACGATGCAACCAATCCTTGGCTTCATCGAGTCGCTGCAGAGCCAAGCACGCCTCGCCGCGATAGCTATACCAATCCGCACGCCATGCATGGTGCTGCGTATGATGAAATGCTTGTTCACCTTTGGTAAATAAAATCAGCATCAATTCATACTGGCCTAAGGCATTTAAATCCGCAGCCACATGCAAATAGCTCTCAGCTAATAATTCGTGCTCCCCCAAGGATTGAGCGAACTCAAGGGCGACTTCATGCCAATTTAAGGCATCACCGGCCTGTTGCAGCGCAAAATACACATTCCCAACGCCTAGAGAGGCTTGGATATAGAGGTCTACAGCCGAAATACTGAGCGCTTTTCGCAGGCAGGCACTCCAACTTTTTAGCGCTGCGCCATATTCAGAAGCGGAAAAATACAGTCGCCCTCGTGCCAATTCAAAATCAGCGTTTAAGCGTGGCGACTTCACTTTGCGATCGAGCACCTCTAATCTTGCAATCGCCTGATGTCCCGCGTCTAAATTCCCTAGCGCCCAATGGCTGCGCGCCAGCCATAGCTGTGCCTGAGCCTCTTGCTCATAACACGACTCGGCTCTAGCCAATTGAGCTGCTCGTTCCATCAGCTCAATGGTGCGTGCACAATCAGGCACAAACCAGTCTCGCCCCTGGGCGATAAGCTGTTCAATTTGGCGGGTATTATCTGACACAGACATATTCGAATATCATCGACTTTGTGAGTCACTATAGCTGTTTTTACAGGTAAAAAACGAAAACCCTGCATTGCAGGGTTTTCACATAAGCGACAGTAATTACCATCTAAAATTAAGCAGGTATTCCCTCGGCAATAAATTGTCGAATCATTGTGAGCAATTCCTCTTCCTGATATGGCTTACCAAGATAGGCATTGACCCCAAGGTCAAACGCGTATTTCTTATGCTTATCAGCAGTACGCGATGTGATCATGATGATTGGAATATGGCGAGTATCCTCAGCCACACGTACATTTCGAGTTAACTCAAAGCCATCCATCCGCGGCATTTCGATGTCGACCAACATCACTGCGGGTTTCACATCGTGCAACTGCTGCAATGCATCAACTCCATCTTTTGCCGTCACGACTTGGAAACCTTCGCGAGCCAGCAATCGACCAGTGATCTTGCGCACTGTTAATGAGTCATCGACCACCATCACCACTGGTGCTGTCGCTAATTGCTCTGGCATTGTTGCTTGTGAGACTTGCTGTGGCGTTGCAGTTTGCTGACGTACAGAGCTCACGATTTGCGTCGACTGAGCCAACAACGCCAATGGATTCATAATCAGGACAATTTCACCCGTGCCTAGGACAGTTGCACCAACCACCCCTGGAATACGCGCTAGTTGCGGACCAATTGGCTTCACAACGACCTCTTGGTTCTTCACCAATTGATCCAAGTGTAGCGCAATACGCTCAGCGCCAGAACGTAGCAAGACAACGGTAGAGTAACGTTTCTGCTCGGGAACTGCTTCAATATCCCCTAAGAGACGCGGCAAATAGGCGAAACGGTAACGTTGTCCTAACCATTCTTGGTATTGGTTCTTGTACAAATCCGCCAAAGCTTCTTGCTTCAACTCTTGTACTTGCTCAACCATCACAGACGGGATTGCAATTAGGCGCTCACCACCTTTAACCAACAAGACTTGAGCAACTGCAAGCGTTAATGGCAGGTGAATAGTGAAAGTCGTCCCCTGACCAGCAACCGACGATACATCGATCTTGCCGCCCAAATTACTCACTTCATTTTTCACCACATCCATGCCGATGCCACGACCAGAAAGTTGCGTAACGGTGGTGGCGGTCGAGAAACCAGGCTCAAAAATCAATTGGCAAACGTCGGCATCCGAAACATTTTGCTCTGCATTAATTAGGCCTTTTTCAAGCGCTTTTTGACGAATGCGATCAACATCCAAACCGCGGCCATCATCTTTGAGCAAAAGAACTAACTCATTGCCTTCTTGACGAACTTCAATTTGAATCTCACCAAATTCTGGTTTACCACTTTGCCGACGCGCTTGCGCGTCTTCAAGGCCATGGTCAATCGCGTTGCGGAGCATGTGCTCAAACGGTGAGATCATTTTATCGAGCACACCGCGGTCGATATCAACCCGACCGCCTTTCAACTCTAGATTGACCTTTTTACCGACTTCTTTACCGGCTTGACGGGTCAAACGGTACAAACGTTCAGAAACGCTGGAGAACGGCACCATACGCACGCGCATCAAACTTTGTTGCAACTCTTTCGTCATACGAGATTGTGCTAGCAAAGCTGCCGATGACTCATCCAAGTTTTTCAATAAATGCTGCTGCACCGTTGCCACGTCGTTAACCGACTCGGCCATAAAGCGTGTTACTTCCTGCAAACGGCTAAAACGATCAAATTCAAGCGGATCAAACTCGCGGTGCATATCTTGCACTTCTTTCTCACGAGCTTGCATTTGAGATTCTGCTTGAATCTCCAACTCACGCAACTGAGCACGCAAACGTGCCACGTTTTCAGTCAAATCAACCAATGATGATTTCAGCGCCACCATTTCTGACTCGATACGGGTCCGAGAAATGGCAACCTCACCGGCTTGATTGACCAATTGATCAATCAATTCAGATTTAACACGAATCACTGTTTTATTATCGGGATCCGCAGCTGCTAACAATTTGGGCAATACAGGCGCAGCAGCAAACTCCGCTTGCGCCACTTTTTCTACCGGAGCTGGGGCAGGCTGGCTTAGTTCAGCAAACAGGGCCAGCACGAGGTCATAGTCCGCTTCAAGTCTTTGGGCCAGCGTAGGATCACTAGCTTGACTATCAATGAGGCGCGACTCCATGACGTGGGCTGCTTCACCCATTCGCATTGCGCCACTCATACGTGCACTGCCTTTCACTGTGTGCAGTGTACGCTTAAGTCGCTTAAATGCAGCTTCAACGTCTCCACCATGGGCAAGGCTACGAATATCCTCACCGATCAGCGGTAACAATTCCTCAGACTCTTCGATAAAGATAGGCAGCAACTGCTCATCAATATCATCGTTCAGATTGGATTCAAGCTCTAGCAACGCAGAAGCACGAGGCTCCTCGCCTGAGAGTAATTGGTTGATTGGCGACGCGCCCACCACACCAGCAACCTGCTCAGTTGAAGCGGTCAATGCTTCCAAAATTTGTTCTGCTTCTGCTTCTGCTTCTGCTTCTGCTTCTGCTTCTGCTTCTGCTTCTGCTTCTGCTTCTGCTTCTGCTTCTGCTTCTGCTTCTGCTTCTGCTTCTGCTTCTGCTTCTGCTTCTGCTTCTGCTTCTGCTTCTGCTTCTGCTTCTGCTTCTGCTTCTGCTTCTGCTTCTGCTTCTGCTTCTGCTTCTGCTTCTGCTTCTGCTTCTGCTTCTGCTTCTGCTTCTGCTTCTGCTTCTGCTTCTGCTTCTGCTTCTGCTTCTGCTTCTGCTTCTGCTTCTGCTTCTGCTTCTGCTTCTGCTTCTGCTTCTGCTTCTGCTTCTGCTTCTGCTTCTGCTTCTGCTTCTGCTTCTGCTTCTGCTTCTGCTTCTGCTTCTGCTTCTGCTTCTGCTTCTGCTTCTGCTTCTGCTTCTGCTTCTGCTTCTGCTTCTGCTTCTGCTTCTGCTTCTGCTTCTGCTTCTGCTTCTGCTTCTGCTTCTGCTTCTGCTTCTGCTTCTGCTTCTGCTTCTGCTTCTGCTTTCTGCTTCTGCTTCTGCTTCTGCTTCTGCTTCTGCTTCTGCTTCTGCTTCTGCTTCTGCTTCTGCTTCTGCTTCTGCTTCTGCTTCTGCTTCTGCTTCTGCTTCTGCTTCTGCTTCTGCTTCTGCTTCTGCTTCTGCTTCTGCTTCTGCTTCTGCTTGCAATGGTGTGCTCTCATCCAACTCTAAGTCGAGCGAAATTTCTTCTAGCTGATGACTTAATTCCAGCAACGCTAATTCGGACGCCGGACTAGTTGAGTCAACGAGGGGAGCATCAAGTAAAGCAAGATCAGTTAAATCTTCTTGGCTCGTTATTTCTGCCGGCTCAGTAGCCGCGTCACTATCGAAAGACAGGTCAAACTCTGAATCACTCGTTTGGAGTTGAGCAAAGCTCGATAACAACTCTGGCGCTGAGATTGGAGCTTGCAGCTGGAGAATATCGTTGAGCATTTGCTCCAAGGTCGCTACCGCATCAGCAAACAAACCAATGTGCTCTGCAGATGATTCACCCATATTTTGCAGCGCATGCTCAACCGCGTACGACAGCTCGCCTTGAGGAATAAAACCGGCAGTGGATGCAATCCCACCAAAGGTATGCGCGGCCAAAACGAATTGTGGCTCTACCTTATTGGACTCAGCCAACACAGCAACGCCATGCCTCATTGCACTTAAATGCTTTTGCGCTTCCTCGCAGAAAATGCCAAATAGCACGGGTGAAACTCGAACCGTACCAATTTGCAAATCTTCCTGCTCATTAGTAAATGCTGCAGCCTCATTAACAACTTCGGGCTCAATAGTTACCGACTCAACTTTGGTCTCAGGCTCAAGATCTGCATCTTGGCGCAAAGCCAATGCTTCCGCTTCAATATCACTCGCCTCAACCGCAACTTGGCCGTGAGATTGCAACTGAGCAACCCATTCCACAAAGGCTCGATGCGTTTGTGTCAGCAAACTCAATAACCGAGCTGAAACTGGTTTTTCCAGTTGCAGCCATTTATTCATCACTTGTTCAATAGACCATGCGACCTCACCAAGCTGGAACAAACCAACCATTCGACCGCTTCCTTTGAGGGTATGGAAGCTACGGCGGATCGTCGTAATGGCCTCATGTTGAAGCGGGTCATTGGCTAGGACTTGGATATTGGCATCAATAGCGGCTAGAACTTCGACGGCCTCTTCCAGATAAACCTCAAGTAACTCGGCGTCCATCGCCGCCTCAGATACCGGAAGAGGTTTGTTATCTGCAACATCCGGCGCAATAGCCACAGCTATCGCAGGAGCTGCAACAAGCCCTTGCAACTCCGGCTCGGCCTCCAATACAGCCATCGGCTCTTCAACTAACTGAGCTTCTCCAACGCTTTGGGCTGGTTGCCCCTTCAAACGCAATAAAACAGGAAAGAGCTGCTGATGATCATCGCGGCCATTGGCCATATCATCGACATAAAAACCAAGTGCCGATAAAGCTTCCGCCAAATCCTCTAGTTGATGCTGCTCAGGCGCGGTTTCTGATTCAATATACCCAGAAATATGCAATAAGCACTCATGACACAAATCAACTGCAACAGTACGATCCAGCATCATCAGAGCGCCTTGCACCTGATGTAACATCGGTTCAATCTGGTTCAATGCAGCACGCTGATTCACATCTCGGAAATATGCATCCAGTATTTCTTCGATACCAAGCAAGTTGGTGCGCATTTCGTTAGCCAATTGACCAAGCAGCATTCTTTCTTGAGCTTCTCGGCTAATTTCATCTAACTGCGGGAGTTCGAAACCCGCGTCTGGATTAGAAAAGCGCGCACAAAGGGCCTGAATTTGCTCTACAAAGTCATCAGCCTGATTGGGGTAAATTAATAATGCATTTTCGGCCAATAATAATCCGGTAGCGACTTCTAAAGCTAAGGAATCATTGGCACCTTGAGCCGCGCAGGCATTTTCTAGTGTCGCCCAAAGCTGGGGCAGTCCTTCAATTTTTAGTGGTTCAGACTTGCTAGCTAGTTGCTTTAAATTTTGGCGAACCGTATTTAGTTTTTCTAAATTGCCACTAGCAACCCGCGACCACAATTCTTTAGTTTGAGCGACTTCATCCCGCAGTGCCCGCGCCAATTGCTGACTAGCAACCGACTCGACAGAGATCACTTCCTGCTGGTTTGGGATCAAGGCGGACAATTCAAACTGTATGACAAGGCCTTTCGCAAGAGCACTATCCGTATCCATTTGCGCCAAGATATACAACAGATCGCGGAACAATCGCTCTGCCACCTTTGTAGACCCATCAGCCAAACGCCGGATTTGCAAATTCAAGCGTAACAACAATTGCTTCGCTTCAATATCTAATGCAGCTCGATTAGTCCCAAGGCCATCCACCACCGCTGCGGCAGTCCACCAAAAGGCACGCGGAACATTTGAACTTTGAGCTTTGGCTAAATCCGCCAATGCAGCAGCCATTACAGGTGTTACGCTATTTTGCCCCTTCAACCAGCGCAATAGCCCGCTTTCATAGCGTGTGCGCTGCTGACGAATCAACGCAGTCAGTGACGGCCCCGTCAACGGGTTGCTTGGTAAGCCTGCTGGCAAATCTAACATTAGCTGCGGATAAAATAGCTCGGCACCAGAATCATTGCCGTGCCTTAATTGCGCCATTTCCTTAAATGTTGGAAGCAGGCTCAACGGCACATTTGGCATTCCCGCCATTAATCGCTGTAAATATTGAGTGACGTCGATCAGGGCGCGTTGAGCAACCGCAACACATGAACTATCAAGCTCACCACGATCCAGCGCAAAGACCAACTGCTCGATCTCTTCACAAAATCGGGCTACCCCTGTCAACTCAACCAAATCTAGCGCACCAAAAGCTTGATGCAAATAACTAGCGGCGTGTTTCAAACTAGCAGCATCTGTCTTTTGCAGATATTGCGTGAGCGCGTCATTGGCTTTGCTTAGGGTGCTTTCAATTTCAGCGTTAACCCATAGCAGAGAGCTTTTATCAAATTCAGTATGCATGCTCATGGCAGAATCCCATGAAAGAAGGGCTGAGGCGAGCGCTCAGCCCTTATAGATAGAAAAATTAAGACAGCTTAAAGCCGGAAACGGAAGACTTCAGTTCTGCGGCAAGTCCAGTCAACTCACCAACTGCATTCGCAGACTGTTTCGTACCTTCTGTAGTCTGCTCAGTAATCGCCAAAATGTCGCGCATTGTAGTCGTTACTTTTGCCGCCAAGGCAGTTTGACCTTCAGTTTCATTCGCAATCGATTCAATCAAGCGCGCTAGTTCACGAGATACCTTACCGATCTCAGCCAGTGCCGTACCTGCGGCATCTGACAACTTAGCCCCCTCAACCACACCTTGAGTTGATACTTCCATCGCCGCCACCGCATCATGCGTATCGGCCTGAATCGTTTTAACAATCGCACCAATCTGCTTAGTCGCTTCGCCAGAACGCTCTGCAAGTCGTTGAACCTCTTCGGCGACCACAGAGAAGCCTCGACCGGCCTCACCAGCAGCAGCTGCTTGAATTGCTGCATTCAAAGCCAATACGTTGGTTTGCTCAGTAATATCAGAGATCAACTCAACAATCTCACCAATCTCTTGTGAAGATTCGCCCAAACGTTTAATTCGTTTGGCAGTTTCTTGAATCTGCTCGCGAATTTCACCCATACCTTTAATTTGGTTATTTACCGCTTCAGCCCCTTGCTCCGCCACCGTCAGAGAAGTTTGTGCAACCTGCGCTGATTCAGCGGCGGTACTTGAAACACCCTGAATAGAGTGAACAATTTGCTCAACGTTATGATTGGTTGTCTCAATCTCTTCTGATTGACGTTGTGCAGCAAGCAAAAGCTGCTCAGAGATTTGCTGTGCTTCAGTTGTTGCTGAGTTTACTTTCTCTGTTGCACGGTTAATACCGGTAATCAGTGAACGCAACTCTTCAATCGTAAAGTTGATCGAATCGGCAATTGCCCCCGTCAAGTCTTCTGTTACCGAGGCACGGATCGTTAAGTCGCCGTCCGCCAAATCACCCATCTCATTAAGCAAACGTAAAATCGCATCCTGATTCTTACGATTTTCACTTTCAGAGGCCAAGCGTCGTTTCACAGACTCTTGGTTGAATACTCTGACCAACAAGAGCAATGCGCCAAGAGAAAGCGCAATCAGCACAACCTCAATCAACGTAATAACAAAGCCACCAACCTTATTCTGATATTGATCAGCCAGCTCAATTGAGTCACTCAATAGCTTATCGGAATCACGAACAATTGCTTGGTTAGCTAGGCGTGTGTTAACCAGAGGTTGCATATTCTTCGAGAATGACGCAACAACCACCTCAAAATCTTTGAACAAGACATCAATTTGCTCCAGCTTTTCAGCCAGCGCAGAGGTTTGCACTGCACGCAAACCTAATTCTGCATTTCCTTCAGAAAAACCTTGAACGATTTCCTTGAATGTAGATACGTCTTTACCTAGCAAAAATACAACTTCAGGATTGATTAACTCTGATGCCAACATGGCGTTGGCATTTTTTGACATACGCTGCGAGAGCATCGATAGCTGGTTAGCGTAGTCCAATTCACGCGCATTCGCCCCTGAGTCACTTAGCATTGATGTTAATTGCTGAGTTTGCTCCAACAATTTGGCATCATTCGTGTTAATACCATCAACACTCTTACCGATCGTAATCAATTGAGGCTTTTGTTTTAAGATGGTATCAACAGTTGGACGGCTAGGATTTGGGCGATAAGAAGCATTCCAGGTTTCATTGAGCTTGGCTAATTGCTCAGATCCAGACACTTGAAACAAGTTGAAAATGCTGTTGCCATCGGTTAGCTCTTTCAAGTTTTCATCAAACTTTAAATAAGCTTCTTCCAAAATTTGGAATGATTCTGCATTACCTTGCACAGCTTGATTGGATGCTCGAGCTAAACGCTGCGAAAGCATCTGCATCTCTGTTGCAATCGCTTGATGCTTAGCGTTATTTTCGGCGGCCTTAAATGATAAAAAGGCCGTTAAGGCAAATAACACCAAGCTGCTAATCATCACAACCAGCATAATCGCCATTTGCTGACGTGGAGCTAAGTGGCCGATCAGGGGCAGTGGTTTTAGCGCGTTGCTATCCCCCCCTTCGGGTAAGCGCATTTTGTCTAAAATCCACGTCGTTCGAGAAGGATCAAAAGACTGCTTCTTGTCTGTCGTTTTTCCTGCTCGATCAGACCCCGAAAAAAGGCCTTTTATCTTATCTACCACACCCATCCTAACCTCCCAAACCACTTTAATTGTGATCTATATTTTTATGCGATCCCAGTCTGCAAAAAGCTAGGCTGCCCTACTAAGGCAGCAACATCTAAAGTCTTCCAGTTTTGCCCTGCCGCATCCTGATAAACATCACCAACCCAAGGCTTCTTATCCACCGCAGCGGGGAGCAGAGTTAAATCTGCCACATGCTTTAAACCAAGCATTCGATTCACCAACACGGCAGCATGAGGCAAATGCCGTGGCTGCAATAAAACTAAACGCGACATTGCCGTAAACCCTGGGTGCGGCAAACCAAAGAACGCCGGCAAATCCGTCACGCTCACCAAATTACCACGGATATTTGCTACACCCTTAAACCATGCAAAACCGAGCGGAACTGATGCAATCGCTGGCACTGGCATAACTTCTGCCACATCAGCCAAATCAACTAGCCAATTTTCAGTGCCAATCATAATACCGAGACAAGCATCAACCTGCGCGACAGCTGCCACGCTTTGCAGGCGATCCATTACACCTTGCTGGTACTCGCGCAAACTAATGCGTTTAGCCATTTGCAACCCCAGCTATTTACAGGTTGGCAATCTTATTCAGCAATTCTTGCGAATCAACTGGTTTAACCACGTATTCAACGGCACCTTGGCGCTTGGCCCAAACCATATCGGTTTCTTGATTTTTCGAAGTACACATAATGATAGGGATGTGTTTAGTTGCTTCATCACGACTGATTGTGCGCGTAGCTTGAAAACCATTCATCCCTGGCATCACCACATCCATCAAAATCAAATCTGGCATCAGCTCTTTTGTTTTCTGAACTGCCTCTTCACCTGACTCTAGCGTCATGATTTGAAAACCATTTTTAGTCAGTAATTCACCTAAAAAATGGCGTTCAGTTGGCGAGTCATCAACAATCAAGATTTTTTTGATCGACATAATTATTTGTGTTCCATTCATTAAATAATTCAAACAATGTCTGCATGGGCACGAACGGCCGCTAGCAAACTGTCTTTCGTAAACGGTTTAGTCAGATATTCATCCGAACCAACCATGCGGCCACGCGCACGATCGAAAAGACCATCTTTAGAGGATAACATGACGACAGGAGTTGCCTTAAAACGCGGATTTTTTTTAATCAGTGAACACGTTTGATATCCATCGAGCCGTGGCATCATCACATCAACAAAAATCACGTCTGGATGATGATCTGCAATTTTAGCAAGCGCATCAAAGCCATCTTCCGCCAAAATTACTTCGCACCCCGCTTGCCCCAAAAAAATCTCAGCGCTTCGGCGAATGGTATTGCTATCGTCAATCACCATTACCTTAACACCCGTTAAATTGGACATGAGACTCCCCCGAATTGGATCACCTAGCTCTTAGCTTTTTTGCTAGGGAACAACGATAACACACCAAAACGAAAGTGGATGCTATCTAAATTAGTTTTATATTAAGGGAAAATCATATTCTGCCGACTGAGCATAGGGCAAGATTATTCAGGAAAGCGTAGAAAAAAAGAAACCCCAATCGAAGTATCGCTTGATTGGGGCCAGATAGATTGCTTCTAAACTAGAAGCCCCGCTCAGGGAGGAAAAGCGGGAGGTGCAGGGGCGCACCTAAAGATTAAGATAGTCGTCCTGACTTATTTAGCAAGGAGAATCATTCTCCGTCCATCGGATCACTCTCAGCCATTTGCTGCATCACATCATCAAACCAGCTCCCCACCACCTTTTCGACATCAGCAACGCCTTGCTTTTTCGAACTAGAGAATAACTGGACTGTAATTTGCGGATTATTCTTGAACTCATCCTTTACTTGACGCAAGGCGAGGACTTTTTCTTGATTATTGAGCTTGTCAGACTTCGTCAGCACGCAATGTACGGGCTTTCCAGTGGGCAGAAAAAAATCCAGCATAACGCGATCTAGATCAGTGAGCGGGCGACGGCTATCCATAATCAGCACCAAACCAATCAAATTTGGACGCGTCTCTAAATATTTCCCAAGCAGTCCCTGCCAATGTTTACGCACCGCCTCCGGCACCGCGGCATAACCATACCCCGGCAAGTCCACCAAGCGGCGAGTATTACCAAAATCAAAATAATTAATATGCTGAGTACGCCCTGGTGTTTTTGATACAAAGGCCAGGCGAGTATGGTTTGCTAAAGTATTAATTGCACTGGATTTACCCGCGTTCGAGCGGCCAGCAAACGCCACCTCAAGCCCCTCTTGGGGGAGTGCCTTTAAGTCATTGACAGTAGTTAAGAATGATAAGCCTTGAAATAGGGACATCTGAGAGCGCCATAGTGGTTTGTATCGGGGTCTTGCTATAGAATACCAGCATTTGATAGACCATCGTCGGCAGACTAAGGGCAAAAGCCCACAAAAACGACCGACGTACGCTTAATTTACGGGAGCGGATTTATGCGCAGCATGACTGTGGCGGTAAAGCTAGCAGCACTTTTGATGATGGCACCAGCTGTTTTTGCCGCTGGCGCCAAGGGTGACCCTGCCAAGGGCAAAATGATTGTCGATCAAGTCTGCGCGGCCTGTCACGGCGCCGACGGCAACAGCGTTGCTAGCGCCAACCCAAGCCTAGCTGGCCAGCACCCTGAATATATTGTGAAACAGCTAAAAGAATTCAAATCACAGAAACGTAAAAATGCCGTGATGTTAGGCATGGCAACACCATTGTCGGATGCCGACATGGCCAACGTAGCCGCCTACTACAGCAAACAAACACCGAAAGCGAAAGGCGCATCGAACAAAGAATTGATCGAAGCCGGCAAGAAAATCTACCGCGGTGGCATTGCTAGCAAGCATGTTCCAGCCTGTATGGCCTGTCACGGCCCAGCTGGCGCTGGTATTCCAGGCCAATACCCACGCCTATCTAGCCAGCACGCCGCGTACACCACAGCGCAGTTGAATGCATTCCGCTCAGGTGAGCGCGCAAACAACCAAGTCATGACGGATATTGCCAGCAAGATGACGGATCAAGAAATCAAAGCGGTTTCTGAATACATCCAAGCAATTCATTAATTTTCGACAGGAACTGTTTGCTCTCGCAGCAGACCAAGAGGGGTCGCGATTTAGCGCCCCCTTTTTTGTTATGACCCAAAATACTCGCCACACCTCATTTTCGCGCGCCTTGTTTGAGCTACTTTCATCAATGCGCTTTGCCATCAGCCTGCTGACGATACTGGCCATTGCGTCGATTATTGGCACCGTACTCAAACAAAATGAGCCTTACGTCAATTACCGTGTTGAGTTTGGCGATTTTTGGTTCAGCATTTTCGAGCCGATCGGCCTATTCGATGTATATCACTCAAGCTGGTTTCTGGTGATTTTGGCTTTTCTCGTGGTTTCGACAAGCTTATGCATTTGGCGTCACCTCCCTGGCGTGCTGCGCGACATCAAAGGTTATCGCGAGAAAGCGACACACAATTCTTTGCGCCTAATGAGTCACCACGCAGAAACTGAGCGTGTGCTGGAGCAAACCACAGTACAAGCGCACCTCAGCAAAAATGGCTATCGTTTTAAAACACGGCAAGATGGTGACACGCTAGTCATTGCCGCCAAAAAAGGCAGCTGGCAAAAACTCGGCTATTTATTCGCCCACGCCGCCATCGTCGTCATTTGTATTGGCGGCCTCATGGACGGCAACTTGCCACTGAAAATTTTAGAAGCCACCGGCAGCAAAACCCCTGAAACGCGTGATATCCCGCAAAGCCAAATTCCGCCTAGCGCCCGCCTAGAAAGCAATAATGTATCTTTCCGCGGTAATGTTACTTTATCGGAAGGCGGCTCAGCCTCTGTCGTGTTCCTCAATGCGGGACAAGGTTATTTTGTCCAAGAGTTACCCTTCGTGCTCAAGCTCAAGAAATTTCATATCGAGCACTATTCAACCGGCATGCCCAAATTATTTGCCAGCGATGTCGACGTCTATGATTTAGAAACCGGCAAACTGCGCACCAGCGCCACGATTAAAGTAAACCACCCTTTAATCATCGATGGTGTTGCGATTTACCAAGCTAGTTTTGGCGACGGCGGCTCTGGCCTTGAATTTGTGCAGTGGGATTTAAAATCTGGCCAAACCGAAACATTAAAAACGCGCTCACAAACATCCCAAGCGCTTAATTTAGCCGGCGCAGCGTACCAGCTCGAAGTGGGCGATTTACGGCCGTTTAATATTGAAGAACTCGGTAAAACCGAGAGCAAAACCTCGACGATGGCCGTTGACCAACTGCAAGAAGCGATGGCGAGCGCACAATCAGTCAAAGCCGACCGCAATCTGCGTAATCTAGGCCCGATGATTCAGTTCAAATTGCGCGACGACACAGGTCAGGCGGTTGAATATCAAAACTATATGGCGCCATTTTTTGAAAATGACGCCGCGTATTACATGACGGGTATGCGTCGAGAGGTAGCTGCACCATTTAGCTTTACGCGCATACCCCTTGATAACGATATGCAACTAGCAACGTTTATGCGCCTACGCCAAGTCTTGCTCGACCCAGAGTTGCATGCAGAAATCGCGCGCCGCACCGCTGCGAAAGCCCAAGCCAATGGCGGTGTTTCTAGCGAAAGCCAAGCCCAATTTACCGATGTAACGCGCAATGTCTTGGCTCAGTTCGCCAGCGGTGGTCTCCCAGCGATTGATCGCTTCCTGAGCGAAAAAGTCCCGGAGGATAAGCGCGCGGCTGTCGCCCAAACGTATCTAAAAATTTTACAAGGTGCGATGATCGATGCGATGGACGTGGCGCAAGGCAAATTAGGCTTGCCCAGCATTCCGGTCAATGAGAAACAATACCGCTTCTTGATGGATAGCTTGGTCGCCACCAGTCAGCTCTTTGAATATGGCGCACCAACCTTATTGCAACTGAATGGTTTTGATGAAGTCAAAGCCAGCGGCTTCCAATTGACCCGCTCACCCGGGAAAAATGTGGTTTACCTTGGCTCCTTACTTTTGATTATCGGGATGTATTGCATGTTCTACATTCGAGAAAATCGCGTTTGGATCCGCATTAACCCGCAAGGCACACTCATTGCGATGAGTAGCAATCGCAAAACACCAGAGCTAGAAAAAGAATTCTCAATGCATCGCGATGCATTGATCAACGAAACCAAAGAGTAAATAGTCATGACCTCACTCTTGCAAACACGCCGCTGGCCCGATTTTATCTTTGCCGCGCTGATCATCGCCACCGGCTTGGTCACATGGAATTTATACGGCAATTACCTCGATTATTATGAGCAAGGCATCTTAATTGGCTCGGCAGCAGGTCTGATTTGGCTAGGCTGGTTTTGGGCGCCATTGCGTTGGTATTTCCCAATTAGCGGCGCAGTGTCATTGCTGGCCATCGAGATGTACCAAAGCGATTTAGCACGCGGGCAAAGCGCCTTTTTACTCAAATACATCTTGTCCAGCCAATCGGCCGTGATGTGGATGTGCGTGTTGTTCTTTTTAGCGATGCTGATGTACTGGGTCGGCGTATTCAAACGCTCGTCCACCGCCTTGCGCACTGCAACAGGATTAACTTGGGCCGCAGCATACATGGCGCTGATTTCCAAGCTGGTACGCTGGTATGAAAGTTATTTAATCGGCACTGACGTTGGACATATTCCAGTTTCAAATTTATACGAAGTCTTCATTCTGTTCTGCTTGATTACGGCTTTGATGTATTTGTATTACGAAGCCAAATTTAATGCCAAAGCGATGGGCGCTTTTGTATTGCCGATTATTTGTGCTGCCGTCGCTTTTATCATTTGGTATACCTTTGATCGCCAAGCGCACGAAATTCAGCCGCTGATTCCGGCACTGCAATCGTGGTGGATGAAGATTCACGTGCCCGCCAACTTTGTCGGCTATGGGGCGTTTGCCATTGCCGCCATGCTTGGCGTTGCGTGGCTATTGGCCACACCTAAAGAAACTTCCCCTACTGCACGTAAAGGGTTACTGATTAGCTCGGCGGTCATTTTTACCGCCACGCTGATTGCACATATGAATGCTGCTAGCTTAGCTAGTGATCCAAACAATCTAACCGGCGTCGCTTTTGCCGCTAAGTTTGCCTATAGCTTTGCCCTACTGCTGCTGGTAGCAGCCAACCGTGGCGTGCTCAAAAACTACTTCCCAAAGCCAGAAATCCTGGAAGAAGTGTCGTACCAAGCGATTGCGATTGGTTTTCTCTTCTTTACGATTGCTACGGTACTGGGCGCGATGTGGGCGGCCGATGCTTGGGGTGGTTATTGGAGTTGGGATCCGAAAGAGACTTGGGCTTTGATCGTTTGGCTTAATTACGCTGCATGGCTACATATTCGTCTAGTCAAGGGCTGGCGTGGTGAAGTACTGGCTTGGTGGTCGGTCATCGGCCTTTTCATCACCACCTTTGCCTTTATCGGAGTAAATATGTTCTTGTCTGGTCTGCACTCCTACGGCGGGCTGTAATTAGTCCGAGGTTAAAATAATCAACATCAACAAGTGATATGGCCTATGGGCGATATCACTTGTTTCTAATACACAACACATTAACCCGCGCCTAGTAATAGGTTTAATCCCCTGAATTCACTGCAACTCTTTAGCTATTGCTAACAAATCAACTACACCGCGCCATTTTGTTCATCAGTTAGTCATATTCCAGTATATCCAAGTTGCAAACAGCGTTTTACCATAGACCTTTATTTTGCAGTACAGCATGAAAGGCATCAGGTCATCGCATGGATAACGGCACGATCTTCTTCCGAACCGAGTTGGGTAACCATGAATTGCAAACCCGCTCCCCTGGTTTTCCCATCAAGCAACGCCAACTCTTATTCCTGATTGATGGGCAAAAACGAATTTCTGACTTGGCCGCTTTTAATGCCGACCTTGAAGACCTCAAGCTAAAGCTAGTGAAACTGCAAGAACAAGGCTTGATCAGTACCAAATCGATACCAGCCCCCACACCACTGCCAACAATTTTCGACCCAACTATTCAGCAACTGCCTGAGCCGAAAAAAAGCAGCGGCAATGCTTTGCCATCGGCCAAAGCATTGCAAAATGTACGGCGCATTATTGCAATGACGGATCAAACCTATTTGGGCAATAAGCTTGAATACATGCTGCTGGACGTGTTTGATGTGATGAAAAGCGCCGAAGATTTGCAGTTTTGCATCGATCGCTGGCAAAAATCGCTGCGCGAAGCCGGTCTTGCTGAAATGGCCGACGCGTATATGTGGCAAGTGCGCAGCGCGCTAAGCGACTAAACGCGCCGACTAATTAATTAAGCTAGCCAGTAATTGCGTTTCAAGCAGCGTCCAATCGGGTGCTGTTTCGCTTTCTACGATCACTTCAAAACGGCTATCGCGGCGATATGCACTTGGTGCTGCGCCAACCATGCCATCAACCCAATCGAAGCGATACCAATCACGCTCGGTTTGAAAAACGCCTTTGGCGCGTGTTAAACCTTGTAAACCGCACTCTGCAGGTTGACACAGTGCTTCGAATAAAGCTGCGATTTTAGCGCTGCTAAACAGTGTTGCTGGCGAAAAAATCCAGCCACAGCTGTGCGAACCCAAGCTCGATTGCGTTTTACGCACCGGCCATACTGCCGGCATTTGCTCTGTGCTGGTATCGAGCTTTTTACGCGGCATTAAACGATGTGCAGTTACTTGCGTTGGCTCGTTAGGCAACGCAGGCCAACGCTCGGGATGCAAGTCCAAATCCAGCAACTCAGCGCCAAAAACACCTTGCCGCGCCTGCGCAATCGCGAGCTTAGGTGGAAATTGTGCCGCCGCCATTTTTTCGGCCGCAGCAATTTGCTCTACGTCGGCCAAATCGCATTTATTCAGCACCAACACATCGGCCAACTGCAATTGATCGCGCCATGTTTCGTGCGTGGTATAGCGACTATCATTCAAATGCCGAGGATCGAGCAGCGTGACAATTGCGCGCAGTTCAAACGCACTGGCCAGCATAGGGTCACGCAACAAATCCACAATACCCGCCGGGTGTCCCAAACCAGAAGGCTCTATCAGCAAGCGATCTGGGCGAATACCCCGTGCCAACTTGGTCAGTGTAACGCGCAATTGCGGGCTGGTCGTGCAGCAAATACAGCCGCCGGGCACTTCGGCCACTTGCAAGCCCTCGCCTGCCGCCGACAAACTGGCGCCATCAATCCCGACTTCGCCAAATTCGTTAACGACAATCGCCCAATATTCATTCGCAGGCTTATTCGCCAGCAAATGCATCAGCGCAGTGGTTTTCCCGACGCCGAGAAAACCAGTAACGATATTAACGGGGATGGGCGTTTTAGCTTCACTCATGGCGTGGTTTCTTTATTCTGCGGCTTTAGGGGCGGGCTTGTGCTCGCGCTTTTTGCTCTCGTCGGTGTGCAGCAAGCTCATCGCCGCCCCCGACTGACCCGCCAATAATTTAGGCAGTACGTTTAAAGATTTGATTAGCGCGTCATCAATTAACGCTTGTTCTTCTTTGCGCGGAGGCTTGAGCACAAAGTTAGCGACTTCGGCTTTATTGCCAGGATGGCCAACACCTAAGCGCAAACGCCAAAAATTGGGCGTACCGAGATGCGCTTGAATATCGCGCAAGCCATTGTGACCGCCATGGCCGCCGCCTTGTTTCAGCTTGGCTAAACCCGGCGCGATATCGAGCTCGTCGTGCACGACCAAAATTTCATCGGGAAGGATTTTATAAAACTGCGCCAAAGCGACAACGGCCAAACCGCTGCGGTTCATAAAGGTTTGCGGCTGCAGCAACCAGACATCGTGGCCAGCCAAGTTCACGCGGCCAATCAGGCCGTGAAATTTACTGTCGTAGCGCAGCATAATTTTGCCATCGCGCGCCAATTGATCTACCAGCCAGAAACCCGCATTATGCCGCGTGGCTTCGTATTCAGCGCCTGGATTGCCCAAGCCGACGATTAACTTAATGGTCATTTTTTCTAACACATAAAAACGGATGTAGCGAGAATACCTGAGGAATTGCCATTTCGTGCCACTGGCTATAAAAAAACCCCGCCGTGGCGGGGTTTTTGCTGAGGCAAAAAGCGATTAGCCTTTCGCGCCGTTCAGCATAGATACAGCCAAGTCCGCGCCACGGAGCAACGAAACCAACTGTACGCCTTCTGGCAATACCAAGTCAGACAAGTGAACTGACAAGTTGCCCACTGCCAAGTTACCTTGGTCAACAGTGATGAATTCTGGCAATTTAGAAGCCACGCAACGAACTTGAACTTCGTTCAAGATGTTGCTGATCGCGCCGCCTTGCAACTTAACGCCTTGGCAAGTATCGCCGTTAACGAAGTGCAATGGTACTTTCAATTCGATCACAGATTCAGCAGTCACACGTTGGAAGTCAATGTGTTGTACTTGCTGTTTGAATGGGTGGTACTGAACTGCACGTACCAAAACTTGACCCGCAGCTGCGCCATCGATCGACAAGTTGATCAGTGCAGTGTGGAATTTTTCGTTTTGCAGCGTGTAGTACATGCTGTTGTGGTCCAGGCTGATTGCCGTTGGTTCTGCAGAACCACCGTAAACGATACCTGGCAATTGGCCAGCTTTACGCAGGCGGCGGCTCGCACCTGTACCCTGCTGTGCACGGCTTGTTGCGTTTAATTCAAAAGTCATTTTAAAGCTCCAGTATGGAAATAAACATACGCCCCCCGCGACCAGAGAAGCATACGATTCGGGGTATAACCCCAGAATTCTTTTACAACAAAGCCTACAGCGATATACCTGTAGGCTTTGGTTTTAGTCAACGAATAGACTAGACACCGACTCTTCGTTATTAATGCGGCGCATCGTTTCAGCCAACAGGCCAGCAATCGACACCACGCGCACACGACCACTTGCTTGCGCTTCTTCTGACACGGGGATCGTATCGGTTACAACGACTTCATCCAAAGCCGATTGCAAGATACGCTCAACCGCAGCGCCAGAGAATACTGGGTGAGTGGCATACGCCATAACCTTTTTCGCGCCGAATTTTTTCAGCGCTTCAGCCGCTTTACACAGGGTATTCGCGGTATCAATCATGTCGTCGATGATGATACAGGTGCGATCTTTCACATCACCGATGATGTGCATCACCTCAGCCACATTGGCTTTCGGGCGACGCTTGTCGATGATGGCCATATCCACACCCAACTGTTTCGCCATCGCCCGCGCACGCAATACGCCGCCAACGTCAGGCGATACAATCATCAAATCTTCGTGGTTCTTCGCACGAATATCGGCGAGCAAAACTGGCGTTGAGTAGATGTTGTCGACCGGAATATCGAAGAAACCTTGGATTTGGTCAGCATGTACATCAACCGTCAACACGCGATCAACACCTGCCACTTGCAGCATATTTGCCACGACTTTGGCAGAGATCGGCACGCGAGCCGAACGTGGGCGACGGTCTTGGCGTGCATAACCAAAGTACGGGATCGCTGCAGTAATACGGCCCGCAGAGGCGCGTTTTAAAGCATCGACCATCAACATCATTTCCATGATGTTGTCGTTGGTCGGTACACACGTTGATTGCAAGACGAAGACGTCGCGACCGCGAACATTTTCCAGCAATTCAACCGTCACTTCGCCATCCGAGAAACGGCCCACAGAGGCACGCCCCAAAGAAATATCGAGGTGATTTACTACACGTTCAGCAAGGCGCGGGTTAGCGTTGCCGGTAAAAACCATGAGGCTGTCGTAAGCCATTTCCGTTTCCTGAAAAAACGAAAAGCGTGTAATTGGTGAATTACACGCTTTTCTTTTTATAGGTGGCAGGGGAAGAAGGATTCGAACCTTCGCATGTCGGAATCAAAATCCGATGCCTTAACCAACTTGGCGACTCCCCTAACGATACTGTATCAAACTAATCGAACTGACTAATCAAGTACAAAATCGAGTAACTGGTGTTGACTCAGTGTTGAACTAACAAAACCGGTCATCTCTCTAGGAAGGCAGGATATTACGGCATTTGCTCGGTTTTGTGAAGTGTTTTTTTCAACATCTTTGTCAGTAAACCGGGCAAAAACACAACTTCCAGACCCTGTCATCAGCGCTGAACCATATTGGCTAAGCCACTGGATATGCTGAGCAATTTCTGGAAACTTTCTCACCGCTACGGCTTGCAAATCATTGTGCAATAAATCTGCATCGACCGTCCCATCGAGGATGCGGACTTTAAGCGATGGCGTATTCCTTGTCAACTCAGCATCGCCAAAAATCGCTGGCGTCGGCACGTGAACTTGCGGGTGCAAAACAACAAAACTGGCGGCTGGCGTCGTCACTGGCGTCATGATTTCGCCAATGCCCTCAACCAGCGCATTGCGGCCAAAAATAAAGAACGGTACATCGGCGCCCAGCTGCAAGCCCAAATCCATCAAAGGCTGGCGGCGCAGATTCACTTGCCATAAGCGATTAAGCGCCATCAGCACCGTCGCCGCATCCGAGCTCCCCCCGCCCATTCCGCCGCCCATCGGCAAGCGTTTGTCGACGCGAATATCTACGCCCAATTTCACCCCAGAATGCGCTTGCAATAATTTGGCCGCGCGCACGGTCAAGTCGGTTTCGGCGGGCACATTTGGCATGGGGTTGTGATGGACAATCTGGCCATCGTCACGCACGCGCAACCAAATCGTATCTTGGGCGTCGATCAGTTGAAAAATCGACTCGAGTAAATGATAGCCATCAGCTCGGCGGCCCACGATGTGCAAAAATAAATTTAGCTTGGCGGGCGCTGGATAGGCGGCAAAGCCCGCCTCATCTACTAGGGGGGTATAGCTCATGGTGCAGCGGTATTCCATTCGTTGATGATGATACGTACCTTGATATCATCACGGAGTAATTCAATTCGGTAAGGTAATGTGCCATCGCGGTAATCGCTAGCGCTAATTCGCCAACCATTTTGCACCAGCACATCGCCTTCGCGGGTAAATGGCTCATTAGGCTTGCTTTGGCCGCGCAACCACCAGCGCAAGCCGGAAACCGGTAGGCTGAGCCCAGTCAATTGCTGCAATAAAGCTTCTGGATCATTGGCTTGCTCGAGTTGATCGCCACGATTAAGTACCGCCGAGCTAATCACATCCCCCTGATAGTGCAGCACCAGCTCGGCCAAACCCGTGCCAAATGGCGTGGCGAGGCTCAGTTGATCCTGCTGCGGGCTAGCGATCCAGGTAAATTGGGCGGTATCCGATTGATTGGCTTGTCGGATATTCACTTTCCCGGTTGCAGAAAAGCCCGCCGGTGGTGGCGCGAGCGGGACTTGCGTACATGCGGCCAACAGCAGCGCCACGCTCGCGCAAGCGCATTTGAACCAACGTTTAACCATGTTACAAACCTAAACGCTGGCTCACTTCGAGCGCCACTTCATCATCGGGCTGCTGGGCGAGCACATCGCGCAAAATTTGCTGCGCACGTGTTTTATCACCTTGCATCCATAATACTTCTGCTAAATGTGCGCCGACCTCGGCGTCTGGCATGGCTTTAAATGCCTTTTCCAGTAAAGCTTGCGCTTCTTTCAATTTACCCTGCTTAAAGCGCAACCACCCCATCGAATCTTGAATGACCGGATTATCCGGCTGCTGCGCCAGAGCCATACTCAGATAGGTATCTGCCTCTGCGTAACGATTGGTACGATTCGCAAGAATATACCCCAAGGCATTCATTCCATTCACACTATTGGGAACCAAAGTTAGATAATGCCGTAAATCCGCCTCGGCCCCCGCAGTGTCGCCGTTTAAATCAAGGTACAACGATCGATCGTAATACAGCTCGGCTTGATCAGGAGCTTGAGCAATTGCTTCGCTCAACACGGCAATCGAGCGAGGCAAGTCTTTACGTTCGCGCCAAACTTGCGCACTCACCTGCGCCTTGTCCACCTTGTTTTGCGGCGTAACATCAGGCAATGCCGCCAGAGCCTGATCGGCCAATTGTTGCTGCCCTAGCTTGGCGTATAAACGCGGCAGACGCTGGGTCGCGGTGGCTTTACGCTCGCCCTCTGCCTTGCTATACCAATCGATCGCCAACTGATATTGGTGCCGTTGCTCTGCTAATTGTCCGAGGTATGGCGCCAGATGCCCCACACTTTTTGGGTTTAACTGGACGGAGCGCGTCAAATATTGCTGCGCTTTCGCGATTTCATTCACTTGCATCGCAACCAAACCGGCACCGACCAAGGCCTCAAGATGGTTTGGGTCTCGCGCCAACACCATTTCGTAATACTGACCAGCCTGAGCGTACTGCCCGGCATCCGCAGCAATCCGCGCCTGCGCGAGCACAATATTGCTCGACATCGGATTAGCTTTTGCCGCATCGCTTAATAGCTGACTCATCTGCGCATGATCAGCGCCTTCATTAAGTTGCACTTTATACAATACCGCTGGCTCCCATTGCGGGCGCAATTTCAACGCAGTGTCCAATTCTTGCTGAGCCATATCGACTTGCTGAGCATTTCCGTATGCAACGGCGCGTGCAAAATGAGCCTCAGGCATTGGTGCATAGGCATCACTCAGGCGTAAAGTCAATTGAAGCACGGCTTGGCGATCAACTTCTTTACCCCACAATTGATGCATTTGCATAAAGAATGGCGCAACTTCCTGCGGCTTAGCAGCAAACATTGCGTTGAGATGCACTTCAGCATCGGCAATCCGATTGCTGCGCAAGAGCAAGCTAATCATCAGCTGGCGAGCAGGCAAAGAACTAGGTGCGGTTGCGACCCAAATTTCAGTCGCTTCCTGTGCCAAAGCCAATTGACCAGAAGCCACGGCCAGCTGGGCCGCTCGTTGCGCCACTCGAGGATCTTTAGTGCGACGCGTTAAGTCCACCCATGCCTCGGCCGCCAGCGGAATATTGCCGCGCTGCGCGGCCACATCGCCCACCAAAAAGCGCATGACCATTTCATCATCGAGCTGTTGCTTGGGCAAAATCACTGGATCGTATTCTGGCACCTCCTCAGCTGGCGCACTCGCAACCGCCGAAGCAGCCGAGGATGCGGAACTTGGGGCCGTGAGTGTTGCACAACCCGTCACGCCCATTAATAAGAGCGAAGCGAGTAAAACTGAGATGCGCAAGGTCATAGATGATCCAATAAAAGCCAATGGCAATAAGAATGCCGATATTAGGTAAACTGCTGTTTAAAGTCCAACTGCAAGCGATTGATCATGCCTGAATTACCCGAAGTAGAAACCACTCGCCGTGGAATTGAAGCGCATTTGTTACACGAATGCATCAAAGAAATCATAGTGCGAAATGGCCGCCTACGCTGGCCCGTACCGCCCAACCTTTCTAGCCTTGCGACCAATCAGACTATCTTATCCATTCGCCGTCGAGCCAAATATTTACTGTTAGAGTTAAAGAACGGCACCATCATCATCCATTTAGGGATGTCCGGCAGCCTTCGGATACTCACAGAGGCATTTCCGGCTGAGAAACACGATCATATTGATTTGGTATTACAAAACGGTATTCGTTTGCGCTATCGCGATCCACGGCGTTTTGGCGCCTGGCTTTGGGCTGAAGGCAATCCACTACTACATCCTCACTTGGCAACCTTGGGGCCAGAGCCTCTTCATCAGGAATTTAACGCCGATTACCTATCAAGCCGTATAGTGAACAAACGCACTGCGATTAAACAGTTGATCATGGACAATCACATTGTCGTAGGCGTCGGCAATATCTATGCTTCCGAATCACTATTTCGCGCCAAGATCAATCCCAGCACCGCGGGGTGCGAACTGACAAGGCCGCAAATTAGTGTTTTATGCGAACACATCAAAGCCACATTAACCGAAGCCATTGCCGCTGGCGGTAGTACTTTGCGCGATTATGTCGATAGCGACGGCAAAGAAGGCTATTTTATGATCAATAGCTATGTTTACGGTCGAACTGGCAAACCTTGCCGCCTCTGCGGCACGCCGATTCTGTCAATTCGACAAGGACAGCGTGCAACTTTCTACTGTCCAAGCTGCCAAGATTGACAACTACATTAGCAAACGGCATAAATCATTATATGAAGACGGCTTACCCAGAGCCATGCCAATGACGCCAAGCGAACAGGGGACAAGATGAGTACCGAATACCTGCATCAACAAGAAGTCGCCGCCAATGACCATTTAGTGGCCAATTTTCAAGCCTATAGCGCTTGGCGTGGCAACCTAACGCACTCGATTGCCCAGTTATCGCGCTGGCTATCAGACCAAGATCTGAATGACTCGCAAACCACAATGCGCATTCAGAGCATGATCGAACGGCTAAAAGAAGACAAACTCAATATCGCTTTCGTTGCTGAATTCTCGCGCGGCAAGTCTGAACTCATCAACGCGATATTTTTTGCTCACTACGGCAAACGGATTCTGCCTTCAAGCGCAGGCCGGACAACTATGTGCCCAACCGAGCTGCTATACGATGGGAGCAAAGCACCTTGCTTACAATTGCTACCGATCGAAACGCGTGCAGACAATGTAACCACGGTTGAATATCGCCGCTACCAAGACGAATGGCACACCATTCCCTTGGATATCGATGATGCCGATTCAATGCAAGACACATTTAAAGAAATCGGTCGCACCCAGCGCGTCAATGTCGAAACCGCGAAGAAATTCGGTCTGTTTGATGAAACCGACCCAGATCAAGTCATCGCACTCGATGCCAATGGCCAGGTTGAAATCCCTTGCTGGCGTCATGCCATCATCAACTTCCCGCACCCATTGCTTGAACAAGGCTTGGTGATTCTCGATACCCCAGGTTTAAACGCCATCGGTACTGAGCCTGAGTTGACGCTAAATTTGCTGCCGAACGCGCACGCGATTTTGTTTATTTTGGCCGCCGACACGGGCGTGACTAAATCGGACATTGAAGTATGGCGTAACCATATTGTTCGCAATCAAAGCGGCAAGCGTGGCCGCCTCGTGGTCCTCAATAAAATCGACGGTTTGTGGGATGACCTTAAATCGAGCGACGAAATCGAAGCAGAAATCGTCAAGCAAGTAAAAACAACCGCTGATTTGTTGGCGATGCCCACATCGCAGGTTTACCCTGTTTCTGCACAAAAAGCGCTCGTTGCTAAAGTACAAAACGACGACAGCCTGCTGACCAAATCTCGTTTGCTAACACTTGAAAAAGCGCTATCGGATGACTTGCTACCTGGCAAACAAGATATCGTTCGCGATGCAACGCAAAGTGAAGTCGAGGACGTCGTCACCGCCGTGCGCGCAATTTTACAGGCACGCCAAGATGGCGTTGTAGAACAGCTCAACGAACTGACCGGCTTGCGCGGTAAAAACCAAGACGTTATCGCGCAGATGATGGAAAAAGTGCAGCAAGACAAGAAGCAATTTGAACAAGGCTTGGTGCGCTTTCAGGCGTTGCGCTCGGTCTTTACCCAGCAAACGAACAAGCTATTCTCACTGCTCGGCAAAGACGCGCTAAAAGCCGAGATCGATCGCATTCGTGATCAAATGGAGCGCAGTCTGTTCTCGTTTGGTGATGGCGGTCTATCTGCAACGATGGATAAATTCTTTGTTGACGTCAACGCTTCGATCACCAAATCAGCCGAGCAAGTGGCTGAAATCCAAGCGATGATGGCGGCGATGTATAAAAAATTCAGCGAAGAGCATGGCCTAGGCACCGCAACGCCACCGCCATTCTCCACCTTGAAATACCACAAAGAATTGGCGCGTTTGGAAAAATCATTCCGCGAGCATTTCAATACCGTTGGCAATTTGCTCACTACCAGCCGCGGTCGCCTAACGCATAAATTCTTTGAAACCGTCGCCAGCCGAGTGGTTTACGTGTTTGAAGTGGCCAATCGTGACGTGGAAAACTGGCTTAAAGCCGTCATGGCACCGATGGAAACGCAAGTGCGCGAACATCAATTGCAATTACGCCGCCGTCTTGAATCAATCAAACGCATCCACAAAGCGACCGATACCTTGGAAGATCGCATCCAAGAATTGGAAGAAATGCAGCGTCAGTTGGCCGAACAAATTGGCGAACTCAACGCGCAATTGCGTGGGGTGTACGGCGCCTTGCACGCAGATATGCAGCAAAAAGCCGCTTAAGCTTTTACATTCAGCAAAAAATCGCCGCCCACGATCTCATCGTCGGCGGCGATTTTTATTCACGCCAATCAAACCCCATCCTCGCTTGCCCTGCCCTGCCTTGCGCAGCCATAATCAAACTTTCTTGCCCTCGGTTGTCCGCCATGAACGATGATATTGTCTTAGAGATTTGCGCCGGTTCAGTCACGTCTTGCCTAGCCGCACAGGAAGGCGGCGCACAGCGCGTTGAATTTTGCGACAATCTGCTAGAGGGCGGCACCACCCCGTCGTTTGGCCAACTGGCCGCTGCCCGTGATCGGCTGTGGATCACGCTCAACGCCATCATTCGCCCACGTGGCGGCGACTTTTTGTATTCCGACCTAGAGTTTGAAGTGATGGAGCGCGATGTACTGGCGTGCAAGAAGATAGGGGTAGATGGTATTGTCATCGGACTATTGAATCACGATGGTTCCATCGACATACCCCGAACTCGTCGTTTGGTTGAGTTAGCTGGCCCCATGCCCGTCACCTTCCACCGTGCTTTTGACGTTGCACGTGACCCGCAACAAGCGCTGGAAGACATCATTAGCACCGGTTGCACGCGACTTCTATCGAGCGGCCAAGCTGCGACGGCGCTAGAGGGTGCATCCTTACTCAAGCAACTGCAAGAACAAGCTGGCAATCGTCTGATCGTTATGCCGGGAGCCGGCGTGCGTGAGCACAATATCGCCGAGCTGGTCGAAAAAACGGCATGTCGCGAGTTTCATAGCTCGGGTCGCGCCGCATTTAGCAGCGCAATGACTTACCACAACCCAAACGTCAAAATGGGCGCACCAGGTCAGGACGAGTATCGTTTGATCGAAACGGATGCTAACTTGGTCCGCGCTTTACTCAAAAATGCGCGAGGATGTGCAACTTAATTACACGCAACCATCCATCACTTACACAAAAACAATGTTTTGATTTACATTAGTAGTTTCATTCAAATGCCACGCGGCAGGAAAGAAACACCATGTCACTTCAAAACAAAGTTGCTTTGATCACCGGCTCCACCAGTGGTATCGGCTTGGGTATTGCCCGCGCGTTGGCGAAAGAAGGCGCCACAATCGTCCTCAATGGTTTGGGCGACCCGACGCAGATTGAGCAAACTCGCGCCACACTGGCTGCGGAGTTTGGCGTGACGGTGCACTTCATCGGCGCCGACCTCACCCAAGCCAGCGCGGTTGAAGCCATGATTCGAGAAGTAGAGAGCCGCTGTGGTCAGCTGGATATTTTGGTGAACAATGCGGGCATGCAGCACGTAAGCCCGATTGAAGACTTCCCGCCAGAAAAATACGATCTCATTATTGCGCTCAATCTCTCGGCTGCTTTCCATGCCATTCGTTTAGCGGTACCCGGCATGAAAACCCGTGGCTGGGGTCGAATTATCAATATTGCCTCGGCCCATGCCTTGGTGGCCTCCCCCTTCAAATCGGCTTATGTGGCATCAAAACACGCCATTTTAGGCTTAACCAAAACCGTTGCGCTCGAAGTGGCGGAACACGGGGTCACAGTCAACGCGATTTGCCCAGGCTACGTAATGACTCCGCTGGTAGAAAAACAAATCCCAGACACCGCCAAAGCACGTGGCATCAGTGAAGAAGAAGTAATTCGTGATGTATTGCTCTATGCCCAATCAACGAAAAAATTTGTTGAAGTCGAAGAGCTTGGCAGTCTTGCCGCTTTTTTATGCTCCGACGGCGCACGCTCAATGACCGGGATCGCACTCCCTGTCGATGGCGGCTGGACTGCACACTAACCACACAGGCAGGTTTTAATCAGCAGCCTCACGCATGAGCGCGCTTTTAAAGGAAGAAATCCATCCATGGCCAAACAAAAACGTAAGATCGCGATTGCCTGCCAGGGCGGCGGGAGCCAAACCGCTTTTACTGCAGGCGCACTCAAAGCACTCTTTGAGGCGGGCTTTAGTGAACACTATCAATTAGTCAGTATTACCGGCACTTCAGGCGGGGCTTTATGCGCCACTTTAATGTGGTATGCGATTGCCAAAAATGACCCATATCTGCCGAAGCGCATGCTTGATTTTTGGGCGGACAACACGGCGCAATCTGCGGCTGAATCACAATTCAATCATTATGTTGTTGAGTCGATTCGTGCAGTAAATCGTGGCCAAATGCCACAATATAACTTAAGCCCGTACTCACCAATCATGCAAATCATGGCAAGCATGAGTACATCCAATTTACGCAAAAACTTCACCGATTTTCGTGGTCTACTCGAACAGCACATCGACTTTGCCGAACTGCAACGATTGGGACCTCAACCTCAATTACCTGCATTAATTCTGGGCGCCGCCGAAGTGCTTACCGGTACCTTAGCGAAGTTTAATTCACGCACCGAAGCCATTCGTGTCGAGCATATTTTGGCCTCATGTGCAGTACCCAATATTTTTGAAGCGGTTGAATTTGACGGCAAAGCCTATTGGGATGGCCTCTTTTCCGACAACCCACCGGTCGATGAAGTCATCAAGCCTGAGATGGTGGGCTTAGAAAACCTGCCCGAAGAAGTTTGGGTCATTAAGATCAACCCGAATGGTTGCAGCGAAGTACCTAAATCACCGGAAGCGATTTCAGACCGCCGCAATGAATTAATCGGGAATATGTCTTTATTCCAACAGCTCACCAGCATTCGCACCTTGAACGAGCTATTACTGAAAGACGCATTTAAACCCGAGTTTTTAGCTTCGCGTGGCATTCAAAAGCCGATTTTGCTACCCAAATGCCTCAGCAGCGATGAAGTTCGACCGTATCACATTCCATTTATTGAAATGTCAGAAGAGATCCAAAAAACGCTCGACTATGAAAGCAAGCTCGATCGCAGTAAAGAAAATATCGAGCGTTTAATGGCGGATGGGGAAAAACAGGCTCAGGCCTTTATTGTGGAACGGATCGCTGCACTAAAGTAACACTCAGCAGTATACGCTCCTAAAACCGACAAATAGAGGGGTAGAAAGCAATACCCCTCTAACTTAAATTATCGATTTAAATTACAGCGATTCGTCTACCTTCTGCCGCACTTTGCCGCGCCAAATCCAGCAACCACATCACATCACGCGCTTCGCGGGCCGGAACCGGGTTGGGGGCCCTGCCGAGCATTGCATCGCGAATTGCCGCATAGTAGGCTGCGTAATCACCTTGCGGCAAGGGCAGCGATTCGCTCGAAATTTGCTCATTATTTGAACGGTATAGCTGTGCACTGCGCGTCTCTTGGCCCCACTCAGCAAGATCGGGACGCAAACCCGCTTTAAGCCAGCCTTCTTGCATATCCAAACCATCCACTTGATAAGCCGCATCAGTTCCTTGCACCAAAAAACGTGGCGTTCCGCCGTGAACTAATGTACTCGCCGACAACACTGCACGCATGGTTTTGTAGTGCAGAACCACATGAAAATCATCAACCGCCTGCGCTCCATCGCGACGCAATGCCAAATCTGCACTCACACTATCTGGCAAGCCAAACAATCGTAACGCTTGATCAACTAAATGTGGCCCAAGGTCGTACCACAGCCCAGCCCCCGGCACATTTGCTTCGCGCCAACGCTGGCGCACTTGCGGGCGAAAGCGATCAAAATGCGAATTAAACTGGGTCACACGCCCCAAGGTCTTTTGCGCTAACAGCGATTGCAATTGCAAAAAGTCGCTATCCCAACGGCGGTTATGAAAGACCGATAGTATTTTGCCCGCCTCATCCGCTCGTTGCACTAAGTCATCGGCCTCATGCAAATCAAGGGTAAACGGTTTATCGATCACCACATGCTTGCCTGCGGCCAGAGCCGCACGGGCCAATGGATAATGGGTGTCATTCGGCGTGGCAATCACGACCAAATCCAAACCTGGATGGGTAATTAAACGGTCCGGCTCAGTTTTAACCACCATTTCAGGCCAATCAGCCAGCACGTCCGCAGGGCGTGAAGTGGCAATTGCCGTGAGTTTTAAACCCGGTGTTGCATCAATTAATGGGGCATGAAAAGTTTTAGCGGCATAGCCATACGCAATCAGCCCAACACGTAAAAGATTATTTGCCGTCAAAACAAAGCCCCCATTTTTTCTTCAGTTTCTATTTATATCGGATCGACGACATTTTGTCTGTAAGGCTTTTACTTACAAGATCGACGGCATGGGCGAGCAAAGAGCGGCAAGCGCATCAACCCGTTACTCCATCAAACTAACACTTGTCGGACTTCTACAAAGAAACGCTGCATCAGCCGTTCAATTCGTGGGTCGAGCAGCGTCTCTGGTCTTCGCCCATGTGGACACGGCAAACTCGTAGTGGTTCCAAACACGCGACAAATTAAGGGACGTTCGGCATAAACAGTGCAGCCGTTTTCCCCCAAATGCGGGCAGTTATATTCCGCCAGCGCGGCTTCACGCTGGGCGGCCGATTTAGGCGGCAAGCGAGCGATTTCAACGCTCGACGTCGTCACGGGACCACAACAATCGTGGCAGCCATCGATACAGCGAAAACTGGGAATTTGTGCGCGCAAATAACGAACTTGCTCGGCTTGCTCAAACGCGTCCATCAAGGTGCGGCTCGCAACATATCAACGTGCGCGATGCCATCTTCGTCATATTCGTCGCTAATCGTGACAAAGCCATGACGCGCATAAAAAGATTGTAAATGGGCTTGCGCACCAATGCGGTTAGCTTGCTTGGGGTATTGCTCTGCAGCGCCTAATAGACCTTGCTCAATCAGCACATGCCCCAAACCAGTACCTCGCGTGCTTGCAGCAGTAATAACGCGCCCCAAGGAAGGCTCGGCAAATTTCAGACCTGGCGGCACCAAGCGCAAGCAGGCCACAATCTCATCGCCCTGCCACGCCAGCAAATGCGTTGATACCAAGTCCAGCTCGTCAATATCGGGATAGGCGCAGTTTTGCTCGACCACAAAGACGTGTTGCCGTAAACGCAAATACTTAAACAAGGTCAACGTATCCAATTCATCGAATCGATACCAACGCCAAACTAAATCCATGAGTTTCCCCCAAAAAAATAAAAGCCCAACCGAAGTTAGGCTTTTATTTCGCAACGTTCCTAGCGCTTAACCGCCGATACGCTCACGCCATTTCGCCACTTGCACCAGTACTTGGAATGGCGCAGTGCCACCCACGTGATTACGCGCGTCGAGCGAGCCTTGCAAGGTCAGCACTTGCTGTACGTCGTCTTCGATCAATGGCGAGAATGATTTGAGTTCAACCAGCGTCAGATCCGCCAAATCTTTTTTCTTTTCTTCGGCGTAACGCACCGCCAGCGCCACGGCTTCGTGTGCGTCACGGAATGGCAGGCCGCGTTTCACCAGATAATCAGCCAAGTCGGTCGCAGTCGCAAAGCCTTGCTTGGCTGCGCGTTCCATCGCTTCTGGTTTCACGGTAATGCCGCGCATCATATCGGCGTAAATACGCAATGTGTCGGTCAGCGTGTCGACGGTGTCAAATAGGCCTTCTTTGTCTTCTTGGTTGTCTTTGTTGTACGCCAGTGGTTGACCTTTCATCAGCGTGAGCAAGGCCACCAAATGACCATTTACACGACCGGTTTTACCGCGCACCAACTCTGGCACGTCAGGGTTTTTCTTTTGCGGCATGATCGAAGAGCCGGTACAGAAACGGTCAGCGATATCGATAAAGCCGTAACGTGGACTCATCCACAAAATCAATTCTTCTGACAGGCGCGACAAGTGCGTCATGATCAGTGCGCCAGCGGCAGTAAATTCAATCGCGAAATCGCGATCTGACACCGCGTCGAGCGAGTTTTCGCAAATGCCTTCAAAGCCGAGCAATTTAGCGGTAATCGTACGATCGATTGGGAAAGTCGTACCCGCCAACGCCGCCGAGCCCAAAGGCATGCGGTTGACGCGTTTACGCGCGTCAGCCAGACGCTCAGCGTCGCGACCGAGCATTTCAACGTAGGCGAGCATATGGTGGCCAAACGTCACTGGCTGCGCCACTTGCAAATGGGTAAAGCCGGGCATCACGGTGCTGGCGTTTTTTTCGGCCAATTCGACCAGCGAGCGCTGCAAGTCGCGCACCAAACCGAGCAGCACGTCGATCGCACCGCGCAGATACAGGCGGATGTCGGTCGCCACTTGGTCGTTACGCGAACGGCCAGTGTGCAGGCGTTTACCAGCGTCGCCGATTTTATCGGTCAGGCGGCGCTCGATATTCATGTGAACGTCTTCTAAATCCAAGCTCCACTCAAAACGACCGGCGCGGATATCGTCGAGAATATCGGCCATGCCGCCTTGGATCGCGCGCAAATCTTCGTCTGACAATACGCCTACTTGATTGAGCATACCGGCATGCGCCAATGAGCCCTGAATGTCGACTTCTGCCATGCGGTTATCGAAAAAGACCGAAGCGGTGTAGCGTTTAACCAGCTCAGAAACAGGCTCGTTAAAACGGCCAGACCAGGTTTTATTGGCGGAATCAGACATTGCGGGGGTTCCGGAAAGAGGATAAGAAAACAGCGCCGATTATACGGGAAAACTGCTGGGCAGCGCAGAGTATGTCGCTCTGCGGAAGGGGACAATAGGCGGCAACATCCTCAAAGAGGATACACCGCCGGAGTATTACCCCCTGAATTAATATCAAAAAGAATCAGCGAGCAATACCCAATAGTTTCTTAGCGATTAAGGATCTGTAATTCGGCTTCAGTCAAAAAGCGCCACTCGCCCAATTCCAAATTCAAATCAGCCAATTGCAAATCGCCAATCGCCACCCGCGTTAAAGCGGCGCAATGATTGCCGGCGGCAGCGAGCATGCGTTTCACTTGGTGGTATTTACCCTGTTCGAGCACGATTTCGATTTGATTGTCGCCGCGTTTAATCGCCGACACCGCTGCAATTGGCGCGTCCTCGTCGATGAGTTGCACGCCGGCCAATAGTTCGGCCACCAGCTTGTCGGTGACTGGCTCAGCCGTCGTCGCTACATATGTTTTTGGTTGATGACGCTTCGGTGAGCTTTGCGCATGAATAAACGCGCCGTCGTCCGACAGCAGCAACATACCCGTCGTATCGTGATCGAGACGCCCCACCGGCTGCACATCGCGCCATTCCATATTTTCTGGCAGCAAGGTCAGCACCGCAGGGTGATGCGTGGGCTTGCGCGAGCACTCGTAACCGCTGGGTTTATTCAGTACCAAATACACTTTTTCGCGGTATTGCCACTCTTCGTCAAACACCGTGAACTGCAAACCTTCGGGGTCGAACTCGGTTTTCCATTTGGTCACCAGCTCGCCATTGACTTTCACCTCGCCCTCTTCAATCAGATCGCGACAGCCTTTGCGCGAGCCAAATCCCTGACTTTGTAAAATACGATCTAAAGAGGTTTTTTTCATTTTTCAGCCTTTAACAACAAACAGTTCACCGCAAGGACGCCATTGTAATTCTTGCTCGAGCGCCGTGCTGTTTTTTTGCAATCAAACGCAAAAAGCCGGAGAATGCGCAGCTTCAGGAGAGATTTAAGCGTTTGAAATTTAAGCGCTATATTAGAACAATGTCATTCTCGCTGTAAGCGCCCTGCGCAGCGAACAAAAGGGACGAGCGTGCGATTGCACAGCCTATTGAGTTTTATCTGCCTAAGCCTGCTGGCTTTGAGCGCAAATGCCGCCCAGGTTTTGCGGGTTCTATCATGGCCTGGCTATGCCGAGCCCGAACAAGTACGCCAATTTGAAGCAAAGTATGATGCGAAGCTTGAAATCACCATTGTGGGCGGCGATGACGAGCTGTGGCTGAAAGCCAGCAAAAATAAAGGCCAAAATTACGATGTGATCGCGCTGAACACTGCAATTTTACAAACCTTTATCGACCAAGGTTTAGTGCAGGCCATCAATCCCAAGCAGATTCCTAATCTTAAATATCAACTGCCGCGCTTTCGGCAAATTGCCAGCTTATCGCGTAATAAGCAGCAATATGCGGTGCCCTACACCTACTCAGAAATGGGCCTAATTTATAACCGCAAGCTAGTGAAATCTCCGCCACAATCGATTAGCGAATTATGGAATCCCACCTATCGGGATCAAGTCCTGATATTCAATGGCAGCGCGCACAACTTTAGCTTGGCCGCGATGCAACTGGGCTACTCAAATCCGTTTCAGCTCAGCGACAAACAAATCGCCAATAGCACGAAAAAACTAGTCGATCTGCGGCAAAATGTATTTAAGTTCTACAATACGCCAGAGGAAGCGACTCGCTTATTCACCAATAATCAGATCGCTTTAATTCACGCTAATTTTGGCCATCAACAAGTGATGTCCTTACGAAAAGCTGGCGCGGATATTGCCTACATCATCCCAAAGGAAGGCGCGCTAGCTTGGCTCGACTGTTGGGCGATTCTGGCAGGAGCCAAAAATATGGAGCTCGCGCATCAATGGATTAATTTCACGCTCAACAAAGAAATGAGCCAGCAATTAATCAACAAGCAAGGCTTGAATAACACCCGCCAAGAATCGCAGCACAATGTCGATCACCGCAAACTCATCTGGCTGGAGCCGGTGGAAAATGCAACCGAGCGCTCTAATTTATGGTCGCGGGTTGTAAGCGGACATAAAAAATAATTCGTCTGATGGTAACTAAACCTTTATGCCATTGATCCAATGTAATTATGAGCAGCACGCCGCAGCGATGCTGGCCATGTTCAATGATGCCATTCGTACCTCAACCGCGCTATACGAGTACCAAGAACGTAGCATGACGGATATGGCCAATTGGTTTGCTAACAAACATGCTGGACAATACCCTATTTTGGGCATCGAAAATGATCAGGGTGTATTGATGGGGTTTGCCAGTTACGGCCCATTTCGTGCTTTCCCTGCATTTAAATATACGGTTGAGCATGCGATTTATGTCGCGGCAGATTGTCGCGGTCAAGGCCTAGGCGAGCAACTGCTCAGCCAACTCATCCTCACGGCCGAGCAAGATGGCCGACATACGATGATTGGCGCAATCGACACCAATAACCATGGCAGTATTGCATTACACAAGAAGCTGGGATTTAGCTGCAACGGCATACTCCCTCAAGTGGGATTTAAATTCGGGCGCTGGCTTGATTTAGCCCTGTACCAAAAAACCTTGGCAACCCCCGACTTACCCGTCGATGGCTAAGATAGAGATCTTGTGATGACCCATCCTCACCGCAGCTGGCACCCGAAAAAACTCGCCAATACCAAATGGACGGCCGTCGAGCCGCGGCAGCGGGAAAAGCACTTTATCGTCGTAAAGGTCACGTACAACGCCGACGATGCGCAAAAAGTCGAGCAAGTTACGCTCGAAGCGGTGCTCAGCAAACGCCATTTCACTTTGCATTGGAGCGAGCTGGCCGATGAAACCCAATGGTGCAGCGGCTGGCTGTAAACGAGGCGGCATTATTACCGGCAGCTCTAGCGGCTAGCTCAGGCAAAATGGCGTTTTGATTTGCTGGCGAACGAGCGATGCTGCGATTGATCACGCTATTATTTTGTTTTCTGGCCACCACGGCTCATGCCGTTGAGCTAGAAACCTCCCCCGCGATGGCCAAGGCATTTGGCGAGCATACCGGCACTTTTGTGCTGTACGACCTAAGCCAACAACGCTGGGTCGCTCATAATCCAGAGCGCGCGGCGCAACGTTTTTCACCGGCATCCACCTTTAAAATCCCCAATAGCTTGATTGGCCTAGCCAGCGGCGCGGTCAGCAGTGTCGACGAGGTGTTTTATCGCCACGACGGCCAGCCGAAATATCTAAAAAGTTGGGAACACGATATGGGGCTGCGCGAGGCGATTAAAATATCTAATCTGCCCGCCTATCAACAGCTAGCGCGCAAAGTGGGCCTCGGCCAAATGCAGCGCCATATTAGCCGCTTAAATTATGGCAACACCGAAATCGGCACGCAGGTCGACGAATTTTGGATTAACGACACACTAAAAATCAGCGCAATTGAGCAAAGCCAATTTTTAGCCCGCTTGGCGCAAGGTCAGTTACCTTATCCAGCCGTGCAGCAGGCAGCAGTGCGTGACATTAGCGAACTTGAGCGTGGTAAAGATTGGGTGCTGTACGGCAAAACGGGTTGGAGCGGCAGCAAACAACCTTCAATTGGGTGGTTTGTAGGCTGGGTTGAGCAAGGCGGGAAGGTCTATAGCTTTGCGCTGAATATGGATGCGCCCGATGCGAAGGCTTTGCCACTTAGGTTAGAGATTGCCAAAGCGAATTTGCGGCTATACGGCCTACTCAAATAAAAAGGGTATTTCTTTTTAGGCTAGATTCAAACAAGCCCAGAATGAAATACCCCATGGATCGGCAATTTGCAGCGATCAATTAGCCGCGGCTAGTTACGACCAGCAAATGGTAGCCAAATTGCGTTTTCACTGGGCCTTGCACTTCATTCAATGGCGCGCTGAAAACGACTTTATCAAATTCTGGCACCATCATGCCTGGGCCGAATGAACCCAAAGCGCCACCTTGTGCAGCAGATGGGCAGCTAGAATGTTCTGCGGCAACCGCAGCAAAATCAGCACCAGCAAGGATTTGCTCTTTCAGGGCATTGCATTGTGCTTCGGTACTTACGAGCAAGTGGCTGGCAGTGGCTTGAACCATGGGAAAACTCCAAAATGACGCGTTATGCGTGAAAATGGCTAGATGCAGGCAGTTCGCGTTTTTTCAAGCTACGTCATGATCCTTCGCCCGCTTGGCGGGCGCATCGTCCACTTCCCCAAGTTTTAACTGCGCCAAAGCACGCTCAGCCAACTCATGGTACAGATTGGCATTAAAGCGCCGCGCCACCGTCGAGGCGATCATCGTGGCGACCATAATTGAAATCACCATCGAATGGCCATCGGTCATTTCCATCAGAATAATCGCGGCCGTAATCGGCGCGCGGGTCACCGCGGCCAGCATCGCCGCCATACCGATCGCCATCAATTTCACCGTGACATTGGCGGCAAAAAATGGCGCAAACCAGCTGCCAACGCCTGCGCCCATCGCCAGCGATGGCGCAAAAATCCCGCCGGGTAGGCCAGTTAAAAATGTAGCTAATAAGCCAAGCAATTTCAGCGGCAGAAAATACCACGGCAACGATTGATGATTTTCAATGGCGGCCCGCGTGACTTCGGCGCCGCTGCCATGAATCGGCGCTATCATGCCCAAGACAGCAATAAAAAACCCGCACGCGGCAACAAAAGCGTACGGGCGTTTCTTTTGCCAGATTTGCACTGGGATAGGCAGCCACACCTTGATATTGAGACACAGCCAAGCAAAAGCACCGCCCATTAAGCCGCATAACACACTAATCAATACAACGGGAATCAGCTCGCTGCTAGCAAACACAAACGCCGGAGCATGGATACGACCGAAATAGATGTAGTCACCCTCAATCGCTAAGGACACTAAACCGGCCAAGATTACCGCGCCGAGTAATTTGCCCGACGTTTTCTCCTCAACCGAGCGCGCCATTTCTTCAAAGGCAAACACGATTCCCGCCAAGGGCGTATTAAAGGCCGCGGCAATACCCGCCGCGCCACCGACGAGAATGAGCTGTCGGCGCATTTCGGCGCTATCGTGCGGCAACAGTTGGCGCAGCGAATACATAATACTGGCGCCAATTTGAACGGTAGGCCCCTCTCGTCCCAGTACAAAGCCGCTAAACAAGCCCAAAATAATGCCCAGCGCCTTCATCGCGGCAATGCGTAAAGACAGTAAATGCCGTGTGACCAAAGGATGATTTGACGCCTGCAGCGCCGCTTTCGCTTGCGGAATTCCACTGCCATTCGCGCCCGGGCCGCAGCGATGCATGATCCAAGTGATCAATACGCCACCCGCAGGCACCAATAGCAAGGGCGCCCACCACCAGCGCCGTTGTATCCAATGAAACCCATTTGCCGCCCAATCGGCCGCCGCAGCCAAAGTAACGGCAGCAATGCCCACTAGTGCAGCGCCCAACCAGAACAGCAAGGTGGTTTTGGTTTTTTGCGGAATATCGAGCAACTTGGCGCTTATTTCGTGTAGCCGAATCATTTGCCATTAGCCTTTTAGGGCCATCGTTAATGGAGAAACTTGTCACCCCTGAGGTGGAGTGTTGCGCTGAGCATGAGTTATGCAGCCTGCATTAGATGGGCAATTTCTTTACGCATTAGCTCATCGAAGCGATAAAAGCCCGGAGTTTGTTTTTCCATCAGCGTTAAAGCATAGGCTGCGCCAGTGCCAAAAGCTTCCCGACTGATTGAATCATGAATAAATCGTACCGTTTGATATGGAAAGCCAAACACCACTTGATGATGACCGACCACGCCGCCCAAGCGCAATGAAGTGACGTCACTGACATTGAGCTCATGCGCCAGCCGCTTAGCGGTCCCCGAGACATCGGGCTTTTCTTTGAAATGCTCTTCCAACACAGCGATATCCACATTAGGAGCAATTTGATGCAAAGCTTTGGCCACAATCATCAAAAAATTAATTCCCACCGTGATGTTTGGGCTGCACATCACCACGATTTTATCGGCCAATTGCCGGGCAAAGTCGAGTTGCTCTTCGGTATGATTTGAATTGGCAGATAGAATATTGATACCAAGCGCTGCGGCAATGGTGCCATAGTCGAGCATGCTATCTGGACTAGAGAAATCGACGATGTAATCAACGGGATGATTTTGAAAGAGGATTTCATAATCTTGTGCCGAGCGAATATTCAACACAGGGAACGCCTCGGCAAATTGGCGTTGGTGATGGTTACGGTGCGCAACCCATTTCAAATCTAGCCTTGGATCCGCGTTCAAAATTGATGCAACGGCACGCCCCGCACGCCCAAAACCAACTAAGCCAACTCTCATCATACATTCACCTTTTGAGTTAAATCGTTGCCTGTATATATTTCAGCAACCACGTCTCCCTTTGGATAGAAATACCGAGCTTGTCGCTCGAACTTATAATCATTTTTTCATTGTGCGCAATCGCTTGCGCAAGATCGATCCAAACTGCTTGCAAGCCATTTGCGATCTCGCGTGGATTTAGCTGTGCAGCGCTTAAATCCGCTTTGATATGACACTGGTAACAATAAGAGCGCAAAAACATCACATCAAATTTTGCACGTGGGCTAGGTCGATACTCATCAACATAACCGAGGTATTGCTCGACATGGACCTCATAAGCACCAGTTTCTTCCAGCAACTCTCGCCTGAGCGCCGCGATTAAATCCTCACCACGCTCGACGGTTCCCCCTGGCAAACTGTAATCATTATGCCTTGCCGAATACATCAATAAGATTTGTCCGCCTTGCATAATCACGGCACGGACCGAACGCCGGTTTAGTATTCGGCGGTCAATATTGTGGATAGATGAATGAACAATCGTCGTTAGTAATTTCATGCGATAAGCGCAATTTGGTCTACCTCAACGACTCAAATCAGGTCTGAGCAAGCGCAATCGACGTCGACGCTGGCCACATGATGAAAACCATGAGGAGCTTGGATAAGTAAAGCTCCAATATCAGAGCCAAGCCACAAAGCAGCTCATAATGAGACACTGCGTGCCCTCAATGATGCCGTCATTAGCAACCCTAGCCCACAAAAACATTTGTACAAATGTTTATTTGTGCAATTTTGCAACAACACGGCGCACCGTCTAGCTATCAGACAGCGGCGTTTTTTCGCCCGCATCCAATTCCAGCGAGCTCATATTTTCCAGCAATAAGGCAAGGTTTTGGTGTAAATCACGCAGCGTTGCATACGGCAAGCGGGCAAGTGCATCGGGCAACAAGCCCTTAACCGGACCCGGAGCCCCATCGAGTTTGGCAAGGCCACTAGTGGTGGGATACAAACGGATTGAGCGCGCGTCTTCCAATGATTTTTTGCGCTCGATTAACGACAAGGAGACCAGTTTTTCGACCAGATTACTGGTGGTTGATTGATGTAGGGCCATCGCTTTTGCCAAGCCAGATACGGTAATGCCTGGCGAACTAACAACCTCATGCAATGCCCAAAGTTGCGCGCCACTGATCTCTAACTCGTCCTCGATCGCTTGAAAGTGCTTGCGAACCGATTTAAACACCACGCGAAATTGCTTTAAGACTTCAACATCGAGTTCGAGTGCCGATAGCGCTTTGTTTGTCATGCTTTGCCCACATCAAATACATTTGCACAAAAATAATTACCAGCCCAACTCACCCACTCAATCGATCTCGTCGACCTCGGTTGCAGGGTCAAAGTGATGCAGCACAAAGCAATCTTCCCAACCATCATCGCCTTGCGCGATAGTCATTGTGGCGCGTTGCAATTGGAATGCGAGCAATGAGTTTTGGTAAATCCGCTCTTGGCACTCATGCCATAAAGCCGGCAGATCGTTGGTTTTATATTCAAAATTAATATACGCGCCATTTTCCTCACCTTCGGTGACGCGATGGGCAATCACCAAAGGCTGATCGGCAAAGGCTTGCAGTGCCGCACGTGCCTTGGCTTCATCCATCGTGGGCACTAAGTGCGGTTGTAGCTGAATCAATAAAATGCGCGTAGTCATCCCGTTTTGCCTGTAAAAGTAATCTAAAGCCGATGGCGGCATTTTACGCCGATTTTGAACCAACACGGGCGAATCAAGTTAATGGTTAATTCATAGCAAGGCATGGCGAGAAGTGTCACAATGCCCATTCGCATTTAGGCAATGGGATGAGACAAAATGGCGCAATTTCAGGTGTTTATCATTGGTGACGAAATCCTGAGCGGGCGGCGACAAGACCAGCACTTCGCCGTGGCGCTCAAAACATTGCAACAGCATGGCCATCAACTGACGGGGGTGTGCTATTTACCCGATGAACCAGCCGTATTGGTGAAGGCCTTTCGCGACACGCTGAGTAGCAACAGCAATGTCATTTCATTTGGCGGCATTGGTGCCACGCCGGACGACCATACTCGGCTTGCTTTAGCCGAGGCGGCTGGTGTTGAACTACAGCGCCACCCCGATGCCGCGACTTTGATAGAGGAAAAATACGGCGAGCAAGCTTTTCCGCATCGCATTCAGATGGCCGATTTTGCCGCAGGAAGTAGCTTAATTCCCAACCCGATCAACCAAGTGGCGGGCGCATTTTTTCGCCAGCATGCACTGCTGCCAGGCTTTCCCAATATGGCGTGGCCAATGATGGAATGGGTCTTGCAAACCCATTTCACCGACGGCCAAGCACAGCACGTCTGCAGCATTATTGTTCCCGACGCGCGCGAAGGTGAATTGGTTGGGCTAATGCAGGACTTGGTGGCGGCTCATCCAACAGTTGGCTTTAGCAGCCTGCCCAGCTTTGGCAACGCCAGATACGCCACACCGCATATTGAATTTAGCACTAGCGGCGAACCAGATGCCGCGCAAGCGGCGATGCAGTACCTCTGCGCACAATTGGATGCAGCGGGCTTAACATGGTTTACCAGTAGCCCACAGACCGCGGCTTGACCCCATCAGCCGAGGAGATTCGCTGGGCGCTTTTGATTGGTCGCAGCGCGAACTTAAGCGGGTATATCAACTAGTTCATCAAACTGCATCACATTGCGCGCCACAAAATTGGCTTAGCTAATTAGCCGCAGATACATACCCAGCGTATAGCGCTAAAGATCAATTAATCATTGGTCCAGATGCGAATACACCCAAGAGCACCCTTTCTTACTAAAACTTTCGTTTAAGCAGCTAAAACTAAAATTGTTTTCGTGCATTTCTTTGAATATAAATAAGGAACCACTAATTCCTCGTATCAACTCGTGAGCAATGAAACAAACTGACCAAACTTTACTCGAGCAAATGAGGATCTCTGATTTCGATATTGATCATCGAAAAACATTATTTGGCCTCAATCGAGCTGATATCGAAATCTTGGTGCAGTTTCACAGCACGGTCGAATTGCAAATTGATCACGTCGTTAATCAATTTTACGAGTCACAAACCAGTGTTTCTGAGATCGCTCTGTTGATCGGTGATGCAGACACACTGAATCGACTTCGCTCGGCACAACGCCGCTACGTGCTTGATTTATTTAGCGGGGTTTACGACCTTGAGTATGTTAATAATCGGCTACGAATTGGGCTTGTCCACAAACGGATTGGCGTTGAACCTAAACTCTATCTCGCGGCAATACACACGCTAAAAGAGTTACTCACGCAACTTATCAGTGATTCAATTCAAGACGATATGCGGCGCAAACAAACCCTACAAGCCCTAGAAAAACTGATGATGTTCGACATTGCGCTGGTATTTGAAACCTATATTCGCAGCTTGGTCTCTGAAATTGAGTCATCCAAAAACAAATCAGAGCAATATGCTCGTGCTCTCGAAGAAAAGGTACGGGAACGCACCAAACAGCTTGAAGAGGTATCTCGTACCGACCCCCTCACTGGCTTATTAAATGTGCGTCAACTCTCGGAAACGCTCACCAAAGCGCTGCGACAAGCTGATCGTCGACACGAACCACTTGCGCTAGCGTACATCGACATCAATGATTTCAAACTCATTAATGACACACACGGCCATCAGCGTGGCGATGAAATCTTACGCTTTGTTGCCGATGCCATTGAGCAAGTTTCCCGCGAAGAAGACACCTGCTTTCGCTATGGGGGTGACGAATTCTGCGTCTTGCTACCCAACTGCAGTCGTGAACAGGCCGAGGAAATCTTTATGCGCCGGCTTTATGAAGAAATGTTAAAGCGAGAGGAATGCATTTCACTCAGCATCGGCTGCGCCTCAACCATCCCCGGACAAGCCATGACCCCTGAAGCCTTATTACGTGCAGCCGATGCCAATATGTACATCATGAAAAATGCGTTTAAATCACGTCACCACAGTGCCGAGGGTGACACTCATGACACATCACCAACTAGCGCTTAAGAGATCGCTTGAATTTTTTTCGCCACGACAATCGCCAGTAAACCTGCGAAACAGCTCAGCAACCCTACCCAAGCATAATTAGCCAAACGACCGTCAGCTCCTTGCGTCAGAATTAGTCCTGCTGCCAATGAGGCCGCGCCTGAAGCAAAATTTTGTATCGCGGAATTAAACGCCATCAATCGCCCACGTAAATGCGGATAGCTTGCCGCAGTGACCATGGCCGTCGCCGGAATAAAGCGCCCACTCACAAAGACAAAAAACAAAATCGAGAACAACAAATGCCATGGCAAAGCCAAAGGCAAGCTTTGCGTGACTAACACAATCGGAATAAAACTCAATAAAATTAGACCACTAACAACTTTCACCTTGGGGTAGCGATCGCTCAAGCACCCAATGATCGGCCGACTCACAATCGTAGCCGCCCCACCCACCAAATAGACATACATCAGGTCATGCGGCGAAATACCCACATTGGCCACCATTGTCGGGGCAATAAAGGGAATCACCAAAAACCCAGAAACCATCAGCATCGCAGTAAGCCCCACCGCCCACCAATGATTCTGTTCTGATAATAATTCGCGATAACTCTCAACGAACGTAGCGTGCCGATTCAAAGAGGCTAAATGCGCCCGTACTGCTGGCACCCACAACACGATGGCAATCGCGATAGCGACACAAATAAGACTTAAAGCAATAAACGGCACTCGCCAACCATAATGGGCCGCGATCCACAAGCCAATTGGTACTCCTGCTACCGCAGACAGCGAAAACCCCAGCATCACCCAGCTCATAGCCTGGCCACGGCGCTCGGGCGGAATAATATCGCCGACAATCGCGAGACAAATCGAGCCAATCACTCCGCCAAAAATGCCCGCCAAAACCCGTGCGAGTAACAAGCTCACATAGCTCCCAGCCAAACCACACGCTAAGGTAGCGAGTGTTAAACCAGCGAAACAAAATAACAGCGAATGGCGACGATCGAAGCGATCGGCGATCGAAGACGCCAATAACGAGGAGGCGCCCGCCGCCAAGGAATAGGCAGAGACCAGTAGACTAAACTGGGCGGTGTTGATGTGCATTTCAGACATCAAATAAGAGGCCAGTGGCATCATGATCATGAAATCACAAATAGTGATAAACATCACCAACATCAGCGTGATCAGCATAGCCAGTTCATTACGAGCGAGAGACATGATTATCCACAATCGGCTTGATTACATCGAAAAGTCGCGGGGTATATTATGCAAAATAAATACCATTAAAGTCTGCGCACCAATACACATCTGGCGTATATCCAGACTAATTTAGTTAGGCGAAACACCATCAGCCAAGCAGCGGGTCACCAACAATTGGTCAATTTTATAGTGATCAATATCGACCACCTCAAATTTAAAGCCCGCATGCACAACAAAATCAGTCCGTTTGGGCACTTTGCGCAGCATATACATCATAAAGCCCGCGATGGTTTCGTATTGATCGTCATCGGGAAAAGATTCAATCCCAAACACACGCTCCAAATCACCAATCGCCGTCATACCATCCACCAGCCATGAGTTGGCATCACGCTGTACAATCTGCTCTTCTTCCAAGGCCAGTCCCTGATTGCCCACCAAGGCGCCGGTAATGTCGTTCATCGTGATCAGACCAACGACCAAAGCATATTCATTAATAATCAAGGCAAAATCTTCACGCGCCGCTTTAAATTGCCCCAATATTTCGGCCAGAGATAAGGTTTCGGGCAAGATTAACGCATTACGCAATAAACCATCACCACGCAGTGAAATACTCTCACCGCGCAAAACATGATTCAAAATATCTTGCGAATCAACATAACCAATCACCTGATCGATATGACCAGTGCAGACCGGAAATTTGGCGTGTGGATTAGCGAGGATCTTGGTTTTGATGCTCTCTTCAGACTCAAGGCGATCGATCCAAATAATACTCTCGCGCACCGTCATGCTGGACGGCGCGGTTCTTTCCTCCAGCTCGAACACGTTTTCAATTAATTGCTGCTCTTGTTTGGCCACCACGCCACTTAAAGCGCCTGCATTGGCCAGCGCCAAAATATCGTCGGTGGTGATGTCATTAACTCGAACTTCGGGTAGGCCAAACAGCTTCATCACTTGATTCGCCAAACCATTAAAAAACCAGATAAAGGGCCGGAGTAATTTCACGCATAACAGAATCGGCCGCACAATCCGCACTGCAACAGGTTCAGAGAGCACCATGCCGATCCGTTTTGGTATTAAATCCGCCATTAAAATAAATGCCCCTGTAACCAGCAAAAATGCCGCCGCCGAACCCAAGGTGAGCGCTGTTTCAGGTGAAAAAACATAGCTAAATAGCCCAGTGAAGGCCTGTGAATACACGCTTTCCCCGACAACACCGGCCAAAATAGCCACTGCATTCACACCAATCTGCACGGCAGTAAAAAAATGCCCCGGTTGAGCTAATAGCTCAAGGACTAAGCCAGCTCGCTCATCCCCCTCATCACGCATTTGCGCTAATTTCAATTTACGACTTGCCGCCAGAGAGATCTCGGAAATGGAGAAAAACGCACTGATCAGAATCAGCACCCCGATGAAAACTGAACTCGTCAAAACACCCATATTTAATCAGCTCCGCGAAAGCTTTTCTTACCCATAGCATAACGAGTAATCGCCGCTTCCAATAGCGATTCCTTGTTAAGCTCTAATTAAATCCGCGCAGCAAAGAAAAACATGTCGTTTTACCGGAAAAAATTTGGGCTTTGTCGCGCCAACTGCTAAACCAAAAGTAGAGCGAAGCGTATGAACTTCGCGCTCACAGCATGGAGGGCATCATGGGCAATAGCAGAACCAAAGGCCGTATTACAGTTTCATCCCGCATTGATTTTGTTCGACTTGCATCCGAGCAAATGAACGATGCCATCTTGGTCCTGATTTACGATGCCGCAGACGAGCGCACCACAAAATCTAGAACCACCTTGGTGAATTACCTGAACGACATTGGCATGATGACCTTGGCGCAGGCCATTGAGGCGCACAAATCGATTGTCATGTTTGAAAACGCCGACGATGCGATTCAAGCTTGGCAACAAGTCAGCGATCATAGCCATGCACTAGGCGCTCATTTATTCTGGCGCGGTCTACAAGATGATGCAGTTCATCATGCGGTAATGCAGGCAAGACCGAAAGAAATCAGTCCTCTTGTTCATCATTAAGAGCAACCAACAGCCTATAACAAGAGCGCCAAGGGCGCTCTTAGCATTTGTATAAGCCGTTTATTTGTTTTTTCTAGCTTCTGCGCAAATTTACATTACATTTCACGCCACAAGTCGCATCCTGCCGTTACAATTTACCCGATTCTTAAAAATGACAAATAGATTGTTTTAGCATTGCGTCAGGGAGGGGTATGCAAACGTCACATCCAGGTGGATTGTATCTATTGTTTGCCACAGAAATGTGGGAGCGTTTCTCGTATTATGGTAATCGTGCATTACTTGCCCTCTTTATGTTGTCAGCGCTGTCATTCGACAAACAATTCACCGCTGCGCTGTATGGACAATACACTGGGCTAGTCTTTCTAACGCCATTAATTGGCGGCTATATCGCCGATCGCTTCTGGGGTAATCGTCGCTCAATTATGGTCGGCGGCGGACTTATGGCCGCTGGGCAATATTGCCTCTTTGCTTCAGGGTCGTTTTATACACAACTGGATATTGCTATTCCCTTTTTCTATCTAGGCTTAGGGCTGATTATTCTAGGAAATGGCTTATTTAAACCCAATATCTCTACGCTCGTTGGTCAGTTGTATGCCCCGCAGGATAAACGTAAAGATGCCGCCTACACGATTTTTTATATGGGCATTAACCTCGGCTCCTTCTTTGCTCCGCTCATCTGTGGCACGTTAGGTGACACAGGAGACCCAGCCGACTTTCGCTGGGGTTTCTTCACCGCAGGTACGGGGATGCTGATTGCGATGCTGGTGTTTGGCTATTTCCAGAAAAAATACTTGGTCGATCCATTGGGCAACCAGATTGGGATGGCACCAGAGGCAAGAACGAAAGCTCAAACTCAGCGCCGTAATGCCCCTCTCACTCGAGTTGACTATGATCGGATGCTGGTCATCGGTGTGATCTCATTTTTTGTAATATTCTTTTGGGCTGCCTTTGAACAGGCAGGGGTTTCACTCACTTTTTTTGCAAATGAAAACCTAGATCGCGAACTATTTGGCTGGACCGTTCCAACCTCATGGTTTCAAGCACTCAACCCAATTTTTGTCTTAGTTTTTGCACCGATTTTTGCGCAATTTTGGGTGAAGCTAGCCAAAAAAGACCTAGAACCCGCTTCACCTACCAAGATGGGGCTTGGTCTATTGTTACTTTCTGCGGGTTTTTTGATTATTGCACTAGGGGTCAAACAAGTTGCTCCGGGTATTAAATTATCCATGATGTGGCTGATCGCTATGTACTGGCTGCATTCGATGGGCGAGCTGTGCCTGTCGCCGATCGGCTTATCATTGGTCAATAAACTATCGCCAGCAAAATTTGCCTCTTTGCTGATGGGGGTTTGGTTTTTATCCACCGCCGCCGCCAATTGGTTTGCCGGAATTCTGGCAGGCTTCTACCCCGAGACTGGAAAGCCAACACCAAATTTCCTAGGCTGGCCAATCGCAACATTGAACGATTTCTTTATGTTGTTCGTAATAATGTCTTTTGTGGCTGGCGCACTGCTATTGCTGAGTACCAAACTACTGCAACAACGCATGCATGGTGTGAACTAGTAGAACTCCACTCGCAAGAATGGCGCCATGTAAGCCGCAGTTGGCTCTAGATTGGAAATGCCTCTGTTTAAATTGGTAATTTTACTTCAAGGTATTGAGAAATACGTCCAAGCATCTTGAGTGTACGTCCACGATAATTTGCGTTTTCAATTCACTTTTAATGAACTTAGCCCTCAGCGGATTTGAACACTGCAGAGCGGTAAATGCATTGAATAGCTTATGTCGACTTGGAAGCAAATATACATTGGATGCTTGGCCCTATTTTCCGCGAGTGAAATCATTCCTGCAGCAGAAACTAGCCTTCGCTCTAAACCGGTTTTGGCCAGTAAAATAGCTGGCGAATATCAAAATGTGTCACAAAAGAGCAAAGTTTCGAAAAAAAAGGCCAAATTAGAGACTCGCCTGAGTGACAGCGAACGCAACATATTGATTCTGAATGCCTTTAACGAGGCCAGGGGTGAAAGCACGCATGGCATCAAAGCAGTTCTTGGCGTCACCATGGCCCGAGTCGCTTCAAGCTGCTATCCCGATTCGGTGCAAGCTGTGGTATATCAGCGTAAACAATTTTCTTGGACACATCAGAAAGGTTCAGCACGCAATCTGACGAACGCGGCGCGCATGGATGCAAAAGCACTCCATCAAGTGAAATCAATCGTCGATCAATATATTGCTGACGGTGCAAAACCCAGCAAAGCGCTGCTCTACCATGCCACGCATGTAAAACCTAAATGGACCAAATCACCTGGAGTGACTCGAGTTAAGCGCGTAGGAAGCCATCTGTTTTATGATCTCAAGAATTGCTAAACCCACCTTGCTTGCCCTCATCATTCTTGCTAGCTCTGTTAGCTACGCGGACTGTGATGGGCTCAAGAGTAAGAAAATTCGCCTCTCTAATGGCTCAACCTTACTCCATAGCGGTGGAGATTTATTTCGTGCAGAAGGATTAGAATCTGACACATATAGCCTGCAATTAAATCAGCGCAAATATGTGTTGATGCGCGTTAATTACGAGCACTTCAAATGCTTTGATTAGTTTTGCTCAACTGGTGTTGAACACGTTGAGCCAAACAACGCGGACACAAACAATCGCTGAATTGATTTTGATCCGGCACCGCCAATACCGCAGGCAGATGCATACACCAGCAGATCTCATTCTCGACCAAGGCCATACAGCTAAAAGCTGCCCCGCATTGTTGGCAGATCTTGTCAGATGGCGTGTTGCAGGACATGATCAATTAGTCGATGTAACTCAACAGTTAGTGCTCGAATTGAGCCCTCAAAATCCCATTCTTCATCACTAACCTGAACTGTATTAGAAATGGCACGCACTTGTAAGAATCGTTGCTGCTCGGCCAAACAAACCTGAAAAAACGCTGCGCCTTCCATATTTTCAATATCGATACCCTGCTCCGATGCAAATGGCGCCATCGCCACATTCAAAGAATTGCTATGCGCATGCGGCAATGGCAAGTGTTCGCGCAGGTAGGGACAATCCCAAGAGCGCGTTACATTTAAATCCATTGCCAGATCTAAATCCGCCAAATGTGTAAATCCTTGTGGAGTGAAAAAGCCTAAGTCAGCCTCACGCTCACTACGGACTAACACCACATCCCCCACTTGAAATTGAGAGCTTGGATAAACGCCCGCAATACCGGCCATAATGAGTAAATCAGCCTGGTGACGAGCAATAATTTTACTCGTTTGATACGCACTTGAGCTTAAGCCAACACCGCAAAACTCAATCTCGACATCCTCGCGGTTAAAAAATTGGGCCTCGGTGCGAGTGGGAAACACAACGACGATTTTCATTAGTCTGCTAGCAAGATAGGAGTATTCAAGAATAGCATTCTAACCGCCTTCCCTTCTTCCATCTTGGATTTAAAATTACGCCACACCAACACAAACCATTGGAAAATTCTGCAACATAATTTCATTGTTTGTTAATATTACTAGCCAAAATTAGCAACTACCCTACAATAAAAATCAAATCAGAATAACTTGATGCGCAGGGATAATCGCAATGGATCGTCAAGCAGCCCTCACGGAATTTTTCGAACAATTTTCGCTCGCATATTCATCTTTGAATGTCGATGCCGTGACATCGACATTTAGCATGCCATTTATGACTAATGTGAATGGTGATATCACCCATTGGAGTGAATTCGACCCGCTCTATCAAACCACCAAAACCTTGTTTGACTGGTATTACCAGCAAGGCTTTCGTAGTGCCCACTATGAGATTGTGGATCAGGTTTTTGTCGGCAGCGACCATGCCACAGTTGAGCTACGCTGGCATGTTGCACGCGAAGATCAGCATTATTGGATTCATTACACAGGCTACCAACTGCGTTGGATAGAGGAGCAATGGAGAATATGCGGCATTATGCAAATAAGCACGCCTGAGAAATCATCATTCATGCCGATCAATGAGAGTGAGGAAGCTTGGTCTCCACTTGCTTTGGCAGAAGCGGCACTAGGCGATGAAATTCAACGACCACAAAAAGCCCCCGTTTAAATACCCCACTAACAAAAAACCCAGCGTGATGCTGGGTTTTTTGTTAGCGGCAGGCCAATTACTTCAACCAATCCACTTTACCGGTCGATACATCCAACATTGCGCCAACAATTTTGATTTGACCTTTGTCTTCCATTTCTTTCAACACTGGGCTCATCTTACGGATTTTTTCAACCGTGAATTTCACGTTTTCAACCGTTACATCGTGAACAAACTTATAGTTTTTCGAGTTGCGTTCGCCGTCGGTTTTAGTGGCATTCACAGCTGGCATGAATTTTTCCAGCAAACCAGTCAAGTTGCCCATTTTCACGTTATCACACGCGCCTTTGATCGCACCGCAAGACGTATGGCCCAATACAACGATAGAGCGTGAGCCGGCTACTTTAGCCGCGAATTCCAAGCTGCCCAAGATATCTTCGTTTACCGTGTTACCCGCTACGCGGGCATCAAAAATTTCGCCCACGCCAGTGTTGAAAACTTGCTCTGGTGCCGAACGTGAGTCAATGCACGCCACGATACTTGCCAATGGATACTGACCCAAACCAGTTTGTTTTACTTGTGCTTTGTAATCGTATTGATATGACTTACCACTCACAAAGCGCTCGTTACCCGCTTTCAGAATTTCGATTGATTGCGCAGGCGTTACGCTAGCTTGAACAGCTTTAGTGATGGTTTTGCCCAGTGCATACGGCTCAGGCTTTACAGGTGCAGCAGCCTTGTCATCAGCAGCGTGAACTGCGCTCATCGCAAAAACAGCAGAAAACGCTAAAGCTTGGAATAGTTTGGTTTGTTTCATTGATCGCATCCTTTTTTATAAGTCATCGAATTGCGTGAAAATTAAATTCACCCACACTTTGTAAGGGTATGACTTACAAAGTTCACTGCTCAACCAAAAAAAGTTCCCTTACTGACAAACGGTAATATTACACACTCCGCGCCGTCTATTTATGCAAACCGAAAAGCAGGGTTATTTTCCGAGTGCCGACAGGATGGTTTCCGGGGTTTCATTCGCCACCATCACCTCGCGCACGCGATTAAAAGCAGCGGCGGCTTCTTCCGGGTACTTACCGAACGAGGTGAGATTGCTGTGCTTCCAGCCAGCCGCATGCATCACCTGATTACGAAATTTGGGGCCATCGAGCTTGCCTTCTGCCATTTGCAGCAAGGCTCGTTCGATTAACACGTGGGGAAATGGGTCGCGCGAAATGGTACTAAAATGTAGGGGTAAAACTTCATTAAATTGCATGATGACACCCAGATGCTTGAGATGAAGTACCTCTATCTAAGGTCATATTTGCCGATATTGCCAGCGCAAAATACGCCTTACTCAATCAAAGCGCCATGCAACAATCCGGCTGACTTTTTGTCCCTGCGCCATCTCTAGCGTTTGCACCTCGGCCGCGCCCACGCGTTTTAGTGCGCGATAAATTTGTGGCAGATTATCGCTTTTCGAGACCAAGCTGGTAAACCAACCCACTTGGCGGGCAAATTGCGCGCTCTCGGCGATCATTTGCCCAATAAAACGCGCTTCGCCCCCTTCGCACCACAATTCATTACTTTGCCCGGCGAAATTGAGCTTCGGTTGCAGCTGCGCTTTATTGGCTAAACCCAGATTGCGTAATTTACGATTGCTGCCCGCCGCCGCATCAGCCGCCGAGGCGTGAAATGGCGGGTTGCACAGCGTGAAATCAAAATAATCGTCGGGCCCAATAATGCCGCTAAAAATGTGCTTGGGCGTGGTTTGCAAGCGCGTTTCCAAGCCGTCTTTCAGCACAGCATTGCTCGCAAAAATCTGCGCGGCGTTTTGCAGCGATACCGCGTCAATGTCCGAGCCAACAAAACGCCAGCCGTAACTTGCTCGCCCCAGCATCGGGTAAATTGCATTCGCGCCCACGCCAATATCCAGCCCGCAAATTGCGTCACCGCGTGGGATGTCGCCCGTTTTGCTCGCCAATAAATCAGCGAGGGTATGTATATAGTCGGCACGGCCTGGAATAGGCGGGCACAAATACCCCTCTGGCGTATCCCACTCGCGTATACCATAAAAATGCGCGAGCAATGCCCGATTTAAGGCCTTCACTGCCTTTGGGTCAGCAAAATCAATGCTGTCGTCGCCATAGGTATTTTTCGCCACAAATGCAGCCAGCTCAGGGCTGGCCGCAATCAGCGCGGCAAAGTCATAGCGACCTTGGTGCGGATTGCGCGGATGCAGCTTGGCGGCTGGCGCTGATGTTGATCGAGTGGGCTTTTTCTTTGGATTTGGGCGGTTCATGGCAAATTCAGGCGCAAAACAAGCTGTCAGCCTAACAGAAAAACAGCAGAAAGCACGCGCTTCTTGCGCCAAAACACACACAGCCACGCGGGCTGCTGCTAGACTTGTCGGCTATTTTGTTTTGCGCTTCGTGAAGGGTAGAAAGATGAGCAGTACGCGTGTTTTAACTGGGATTACGACGACGGGCACTCCGCATTTGGGCAATTATGTTGGCGCGATCCGCCCTGCTATTGTGGCCAGCCAATCAGCCGACACCGATTGCTTCTTTTTCATGGCCGACTACCACGCGCTAATTAAGTGCGACGACCCTGCGCGTATCGAGCGCTCGCGCCTGGAAATCGCTGCGACTTGGCTGGCCGCCGGGCTTGATCCAGAACGCGTGACTTTCTATCGCCAATCCGACGTGCCTGAAGTGACTGAACTCAACTGGCTGCTGACCTGTGTGACCGCCAAAGGCCAGATGAACCGCGCACACGCGTACAAGGCCAGCACCGACATTAACGAAGCCGCCGGTGAAGATCCGGATGCCGGCATCACGATGGGCTTATTCTGCTACCCGATTTTGATGGCGGCGGATATTTTGCTGTTTAACCCGCATAAAGTGCCGGTGGGTCGCGATCAGATTCAGCACATCGAAATGGCGCGCGATGTGGCGGCGCGCTTTAATCACCTGTTTGGCGCCGGTAAAGAGCTGTTTGTGCTGCCCGAAGCGCATATCGAAGAACACGTTGCGACCTTGCCCGGCTTAGACGGCCGCAAAATGAGCAAATCGTACGACAACACGATTCCGCTGTTTGAAGGCGGCAGCAAGGCGCTGAAAGACGCGATTGCGCGCATCGTTACCAACAGCTTGTTGCCGGGCGAGCCGAAAGACCCAGATTGCCACTTGGTCACGATTTACGAAGCATTTGCCACGCCAGAACAAGCCGCGAAATTCCGCGCTGACTTGGTCGCAGGTTTGGGCTGGGGCGATGCGAAAAAACAATTGCTCGAGCTGATCGAAAGCCACGTCGGCCCAATGCGCGAAAAATATCAGGCATTGATGGCGCACCCAGAGCAGATCGAAGAATTACTGCAAATCGGCGCAGCTAAAGCGCGTGCGATTGCCGCCCCGCTGTTGAAAGAAGTGCGCGAAGCCGTGGGCCTGCGCCGCATGAACGCGTTGCCAGCCGTCAAAGAAAAAGCCGTTAAAGTGGCGCTGCCGGTGTTTAAGCAATTCCGCCTCGCCGATGGCCAATTCTATTTCAACTTTAGCGATGCGCACGGCAAACTGCTGCTCGACAGCGCCGGTTTTGCTTCGGGCAAGGACGCGGGCCAATGGGTTGGCAAGTTGAAAAAAGAGGGCGTTGCCGCGCTGGGCAGCGACGCGCCAGTGAAATTAGCCGACGGCATTAGCCTTGATGACGTTGCCGCCGCGCTGACGGCACTGACCGCCGAATAAACCCTCCTGATGTATTGCCCTGTAGCCGAATACCAAATTTAGCTACAGAGCAATACCCTAGCTAGCCTTGGCAATCGGAATATCACTCCAGCGCGTGGTCCAATATTTCGACAAGTTGTTCTGCCGCATCCCCCACGTTGGCGCGACACCAGCGCTGGCCAGTTGAATTGCGCCGCGCCCCCAGCGTTGGTTGATTTGATCGAGCGTGGCGTTCAGCTGCGCGCGCTTCAGTGGATCGGCGCTTTGCAAAAATAAATGCCCCTGAATCGCATGATTGGGCTGTAAATCGCCGAGCATCACGCCAGCTTTGGCGTAGGCAAACCCCGGTCGATAAATCCGCGCCAGCATCCACAAGGCTACCTGCGTAAGTTTCAGCGTGTCATTGCTCGGCTGCGCCAGCGGCAACACCACATGGCGGCGATATTGTGCTTCGCCGTCGCGAAACGGGCTGGTGCGGATAAATAAGCCAACGCTCCCCGCCACCGAATGCTGGCTACGCGCCTTTTCGGCAGCGCGTGCGATATAGGTGCTCACCGCCTCGGCGAGCTGTTGTTCGATTTCAATACTGCGGCCAAACGAGCGCGAGCATAAAATCTGCTGCTTATCGGGTTTGACCTCTTCCAGCTCTAAACAGCTCTGGCCGTTCAGCTCGGCAATCGTGCGTTGCACGACCACGCCATAACGCGCGCGCATTGTTTCCGCACAACTTGCCGCCAAATCGGCCACCGTATGTATGCCATCCTGCGCTAGTCTCTTAGAGAACTGGCGACCAATACCCCACACTTCTTCGCTAGGATATTCGCTCATCAACTGGTTTTGCGTCGCGGCATCGAAGCGAGTCCAATCGCACACGCCATCCAGCTCGCTGCGTTTTTTGGCCAGATGGTTGGCAAACTTGGCCAAGGTTTTGCTCGGCGCGATGCCGACACACACTGGCAAACCAGTCCACTGCAACACGGTACGGCGAATGTCTTGCCCCAGCGCGGTATAGTCGCCCGCGATGCCCGCCAGCCCCAAAAAGCACTCGTCGATCGAATAGACCTCTTGCTGTGGGCTAAACTGCGCCAGCACTTGCATCACGCGCTCGCTCATATCGGCGTACAGCGCGTAATTGCTGCTAAAAGCGTGCACGCTCTGCCTTAGGGCAAGTGCCTTGACCTGATGCCAAGCGGTTCCCATCGGAATGCCCAGCGCCTTGGCTTCGAGCGAGCGAGAGATAATGCAGCCATCGTTATTGGACAATACGACAACCGGCTTGCCATTCAGGCGTGGCTCAAACACACGCTGGCAACTCACGTAAAAATTATTCACATCGACCAGCGCGATCATCGCGATTCAACCACCCACGCGCGCACCACGCCCCAGATCGCCAGCTCTTGCTCGTCGCCCAGCACAATCGGCGTGTAGGCTGGGTTTTCGGCCAGTAGCGCCAGCTTTGCGCCACGGCGGTACAAGCGCTTCACGGTAAAATCGCCGTCCAGCACCGCCACCACCACATCATTGTGCTGCGCGGCAAGCGCACGATCGACAATCAGCAAAGCGCCGTCGGGAATACTGCGCTCGGCGTGCGCGCTCACCATGCTATCGCCCGCCACGGTAAAGTAAAAAGTCGCCTCGGGGTGCGTAATAAAGCGCCGATTTAGATCGACCCTATCCTCAACCCAATCGGCGGCGGGCGATGGAAATCCCGCCGGCACCGCCACGCCAATCAGTGGCAAGGCGCATGGCGCGGCGTTGGGCTGCGCTGGGTAAGGGCCAAATAATAAGCTCATGATTGCATTCCTCATGCCATATCAAGAGCTTTATTATAGAACGATCGTTCTATAATTTCAGTTTTTAATCTGCCGTTTGTCACTCATACGCCATACTCAGTCGAGCTGACGATTCATGGAGCGAGGATTTTTGCAGCAGTTGGATGAATTCAGCCAATGGTTGCGGGCGGCCAAAGTAATAGCCTTGGCCAAATTGCACCCCAAGTTGCTTGAGGCGTTCGGCTTGGCTGGCGTTTTCAATCCCTTCGGCAATCAGTTGCGCCCCGACCGCATCGGCAATCGCGATAATTTCTGGAATCAGGCTAGAGCGCAAAGAGGCGTCCTCCATATCCCACACAAAGGAACGATCAATTTTCAGATAATCTGGCGACAAACGTTTCACCGTGCCTAGGTTGGAATAGCCGGTACCAAAATCATCGACCGAAATCACATAGCCATCGCGACGCAAAGCTTCTACATCGGCAAATAGCTCATCACTCATGCCATATTCGGTGACTTCTACATTGAGCAAGAAACGCTCATCGTGCAGCTCGTTCAGCAACGGCGCCAAGCGAGGGTAACGTATGTTTTCAGGAAAGAAATTGAGCGCCACTTTGAATGGCTGTACGGCATGAGTCGGCAGATGTTGCTGCAGCTCATACACCGCCTTGCGTGCTACGGCAGCATCGAGCTGCCACGCTAAATTGGCCTCGCGAATCAGCGGAATCACTTGATCGGGAAAGAGGACATTCTCGCCATCTTGCAAGCGCATCAAGACCTCACAACCGATGATTTTTTGCGTGCGTAAATCAACAATCGGCTGGTACATGCAAATTACATTTTCGGCATGACACAGCTGGGCGATGCGATTGGGCAGCAAATTGGCTTTATCGAGCTTAATTTTCACAAAACTCGCCAATAGCAGCGCCAAACCAGCAGCCAAAACCAAGACCAGCGCCAGTAATGTGCGATGCTTTAACAATAATGAGCGCCACTCCAGATAACTTTGCACAAAATAACCGGTTTGCGGCACATTACTGCCCAGCACAAAGCGCTGCATAGGCCAATCGACTCGCCACCAGAAACTCCCCTGCTCGGATTGCCGCAATTCGGGCAATAAGGGTGGTAACAGCTGGTCTTGCAAACGCGGCGCAGACCAAATGATCTGGGCCTGCCCAGCAGTTTGCGAAGGATGATCGAGCCAAATAGCGTCGACATGATGAAGTTGCAAAATCTGCTCAGAGAGCTGGCGATCAAGCAAGGCGACAAAATGGCCATTGCTAACCATATTCATCAGCAGCAAAGGCGCGTGGGGGTGGGTGTAGACCTTAAAATTATGCCAACTTTGATAAGCACCCAATTGAAAATCGGCTGCGGGCAAGCTACGTGGCGGCGTGAATATGCCTTCACTACTGAGGCAAGCGAGCTGTCCGCGCTCATTTAAAAAGCCTAAGGCACGGATATGCAGACGCGTGAGCAGGTGCTGGCGCATCAGCTGCAAATTAAGCTTGGAACAATCGTGCATGCCATGGCTTTGCATAAATTGCAGCGATTGCGCGATTTCTTGATTACTCCGCGCCAAACCTTCGCTGGCCAATTGGTGATCGTGCTTCGCCTCGGCAAATAAGCCGTTGAGCAGCAACACCATTGAAATCAATACAGTGAGCGCAAAACCCAGCAGCGCCACGATACCGCTGCAGAGATAGGGATATTGCTGCGCATAGCGAAACCAGGCGGGCTGTGACATGCGGGCAAACCTGAAGGAAATAAGCCCATTATCCTGCAAGCATAAAAAAATGAAAATGTAATTTCACAGAAATAATTGGTCAGATTTTTACTAGGCTAGCATGCCGTGGCAAAGCGATCGAAATGATTGCGGCCAAGGCGATAAAGCCGACTGAGATCCACAAACACGCAGCCAAGCCGGCGGCTTGGTAAACCCCGCCCGACAGCACCGTGCCGATCAGCCGCCCCATCGCGTTGGCCATATAGTAAAAACCAACGTCGAGCGAAGCGCCGTCTTCTTTGGCGTAGCTCACGATCAAATAGCTGTGCAGCGACGAATTAATCGCAAACAACACGCCAAAGGCGAGCAGTCCACCAACCAGTATTAGCTGTAAATCCAGATTGGAATTAACCCCCAGAGCAATACCGACGGTGAGTATCATCAGCGGCAAAGCCCACAATACCGCCGCGCGGCCATCGGGCACTTTGCCCGCCTTTTTGCCGGTTAAATACGGTGCCAGCGTTTGCACGATGCCGTAGCCAATCACCCAGCTGGCAAAAAATGCCCCAACCGCCCAATCTGCCCAACCCAAAGTCGTCGCCATAAACACCGGCAGCGCCACGACAAACCACACATCGCGCGCGCCAAACAAAAACAGCCGCGCTGCGGACAAAATATTCACCGCACAGCTGCTAGAAAAAATCTCGCCAAATTTGGGCTTATTTTTCGCCTTGCCCAAATCCGCCTTTAAACTCAATAAACTCGCGACCCACACCAACAGCAGCACCAGCGCCATCGCCCACATGGCGCCAGCAAAGCCCAAGCTCGCCAGCAACACGCCACCAAGGAAAAAGCCAACGCCTTTCAGCGCGTTTTTCGAGCCAGTCAGCAGGGCCACCCATTGATACAGCTTGCCTTCCGCCGCCGCGCTGCCGGCTGGAATTAGCGCTTTCACACTACTTTTCGCGCTCATTTTATTCAGATCTTTCGCAATCCCCGACAAAGCCTGCGCAGCCATCACCCACGGCACGGTCAGCAGCGCCGTTGGCACGGTTAGCGCCAGCAGCGCAATCACCTGCAGGCCAAGGCCGATATTCATCGTTTTATTCAAGCCAATCCGCGCGCCCAGCCAGCCACCAACCAGATTAGTCACCACGCCAAACAACTCGTAAAACAAAAACAGCAGCGCGATATTGAGCGGACTAAACCCAAGCTGATGAAAATGCAGCACCACCAACATCCGCAAAGCGCCATCGGTCAGCGTGAAGGCCCAATAGTTGCCGGTGATGATTAGGTATTGGCGGATGGCGGGGGAGAGGGTGGATAGCATATTTAAATATTGCTCTGAATGCGCGTTGATGATTGTTATTTAGTGCCTTCGGCACAATGATTTACAGTCGCAATCCGCGACAAGGACTTACTTCTCTTGCTTCGCCAAGAGAAGTAAGCAAGAGAAGGCGACCCGGGCGAAAAGCGCTCCGCGCTGCCCTTGCTTCGTCGTGAGCCAAACAAAAGGCCGTTTGTCTCTCTCCTCGCCGCGGTTTTCGCTACACGGGAATTTCAACCCCAGACCTACCATCGTGCTCTGAATTAACACTATGTTGCGCAAGCACACCTAACCATAAAACTGAAGCCTACTCTTAGACCTCGTAGCCCCGCTTAGCCCAGCGTAATCTGAGGCTTCGCGCACATTCCCCGAACGGACGCTAATCGTCCCTACCGCTCTAAAAGTGGCATTTAACTAACTAGTTAGAGCGGGTAAAACTTTGGAATGATTGTGTTGTGACTATTTGCGGATTCAGAAATATTTTGCAAAAGAGTTACGTAAGAATTTTTATTTTTAATACTAGAAAATTCAGACTGCATTGAAATATAATTATGCTCACCAATATGTGGTCTTATAATGGAAAGACATTGCTCAATGTGCATTATTGCATTTGAAACATAAACTGACCGTGCGTAATTAAAACTCAAGAACAAAAAAGCAATATTGAAAATATCATGTATGCTGTTGCGAGTTTTTCCTCACTTTCTTTGATGGAGGCTTCTAGTGTTTTTATCTCACTTTTTAGAGCAATAATATCTTTGTTTTTATTCTCTTGTACGGTATTTTTTGTTATAGAATTTACCCTGTTATAATATTCCGATGTAGCCCCCGTAAGCCCAGACGACAAAATAACTAATAAGAACATCAATGTCATTATTGGCTTGTGCGTGTTTCTTCTGGCGACATCCTTATAAATTGAATCAATTGAAGCAGTAAGCCCAAGTGTGCCAATCTTTAATATGACCTTCGTTGTGCCGGATATAAATGACTTTACGAGATTTTCCCATAAAAAATTTGTCATGATACCGACGAGAAGTGGTATCAAAATTAGAAGTATTAGGTCTTGTTGAGTTAACTGGGTCATCTTTATGCTACTTAGATTGGAGAGTAAAAATCAATAGATTAATTTAAATATGGCCAAGCAATTCAATTTGTTTTTACAAAATGTTGATTGCCCATTAATCTACAAAGATATTTTCTAATTAAATAGAACTTTATTTGCCAAGCGCGTGGTAGGATGAAGGGGCGTAATCCAATAAATACATTGCATATACAATCCGAAGGGGCGATTACGCTATGCTAGTCGCCCGTACAAAATTACCCACCGCACACGAAAGAGTATATCCAATGGAAATTCTTTATAAAAAGCTCCCCCAGCATATCCCATGACTATTGATCTGCCAATCCCACCTGCTTCATCAACTCCGCCGTGCGATTCACATAACCCCATTCATTGTCGTACCACGCGTACAGCTTCAATTGCGTGCCGTTGATGACCATCGTCGATAGCGCGTCGATGATGCTGGAGCGTGCATCGCCACGATAGTCGATCGACACCAATGGGCGTTCTTCATAGCCCAAGATGTCTTTCAAATAGGTTTCGGATGCGGCTTTCAGTAGGCCGTTGACTTCGTCGACGGTCGTGGCGCGTTCTAGCTCGAATACACAATCGGTCAGCGAGGCGTTGGTCAGCGGTACGCGCACGGCGTGGCCGTTCAGGCGGCCTTTCAGTTCGGGGAAAATCTCGGTGATTGCGGTGGCTGATCCGGTTGAAGTCGGGATCAAACTGGTGCCGCACGAGCGCGCACGGCGCAGGTCTTTGTGCGGGGCGTCGATGATGGTTTGCGTGTTGGTTAGATCATGAATCGTCGTCATGCTGCCGTGGCGGATGCCGAGCTGCTCGTGGATCACTTTGACGACCGGCGCGAGGCAGTTGGTGGTGCAGCTGGCGGCAGTGACGATGCGGTGGATGCTCGGGTTGAACAAATGATGGTTCACACCAACCACCACATTCAAAACGCCCGGCTCTTTGACTGGCGCGGTGACGACGACGCGTTTAACGCCTTGATCGAGGTAGGCTTGCAGCAGCGCGGTGGTGCGCATTTTGCCTGAGGCTTCGATCACCACGTCGCAGCCGGACCAATCGGTGTCGCCAATCGCGGTATTGCGCGTGGTTTTGATGTGAGAGGTGCCAATCAGAATATCGTCGCCTTCGGTCGTGGCTTCGTGCGCAAAGCGGCCATGGATCGAGTCGAAATTGAGCAAATGCGCCAAAGTCGCCGCGTCGCCCGCCGGATCGTTGATCTGTACAAATTCAATTTCCGGCCAGCCCCACGCTGCGCGCAGTGTTAAACGTCCCATACGGCCAAAGCCGTTGATGCCTACTTTAATCGTCATTTTTTTATTCCATATTGCTGATTGATTCTGCACATTGCAGTCTTAACCCCGTTCGGCCTGAGTCTGTCGAAGGACTTGAATTCATTCATGGTTCAACAAGCTCACCACGAACAAATCAAATATCTGAGGGCAGAATCAAGAGTTAAGGTCGGCCACGTGCTGCTTAAGCGCGAGGTGATCGAGTTTTTCAAATGGCAGAGCGACGAGAAAATCTAGGCGGTGCCGGATCGTCGCCAGCGTGTGGTTAAAGCTGTGTTGTTGCGCGTCTGCGTCGCCCTCTAGCCCCGGATGCGGGATATCCCAGTGCGAAATCATCGGCACTCCGGGCCACGCGGGGCATGCTTCGCCAGCGGTGCGATCACACAGCGTAAACACCAAATCCATTTCAGGCGCTCCCGCTTGGGTAAACTCATGCCAGCTTTTGCTGCGCAAATCAGCGCTTGGAATGTGCGCGTGCTCTAGCGCCTTGAGCGCCATCGGGTGAATGTGGCCGCTTGGCTGGCTGCCAGCGCTATACGCTTTAAAGCGCCCACGCCCGATGTGATTGAGCAGGGCTTCAGCCATTTGGCTACGTGCGGCGTTTTCGGTGCAGATAAATAGCACGGTGTAAAAATCTTTCATCATGAGCCTTTTTGTTTTTTTAGGATGGTAATCATAGTAGTTCAATATTTCAATAATTGTTGTATAGTTGAGAAATGGAAAAAACTGCTGCTATCGCCATGTTTGAAAGTTTGTCGTCTGGCGTGCGACTGGATGTGTATCGGCTATTGGTGCGCCAAGGCAAAACGGGGCTGGTCGCCGGCGAAATTGCGAGCGAGCTTAATCTGCCGGCGAGCAATTTATCGTTTCACCTGAAAGCCATGGTGCATGCTGGTGTACTGACCGTAGCGCAAGAAGGTCGCTATATGCGCTATCGCGCCGATTTGGCGCAGATGCTCGATTTGATCGCCTATCTAACTGAAGAGTGCTGCGAGGGGAATCCCGAGCAATGTCTGCCGCTCCCGTCCTCTTTGTCTTGCTCGCCCAGTGAATCAGCCTGTTGCCCCAAACCGGAAGAACCTCGATGAATAGCCAAGCCTGCGTCGATGAATCCACGTCGCATAAAATGAGTTTTTTGGATCGCAATCTAACCGTATGGATTTTCCTCGCAATGGCGCTGGGTGTGGGCATCGGCGTAGTGTTTCCACAGGTGGCGCAGCTCAATGAGGCGATGTCGCTTGGTACGACCAATATCCCGCTCGCCATCGGCCTGATTCTGATGATGTATCCGCCGCTGGCCAAAGTGAATTACAGCCTGCTGGGAGCGGTGACACGCGATAAACGTGCGATTACGCTGTCGTTGATCATGAACTGGATCGTTGGCCCAATTTTGATGTTTGTGCTGGCGATTACTTTTTTGCGCGATCAGCCCGGCTATATGGTCGGGCTGATTTTGATTGGGCTGGCGCGCTGTATTGCGATGGTACTGGTGTGGAACGACATTAGCGGCGGCAGCAAGGAATATGGTGCGGCCTTGGTCGCGCTCAATAGCGTGTTTCAGATCGTGACCTACAGCGTGATGGCTTGGCTGTTTATCACCGTTTTACCGCCGATCTTTGGGCTGCAAGGCTTTGTGCTTGATATTACGATTCTGGATATTGCCAAAAGTGTACTGATTTACTTGGGTATTCCATTTCTAGCGGGATTTTTAAGCCGTAAATACTTGGTCGCAGCCAAGGGCGAGACTTGGTATAACACGGTGTTTATCCCGCGCATTTCTCCGATCACGCTAATTGCCTTGCTCGCGACCATCGTGCTGATGTTCAGTTTAAAAGGTGAAATGATTGTTGAGCTGCCAATGGATGTGCTGCAAATTGCGATTCCGCTTGTTATCTATTTTATCGTGATGTTTTTCGTGAGTTTTTTCATCGGCAAGAAAATGGGGCTGCCCTACGATCATAACGCGTCGATTGCGTTTACATCCACCGGCAATAATTTTGAGCTGGCAATTGCGGTGTCGATCGCCGTATTTGGGCTTAATTCCGATCAGGCTTTTGCGGGCGTGATTGGCCCGCTGGTTGAAGTGCCAGTCTTGATCGCATTGGTGAATGTTGCGCTCAGGATGAAAAGGAAATACACCGCATGAGCACCGACGCAAAATTGATTGAGCCTTGCAGCGCAGAGTGGCTGAATAGTCAATGCGCTTGCCAGTTTTTAGATCAAGCCTTGCTCAAGGCCGAGCTGGAAGCCAGTGCTGATTTGCTTGGGCTGGCCGACGAAATCGCGCAAACCCGCCCGCATCTTTTTTCGGCGACGATGGTGTTTATTACACCCGAGCAGCGCGACCAGATGCAGGCAATCATTCGCGCGATCAGCGATCTGGTCGCGATGCCGGCTTGGCAGGATCAAGTTTTAGCGAGCGCACCCACGGCCGCGCAAATCGATTTTGGCCAAGACAGCGTGTTTTTTGGCTATGACTTCCATTTGGGCGAGCAAGGCCCGCAGCTGATTGAAATCAATACCAATGCCGGTGGTGCCATGCTCAATTTGGCCTTGGCTCGCGCGCAAACGGCATGCTGCACCGCCTGCCCGCCGTTGACCGCGGCCCCGACGACGCTGGATGAGCTGGAAAAAATCTGGTTGGCGATGTTCGAGCAAGAATGGCAAGCGCAGCGCAATACCCCACGCCCGCGCAGCATCGCCATTATTGATGAAGCGCCGCAGCAGCAATACCTTTATCCCGAATTCTTACTGTTTCAACGCATGTTTGCAGCGGCCGATATTGAATGCCTGATTGCAGACCCCGCCGATTTGCGCTGGCACGATCAGCAATTGTGGCTAGGCGATACCGCGATTGATATGGTTTACAACCGCTTAACCGATTTTTATTTTGAGCAAGCCAATAGCCAAGCATTGCGGCAGGCTTTTGCCGCTGGTGATGTCGTCGTGACACCCACACCGCGCGCGCATGCGCTGTACGCCGATAAGCGGCATCTGGCACAGATGAGCTCGGCGCAGCAATTGGCGACTTATCAGCTACCAGAATCGAGCATAGCAATTTTGCAGGCGGGTATTCCGCGCACGTATCAAGTCTCGCCAGACAATGCAGCTGAATTGTGGGCGCAGCGGCGGCAACTTTTTTTCAAGCCGGCGACAGGCTACGGCAGCAAAGCCACGTATCGCGGTGACAAACTCACCAAACGGGTGTGGAGCGAGATTTTGGCGGGCGACTATGTGGCGCAAACCTTTGCGCCGCCAAGCGAGCGCTATGTTGCGATTGAAGCCAATCAAACCAGCGATTTGAAATTCGATATTCGCGCCTACGTTTATCGTGGCGAAATCCAGCTTTTTGCCGCGCGTTTATACAGCGGGCAAACGACCAATTTTAGAACGCAGGGCGGCGGTTTTGCGCCTGTTTACATTGCCGAAAATGCAGGAGAATGACTTTGACTCATCCGTTTGACATCATGCCTTTAGCTGAAGGCGGCAGCCTGATTTTTACCCCATGCCCAGGTACGAAAGACGTCGATCTACGCAACGCCTTGCATGAACTAAAAACGGCGGGCACTAGCGCGGTGATTACGATGATGCCGCGGCATGAATTGGCCGAGCACGGCGTGGCCGATATTGAGGCTGCGTGTACTGAATTAGGCTTGCAGTGGTTTCATTTTCCCGTGGAGGACGACGCTGCACCTGAGCATGCATTTCACACCCAATGGGCTCAGCAAAGCGCAACAATCTTGAATTTACTATCTACAGGAAACACGATCGCTGTGCATTGCAAAGGCGGCTCAGGCAGAACCGGTTTGATGGTTGCGCTCTTGCTACGCGCACGCGGTGAAACACTAGAAAATGCCACTCAGTCCGTGCAGGCCATACGGCCAAAATCACTACAATTGACAGCTCATCGCGACTTTTTGGCGAGTTTTCCGCTCTAATTTAGCAGCCAGTCGTGTTACAGCGCGGCCGGCTTAGACTTCGCGGTAGAGTTTTTTATCGGCCGATTTCATTTTTTCAAATTCGCTGCGCAAGATACACACGAGCTCACCGTCGCCGATACCGCGCACCGACACTTCACGCGTGATAATGCGATCGGTAAAAAACGGCGTGGTTCTATCGTCTTCCAGATCAAAGCCGCGGCGGTTAAAGGCGAAACTGATACCGGGCAGTTTTTGCAAGCGCGATGCCATATTAACGCATGAGCCGACGTAATCATTACCCTCGCCGACCGAATATACGGTGCCACGCGCTAAGCCAACCCGCAAACGGCTTGGCGGCTCGGCCACCTTTGATTTCAGTGACGGAAGAAAATCATGCTGATATTTTTTGCAAATACTCCACGTGCTGGCGATCACATTGCGCATCGCCGCTTGCGAAAGCCCTTTGCTTGACCAGATCACCAATAAACCGTCGCCCATAAATTTGGTAAAGAACGGCAATGGGCACCACAGTGCGACGCCTTCCTCTTCATCCTTTTGCTTCATTTCATTGCGCAGCTCTGCCATCAGCCAGCTTAAAAATGGGTGCAAAAAACTTGGTACGGATAAATGCGGGTCAATTTGATTGCAAAACTGGGTAAAACCTTCCAAATCGAAAACGGCGGCGATTGCATCAGTTGGCTTGGATTCGCGTGTTAAATCGCCCAAGCCCAGCATCGAGGCGTTGAATTGATCGAAGGCGCGGCGGCGCAGCAGCTTTCGACTTTGTCCATCAATCTCAACACGAATATAATCGGCACTGCGAGGCTTAAAGGTTGGCATACCATGGCTTGGGTGAACGATTTCAGCAGAAATAATAAGCTTTAGCGCATCAGACTGAAAGCTTTTGGCAAAAATGCCAACATAGCTGCGCAATTTGGCGCAACTCGCCGCCACTTCTCTGACAAAACTATAGGTATCTGCCAAGAGGGCTAGTAATAAAAGCCCCCCATGGCGATACCTGCTTACCTATTTTCCAAACGATTATAATCAAGCAAACCATAATCGATGCCTTGTCGCAAACGCAGGGTGTGATGCACTTCGTCGCTCAACGGCCAAAATTGTGCGCTGGTTCGGCGTACACCAAATTGATCCATCAATACGGTGTAGTCCGACTCTTGTTTCAGCGCACCAATTTGCTGCGTTAAGCTGGCCAACTGCGCTTCCGGCACCACCCAATAGGCATTCGGGTAGGCTCCGATGAACCCATTAAGCAGCGTTAAACGGTCTTCGGCGGGGAGGCGCCGTTTTTCTTCAAAGAAAATCTGCGCCACATTTTTATATGCGCTGTCGTTTAACAAAGTCAGCCAAATAGCTTGACCTTGTTTGGGCAGCACTTTGATTAACACGCTTTGCGGCAACCACTGCAAACTCTCACCACTAACCGCGCCAAGATTGTGCAAGGCTTGACGCAGCTTGCTAGATTGAATCTGGCTTAAATCAAATTGCCGATTCAAAATGGGCGCGGTGCGTTGTTTAAATCGTGCTAGCAGCCGATCAAACGCTAGCTCTGGCGACATTTGCGCCAAATCAGCCGAGACATTTGGCCCAAATGGTAAATGGCTGGCCTGAACGTACTTCAAGGTTTTTTCGGGTGCATCGCGATACCATTGCTGCTCTATGGCTTGATGCGCGGCATCGGGCAATAAAGACAGAAGATTTTGCTCGCCTTCAATGCGCAGAAAATCCATATACAAACGGCTCTTTAATTGATGTCCCACATTGCCATAGACATCAAAGCCCGCGACTAGCAAATAGTGAAAGCGCTCAAGCAAGGCATAATCAATCACCCAAGCTGTTTGTGGCCGCTCGCCCAGCAAACCTTGCTCAACGGATGCGCTATCAAAATGACGAAATACCGTCAGTGCAGCATTGGGATTGTGCTGATCGCCACTCCAAATGATTTTTGGCGCATCCACCTTGCCATCGCCGACCAAGGTTTGTACGAATTGGGATCTAGCTTGCAAATAGCGCAGTTGTGATTGCGCATAGCTGCTCCAATCGGCCAAAATCGGAGCCGAACTGCCTAAGGCATCGGGCAAGGCTAGCGCATCTTGATTCTCTTTTAGAAAGCGTGCGCTATCGTGGTTCTCAATCACATTCGGATCAACAAAAAACACCCAAAACCGATCATTGATAACATTTAATGCCTGATTTCCTCGACAAACAGGGCCTTTGATAAAGCCCATTACCGTGAACTTTGCCTCGTCGAGCAACATGCGATAACGCGAATTGACGGGAATTTGATCAAAGACGATAAACGGGTTCGATGCCGTTTGAAGATCGTAAGCCGGCAACTGCGTCACTTGATACGGCGCATCAATAAACCAGCGTTGCCAGTTTTTCATCCGCGCGGCATCCAGCCGATACGGCATATGCGTTTTGCTTAAGATCGTTTCCTGCACCGGCACAAGGCGGTAATAGGGACGAGCCACGCCCGGATCATCGTACGGGCGCGCCGTAGCGATCAGATCAACGGCTTGTGGCGCTTTGGTGCGAGAACGCACCAGCTTAAAAAAGGTTTTATCATCGCCAAAGTGCAGATGGGCGAGAAATAAATGCTCATACAAATAGCGCGCCGCCAATTGTGATTTGAGGCTATCTCCGTTAAGCCATTGCTCCCACAGGGCAATTTGTTTTGTTAGCACCGCAGGCAAAGAAGGACGAGCCTCGCGCTTGGCGCCTTGCGCAATCCAGGTTAGTAATAGCTCATGCTCGGCCGGCGGCAAACCTTGCAAACCAAACGGCATGCCAAAGAGCGGGTTTTGATGCGCGTATTGGGTAAAATTCTCGATCGTCGTGCATTGCTCACTACGGCTGAGCGAAAAATCAAATTCTTTGGGTAAGACGGACACATCGGGTAGTGGGTTTTGCTGTTTCAGCAGCAACATTTGCGCCAGAACACTGCCCTCGATGTCGTTGATCGCAGGTCTTTCATTCAAAACCGAGTGAAACCCGCGCTCACGCCAGCTAGAGGATTTGAATGCATCTTCAAATAGACGCGTAGGGGGAACAGCCTTGAGCCGCGCACCATCATAAACGGGTTGCGGATTGGCACCACGTGCAATCCCCTCCCAGGCGGTGAGTTTCAATTGGCAGGGCGCATCGTAGCAGCCGTGACAAACCGCGCAGCGCGATTCTAAAATCGGCTGTACATCTCGGTAATACACTTCGCCAGACTTTGGTGGCACTGGCACATCAAAGCGCTGTATCTGCGCATCGCCATAGTGCTTATCCCACTTCGCTTCCTTGATTGAGCTACAGGCGGCTAGCCATACCACAAGGATCAAGACACAAGCATGCTTTAGTTTCATAGCAACCCCATTTCTTATTTTGCATTGAGTGTATGCCTGTGACGCTATACCTGCATCTGGTTTTCGCAATGAATCAGCTTCATGCAATAAAAAACCACTGCACTGGCAGTGGTTTTTTATTGGTCATCGTTGTTAGGGCTTATTGAAAGCGCACATCTTCGTCGATTGGAACTAGATCGCTCACATATTCTTCAGTTTTAACGCCTTTTGGCCAGCAAACCCGAGCGCGGTTACCTTCAATTTTTAGCACGCGACCATCGTAACGCTCGCCACCAAATTGGTTCACTACATTAACCCTTGCATTCACTGGCAAAGCATTTTGGACACCAGAGAAGCGTTCCATCAGTGATGAAATCAACATTAACATGATTCACTCCTTTAGTAATTTGTGTAGTTTATGACTGTATATTACGCGCATTTACTACGTAGTCAAATTACATTTTGTGTGAATATGTACAAGTCATACGTCAAGTGCGGATTCGTTCACCGCCGCACAACACATCGCCCACCACCGATATTGATTGGCCTTAATTAGGCTCTTCGAGCGAGACTTTCAGGGTGTGCACCACTTCGGTTAATTTATCTTGTAACGCCGCTTCATCGGTATACGTGGCGGCGATCTTTTCCCAGCCAGAGCGCACAATATTAAGCAGATTCTCTTCTTGGGAATCGCTCAAACCAAAAGCCGACAGTGAGCTTTCCAATTGCATCATCACATCGCCAAATAGCACAGCGCGCTCGCTTTTACCGATCCGCTGCTGCTGATCGATTTCGGTTAGCGTGGTGGTGAGTGATTGAATCGAATTCATAATTGCCAGTTGATTTTGCGTGGCCGCCAATGTGGCTTTCACTTTAATCGCATCCAGCCGCGATTCTGCCGCCTCGATCAAAATGGCCAAATGATCGCGTAAACGCCCGCAGCGCTCTTCGTCTTCAATCGGCATATTGTTCACGATGAGATGCACATTGGGATAATGTACCGAAAGCCGCTTACGAAACTGCACAATCCGATCCATATTGGCCATCTGCTGTAATACGGCCCGCTCAACGCCCGTCGCCACACCCGAGCTATTGAGTGCGATAACCTCTTTGTCTGTCGTTAATTGCAATACGCCTTCAAGCTGAAATTGCTGCAGCGCCGACATCACTTGTTTGGCCAAACCCATTGGGGTATTGCTACCGTTGAAGTGTTTTAGCGTTTCCATCAGCAATCCCGTTTCACTCATGCTGCTCATTGCGGTGAACGCAGTCGTCGTCGCGAAATGGATTTGGGATTTGAGCTGCTCGCGATCAGCGCAGACTTGCAGCATATGGTGAATACGGCTGAGTAATACTTTGGGATTGAGTGGTTTGGTAATAAAGCCTTCGCCGCCCACGTCGTAGACTTTTAGTAATTCGTCGGTATTTTCGGCCGCCGACATCAGCATCACCGGAATATCGCTGATCTCGAAATCATCTTTGATCGCTTTACACAGCGCAAAGCCATCCATTTTTGGCATTTGCACATCGGCAATCACCGCTGCGGGCGAGATCTCACGCGCTTTTTGCAGCCCATCTTCGCCATCGACCGCCTCCAGTACGGTAAATTCATCCGCTAGTACCCGCTCGATCACCTTGCGAATAATGGCATCATCGTCGACCACCAAAATCGTGGGCTTGCTCGCTGACGTCATAACCCTCTCCCTCACTCAGACTGTACTTATTGAGTGTAGGAAAGTTTTGGCGAAAATCAGCTCGATTTACGCCGCATTTTGGCGTCCAGCTCTTCGACCTTGGCGCGCGCCCACGGCGTGCGGCGCAGGAATTTCAAGCTGGATTTGATCGACGGCTCGTTAAAAAAGCATTGCAGCGGAATCTGCTTGTGCAGCCCTTTCCAGCCAAAATAGTCGACCAAATCAGTCAACATTTGCTCCAAAGTCACACCATGCTGCGGGTTATTTTTTTGCGTTGAATTCTTATCCATACCCACCACCGTATACAGCCAAAGGCTAATTTCAAAAAGTGCCACAACAACATACCCACTCTATCGGCAAACCCCTGCACGCAAGGCGCTACACCTCTGCGTGCTGACTTTTGCGGTCTTAGCGCTGCTGCAATGCCCGGGCAATAAACTGGCGATTCACCGTTGGGCGCGGCACTTTGCAGTCAAACCACGCGCGCACGTCTTCATCAACGCCAATGCCGTGCATAAAGTTATACAGCGCTTTGTTCAGCCCTTGGCCCATTAAATCGTGGTCGATTGGCGTTTTATCGATAAAGCCGACGTCGTTTTTGCCGAACGACACCGGCGGTAGGGGGATCAGCTCAACGCCGTATTCTTCCGGATTTTTGCCGACTGGCGAGTGCACGGTGCAGGCAAAGCGGTGGAAAAAGCCTGATTGAATACAACCGTGTTCAAACAATTGGCGCACGTATTCCAGCGCGTCGACGGTGTCTTGCACCGTTTGCGTTGGAAAGCCGTACATCAAATACGCGTGCACCAAAATACCGGCCTCGGCAAAACCATACGTGACGCGCGCGACCTGATCGACCGACACGCCTTTTTTCATTAATTTGAGCAAGCGATCCGACGCGACTTCCAGCCCGCCCGAAATCGCAATACAGCCGCTATCGGCGAGCAATTGGCACAGTTCAGGCGTAAATGATTTTTCAAAGCGGATATTGCCCCACCACGAAATCGACACTTTGCGGCGGATTAGCTCCTCGGCCAACGCGCGCAGCATTTTCGGCGGCGCGGCTTCGTCGACAAAATGGAAACCTGTTTGACCTGTTTCTTCGATAATCGCCTCGATGCGATCGACCAGCATCTCGGCGGTCGTCGTTTCATAGCGCGAAATATAGTCGAGCGTCACATCGCAAAAACTGCATTTTTTCCAATAGCAGCCGTGCGCAATCGTTAGCTTATTCCAGCGCCCGTCGCTCCACAGCCGATGCATTGGGTTCAGCATATCGAGCAGCGACAGGTAGCGATCGAGCGGCAAGCCGTCCCACGTCGGGGTGCCAACGTCGGAGAACGGCACGTCGCTTTCCATTAGGTTAATGTACTTGACCTTGTCGTTCTCGCGCACGAAGGTGCGCACCAAACGCTGCTGCGAGCGCTTGCCCTGCAGGTGTTCAATCAGCGCCAGCAGCGGCTTTTCGCCATCGTCGAGCGTAATAAAATCAAAGAAATCAAACACGCGCGGCTCGGTCAGCTCGCGCAACTCGGTGTTGACAAAACCGCCGCCGAGCGCAATTTTAATCTCTGGGAATTGCTGCCGAATGCTTTGTGCAATTCGGAAAGCGGCATATACCGCCCCAGGGAATGGCACAGAAACCAAGACCAAATTCGGTTGATGCTTATTGATGGTCGCCAGCGTCAGTTCGTGCAGCGTTGCATCGACCAAGGTATGCGGCGCGGCCAGCGCGGCGGCCAGCGGATCGAACGTCGGTTGCGACATCGCCAGCGATTCGGCGTAGCGTACGAATTCAAAGCGCGGGTCGATCGCGTCGCGAATCACATCGGCCAGATCATTCAGATACATCGTCGCCAAATGGCGCGCGCGGTCTTGCGTGCCGAGCGCACCAAAGGCCCACGCCATCGTGTCTTCGTTATCATCAATCGTGTACGCGTCAATCGGCGCAAAGCGCGCGCCTTCGGGCAGGAAAGCACGCGAAACAATCCGGTGACTCACCGTGCTATCGCGCCCTTGCAAAAAGGCAATCGTCGGCGTGATTGTCGCGTCGTAATGATCGTACAAAGCCAGAAAATTTTGCACTTGATGGCTTTGTTTGCGCGGCGGGATTTTGCTCGCCGCATCGCGAATCTGCGCCAAACCTTTGCGCGAAAACAGTTTCAACACCAGCGCGAGCGCCAAATCTTCCTGCACCGCATCCATGCTACCGCCCGCAGGCGAGCGCAAAAAGCCCGTGATATACGCCGTCGACGGGTACGGCGTATTCAATTGTGTCATTGGAGGGATTAGGGATAAAACACGAAAAGCAGTCATAGCGCTCACACAAAAAACCCGCGTACCAAATGGCAGCGCGGGCTTATTTTACACGCTTACTGCGCAATGCCGGTTTTTGTGGTGATGGGTGGAAATGATCAGAGTTGTTATTTTTAGCTCTACACAGGGCTTTAGCCCTTAAGCTTGAAAAGGCAATCAACTAGAAATGTGTGGATATCCGATCTCATTTGCATCGGCCAATACCATATTTAAATCGGCATCCGGATTGAGTGCTAACACTAAAGATTCGTCTAGTGGTTGATGAGAAAACAGCGCCTCAACGGCATCAAGTGACACAGATAATTCGTAATAATCTTCCGCCCATGTCTTATAGCCCATCGGCCCCGACACGATCAGTTCAAGCATCTCTGTACCATCTTCACTTAACGTGCTTTTGACCTTGGTCCAAGCTGTGTCAGTCGATTTTCTCCAGTAGCAAAACGTGGCATTTTGCATTGAGAATGCGGGTTCATTAAGAAAGGAGGCAAAATCTGGAGGCACTTGAGCCTGAATATTTTGGGCAAGCGCTGGATCATCGTTTAATTCGTGAGCAAACCCTTTAATTGCTGCGCCCGCTGAATCAAATAACAAGAACCAATCATCACCAGAACCATTCCGCATGGATGCCATCTCCTCCCCTGGGCCCCACTGACTATTAAAGCTGTAGTAGCGGTACTCCCATTCTGGGCAAATAATGGCATCAAGCATTGCTAGTGATTGCGTAATACGACGCAATGCAGAAATTGGCGGCAGGATCTCTGGTGACATAGTTGCCTCTAGCATGAAGGTAAACCCACAAATTTGATTGTGGGGGCTTACGCATAAGAAAGATAAATTTAGCGTCTTTTTGTTTTAATTACCAATATGTAAAGCGGTACCACTCGAATTGAGCTTTAAGCCTTCTTCACAAACTCTGTTTTCAACTGCATCGCGCCGATGCCGTCGATTTTGCAGTCGATATCGTGATCGCCGTCGATCAGGCGGATGTTTTTCACTTTGGTGCCCACTTTCACGACCAAGGATGAGCCTTTCACTTTCAGGTCTTTAATCACCGTCACCGAGTCGCCATCTTGCAGCACATTGCCGTTGGCGTCTTTCCAGACTTTGGCCGCTTCTTCAGGCGCTGCCTCGCTTGGATTCCATTCATGCGCGCACTCGGGGCAAATCAGCAGCGCGCCGTCTTCGTAAACAAAGGTAGACGCGCATACTGGACAGGCTGGCAAAGTTGACATGATGGGGTTTCCACATTAATTGATTGAAGGCTGGATTATACGCCGCTCGCGCAGGCAAAGCGCGGCACTTTGTCGCAAGGCTGGATTGATTGACTCGGCCTTCTGATCTTTGAATTCGTTCGTGGTGAGCTTGTCGAACCATAAATGAATTCAAGGCCTTCGCCAGGTTCAGGCCGAACGGGGTTAAAAATTCAATGGGCCGAATCAATAGCAAACCCAGCGCAGGGTGTATGCTGGAAAGGTGTGCATGCTTTTCGAGGTTGAGATGGGAATCAATCAAGCCAAACAAGACGCCAAAGCCCTCAAACGCGCGATGCAAGAGGCGGGGCATATTGAAGATGATTTAATCAATCAAGAACGCCGCAAGGCGCTGAACGACGCGCTGCAAAACCGCAAACAGGCAGGGCGCGAGGCGGCGGCGCAGCGTTATTTAGACAAACAAGAAATTGAACAACTGAAGCGCAAAAAGAAAACCTAGGGGTATTTAACCGTAAATCTTGTTTGTATTTAAATGCGAGGCAATACCTTGGCATGTATCTACGGCGTATCCATCGGCCATTCTTGGATTGCGGCCGCCAGCGTTTCAGCGTCGACCATCCCACCCATCATCCGTGCACCGACCAACATCGTTGGCGTAGCAAAAACACGCAATTGCTCACCAAGCTGCACACTATTTTGCAAGGTTTGCGGCAGTGCTTCGTCTTTGGGCAGTAAATGATACGTGGCGGTGCTGCGCGCAATATTGCGAATATCGTATTCACTCAGGGGCTGTGGCGCTTGCATCAAGGCATTGTGCACATCGAGGTATTTGGAGCGGCGATGCCGCCAAACTTGCAGGGCGTAATGTGCGGCGTACGCACTAGTATCGCCCATCATCGTCTGCCATTTCAGCACAAAACGCACCTCAGGCCCGGCCAATTGCTGCAAAACTGAATCAAGCGAGCGGCAATACGGGCAATTAAAATCGGTAAAGACCAAGACCGTTTTATTGGCGCGCGCCGGCCCTAAGACAATATCGAGCGAGTTTTGAAACACCTCGGCGGGCTGCTTACTGGCCAAATCGCGCAGTTGCGCCAAGTAGGCCTGTTTGCGCCGCTCGGCTTCTTGCGCCAATTGCTCAAAGGTTTCTGCACGACTTAGCGTTGCAAAGCTCAAGGGTAAAACGGCTAAACACGCTAGAAAAGTTCGCCTATGCATAGTCCGATCCAAAATGAGACCAAACCATTGTTACTAAGATTTAGCGCAGTGTCATGGTAAATACTGACGTAAAAAAAGCGCGGTACAAGCGCCGCGCTTTTCAAATTGGACAAGGTCATTGCCCTTAATCGATTCTCAACCTTTGTTTGCCTTCTGGATTCGGCCGTTTTTTTGGCAACACCAAATTTAGCACGCCGTTATCGTATTTGGCCCGCGCTTGCGCTTCATCGATATCCACCGGCAGCTGAATACTGCGTGATACCGCGCCGTAATAGCGCTCTGAACGCAGCACACGCTCATCCTCTAGTCTATCGTGCTGTTTCACTTCGGCGCTGACAGTCACCAAACCCGAATCAATCGTAACGTGGATATCATCTTTGGCCACGCCAGCTAATTCGGCGATCACGGTGTAATTATCTGGAGATTCTTTTACATCGATTTTAATCTGCGCCGGCAATGGATCACCGTGCAGCGGCTTGAAGTAATAACCGGGGCTTAAATCACGGAAAAAATCATCAAAGACATGATGACGACTGGGTAGATTGCTCATTTTTGTTCACCTCCTAGCACACAAGGCGAGGCAGGTTATGCTACTGAATCTATCCTCACCTGCCCGCTGTTCACTTCAAAATTAGCCATAAACAGCGCACATTTCAAACAAGGGCAGATTAATGGTTGAGCACGTCAAAAAACAAAATACACACCCAGGGTATAATCATAAAAATCTTATTTGAAAATACCCATCGAACAATACCCTACTTATTTTTCTGCACCCATTCCATCCAGCTCAGATACAGGCTTGGCGTGCGCGCGGCCACTGCGCTGCGGTGCCATGGGTTTTCATCCCAATAGTTGTCATGAAACAACGCGCCAACTTGGCCACCAGATTCGAGCAAAATCAACACACCGGCGGCGTAATCCCACAGCTTTTGCGCGCCGTGTAGCATGACATCGGTGCGCCCTGCGGCCAGCCAGCACCAATCGATGGTCGAGGCGCCAAAATTGCGGTGGCTGTGATACGGATTCACCGTAACAACGCGGGTCGCCAAGTGGCCCGACAGCCATTTGGTTTCAATCGACGCCATCGCGTGTTTAAGCTGTTTATCGTCCTTCAGCAGCGGCAAACGCTCGTGATTCAGCCACGCGCCCTGTCCGGCTTCGGCAGCAAAACACTCGTCGAGCACCGGAATATACACCACACCCAAGACGGGGCGATGTTCGCGGTACAGCGCAATCGAGACGGCAAAATACGGCAGGCCATGCGCGAAATTGCTGGTGCCATCAATCGGATCGACAATCCACAAACCGGCAGGATGCTCGCTCCACAGCTGTTCTTGCTCGGCTTGACTCATCTCTTCGCCCAGCACTGGGCAATCGACCAGTTGCGGCAACAGGCGCTGCAGTGCAGTTTGCGCAGCCAGATCGGCCTCGGTGAATAAGCTACCGTCGTGTTTGACCTCGGCCACCACTTTTTGATAGCGCGGCATGACCTCGCTCGCGGCTACATCTCGGGCGATTTGGATCAGGGCGGTTAAAGCGGGGCTGGGTACTTTGTTCACAAATAATCTCTTTCTCTGGGCTCAACGGTACTGAGTCGCTGCGCAGTGAGGGATTGAAGCCGGTTGCAGCGATTAACAGCCTAGATTGTATGCCAAAAAAAACCCGCGCTGAGTATTCAACGCGGGTTTTGTCTTCTAGCGTGCGGGCCTTAGCCCACAACGGCTAGATTAGTAAGGCCATTTCCAGTTTTTAACTTCTGGCAAGTCATCGCCAACCACCGCGATGTATTGCGCGTGTTCAACCAATTTGTCTGCCAATTTCTGACGAACATGGGCACCAATTTTTTGCAGTTTAGGTACACGGTCGATCACGTCGATTGCCAAGTTAAAGCGGTCAAGCTGGTTAACCACAACCATGTCGAACGGAGTCGAAGTAGAACCTTCTTCGATGTAACCACGTGCATGGATGTTCGCGTGGCCGTTACGACGGTAAGTCAGACGGTGGATCAACCATGGGTAGCCGTGGAAGGCGAACATCACTGGTTTGTCAGTTGTGAAGATCGCGTCAAATTCGCGGTCTGACAAGCCGTGTGGGTGCTCTTCTTTTGGCTGCAAGGTCATCAAGTCACACACGTTCACAAAGCGGATCTTCAGATCTGGGAAGTGTTGGCGCAGCAAGTCAGTTGCAGCCAAAGCTTCCATCGTTGGGATCTCACCGGCACACGCCATCACTACGTCTGGCTCGCCACCGTCGTCGTTTGATGCCCAATCCCAGATACCCAAGCCTTTAGTCGCGTGTTTGATCGCTTGGTCCATGTTCAGGTATTGCAGCGCTGGTTGTTTACCCGCTACCACCACGTTCACATAGTGACGTGAGCGCAATACATGATCAGTTACCGACAACAAGGTGTTCGCATCAGCTGGCAAGTAAACGCGGATCACTTCAGCTTTTTTGTTCACCACGTGATCGATAAAGCCTGGATCTTGGTGAGAGAAGCCGTTGTGGTCTTGACGCCATACGTGTGAAGTCAACAAGTAGTTGAGTGATGGAATCGGTTTACGCCAGTTAATGTGACGAGTTGTTTTCAGCCATTTCGCGTGCTGGTTAAACATCGAATCGATCACGTGGATGAACGCTTCGTAGCAGCTAAAGAAACCGTGACGACCAGTCAAGTTGTACGCTTCGAGCCAACCTTGGCAAGTGTGCTCAGACAAGATTTCCATTACGCGGCCATCTTGCTGCAAGAAGTCGTTGGTTTTGTCTTCTTCGAAGTAGTTCGCCAACCAAGTTTTACCTGATACGTCGAATACGTCGTTCCAACGGTTAGATGCAGTTTCGTCTGGGCCGAAGATACGGAAGTTTTTCTCAGCTTCGTTTTCTTTCATGATATCGCGCAGGAATTTACCCATTACGCGAGTCATTTCCGCATTTTCAGTACCTGGTTTTTCAAACTTCACTTCGTAGTTACGGAAGTCTGGCATTTTCAGGTCTTTAGACACTTGGCCGTGTACGACTGGGTTAGAGCCGATACGTTTTTGGCCTTTTGGTGCCAATGACACGATGTCTTCTTTTACTGAACCGTCGTCGTTAAACAATGATTTAACGTCGTAAGAAGCCAACCATTTTTCCAAGTTCAACACATTCTCGCCGTCGATATCAGAGAATGGCACTTGGTGGCTACGCCAGTAGTCTTCTACTTTTTTGCCTTTAATTTCTTTCGGGCCAGTCCAGCCTTTTGGTGTGCGCATTACAATCATTGGCCAACGTGGGCGAACGATAGGTTGACCTGCGTCACGCTCTGCAATCGCTTTAGCGCGAATTGCAGCAAATTTATCCATACACAAGTCCATTGCCGCAGCCATGTCTTGGTGGATTTGGACGAATGTTTCTGGTTTGTCGTTGAAGGTTTCTTGTTTCAATTCAACGAAGATAGGCTCGTAACCATAACCTTCGAACAATTTAGTTACTTCTTCTTTGTCCATACGGGCAAGAAGCGTTGGGTTAGCAATCTTGTAGCCGTTCAAGTGCAAGATTGGCAATACAAAACCGTCATTGATCGGGTGGATGTATTTAGTAGAGTGCCATGAAGCTGCCAATGGGCCAGTTTCTGCTTCACCGTCACCGACTACCGCGATAACAACTTGGTCTGGATTGTCCAAAGCCGCGCCATAAGCGTGTGATACTGAGTAACCCAATTCGCCGCCTTCGTGCATAGAACCTGGAGTTTCAGGTGCTACGTGCGATGGGATGCCGCGTGGGAAAGAGAATTGTTTGAACAGGCGTTGCATACCTGCTTCAGTGCGGTCGATGTTCGGGAAGAATTCTTCGTATGAACCTTCGATCCAAGTATTTGCTACAAAACCAGGGCCGCCGTGACCAGGGCCAGTGATGTAGATCATGTTCACTTCACGCTCAGTGATGATGCGGTTTGCGTGAGCGAAGATGAAGTTCAAACCCGGTGTAGTACCCCAGTGACCCAACAAACGTGGCTTGATGTGCTCGCGTTTCAGCGGCAGTTTCAGCATTGGATTGTCGAGCAAGTAAATTTGACCAACAGACAAATAGTTTGCCGCTTGGAAGTAGCGGTGCATTCTATCTAAGACGCTTGGAGATAACGGTTGAGCCACGGTAACACCTCTTATATGGGTTGTGTTTGTGATTGTTGGTAAAAGGTTTGTCTTTCCTTCTTCCGATGAAGCCAGTATACGGAGTACTGACTAGCCGCTACTGATGCAAATCAAATCCTGCGTTGGCATTGGCTGCTTCTTGGGGCATTTACTTGATACAGCGCAAATTTCCTGCTTTGCATGTAACTTTATTACCGATTCAAGCGCCATTTTCTGTACTTACTACAACAATTCATCCCGCACAGACCTGTAACGAGTAGGCAACAGCAAGACCTATTCGCATTTGCAAGCGTCATATCATACAAGAGCAAGATGGGAATTCAAGCAAATAATTACACAATACAAACCAATACCTGACTAGATTTCTATAAATTAACCATGCAAAAACGAAAGGCGTAAAAAAACCCGCCACTAGGGCGGGTTTACTGAATTGCCTACGGCTTAATAATGGAAGAACACCAAAGTCATTACCACACACACTGGCAACAACAAGCAGATTGACCATGCCATATAGCCAAAGAAGCTTGGCATTTTAATGCCGCGATCTTCAGCCACTGCCTTGACCATAAAGTTAGGCGCATTACCGATATAACTCATCGCACCCATAAACACGGCACCACAAGAAATGGCCAATAGCGTTGATGCATATGGGCCCATCATGTGCGCAGCATCGCCGTGCGCTAGATTGAAGAACACCAGATACGTTGGGGCATTATCGAGGAAGGCCGACAAAATACCCGTCATCCAGAAATACATCGCGTCGTGCGGTGTGCCGTCTGGGTTGCTTACTAGAGCCACTAGACCGCCCATCGCGCCATCGGTACCCGCACGCAAAATCGCAATCGCTGGTGCCATCGCGATGAAGATACCGGCGAACAATTTGGCGACTTCCAAAATTGGGCCCCAATTGAAATCATTACCCGCGCGTACTTGCGCCGGCGTGATTTTCAATGAGATCAAACCAATCACCAACAAACCAAAATCGCGAACCAGGTTTTGCAACTGTAAGTGCGAACCCAACACCTCAAAGCTCACGCCCGGCTTCCAAATCCCCGACATCACGACCAAAGCGATAATCGCGCCGAGCAAGAAGAAATTGCGTTTGCCGTAGATTTTCAATTCACTATCTGGCGTTTTGTCTTTCGGCAATACGCCTTCTTTGTTGAAATAGTAGCTATCAATCGCGTAGAACATCGCCAACAGCAAGGCGCTCATCAACAAAACGGGGCCAGCCATGTGTTCCACCGTCCACATAAAGTCGACGCCCTTCAAGAAGCCGAGGAATAGCGGCGGATCGCCCAGCGGCGTTAGACCACCGCCAACGTTGGCAACAAGGAAAATAAAGAACACCACGACGTGCACATTATGCGCACGATTGTCGTTGGCCTTTAAAATCGGGCGAATCAACAGCATCGCTGCACCGGTCGTTCCCATTAAGGACGCTAGCACCGTTCCGAGCGCCAAAATACCGGTATTGAGCTTGGGCGAACCGTGCAAATTTCCCCACACCAAAATCCCGCCCGACACGGTATACAGCGCGAATAAGATCAGAATAAACGGGATGTATTCTTCCAAAATCGCATGCGCAATCACGCCAGTCGTTGCACCCAAGCCGGCATACATGGCGAATGGCAGCACGAACAAAGCCCCCCAAAATGCCGCCACCTTACCAAAGTTACCGTGCCAAAAATGCGGCGCAAAAATCGGGAATAGCGCAATCGACAACAGCAAACCCGCAAACGGAATCACCCAATTGAGCGACATACTGGCGCCATCCAAGCCTGCCGCCATGGCCATGCCTGGCAACACGCTGAGCGCAGCCAAGCCTAGTTTTAAAATATTCAAAATATCCTCCAAATACTTATCTACAGTATGCGATCAAAGCTTTTACTAAAAATCGCATACAAGAACATACCCATTAGGGCTGGATAAACTCAATCTTATAACCATCAGGATCTTCGACAAAAGCAATCACGGTAGTTCCATGCTTCATCGGACCAGGCTCGCGCACTACTTTACCACCCTTGGCGCGTACCGCTTCACAGGTCGCGACAATATCGTCCGTTTCCAGAGCAATATGGCCGTAGGCATTGCCCAAATCGTAGCTCGGCGTATCCCAGTTATGAGTCAGCTCCAATACCGAGTGATGCGCTTCGTCGCCATAGCCGACAAATGCCAAGGTAAAACGACCTTCAGGGTAATCTTTGCGCCGTAACAGCTGCATACCCAAAACTTCAGTATAAAAAGCGATGGATCTTTCCAAATCACCGACGCGTAACATCGTATGCAAAAGACGCATAATTTTTCCTTTTTTGCTGTGGTGGCAACAGTTTACCGCGCTATGCCATTTAAGTCGCGCGGCATAATGCCAAAGTTTTTTGCAAAAAATGAAAATTAGTCGTTGACTTATGCTGAAATAACCTTATAATGCGCATCTCTGTGTGTGACGACGCGGGTCGGTAGCTCAGTCGGTAGAGCAGCGGACTTTTAATCCGTTGGTCGTGGGTTCGAATCCCACCCGACCCATCATCGCCAAACACAAGACCTCTGGGTCGGTAGCTCAGTCGGTAGAGCAGCGGACTTTTAATCCGTTGGTCGTGGGTTCGAATCCCACCCGACCCACACGAATTAAGCAAAAAGCCTCAACTTCGGTTGGGGCTTTTTGTTTTCTGGTGCTTCAGCCCTAAGCCGAGCAGTACTCCTCCCAGCCTTCTCCAAACATGGTGTTTTGTTCATCAATCACTTTGCCACTGATGAAACTGCCAACTGTCAATCCGTAATAAATCTCATTTCACGCAAATACAAATATCATTCTCCTGACCTCAATGCGAACTGGGACTTTTCATTTCAGGAGAAACCAATGAAACAGCGAACCAAATATTGGGCGAATAAAGCAGTCCGTGTTGCCCGTCTGATTCCAGTCTAGGAAACCCAGGGCGATTCACTATGACACTTTTTATCGTCAATGACCAAACCTTCCATCGGAAGAAGTCAATCTTAATTTTCACTTAATTCTATTGTGAAACAATAAGTTGCCAATCAAGGTCAGGAGACGATCATGGGAACCATCACAGTATCAAATGCAGACTGGGAATCATTAGAAGCCCTTCCTAGTACTGCGATAACAGTTAGTAGCATCACAAACTCACAGATAACTATTAGCGCGGATTTGGGTTCCGGCCGAACCGCTCTGTTCTCTTTAGTTGGAGTTTATTCGGGTGGGGCTGGCAATGATCTGGGCTCCGTTAGTGGCACCGTCAATAGCATTGTTATGAGTATTGATGGCATCGAGCAATTCAATGCAACTGGTTTGACTGTTGATGTTAGTGAAGTAACGACAGAAGTTTTTGCCGAAGTAACTGTATTGTTTGAGATCGCACTAGAGGGCGGAGGAGATGTTATTGGGTCTAACAATGATGATTCATTGAGTGGCTCAATTGGCGATGATGATATTTCCGGTGACTTGGGGGATGACGACTTATTTGGCGGAGATGGCAATGATAGTTTGTCAGGAGGAGATGGGCAGGACAGTCTTTCTGGGGAAATTGGCGACGATCGCCTAGATGGCGGTATTGGCAATGACACATTACAGGGAGGCCTTGGGAATGACAATCTAATCGGAGGCGATGGTAACGACAGCATCGTCGGGGGCTCCGGCACAGACACCTTGAGTGGCGGCGCAGGTAACGACATCTATGTGGTGGACTCTTCCGCCGATGTCATCACCGAAAGCAGTACCGGTGGGATTGATACCGAATATGCAAGCTTCAACGATACATTGGACGCGTATTTGGAAAACCTAGTGTTAACCGGCACGGCGGTTACAGGCACAGGAAATGCCTTGGCTAATCGACTAACAGGCAATGCCTCCGCCAATACCCTGAACGGAGGGATTGGAGATGATTCACTCAGTGGTGGCGATGGCAATGACAATCTAATCGGAGGCGATGGTAACGACAGCATCGTCGGGGGCTCCGGCACAGACACCTTGAGTGGCGGCGCAGGTAACGACATCTATGTGGTGGACTCTTCCGCCGATGTCATCACTGAAAGCAGTACCGGTGGGATTGATACCGAATATGCAAGCTTCAACGATACATTGGACGCGTATTTGGAAAACCTAGTGTTAACCGGCACGGCGGTTACAGGCACAGGAAATGCCTTGGCTAATCGACTAACAGGCAATGCCTCCGCCAATACCCTGAACGGAGGGATTGGAGATGATTCACTCAGTGGTGGCGATGGCAATGACAATCTAATCGGAGGCGATGGTAACGACAGCATCGTCGGGGGCTCCGGCACAGACACCTTGAGTGGCGGCGCAGGTAACGACATCTATGTGGTGGACTCTTCCGCCGATGTCATCACTGAAAGCAGTACCGGTGGGATTGATACCGAATATGCAAGCTTCAACGATACATTGGACGCGTATTTGGAAAACCTAGTGTTAACCGGCACGGCGGTTACAGGCACAGGAAATGCCTTGGCTAATCGACTAACAGGCAATGCCTCCGCCAATACCCTGAACGGAGGGATTGGAGATGATTCACTCAGTGGTGGCGATGGCAATGACAATCTAATCGGAGGCGATGGTAACGACAGCATCGTCGGGGGCTCCGGCACAGACACCTTGAGTGGCGGCGCAGGTAACGACATCTATGTGGTGGACTCTTCCGCCGATGTCATCACTGAAAGCAGTACCGGTGGGATTGATACCGAATATGCAAGCTTCAACGATACATTGGACGCGTATTTGGAAAACCTAGTGTTAACCGGCACGGCGGTTACAGGCACAGGAAATGCCTTGGCTAATCGACTAACAGGCAATGCCTCCGCCAATACCCTGAACGGAGGGATTGGAGATGATTCACTCAGTGGTGGCGATGGCAATGACAATCTAATCGGAGGCGATGGTAACGACAGCATCGTCGGGGGCTCCGGCACAGACACCTTGAGTGGCGGCGCAGGTAACGACATCTATGTGGTGGACTCTTCCGCCGATGTCATCACTGAAAGCAGTACCGGTGGGATTGATACCGAATATGCAAGCTTCAACGATACATTGGACGCGTATTTGGAAAACCTAGTGTTAACCGGCACGGCGGTTACAGGCACAGGAAATGCCTTGGCTAATCGACTAACAGGCAATGCCTCCGCCAATACCCTGAACGGAGGGATTGGAGATGATTCACTCAGTGGTGGCGATGGCAATGACAATCTAATCGGAGGCGATGGTAACGACAGCATCGTCGGGGGCTCCGGCACAGACACCTTGAGTGGCGGCGCAGGTAACGACATCTATGTGGTGGACTCTTCCGCCGATGTCATCACTGAAAGCAGTACCGGTGGGATTGATACCGAATATGCAAGCTTCAACGATACATTGGACGCGTATTTGGAAAACCTAGTGTTAACCGGCACGGCGGTTACAGGCACAGGAAATGCCTTGGCTAATCGACTAACAGGCAATGCCTCCGCCAACACCCTGAATGGAGGGGGTGGTAATGACTCGCTCAGTGGCGGCGCAGGCAATGACCAATTGACCGGAGGAGCAGGCGCTGATCACTTTGTATACGACAGTAAGGTCGGACTAGATTCGATTACCGATTTTGTATCGGGTAGCGACAAGATTGTCTTTGATAATTCAGCATTAGGCCTATTGGGTGATAAAGACTCCATTCTCGAAGGTGCTGTATTGCGCTCTGCTGCAGGTGGCTTTGCTACGACTGCTGAATTGGTCATTTTCAACAGCAATATTGTGGGTGGCATTACTTCAACGACTGCTGCAGCTAAGATTGGCAGTGCAAGCAGTGCTTACGCAGTCGGTGATCAACGTCTGTTCGTGGTGGATAACGGTACACAATCAGGTGTGTTCTTGTTCAAAGCGGTAGATGCTGATGCTGCGGTTGAATCCAATGAATTGCAATTGATTGGTATGTTAAATACGGCGACCACAGTAGCGACCGACTACATGTTCCAAGCCTAAGCTTTGATGATATATTGAAGAAAATGCCTCTACAAAGGCATTTTCTTCTTTCAATTCTAATCAAAAATACTCCGGTCTATTTCTGGAGAGTAAAATGCCGCCTGGGGCAGTTCTGGGGCAGTTCTGGGACGGTTTTCAGCTCCAAAGTCGCCGATGTTGGACTGGACATGGGTTGACTACCCCTTGCCACACTTGAGTTTGACCGATCTTGTCGTGTCACAGACCAACCCAGTGAATTGGACTTTTAATCCGTTGGTCGTGGGTTCGAATCCCACCCGACCCACACGAATTAAGCAAAAAGCCTCAACTTCGGTTGGGGCTTTTTGTTTTTCTCCGCGTCAAACCGGCTCGAGCAATAGGCCGAGCCGTGCAATTAGCCGCGCATCAATTAATCAAAATACTCAAACAAATCATAACTCGCAGAGTGCTCGACCAAACGGCTGGCACGAATCGCAGCGCTCGCGTTCAGTTGATGCAGTGTTAATTCGCGCATAGGCCCAAAACTCGCACGTGGTGCGATCAACATCCGGGCAGAGCCTTTCGCTTTCCATTCGGGCAACGCCAAGGCATGCAGATAGCTTGCGTGGTAATTCTGTGTGGGTTTGATTAACGCGGCTTCAGGGGCTATCGAGATAATTTCGATCCCGATCTCAGTGCTGCCAGCACTTAAATCGATGGTTTGCCAGCGCACGGCAGCCAACATCCAACGTGGCCGACTAAATTCGCGCGCCAATAATAAATCCCCCACTCGACATGGCAAATGCTGCTCGCCCAAATCCAAACGCAACGCATAACCACCGGGGCTGACATTACTAATTTCCCACTCTTGCGGCAAAGGAAAATCGCGCCCAACGATGGCTTGCGACAATACCTCCCCCTCCTCGGTCGGCGGTACAAGTGGCCGTTGTTGATTTAAATAAAAGCAGGCAGAGCGCAAGCCATACACGATTTCAATATGACCACTATCGTGCTTACGCTCAAAACTACGCGAAGCCTCGCTATCAAAACGACGTGCAGCTCGGCGCCACACAGCCAGTGGCACATCTGGTTTTAAGCCATGGCGCAATGAATCTTGGTGGATACGCTCAATCAAACGATTGAGCTGGTTAAACAGCGCACCGGTCTCTAGCCACAACACTACCCCACTCTCGGGGCCAAGCACTTGGTTGGATACGGTCGGCGGTAAGTCTTGATCGAGCAAGAGCAAGAAACCATTCCGCTGTGAAGTGACCTCCTGGATCTTTTTCAAACTAACGGCGGCCAAATTATTTTGAATAATGCATCGCACTTGGTTTTGCTCGACAGCGCTGAAAGCCTGCGGATCGACCAAAGCCAATAACAACGCTTCTTGGTATAAAGGCCAAATACGCTGATCTGCCGCAGCCTGCTGCTGAGCAAAATCGACAATACCCTTACTGACCGCAAATTTGAATAGCGCATGCAATTGCAGCCACGTGGATTCTGGGAATGCCGCATACGCGCGGTAGCAAGTCCACATCAAGGCCAGATACGCGCTCATTAAATCGTGCAAGAGCGCGACATACGGCCGACGGCCTAGAACAAAGCGCGCCGTGTCAAAATCACACAGACATAATTTCAATCCATTGAGCAATTCCAAATGCAAAGCCTGCAAAAAGCCGATTTCACGCTTGCTCGTGGCTAGGTCTTTTTTATCGGCTTGCTGCTCAGGCTGAATCACGCGCGCCAGCTCACCTATCACGCGTTGATAGTGCTGCAGCAAAGCATAGCGATTTTTAGGGTCTAGCTCACTCGCATTGAGCTGCGTTAAGTGATCGAGCACTTGGGCCGCACTACTTTGAATATTCAAGAGTGGCAAGCTCGCCAACCAATCCCCCAAGGTATTGGCATCACGATGGCGCGGATTGGTATTTTTTTGCTGTGTTTTTGGCAGGCTTAAGGCACTGAGCATATTCAATTCCGGTCTTAGGGCAAGAGCTCGATCTTGCACTGAGTGTTATTTTTGCGAATCAATATCAGCGAGCGACTCTTCGCCTTTACTGGTAATAAAATGCCCTACTTCGCCTTCGCGCGTTTCAAGATGCCCTTTGCGCAATAAAAAGGCCAACGCTTCACCATTCACCCGCGCCACCGGGTCGGAGCGCAACAGGCGTAGCGCGTCAATGCACACCGCCATAAACAACGTTTGCTTGCCCAGCTCGGTAATTTGCAAAATACCCGTTTTACGCTCGTACGCCGCTAATTTCTGACCAGTCAGCACTTTCACATTTTTAAACAATTTATGGCTCATACGCGGGCTTTTCAGGCCTCGCGCCACTTCTTTTAGCGAGTCCATTTCATCTTTGCTTAATTTGCCACTCATAACGTCGTTCATCCCTTTTTCCAATATGCCGCTATGGTACGCGCCCTTGCGCCGCTTGGGAAAATTAGTGGGTGCAGCCACGCAAAGCACGATTGATTTGCTTTAAAGCAAATCCGATCAAATGATAACAGCTATCAATTGCATTAAAAATCAAATCAGGCTAAATTGGATAGCAACTATTGAAGTCGAGGGCCTGAAGATGGGGAATTCTTCGTTGTGGGCGGGCGCTTTAAGCCTTGTCTTGATTCATGCAGAAACAGGCTGTCAGCATGCAGCACAGCAGGCGGCCAATTTATTAGATCATCTGGCCGATGATGAGACGACGGAGCAAGAAACCCGTGCTTTGTGTGAGCGAGCAAGCGATAGATTACGCCTGTCGATAGCAATACCGAACTAGGTATATGCCTACAGCTAAATTTATAAAATATCTACAGGCATATACCTATCATATCAACCATGATATACATCCGCTGCAGAATCAGTAGACTGCGGCATCAGGCTGCGCGTTAAGCGGTAAGCATCCCACGCTTTTTCGTGGAAAAAATACGCCACGGTATTGACCATAGGCTCAATCAGCGCCAAGGCGCTCGCCACGCCAAAGCTACCCGTTAATAGATAGGCCACGCTAAAGGCCACAGTAAAGTGAACGATGGCAAAGGTAATGGTCTTAGTCATGCTATTTCTCCCAGAACAGATTCTGAGTAGATAATAAGCATTCTCAATTAATAATTAAAATTGATTGTTGCAAACAATCAAATAGAAACAAGCTATGAAAGCCAGGCAGCAGATCGCCACCTGGCTGTTACTCCGCGTTAGCAGGCCGCGCGGATTACATCGCTGCACTATAAATCGCGCACACTTCCTCGAGCGTTGGCTGTTTTGGATTGGTAAAACCGCAGGCGTCTTTTAAGGCATTGGCCGCCAAGGTCGGGATGTCTTCCGCTTTCGCACCCAATTGCGCCACGCCACTTGGAATACCCACATCCGCTGCCAAGGTGCGAATTGCATCCAGGCAGACGTCCGCCGCCGCGTTGTCGCTTAAACCCGCCGTGCTCTCGCCCATTGCCCGCGCCACATCGCCCAAGCGTTTGGCCGCCACTTGTTTGTTGTAGGCTTGAACGTGCGGCAGCAAAATCGCATTACACACGCCGTGCGGCAAATCGTAGAAACCACCGAGTTGGTGCGCCATCGCGTGCACATAACCGAGCGAGGCATTATTAAACGCCATCCCCGCCAAGAATTGCGCGTAGGCCATTTGCTCACGTGCCTCGATATCGTCGCCGTTTTTGACAGCTTGACGTAGCGATTGGCTAATGATTTCGACCGCTTTCAATGCACAGGCGTCGGTAATTGGCGTTGCTGCGGTAGAAACATACGCTTCAATCGCGTGCGTTAAAGCATCCATCCCCGTTGCAGCAGTGAGGCCAGCGGGTTTTAGCAACATCAATTCTGGATCGTTAACCGACAAAATCGGTGTGGTGTGTTTATCTACAATCGCCATTTTTACGTGGCGAGCTTCGTCGGTAATGATACAGAAGCGCGTCATTTCGCTGGCCGTACCCGCTGTGGTATTGATCGCGATCAGTGGCAATTGCGGCTTAGCCGATTTATCAACGCCTTCGTAATCTTTAATCGTACCGCCATTGACCGCGACCAGAGCAATACCCTTGGCGCAATCGTGCGGCGAGCCACCGCCTAAGGAAATCACGCAATCACAGCCATTGGCTTGCAGCAAAGCCAAACCATCGGCGACGTTTTGCGTGGTTGGATTGGGCTGCACCGCATCGAACACCACGGTGGCAATACCTTGGCTATTTAATAAATCGGTAACACGTTTTACAACGCCGATTTTAACCAGCGGCACATCCGTCACCACCAAGGCTTTTTTAAAGCCATAGGCCTGCATGGTTTTGGCTGCATCGCTCAAACAGCCTGCGCCCATTAAATTGACGTTCGGAATAAAAAAAGCAGTCGTAGCCATGATTTGCTCCATCAAAAAAGTCAAACCAGCCTACGCCCACTTGCAGCGTAAGAAATTGAGATGGCGCAAATTTATCTACCCCCTTCGGGATAGACCTTATTCTGGCTCGCTGTCGCGACGCGACAACAATGTAGCTTGCGCGCTACGCAGACCGACCGCAGCTGCAATAAGCTGCTTTTTGTAACAAGGAGCTTAGATGAACTGTACTGGTTGTGGCGCCCCACTGGCGGTGGATGCCTTGGTGTGCGGCTTTTGTGGTCTGCACAATGCCGTGGATTTACTCGCGATTCGCAATTTCAAATTGCTGGCCGAACACAGCAAATTAAATTGCCCGAATGGCTGCCAAGATTTACGGCTATTAAAACTTGGGGCCAGCCTTGATGTAACGGTGGGGCATTGTACGCACTGCAATGGGCTTCATTTCGCGCCTGGCGCGCTGCAGATTGCGCTCGAAAAAGTAGCCGCGCAGGTACGAGAAATCAATCATGGTCGCTTGTCACAAATTCTTGCACAACGCATCAAGCCAGAAGCTATCCGCTACAAACCCTGCCCTGTTTGTCGAGTGATGATGAATCGCAATGCATTCAGCCCTTATATCAATATCGTGGTCGACGAATGTAAATCACACGGCACTTGGCTCGACAGCGGCGAATTTACGGTGCTGGCGGAATGGATGGAAGCTGGCGGGCGACAGCATATTGCAGCCGAAGAAGCGAGACGCGCGCGCGTGGCACGCGCCGTCGGGCAAGTCGACCCAGTGCGAGCAGTAGAAGTAGAGGGGGCCGAGTCGCCCGATATGGATACACTACTAGCACGACCAAACAAGCGAGATAAAAACCTGCCAGCATGGGTGGTTGGCTTAGTGTTAAGCGGCGTTTTGTGGCTATTTTTGGGATTTAGCTGGCCGGTACTGCTGCTCTTGCTCGGCACAGTGGCAGGCTGGATATGGCGCGACCAGCTATAGAATAATACCTAGCTGCCGTATATTACAAAGCACGCCGTTCTGCCTGAACAATTGACAGATACACCAGGGTTTTACTCAGACCAAACTCAATCTGCGCATCATTTACAGCCTGAACCAGACTTTGTCCATGGCTCATTTTTGTGTGCACAAATGCTAATATTTCCTCATTCATAAGCTTTAAGCACCCTAAAGTTTTGTAAACTTATTGTGCACGATACAAAAAATGTAGGCTGCTCAAAATTACCGCTTGCCGAGGGCATTTTTGCCATAACAATGCTCAGGCGGGCTGAAATAATCTAGCCGTATACACATTCAATGCTTTATGGAGAGCTCAAATATGAAACAACTCTTGTTGGCTGCATTGCTGGCCAGCGCCGCAATCGGCGTCCAGGCCACTGAAATTTCAATCGATGGCATGACAATCAAAAGCGGCAGCACAACCATCCGCTTTGGCGATCAGGACAAACGCGGCTATTACTGGGACGGCAAAGTATGGCGCGATCCTGATTATTGGCACAAACATCACGGCAAAGGCGTAGGCAAAGATTGCCCGCCAGGACAGGCGAAAAAGGGCCGCTGCTAACTAGCACAGGGTATTTAATTCAAGCCATTATCAGCTATGGTTTACGATTAAATACCCATACTCCCGCTTGCAACTGCGGGGGCAACACCAAACGACTCAATTGCGGTAACTCCTGCCAATCAAATCCGGTTTGCACTTCATAATCACCCCAATTGCCAGTCAGAAAGCGTGAATGGCTACCGATAACGATATAGGTCTGCACACAACGCTGACGGAAGATTTGCCGCTCAAAACCATTATTCGCCGGTGGCCAACTACACAGCACGACCTCAGGCCGGTAACGCTGAATCGCTTCAATGGCCTCTAAACGCTGCACCTCGGCGGGATATTGCACCACTTTTTGCCAACTACCGTCGTCCGTAGCGGTGATTGGCACACCGTGCGCGGCCAAAAAGCGGCTCAAAGTACCATCGCCAGCAGCCACTTCGAGCACGCTACGCCCCGCGATCAATGTCGCCAAACCGGCAATCAACTCACGACTATAGAAGCACCAAATACCCCGTTGCTCGACCAAGGGCATTAAGCGCCGTTTTTGCCATAACAGCGGCCAAATGAGCTTAAATGCCCGCATCGACACCGGCTTACGAACTAAATCACGTTCGAAAAATAAACGCTGCGCCAAGAGCCCATTGAATAAATTAAACCGCACCTTGCCCGACTTCACGCCAGTGGCACTGGAAAATGCATATTGGCGCAAAGCCAAACTGGTCATTCGTTGCCGAATTTGTTCGGTAACAAATAACTCAAAAGCTCGCCCGTCACGCTCGCCACTTAAAAAAGTGCGACTTGGCTCGATACGCTGCGCAGCAAGCTGGGCCAATTTTTTAATTTCCGCCGCATCTTGCCGCGCATACACCGCCGCTAACTCGGCTCGCACCTGCGCCCATAGCGCAGGATGCGCTTGGGCTAGCTCGGTTAAATCAGGTTGCGATTGCAACCATTCCCAAGTTTGCGATGGGCTGGGCATTGGCATGGATCGAGATCCGAATCAAAACACCCATCATAATGAAAAGGCCAGCACAGCGCGGCAAGCCGCCAACCCATCCCATCGGCCATGTCGCGAATCGCCAACAAAATAACCAACCATCTGCTATTTTTAATTTACGGCTTGACGCCAATAAATTGATGCGGTTTAATAGCAACCCTTGTGACCGACAAGTCACTGGCCAATTAGCTCAGTTGGTAGAGCAGCGGATTGAAAATCCGCGTGTCCGTGGTTCGATTCCGCGATTGGCCACCACGATTTAATACAAAAAGCCTCATCTTCGGATGGGGCTTTTTGTATTTCAGCTCATGCTCGGCAGGCGTTTTGACCAAGCCCACTTGCGCCTAAATTAAGGTTTCCTCGCTTCAAAATACAGGCAGTTATGCCATTGCCCCGCCAATTCAAACGAAGCCTCGGTACGGCCATACTGTTGAAAACCATTGGCTTTCAGCACGGCAATGGAGGCCAGATTACTTTCCATCACCACCGCCTCAACCCGCTGCAACTGAAGCTCATCAAAAGCAAACGCCAAGATTTGCCGCACAGCCTGTTTGGCCACCCCCTGCCCTTGCGCGGCCTGGGCCACTCGGTAGCCCAATTGGGCGCTATGAAAGTGCTGACGGCGTACCTGAGTTAAGTTCACCCGCGCCAACAACTGCTGCGACAAATTGCGAACTAAAAATTGATAAGCTCGATCTTCGCTGCGCTCTTTTTGCGCCTGCTCGATCGCTGCGATCAAACCAGCTTCAGAATAATAAGATGCGGGACGGGCGTTGATTCGCGCCTCAAAAAAGGCGCGATTATCGATTTCAAATGCAAGTAGATCGGCATAGTCATTTAGACTGGGCGCGTGTAACGTTATAGTTTGCATCTTATTCTCTCGATTGCTAAACATCAGCATTCGCCTCGATACCTATCGAGGTATTTTGCCAAGGCACATTACCACAAAGCCATAGGCGAAAATACCCGTGCCAAGATGAATGACCAAGCAGCAAAAAGCCCCGAGCCTGATTAATACAAGCTGGGGGCTCTCTTTATTAGTATGCCTTGATTAATTGCGCGAGAATTTTTGCGCTAATTGGCTCAGCTTTTCTGCGCGCTGGCGGTCAGCTTCAGCGGCAGCTTCTGCGGCCTGCTGCGCCTTGCGCTCGTTAGCAGCTTTTTTGAAGTGTTCGTGCAAGCTCGTTGCGGCAAATGTGCGCTGCTCTTCGGTCACCGCATCGGCTTTCGAGCCGTCAAGATTGACGCGTTCAGTGGCATTTTGCATCACTTTCAGGTAACGCACCGAACGAGTATGCATCGCCAAGGCGCTGCGCAGCACACGGCGATTTACTTCGGGCAGGGCTGCAATGACTTGCTTATCAATCCCAATGGCAAGGGGCTGACAGTCACGAAAGACCGCAAATTGCTTTTGCAATTCCTTCAACATGCCAAAGGTGGTTGGAGTAGAAGTCGGTTTATTTTCTGGGGTGTTCATCGATCAAGCTCGTCAAAGAGTATTTTGCTAGCGCGCATTTTAGCAGATTCGGCCCACTAACCAACTGAATGTGATTGACGGTGTTCAATAGTCGAACAAATTTAGCGTGGAGGGATTACCTGCACAGGCAAGAAACACCATTTTTGCGAAGCGCATCGACTCAAAAAAGACGTTTACGATTGCGTGTAAGCAAACCAACGAGGGCAAGCCCACACAAGGCTAACAACTCCAGTTGCAGCATATTATCGGCTACAAATGTCTCAACCTGCGGTAGCTGGAGTGGCTGCTTAGCGGGTGCAATTTGGCTTAGGCCTTGGAAACTCTTGCTGGCCAGCGGTTGAATACTCACATCAACGACTGCGGCTTGGGCCGCGCCAATGGTGAAAAAAAACGTGAGCAAGCATTTTCTCATGTCAGCTATATTGGTAAAATTGTAATATTGCTACGTAATATACCAATAGAATACGACATTTGCATTACATATATTATGTCGAAATATTTACTGTGAAATAACCCACCAAGTAAAAAGCCCGCAAAGCGGGCTTTTTAGGTCTGAACGAAAGCGTTGTTAAAGTGGCAAGACTTGCGAAAACGCTGTTCGATACTGCGAAGCCAATTCAGCCAAGGTGAATTTGTGATTTTGCCCGCCACGGTGCGCGATTTTGATGCTACCCAGCAAGGACGCCAAACGGCCTGTGGTTGGCCAATCCCAACCTTGCATCAAACCATGCAATAGCCCCGCCCGAAATGCATCACCGCAGCCTGTTGGGTCGAGCACCGCCGCCGCTTTCACAGCAGGAATCTCATAACATTGGCCATCAGCATAGATCGTGGCGCCCTCAGCACCCAAAGTCACCACTAAGGCCGTGACGCGCTGAGCCAATTGCTCAAGCGATAGACCCGTGGCTTTGCACATCATTTCAGCTTCGTAATCATTGAGCGTGAGGTAGGTTGCCAAATCGATCATTTCGATCAACTCTTCGCCGCTAAACATCGGCATGCCTTGGCCTGGATCGAAAATAAAGGGCACCCCAGCTTGCGCCAACTGGCGCGCATGATCTTGCATACCTTGCTTGCCATCCGGTGACACAATACCAATTTTCAGCTTTTCTTTAACATCGGCCACCTGATTCAGATGCGACATCCCCATCGCACCAGGGTGAAAAGCTGTGATCTGGTTATCATCTAAATCAGTTGTGATGAAACACTGCCCTGTAAAACCTTCTTGTTCGGTAATATAGTCGCGGCGAATCTGCAGTTGATCTAACCACGTGGCATAGACACCAAAATCCTTACCGACGGTCGCCATAATCAGTGGCTCTGAACCCAGCATTTTTAAGGTATATGCAATATTGCCCGCGCATCCACCCAATTCACGGCGCATTTCCGGCACTAAAAATGATACTGACAGAATGTGAATTTGCTCAGGAAGGATGTGTTTTTTGAAATGATCAGGAAACACCATAATGGTGTCGTAAGCCATAGAGCCGCAAATGAGAGCAGACATTGTTTTCTCCGAGGTAGATAGACGAATTATACGTTTGCAACACACAAACATTGCCATGAATTTGATTAATAACTTGAAACCTCACTGTTGCACTGCAACCACGTGAGCGCAAAACCCAAAGCCGCTTATCAGATCTGACTTTACCCTGACTAATATTGAAGGCATATTGCACCTTATTAGGGAAATTACCTACATTAGTATCATCTTATGTATAACCAGCCTTTTTTCGTCTCGCTCGTTGCGACTATTTGTGCACTACTCGGTGCCGGCATGTACCTGAGCTTAGCCCGTGGTCACCACAGTGAGCGTGGCATTCACACGCTTGCAACGGGCGGCCTACTTCATCAAACTGGTTGGCTAATTTGGGCGCTGATGAAGTTTCAAGCAGCGAGTTATGGCGCCTGGCTTGCCGTGTTATTACTTTTACTTGGCCAGCTAGGGTTGTTGGCTGGAACACGCCGCTCATTTGCCCGACCAGCACTTTTGGGTTGGTGGGCTGCATTATTGGCGCTCTGGCTAGTTGCTGCGGTAGCTAGCATCGCGCAACTGATCACTGCTGCGCAAAGCTCAATAACTCAAGCCGCGCTACTCGCGCCATTAGCCATTCAAATAGGGAGAGAAGCTTTTCTTCCCGGCAACGATGAGGGTTGGGGGTTTCCACGCTGGCTATTGATCGGTACCACACACGCTTTAGCAGGCAGCTTGATTGCAGTAGGGCTCGGTCATTTGCTCGCCTTATTGACTGCAGCACAAACCAGCTTATTACTGGCCATCATCGCCGCCTTTGTCGGCTTATTACTGCCATACAGTTATCAGCTAATGATTTCGCATCGCCTCTATACTCGATTAGGCAAATTAGTGCGCTATGACGCTTTAACCGGCTTGCTTAATCGCCGCGGCATGGAAGAGCACGCTAGCCGCGAATTGCACCGCGCCAGAAAGCACCAAAGCTCCTTAGGTTTAATGCTGATCGACATCGATCAATTCCGGATCGTAAATCAGCGCTATGGTTACGGTGCGGGGGATGTGGCGTTGAAAAAATGCGCGAAAAGAATCCGCGAAATTGCTGGTGAAGAAGCTCTGATTGGCCGGATCGCGGGGGAGGAATTTTGCATTATTTTCCCCGAAAAAGACTCACACAGCCTACGCATTTTGGCAGTAGAAATCGAAATGGCGCTGCAAGCGCTGGTCATTGAGCATGGCGATCATAGCTTTCATGTATCCGTCACTTTATCGTTGGTTAAATTTGGCCATCACGGCAATCAATTCGAAGCTTTGTTACAACACGCAGAGGAAAAACTACAACAGCGCAAAGGTAATTTGCGTAATGAAAAGCTGCCCAACGATACCGTAGGCGCAATGACTTAATCGCCGCATCAAACCAAGCGCTTGCTTTAGATCAATGGGTCGCAAGTTAATAGTAATCAATCACTTACTAGCATAATACCGCAGTGATACAGTATTCAGGCTTCCCTTCTCGCCCACAGGAAACCTGCGATGAAATTCGACACCCTCGCTATTCACGGCGGTTACAGCCCCGACCCCACCACCAAAGCCGTTGCAGTACCAATTTACCAAACCACCAGCTATGCCTTTGACGACACTCAACACGGCGCAGATTTATTTGATCTGAAGGTCAAAGGCAATATCTATACCCGAATTATGAACCCCACTACCGATGTGCTTGAGCAGCGCGTTACTGCGCTCGAGGGCGGCATTGGGGCACTGGCACTCGCCTCAGGGCAAGCGGCCATTACGTACGCCATCTTGACCATTGCCGAAGCGGGCGACAACATCATCGCGACCAGCGCATTGTATGGCGGCACCTATAATCTTTTCGCCCATACACTGCCACAATACGGCATCAGCGTGCGTTTTGTAGATGCAAATGACCCGCAAGCCGCCGCAGCCTTAATCGATGAAAAAACCAAGGCGATCTATTGCGAATCGATTGGCAACCCATTGGGCAACGTCGTTGACTTTGCCGCATTTGCGCAAGTGGCCCATGCCGGCGGCGTACCGCTGATTGTCGACAATACCGTGCCAACGCCGTATCTGACTCGCCCGTTCGAGCACGGCGCTGACATTGTCGTGCATAGCCTCACGAAATACATGGGCGGCCACGGCACCAGCATTGGCGGCATTATTGTCGATAGCGGCAAATTCCCTTGGGCCGAGCATAAAGCGCGTTTTCGTCGTCTCAATGAGCCCGAAGTGAGCTACCACGGCGTGGTGTACACCGAAGCGCTTGGCGAAGCAGCCTTTATTGGTCGCGCACGCACCGTACCGCTGCGCAATATGGGCGCATGCATTTCGCCATTTAATGCGTTTTTAATTTTGCAGGGTTTGGAAACGCTGGCGCTGCGCATGGATAGACACGTAGACAACGCGCTAAAAGTCGCCGAATTCCTTGCCACTCATCCAAAAGTGGAATGGGTCAACTACGCTGGTCAAGCTGGTCACCCCAGCAAGGCCTTGGTCGACAAATACTTCGGTGGCAAAGCGTCAGGTTTATTGACCTTTGGCGTTAAGGGCGGTCGCGAAGCCGGTGCTCGCTTTCAAGATACGCTGCAATTGATCACTCGCCTCGTGAATATTGGCGACGCCAAATCGCTCGCTTGCCATCCGGCCAGCACGACACATCGTCAGTTGTCACCGGAAGAATTGAAAAAAGCGGGCGTTTCGGAGGACATGGTCAGATTATCGATCGGTATCGAACACATCGACGATATACTGGCCGATCTGGATCAGGCTCTGGCCAAAGCTTAATACCCACTAGGGTATATCCACCAAAACCATACTTAAAATGGAATTGATGGATATACCTTAAATTAGGTGAATGGCATTTAATGCACTTTTGCTTCTTGCCCGCCCGTGCCCTTGCACCAATACCGGCGCAATTTCTCGCTCTAACAACGCTTGCCGATACAGTTCAAACAGCATCGCCCTATCGTGTGGGTTTTCGCGTAGCGGGTCGTCCTGCCACGGTAAATCAGGCACAGTGAGTAAGTGAATCGCGTAATCGGCCGGTTGCCACAACTTCGCAAGTGCAGCTGGGCATTCGCCAAACCGTACCTGTGCCCAGATGATGCACACCAACACCGTCGTATCACAAACCAGCCATTGCGCGCCTTGCGCAAGTTGTTCTTCCAAGGCGAGTTGCCCATGCGCAATCGCGATAATGTCATCCATGCTGTAGCTATGCCGCTGCTGTGCGGCAAACCACGGGCGGGAAAACTCGGGCACCCACGGTGCCGCCAGCTCGCGCGCTAAATCACGCGCCAAGCTGGTTTTGCCGCACGCCAATTACGCCAGCCCCAAATCGCCAGCAAGGTCAGCAAGATATACAACACGCCGGTGATATACAGCGTTTTATAGAAATACACGCCGCTGGCCATTAAATTGAGCACAATCCAATATGGCCAGTTTTCGATGCGTTTTTTCGCCTGCATCCACTGCGCCAACAAGCCAAACACAAAAATCGACGAATCGAGCACTGGCACATCGGTCGGCAAGAAATGAATCTGCAGCGTCGAAACCAAGGCTGTGAGCGCAATACCAAGGCCATTGATGACAAGCCATTCATTTCGACTGAGGTGGCGGATAGGTAAAGTGGGTTGACTGGCATTTCCCCGCCATTGCAACCAGCCGTACACCGCCAGCACCGCGTACACGCCTTGCAGCGTTGCCTCACCAAATAATTGAAACTTAAAAAACAGCCCGACATATAGCAAGCTGGCCACCAATTGCAACGGCCAAGTCCAAACATGGCCGCGCGCCGCCAGCGCGATGGCGAGTAAAGTCAGCACAAAGCCAACGATTTCAATCAAAGACATAACATAGGCTTCCAAATCAGTTGCCGGCTAGTTTAACAGGCGAAGGCATCCGTGACGGCGCAATCGCCCGAGATCACAGCGTATCATGCGGCAAATCGCCTACAATTTGCGCTAATTCAAATTTTCCGTCACAGATGCATCTGCACCATTCTGCACACAGAATGTCACTGTATAATCTGTTAGACCGCAGATCAGCCCTTACCGTCGGAACAATCATCATGACCAGCACTGTGTTACCTAGCGCGCAACGCCTTGTTATTAAAGTCGGCTCCAGCCTTGTTACCAACGATGGTAAGGGTTTAGATCACACGGCCCTGAGCCGTTGGGCCAAAGAAATTGCCGAGCTTGCCCGCCAAGGCAAACAAGTGGTTTTGGTGTCGAGCGGCGCGATTGCCGAAGGCGTGGCTAGACTGGGTTGGAGTAGCAAGCCAACCGCCGTGCACGAAAAACAAGCTGCCGCAGCCGTTGGGCAAATGGGTTTGTGCCGCGCGTATGAAGCGGCCTTTCAAGAATACGGCTTAACTTGCGCCCAAGTTTTGCTAACCCACGAAGATTTATCTGATCGCACCCGCTATTTAAATGCAAGGTCAACTTTATTGACGCTATTGCAATTGGGCGTGATTCCTATCATTAACGAGAACGACACCGTCGTCACCGCCGAAATTAAATTTGGTGATAACGATACGCTAGGCGCCTTGGTCACCAATTTGATCGAAGGCGACGCACTGGTCATCCTCACCGACCAAACCGGGCTTTACACTGCCGATCCACGCAGCAATCCTGATGCGACCTTGGTGCGCTTTGCCACGGCAGGCGACGAGGCACTCGAAGCAATGGCCGGCGGCGCCGGTTCTAGCGTTGGCACCGGCGGCATGTACACCAAAATCATCGCTGCCAAACGCGCTGCGCGCAGTGGTGCCGCGACGATTATCGCCTGCGGTCGTGAGCAAGAAGTCCTCACCCGCCTTGCGGCTGGCGAAGCGATAGGCACGCAACTGACTGCTCATACCTCGCCTCTAGCGGCTAAAAAGCAATGGATTGCCGATCATTTGCAGCTCAAGGGTCGAGTGACTTTGGATGCAGGTGCGGTGCGCGCGCTCAAACAAGGTGGGTCAAGCTTATTGCCGATTGGCGTGAGCGCCGTTGAAGGCGAATTCCTGCGTGGTGAAGTGGTGAGTTGTATTGATAGCAATGGTGTGGAAATTGCACGTGGGCTGATTAATTACAGCTCGCAAGAAACCAGCCGTATTCTGCGCCACCCAACCGGTCAGATCGAAGCGATTTTGGGTTATATCGACGAAGCTGAACTGATCCATCGCGATAATCTAGTTATTTCCTAATGGGTATCGGGCTACAAGCTATACTCAAATTGGGCTTTAAACAAATACATAGGTGATAAAGTGAAAGACCCAGTCCAGCTAGCACAAATGGCCCGCGCTGCAGCGCAAAGAATGGACTGGGCCAGTGCCCAACACCTGATGCTTGAGGCACTACAACTCGCGCCTGATGCCCCTGCATTGCATTTGAATTACGGCAATATATTAAAGCAACTGGGCCGCTACGACGAAGCCCGAGTCGCGTATGAACAAGCTTTGTACTGGCAACCTAACTGGGCCGACGCACAATACAATCTGGGCAATCTAGCGCTGGTTCAGCATGATTTTATTGCCGCCACTGAGCACTACCGCGCGACACTCGACGCCAACCCAAAGCATATTGAGGCGCACTACAATTTGGCTACCTTATTGACCAATCTTGGCCAATTTGCCCCAGCGCACCAGCACTTTGCCGCCGCGCTGGCACTTAACCCGCAACACACCGATGCACTACATAACCTAGGCCGTCTGTATCGACGCGAAAATCGCCACGATCTTGCGCGGCGCTATTATCAATTGGCGCTGGCCAGCAATCCTGAACACGCTTTATCCCAATACAGCTTAGGTACGCTCGATTTATATGAGGGAAACTGGCTCAGTGGTTGGGCGGGCTATGAAAAACGCTGGGCGGCCCTGCATAAACCCTATCCGCAAACCGCACTGCCGCGCTGGTCAGGAGAAGCGGTCTCTGGCAATGCGAAATTATTAGTCATCGCAGAACAGGGTTTTGGCGATATATTACAATTTTCCCGCTTCTTTCCTAGTTTATTACAGCATTTCAGCGAAGTTAGCGTACTGATTCCTGCAGCGCTACTGCGTTTATTCACCGATAGTTTTGATAAAAAAATTCAGTTCATCACCGAACTGGACCATCATGCAGGATTTAGCCACCATATTCCGATGATGAGTGTAGCGTTCGCACTCAATATCACCGAGCAAACGCTCAGCGGCCAAGCGTATCTGCGCGCCAACTCAGCAGCGGTGCAAGCTTGGTGCGATCAGCTACCAAAGGGATTTAAAGTTGGGTTGGCATGGCAAGGCAATCCGCAACAAGTCGATAACCGTTGGCGCAGTATTCCCAGCCATTGTCTCACCCCCTTGCTGGCGATAGACCAGGTCATTTGGTGCAATCTGCAATACAGGATTGCAGCCCCCGCTCAGCTGCGTGATGACAGCACGCAATGGCAAGATTTTGCGGATGCGGCGGCGTATATTCAAAATTTGGATTTGGTGATCAGCGCGTGTACTGCAACAGTGCATTTAGCGGGCGCCTTGGGCGTTCCAACCATTTTGCTATGCCGTCATGATGCCGATTGGCGCTGGCAAGGTGAGCGCAGTGATAGCCCTTGGTATGCGTCGATCCGTATTTTACGCCAACATGCGCTGCTGGATTGGGCCACACCAATCTCAGCAGCGGTGCAGGCAGTGAAAGCTAGAATTTAACGCCTTATTTCACTTGGCAATCGTAGCACTCACTTTGCTGAATCGGTTTCCCGAAATTCTTTTTAATGCTTTCAAGTTTATGCGGCGAGCTCAAAGTACAAAACTCATCCGCCAAATAACCTTGCCAGGCATTGTGGCCATTTTTCCGGTTTGGTTTCCAATCTTTGGAGCTTAACTCGCGCCATTCGCTTTTTGACGTACTACTTGCGTAGCGACGATATTGATTCGTTTCACAATCAAGCCCCTCGTAGATCAAGGTCGTTACATTACCCTCGGCCGGCTTAATCGCCATGGCATAACGCACGATATTGTCGCTGCCGACGCTAATGCTATCGAGCGAAATCATGAAAGTATTTTTAATATTTTGCTGAGGAAAATGAAACACCGACCAATTACCGAGATTAGCAACGCTTGGCAAAGTAAATGCGGCTTCGGTCGGCACGGGAGGCTTGCCATCAACCCACTCACGAATTTCTTTTAAATTGCTACCATCGCCCGAATTACCTGTCGGTGCATTTTCTAGAGCAAAGACCACGGAAGTCGTACTCGCGCACATTATCAACGTCAATAGCGCCAAGCGCATGGTGTTTCCCCAAAGCAAAAACGAAATGCTACCACGCCGCCCTAATTAATGTGAGATTCGGATCATCGGGATCTTTTCACCTTCGTGCTCACTAACCCAAGCTGGCTGCAAGGTAACATGGTCAATGTGATACTTTTCTTCCAACATTTGATTGAGCTGCAAAATCATCTGCGGCCATGCGGCGGGATCATCGATGATTAAATGTGCCGATAATGCGGTGCGTTTGCCGCCGATGCTCCAGACGTGTAAATCATGCAATTCACGAATACCTGGCGTGGCTGAAATCTCGTTCGCCACCGCTTCCAAGTTTAAGCCGTCAGGTACGCCGTCCATTAATAAATGTGTCGATTGTTTCAGCAGCGCCCATGTTGAGCGCAAAATTAGCAGCGAAACCGCAATCGATAAAATCGGGTCGATCGGTTTCCAGCCGGTGTAGTAAATCACCGCACCGGCCGCAATCGCCGCCACCGAACCCAATAAATCTCCCAACACATGGATTAAAGCCGCGCGGCTATTGAGGTTGTCATGATCGTGCGAGAGCTGCCATGCGGAAATAATATTGATCAGCAAGCCGATCACCGCGATCACCATCACACCCAAACCGTTGACCGGCTCAGGGTTTAGTAAGCGCTGCACCGCCTCGACGATAATCCATACCACCAAGGCCATCATTGTTACGCTATTAATCAACGCGCCAATCAATTCCGCACGCGCGTAACCGTAGGATTTAGCCGCATTCGCCGGACGCTGACCGATCACATTGGCAATCAAGGCCAGTAGCAAGGCGGCGCTGTCGGTCATCATATGCCCGGCATCGGAAATCAGGGCCAAGGAGCCAGACCAAAAGCCGCCAGCCAGTTCGACAAAAGCAAAGCCAAAGGTGACGATTAGCGCAATCATCAGCCGTTTTTGCGAAGTGGGCGCACCATGGTCGTGATGGTGGTGGCTATGGTCATGGTGATGATCGTGCTTGGCATTATGGCCGCCGGGTCTGTCGTGCGGGTGCGCGTGTTGTTCGCCCTCGGGGAAATGCTTATGCGTATGGGGTGTATTGCTCACCAGATCTTTCCTCATATAGCCTTAAATTGAATACCCACCTGAAAACCACCCTCTGGGCGATTTGCAAATTCCACAGTGGCTAGGTGCAATTGCGCGATACGCAGCACAATCGACAAGCCCAAGCCTGCGCCAAGCTCTTTTTGCCCAGCCGGGCGATAAAAGCGCTCGCCCAAGCGAGCCAGTGTTTCTTCGCTCACGCCAGGCCCGTCGTCAAACACGACGATGCGCTCGCCGACGACCGCCACACCAATCATCGCCTGCTCACCCGCGTAACGACGCGCGTTGTCCAATAAATTGCGCAGCAATAATTGCAAGAGCAGTGCATGCCCCATAATTATTGCCGGCTGTTCCAACACTAAATGCGGCGCCTGGCTAGGCAAGCCTGCTTCGTCTAAAGCGGTTTGCGCCAGCGCGGCCAAATCCACCGGCGCCATCACAGGTGCTTCACCGTGCTCAAGACGCGACATTTCCAATAATTGCGCCACCAAACGCGTCGTACGATCCACGCCCTCTAGCGCGCGTTGCAATGATTTTTGCCGCGTTTGCTCGCGCGGGCTGTGTTGCGCCAATTCGATTTGCACCCGCAAGCCCGCCAATGGCGTGCGCAATTCGTGCGCGGCGTCGGCGGTAAAACGGCGCTCACGCGCCATGGTGTCGGTCAATTGTGCGAATAAATCATTCAAACGCTGGCGCAGCGGTTCAATTTCACACGGTACATTGATATCGAGCGGGCTGAGATTATTCGGCGCGCGTTGCGCCAACTCCCGATCAACCCACTGCAGAGGTCGTAAACCACGCGAAATCGCCAGCAGCAAGAGCGGCAGCAGCACCAGCAAGGCATAAGCGGCGGTTTCGCCTAAATGCTCAGCCATTTCATTGGCAATTTTGCGGTGGTTATAGACGGGCTCACCCACAATCAGCTGCCGTTGTTGATCTTGGCGAATACAAATACGCCACTCTTGATCGCCCAAACGAATATTGCGCATCTGCGGCGCTGCACCGGCTTGAAACGGAAAAGTCGGGCTGATATTGCTGGCTTGCAAAGTGCCATTCCCGTAATACAGCGTAAAAGCCAGCCGCACATGCTGATGGTTTTTTTCTGCCGGGGCGGGGTTTAAATCATCCTCGTCACCCAGGTTTTGCCACAGCATTTGCGTGTAGGCGCTTAGCTGCTTATCGAGTAATTCCGTGGTTTCTTTGCGCGCCTCGTACAGCAGGACCGCGCTAAAAACGCCCCACGCTAGCAAGGTCGCCAGCAAAATCAACACGGTGAGCCGCGATTGCAGCGAATGACTCATCCAATGCGCCAAACGCTTCATTTATTCAGCCTCACAGGCGGCCACGCCCATGCGCCAACCTAGACCACGCATGTTCTGGATCGCGTCGCTGCCAAGTTTTTTGCGTAGATGCGATAAATGCACATCCAAGGTATTACTCTCAATATCGCCGCCCCAGCCGTACAATTTGTCATCCAGTTGGGCACGCGATAAATAATTAGGCGCATTCGCAAGTAATACGTGCAGCAGGCGAAACTCCATCGCGGTGAGTAGCAAAGGCTCACCATGCAAGGTGACCGTTTGTTTGCTCGGGTCGAGACGTAAATCGCGCCACACCAGATCATTGGCGCTGCGCCCTTGAGCACGGCGCAATAGCGCATGAATTCGCGCCACCAACTCACCTAGGGCAAAGGGCTTGACCAAATAATCATCGGCGCCGGCATTCAGGCCAACTATTCGATCATCAATACTATCGCGGGCGGTGAGCAACAAGACGGGCATTTCTTTCAATGGCGGCTGGGTGCGCAGCCATGCCAGCAGTTGCAAACCATTTAGCCGAGGCAAGGCAATATCAAGCACGATGGCATCAAACTGCAAGTTGGTCGCTAAGGCGGTACGCGCGGCTTCACCATCTTGCAGCCAATCTACGGCAAAACCAGCGTCGAGCAAGCCATCTTGCACGCCTTCACCCAATAAGACATCGTCCTCAACCAATAATAAGCGCATTAGTTTTGCGTATCCTTTAGCAAAGCAGGCTGCGCTTGGGACAACTCAATTGCCCCATCAGGTAGACGTTTATAACCATGAATCATCGCAGCCGGTAGGTTTTCTTGATGACGGCGGCTTTCAATGAGCGCGGCCAGCACATGCAAGCCTACGCCTGTTAACAGGGTATACGCCATGATTTCGTGCAATTCTTCCAACCATTCTTCACCCCAAAACGCATCGGTGCCCATCATAAACCCCGTTACACCCATACCCAGCACCATGGTGAGCAAAAACAGCATCATCACTGCGCCCGCAGGGTTATGCCCGAGATAGCGTGGATGCTCACCTTGCAACATCCCTTTCACATACGGTATCAAACGGTTCGGCGTTGGAAACCATTCGCTAAAGCGCGCGTATTTACTGCCAACAAAACCCCAGATAATCCGGCTCACGACCAAGGCAACCGCAACATAACCTTCCCAGCGATGCCAAGTATCGCCGCCTTCATTCAGAAAGTTGATCAAAACGGCCGCGGCCAAACTCCAATGAAAAACCCGTACAAACGGATCCCAAACCTTAATCTTATCCATTGAACTCACCTTTCAAATAAAAGGGTATATGAATATAGGCACTGATTAACAATGCCTACCAACATATACCTACTTATTAATCAATTTCAGATTTGATGATATTCAGATTCTTAGCATCAAAATAAACCTCGGCTTTTTTGCCTTCTTTGTTGTGGCCATAAATTTCATAGCATTCGCCTGAAACTTTAAATTTCTTGATCTTGTAACCCATGCCTTCGATCTTGGCTTTCGCATCCGCCTCTTTCATCCATTGGTCTTTCGGATATTTGGGGCAATTGGCACTAGCGAAAGTCAGAGAAGACAAAGTCAGCGCGGCTACTGCGGTCAAAGCGATTAATTTCATCATCAAACTCCTGAGTCGTTGTGAAGTACTGCCAGTGTATTTAAACAAGCTTGTGTTAAGCGAAACTTAAGTTTAGAAAAAATCAGTTCTTGCTGCGCAACAAAAGCCTAGCTCACCAAGTCTGTTTGCCCCTTGGCTGCATACTTTTGGGTATGCCTGCTCGGTAAACGCTTGAATTTGCGCTAGCAGGTCGGCGCTCAAGGACTATATTTAAGCCTGTATAAGCACTCTGGCTTGATATGCGTACGTTTTATTTCCGCTTAGCACAAGGCTTACCTCTGGCGATTTTATTAGCCGGTCTGCTCGCGACTGAATGGGGTATCCGGCAGGAAAACGAGCGATCCAATCAACTTGTCTACGAACAATCTTTAACCCAAGTCACCGCTTTGCGCGCCCGAATCGAGGCAGAGCTATCGTCGACGCTCTATCTTGCCTCCGGTTTAGAGGCCTATATACGCTCTGCGCCGCAGCAGCTCAATGAAGCCCAACTCAATCACATGCTGGCAACGCTATTTGCGCAAGGACATCACATTCGCAATATCGGGGTCGCACCTGATAATCGCATACGCTATGTGTATCCGCTCAAAGGCAATGAAAAAGCCCTCGGCCTTTATTATCCGGCGAATAAATTGCAATGGCCCGCTGTCGAGCGCGTGATTAAAACGGGCAAACCCTTTCTCGCTGGGCCAGTTAAGCTGGCACAAGGCGGTGAAGGCTTGATTTATCGCGTCCCTGTCTTCAGTAATCCCGGGCGATACTGGGGCATGATCAGCACTGTGCTCGATATGCACCAATTGTTTGATGCGGTCGGACTGAATGCAGCATCGAGTCAGACGTACTTATTGCTAGGCAAAGACGCGGGCGGGCAAACAGGGAAGGTGATCTGGGGCAATACCGCGCTGCAGCAAGATAAATCAACTGTCGGGGTGTCGATTTCTGTGCCTGGCGGAAGCTGGTATTTAGTGCAAAAACACCCTACAGCGGCGCCGATGGAAATCAGGTTGCTGTTTTTCCGCCTTATGGGCTGGTTTGGCTCTATTTTTTTAGCCGTGGCCGCTTGGTTATTGCAGAGCGCATACCAACGCAGCTATCAAATGGGTGAGCAGCTAAAACAAGCGCGGGACGCTGCCGAAGCGGCATCTCGCTCGAAAAGCACTTTTCTCGCCAATATGAGCCATGAAATTCGCACCCCGATGAATGGCGTGATCGGCATGAGCCAACTGCTACTCGACACTGAGCTCTCTGAATCTCAATACGAATACGCCAACACCATTCGCCACAGCGCCGAGGCTTTGCTCACGGTGCTTAATGATATTTTGGATTACTCAAAGATCGAAAGCGGCAAACTGAGCTTTGAGAAAATTGAATTTAATTTAAGACAATTAATCGAAGAAATCACCGATCTACTCGCTATTCGTGCACAAGAAAAAGGATTGGAGTTCTTGTGCGATCTTGATCCAGCGCTCCCCGATTTTGTTCTGGGAGATCCAACCCGATTGCGGCAGATTTTGATCAATCTACTGGGTAATGCCATCAAATTTACGGCCAGCGGCGACGTGGCACTGATTTTGCACGTGCAGAGCCAAGATCAGCAACGACTGCAACTGGAGATCAGTGTACGCGACAGTGGTATTGGGATAGCTACTGCGCAACAAGCGCAGCTATTCCAAGCCTTTCACCAAGCCGATGCCAGTATCAGCCGGCGCTATGGCGGCACAGGTTTGGGTTTGGCGATTTCCCGCCAAATGGTTGAACTCATGGGGGGGCGCCTCACGCTCGCCAGCGAGCCTGGAGATGGCACTTGGTTTAATGTCGAGCTGCAACTAGAAATAGCGGATCGAGAAACGCTCCCCCTTCGATTGCCTGAATCACTGCAGGGCTCGTCCATTCTGATTGTCGATGACAGCCCCTATTGCCGGGCGCAATTGGCCGTGATGCTCGGTACACTGGCTTGTCAGTCACACCTAGCTTCATCAGGACAAGAAGCGCTTGCGCTCTTAGAAGCAAAGCCCACGGACAAAATCGATTTAATTTTGCTCGATCAAACTTTAGCGCCGCAATCGGGTCTCGAACTTGCTCAGCAAATTAGCCGCTTAGCAAATCACCCCGCCATTGTCTTAATGAGTCCACACTTAGAATTCAGCAAGGCGCAGACCATTTCGTGCGGCCTAGCTGCGGTTATCAATAAACCAATCAAATTAAGTCGCCTTCACGCCACTCTGACTCAAGTTCTATCGGGAAAAACCATCACAACACCACCTGCCAGCACTTTTAACACCATTACGCCGCTGCCAGCGCGGGTGTTGCTGGTTGAAGATAACCCAATCAATCGCAAAGTTGCGCAGGCCATGTTAATCCGGATGGGTATCAATGCCGATAGCGCCGAAAATGGCCTAGAGGCGCTGCAAATGCTAACTCAAGGTGACTATGATTTAGTGCTAATGGATATGCAAATGCCCGAAATGGATGGCATACAAACAACGCTTCAGATTCGCGACGCCCAAAGCTCGGTACGCAATCATCAGATACCCATTATCGCGATGACAGCCAACGCCATGCGTGAAGATGAAGAAGCCTGTTTAGCTGCGGGGATGAATCACTTTATTAGTAAACCAGTGCAATTTGAAAAACTACAGTCGTGTTTAAACCAATACCTAGCTCATACAGATAAGCACGCCTCAGGGGAGCGTCTGCCGTGACCATGCTAATAGCAACAAAACGCTGCGGACTCACGGTGCGCGTAATAGGCAAAATACAATGCTTGATGTATTTCGTTCTATTTTACCTATGGAGCCAATTTGTCCACGCCAGCCAGACGATCCCGTTCTACACCTATTACGACGAGCCGCCTTTTGCGCTTGAACAAGCCGATAATTTGACGCAAAAACTTGCCGATTGGCTTAGCAAAAAATCGAAAGGGCAATATCAATTCGTCCCCACGTATTTGCCGCGGCGGCGCTTAGATTTGACAGTTCTTTCACAAGCCGATTGGCAAGGTGTGGTGGTATGGGCAAGTCCCCAGTTCTTTTTAGATCAGGAGCGCAGCAAATATTTATGGACCGATACGTATATGCACGACATTAATTTGGTCGTCAGCCATCGCAATAAGCCCATTAATTTTAACGGGCCCGCATCATTGTATGGCTTAACGGTGGGCTCGGTACTTGGGCGCCAGTTGGATGATTTTCAACGCGATATTGCGGCTGGGCGGATCCGTCGTGAAGACGCTGGATCTGCACTGAGCAATTTAAAAAAACTACAATTGCAACGAATAGACGCAGCGTTCATCCCTGCCATTGCGCTGCCCTACTACCGCCAACAACTGCCGCAATTAGACCAATGGCTATATATTGCAAAACAACCCAGAAGCGAGGTCTATCGGCATTTATTTGTCGCTCGATCACAAGTACGCCTGCACCGGTTTTTGAATCAAGCGATTGTTCAGCTGGCGCACGATAAGCAATGGCAAGACTTATTAGCTCACCGCAATTCCGCGCCACCTATTCCCTAGGTCAGATTTAGTGCGATAAATCTTCCTGAATCGCCGCTTTCAGCGTGGCAAACTCAAATTGATAACCTTCATCGAGCAATCGCTTTGGCACCACGCGTTGCCCTTTGGTAAACAAGGCTGCCATTTCCCCCATCAGCAACTCAAGCAGCCACGCTGGCGTCACCATTAAATTTGGGCGATGCAATAGTTGGGCTGCAAGCTGCGCAAATTCGGCTTGAGTCGGCGCGCTGGGCGCGGTCATATTGTAAGCGCCGTTCATATTTGGATTGGCGATGGCACGAGCAATCACCGCCAACACATCGTTGCGATGCACCCAGCTCATGACTTGGCGGCCATCACCCATTCGGCCGCCTACGCCGAATTTGAAAGGCAGCAAGAGCTTTGGAAATGCACCGCCAGGGCCAAAAACCAAACCTAAGCGCAGCCGCACGACGCGTAGGCCAAAGGCTTCGGCTTTGACCGCTTCCTCTTCCCATTCGCGGCATAAATCGGACATAAATTCATTTTGTGTGCCGGCGTTTTCATCCAGCGCCTCGTCGCCTCGGCAGCCGTAATAGCCAATGGCCGAGCCATTCACCAAGACAGCGGGCTTGTGCGCCGCTTGGGCTAGCCAAGCATTCAAGCGCTGCGTCGTGCCGACGCGGCTATCGCGTAAAACTTGCTTGCGCGCTGCGCTCCAACGTGGACCAACCACGGGGCTGCCGGCTAAATTCACCACTGCAGCTATCGCCGCATCTGCTGCGATTTGCGCAAAATCAGCCACCGCAGCCAGTTGTGGCGCTTGGCCAAATGATTGCAAGGCTTGCGCTGGTTTACGGCTCAAAATGGTGACTTGATGCCCAGCCGCCAATAGTTGATTGACTAATTCGCGGCCAATAAAACCGGTTCCGCCGGTGACTAAAACATGCTGTTTTGGCATTTGAGTAAAGTAATTTGACATATTTCACCATCCTAAAAAGGTTTGTGCACCATCAAGCCATACACTGCAATTAAGCCTATAAACGCTGGAAAACCCAGCACAGTCCAAATTTTTTCATAGCGCCAATATTGGACGGGCAATGCGCTATCTGACTGCGCAGCCACCTGCGCCATATCACGCATTTTCAATTGCAGCCACAACACCGGCAACCAGCACAGCCCTGCGATTGCATACAGCAATACAGACAGCCAAACCCACAATGATTGCAGTGGAAAACCGGCCCAATAAATCATCAAGGCACCCGAAAGTGGCTGGATAATGACCGCGGGCGTGGTAAACCACATACCGGCCTTCACCACCCAATGGCTCACCACCGCCATTGCTTGCACATTGCCGCTGCGATTGGTCACAAACATATAAAACGCTGTGCCCAAACCTGTGCCAAACATGATCGTTGCCGACAAAATATGCAGCCATTTCATCCATAGATAGTATTCCATCATCTCCCCCTCGCGCGCTCACATTGTTCCACCACCAGCAATAGCGCCAAAACAGCTAGGTTTTTAAGCACCGGCCCAAATGGGTGCAGAAGGTATTCGGGTAGAGCCATTGCAATGATTAAGCTGTAGCCCAATACCAGCAGGGCTTGTGCACGCCACCAAGGCCAATTCATTAAACAAGCCACACCGAGCAACGCATCCAAAGCAATCGCGCCAACAAACATTGGCCATTGCCAAGGCGCGGGGATTCCCACTTGCGCGAGCAAAGCCAAACTCTGCTCATGTGGCCAGCCCCACCAGCACACCGCCGCAGTCAACAGCCACACCAGCGCCAAACTGAAGCGCAGCACCGGCAAAAGCCAATCGAGTTGCGCTCTGGCCGCCAAGCCAGTGTCGTGACGGGCTGGCAGCGCGGCTTGCTCCTCACGCCCAAGTAAAGCGCGCATTGCTGTGCCGTCACCACAATTGCCCGCCCGCAGCATCTGCAAACTCGCAGGCGAGAACAAACACCTCGATAGGTATTGCCCTACAGCGGCTGCGGCATCTTGCACGTGGACTGGTACCCTCAGTCGTTGTGCTTGCGTCAAACCCATTGACCTACGCAGCGCCGCCAACCATTGCCCGAGTTGATAGCGCTGCGGGCCGACCACATCAACGACTTGTGCCAGCGGAGCAGGTGCGGCGATGAGTGCCAATATCGTCGCGACCACATCAGCCAAATGCACCGGTTGCACCTCGCCGCAGCCAGCCAAATCCGGCAATAGCGGCCAGCTCGCCATTTGCAAAAACTGCCGACAGCTACGCCCTTGCGGGGCGTAAATCAGCGACGGTCGCACAATCGCCCAATCGCAGCGCCTTTGCATTAAATCGGCGTCGGCCATCCCTTTGCTGCGCCAATATTCAGTCGCCGCTTGCGGATGCGCGCCCAGCGCCGAAACCTGAATCACGCGGATTTGCGACCGCTCACATGCAGCAAACAGCGCGGTGGGCATCGCCACATGCTGCGCGGCGAAACTTTGCTGCGCAGTTTCGGCAAAAATGCCAACCGTATTAACAACCACGTCAATGCCACTCAGCAATTCATCCCAATCTTCGGGCGCAGTGTATTGGGCCAGATCGAGCGCCAAATACTCTGTAGCTGTATTGCTCTCAATAGCAGATTTCGAGATGGCTTTAACGCAATACCCCTGAGGCTTTAGCGCGTCGATTAGCGCCGAGCCGACTAAGCCAGAAGCACCCAAGACTAAGATTTTCATACCGCCTCCGCTGCAGCGCTTGGCACGTCGGGCGCTGGTACAGCTTCAGGCTGAGCTAGTGCTTGCGGTGGCACCAAACGCCGCCAAACCATTTTGGCGATGCTGGCAATGGCGATTAAATGCCCCAGTACCAAGCAAATCAGCATCGTTTGCACGGTTTCAACTGGGTTGCTAATGTGGCTATCGACAAAAAACAGCACCAGCAGCAAAGGGATTAACAGTTGCAAAGCAGCCAGCGTATGGCGCCAATAATGCGCGCCGCTACCGGGGCAACTTTCGTTCAGTAAAGGGCCTAAGGCGCGCTGCTGCCACGCCACTAAGAGCAGGCTCAAGCCTAAATTAACTGCAATTACCGCTAGCAAACTAATCCATTGAGTCATCATACCACCTCTATTTATTTTATTTCTGTTAAAACAGAAATGATTAGGCCAATTTTTTGATACTACAGCTGCCAGTAGTGCAATCTGCATGCGGTTTGAAGCCCAAGGCGCGGCTCACAGCATAGCGATGTGCGGCAACCCAGCGATACAGCGCCGCCACCGTGCCACGCGTGGCACGCCAGTGCAGCGGGCCTTGCCACCAGGTACTGCCAATCGCTTGATAAAGCGCCGCGATCGCATCGATACCAATCAGCCACGGCGCATCTGGCGTGAGCGCCCGAATATGGATTTGCGCCTCCAATGCAGCTTGGCTCACGCCAAAGTCGGCGGCGTTAAAATCGGCAGCACTAATGTCAATCAGCTCAAAGCATCCCGGCGCAGCCAAACGATCTAGCCGTAAAATTTCAAAGCGGCACATTGGGCAAGCACGGTCATAAAACACTTGGTATTGCGGCATAATGCACTCCTTGCGTGAATTTACTGCTCTTCGTCTTTACCGAAAATGGCCGCTAATTGGCCGATTTTGCTGCCCATTTTCAGCAATTTAAGCACCACTGCGGGTGGCAAATGTTTAAAGTCTTCATAGCCGGATAGCAAGACTTCAAGAAACTCCAGTACCTCATCCATCTTTTGTTTGGTTGCGGCTTCGATTTCAGCGTCGTTTTCGGCCTCAATCGCGCATTCGCGCAGCACAGTCAGGGTTGGGTCGAGTTCGCGTTTTTTGCGCTCTTCGGTAATCAGGCGGAAGATCTCCCACACGTCTTGCAGCGCGACAAAATGGTCACGCCGATCGCCCAGTACATGCTGCACCTTCACCAAACCCCAGCCCTGTAGCTCTTTAAGGCTATTGCTGACGTTTGATCGCGCCACGTTCAGCGTTTCAACGATTTCTTCGGCGTTCAGCGGGCGATTGGCCAGAAACAATAAGGCATGAATTTGCGCCACCGTGCGGTTTACGCCCCAACGCGTCCCCATTTCACCCCAGTGGACGATGTATTTCTGCATAGTTGGACTGAGTTTCATTGCCTTTCCTTTATTTCTGTCATTACAGAAATTAAATACCTCAATTTTCGATTTGGCAAGTATTTAATTGATCTGTCGTGCAAATTAATGCGGGATCTGTCTCAATCCAACAGATCAAGCCTTGGCGAATGTACTGATAGAGTGCACTCGCGTGGCGCAAAACTGGAATTTGCACATAGTGTCAACTCGCAATAGACAGTTCATTAGCAAATACTCATGATCTAACTGCTTGGCTTTTCATACTTAGTCTAACTATGCTTAATCACGCACAAGGCTAAGCAATGCCGTTACTGCAGTGGAGTCATTATGCCCATCAAATCCAAAGTGATTGCGATCACCTTGTCTGTGACCTTGTTTGCACTACTACTTAGCGCCTGGCTCACGCAAGGCTTGGCTTGGCCTGTTTGGTTAACACTTTTAATAACACTTCCTATTGCTGCAGTGTTGGAGTGGCTTGCGCTGCAATGGCTACTAAAACCTTTATTTCATCTGATGATGGCAATGAAAGGCTTAGGTGCTGGCGGCGGAGACCTGAACTTCCGTATTCCCGTCCACGGTAATGATGAATTAGCCCAAGCAGCCAGTGGATTTAATGAATTTGCGGGTCAATTGCAAAATACCTTCCGTGAAGTGCAACGCGACATGGAGGGGTTATCGTTAGGGCTGAAAGAAATCACCGTGGTGACGGGTCAACTGGTTAAAGACAGCCACACTCAAGCCGATTTTTCAGCCGCATCGGCCGCAGCAGTCGAAGAAATCACCGTCAGTATTACCCACATCGCCGATAGCGCGCACGAAGTTGATGAAGTCGTTAGCGAAACGCAATTACTTTCAGTAGAGGGCGCACAAACCGTCCATAGCGTGTCGGATGAAGTGAGCAAAATGGAGTCGTCGATTCAATCCTTAAGTGCTGCAATTAGCGATCTTGGCCAAAGATCGAAGGAAATCAGCTCGATTGTTAGCGTAATCAAAGACATTGCCGAGCAAACTAATTTATTGGCACTCAATGCCGCGATTGAAGCCGCGCGTGCGGGTGAACAAGGGCGTGGATTTGCCGTAGTAGCGGATGAAGTGCGCAAATTGGCCGAGCGCAGCGCCAAAGCCACGGTCGAAATCACCCAACGCATATCTTCGGTCAGCACCGACACCGATGCGGCGCTGAATAATATGACGCGTGCGGCGCAGGGCGTCACGTCCAGCGTGGCGCGCGCACAAGAAGCAAGCCAATTGATGAGCAATATTGGCAGCCGCATGGAAAACGTCGTTGAAGTGGTGCGCAGCATTGCTGACGCCACGCGTGAACAAACCGCCGCCAGTACGACGATGGCTCAGTCATCCGAACAAATTAACTCGATGACCCAATCTAGCGATTCCGCCCTGCAGCAAACCAAAAAAGCCCTCGAAACACTGGAAAACCGTGCCCGAGAACTGATGGGTGCGGTGGGTAAATTCAAACTCGAAGACATTACCGTCTTGCATGGCTGGTTTGCCGCCAGCGGATTTCGCGCAGTTGCCGATGTCAAAGCGCGCCTGAACCAAATTGGCCACCATTGGAGTGATAGCCACAGCGGTAAAGACGTGCCGGGCATGCTGAAAAAAGCGGTCGAAACCAATAATCTGCCGACCGCAGCGGCGATTGGTGGGGTAAAAATCCAAGCTTGGGCCGGGAAAAATGTGCTCGCCAATCTTGACGATTTGGCCCGCGAACAACGCTGGGGGCAAATTTTACCCAAAGTCATTGATGATCAAATGCATGCCGACGGGCATTATGTGGCGGTGCCATTGGGTGTTGCGCGCGTCAACGTGATCTGGGCCAACGCAGCGCTCTTACGCCGCGTCAATGTAAGCCAAGCCCCACGAAGCTGGGATGAATTTATTAGCCTGTGCCAGAAACTGCAAAATGCTGGCATTACGCCAATTGCCCATTCAGAGGTGAAATGGCAAGTGGCCACCCTGTTTGAAGCGGTGTCACTGGGCTTATGTGGCGCCAAATATTATGTCGACGCGTTTAGTAAACTCGATCACGCCACGCTATCTGGCCCCAATACGATTCGAGCCTTGGAAATGTTCCGCAGTATTAAACCGTTTTGCAGCGAAGATCCGGTCGGTCGTGATTGGAACTTAGTCTCGGCTGACATTATCAATGGCCGCGCCGCGCTGCAAATCATGGGCGATTGGGTTAAAGGCGAATTTGATACCGCAGGCAAACAAGCCGGCGGCGATTATTATTTCTGGGCCGCGCCAAATCAAAATGGCGAATATAGCTTTGCCGCCGATACGCTCACCATGTTCCGCCAAGACGATCCAAAACGAGCGCTTGCCCAGCGTAATTTTGCTTCCTTGCTAATGAGCCCCGAATGCCAAATTGCCTACAACCACCACAAAGGCTCCATCCCCGCCCGCACCGATATTGATCGCAATCGCCTAGACGCTTATGGCAAAGCATCGGCAGCCGATTTTGCCGATTCAGCCGCAAAAAACACCCTCGTACCATCATGGGCGCATAATATGGCGGTACAAGACGATATGAAAAAGGCGCTAATCGAAGTGGTGTACGAATTTTGGAATACACCATCAATGAGCGCCTCGGCTGCGGCCAATAAACTAGCCGCCACCGCCCGCCGTTAGCACACAATTAGCCAGATACGCTTGATTTGAGCTTTTTAGGCTATAAATCGAGCGTTTTGGCGCAAACAAGGTATACGGCGCACTTTATCATCAAGGCTCTTATCTAGGAGAGCCACTATGAAACTGCTTGCATCCCTCATCACCAGCATCGTGTGTTTAGGCAACGCGTATGCTAGCGACTTTCAAATAAGCAGCACCGATCTCAAAGCCAATCAATTCATGAGCAAACAGCACGAATTTGCGGGCTTTGGCTGCAATGGCGGCAATATTTCGCCGCAATTGCAGTGGAAAAATGCGCCAGCGGGCACCAAAAGCTTTGCCATTACGGTGTACGATCCAGATGCGCCCACCGGTAGCGGCTGGTGGCACTGGGGCGTAGTCAATATCCCAGCGCAGACAATGTCGGTTGCCGCAGGACAAGTTCCAGCCGGCGCAGTAGAGACGCGCACCGATTATGGTAAAGCCGGCTATGGTGGCGCATGTCCACCCGTGGGCGACAAGGCGCATCGCTATATTCACACCGTGTGGGCGCTCGATGTTGAGCAACTGCCGCTCGATAGCAACGCTAGCGGCGCTTTGGTCGGCTATATGCTTAACGCCCATAAATTGGCAAAAGCTGATCTAATGACGCTGTATCAACGCACCAAATAAGTCACCACCATCAGCTGGCGAGAACCGCATGAGCTTAGTGCACGGCAAAGTAATCCAATACAGCGTTATCCGCGCCGCTGCAACACAGCAACTGCGCGAAGTGACTCTTTTGCAGCCCACACTGATGCGTATTCGCCATGGTGAAAAGCACCTTTGGATGCACGAGCAACAGCAGATTGCCGGCAAGAGTGATATTTTAATTGGCCCTGCTGGCATGCAATTAACCCTGAGCAATGTCCCTGATGCTCAGGGTTACTACTGCGAAATTTTGCAATTTCATCCGCACTTAATCGAGCGATTTCGCCATGATTATGGCGCGATATTGCAAAACATAGCGCAACAAGCACCGCAATTTATCGCCACAATAACCCCAGTCATCGCGCAAACATGGGACGAAACCCTCGCCGCCCTCACGCGGGAGGAACCCGCTGCCATGCTTGAACACCGTGCTTTGGGCTTATTATTGGCTATTGCTTTAGCCGGATATGGCTCAGCATTGCTGAGCATTCGCAGCGATAGCCTTGCTGAGCGGGTTCAACAATTGATGATGCTGCACCCTGCTCGAAATTGGAGTGTGGATGAGGTCGCCAAGCAATTACATTTAGGCGCTTCCACGCTACGGCGACAATTAGATCAAGAAGGCAGCTCGTTTCGCAGCATACTGGATCAAGTCCGACTCAATTTAGCCTTAGGCTTAATCCAAACTTCCAAACTCGCGATCGGCGATATTGCACAGCAATGTGGCTACGCGTCTGCGTCCCGTTTTAGTGCTCGGTTTCAACAACAATTTGGCCTCAAACCCCTACAGCTACGCGCCACGGTAGCTTAACGCGTCGTTTTGGGTAGCCATTGAATCACACTAATCGCCTGCTCTAATTTCAACAGCGCTGCTTGCTGTTTGGCCAATTGCATCTTTAACGCGGCGGGCAATGCAACGGCGCGTGCAACTTCACCTTGGCTATTTTTCAAAGCCCCAGCAATCATTTTGGCATCTGCCTCGATAAAGCGCGTCGCCAACTCAAACTCAACTACTTTGGCCGCAGTAGGTTTACGATTACTCATCTCAAACTGAAACGCCTTGTCGCCTTGCATCACAATAAATTGTGTTTGGCGTGGATCAAGCGAGCGCAACACGGCTTCGGTGTCTGCAATTTGTTGGCGTAATTGAGCAGCAAGTGGCACGGCATATCCTTTGATCGGCAAGTTATGGCTGTTGGCAGCGACAATGCGCCACCAGTTCGTCGATCACGCAGCGAATTTTGGGGGGCACATAACGATGCGCAGGATAAAGCAAATACGCCATCCCTGCATATGAGGTGCCTAAACGCCAGTCGGCTAACACACGAATAAGTCGCCCATCGTTAATGGCTTGGCGCGCCGTAAAATCAGGCAAACTTGCAACCCCTAAGCCATCCAACGCAGCCTGCATACGCATTTCGCTGTGATTGATCCGTAAACGCCCTGCTATTGCTATCGTCTGCGTATCTTGCTGCCGAGTAAAACACCAGCGATGATCAATGGGTGTTTCGCCCAAACAAATGCACGAGTGCTGCAATAAATCAGTGGGCTCTAATGGCCTACCATGCTGCGCCAAATAGGCAGGGCTAGCGACCAATACCTGTTCCACCGCCATCAGTGGCAGCCCAATCAAACCCGGAGGAGGCGAATCGCCAATCCGTATCACCAGATCGACCTCATCCTCCAATGGGTCAACCACGCGATCGGTGACAAGCATGTGTAACTCAATACCAGCATGCCGCTGTAACAGAGGGGTTATTAAGGGCTGCAGCACACCACGGGCAAACCCACGTGGCACTGCCACACGCACCCGTCCTTGCGGCGCAGCCATGTATTGCGCCGAAACCTGCATCGCCTCTTGCGCCGCCGCCAGCATGGTTTGGCAACGCAGCAAGGTTTCTTGCCCCGCATCGCTTAAGCGTAAACGTCGAGTACTGCGCTCTAACAAGCGCACCGCCAAGCTTTTTTCGAGGCGCGCAATTTGGCGGCTAATTGCTGAGGCACTAACGCCCAGCTCTTTGGCTGCAGCCGAAAAACTACCACACTCCACCACACGAACAAAAACAGCCATATCAGGCAGCAGTGCAATCAATTGATTCATGCTTTTCACGCACAAATGTTATGAACACAAGCTAGATTATCACTTTCAAGGCAACAATTGATAATGGCGTTTTCTTTCAGTGAGTGGAGCAAGATGCCATTAGCGAATTCAAGCTGGTTTGCACAAATCTTATTACTGGCCGTCGCCATCATCTGGGGCAGCACGTATGGTGTCAGTAAAACAGCCTTGCTCTACTACCCGGTCTTAGGTTTTATCGCTTTGCGATTTTTAATCACCTTTGCCTGCTTATTACCGTTTTTTTGCCGACAATCAGCCGCAGAACGCACCAAGGCAATTCGCATTGGCCTTCCCTTAGGCTTGTTAATTTCGGTTATTTTCTGGTTTGAAATCTATGGCGTTTTGCTAACTAGTGCCAGTAAAGCGGCATTTTTGATCAGCCTGTGTCTGCCGCTCACGCCGGTGGCGCAGTGGATCATCCTGCGGCAAAAGCCAGCTCAAAGCACATGGTTTTGTTTGGCGCTGGCGCTATTTGGCGCAGCCTTGCTCAGCGGCTTTAACGGCCAATTGGCGGATCTAAATCGTGGTGATGTATTGATCTTGGGCGCCGCGATCCTGCGCGCCTTGGTCGTTGCTTTAAGCTGCAAATGGCTAACCGATCAGGCAATCAATGCGCTAGCGCTAACTACCGTTCAAGCAGGTATTATTGGGATAAGCTCATTCAGCATAGCCTTGCTGGCAATATCCCTCAATCAACTTTACTTACCTGCTGCACCCCAATTTTGGGGCAATTTACTTTACCTAATTATTTTCGCCACCATTTTTGCCTTCTTTGCGCAAAACTGGGCAGCGGCGCGCTTAAACCCCACCCGGGTTGCTGCGCTGCTTGGGCTAGAGCCTTTATTTGGCGCACTGTATGGCCGCCTGTTTTTAGCAGAACAATTAACAAGCGCCGCAATCTGCGGCGCGATGCTGATGCTGTTGGCGATTTTTGGCTTAAATGGTGGATTTGCCAGCGCGGGCCAACTATGCCGCAGCGCCTTGCAAATGAGCCAACACGCCTTGCGCCGCATGGCGGCCGGTGGCAAAACAGGCGGTCAATAAATACCCGCCAGTTGGCGCTTCCCAATCGATCATTTCACCGGCGACAAACACGCCAGGTGCCTCGCGCAGCATTAAATCGCTGGTCAGCGCGTCCCATTTCACGCCGCCGGCGCTACTAATCGCTTCGTCAATCGGGCGTGGCGCGATCAGCTTGATTGGTAAGGACTTAATCGATTGCGCCAGCACATCGAGCTGAGTAAATTGCGCCTTGCTTAATAATTCGTGCAACAGCGCCGCTTTAATGCCTTCGATTTTCAATTTGCGGCGCAAATGGTTGGCCATAGAATCAGCGCCGCGCGGTTGCGTTAAAGCGCTATAAACTTCAGCCGCAGTTTTTTGTGGCAGTAAATCAAGCCACAAAGTTGCAAAACCCTGCTGATTGATTTGCTCACGCAACGCGCTCGATAAGGCATAGACCAAGCTCCCCTCTACGCCACCCGCGGTAATCACAAACTCGCCGACTTTTTTCGGCTCGCCCTCATCGGCGCTGGCCGCCACAGACTTGAGTGGCGTTCCAGCAAATTTATTGCTCAAGAAGGTTGACCAATTGACATCAAAGCCACAATTAGCCGCTTGCAGCGGCGCAATTTCTACGCCTTTTGCGCTTAACAGCGGCAACCAGCGGCCATCAGAACCCAACTTCGCCCAACTTGCGCCACCCAAGGCCAAAATGGTAGCGGCAAACTCTTGCGTGATTTCTCCATCAGGCGTGCCAAATTGCAATTGCCCCGCCTCGTTCCAGCCCAGCCAGCGATGACGCGGGTGAAACTTGACACCGGACGCTTTGAGCCTTGCCAACCAGGCGCGCAGCAAGGGCGCGGCCTTCATTTCGGTGGGAAATACGCGCCCCGAAGTACCAACAAAGGTTTCAATCCCCAGCCCATGCACCCATTCGCGCAAGGCCTCGCCACCAAAGGCGTCAAGCATCGGTTTGAGATGGCCAGCTGCCGCGCCATAGCGGCTTAAAAAAGGCTCTGCAGGTTCGGAATGCGTGATATTCATGCCGCCAACACCGGCCAGTAGGAATTTGCGACCGACCGAAGGCATCGCATCAAATACCTCAACCTGCACACCCGCATTGCTGAGCACTTCAGCCGCCATTAGCCCTGCAGGGCCGCCGCCAATAATCGCGACACGTGAATGGTTGAAAGATGCAGTAGACATGGTGATTTCCAAACTAGACGGTCAATACCGCACAGCCGTATGAATAAGGGGATTGCGATAAATCGCTAATACAAGACAAAAATTAATAATGCGGAGGTATTTCGTCAAACAGGCTGCGCGGCGTTTGCTGATCGGGGCTGGCCTGCGTTTGCTGTAGTGCATGCAAGGCTGCACTAAGTTGATCGATTTGTAATTGCTGGCGCGAAATAATTTGATTGAGCTCGTCGAGCAGATCATCTTGCAAAGCCAAGCGGATTTCTAGCTCGGTGATACGCTGTTCATCATTCATCTCGTTCCCCTGCCATTGAAACGGCAAGCAACTTGCCAAGGGCGTGATTATCGCGCAATTTGGGTGCGCTCAACGAGCTTTTTTATTCCGCATTACCTTGGCGCTTTGCACCATATTGCGTGCAGATTACCTTGCCACAATTGCGGCAACACGCACCAAACCAGCCAGCAAAAGGCAAATAGACTGGCGCTCGCGCCAAAATTAACGCCTCGTAACGCCAAAGTCATGTCATTCGCTTGCAGATAAGCGGTATAAGTTGTATCGACGCAAAACACGACGATCAGCACAGCTTGCAGCCGATCTCGCCGTACGATGCAAGCCTGAAACCGCGGCATCAGGGCGTAGGTTGCCAAGGCCATCAGCACGCTAATGCCGTAATCCCAATCCGGGAAGTGATACCAATCCGCGCCCAGCACCAGCAAGGCTAGCCCGAACATCAAGGTGACGATTCGCCACGGCATTAAATACCAGCTCATTTTAATCTCCAATGGGCGCATCAAGGCTGCGCCCATGCCCGACTTGCAACCGATTATTCGACTTCAGCTTGATTGACTGCTCGATACTTGGTAGGTGTATTGCCACCCAAGGCATGCCAGTTAATATTTCTAGTCATATACATCACCACAGCCAATAGCGCGAACAAGGTCAAACTACCCATTAATAGCGCCATATCTTCTGATTGCAATATCCCGAATAGCAAACCGTACAAAGCAATCAGTACCGTAGCAAACCCCAGTCCTCGTCGCCAGCCTGCCAAGACAAAGCTGACATAAAACCCCTGCAAAGCCGCGGATGCAATTGCGGCGATCCAGTAGGCGCGATAAAAACCCAGATGCTCGGATAGCGACAAGGTCAGCAAGAAAAACATCGCCAAGCCCATTCCGACCAAGCTGTATTGCACTGGATGCACGGCCAGTCGGTGCACAACTTCCATTAAAAATACTGCGCCAAAAATGAGCAGCATAAAGAGCTCGGCGTATTTCATCGTCCGCTCGTTCAGCACATAGCGATCCACCGGGTCGATCAAGCGCAAGCCTACTCGCGCGGCGTTACACGCTTCGCCCTCATTGGTGTTGCAATTGCTCGCGCCGCCAGTAGCCAACTCACTGGTTTGCCAGCGCGCGCTAAAGTTTTCTTGCGTAATATGCCGCTCTAGCGGGGCAAAGTTGCCAGCAAAACTGGGGTGCGGCCAGTTACCCGATAGCGCTACATTACTGCTATCGCCAACGGGTTCGATCAATAGCTGCGTGCTGCCGCTTAAATTGAGCTTAAAGCTAAAGTCGAGCAACTGCCCATCACGCGCCAAGACGGCAAGATCAATCAACTTAACCGGCGCATGTACACCCGCGCCAAGTCGAGCTAGATTGGCGCCGGGTGAAAACCTCAAAGTATCATTCGCTGCGACGCCACTTAGCTGACCAATCCCACGCACATCACTGAGGCTCAGCGCCAGATACGGGGTTTGCCAATGCGTGCTGATTTTTTCCAGCTCAGAACTCGATTTTTCTTCAAAATCGGCCAATGCAGGCACTTTAAACTGACCACTCAATTGCAATTGGCTGCGATAAATCGGCGCCTCAAAAATGCCGCGCTTCAGTACTTCTACCGCCAACTGCCCGCGTGCATCAAATTGGCTAGGTCTTAAGATTATATGCTCCTGCGTTTTGCTCTCTTCCCAGTGCGCCGACTGGTCTTTATTGGCGGCAACCCATTTGGATTTCGTGCGCTCAAAAGGGAGCACCAAAAACGGTCCCGATAGTGTTTGTTCACCTGCGCTGAACTGCGCAATTTCTTGCCTAACATCGTTGGCACGCTGCTGCCGCTCGTTCACCAAATCACGCACCAACATGAGTACAAATAACATCAACACGGTCAGCCCCAGCATGGCGGCCAGTTTTACGCCTATTTTCATCATCGCTCTCCTTATGCGCTTGGCCTTCTAGCCAATGTCGCCATCATGCAGGGGGAAAATGGAAGAAATATGCGTGCAATGTGGAGATTGTGTGGAGATCAAGCCATCAGGCCTGCGTGAGGTGAAACACCTTTATTTTGACTGCAGACTGACAAATATTTACGATTACTGTTTTAAAAATTAGAGCCTAAAGAGATGAAACTGCAACCCCTACTGATCGCCTGTGCTTTAAGCATAGCGACAAGCCCATTGGTCAATGCATTTGACTTTAATAAAGCGCTGAAAGTTGGTCAGCAAGCTTTGCAGGGCGTGACCTTAACCGATAGCGATGTAAAAGCACTGGCCAATCAAGCGTGCGAGCAAAGCGACGCCGAAGAAAAAATCGCTGGCCCCAAAGATAAATACAGCAAACGCCTTGATGGGATCGCAAAAAAACTGGGCTCCGAAATCAACGGCCAGCCAGTGAATTACAAGGTTTACATGACGCCCGATGTGAATGCTTGGGCGATGGCCAATGGTTGCATTCGCGTATACAGCGGCTTGATGGACATGATGAATGACGATGAAATCATCGGCGTGCTCGGCCACGAAATGGGTCACGTTGCCCTAGGCCACACCAAAAAAGCCATGCAAACGGCCTACGGCGTAGCGACTGCCAAAGCGGCGGTGGGCGAATATGGCGGCACGGTAGGTTCGGCACTGAGCGGTTCATCGTTAGGGAAATTTACCGAAGAATTGATCAATGCGCAGTTCTCGCAATCGCAAGAATTGGATGCGGATAATTTCTCGTACGATTTGCTGACGCAAAAGAAATTAAAGCGTGAAGGCTTAATCACCGCATTCCAAAAACTGGCGCAATTGGGCGGCGGCGAGCACAGCATGCTCGATTCACACCCCGCTTCGGCTGATCGTGCCAAAAACATCGAAACACGGATTGCCACTAATAAATAAGCGCGCTATTTAGACGCTTTACGCGACTCGCGCAATTTGCTCCATTTTTCAAAAGATTGGAACAATTTGTCGCGAGTGGCGTCATCCAAACCTCCCTTGCGAAACGCCACAAAAACAGGATCTTCAGCCAGCTGATTTTTGAGCACGACAAATGCATTGGCGTTTGCGGCTAACTCAGGGTCTGCCGCTAAATAGCGCGGTAACTCTGTATCAACATTGGCCATAAAGGCCCCGTCAATCCGGCCATGCAATAGATTCTTTAAGCGCGCGGTGTTTGAAACATCGCGTATGGCTTGAAATTGCCCTTTCTTAATCGCCAAATCAATCGCGGGGCCGTAACTCACACCGATCAAAGCGCCAATCTTTTTGCCCTGCAAATCATCGATCGACTTCACCTGCAGCGGGCGGTTTTTATTCACGACCAAATACACGCCACTGTCATGAAAGACTTTGGAATAATCAAAAATCGCCTCACGCTCGCTGGTTTTCGACAAGCCCACTATCCCGCCCGAGCCATGCTGCGCCATTTTAAACGCCCGATTCCACGGCACTAGCTCGATGGTGATTTTGATCCCTGTGTCTTTTTGTACAAACTCAGCAGCATCAATCGCCAGCCCCTTGGCTTGCTGATTTTCATCCAACCAACTAATGGGCCAATAATTGTCCGAGCCAAAAATTGTAATAGCTGTAGGAACCGCGTAGCCCAGCGAGTATAAGCCTGTGACGATCAAGAAAAAAAACGAGCTTTAACATAGCAAGCTCCTAGCCAATGAATGCTCAAGCTTAGTTCGCGACTCAAATCCATGCCAGCCCAAATAACTTCTATCCGGCAAAAGGCGAGCGTGATTCAACTTGCACTTTAATAAGCCCAAAAAATCAAAACAGCGCAATATTCAGCTCATTTCATAGAAGTAAAAACCTTTCAGGAATCCTCAGCTTTACAACATAAATACCCATAATTTTTGAATGAGCATATTAAGTCTGGATAATAAGAATGTCGCACCGCTGACCACTCGCATTCTTCTAGGTGTTTTAAGAGATTTGAATATGTTGACTCCTAAAGTTAGCCGCTGTGCCATTTCCTTGCTACTCATCAGCATTTATCCCAGCTTGGCTTGGGCAGCGAACTGCGCAGATAGTTATGAATCGACTCGCTTTGATTATTTGGGTCGCAATCCTGCCAACACCAAATCATATTGGCTCACACTGAGCAATCGAGCCGATTCTTTTCGCCTGAGCGCGCCAGGTACGGGCTCAATTGATGAGTGGCAAACCGCAGGACCTTCGGTGCATATCAGCGAATCTACTTTGGTGAGCGATAATAATCTTCAAAGCTTGCACAAAATTGATCGAATGACCCCAGATGGGAAGTTCGATTGTTTTCTTCAGTCGCACTATCAAGTTGACCCACTCGTCCCGCCAACATGGCGCCCACCCGCGATCCCAGAACGCCCAGTCGTCATCCGCCCAGAAATTCCAGAGCGCCCAATTGTGATTCGCCCGGTCATTCCTGACCGCCCTGTCGCGATCAAACCTGAGTTTCCCGATTTACCTGTTGTTATTCGCCCCGAAATCCCCGATCGGCCGATTGTGATCCGCCCAGTCATTCCCGACCGCCCAATTGCGATCAAACCGGAACTGCCCGATTTACCTGTTGTTATTCGCCCCGAAATCCCCGATCGGCCGATTGTGATCCGCCCAGTTATTCCAGACCGCCCAATTGCGATCAAACCGGAACTGCCCGATTTACCTGTCGTTATTCGCCCCGAAATCCCCGATCGGCCGATTGTGATCCGCCCAGTTATTCCAGACCGCCCAATTGCGATCAAACCGGAACTGCCCGATTTACCTGTCGTTATTCGCCCCGAAATCCCCGATCGGCCGATTGTGATCCGCCCAGTTATTCCAGACCGCCCAATTGCGATCAAACCGGAACTGCCCGATTTACCTGTCGTTACTCGCCCAGAAATTCCTGAATTACCTGTGGTTGGACGACCTGAAATACCAGAGTTACCCGAGGTATCACGACCCAAACCAGAAAAGCCGGTGCTGATCAGCTTAAATGGCGCTCAATATGAATTAGCGCAAGCACAGTTATTGCAGCTTTGCCCCGCTGCTCAACTTGATGAGCAGGGCCAAGTTCTGAGTGAATCGCTACAAAACTGCCAAGCTCTTATCGATGCGCTCCAACAAGCGCCATTAACGCCGGGGCGAGATCTGGTCGCGGCCAATAATTGGAATAGCTGGGCAGATGTGCAATACCTGCGCTCAGACAATCGCCGTGGTTTTAGCCCGATCGAGGGGCGCTCTGCCACACTCAGCCTTGGCGCAGACCGTATTGTTCAAGACAATTTTGCCCTCGGGATGATGCTGACGCTCAGCGATCAAAATTCAGATAGTTTTTCTGGCAACCTGCAAAGTGAGAGCGATCAACTGATGCTTGGGCCGTATTTTGCGTACGGCTTTAACCGCAATTGGTCGCTTTTTGGCAACGCCTTGCTCGGTCGGGTTGAGCGAGATTATCGTTTGCTGGCCTTAAACGGTGAAAACTCACCCATGAAATACAGCGCTAGCCTGAATCTGCAAGGTGAATATGCGCTCAATCCAGAGAGCGTCGTGCGCCCCAAATTGGGGATTAACTACAACTACGAAAGCGGCGACGATTACCAGCTCACTGGTTCATTACTGGGCAAGCAACTGATCATCGCAGTTGATAGCCACCATCGTGACTCAGGCCAAATGCAAGCGAGTGCTGAATTCAATACCAAACTCAAAAATCAACAAGGTCAACTATTTGTACCTTATTTTGAAACCGGTGTTTTTTATAATTACCTAAATAACAACGATGATTTAAGCCCGCGCTGGCAAGGTTTAGCCCGCGCCGGTTTACGCACATTGGCGAGCAAAGCCTTGCAAATTGACGTCAACGCCAGCTACCAAAGTATTGGGGTCAATAATATGGACGTATGGGATTGCAAATTATTTATCGCCTATTCGTTCTAAATGAAGGTGAACTCAACATGGCCACTTCTGCATAAGGGAAGTGGCCTTTTTTATGCCCCAATGCTCGGCTCGCCTCACCGCGCAGGAAAGACTAAGCGAACCACAACGCCACCTGACGCTAGATTTTGAATCTGAACTTGACCGTGATGCAGCAACACAATCGCCCGCGTCAGCGCCAAGCCTAATCCGGTGCTTTTTGCACCATTGGCGCGGGGTAAAGAATAGAAGCGATCAAATAACCGACCCAGCGCATACTCGGGTATTGCCTCGCCATCATTGCTAATATTGATTTCCACCCCCATACCTGCATGGGTATTAATGTACCGAACGTCAATCTGGATTTGCCCGTGCTCGCCAGTAAAATCGATCGCGTTTTGCAAAATATTGCGGATCGCTTGGCCGAGCAAAAAGGCCTCGCCGCGCAGAGTACAGGTCTCACCGCTGTGCAAGCTGATTTGCCGCTCGCCTGCTTGGCTGTGCAAAGCGCTGATTTGCTCGCCAATCAGCGCATTCAGATCAATTTCCACTGTGTTATCCAGCTCTCGGCGCGCTTCAATCGAGGCCAATTGCAACAAATAATCAACAATATGCTGCATACGCGCAACTTCTGCGTCGATATGCTGCAAAAATCGCTCACGATCTACTGCACTGAGTTCATCGTGCAAAATCTCGGCCGAGGCGCGGATACCCGCCAGTGGTGATTTCAGTTCGTGCGTCAGCTCGTGCACATAATTTTCAACGTACGCTTTGCCGTCGAGCTCGTCGCGCATCGCGCCGAGTGCTTGCGCCAAACTCGTTAGCTCTCGGTTCGCAACAAAACGCGGCACGGCAGCACTTTTGCCTTCGCTAACGTCGCGCGCGAACGCAGTGAGCTGCGTAATGCCGCGACTTAACCACCAAGAAAACAGCGCCCCCGCCAGCAAACCCGCCAAAATCACCGCAATCACAATGCGCGACAGTTTTTGCTCGCTGCGTTCGATAAACGGCTGCATCGCCAAATTAGGGCGGCTAACCGTTAGCGAGCCGATAATCCGCTCGCCGTGCTTAATCGGCGCGGCGACGTACATCACGGTAGAGAGTGGATTTTTCGGGTCGGCCAAAGTGGTGCGCGCACCGTATTGGCCACGCAGCGTTAGCAACACATCGCGCCAGCGGCTGTAATCTTGCCCCACCGCTTTGCCTTCCGAATCAAACAACACCCGCCCTTGCCCGTCGGTGATGTATACGTGCAAATAAGTGCGTTCATGCTTTAGCCCGGAGATATTCGCCTGCGGCGAGCGCAGCGCAAATTGCGCCATTGCCGCGGCAAAGCGCCCATCGTCGAGCCGACCGGCAATTAAATCGGGCTGCACCATCGCCGCGAGCAGATTGGCGGTATCGAGCAAGACTTCCTCGGCCGATTGGCGCATCGCCGGTTTTACTTCATCGCGCACGATGCTCAGCACATACGCCGCGAGCAAGGCGACCAGCAGGAAGTAACCGAGAAATATTCGCAGCGAGAAGCGCATTAATGTTCTGCCAAGGCGTAGCCAAAGCCACGGTGCGTGGCGATGGGGTCTAGATCGGCGCGGATTTGTTTTAATTTGGCGCGCAGGCTTTTGATATGGCTATCGATGGTGCGCTCAAAGCTGTCTTCAGCCGCGTCGCCCAAAGCGTCGAGCAATTGCGCTCGGCTTAGCACATGGCCGGGATGAGAGAGCAAAGCCACGATCAGGCGGTATTCACTCGGCGTCAGCACCAGCATTGAGCTGCAGAAGCATACCCGCCTTGCCGCCTCGTCATGCACAAACAGCGCCGCCATTGATTTGCTGCTTAGCGCTTGTTGCGCTTCGACTGGAGCGGGAGGCGCGCTACGGCTACGTTTTAAAATGGCTTTGACCCGCGCCGCCACTTCGCGTGGACTAAATGGTTTGACGACATAGTCATCGGCGCCCAATTCCAAACCCAAAATCCGGTCGAACTCTTCGGCGCGCGCGGTGAGCAGCAGCACCGGCATTTCGCTATGGCGACGCAGCCGTTTGAGCACTTCAAAGCCGTTATCGTCGGGCAGGCCGATATCCAAAATCAGCAAATCGGCCGCTTGCTGCGCGAAAAAAGCCTCGCCCTCGCGCGCCAGCGCAAAATGCGCCACTTGCCAGCCTTCGCGCTGCAGCGCAAAGCGCAGTGTATCGGCAATCGCGGGTTCGTCTTCGATCAGCACAATTTGGGCAGTAGACATGGCATGCCAGCAAAAAATTAGACAGCTTATTGTAACTAGCGTGGCGCAGTGCGCGCAGCAAATACGTCAACTTACTTGCAGCAATGTGCCTGACTTAATCTTGGGAATTGAATTATTGCGGGGTATAGGCTTAGGGATATGGCCCAGAATGGACCAGAGGGAAATACATCGAGAAATTGCGAAGCGGGCCTATAAGCCGGGTCCTGTCCAAGTGTTGCCACTCGTGACCATCATTCCTCTAGGCGCGCCATTACTGACGCGCTCAAGCAACCTACCCGTAGACTCAGCGAGCAACCTCAACGCCTACTGCTTGGTCTTGCTCCGAATGGGGTTTACCCTGCCAGCGACTGTTACCAGCGCCGCGGTGCGCTCTTACCGACCCCTTGCGGGGCTTCCCGTGAGGCGGGAACACCTTTTCACCCTTACCTGCCCTCCAATCCCCACCCTCTCATTGGGCGGTTCAACTTGGGTGGCTGGCGGTTCAGCTCTCTGTTGCACTTTCCGTCGGCTCACGCCGCCTGGCCGTTAGCCAGCATTCTGCTCTATGGAGCCCGGACTTTCCTCCCCCATGGCCTAAAACCATGGCAGCGATGGTCTGTCCCGCTTCGCGGGGGCGATTATCCGCGCTCTAGCCCCTTGCAGCAAGACTATTTGCCAAAAGGTCAAAGCGCTTGGCAATTATTCATAGAGAATTCATCTACAAGTCCTTAAAATATAAGGATATTTTAAGCAAACTCATGCGAACGGGCCAACATACTCAACGGGAGTATTTTCATGCAAATCAGACCAATCAAGACTTTCAGCGCAATACTATTCGCTTGCACGCTGACACTCTTCAGCGCCAATAGCTGGGCCGAGACCAATCTGCGCTGCGGCAATTCAATCATTGGCAGCGAGGCAACAATGGCCGAAGTCGAGGCAAAATGCGGCGAGCCGGCGCAAAAGCGCCATAGCACAATTCCGGCCAAATATAAAAATCGCTGGGGCGAATGGATTATTGATAATAGCGAAACGGGCAGCGAAGTCGATGAATGGGTTTACGACTTCGGCCCGAATAAATTAATGGTGCAAGTGCGTTTTCTCGACGGCGCTTTGCAAGACGTAAAAACGCTGGGGTACGGCAACTAAGCCCTGTGCTTAGTGCCAATTCACCAAAGACACACCCAGCGCTACGCCGCGATTTTTAAAGTTATAGTCGTGCATTGAGTCCCCATAACCGTCAAAGGCCTGCACATAACCGTGCAACCTGCCCAGCAGCGGGAAAGCCCACTCCAGCTGCCAGCTGGAGCGATTGGGCACGCTGCTGTTAAAGCGCAGATTATTGCGCCAAGTTAGCGCAAACACATGGTCTTGCCACGGCACGCTAATCAACGTTTCCATCCGCCCAGCATAGTCTTCCATATCAGGGTTATCGTCTTTTTCCGGCTTTTCGGTGACTCGCCACCACGGTTTGACGATGATGGACGCATCACCCGAAGTCAGCCCCACACTGGCGTACAACCGATTCCATGAGCGCGACAGCGGGTCGCTCTGCCCATTTGATTGATGCGCAAAGCCCAAATTGATCATCCGCAGCTTGAGCCAATCGGGGCCTAGGTCGACGGGAATCGTCGCCCACATTTCGGGCTTGTAATCAGTGGTACGAAATGGCGCTGAGTTTTCCACGTCGTACACCTGCCAATAACTTTGCTGCGTATACGCGCCCCACAGGTCGATATCAGAGCCCAGAATGTCTTGCCAGAATTTGGTCTTGAACGAGAGCTGGAATTTGGCCTCGTATTTTTTATACCCATCGCCAACATTCTGCGCACAAGTGCGCATCACCGACGAGCACGGCGAGCGATTAACGTGCTCGCGAATGGAAAACGGCAAAATATAAACCGGCTGATACGGCTTGATATTGAACACACCGTCTTGCGCATCGGCGTCCAATTCCCAACGCAGCGCCATCGTTTCGGCTTGATACACTAGTGCGGGCTCGGCCTGCGCAATCACATCGGCAGGTGCTGCAACGCTCAGCGGCTGTACGCTAGACTGTTCGGCCACGATTTCTACTGCAGGCGCGGCTGGAGTGGCAGAGGCGGCCAAATGATCATAGCAGGCCAAACGCGCGCTATCTTCTGCAATCGTCTGGCATTGTGCCAAATCTGCTGCCTGAGTTGCAGTAGCGAAAAATGCCAATGAATAAAGTAGCGGTTTCATTTCCGGCGAGTGATATGAGCAATAACGAGATTGAAAATCATATCACCAAGTTCAAGTTAACATTAACAGTTAACACACACCATAAATCAGGGCTTCACTCGGCAATCTCAGTCTGCACTAAAAAAAACCAAATTAATTTGTGATTTTGCGGCATGCTGCTGGTCAGGAATTCGCATTTTCATTTTGCTCTGGGTGTGTACTTTATGGTTGGCTCAAGGTCCGGATATTGAATCCGGCATGGGTGTTAATTGGCGTATCCACCCGCGCCGCCGGCCATGATTGAATACGCCTCTGCAATTAATGCCAACTTACCGCCCAGCTCGCCCGTCAGCGCAACAAATTCGTCGTTGAATGCCTCGGCCACGCACACCAGCTGCCATTGATCGCCGTCGACGTTCAAGGCGTACAGCCGGTAGCCGTGCCCTGCCAGCCACGGCTCGAAGGCTTGCACCAGTGCTTCGCAGCGGCTGCCGCCCTGGCCAGCGATGGCAGGCGGGGTCCATTCGGGCAGCAGGCGAGCCTGGCCCAGTGCAATCAGCGCGCTTTCCAGATGGCTGTCGTCGCGCAGATCGGCGCGCACGGCCTGGCATTCGCAGGCCATGGCGTCGAGCAGCGCGTCGGTGTGTTTCAGTTTGCGCGGCTTGCCGGCGGCGGCGATGCCCGCGATGGCATCCTTGTCGCCAGCGCACGCCAGCTCCAGCCAGCGCGATACGCCGGTTTTTTTGCTGGCGGCCAGATCCAGCCGCTTGGGCGGCGGCGGCAGCAGCGCGGCGATGTCGTCCACGCCGGCGCCGGCGCCTTGAGCGCGCCAGGCGTCGCGGCGGTGGCGCTGGTGGGCGCGGTAGTAATCCACCAGCTCGGCCGGGTAGTAGGGGTGGTCGCGCCAGCTGCTGTCGTCCAGATCGTAAGCGCAAGCAGCCAGGGCGTACTCCGAGGCCAGGAAGACATCATACCAAGCACGATTGTCCGGGCTGGCTGGCAGAAAGTCCGGATCGCCGTGGCGCTGGATGCCGCGCGCCCAGCCGGCCAGTGCCTGCGCCACGGCGGCGCTGCGGCGCTCGGGCGCTTGCGCCAGCGCCTTGAGCAGCGGCACATGCAGCCAGTCGTATTCCTTGTTGGCCTTGTAGCGGCGTTGCACTTTATGCTCTGGTACAAACGCTTTAAGCATCAGGTCAAAAAAAGCGTTGTGCTTGCTTTCCGTGTCCACCCACAGCCGGTAGCGCGGCAGCCAGCCCTGCGGGTCGTGGCAGACCATGAGGAGGAGCCAGAAGACGGCCCTCCCCCCACGTACCGGCTCCGAATAATCCCAGGCTGGATAGGGTGCTGGCGTGCCTTCTGTCTCGGACAAGCGCTGCCAGGCTTGCTCGATCGATGGCCAGGCCGATGTATCGATGAAGCTGAAAACGTCTTCCAGCGGGCGACCCAGAGCGTACTGACGCCTAGCGATTGCCTCGGCCGCGTTTTGCACTTCGAAATAGCTCGCACGCTCCATGCCGGTTCGGGTGCAGTTTGCCAGGTTTTTATTCTGAGTTTCTAGGGCCGAGAGATAGTATTCTTGCAGATGGTGATCCGGGATTCTCATGTTGTTTGCTTCCGAATATTTTTGATTAAACAGCGGCCTAGCTATTGGCATTGGGGCGGGATCAATCGCTGTCTTTTATTGCGCCGCCGGCCATGATTGAATACGCCTCTGCAATTAATGCCAACTTACCGCCCAGCTCGCCCGTCAGCGCAACAAATTCGTCGTTGAATGCCTCGGCCACGCACACCAGCTGCCATTGATCGCCGTCGACGTTCAAGGCGTACAGCCGGTAGCCGTGCCCTGCCAGCCACGGCTCGAAGGCTTGCACCAGTGCTTCGCAGCGACTACCGCCCTGGCCAGCGATGGCGGGCGGGGTCCATTCGGGCAGCAGGCGGGCCTGGCCCAGTGCAATCAGCGCGCTTTCCAGATGGCTGTCGTCGCGCAGATCGGCGCGCACGGCCTGGCATTCGCAGGCCATGGCGTCGAGCAGCGCGTCGGTGTGTTTCAGTTTGCGCGGTTTGCCGGCGGCGGCGATGCCCGCGATGGCATCCTTGTCGCCGGCGCACGCCAGCTCCAGCCAGCGCGATACGCCGGTTTTTTTGCTGGCGGCCAGATCCAGCCGCTTGGGCGGCGGCGGCAGCAGCGCGGCGATGTCGTCCACGCCGGCGCCGGCGCCTTGAGCGCGCCAGGCGTCGCGGCTGTGGCGCTGGTGGGCGCGGTAGTAATCCACCAGCTCGGCCGGGTAGTAGGGGTGGTCGCGCCAGCTGCTGTCGTCCAGATCGTAAGCGCAGGCAGCCAGGGCGTACTCCGAGGCCAAGAAGATCTGGTGTGCGATCTGATTGTCCGGGCTGGCAGGCAGCCACTCCGAATTGCGATGGCGCTGGATGCCGCGCGCCCAGCCGGCCAGTGCCTGCGCCATGGCGGCGCTGCGGCGCTCGGGCGCTTGCGCCAGCGCCTTGAGCAGCGGCACATGCAGCCAGTCGTATTCCTTGTTGGCCTTGTAGCGGTGCTGCATTTTATGCTCGGGGACAAAGGCCTTGAGCATCAGGTCAAAAAAGGCATTGGGGGTTCTCTCCGTATCCACCCACATCCGGTAGCGCGGCAGCCAGCCCTGTGGGTCGTGGCAGATCATCAAGAGCAGCCAGAAAGTGACGCTCATGCCACGTACTGCATGGGTAAAGCCCCATGCCGTGTATGGCGGATTCGGCCATCCCGATTCGATTCGGCCTATTTGGGCTGCCTCGAAAGCAGGCCAGGCGGTTTCATCCATAAAGGCAAAAATATCGGCCAGCGGCGCACCCAGTGCATATTTGCGGATGGCAATGTTATGGCAATACTCTGAAATTTCTGCGTAACGCCATGCCTCATTCCCTGGCTGGCTATCACTCTGGATTTCTTTGAACAAGCTTTCAATACGTAGTGAGTAATACTCGGCATGTTGCTGGTCAGGGATTCGCATTTTCTCAACTGCCATCATTTTTATTCGAACAAATACTGACAAAAAATTAAGGCTATCCTTGCCACAAGGCGCTAGACAAGAAAGTTGATGCAATTTGATGCTTATTGTGGTGAAAGTGCCATTGCCAGACGACCGCACTAATCTGGACTATTCGGCTTGCTCTTGCACTGATTGAATCGGCAACGACGTTGCCTGCGAAAGGGCCACAGCCAAGGCCTGCGCTTTGGCCACATTGCGGTGCGTAGCCGGCCAATTGGCAAAAGCAAAGCGCTCAACTTGCGTTTGATTGCCCTGTTCGCCGCACACCATCAGCCAGATCGTGTCTTTGCGAAACAGGTTCGGGTCTTGCTCTAGGCGGATTTCGCTGAAAGCACTCACCGGCGCGCTCACTTTGCGAATCGGCAACAAGCCCAGCAGCATGGTGCGGCGCTCGAATTGGCCATCTATTAAGCGCTGCTCGCTCGGCAAAGCCCAAAACAGCGCCATGCCGCTTAAAATCGAATAATAAAACAGACCAAAAAAGTGATTTTCAAATTGATCTGAGTTGACCAAAGGCCGCCCCCACCATGCCAGCGCCAACAGCGCGATGCCGGAAAGCCACCAGCCTAAGCTCGTCGTTGTTCGATGAACAATCATTTTAACCTTGGGTATCTGTAGAAAAAATAAATCCGGCATTGCTTAGCTGGCAATACCGGATAGGAGTAATAATGCGAGGTTTAGTCTTGCAACTTCCACGCAATCGTTTCACCAGCGCGCAATGGCACGACCACGCTATCGCCGAATTGATATTCGGTCGGTACGGTCCAGCTTTCTTTCACCAGCGTCACTTTCTCGTTGCTCACTGGCAGGCCGTAGAAAGTTGGGCCGTTGATCGACGCGAATGCTTCGAGCTTATCGAGCGCGCCAGCGGCTTCAAACACTTCGGCGTACAGCGGCAAAGCGGCGTGAGCGGTGTACATACCGGCGCAACCACAGCTGTTTTCTTTGGTGCCTTTGGCGTGCGGCGCGCTATCGGTGCCGAGGAAGAATTTGCTGCGCACTGCGGCATCATGGCCCGTCACCGCGCGCACCAAAGCTTGGCGATGTACTTCGCGTTTCAATACTGGCAAGCAATACAAGTGCGGGCGAATGCCGCCAACCAGCATCGCATTGCGGTTCATCAGCAAGTGATGCGCAGTCACCGTCGCTGCGACATTCGCACCTGCGCAGGCAACAAACTCGGCCGCGTCTTTGGTGGTGATGTGCTCAAACACCACGCGCAGCGTTGGGAAGCGCTCAAGCAGCGGCTTCATAATGCGGTCGATAAACACCGCTTCGCGATCGAAAATATCGATTTCCGAATCAACCACTTCGCCGTGCACCAAGAACGGCAGGCCAACTTCGGCCATTTTCTCAATCGTTGGCAATACTTTATTGATGTCAGTACAGCCCGCGTCCGAATTGGTCGTCGCGCCTGCTGGATACAATTTCACGCCGTGGACAAAGCCGCTGTTTTTCGCCGCGACGATATCCTCTGGAGTGGTATTATCAGTCAGATATAGCGTCATCAAGGGCTGGAAAGACATACCCTGCGGTAGCGCAGCCAAAATACGGTCACGGTATTCACCGGCCAGTTTTACATTGGTCACCGGCGGTTTTAAATTCGGCATCACAATCGCGCGGCCAAATTCACGCGCGGTATGCGGCAATACGCTGGCCAGACCCGCGCCGTCACGCAGGTGTAAATGCCAATCATCTGGACGAGCAATCGTTAAAGTTTGGGTCATGTCAGCGCTTCCGAATTAGAAAAAGAAATTTGCTATTGTCTTGCCAGTGTTCGACCAGCTCGTTGCCCGTTTGTTTGCAAAACGCAGCAAAATCGGTCGGCGTAGCTGGATCGGTGCACGTCACTTGTAACAACTGACCACTTTCCAAAGCGGCCAAGGCTTTTTTAGTACGCAAAATAGGCAGCGGGCAATTTAAGCCCGATAAATCGGTGGCCAGATTGGCTTCAGGGCGGGTCGACATCGGCGTGGACTCTAGCAGCGGCTAAAAATTGAATAGTCGCTATTGTAGCAAGGCTGTCAAGGCTTGGTAGGGCAAATGCAAAAAGCCCTGCGTTCGGCAGAACGCAGGGCTGTGTGGTATCGACGAGGCGATCAGTTGTGAACGTGCGGGAATACGCCGCCAACGGCCAAGGTATGAGCCGCCAGTTTGAAGCAGCGCTCCGACTCCAAGCAGCTTGCGCTGCTTTGTTTAGTGGTGGCGCGTGTATACACCGCTTGGCCGTCTTTGATCGTTTGCTCGACTTTAATATCAGCAATCGTCAGCGGGTCTACTTTAAGCGGATTGGCCGACAAAATCACCAAATCGGCGTTTTTGCCCACTTCGATCGAGCCTTTGGATTTCTCTTCAAAATACTGATACGCCGCCCACAACGTTTGCGTTTTTAAACCGACCAATGGCGACACGCGATGTTCAGGGCCGAGCACTTCACCGCTGCGGGTCACGCGATTAACGGTGGCCGCGTACACCCGCATCGAATCAGGAAAGGCCACCGGCGCATCATGGTGCGAGGTGAAAATCATATCGCGCGCCAAGGCCCAGCCGGTGGGTGAAATATTAGCCGCGCGCTCAGCACCGAGCACCGAGTTTTTATGCCAATCGCCCCAGTAAAACGTATGCATAGGGAAGAAAGACGGCATGATGCCCAACTCTTTAAACGACTCTACCTGATCAAGGCGCGCGGTTTGCGCGTGAATCGCCACCATCCGGCGATCAGCTTTGCCGTATTTTTTCTCGGCGTTTTGAATGCTAGCGATCAATTGATCGGCTGCTGCATCGCCGTTGACGTGAGTGAGCAGCTGCCAGTTATGCTTAAATGCCATATCAATATAGCGCTGGGCTTCGGCGTTGCTCATGCTGGGGTAACCCGCATAGCCTTGCTGCTGGCCGTCTGGCGGCACCAAATAAGGCTGCGTCAGCCATGCGGTTTTGCCTTGCGGCGAGCCATCAAGGCTAAGTTTTGCTCCACCAACGCGAAAACCATTTCGGTACGCTTTACTCCAATACGGCGCTTTGATGACATCAACCGCGGTTTGAATATCGGGATAGGCAACCACATCCAGTTTCAGTTTTTTCTTTTGCGCCAAGCCATACATGGTCTTCACGCTCTCGCTCGACGCACGGCCTTCTTGCGCGGTGGTATAACCAAAACGCGCATACATATCGATGCCCGCGTTAAAGATAATTTCGTTGTCTTTCGGGTTTAATTTGGCAAACATTGGGAACAGCAACCCAAAAAGCGCTGTTTCTTCCATCACGCCATTCGGTTGCTGGCTGCCCTCTTCGCGGCGAAATTTACCGCCCGCGGGGTCTTTCGTCTGGCTATTGATGCCCAGCAATTCAAACGCCTTACTATTCATCACGCCCAAATGACCAGACTGGTGAATAATCAAAATAGGTAAGTCTTTAGATACCGCATCCAGATCTTGCCGCGTTGGGTGGCGGCCTTCGCTAAGCTGCGAATCATCATAGCCAAACCCCATAATCACGCCCAGTTTTTTGTTCTCTGGTTTAGCAGCCCAATCACGCAAAGTTTGCTGCAACGAAGCAATATCCGTCACTTGGCCATCAGGAGCAGCCAATAAGTTGGCCGACAGCGCCTGAATCCCCGCATTAAAAACGTGGCCGTGTGCATCCATAAACCCTGGGATCAGCGTTTTGCCTTGCAGATCGACCAATTTGGTTTTTTTGCCTTGGTATTTCATCACCGCATCGCGTGATCCTACTGCGACAATCTTACCGTCTTTCACCGCCACCGCTTCAGCGTAGGCTTGTAACTCATTGACAGTCACAATATCGCCGCCCGAGTAAATGGTATCGGCAAAATCTGCGCCAGCGAAGGCGACAGAGCTCATTAAACTCAGTGCAATTGCAGTTAACTTCATCATTCGCTCCTGATTGTAGTGTTTAAAATTGACACCAAACATCATACTCCCTTGTTAATCAAGCAGGCAAAACAGAAAGAAAATAGAAAGCATAAACATGCCAAATTGCATCAAGATAGCCGCGCAACGCCCAGCGACAAATATGCGAGTTTCATTGTCAAAAACAGGAACCTTTCTGCAGCGGAACACTCATATCGAGCGCGGCCATTTGGCCTATTTTGTGATGAGTTCAGCAAGATGTTTAAGAAATTGTTAGCTTCGGTTGGTGTCGGTGGTGCAACGGTTGATACCGTTTTGGATAATGCCAGCGTCTTTCCTGGCGGCACGCTCAGCGGCCATGTGTTGATCAAAGGCGGTAGCGTTGATCAGGATATCGAATACGTTGATCTAGTGTTGATGGCTGAAGCAGAACAAGAAGCGGGCGACAGCGAAATTCGTGTGGCGCAGCCGATTGGCAAATTCCGCGCCTCAAACCGCTTGGTCGCGCGCGCTGGTCAAGAGCAACGCTTGCCGTTCTCATTGCAATTGCCACTGGAAACACCAGTCAACAATGGCATCGCACTCTCTACTCCAGGGTATCCGTACCAACCTCAGGTGCGTGCTGCCGTGTGGGTGCATACCGACCTAGCGATTGCATCGGCGCTCGACGCGAAAGATCGCGACTTTCTTGATGTGCAGCCGCTACCTGCGATGCAACGCCTGATCGCAGCGATGGGTAATCTGGGTTATGCGCACGTGAGCACCGACGTTGAAGTCGGCACTGCGCGCGTGAACAATATCTACAGCTCGATCGGCTGCTACCAAGAATTTGAATTCCGTCCTAGCCAAGGCGGCTTTGGTCGCGTGCAGGAAGTCGAAATCACCTGCATCGCGCGCCCTGAAGGCGTGCACGTACTTGTCGAAGTGGACCGTCGTTTCAGCGGCGATAGCTACCGTGCGCTGTTTATGGGCGACGATTGGCAACGCGTTGATTGGGAAAGCCAATTGCGCAGCATCATCGGCTAAGGATTGCATATGAGCATGAAATCCAAATTGTTCTACACCGCGCTTGAGATGCTTTTAAAGTGGGTGATGAAGAAGAAAGGCGGCCATTCAAGTTCAAGCTTTGGCGGCTTTGGTCATCACCACCACGGTGGCCACAACCCCCACGGGGGTCATAACCCATTTGGCGGGAAAAAGTATTACGGCAAAAAGCCGTATGCCAAAAAGAAAAGTTGGTTTGATTAATCCACAAGCCTGCAAATCGCAGGCTTTTTTTTGCACCATCCACTTGCATAGCGAGGCATCCTCTCAGAGAGAGGCGGGGGAGTGAGAATAAAACATCAAAGTGGCATTCATTGCTATCATGAAGCTGACAAAACAGCCCAGTGAAGAAGCTCATGCCCAAAGTTCAGCGCCGCACCGTTGATTTATCGGCCTACCCTGATTTAGTCGTGGTGTATCTTGGTTTGCGCGTTAATGCATGGACCGGCCTTAAAACACTGTTCGGGCTAGGGCCCAAAATTGCTAAAGCGATTAAAGATCAACCCGATGGCCTACTGCGGCATGAAGACTTGGTGTTTTCGCTATTCCCACCGCATGTCGGCATGCGGCAATATTGGCGCGACTTTGAATCGCTTGAACGCTGGGCGCGCTCCGATCCGCACCGCCAATGGTGGCTGGCGTTTCTGAAAAACAGCGGCGGCACCGGCTTTTGGCACGAAAGCTATTTTATGCAAGGCGGGATGGAGGCGATTTACGACGATGTCCCTAGCGACATTGGCTTTTTGGCTTTTGCCCCGCAACGCGAGGCCAGAGGCAAGATGTATAGCGCCAGAAACCGCATGCAGAAAAAGGATGCTACCCATACCCCAAGCCCTGTCGCTGAAAATGATTACTATCAGGAATAATCACCCGCGCTAGCGCGCGAGCAATTGCTGGCGAAAATATTGGCTGACTTTTTGATTCACCAACGCCGTTTCACGACGATCAAACTGTGGCAGATCGCCCAAGAGCTTGATGAGTAGCGGATCGGTATAGTGGCGGCTCGGCGACAACATCGCGCCATGCCCACCCATTTTGAAATCGTGTAAATGAATGCAACGTTGGCAGGCGTTGAGCAAAGCATCGCTGTGAAATTGCGGGTGCAGCCAAACATCTTGGCGGGCGGTAATCAGCGCCAGCGGTACGCGTGGATTACGCAAACTATTGAGATCAAAATCCGCAGCGTATGGCACGCCAGCCACAATCGCGGCAATCCTCGGATCGTGATACGCATAAACCGTTGCATCACTAAAGCGCCAACTCAAGACCCGTTGCACCAACCATGCCTTGGCGTCATCGAGCCAATTACCCTGCTGAGCAAATACCAAACCGGCGCAGGCGTTAAAATCGGCGCGGATATGTGTTTGGCAATGCGCAATCATCCGCGCAGGAGACCAGCGACCGCCAGCGAACGTCAATGCCGTATGGCCTCCAGCGGATAAGCCATACAATCCGACGCGATCTAGTTTTAATTGCTGGGCAAAACGCGGCGTTCGCGCGATGACATCAATCGCCGCGCTGATTTCGGCGGGGCGCGTTTTCCAACTTTCTGGGCCAGCATGCTCACTATTTTGGGCATTATCTTGTTGATGCGTCGGCACTGCGACGATAAAGCCATCCTGCACCAATTGCGCAGCCAAATCTGCGTAAGCCCACGCCGTGCTGCCCGAGCCATGAGACATCACAATCAAACGCCCGTTGCCGTTTTGCACTGGAGCATCAACGGCGGCAGCAAAACGCAGCTTAGCGCGTTCTATCATAGGCGCCGCGCCCAGCGCGGGGTAAAACACCGTTACTTCTGGCGCGCCATTGCGCGCGGCAATTTGCGTCAAGCCCATTGCCGCATAAACGACATTGGTGCAAAAGCACAATGCCATCAATAAAAAACGAACAGCCAATATCACTTAAACACCCTCAGTTAAGCGCACAGCTTATTGCGCTTTAGCCAGCGCGGCAATCAATGGCCTTTGATCAATCCGTTTTTTTGTCGTGCTTTCGATGTGCAGACGCAGCAAAATCGTGACCACACGGTTTTAGCCAGCCATAATAAAAACATTCACCGTCCATGGAGAAACCAATGTCTGCCATCATCGCGCCAAAAATTGCGCCATTTTTCCCGCCCCGCCGCACCCTGATGGGCCCCGGGCCATCGGACGTGTACCCATCGGTGCTCGCCGCCGGCGCTAAGCCAACGCTAGGCCATCTCGACCCGCTGTTTGTCGGCATGATGGATGAAGTGAAAACGCTGCTGCAATACGCGCTGCAAACCCAAAACGAAATGACTTTGGCGGTGTCAGCGCCGGGCTCGGCGGGCATGGAGGCTTGCTTTGTTAATTTGGTCGAGCCGGGTGAAAAAGTCATCGTTTGCCGCAATGGCGTGTTTGGCGAGCGGATGCGTCAAAACGTTGAACGTATCGGTGCGGTGCCTGTTTTGGTTGATAACGAATGGGGCAAGCCGGTTGACGTAGCGGCCGTTGAAGCGGCGCTCAAAGCCAACCCCGACGCGAAGTTTCTCGCTTTTGTGCACGCCGAAACCTCCACCGGTGCACGATCAGACGCGCAAGCCTTGTGTGCGCTGGCCAAGCAATACGGCTGCCTGAGCATTGTTGATGCGGTGACTTCATTGGGCGGCATTGAGTTGCGGGTCGATGAATGGGGTATCGACGCGATTTATTCGGGCAGCCAAAAATGCCTGTCTTGTGTACCGGGCTTGTCGCCACTGTCTTTCTCGCCCGCCGCAGTGGAAAAGCTAAAAAACCGCAAAACGCCGATTCAAAGCTGGTTCCTCGATCAAACTTTGGTGATGGGTTACTGGGGCAATGCCACAGGCGCTAAACGCAGCTACCACCACACTGCCCCAGTCAATGCGCTGTATGCACTGCATGAATCTTTACGATTATTGGCCGATGAAGGATTGGAAAACGCGTGGGCGCGCCATGCAGCAATGCATGAATTATTGCGCGATGGTTTGGAAGAACTCGGCATCCGCTTTGTCGTCGAACCCGCCTATCGCCTGCCACAACTCAACGCCGTGTATATTCCAGATGGCGTCGACGATGCAGCGGTACGCAATCATTTACTGAACGGCTATAACTTAGAAATCGGCGCAGGCCTTGGCGCACTGGCAGGCAAAGCGTGGCGTATTGGCTTAATGGGCTACGGCGCACGGCGTGAAAATGTGGCTTTGGTGCTGAATGCTTTAAGCGACACCCTCAAAGCATAAGCCAGCACTACGCGAAGCATTTTATAAATAATCCCAATGTATTGCTAGCAAAGCCTTACTCATAATTGGCTTGCTAGCAATACCCACGAGGGTAATACCATGCAATTTGGCTATACGATTATTTATGTGCCCGATGTCGCCGCTTCGCTGGGCTTTTTTGAACGCGCTTTTGGCTTTTCGCTGCGCTTTTTGCACGAATCGGGCGAATATGGCGAGCTTGAAACCGGCGCCACCACCTTAGCGTTTGCCCATCAGCAATTGGCCAACAGCCATTTTGCCGGCGGCGTGTTAACAGGCCATGCGTCGAAACAAGCGCTAGGAGTTGAAATTGCCTTGGTTACGCCCGACGTTGCCGCCGCCCACCAACGTGCGATCGACTGTGGCGCCACGCCATTGGCCGCGCCTAGCCAAAAACCTTGGGGGCAAACCGTATCGTATCTGCGTTGCCCCGATGGCACCTTGGTCGAGCTATGCACGCCGATGGGCTAAGCACTGATTTGATATGGCGGCGTTGCATGTTTGGGCTGACGATACTTGGCGATCAATAACAAGGTGATGATGACAAAAAGCAAATTGGACGTGGCCGAAAACACCAAAGCCCAGCCGCGTCCATGCTCTAATACTTGCACCAACGCATACACGCTGGCAATCACCGACGACGCCGTCCAGATGGCCCACGAACTCAAAGCAATATTGCGGCTCGATTTAGTCTGATACAGCGTTTTCCACTGCGGCAAATAGGCCAACATAGATAAAATACCAACGCTCGCCTGTAGCAAGGTTGCCCCCTCAACGATCAAACGATTTACAGCCACCTTCATTACTCCACAGTCCTTTTTCTGTAGAGCCTCGGCAAGGGCGGAAGTTCAGCATTTTATCCATACAAATCAAAATATTACGCAGTCATACCTCAGACAAACAACGAGTCAAGCCGAGCCAAGATTACGCGAAATCTTCACAAAAACAACACGCCCTGCAAATTGGCGACCGGGAAGAATAAATTAAGCTAAGCTAAGCACAGAAGCAGTTGCCCAAACGAGCCCCCATGCTAAGCAAACCATTTACCGATCTCTCGCAATGGATTTCCTATTTCGCCGAGCAGCCCACGCCAATCTTGGCGCATACGCATATTGAAATGCGCGGCTACCACGCGCGGATCGATGAAATCGGGCTACATGAAATTGGCGAGTTGATTCGCCATGATCCGCTACTCACGCTCAACATCCTGCGCCATCAAGAAGAACACCGCCATACACGGCAAACCACCGATGTCACCACCATTGAGCGAGTATTACTGATGATCGGCGTGGTTGGTTTCTTTCGCCTATTTGGCAGCCTACCCTGCCTTGAAAATCAATCCGAAACGCAAAAAGTTACTTTGTACGGCGCGCACCGCACTTGCGCACGTTCGTACTTGGCATCGCTGCTCGCCGAGCGCATGAGCAATTACCGCCGCGATATCGAGCCCAAAGAAGTCATGACCGCCGCGCTTTTGCACGACACCGCCGAAACGCTACTGTGGCTGGCCGCGCCGCGACAAATGATGCAAATCCAAGAAACACTGCGCTCCAACCCCAGCTTGCGCAGCCAAGACGTGCAAATCAAAGTGCTAGGCTGCAAAATCAATCAAATCCAGCAAGGCTTGGTTGAAAAATGGCATTTGCCACGCACGCTATTGCATTTGATCGATGATCATTATGCAGACGAGCCGCGCGTCAAAATCGTCCATCTGGCGACATCGATGGCGCGCCACCTCGAAAAAGGCTGGGACAGCCCGTATTTTCGTGAAGACATGCACGAAGTTGCGCTGATATTTAACCAAGACCCATATTTGGTCTACGAACAAGTGCGCGACGTTGCGCTGAAAGCTGCGCAAGATTGGGCGTGGTACGACGAGCAACCCGCCGCCGCATTACTGATTCGCCAAGATTAAACCTAGGGTTTATTCACCCAATACAAACATTAATTAATTTAGAAAGATATACCGCAATGAGTATCCAATTTAACGGCGTTAAGCTCTACACCATCGCCCAAGCGCTCGAACTCGACCCCAAAGCACACGCACGTATTTTGAATCTAGGCGGTGACTGGCTAATTTTACTCGGCAAGAAAATGGCGTTTACGGATGACGCCGATCTGGTCGGCATTTTGTACGAAGCAGGCCAAACCGGCCCCGTCGCCTTCAACAGCAAAACCGCCGCCGCCGATTATCTTGACCCGCACGCGCAGTGTTTTGCCAGCGTGTCGTGCTAAAAATTGGTTAACAGCATTAGATTTTATAAGCTATCGATACTGCTACAGAATTTCTTCAATCTGCATTCATGAATATTTTTATGAAATTCCTCCCAATCGGCGGACTTAGATGTCATACCTGATTTTTCAAACCCTCTACCTACTCATCGTATCTGCGATACTCTTTCGCTATCGTCATAGTCAAAACAGATTGAGTTTTGCACTATTTTTTATAGTTTCATTGCTATTCTTTATCGGAATTCAATTATTCCTTCGGCTTGATACTGCCTTGTACAACTATGGTCCGGAGTCAGGGCGTTGGGTCACACCGATAGGTGGAATTTTGGCTCTTCCTTTACTATTCATCGTTTTTACATATAAGTACAAATCTACAATTGGACGGAGCTTTCAAGGCATACTGGCATTGGGTTTGGTTACTACGGGCTTTATCATTTCGCTAAAGTTTGGGGCAATTAGCTAGCCATATAATCGTGTTAAATGCCCCGTATGCTCGCGGAACAACACCGCAAATACCAGTACAACTCTTCACATATCACACCCTACGACCACTTTCTGCTTTAGACCGTCCACAGGCAATCAAATAGCCTCGCTGAAAGTAAAAAAGCCACCTCCAAGGTGGCTTTTCACATTCAGACAGACCGAACGATTAATGGTATTGCAAAGCAATCTGCTGGCTGGCGACTTGGGCGGTCGTTTGCAGCACGCGGTGCAGCGCCATATCACGCGCTTGCGGCGCGGGTTGCCAGTCGGTGACCGGTTTACGCTGGTCGCCACGGCAGATTACGATTTGAAACCAGCCTTCCATCTCGCTAGTGCGAGTAGATGGACGAGCTTCGATATTAAAGTCAAAAGTGGTTGAGGCCATGCTGGCTGCTCCCTTAAAAGGGCGCTTTGTTTTTCTAGATTTTATAATCAATTGGATGAAACTACGCGCCTACACACCATCACACGCTGGATGGAAAAGCACCAATAGACGAGCACCAAGTTCCAAATGGAACTCAAACTTGAAGACATTTCAAGTGGGAATCATTTGATCGGGTGAGAGGCGATCAAAACTGCAGATTCATTACCGATCAGCTGAGGATAGCTTTTAGGAGGGGAACTGCGCTAGAAACACATTACGGCAAATACTGCCGTGAATTTTGCTGTGCTCAATCAAATTAGTGCCGCGACTTTAACCGATAAAAAATATGCTGTCAAATCATATATTTGCTTATTTTCAGCTTTGAGGCTTTGCTGGCTCTAGCCGCAGCAGCGCGCCGTCGGCTTCATCGGTCAGCAGATAAATCAGCCCATCGGGGCCAAGGCGCACGTCACGGATGCGGCCAAATTGATCTTTTAGCAGACGCTCTTCGTGCACGACACGCTCGCCGTTCAGCTCCAAGCGCACCAACATTTGATATTTCAGCGCGCCGACCAATAGGTTGCCTTGCCAGTTTGCAAAAGGTTTGCCTTGATAAAAAGCCAGGCCCGATGGCGCAATCGACGGCGTCCATTGATAAATTGGCTGCTCCATACCCGCCTTGGCCTTACCTTCGCCGATACTAGTGCCAATGCCATAGTTCACACCATAAGTAATCACTGGCCAGCCATAATTGCGCCCAGCGCGGACAATATTCAGTTCATCTCCACCTTGCGGGCCATGTTCGGTCGCCCAAAGCTCACCACTAATGGGGTGTAGCGCTGCACCCTGCATATTACGATGCCCGTAGCTGTATACCTCGGCACGTACTTCGCTGCGTGCGCGAAATGGGTTATCGGCCGGATATCGGCCATCGTCGTGCAACCGCACCACTTTTCCTGCCAAATCATCAAGCCGCTGAGCGCGATCTTTATCGCCGCGATCACCTTGGCTAATCAGCAACATCCCTTGTCGATCAAACACCAAGCGCGAACCAAAATGTACGCCCGCACTGCTGCCGGGGCGCTGGCGATACACTTGCTGCACATTCTGTAGCCGATGGCCTTGCGCATCGCTGAGCCATTGCCCGCGGGCGACTTGGGTTGACGTGCCGCGCCCCTCTTTGCCTGCATAAGAAAAATACACCCAGCGATTTTTGGCAAAATCCGGGTGCAACACGACATCGAGTAAACCACCTTGACCATTTGCCGCAATCGCCGGCAATCCCTGCACTGGCCGCGCATCCAATTGGCCCTGCGGCGACACTACGCGCAAGCGCCCAGCGCGCTCGGTCACCAGCATGCGGCCATCGGGCAAAAACGCTAAGGACCACGGATGCTCTAAACCACGCGTCAGCGTTTTAACGCGAAACGTATGCCGCTCCGATTGCACGATTACATCATCTGCAGCCCACACCATGCTCAGCGAAAAACTCAGTAAAATCGGCAAAATTGTACGCATCATGCGACTCCAGTCGTGAAATTCACCCGGTCAGCAAAGCCAAACGCTATGCTGCAGTGTAGCGATCAACCCCGAGAATGCACAATATGCTCGACATCAACACGCTCCCCGCCTGCGCCTTGGCATTGCGCCGCGCCAATGACACGCATAAAGGCCACTTTGGTAGCGTCGCAGTCATCGGTGGCGCAAGGGGTATGACTGGTGCAGCCTTGCTAGCTGGGCGTGCTGCGCTGATGCTGGGGGCGGGTAAGGTGTGGGTTGGCTTGCTCGACGCCAGTATCGCCGTTGACTTCACCCAGCCCGAATTAATGCTGTGCCCAGCCGAGATGATTTTTACTCAGCACCAGCCGACTCATTTGCTAGTCGGAATGGGCATGGGTATAGCGCCAGAAGCTAAACAGATATTAGGCTTAGCACTTGATACCTCGCAGCCATTACTGCTAGATGCCGATGCGTTAAACCTGATTGCGGCCAATGAAGATTTGCAACTTCAATTACAGCAGCGCGCCGCCCCCACCCTGCTCACACCGCATCCAAGCGAAGCGGCGCGACTACTCGGCATCAGCACCGCCGCCGTCCAGCAAGACCGCGTCGCGGCGATCCGCGAATTGATTGCGCGCTACCGCTGCCACGTTGTGCTTAAAGGCCACCACAGCTTGGTGGGCAGCGCGGCGGGCGACATCACGCGCAATGTATCCGGCAATGCGGCACTAAGCAGCGCGGGGCAAGGCGACACTTTGGCCGGCATCATAATGAGTTTGTGCGCGCAAGGTTTGGATTTGCTCGACGCCGCCCGTTGCGTCGTCTGGCTGCACGGCCAGGCTGCCGATGTGTGGCGGGCAAAGCATCCAGCCGGAATCGGCCTGACTGCATCCGAAACCATCGTATTGGCGCGGCAGGTGCTCAATCACAGCTTGGGTACATAAACTATTCTGCGCTGGATAACCAACCCAATTGTCCGTGGCAAGATTCGTTTAATTGCGCGATAAGGGCATCGGCGACATCGGCGGTGACGGCAAATTCAAACACCACTTGGCTGTCGTGCTCTACATTTAAACTCGTCGCAGTATAGCTCGCCAAAGCACGCCGTACATGGCCTTCCAACGCATACGGCACACAACAGCGTAGCGAGGTCATTTTCAGTAGCGGGATTTTTTCCGTCAGCAGCAAGGCTTGCGCAACCGAATCGGTGTAGGCGCGCACCAAGCCACCCGCACCAAGCTTTACCCCACCAAAATAGCGCACCACCGTTGCCAGCACGCCTTCCAAGTCTTGATGCCGCAACACATCGAGCATCGGCCGCCCTGCCGTACCTGATGGCTCGCCATCGTCGACCGCCGCAGATTGCCCACCAGCGAGCAAAGCCCAGCACACATGCGCCGCAGTCGGGTTCGCGGCCTTGAGCCCAGCCACAATCTGCTGCGCGGTAGTACGATCGCTCATCGGCTGGACGCAGGCGATAAAGCGACTTTTTTTGATAATCAGTTCAAATTGGGCGGGGGCTTTGAGGCTAAAAGGCATAGGAAAATCATATTGGGCTGATGCCCGTGCTCGAAGCCTTCACTTCAACCGTTTTTAGCCCATACGTCAACAGCACTAGGCAAAAATCGAAATCCCAGCTGGGCTAGCCACCGCGCTCTCATTGCTCGCACCACTGGCATCATACGTCGTCGCGGCGATATTCTCGCCGTTGGGTGCGGCTGCGTTGCCCTGCTCGGCCTCTTTCAGCGCGGCATCCAGCTCGGTAATCGCTTTTTTGGCCGCCTTCAATTCATGCTGATCAATTTCGGTTTTTAGTTTGCGGTTTTCCTGCGCCAGCAATTGCTTAATGCGCGAAGCCAGTTGTTTTGCTTCGCTCAAAAAGGCTTGATCGGCCGGATCACGACCGCGGCCAGCTACATGCAGCGCTAAATGGGCAGGAGCTGTTGATGCTTGCTCGGCACTTTTTTCTGGATTACGGCCTTCGGTCTCGGTACTGCTGGTTTCAGACTGGGGATTTTGTGCAGTATCGTGCTGGCTTTCGGTATTTAAAGTCAATTTACTTGCCACAGCATCGCCCGGCGTACTGCCGCCATATTGTGCGACCAAGGCCTTCAGCTCTTTCGCCAGCTCAGCCACGATGCGCGGATTGCCTTTGCCTACCCCGGCAAAGCGCAGCAAATTATCCAGCCGCTGTTTTAATTCAGCCATTCTGGCTTTCGCCGCACTTTTACGGCTTTGCCCCGCTTGGGTATTACTTTCTTTTAAGGCACCCAACAGCGAATGACTTGGCGACTCGCTCACACGCTGATCTGCAACACGCAATGCCTGATTCCAAATACTGCGATTTGACTGCATTTTAATTGGCAGCATACGATTCACCCCATACACCAATGGAAAGTTTATCGACAGCAAATAACAAATCTAAAGTGCTTTATTTTTCACTAAATAGCAGAAAATAACCGCCCATCAGCTTACCCATAAATATCAAAACTGAAAGCTTGATCGCAGCGCAACAAAACAACCACGATACCCATGCTAGGTATGCGCCTTATCAGTTTATTTAAATTGATCTGTCATTCAATACGTGCGCACTTCGCAGGATTTTCCGCTACACATTTTTAAATCACGATTGCGATAAGCAGTTTGGATTAGCCATATTAGTCTTTGCTAATCACAAACCCATAACTAGCTTGTTAATTGCTTTCTAGAAATTTTTTATTGTTTATTTAATCTGAAAGAATTTTTGTAGATTGTTATACGAAAAAGCTGTCTAACCCAGAAAAAGGGCCATACACCATGAAGTTCATTCATTTTAAATCGCTCGCCTCGCGATTATTGTTGGGCTTGAGCTTGGCGGCCGTCATGGTCATTGTTGGGATTATTGGTTTTGTGAAATTCTCCATGATTCCACAAATGACCGATCGCGCTTTGGTCAGCACGACGGAAGCCTTGGCGTTTTCCTTAAAAGAAACCCTCAAGCATCCAGATCAATGGCAAGAATCATCGCTGGCAAAACAAAATCCACTGCTGGATGCCTACAGTAATGAAGGCAAAGCCGTTGCCACTTTATTCTTATGGAAAAATGGCGAATACACCCGGATTGCGACCACGCTGAAAAAAGAAGATGGTACCCGTGCGGTAGGTACGATCTTGAAAGCTGATTCGCCAGCCGCGATCGCCTTAAGAGCAGGTAAGGCGTACTCCGGCCCGATTGTTTTGTTTAAACGCCCCCATATGACAACCTACTTGCCCATTTCCTTCCCGAATGGGGTAAAGGGGTCAGTGTTCATCGGGATTGATAACCAATCGGCCGATCCAATGCTCGCCTTGGCACGCCAGATGGACTACATCGCAGTCGGTGTAGGGCTGATCAGTATTGTGTTACTGCTGGTTGGTATGGTGTATGTGATGCGAATCGAGCGCTCACAAAGTGAGATCGACGACATTATGCGTACCACTCAGGAAGGTTTGTTCCTGCTGGACGGTCAACTCAAAATGGGTTCGCAAACGTCCTATTCTCTGTCGAAAATTCTCGGTTTTGCGGTTCCTGCCGGCTCCCATTTCTTAGAGCTACTCAAACCTTTGGTCTCACCGAAAACCTATACCACAGCCACCGAATACACCGAGCTATTGATGCGGCACGATGTTAAAGAAAAATTGGTAGCCAGCCTTAACCCACTCGATTGTATTGAAATTACCGCCTTGCAGCCGAATGGCAATATGGAATCGCGCTTCTTGCAGATTCGTTTTAACCGAGTGATTAAAAAAGACAAAGTAACGCATTTGCTCGGCACTGCGAACGATATTACCCGCCAAGTGAAACTGGAACGCGAATTGCGTGAGAGTGAGCGCCGGATTCAAGACCAAATGGGCATGATGGTGCAGATCTTGCAAGCAGATCCTGGCTCGCTACAAGACTTTTTGGACCGCGCCAATGCCAACCTCAATCAGATGAACGAAGTGTTGCGCAGCAGTGATCCTCGCCTAGGGGTAGCTTCATTACGACTCGACGATGCCATGCGCACCTTGCATCGTCTCAAAGGCGATGCCGCTGCCTTGCAACTGGATGCGACAACTCAATCACTGCATGAACTTGAAAATCAGCTTAAAACCCTACAGCAACAAAGTAATTTCACCGCCGAAGATTTATTGCCAATCGCGGTACGGGTTAAAGCGCTGTTTAGCGAAGTGAGCTCGATTCAGGAGGTGATCGCGCGGATTGGTCAAATTCGCAACTTGGTGACCATTGAGCCAGCAAAACCCGAGCGCGATCCACAGGTTTTAGAGCAGCCATTAGTTAAACAATGGCAAAACTTCGTCCAACAACTGGCGGCCAAACAGCATAAAAAAGTAGAGCTAACTTATCAGGGCTTGCAGCTAGATCAGCTGTCTCCCGGCTTGAGCAATGCGATCAATAGCATCGTGAATCAATTTATTAGAAATTCCTTGGTGCACGGCGTTGAAAATCCGCAAGACCGTATGCTGCGCGGCAAAACCGAGGCAGGGCATTTGTCGGTGTATATCTCCGATCAAGGCGATGGCCATGTAGAGCTGAGTTTCCGCGATGATGGCCGTGGGCTGGATATCGAAGCGATCCGCAATGCGGCGATTCAATCGGGTAGGCTCAGTGCTGAAGCGGCCAAAGCACTGGATGCTCGCCAGCTAACCATGATGATTTTTGAAACCGGCCTCTCAACCCGTAAAACCGCAGACGAAGATGCGGGGCGTGGCATTGGACTTGATGCCGTCAAAGATTTAATTGCCCGAATGGGGGGGCGTATTCGAGTGGGCAGTACACGGGGCGAATATTGCCACTTCCGCGTCCAGCTACCGCTCAAAATGAAATCCAGCATTACGACGTTGATCGAGGAGGTGAGTGATGAACAAGAAGCTTATGATCGTGGATGATTCCAACATCATCCGCAGCAAAATTAACCGCACACTCAGTTTGCACAATATGGAGGTCGTCGCCACCGCCTGCAATGGCGAAGAGGCCGTTAGCCTCTTTGCCAAAACTCAGCCCGATGTGGTCACGATGGATTTAACCATGCCGCTGATGGATGGGCTCGAGTGCATCCGCGCGCTGCGTAAGCTCAACGCCAATGTCAAAGTACTTGTCATTTCGGCGCTAGCTGATAAATCAACGGCGATTCAAGCCTTGATGGAAGGCGCGCAAGGCTTTTTGTGCAAACCATTTACCGAAACCGAGCTCACCGAAGCCATCGATGAACTATTGGCTTAACTCAGGAGGACCTTCTCATGGACGAACAAGAGCTACATAGTTTCATCGACATTGTCAGTGAATATTTCGAGCGCCAAACTGGCAAAGCGCCAGAAATGGGTAGCCCCTATCTGGGCGAGCCTAACGCACTGCCGATTTATAACTACACAGGCGTCATCGGCATTTCTGGCGTACGTCAGGGCTGCGTCTATTTCACCGCGCAACGCGAATTGCTGCGCAATTTATTGCTGCATGTCGGCGAGATTGATGTGTCAGATCAAAATCTCAGCGATCTGGTGGGCGAAATTGCTAATACGATTTCTGGCAATGCACGGCGGCATTTTGGCGCGGACTTTTTAATTTCAGTCCCTGTCGTCGTCGCGGGCGATGCCGATGCCATTAAAGTACCGCGCTCGGTTAAAGCCTACATTTTGCCTTTGCGCTGGCATAAACAAGACGCTGTATTGGTCGTGAGCTTGCAATAAGCCTCAACCGCAATCACGCCAAATGCATTTGCTGGCGCGCAGTTAACGCGGCTTTCTTTTCTACACTTTCAACCGGCCGAGGCTGCTTGCCGGCGTAATCGCTGGCAAGCAAAGCTTCGGCCTCTTCTTTTTGCATACCCTGTACCTGTAACCATTGGCAAACCAATTTAGCCAGTCGATCCAAAGCAATACGGTGGGTGGCATCGGTATTGGCGTATAGCCAATCTGCAAACGCCATAAATTGCGTAAAGGGGCTTGACCCAAGTAGCACGGGCAGCGTATTGGCAAAACGCCCCGAATTGGCGACCAAATCCCAATAGCGTGCAAAGCGCACCAAGCGCTGCATCGTTGTGAAGTCGATATCGCGATTAGATAAAATCGTGTACGGCGGGAATGGATCGTACTTCATCGCAAATTCGTCGGTATGCCGGATGATCGGCGTACCGCGCAAGCGTTTCAAAATACCAAACTGAATTTCATGCGGTTGCAACGCGTACAGCGCGTCAAAGCCACGACCAAAGCTCTCGACCGTTTCGCCCGGCAAGCCGGCGATCAAATCGACGTGCAAATGCGCGTGCGTACTGCTGCTTAACCAGCGGATATTGTCGGCGGCCTTGTCGTTGTTTTGTTTGCGGCTAACCAAAGTTTGCACTTCGGGGTTAAAGCTTTGAATGCCGATCTCAAATTGCAGCGCACCGGGCGGGAATTTCATAATTCCTTCGCGCAAGGCTTCGGGCAAATGATCAGGCACCACTTCAAAATGCGCAAATACGGGGTCATCAGGATGTGCAGCGATCTTGTCGAGAAAAAACTGCATAATCCGCAAACTGCTATTGATATTCAGATTAAACGTGCGATCGACAAATTTGAATAATCGCGCACCGCGCTGATACAGCGTTTCCATTTCGGCCAGAAAACGCTCCAGCTCAAACGGCCACGCCGTTTTATCGAGCGCCGATAGGCAAAATTCGCACTTAAACGGACAGCCGCGCGAAGCTTCAACGTACAGCGTGCGGTTTTTAATGTCTTCGTCGGTGTACAGCGAGTATGGCAATTGCAAATCGGCCAGCTTGGCTTGCACGCCGGTGTGGATTTTCATAATCGGCTGCGGGCCGCGCAAAATCTGGCGGCACAGATCGGGCAAAGTCACCTCGCCCCAGCCGGTCACGACGTAATCCGCCTCCTTCACAATCGCCTGCTCGGCGGTTTCGTACGACACTTCGGGGCCGCCGAGGATGATTTTGACCTCGGGCGCAACGCGTTTGAGTAGCGCAACCAAGCGCGTGGTTTCTTCCACATTCCAGATATACACGCCAAAGCCAATGATTTTGGGCTTTTTAGCCAGCAAACGCTCGGCAAACTCGGTGGTTTTGCCACCGATAACAAACTCCATGATTTCGGTTTGCGCTTGCAATTCGCCCATATTGGCCAGCAAATAACGCAGGCCGAGTGAGGCGTGCGTGTAACGGGCGTTGAGCGTGGACAATATAATCGACATAGCAAACCAAACCAGAGGCAAAACGCTATTTTACGGCTTTACACCGTGTCGTGGCGGACGAATCAAGTGCGGCGATTAACGGTCAATTTGTATTTTGCAGTAAAGCTCTCAATGTATTGCCGTCAAAGCAATATTTATAGAGCTCCACAGACGAATACCCCAAGAACAGAGCGGTTTTATATCTATTTACGCCGCGTGATTAAGCGACGCAATGGGTAATTTTTCGCTCATCGCTGCGAAGCACGCACCGCAGGCTAAACTGAAAGTATCAAGATGAAGCCCGCGGATTGGAGGATGATATGTACCAACGCATTTTAGTACCGATGGATGAAGGTGCAACGGCAATGACCGCGTTTCATGAAGCCATCAAACTCGCCAAGCTCACTGGAGCCCAGTTGCTACTGGTTCACGTCGAAGATATTTCGCGCTCGGCCATGGCGCCCGTGGGCTTGCCGGGAATGGAATACATCAATTATGGCGAATCGTACGAGGCCAACTTAGCGCATAGCAAAGCGTTTTTGCATGATTTATGCGAAGCGGCGGTGCGCGAAGGGCTGTATTGCGAAAGCCAAGTGATTGAAAAAGTTGGCAGCTACGCAGCCAAAGCCTTGCTCGAAGCGGCAAGCGAATGGCAAGCCGATTTGATCGTGATGGGAACGCACGGTTATTCAGGCTTTATGCATTTGATTTTTGGCAGCACAGCAGAAAGCCTGCTGCATCATGCGACTATTCCGGTGCTATTGATTCGCCACAGTGGCGAAGATGACGACGAATAGTGCGAATAAAAACGCCGCAGTTTTGGGCTGCGGCGTATGTTTATTCAGCTTTCAGATCGGCAACCATTTCGGCCAATTCGCCGCTGGCGTACAGCTCTTTCATAATGTCAGAGCCACCGATGAACTCGCCCTTGATATAGAGCTGAGGAATCGTTGGCCAGTTGGCGAATTCTTTAATGCCTTGGCGAATTTCTGGGTCTGCCAGCACATTCACTGCCGCAAAATTAACGCCCAAGTTTTTCAGAATTTGTACCGCACCAGCTGAAAAGCCACATTGTGGGAAGGTTGGCGTGCCTTTCATGTACAAAATCACCGCATTGTCGGTAACTTGTTGGCGGATCGTGTCTTGAATGCTCATCGGTTTGCTCGCAAAGCTTGAATAATTTACTCGGGTATTGTAAAGCCGTTTTTGCTATCGCGGCAAGCGCCTAGCGCAATCGCCCACCACTCACCCTATCGTTTTGCCCCAAGTCTTGCCATGTTTGCACATCGCTAAAACCTGCGGCTTGCAATAATTCGCGGCAGGCCGCGCCTTGATCCCAGCCGTGCTCCAGCAAAAGCCACGCTCCAGTATTTAAATGCGCGGGCGCAGCGGCAATAATCGTCTGTAAATGGCGCAGTCCATCGTAGCCATCGGTTAAAGCGCCGCTGGGCTCAAAGCGCAGATCGCCTTGATTGAGGTGATCGTCCTCAGCATGGATATACGGCGGATTGGAGACGATTAAATCAAAAACCTCGCCGCTGACCGCGCTAAACCAGTTTGATTCCAAAAATCGTACTTGGGCACCCAAGGTTTGCGCGTTCTGGCTGGCGACGGCCAAAGCATCGCTTGATAGATCCAGTGCACTGACTGATAAATCGGGGCGTTCCAGCTTTAAGGTAATCGGAATACAACCCGAGCCCGTACCTAGGTCAATGATGTTGCCATTTTTGGGCGCGCGCTCCAGCGCCAATTCAACGAGTAATTCGGTGTCGGGGCGCGGGATCAGCACCGCTGGCGTGACGGCAAACTCGCGGCCATAAAATTCGCGGCTACCCAGCAAATACGCCACTGGTTCGCCTTCGCGGCGACGCAGCGCCAACGATTCAAACGCACGTTGCTGCGCTTCACTTACGTCTTCATCATCGTGCGCAATCAGCCATGCGCGGTTTTTTTGCAATACATGCAGCAGCAAGACCTGCGCATCAAAGCGCTCGATTTGGCTGTGTTGAATTAGATCGCGGTAAGTTGGCAAATGAAAACTCGTCCTAATAAAAAATGCATGTATTTAACTGCGAGCCAATACTAGATTAATCTAGCGAGCAATACCCTAGTCATCCCGCGTTAGCACTTCAAGTAATTCAATCTCGAAGTGCAAATTGGAATTCGGCTTGATGTGCGCGCCGATTTGGCGCTCGCCGTAGGCTAAATGCGCGGGAACAAAGAGCTTGCGCTTGCCGCCGACCTTCATCCCCATAATGCCTTGATCCCAACCTTTGATGACGCGGCCAGTGCCGATCACGCATTGGAAGGGGCGGCCTTTGGCGACCGATGAATCAAACACAGTGCCATCTTCCAAAGTGCCGGTGTAATGCGTGGTTATCAACGCGCCGCGCACGGCTTCTTTACCGTCGCCAACGACGAGATCTTCAATGATTAATTCGGTGCTCATAGCTCAACTCTAAAATAGGCTTAGGCCGCTATTTTAGCGCAGATCGGGCAAGATCATCGTAACGCGTCCGCCGCCCAATGCACCGCGCCCCAGCTCAATCTGGCCTTGGTAAGCATGAATAATATCGGCGACGACGCTCAAGCCGATGCCATGTCCAGCAACACGCTCGTCCAGGCGGATGCCACGCTGCAGCGGCGCTTGTGTGTCGCTAAAACCGGGGCCATCGTCGTCGATGATGATATTGAGTTGTCCATCAGCAACGCGCATTTGCAAGGCCACGCGCGATCGCGCCCATTTGCCGGCGTTATCGAGCACATTGCCGATAATTTCAAACGCATCGCCTTCGTCGATTGGCCACTGCAGGCTGGCATCACATTCTGCGCTAAATGCTAACTCCCGCGCCGCATGCACTTTTTGCATGCTGGTGATCAGACGTTGCGCAATCGGCGCTAGCGCCAAAACTGGCGCGAGTTCGGTCTGGCCACGCATCGCGGCGCGGCCTAATTGATGCTGAACGATATGATCCATCCGCGTGATTTGCTCGGCGATGGTTTGGCGCTGCTGCACGGCATCGCTGCTGTCTTGCTCGGCGCGCAATATCGCCAGCGGTGTTTTTAAGCTGTGCGCCAAGTCGGCCAAGGCCTCGCGGTAGCGCTGTTGCCGTGCGTGTTCTTGTTCGACCAAGCGATTCAAACGCTGCGCCAGCGGCGCGATTTCTCTTGGGTAAATACCATTGACCTGTTTTTGCTCGCCATTTTCAATCGCTGCCAGTTCAGACTCTAAACGGCGCATCGGCGATAGGCCCCAGCGTAATAGCAGCGCTTGCGCAATTAATAAGCAAATCGCCGCGGCCACCAGCCAGCCCCACAGCGCGCGCTGAAATTGCGCCAATTGCGCGGCATAACGTCGCGTGTCTTCAAACACTGCAAAACGCACCGTTTGGCTATGTTCGCCAATTTCCCAGCGCACTTGATACGCGCTGGCTAAATATTCACGGCCTGCCAAAGCCATTGTTTCATGCTGCCAAACACCCGTTTTGAGCTGTGGCATGGGTAGTGATCCTTGCTGCAGTGCCGAAGGCGAGCGCCATTGCTCGTTGTGCGATGGGTTTTCAATTTGCGCGTACAGGCCAGAATGCGGCACTGATAGCAAGGGCTCGGCAATCGTCGCGGGCAAGATCAGTTTGCCGCTCGGGCCTACCTCGGTGATCGCGATCAGCATATAGATCGCGCTTTGTAGACGCTCGAAATGGCTTTTGCGCAGATGATCAGAATAAACGCCCTGCACGGCAACACCGGCAAGGCAGAAAAAAGTCAGCATCACGACACTGGCACCGATGTGCAGTCGTGCTCGAATTGATAAATTGCGCATGCGGTTTAAACGCCGTCCACGTTCAAACGATAACCCCGACCGCGCAATGTTTCGATCAGGCCAAGCTGAGCATCAGGATCGAGTTTGCGGCGCAGACGGCCGATCAACACTTCGATCACATTGCTGTCTCTATCGTCGTCGTGCGGGTAAAGATAGTCGGATAGCGCTTGCTTGCTCACCACATTCGGGCGCTGCTGGATTAAATACTCGAGCAAGCGGTATTCAAACGCGGTCAGTTCAACTGGGCCAGCGCTGGTACTAACTTGCTGGCGCGCCAAATCGACTTGAATTGCGCCTAAATTGAGCCCAGTGGGCTGCGCTTTTAAAGCGCGGCGCAAGAGCGCCATGACACGCGCGGCCAATTCGGGGTATTCAAACGGTTTGGTCAGGTAATCATCGGCGCCCGCTTCCAGCCCGGCCACTTTGTCTTGCCAATTGGAGCGCGCGGTTAGCACTAAAATCGGTGTGCTTTTACCCGCGGCGCGAACTTTGCGAATTAATTCAACGCCATTGAGTTTAGGCAGGCCCAAATCGACAATCAGCAAATCAAATGGGTATTCGCACGCTTGGTATAGACCATCAGCGCCATCGCTGGCCGTATCGACGCGATAACCCGCTTCGACCAATTTCTTGGCCAAAGGCTCGCGCAGCGCGGCTTCGTCTTCAATCAGCAATAAACGCATAATTAGCGCACGGCACCGCTGGCTTCGTCGACAAACACCGCGCGGACATCACCACTCGGGGTGAGCACTTTTACGCGCCACACCGATTTACCCGCATCGATAAATTTTTCAACGTTCAGCACTTTGCCGCCGTTGGTTTTCTTTTGCGCCAAATCGGCAGCTTCATCGCGGTTTACAGCGGCAAAGACCGAAGTTGCACTGAAACACAGCACTAAAATCATTACTTTAATCAACGATTTCATTTGGTTTTCCCCTTCAAGCTGCCCATTGTACCCGTAAGCGCCAATTCAAGCTTTAGATTGACAGCAAACTTAATCATCCAGCTCAACGATCAACTTAACTGGAATTCGTGCGCCTGGACGACCAGGATAGCGAGTCATCGTCGTGCTATAAATTTGCGAGCGGTATTCGTAATCGACGCGATAATCACGTACTTGTTCACGATAGTCATTCACCTCGCGGCAGCGTTTTACTTCACGCTGCACCGGATCAACGCGGCGCGCGCTCGGATCAGACAAGTGATTGCCAACCATCGCACCGATCAGTGTGCCCGCCACCGTCGCCACATCTTTACCGCGCCCTTTGCCGACCTGATGCCCCAGCACCCCACCCGCAACACCACCGATAATCGTACCGGTATAGTTGGGGTTATTATTGCTAACTACGTTTTCTGTTACCCATTCACTGCTGCACTCTTGCCGTGGCTGGCTCCATCTTTCGTATTGCGGCGTAACGCTACGAATAATCGCATAATCTCGTTGCTTCCAACGTTTAGGCTGTTTGTAATCATCCCAATCATCATCGTCGTCCGCAAATGCAGTTGTATTCACGAGCAGCGCGGCTATTAATACCCAAAATAGTTGACGCATCGCCTCGACTCCATCTATCACTTGATAGCAGCAAGCATGCCTGAAGCGATCTGAATCAAAGCTGAATAAAATGCCATTTACACGCAGTGTGAATAAAAGCACAGCAGAACAGGAACTTGCCGCGACAATCGAACTCATATCGGACATAAATCCTGGAGTACCCTGAATATGAAGTCTGCTTATCCACTGAAAACCATTCGCCGCTGGGCCTTATTACCCACGCTATTGCTCGCTGGCTTGTTATCAGCCTGCGATCAAGCAAACCAGCTAACTCAAAATGTCGCCTCTTCGGTCGTCGGCATCGTTGGTGAAGAAGTGAAGCGCCAAACCGATGGCGTAATCGATCAAGTGGCGAACGAAGCCAATCAAGTCCTGCAACCACTAGGCCTTGATGCCAATCAATTGGCCAGCTCAGTCAAAGCGCAAACCACTGAATTGGCACAGCAAGTACTAAAAACCAATGGCGATTGGACACAATTGGTGCAATATAAAGGCAAATTCCCGAATGATATCGGCTTATTTACCGAAGTTAGTCCAATCATGCCCGAACTCAAATTGGTATTGGGCGATGAACTCACTCCGTTTCTAAGCCAAATGAGCACCCCAAGCTCATTGCAATTTGATCGCGTTTTGTATGTACTCGGCAATAAGCCACAAGGCGGCAAAACGGCGTGGCTATTAATTGACACCGATAATCGCAAAATCGAAGCCGGGATCATTCGCGACGGCAAAGAGAAAACCTTTAGCAGCAAAGGTGCGGCACTATATCGCCCCGCTGAAGTCACTCAATTTATCGAAAAGGCAACTACGGGTACTGCCAGCAAATAATATTCAGCATTGGCACCCATTAAAATACCCACAAAGGGTATCTTATGCTTGATGGGTAACAAACCAAGGCCGATAAATAAAGCCCTGCACCAAATCAACGCCCAATGTTCGTGCTTTCGCGAGTTGGGCGTCGTTTTCTACCCCTTCCATGACGGTTTGTTTTCCGGTCTCGCGCGCGTATGAAATCAGGCTTACCAAGGCCGCGTGGGCTTTAGGGCAATCGAGTTGACCAAACCAGCTGCGATCAAATTTAAGGCAATCTACTTGCAGTAATAGCGGCAAGGACAGCATAGAATGCGGCGCACCAATATCATCCAGCGCTAAACGCACTTGCCGCTGCGAAAATGCATCGGCCATGCGCGCACTTTGTTTGGCATCGGATAAATCACTATTCTCGATAATTTCCAGCACCACATCGGCGCGTGGGCTAATCAGCTCCAGCAAGGCGTGAGCCTCATCACCATCGTCGGCGGCCTGATAGGCATCGGGATCCAGATTCAGAAATAAAGTGCCCGCCGGAGCGCGATCGATTTGCAATTGCTTCATCTGGTATTCGACTTGAAACAAGGTTAGCGGGCTATCGTGCAGCGCGTGAAACACATGATCGGTGCGTAAAATTGCGCCGGCTTGATCATAAAAACGCGCCAATGCTTCGTAGGCCACAATTTCGCCCGTTTTGGCATGGACCAAGGGCTGATACTCAACGCCAAATCGTTGCCGCCCCAAAACATCCAGCAGCAGGCTGGCAGGTAAATCGCGCATAGGTCACACAATGAGAATAGTTCTTGTTATTCTAACTATTCTTACAGCATAAACGTAGCGATTTTTGACCTTTATTTGCGTAAAGTCGACCAGTGGCAAAGAGCGTAGGGATTAAATAAGCTAGGGGTATTTAGTCCAATCAAAATTCGGAAAGGAATTTGAAAGCTATACTCCCAAAGAGTATTTAGCGACTTGGCCACTGCCACGCTGGGCGTTCTAGTGGCGTTTGATCGCGCAGTTGCGTGGCGCCAAATTCTTTTTCCAGTTGCAAAATCTGCGCCTCCCGCACGCGGCTTAGCGCCGTGACCAATCTGGCCGCATGGCTGACGACGATGACTTGGCTATGCTGTGCCGCGGCGCTAATCAAGCGTGCCAAGGCGGGCAATAAATCGGGGTGCAAACTGGTTTCTGGCTCGTTTAGCACCAGTAATTCAGGCGGGCGAGGGCTCAAAAGTGCCGCCGCCAGCAATAAATAGCGCAAGGTGCCATCGGATAATTCCGCCGCCGACAAGGGGCGTAACAAACCAGATTGCCACATTTGCAAGCTAAAACGGCCATGTTCGACGACGATGTCGACTCGAGACCCAGCAAAAGCATCGTCAATCGCCGCATCCAACTCGTCGCCACGCCCCAATTCGCGGATCGTTTGCAGCGCAGCCGCCAAATCAGCGCCATCGTGCGCCAGCACCGGCGTATAGGTACCGATTTGCGCTTGTCGCGCTGGCGCTTGCGCATCGCTGCGCAAATGATCGTAAAAGCGCCACGCGCGCATTCGCTCACGCAGCGCCAATACTTCGGGTGCGCGCAATGGGTCGGCACAATGGCTAAATAAGCTGTCGTAATTGGGAACATGGCGGCTCAGAACTTGCCATTCACGCCCGGCGCGCACCTTGCATAAGCTGCGATCACGATCGGCTAGCAGCGCCGCCTCGCGCAGCACCGGCCCAGCCCAAATGCATTCGCGCTTAATATGCGGGTCGCTACCAAACATTGACGTGGAATCGGGCTCAGGCAAGCCTAAATCAATCGCGTAGCCAAAATCATCAGCCGCAAAGCCCAATTTCAGCGCGATCACGTCTTTGCGCACCGTGCCTTGAATCGGCACTTCGCCGCGCAGCATACCCCGGCTGATCGTCTCCGGACCCGCCCATAAGGTCGACGCAAAACCGCCCTCTTGCGCCAAACTCGCGACCATCCGCCCTTGCGCGCTTTCGGCCAAGAGTCGCAGTGCGCGGTACAAGCTCGATTTGCCGCTGCCATTGGCACCAGTCACCACATTGATCTGGCCCAGTGGCAAAATTAATTCACGCAGCGAGCGGTAATTGGCGATGGCGAGGGTGGTGAGCATAAAAATAGGCCGCTTTATTCAATTCGCACAATGTAACGATGTTCGCTGATTCGATCTTGATGATTTTCGAGCAAAACGATGGTGTCGACCCCACGCTCGATGGCCTTAAAAGTCCATGTTTGTACCATCAAGCAGCAGCCCAGATAGAGATTGTTCTTATCTGCCGGATTGCGGTAATCCATCGCAGATGTCAGGAACTTCACCTTGCGATGGCCGGATTTTAGCGTATATGACTGAGCCATAGCGGGTGCGACGAGCATTTGAATGTTAAAGTTCCTGCCCTTTTTAACCCTTAACTCGCTAGACTGATCGACTTCTGTGAAACGATTACTCACTTGGGCCTGGGCGTTTACGTGAAGTACCAACCCCAAACTCAAGAGCTGCGCCAACAGCGCAAAAACAAAGGTAAACGGCGCTTTACACATTCAAAATCTCCCTACGTATCACAATGAAGATCAATTGAATAATGGCCTGCATCCATATACCCCAAAGATTTACATCAAAAACACCGTCGCCAATCCAAGGAAAATAAAGAAGCCCAAGCTATCGGTCATTGCGGTAATCATCACCGACGAGCCGTAGGCTGGATCGCGCCCGAGCTTTTGCATGGCCAACGGCACAAAAAGCCCGACCATCGCCGCAACCAGCATATTGAGCAGCATCGCGCTGGTCATCACCAAGCCCAAATCCCATTTGCCGTACAGCGCCCACGCGATCAGGCCAAGTACGCCGCCCCACACCGCGCCGTTAATCAGCGCGATGCCGAGTTCTTTCATCATCAACATCCGCGTGTTCGACGCGGTAATTTGCCCCAGCGCCAAGCCGCGGATAATCAGCGTCGTCGTTTGCGTACCGGTATTGCCGCCAATGCCCGACACAATCGGCATCAACGCGGCGAGCGCGACCAAGTGTTGAATTGTGCCTTCAAACGCGCCGATGACACGGCTGGCGATAAAGGCGGTGCAAATATTAATCGCCAGCCACGGCCAGCGGTTTTTAACCGCTTTGCCGACGCTGGAAAATAAATCTTCGTCTTTCAAACCGGCCAAGGAGAGCACTTCGGCTTCGGATTCTTCCCGGATGACGTCGACCATTTGATCGACGGTGATGCGGCCGATTACTTTGTGGTTGGAATCAACCACCGGCGCCGAGACCAAGTCATAGCGCTCGAACGCTTGCGCCGCTTCGCCGGCGTCGTCAAAGGGCTGGAAAATCACCACGTCGTCGGCCATTACATTGCCGACGTATTGGTCTGGATCGCTTACCAATAGTTTGTTCAGGGGCAATACCCCCTTGATAATTTCATCTTCATCGACGACAAACAGCTTATCGGTATGCGTTGGCAATTCATCAAAGCGGCGTAAATAGCGCAGCACGACTTCGAGCCGCACGTCGGCGCGAATCGTCACCATATCGAAATCCATCAGCGCGCCGACTTGATCGTCGGTGTACGACATCGCCGACTGCACTTCGGCGCGATCTTCGGCGTCCAGCGTGCCCAAAACTTCGCTTTGCACGTCCTGCGGCAGATCGGGCACCAGATCGGCCAGCTCGTCGGTATCGAGTTGACCCGCTGCGGCGACCATTTCGTGCGGCGCCATATCAGCGAGCAGCGATTCGCGCACCGCATCTGAGACTTCAAGCAGAATTTCGCCGTCGTCGTCCGCATCGACCAAGCCCCAGATCGTCAAGCGATCTGCGGGTGGCAAGGCTTCCAGAATGTGCGCGATATCGGCCGGGTGCAGCGCGGCGAGCTTCATTTGCAGCTCGGCGAGGTTTTGTCGATGGACTAACTGCTCGACCAGATCATGTTTGGCCATTTCCTGCTTATGCACCATGCCCTCAACGAGCTTGTGGCGCTCGAGCAGGCGGATCACTTGTTGCAAGCTTTCTTGCAGGCTTTCTTGCGGTTTGCGGCTGATCACAGTCATAAGCTTGGCCCTGCGAGTGACTATTTCAGCAAAGAGAAATAGCTCGGGGTGAATGGTGCGGCGCAGTGTAGCACGCGGCCAATGACAACTCACCCGTTACCCTGGATTTGCACACGCTGTTTAGCTCATTTTTTAGGCACAAAGCATGGGATAACATGGATCGGCACAGCGCGGAATGGCCGACTGCCGTATAATCAAACGGCACGTTTTCTTTGCCTGGCGAATTTTTTATGCTCAATGCCTTTGTCCTCTCTGCTGGTCGTTTGATTCAAGTTCCTGCCTTAGTGCCAGAAGACTTATCACGACCGGAGGTGCTATGGGTCGATATGGTTGACCCCACCGACGAAGAGCGTGAATTGGTGCAGCGCGTGTTTCATTTGGAACTGCCCGAAGACGAAGAGCTAAAAGACTTGGAAGAGTCGGCGCGTTGCTATGTCGACGACAATGGCGTTCATATCAGCTCGTTCTTTTTGTCACACGCAGAAGATGAGCACAATAACGTGACCGTGTCGTTTTTATTGAACGAAGGCCGCTTGCTGACCATCCGCCAAGAAGAACTCGCGGTATTCCGTCTTTTCCGGCTGCGCGCTCGCGTACAACCCGGCTTTGTCGGCAGCGCGCAAGAAATTTTGCTCGCGATTTACGATGCCGCGGTCGAGTACGACGCCGATGTGTTGGAGGAAATCTACGCCAAGCTCGATGGCGTCAGCCGCCGTGTACTCGACCATAGCGCCGAAATGACCGATGAGCTGATGGGCCAAGCGCTGGCCGAGCTGGCTGGCCATGAAGACATCAACGGTAAAGTGCGGCTGGATTTAATGGACACCCGCCGCGCGCTGTCTTTTTTGCTGCGTAGCCGCCAACTGGCCGCCGCGCAAGAAAATGATTTACGCGAAATTTTGCGCGATTTGGAATCACTGAATAATCACAGCGCATTCTTGTTCGACAAGATTAACTTCTTGATGGACGCGGTGATGGGTTTGATTAATCTGGCGCAGAATAAGATTATTAAAATCTTCTCGATCGCTAGTGTGGTTTTTCTACCGCCGACCTTGGTCGCATCAATTTACGGCATGAACTTTGCTCATATGCCAGAGTTAGATCAGAACTGGGGCTACCCCGCCGCGCTGCTATTGATGGTGCTCTCTGGTATTGCGCCTTACGTGTTTTTCAAACGCAAAGGCTGGTTATAATTTTGCTTAGCCTGCATACGGGCGAATCACTTAGGTAGACAGGCTGCATATGACAGCATCAATTCTCAACGCAAGCGAACGCATCGCCCAAATTAAAAGCTGTTTATACAGCGACCCCGCCAGCGCGTTGCAGTTGAGTCAGGTCTTGTTCGACGATAGTGCAATCGCACAGGATCATTACAGCTTCATTCACGCCTGTCTGTATATTTCAATCACCCGCAATCAACTTGGTGAACGACAAGATGATTGTGCTTTGCTCCATACAGCCTTATCGCTGTGCGCAGCGCACCAATACACCCAGCTCTCGGTGCAAGTACTCGAGCGCTTGGGACGAGATCGCTATACCGGTGGCTTATACGCCGAATCGCTGGCCTATTGGAAACAATGCATCGAAACCTGTCGCGTACTGCGCCATTGCGGCCACGCGCATGTACAAGCGTTGATCGGCTTGGGCCATATTTGCAGCGCCTATAACAAACATGAACAAGCCGTTGAATTTCACCGTGCCGCACTGCAATTACTCAAACTCAACCCTGATCCATTGATTGAAATTCGCGCCAAACTCAGCTTAGGCTGGGATTTATATAATGCGGGGCACAGCCCAGAGGCCGTGCACATGTTGCTGGAAACCGAAGCCTTGGGTAGGCAGCATGACTTTGGCCACTATGTTTCTGAATCTTTATTACATTTAGGCACTATTTATCTCAAGCAACACGACTTGCTGCAAGCGGAGGAATTTTTCGAGCGCTGCCTAGAATCAATGCAAGTTACCCCATCGCATTGGGCCGAATGCAATTTATTGGGCAAGTTAGCCGAAGTTCATTTTCTGCAAGGTGAAGCACAACGTGCACGGGAAATGATTGAACGCGGTATTCGTCTCGCTCATCAAGATGGCATGCGACATATTGAAGCCAAACTTAGCGCCCAAGCTGCCGGTTATTGCGCCGCGCTCAAAGACAAAGACGGTATTCAATATTACGGGCAGCAGTTGGATTTATTGCATGAAAAAAATACCGATTCTTGGCAAATTCCACCGATTGATCTCAGCAATATCCGTCAGTATCTGCCCAACCCATAAATGTATTCAACTGAAGTGATTAATCAGCAAAGAACACGGAGCAATACCTAAGTGGGGTATATTAAAATCTTACGCCGATCTTGAATTGCGCCAGACCGACTCAATATCTTATTGAATCACTTAATCGACGCTGGAGCCGCCATGAGCGTGCCACACCTCACTACCGCCCTAACCGGGCCATTACTTGAGTTAGAACGCAAGATCCTTGCTGCGCAGCCGGAAATCGAACACTGGTTCCGCAATCAATGGCAAGAGCACACGCCGCCGTTTTACGGCTCGGTCGATTTGCGTAACGCCGGCTACAAGCTCGCTCCGGTCGATATGAATCTCTATCCGGGTGGGTTTAATAATCTAAATCCGGAATTTCACCCGCTGGCGGTGCAAGCCGCGATGATGGCGCTGGAGGGCTACTGTCCTGACGCACGCCGCATTTTGCTGATTCCGGAAAACCATACCCGCAACGGTTTTTACCTGCAAAACGTCGCGGCGCTGGCCAAAATCTTGCGCCAAGCCGGTATGGTGGTGCGTATTGGCAGTATGAACCCAGAAATCAGCGAGCCAACAGAATTAGACTTGCCCGACGGCAGCAAAATGCTGCAAGAGCCGGTAATTCGCAAGGGCAATCGCGTGGGTTTGAGCGATTTTGACCCGTGCGTGGTCTTGCTCAATAACGACTTGTCGGCCGGTATTCCCGATTTACTGAAAAACATCGAGCAAAGCCTACTGCCACCACTGCACGCTGGCTGGGCAGTGCGCCGTAAAACCGGCCATTTTGCTGCGTATGATCGCGTCGTCGCAGATTTTGCCAACATTATCGATATCGACCCGTGGTTGATTAATCCTTATTTCGAACACGTTGATGGGCTGGACTTCCATGCCCGCGAAGGCGAAGAAAAACTCGCCGCGACCGTCGACGCAATGATCGCCAAAATCGCCGCCAAATACGCCGAATACGGCATCGACCAAACGCCATTTGTCATCGTTAAAGCCAACGCCGGCACCTACGGCATGGGCATTATGAGCGTGAAATCAGGTGAAGAACTCGTTGGGCTGAACCGCAAACAGCGCAATAAAATGTCGGTGATCAAGGAAGGCGTGGAAGTGCACGATGTGATCGTGCAAGAAGGCGTGCCGACGTTTGAAACCATCGACGATGGCGTCGCTGAACCCGTGGTTTATATGCTCGATCGTTTTGTGATTGGTGGTTTTTACCGCGTCCACACGGGCCGTGGCATCGACGAAAACCTCAACGCGCCGGGCATGCACTTCAAGCCACTGGCGTTTGCCACCCCGCTATCAACGCCCGATTGTGATGGCTCGCCCGACTGCGAAGCAAATCGCTTCTACGCCTACGGCGTGGTGGCGCGCTTGGCACTGTTGGCGGGATCGCTAGAATTGGAAGAAGGAAGCCTGTAATGCGCATCCTGTTTGTCGCTGACCCGCTAGACGGATTTAAAATCTACAAAGACTCAACTTACGCGATGATGCGCGAAGCGAATGCGCGCGGCCATCAGGTTTGGGCATGTTTGGCCGCTGATTTACGGCTAAAAGACGGTGTGGTCGAAGCTGCGGCACAACAGATTGGCTTTACTGAATCGCAAGTCAATCACGATTGGTACCACATCCAACAAGCCAAGCAGATCGCCTTGCGTGATGTCGATGCGGTGGTGATGCGCAAAGACCCGCCGTTTGATCAGCAATACCTGTACGCCACGCAACTATTTAGCCTTGCTGAAGCACAAGGCGCGAAAGTATTTAACCGCGGCCAAGCGCTACGCGACTTTAACGAAAAGCTGGCAATTTTCCAGTTTGCGCAATACATCGCGCCGACAATGGTTAGCCAGAATATGGCTGATATCCGCGCCTTTGTTGCCGAGCATGGCGATGTCATCGTCAAACCGCTCGATGGCATGGGTGGGGCGGGTATCTTTCGCATCGCCAATACTGACGCTAACTTGGGCAGCATACTCGAGATGCTCAGCCACAACGGCGAACGCTTGGTGATGGCGCAAAAATATCTGCCGGCGATTAAAGACGGCGATAAACGCATTTTGCTGATTGATGGCGTGCCGGTTGATTGGTGTTTGGCGCGCATCCCACAAAACGGCGAAACACGCGGCAATTTGGCCGCTGGCGGCGCTGGCGTCGCGCGACCTTTGTCGGCGCGAGATCGCGAAATTGCCGAAGCACTGGGCCCGCAATTGGCAGCGCAAGGCTTGCTGCTGGTTGGGCTGGATGTGATTGGCGACAATCTGACCGAAGTGAACGTAACCAGCCCAACGTGCTTTCAGGAAATTACGGCGCAATCGGGCATTAATGTCGCCGCGCTCTTTATCGACGCGATCGAAAGGAAAGTCGCTTGAAGGTCAATGCAGCACTCATCCTGCGCCGTGGCCTGATCGCCACGGCTTTATTACTTTTAGCGGGCTGCGGCAAAAACGAGTTGTACCAACAAGAAAGCTATGTGTTTGGTACCCGTGTACAAATCAGTATTTACGGCCTTGACGAAGCCGTCGCCGCCAAACACGCGGGTGCGGTACTGAGCGAGCTTGATCGGCTGCATAAAAAATTACATGCGTGGCAGCCATCCGAAATTACACGGCTGAATAACGCGATAAAAAATGGCGAAACCATTACCGCCGACGTTGAGTTAATTGAAATGCTGAATGCGGCTAAAAAATACGCCCAGCAAAGCGATCAATTATTCAACCCCGCAGTAGGTGGCTTAGTGACGCTGTGGGGCTTTCATCGCGACACCTTTGCGCCTGTCACACCCGATGCACAAAGCCTTGCTATATTACTGGCTGCCCAGCCCAGCCTGAATGATCTGACGATTGATGGTGCAAGCATCAGCAGCAGTAATCCCGCCGTAGAAATTGATCTAGGCGGCTTTGCCAAAGGTTGGGCGCTCGATCATTCGGCCAAATATTTGCGCCAGCAACGGGTGCTCAATGCGCTGATCAATATCGGCGGCAATGTTTTGGCACTAGGCAAAAAAGATCAGGAACCGTGGACGGTGGGGTTGCAGCACCCACGCCAACCCGAAGCCATGGCCACCATCGCGCTGAAGAATGGCGAATCGATCGGGACGTCGGGCGATTATCAGCGCTACTTTATGCTTAATGGCAAACGTTATAGCCATTTGATCGATCCGCGCACTGGGCAACCCGCGCAAGGTGTGCAGGCTGTTAGTGTGATCGCCCCGCCTAGTTACAATGCGGGAGCAATTTCCGATGTAGCCACCAAACCCATGCTTATTGGTGGGGTGAACACCAGCTGGAAATATGCACAACGCTTTGGCCTTGAGGATGTATTACTGATCAACGAGCAAGGTGATGCTTTTATCTCCCCAAGTATGCAAGCGCGCATCAAATGGCTAAAAAAACCTACGCATTTGTACCGCTTACGCTAAGTTGAAGATATTGGGCAAGGTCAACTCGGACCTATCCGCTTTGGACTATGCTCGGCGAACGAACAATAACTGTTGCAGTCCAGTGATTTGGCATTTTTCATGCTGCTGAAATAGTAAAAACTTTATATGATGCTTCATCGAATTAAAAAACCTACTGCTCACAAGGCGATAGGACTAGCAAAAGGAAGTATTTCGGCATGGTAGGCATAATCATTGTCACTCATTACTCGATGGGTGAGGCCTTAATGACTTGTGCACAGCACATTATGGGTCGTCCTTTGCCGAATTTAGGGCAACTGGCCGTCAGTAAAGCAGACGAGCCTGAAGAAGTATTAGGTCGCGCACAAAAACTTATCGATGAGCTTGACGATGGCTCAGGTGTGCTATTGCTCACCGACATTTATGGAGGCACCCCGTCTAATGTCGCCAATCGTTTAATCTGTGCTGGTCGCATCGAGGCAGTGGCAGGAGTCAATTTGCCAATGTTGGTGCGCGCATTGTCGTACAGCCATCAGTCATTAGAAATCGCCGTCAGCAAAGCCATTACTGGTGGGCTGGAAGGTGTTTTGTATATGTTACCCAGCAATCAGCCGTAATGAGGGTTAAGTAGAATGCCGCAGCAAGAAGTTGAGATTGTTAATAAATTAGGCTTGCATGCCAGAGCGTCTAGCAAATTCACCCAATTAGCCAGCCAATTTCAGTGCGAAGTTTGGGTTAGTCGCAATCAAAAACGCGTCAATGCAAAATCCATCATGGGCGTGATGATGTTGGCTGCGGGCAAAGGTAGCAAAATCATTATTGACACCAGCAATGCACCCGATGAGCAAAAAGCACTCGATGCACTGATCGCTTTAGTCGCCGACAAATTCGGAGAAGGCGAATAAATACAACGATGATCGTTGCCAATAGAGCAAACGACATCCATAACAGCAAGCCCTAGCGCTGCAAAGATTTTGTGTCAGGAGGGAGTTGATGAGTATTAGCCTACATGGTTTAGGGGTCGGTGGTGGTATTGCCATCGGCCACGCCCATTTGGTGTCGCATGCCGATATTGAAATACTTCATTACCAAATTCCCTCTGATGGCATAGCGGCTGAACTGCAGCGCTTTGACGATGCCATTCGTAGCACGCGCAAAGAGCTAGAAATGCTCTGGGGCAGCATCCCTGACAATGCGCCCGCCGAACTCGGGGCATTTTTGAGCTTGCATATCATGCTGCTCAACGACCATACGCTATCGAAAGAACCCCGCCATATCATCGAGCAACAACGCTGCAATGCTGAATGGGCGGTCAAGCAACAACTCGACGTTCTGCTCGCGCAATTTGATGAAATTGAAGAAGAATATTTACGCGAACGTCGCACCGATGTCATTCAAGTCACTGAGCGTATCTTCAAAGCCCTTGCAGGCAAAGAGCATGGCAACCATGCCCCAAGCTGCGATGGCGACGATTGCATTCTGGTTGCGCATGATTTATCCCCGGCAGACATGGTGTTATTTAAAGACACCAGCTTCAAAGCCTTTATCACCGATGTGGGTGGACTGACATCACACACTGCCATTTTAGCGCGCTCGCTCGATTTACCCTCGGTCTTGGCTCTACGGAACGCACGTGAAATTATTCGCGAGCAAGAGCTGATCATTGTCGATGGCGTCAAAGGTTGCGTCATCGTTGCCCCTGATGACACCATTTTGGCGGAGTATCAACAACGTCAAAATGACTGGCTTGATAAACAGGCCAAGCTACAAGATATTCGAACACAAGCGGCGGTGACGCTGGATGGTACTCAAGTTGAACTCAGTGCCAATATCGAGCTACCCGAAGATTGTGATCTAGCTCTTGAAAACGACGCAAGCGGGGTTGGTTTATTCCGCTCTGAATTCTTGTTTTTAAAAGAAAATGATTTACCAAGCGAAGAAGAGCAATTTGAAGCTTATCGTGAAGTAGCCCAAACCATGCAGGGCAAACCCATCATTATCCGTACGATAGACTTGGGTAAAGATAAAATTCCGTCGTGGCAAATTGAACGTGCGGCCCCAAATCCCGCGCTGGGGCTCACAGGCATTCGACTGTGCATGGCAGAACCACAAATGTTCCGTACCCAGTTACGAGCGCTGCTGCGCGCATCAGCTTTTGGCAAGATTAAGTTGTTAATTCCAATGCTATCGTCACTCAGTGAAGTCAAGCAAACTCGCCTGCATCTCGATGACATCAAAGCCCAACTAAGGGAAGATAACATCGCTTTTGATGAAAATATCGAACTCGGTGGCATGATTGAGGTCCCCGCGGCAGCGATGGCGGTGGGCGCCTTTTTAAATCATCTTGACTTCATTTCAATTGGCACCAATGACTTAATTCAATACTCATTGGCAGTTGATCGCAATGACGATGCCGTTAGCCATTTATACGACCCACTCAATCCTGGCGTATTGCACTTCTTAAAACACATCATCAGCACTGCCGATAAAATGGGCAAGCCTGTTTCCATGTGCGGCGAAATGGCGGGAGACCCCAGCTTAACACGACTATTGCTTGGTCTAGGTCTACGGCGCTTCTCAATGCTGCCGATTCAATTGCTTAAAGTAAAACAGCAGTTACTTAGCGCAGAACTTGGCAAAATAAAACCTATAGTAAATAAGATGCTCAAGGCTGACGATGAAGATCAGTTGCGCATGTTGCTGCAACAACTGAATGCTTAGTCGTCCTTATTTTTAATTGATTTAGCAAAGATTGCTTTGCCTACAAACTTAGAAGACTATTTGCCGCCAACGCCTTGCGTTGCGGAGCAAGTATCCCGCTGCTTAAACGAGGCGCAGCGGCTGTTTGTCGTCCATTGCGAATCCAGCATTATTTTGGCGCAAGCGGCCTTAGCATCAGCCCAAGAACTCAATAGGGTTGACCTTGAAATTGAGGCATTGCTAATACTGGGCCAATCTTTGCTGGTGATTCAGCAGCTCGATGATGCCCAAGCAAAGTTCACACAGGCCCTATGTAACAGCAAACAGATTGATAATGTGCATTTTCAATGCTTGTCCTACGAAGGTTTAGCTGGCTGTTACCAACAACAACGCCAATCTTTGAATGCGATGCATGCGTGGCTAACCGCTCTTGAACTTGCGCAAGAAAATGATGACATTGAGCGGTATGTAAATGCATATTTAGGGATTGCCATCCTCTATTTTCAGCGCAGTAATTTTGAACAGGCTTTTTATTATCAATCGCAAGCACTAGAGTGGGCTCAGCTCACGCTCAATCGCGACTTGCAATCAAAAACCCAGCTGCATCTTGCTGCCACGCTGATTCAATTACACGATTACGAATTAGCCGAAAAATTACTGCTCAAAATTGAAGACAACCTCATCTTACCGGTACGTCTGTCGTGGCTAGCAGAAATCAATCATTATTTAGGTCAAATTTATTTAGCTCGCCAAGACTGGACTCGCGCTCAGGTCTATTTTCAAGCTGCTTATGATCTGAATATCAATACTCAATCGCGCTGGGGACAAACACAGAGCTTACTCAGCCTAGGGCGCTTGCATGCGCAGCAACAGCAAATTGAGCCCGCAATTCATGAGCTGCAGCAGGCATTAGAGCTAGCTCAATCACATGAAAGCGATCATTTGCAGCAGCAAATTCATTACGAGCTATCCATGCTCTATGAAGCGAAAAATGATTACATTCGCGCCACGATGCACCATATTGGCTTTCATAATTTCTACTTACAATTGCAAAAGCAAAACACGCGGGATCAACTCGATGCTTTATCCTCCCGACGTTTAAAACAAGCAGAAATGAAGCTGCAATTACTCAAAAGCGAATTAGAACTTAAACAATTGATGCAACAACGCAGCCTAGAGCATGAGCGGATGCAGCAACTAGAAAATGCAGCATTTCATGATCCACTCACTGGGGCGCTTAATCGCCGGGCACTCAATGAACAGCTACCTCTCCTCATCCAGCAGGTCCGTCACGAGCAAAGTGTTTTATGCTTGATCATGATTGATTTTGATCACTTCAAACAGGTCAACGATCTTCACTCGCATCAAATTGGCGATGAAGTGTTAAAAACCGGATTGCAAATTCTTCAGGCCCTAACGCGTGAAACGGACCTGTTAGCCCGGTTTGGCGGGGAAGAATTTGTTCTGGTTTTACCGCGCAACGATGCAAAAGTGGCGCTGCGAATTGCCAACCGAATGCGCGAAGAAATCGAGAAATTTGATTGGCAAACGATTTCTCCTGATTTAGCGGTCACAATCAGCCTAGGCTGTGCGCAATGGCAACCCCATATGACGCTTGATGCGCTGTTTGCAGCAGCGGATCATGCTCTATACCAAGCCAAACACCAAGGACGTAACCAAGTTTGCTTGTATGAAGAGGCGAACCAATGAATTCGCTGCTGGATGCAAAAGCTCATTTTGATGCGCAGTACCACGCTGCACGACATGAACATGATCCGCACAGCGCACTGCAGTTAGCCCAATCTTTGCTCACCTATAGTCAGCAAGCCCACAACCCAAATTGGTGCTCGATTTCTCAACGCCTTATCGCGAAATGTCAAAAACAAATCGGCGAACGTGCTGCCGCAATCCAAACATTACAAGCCGCAATACGTTACGCCAAACGTCATCAGCTCATGCAACAAACGATGCATGGTTATGACGAGTTAGGCACGGTACTCTATGAACAATTAGCGTATTACCCTGCACTTGATGCATGGCTTAAATCGTTGGAAATAGCCACGTTATTACAGGCCATGCATGGTTGTGTTCGTGCGTATATTGGCGTCGGCAAGGTGCATTTTGCTTTTGGTGACCATCACAAAGCGCTGCATTTTTATCAAACGGCGCATAGTTTATGCCAGCCATTGGACGATATCGAGCTCAACTGTGAGGTTTCACTCAATCTAGCCGCCTGTTTATATCGACTTGGCGAGCATGATCAGGCGCTATTTGCGCTTAGCCAAATCTCGCAACATATTCTAAATGACCTTAATCAGCCGGAATGGGAAGCGGAAGTGCTGACTTATGATGGCTTAATTCACTTGCATTTCGAGCGTTTTAGCGTGGCGCAAGAGTTACTAAGCCAAGCCTACCAGCGGTTTCGGAAAACAAAGCACGCAACAGGCCAAGGACAAGTGATGCAGGCGCTAGCCAGATGCTTTGTGCAATTGAAGCAGCTCGATTTGGCAGAAGAATGTTTACTCGAAGCTGCACGTCTGGGTGCGGAATTCCATCTTCCTACCCTCGCCGCCGAATCTCATACCGCTTTAGCGCAACTGTATCTCGACTCCGGGCAATATCAACAAGCGCTTGAGCACCGCAAACAATTACATCATGTCATCGCAGGGCAGTCGGACGAGCGTGGTTTTCCATTGCAATTGTCGAGTAAAACCCAAACTCGCTTGCGGCGCATTGAACGCGAGCTCGAAAACCGCAAAACTAAACTGCGTTTACAGCAATTTGTGTTGCAATAGCTGCCATTGGGCACCGTCGGCAATCATCGCCATGCAATGCGGTATAATCGCCCTTTTGCTGCCGCCCCTAGCCCGTCATGACCGTTAATACACTGTCTTTGTCTGATTCTTTACGCGACTATTTTTTAAATATGGCACTGCGTGAGCCAGATATTTTGCGTCAATTGCGCGAATCGACAATGACGCACCGCGTGGCAAAAATGTCGCTAGCGCCAGAACAAGGTGCGCTGTTGATTTTCCTGTTGCGACTGATCGGCGCGCAACGCTATATCGAGGTTGGCACCTTTCTGGGTTACAGCTCAACCGCGGCTGCGATCGCAATGGGAGAACAAGGTCAGGTCATCGCTTGCGATGTGTGTGAAGAATTTACCGTTGAAGCACAAGCTTGGTGGAAGCGCGCTGGCATTGATCACCGCACCCAGCTGCATTTAGGCCGTGCGGTTGATACGCTAGAGCGGCTGTTGGCCGAAGGCGCGGAAGGCAGCTTCGATTGTATGCTGATCGATGCCGACAAGCCCAATTATCCCAATTATTACGAATACGCGCTCAAACTCGTGCGGCCGCGCGGTTTGATTATTTTGGATAATATGTTCCTCAATGGCCGGGTTGCTGAACCGCAAAGCAGCCACCCGCGCAGCGTGGCTATTTTGCATGAATTTAACCGTCAGCTGCGTGATGATCGGCGCGTCGAGCATTGCATCCTCCCTGCTGGTGACGGAATGACCTTACTCTTCAAACGCTAGAGGGTATTTCTCGCAAAGCTATAACTTGAAAAGCCTTTGGCGATATACCGTGCAATGTATAAACTCGCAAAATACCCGTACACGCGAATCACCAATCACTGTGGCAAATAAGCTGGCAAGAACTAAACTAAAAGCCATCAATCTCGATGTTATGGCTTATGCAGGTGCTCACCCAACCCTTTAGCAGCACACCGCAGTTTCAGCATTTGGTCTCCCAAATTGAAGCCCAATTGCATAATGAACGCGACCAAGCCCTTGCGCCGCTGGAGCAATTATTAACACGTGCTCGCTCCGAACACGACGCCGTCGCCATCATTACCTCGGTGGAATTGATGTCGCAAATTGCCTATGGCGATAACTGCCTTGATTTGCAATATGAAGCGCTACAAATGGCGCAAAGCCACCATCTCTTTGCCGCTGAGGCACGGCTACTGAATCTCATCGGGCGCGCACTCTACGCCAGCGCACGTTACCAAGAAGCGATGCACATTTGGGCTCGCTGCCTCGAGGTGGCCGAGTTATCACAACAATATCCCACTTGGGTCAAAGCCAAAATGGGCCTAGGGCAAATTTATGATGCTTTGGGCGATGCAAATTCAGCCATTCAAATGCATAAAGAAGCGATCGCCCGTTGCGAAACAATTGATGACCGCTGGTTATTACTCCAAGCCCACATTAATTTAGGGGTGAACTTATTCAAATTACGGCAAAACGATGCGGCTTTAGCGGCCTATAATTTTGCGCTCGACACAGCTCGCGAATTAAAGCACGCTGATGATGAAGCCGAAGCCTTAATGAGAATCGGCGAAATCTATATTGCCAAGCAAGCGTTCTCACTCGCCATCACCTCGCTGGACGCGGCTCGGTTTATTGCCGAGCGCACCGGCTATCGCTGGGCTTTAGCCAATACTCTGCTCCTGTATGCAGAGTGTTTACTGCGAATGAATCGGCATAAAGATGCACTTCAGCAAGCACATGCAGGTCTGGACGTTGCGATCCAGGCCGGTGCAGGGCACGTGCGGATGAAATTATTGTTTTTACTTAGTGAAATTTGCGAAGCCTTAGAGGATTTTCCCACCGCATTAGACCGGCAAAAACAAGCGCAACAGTTAGAACGCCAAATTCAACATGCAAGTCAGCGTGATCCTTTACAGCAAATTGCGCAAATCGCTGGCGTACTTAAAAATGCCGATCAAATGTTGCTCGATTTGGCGAGCAGCTCAACGCTAGAGCACGGATCACTCAAGCGCCTCAGCCAAATACTCTGCCAGACTGCCTGCCAAATTTTGCATTTACCGCAAGCCAGCTTTTGGCAATGGAGCAATGACGACGAGTCCCTTATGTGCCTCCAACGTAGCAATAGCGCCGGAGAAGATTTAAGCACAGGTCCAGATTTACAAAGACATCAACTCGTCAGCTTATTCGATTACCTAAAAACCGGTGAAATCATTGTTGCCCATGCCGCCGCACAGCATCAATACACATGGCGCTGGAGTGAATTAACATTAGCAGCACAACACATCTGCGCCGTTTTATTAGTGCCGATACGACTGAATGATCAAACAATTGCGGTGTTGGCCTGTGAACAACTCGACCAACAACGCAATTGGCAACGCGATGAAATTCAACACGCGCATCAACTTGGCCTACTCGCTAGCCGCGCCCTCGCACAACATCAACAGCGCTTTTATCAACACCAAATTGCAGCGCTCAATGCCCAACTGCAAAGTCAAAATGAGATTCTAGAAACCCGCGTTGCCGAAAGAACACAAGCATTACAGCACGCAAGCCAAAAATTATTACAAGCTGAAAAACTCGCAGCCTTAGGTTTTTTAGTCGCGGGATTCGCCCATAAGCTCAACACACCGCTCGGTAGCATCCTCACTGCAGCGACAACTTTCACCGAAAAATCCCAAGAACTAACACAACTCTGCGCAACAGGCATGATGAAAAAAAGCCAGCTGGAGCACTTTATGCGCACAGGGAGTGAGATTGCTGAGTTAATCGAGCGCAATGCTCATCGCGCCAGCGATATCATCCGCGATCTACGTCAATTGGCCGATATCGATCAAACCGCTGAGGCTAAACCAATCAAGCTCCAACAACTCATCACACCGATGATCGAACGATGGTCAGCGACAGAAGAGGCCAAACATCTCAGCGTGATCAATCAAATCGATCCGCAGCTGACCATCGTGAGCTTTAGTGCCGCACTGGAAGTGATTGTGATGCAGTTGCTGCAAAATGCACTGCGGCATGCATTCACAGCGCAGCACGCTGGGCAAATCAGCGTTGCGGCATACCAAGCTGAAGCCGAGAAAATTAAATTGATCATCAAAGACAATGGCGTTGGCATCGCTAAGGATTTGCAGCATAAAGTATTCGAGCCGTTTTACACCACGAAATTTGGCCAAGGCCATAGCGGGCTGGGCATGTACCAAGTCTATTCACTGGTGCAGGGCAAATTAGGCGGCGAAATTGCACTGCATAGCGAAGAGGGGCAAGGTCTTGAAATTACAATCACTTTGCCGTTGCGCGCGCCATATTTGAGCAGTTAATTGATTTAAAGCAGCTCAAAAACCCTAATTTTTCTCAGGTTATTTTCTATAAAAATTTAACCTTATTCGATAAAAAACAAGTATTTAGCGACGCAAAGATTGGCAAAATCTGCGACAATGCGCGATTAGTCTTGTTTGCCGTCACCATGAATTCATCTCACACTCCTGTTACGCCGATTTACCAGCTGCCCGAAGGCTTTGCGCCGCGCAAACCCGCGCCATTCCTGCCGATGAGCCGCAAGGAAATGGATCAGCTCGGCTGGGACGAGTGCGACATCATCATTGTGACCGGCGACGCTTACATCGATCACCCGAGTTTCGGCATGGCTTTGCTCGGCCGCCTGCTGGAAGCACAAGGTTTTCGCGTGGGCGTGATTAGCCAGCCTGATTGGACTTCGGCGGACGATTTTAAACAGCTTGGTAAACCGCGACTGTATTTCGGCGTCACCGCCGGCAATATGGATTCGATGATCAACCGCTACACCGCGGACAAAAAGCCGCGCTCGGACGACGCGTACACCGCTGGCGGCATGGCGGGCAAACGCCCTGATCGCGCGCTGAACGTCTATTGCCAGCGCTGCCGCGAAGCGTATCCGGGCGTGCAAATTATGGCTGGCGGCATCGAGGCCAGCTTGCGCCGCATCGCGCAATACGATTACTGGAGCGACAAAATCCGCCAATCGGCATTGGTATATTCCAAAGCCGACCTGCTGCTATTTGGTAATGCCGAACGCGCGCTGGTTGAAGTCACACAGCGCGTGGCAGCGGGCGAGAAAATGAGCGAAATCCGCGACGTGCGCGGCACCGCTTTTCTCGCACCACACGGCTGGAAGCCCGAAGGCTGGGTGGAACTCGATTCGTCGGTGGTCGATATGCCGGGCAAAATCGACCCACACATCAACCCGTATGCCGATGAGAGCGAACGCCAGCAAGCTAATCAGAGCGAGACCCCAAGCGACGCGCCACAGCCGATTCGCATTGTTTCACGTGAAGCACGCCTTGCCGCGCGTCGCGAAGTGCGTGGCCGCACCGTGATTCGGATTCCATCGTTTGAAACCGTCACCTATGATCCAGTCAGCTACGCGCACGCCAGCCGCACGCTCCATTTGGAATCGAACCCCGGCAACGCGCGCGCAATGGTGCAACAGCACGGCGAGCGCGATGTGTGGATGAACCCGCCGCCGATTCCGCTTGAAATGGCCGAAATGGATTATGTGTTCGACCAGTATTTCGCGCGCAACCCGCACCCTAGCTACGGCGAGCAAGTGATTCCGGCGTGGGATATGATCCGTTTCTCGATCAATATCATGCGCGGCTGTTTTGGCGGCTGTACTTTCTGTTCGATCACCGAGCACGAAGGCCGCATTATTCAAAGCCGCTCGGAAGGCTCGATCCTGCGCGAAATTGAAGAAATTCGCGACAAAACCGAAGGCTTTACCGGCCACATCAGCGATTTGGGCGGGCCAACGGCGAATATGTATCGCCTGGCGTGTAAAGACCCGAAAATCGAGAAATCCTGTCGCCGTCTGAGCTGCGTGTATCCCGGCATTTGTGAAAACCTGAATACCGATCACAGCAGCTTGATTCAGCTGTACCGCAAGGCGCGCAAAATCGATGGCGTCAAAAAAATCACCATCGGTTCGGGTCTGCGTTACGACTTGGCAGTGGAATCGCCTGAATATGTCAAAGAGCTGGTCACGCATCACGTGTCGGGCTATCTGAAAATTGCACCGGAGCACACCGAAGAAGGCCCATTATCGAAGATGATGAAGCCCGGAATTGGCACGTTCGAGCGTTTTAAAGACATGTTCGAGCACTACAGCAAGCTGGCGGGTAAGAAGCAATATCTGATTCCGTACTTTATCGCTGCGCATCCGGGCACTAGCGACGAAGACATGATGAATCTGGCGCTGTGGCTGAAAGCCAATAATTTTCGCCCCGATCAGGTACAAGCCTTCACGCCAACGCCGATGGCGATGGCGACGACGATGTGGCACACCAAGCGCAACCCACTGAAACGCATTGCGCGCAGCTCGGAAAAAGTCGACATCATCAAAGACGAAAAACGCCGCCGCATTCACAAAGCGTTTTTGCGTTATCACGATCCGAAAAACTGGCCGATCTTGCGCGAAGCGCTGATCAATATGGGCCGCGCCGATTTGATCGGCACTGGGCCTAAGCAATTGATCCCGCCCGAATCAGCAGCCGAGAAAACCATGCAAGCGCCGAAGGGCAATGCACGCGGTGGCGGCGGTCCAGGCTCAGTCGGCAAAATACCTAGTCGAGGTAAAGTACCACAGAGCAATGGTAGAAATGCAGCTGGGGCAATACCCCGAGGCACGGTAACAGGTAGCGCCAAATTTGGCCAAAACCGACCAGCTGGACGCCCGGCTGGCGCGAAGCCAGTGAGCAAACCTGCTGGAGCGAGCAAAAAACCCCGCTAAGCTCCTCCCGCTCAGCTCCTAATTGTCATCCATCTGAAGCCCCGCTTGACGGGGCTTAATCTTGCGCCGAACGCTATCCCGTCCTAGCAAGCTGCAATTTTCTAGCCATAATAAATCCATGCCGCCGTTCGCTCGGCTGTTTCGCTTTGAGGATTTAGCGTGGATAGCGCACTTCGCCGTATTGATCGCATCGCCCGCGATCACCCACTGATCGCATTTCGCTTGGTCGAGCGTTATGCCGAACAAGCACATCAGGCGCACCGTATCGATTTAGAACTCGATGCGCTGTATGTCCGCTATTTAATTCACGAACGGCGTGGTGAGAATGATTTAATCGCTGACGATATCAATCAGGCGCTGCAAGAGGCGATGCGCCGTGGGCTAACCGCGCAAGGCGCTCGTCTGCTGCAAGCGCGGGGGCGGATTGCGCAGGTGCATGGTCGCTATCAGCAGGCGATCGAAGCGTGGATGCAGGCCTTGGAGCTAGCCAAACTCAATCATGACTATGTCACCGCGGTCGAAGCACGTATCGGGCTGAGCCAATCCAATATTGAATTAAAAAACCCGAGCGAGGCTTTGCGCTATTTATTAGCGGCGCAAGATGATGTGCAACAATCGGGCGACGAATATTTGATGGCGAAATACGCGATCAATTGCGGCGTTAGTAGCTTGCACCGCAATGCGCTTGAAGAATCTTTGGCGCATTTTAATGAGGGTTTGCTGCATTCACAGCTCGGCCACGTGCGCGAATACGTGGCCGAATCGTATTGGCATATTGGCCACGTTGAGATGGAGTTGGCACAATATGCCGCCGCTGAATTGCACCTCAATCAAGCCATCAAAATGGCGCAGCAATTTAGTTATTTGTGGCTTGAAAGCGTGACGCTCGACTCACTCTCGCTACTGTTTACCAAGCTGGGCCAACATCGCCAGCGGCGCGAGTGTTTACAGGCCGCCTATGCCTTGGCCGAAAAAACGCGCTCGCTGGCGCGGCAACGCGATTATGCCGCCGCGCTAGTTGATGCCTTTGAAGCCGAAGGCGATCTGAGCACGGCACTCGCTTGGGTGAAAACCGAGCGCACTTTAAGCGAAGAGCATTTCAAGCGCAGCTTAATTCCTGTGCATCGCTCGATGAAGGCGCTCGATTTAACCGAGCATGATGTGCAAGAAAAACTGCTGATGCTCTCGCTCCACGAGCAAACCGATGTTGAATTGCACCACGCCCTCGCCGCGCTGCTGGCCGAAGCGCGCAGCCTTTTGGGGGCGGAATGGCTGGGGCTGTGGTTTCTTGACCCCTACCGTGATCTGGCCGAACTCGCCGCCGAATCACCCAGCCCCACGCAAGGGCAACACATCATCAATGCCGATAGCTACCCGTGGATTTATCGTTTAATCGGCGATTTAGTCACTCCACTGCCGATTTCCCAGCTCGCGCTGCACGAGGCAGCCGCCGAATTTTATGCGCTGCTGGGTGAGCACGTGTGTTCGCTGATGATCGTGCCGATACGCCAGAGCCATCAAATGGGGCTGCTGATGTTGAGTCATCGCAGCGATGAAGGGCAACACACGTGGTCGCGCGACGATGTTTTTCGCGCCAATCTATTACAGCAAATTATCGAGCGCCAACTGGCCAATCAAGCGCGCGCGCAATTACAGTCCGAGCTTGAACGCAATGAACGAGTTGGCGCGCTCGGCACCTTGGTTGCCGCCGTCGCGCACGAGCTTAATACGCCAATTGGCGTCTGCATTACGCTCAACAGCGTGATCGACGCGGATTTACAGCAGCTCAAACACAAATTCGATACGGGGCAACTGAGTAAAACGGCTCTGGCGCAATATCTGCAAACCACGCACGACGCGCACCAAACCTTAACGCGCAATCTAAACCGCGTGGTGGGTTTAATCGAGCGCTTTCGCGCCATTCAAAACCTGCAATTTGATAGCCACTGGCAAACGATGTCACTGTCACAATTTTTGCAAGGCTTGGTCAAAGAACTCGCGCCGCCGCTGGAACAACGCGGCATTAGCATTGAATTAAGTGGCGACGACGCCATCGAAACGCCGATTCCCATGATGGCTTTGGCACAAATCATTAGCCAATTATTCGATAACGCCGAGCGCCACGCCTTTGTCGGCCAAGCGCATGGCCATGTCTCGCTACAATGGTCTAGAAAAGAGCAGCAAATCCAACTGATTTATCAAGATAACGGCGTGGGCATTGCCGAGCATTTACGCGAGAAAATTTTCGACCCTTTCTTTACCTCGCAATTTGGCCAAGGCCAAAACGGGCTGGGCCTCACGCGCGTCTATCAACTGGTGACTATCAATATGAATGGCAGTATCCGCGTTAAAAGCACGCCGGATCAGGGCTTGCGGATTATACTGCGCTGGCCAGAGCCAAAATAAGCCGCTCTAGGCAAAAAAATCGCTTGGTGAGCAGGCAAATTGCCGTTTAAACATCGCGCTAAACGCACTCGGGCTGTTATAGCCACAATCCAAAGCCACATCGATCACCCGCTCGCCCTGCGCCAGCCGCTCTAAGGCTTGCAGCAAACGCGCTTGTCGCCGCCACTCGCCCAAGGTCATGCCGGTCACTTTATTAAAGCGCCGCTGCAAGGTTCTAGCGTCCACGCCAGCGCTGGCGGCCATCAGCTCTGTCGTTTGCGTTTCATCAGGATGCGCCAAAATATCAGCGCAAATTTGCTGCAATACCCGATCGTCGGGCATTGGCAATTGCATCGCCAAGGAGGGTAAGCGCTTCATTTCATTGAGCAATAATTGCGCAATCATCGTGCTACGCGGCTGTATCGGTTGCTCACGGTAATCAATATTGATCGCCGCCAAAATCAATTCGCGCATCAGCGGCGTAATTTCCAGCACGCAGCATTCAAGCGGTAAATCAGGTGCAGCATCGGGACGGATGTAAATCGAGCGCACTTCCACATGGCCTATCATCAACACTTCGTGCCACTCGCCAGCGGGAATCCAAATGCCGCGATTGGGCGGCACTATCCACTGCCCTTGCGGCGTAATCACGCGCATCACGCCGCTGATCGCGTACAGCAATTGTGCCACTTCGTGCCAGTGGCGTATCGTCGCCGATCCCGGCAGATGATCAACCGCTTTTCCGTGCAGCAAGGCGCCGCCCATTTCGCGCAAAGGGCCCACTCTTTCAATCAGCATGTCGTTTTCTCGATAGTGTCTGCCGTATTCTCGTCAGACAGGCATTTTAGCTGTCATTATGATCAAGCTTCATTAAAACAATTTGGAGCATGAAATGACGACCGCCACGCTCACCCAGCACAGCGAAGTCGCCGCCACACGCTACCGCGTTCTGGCCGCAATTAGCAGTGCCCATTTTTTAAACGATATGATGCAATCGCTGATTTTGGCGCTGTATCCGATTTTGAAAGGCACGTTTGCGCTGAGCTTTACCCAACTGGGTTTGATCACGCTCACGTACCAACTCACCGCGTCGATTATGCAACCGCTGATCGGCAGCATCACCGATAAGCGACCGCAACCGAATTCGCTGGTCGTTGCGATGGCCAGCACTTTATGCGGGCTGTTGCTACTCTCGCAAGCCAATAGCTACCCGCTGATTTTATGCGCGGCAGCGCTCATCGGCACCGGTTCGGCGATTTTTCACCCCGAATCATCACGCATCGCCCGTTTTGCCTCGGGTGGGCAACACGGCTTGGCGCAATCTTTATTCCAAGTGGGCGGGAATGCTGGCAGCGCCACGGGCCCGCTATTGGCCGCGCTGATTGTGCTGCCGTTTGGACAAGGCAGTCTGATCTGGTTTTCACTGGCAGCCCTCTTGGCCATGGGCGTACTTTGGCGCGTGAGCCTTTGGTACGCGCAACAGCAAAAAGCCCACGGCGCAAATGCCAGCGCCAAAACAGCGCCGTTCAGCCCACGCAAAACCATTGCCATTATGGGCGTTTTGCTCGCGCTATTAACGACCAAATTTGTCTATATGGCCAGCTTTCAGAGCTACTACACCTTTTATCTGATCGAGCGCTTTGCTCTGGCGCCGCAGCAAGCACAATTGCTGCTCTTTGTGTTTTTGTTTGCCGTCGCCTTGGGCACCTTGCTCGGAGGGCCAATTGGCGATCGAATCGGACGTAAAACCGTGATTTGGTTTTCGATTTTAGGCGCAGCACCGTTTGCCCTCGCGCTGCCGTACGTGGGGCTAACGGCCACAATTGTGCTGAGCTTTATCATCGGGCTGATTATGTCATCGGCGTTTTCGGCGATGCTGGTGTATGCGCAAGAGTTAATCCCCAATAAAGTCGGCACCGTCTCTGGCCTCTTCTTTGGTTTTGCCTTTGGGATCGCCGGATTGGGCGCAGCGCTAATCGGCAAATTAGTCGACGTCCACGGCATCACCGCCATTTATCACGCCTTAGCCTATTTACCGCTGCTCGGCATAATTGCTAGCTTGCTGCCGAAAGTACGGTCTTAGTTCGACTAAAGTAAAGGGTATATTGCAATGATGAAGACTTTAATTGACCATCATGCACATACCCTCGCTTTTTAAACCAATCGCAATAATGGGGAGGCAAATAGATTTTTACAGCGGAAAAACTTTCTCAAAACGCTCAAGCACTAAATCCGATTGTTCGGTGAAAGCGACACCAATGCTGGCAGCAAAATGGGTAAAAAATTCGCGATGCGCCTGATACCAGCTTGCATAACTACGATCACCCTCTCCTTCTAACGCGGCGAAGTCGCTGCTGACTTGATTAAAAGGGCAAATTGCAACGTCAACGAGCTTTACGATACAAACCGGCTCTTGCGCCCAATTTAATACGACGCTGAGCCGGCCGATGGCAGGCAAGGGCTCGTCATCGATGTCATACGCAGCTTTTAAACTGCATGTGGCCGTTTTAATCCCTTCATTAATTAGGCGCGCGCATTCATTCGCATTGTATTCGTCAGCGCAAAAATGCTCTGCTACACATTGCGGTATCGCTGCGCGCTCAATAGGGCTGAGCGTACGCAGATATTGATTCAAAAATTCTTGTTGTTGCGTATTCATTTGCTGGTCTTATTAGATTCAGTACATTCGTGAGCTTGAAATAGTACCAACGAATGCAGCTAGCTCGGCCGATGAGAATAGTTGGGTATATACGCACAAGCAAGACAACAATTAACTCTCTGAAAAATACCCAACAAAAATGCCAATTCGAACGATAAGGCTGATAAAAAATTTCGTTCGGTTTATTTAAGCAGCAATGCTTACGTTTTGCTTCTTAGGTACTGCGCTGGTCTAACACCTGCGCGCTAGAACCCCCGCCATTCCGCCGCCCACGCTGCAAAGCGGGCGCGTGGCGTGCGATAATGGGCGATTCTGGTTTTGCGCAGGCTCAAAGCGCTCGATACCATCTTGATGTATCTTGCCATCAACAAGAATAGTATTGACCTTTGGCTATATACCCCATGCAGACAGCTCTACAGTATTGCGAACTCACCGCTCAGCATCGCGCCGTCGCGCAGCAATATATCGGCGATATCGTTCAAACGGCGATTGGCCATCGTTCCGACGAGCCAGCGCTGATTATTTTTGATACCGAATGCCCGCTCGCGCCCTTGCTCGCCGATGCGTATCAGGCCGCGCTGCCGCAGGCGCGGGTGATTGAAATCAGCACGGTGGACAACGATACGGTGATGGCGGCGTTTCACGCCCAGCCTGCTGGTGCGCTAATCGTGCTGATTCAATCGACGCATTTTCGCCTCGACGCCTACCGCCTGCGCGTGCAGCTGTTTGCGCAGGGGCTGAAAGTGATTGAACACGTGCATTTGGCGCGCATGGTCGGCGATGAAGCGCCGCGCTATCTCGACGCACTGGCGTACGACGCCGACTATTACCGTGGCACTGGTGCGGCCTTGCAAGCCAAAATTGCCGCCGCACCCTCGGCGCGCTTGGTCAGCAGCAGCGGCAATGTGCTGCATTATGCGTGCCCGCTGGAACCGGCCAAACTGAATGTCGGCGACTATCGCGCGATGAAAAACATTGGCGGTCAGTTTCCGATTGGCGAAGTGTTTACCGAGGCGACCGATCTGGAAGCGCTGAGTGGTCGCGCCGATATTTATGTATTTGGCGACACGACCTTTCACTGCAATTTCCCACCGCTGCCGATCACGATCGTCGTCGAGGCGGGGCGGATTGTTGATGTTGAAAACAGTACGCCGGAGTTTGATGCTGTTCTGGATAAAATCCGCGCGGTTGAAGGCGAAATTTGGGTTCGTGAATTGGGCTTAGGCTTAAATCGCGCCTTCACGCGCGAGCGTACCGTCAGCGATATTGGCACTTACGAGCGGCTGTGCGGCGTGCACCTATCCTTGGGCGCTAAGCACGGCAGCTATAACAAACCACAATTTAAGCGCAAAGATACGCGCTTTCATATCGACGTGTTTGTCGATGTGGGCGGCGGCGTGTGGCTGGGCGACGAAAACCTGTATCAAAATGGCTTGTGGCAGGTCTAAAGTCAGTTTAAACCTGAGGAAATACCCGACTGTTCAACTCGGGCTTTTCCCCTAAACTGCAGCCCTTTTTACGAGGAATGCGGCCATGCCCAAACGTCATACTTGGCTAGAAGACGCGCAAGGCTTGCTGTCTGGCGTGTTACTCGTCGCGCTGGCGATTCAGTTTTTTAAGCACGCCGGTTTAATCACCGGCGGCGTCACCGGTCTGGCCTTCTTGCTGCATTACCTAACGCACTGGGCTTACGGCGTAATCTTTTTTGCGATCAGCATTCCGTTTTATATTTTTGCCTACCGCGTGCTGGGGCGTGAATTCACGCTCAAAACCTTTGCCTGTATTACTAGCCTGTCGATCTTGGCCGACTGGCTACCGCGCTGGGTGAGTTTTGCCTCACTCGACCCGCTATTTGCCAGCATTATCGGCGGCCTGCTCGCCGGAGTCGGTATTTTGGTCTTGATTCGCCACAAAGCCAGCTTGGGCGGCGTGACGACTTTGGCGCTGTATATGCAACAACGCTTTGGCTGGCGCGCTGGCAATGTGCAATTGGGCTTTGATTTGCTGATTTTAAGCGGCGGTATCATGATGGTGAGCGGCCCAAAATTGCTGTATTCGGTGATCGGTGCGCTTGCACTTAATTTGGTGATTGCGATTAACCACCGTCCTGGGCGCTATATGGGGATGTAAACAAACTCAGATACATGCCTTACGTATATCAACATAAGCCATGCCATAATTGACTCATAAGAACATACCCGACACCAGTCAATAGTATTGACTCAACTCATAAAACCTTGCCGCCGTGCTCCAGCCACAGCGACATCAACTTTTCACCGTTCGTCAGTTCGTATTTTCCGCCTTAGAAGCTATACCGATGTACGGTATAGCTCGGTGTATCTATGCACCTTTATTAAGCCAGCTGCTATACCCCAAAAAAACCAAATCAAGCCCAATTTCAGCCTGCCAAAATTCACTATGACAAGCTCATTTTCATCGTCTTAACTGGTTTTACAAACATAAAAACAGCGACACGAGGACATGAAAATGCAGCTTTCAATGAAGATGTGTGTAATTCCTATTTTGTTGGGCATTGGCTGTTTATTGGCCTTCGGTATTTTAAGTAGCGTGTTTGGCAATCAATTGCAGCTGCTCTTTATGGCCTTGCTGCCGCTTGGTTGGATGCTGATTTTTGCCGGCATCTATGTGGGTCTGATGTATCTCAGCCAGGTGGCCATTAACCCGATTCGCTTTCGTCAGCACCGCCACTAAGCTGGCACAAAACTGAACAACAACCGCCTAAGGGCGGTTGTTTTATTTCTACGCTACCGTTTGGCATGCTAAGTCCACTCGCCCGCTAGCAATCGCATCACACAGCCGTAATAACGATGAAACATCAAGCAAAAGGAGCTCAGTGATGAAAACCCAATGGCTTACTTTGGCCTGTGCCACCCTCTTTAGCCTAAACGCGATCGCCAGCGATAGCGCATTACTCAAGCGTGGCAAATACCTGCTCGAAGGGCCCGTCGCTTGCGGTAATTGCCATATGGCACGTGGCGCACAGGGGCAGCCACTGCCAGAAAAAGGCTTATCGGGCGGCATGGTGTTCGACGAAGTACCGTTTAAAGCTTACGCAGCCAATATTACGCCGGACAAAAAAACCGGCATCGGCAGCTGGAGCGATCAGCAATTGGCCAAAGCGATTCGTGAAGGCATCCGCCCCGATGGATCAGTCATCGGCCCACCGATGCCGATCGAATTTTATCGCCATATTTCCGATCAAGACCTAAAAGCCATCATCGCCTATTTACGCGCCCAAGCGCCGGTGAGCAATGCTGTACCCAAATCGCAATACCATATGCCATTGCCGCCGAATTACGGGCCTAAGCTCGGCAAAGTAACAGCACCAGCGCGCAGCAATCCGGTGAAATATGGCGAATATCTCGCCAATATTGCGCACTGCATGGAATGCCACACGCCACGCGATGCCAAGGGGATGCTGCAACGCGATAAGCTGGGCGCGGGCGGGCAAAGCTTTAAGGGGCCGTGGGGTGAATCAATCTCGGCCAATTTAACGCCAGCGGGTTTAAAAAATTGGAGCGACGCTGAAATCGCCAATGCCATCCGCAATGGCAAAGACATTCAAGGTTATCCACTCAAACCACCGATGGGATTTAGCTTTTACCAAACCATCAGCGACGACGATATGAAGGCGCTGATTGCTTACCTGCGCTCACTCAAACCGCAGTCATAATATCGAGCGCTTTACGCAATACCCCTCAATAGTATTTTCATACAGGTCAAATCAATAAAAACACTCAGCAATATACCCATAGATCATTAATCTTACCCTTGCCCCATCTGGGGCGGGGGCTTTAGGCTGTGGCTTGGATTATTCCTTGGGTAGTAATATGAACTGGTTATATTTGCTGATCGCGATTGTGGCGGAAGTCATCGCAACTTCAGCGCTCAAAGCCACGGCGGGCTTTACTCGCCTGCTGCCTTCGCTGGCCGTCGTTGTCGGCTATGGCACGGCATTCTATTTTTTATCGCTCACCTTGCGCAGCATCCCGCTAGGAATCGCGTACGCACTCTGGTCAGGTATTGGGATTGTCTTGGTCAGTGTGGTGGGTTGGCTGGTTTATCGGCAAAACTTGGATATCGCCGCGATCATCGGGATAGCGTTGATCATCAGCGGCGTATTGGTGATTAATCTGTTTTCAAAATCGGCAGTGCACTAGCACCACCGACTTTGCGTGCGATAAGCCGCTTAGCGACACGCACCCGCATCTTGCCATACAACACTGGCGTTTGGCTGCTCGCCCATCGTCCACCATTTATTGCGATAGTTATGCCCTATATAGCTCACCGTTTGGCCTGCACTGGCATAGGTTTTGGTGCTCGACCAAGCGGCAGCACATTGGGTGCTAGGCGTGCTGGTCGGTTTGGCAGTAACGGTTGGATTGGGTGTCGCGGATGATTTTGGCGTCGCCGTTGGTGCGGCAGTCGGCGTTATGCTTGGCGTAGTCCACACGCCCGACGCAGGCACGGCGTTCACTGTGCGAGCAAATGGGCTGAGGCCATACATATCGAGCAGTGTGCGCAATACGCCGTAATGATCGACGCGGCTGTAGTTCACGCTAGGCGCAATGCCGGCGCCGACCCACACCATCGGGATACGATTGGCGCTACTGCTGGAATCGTCTTCATCAAAGGTCACAATCAATAAGCTATTGTGCGTTTTCGCCCACTGCGCGTAGCCATCCAGATTGGCTTTCACCCACGCATCACCGGTAGCCACCGAGCAATCGTGCATATCGTTGCACAAATCAGGCACCACAAAAGACACCGTGGGCAACTTGCTATAGTCGCTAGGGAAGCGGCTCATCATCAAATTGCTGCTTGCAGGCACATTGCTAAAGTTAACCCATGGATTGTGTTTGCGCGCGTAGCGGCCGCTTTTGCACACGGTTGAGCCATCGTTAGGCAAACCTTCTGAATAACCCGCAAAGCTATATCCTGCCGCTAACAGCGCGGCACCGAGATTATCGGCATTGCCAAAACTCTGCGGGCAGCTGTCGTTGGTCACGCCCTGGGTGTCTCCCGAAAATAGTGCGATATAGTTGGGTTGGCTGGGGTGAGTCACCGCGTAGGCCTGCGCAAAATTCGCGCCTTGCGCAGCCAAACTATTTAAATACGGCGCGCTACTGCTGCCAATCACCTGCACATCACGCTTATTTTCCAATAGTACAATCACCACGTGATCGTAGCGGGGAGGTGTTTCGGCCAACACTACCCCGCTCATTGCTGTTAAAACACCGCCGATGACCGCCGCCTTGATTTTGTTCATCTCATTCATCCCTATCATTGTGAGTGGTTGGCCGCGTACAGCGGCCAACTGCAGCTTATTAGCGTGGTGTGACATAGATAAGAAGGGATTTGAAAGTTAACTAAAATTAATTGAACCACAAAAAAGCAAATAACAAAGGGTATGCCATCAAAGCCATTAAATAATAAGGCCTTGAATTAGATACCTACATAGCGTACAAAGAGCGAATCACGTTCACCAGCAATTTCAAGCTTCGGTATTTAGATCAATCTGCCGTATCGTCCCCACTCCGCCCGATTCACCCAGCCAAACGCTACTCGCTTTAAGCTGCGCCAGCACCGTATCGGCGAGCTTTTCACTCATTGGCGTCGCCACGGCGCGCACCGCGAGGGCGCCAACGCCAGCGTCATTTAAGCTCCGCAGAGCGATTTGCCCGCCACGCCAGAGTTTTAGCTCGTTAAACACGGTATCTTGGGCATCAATCCAGCCATTGGCATCACCATCCAGTTGCGCGAGTTCAGCAAAACCATCGCCGCTCAAGGCACCAAATAATTCATGACCATTGTCGACTTTGCCGTTGCCATTGCGATCAAGAAACAGCATTTCGGCCTGAGGAAAGCGTACCGCCTCGGCCACACCATCGGCATTCAGGTCAAAATCAAATTTATGGGGCTGCAAGGCCATACTCGGGGAGCCAAAATCGACCACCAGCGGATCGCGCAACACAGCACTGCCTAGGCTAACGGCACTGAATGTCGCCGAACGGTACAGGGCAAACCCCACGCTAAATTGCCGCTGGCTACCATCGGCAAGGCAAACATTGCCGTTTCCATTCATGCTACACGACTCGCTTTCGCGCACATGGCGAATGCTGGTGAGCTGCAACTGCGGCAGCGAATCAACACTGGGCAACGGTGCGCTGCTTAGGCTGGGCAATGCTAGCGTTGAGCTACAGCGATGCGGCTCACCAAAGAGCAACTCCAGCAAAGTCTGAAACCGTCGCCGCTTGGCCGATAATCCTTCATCCGCCCTCTCGGGCGGCGCTGCACTAGAGCGCCGCTCGTCTTTGATTTGCTCGATCATTTGCGCAAAACTGGGCCCGGGATTCGCACTCACGGCAAGGCTTTGCCATTCTTCCCGTTCTTGTTGTTGAGCGCTCGTCAATTGCAATTGGCTAGCAACGATATGCATGATGCAACTCCTTAGCGAAAAAGGAATTCATTCCATGCATAAGGCATGCCAAAGATGCGGTTTTCGCTAGCGCTTCAGCTCGCCATTGCTATGCTAGCTAGATGTACTGTTGCGGAAATAAATGCTGGAGAATCCATATGTTACGCTCATTGATGATCGTCTCCATCGTCGCGCTAGCCCAAACGGCGGCAGCCCAACCGTGTACCTTGCTTATGGGCTATCGCACTACCGATCGGCTACCCTATATTGCGGCAGCGCCAGATAATACGGGTCTCTACCTCGATCTATATACCGAAGCCAGCCGACGCATCGGCTGCCAACTCAAAATTATCCGCGAGCCCAAAAATCGGGTATTAGATTCACTCAAAATCGGCCGGATTGATTTTTATCCTGGTCTGATTTTTTCACCCGAGCGCGGCAAAGATTTTTACTTTCTACCCAATGGCTTGCCATCGCAGCAAGTCGCCTTAACCCGTAGTGGTTTGCAAGCACTGAATTCTTTGCAAATCATGCGCGGCAAAACGCTGATTATGGCAATGGGAGGCGCATACAAAGAAGCGATTCAGCATGGCATTAATGTACGTACGCCACCCGAATTGACAATAGAAAAAGCGATCGAAATGATTGAAAGCAGCAAGGCCGATGTGTATGTGGATGAGCTCAGCTCGCTGACTTATTACCTCAATCATTATCCTAATCGAAATAAGTTGATGCTCCATCCCAATTGCTGCGGCGGGGTACAGCATTTTACGATGGGCATTTCGCGCCAATCGTCGAATACAAAGTATATTCCCAACCCGAAATTCAACCCGTATCACGACGTTAATGCGGAGAATGATCCGCTGAAATTAGCGCCCAACTCGACGATGAGCCGCTTTAGCCAAGCGGTGTGGCAATTGAATAAAGAGGGGTTTACTGCGAAGTTATATAAAAAGTACTACGGCATCGACATGCCCACATTAGATGAACACACGCCGATGCAATCAGAATAGCTGGTATCCACCTACAGGCAAATACCAGCATGATTTATAGAGCTATACCCTTAACGCTTCTCGTCATGCAATAGCGCTTCGTTCGCGTCGCTAAAACTCATTTCATGGTTTTTCACAAAGCGCGTTTTGTATTTGATGCGATAACCAAACCAGATCGCAAAAAACATCGGAATCCCAATATATGTCGCGATCACGCCAATCCAGTCGATATGGCCTGCGGTGAAGGCTTGGTAGTTTTGCCCCAGCATCACAATCACACACAGCGCAAACGCAAACAGTGGGCCATAGGGGAAAAACGGCGATTGATACGGCAACTCGTCCAGCGAATGGCCTTGCGCCAAAAAGCCTTGGCGGAAGCGATAGTGGCTAATCGCGATGCCCAGCCACGCGATAAAGCCGGTCATGCCCGACATATTCAACAGCCACAGGTAAACCGATTTATCCTCACCTAAAGCGGTTAAGAAGCACAGCATCCCAACGGCAGTCGTCGCATATAGCGCGTTGCGCGGCACGCCATTGGCCGAGAGTTTGCCAAAAATTTTCGGCGCCAAACCTTGCGTTGCCAGGGTATACAGCATCCGCGTTGACGCGTACATGCCCGAGTTACCGGCCGAAATAATCGCCGTTAAAATCACCGCATTCATCAAGGCCGCCGAGAACGCTAAACCGGCATTTTGGAACACCAAAGTAAACGGGCTCAAGCCAATATCGGCGATGTCGTTTTTCAATAAATGCGGGTCGGTGTACGGAATCAGCATACCGATCAGGAAAATCGCGATCACATAAAACAGCAAAATACGCCAAAACACTTGGCGAATCGCACGCGGAATCGCTTTGTGCGGGTTTTCAGCCTCGCCGGCAGCAACACCGATCAGCTCAGTACCTTGGAACGAGAAACCGGCGACCATCATCACGCCAATCATCGCGGGCAAGCCACCCACAAAGGGCGCATCGCCGGTGGTGAAGTTATGCCAACCCGCTTGTTCGCCGCCGTGCATAATGCCGGCGATCATCAAGATGCCGGTCACGATAAACACGATAACGGTCACGACCTTAATCAGCGAACACCAAAATTCAGCCTCGCCAAAGCCTTTCACCGACATATAGTTCAGGCCAAACATCACCGCTAAAAATAAGCCGCTCCAGTATATGCCTGGCACATCGGGGAACCAGAACGACATAATCAGCTGCGCGGCGACCAGCTCGACGGCGATGGTCACCGCCCAGTTGTACCAGTAATTCCAACCCAGCGCGAAGCCAAAACCAGGGTCGACAAAACGCGCGCCGTAGGTGGCAAATGAACCCGACACCGGCATATACGCCGCCAATTCGCCCAAGCTGGTCATCAGGAAATACACCATCAAGCCGATCAGCAAATAGCCGGCAATCGCGCCGCCCGGGCCTGCTTGCGCAATCGTGGCGCCCGAGGCGACGAACAAACCGGTGCCGATCGAGCCGCCAATCGCAATCATGGAAAGGTGGCGCGCTTTTAAATTGCGCCGCAAAGTATTGGGAGGGGAAGTGGTACTCATCGTAGAGGCCAAGGAATATGATCAAAAAATAATCAATGATCATGCCCGAAAAGCAGGACCTTGTCGTTTGTGACTATCCCTAGCTTTGGAACATACATATAGCCTGTATCTATGCAAATGCCATACACAAAAAGCTCTTTAGCAACATACATATGCGAATAGTTATAAATACGCGATTTGCATGGCAATATTGCCGTATGTTTAGCAGCGAAAAACACCCTAGGAATTAGGAATCTAAGATGCCAACAGGCAATCTCTTTGCAAATCAAACGCCCCCGATCTCGGGCGAGCGTTTTGACACCTTACTTCAACATCATGGCTTGCGGATCGAGCGAATTATCAGTTCAGCCGATCTCACCCCAACCGACTATCTACAGACAAACGACGAGTGGGTGTTGCTACTGCATGGCCACGCAATGCTGCGCATGGCAGGACAAGATCTCGAGCTTCACAGTGGTGATTATGTGTTCATTCCCGCGCAAACACCGCACAGTGTATTAAGCGCATCCGAAGGCGCGATTTGGTTAGCACTGCACTGGCAAGATGAGCCGAAAGCAAGCCCTGCAAGCCCGATTTAATAGCAACATACAAGACGGACGTGACCGGACCGCAAAATTAACTCGTTAGACGAAAAACGCTTTGCAGCCCTCCCATCATCCACTACTCTGAAATAGCTTTTTTGATCCTTGGTTTGCTTATCCATGACACAGCGATTGCTCCCAGCCCTACTCAGGGCGCAAGCGGCATTTTTAAGCGATACGCTTAACGATGCCGTGTGGGCGCAAGTTTTGGATGACCTGCTGGCCCTAAGCCAGAGTCGCAGTGGGCTCATTGCCGAGCTAGATCAAAGCCGAACGGCCGAATTTCATATTTTGGCGCATGCGGGCACCGACAAGAACAACAGCCATTTCAAGCTCGACAGCGAGCCATGGCAAACACTCAAGCAATCTCAAACTCTAGCCTTGCCCGTTCCCGCAGAGGCAGGCAACACTTGGTTTGTACCGGCCATTTTTGCGCCCAGCGCCGACATCGGCAAGTTAGAAATTATCCCTTTGCAGTTTCAGAACAAACTCAAGGGTATTGCAGTACTTGCCAAGAATGACGAAGAAAGCAGAGCGATACCCCCTGTTGAATTTCAGGCCTTGCTACAAACGATTGCCCAATTGATCGTTTTTAACCATCGCACGCAAATGCGACGCGCGATCGATAATGCCCACGACAAACAGCAAGCGGCCTTGCGCACTTTGAATCGCATCAACGAATTATCACCGCATGATGAACACGCGCGGATCGTCGCGGGCTTGGAGCTGGCCGGAGGTTTTTTAGGCCTGCAGTTTGGTTGCATTACACAATTAGTCGACCAGCAGCATCACGTTCTAGCTTTATGCAGCCCTGACCCGCTCAGCGATGATGGCGTGCGGCTTGCACAACGCTACTATGATTTCACCCTGCAGCAAAACGATGTGGTAGCCATCCGCAATCTGAACGATGCGCCTCTCGCCCACGCGCCCGATGCCGCAGCGTCAGGAATGGAAAGCTATTTAGCGATCCCGGTTTGGGTGGCCGGCAAACGTTTTGGGATTTTGGCTTTTTGCGCACGCGAAGCGCGGGCCTACAATTTTGACGCGGTGGACTTTGAATTTATCCGCCTGTTGGCACGCTGGGTGGGCAGCACACTGGAGCATCAAAAAAACAATAAAGAACGCAATGAGCTGATCGAACGCTTTCAGAAAATTGGCGATGAAGTACCAGGGTTGATTTTTCAAACCCGGATGAACCGAGACGGCAGTAGCGCATACTTGTACGCCAGCGCTGGCATTGAAGGCATTTATGGGCTTAAGCCCGAAGATGTGGCGAACGATGCGTCCAAAGTCCTCGCCTTGGTTCACCCCGATGATATGCAAGTCGTTGTGAATAGCTATATGCGCGCCCTAAATGACTTAACACACTGGGATACCGCGTATCGGGTTAAACACCCGACCAAGGGAACCGTCTGGATCGAAGGTCATGCAAAACCCGAGCGCACCCCTGAGGGCGACACGATTTGGTACGGCATCGCAACTGATGTCACCGAACAAAAATTGGCGCAGCAGCAATTAATTCGCGCCAAACAAGAAGCGGAAGCAGCGAATCAAGCGAAAAGCTTATTTTTGGCCAATATGAGCCATGAAATTCGCACGCCAATGAATGGCGTACTTGGCATGGCCTCCCTGCTGCTCGATTCAGATTTGTCGCCCACACAACGCGAGTACGCCCAAACGATTCAATACAGCGGCGATGTGCTCCTTGGCGTGATTAATGATATTTTGGATTTTTCAAAAATTGAGGCGGGCAGGCTTGAGCTAGAATCGCTGGATTTTGATTTAGCACGCTTAATGCACGACTTCTCGGCCATGATGTCGCAACGGCTAAAAGAAAAAGGCCTGCGCTACCATTGCTCGATTTCCGGCGACGTACCCCAACAATTGCGCGGCGATCCGGGCCGTTTGCGACAAGTACTCATTAATCTGGTCGGCAATGCCATTAAATTTACCGAGCAAGGGGAAGTCAGCGTCGAGGCTAGGCTGATTTCGCAATCGGAAGACACCTGCATTTTGCAGTTTTGCATTCAGGATACGGGAATTGGCATTCCTAGCGATAAATTGCATCGCCTATTCAGCAGTTTTAGCCAAGTCGATGAAAGTACCTCACGCCGTTTTGGCGGAACCGGCTTAGGGCTAGCGATTTGCCGTCAAATTGTATCGCTGATGGGCGGTGAAATTACGGTGCACAGTCAAGCAGAGGTCGGCTCGACGTTTTCATTTACCGTAAAAATGCAAATCCCGCCACAAATCGAGCGTACTGACAACGCCCTATGCACTGTCGCCGCAATACAAAAAGTGCTGATTGTCGATGGCATTGAAAACCAACGCAGCATATTGCATCACCTGCTCGAAAATTGGGCTGGAGAGGTCAATGAGGCCGAGAGCGGCGAACAAGCCTTGCAACAATTGCATGCCGCACAGCAGCAAGGCAAGCCTTATTCCTTGGTGTTAGTTGATATGCATTTACCCGGGATGGACGGCTTGCATTTTGCCGCCACCGTCCACGCCGATGCCAGCCTGCATGAAGCCAAGCTGATTTTGCTCACGGCGATGGGCGTTCGGGGTGACGGTAGCCGTGCGCGGCAAGCTGGCTGCGTGGGCTATCTGACCAAACCAATTAATGGCGACGAGCTTTTTCCTATTCTGGAACTGGTGCTACGCGGGGTTGGTGACAATCAGCTGATTACCCGACACACCTTGCACGAACAAGAAAGCACGGCTTATCGAGTGCTACTGGTCGAAGATAATCCTGTGAACCGGATTGTGGCGGTCAAGCTACTCGAAAAACTAGGCTGCAAGGTGCTCACAGCGGAAAACGGACAAAAAGCGGTCGATCTTTTATGCGAACGCGATTTCGATGTTGTGTTTATGGATTTGCAAATGCCAGAAATGGATGGCTTGGAAGCTACGCGCTGCATCCGGCAAAGCCTGCAACCAGTACGCGATGCCAATATTCCCATTATTGCTTTAACCGCCAATGCCTTAACTGAGGATAAACAACATTGCTTTGAGGCGGGCATGAACGATTTCTTAGTGAAACCGATTCAAACTGAAGCCTTAGAAGCGGCGCTTAAGCTCTGGGGCCAATAGGCACTCCGGCGCCCCAGCGCTGAGCAAGCGCCGCAACAAAGTCTATTTAAATCAAAATCCTGCCCTTGCTGCATGCCATAATAATGCACCTCTATTTCACCGCGCAGGAATCGCCATGACTTTGCAACAACGCTTGGGCTTTGCAGCATCCGATCGCGTTTTAATCGTACACGCCGACGATATCGGCATGTGCGAAGCCACCGTGAGCGCTTGGCGCGAGTTGCACGGCGTGAGCAATATGACGTCGGCCTCGGCGATGGCGCCGTGTCCGTGGTTTCCTGCTGCGGTTGAGGCCGCGCGTGAGGCTGGCGAGAGCGCTGATATGGGGCTGCATCTAACGCTTAATTGCGAATGGCGCGATCATTATCGCTGGGGGCCGCTGACAGGCACCAATACCCCATCTGGGTTATACGATCAAAGTGGCTATTTACATCCACTAGCGAGCGATACCTATCAAAATGCCAATTTTGAATTGGCCTATCAGGAATTAGCCGCCCAAATGCAGCGCGCACAAAGTTTGGGGCTAGCACTGAGCCACCTTGATACGCATATGATGACCGCGCTACACCCCGATTTATTTCAACACGTGCTGACCCTGAGCGAGCAAACGCAGCTGCCAGTCTTAGTACCGCATTATCACGACGCGCAAACTTTGGCCAACGAAAGCCATATGCCACTGGAACTGTGCCAGCGCACGAGCGCGCAAATTAATACCGCTGCGGCGCAAATCCAGCCGATCGATGCTTGGGCCTGCTTGCCATTTGGGCAATATCTCAGCGACGAAGAGCGATTGGGCTGGGCCTCGCACGTGCTGAAATATTACTTCACCGCGCCTGGGGTTTACTGTTTGATCGGCCATCCGGCCAACGACACGCCCGAGCTACGTGCCATCGCCGCCGATTGGCCTACCCGCGTCGCGGATCGCCGCTTGTTTGGCAGCGCAGCATTTGGCGCGGTGATTCAGCAAGAAGGCTTCAAACTGATCGGCATGAAAGCCCTCGCTGCGCTGTGTTCGAGTCATCAGGCTAGCACGCAAGCCAAGCCGCAAGACTGTATGCCGGCATAAGATCCACACTAGCAGCCGCGCTGTTCTATGCTGATCAGAATACAGATCTCAGCAAACAGGGCGGCGCAGATGAAACAGATCGCTTTACTTTTGCAAGGTGGCGGCGCACTCGGCGCGTATGAGCTAGGGGTATTGCGCCGTATGCATGAGCTAGCAATGCTTCCCGTTAAGATGGTAGCCGGGGTATCGATAGGTGCAGTCAATACCGCAGTGCTAGTTGGAAGCAAGCAGGCCGACCCACTGCCTGCACTAGAAACCCTGTGGCGCAAGCTCACCGTACCGAATATTCCGTTTGCGCCACAAATTGTGGAGCAAAATTTATCGCTGCTGGGCAACCCACATATGTCGGCCTTGCGCACCGATGTATGGAACGCCAGCCAGTGGACTTCCGTTTACAGCGCCGACCCATTGCGCGAGTTGATTAGCGAGCTGGTTGATTTTGATAAGCTCAACGACTCCGACACCATCGTACAGCTATCGGCAGTGCAAATCGAAAGCGGTGAAATCGCCACCTTTAGCAATCGCAACGGCCAGCGCATCACGAAGGAGCATGTGATCGCCTCGCTATCGATTCCGCCGATGTTTCCGCCGGTTGAGATCGAAGGCAAACATTATTGGGATGGCGGCCTGTTTGATAATGCGCCGCTGGGCGCCATGATTAATGGCCTGCCGCCGCAGAGCGACGCGCATTTTGTCATCGTGAATTTATTCCCGCTCAAAGGCCAAGTACCGCGCAATTTAATGCAAACACAAGATCGGATGCTGGAGATTATTTTCTCCAATAAAGTGCTCGGCGATATGGAACGCATGGCCGATTACAATGGCTTGGCGCAGTTGTATCGCGAGCTAGATATTGCCTTGCCAGCCAATTCGCCCATCCGCGAGATGGATGGGTTTAAAGATATTGCTCGGCTGCGCATGTTGCTCAAACCCACGGTCATCACCAACCAAATGCCTGAAGAGCAAAGCACCACGCTGGATTTCTCGCCGCGCACCATCACCGCGCGGATCGAAGCGGGCTACCGTGATGCATGCCGCCAATTCGATCCCAATCATTAAACCCATCCAGCAAGCGCGCAGATTTGCCCATGCTGAGCAGTGATGGTGTGAATTTTTCATCGAACCAAATCAATGCTGTCTGTATAATTTCTATAAACCCATACGAAAACTTTCAAACTTGAGGGGCCGGCCTATGTTAAAAACTATCGCGATTATCTGCAGTGCAGCCACACTAATTGCTTGCAGCCAAAACCCACGCCCAGCGGAGCAATGTATGCCAACAAATATGCCTGGCTCGTATCAGCTACAAGAAACCGTCAGCCCTGAAGCTCAGCAAGCTTTGGCCACGGTATTGGCGCAAATGAATACCAGTGCCAAACTCGATAAAATCATTGAAGTACGCACCCAAGTTGTTTCGGGCACCAATTATGCGATCACCTTCCAGCTCGATAATGGCGAGGTTTGGCACACGATTGTATGGCGCGATTTGAAAGGCAATTACAAAATGACACAGCCAGCGAGCAAAACTCCATTTCAACCGTTGTGCGCGAAGTAATTGCAGGGTATACCTGCCAACGCAAATCTAGATAAATCCCAAGAAAATATACCCAAGCAGGTATTAGCTAAAGGCCAATTACTGCAAATATTTGGCCTTTAGCTTTTGTATGCTGCCATCTTGCACTAACTCCTGAAAAGCCCGAGAAAAGCGCTGATAGAGATTAGGGTCGACCTTGGGATTAAATGCAAAATAGCAGCCCAGACCCGGTTTTAATTGAATTGCAGGGGTAATCTCGGAGCCAGAAAAACCCAGCATTCTGGCCTCGTACGCGTAGCTCAGTTGAATCCCAGAAATCATATCAAAGCGTTGGGCAAACAGCATTTTGGCCAAATTGCCCGATGGTGGGATTTTTTGCAGCCGTTCGGCAGGAAAGCCCAGCCGCGTTAGCGTTTCAATATCGGCGCCAAAAGCCGGCAAACCGATATTGAAACGAAAAGCATCAGAAATTTGCTTGAGCTGAATATCGTTGCGGCGATTTAACTTCAGCAACGAAATATCACATGGATCAAACGGCCCCACCCACATGTAACTGGTCTCGCGCGGCGGGGTTCTGACCGTGGTAAACAAAATGCTGTTAGCGTCTTCAGCATTTAATTTGACGGCGCGCGGCCACGGTAAAAATTCGGTGTTGATTTTCAATTTGGCCTTCGCGGCCGTCAGCATCATCACTTCATAGGCAAGGCCAGTTGGCTCGCCATCGTCTTGCTGATAATTAAACGGCGGAAAACGTTCAGTATAAGCGCGCAAATCCTCGGCCATACAAAGTGGAATGCTCAATGTGAACGGCAAAACTAGCGCAAAATGCTGCAAAGCCCGAACACTCGGTTTGAGCGCCAGCATGAAAATATGCTTACCGAGCATGGGAGTCTCCTATTTAGCGCGGATTATTTTCAGTATTGCTAGAAACTGAACGGATACAAGCACTTTGCTCAGTTGTTCCGCTTATCGTCTCACTCATTTTCCGTGCAACTATTGTTGCTAAACCTATTGCACGGGATAATCAAACGACCACTTGAACCAGCTGCGGAGAGCCCTATGCCCTATACCCTCGCCTGCGATGAAATATATTTAGATGCCAACGCCACTACCTCACTACTGCCAGCCGCATTAGTCGCCATGCAACGCACCTTGGTGGATAACTTCGGCAATCCCGGCAGCCCACATGGCGCAGGCATTCGGGCACGGCAAGAGTTAGAACGAGCCCGTTCAGCAGCCGCGAAGGTGTTACAAGTGCCCGCCTCGCAGCTCATTTTTAACTCTGGCGCCACTGAAGGCATACAAACCGCAGTGCTGTCGGCGCTGCATAGCCAAACCGCTGGCACTCAGGTGCGAGTGCTGTATGGTGCAACGGAACATAAAGCCGTCCCCGAAGCATTGGCGCACTGGGGGAATTTATTGGGCTTGCAGCTTGAGTTACTGGCGATCCCTGTGGATACGCAAGGGCAGCATGATTTAGCGTGGCTGGCCGCGCATTTACCCGGCACCACACTGGTTTGCACAATGGCTGCCAATAATGAAACCGGTGTTATTACGAATTTGGCCGCAATCAAAGCACTACTCGATCAACAGGTGCAGCGCCCGTTGTGGTTAATCGACGGCGTACAGGCTTTTGGTAAATTACAGCTCAATTGGCAACAGCTCGGTGCTGATTATGTGCCGCTATCGGGGCATAAACTGCATGCGCCTAAAGGAACAGGAATTTTATATGTGCGCGATGGTGCGCCATTTACCCGCTTACTGGCAGGTGGCGGGCAAGAAGGTAATGCGCGTTGTGGTACCGAAAACCTGCCCGGCATTGCCGCCTTGGGCGCGGTTTGCGAAGCACTACTAAATGGTGATTTGGGCGATGGCAAGGCGCTGACACAAGCCAATGCACGTTTACGTGCGGCAGTGCAAACGGCTTTTCCAACTGCGATTTTTAATAGCCCGGCGCAACATTGTTTGCCCACCACGATAAATTTTTCCGTACCCGGCGTCCCCAGCAAGCGCTTGCTTGAAGTCTTTGACGCGCTCGGTTTGCGCCTCAGTGCGGGCTCGGCCTGCTCCAGCAAGAATGCCAAACCCAGCCACGTTTTAATGGCAATGGGTCTGGGTGAAGAACGCGCATCTAGCGCCATTCGTTTATCTATTTCGCCATGGAGCAGCGCCGACGACGTCGATGCGGCCGTAACGCGTCTGCTGCATTGTGGTGAAATCTTGCACGAGCAAGCCAGTGCAATGGCGGCGTTGGAGCAAGTTGATCTCCCAGACGAAGATCAGCAACTATCCGATACCTACGCCATCAGCGCCGCCGAACTAGCCCAATGGCGCAGCGAGAACAACAAGCCATTATTTATTGATATTCGCGAGCCCTGGGAGCAAGCCGCCAGCGGCATTTGCCCAAGCCTCGATGGTATTGATGGGGTACAGCAGCCATTAAGCCAACTAGCCCAGTGGCTACCCGCTTGGCCCCGCGAGCGCAGCGTATTATTAGCTTGCCGCAGCGGTCGCCGCAGTGGCCAATTACTGAGCTATTTGCGACAACAAGGCTACGACAACGTCTGGCATGTAGCCGAAGGCCTAGCCGGTTTACCGCGCCCAGCCTAAGGCCCTAGCGCGTCGTCGCACGAAAAAAATCTACCCATGCACGCAGCGGAGCCGAGACATGCCGCTGCTGTGGGTAATACAGCTGGAAAAATTCGCGCGGCGGATTGCATTCGGGCAACACCCACTGCAATTGCCCGGCGGCCACGCGCGGCGCCAGCCAATCGCGGTAGTGATAGCACACTCCAGCCCCCGCAACAGCGGCTTCAAGCAGCAGATCAAAATCGTCCATCACCACTCTACCACGGGTATTGAGCAGCAATTTGCGGCCATCTTGCTGCAACTCCCACGGGCAATGACTACCACTGGGGAAGCGAATTTGCAAACATTGGTGCTGCAATAATGCTGCCGCATTCGCTGGCATACCATGTTGCGCCAAATAGCTGGGCGAGGCGGCCATGGCAAACTCGACTGGCTCGCCCACCGCCACCGCCACCATGTCTTGCGCCAATTGCTCACCAAACCGCACCCCAGCGTCAAATCCTTCGGCCACTATATCGACCAAGGCATCACTGGCGACAATTTCCAACTGAATCTCGGGATAAGTCGCCAACCATTGCGCCAGCCGCGGTGCGATCAGCAAGCGACTAGCGGCGCGCGGAATATTCAGCCGCAAGCGCCCCACCGACTTGCTGCGCCGCGTATTGAGCCCATCCAGCGCCGCGCCAATTTGCGCCAAGGCAGGGGAAAGCTCGGCCAATAATTGCTCGCCCGCTTCGGTTGCACTCACGCTACGGGTACTGCGCTGCAATAGCCGCACCCCCAGTTGTTCTTCGAGGCGCGACATGGTGTGACTGAGCGCCGAAGGTGTTAATTGCAAATGCTGTGCCGCCTTGCGAAAGCTACGTAAACGCGCCACGCAGGCAAAAGCATACAAGTCATTGAGGTTATGATCGACGGCCATTAGTGAATTTTATTCATTAAGCTAAATAACATTATGCGGATTGTTTCAGCAAACTGCTAGCGCGATACTGACAGCGTCTAACAACTCACTGGATTACTGCACATGTCCCACCCTACTACTTTCTCCGGCCAAATCGCACTCGTCACAGGCGCTTCCTCAGGCATAGGCTTGGCCAGCGCGCAAGCCTTGCTCGAACAAGGCGCACACCGCGTCTATATCACCGGCCGCGACGCCGCGCGCTTGCAACAAGCTGCCGCGCAATTGGGCGAGCGTGCCTATCCGATTCAAGCTGACTCCAGCCAGCTGGCTGATTTAGAAAAAATGCGCAGCATCATCGCCGCGCAAGGCGATCGCCTTGATGTGCTGTTCGTCAATGCCGGCGTCGCGCATTACAACGTCACGGGCCAAACCAGCGAGGCCGAATACGCACGAATTTTTGATACCAACGTTAAAGGCGTGTTTTTCACCGTCCAAAGCTTACTTGAGCAACTGAACGACGGCGCGAGCATTGTGCTGAATGCCTCGGTGGCCTCGCACAAAGGCATGCCCGGCCTGGCGCTGTATAACGCATCGAAAGCGGCGGTGCGCTCGTTTGCGCGGACTTGGGCGGCAGATTTAAAACCGCGCGCAATTCGCGTGAATGCCATCAGCCCCGGCGTGACGCTAACCGCAATTCAAGCCGGTGGCTTAGGGCTGAGCGAGGAGCAAATCGCTGGCTTGGGCGAATTTGTCAAAGAAGCCGTTCCCGCCGCACGCATGGCGGCACCGGCGGAAATTGCGGCCGCCGTCACCTTCCTCGCCTCGCGTGCGGCCAGCTATATCAATGGCATCGAATTGGATGTCGATGGCGGCTTCACGCAAATCTAACCAATAGGTATAGCCATCAAGACATTATCAATACTAGCCTAGTGAGATATACCCATAAAGGTCAAATAACTAGACCTAACACTGAACCCCACCCAGCTTGCTGCGGTGGGGCTTTTTGATTGCAGTCTGTGGCTGTTGGGCTACGCTCAAAGCTGATCAATCCAAGCCCTTAGGTGCACCAGAATGCGCTTTCGATTGTGCTTTGCTTTGTGCTGCTGCCTAAGCCTACCCACACTAGCGAATGAAACGGCCTGCACGCAAACCATCCAAATTGGCGCTAGTCCACTTGGCAGCAATATGACCGTCAGCGCCGACAATCAAGTCGGTGGGATGTACCCCGATTTGCTAAAGCTCATCGCCGCCAATAGCCCATGCCGCTTTAGCTATCAAATTGCCCCGCGAGTGCGCACCTTAAAATGGCTCCAAGATGGTGAAACCATTGATATGCTGGTGCCGGTGGTGCGCACCACCGAACGAGACCAAGCCGCTGAATTTGTGCATTTACTCAACGCCCAAGTGCAACTGATTTACCCCAAACGGCTGCAGGGCGACCCCATCGCCTTACTCAATAGCGGCAAATTACGCGTGAATGTGGTGCGCGGTTTTGACTATGGCCCCAGCTACCACGCCTTGCTCACGCAACTGAAAAACGCCGGGATGCTAGAAGAAGTGGTGGACGCCAAAACGCTGGTGCGCAAACTCCAAGTCCAGCGACTCGATGCCACCTTGATGGTGCCGCAAAATATGGCCAGTGAAGTAAAAGAAGCAGGGCTGGAAAGCGAGTTATCCATGGTCGCCCTAACGCAAATCCCACCCATCCAATCTGGGGCGTATTTATCCTATCGCCGCCTCGACCCGGCCACGCGGCAAGAACTACGGCGGCAATTCAATCTCTTGCTCCGCAATGGCAGCTTTTGGCGGCTATTTCAAAACAGCACGCCCAGTTGGGCGCTGACCGCCAATAGCCCCGCCACGCCACACTAAACGCACATTAGCGCAGCGGCATCTTCCTGCTATAACAAAAAAATCGCATCAGCTCACCATAACGGCAAGGAAACCATCATGAGCACTTGGTATGACAGCCTCAGGGCAAAATTTTTTTTATTTGGCATACTTTGTAGCTTGGTGATTGTATTTATGGGCTGGCGCGGTTACGTAAATGTGCGGAAAATCGACGCCCAAGCCAAGGCCAATACCCAACAAGCACTACAAATCGCCTCGGTAACCAGCGATTTTCAAATGACCAATACCGACTTTAAAACCCAGGTTCAGGAGTGGAAAAACATCCTGCTGCGCGGTAACGCCACCGATGCCTTTAAAAAACACCTCGCCGCGTTTGAAAAAGAACACTCCACCGTGCAAATGGAGCTAACAGAAGTACGGCGGCATTTTCTGGGCTTGAAATTAGATACCGCCCCAGTGGATCAAGTACTCAAAGAGCATCAACATCTGCATGATGAATATCTTAAAGCCTTGAAAAATTTTGACCCCACCAACCCCAACGCCGGCAAACTGGTCGATCAAGCCGTACGCGGCATTGATCGGCCCATGAGTAAGGCGATGGAAGAGCTCGCGAACAGTTTGCAAAAACACGTAAGCGATTTGGTGAGCAAACAAGACCAAGCCTTAGAAGCGCAAATCAAAGCCAGTAGCCAATTGGCCATTTTCAGTGGTTTGATTGCTGCCGCAATTTTACTGCTGCTGTTAGCTTGGGGCGGCCGCCGAATACTGCGCCAACTGGGCGGCGAGCCCAACTATGTGGCCCATGCCATGAATCAGCTGTCAGAGGGCGATCTAGAGGTACAAATTCAGCTCCAGCCCAATGACCGTAGCAGCATGGCCTATGCAATTAGCCAGATGATTGAACGGTTGCGCACGATTATTCTGGAGGTGAAACTCAACACCGATCAGCTCTCGGTCGCCGCCAATCAGCTCTCTAGTACCTCGGCGGCGCTCTCGATCTCCGCCAGTGAATCCGCCGCCAGTGTCGAAGAAACCAGTGCCTCAATCGAGCAAATCAGCGCCTCGATCAACCAGAATAATGTCAACGCCCAAGCTACCGAAGCCATCGCCAGCAAAGCGATGCATGAAGCCAGCCAAGGCGGGCAATCAGCGGCGGAGACCGCACAAGCCATGCGGCTGATTGCCGATAAAATCAGCATCATCGACGACATCGCATACAAAACCAATTTGCTGGCACTCAATGCCGCGATTGAAGCGGCCCGCGCGGGGGAGCATGGCCGCGGCTTTGCGGTGGTTGCCTCCGAAGTGCGTAAATTGGCCGAGAGCAGCCAGCTAGCGGCGCAAGAAATTATGACTTTAGCCAAACAAAGCGTTACTTTGTCTAATAACGCCAGTACTTTGCTGTGCGAGATTGTAAACTCCAGCACGCAAACTGCAGCGCTGGTGCAAAAAATCTCCACCACCTCCCGAGAACAATCGGCGGGGATCAATCAAATCAATAGTGCGATTCAACAACTGAACGACGCGACGCAGCAAAATGCCAGCAGCAGCGAGGAGCTCGCTGCTACAGCCGAAACGGTGAATGCCCAAGCCAGCAGCTTGCAAGAATCGATTAGTTATTTCCGTCTCGCGCAAGATCGCCGCAGCGCAGCCAGCCGCCGCGCACTCCACGGGCAGGACTAACACGCAGCAAGACGGCAAGGGTATTGCCATGAAGGGCTTATTTAGAAAAGACTATGAGGCAATACCCTTTCTAATTGCATTCAGTGGCGATAGCGCCAAAGCCAGCGATGGCGCGTTTAGTTTTGCAGCGCAATCCAGATTTGTGTTCGCAACTCGCTTGGCGGGGTATCAATTGGCAGATTCATATACGGCTCAATCACTGGCACATACCCAGCCAACTCGCCAAGACTCGGCCATGTATAAACGATTACGCCCGTGCCGCCTTGGGCATCATTTAGCTACCCTGAATAATCTCGCGCAGCTTAATGCCATTGGCGATTTGCATGTATTTCGCAAAATTATCGTTTTTATCCGCGGCAAAGGCTTTAATTTGCGCCAATTCGGTTTCGGATAAAACGTATTTCGCTTTGATTTTGGTACTTTGGCTCGCGCCAAAATACGCCAGCGGCGTATCGAGTACGGCCTCGCGCATATGGTGAACAGCGCCCATCAGCAAAGCGCCGAGTAATAACACCAGCAGGGATATTTTTTTAGCGGTTTTCATCAATGCATCTCAGTGAAATCAAGGTCTTGGATAGATTATTTTTGGGTTTATGTTTGTCGCATAAAATGCCAAATCAATTTATCACAGCGTTTTGGCAGACCATGTGCACTATTACACCGAGCAAAACCTGATTATTACCGCCAAAATTAATGCGGCGACGCCGCGATTTTGGGTAGGAATTGTGCCGCACAATCGGGAAAGTATTTTTACTTGCCCCAAGCTTCGCCACGGGCCACCCATCCTCAATCCTTCAGATGGGTATCGCCATGCAAGCTAATTAAATAAAGAGCTTTATTACGATACTCTATCGGGTATAAGCAAGGACACCAATAACTCGAATTCAGGGGCTTTGGCGGCGCTTTGCTACGCTAGGCAGTCACATGGCTCACTTCGTAATGCAACGCATCAACGGGATACGATAATACTCGTGGCTGCCGCGGTAAAAGTGCTGACCGTGGCGGTAAATCGTTAAGCCTTCGCTGCCAATCACAAAACCTTCATTACTCAGCACCACATCCACGATTTTGCCACCGCTGCCTGCAATCGCCTGATGCTTGGGCAGCACATCAACCACCATCCTCGGTGGCGTATTCATCGCCTCGGCGTAGCCAGCGGGGTCTTTTTGCTTGAGCTCTTGCAGCATTTGCTGATAACTCGGCTGCGGCTTACCACTGAGCTTACTCATCATGGCGCCCATCACTTCATAAGAACGCGCAGGGTCTTCGCACCACACGCCGATCAATTGCTGATACAGCGCCTCAGTAGGTGGCGTGGGCCTTTGCTGCACTTCATTCGGATTAAAACCCGCCGTGCTGGCCGTTTTCAGCCCCAAGCTACTTTGCTGCGCGCCCTTATTGCACGGCTGATCTTGAAAAGTGGTAGCGCCATTTTGCTGGCATTTATACATCGCAGCGGATGCGCTGCTACACAGCGCAAACAGCGCAATACAGAGAGTGAGTTTCATCTTGATCCACCAATGGCAAACGAATAAATCCATTATTCCCACGGCGCAAAGCTGACAAGGTTATTTTTTGTAAAGCAAACTGACGCAGTGCTAAATAGGTACGTTAGTTCACAATCAGGTTTTGAGGCGGCTAGACCGAAGTTTTGGCGCGGGTTTGCCTGCGTGGTATTGGCCTGCTGCGCAGCCGGTGAACCGGCGGTTTCGCCCGCCAGACGAATCAGGGGCAGTCTTGCCTTGCCCCTGATCACCCTAACGCGCCCGATCGCCGCGAAACCCCGCTTGAAAAAGCCACGGCGAGGCGCCGCTACAACTCGCTTCGCGCTAACGTCGCGAAGCTCAAACAGATCGCGGCTTAAAACCTCGCCGTAACTTTTTCAAACGGCGCGTCTCCACGGGCAATCCGTGCTAATCAGCAGCCGTTGTAAGGTCGGCTTTAGCCGACCAGACACACCCAAAAAGGTCGGCTAAAGCCGACTCTACGGGTATATCCACCAAAGCCAATCCCTGAATAATGTTCAGAGCAACACCACGGCATGTATATACAAAAATCGTAGAGCTGCGCGGTTTCCCCTGTCATCAAGCCGAGCGAGGCATGCCGTAGCTTGGCAACTAGTTGCCTTAGCGCAGGCTGTACCCTTGGGGTAAACAGGCGGGGCGGGGTTTCGGCGAGCACTGTTCGAAGGCCGCAGGCCAAGTCGCGCAGCCGCCGCCTCGACTGTCCGCAGCAAGGGCATTTTGCGTAGCAAAACTTGATGAGGGGTCGCCTTTGGGGTGAAGGGGTATTTGGCGAAGCAAATACCCCTTCCCGTCAGCGCGGCGGCACGCGCACCCAACCCCGCGGCGCACAGCCGCCAATCCCGCTTAACCCAGAAGTTAAGCGCGCAAAACACCAGCCCAATCCGCCGGATAAACGCCTTGCGCGACCAGCCTGTGAAACGTTGAATAAGGCCAATCGCTAGCACGCTCGACCAAGTGATGCTTGACTGGATTGAGATGGATGCAATCCACATGGTGGCGGAAATCATCGTCATCCTGAAGCAAGTGCTCCCAATACCGATGTTGCCAGATCGTGCCACAGCGCTTATGTGTGCGGCGCCGCGTTTGCCATTCGGGGCGGAAATACAGTTTGCCCACCGAGCGCGTGACCGCCGACTTGATCAAGCGCCAGCGCGTCGCAAAATCGGCATCGCCCACCGGCAAAGTCCAGATGGTATGCAAATGATCAGGCAACAACACCCAAGCCTCAATCTGAAATGGACGCTCACGCCGTACGTGATGAATTGCCTCGCGCAAAGCCGCGCGAAACACATCATCGGTCAAAATCCGTTGCCGTCGCTCAGTCACCACGGTAAAGAAATACGAAGCCCCCGCCACATTCGAGCGCCGATAACACGACATACGCAAACCCCAAAAAAGAAGATTTAAGCGTAGGGCGGGTTAGCCGAAGGCGTAACCCGCCAATCAGTATGGAGATGTTGAACGGTCAAAAAGGGAGTAGTTGCACAGGCGGCAGCTCAGCGCGGGTTGATAAAACCAACCCGCCCTACAAGGCTGTAAAGAAATACGAAGCACCCGCCACATTCGAACGCCGATAACACGACATACGCAAACCCCAAAAAAGAAAATTTAAGCGTAGGGCGGGTTAGCCGAAGGCGTAACCCGCCAATCAAGTATTGAGATGTTGAACGGTCAAAAAGAGAGTGGTTGTACAGGCGGCAGTTCAGCGCGGGTTGATAAAACCAACCCGCCCTACAAGGCTAACAAAAACAACCTGTATGAAATTCGCCCATCAAGATAAATTTTAAAACCAGGACCTATTTTCATTTATTACCAATACCGCATCAAAAATATTTCAAAAGGAAAAATTACATGGAAAAAACATATCGTCTCTTTATTAGCCACTCATGGAGCTACGACAAGAACTACCAAAGGGTCATTGAATTAATTAAAGAACAAGGTCTGTCATTTTATGATCACTCAGTTCGTAAGAGTGATCCAATTCATACCAATGGAACCGATGAAGAGCTCTATGCCGCAATTGAAGCAAAAATGAAAGGAACAAGCTGCATTTTGATCTTGGCAGGGGTATATGCAACCTATAGCAACTGGATCAATAAAGAAATTGAAATTGCTCAGCGTTTCAATAAATCAATAATTGCTATTGAGCCATGGGCGGCCGAAAGAACTTCAAGCGTAGTCAAAAATGCGGCTCACAAAATCGTAAAATGGCAAGGAAAGTCAATAGTTGATGCAATCAAGGAGCTGGGTTAATGCGCAAAGCTTTAATTATAGGCATAGATTACTACGACTCAATATCTAACCTATTTGGCTGCGTCAACGATGCCTATTCGGTTAAAAGCATTCTAGAAAGGCATGGGGATGGCTCGGTCAATTTCGGGATAAAATTGATAACCGCCACTAACGAAATCAATAAAATAACTCGCAAAGAGTTAAAAAACCAGATAACCGAGCTATTTAAAGATGACAGCGATATTGCTTTATTCTACTTTGCAGGTCATGGGTATATTGAAAGCACTGGCGGCTACTTAATCACCTCAGAGTGTGAAGATGGGGATGATGGTCTTCCGCTAGATGAACTCTTGACCATAGCAAATAGTTCTCCAGCAAAGAGTAAGGTAATAATTCTGGATAGCTGTCACTCTGGCATCGCAGGGAGCCCTAGTGCGGCAGGAAACTACGCACTGCTTGCTGAAGGAGTAACAATTTTAACGGCATCAAGTGCTACACAATATGCGCAAGAAAAAAATGGCTCTGGCGTATTCACTAATTTGCTAGTTGATGCCTTAAGTGGCGGTTCTGCAAATTTGGTCGGGGATATTACGCCCGGAAGTATTTACGCACATATTGATCAGTCTTTAGGGCCATGGGAACAACGACCAATATTTAAAACAAATGTAAAAAATTTTACGACATTAAGGAAGGTACAACCTCCAATTCAGCTTTCAGATTTAAAGAAAATCGTCGATCTATTTGAAGACCCAGGCATTGAGCTCCAACTGGATCCAAGTTTTGAACCAGACTCAGATGAACCAAACGACCAAAACACTGAAAAATTCGCCATTCTCCAAAAATTCAACCGAATAAACTTGGTTACTCCGGTTGGTGAAGACCACATGTACTACGCTGCGATGAATTCTAAATCGTGCAAACTAACTGTTTTAGGCGCACATTACTGGAACCTAGTCTCAAATAATCGCATATAAAAGCTAGCACTTTAATTTCTTAGAATTCTTGTTAACTCGACAATTTCAATTGAATCAAGCCCCGCATCCGCGGGGCCTTTTACATGGGTATCACTACCCAACCATCATCCAACAAGGCATCACGCCACATACCCCAAGTTCGGCGCCAAATCTCTTTCCGCCTGAGCGACCGATACCCCACGCCGCAGGGCATAATCCTCCACCTGATCTTTGGTGATCTTGCCCACGCCAAAATAGCGTGACTCTGGGTGCGCGAGGTAGAAGCCGCTGACTGCTGCGGTGGGCAGCATCGCGTAGCCTTCGGTTAGCGTCATGCCGATGTTTGGCGCGTTCAGCAGTTTGAATAGCTCCACCTTGCTGGTGTGATCCGGGCAGGCTGGGTAGCCGGGGGCGGGACGGATGCCGACGTATTTTTCGTCGACCAATTCGTCGTTGCTTAGCGATTCGCCCGCGGCGTAGCCCCAAAGCTCGGTGCGCACGCGGTAGTGCATGTGCTCGGCGAAGGCTTCGGCCAGACGGTCGGCCAGTGATTTGAGCAAGATGGCACTGTAGTCGTCGTTGGCGTCTTCAAAGCGTTTGACGTGCTCATCAATGCCGATGCCGGCGGTGACGGCAAAGGCGCCGATGTAATCGGTGATACCGGTTTCTTTCGGCGCGACAAAGTCGGCCAGACACCAGTTGGGCTTCACATCGGCCGCATTGCGCTCGTCGGTTTTGGCCTTCGGCAATTGCTGGCGCAGGTTGTGCCACAGCATGGCGGTTTCGCCGGTGGCTGGGTCGCGGATTTCGATGTCGTCGTGGTTGACCGCATTGGCGGGGAAGAAGCCGATCACGCCGGCGGCGGAGAGCCATTTCTCGTCGACGATTTGCTTGAGCATTTTTTGCGCGTCTTCAAACAACGGGCGCGCGGCTTCGCCGACGACTTCGTCGTTCAAAATCGCTGGATAGCGGCCATACAGCTCCCAGCTTTGGAAGAACGGCGTCCAGTCGATATAAGGCACCAGCTCGTTTAAATCATATTGGGTATATTCACGCACACCAGTAAAGGCAGGCGCTTTCGGCGTATACGTCGCCCAATCTTGTTTGAATTTAAATTCGCGCGCTTCATCAATGCTGATCAGCTTGGTGCGATCTTTGTTTTCAAACAGCTCACGTGCTTTGGCGTATTCGGCTTTGACGTCGGCAATGAATGGCGCTTTCAAGTCGTCCGACAGCAAGTTCGAGCACACGCCCACGGCGCGGCTGGCGTCGGCCACGTAAATCACTTGGCCGTTTTGGTAGTGCGGCTCGATTTTCACCGCGGTGTGCACTTTCGACGTCGTAGCACCGCCGATCAGCAGCGGGATATCAAAACCCTGGCGCTGCATTTCTTTGGCGACGTGCGCCATTTCTTCCAGCGATGGGGTAATCAGGCCGGAGAGGCCAATGATGTCGGCACCGACTTCTTTGGCTTTATCCAGAATCGTTTGGCACGGCACCATCACGCCGAGGTCAAACACCTGATAGTTATTACAGCGCAGCACGACGCCGACGATGTTTTTACCGATGTCGTGCACGTCGCCCTTCACCGTCGCCATAATGATCTTGCCCTTGGCCGGCGCGTCGGCCAGACCCATGGCGATTTTTTCGGCTTCGATAAATGGCTCGAGGTGCGCTACGGCGGCTTTCATCACGCGCGCGGATTTCACCACCTGCGGCAGGAACATCTTGCCGGCGCCAAACAAGTCGCCAACCACGTTCATGCCGTTCATGAGGTGGCCTTCGATCACATGGATCGGGCGCTCGACCGACTGGCGGGCTTCTTCGGTGTCTTCGGTGATGTAGGTGGTAATGCCCTTCACCAGCGAATGCGTAATGCGGCCTTGCAGCGGCAGCGTGCGCCACGACAGGTCTTCACCCGATTTTTGCGCCGCATCGCCACGGAATGATTCGGCCAGCGCGATCAGCGCGTCGGTGTCCGCCATTGGGTCGGCACCGTCCATCAACACGACGCGTTCGATGGCGTTGCGCAATTCGTGCGGCACTTCGTCGTAGTTTTCCAGTGCGCCAGCATTCACAATCCCCATCGTCATGCCGCGCTGAATCGCGTGATATAGGAACACGGCGTGGATCGCTTCGCGCACCTTGTTATTGCCACGGAAAGAGAACGAGACGTTCGACACGCCGCCGCTGATTTTGGCGTGCGGCAGGTTTTGCTTAATCCAGCCGGTGGCTTCGATAAAGTCGAGGCCGTAACGCGCATGCTCTTCAATACCGGTGGCCACAGCGAAAATATTCGGGTCGAAAATAATATCGGCCGGGTTGTAGCCGATTTCATCGACGAGGATGCGGTACGATTTTTCGCAAATCTCGACTTTACGCGCGTAGGTGTCGGCCTGACCGACTTCGTCGAACGCCATCACAATGACGGCAGCGCCGTACATTTTCAGCAAACGCGCGTGGTGTTTGAATGCTTCCACGCCCTCTTTCATCGAGATCGAGTTCACGATGCACTTGCCCTGCACGCATTTCAGGCCGGCTTCGATGACGTCCCATTTCGATGAGTCGATCATGATCGGCACGCGGCTGATATCCGGCTCGGCGGCGATCAGGTTCAGGAAGGTCACCATCGCCTTGTGGGCATCGAGCATGCCCTCGTCCATATTAATGTCGATGACCTGCGCGCCGTTTTCTACCTGCTGGCGCGCTACTTCCAGCGCCGCTGGGTAGTCGCCATTTAAAATCAGGCGGGCAAAGGCTTTCGAGCCGGTGACGTTGGTACGCTCGCCGACGTTCACAAACAAATCTTTATCGCCGATATTGAACGGCTCTAGGCCAGACAGGCGACATTTAGGCTCGATTTCTGGCAGCTTGCGCGGTGGCAAATCTTTGACCGCCGCGTAAATCGCCGCGATGTGCGCTGGCGTCGTGCCGCAACAGCCGCCGATGATATTGACCAAACCGGCTTCGGCCCATTCGCGCACTTGCGGCGCCATGTCTTCCGGCAGCAAATCATAGCCAGTCGGCGCCAGTGGATTGGGTAGACCGGCGTTGGCGTGTACCGACACATAGGTGTCGGAAATACGGCTCATTTCTTCCACATACGGGCGCAGCAAATCAGGGCCGAGCGCACAGTTTAGGCCGAACGACACGGCGTCGGCGTGGTGCAGCGAGTTGTAGAACGCTTCGGTGGTCTGGCCGGTGAGCGTGCGGCCCGATTGATCGGTAATCGTGCCGGAGATCATCACTGGCAGTTCTTCCAGCTCTGGGCGATCCGCGAAGTATTTCTTGATGGCGAACACGGCGGCTTTGGCGTTCAGCGTGTCGAAAATCGTCTCGACCATCAGAATATCGGCACCACCTTTAACGAGGCCGTCGATCGATTCGAGGTAAGCCTCCACCAGCGCGTCAAACGTCACATTACGGTAGCCGGGGTCGTTCACATCGGGCGAAATCGACGCGGTGCGGCTGGTTGGGCCAAGAATACCGGCACAAAAGCGCGGTTTGCTTGGGTCTTTGGCCGTTTGCGCCACACACAAATCTTTCACCAATTTGGCGGCGGCGTGGTTGATCTCCCACACCAGCGATTCCATTTCGTAATCGGCCATCGCCATCGATGTGGCGTTAAAGCTGTTGGTTTCGATAATGTCGGCGCCAGCGTCGAGGTATTGCTGGTGGATTTCGCTAATGATTTGCGGCTGCGTCAGCACCAGCAAATCGTTATTGCCTTTGACATCGGTATGCCAATCGGCAAAGCGCTCGCCGCGGTATTGTTCTTCGGTCAGCTTGTATTGCTGAATCATCGTCCCCATGCCGCCGTCGAGCATCATGATTTTTTCGGCGAGCAATTTCTTCAGGTGTTCGGTGCGGGTCATGGTGATTCCAGTATTCAGTCTGCGCTGCAAAGACGGCGATTTTAGCACGCAAATGGTGGCGGGCTAAGCGCGGCTAGATGGGCGAAAAAGCGGACTATGTTTGTTAAAAATTAGAAATGTATTAAATGCTAATGAACTTTGCTACCACTGCTTAATCAATTTGCATATACTGCGCTACCCAAGCGCGCAGATGAGAATTATTCCTATCTACGTATCAAAGTATGTTGTAAGGATTTTGCCATGCTTTCCCGTTTTGCTACCCGTACTAAGCTATTTTTCCTCACCGGCACCCTGCTAGTCCTAATGGTGTTACAGATCAGTTTTACGCTATTTGAGCTGGGCATCGCTGGCGAAAAGGCCGATCAATTGATCACCGATCGCTACCCAAAAATTGAACACCAAAACCACATTATCGCCAATACACTAGATATCGGTATGCTGCTGCGCGAAGCCATTATGGATAGCGATAGTGCGGCAATTGAAAACAGCTTGAGCAAAATTATGCAGCTACGAGCAGATAGCAGCAGCCGCTTGAAATACCTACACGACCACGCCACCAGCGCCGAGAGTAAGGCCATTTTGAACGAGATCGAAACCAAGCGTTCGGTCATCAGTGGGCAGTACGAGCAGTTGTTTACGATGATTCGCACCAATCAAGACGTTGAAGCAACCGCCTTTATCCAAACCCAATATGATCCAGCCTATAAAGCGTTTCAGGCTGCGGTGCAGACCATGGTGGAATCGCAAAAAGGCAAAATGAACACGCTGGCCGCCGAAACCCATACCAGCTTTGAGCAAGTGCGCAATTTAATGATAGGCAGTGGTCTAATTGCAGTGTTGCTGGGTTTAACGGCGGCGGTGTTGATCGCCAATTCAATTAGCTCGCCACTCAATCGCGCCTTGCGTGAAGCTGAGCGCATTGCTGATGGCGATTTAAGAGCTGATCGCACCAATCTACAAGACGCAATCACCGGCAATGACGAGCCGAGCCGCCTGCTGGTATCACTAGAAAAAATGCGCGCCAGCTTGGCAGAGATGGCCAAATTGATTCAGCAAAACGCCAATGAAGTAGGCCGCGCAGCGCAAGGCCTGGCACATTCGGCCAAAGAAGTCGCCAGCAGCGCGCAGAATCAATCGGCGGCCACCAGTGGTGCGGCGGCAACGCTAGAGCAATTAACGGTTAGCATCCACCATGTGGCCGACAATGCGGAAGACGCCGCCAATCAAGCCCAGAACGCAGGCAAAACTGCGCAAATGGGCGGCTCTTTTGTCGTAGATTCTTCGTCTCAGATGAGCTCAGTCGGCCAGCACGTAAGCCAATCGGCGGCACAAATGGCCGATTTGGAGCGCGATGTGGGTGAAATTGGCAAAATGGCGACGATGATTCGCGACGTGGCTGATCAGACCAATTTGCTGGCACTCAATGCCGCGATTGAAGCGGCGCGCGCAGGCGAAACCGGGCGTGGCTTTGCCGTGGTGGCCGATGAAGTGCGCAAATTGGCCGAGCGCACGACTAAATCCGCGCACGAAATCAGCGAGATGATAGGCCGCATCCAAACAGGTAGCGCAACGGTGAACCAATATATGGGGCAAAGCGTGCAAAGCGTGAAGGATGCAACGGTGAGCTCCGATTCTGCCGCATTGGCGATGCAGGAAATCGAAGGCAATGCCGAATCAGTGGTGGCCGCAGTCAACCAAATTAGCCATTCGCTGAACGAGCAAAAATTGGCCGGCCAAGATTTGGCAGCGCGCATGGAGCAAGTGGCGCAAATGGCCGAAGAAAATGGCGATACCGTGCTGCACTTGGCCAGCACCGCGACCCAGCTCACTGGCTTGGCCGAACAATTACAAACCGCAGTTAATCGCTTCCGTATTTAAGCTAATTACCAATGATAAAAAGCAGCCGTGTTCGCGCACCGCTGCTTTTTTAACGTCTAAAATTACCTTTTGATTGCGTAACTTGTTCATTTTGCACCAAAAGTCGCAGCGCTAAGATAGCTGTATCTAATCAAAGCCCCACAAGGGTGACGATCATGTATATCGCTAAAATCAGCTCACCCAGTTACAGCCAGATCAATACCAAGCCCGCCAGCAGCGGCGCGCGCAGCACCAGCAGTAGCGAAAGCCACGGTCTGTGGCGCGAAGATTTGCAGCAGACTCAGCCCCGCGACGTGCAAACCCCGTTTTTACCCGCACTCGAACAAAGTTTAGCGCTGCGCGATGAGCTATTTGACTATTACCCGCAAGCCTTGCCAACGCCTTTAACTTACGCAGAAATCGAGCCTGCCAAACGGAATCAAGCACGGCTGCAAGCGTATCGCGAGCTAGAGCATCAGCAAGCTAGCGGCACACGAATTGCAATTACCGGCTAATGGGTATGTTGCCATAGGCCAATATTGATATTGGTTACATGGCTATACATATAGAGAGTTTATTTCTAGAAAATAGCGCGCAGTAGCAAACTCAACCATTAGTCTGTCTTGCAGAAAAATGCAGTTTACTTCGCCCAAGCCAGAACTCATAAAGAGAGAAGACGTAGGCAGGAGAATCATGATGAATGTCGGTTCAACGCAATCAGTAAACACCATCAGCACTGCGCGTGAGTTGCAGGGCCAAGTACAGGAACAGCGAAAAGACACGCTGCAACAGCTCAAACCTGTTGCCGAGCAAGTGTATATCTCAAAACAAGCGCAGCAGCTGTTTGATACCTACACACAAAGCGCCAAGAACGCCAAAGACTTTTACAACGCGGATAGCACCAGCTCTAGCAATAGCGTATCCACTGAGCAAATGCTCGACACGGTGAAAATGGTGCAAAAGCGTCAAACTACGGCGGCCATTGCCGCCTATGCGCAGCAACAAGCGGGTGAAGCCGACAAACCTTCGACCAAACCCACCCCCACATCTTATTCAGCCGATCAAGCGGCGCGCAGCATTTCCATTAACACTTCGGCATGAGTTTGACAACAGCCTGACGTGTTTCATTTTATTCGTATTAAGCAATCGGTACTTGCAATTTAATGTTGCAGTGCAATAATAAATCTCCGTTGCAAACGAATAAGGTGCCAACATGCTGGATTTACAGGAAAAAACGGCGCAGTGGGGCCGTTTGAATGAGAAGGTAAGTCGACTGTTTCAAGCCAATCTGGGCAAGGCGATCGATGAGCGTTTGCAACAGATTAAACCATTCCCTATTCCGCCAGCGAGCGAATGGTGGCAATCGGGCCTAGCCTACTGGCAAGATACCCTGCAACGCCAAGCCCTGTTTTGGGATGTATTGCGTGAGCGCGGTGACCAATTTTTGCAACACGAGGCAGCAGGCAAACCGCCAGTATTGAAATTTGCTTACGAAATCGTCGTTGATGCGCGCCAATTTGCTCGCCCCGTCAATTACGCTTTGGCCAAAATCACCCCACCTGCGGGATTTCCTGCCATCGATTCGAATCAACGACCCTATCTGATTATCGATCCACGCGCCGGCCACGGCCCCGGGATTGGGGGCTTTAAACAAGATTCAGAAATCGGCGTGGCGCTGCAGGCGGGCCATCCGGTGTATGCGTTTATTTTCTTCCCGCATCCTGAAGCGGGCCAAACCTTGGCCGACGTCACCACCGCCCAACAAGCATTTTTGCGCTTTGTTAACGACGAGCATCCGCAAGCGCCCAAACCTGTATTGATCGGTAATTGCCAAGGCGGCTGGGCCGCGCTGCTACTGGCCTCGGTCTCATCCGAATTGGTCGGTGCCGTGGTCAGCAATGGCGCGCCTGTTTCCTACTGGGCGGGCAACGACAATAACCCGATGCGCTATTCTGGTGGCCTACTTGGCGGTAGTTGGAGCGCGCTTTTGGCCTCCGATTTAGGCAATGGTCTCTTTGACGGTGCGCATCTGGTCAGCAATTTTGAAAACCTTGATTTGGGCAATACGCTCGTTGGCAAGATGTATCACCTGTACGAGAACGTCGATACCGAAGCGCCGCGCTTTTTGGATTTTGAGCGCTGGTGGGGTGCCAATTACTTGATGAATGAAGAAGAAATCCGCTGGATCGTCGACAACCTGTTCATTGGCAACAATCTGGTCGAAGGCAAGGCCAAAGGCAAAAAAGGCTTTTATGATCTGAGTGCCATTCACGCGCCCATCGTGATTTTTGCTTCGCTAGGCGACAATATCACGCCACCGCAACAGGCATTTAACTGGATTTTGGATCTCTACCCCAGCACCGACGCGCTCAAAGCCGCTGGCCAAGTCGTCGTGGGCTTGGTGCATGAAAGCATCGGCCATTTGGGGATTTTCGTTAGCGCCGGGGTTGCCAAAAAAGAACATCGCCAGATCGTTGAATTAATGAGCGTGATCGAATCGCTATCGCCCGGGCTATACCAATTACACATTCAAGAAGAACAAGAAGCCGATGGCAGCAAGCAATGGCGTGCCGAGTTGCATGAACGCCAAGTTGAAGAATTGCGCCAAGCCCAACGCTTTGGCCGTCAGGAAGAAGCCTTATTCGCCGCTGTTGAGCGCGTTTCCGAGATTAATTCGCAAGCGTATCAGCATTACATTCGCCCTTATGTTCAGCCCTTGAGCAACGATATCCAAGCCGGTTTATCGCGCGCGTTTCATCCGCTACGCTGGCAGCGCTGGGGCTGGTCTAGCCTCAATCCGCTGGCCAATCTTAATCGCTATTGGGCAGAACCTGCGCGCGCGCACAGACTAGCAACCGACGAGCACAATCCTTGGCGTCAGCTCGAACGCAATCTCAGCGCACAAATGGCGGCGAGTTTGGATTTTGTCGGCCAACTGCGCGATATCAGCGCAGAAAGTACGTTTATGCTGAGCTACGGCGCGCTGACTTTAGCTGGCGTTGGCGAAGAACATCGGCAAGATCTGATAGCAAAACCGCAAGCGCTCATTGATCGCGCTCAGCTTGCCGAGCAATTGGAACAAGGCGGCTACGCCGAGGGGCTGATTCGTCTGGGCCTATTGTTACAAGATCCGAACAATATCTCGATCAGCCGTCGCCAGTTTGCGCTTGAATGGCTACAGCAACAAACAGAAATCGCCCAGCTAAGCCCTACGCAATTATGGGATATCGTGCAGCAACAATCGCTGCTGGTTTGGCAATTGCGTGAAGAAGCCCAGCAAAGCTTGCCCAAGCTGTTTGGCAGTGCGGCTGCGCTGAATCGCGGCTTTAAAGTGTATGCCCAATTGGCAGAAAATAGCCCTGTTGATGCCAGTGAACTCAGCGCGCGCGTCGAGCAATTACATGCCCAATTTAAACCCGTGCGCAAAAGTCGCAGCAAAGTTGCGCAAGCGGTATAGCCTGCAAAGCAATATCCAGCCTAAGCCACAGCCATATACATACAAAAACACCGTTATCGCCTGCTGCGACAACGGTGTTTTTTATTGCGTCAGCTTAAACGCGATACACAGCAATAGATTGATCCAATGTGCGGCCCAGTTCACCTAACCGTGCACTTTCCTGCGCGGTGCTGGCGGCGGCGGCGCTGCTTTCTTCCGACATTTGTGCCACACGCTCCACTTGCTGTGCCATGGCTGAACTCGCCGCGCTTTGCTCACGCATCGCAGTTGAAATTTCGCTAACTTGCTCAACCACACTATCGGCACTGCGACGAATATCGGCAATCGCGCCACTGGCCTGCTGCGCTTTCGCCACGCCATCATCCACTTGGCGCACCGTCAGTTGCATACTATTCACCGTGCTATTGGCTTCATTTTGAATCGCCGCCACGGTGCTGATAATTTCCTGCGTCGAGCTGGCGGTCCGCTCGGCCAATTTGCGCACTTCATCGGCCACCACGGCAAATCCACGCCCCAAATCACCGGCACGCGCCGCTTCAATTGCGGCATTCAGCGCCAGCAAATTGGTTTGATCGGCGATGTCTTTAATTACATTCACCACTGCGTTAATCGTCGCGGTACGCTCTTTCAATGAATCAATTTGTGCCGCTGAGGTACGAACCTGATCGGCGATTTGATTAATGCTGCTAATCGTATTTTCAATCACAGAGCCGCCCGCTGCGGCCAAGCGGCCCGCTTCGCGAGCGGTGTAATCGCATTCTTGCGCCCGATCGGCCACGTGCGAAATACTCACCGTCACTTGCTCAATCCCCGCAGCCATCGCGGAAGCCGATTCACTAACGGCATTTGAGGTCTGTGACATTTCATGGCTGGTGGTGGACAGGCTATTGACCGACCCCGATACCTCGCGCCCCACACGGCTCAGCTGCTGCAAGCTATGTTGCATAGCATCGAGCACGCGATTGAGTGAGCGCAGCGAAGCACCAATCTCATCGGGGCTTTGGTCGTTCAAGCGGCGGGTAAAATCGTGATCCTGTGATAATTGCTGCAAAAATTGCTGTAATTGCCCTAAAGGCACGCGCACACTGCGTACGATCAGCAAACCCAAAATCACAATCACCAGCAACAAAGCCGAGCCAACCAGCAGCAAGCTGGTAATTAAGCTGGCAATATCTTGAGCCGCTGTTTGCTCAGCTTGGGCTGTGGCCTGCTTTTTATATTCTTCCAGCTTGGCCAGCGCTTGATATACCCGTTCGGCTTGCGGGGCACATTTTTCTCGAATGAGCTGCGTTGCGAAAGTGGCATCAAGACTATCTGACACCTCTAACACCTTGGTAGTCAAAGGACGCCACGCATCCAGCTCTTGTTTCAGCGCCGCCAAATTGGTCCGCTCGGCTTCATCTGATACTTTGGCCTCATATTGCGCCACGGCTTGATCGAGTTTTTGCAAATGCCCAGCAAATTGGGTCGCCACCTGCTGTTTGCCCGCGGCATCAGTCTGCGCAATATGAAATAGCACCGCATAGCGAGCTTGCGCAAAGCTATGCTCTAAATCATTGAGCACCACCAAGCTAGGTACGATGTGCTGAGTTAGATAATCAGCATCCGCTTTGACATGATTTGATTTGTAATACGTGATCCCCGCCTGCAAGACAATCGCAACAGCTGCGACAGCCACCAAAGACCAAATCTTACTGGAAATTTTCATACCACCCTCAGATTGAAAGGCCAAACATTAACAATATTTAACCATACTCTTTATCAGGGTATTCAAATATACGGGCTTATCGCGGCAGAGTGTCTGTATTCCTTCAACAAAATGGGGTGGAACGAGGCGAAAATACTTTACCCGCAGGCAAGAGCTAAGCTTGTAAGTGCCTCAAGATATCCTATGCTAAAGCGACGTACACACCACGAATTAGGTGTTTTTACTTGCCGGGGAAAATCATGAACTTTTCAGTTGCCCATCGCCTCACCATTGGCTTTTCAATTTTGCTGCTGTTCGTGGTGCTTAGCGATATTTTCGCACTCCGCAGCATTCATAATATGAACGACGATATGCGGGAGATTGTGTATAGCAATACAGCGCAAATGCAAACGGCCAGTATCTTGATTGATAAGGTACAAGAAATGCGGATTCAATACCGGCAAATGGTATTAGAAGAAACACCGGAAGCGAAAGCCAAAGTTAAAGAAAAATATATGGCTGCGCGAGGCCTGTTTTTAGAAAATATTTCTAAGCTTCAAAAATTATTTGATGACAAAGAATTCCCAGCCTCAGATGCAAATCGTTCATTGTTAGCAAAAGTCCTCGCAGCTCAACCCCCCGCCTTTGCCGCAGCAGATAAAACCATTGAATTAGGCTTAGTGAGTGACCCGGAAACAAAAAAGACACTCGATCAATCCTCAGCTTTGATGGCTGCTTTGAATGTTGAATTGCGAGCATTAGCGAATGCACAAAAAGAAAATAATGACCAGCAAGTCAAAGAAACCGAGCAGAGTGCCCTTCAAACTCAAAACACCTTAATTGGATTAACAATTTTCGCCATCGTTGTTGGCGTAGCTGCTGCGCTCATCATTACGCGAGGCATTACCAAGCCATTAGATGAAATGCAAAAATTCATGAAAGAGCTAGGTACTAACTTCAACTTTACTCAACGCCTAAAGGTCTATAAGAAAGATGAAATTGGCGCCTCGGTTGCATCACTCAATGATTTACTCGATTCCTTACAAGAAAGCATGAAAGTGGTGAATCGCGTTGGCCAAAATGTCACTACTTCGGTCAATAGCCTGTCGACCACTAGCCATGAAATGTCGCAGACCTCCAATGCCGTAAGTGAATCGGCGTCCGCGATGGCTGCGGGGATTGAGCAAGTGACGGTGAGTATTTCGCACGTGGCCGATCGCGCGCAAGAATGTGATCACACCGCCCGCGAGGCAGGTCGCTTGGCCGCTACGGGCGGCTCGGTGATTGAAAATACGATTGCTAGCATTAATCAAATCGCCGATCAGGTGCGCGCTTCAGCAACACAAATTGATTCATTAAAAGAGCGCACCGCCACGATTAACGCAGTGGTGAATGTAATTAAAGACATCGCTGATCAAACCAATCTGCTCGCGCTCAATGCCGCAATTGAAGCGGCGCGTGCCGGTGATTTGGGCCGTGGATTTGCGGTGGTGGCCGATGAAGTACGCAAATTAGCCGAGCGAACCGCCAGCTCGACGCAGGAAATTATCAGCACCGTGGCTGCGATCCAGAACGAGGCCAATAGCACCGTACAAACCATGCAACAGACAGTGCGCCAAGTCGATGATGGCGTCGCCAAAGCGCAGGAAGCCAGCAATTCAATCCGCGATATTCGTCAAAGTGCCGACTCCGTCGTGCACCAAGTGAGCGAAATTTCAACTGCGATGCGCGAACAAAGCGCTGCTAGCGCCACGATGGCGCAGCAAGTGGAACGGGTAGCGCAAATGTCGGAAGAAAGTAGCGCAGCGGCGGCCAGTACGGCTAGCGAAAGCGGACGTCTTAATCAATTGGGCCGTGAATTGGATCAGGCGATTTCACGCTATCGCGTTTAATTTCAGCAAGATTTTCGGCAAAAAAAGAGCTGGCATCTGCCAGCTCTTTTTACATACATCACAATGTATTGCCATAAAAGGCAATCAATATGCTTACTCTACGGCAATACCCTTAGACCATCTCAACCGCTTGAATCGCCGTCAAGGCAATGGTAAAGACAATATCATCCACCAAAGCACCGCGCGACAAATCATTGACCGGTTTGCGCAAGCCCTGCAACATCGGGCCGACGCTGACCACGTTGGCGCTGCGCTGAACGGCTTTGTACGTGGTATTGCCGGTATTCAGGTCTGGGAACACAAACACCGTGGCCTGCCCTGCGACTAAGCTGCCCGGGGCTTTTTGCTTGCCGACTTCAAGTACCGATGCCGCGTCGTATTGCAATGGGCCGTCGATCGTCAGTTGCGGATTACGCGCTTTGGCGATTTCGGTCGCAGTGCGCACTTTATCCACATCGGCACCGGTGCCCGATTGCCCGGTTGAGTAGCTGATCATCGCTACTTTCGGGTCGATGCCAAAGGCTTTGGCTGAGTACGCACTTTGTGCGGCGATCTCGGCCAGTTGCTCGGCACTTGGGTTTGGATTCACCGCGCAATCGCCGTACACCAACACTTGTTCCGGCATCAGCATAAAGAACACAGACGATACAATCGACGAGCCTGGCGCGGTTTTGATCAACTGTAGCGCTGGACGAATGGTGTTGGCAGTAGTGTGAATTGCACCAGAAACCAGACCATCCACTTCATCAATCGCCAACATCATCGTGCCGAGCACGACATTGTCTTCGAGCTGGCGCAGCGCCTGAATTTCGGTCAAGCCTTTAGATTTACGCAGCTCAACCATCGGTGCGACATAGCGTGCGCGGATTTCTTCTGGATCCAAAATCTGCAAACTAGGCGGGATTTTCACGCCTTGCGTTGCAGCAACAGCCTCAATCGTTGCGCGTTTACCGAGCAAGATACATTGCGCAATGCCTTTTTCTTCACACACAATCGCAGCGCAAATCGTGCGTGGCTCTTCACCTTCTGGCAACACAATGCGTTTATTCGCTGCGCGCGCTTTTTGGATCAGCTGGTAACGGAAAGCTGGCGGGCTAAGGTGATGCACGCCTTTGGTGTTCACGCCAACCATCAGCGCTTCGACGTCCAATTGCTCGGCAACGGCATTCATCACACGTGTCATGCGATCTTTGTCATCGGCGGGCACAGCGGTCGGCACTTGGCTAATCGCCAATGCGGTTCTAAAGCTATCGCCGTCGGTGCGCAGCACTGGAATCCCAGTGTGGAAAGCCAATTGCGTGAAGTCACGTACTGTTGCGTCCATTTCAGTGTTATGTGTCAGCACCAACCCAGCCAACTGCACGCCATTGCTGGCGGCCAAGGCCGTCGCCAAAATCACATCATCACGGTCACCTGAGCTGACGATCAAAGCCCCGGGTTGCAAACGACGAATGACTTCGGGCACTGCACGCGCGGCCACCACGGTATCGGTTACACGGCGCTTGGTCAGCTCACCTTTTACAACGATTTCGGCATCTAAGTGCAACGCCACATCCAAGGTGCGCGGAGCGAGTAAGTGCGGGTCAAACTCAATCGCACCCCAGATTGGCAAATCGCCGATTTCGTCTTTCATCGCATCCAGATCAAAGTTGACCGGTGCTTTATTAAAAATCACGCCGCCAACTTGTACACCTTCGTTGCGAAATTGGCGCGCCGCTACTTTAACCTCTTCAGCCACATTGCCGGCGCTGGCATCGGTCACCAAAATCACCGTCGCCTGCAAACCCAAAGCCATCTGGGTATTCAATTGCGTGGTAAATGGATTGGCAGGATCTGGATGCAAGCCTTCAACAATTAAAATATCCGCGTCTTCTCCCGCAGACATACTCATCGTCACGATTTCTTCGAGCAAATCGTCGGTTTCGTCGATTGATACTTGCTCAATCGCGTAATTGGCAGGCAAGGCATCGGGCACATCAAGCTGGCAAATGCGACGCGCAAAATGGCTTGAACGCTCAATTTCACTCGCGGTTTGGTCTTGCGCGACTGGTTTGACAAACCCTACTTTCAAGCTTTGGTTTTGCAAGCAGCGCACCACGCCCAAAGTCACCGAGGTCAGGCCGACATTGTGGCGGGTTGGCGCAATAAAAAAGGTTTGCATGATGAAAGTCCTACTTCGTTAAGCAATATATGCCGCTACTATAAACAATCCACGTGCAGTGCAGCATGACATACCTCTAAAAAACTCGAGAAAATTCACCGAACGGAAAAATTACCAAAGCATCATTCGACATTTAGCCAGACAAGCTCGGCAGAGCGGCGCAAAATGTCTATTCTCAAGTCATCTAGCCATGGAAGATCAGCATGACGCGCACGCAAGCGACTCAAATCATCATTGAACAGCACGGCGATGTGCAACAAATGCAAGTGCGCCAAACGCCAATACCCGCAGCAGCTGAGGGAGAAGTACTGCTGCGGCAAACAGCAATCGGCGTCAATTTCATCGATACCTATCATCGTTCTGGCCTCTATCCCTTAAGCCTACCAAGTAGCCTAGGGATGGAAGCGTGCGGTGTCATCGAGGCAATAGGTGCGGGTGTCAGCGAATTCAAGGTGGGCGATCGGGTCGCCTACGCGGGCGGCACAGTTGGCGCCTATACAACGCACCGTATCATGCCAGAAGCCAAACTGGTGCTTGTTCCCGACCAAATACCTGACGATATTGCAGCGGCAACTTTATTGCGCGGCATGACGGCGCAGTATTTGCTCAAACAAACCTTCCCCGTGCAAGCCGGCCAAACGATTTTGGTCCACGCGGCGGCCGGTGGCGTGGGTCAGATTGTGTGCCAATGGGCGCAAAGCTTGGGCGTCAAAGTGATCGGCACCGTTGGCGGCGCCGCCAAACAAGTGCTGGCGCAAACTTGGTGCGATTGGGTGCTCGATTACAACGACGCGAGCTGGGTGGCCCAAGTTCGCGAGATCACGCAAGGCCAAGGCGTACCCGTGGTGTACGACGGCGTGGGAGCAGTTACGTTCCTGCCTTCACTCGATTGCCTAGCGCCGCGCGGGCTGATGGTCAGCTTTGGCAATGCCTCGGGCGCGGTGGAGGCGTTCAATTTAGGGATTTTGGCCAGCAAAGGCTCGCTGTTTGTCACACGACCCACGCTAGGGCATTACACGGCAACGCGGAGCAGCCTGCTCGCCTGCGCCAATGATTACTGGGATGCGCTACTAACGGGACGTGTGAAGCCTGATATCGGCCAGCGCTATGCACTCAGCGATGCAGCCCAAGCGCATCTGGATTTAGCGGCGCGCAAAACCACCGGTGCAACGGTACTCACTCCATGACGACCTTGGTGTATTTGCACGGCTTTTTATCCAGCCCGCTCTCAGATAAAGCGCAGCAAACCATCAACTGGATGGCTGAGCAAGGCTTGTCTGATCGCCTAATTTGCCCGCAAATCCCGATGCATCCCCGCCAAGCGATTGAGCTGTTACAGCAGTTGATCGCGCCACTGAATGGTGATTTTTGCGTCGTCGGTAGCTCGCTCGGCGGCTTTTTCGCGACCTGGGCGGTGGAAGAATTTGGCGGGCGCGCCGTGCTAATTAATCCAGCTGTGAAGCCGTATGCGCTGATTAATCAGTATTTAGGGCCACAACAAAACTACCAAACCGGCGAGATTCATCATATCGACGAATCTTTCGCCATAGAGTTACGCGAATTTGAACGCAAACCTACACAGCTAGAACGCTATTGGTTATTATCGCAAACCGATGATGAAGTATTGGATTATCGTGCCGCGGTAGACTATTACCAAGGATGCCTGCAAACCATAGAGCAAGGTGGAAATCATAGCTTCATCGGATTTGAACTATGGTTGCCTCAAATATGGGACTTCGCGAACAAGCCGAATCAGCCTGCATTTTCGATTGGGAAATCAATATGAATACTCCACAGAGCGGCATTTTGCCTGCGGCATCAAGCAACGGTTTGTTTATGCTGTTTCGCCGCCGTCTAGGTCGCCGCGCCGATCACAGCTGTAAACAAAAACTCGCACAATGGCCAGACTTGGTCGCGCAATTGGCGCAAGCCAATCCCGATGCGCAATTTTCGGCCACGCTGGGTTTTGGCGCTGATCTGTGGCCAGAAATTTATGGTCTGGAAAAACCAGCGCATTTGCGCGCTTTTCCACGCATTAGCGGCGCAATTCACCCAGCGCCATCGACACAATGCGATATGATTTTGCATCTGCGCGCCGAGCGCTACGACGTGCTGTACGACTGTGCGGATCAATTTACCCAAACAATGAATGAATGGTTTGACGCAATCGAAACCATTCACGGCTTTCGCTATCGCGACCAACGCGACCTGACAGGCTTTGTTGACGGTACCGAAAACCCGCAAGATGACGAACGCGCCGCCGTTGCGCTGGTCGGCGTCGAAGATGCTAAATGGGCGGGCGGCAGTTATCTGCATATTCAGCGCTATGTGCACCGCATGGACAACTGGAATAAATTGCCGGTGAAACAGCAAGAAGCCATTATCGGCCGCACCAAAGACAGCGACGAGGAATTACCCGATGAAGACCGGCCTCAAACCGCGCACATCAGCCGCGTGGTGATCGAAGAAGAAGGCGAGGAATTGCAGATTTTGCGTCAATCCTTGCCATATGGCACACCCAGCGGCGATAAAGGGCTGTATTTCACGTCGTACTGCAAAACGCCGGATACGTTTGAAAAAATGTTGGCGCGGATGATTTCGCCGACCACCGATGGCCGTGTCGACCATTTACTGAACTTTAGCCGTGCGGTCACTGGCGCCGCATTCTTTGTGCCTAGCATCGAAGCACTGCAAGGCCTGAAAGACTAAAGCATCGCAGCGCAAGCGCGCAGACGATTACGCACCAGCACCACACCGAAGGGACATCGCCGCAAGGCGTTGTCCCTTAATTTTTGGCAAACAGTCGTTCGGCGTACAGGGCCTCTGGGAACACATTGCGCCACCACAAGCCCTGCGTATAGAAGTCTTCATTACGCTCGCAGCGCGCGGCCACCGCGTTAAAAAATGGGCTTAAATGCTCGGTTTGGCGGGAAATTTGCGCCGGCAAACAGAACAGCGGCTTTTGATTCATTTGCTGCGCCACGGCTTCCGCCGCGCCGATCTTACTCATCCGAATATACAAAGGCACATCGCCGCGTAAACGTTGCTCATGGCCGTTCAACTGGTTTTTAAAGGCAATATCGCCTTTAGGGTCCAACTCAAACAAAGTCGCCGGCAATACGCCCGACTTTACAAACTCTTTGTTTAACGCCGGTTTATGGTCACCAAACACCACCACCATCAATTCACGCCCACGCTGCTTGGCGGCCAACTCTAGCTGCTGGTTAAACGCCAATAAATCATCCACCGCCAGGCTCAAGCGCTGCTGATACTGGCTGATTCCGGCGTCATTATTCGGAATAAATGGGCCATGCGTCGAGACGGTCACCAAGAACATCATTTGCTTTTGCTCTTTCGGGGCCGCTTTATATTGCGCCAGTGCCACATCGTACATCGCACTATCTTTTGGCCAGCCCTGTTTGCGATTCCACTTCATCTTGTCGACAAAGCGCGTTTGCTCAAAGCCAAATTTGGGGTAAACGTGATTACGTTTATAAAAATTACCATGATAGTTATGCATTCCGGTCGTTAGATAACCGGCATTTTTTAGCTCACTGACCAAAGTGGCGCTGTGCTCGTTATAGCGATCAGAGAAATTCTGAAAATCGATGCCAGGCAAGGCAAACGAAGATAAACCCGTTAAGGCTTCAAACTCGGCATCGGCCGTGCCGCCGCCGTACACCGGGCTAATGGTGCGCGTCGCGGCAAAACCGGCGTCTTTAAGCTTATCCATCGCCGTGGTCAGCTTACCGTCTTTGCTGGAATAGCACGATTCGCACATCACAACGACAATATCGGGGCTAGTTTCAACAATTTGGTTCGGCAATTGGCGCGCGTAAAAGTCGTGTTTGCCTTCCTTCGGCACGTGAATGCTTTCGGCGCTGAGCACCAAATGCCCCAAAATTCCGTTTTGTTTGACGTTTTCGCGGAAGTTGTAAAACACATAATTGGTTTTTAGCGTTTTACTCAGCACGCGCTGCGACTCGGCCGAATAATGGCCCGTGCTATCGAATTGAATGCCGACAATGCCACACAGCATTAAACCGGGCGCAACGCGCTTGGCTTTAAAGCGCGGGCGATACCAAAGCCCGACGCCTAAGGCGGCCAGCAAACTGATGGCACTCATGACGATGTCTGTGTCGATGTAGGATGTCAGCGCCAAACCTTGGCCGACCTCGAATAAGTCGCGTCCGAGCAAAGGCTCGCCGGTGGCTTTGTTTTTGACGTAACTAATATTGAACAGCAAGGCCTCAAGCGCCAGCGCCGCCCATACCGAGGCCCAGCGATTGAGCACCATCGCAAAAAAGAAAAACAACAGCGCCGAAAAACCAATTCGCGGCAAATTCCAATGGCCGTCGACCAAATAACGGCCAGCGATCAACAGGAGTGGAATCGCAATATACGGAAACCAACGTAGGAACAAAGACTTAGACCACTGCACGCGCAACTCTAAACACCACTAAAACAAAGGCGCGATTATGACTGATTTATCCCTCTGGCGCAGCCCGACAAATACCAAGCTGATATACGGGATAAACCATCACAAATACCAGCCATAGTATCGACCCAAAGATCAACCCAAAAAAGGCGTACATGAACATACCCATGAATCAGCGATAAAAACGCAGCGACTGCGGGTAGGGATAAAAGTCTTCCACCAAACCAGCCTTAATCCGCGCCTTGCAGTCTTGCCAAAACTTGGGTGTGAGTAAATCGGCGTGATACTTATTAAACGCAGCGCGCACATCAGGGCGTGTGAGCAAAAAGTTGCCAAATTCTTCGGGGTAGACTTCGTTTTTATTGCCGCTAAACCATGTCTCGCCGCTCATTTCAAACTCGGGCGAGGGCGGTGGCGGAATACGGCGAAAATCGCAGTCGGTCATGTATTCGATTTCATCGTAATCGTAAAACACCACGCGCCCTGCGTGCGTGACACCAAAGTTTTTGAACAACATATCGCCGGGGAAAATATTGGCAATCGCCAGCTCGCGCAGCGCATTGCCATAATCGCGAATCACGCCTTCCACCGCCGCGCCTTGGCGGTTTTGAATATATAAATTGAGCGGCTTCATGCGGCACTCAATAAACAAATGCCGAATCACGATATTGTCGCCATCTTCCTCAATCGCATTGGGCGCTAATTCGCGCAGCTCGGCCAATACCTCTTCGGCAAAGCGTTCTTTAGGCAGCGCCACATCGGAAAACTCTAGGGAATCGGCCATGCGCCCAACCCGATCATGCTGCTTCACCAGCAGATATTTCGCGCGCACCGTAGCGTGATCGACCTCTTTGGGCGGCGCAAACACGTCCTTGATGATTTTGAACACATACGGAAACGAGGGCAGCGTAAACACGCTCATCACCATGCCCTTGGTACCGGGCGCAAACACAAACTGATCGGATGAATGCCGCAGATGATGAAATAGCTCGCGGTAAAACATCGTTTTACCTTGTTTGCCCAAGCCCAGCATCGTATACAACTCGGCGCGCGGTTTGTTCGGCAACATATCGTGCAAAAACTGCACATACGCTGACGGCACGGCCATATCGACCAAAAAATATGCCCGCGACAGCGAAAACAGATGCCGGATATGCACCGCTTTAAACAGCGCGGCATCAATATATAACTGCCCTTGCTCGGTGCGGCACACCGGCAGTGTAAACGGGATTTTTTTGCGCCCGTAATGCGCCTCGCCAATCAAATACGCCGCCTTATTGCGATAAAACGGCGACGCGAGCACCTGAATATAGCTATTGAACTTAGTTTTTGGGGTTTTACCCAAATGACGGCGTAGCGCAATCAGAATGCGTTTGATATCACGCGGCAGATTGCGAAATGGCAAATTAAAACCAAAATCGGCAATGATCTGCTCAACCGTCGCGGCTAAGCCTTGCTCATTGGGGTAATAAGTGCGAAACGCTGGGCCATCGGCTTCGATGTATTCGGTGGAAACCGCTGGACGGTAAAAAATAAAATCATTGTGAAAATAGGTGCGATGCAAAATCCGGCAGCACACCGAATTAAAAAACGTCTCGGCCAGCTCCATCTGTTGATGATTGATCAACAGACCGATGTATTGCTGCTTCACCTTTTGCCAGACGGCATCAGGCAAAGCTTCAGCGTTAAATTCGTCTTTCAAGCGCTGCACGCATTCGAGCACGCGCAAATCGTAAAACGCAATGCGATCGCGCACTAGATTTTGCTGAGCATGAATATCGCCCGCCTCAAAATTGGCCTGCGCAGCCCGACTCGCGCCGCGAAATAATTCATAGTGATGATTAAAGCCTTGCAACAAGGCTTGTGCGATGGAATGACTGAGTTCGAGATCGGTGAGAGCAAGCGGCGCATTCATAAGACAACCTCAGCAATATTTCTTTTAGTTTAGGCCGCGCGGGCCAATTTGCTGCATTGCAATGCAAAAATGCGGCGCTTTTTCCACAATCGCAAAGGTTGATATTCAGCGCTTGAACTGCCAGCATGAAGGCATTGAATCAAAAGAGAAAATCATGATTCGACGGATTGGTTTATCTGGCCTGATTACGATGCTGTTTGTGCTCAGTATTTTTTTACTGGCTTGGCAGCACTTTGGCATGAATAAATCACTACGAATTGATGCGAATTCCGCTTTGCCTTTCAAAATCGCCGACGATAGGCTCGACGGCGGCGGCTCGATAGCCTCCCTCATAAAAAGCAAGGATGCCATTCAGCTGAAATGCCAAATGAGCGATAAATACGAATGGCCGTATTGCGAAGTGGGCATCCAATTGCGCAAACCGCCGCTAGGGATTGATCTGCGTAGCTTTGACACCATCCGCATGAAAATGAGTTACAAAGGCCCGGGCCGACACCGGGTTCGTTTGTTTTTACGCAATTTCAATCCAGCGTATAGCACGCCCCAAGAAAGTACATCGTGGAAATTGAACGAGATTCAGTTTATTGTCGAAGACGGCGTTGAGATGCAATTGCCATTGAGTAAATTTAACGTCGCATCGTGGTGGCTGGCAGATAAAAACATTCCACTTGAGCACTTCGGCGTTGATCTCAGCAATGTGCCGCTGATGATCATCTCGACTGGCGGCAACAAAGAAGCAGGTACGCACACCATTGATATCGACTATGTAGTCTTTGAAGGCAAAGTGATTCAGCGCGAAGACTTACTCATTACCATTTTGCTGCTATGGGGCTTATTGGCGCTAGGCGTGTTGGCCAAAGTACTATATCAGCTACATACTCGGCTGGATCAAATCCGCACCGAAGCATCGCAATTAGTCGCTGCCAACGCCTCGCTGAAGGAAGAAAAACAACGCATCACCGATCAAGCCAAAATTGATCCGCTAACACAAGTGCGCAATCGCGCCGGGATTCGCAATGATATTGCTCGTGAAATGGCCAATGCCAGCGAATTCTCCCCTTTAGCGATGATTATTTGCGATATCGACCATTTCAAAGCCGTCAACGATACTTATGGGCATGGCGTGGGTGATGAGGTGTTGGTGAAATTTGCCAAAACACTCAGTAGCAATGTGCGGCACGGTGATTATGTCGTGCGCTGGGGTGGTGAGGAATTTGTACTCTTTTTGCCCAATACCAAGCTGCAACAAGCGTATCAGACTGCCGAAAATTTACGCCAAACCATTGAAGAAAGCCGCTGGCCAGCCAAAATTGAGCTCACCGCCAGTTTTGGTGTCGCCATCATTGGTGAGGCTGGTTTTGCTAAGGCACTCGAAGCGGCTGACGCCGCCTTGTACGAGGCCAAAAATGCCGGGCGCAATCGCGTTGAGCTCGCCAAAGATTGATTTTTACCCATTGCGCTGGGCGGCTTTGACTCCCCAAGCGCGGCGCAAACTCTTACAATACGCAGCTTGTTGAATAAACACCAACCACGGAACCACCATGCTGCGTATTACCGAACTCAAACTGCCGCTCGATCATTCTGACGCAGAACTCAAAACCGCAATCGCCAAATATCTGGGCATTGCCGAATCCGACATCGCTGCATATCTGGTGTACAAACGTAGCTTTGACGCGCGCAAAAGCGTGATGCAGCTGGCGTACATCATCGATCTGGATGTCGGTGCGCTCGAATCCAAATTGCTGGCCAAGTTCAAAGGCGATAGCCACGTGATGGCGACGCCCGACACTGGCTACCACTACGTTGGCCAAGCACCGGCGCAACTGAAGCAGCGCCCTATCGTCGTCGGCTTTGGCCCCTGTGGCATCTTTGCCGCGCTGATTTTGGCACAAATGGGCTTTAAGCCCATCGTGCTCGAGCGCGGTAAAAAAGTACGCGAACGCACCCAAGACACTTGGGGCCTCTGGCGCAAGAACACGCTGAACCCCGAATCAAACGTGCAGTTTGGTGAAGGCGGCGCAGGGACGTTCTCCGACGGTAAGCTGTATAGCCAGATTAAAGATCCGCGCCATTTGGGGCGCAAAGTGCTCACCGAGTTTGTCAAAGCCGGTGCACCGGAAGAAATCCTCTACATCGCCAAGCCACACATCGGTACGTTCAAACTGGTCGGCATGGTCGAAAAAATGCGCGCCGAGATTGAATCGCTCGGCGGCGAAATCCGTTTTCAGCAACGCGTTGACGATTTGCTGTTGGAAGATACGGCCGATGGCAAAAAACAGGTGCGTGGTGTGCGCGTTACCGAATTGGGTGTGGAAGGCCATCCAAGCAGCGAAATTTTGAGCGATCACGTCGTCATCGCACTGGGCCACAGCGCACGCGATAGCTTTGCGATGATGCACGAGCGCGGTGTGTTTATGGAAGCCAAACCGTTCTCGGTGGGATTCCGGATCGAGCACCCACAATCCTTGATCGACAAAGCGCGCTGGGGCAAATACGCTGGCCACCCGATTTTGGGTGCGGCGGACTACAAACTGGTGCACCACGCCGCCAATGGCCGCGCGGTGTACAGCTTCTGTATGTGCCCAGGCGGCACCGTGGTGGCGGCGACGAGCGAGCCCAACCGCGTCGTCACCAATGGCATGAGCCAGTATTCGCGTAACGAGCGCAACGCCAATTCGGGCATGGTGGTTAGCATTAACCCGAGCGATTACCCCGGCGGCGCGATGGCAGGGATTGAGTTCCAGCGTCAGCTCGAAAGCCACGCCTATGTACTCGGCGGCGGCGATTACAACGCGCCAGCGCAACTCGTTGGAGATTTCTTGGCTGGACGTGCTTCCAAAGACGTCGGAAGCGTCGAGCCTTCGTACAAACCGGGCGTAAACTGGACCGATCTGGCCAGCGCCTTGCCCGATTACGCAATTAACGCAATGCGCGAAGCGCTGCCTGAATTTGGCAAGAAAATTCGTGGTTACGATATGCACGACGCGGTGCTGACCGGCGTGGAAACCCGTACTAGCTCGCCACTGCGCATCACGCGCGGCGACGATTGCCAATCGCTAAACGTGCGCGGCTTGTATCCCGCTGGTGAAGGCGCGGGTTACGCGGGCGGGATTTTATCGGCGGGGGTTGATGGCATTAAAGTCGCCGAAGCCTTGGCCTTGGATATTCTTGCCTAGGGTATAGCCAGCTAAGCAATATTGAGATTGATTTACATAAAAATACAACGGCGGGTATATCCCGCCGTTGTTATTTCGGCAATACAAACTAAGCCAATTTGGCTTTCAACAAATTATAGATTTGAAGCATCACTGGCATTAAAGCTATCGACCAATACATGGCTTTATCAAACCACGACCCTTTGTACCCAGGTTTAAATACGCCGCACTGATATGCCGCGATGAAGGCGCTGACGCCATGAGTGAGACCTTAGACCTGCCGCCGCAGCACTGGGCCACACTATGCCGACTGCTGGCGCTTTATCTGCCCAATGCTGAAGTCATTGCTTTCGGCAGCCGCGTGAAGGGGACGCATTGGGAGGCGAGCGGCATTGATCTGGTCGTTCGCAGCGAATCGGAAATTCGCAAAAAATTGAGCGCGTTACGGCAAGCGCTATCGGAGAACAATATTCCCTTGCTGGTACAAATCCACGATTGGGCCAAGATGCCGACCGCATTTCAGGAAGACATCCTGCGCTAACATCAAGTGATCAAGACCGCCAAGCCTTAGCGGCAAAACCAGCATCGCCATTAAGGGTATATCGATACAGCCCATTTCAAACAATTTCTAGAAACAGATACAACGGCGGGTATATTCCACCATTTGCTTGAGCAACATTACGGCGCGAAAATTACGGGCAACAAAAAAGCCGCTCGATGTTAAATCGTTAGCGGCTTGATTGAGTGGCAGGGGAAGAAGGATTCGAACCTTCGCATGTCGGAATCAAAATCCGATGCCTTAACCAACTTGGCGACTCCCCTACTTAGGCTGCGCATTCTATATGGGCTTTTTTAACTTGGCAAGCTATTTTGCAAAATTTTTTGCTTCTTTCCCGACTAACGCCGTTTACTCACCCACTCGCGCAGCGCTTCCAGCGCATAAATCGACACGCAAGCATAAATAGCAACCGCCACAAATAAGGCTAAACGGATCAGCGCGGCAGACAAAACATCCTTTCCGTTGGCGCTGTCTTGTACGGCAGGCCCCAAGAAAATCAGCACCGTGATCATGACATTTAGCCAGTATGACGGCGCATAGGCGCTAGGTGCCACGCGATAGAAGCGCAAAGCCATCCACAAAAAAGCCAGTGCCACCCAAAGCGTAAACATCCATAAAGTCGGGCTTAGCGAGAGCCCGGCCCAAATCAAGGAGGCTAATAAAGCGCCCAACAAGGTAGAGCCTAGTAATTCGCGAGCCGCTTCTTTGGCGTGCACGCGACTGGCTTGCTGGCCTAATGTGGCCGTTTTCATAATCGCGGCCAGATATAAGGCAGGGTTAGCCAGCGCCAGCAATAGCACCGGCACGATAATCACAACGCCCTGCAGCGCAAGCCAGCTTGCCGCCACATCGCTGGGCGCTGGCTTGGGTTTGCTGGGGGCTGGCGCTAAATCGGGTAATGTCAGGTGCGCCAACATGCTACAAAACGAAGCTAATAAGACGCCGCCGGCTAAAGACATTACCAAACCCTGCACCAGAGCCTGTGATTGCAAACCTGCGACGGGAATCATCGTAAACGTCATCAACAGCACATTGAGCAGCGGATGCCGCGTTTTTATCCCGAGGAAAAAAATCGCAAACAAAGCCACGATAATTAGCAAAATCGCAGCGTAGGCGTAGTGCTGCAATAAGGGCACCAAAACAATGCCCGCCCCGGTTAACACCATCAGCACCAACGCCAGCATTGCGCCTTTAATCAGGTTAAGAGGTGGGCCAGCAGGGCTAAGTAGCATCAGCACAATCAGCACACTCAAATGTGGCACAGCCAAGCCAAATCCATAGGCGATGACCAAGGCCAACGCCACTCCCAGCACCAGCCGTAAAACGCGACGGCTTGCGTCATCGATCAGCACCATTGGTGCCAATGGCTTAGTAAACATACGACAATAAGCTCATGGCCTGCATATACAAGCGCCCTAGCCCATTCATTAGCCACGCCTGTTCGGTCAGGATCATCACATCGGCCTGGCCACCCACGCGTAGGCCACGAATTTGCTTAAGCGTTTCGGGTGCAATTTCAATGGCAACGGGGAAGCGTTGCGCTTGACGTAACCAATCGCGATTATTTTCAATGGTCGGCAAACTGCCAGCTGCAGTGCTTTTACCCGAGCTCACCCCATTGCCTATGCTCCGCACCCGCCCAACAATCACTTCGCCCGGCATCACATCCAGCACAATGCGCGCTTCATCGCCCACTTTGACATTACCGAGATTATTTTCGGTGAGCTCAGCGCTAATCCATAAATCGTGGATGGCGATCAATGTCATCGTAGCGGTGCCCGCTTGCGCGAACTGCCCCACATCGGCACGCAAATCGGTAACAAGGCCACGGCTTGGGGCATAGACTGTCGTGCGTTTCAAATCTAACTCAGCCTTACTAATCGCCGAGCGCGCACTGATTAATTTGGCATTATTTTCCGCGCTGCCGCCAACGTTTTCTTGCGCCCGGATCACCTCAGCCTGCGCCGCATCTACCTGGGCCCGCGCCTGTTCACGCCCAGCGCGCGCGACTTCAAGGCGACGAACCGAAATCGCACCAGGATCTTCGGCGTGCAAACGCTCTTGCCTTTGTGCATCTTGCTCGGCTTTGAGTCGATTAGCTTGAGCTGCACGCAAAGAGGCTTGCGCCGAAACCACGCCAGCATTGGCTGCGCCCACGCTGCGTTGTGCTGTTTCGTAATCGGCTTTTGCTCGTTCTAAGGCAATTTGGTATTGGCTCTCGTCGATCGAAAACAAGGGCTGCCCTTGTTTCACATCGTCATTGTTTTTCACCCATACCTTTTTCATTACACCCGGCACTTCTACCGCAATCGGCACAACAAACGCTTGTACTCGTGCTTGCGAGGTATACGGCGTTAAGCGGTCGGCAGCAAAATACCAGACCAAGCTGAGGACAATCAGGATCAGAATCAGCCATTGGGCGTACTTGGCCGCCTTTCCCACCTGCGCGGCTTCTGTGTCTGCGGCGGGCTGCAATTCTTTTTCAATTTGACTCATGGTGTACTCGTATTGGACTTATCGCTGATCAGTGGGGCATCTAGTAATCCACCCCAGTCCGTTCTTTGTTTCATGCTATTCAGTGTTTCTTCGTCGAGCAGGCGATGCTGTCGCTGCACGTCCCAGCCGCCCCCCATCGCCTTATACAAAGCGATAAGGCTATTAATTAGATTGCCGCGATTACTCACCACGCGCTCTTGCTGTGAAAACAGCGCCCGCTGCGCATCCAGCACCCGCTCAAATCCCGCCATACCTTCGCGATATTGAATATTGGCAATCTCCAATGAGCGCTGCGCCGCTTGCTCGCCTTGCTCTAACAAGGCCACCTGCTCCAAGGTTTTGGCGTAGGCCACGGCCGCATCATCCACCTCACGTGCGGCCTGCAGTACGCTGTCTTGATAAACCAAATACAGTTGTTGATAGCGGGCGTCTTGGATTCGGACATTATTTTTAAGGCGCCCATAATCGAAGATATTCCACTTCAAACTCGGCCCTATGCCCAGATCAAGCGTCGTTGGGCTCGCCGCAATCGACGTCGCCGACACACCGAGCGAACCGAGCAAAGTGATCGATGGGTAGAAATCCGCTTCTGCCACGCCAATTAAGGCGGACTGTGCTTTCAATTGCATTTCAGCGGCGCGAACGTCCGGTCGACGGCGTAGCAAATCAGCGGGTAAATCGGCAATCAACATCAAATCTGCCGCTGGAATTTGCCCGGTTGCGCTCGCCATTTCCAAAATCGGCCCTGGCGGGCGGCCCAAGAGCGCGGCCAATGCGTTTTGCGTTTGGCGTAACGACGCTTCTAATGCCGGGATGGTGGACGCCGTCGCCAGATACTGCGTTTTGGCTTGCTGTACATCGAGTTCTGAATCATTGCCGCTGGCGTACAAACGTTGCGTGATTTCTAAACTGCGCTGTTGAATCGCCATATTGCTATGCGCAAACTGAAGACGCGACTCTAAAGTGCGAATACCCGCGTACAAACTTGCTGTTTGCGCGGCGAGCAATAAATACACGTCGTCGTATTTGGCGATCGAGGCTAGGTAAGCTGCGTCAGCCGCTTCAATGCTACGGCGAAAACGCCCCCAAAAATCGAGCTCCCAGCCGATATTCAAACCCGCGCTATACATCCACTGATTGGCCGAATAACCGCCCGATTGGCGACGCTCGGTATTGAGTACGCTGCCACTCAATTGCTGTACTTGTGGGTATAAAGTGCTATCGACCACGCCTAATTGCGCACGCGATTCCATCACGCGCAAAGCGGCAATCTTTAGGTTGCGATTATTGTGCAGCACATCGGCGATCAGCGCATTGAGGGTGGGGTCGTTCAACTGCTCCCACCATTGCCACTTCGCTTGCGACGATGTCACTGCGCTGGCATCGGGTAGATTGTCGCTGCGCCAATCTGAGGCTATTTCACTACTGGGGCGCTGATAATTCGGCCCCAAGACGGTACAAGCAGAACAAGCCAGCGCCAGCGTTATTGCAGCGCTGGCGCGGCGCAGAGAAAACGAGCATACCGTCATTTTATTTCTCAGCGGCGGTTTGTGCAGCTGCAGTATCGGCTGGCGTATCCGAAGAAGCCTCATTCACCCAAGCCATAAAGATCTGGTAACCCAAGGCAAGGATAACCGCCCCCACAAACATCCCCAATATCCCAGCAGACACCATGCCACCCAAAGCGCCGAGCAAAATCACCGGCATTGGGGCATCGACGCCGCGACCGAGCAAGAGTGGTTTCAACACATTATCGGCCATCCCCGAAACCGCCAACAGCACGGTATAAATCACGGCTGGGACGGTATTGTATTCACCGCTCATCCAGATGTAGGCCACCGCAGGGGCAAAAATAATAATTGCGGGCAATTGCGCAATACCCAGAATCAACGCCAGCACCGCCAAAACACCTGCAAACGGAATATGCGCAATCATTAAGGCCGTGCCCAATAACACCGCCTGAATAAACGCCACGCCAATCACACCTTGCGCCACCGCGCGAATCGTCGCGGTGGATAAAACGGCAAATTGCTCGCCTTTTTCTGGACCGACAAAACGGCGACTAATGGCTCGCGCAGCAGCATGGCCATCTTGACCGTAAGCCATAATGACGCCAGCAATAATGAATGAGAACAAAAACTGCAACATCGCGCCGCCGATACTTGCAACAAAGCCCAGCGCTTTTTTGGCTAAATCACCAATTTTTGGCTGCAACGATTGAATCAAGCTGGGCAAATCAGTCGCAGCAGTAGTCCACACCGTATAGACCTTATCGCCGATCACCGGCCAACTAACAACGCCTTCTTTGGGCAGTGGAATCGCGAGCGTGTTGTCTCGCATCCCATGTACGAAATCGGTGATCGAATCTGCCAGCGAGCTTGCGAGTAAACATAAAGGCACAAAAATCAATGCAATGCCCAATAAAATCAGCACAGTCGAAGCGCGGCCTTGCTTGCCCGATAATTTGTTGGCTAACTTTTGATGCAACGGAAATAAAGTCACAGCCAAAATCAAAGCCCACAACATTAAGGTCATAAAGGGGGCGAAGATTTTGTACGAAAATCCAATCAACGCAATAATCAAACCGGCCTGAATCAACACATCTAACAAACGACGCGATAATATTTTTTGCAATTGTGGATTATCAAACATAGCAGCAACCTTTCAGCGTTCAACAGAATAATTCAATATAACGCAATCAAATTGAGCCATTAACCATATAGGGCTGATTTAATTGAAAAGATACATATAAGCTACAAGACAACATTGCAAATACAGGCTCAAAATTAAATGCCCATAAAAAAACGGCACCCCAAGGTGCCGTTTCTGATTATTGGGTTGTTAACCCATTATTTGGCTTGGTAGCGTGTCGGGTCAGCGACACCAGCGGCGGCAAAACCTGCGGCGCGCAAACGGCAGGCGTCGCACACGCCACACGCTTCACCGGCGTCATTGGCTTGGTAGCAAGTGGTGGTCAGGCTGTAATCAACGCCCAGTTTCAAACCTTCGGCGATGATTTGCGCCTTGGTCAGCCGAATCAATGGCGTATGAATGTGCAGCGACGAGCCTTCAACGCCGACCTTGGTCGCCAAGCGTGCCATTGCCTGGAACGCAGAAATGTATTCAGGGCGACAGTCGGGGTAACCCGAGTAATCAACGGCGTTGACGCCGATATAAATATCATCGGCTTTCAGCACTTCCGACCACGCCAGCGCGTACGACAGCAGCACGGTATTGCGCGCGGGGACGTAAGTGACGGGGATTTCGTTGTCCATCGCGCCATCAACCGGCACGGCGATATTGGCATCGGTCAGCGCCGAGCCGCCAAACGCGGCCAGATCAATCTTAATCACGCGGTGCTCAACCGCGCCGAGGCTTGCCGCAACGCGCTTGGCCGCTTCAAGCTCGGCATTGTGGCGCTGGCCGTAGTCGAACGATAAGGCGTAGCAATCAAAACCCGCCGCCTTGGCCATCGCCAAACAGGTGGCTGAATCCAAACCACCCGATAATAAAATAATCGCTTTTTTATTCATCTTAAACTCCAACAGGGTATATCAACAAAAGCCAAATTTGAAAACAGCTACAGTCTTATACCCCTGGTTTTTCGCCCCAGAGAATTTTGTGCAATTGCACTTGCACGCGCACCGGCAATTTATCCGCAACAACCCAATCGGCCAAATCAACGGGTTTCAGGCTTTCCCATACGGGCGAGAAAATCACCGGTGCTTTTTCATTGAGCTTGTGTTCGCGCACATAGTCGCGTGCCCATTCGTAATCGCTGCGATCGACCAGCACAAATTTAATCTCATCGTGCTCGGTCACTGCGTCGACATTCGCCCACAGCATATTGCCCATTTCGCCCGATTTGGGCGTTTTAATATCCAAAATGCGCGACACACGTGGGTCGACGCAATCAATCGGCTGGCCGCCGCCGGTTTCGGTGCTGACACTATAGCCCGCGTCGCACAGGCGCTTGAACAGCAGATGCACTGGCTTTTGCGCCAACGGCTCGCCGCCGGTGACACAAACGGTTTTACAGCCGTAGGATTCGATCTGCGCCATGATCTCGTCCAGGCTCATCGTTTTGCCGCCGGTAAACGCATACGCGCTATCGCAATAAGTGCAGCGCATCGGGCAGCCAGTCAGGCGCACAAACACGGTAGGCAAGCCAATACGGCTGGTTTCGCCTTGCAGCGAGTGGAAAATTTCGGTGATACGCAAAGATTCGCGCATGAATTAAGGTCCTTTCCAGAAAAACAGTCTGGGGGATGTAAAAAAACGGCAGCGCTGATTAGCGTCAGGCCACACGCCATTTTATACCTGTGTGCGCTTCTGACATAGGCACGATTACCCAAACCTCATTAATTCGGCTTTGCCACGTGCGTAATAACGAAATTGCGCATTGCTTTCGATTGGCTATCAGCGTTTAATCATTGGAGCTTGGGAGAGCACCAAATAAACACCACCATGTATCACCATAAAAGCCAATTGTAATAAGGCCTAAAAAGACATACCCATAATGAATAATTCTAAATCGTCGCCCGCAGAGGGCCGCTTTGCCGGCTGGATTTTATTACTCGCCGCGCTCACCGCGCTTGGCCCGCTGTCGATTGATATGTATTTACCGGGGCTACCGGCGATTGCGCATAGCCTGCACTCCGACGACGGCACAGTGCAGCTGACGCTAGCGAGCTATTTTATCGGCCTATCGCTCGGCCAACTGCTGTACGGGCCGGTATCCGACCACTATGGCCGCAAACCACCCTTACTAGTTGGTTTGGCGCTGTATTTGCTGGCGTCGATCGCCTGCGCGTTGGCAACAAGTATTGAGGCGCTGATTGCCTTTCGCTTTATTCAAGCACTCGGCGGCTGCGCGGGCATGGTGATTGCGCGTGCTGTGGTGCGCGATCGCTGCGAGCCACGCCAAGCGGCGCAAGTGTTTTCGTCCTTGGTACTGGTAATGGGCGCGGCACCGATTTTGGCACCGCTGCTCGGAAGCTGGGTGGTCGGCGTGAGCACCTGGCGCACGATTTTTGCCCTGCTGGCGCTCTTTGCCTTGCTGTGCATCGTCGCGATTTACGGTCTGTTGCCAGAAACTCGAGCAGCGCGCACTGAGCAGAGTTTGGCGCTGGGCAAGACCTTGCACGCCTATGGCGCACTGCTGCGCGATCGGCGTTTTTTGGGTTACGCGCTCACCGGCGGCTTGGCGGTGGCGGGCCTGTTTAGCTATATCACTGGCTCGCCGATTGTGATGATGAAGGTGTATGGCCTCAGCCCCACGCAATACAGCTTCACCTTTGGCAGCATTGCCACCTGCTATATCGTCGCCAGCCAATTTAACGCGCGCGCACTAAAAACCCTGAGCATCGACCAAGTCTTGCAGCGCGCCTCGGCCCTGCTGGCGCTGGCTAGCGGCGGCCTATTGCTCGCCAGCCTCATCGGTCACCCGCCGTTTTGGCTCACCTTGGCTTGCTTATATCTGTATTTAATCGCCTTGGGTTTTGCTGCGCCCAACGCCACCGCAGGTGCGCTTGCACATCATGGCGAGCAGGCGGGCTTGGCATCCGCACTAATGGGAACGCTGCAATTTGGCATCGCGACGCTGGCGGGCGTCATTATGGGGCTTTGGCACGATGGCACCACGCTGCCGCTGGCTAGCACTTTGGCGTGTTGCGGCGTTGGCGCGGCGCTGTGTTATCGCTGCTTAGTGATTAAACTCGACAATTAAACAGTGGGTATATCGACAAAGACCATGTGGTGTATTGCAGAAATCAATATACCCAGCATTAAAAAATAGCCACTTCGCTGATCGAACGCTCAAAGCTTGCCACCACGCGCGCATCGTTCGTTTTGGACCACTTAAATAATTGCTTTTGCTGCGCCTGCGCCAAAGTGAGATTGGCGTGCAATAGCGCGTTCAAACCCGCCTCGGTCATTAAGAGTACGGTTTCATTGGGCTCGGGCGTGATATGCGACTGAACTAACACATTGCCGCCCAGCGGATCAAAGCGCGTCCAGAGGTTTGAATCGACCAAATAAACGCTAAAGCGCTCGTCCAAACCCGCTTGCTGCAAACGGCCGCGCAGTTGCTCGAGCCACTGGCTAACTCGCGCCAAACCATCTTTTCCTGTTAGCGCTGGCAGTGGGCTGATCGCGCCCTCGGTAATCGCTTGCTGCGTCTTGAGCGCCACGACCATACTACCGGGGTAGTTCAGTGTAAACGGATTATTGATGATACTATCGTAACCACAGGCGAGAGCTGGCGTGGCGATTGAGGCGATTAGGGCACTAAAAAGAGCCGGAAGCAATTTCTTCATTTTAATTCTCCTCCGAAGAAAAAACCCGGGCGAAACCCGGGTTAGGCTACTGAAAAGGTGGCAATTCAAAAATGGGCAAACACTAGAAACCCTGCTATTTGCCGCAAACATATTTGAACCCCACCCTTTCCATTCCCCTAAAGGGAAACTCGGCTTATGGCGTTACGACGTTGAACCAGAATTGGTAGTTATCCAAGGAGCCCATGAAGTCTTCGAGCACAGCAACATCACCCGTGATTTTCACTTTGCCATCGGCAACCGCTTTTTCCAGTGTCGTTTCTTTCAATTGAACGGCGTTGAGCGTGGCTTTGCTCATGGCAACACCGACATCCGCTTTTTTCGCCAAGGCTTTGTTGTAATTCAATACCGCATTTTCCACGCTCAAAGCGTAGTCTTGCTTGGTATCGGTAAAGCTCAGATTAATCGTGTATTTTTTACCCGCGGTTTTTTCTGGGTTCAAACGTACCGACAGGTAATCGAGCAACATTTCAGGCGACATGGCTTTGATGGTGTCTGGCGATGCGGTATTGATACCGCCCGCTTTCGGCACGCCATTGCGTAGTTCAAACGCGCCTTGCAAATACACTGAACGCCATGGGCCAGATTCTGCTTGGTAGCCCAATTGCTCCAGCGCATCAGCCAACAGCTCTTTGGCTTCGGTATTGCTTGGGTTAGCAAACACGGCGTGTTTCATTACTTCGGCTACCCAACGGTATTCGCCTTTATCGAATGACGCTTGGGCTTTTTTCAGCACTTCGGCTTCACCGCCCATAAACTCGATGTATTTTGGACCCACCATTTCAGGCGGCAAATTATTCAAGTTTGATGGATTACCGTTGTACCAACCCATATAGCGCTGATATACCGCGCGGCTGTTGTGGCGCAAAGTGCCGTAGTAGCCACGGTTCGGCCAGAAGTTATTCAGCTCGGGTGGCAACTGAATCATTTCAGAGATTTCTTCGCCGGTATAACCTTGGTTCATCAGACGAACTGATTGATCGTGCGTGTATTTATACAGGTCACGCTGCTTTTTGAAGTAATCGACAATATTGCTATTGCCCCAACGTGGCCAGTGGTGAGACTGGAATTTCACCTCAACCTTATCGCCCCAGGTATTGATCGTTTCGTTCAGATAGCTCGACCATTTCAAGGCATCACGTACCTGCGCACCGCGCAAAGTCAGGATATTGTGCATGGTGTTGGTCGTGTTTTCCGCCATCCACAAGCCCTTAAATTGCGGGAAGTAGGTATTCATTTCCGCTGGCGCTTCGGTGCCTGGCGTGACTTGGAACACCATTTTCACGCCGTCGATCACCACTTCTTCACCCGTTTTTTTGATGAATTGGGTTGGGAGCAATAAGCCAGCGCTACCCGTTGAAGTCGTTTGACCCAAGCCGCCATTCACACCACCTTGGGCATTACGCGGCAACATTGCGCCGTACATGTAAATCGCGCGACGCGACATCACATTACCTGCGATCACATTCTCGGATACCGCGTGCTCGGTAAAGCCTTCAGGTGCAAAAATTTTAACCTTGCCTGCTTTCAAATCAGCGTCGGATACCACGCCACGCACACCGCCGTAGTGATCAACGTGGCTGTGGCTGTAAACCACGCCAACGACAGGGCGTTTGCCAAGTTTTTCATTGATAAAATCAAGCGCCGCTTTGGCGGTTTCGGCCGAAATCAGCGGGTCCATCACGATCCAACCTTTTTTACCTTCGATAAAGGTGATGTTGGATAAGTCAAAACCGCGGATTTGGTACACTTTATCGGTCACTTTAAACAGACCATATTCCATATTCAGCTGGGCATTACGCCACAAGCTTGGATTGACCGTATCTGGCGCAGCAGCGTCGGAAGTGATGTATTTCTTATATGCCTCCAGATCCCATACCACATTACCTTTGGCGTCTTTGATCGTCAGCGTATCAGGTTTAGCAATAAAGCCCTTTTTTGCATCGGCAAAATCTTGCTTATCGTTAAATGGCAATTCTTCTAGTACTTTTTGATTGGCTTGCTTGGTAAATTCAGTTGCAGGTTTCGGCGCTGTTGCGGCATAAGACTGCAACACCAAACCGGCCATCACTAAGCCCACTGTGAGTTTGTTGAGTTTGAACATACATTTCTCCTTGGTAGTTTAATCACCACATCGCCTTAAATATTACAATGCAAATATTTTATTTTTATATTCAAGTAAGATTAAACAAATACTTAGATGCAGTCCATTACAAAATTCTACGAAAGTTGATTACGCATCAGCTTAAAAAAACAAAAACCCCGGAGTCATACTCCGGGGTTTTTGTTGGTCTGAGATACAGCTTAGTTGGGTGCTGCCAATGCTTTTTTGGCTTTGGCGGCCGCTTCTGATTGCGGATATTTTTCTAAAATATTGATCAGGTAGTTGCGCGAATCTTTTTTGTTACCCGTCGTTGCGGCAACGGATGCCAAACCAAGCAGCGCATCGGGCGCCTTGGCATCATCAGGGGCGTTTTCCACCACATTTTTAAATGCGATATTGGCCGACTTATAGTCTTTGCTAAAGGCATAGTTCATGCCCATCCAATATTGGGCCGCCGCCATTTTGTCGCTATTTGGATAATCCGCCACAAATTTAGCCCATGCGGCACCTGCTTCTTTGTGTTTTTTGTTTTGCACCAAGGCCACTGCTGCGTCAAAGCTATCTTGCTCGCTAAGTTTGGCCTCTTGCTTTGCTTCGGCTTTCGATTGCTCGATATTACGCAGGCGTGCATCTAAATCGATATATAGGTCTTTTTGGCGTTTCACCGCCTCATCCAAATTAAATTGCAGCACTTCGTTGGCGCCACGCAATTGTGCGATTTCTTCTTTTTGTGCATCCAGCTGGCGCACCAAATCGAGCATGCGGGCATTGCTGGCCTCCAGCTGTTCAAGGCGCTGCGCATTTTGCTGCTGCAAGTTTTGTACACTAGCTGCCAAGTCTGCCACTTGCTTACGAGCTACATCATCATCAAACAAACCTGCGTGGGCTTGCATGGACATACCTGCCAATACCATGGCCATTAAGGTAAATTTCAATCGTTTCATATCTTTATCTCACGGTATCTATGCATAACCCCCGCCGTAGCGGGGGTTATGAGCAATACACCCTTTGTATTCAACAAGAGCGTAGGCAGAATGCCATTCTGATGCAAGCAATTATTGCGTTTGTTCGCCGTTATACACAATGTCAGCGCGGCGGTTACGTTCCCAAGCTTCGTCGGTATCACCGTTTTCTAGCGGGCGCTCTTCACCAAAGCTCACTGCTTCGATTTGGTTTTCGTTCACCCCCAAAGCGAGCAACATTTTGGCAACTGCATCAGCGCGCTTCTGACCCAAGGCGAGGTTATATTCCGCGGTACCGCGATTATCGGTATTACCTTGCAAAATGATTTTGTAATCACGATTTTGCGCTAAAAATTGCGCGTGCGCCTTTACCATCGCATCGTAATCGCTTTTCACAGTGAAGGAATCGTAATCAAAATACACGCGACGCTGCGACAGGGTATTGTTTGGATCAGTCAGGCGTGGATCCAATTTTGAGCCTGTAGTCCCTGTGGTATCGACAGTTTTGATTTCGCTGCCCGCATTTGCCACGCCGCTGGCATTTTGGCCAGCATTAGGATCCGTTACTGGCGCAGGCGTACTCGCGCAGGCAGCCAACAAAGCAGTCATCAGCACACTGAGGGCAATCTTTTTCATCGGTTTACTCCATTAAGGTAAAAAAAACAGCATCAACGCAACATCGGGCCCCATGCAGGCTGGCGAACTTCACCACCCTGCGCTTTCAGGCGCTGCTTGACTCGGCCATCGGCCGACACAATCGCCAAAGTGCCGCGACGCCCCACATCAGTTTCGTACAAAATCATCTGGCTATTGGGCGCAAATGACGGCGAATCATCCATATTGGTATCGGTCAGCGTCATGCTCTGGCGGCTGGCCAGATCCATGATCGCAACACGGTAGCCATTATTGCGTGTGATATACGTCATCGAACGGCCATCGGGCGAAATTTTGCCACTGGCGTTATAGCCCCCCGACGTGGTCAAACGCACCGCATCACCGCCACTGATACTCTGGCGATAAATCTGTGGGCTACCCCCGCGGTCAGACGTAAAGATAAGCGTCCGACCATCGGCAAGGAAAGAAGGTTCCGTGTTAATTTCACCAGTTGTCGTTACACGGCGTGGATTCGTGCCATCGGCATTCACCACATAAATCTGGCTGCCCAAGTCTTTACTCAACACCACCGCCAGTTGCTTGCCATCGGGTGACCAAGCCGGCGATGAATTACTACCTTTAAAATTTGCCGCTTCAATGCGTTTACCCGTGGCCAACTCATGGACGTACACAACGGGTTTTTCTTTTTCAAACGACACATACGCCAGTTTGCCACCATCTGGCGACCAGCGCGGTGACATAATTGGCTTGCGCGAAGCCAAAACAGTCTGCGCACCATAGCCATCCGAATCAGCCACTTGCAACTGATAACGACCCGGCGTTTTCAGCACATACGCAATCCGCGAAGCAAAAGCTCCGGTTTTACCGGTGAGCTTGGCATAAATCATATCGGCGATTTGATGCGCTAAACGACGCGTTTGATTGGCATTACCGCGCTTTTCAAACGCAATTAATTCCTGCTTGGTCGCCAGATCTACCAACCAAAAGCGCACCGTCACTTGATTACCATCGGGAATCACTTGGCCGACCAGTGCCGTTTGCGCGCCTTTAGCTTGCAGGGCAGGGTAGTTAATCTCGGCCGAGCTAAACGGCTGCGGCGCCACATCACCAGCCGGAATTACTTTAAACAACCCACTGTTGCCCAGATCGGTATTCACCACCGGCGTAATCGCCTGCGCTAAACCGATTTCGTTTTTAAATGGCACGATGGCGATGGGGTATTGCTGGCTGCCAAACCCCACAACTTCAACGGTCATATCGGCGTGCGCTGCCGTACTCGCCAATAAAGTACTGGCTACAATCACACTACGTAAAATCGCTTTAAACAGGTTCATTCTTCTTATCCCAGTTATTTAAGACGAAAGACTATTTTTATCTTATTGAGTTGATTAGATGTTCCATATCCAGCAGGGAATGGCGGCCATTTTTCGACAGCCAAGATTGCTTTTTTAACTGCCAAGTTATATTCCTCATCACCTGAGCTACTCAGTAGCTGAATATTATCTGGCTGCACAAAACCATCTTCGGCAATCAATACCTCAAACTCCACACGTGGATTACGACCAGATTGCTCAGCAGCATAAATTAATTTTGCTTGGATTAATCCCGCTATTTTTGCCCGATATACCGTCATAGGATGTGGAGGTCCAACACCATCACTCACCCATGAAGCGCGAACCGAGGTATCGGCTTTGCTACTCAGACTTAGACCGAGTAGCAAAGCAATAACCAAGACACGCATCATTTCGGACGGAATTTCCATTCAACCCCACTGAATTCGCTAAAAGACGCATTATTCGGTGGTTTCTGGAATGGCGCGGAGCGCTGAATCGCATTCTTCACTGCATCATCCCAAGCTTTATTGCCACTCGCTTTCAATAGTTGAATATCGCGAACTTCGCCCGTCGGGAACAGCATTATTTTATAAATAACCTCTGGATTTCCTACCATTTCATTAGGGTATACGATGTTGAGCTTGATTCTGTTGCCGATTCCATCGACATACCCTCGACCAAGACCGCTACTACCTGACCCCATGCCCGAAGTGGCATTTGGGTTATTGCCCGTTCCACCGGGTTTACCACCCGCAGCGGGTCTGCTGTCGCTCTTACTACCCGACACAACATTATCAAGAGCAAGTAAATCTTTAGAAGTTGGCTCTTCATTTTTTGGGGGCTTAGCAGGTTTCGCAGTTGGTTTAACTGGGGCCTGCTGTGCGGCTTTCACTGCCGTAGCCTTTGCCGTTGCTTTCGGCGTAGCCGTTGGCGCAGCGGTCACTTTTGGCGTTGCCGTTGGTTTTACCGTCGGCTTAGGCGTTGTTTTCACCTTTTCAGTGGCGATATCCACTTTTTCTGGCACGACTTCCGGTTTGGGCGGCTCAAGCTTCACTGGCTTTTGTTTAACGGGCTCGGGCTGCGCTTGCTCCGGCGCCGCCGGCGGCGGACCGCCCCACAGCTCGACAACAACGGGAGCGGGCTTTTGCGTTTTCCACTGCACCGACAAGAGCAACGCCGCAGCCAAAATCACATGCATCACCACGGCCAGTACAAACGACAGGCCGCGTCTTTCTGCGTGTGCGGGGTTTTGCTTTTGATTCATTATTTTGGCTGCACCATCAAACCAACGCGGGCGATATTAGCGCGCTGCAATTGATCCATTGTTTGCACAACGACCTCGTACTTCACATTTTTATCCGCCGAAATAATCACTGGCCGATCGCTTTGCGCGCCCATTTTGGCTTTAATCGCTTCTACCAAAGCGGTCACATTCGCCTGCGCCTCGGCCTTGCTGCCAGGCGCATCCACTAAGCCCAAAGCGCCTTCGGCCGAGATTTCCACGGTCAACGGTTTGGCATTCACTTCGGTATTGGCTTTGCCCACGCTAGGCAGATTAATCACCGACGGCTGCATCATGGGTGCGGCAACCATAAAGATCACCAACAGCACCAACATCACGTCGATATAGGGAACGACATTGATCTCGCTTTTGGCGCGACGTGCGCGACGATTTCGCATAGCGCCGCCTTAACGCACTTGGCGTTGCAAAACGTTAGAAAACTCTTCGATAAAGGTATCAAAGCGGTTTGCCAAACGATCAACGTCATACGCAAAACGGTTATACGCTACAACAGCAGGAATCGCGGCAAACAGGCCGATCGCGGTGGCGACCAAGGCTTCAGCAATGTGCGGCGCTACTGTGGCCAAAGTGGCTTGGCCAACATTACCCAAGCCTTTGAACGCGTACATAATGCCCCATACCGTGCCAAACAGACCGATATACGGGCTCACCGAGCCGACCGAGGCCAAAAAGGCGTTGTGTTTATCTAGGAAATCCAATTCGCGCTGGCAAGACGCGCGCATCGCACGACGCGTGCCTTCCATCACGTCGGATAATTCCATGCCGCCTTTTTGGCGCAATTTTAAAAATTCGCCAAAACCCGCTTCAAAGATTTTTTCCATGCCGATACTGCGGCTACGCTTTACGTGTTCATAAAGCCCATTTAAATCCGAGCCGCTCCAGAAGCGGTCTTCAAATTCCTCGGTGTGCTTTTTGGCATTCGCCAATGTGAAATGCTTGCTGAAAATATGCCACCACGACATAAACGACAGTGCCATCAAAATCACCATCACCATCTGCACGACGAAACTGGCTTGCATCACCAAGCTAATTATCGACATATCTTGTACGCCAGCGCTGACATCCACGGGAAATACTCCAAAAAATAATCGCTTCGATTAAGAAAAAGCTCAGCTAAAAAAGTTCAGCTTGGGTGAAAAGCTGCGCAAGACGCGTTGCTTGCAAAATATATACAGCTATTGTGCATAAAAAATGCCCCTTTCGGGGCATTTAGCGTTGATTTTGTATGAAATTACCAATCATTCATCGGTTTTTGGCGCATTCAAACCAAAATGCGCGTACGCCCCCAAAGTCGCCATTCGACCGCGTGGCGTGCGCTGCATTAAACCTTGCTGAATCAAGTAGGGCTCGACGACTTCTTCAATCGTATCGGTCGACTCGCCTATCGCTGCGCCGACGTTATCCAAGCCGACCGGGCCGCCACCAAATTTTTCCAAAATCGCCAGCAATAGCTTTCTATCCATCACGTCCAAACCGGCGTGATCGACGTCGAGCATTTGCAGTGCGGCATCGGCCACTTCACGCGTCACGATGCCGTTGTGCTTCACTTCGGCGTAATCGCGCACACGGCGAAGCAAGCGATTGGCAATCCGTGGTGTACCGCGCGAACGGCGCGCGATTTCAAATGCGCCATCGTCGGCCATTTCCACATTCAGCAAACCCGCAGAACGGCTGACGATGCGCATGAGTTCTTCCGGGGTATAAAACTCCAAGCGCGCCACGATACCGAAACGGTCGCGCAGCGGATTGGTCAACATACCTGCCCGAGTCGTCGCGCCGACCAAGGTAAACGGCGGCAAGTCGAGTTTGACCGAACGCGCCGCAGGGCCTTCGCCGATCATAATATCGAGCTGAAAGTCTTCCAACGCGGGGTAGATAATTTCTTCGACTACCGGCGAAAGACGGTGAATTTCGTCAATAAACAGCACATCGTGCGGCTCTAGATTGGTCAGCAGCGCAGCCAAGTCACCGGCACGCTCGAGAACAGGTCCAGAGGTTTGACGTAAATTCACGCCCAATTCGCGCGCTATAATATGCGCCAAAGTCGTTTTACCTAGCCCCGGCGGGCCAAACAGCAGCACATGATCGAGCGCTTCGCCGCGCTTTTTCGCCGCTTCGATAAAAATCTCGAGCTGGCCGCGCGCCTTCATTTGCCCAACGTATTCGTCGAGCAATTTCGGCCGCAATGCGCGTTCGAGCTGCTCTTCATTATTCGAGAGCTTTTGCGCCGTGATCAGCCGATCAGGCGGCGGGGCGGAAAATAGCGAATCGGTTTCGATCATTGTGTTTATCCATATACTGCGGCAGGTATTGATACGTAGCCAATAATTGAACTAAGCATAATACAAATACCCCATTAGCCTTTGGCTAAAGATTTCAGCGCCATGCGAATCCCGTCGCTCACCGACGCATCCGCAGGCAGACCTTTCATCGCCATATTGGCTTCGCGCTCGTTATAACCTAGGGCGAGTAGGGCGTTTAGAATATCACTACGATCATCCGGTGTCGTCGCCAACGGCAATTCGCCTGGCATGGCCACCAAGCTGCTGGTCGCCAGTTTGCCGCGCAGTTCGAGCACCAAGCGCTCGGCGGTTTTTTTGCCGATGCCGGGTACCGCCGATAGGCGTTTGATGTCTTCTGATGCCACCGCCAGCGCCAATTCGTCCGCTGTCATGCCTGATAAAATCGCCAGCGCGATTTTGGCACCAATGCCCGACACTTTGATCAGCGTGCGAAAGCTATTGCGCTCTTCGCGCGTAGCAAAACCAAACAATAGCTGCGCGTCTTCACGCACGACAAAATGGGTAAAGAGCGTTGTCGTTTCGCCCAAATGTGGCAGCACATAAAAAGTGCTCATCGGCACGTCGACTTCATAACCGACGCCAGCGACGTCGAGCAGAATTTGCGGCGGTTGTTTTTCGAGTAATTTGCCAGTGAGACGACCGATCATGATAAAACTCGCGGCGAAGGCCAAAGTGAACGAACGTACAGTATAACGGCTTTACGGGGCGAAAATCAAAAGCGGTGACGCGCAGCGCGGCAATTGGCGCAAGAAGCAAACAGGCGGCAGATACTTGCCTATGTATCTGCATACATACGAATCAAAAATTAATTCACAGGGCAATACCCTAGGCCATCCGCCCACGTTTCATCGACATGCGATACGCCGCGAGTTGTTTGGCTGCGCCGCCCTGATGCTGAGCGTGCGTCAGTGCAACGCCGAGCGCGTCGGCCGCGTCGGCCTGCGGCACGCCAGACAGACGCAAATGCCGCTGCACCATCAGCCCAACCTGATCTTTATCCGCATGGCCATTACCGACCACGGCTTGTTTCACTTGCAGCGCGGTGTAGTCGGTGACTGGCAAGCCCGCGAGTACCAAGGCCGCCACCGCCGCACCGCGCGCTTGGCCGAGCATCAAGGTGGCAGCTGGGTTGACGTTGACAAAAACTTGTTCGATGGCGGACTCATCGGGCTTATAAGTTGCGACAATCTGCGCAATACCGTCGAGAATAACCTTAATCCGCCCCGCCAGCGGACCGCCTTGGGTTTTAATGCAACCCGAAGCCACATAAACGCGATTTTGCCCGACGACATCGATCACGCCAAAACCGGTCGTGCGCGAGCCGGGGTCGATGCCGAGGATGCGCATTATTCTGCCGTTAAAGTTTGGCGCTCAAACGTCCAAGTGCGCGTAATCACCAGCACGGTGGCGGGTTTGCCCGTGGCATCCATCATATCGGGTGGCAATTTCGAGAAGGGCGCGGACATTTTCAAAATCCGCAGCGCGGCCGCATCAAGCTGCGGGTTGCCCGATGATTTATCGATTTGTGAGCTCAGCATGCTGCCATCGGCGCCGATTTCCACCGTGACGCGCAACTGGCCATAGATTTTCTTACCCGTGGCATCGACGGGATAAGTCATCGTGCCGACGCGCTCGATTTTTTGGCGCCAGCCGTCCATATACATCGCTACGCTGGTTTGTTTGGCGCGCGCGCCAACAAAGGCTTTACGCGGTTTGCTTTGGTATTCGTGATTTTGCTTGGCAATTTGCGCGGCCAAGCCAGCGATTTCCTGCTGTTTGCGGATCTGGTCTTTTAAATCTTCCGCGTCCAGCGGCTGGCCGTCTGGATTTTGCTGTACGTTTTTCACATCGCTAGGCGCTTTTGAATTGGATTTAAGCTGAGTCATCATTTGATTGCTCTGCTCTTCCAATTTTTTGAGTTTGGATTCGACTTGCTCCAGCTCTAGCTCAGTTTGCTTGGACTTAGCGGGCAGCGCCGATTTCACGCGATGATCGGGCGCATCGGTATTGCCGCCGCCATCGAGATCCGCTTGCGCTTCAACTTCGGCATTTTTGGGCCGAGTGGTGGTTTTTTGGTTCACTAAAACGATGTCGAGCGGTTGCTGCGACATAAATTGCCGCGGATTGGGCAGCACAAATTTAATGCCAAATATGGGAAAGGCGTGCGCAATCAGCGACAAGACCATCGCCGCAGCCATAAAACGTTGCCCCCGATCCATCTTTCGCATCCTAACTATCAAATTGCACAATCGCGCGAGTGTAGCACAGCCGCGATAGAGACTTATCTCGGACACGCGAAAGGGGTGAGGTGGAGTAGAATAGAACACACTCTAAGCTTGGAATTGATGATTATGCGCAACACTTTGCTGGTTTTGGCTTTACTCTGTTCTACGTCAGTATTTGCAGCCGACGATGGCGCTAAAGTGGCGGCCAAATACAATTGCTTAGGCTGTCATGCCGTCGATAAAAAGATTGTAGGCCCGTCTTACCAGGAAGTTGCAAAGCGCTATAAAGGCCAGAAAGACGCGGAAGCGATGCTAATGGCCGAAGTGCGTAAGGGCTTGCCTGGCGGCAAGTGGGGCAAAATCCCAATGCCTGCGCAACAAATCGAAGATAAAGATTTACGCATCATTATTCGCTGGGTTTTAGCGCAATAAGACGCTAGATTTAATACGATTGTCACGCAACCGTATTGCATTGCACGGCGTAGTTGATTAAGCTGCGTGCCCTATTAGGTTGCTTATTTTGTAAGCGATCAACATTGTCAAAAGCGAGAACAACCATGGCAAAACTCACGGAACAAGACATCCGGGACTGGAATGGCCCCGAAGATGACTATATGAACGCGGATCACCTCGAGTTCTTCCGCGAGCGTCTAATTCAAATGAAGGCCGAGTTGGTCGCTAACGCGAGCCAAACGACCAGCCATTTGCAAGAGCAAGAAGCAACGCCAGATCCTGCTGACCGCGCCACACTGGAAGAAGAGTACGCGCTCGAATTGCGCACGCGCGATCGCGAACGCAAGCTATTACTGAAGATCGACTCTACTTTGCGCAAAATCGCCGAAGAAAACTACGGTTACTGTGAAGACACTGGCGAGCCAATTGGCCTGCAACGTCTGCTTGCGCGCCCAACGGCTTCTTTGTCGCTGGAAGCGCAAGAACGTCGCGAACGCCAGAAAAAACAGTACGCAGACTAATCTGCGCTGGCATGGATCACACGCACCAAGCTGATCAAGCCATCCGCGCCGCTGCGCGGGACTTAATCGCCAAAACCCGCGCTCGCGTTACGCCGGCGCGGGTTGATATTTTGGCGACCCTATTGGGCGCACAACGCCCGCTGTCGCACCTTGATATCCAAGAATTACTCGAACCCAGTCTTGATCGAGTTACCGTTTATCGGGTCCTCGATTGGCTCACCGCTGAAAATTTGGCGCACAAATTATCTGGCGACGATCGTGTATGGCGCTTTTCAGCTGCCAAAGCACCGCATCACCACGCGCATTTTCATTGCCAACAGTGTGGCCGCTTTTATTGCCTTGAAGACGTTAAAACCGACTTGCCCGTTGCCTTACCAAAGCAATTTGTCGCCGAAAGCGTCGAAATCACGGTAAAAGGCGTTTGTGCCGCGTGTAAATCGCTTTAATTTCACCTAAAAATCGTTCGCATTGCGCTTTTTGCCCGTGCTCGCTTGCCGCCAAGCGCTTTAGACGCTACTCTCTTCTCTTTGATGAATATACAGGCAATCTCTGATTGCACTTAGCCTGCAGGGAAGATCATGCACTACCAAACCGACGACGTACGCATCCGCGAAATTAAGGAATTATTGCCACCTGTGGCGGTGATTGAGAAATATCCAGTGAATGAAACGGCGTCGACTTCAGTGTTTGAGACGCGCCAAGCGATTCACCAAATGCTGGTTGGCAATGATGACCGCATGCTCGTGATCATCGGCCCCTGTTCGATTCATGATCCAAAATCAGCGCTTGAATACGGTGAACGCCTGCTGCCGCTGCGCGAAAAATACAAAGATCAGCTCGAAATCGTGATGCGCGTGTACTTTGAAAAACCACGTACCACCGTGGGTTGGAAAGGTCTCATCAACGATCCATTCCTCAACGGCAGCTTTAATATCAACGAAGGCCTACGCATCGCACGTAAATTGCTGGTTGATTTGAACAACACCGGCATGCCAACGGCTGGCGAGTTCCTCGATATGATCACGCCACAATACGTAGCGGATTTGATGAGCTGGGGCGCGATTGGCGCGCGCACGACTGAATCACAAGTTCACCGCGAGTTGGCATCGGGCTTGTCTTGCCCAGTCGGCTTTAAAAACGGCACCGACGGCAATCTGAAAATCGCGTTTGATGCGATTAAATCGGCGGGTCAGCCACACCACTTTTTATCAGTGACCAAATACGGTCACTCTGCGATTGTTGCCACTGGCGGCAACCCAGATTGCCACGTGATTTTGCGCGGCGGCAAAGAGCCAAACTACGACGAAACCCACGTTCGTGCGGCAACGGCTGATTTGGCTGCAGCAGGTTTGGCGAAGAAAATCATGATCGACTTTAGCCACGCCAACAGCCGCAAAGATTACCGTCGCCAGATGGAAGTGTGCGCCGATACGTGTGCGCAAGTCTCAGCCGGTAACGATGCGATCTTCGGCGTCATGGTAGAAAGCCACTTGGTAGAAGGCCGTCAGGACGACGGTGCGGGCAAAGAATTGTGCTATGGCCAATCGATTACCGACGCGTGCATCGGCTGGGAAGCGACTGAAAAACTGTTGGCTGATTTAGCCAACGCCGTTGCAACTCGCCGTGCTTTGGCCAAAGTAGAGCAGTAATTATTCACCTGGGTATTGCCTGCTAAATCAATGCCATATTGATCTAGCAAGCAATACCCTAATCAAAGAAATCAATCCGCGGTTTCTGCTGTTGCCGCACCAGTTTTTCCGCAAAGCGCTGCTCTTCTTGCGCCAACTGCCGCGCCTTGGGCAATTTGGCCTCTATCCGTCGACAATACACATCCCCCTTAACTGGCTCAAAAATCACTTTACGCGCCCAATTGCCACCCCAATCTACGGCGGTGAGTGGGATATGCTCAGCCTGCAGCCACGACTGAGTAAACTCGATATTTTTTTGCCCCATTCCAACCATATTATCCAGCCCAAGCATATCGCCACCACCAAAAGCTTTGGCCACTATCCGGCGCTTGGCTGCGCCGGCTTTCATCATCTCGTTCACCAGCACCTCCATAGAGGCTAACCCAGAAAAATAGCCCTCTTGGTCATCACGACTGTGGCGTAGCGGTACTAGAAAATGATTCATGCCAATTAATTTGAGTTGCGGATCAAATAAGCAAACCGCGATGCAGGAGCCCAGCACGGTTTTAATCGGATGATGATGATGCACGGCCACTTCACCCGCCATAATATTATGGGCCTGCATTTCAAGATGGTGGGGGTGTAGGCTAGAGCACTCGGTTTCAATCACCTGATGAGTGATTTTCTCTTCGATGTGTAGCCAAGCTGGTGTCGCGGTCATAGGGCATACAGCACAATTTGAATACTTTTAAACTTAGCCTGCTTAGCGCTTTTTCGCGCTGTTTTTTTCAGCAAAAATCTTACATCAACCTCAAACAGACAATATCGTTCATAATCATTTAAAACTCTTTAATTGAGCTTAAAAACAGTGATTTCACGCTATTTTTTATCACTAAAAACTTCTTTTTTATAACAAAATAGCAAAGCTAATAGACAGCTTAATGATAGACATTTAATCTTTTTCCCTTTTTGGTCAGCACTTTCGTGCCTTTATTTCGACTCATTGGCTGCATTATTGCCCTTTGCGCAAGCGCCCAGCTCTCCGCCAGCGAAACGCAGCACAGCATTTATGTCATCAATAACGGCTGACACACGGGCTTAATTGTGCCGGCAGCGCCACTGCAGCAGCAATTTCCAGCACTAAAATCGCGCTTTCCAAATACACCGAATTTTGAAATTGGTTGGGGCGATAAAGGCTTTTATCAGGCGAGCGACATAACGGCGGGGATTGTATTGAAAGCCGTCTTTGGTTTATCCGGCTCGATCATGCACATTTTTGCCGTACCAAATACACCTAGAGCGTATTTCCCTGAAAACCAGATGAAACAACTCTGCTTGAGCAATACCCAGCTAGAGCAATTGAATTCGGCAATTATCGATAGCATGGCGCTGAGCGCGAGCCATGATGTCCAAGCCCTAGGCAAAGGACTATACGGCGATAGCGAATTTTTCGCCGCGCAAGGCGCTTATCATGTGCTAAATACGTGCAACACTTGGACGGCGCAGCGCCTAAAACGCGCCGGATTCGCCATCCAGCCACGTTTTAAGCTATCGGCAAGTAGCGTAATGGACGCGATTGCCGATTTACCCGAGCACTGCACCAGCGAATAGGGCAGCCATTAAGCGGGAACCGCCTCTTCCTGATCAGCCGCCACACCCCACACCGGGAATGGGTCAGGCAGGTTGCCCCAATTTTTTGCCGCCAATTCTGCATCGGTCAGCAAACAAGCATTCAGTCGTGATTTGAGCTGATCTTCGTCCATTTCTATACCAATAAACACGATTTGCTGCTTACGGTCGCCAAAATCATCGTTCCAGCCATCGGCAATTGCGTCGAGCGATTCGTCGTCTTTCGGCCAATGCTCCTGTGGCACGCTGGCCCACCAATATCCGCCCGCGCCATGGCGGCAAGCGCCACCAGCTTGCGACCAGCTACCGGCAAAGCTTGGGCGGCTGGCCAGCCAAAAAAAGCCTTTCGAGCGCAATACGCCTTCCCATTCGCTATGGATTAAATCCCAAAACCGTTGTGGATGCAGCGGCTTGCGCGCATTCCAGACAAAGCTAGAAATCCCATATTCTTCGGTTTCCGGCACATGCTCGCCGCGCATTTCCGCCAACCAGCCCGGCGCATTGGCCGCTTCGTCCAAATCAAAGCGCCCAGTGCCCAAGATTGCATTCAGTGGCACTTGGCCATTTTCGGCAACCAGCTGTACCGCACGCGGGTTCAGCGCGGCCAAAATGCTTTGCAATTGCGCCAATTGATCTGCGCTCACCAAATCAGGCTTGCTGATTACTAGCACGTCGCAAAATTCAATTTGCTCGACCAATAGATCAACCACCGTTCGGTCGTCATCCTCGCCCGCAGTCTCGCCGCGCTCGGCCAGCAGATCGCCGCCCGCGTAATCGCGCAAGAAGTTAAACGCGTCGACCACCGTCACCATGGTATCGAGCTGCGCCAAATCGGAAAGCGATTGCCCGCTTTCGTCGCGGAAGGTAAAGGTTTCGGCCACCGGCAATGGCTCGGCAATGCCGGTGGATTCGATCAGCAAATAATCAAAGCGATTTTCTTTGGCCAAACGCGCCACTTCTTCGAGCAAATCTTCGCGCAAAGTACAGCAAATACACCCATTGCTCATCTCGACCAAACGCTCTTCACCCCGCGCAAAACCACCCTGATGGATCAGCTCGCCATCGATATTCACATCGGATAAGTCGTTGACGATCACCGCTACGCGCAAGCCATCGCGGTTTTTCAGCACATGGTTCATCAACGTCGTTTTGCCTACGCCCAAAAAACCCGATAACACAGTCACTGGCAGTTTTTTGCTCATTTGCTGCTCCAGCCAAAAAAGCGAAGCATAACTTTATGCAACAGGGTTGCGCAACTATGTTGCATTTAAACGCAAAAAAAGCGCCTAATTTTTAACTACAATTAGGCACTTTTAATCACATTAAAATACTATTTATTAATTTTTAACCTCATTAAGCGGCAAGATCGCTCATTTTTTCTCTCGCAGCTGCCAGCGCCGGATCGCGCACTGCCGGCCCCATCGCCAAGCCTTCTGCCGCAATCACGCGAATATCGCTAATCCCCAAAAAGCCGAGCAAGACACGTAGATAATCAATATGGCCAATACCCGTAGCGGTACCCGCATGCTGACCACCGGCGGTGGCAACGATCACTGCGCGCTTACCACCGGCCAAACCTTCTGGGCCATTGGCGCCATATTTAAATGTAACGCCAGCGACCGAAATCATATCGATCCATGCTTTGAGCTGGCTAGGAATCGAAAAGTTATACATCGGCGCGCCTATCACCAGCACGTCTGCCGCCAAAAACTCGGCCAGCACCGCGTCGGCAATACCCACCTGAAATGCTTGCTGTGCGTTGCGTTGCTCGGCAGGCGTGTTTTTTGCCGCTAGCAGCGAGCCATTGAGCGCAATCATGTCTTCGCTCGCCACGTCGCGGTACACCACATTCACTGCTGGCTCGGCCAAACGAATGCTTTCGACCACTTCTTTGCCCAATTGGCGCGAAACAGAGTGTTCACCCAAGATGCTGGAATCGATATGCAGTAAGTTCATGATGCTGTCCTTGTTCAATGTTTGGATGAACACATCGTATATTTGGCGCAAAATAGCGACTAGACTGCAAAAATAGGAAGGATTGTTCTATCCATGAATACAATCAACGCAGACCTGAACGATTATTTGTATTTCGCCCGCGTGATCGAACACGGCGGCTTTTCCGCGGCGGCACGGCAATTGGGCATCCCCAAATCACGGCTATCGCGCCGCATTGCCGGGCTTGAGGCGCGACTGGGCGTGCGACTACTGCAACGCAGCACACGCAAAATCACGCTGACCGACGTCGGGCAAAAATTTCTCGGCCACTGTCAAGCGCTGCTGCGCGAAGCCGAAGCCGCCGAATGCGTGGTCGCCAGCCAACGCGCCGAACCATCGGGGCGAGTGCGGCTGAGCCTACCACCGGCGATGATCGACGGGCTGTGCGACGTACTGCATCGCTTTATCGTCGCGCACCCCAAAGTCACGCTAGAAACCATCACCACCACGCGACGCGTTGATTTACTCGAAGAGGGCATCGACGTCGCGCTGCGCGTACGCGCCACCGACGATGAAGACCCGCAATGGGCCACGCGGCGGCTGCGGCCAACGCAGGCATTGCTCGTCGCCAGCCCCGCACTGATCGCGCAATACGGAGGCATCAGCACGCCCGGCGCGCTCGCGATGGCGCCAGCCATGGGCGTCGTCGCCGCCGATCAGCGCATTCACTGGCGGCTAGTCAACGCGCAAGGCGAAGTGCGTGAATTCGTATTACCCCCGCGTTTAATTAGCGAACACTTCGGTCTACGCCGCCAAGCCGCAATCGATGGGGTAGGGGTGACAATGCTGCCCGCTGACTATGCCGCCGCCGATCTAGCCAGCGGCGCGCTGGTCGAAGTGCTACCCGACTGGCGCTTCCCAGTGAGCCACGTGCAGGCGGTGTACGTTAGCCAACGGGGTTTATCGCCGGCGGTAAGGGCCTTGTTGGATGCATTAGTGGATGCGCTAGGATAGGGTATATCTCTGCATCGATTATTAAATATAGCTAATAGGTACATACCATTAGCAGTATGTCGGTACGGCTTCAGCTTGCCGTACAGCCTGCGTAACGCGAGCAGGCCAATTGCTTGCTCGCCATGTTTCACAGCAAGACCGCACTCAGGCCTGATTGGCCTCGATCAGTTGGGCACAAACTCTTTGTACTAAAGCCATCATTTGCGTTAAATCGATGCTGCGTTGCTGCTTGGTACCGTACAGCACTAAACAGCCTTCAGCACTCACGGCCACCAAGCTGGTAACCTCGCGCAGCGTTTGTTCACTCACCGTAGGATAGTACGCTTGCAACAGCGCAATCGCTTGCTCATGGATCTGATCATAAAAGCGATCTACGCTGTCGCGTACCGAAGCATCGTGCAGCGCTACCGACCATAGCTCACGAAATAAACGCACGGTGCGCTCTCGGCTGGCATCTTCCAGCACCCAGCGTATCAGGGCTTCGAGAGCATTTTCTTGTCGCTCCGCCGCTTGTGCCAAGGTCGATGCAAATTGCCTCGCGTATTGCGTTAGCAATTGCTCGATGAGTGCTAGCAACAAGCCTTGTTTATTCGGGTAGTGATAAGTCAGATTCCCCACCGCGATTCCGGCTCGCTCGGCGATTTTGCGAGTCGTAAACCCCGCCATGCCATCTTCAACAAACACATCAAGCGCCCGCGCCAAGATCAATTGCTGGGTGGATAAATGATCTGAGCTGTCTGGATAGAGCATGGCCAATTCCTAAGGCGGGGTGAATCAAACGTGCAATTTTACACTTAGCTTACTTTTACCATTTTCTTTGTTATGCCATCTAGCTAAGATGCAACACATAGGTCAAGTGTACTAGATTCTAAATCGCAAAAGACAAATGCGCTAGCGCCTATTTTTTAATTGCCCACGGAGTATTGATCATGAAACTGAAACCTCGAAATCTCATTATCTCGATGGCTGTACTTGGCTTATTTGCCAGCCCTGTGTTTGCGGCAGGCGGCGGCGGGGTGAGTGACACCGATCCGAATGCCAAGCTCGGTTTGCATTTCGATGCCAAGGGCAAAGCTCCTTCAAGCTACACCAAAGCATTGCAAAATCAGGCGCGCAAAACCCTGCCTTTTGAAGATCAGCGCGACTTTGCTGAATCGAGCAAAGGCTTGATCGCCAAGCCCGAATACAGCGTGATTCGCAACGAGAAAGGCGACATCATCTGGAATATCGGTAGCTATGATTACCTGCTCGACGGGAAAGACTTCGATAGCATCCACCCATCCTTGCAACGCCAAGCCATTTTGAATATGGGCTATGGCCTGTATGAAGTTGTGCCCAATAAAGTCTACCAAGTGCGTGGTTTCGATTTGGCGAATATGACCCTGATTAAGGGCGATACCGGCTGGATTTTATTTGACGTGCTCACGTCCAAAGAAACCGCCAAAGCCGCGCTGGATTTTGCCAATGAAAAACTTGGCCATCGTCCGGTGAAAGCCGTGGTGTTCTCGCACTCGCACGGCGACCACTTTGGTGGTGTGCGCGGTGTGGTCGATGAAAAAGACGTCGCGAGCGGCAAAGTAAAAATCATCGCGCCCGAAGGCTTTATGGAGCACGCAGTTTCGGAAAACGTTTACGCCGGTAACGCGATGGCGCGCCGTATGTTGCTGGCCTATGGCACATTGCTGCCGCACAACCCATTTGGCCACGTCGATCAGGCGATTGGTAAAAACGTCTCTTCTGGTGAATTGGGTTTGATTCCACCTACCGTTACAATCAGCAAGCCTATTGAAAATATGACGATTGACGGCGTTGAGATGGTATTCCAAAACACGCCGGGTACCGAAGCACCGTCGGAAATGAACACCTACTTCCCGCAATTCCGTGGTTTCTGGGCGGCAGAAAATGTCACCGGCACCGTGCACAATATTTATACGCTGCGCGGCGCCTTGGTGCGTGATGCGCTGGCTTGGTCAAAAAATATCAATGACGCGTTGTATATGTTTGGCGATAAAACCGACGTAATGTTTGCCTCGCACAGCTGGCCGCGTTGGGGGCAAAATCGCGTGCAGGAAGTCCTGCGTACTCAGCGTGATATTTACGCCAATTTAAATAACGACGTGCTGCACTTGGCAAACCAAGGCGTCACGATTAACGAAATCCACAACGTTTACAAACCACCCGTATCCTTGCAGCAAAACTGGGCTGCGCATTCATACCACGGCTCGGAAGAGCACAATAGCCGCGCGGTGATTAATCGCTATATCGGTTACTGGGATGGTAACCCAGCGACACTAGTGCCCTTGTCGCCACGTGATTCAGCGCCGCTTTACGTTGAAATGATGGGTGGCAGCGACAAAATCATCGCCAAAGCCAAAGCATTGCACGATGCCGGCCAGTATCGCGAAGCGGTAGAGATCTTAAATAAACTGACGCTGGCCGAGCCGAAAAACACCGCGGCCAAAGATTTGCTGGCCAATGTGTACGAGCAGTTGGGCTACCAGAAAGAAAGTGTTGCTTTGCGCAATAGCTTCTTGGCTGGCGCTTACGAGCTGCGCAATGGCGTGCCACAAGGCCGCTCAGCCAAAGGCGATGGGCCAGACATGATTTCGGCAATGTCGACCGAACTCTTTCTTGACTATATGGGCATCACAATGGACAGCAAAAAAGCCGCTGGGATGAAGTTCAAAATCAATCTGAACACGCCAGACAATGGCGAGAAATACGTGATTGAAATGAGCAACTCAACGCTGACCAACATCAAGAACTATCAAGCCAGCGACGCAAACCTGACCATTACCGTGAACCGCGCCGAGATCGACACGATCTTGCTGGGGCAGGCCACCTTTAAAGACTTGGTGAAAAACGGCAAAGCCAAACTCAACGGCAATGCCAAGGTGCTCGATCAGTTGATGAGCACGCAAGTGAAGTTTGATCCACGCTTTGAAATCTTGCCTGGCACGAAAAAAGACTAAGCCAGGCCGCCGCCACCGTAGCAAGCGCCATGGTGGCGGCAATCTAGTGAGCAAGGAAAAATCATGAAAATCAGACTACTGATCGCGCTGGCGCTCAATCTACCCGCCGCAGCGTGGGCCTCTGGCCTGTATTTGTATGAGATGGGCACCGAAGACGTCGGCTTGGCCAGCGCAGGTAGCGCCGCGCGGGCGCAAGACGCTTCCGTCATGGCATATAACCCCGCCGGTTTAACGCAACTGCAAGGCGATGTGCTCACGCTGGGCGTGCAAGCGCTCTACGGTGATACGGCTTACCAGCCCAATCGCGCGCCAGCCACAGACAGCGTGATCGGCTGGTTTCCGGGCATGAGTGCTTTTTACAGCCACAGCGTCGACGAAGATTTAAAACTGGGCTTGGGCGTGTACGGTAATTTTGGCCTATCGATGGATTTTGGCGATTGGGCCGGTAAAAGCCTGATGCAAAAAAGCACCCTCGTCGGCATGACGGTACAACCCACTGTGGCGTATCGCCTGAACGATCAATGGTCAATTGGCGCCAGCATTAACGCCAACTATGGCATCTTTGCCTTGGAGCGCAACGCACTGGGGCAAGACTATAAGCTGGACGATAGCGATTGGAGCCACAACGCCAAAATCGGCCTGCTGTACCAGCACGACGCGCAAACGCGCGTGGGGCTGAGCTACACCAGCAAAACCCAATACGAATTTACCGGCCACGCCACAGGGCTGGCCACTAGCGGATTGCCACTCTCGGGCACCGTCAATGCGCCGCAGCAATTGCTATTGAGCGCCTATCACCAAATCAACCCGCAATGGGCGGTAATGGGTAATTTAGGCTGGCAAGACTGGTCGGCCTACAATAAAAACGAGCTATGGCTAGGCCAGCAAAGCAAACCTGCGGGCACGATGATGCGCGATACCTGGCACGCCGCCGTTGGCGTGCAATATCAAGTTAATTCCGCGCTGCGGCTCAACACCGGCTTGGCGTTTGATAGCAGCATTTATCAAGACCAATCCAACACCTCGCTCGCCATCCCCGCTGGCGACACGCTACGTTGGGGCATGGGCGCGCAGTATCAAATCGATCAGCGCAGCAGCATCGGCGCCGCCTTAGAAATAGCGCGCATCGACGGCTCCAGCGTGGCCAATCCAATTGTGGGTGGTCGATACGATGATTCAACGCTGACGTTCTTGACGGTGAATTATTCGCGGAGCTTCTAAGGTTTTTGCATACTGGCAGTGGTATTGCCATATGGCGCTTTTTTAATCTGGTCCAGCGATGAATACCCATGGTGGTGTGATGGGGTGTTTCACGTGGAACAGAACGGTAGGGCGTATTCGACGCGAAACGGCAATACGCCAAGTGGCTGTATGACTGACAGTCATGGTCTCTTTGCATGCGGCGTAATGCCTTCGGCGATTACGCCCTACGCCTTACCGCGATAAACAATAGCTAGTTTCATTTCAACACAATCAACCCAAATTTTTTAGCTTGGCGCAAAACAAGCTAAATACCCGCGCCCTACAATCACTGCATCTCTATCTAGCTGGACATGGCCGCCATGCATAAGTTGATCTGCGATCTCGAATCCGCCATCTCCGCCGCCACTGGCGTGCCGTTTCACGTGAAACAACAGCGCAGCGTTGGAGGTGGGTGTATTAATCAGGCCTTTGTCATCGGCGATGCCATCGACCCGACGCGGCAGTATTTTGTGAAGACCAATCGCGCGGCTTTGCATAGCATGTTTGTGGCCGAGGCGGCGGGGCTGGCGGCTTTGGGGCAGGGGATGCGGGTGCCGCTGCCGATTGCACACGGCGTGAGCGATGGGCAGGCTTGGTTGGTGTTGGAGTATTTACCGCTGTCGGGCTCACCCGACCCTGCGGCGATGGGCGCGGCCTTGGCGCGCGTGCATCGGATTGCTCCGGCGGGAGCGCCGCGCTTTGGCTGGGAGATGGATAACACCATCGGCAGCACGCCGCAAAGTAATCGCTGGCACGATAGCTGGGTGGATTTCTGGCGCGAGGAACGATTGCTGCCGCAGTTTAAGTTGGCGCGAAACAATGGCTGTGATTTTGGCGCTGCGGGCGCGAAGTTGCTCGACAATATCCCCGATTTTTTCCGCGCTTACACCCCACAGCCGAGCTTGCTGCACGGCGATTTGTGGGGCGGCAATGCCGCGGGGCTGGCGGATGGCACGCCGGTGATCTTTGACCCCGCCTGCTATTTTGGCGATAGAGAGTGCGACTTGGCGATGACCGAGCTATTCGGCGGCTTTGGCCCGCGCTTTCTCGCCGCCTATCACGCCACGTGGCCGATTGATGCGGGCTATGCGCAGCGCAAAACGCTGTACAACTTGTACCACATCATCAACCACATTAATTTATTCGGCAGCGGCTACGAGGACCAAGCACGGCAGATGATTGCTCGTTTATTAAGCGAATTGTCTTAGGCGCGGTTGAATAAAGCGCTCAAGCGCAGGCCTTGGCTGAGCAATTGATACACTAGCCCTGTACTCGCAATGTGGTGCAATACTTGGCTTTGCCATAAATGCCGTTTGCTAGGTGGAAGATGATGGATGCGAGCTTGCTCGCGCTTTGCCTGCAAAGTTAAATCTTGCAAATGCAAAATAACCCGCTCGCCGCAATGCGCGTGGATGGCGGCACGGTTGATATTGCTATGGTCAACGGTGAAAACGGGCAAGGTTTTTCGGCCTAATTCGCTCGCTAGCTCCAGCCAAACATAGTGCCCCGCGTCGCGCAGCAAATGCAGCTCACTATTGGGCAATTGTGCGTGCAATAGCTGTGCGCCGATGCTGGCAGGGGTAATCAAATCAGCGGTGCCACAAAAAATCTGCACCGGCTTTTCAATGGCTCGCACGCTACTCGGCTGTAAAAATGGCACCATGGCCGGCGCGAATAACACTGCGCTACGGATTCGAACATCCGAAAAATCGCGCTCTGCCAATTCAAATTGCTGCGCCCAGTTTGGGTCGTGCCGCCATGCTTTTCGGCGCGCAATTAGGTCGGGAAATTCTGGCACCGAAAACTGTTTGGCCAGCGGGCTGCGGCAAAATTGATCGAACAAAGCCAAATCAAACTTTGCACCCAATAGCGCTAACGCGCTGTATGCGCCGATCGAAAAGCCGATTGCATCAATGCGCGCGGCGTCGATGGCAAATTCTTGCAGCGCAAAATCAAGCACTCGGCTTAAATCGAGCGGCCGTTGCCACCAAAACAAGCAACCCTCTAAGGTGTAGGCTTCGGTAGCGCAATTGCCATGATGATTCACTGCGATTGCGATATATCCTTGCCGTGCCAACATCGAACCCAGCCAGCCCAACTGCAAGGCCGAGCCACCAAAACCATGTGATAGCAATACGCAGGGCCAGCGCCCCTCGACGATGGCGCCGTCTTTCACGACTTTGCTGCCGACAAAACTCGCGCTTGCGGCATCCGCGCCGCCAAAGCCATAGATCTCTTCGTTGGTATCGTGGGTGGGGTACCAGATTTCACACGCTAAAGGCCGAGCCGCATCACCCGCCCAATTGCGGCGTGATGGGTCTTGCCAAAGCCGCTGACTCCAAGCTGCTTGATACATGCATGACTCCTTCAGAGCCTCGCAGCATACTGAATCAGTGCGGTAAATTTCAATTCAAATTGTGTTGATAGGGGAAAATGGCTGCGATTTTTGGCCGCCAAATGCACAATTTAGCCACGAGCAAAATCCATGGCCTTGTTCCCTGTGCTTTATTCTTTTGCAAAGTACAGTACTTGGCTGCGCGGCTGTTTTGCTTTGAGTTTAAGCGTGCTGGTCAGCGTTTCGCCTTCATACGTTGCAGCGACTTTGTATTGACCTGCGGCCAGATTCACAAACAAAAACGGCCCTGGCACTTGGACTTCGAGCAGAGCGCTTTTCTCGCCCACTTTGGTAACAACGACTTTGACATCTGCCAAATAAGCGCCGCTGGTTTTGGCAGCAAAGGTCAGCCGCAGATTGTAGTTTTTGCTTTGCTCAGCAAATTCGCTTTGCGACATTTCACCGATGCCACCCGCCATATACTGCACGCCCGTAGCATTGGTTTGCGCCATCTCGGCAGCGTGTAGCGGGCTCATCGCCGCCAAACTAACAAAGAACGTGAACGCGATGGTTTTAAGGTTAAACATATTTACTCCTTAAATTGATAGCGATAGTAGATCTTTCAATGTAGTTCGCTGTGCCATACCGATGGCATTTAGCATTAATAATTGGCCAGATAATAAGACATACGGCCGGATTACAAATCCGAACACAATAGATACATGCCAATGTATTCATCCAAAAACATTGATATAATTGGCATACGAGCAAATACCCAGCAAGCTTAGTCACTACAGACTTGATTTCGGCCATTGTGTTTAGCGCGGTAAAGCAATTGATCGGCGCGCTCGCACAATTGCGTTGCATTTTCTGCGTCCAATTGCTGCGCAACGCCAAAGCTGGCGGTGATGCTATAGGCTTGCTGGCGAAAATCAAATGAAAGCGCGGCGATACTCAGGCGCAAACGTTCGGCAACTTGTAACGCTTCAGGCAACGGCGTTTTGGGTAAAACCACTAAAAATTCTTCACCGCCAAAACGCGCAACCCAATCGCTATCAGTACGCAAGCCTTCACGCAAAATTTGGCCGCAACGATTGAGCACTTCATCACCCGCTTTATGACCAAATGTGTCGTTGATACGTTTAAAAAAATCGATATCACAAAAAATCAACGAGATCGGTTGCTGCGCTTGGCTGGCAAAAATCAACTCCAGCTGATTATTTAAATAATGGCGGTTATAGCAGCCAGTGAGTGGGTCGGTGATATACAGTTGCTGGATTGAGGCCAAGGCAGCCTCTAGCTGCGTGGTACGCTCGGCGACCATCTGATCTAGATGATTAATATGCCGGCTAAGCTCGGTTTGCAGCGTATCAAAACCCGCAACCACCAAATCGATTTCATTAGGCGTGATGTTTTCCCGATTGCTCAAACGGAGCGGCGTTAATAAGCGTTCGGCGTCGAGTGTTTGGGCAAACTGGGCGATTTCTTTCAGTGGTTTTTGTAAATGTTGGCGCAAAACCCAACGCACCAATTGGCAAATCAAAAAGGTAAGCAACACATAGCCGAGCAAGCTGGTGGCTAAATTAAATGCCAGATGTTGATAAAACGCTTTAGCATTTGGGTACACCTTCAAAGACCCAATCACATGCTCGGTGGTACCCGGTTCATAGAGTGTGAACGTTTTCGCCGGCAATCGCCCCACATCCGAAAGTTGGCCCGCAACAAATTGATAGCCAGAGAGCAAATCCAGCTGCACGTAGCCAATATTATCGTTGTTCTCGACCATCCCGTTGATGGTGGCTGCCACATTCGCGGGCTCAATATCCCACACCGAGGTGGCCAACTGGGGTACATACACAGCGCCAATCGTGGTCATCGTATCAAACAGATGATCTTCACTTTGCAAAAAAACCGTGTACGCATTGATCGCGGCAACCAATAGCGCACCCAACATCGCCAACCAGACGATTTTCCGGATCAATAAACGCGTAATGGATTGGAACTTAGGAAATCGCATCATTTAACGCAACCAAGACGCCAGAGTGAAAACGTATTTTTGATTTTTCGGGTTTTCATATTTGCTATACGCCTTGAAATTAATCTGGCTAAAGTCGTGAAAACCATACTTCTTCTGATATTTTGCAGCCATCTGCGGCGAAATAAGGCCAAACATCGGCGCCTCTAACTCTATGGACTCACGTGCAAAATCCAGCCCATGTGAATAATCGTAAATCATCACCAATGCAAATGCGCCGTTCATATGATGCCCGCCAGCCAGGGCGCTTAAACGTCCATTTTGTATTGCCGCCATCGCAGCCGGAGATGTATTAATCGCGCTAAATACGGCCGTTTTTCCCACTTGGCCGCCAGCTTGCTCCCAACTTTGCATGGCACCAAACGCCATCATGTCGCTGCCACTCCACACCAGCCTGGCCTCTGGGTAGCGCGCAAATAACCAGCGGCTTTGCTCCGCGGCTTTTTCTTGCTGCCACTTGGCGTACACCATTTGCTTGAGCACTGCGTCTGGGCTTTCCGCTATCGCGCGCTGCAAGCCTTGATTTCGTAGCACCGAGCTAGGCGTGGAGCGATCACCCGCGATGGCAATCACCTGCAAACGCCGATCCGGGCCATACAGCTGCGCTTGCCGCGCTGCAGTTAGCAGCTGTTTCGCAGACAGATACCCAGCTTGCTCGGCATCGGGCACCAAAGAGCCAATCCAATTGGGATATTTTTGTCGAGGCCCTTGAGTTTGCTCCCGCTCTTGCGGCGTTGCCATTGTGCTAAATGCTAAAAATGTTTTACTGCGCGTTTTAGCCAGTATTTTCAAAATCTCGGGGCCCGTACCATGGTCATTACTAAAAATAATATAGTCAGGCTGGTTTTGCGCTGGGCGGGCGGCAATTAAGCGCGCAATTTCGATCGCACGCAGCGGATCGCGCTGGGCATAGCTGATTTCGAGTGAAAAGCCCAATTGCTTGGCTGCATCTTGCATGGCCGAGCTGGCAGTCGACCAGTAAAGCTCGTTGTGCTTTCCTGGATTAATAAACGCCACGGTCGCAGCAGCTGCCGACGCGATACTAAGCAGGATGAAATAGAGCCCTAACAACAGTTGCAAACGACAGCGCATTACCGATATTTTCCAAATGAATCAGTCAATTAGATCGAAGTATTAGCTCATACTAGCACTCGCGCCATCCAACGGTGAAGAATCAAGGGCACATCTTAAAAAACCTAACGTTATGACATTTGATTTAACAATTTAACCTGACCTAAGGGCGAAGAAATTCCAAGCAAACGCCGACGCCTGCCATAAAAAAAGGCCAAATCAGAAATTTGGCCTTTTCGCTTTAGCTGGATATTCGGATCAATTAGAAGGGGCCCGAAGACAACCAACGCTCTAACTGTGGCAAGCGATCATTACCCCAGAAACGCTCACCATCCACAATAAAGAACGGTGAACCAAAGACTCCACGCGCCTCAGCCATATCAATTTCCGCTTTCACCCGAGCACGGCTAGCAGGGTTGCCACTGATTTCGTTGAACTCTTCGGTTGAAATATCGACTTCACTCGCAATTTGCTGCAATTCTTCAAGCACTGCGATATTACGGTTTTCAACGAAGTAGGCTTTTAATACCAGGCTAGCAAAGGCTTTACCTTGAGATGGGCTGCGGTCTTGAATCGAGAGAAATAAGCGCGATGCCATCTCAGTATTCACTCCCAGCAAAGTGGGCGTGTTAAAAGGAATGCCATAATACGCCGCCAGCCGCTCTGCATCGCGGCGAATGTAATCAGTTCGCATCAAGTTTTGCGGAATTTTAATGCGCTCAATCGATTGGAAGTGCGCATCAAGCACGATGGCATGCCAGTTAGCCACGCGCTCGTACTTGCTAGCCATATCGTCGATCAAGCAAGACGCGATATAGCCATACGGTGAAGAGAAATCAAAATAAAAATCAATTGGCGTACTCATAGCAGGATCCAATTCTTACATTGCGTCTAGCAAATACTTGCCAAACTTTGTTTTCGATTTGCCAATTCTAATTTGAATTTGACGTTCAAGGTTATTTTTACACATATAAATGTGCAACTGTGCACGTCTTCGGCGGCTTTGTAATTCTGGGAGAAGTCGCGGCAATTCACATTCACGCAGCAAGGGTATGACAACAACACCCCAACCCTTGCTGTGGATAAGTTTGTGGGCAAGTTATTAACAAGCTGTGTGTCTGCTGTGGGCCTGATCTGTATAAGCGGTGGGCAAGGCGGTATAAATTGCATTAAGCAGGCGTTGCGGTGAAGTCGAGCCCCGCTGGGTTATCGCGCACCATCATGCGTTCTGGCGTTGGGTATTCAACAAATCCAAATTGCTTGTACAAGCCCTGCGCATCGCCAGTTTGCAAAAAGCAGCGCGATACTTTGGTCAGTATGGGCTCAGACATCAATCTAGCAATCATCCGCTTTGATATACCCCTGGCTCGATACGCTTCATCGACAATCACATCGGCCAAATAAGCAAAGCGCACCGTATCGCTAATCACGCGCGCGTAGCCGACTTGCTGCTCACCAATAAACGCGCCGATCACCACCGTTGAGCCGCGCGCGGCTTGCTCGACGTAATACTGGCTAATCCCCGGCGACCAATAACTCGCCGCCAACCACGCGGTAATGCGCGGCCAATCGAGCGTGGATAAGTCGGTGCGAAAGACTAATTCATCGTTCATATAATTCTCGCTTGCGCCGTTTCAGTCGAAGCAAATAGCGCCGGCCATTGCGCGATAATGCGCTCGGCAGCTTGCGCTGGCTGGCATTGCTCGGTGTCGATCAGCATCCAATCGTCGGGCCACGGAAATTGGCCCAGACTTTGGTCTTGATATCGGCTGGCGACAAACTCCAAACGTCTACGCGCCGATTCAACATCACGCTTAGCCGGCTTCATCTGCAAGCGCTGCGGCGTACCTTCGCGCGCCATGCGCGTGGCTAAATCGGCGCTGAGTTCAACAAAGCGGATGCGGCAGCCGTGCGACAAGCATAATTCCCGCAGCGCGTGCATGCGCTCGCCATCCTCGGCGACATTAAACGCCCAGACAAAAGTAAAAATCACGCCTGGATGCGATTGATCGGCCAGCGCGGCGCGAAACAGCTGCATGCGCAAAGACCAGCTTAAATCTTGAAACTGCGGATGATCCCAGCCCAAAAGCTGGGCCACCGGGTCGGTCGTTAGATGGTTATGAAATAAGCGAAACCCCGTCTTTTCTGCCAGCGCTTGCCCCACGCTGGCCTTGCCCACTGCACCGGGGCCAAAGATGACGATTAAATCAGCCATGTTTTACCCCGCAATCTTTTGCCAAATTTCGTATTCGATCACGCGCTCGCCCTCATAACGGCGGTTGTGCCACAGATCGCCGATGAGCTGGAATTCAAATTCATACGCCTGCCCAACCATAGGCGCGTAGGACGCCATATCGGGCCGCTCGGTATACCGAGTGCCATCGATGGTGTAAGAGCCGCTGGCCGACGAATAAAACGCGCCATCTTTTAGCGTTAAAAACATAAAATGCTGCTCGCTAATCACTTTGCGCGAGCGCAGCGCATTCATGTCATACACCTGCACCGCTTGCCCCGGCTCACCACATTCGCCAGAAACCAATTGCCATACGCCAATTAGGGGATTGCTCATTACTGATCCTTTAAAAAACTTTAAAATTTTCGTCCATACGCCATAAAAACCCGATGCGGAATCAATAGCGGGTCGGCGCTAAAATCTCGCCCCCCCCATATCGCGCTCAACGACGGCGATAGCGCCAAATCAGCGCTAGGGTCGCGATGACACAAAGCCATGTTGCGGTCGTCGAGACCAATAATGGCCAAACTTGATCATTAATGCGCCACTGAATCAGCGCGTAAAAGCATGCAAACGACGACGCGAGCAGCCAAATGAGCCACGTTCGCAATGAGAAATCCTGAGCTGAGCGCGTGCGCCATAACTTGCGCCATTGCGGCAAATAACCACACAGACTCAACGCTGGCACACACACTTGCAAAAAATTGGCCGTTTTAATTAACCACAGCTCAGGCATGCTTTAACTCCGTATCTAATGCACTTAGCCAGCTTCCGTATTGCTCGTCGAGCTGAACAAGTTGGTTAAACTTTTCGTCAAACCATTGCTGGTCGTACCACGCCAAATTGCGACTGTGTTTGGCATCATCCCACAAGGAAAAAAACCAGCGCCGTGCGGGAAAACCGGCGGGGGGCGTGTAGTGCTGTAAATAGGTTTCGAGCAGATTCAGTTCGGGCGAGACGTCGGCCAGATGGAAAATATCCTGCTCACGATGGCGAAAAGCGACGTCACACGGATCGAGCACAGCAGTGAGCGCGCCGCTATGCTCGTCAAACAGGAAATTACCCGCGTGCGGATCGTCGTGCACCAAGCTCGACGGCATGCCAGCTAGTGGCGCGAGCAGACGATGGCGCGCTTGCCATAATTGTGCGTAGGCGTATTTCTGCCATGGCGTAAATGGTGAGGTTTTGCTTTGTACATAGCAATGCAAAGGCTCGGTCCACGCTTCAAAGGCCGTGATGAGATCTGCGGCGAACTCGCCATTGGGCAATTCAAACCCGCGCGGATCGCTCACGGCGTGCCAGCCGAGCAATACGTCAACCACTTGCTGCGCTGTTTGTGCCGGATTGGCCCATGGCTTGGCGACATCCCACGGAGCCACACCGGGCAGGCGATCTAGCAGCAAAATCTCTAAAGACTGATGATCCAGCTCGATGTTTTTTTGCAAAAGCACCTGCGGAAAAGCCACCGTGGTATGCGGGCGTAAACGTGCCAAACCTGCTACTTCACGATGAGTGCGTCCAGCTTGAGCGGTGGCTTTAACGACTACATCACCCGCGGGGCCTTGCAAAATCACCGCGCAACCGTAGAAACCGGCGATCGATTTGACGATGTGGGCTTGCTGCCCAAAATGCACCTGATAGCAGGCAAGGGCGGCTTGTTCGGCGATAAAGAGTGAGCTGGACATTTGCTGACCGCAGGCTGAATATTTGCATTCATTTAACCAGCTTGCAGCCTGTCTTGGAATGACCGAATATATCCGTCATTTGTCTAAAAACATCATATAAATCGCCATGCCCCAAATTTACTACGAACGTTTTGATTGCGATGAAAACGGCTGGAATCGGCAAGTGGGTGCACACGTGTTTCATCAGGCCTCGCACCCTGCGATCCGTGATAAGGGGATATTTATGTGCGGCATTTCTGAAGCCGCAGGCCAATGCGAGATTGAGCGCATCGACTTTGGTTTTCATGTACTTATTTTCTGCCTGAGCGGGCAGGGCGAATTATTTGAAGGCGAGCAAACGTGGCCGTTTCACGCCGGACAAATGGCATTTCAACCCGCGCGCGGCCAGCGCGGCTATCGCCGCATCGGCAGTGAGCCGCTGCATATTGCGTGGTTATTGCTGTGTGACGACGCACGCTGGGCGCATTTGCTACAGCAGCATTGCTACATAAAAGATCACGCTTCGGGCTGGCATATTCATGATGCAATCTCGCTGTATCAACGTGAAGCCCTGTTGCACAATGCCGGTCAGAGCCATACCCTGGTCATGCCTGCCTTAGAAATGCTCAGCCTGCAATTGGAGCGCGCAGTTGGCAGCCCCAATTCACACAGCGGTTGGTCACAGCAGATCCACGCTTTATTTCAGCGCGTTGCCAGCGATTTACGCCGCGAATGGCGAGTGGATGAATTGGCACAGCAACTGCAGATTACGCCAGCGCATTTTCACCGCCTATGTATGAATCACCTCGGGCAAGCGCCGGGCCAGTATGTATTTGCTTTGCGTATGCAACAGGCGCACCGGCTACTAAGCCAAGGCATGAGCGTGGGCGCGGTGGCGAGCGCAGTCGGCTATCAGGAAATGGCCAGTTTTTCCCGCCGCTTTCGCCAGCATTTTGCAATTGCACCTAGCCAAATCAAACAAGCCACATGTATATGATCACAGCGAATATTTAATCCAGCCTTTAAGCAAATACCCTAGGCCAGCATATTGCGGATTTTGGCGAGTGTGCGTAACTCTTGGCGCGCAAACTCAAGTACATCGTCTTCGTCGATAACGGTATCGCTGGCGATAGCGCTAAGATCTAATCCCAATTTGGCAGCCAAACGCGCCGCGGCTGGGCTGACGCTAAAAGGGGCGGCGCTGACCGCTTGATGTGCTTCGACAGTGGAGGAAGTGGGTTCCAAGCCCCATTCCGCAGTGGGCTTTTCAGCGATTTCCATCATCAACAATAAATCATTGCTGTTCACAAAATCGCCATGCGCCACCATCAAACTGCTGATTTGTCCGTCGTCGGGCGCATGAACCGGCCATTCCTGATCGGCGGCAAGCAGCGTAATGAGCACCGAGTCGGCCAGAACTTGCTGACCGGGTTTCACGTGAAACAACACGACTTCAGCAGATTCGGGAAGATCAGGGGCGCATATCAGGTGCGTGGTGTAACTGATTGTCATTATTTACGATCCAAATAATATCCAAGCATTGATATTCGCCAATAAGATATGCTGCAACGCAAACTAGACTATGCTGCATTCGCAGTAGTATCAATTAAATAAAGCGCAGCAGGCAAGGCTTATGCCTATGGGGCTGCGATTTTCACTGAATTTAGGAGTTTTCCATGAGCGATCTGGTCTTAGTCATTAATGCTGGTTCTTCAAGCATCAAGTTTTCTTTATTCGAAACCGCTGGCGCAGCCGATCCTAAAGTCTTGTTCAAGGGCCAAATGGAAGGGCTTTATGTAGAACCTAAATTCACGGCAAAAGACGCGGACGATAATAAGCTGGTCAGCGAAACCCTACCAGCCGACAAACCTAAAAACCACGACTATGCTTTGCGCCATATGTTGGCTTGGTTGCAAGAACGTCTGGGTGGCCGCGAGATCAAAGTAATTGGTCACCGCGTGGTGCACGGCGGCACGCAATACTCTAAACCTGAATTGGTAACGCCAGAATTGCTGGCGGGCTTAGAAGCGCTGATCCCATTGGCGCCATTGCACGAGCCGCACAATATTGCCCCGATCAAGATCTTGCAGGATTTGCTGCCTAATGCACCGCAAGTAACGTGCTTTGATACGGCTTTCCACACCACGCAGCCTGAGTTGAACCAACTGTTCGCGCTGCCGTACGAATTTGCGCAAAAAGAAGGCATCCGTCGTTACGGCTTCCACGGTCTGTCGTACGAATATATCGCCAGCGTTTTGCCACAAATCGACACGCGCGCCGCTGAAGGCCGCACTGTGGTGGCGCACTTGGGTAATGGCTCATCAATGGCAGCCTTGCTCGGTGGCGTTTGCCAAGCCACCACTATGGGCTTTACCGCGCTCGAAGGTCTACCGATGGGCACACGTTGCGGCAGCATCGACGGCGGCGTATTGCTGCACTTGATGAACCATCTAAAAATGGACGCGAAACAAATCGAGACGCTACTGTATAAAGAATCTGGTTTGCTGGGCTTGTCGGGCATTTCTAGCGATATGCGCGATCTGGAAGCGTCCAACGATCCGCGCGCAAAATTGGCGATCGATTATTTCGCCCGCCGCGTAGTGCGCGAAACTGCGTCTTTGGCAGCAGCAATTGGCGGCCTTGATTGCCTCGTGTTTACCGCGGGTATCGGTGAAAACGACGCGCTGACTCGCGCTAATGTGTGTCACCAATTGCGTTGGTTAGGCGTTGAGCTTGATGAAGCCGCGAATGCGGTACGCTCTGGCGAACCACGCCGCATCACACTGGCCGACAGTAAAGTGGCCGTGTATGTGATCCCAACCAATGAAGAGTTGATGATTGCTCGCCAAGCGCTGGCGACTTTATAAGCTTGATTGCAGCACAAACCGCTGGACGATCAATGATCGACAGCGGTTTTTTTTATGCCTAGCGCCAATGTGGGATACCTTCATTCAGGCTTCATACTGTTGATGAAAAATATCCTCAAGGCCAGTGCTTGCTGCTAGCATTGAGTTCTATTGCCAATTTCTTGGGTACACCATGCAAGAACAGGATGAAATCATCGATTTAGCCATTGAACCACGCAGCCTGCCGACGAGCAGTGGTTGGCAGTGGATCACACGCGCCTTCGCATTATTTCGCCAAGCGCCAACCGCGTGGGTGGGGATTACCGGCCTTTTTGTTGTGTTGATGCTGGCGATTAATTTTGTACCGATTCTGGGTGGGTTTGTTGGTACATTGCTCGGCCCAGTGATGCTGGGCGGCTTAATGATTGCCGCACAAAAAACCGATCAGGGTGAAAAACCTCAAATTAGCGATTTATTTGCCGGCTTTAAATATCGCACCATTGATTTAATCAAAGTGGGTGCTTATTACATGCTGGGTACCATGGTATTGCTATTTTTACTCTCGGGCATCGTGGGTGCGCTGGAGTTCTTAGGTGTGATTGATGCGCTGCCCGAACAAATCACCGCGGTGGATCAAGTTAAGCATTTATGGCCTTTGGGTGTTCTCATACTGGGCTGTTTTTTGCTGGTGTATAGCGCCTATTTTTACGCGCCAGCCTTGGTGATATTGGCCAATATGAGCGCCACCGAAGCGATGAAATTATCGGCCTTGGCTTTTTGGCGCAACTGGTCACCGATTTTGCTAATGTCATTACTCGGCGCGCTAATACTGATGCTGTTGATGTTGCCATTTTTTCTAGGGTTATTGATCGGCCTGCCCGTTGCTTTGATTACCAGTTATGTGTGTTACGTTGACGTATTCCCGCCGCAAGGAGAGCAGCAGTGAACGAAAGTCCATTTAAAGGCAAAACCGGCATCCAGCGTGTTTTCAATGCGCTCGGCTACTCGCTTGACGGTTTAAGTGCGGGTTGGAAAAATGAAGCGGCATTTCGGCAAGTGTTAATTTTGGCCATTGTCGGCATTCCAGTGGCTCTGTATTTATCAGTGCCAATCTGGGGCAAAGGCTTGTTGATTATCAGCCATTTGGCCTGTGTAATTGTTGAATTACTTAATTCGGCCATTGAAGCGGCCGTTGATCACACTTCGCTGGAAAAGCATCATTTAGCCAAGCGTGCTAAAGATCTGGGCAGTGCCGCACAATTAATCGGCTTGATTAATCTCACCGCGATGTGGGCGCTGGTGCTGCTAGCTTAAGCTAACAACCCACAACGCAAAAGGCCACGGTATTGCACCGTGGCCTTTATTATTTCATCGCTTCAGCGCAATACCAAGCTAGGTATTGAAAAGTATCATTCAGTGTTTGCGAATATCATCTTCGATATCGGCCAGCAAAATCTTCAGCGCGGCATCCGACATCATTACTTCCATTAAACACAGCACCAGCGAGCCGACCATCAAAATCAGACTGCCGATAAATAAAATTTGCGCCCAATCGGCATGTGAAATCGAGACCAAAACCATAGACACAATGCACAGCAGCAAGCTGCTGATGCCAAACGCCTGCATATAGCGAATCAGCCAGACGCGCATCTTCAGGTTGCCTAGCTGGCGCAAAATATTTTCGTGAGGATTGGCGCGGTGGTGTTCGTAAAGCTGGCGAATAATGCCTGAAATCGCCAGGAAACGATTGGTATACGCCAGCATGAGCAGGGAAATAGCGGGAAATAGCAGGGATGGGGTGTTGATACTGAAATTATCCATCATGGCCTTTCTTAAATTCTTTGATCACATGCTGCTGCCGCCGACTGACCGGTAAACGCTCGGGCACATCACGTAAAATCACCACCCAATGCCCATCTGCCCCATTCAGCGTAGCGCGCTCGAATCCTGCAATACTATCGCGCGCCACCAAACAATTGCGGTGAATTCGCACAAACTTTGATCCAAATTCATCTTCGAGTTTGGTTAAAGAGTCTTCCAGTAGATATTCTCGATCGTGGGTACGTAGCGTGATGTATTTTTGTTCCGCCTTTAAAAAGCGGGCTTCAGCCACCGGAATCAAGTGCACACGACCACGCTCAGACACGCTGAAATGACTGCGTGCGCCATCGTTGATTGGCGTGCTGGCCGCAGCCTCATTCGGGCCATGGCGCAACTCGAGCACGCGTTTGAGCGCAGCGAGCAAACGTTCCGGGCGGATCGGTTTAAGCAAGTAATCAATCGCCCGCACATCGAAGGCGGCAACGCCATAGTCTTCAAATGCCGTGGCGAAAATCACCGCAGGCGGACGAGATAGATTCAATAACTTGCGCGCGACTTCAATCCCACTCATTTGCGGCATTTGAATGTCTAAAATCACGACGTCGATGTCGTGCTCGGCAATTTGCGGTAGGGCTGTCATCCCATTGGTCGCAGTACCCACCACGGTATGAGGACACTCATGAGCGCAGTCGCCCAGCAAGTCTTGCAAGCGCGTGAGCGCTGGCAATTCATCATCAACTAAAAATAGGCGCAACGGTTTGTTCATTGTTTAGCTCCCGATATGGCAGCACGATATGTATTTGATAATAGTCGCTTCCACGCTGAATGCTTAAATTTGCCTCAGCATCAAAATACAGCAACAACCTTTCTCGCACATTGTCTTGGGCCATACCATTGCCGATTCTCTGTACCGCAGTTTCGACGATTGGATTGCGAATATTAATATGCACCTCATTTCGAGAACGAAAAATATCAATCTGTATCGTTCCCGTTTCGATGCTTGGCTCAATACCATGGTAGACGGCATTTTCCAAAAGTGGCTGTAAAATCAGTGGTGGAATTGACGCTTTTACTGGCATCTTCTCAATATGCCATTCCACATGCAGTCGTTCACCTAACCGGACCTTTTCGATTTCTAAGTAGCCCCGCGCCAACTCAACTTCACGCTGCAAGGTGGATAACGACGATTGCGTTCCCATTGCCACCCGAAATAATTCCGATAGATTTTGCAACAGATGTTCAGCTAGTTTTGGCTGACTGCGAATTAAAGATAGCACCGCATTCAAACTATTGAAGAAAAAATGTGGCCGAATTCTCGCTTGCAAAGCAACTAGCCGCGCTTCTGCTAAGCGTGGCGATAAGGTTTTCAACCACAATTGGTAATGCCACAACATGAAACTGGTCGCCATCAAGACCAAGAGCAGCATTTGCATCACATCGGGCTGTATGGCATCAAACAAAATTTTGCTCAAACCACGATAAACAATCGCAGTCCACGACAGTACCAACGCATACACCACAAGCACGCTGCGTCGAAATGGCCACTGTCGCAAAAAAGGTGCAATTAATGCCAACAAGCCCATCGCCCCCATCAGAATGGGCTCAACCCAAAAAGCAGCATCCGTCAAACGCACCGCCCACTCTGACCATTGATTAAGCGATGCGATGACGTAGAGTACCAGCCCAAGATGGACAAGCAATAGTGCACGGAAAATAACGCCAAAATTACGAAAATCCGGCATTAACGGCATTTTTTGATCCATTTTTCCCAAAAATCCTTCGCAAACCTTCATACACTAAAATCCAGCATAGCATTAGCAAGGTCAAAACATGTCATTAGCGGTGGTGTATTCGCGTGCTTTAGACGGTATGCAAGCACAGCAGGTTTGCGTCGAAGTCCATTTAGCCAATGGTTTACCCGCGTTTAATTTAGTCGGATTGGCCGATACTGAGGTTCGCGAATCCCGCGAACGAGTGCGGGCGGCCATTCAAGTGGCCGGTTTTGAATTTCCATCCCGCCGCATCACTGTTAATCTCGCCCCCGCAGATTTACCGAAAGGCGCAGGGCATTATGATTTGGCGATTGCGATCGGTATTTTAGCCGCAAGTGAGCAAATCCCGAGTGAGCACTTGGCCGAGTATGAGTTTGCAGGTGAACTAGGTCTCACTGGTCAACTTCGGGCTGTTCGCGGAGCATTGGCGCTGGCTTTGGCGGCGCGTCATGCTGGTCGAGCTTTAGTCATCAGTGCATGTAGCAGTACGGAAGCCGCCTTGATTAAAGAGGCCACGGTATTGGCCGCAGAGCACTTGCTGCAGGTTTGTCAGCATTTTAGCTCCCAGCAAACCGACTCACTGCATGCGGCGCAGCCACCCGTACACCAATCCGCCCCCATCTATCCCGATCTTGCCGATGTCAAAGGGCAACTCGCTGCACGCCGCGCCCTCGAAATTGCCGCGGCCGGAGGTCATTCGATCTTACTGATCGGGCCGCCAGGCACCGGTAAATCTATGCTGGCTCAAAGATTCCCTGGTCTGCTACCGCCTTTAAGCGAACATGAAGCATTAGAAGCAGCGACAATCCAATCTCTGGGGGCTAAAGGTTTAGACCCTCACCGCTTTGGGCAAAGGCCATTTCGCTCACCTCATCACACCGCATCCAGTGTTGCCCTAGTGGGCGGCGGCAGTGTGCCTCAGCCTGGAGAAATCTCGTTGGCTCACCACGGGGTGTTGTTTCTGGATGAGCTCCCTGAGTTTGACCGCAAAGTACTGGAGGTGCTGCGCGAGCCCTTAGAAAACGGCAAGATTCATATTTCTCGCGCGGCGCAGCAAGCCGAATTTCCAGCGCAATTTCAATTGATCGCGGCAATGAATCCATGTCCATGCGGTTATTTGGGGCACGGCAAGAAAGCCTGCCGTTGTACACCCGAACAGATCGCACGTTATCGCGGCAAAATTTCTGGCCCCTTGCTGGATCGAATTGATATGGTGGTTGAAGTGGGAGCTCTCTCCGATGAAGCGCTCCTAAACCGTACACAGGGTGAGAGCAGCCAGCATGTACGACAACGTGTTGCTCAGGCCAGAGCCAAACAAATGAAGCGCCAAGCTCAGCACAATGCCAAGCTACATAGCCAAACGCTAGATACTCATTGCCAACCCGATCAAGAAGGGCTGGAGTTGCTCCAAAAAGCAGTCAATCAACTCGCTTGGTCTGCGCGGGCGTATCACCGTGTTCTACGTGTAGCCCGAACCATCGCGGATTTAGCGAACAGCGAGCAAATTCATCGCCAGCATATTGCCGAAGCCATCCAATATAGACGTGGCATCGAATCACACAGTCATTAGCGCGCCAATAAAGATCGGTCCGGTGGAATCATCAATGCCTCGAAATCTGCGGCGGGCATCGGTTTTGACATGTAATAGCCTTGCAACTGATGGCAATTAAGACTGGCGAGAAATTCGGCCTCACTTTCGTTCTCCACGCCTTCGGCAATTAGCTGTAAATCTAAATTAAGCGCAATACCAATGATGGCCCGTACGATCGCGGCATTACTCGCATCATGCGGCAAACCCCGCACAAAACTTTGATCAATCTTCAAATAATCGAGCGGAAAGGCGTGCAAATAACCCAAATTAGAATAGCCTGTCCCAAAATCGTCGAGCGCCAAACTAAAACCCACTGCATGCAGCTCATCAAGCACCGTTTTAATATCCTGATCGGCCTTCATCAATAAAGTTTCGGTGATTTCAAGTTCGAGATACTCGGCTGGGATATCGTATTGATCGATTAAGGCCGTTAAATCTTGTGCCAAGTCACGACTAAATTGGCGTGGCGATAAATTAACCGCAAGCCGCTCTAGCACCAAGCCCTTAGCACGCCAAGCCGCCATTTGCTGGCAGGCAGCATTCAACACCCAATTACCAATTGGCACAATCAAGCCAGACTCCTCGGCAAAGGGGATAAACTCGCCGGGCGGCACCATACCACGCTGTGGGTGACGCCAACGGACTAGCGCTTCCGCACCACATATTTGCCCGGTCTTAGCATTCACCTGCGGCTGATAATGCAGCTCGAATTCATTGCGTTCCAAAGCATGGTGCAAATCGGTAGAGAGTTTTAGCCTAGCTAGCGAGCGCTGGTTCATATCGCTGGAATAAAACAGCACCGACTGCCGACCTTGTTTGGCCCGATTCATCGCGACCGCGGCTAAATTAATTAGCTTATCCGCGTCTCGACCGTCGTCGGGGTACACGCTCACGCCGATATGCGCTTTGATCACGATCTCTTCTTGCTGGATGTAATACGGCGCAGCAACCTCAGCCAAAATCCGCTCGGCCACAATCGCAGCATCTTCACGCTGGCGAATTTCAAATAAGCCAATACAAAACTCATCACCACCGAAGCGTGATAAAACATCTTCATCGCGCAAACATGAGCGGATTCGCTCGGATACCGCCAGCAAAATCTGATCGCCACCACGGTGGGTAAACGAATCATTCATTGCCTTAAAGCCTGCAATGTTGAAGCACAGTAAAGCACCGCTGCGTTGCTGGCGTCTCGCCTCGCTAAGCGCTTGCTCAAGCAAGGAAAACAAATGGCTGCGATTGGGTAATTTGGTTAAGGAATCAAAATACGCCAAGCGAAAAATTTGCTCTTCAGCAGCCTTGCGCTCGCTTAAATCAGCCATCACCGCAAAATAGTTTTGTAATTGATTTTGTCGCCCGTGGACGGTACTTAACGTTAGCCAAGCTGGAAAAGGCTCACCATTGGTGCGACGCGACCACAATTCGCCTTCCCAATGCCCCATGCTTTTCAGATGAGCCTCAATACTTTTCGCTTCGTCCGTCTCAGGCTGATCAGCGTTGGCCAGAAAATAGGGTACTTTGCCGACAACATGGCTCAGTTGATCGCCAATCAGGCGCAAATAGGCCGGATTACATTCGATCAATTGGCGTGATTCATTGGTAATCACAATCGCATCAGGCGTTTGCCGGAAAACGGATGCCAATAGCCGCGCTCGCAAGCGATCGGCAATTTGAGTGCTAATGTCTTGCAATAAACCAATCATGCGAATCGGTTTGCCCTGTTCATCGCGCACTAAATTAAGATGAATTTGCACCCAAAAATCTCGGCCGTTTTTATGGCGTCGTTTTACTTCCAGCGTCGATTGCCCGTGGCTTAATACCCGATTAAACAATTCAATATCATCGTCGGTCTCATCGGCGTAGAGCAACAACACGTGCTGGCCCAATACCTCATCGGCTTGGTATCCAAATAAACGCTCGGCCCCGCCATTCCAACCGGTGATATAGCCTTCCAGATCGAGCGCAATCAGCGATGCATTAATATCCCCGAGGATATGGAGCGCTGGTTCGAGCTCGTTGTAGCTCATGATTGAAAGCTCTCCGCCAAGCTCGCCACCCAGCGATACACCTCAACCTCCGATTTCACCCAAATTGCCTCGGCGCTAAATGGCCGTATCGCCCATGAGTCATCATCCCAGTATGCCTCCATAAGCTTTGTTTGTTCTAGCGCAGCGCCCAATACCCCTTCAGATTTTAACAGCGCAGCCATCATTTTTTCATTGAGCGGTAAATTGCTGATTAATTCAGGCATTGGCTTATGAAACAGACGATCCAACAAGGACAGCATGCCCAATAAAAACGCCGAATCAGGCGTGGTATTGAGCCAGCCATGCTGCGCCCAAGATTCCAATCGGCGCGCACGAATCAAGGCGGCCAGCAGCAACGGCGACATGGCAGAGGATTCGCCAAATTGTTCGGCATACATCAAGAGCTGCACCCAGCGTTGTAACTGTGTGCGGCCTAAAACCGTAATCGCGTGCCGAATGCTGCTAATTTCAATGCGTGAGCGCATCCCCACTGAATTCACCAAGCGCAGCAGCCGAAAAGTGAGATCGGGGGCACGGGAAAAAACCCGTTCTAGAGTTGCAGTCTCGGCATCGGCAGCCACCAAGGAAATCAGCTCCAGCAGTTCCGGTTTCGCAGGTGCTGTTTGCGCACTGCTGCCATTTAAATACCAAGCGCCGCAGGCGTAGACCTCGGGTGCAAGAGCCGCCAATTGCTCGCTTTGATTGATATCCAGCGCCAATTGCGCCGCGGGCAGCACCGATAGGGCGGGCCATTGCGAGTTTTGGGCAGGAATAAAACACGGCATCGTGGCTGAAATCGGCTGCTCGCTGAGTAAATCTTGCAAGCATTGCAACTGACTCTCTGCGCCAATCGCCAAAAGGCCTTGCCACTGCTGCTGTCGCCATAGCGGGGAAAGTTGAATCAAGTGCATAGCCGGATGCCCAAGTTGCATCCTCTCAAAGTAGACGCTGGCCAAGCCCGCAGCAAGGCCGATCGCAGATCCTGCGCTTTTATCGGTGTGCGCTGCAGCACACACTGACTCAACTCAACATTTAGCGCGAAGCATGTCAAAGGTATACATCAGCAAATTAACCCTGCCAAGGCTCGGAAACAGATACCCCGCTCACAAAAGCCGCCATTTGCTGCTGACTGTGTTCAGCCTGCGCTTTTATCCAGCTCATAAAATGGTGCAATTTCACGCTACCATCGAGCCGCGGCGGCCACACCAGCCAATATCGATTCGGGTGCGGCGCAAACACCCCGCCAACCGCGACCAATTCACCCGCCAGCAGCGCATCAAACACTATCGATAGCCGCGTCAGCGCCACGCCTTGCCCCAAGCGCACCGCCTGCATCGCCAGATTATTGTCATTGCAAAACAGTGCAAAATTAGGCGACCAATCGCCCAAATCAGCCGCTTTGCTCCAGCTGCTCCATTTTTCCAGCGTGCCAATAATGCGCGCATCTTTGACCTCGGCCGCAGTTTTCGGTGCTTTGGGATCATTGCTGGCGGCGACCACCAGCAGCATGTCGTCCATTAAGAGCTCAGACTTTAAGCCTTCCCAATCACCAGCGCCCATCCGAATTGCTAAATCAAGCTGGCCAGAGCTGAGATCGTCAAAACCTAAGTTGGCCCGAATATCGAGCTTGTACTGCGGAAAATGCGCCTGAAAATCGGGCAAACGCGCAATCAACCAGCCCAAACCAAACGAGGGCATGGTGGTGATTTTAATTTCATTCGGCTTAGGCCGCGCCCGCACCATGCGCGTCGCCTCGGCCATATCGCCCAAGGCCATGCGAATTTGCAGCGCGTAATGACGGCCATCTTCAGTCAGCACCAGCTTGCGCCCGCTGCGCTCAAACAAGGGCAGACCCAAATAGTCTTCCAAAGCGTGCAACTGATGGCTAATCGCGCTGTGCGTCACCGAGAGCGCATCTGCAGCTTTAACCACGCTGCCCAGCCGCGCAACCGCTTCGAATGCCCGCAAAGCGGGTAAGGGTGGTAAGGGATTCATCAGCTTCTTATGTTAAAAAAATTCACATTTCTAGATAAAAATCGTCAGTAATCACAGTCTAAATATTCGTTATAGTGAATGCAAATGACATGGGAGAAAACGATGAACACGAATACCTTACAACTTTATGTGGATCACCAGTTTCTCAGCCCGTACGCGCTGTCGGCGTTTGTGGCGCTGCAGGTCAAGCAAATCCCATTCACACTCCATACGCTCAATCTGGCGGCTGGCGAACATCAACAAGCTGCTTTTGCCCATGATTCACTGTCTGCACGCGTGCCGATGTTACAGCATGGCGATTTTTGCCTGAGCGAGTCGAGCGCGATTGCCGAATATTTGGATGAAAATTGGCCTGGCGCCGCCTTATATCCGCGTGATCCGCAACAAAAAGCGCGGGCACGACAAATTCAGGCTTGGTTGCGCAGTGATTTAATGCCCATCCGTAACGAGCGCTCGACCGAAGTCGTTTTTATTCAGCCCAGCACTCAGCCTTTGAGTAACAGCGCGCAGCAAGCCGCCGCCAAATTATTTGCCGCCGCCGAACAATTAATCGACGAGGCAGGCGGGCCGCTGTTTGGGCAATGGTGTATTGCCGATGTTGACTTAGCCTTGATGCTCAAGCGCCTGATCAATAATGGTGACGCCGTACCAGAAAAATTAGCTCGCTACGCCGCACAACAATGGCAACACCCAGCGATTGCGCTGTGGTTACAACAGCAGCGCGGAGGATAAGCGCATGGAACGCTATTTACGTTTGCAATTACACGCCGATGAATTACTCCTGGCCCGCTTGGGGCGCGATGCACAGCTCAGCTGCGAAAGCGGCCAGCTCTGGTTAGCGAGCAACCGCAATAACAAAGATATTGTGCTGAATGCCGGTGAGCAGCATGCGATTGGCGCGGGACATGTACTGATCGAAGGGCAGGGCGAATTGCGCTTTTCGGGCGAAGAACTCGATATTCGCCCCTATTATCAATCCTTAATGCGGAATCAACGCTGATGTTGCAACTGTATATTGGTTATCAAAATTACTCCTCATGGTCGCTGCGCCCATGGTTGTTGCTCAAGCATTTCAATATCCCATTTGAACAAACCGTGGTGCCCGTGGATGGCAAAGGCATTAAAGCCAGCCATCGCATGTATTCCGATAATGGTCTAGTCCCTTGCCTGCACGACAATCACTTTAGGGTATGGGACTCTATGGCAATCTGCGAATATCTTGCAGAGCAATACCCGCAGATGTGGCCTAGCCATGTAGCACTGCGGGCGCGCGCACGCAGCATTTGCGCTGAAATGCATTCCGGCTTTGGCGCGCTGCGCAGCCAATTGCCGATGAATATCCGCCTGCGCGCTAAGGGGAAAGAAAATACTCCCGAAGTCGCCGCCGATTTAACGCGCATTTTTGCCATTTGGCGCAATGCCCGCGAGTTCGCGGCCAAGCTCAACGTCGCCGGCGATTATTTATTTGGTCAGTTTTCCATCGCCGACGCGATGTTTGCGCCAGTGATTTGGCGACTTTTCTGCTATGGCGTTGCGCTGCCAAGCGATATTCAAAACTATGTGACAACCATGTTGGCACACCCAGCAATGCAGGAATGGGAAGCGGCGGCCTTCGCGGAGGAAAGCACATTACCGCACGACACGTTGATCAACATATTCGGTGGGGCACGCGTATGAGCCAATGGCATCTGGCCCAATTGAATATCGGCCGCGCCATCGCCCCGCTGGACGACCCGCTGATGCACGGCTTTACCAGCCAGCTCGATGCCATCAACCAACTGGCCGAACAAAGCCAGGGCTTTGTTTGGCGCTTGCAAAGCGACTCGGGCAACGCCACGGATATCGCGTATGATGCCGATCCATTATTGATAGCCAATTTATCGGTGTGGGAATCGGTCGAGGCGCTACAGCAATATGTGTATTCCGGCGCGCATCTGGCCAGCCTCAAACAGCGCCGCGCTTGGTTTAGCAAAATTGACGGGCCTTCGCTGGTGCTGTGGTGGATTCCGGCAGGGCATCAACCTAGCTTGAGCGAAGCCAACGCGGCGTTGGATTTACTGCGGCTCAACGGCCCGAGCAGCCTGGCATTTACTTTTGCTCAGCCTTTTCCAATGCCAGCAAACACCGAAATACCATGCCGGGTATAAGGATTAAAGCTAGTCAATAATTGATATAAAACTGAATACCCTTCGACTCCAGCAAGGGGGCGCTGAAAACTAGATTAACAATGGTTAATCCGGGCTTCAGCGTTTTGCAATCTAGATTTGCGCATAATGACCTGCATCCACTCAGCACAGCGCTGAATGGCATATGGACAAAACTCGGAGTCTTTGAAATGAAATTGGTAAAACACGTTGTATTGGCACTGGCTTTGGCTGGCTTCGGCACTGCGGCTTTTGCAGCTACACCAGCAAAACACAAAGCTTCACACGTAGCATCTAAAGCTTCAACTGCACAAAAAGCGCAAGCTAAAAAAGCTTCTCACGTAGCTTCTAAAGCCTCAACTGCACAAAAAGCACAAGCTAAAAAAGCTTCTCACGCAGCTTCTAAAGCCTCTACTGCACAAAAAGCACAAGCTAAAAAAGCATCGCACGTAGCATCTAAAGCTTCTACCGCGCAAAAAGCACAAGCCAAAAAAGCCTCCGCCGCTGCATCAAAAGCTTCAGCCGCTAAATAACCCTATCTCCTCCTCAGGGTGTGTTGAATGCCTTGCTGAGAGATCGGCAAGGCATTTTTTTCTGGAGCATTTATGTTGATTTCTGCGACACTAGCCCTCGCAGTTGCAACGGCCGCCACGCCCGTTGCCGAACGCGATCAACTGCGCCAATCCGAGCATATGTATTGGCGTGCCATTAACGCCACCCAATTTGATTTATGGTTGGGTAAAGAAGAAGCATGGCGCCTTACCGTCAGCGCGCTATGCCCAGCCTGGCCTAGCACGCATCTCACGCTCATAACCCAACAAGGCCACCTCAAACGTCAACAAGAAATCATTGCCAAAGCAAGTGCGCAATGTCGGCTTTTACGCATTGAACCCTTGCCCAGCAATGCCGACCACACTTTGCCAATACAAAAAGTGATTACAGTTGATGCTGCCAAATTAAAAGGCAACAATAAGCACTAAACCCGCCCCAGAGATCAGCGCGATGCGAATTCTATTGCTCGAAGACCAATTACAGCAGGCCCAATATACGATTAAAGCACTGCAAGAAGGTGGCCATACGGTGGACCACGCTGCAGAGGGAAGAACCGGGCTTTTCATGGCCACCACAGAAAAATACGATGCGTTGGTGCTAGATCGGATGCTGCCCTTGGTCGATGGGCTCACCATTTTGCGCACGCTGCGTGCCTCGGAGATTCATACCCCAGTGTTAATGTTATCGGCACTGGGTGAACCAGAAGATCGTGTAGATGGTCTGCGCGCGGGTGCGGATGATTATTTGGCCAAACCGTTTCACAGCGCTGAATTATTGGCACGGCTAGAAGTTATTACCCGTCGCATACCCAGCAGTAATAACGCCAACAACGCTAATTTACAAGTTGCCGATCTGGAGCTAGATCGCCTCGCGCGCACCGTGCGCCGCGATGGCAAACTCATTGATTTACAACCACGCGAATATCAATTGCTCGAATATCTGATGCGCCACGCTGGCCAAGTGGTCACGCGCACCATGCTGCTGGAAGGCGTGTGGAATTACCATTTCGACCCCAATACCAATGTGATCGACGTACACATCAGTAAATTGCGCGCCAAAATCGATGCAGCAGGCCAAAAACCGCTACTGCACACTGTACGTGGTGCGGGTTATCGCATGGCCGAGCTATGAACTTTGTGGGCCTTGCTCGTGCTTGGCGCAGCCCGTTTACCCGCTGGGCCGTTGCCTTGCCGGTGTTGATGTGTATTGTCGTCACCTTTTTTGGCTCACTAGCATTTAAAGAAACCCAACAAGCATTGATTGGTGAGTTTTACACCGCGCTGCGCGAAGAAGTCGTCATTCTGGAACTTATCTACCGCGAAGACGGATTTAACGCTTTGCAATCAGCAGTTGCGTTACGCAGTAATCGACAAGAAACCCAAAGGGTGTATTTATTAACCGACGCACAAGGCCGCTATTTAGCTGGCAATTTAAGCGAATGGCCAAGTACGGTCCCCGTTAAAGATGAATCATCGGCATTGTTTGCCGATCCAGAAACCGGTGAAACCATCGCCGCCGAGGTCTTCCTGCTATTTGGTGATAATCGCCTGCTGGTTGGCCGGCGCGCCATTTACGAGCAAGTGGCGCAACATCTGATCCAAAACTATCTGGCCTTGTGCGCCGTGATGTTGCTTGCCGCATTGATTGCTGGTTTTGTGTTTTCTCGCCTGATTCAGCGCCGCCTCAATACCATCAGCCAAACCGCGCATCACATTCGCATCGGCAATGAGGATTCGCGTATTCCCTTGGCAGGCAGTCAGGATGAAATTGATGGGGTCATTGTCGAGCTGAATGCCTTGCTCGACCAACAGCACAAATTATTATCGTACGCACGGCAAACCTCATCGGCCATCGCACACGATATGCGTCAGCCTTTATCGCTGTTACGCGGCAAATTATTGGAGCTTTCCGAAAGCGAACATGACGGCCCAATCAAACACGCCGCACTGGAGCAACTCGAGCAAATTCAAGCGCTATTTTCGGCTGTTCTGCGATTAGGTCGGCTCGAATCGGGGGCGCAGGTGTTGCGCAGCGAGATGCAATCGCTCAGTACCATCGTGCACGACGTCGCTGAACTTTATCAACCACTACTGGAAGATGATGGTTTTCAAATTCGCCTCAGTGGTGGCGAAGTGAGCAAACAGGTCGATCGCGAGCTATTGTTTTCAGCGCTGTGCAATTTAATTGAAAACGTTTTGCGTTACGCTCCCGGACATGTCGATATCGCGATCAGCGAAGCAGGAATTAGCGTGCGCGACTATGGCACAGGGGTCAGTGAAGACGAGCTGGAGCGACTGATCGAGCCGTTTTACAAAACCGAAACCAGCCGCAATAGCGCTGGCCACGGTCTGGGTTTGGCGCTGGTGAAAGCGATTACCGAGCTACACGGCGGACAGCTGCAATTGAGTAATCAAAATCCTGGTTTTATGGTCAGTATTGCACTGCCATAAACGTCAACTTCAACGAAGTTGCGGTTCTCTGCTAGACTTAGCCGCAATTCATCATCTGGTTTCACGTGAAACAATGGCAGCTCCTAAATACGACGAATCCTCGGTCAAGGTTTTAAAAGGCCTTGATCCTGTCCGCCACCGCCCCGGCATGTACACGCGCACCGATAACCCTTTGCACATCTGCCAAGAGGTCATCGACAACGCCGCCGACGAGGCCTTGGGCGGCCACGCCACGCAAATTGAAGTGACGCTGTATCGCAATCAGTCGATGCGCGTAACGGATAACGGGCGCGGGATTCCGGTGGGTTTACACCCCGAAGAGGGCGTACCAACGGTGCAAGTCGTTTTCACGCAGCTGCACGCTGGCGGTAAATTCGACAAGAAAGACGGCGGCGCGTACGCGTTCTCCGGCGGTTTGCACGGCGTTGGCGTATCAGTCACCAATGCCTTGGCTACGCGGCTTGAAGTTGAAGTGCGCCGTGAAGGCCAGATCAATCAATTGGTCTTTGCCGGCGGCGAAGTGATTTCCCCGCTGACCGTATTGGGCAGCACCACGAAGAAAGACACTGGTACGCGCGTCTTCGTGCAGCCCGATGCGCAGTATTTTGATAGCCCAACGATTCCACAAGCCGAACTCGAACACCTGCTCAAATCCAAAGCCGTGCTATTGCCCGGCTTGGTGGTGATTTTGAATGTCGAGCAAGCCAATGGCGAGTTGCTCGAAAAACGCTGGTGCTACCCAGATGGCTTGCAAGGCTATTTGAACGAGCAGGTCACCGGCTACACGCAAATCGTGCCGATTTTGCAGGGCGAGAAATACATTGAAGGCGAAGACGACACCTTCAGCCGCGGCGAAGGCTGCGCGTGGGCGCTAACGTGGACCGAAGATGGCCTCGTTAACCGCGAATCGTACGTCAATCTGATTCCAACGCCAGCAGGTGGCACGCACGAAAGCGGCTTGCGCGATGGCGTGTTCCAAGTTGTGAAAACCTTTATCGATTTTCACAACCTGTTGCCCAAGGGCGTGAAACTACTGCCAGAAGACTTGTTCAGCCGTTGCTCGTTTGTGCTCTCGGCCAAAGTGCTCGACCCGCAATTTCAAGGCCAAACCAAGGACAAACTGACCAGCCGCGACGGCCTCAAACTTGTTTCAGCGATGGTACGTGCACCGTTTGAATTGTGGCTCAATGAACACGTTGACCTCGGTAAAAAACTGGCTGAATTGGCGATTCGCGCCGCTCAATCGCGGCAGAAAAACGCGCAGAAAGTTGAAAAGAAAAAATCATCTGGCGTCGCGGTATTACCGGGCAAGCTGACCGATTGCGCATCGGATGAAACCGAGCGCTGCGAGTTGTTCCTCGTCGAGGGTGATTCGGCCGGTGGCTCGGCCAAGCTGGGTCGCGATAAAGACTTCCAAGCGATTTTGCCGCTGCGCGGTAAGGTGCTGAACACGTGGGAAGTCGATAAAGATCAGATTTTCGCCAATAACGAAGTGCACGATATGGCCGTCGCGATCGGCGTCGACCCGCACACTTTGGACAGCCCTGCCGATTTATCCGGCCTGCGCTACGGCAAAGTCATCATCATGTCCGATGCCGACGTCGATGGCTCGCACATTCAAGTGCTGCTGCTCACCTTGTTCTACCGACATTTCCCGCAGTTGATCGCGGGTGGCCACATTTACGTCGCACAACCGCCGCTGTATCGCGTTGACGTGGCGGGCAGCGGTAAAAATAAACCGCCGCGCAAATTCTACGCGCTCGACGAAGGCGAACTCACCGCCATTCTGGATAAGCTACGCGGCGAAAAAATCCGCGAAGGCGCGTGGAGCATTTCGCGCTTCAAGGGTCTAGGCGAGATGAACGCCGAACAATTGTTCGACACCACGATGAACCCCGACACCCGCCGCGTGATGCGCGTCTCGATTCCAAACGACGTCAGTACCAACACGCGCGATGTGATGAATATGCTGATGGGGAAGGGCGAAGCAAGCTCACGCCGCGCATGGCTGGAAGCGCGGGGGAATGAAGTGGAAGCGGACCTTTAATACTTAGACAGGGTATTGCCACAAGAGATTTATTCTGATTATCTTGATGGCAATACCCCTTGGTGCAATTCGCTACGCTCAGTGCACCCTACAATGAATAAAGGCAACAATGAGCCCCATCCTCCAACAAAAAATCCTCGCCGTCTGCGAGCAAAAAATCGCACAGAAAGGCGAGGGCGTGGGCTTATCGTTTTATGCTTTTTTCGCTAATAAAAACGACGACCCTGAATTATTGATGGAAGCGGCGACGTGGTGGATACAGACTCATCAACTCGATCATTTTGAAAAAGCAGTTAAAATCAAATCGCTGGTTTTGGCAGAAGTCCAGACTAACTAATATACATCGGCCGGTATTAGATCAGAACCATTTCTTAATATGGCTTTTGGCCCTATACCCAACAAGAAAATCATGCTTAAGTACTTATTTGAATTTTGCTTGGGCTTATTGATGATTTGGATTTTGGTCGGCCAAATCATACAACATCAACTCCCTGATCAAGATGAGCTGCACTGGGTGCATGGCAAAGTGTTGTCAGCCGATTGGGTAAAGCCAAAACGAGGTGATGAATATTTGAGTATTCAGCTGATTGAAAATCCGTATCGCCTTAGCAGCGTTACGACGCGTGTTGCGGATAATCCGAATGATTTTGTAAAAGATGAATTAATTAGCGTGGCAATCTACAACAATGAAGCGTGGCAAATTCAAGTGGGCGAACAGATGGTGCAAAGTTTTGACGAGACCATGCAGGCGCGAAAACAAGCGTATCGTCGGCAGCAGTATTTAACTTCACTCATGGTGGCACTATTGCTGTTATTTATGGCCAATCGCGCTAAGAATTGGTACCAAGATTCTCGTTGGCGCGTTATATAACAATAAAAATCCCGCCACTGCTGCGGGATTTTTTATTGCGGCTCGTCGAGCTTCTAAAATTAGCCAGCAATCCGATCCAAAATTGACACCATTTTGGCGCTGGTGTGCTCCATGCGATTAAGCGCGTCGAGCACCTGATTTTTTTGCCCTGCTTGCCATGCATTGACTGCGGCTGTGCCGGCTTGGTGAATTTCGTTATGCGGTGTTTCCATTTCGCGGTAGGCGGGGTGCTTGCCGACCAAGGATTGGCCTTCGCCATCATAGTACCAATGGCCAAAGCGGCATTGATGCGGATCGCTCACCACTTGCGAGCTCAATTTACTAACGCCCGATACGCTTTCGTAGACTTTGAATTTGAATAATAAATGGTCGATTTTGGCGACTTCAACAAAGCTGTGCAGCATATTTTGCGCGACTAATTCTTCCATCTCACCCGATACGGTAATCAGTAATTCCATATCGTTGGCCGCATCACGCCCCATGCTGCTGTATTGCGCAGTTTGCTCGGCCATGGCGTTCATGGTTTGTTTCACGGATTGGGTTTCTTGGCGAATTTCGCCGACCAATTGGGTGATGTCTTTGGTGGCATTGCCGGTGCGTTCCGCCAGTTTGCGCACTTCATCGGCCACCACAGCAAAGCCGCGCCCTTGCTCGCCAGCGCGGGCGGCTTCGATCGCGGCATTAAGGGCGAGCAGATTGGTTTGATCGGCGATTTCTTTAATCAATTGAACGATGCCGCTAATTTGATCCGATTGCTGATCGAGCTTGTCGACTTCGGTGACCGATTGCGCTGCGGTATTGGAAAGGGCGGTTAAGTTTTCCGCAATACTACTGATCGTTTGGCTGTTGTCGCCCGCCACACGGCTCAGTGCTGCGGCGCAGCGACGCTCTTCTTTCATTTTTTCGCTAACATGCCCAAGCGAATGCGCAGAGGCATCAAGCGTTTCGCCAAATTGGCCTAAGGATTCAAAAAGAGACTGATAGTATTTGCTATCGCCGTTATCTTGGTTTTGCAGCGTACTGATAAAGTCTTGGTCTTTACTCAGCTTGGTATTTTCTTTTTTTAGAGCTTGATTTTCTTGCTCTAGCTTGGCGATTTGCTCGTAAAGGCTCGCAATCAGCTTTTTTTGACCAAAAAACATCTCAGTCCCCTGCGCTACTTAGTAATCTAAGCAGTATAGTCAACTCAAACTAGAACTGCCTTGACTGATCCACAATAGGTGCAAAATGCAGACGATCTATTTAGCGGGGCCTGGCGTTTTTCGCCCCGATGCGCACGCATGGGGGCAAGACCTACAACAATATTGTGCCGAATTTGGTTTACGTGGGCTCTATCCACTCGATCAGGCCGCGCCAGCTGATTTAACTGCGGCGCAGGCTGCGGCTTGGATTTTCCAAGCTAATTGCGATCTGATTCGCCAATCCGATGCCATCCTTGCCGATGTACGGGCGTTTCGTAGCCGCAGCGAACCAGATAGCGGCACCGCTTTCGAAATTGGCTTTGCTCATGCACTGGGCAAACCTATTTTACTGTGGCTACCTGACCTTGAAATAGGCGCGACGATGTTAGATCGTGTGGGCTCTCATCGAGATGAAGGTGGTTTAATGGTCGAAGATTTTGGCGCGCCTCTTAACTTAATGTTGTGGCAATGCGCCAGTGCTGTGATTTATCACACACATCCCAAATTGGCGCTTCAGGAGGCCTCATTTTTCCTTATAAATTCAAGTACCTAGCATTAGCACTTAGGTGATTTCCCTAATGGTTTTCCTTACATTCTAGAGTACGATCAGTTTTTTTGTAAGAATTGCAGATTTACCAATGAAAAAATTGCTCATCGGCGCCGTTGTTATCGCAGCGGGCGCAGCTGCTGCTTGGCAGTATCTTGGCCAAAACCAGTCAAAACAAGCTTTAGCGAGCAATACTGCCAGCGGAACCGTTGCTGCAGCGCCTGAGAAAACGCTAAGAATCGCATTGGAAGGTAAATATCCACCCTTTGAATATATCGATGCGAATAACCAACTCACTGGCTTTAACGTTGATTTAGCCAACGCGCTTTGTGCTGAAATGAAGGTGAAGTGCGAATTTACTCGTTTTGATTTCGACAAACTAATCCCATCGTTGAATGAAAACAAAGCCGACGCAGTCGTTGCATCGTTATCGATCACCGAAGAGCGCGAAAAGCTGGTGCAATTTACCGATGTGTATACTCGCGTACCTGGCACGTATGTCGCTAGCAAAAAATCAAAGATCATTTGGCCAGTGATTACTGCTGAACGTATTCGTGGCGAAACCATTGGTGTCGTAGCCAAAACAACCTTTGATGATTACCTCAGCAATGAAATGGATCAAAGCAAAGTTACGATTAAACGCTTTAACAGTGCCGATGAGATGATGACAGCGCTGGAAAAAGACGAAGTAAAGCTGGTATTTGATGATAGTGCTGTGCTGGGCCACTTTTTGAAATCACCGGCCAATCAAGATCGCTTTGAAATGGTGGGCAACCGCATCGATTCCCCAAAATGGCTAGGTCGCGGCGAAGCGATTGCACTACGCAAAGATGATGTTGAACTGCGTAATCAATTTAATACCGCGTTGCAAAAATTGATTCAGAGTGGTGAACATCAGCAAATAGGTTATAAATACTTCACTTTGCGCGTGCTCTAATCACGCAAATTGTGGCTGAATCGGGGGGCTGTTTCACGTGAAACGGCCCCCTTATCATTTGTACTTGGATCAAACGCCCGATTACCCGCTAAAATAACGCCACATTTAATCGCATACCACGGAAGCCATGTCTGAAACCATAGACTTGTTAGACGACGAATCCACACCAGAGACCGCCACGCCAAGTAGCGGTGGCGGGCAGGGTGGCCGCTTTATCGAAGCACAAACCTCAGCCACGCCTGACGATGGCGAGTCGGTTCAGCTTGGCCTGTATGCGGAAAAAAGCTATCTCGAATACGCGATGAGTGTGGTCAAAAGCCGCGCCTTGCCTCAAGTCGAAGACGGGCAGAAACCGGTACAACGCCGCATTTTGTACGCGATGCACGAGCTCGGTTTAACGGCCACCGCCAAGCCAATGAAGTCGGCGCGTATCGTTGGTGACGTGCTGGGTAAATATCACCCACACGGCGACCAATCGGCGTACGACGCGTTGGTACGTATCGCGCAAGATTTCTCGCTGCGCTATCCATTGATCGATGGCCACGGTAACTTTGGTTCGCGCGACGGCGACGGTGCAGCCGCCTATCGTTACACCGAGGCGCGTTTAACGCCGGTGGCCGATTTGCTACTGGGCGAACTCGATCAAGGCACGACCGACTTTATCCCTAACTACGACGGTGCGTTTAAAGAGCCGGTCTTGCTGCCTGCACGTTTACCGATGCTGCTATTGAATGGCGCGTCGGGTATTGCCGTTGGTATGGCGACCGAGATGCCATCGCACAATTTGGGCGAAGTGGCTGACGCCAGCGTTGCCTTAATTCGCAATCCAAACCTGACCACCGCCGAATTAATGGCCTATATCCAAGGCCCGGATTTACCAGGCGGCGGGCAAATTATTTCCTCACCGCGCGATATTACCGCGGCGTATGAAAATGGCCGTGGTAGCCTGAAAGTACGCGCTCGTTGGGAAAAAGAAGACCTCGCGCGTGGCCAGTGGCAATTGATTATTACTGAATTGCCGCACGGTGCTTCGAGCCAGAAGATCCTCGAAGAAATCGAAGATCTGACCAACCCTAAGGTTAAAAAAGGCAAAAAAGCGCTCAGCCAAGAGCAAATCCAGACCAAGCAATTGATCCTCAGCGTACTCGATCGTGTGCGCGATGAATCAGGCCGTGATTGCGATGTGCGTTTGGTATTCGAGCCCAAATCGTCGCGCCAAAATCCAGACGAGCTGATGAATCTGCTGATGGCGCACACCAGCCTGGAAACCAGCTTGTCGATCAATATGGTGACGATTGGTCGCGATGGCCGTCCGGGGCAGAAAACGCTGCGCGATGTGATTGCTGAGTGGATCGACTTCCGCTTTGTCACCGTCACGCGCCGCGTTCAACACCGCCTTGGCCAAGTGAATGATCGCATCCATATTTTGGAAGGCCGCTTGCTGGTCTTGCTTAATATCGACGAAGTGATCCGCATTATCCGCAATGCCGATGATCCAAAAGCCGATTTGATGGCGGCGTTTAATTTGTCTGAGCGCCAAGCCGAAGACATATTAGAAATCCGTCTGCGCCAATTGGCACGCCTCGAAGGTATTAAGATTGAGCAAGAACTGAGCAACTTGCGCAATGAAAAAGCCGAGCTGGAAAACCTGCTGTCTAATCCACAGGCGATGCAGCGCCAAATCATTAAAGAAATCGAAGCCGATAAGAAAAAATACGCCGATCCACGCCGCACGCTGATTGAACACGCCGAACGGGCTTCGGTCGAAATCGCCGTCGTCGACGAGCCGTGCACGATTATCTTGTCGGAAAAGGGCTGGCTGCGTTCGCGCCAAGGTCATGGCCTTGATTTGCAAAATCTGACCTTTAAAGACGGCGATAGCCAACTGGCGGCGATTGAATGCCGTACCGTCGATCAACTGGCGCTGTTTGGCAGCGATGGCCGTGTGTACACGATACAAGCCTCCGTCGTACCGGGCGGACGTGGTGATGGCGTGCCGGTGACAACCTTGGTTGATCTGGTCGCGAAAACGCGTATCACGCAAATGATCGTCGCCCGCACAGGCGAATGGCTGGTGATCGCCAATTCGTCTGGCTATGGCTTTGCGTGTCAGGCCGATAATCTGATGAGCCGCCAAAAAGCGGGTAAGAGCTTTATTACGCTCGAAGGTAACGAAAGCCTGCTGCGCGTCATGCCGTTTACGCCGAGCGCCAATGCGATGGTCGCGTGTCTGTCATCTGCGGGTAAATTGCATATCTTTGCCTACAGCGAATTTAAGCAGCTTGCAGGCGGCGGTCGCGGTGTGATTACGATGGCGCTCGATGATAAAGACACATTGGCAGCGATTACCGTTTGCGATGGTGAAACGCTGAAATTATCAGGTACGGGTCGAGGCGGCGTGGCAAAAGAAATGGTGCTCGATGCCAATGAAATGGCACCGTACATCGGTAAGCGCGCCCGCAAAGGCAAGCCGATTAACGCCGGTTTGAAGTTCCCGGGGTTCTAAGATGGCGCTAAAACTGCTGGTGTTGGCGCTGATTGCGGCGATGATTTATCGCTATTACAAATCGCGCCGACAACAGGAGCAGTTTTACTATTTGAATCACTACCAATTTCCCAGCGGCATACGACGCAGATTAAGCCGCAAATATCCGCAGCTGAATGACCAGCAATGGGAATTGGTAGCGAAAGCAATGCGGCAATATTTCCGCCTACATCGCCACAGCAAACGTGCCACACTGGCGATGCCTTCGCGCGTTGTTGATGATTTCTGGCACGAATTTATTTTGCACACCGCGGTGTACCAAGAGTTCTGCCAAAAAGCTTTGGGCCGCTTTATTCATCACACGCCGGCAGAAAGCACCGTGCAAAGCAAATCAGTACGCAGAACATGGGTGCTCTCTTGCCGCGACGAAGGAATAAAAGCTGGGCAATTTGCCACCATGCCTTTGTTGTTTACGATCGATCAGCAATTACACATTACTGATGGTTTTGTGTTTAAGGCCAGCGATTTTTACAGTCTAACCAACGAGAAGAATTCATCCAGCTGCAGTGGCAGCAGCTGCGGATCAGGCTCTTCGTGCAGCAGCAACGATTGTAATGACAGTAGCTGTAGCAGTTGTAGTAGCTGCGGCGGCGGTGGTGGAGACTAAAATGCATTTACCCGAACATTTACAAACTATCTGGCTGCAATTAGGTATCGCGCCGGAAGTGCTGCAGCAAAAATCTTTATGCGTTTTTGATGAAGCGAACGAACTCGTAGACGTTGAAACCGCCGCTGATGGTCGAGTGTGGCAGCTAGTTCCAGCTGCGGCGCAAGCTTGGCAAGCGATGCAAACTGCTGCCTTAGCCGATGGCATTGAGCTAAAAATCGCATCCGCGTACCGCGCCAGCTCGCGCCAAGTAGAGCTGATTGAGCGCAAATTGAGCATGGGGCAAACCATTGATGACATCTTGCAAGTACTCGCCCCCCCTGGTTGCAGTGAGCATCATACAGGCCGCGCGATTGATATTTTCCAGCCGGGCGGCCCGATTGTTGAAGAAAGCTTTGAATTAACAAGCGCTTTTAGCTGGCTCAATCACAATGCGGCGCGCTTTGGTTTTCGCTTATCTTTTCCACGCAACAACCCCTTTGGCTATGTGTATGAGCCATGGCATTGGTGCTGGCACCCTGCGTGATACTTTTTTCCTAGGAAAAAAGTATTAGGGTTTACTCGGTACTTCATTTTTTAGCGAATGGGACGATATTGGCTTTAAGGGAATAGAAAAACTGCATCTGCAGCACACCCTAAAGAAGCTCATCATGACCTACGCTATCCACCCCGTTTGGGCCACCACCCAAAAACCCGAATCTTTGCGCTATGGACTGTATCAAGTGAGTAGCCATGGCGAAGTAGAAATTGCGCGCGCAAATCGACTTGAATCGATAGAAAGCCTGCGTCAGCACTTACTAAGTCATCAAAAAGGCAAATAATCTGTAAGTGTAGCGATTTTGACTACAATTCGCTGCGCTCAAGCACTAAGCCATAACTCATTGAAGCTGCATTGATTTTGGTGAAATAACTCACAATGCATATTGATTATGCTTACAACTTCCATCCTATGCATTTATCTTATCTACAACACCCAGTTGTCGGACCCTGCATAAAAATAAGTGTTTTCCCGAACAAAAAGCCTTAAACATCAACAATATTTACATTTAATTAATGTGTAATTTACTTTTTACTTTCTTTTTTATTTCTAGTAGTAAGTTTATATTTGAGTACAGTGAGTTATTTCATTGACAATACCCAGGTTAATTTTGACTAAAAAAGTCAGAAAATCAGGGGAAAGAATGAAGAATAAACTGAAATTGGCCGCAATCGCGGCCTTTGTTATTGGGGCTTTACCTAGCGTAGCTAGTGCCGCCTCATGCGCCGCAACTTGGCAAGCAACTAAAGCCTATGTGGCAGGAAATACGGTGAATTATCAGGGTAAAGATTACCGTGCCAAATGGTGGACTCAAGGTGAAGACCCCGCGAATAATGCAATCGCTGGAAAACCATGGGAAGTCATCGCAATTTGCTCACCCACAGCAAGCAGTCCAATACCTACCCCAAGTGTAACGCCAACAATCAAGCCAACCATTGCCCCTACGGCAATACCCAATAGCCCGATTCCTAGCTCTAAGCCAAGCGCCAGCCCAAGCCCAGCGCCAACGAATACGTCGAGCCCAACTAGCACACCAAATCCAACGCTTATTCCAACCCCCACAAGCACAGCAACGCCAAATAGCGCTAGCTGCAATCCAATATGGAGCAGCAGTGCGACTTACACAGCGGGCCAAAAAGTCACACATCAAGGAATCAACTATCAAGCCAAATGGTGGACACAAGGCAATGATCCTGCAACTAACTCAGGTGATGCACAGCCATGGCAAAAGCTCGGCACATGCGGAAATGCCGTGACGCCAAGCCCTTCGAGTAACCCAAGTACACCCGTACCATCGACACCAACACCAGCTCCGATCACAACACCAGCCGTTCCCCCAGCCAATAGCGGGCTCGATCACTTAGTGATCAATGAAATTGCAAGCGATGCTTATTCACAAGGTAGCTGGTTTGAAATTTATAACCCAACGTCGCAAAGTATTTCACTGAATGACATCAGCGCGCGGATTCAAAGCAAAACACAAAATAGCGCAAATCTTTACCCGCTTAGCGGCGTCATTGAAGCGAATTCTTACCTAGTCATCGCCGCCAATACCGAAGCCGTGGCGCCGAAAAAAACCAATCAGATCCAATACATCGGTAATTATCAAGATTGGCCAGTTTGGGGTAATGACAATGGCGCGATTGAATTGGTACGCAATGGGCAAACCATTGATTTTGTGCGCTTTGGCAATAACAACACCTCACCATTGACGGCCAATGCTTGGCTAGGTGGTGCAGCACCAGCACTCACTGGCACTGCCAATTACGCCTTGGTGCGCTACTACACCCAAACCAGCGATAACAATACCGCCGCAGATTGGCGCATCGTGCCGTTTGGTACACCAGCGGGTCGCAATGACGTCGATAGTAATGCTAGCGATGAAGACAAAGACGGAATCCCAACGAGCGCCAAAAAGCCCGGTGGTACTTACGCGGGATTAGATTTATACGCGATGGGTGCGCGCGCAGGTCGGCCGACGATTTTAGTGCATATTGATTGGATGCAAACTGCGACCGATGAAGGCATCAAGCCGCGTAAAGAAGCACTGCAAATGGTGCGCGAAGCCTTTAACCGCAAGGGCATTGATCTACTGTTTGACGCGGGCCAACTGCACAGCCCAAGCTTTAACCCGGCCGATTTTAACCTCGGCGGCGGGCAGGAAGTACCATTTGCGCGCTGCGTAACACTGTATAAAAACAATGATTGCGCCGACGTGATGGCCTACAAACAAAGCAGTATGGATGTACGCCGCCGCTTGATCTTTCACTATATGTTGATGGGATCAACGCAAAACACCAATGGTTATGGCGGCTCGTCGGGGCTAGCCGAAATTAATGGTAATGATCTATTAGTGAGCCTAGGTTTCTGGGGCCTCAATAGCAGCAGCGCCAGCAATCTGTACACGCTGATCAATTACCAAGCGGGTACGATCATGCATGAGCTAGGACACAATTTGGGCTTGCAACATGGCGGGAATGAGGCAACAAACGACAAAACCAATTATTTGAGCGTGATGAATTACCTGTATCAACTCAACGGTGTGCCTAGTGATGCAAAAGGGCAAAGTATGAGTGAGCGGATTTATTACAATCTGAACAATCGCGGCAAAGCAACGCCTGGCCGTGCCGCGAACAGTTATGGGGTCTGCGATTTGCTGGATGGGCCTTGCGGCAATCGCTTTGTGATTGATTATTCCAATGGCAGCAGTGCACCACTGAATGAAAGTGCGCTGAACGAAGCGAGCCTCGTCGGTCGTGGCACCAGCGGCGGCGCTTTTGCCGATTGGAACACCAATGGGTTTATCGATCAGCAAGTTGCCTTTGATATTAATAATGATGGCAGCACGCAAACTGCTCTAAGTGATTATGATGATTGGGGCAAAATTCAATTGTCGTTTAATGGTGGAATGGTGAGCGTATTTGGATCGAGCATCGCTGCAGAGCAGAATTCAAAAATGAATCGTTCACTCAAAGACGAGCAATTAGAAACTGCGCTAGAAAATCCACCACCGGCACATATGCTGCCGATCAACCAACGCTAACAAGCCTGAAGCCGCAGAAATGCGGCTTCTTTCATGAATGATTAGCCATGTACTTCATCGTAAGGGTCAGCAAACTCAATCGCTATCTGTTCAAAACGATCGGCTACCGAGAGAAAAGCATCGGTTAAGGCTGGATCAAAATGAGTTTCTCGACCTGCGCTGATAATCTCAACCGCTTTGGCATGACTGAAAGGGGGCTTGTAGACGCGGCGGCTGAGTAGGGCGTCATACACATCGGCAATCGCCATTAAACGCGCAGAAACTGGAATCTGCTCGCCACTCAAACCTTGCGGGTAACCGCTACCATCCCATTTTTCCTGATGCCCGTAGGCAATTTCACGGGCGTAATGCAGAAAAATACTATCTTCGCCCAACACGTTTTCCACTTCCAAAATGATGTTGCGCCCATAGGTAGGGTGGTTTTTCATGATCGCGAATTCTTCATCGGTCAATTTTGCGGGTTTATGCAAAATTGCATCAGGAATGCCGACTTTGCCGATATCGTGCAATGGCGCCGATTTAGCCATCCATTCAATATTGGCTGCAGTGAGTTCGCCGCTAAACCGCGGATGGGATGCCACTGCTTGGGCCAAAATACGTAAATACTCTTGCGTGCGTTTCAGGTGCAAGCCCGTTTCTTCATCGCGCAACTCAGCCATCACGCCCATGGCTAAAATAGTTGCATCTTGCATCTTCAGCAATTCAGCCGTGCGCTGCGCCACGCGCTCTTCCAAAGTTTGGTTGTGTAGTTTGAGCGCCGTTTTTAAATCCTGCATTTGCAAATGCGTGCGGATACGCGTTTGCACAATCACTGGCATCAAGGGCTTGTGAATGTAATCCGCCGCCCCCGCCTCAAAGCCAATCACCTCATCCGATTCTTGCGTTTTAGCCGTTAGAAAAATAATTGGAATATCGGCCGTGATTGGATTGGCTTTTAAACGCTGGCAAACCTCAATCCCATCCATATCAGGCATCATCACATCGAGCAAAATCAAATCGGGGATCGGCTCGCGCTGCGCGAGTTCAAGCGCTAATTGGCCATGCGTGGCAATCCGCAATTTGTATTGATCTTTCAAAATGGCGTTGAGTAGCGCCAAATTGGTCGGCGTATCATCCACGATCAGTAAAGTACGCCGATAAGCCTGATAAAAATCATCCATCGACCGCCCCCAACACGCTGGTTTTCAGTGCAGTTAAATCGATTAAGGCTTGGTCAAAATTAAAATCATAGCTCACCGCTCGGCTAAGCCGCTCGATCAATGGCTGCTCAGGTCGATGCGCAAGCCGCGATTTTAGCAATTCAATTTCATCTACCGCGTCGCCATCACAATTGCGAATCAGGGTTTCTAAGCGCTGGAACTGCGCCATTAACTGCGATGTATCTTCTTTCAATGCTTGATTTGATTGCTCTTCGGACGGATACACCTTGGCAATTGCATCCAACATTTGCGCAATGGCTTCGGCGAACTCTGTTTGCAGCGAGCTAGTTTGTCCAGGATGTAAGCGTAAAAATTGCTCCAATTCCATTGCCACAGCACTCAAACGCGTCATGCCTAAGGTGCCAGCCACGCCTTTGATGGAATGTACCAAGCGCTCGGCGGCGCGCGGATCTGTGACTAAATAGGCTTCAAATTGGGTATATGCTGTTTGGTAGTCATTCAAAAACTGCCGGAAAAGCGCTTCGTAAAGTTGAGCGTCACCCATTAATCTCGCTAATACATCTTGGGTATCTACTCCTGCAATAATCGGAACAATGCTTTTATCTAGATACTCCAATTGGGTATTAAATTGCTCAGGTGCGGTAATTTTGTCGCCGACCCATTTGGCAATCGTGTTAAACAACACATCAGGTTGAATCGGTTTAGTAACATAGTCATTCATTCCGCTATCCAAACAACGCTGCCTTTCATCCGACATCGCGTGTGCGGTCATAGCAATAATCGGAATCTGCTGCAGGCGAGGATCACATCGAATTAAGCGCGTCGCTTCATTGCCATCGAGTACAGGCATTTGCAAATCCATCAAGATCACATCGCAGGGCAAAGGCTCAATCGATAGCCAGCCTAAAGCCTCACCACCATGCTGGGCGAGGATCACGCTGGCGCCAACGCCGCTAAGTAATTCGCTCGCTACCTGTTGATTTAATGGATTGTCTTCGACTAACAAAACCCGTAACCCATGCAAAAACTGCGCATCAATCGGTGTATGACTATCCATTTGCGCGGCGAGCGCTTCTGATTTTTCAAGCAATAAAGTGAAATGAAAGATACTGCCCACATCAGGGGTGCTTTCAACCCAGATATCACCTTCCATTAAATTCACCAAGCGTTTACAAATCGACAAACCCAAACCCGTGCCGCCAAATTTACGCGTGGTTGAGCCATCGGCTTGAATAAATGGCTTAAATAAGCGAGTAATCTGTTCTGGTTTTAAGCCAATTCCAGAATCTTGCACGGTGAAATGCAAGCGCACTTGCGAGCCCAGCTGTGCCACCCGTTCGATTTGCACCTTCACTTCGCCTTGCGGGGTAAATTTGATTGCATTGCTCACCAGATTATTTAACACCTGACCGATGCGCAGTGGGTCACCAACCAAGGCGGTGGGGCAATCGCTCGCCACCTTTACCGTAAGTTTGAGACCTTTTTCTTCTGCTTTAACTTGATGCAATGCACACAATTGATCGGTTATCGACGCCAAGCGAAATGGTACTAATTCGATTTGTAGCCGATTAGCTTCGATTTTAGAAAAATCGAGAATATCGTTCAGTATATGTAATAAGGATTCAGCGGCGAAGCTGGTTTTTTGCAGATAATCACGCTGCTTTTGGCTCAACTCTGTTTTGAGCATTAAATGCGTCATCCCCAAAATGGCATTCATCGGGGTACGAATTTCATGGCTCATATTGGCCAAAAAATCACTTTTTAAGCGATTGGCCTGATCAGCCGCATCTTTGGCGGCCAAAAGCTGTACTTCGACTTGTTTTTTTTCCTCAACCAAGCCACGCAATAAATTACTCAATTGCTCAAGGCTGGTGTGGTCTTGTTGGATTTCTTTGTGCCCCAAATCTTTCAATAAAACATTGGCCGTATCCCACAGCGAATCCAATACGCGTTGCCTTGCAACCGCTTCTGCGCGTAAATCTTGGTTCGCTTGGGTTAATTCGGCGGAGCTTAATTCTAGGCTACGCGAACGCAATTCCAGATCACGTTCGGCTTGTTGATACGATTCATCTATTGCTAACAAGAAACGCCGCATTTGTTCATGCGAAATCAGCGACGAATCACCCGCTTCAAGCGCCGACAAAGCAGCCTCACAAGCGGCTTCATCCTGCCAGCCAAAATGGCGTTTTAATTGCCTAAGCAGCAAGCGATTCATGATCAAGCTTCACGCAAAATGCTGATCGTCATCGTTTGATTGTGTAATTTACAATCAGTTGAATTCACAAAGGGGCTGATTTCACCGTAGGAATAAAAACCCGTTAGCGTTGCACCTTGCCCCAACACTTCACCGACAGCCTCGACCTCTTCATCGACACGCCCCCCCATTACCAATTTGCGGCCAACACAACTGACCAAAATAGCTAAAGATTCATCGGTGTCTTGCAACATTTGATGCGCAGCATTCGCAGCGGCTTCAGCGCCTTCAATCAATGCATCATTGCTAGCGTGCATCAGACGCAAATAGCCATCCAGCACAATATCGCCAGCCAAAATCAGCGAACCCGCTGCTTCATCGACACCTAAAATGGTGCGAACCAAGCCCATTTCACTATGATCCTGGCCCAACATTTCGAAGGGAAACAATAAACCCGAGGTTGGCAATTGCGCTGCATAGCTTCCTAAGTAACGTTTATAAACCTCTAGCGCCGATTCACCATCCAGTTCATACAAAATATTGCCAGCACAACGGGTCACTTTGCGCGCTGGGCCAAACGGTTTCCAGCCGCCGAATGATCCATGACCAATCGCAATCCCTTTGGGTAAACCTAACGCCAAAACAGCGTGATCGTTCACGCCATCATTGGTCATTACCCCCGTTTGTTTAAAGGCACCACCATCACCAGCCAAACCACCAATAATCGGTAAACCCGCGGGCAATTGGCTGGCTAGCCCTTCAATCAAGGCACTACCATTGATATTGACGCCTTGCCCCAGCACCAGCACCCCCGCTAATTCATGTGTGGCTAACTGCGAGCCTAAACGCTGCCCTGCCGCCAGGCTATCCTCCATATTTTTTAACTCGGTACTCGCCAACGGGGGTTTGCCATACTCCCAACTCACCGTTGTAATAATGGCCGAACCATCATTCACGCCATCTGCACTGATTTCCCCTGCGGTCGAACAACCAACAAGAACTGCATCTGGAAAAGCTTGGCGCACTTGGGCGTAAAACACTGGGTTTTTGAGCAAATCAATCCCAGCAAAAACCAGCACCCAATCGGGAAAATGGTTGCTAAATTGTTGTAGCGCGGGATGCAGTTCATTAATGGCATGAATCTGTTGTTGGGCAATCTGCATGGCCATCACCTCACGAGTCTAATGCGATAAGTCTAGACAAGTAGAGGCCATAATTCAGGGAGAATCTGCAGATTTTTGCGCTTTGCATCGCGCAAAAAAACCGCCGTTACTTTCGCAAGGCGGTTTTATGTTGGTGTTGCCTCAGCAGCAGCTTCAGCCGCTTGCTGTACTTTGCGCTCATTGGCCACTTTTTTTGATGTGCTCATGCAAGCTCAATGCGAGCCATCAAATAAACTTGCCAGCAGTAACGCCGCCAAAGCAATGCTAGAAAAGAGTTACAAAGCCATACCCCAAAACACGAAATCGACCAAGCTCCAACAGAAAGTGCAATCAGACCTCGACCTGCATCAAACAGAGCGCACAAAACTACCCAACTCACATAGACCAGCATAGCGCATTGGCAGCACGCTCTACGAGACCCCACCAACAGCTAGGCCTTCAGCTGTCGATCTGCACCACTTTCGGGCTGGGTTTTGTCTATATTGCCAATGATTCAGCAATTCGGATGGTTAAACATATGCTCAGCAAAATCCTACTGGCCTTTTTTTTGCTGCACAGCACATGGCTGTATGCTGAATCTAAAATCATTACCCTAACTCGATTTGGCGAACAAGGTACACTAGAAAAGAGTGCAGAAGCCAAACTCACTCAAGCCTACGCCCAACTGGGCTATCAACTGCGATTTTCCAATTTACCCGGCAAACGCGCCCTCATTGAATCGAACGAAGGCATTTATGATGGTGAATTAATCCGCAAACCAGGCTTAAGCACGGAATACCCTAACCTCATTCAGGTAAATGTCCCCATCGCGTCGATTTCAATCGTCGCCTATGCCCGTGACCCATCAATACAGCTGGAACAGGGCTGGACCAGTTTACGTGCACACTCATTTGCTTATGAACGCGGCACCCAGCTGATTGAAAATAATATCAAAGGCTTTGCTCGGAGCTTGGCCACTAGCGACAATCAAATCGCTTTTCAAAACCTACTGCTGCATCGCGTTGATTTGGTCATTAGCCATCAAGCAGGCGCGCTGGAGATCCTGCAAAAACTACCCAATTCTCCCAAGCTATACCAACTCAGTCCGCCACTGGTCGTGTCACCGCTTTATCACTATGTGCATAAAAAACATGCCGATTTGGTTGCCCCACTGGAAGCCAAACTCAGACAATTAGAAGGACAAATTCCACAATAACCGAGACATGGCTTTTAACGGTATTTCGCTCTTTAGATTGGTCCCAAATAATCCATTTTTCCAATCTCAACGCCGTTATTGCGCAGCAAGGCGTACGCCATCGAGACGTGGAAATATAAATTGGGCGCGACAAATTGCAGTAAATACACATCAGCGCTCATCGGGTTAGGCATATACGGTAGCTGAATAGTTTTCGCTGCCGCATTGGCAAAGCTCGCCTCGGGTACGCTTTGGATAAATTTCAGTGTATCGGCAATGCGCTCTTTTAATTCGGCCAAGGTTTTTTCATTGTCTTCGTGTTTGGGCGCGGCGGTGTCGCTAAGGCGCGCAACGGCAAATTTACTGGTATCACAGGCGATCTGGATTTGCTTCACAAACGGCAACATATCTGGCGCCAAGCGTAAACCCAGCATTGTGTCGTCGCTGACTTTTTTCGCCAGCGCATAGTCACTGGCTTTATCCAGCAGATGCGAAAGCTGCTGCAAAGCGCGTGTATACACAGGAACAGATAATTGATAGTAGCTAAACATCGGACTCTCCTAATGAGTTGCGGCCAGAATCGATTAAAGGCATATGCCTTTAAGCAGCATTGCGGCTTAGCCCAACATATTCAAGTACTCGAGTGTCTCGATTGCGCCATTTAAAATACAGCCATCCTGTATATACTTATAGATCAATTGGGCGTTTTCTTCTGGCGATATACCCATGGTGGAAATTTGCAAGTCATAGCTTATTTCTTGGTGAACTCGCTCAAATTCCCACGCCGCCATACCGATCGCACGATCACCGCGCGCCTGTTCGCGTGCGGCTAATTCGTCCAGCTCGCAGTGCACGCCAACCAGCAACACCCGGTATCCCGCCAGCTCGGTAAGCAATTCACGTTTTTCGCCGCGTTCGCACCACGCATTATCCAAAATCAAATGGCAACCCGCTTGCAGCAAACCCGGAATCGCATAATGGTACGCTCGCACCAATTGGCCAAAATCATGGCCGCGCCGTTGGATAGGCTCACCGCGCTGCATTGCGGCAAGATCGCTAAGTGGCAAAGCGTAGAGCACCGAATCAATGCTGAAATTCAGGTATTGCTGCGGCAAGATTTCTTGCAGCGCTTTGGCGATACTGGTTTTGCCCGAGCTGCTACAACCATTCAAAATAATAACTTGGGGAAGGTGACTCATCATCCGGCCTAAAAAACCAAATAGAACTCGGTGTTTTTACATTAATAAATCATTGGATCGATTTTTTTCCGTCTTGATCGGCGTCGAATTCAATCACAGTAGGGGGTACTTCTTCAGCAGGTGGGCGGGCCCAAAACAAGCGATCTGGAATCATTTGCCCCATGCCCGGCCGGTAGGCATTCGATAAGGCTTGGAAGGTGTAATCCTGCGCTTCTTGCATGGCAGTGGTGATATCAGCGCCATTGGCCATTGCCCCCGCAATCGCAGATGCTAAGGTTGCACCAGCACCATGGAAGCTACCCGGCAAGCGATCCCAATTATCACTGCGAACCCGACCTAGGGCGCTATACAGCGTGTTCACAACTTTCGGCGTTTTTTCATGTGGTCCAGCGATCAGCACATATTCGCACCCGCATTGCAAAATCCGCTGCGCAGCGGCATCAAGCGGCAAATCTTCTTGCTCTTCAGGGTCTTCGCTACCCAATTTACGCGCATCATTGCTATTGCAGCTCACCAAATAGGTATGCGGAAACAATAGTTCGCGCATCGCGCTATAGAGGTCTTCATCAGCCAATTCTTCACCGCGCCCCATGCTAAACACCGGCTCTAGAATCAGCGGAATATCAGGGTAATCCGACGCAATTTCGGCGATCACGGCCAGGTTTTCTACTGAACCAACCATGCCCACTTTAATCGCATCAATTTTGATGTCTTCCAGAATAAAGCGGGCTTGTTCATCCAAAAACTCGCTATCAACCGACTGAAAACTTTGCACGCCGGCCGTATCTTGCACCGTCATTGCAGTCACAATCGGTAGCGCATGGCAGCCTAGCGAAGCCAAGGTCAAAATATCGGCCATCAGGCCTGCACCGCCTGAGGGATCATTGGCGGCAAAGACCAATACAGTGGGCGGAGTTGAAATCATAAGTAGCAATGAACCAGAATAAGTTTAAAATCAGTCCTTGAATTCTAAACCACTCTGGATGGATTAACGCGAATGAAAAAATATATGTGCCTGATTTGTGCGTTTATTTACGATGAAGCCGCTGGTCGCCCAGAAGACAATATTGCGCCAGGTACCAAATGGGAAGACGTACCGGTCAATTGGACCTGTCCAGACTGCGGTGCACGCAAAGATGACTTTGAAATGGTTGAAATTTAAAGGTTAAGCATGAAAACAACGCTTATTGTTAGCACTCTGGCTTTAGCATTGCTGGCAGGCTGTCAGCAAGTTAATACCACCCAAGGCGGAACTGTGGGAGCCAATCGCAAGCAAAATATGAGCACCCTGCTACCGAGCGAGCAGGTTGATCAAATGGCCGCTGCCGCGTATGCCGACACCATCAACCAAGCCAGACAAAAAAATGCACTACTCCCCGCCAATCACCCCACCACCGTACGTGTCAAAAATATCGCTGCACGTTTAATCCCGCAAACCACGGTATTTCGCCCTGAGGCGGCCAATTGGAAATGGGAAGTGAATGTTGAGCAAAATAAACAGCTCAACGCTTATTGCATGGCCGGCGGCAAAATTATGTTTTACACCGGCATCATCGAGCAATTGCAACTCACCGACGATGAAATCGCGCAAATTATGGGGCATGAAATCAGCCACGCCTTGCGCGAACACAGCCGCGAGCGCATGAGCGAGGAATACAATAAACAGATGGGCATGCAGGGCATTTCGATTGCAGCCTCGATTCTGAGCGGCGGTAAATATGCCGATCTCACCAATACCGCGCTCGGCGTTGGTAGCCAAGCGTATGACGTAGCTTTAGCTTTGCCCAATAGCCGTACGCATGAATCAGAAGCCGACGTCATGGGCTTGGAATTGGCAGCGCGCGCCGGTTACAACCCACAAGCAGCAGTGACCCTATGGCAAAAGATGGCAGCGGCGAGCAAAGGCGCACCGCCTGAGTTCCTGTCGACTCACCCATCCAATCAAAGCCGAATTGCCGAGCTACAAGCAAAAATTCCTATGGTGCAACCATTGTATGAAGCCGCCAAAAAAACACAGCCCCCCGCCAGCACGAAAAAGAAAAAAGGCTGATCTAGGCTAAGGTTGAACTTGCAAGCAGCACCTACAGTGTTAAGCACTTTGGTGCTGTTTTTTTAACACGCCAGCACTATCTGATCTTGCCCCTTTTTTTACCTTGCACTGGAAATCATCATGCTCTGGGTTAAAGCATTTCACCTTATTTTTGTTATCAGCTGGTTTGCCGGTTTATTTTATTTACCCCGCATTTTCGTCAATCAAGCGATGGCAACCGAGCCAGCAGAGATCGAGCGCCTTGGGCTGATGGCCCGCAAGTTGTATCGCTTTATGACACCGATTGCCGGCTTAGCGCTGATTTTTGGCATTTGGACTTGGGGCTATTACGATTTTTATATTGGGCCGGGCTGGATTTGGATGCACATCAAGCTGACACTGGTGGCGCTTTTAATTGCGTATCACGCTTGGTGTGGCAAAATCTATCGCGACTTTGCGGCTGGGAAAAACACACGTAGTCACGTTTGGTATCGCGTGTTTAACGAATTGCCAGTTCTGGTTTTATTCGCGGTCGTCATCTTAGTGATCGTCAAACCTTTTTAAAGCTGTCTGGTTCAACGCAGGCAGTTGGTAGCATTAGTTTTCCTCGCCCAGCAAGGCGGGCCTAGCGACAACTTTTGCCTTACGAATTAGAGAGAACTATGAAAACACTCCTACTAGCCACCAGCTTGGCCGCACTTTTAAGCGCCTGCGGTGAACCCAAAGCCCAATGCGGTGTTTACGCGATTGGCCCGAATCAAATTAAAGAATTTCTGAAAGAAAACAAAGCTGAACCTGCACCAGGTCGTACTGAAAAAGCCAAACTACCCGCCGACTTTCCACCGCAGCTCATCGATAAAGATGGCTATTACCGCGGCATGCAGGTCTTTTGCAAAATCGACGAAGCCAAAGCTGCGATTACTACCCAAGGCCATCAGAATTGGGGCGTTTACGAGCTCAATACAGAATGGGATAAAGGTGTATATCAAGCAGACGATCAAGCCTATCACCTGAAAGACATCACCACCATTAAGCAGGCCATCGAATAATGGCAACGGAAATCGAACGGAAATTTCTGTTAAAAAACAGCGATTGGCGCTCTTTAGTAGCTAAAAGCACGCGGATTGCACAAGGCTATCTGAATGCCGAGCCAGAGCGCACGGTAAGGGTAAGGGTCAAAGGCGACGCAGGCTTTTTAACCATTAAAGGCAAAAACGACGGCATTAGTCGGCTGGAATTTGAATACCCAATTCCTGTAGCCGATGCGCTGGAAATGCTGAAACAGTGCCCGAACGTGCTCGATAAAACCCGCCATTTGGTTGAAATCGACGGCCATACCTTTGAAATCGACGAGTTTCACGGCTTAAACGATGGCTTAATCGTCGCGGAAATCGAGCTGGCCAGCGAAGACGCCCGCTTCCCGCAACCCGAGTGGTTGGGCGATGAGGTCTCGGGCGATGCGCGCTATTACAATAGTGCGCTATCGGAAAAACCGTTTTCAAGCTGGTAAAATAGCAGAACACATCAGGGTCGACTTAGTCGGCCCCTTATTTTATCTAGGGTATATCTCTGTAATAAAATCCAGAATTATTCGCTAGATAAATACCATATAGAGGTATTTATGAATCGCAATGAACAACTCTTCGCCGCCGCGCAGCAACACATCCCTGGCGGTGTCAATTCACCCGTGCGCGCATTTGGCTCGGTCGGCGGCACGCCGCGTTTTTTCAAAAAAGGCGAGGGCGCTTATGTTTGGGATGCTGACGGTAAAAAGTATATTGATTACGTTGGCTCTTGGGGCCCGCTAATTCTAGGCCACGCGCATCCAGCAGTGATCGAGGCGGTAACGCGCACAGCAAAAAACGGTATGAGCTTTGGTGCACCGACCGAAGGCGAAATCGAAATCGCCGACCTGCTGTGCCAAATGTTGCCTTCAATGCAGCAAGTACGCCTGGTATCCAGCGGTACCGAAGCGACGATGAGCGCGATTCGCCTCGCGCGCGGTTTTACTAGTCGCGATAAATTGATCAAATTCGAAGGCTGCTACCACGGCCACGCTGATAGTTTACTGGTCAAAGCCGGCTCTGGCCTGCTGACCTTTGGTAATCCATCATCCGCGGGCGTACCTGCTGCCGTTGCCGCCGACACCATCGTGTTGCCGTACAACGACGTGGCCGCGCTAGAAGCCGTGTTTGCCGAACAAGGCGACCAAATCGCCGCGCTGATCGTCGAGCCGATCGCCGGCAATATGAATCTGGTGCAGCCAAGCAAAGAATTCGTCGCCGCTATGCGTAAATTAACGCAAGACCATGGCGCAGTACTGATTTACGATGAAGTGATGACGGGGTTTCGCGTTGGACTGCAATGCGCACAAGGCCTACACGGCATTACCCCTGATTTAACTTGCTTGGGTAAAGTGGTTGGCGGTGGTTTGCCACTGGCGGCATTTGGTGGCCGCGCCGACATCATGGCCAAGCTCGCGCCACTTGGCCCTGTTTATCAAGCCGGCACTTTATCAGGCAACCCACTCGCCGTCGCCGCGGGAATGGCGACATTGCAAGAAATCAGCAAACCGGGCTTTTTTGAAGCTTTGAGCGCCAAAACCAAAGCCTTCGCCGATGGCCTCAACGCGATTGGAGCACAATTGCCAAACGACAAAACCATCAGCGCACAAGCCGTTGGCGGCATGTTCGGAATTTACTGCAGCCCAAGCGTACCGCACAGCTACAACGACGTGATGAACAGCGAACGCGCCCGCTTCAACGCCTTCTTCCACGCCATGCTCGACGAAGGCATTTACCTAGCGCCATCCGCGTTTGAAGCAGGTTTTGTCAGCGCAGCGCATGATGAAACCGATATCAGCTACACCCTGCATTCAGCCGCGAGCGTGTTGCAGCGCATCTAAGTAGTCTTCAATACCATATTGGGTATATTGATACAGCCATTATTGATAAATAGCTGTACCAATATACCCATTTTATCTGCCAAAACAGACCTTTCATCTTCAGCACTTCCCGCCTTTCGTACGTTGCAATGCAACGTTAGTCTAGCTAACAAGACAATTTCCTAAATCTGAACTATTTTAGTAAAGCTAGTTGAAATAAAAATCAACATTGATATGTAACCAATTAGCTACATCAAACTAACCGTTTATCCATTTAAATATACAGCACATCGTTTAAGGCAGTGGCCCTACCACAAAACAAAATACTATTACTGCAACAATATTATTGGAGTGGAAAAGATGCTCGTGCGTGGTTTTACATTAATTGAAATGTTAGTAACACTGGCGATATTGGGTATATTAATGGCAATTGCAATTCCTTCGTACCTTGACTTAATTGACAGACAAAAATTAGTTGATGCAACAGAGAAAATTTATAGTGATTTGCAAATAATGCGGACTGCAACAAAGTCAAAAAGTGAAGATGTTTATATTAATGTAAATAAGACTGGAAATAATTGGTGTATCGGTTCCAATTTAAAAACAAGCTGTGATTGCACTCAAGATACAGAATGTACAACAACAAAAACAAAATCAGCAGAGTTTCCTTCCATTGATATTGATGGAATGTCATTAAATGGCCAGCAATTTGATCAAGTACGTGGGATATTAAGTTCAGGCTATGGCGATATAACTTTAATCTCAAGCAGAGGAAAAAAAACAACTATTAAGTTAAATGCTGTTGGTGATATTTCAGTTTGCTCACCAAGTGGAACAACTAGAATTGGAGATTATAAAGCATGTTAAAACAATCAGGATTTTCACTGATAGAATTAATGATCGCAATGGCAATTGGTATCTTTGCCTTATTAGCCATATCGACGGTAATGACAAACAATATTCAATTTGGAAAAAACACAATTGATTTATTAAAGCTAAACCAAACAATGAGAAGCACTATGAATATCATCAGTGATGATATTCGACGTGCAGGATATTGGAATAATGCGAGCAAATTATTAGATGGATCCGCAACACAAAATCCACATGCCTATCCAAATTCTCCGGTGACAATCGGAACCAATTGCATCATCTTTTCCTATGATAGGGATAATGTTGGCGATACGGTGAATGATAGTGAGAAATTTGGTTATGCCCTAATCAATAATACAATCTATATGCGAACACCAGGTTCATATTATGGCTGTGATCCAAGCTTAATCAGCAGTAGTAATCCTGCATGGCAAGCAATTACAGATCCAGCAAAAATTAAAGTTACAACTTTCACTTTTACAAAAACTGCACCAACTGATTCAAGCCATCAAGTTAGCTATAACTCATCAACTAATATTTGCATCACAGATATAAAAATTGAGATTAATGCAGAAACAAAAAGTATAAATAGTATCATTAAACAACCAATTCAAAAAATAATTAGAATACGGAACGACACAATCAGAACTGATACCGCATCAACCAGTAGAGTTTGTGCATAAGGAAAATAAAATGATTAAACATCAAAAAGGAACAGCAACTCTATTTGTCTCAGTGGTTGCTTTATTAATAATGACTATTGTCGCATTCTTTGTAAATAGATCAACTATTTCTGATGTATTGAATGCTTTAACAATGAATCAGAGCAGTAAGTCATTTGAAGCGGCTGAAGCAGGGCTTAATTTTGCGCTAGCCAAAATTAATGATGAAACGTTGGTGACGATAGCAGGAGTTCAAACTCAGTCATTCAAACAATATTTTTGTACAGGTAATTATGTAAAAGATAGTACTAATGGCTGCAATGCAACATTAACTAATAATTCCACTAACAAGTATATTTTTAACGAAAATGCACCTGATTCAGCATATGATTTTCAGGTCACTATGGAAAGTCCAGACCCTACCAAGGGTTTAATTATTACATCCATTGGTGGAAAAGATAATTGCTTATTTGGAATTAATTGCAATAAAAAAACAATAAAAACAACTTTTGCTATAGCACCTTTTCTAACTAAATTACCTCCTGATGCGATTTCCTCACCAGGTAGTGTAACTATTGGGGGTAGTACTTGTGCAGAAAACTCAACAGGGAATGGCGGATTTGCTGTTCGCGCAGGCTCAAGTGCCAGCACTACCAATAATCTAAACGGCACAGGCTGTACTGCTAGTGGTAATGGTTTTCATGGTGCAATCTCAACCGTTGATGGCAGTTTACAAGGGATGCAGGGTGGATTGGGTGCCATGCCATTAAGCTCAAGTGCAAACGATCTTCAAACTTACTTCCAGTATGTTTTTGGCAAATCCCCGAACGAAATGTATGCCGAAGCCGATGTTAAAGCATCAGATTCTTTAAGTAATTATTCAGGCTGTGCTAAATCATGCGGCAAAATTATCTGGCTTAATAATCCAGGTAATAATTTGGCTGGTACCTTTGGTACATTAGATGATCCAGTCATTGTAATTATTAATGGATCAGTCGATACGAGCTCAAATTTTACTATTAATGGTCTTTTATACGTATCAGGTTCTTTAACTACAAATGGTAATCAAACCGTGAATGGCGCTATTTCAGTAGCAGGTGCATATAATTCACAGGGTTCTATTGATATTAAATATGATAAGTCAATCTTTGATGCGGCCAAAAAAATTCACGCTGGTTATACTATGCTGGGTGGTGCTTGGCGTGATTGGCAATAATTGGTGGATATTGGAGCAGAATCATGCATAAGTTAAATAAATCACTCGGATTTTCCCTCGTTGAGATGTTGGTCGCCTTAGTCATTCTCGCTGTAGGTTTACTAGGATTAGCTGGATTTCAAAGTAAAATGATGTCAGAAGCCACTCGTTCGAAAGAAACGAGCATCGCAGAAATGTTGGCAAAAGAGAAAATGGAAGAATTGCGACAAAAAGGCTATGTAGCAGTGTCAGCAATGGCATCATCCGCTTCAGAAACAATTATTCAATCAAATTATTCGCAAGTAAATTTAATACGAACAGTTTCTATTGCATCTGGCCCAGCCCCTGATTCAAGATTAGTTACTGTACTAATAACTTGGCAAAATAGTGCGGGAGATAATAAGTCATTTGAGCTGAAATCGTATATTGCTAAATATGATCCAAAAGATTTTGTGACATCAACGGCAGCGAATCAAGCTGCTAATGATCCTATTGCAACGATTAGAGAATGGACTAAGGATAAAAGCTGGGGTAAAGATGTCATAGTTAAGTATAAAGATCCAACAACAGGAACAACTAAGTACTATATCTCCGAAAGTCAACATTACGATGATATAAATACTATTAGTAAGCCTTCTGATAGTAACCAATGGACTGAGGCCTATTTTTTAGAAGGTAAAGCACAATGGAGAACAAATAATCTTAGTGATGGTTCGATCTGTGAAATTCGGCTACAGGATGAAGCGACTGCTTTTGTAACTAAGCCAAAAAATCCAGGATCTGGAATTGATTATGATATTTCAAAAACAGTCCCTTCAACCACTGCACGTCGGTGTAGCCCTAACTTGATTTCTGGAAGTGGCATGTTGCAGGCTAATTTTGCTTGTGCATTGAAGGTTACTGAAATTAATCCTGGAAAAAGTATATTTTTAGGTTGTGGTATTGAAGGTGGACAAAATAATATTTTGAAATCGACTGTTGCCGGTGCTTATAAGGTTGCTACTAAGGATATTGTTTTATCTATTTGTGAAGGAAGCGGAACTTGTGCATTCCCAACACCATCACCAACACCATTAACAGCACCTAGTCCAACGCCTGTCCCAACCGTAACTCCAACGCCAGAACCTGGTACTACACCATTACCAACGGCTGAGCCGATTAGCCCGGCAACCATTAACATTAAGGTTAATTTAAGTGCAAATAATAAAGATGCAGCTACAAGTTGCACTATGAGTTATACCAATTCATGTTCGCAAACAACATATAGTACCGCGGTAAGTTCAAATAGTACTACCCGCGTTTATAGTGATTCTTGTTCAATTATTGCACCATATACAGAAGCTGTAGCGACTGCTGTTTGTAAAAGGGATAATAATAGTACAGAGACACAATCAATTACCATTAAAAATGGTGAAACATATTTAATAGATTTTAACATCTTATAGACAAAGGGGCTTCGGCCCCTTTAATATTTTATTAACTAATAATTTTGAATTTATCTAGATAGTTACCTATAAAAATCAATAAATTAATTTAATATTTAAAGCTTGGTATAACTCATTAAGATTTAAATCTTACTAATAATTTCAGCATAGTCTGGAATACCAATGTATTTCTTAACCAATTTCCCATCTTTACCTATTAAATAATTGGTCGGCGTTAATGTAACGCCTCCGTATTTCTTTGCAATTTCACCATCTGCATCATGAACTATTTTAAATGGAATATTTTCTTTTTTATTATAGTTTTTAATGTATTCAATATTGTCGTAATTCATTGCTACTGCAATCGTTTGAAAACGGTTTTCACCATATTTCAGTTGTAATTTTTTTAGCTCAGGCATCTCTTGCATACAGCCTGTACAGCTGGTTGCCCAAAAATTTACCAGTACTATCTTACCTTTGTAGTCAGATAATTTGATCTTTTGACCATCTAAGGTAGTCATTAGGTGCTCTGCTGGTAGTTGATCTTCACTTGAAAGTACAAAGTAGCTAGCTATAGCAGTGGTCAGTAGGCAAGCAATGATCACTTGTAGACGGGTTTTCATAGGGTTTTCCTTCGTTCGTTGGGTATTTTATGGCATGTAGTCTGTTTTGCGTGTGCTTTTGTTCCGTAAATCAAGGAAGGTTTTCTTTACATATATATTGATAAGAAAAGGATAGTAATAATAAATAAGGGCAGCTAAAACTTGTGGATAAGTCATTTTCTATAATTGATTCAATACTTTATACTATCCACAAGTCTTCTTACCTTTTCGGTATCCCCTGTGGGTAATTTGGTGAGGGTTTTATCCACAGATGATTTTATTGGATTATCCACAGTGCGGGTCGTTCTTGCACACATGCCAAGTATCTGATTTGTTAAGACGTTTGTGAATAAGCGTATAATCGCGCTTTTTCTTGGGGGTGCATGATGGCAATTCAGTGGTTTCCGGGACATATGCATGTGGCTCGCAAGAAAGTTGCTGAGACCTTGGCTAAGGTTGATGTGGTGATTGAGATTGTTGATGCACGTATGCCTTTGTCGAGTAGCAACCCGATGATTGAGAAGTTGCGGATGCATCGACAGCGACCAGCGTTGAAGATTTTGAATAAGGCTGATTTAGCTGATCCAACTCTGAACAAAGTCTGGTTAGAGTGGTTTCGCGCTCAGCCTGGTACCGAGGCGATTTTGCTGGGTGAAGATAACAAACAAGAAGCGTTAAAGAAGATTCCACAGCTGTGTTTGAAGTTGGCCCCGTTTCGTACTGGGGTTGAAAAACCGCTGCGTGCGATGATTATGGGTATTCCTAACGTTGGTAAATCGACTTTGCTCAATACTTTGGCGCAACGCAAAGTTGCTAAAGTGGCTGATACGCCGGGGGTGACGAAATCTCAGCAACGGATTGAAACGTTGGGCGGCGTTATTTTGTATGACACGCCGGGTTTGATGTGGCCTAAAGTCGAGCATGAGCCTTCCGGCTTTAGATTAGCGCTTGGTGGCTCGATTGGTCGTAATGCTTATGATGAAGTGGAAGTGGCGTACTTTGCGATTGAGGCTTTGAAAGCGCGCTATCCAGCCGAATTGATGAAGCGTTATAAATTGCCTGATTTGAATGGCGAAGTGGAAGAGTTGTTTGAGCGCATTGGCCGTAAGCGAGGCGCGGTGATGAGTGGCGGGATTATTGACGAGCAAAAAACGGCGGATTTGATTATTACCGATTACCGCACGAAAGCGATTGGTCGCATGACACTGGAAACGCCGGATGATTTCATTGGTGTTGACTTGGGCTCGGGTGATGATCTGGCTGAATCCGACGTTGCGGATAGCGAAGAAGCGCAATAATCATGAATAAATGAGATAGGTATTAATTTGAAGACTATGTTGGATATTGTTTTCAAGGCTATACCTATTGATGCTGTGGGTCGAGATTAGGAGTCGTTCAGATCTGAGCGCGAAATTGTTTAAAATGAGCTTAATATTGCTTGTTAAGTCCATGATTGGAAGAGTGAGATGGAAGCAGAATTAGGAACGCTGGAAGAGAAAGTGAAGCAGCTGGCTGATCTATGTCGCCATTTGCGCAATGAAAATCGTGAGTTGCGCCAAGCTTTGTTGCAGGCAAATCATGATAATCTGCATTTGCAGCAAAAATTGGCGGGAACGAAAGAGCGAGTTGCAACCATCTTGGCAAAATTGCCGGAGGATATGGCATGAGCGATGCGATCAAGCAGTTAGATATTTCAATCATGGGGCGCGAGTTCCGGGTTGCCTGCCCAGAAAGCGAAGAGGCGACGCTGCTGCAAGCAGTGCAGCTTCTTGATCAGCGTATGCACGATATTCGCAGCAATGGCAAAGTGATCGGTTTGGAAAAGATTGCGATCATGGCTGCACTGAATATGACGCACGAGTTTCTACAAACCAAGGTGCCTGGTGGAATTGACATCGGCGCTTTTCAGCGTAGAATCGATGGCATGAATTCAACGATTGATGCGGTCTTGCAAGAACAGACCGAGCTGTTTTAATCATCAATCGCACCCTTTGCTTTCCTGCGGTGTTCGTAACGGCTCAGATTCTTTGAACCGATAAGCTGTATAGCATGTCCGCCGGGTCTCCCGACGCCTGTTGTGAGCATTCACTCTGTTTCGGCAGTTTCCGAATGCACCTGATGGCATCGACTTGGTGGCAACTTGAACCATTGGGTTCAAGATGCGAGTCGGTACGGCATTCGCGGGAAGCCCCTCACTCTATGTCTTCATTGACCATCTCCACCGCCAAAGCTGATTTAAGACGCTCATTGCGTCATGCTCGTGCTGCGATTTCAGTCGAGCAACGATTAGCTGCCGCCTGGGCGGTTTGCGCTTCCCCACAAATTCGCCAACGATTACGCCGCGGCAAGAAAATTGCAGTGTATGTGCCTGTGGGTGGCGAATTTCCAACTTGGCCATTGATTCTCACTGCATTGCACCGTGGTTGTGAAGTCTATTTACCGCGTACTCCGCGCTTTGGTCGGCAATTGCAATTTGTGCGGCTAGATCAAAATTCAATTTGGCAGCTGGGAAAGTTTAATATCCCCGTTCCGTTTCATTCAGAACATTGCTCGGCCAAGAGCTTAGACACTGTATTTGTGCCATTGCTTGGCTTTGACACTCGTTGTGCTCGAATGGGGCAGGGTGGCGGTTACTACGATACGACGTTTGCATTTCGCCGTGTACGGAGAAGCTGGCAAAAACCTAAATTGATTGGCTTAGGGTTTGCAGTTCAGCAAGTGGAAGCCTTACCAATAGAGCCGTGGGATTTATTGCTCGACGCGGTACAAACCGAATGTAAATATTTGCAACCTCTTCACCGATAGTTTATTGATCAATACTGGTTATTCCGCAGGTACATCGGTGTAAAATTTCGCTATGATGTGTGCATGGTTATTTTCATGTCAGCTTTTTAGCTCTGGCTGCTTATCATTTTCACTGTAGAGGTTATCATGGCTGCAATCGTATCTAACCCTGTTAGCATTGTGAACGCGACTGGCCTTCATGCTCGTCCCGCTGCCAATGTAGTGAATGTTGCTAAACAATATCAATCAGATATCAAACTGGTTTTCAAAACGATCGAAGCGAATGCCAAATCGGTGGTTTCAGTAATGGGGCTTGATGTTAGCTTGGGCGACAAGATTCAAATCAAAGCCGATGGCCCTGATGCTCAAGCGGCGATTAATGCCTTGATTCAGGTAATTAGTAGTGGTTGTGGCGAGAAATAAGCCATTTCAATCGATAAGGGCAGCTCGCTGCCCTTTTTGTTTGCCCAATATTCTGTAATTCAGAATTAGAAATTGTAAATTTACGTAAATGCACGATCTAGTTTCACAAAGATTCTGATTAGAAACAATTTTTCGTGCAGCGCTTCGCGACACAATGCGCCGAGTGGATTTTAAACAATCATCGAATGAGTAATTTTGGCAGCCCGTAAAGCAACTATTTACCCCCATGCAGATGGAATATCGTTTTAAACTCATTCCATCAATTGATGCATAGCTTTAGCCAGATATCGAACAAAAAACGAGGTATTTTTATGTCGAGCAATCCTGTAAGCCAGATTGAACTCAAAGCGCCTATATCCGGTGTGATGGTGCCTTTAGAAAAAGTGCCTGATCCAGTTTTTGCCCAAAAAATGGTGGGTGATGGGATCTCGATTGATCCAACCAGTAATGTATTGGTAGCCCCGCTGACGGGTAAAGTCACCCAGTTGCACTCGTCAAAACATGCTGTGACTGTGACCTCCCCAACGGGAATCGAAGTGTTGATGCACATTGGTCTTGATACCGTGATGCTCAAAGGCAACGGTTTTACTGCCAAAGTAAAAGAAGGCGATATCGTTGATGCTGGCCAAGCATTGATTGAGTTTGATATGGATTTGGTGGCGCGCAAGGCGGTTTCGCTGCTGACCCAGATCGTGATTACCAATAGCGATCAGGTTGCTAAATTTACCCCTGCGACTGGCTTAGTCGTTGCAGGACAAAATACCGCATTAACATTGCAGTTAGCTGCTGGCGTTGCAGGCGCGACTCAAGCAACTACCGCATCGAGCGAAGCTTATTCTGATCCAATCAAGGTGCCTAACCATACTGGTTTGCACGCGCGCCCATCTGCTGTTTTGGCCAATGCGGCAAAAACATACCAATCAGAAATTAAATTGGTCCGCGCAGGTGAAGAAGCGAACGCGAAATCGGTCGTTGCGATTATGGGTTTAGAAGTTCAGCATAATGATGAAATTCGTGTCCGCGCCGCAGGTCCAGATGCGGCTGCGGCGGTAAAAGCATTGTCTGAGTTGATTCTCACTGGTTGTGGTGAAGATGTTGGCGGTCCTGTGCCGAAAACCAAACCAGCGCCAATGAACATCAAAACGGCCAAGCCAAAACCAAAGTCAGATGATCCAAATGTCTTGACGGGGGTTTCTGCATCGCCCGGTTTGGCGGTGGGTAATGTGTTTCATGTGAAACAAGAAGAAATCGCCGTGGTTGAAAAAGGTGAAGGGCAAGCGGTTGAAAAGCGTCGTTTGGATAAAGCGCTGAAAGATGCTCATCAGCAATTGGAAAATCTAAAAGCTGAAATTTCCGACGCCAGCAAAGCTGAAATTTTCGCCGCTCATCAAGAGTTGTTGGAAGATCCAGATTTACTAGCGATTGCTATTGCCAACATCGGCCAAGAAAAAAGCGCCGCTTTTGCCTGGAAAATCGCATTCACTACTTACGCCGACAAATTGGCAGGCTTGAAAAACGAAGTATTGGCTGGCCGTGCCAACGATATCCGCGACGTGGGTCGTCGCGGTATTGCGCTTGATCGCTGGTGTTGAAGAAGCGGCGATGGTTGTTCCTGAAAATGCGATTTTGATTGCGGAAGAACTCACGCCATCTGATACCGCCAGCATGGATCGCACCAAAGTATTGGGTTTCTGCACCACCGGTGGTGGCGCAACCAGCCACGTTGCCATCTTGGCGCGCTCGCTCAATATCCCTGCGATCTGTGGTATTGACGAAGACGTGTTGGAATTAGCCAATGGCACCCCTGTAATTCTGGATGGTACGCGCGGCACATTGCGCAAAAACCCATCGGAAGCTGAGGTGGCAGCGATTCGCGACAAACAAGCTGCGCAAGCTACAAAACGTGCGGCTGAATTGGCTGCGGCGTTTGAACCTGCGGTGACTAAAGATGGTACGCACGTTGAAGTGGTTGCCAATATTGGTGGTTTGGACGACGCGGTTGATGGTGTGAAGTTGGGCAGTGAGGGTGTGGGTCTACTACGTAGCGAGTTCCTGTACCTAGAGCGCACCGACGCGCCAACGGAAGAAGAACAAAGCCAAATTTATATCGATATTGCTAAAGCACTGGGCAACGATAAAACCTTCGTTGTACGTACGCTCGACGTCGGTGGCGACAAACCATTGGCTTACTTGCCGATGCCAGTCGAAGAAAATCCATTCTTGGGGATTCGCGGTGTGCGTTTGTGCTTGGCTGAGCCAGAAATCTTGCACACCCAAGTTCGTGCGGTATTGCGCGCTGCGCCATATTCAAAATTGGCGATCATGTTCCCAATGATTACCAGCTTGGAAGAAGTGCGCGAAGTGAAACGCGTCGTGGCCGAAGAAAAAGCCGCACTCGGTATTACGCAAGACGTGCAAGTCGGCATTATGGTTGAAGTACCTGCCACTGCAGTGATGGCGGAGCAATTTGCGCGTGAAGTTGATTTCTTCTCGATCGGTACTAACGATTTAACGCAATACACTTTGGCGATGGATCGTGGTCACCCGAAATTGGCGAAACAAGCCGACGTGATGCACCCTGGTGTATTGAATCTGATCAATATGACGGTGCAAGGTGCGCACAAACACGGTAAGTGGGTTGGCGTGTGCGGCGGTATCGCGTCTGATCCAATGGCGATTCCATTATTGCTCGGCATTGGTGTCGATGAATTGTCGGCCAGCGTGCCAACGATTCCGGCGATCAAAGCGCTGGTTCGCACTTTGGACAAAGCTGAATGCCAGAAACTGGCCGCAGAAATCTTGCAATTGGGTACCGCGGCTGAAGTGCGCGCCCGTTTATCTCAGCTGGTTGATTAAGGAGAAGCACAATGACAATGTTAATCAGTTTTTTGGTGGGCTTAGTGCTTGGCGTCATTGGAATGAAGATGACACGCAAAGCGCCTGAAGCCACAGCGAGCAGCAACGCACCCATTGCACCCGCTGCGCCGAAAGCCATTGCTCAGCCATCGTCAGCAGTCAAGCCTGCTTGGCTCGTCGGCTTGGGTGGCGAAAGCAATGTACAAGAAGCCGAAACGATCGCCGTAACTCGTGTGCGAGTAACCTTGCAAGATGGTAGCCGACTCAATGAAGCGGCTCTCAAAGCTGCAGGTGTTCAGGCGGTAGCGCCGATTAATGCGAAAGTCTTTCACTTGATTGTCGGTCAGGCTTGATTTCATTCATGATCGTATCGCTTCATTTCAAAAGCCCACCGTGATCACGGTGGGCTTTTTTTTGATTTAAATCAAAAAATACTCCGTACTAGTATTTTTATGTAGGACTTTTAATGTATTGCTTAGAGCGATATACCCAAGAATAATCGATCGAAATTAATCAAGTTTTAATGCCTGTCTTTCGGCGAGGCTAAAAAACAGGAGAAAGTCGATGTTTAAAAATGCTTTTGCTACGCTACAAAAAATCGGCAAGGCTTTAATGCTGCCGGTGGCGGTTTTACCCGTCGCAGGTTTACTGCTAGGGATTGGTGCCTCGCACTTTTCCTTTTTGCCGACCGTGGTCTCACAATTGATGGAAGCTGGTGGCGGTGCCATTTTTGGCCATCTGCCGTTGATCTTCGCGATTGGTGTCGCTTTGGGTTTAACTGAGAACGACGGTGTGGCCGCAATTGCGGCTTCGGTTGGTTTTGTCGTGTTGCTGGCGACGATGGGTGTGATGGCGCCCGTGATGGGCGTTGAGCCCGCGATGGTGATGGGCATGAAATCGATGGAAACTGGCGTCTTCGGCGGGATTATCATCGGTGGCGTGGCCGCAACTTTATTCAACAAGTACTACCGCATCGAGCTGCCACCGTATCTGGGATTTTTTGCCGGCAAACGCTTTGTTCCGATCGTAACTGGGATTGCCGCAATTTTTGTCGGTGTGATTATGTCGGTGGTGTGGCCATCGGTGCAGGGTGTGATTAATAGCTTCTCACAATGGGCTGCGCATTCTGATCCGCGCATGGCGGCAACGGTGTACGGCTTTATTGAACGTCTATTGATCCCGTTTGGTTTGCACCATATTTGGAATGTGCCGTTCTTCTTTGAAATTGGTAGCTTCACCGATGCAACGGGCAAAGTGGTGAATGGCGATATCGCGCGCTTCTTTGCTGGCGATCCAACGGCTGGGATTTTGTCGGGCGCGTTCTTCTTTAAAATGTTTGGTCTTCCAGCTGCGGCATTCGCAATTTGGCATACGGCAAAACCGGAAAACAAAGTGATGGTCGGCGGGATTATGGTGTCAGCTGCGCTGACCTCATTCCTAACCGGTATTACTGAGCCGATCGAATTTGCCTTTATGTTCGTAGCTCCGGTGCTGTATGTAATCCACGCCTTCTTAGCGGCAAGCGGCCAATTTATTGCCAATACACTCGATATGCATATGGGCTTTACCTTCTCGCAAGGTGGCATCGACTTTTTGATGTTTAATGCTTTGGGTAAATACGCGCAAAATTGGTGGTACGTGCTGATCATTGGCCCGATCTACGCGGCGATTTACTACAGCGTGTTTCGCTTCGTCATTGTGAAATGGAACCTGAAAACACCTGGTCGTGAAGATGTGAGTGCTGAAGTAGCGGGTACAAGCGCCAGTGCGGGTGGTATGGCCGAAGATTTGGTGCTGGCTTTCGGCGGTACAGGCAATATTCAATCGCTGGATGCATGTATCACCCGCCTGCGGATTACTGTGGCGGATGTAGCCAAAGTCGATCAAGCTCGTTTAAAAGCCCTTGGTGCGGCAGGCGTCATGCAAGTGGGTAATAGCATGCAAGCGATTTTCGGGACGCGTTCCGAAAACCTGAAAACCGATATGGAATTGTTTATCAAACAAGGTGGAGGCCAACTTACAACTGCAAGTAGCCCAGTCAATCAGCAGAAGACCAGTAAAGTCACTCCACAGGATCGCAATCCTGCACTATTGGCGGCTTTGGGTGGCGCTGGCAATATTCGTAGTGCGGTTCCATTGGCCGTTACACGTGTTCGGGTTGAGCTTGCCGACGTCAAATTATTAGACTTGTCCGGTTTGCAAGAGCAGGGAATTGAAGCAGTCGCGCCACTGGCAGACGGGGTCGTGCACTTAATCGTCGGTGATCGGGCCGAACAAATCGCAGGCTCCTTGCTCTGAGTGGTATGTGACAGAGAGGCCATCGCAAATTGCGATGGCTTTTTTACTTTGGGAAGCAGATCCGCGAATTTTTCTGGCTAGTCGTTCTACTTTCAGCCACACTTTCGATATGGCGCGTGAAAAGCATTTAGACCTACCTTCATATCATTCTGCATCTTGGCTTCCCGGTGGACATGCCCAGACGATTTATCCTGCCACGCTATTCTGGCAACGGCCATTGCACTACAAACGAGAGCATTGGATTACCCCTGATTTAGATTCGATTGGTTTGGATTGGACTGAAGGTCGCGCGGGAACCCCGTTGATTGTGTTATTTCATGGTTTGGAAGGCAGCTCCCGTAGTCACTATGCCGTGTCATTATTCCATCATGCATATCGCAAAGGGTGGCGCGGCGTGGTGCCGCATTTTCGAACTTGCGGCAATGTGCCTAATCGTTTGCCACGTAGTTACCACGCCGGTGATTCAGAAGAGATCGATTGGATTTTGCAGCGCTTTAAAAAACTTTACCCCGATACCCCGTTGTTTGCGGTGGGCTACTCGCTGGGCGGCAATGCTTTATTAAAATGGCTGGGTGAGCAGGGCGAAGGGGCTACGCAAATTATCCACGCCGCCGCCGCAATTTCTGCGCCGATGGATTTAGCCGCTTGTGGCAATACGCTGGATATCGGCATCAATCGCCATCTGTACACGCGCGAATTTCTGAGTACCATGCGAAAAAAAGCGCAATACAAGCTGAAGATGTCAGAAAATCCCTTTATTGACTGGCAGCAGGTAAAAAAAGTAAAAAGCCTGCGCGAGTTTGATGATTTGGTGACTGCGCCGCTACATGGATTTTTTGGCGTTGAAGATTATTGGAAGCGTGCGAGTAGCAAGGCCGTGTTGCAACACATCACAACGCCCACCTTAATCATCAACGCCTTAAACGACCCATTTATGCCCGCTCATAGCCTGCCTACCGTGCGCGATGTGTCTGAATCGGTTCGTTTGATTCAGCCACGCGAAGGCGGGCATGTGGGTTTTATGTCTGGCCCTCCGCCAGGGCGTTTGAGTTGGTTGCCTGAAACACTAATGAAGTTTTTCCAATACCACCTGCCTTTGGTGAGATAAATGAGCCGCATCCCAGCAGAAATTTTCAAAGCGTACGATGTTCGTGGCCCGGTGTCTTTATTGACGCCTGAGGTGGCGTATTGGGTGGGGCGCGCAGTGGGCGCGCAGGCCAAGCAAAGGCAGATTAAAACCATCGCTCTGGCGGGCGATGGGCGTTTATCCACGCCCGAATTAATGGCAGCCGCTGAAAAAGGCTTAGTCGAAGCAGGGGTATCGGTCTGTAACCTAGGAATGGCATGCACGCCATTGCTATACTTCGCCGCAAAATATTATGCCGATGCATCAGGGATGATGATTACCGGCTCGCATAATCCGCCCGAATATAATGGGATCAAGCTGGTGCTGGGTGGCGAAACCATTGATGGCGCTGCTTTGCAAGCCTTGCGCGAGCAAATTGAAGCGGACGAATTGCCACGCTCAGCTAGCGGTGTGGCGCAAACATACGATGTGTTTGCAGATTATTGCACGGCGGTGGCTCAAACCGTGCAGCTGGCACGGCCACTGAACATCGCCATCGACTGTGGCAACGGTGCGCCGGGAGCGGTGGCGCCGCAGTTATTTCGCAATTTGGGTTGCGAGGTCAGCGAGTTGTATTGCGAAGTGGATGGCCATTTTCCGAATCATCATCCCGATCCGCAAGTGCTCGATAATTTGCGCGAGTTGCGCGCTAAGGTTATCGAACTCAACGCCGATGTGGGCATTGCTTTTGACGGAGATGGTGATCGTTTGGGCGTGGTCACTCGCACGGGGCAAATGATTCCCGGCGATCGTTTGCTAATGATTTTCGCGACTTTGGCCTTGGCGCAGCAAAGCGGCCATGTTTTATATGATGTGAAATCGAGCCGCGCGGTAGCAAAATGGGTGCAGCAATTGGGCGGCACATCCGAAGCGATTCCGACCGGCCACTCGCATATGAAGCGCAAGCTCAAGCAAACTAAAGCGCTGCTCGCCGGTGAATTATCCGGCCATTTTGCCTTTGCTGGCTGGGATGTTGACGACGCGCTGTTTGCCGCGGCGAAATTACTTGCAGCTATTTCGCAAGGATTAGACCTTGATGCTGAGCTGGCGCGTTTGCCGCAATGCTTGGCGACACACGAATTACAAATTGCGCTGACTGGCTCGGGGCATCTTTTAGTCAAAGACATCGCAGCCAAAGCGCAGTTTCCCACCGCCAGTAGTATTAGCCTCGTCGACGGCTTGCGCATAGAATACGCCGATGGCTTTGGCTTGATTCGAGCGTCGAACACGACGCCGGTGCTAACCTTACGCATCGAAGCCGATGACGCTGCAGCGCTGCGTCGCATCGAACATGAACTTGCGGCCGCAATTGCACCGCTTCCTTTTCCACACTATACCGTCGACTAAGTATGAATTTACCTCCCCATCACATCATCGCCGCCAATGTAGCCACCGCCTTAGCTGAAGACATTGGTGAATGCGATTGGACTGCGCAATTAATTCCAGCGACGCAGCAAGCCAATGCGCGGATTATCGTGCGTGAAGATGCCGTAATTTGTGGCTTACCATGGGCAAATGAAGTCATTCGCCAAGTCGACGCCAGCATCCAAATCGACTGGCAAGTTACGGAAGGGGAGTATGTGGCTGCAGATACCGGCCTCTGTGTTCTGCAGGGCAATGCCCGCTCCTTGCTAACCGCCGAGCGCAGCATTTTAAATTTTATCCAAACATTATCAGGGGTCGCGACTGAAACACGCCGCTATGCGCACTTGATCGCAGGTACCAATGCAGTCGTGCACGACACGCGCAAAACCATCCCTGGCCTGCGTCGCGCACAAAAATACGCGGTGACTGTTGGTGGCGGAGCTAATCAGCGCATTGCTTTATATGACGGTATTTTGATTAAAGAAAACCACATTATGGCGGCGGGCAGTATTGCCAATGCTCTGGCTGCGGCACAGCAAATCGCACCAAAGCACGTCACCATCCAAATCGAAGTCGAAAACTTAAACGAACTCGAACAAGCGCTGGCCGCAGGCGCGGTATCGGTCTTGCTGGATAATATGAGTCTGGACGATATGCGCACTGCGGTGCAAATGGCACAAGGTAAAGCGGTCTTAGAAGCTTCAGGTGGCGTTGAACTGAGCACGATTCGTGCGATAGCCGAAACCGGCGTAGATCGAATTTCGGTAGGAAAGCTCACTAAAGATATCCAAGCCATCGATTTATCGATGCGCTTTAGCTAATTGGCAGATGAATCTACACCAAATAAAGCCCGCGCTAGCGGGCTTTGTGCTTTGTGCTTTGTGCTTTTTGGTGTTTGGTGTTTGGTGTTTGGTTTTTGCAGTTTTACAGTTTTGCAGTTTTGTAGTTTTGTAGTTTTGTAGTTGGGCTAGCTGGTGCTGGCCGCTGTGTTTTGATTGGCTAGGCTCAATTGTTTAAAATCGAGTTTCCTTTTTCATCAATCACTTATCGCCTTTGTTCGCTTTTCATCGTCGATAGGTGTTGACGTGTTTCAGGCCGGTGGGTATAGTTCGGCCTCTCTGCTGATGACGCAGCGAAACAAAACGAATGTTTCTCTGGTTGTTCAGCCCGATCTTTAACAAATTACAGCCGATGAGTGTGAGTGCTTGATTCGTAAGTCGAAACAAGTGCTTGCACTCAGATGATAGGAAATAAACAAGACGAACTTTATTGTTCATCTCGTTTCTTTCTTTGAGTATTGAAGTACAAGCCAAGTAGTAAAAATAGCAGAGATTAAACGAAAGAGTTTGATCCTGGCTCAGATTGAACGCTGGCGGCATGCTTTACACATGCAAGTCGAACGGCAGCACGGACTTCGGTCTGGTGGCGAGTGGCGAACGGGTGAGTAATACATCGGAACGTACCCAGTAATGGGGGATAACTATCCGAAAGGATAGCTAATACCGCATACGCCCTACGGGGGAAAGAGGGGGATCGCAAGACCTCTTGTTATTGGAGCGGCCGATGGCTGATTAGCTAGTTGGTGGGGTAAAGGCCTACCAAGGCAACGATCAGTAGCGGGTCTTAGAGGACGATCCGCCACACTGGAACTGAGACACGGTCCAGACTCCTACGGGAGGCAGCAGTGGGGAATCTTGGACAATGGGCGCAAGCCTGATCCAGCAATGCCGCGTGCGTGAAGAAGGCCTTCGGGTTGTAAAGCGCTTTTGTCAGGGAGCAAATCCTTGTGGCTAATACCCACCGGGGATGAGAGTACCTGAAGAATAAGGACCGGCTAACTACGTGCCAGCAGCCGCGGTAATACGTAGGGTCCAAGCGTTAATCGGAATTACTGGGCGTAAAGCGTGCGCAGGTGGTTTGTTAAGCACGATGTGAAATCCCCGAGCTCAACTTGGGAATTGCATTGTGAACTGGCTAACTAGAGTACGGCAGAGGGGGGTGGAATTCCACGTGTAGCAGTGAAATGCGTAGAGATGTGGAGGAACACCGATGGCGAAGGCAACCCCCTGGGCTGATACTGACACTCATGCACGAAAGCGTGGGGAGCAAACAGGATTAGATACCCTGGTAGTCCACGCCCTAAACGATGTCTACTAGTTGTTGGGCTTTTCGGAGCTTAGTAACGCAGCTAACGCGTGAAGTAGACCGCCTGGGGAGTACGGTCGCAAGACTAAAACTCAAAGGAATTGACGGGGGCCCGCACAAGCGGTGGATGATGTGGATTAATTCGATGCAACGCGAAAAACCTTACCTGGTCTTGACATGTACGGAATCCTTTAGAGATAGAGGAGTGCCTTCGGGAACCGTAACACAGGTGCTGCATGGCTGTCGTCAGCTCGTGTCGTGAGATGTTGGGTTAAGTCCCGCAACGAGCGCAACCCTTGCCACTAGTTGCTACCATTCAGTTGAGCACTTTAGTGGGACTGCCGGTGACAAACCGGAGGAAGGTGGGGATGACGTCAAGTCCTCATGGCCCTTATGACCAGGGCTTCACACGTCATACAATGGTCGGTACAGAGGGTCGCTAACCCGCGAGGGGGTGCCAATCTCACAAAACCGATCGTAGTCCGGATTGCACTCTGCAACTCGAGTGCATGAAGTCGGAATCGCTAGTAATCGCGGATCAGCATGTCGCGGTGAATACGTTCCCGGGCCTTGTACACACCGCCCGTCACACCATGGGAGTGGGTTTCACCAGAAGTAGGTAGGCTAACCGTAAGGAGGCCGCTTACCACGGTGGGATTCATGACTGGGGTGAAGTCGTAACAAGGTAGCCGTAGGGGAACCTGCGGCTGGATCACCTCCTTTCAAGAGAAAAGACCTTCGGGTCAAGTACTCACACTCATCGGCTGTAGAGTTTGAAGATACAGAGAAAGTAGCTGAGCAATGAAGCAATTCATTGCAGGGTTACGGACTTGGTTGGAAGCTGGGTCAGTAGCTCTGGCGGCGTAGATTATCTAAAAGTAATCGCGAAGTTAGAGATGATCTAGTGAAGACAAAAGCTGGGTCAGTAGCTCAGTCGGTTAGAGCACCGTCTTGATAAGGCGGGGGTCGCTGGTTCGATTCCAGCTTGACCCACCATTGATTCATCAGTGGAAACAGCTTTGTAATGCCAGATTGGGGGATTAGCTCAGTTGGGAGAGCACCTGCTTTGCAAGCAGGGGGTCGTCGGTTCGATCCCGTCATCCTCCACCACACCTTGCGGTGGGCACTACGCCTACGGCGAAAGTCTCTCTTGAGAATTTAGAATTCAGTAAGCAAGCAGAATTAATTCTGGTTTGTTTATTTTGTTCTGATTTCTTAAATCAGAATGCCTTTGGCATCTGTATCGTTCTTTAACAAAATAGAAGAAGTAATATCTCCTAATTAAACAATGTGAGCATCAAGGCAACTTGGTGTGAACAGTAAATAAATTGGGTTGATTGTATCTCTGATCGAAAGATCAGCGTTGAATGACGTGAGAACTCATTCAACAAGTCGTAAATACCGATACTCTAAACCGATGATACGGTAAAACGTGTTTGAGGTTATAGGATCAAGCGAATAAGTGCATCTGGTGGATGCCTTGGCGATGATAGGCGACGAAGGACGTGATAGCCTGCGATAAGCGTGGGGGAGCTGGCAAAGTGCTTTGATCCCACGATTTCCGAATGGGGAAACCCGGCCCTTTTGGGTCACTCATCACTGAATACATAGGTGATGTAGAGCGAACGCGGTGAACTGAAACATCTAAGTAACCGCAGGAAAAGAAATCAACCGAGATTCCCAAAGTAGTGGCGAGCGAAATGGGAAGAGCCTGTACGTGATAACAGTCGTGTTAATAGAACGGAATGGAAAGTCCGGCCATAGTGGGTGATAGCCCCGTATATGAAAACACAATTGTGGTACTAAGCGTACGATAAGTAAGGCGGGACACGAGAAATCCTGTTTGAAGATGGGGGGACCATCCTCCAAGGCTAAATACTCATCATCGACCGATAGTGAACCAGTACCGTGAGGGAAAGGCGAAAAGAACCCCGGGAGGGGAGTGAAATAGAACCTGAAACCGGATGCATACAAACAGTGGGAGCAGACTTGTTCTGTGACTGCGTACCTTTTGTATAATGGGTCAGCGACTTACGTTCAGTAGCAAGCTTAACCAAATAGGGGAGGCGTAGGGAAACCGAGTCCGAATAGGGCGCATAGTTGCTGGGCGTAGACCCGAAACCAAGTGATCTAGCCATGGCCAGGATGAAGGTGCGGTAACACGCACTGGAGGTCCGAACCCACTGACGTTGCAAAGTCAGGGGATGAGCTGTGGCTAGGGGTGAAAGGCTAAACAAACTTGGAAATAGCTGGTTCTCCTCGAAAACTATTTAGGTAGTGCCTCATGTATCACTGACGGGGGTAAAGCACTGTTATGGCTAGGGGGTCATCGCGACTTACCAAACCATGGCAAACTCTGAATACCGTCAAGTGCGAGCATGGGAGACAGTCCTGGGGTGCTAACGTCCTGGGACAAGAGGGAAACAACCCAGACCGCCGTCTAAGGTCCCAAATGATCAATTAAGTGGAAAACGAGGTGGGAAGGCATAGACAGCCAGGATGTTGGCTTAGAAGCAGCCATCATTTAAAGAAAGCGTAATAGCTCACTGGTCGAGTCGTCCTGCGCGGAAGATGTAACGGGGCTCAAATTGATAACCGAAGACGCGGATATGTACGATGTACATATGGTAGAGGAGCGTTCTGTAAGCCTGTGAAGGTGTCTTGAGAAGGATGCTGGAGGTATCAGAAGTGCGAATGCTGACATGAGTAGCGATAAAGGGGGTGAAAAGCCCCCTCACCGAAAACCCCAGGTTTCCTGCGCAACGTTCATCGGCGCAGGGTGAGTCGGCCCCTAAGGCGAGGCAGAAATGCGTAGTCGATGGGAAACAGGTTAATATTCCTGTACTTGGTATTAGTGCGATGTGGGGACGGAGAAGGTTACCTCAGCCAACGGTTGGAAGAGTTGGTTTAAGCGTGTAGGTGTGTGGCTTAGGCAAATCCGGGCTGCTTTAACACTGAGGCGTGATGACGAGTCTACTTGTAGACGAAGTGAGCGATACCCTGCTTCCAAGAAAAGCCACTAAGCTTCAGCTAATATCGAACCGTACCGCAAACCGACACAGGTGGGTAGGATGAGAATTCTAAGGTGCTTGAGAGAACTCGGGAGAAGGAACTCGGCAAATTGACACCGTAACTTCGGGAGAAGGTGTGCCTCTAGTAGGTGAAGGTGTACAACTGGAGCCCAATGAGGCCGCAGAGAAATGAGGGCTGCGACTGTTTATCAAAAACACAGCACTGTGCTAACACGAAAGTGGATGTATACGGTGTGACGCCTGCCCGGTGCTGGAAGATTAAATGATGGGGTGCAAGCTCTTGATTGAAGTCCCAGTAAACGGCGGCCGTAACTATAACGGTCCTAAGGTAGCGAAATTCCTTGTCGGGTAAGTTCCGACCCGCACGAATGGCGTAACGATGGCCCTACTGTCTCCTCCCGAGACTCAGCGAAGTTGAAGTGTTTGTGAAGATGCAATCTCCCCGCTGCTAGACGGAAAGACCCCGTGAACCTTTACTGTAGCTTTGCATTGGACTTTGAAGTGGTTTGTGTAGGATAGGTGGGAGGCTTTGAAGCAGGAACGCCAGTTTCTGTGGAGCCGTCCTTGAAATACCACCCTGACCCCTTTGAGGTTCTAACCTAGGTCCGTTATCCGGATCGGGGACCGTGCATGGTAGGCAGTTTGACTGGGGCGGTCTCCTCCCAAATTGTAACGGAGGAGCTCGAAGGTCGCCTAGGTACGGTCGGACATCGTACTGATAGTGTAATGGCAAAAGGCGGCTTAACTGCGAGACCGACAAGTCGAGCAGGTGCGAAAGCAGGACATAGTGATCCGGTGGTTCTGAATGGAAGGGCCATCGCTCAACGGATAAAAGGTACTCCGGGGATAACAGGCTGATTCCGCCCAAGAGTTCACATCGACGGCGGAGTTTGGCACCTCGATGTCGGCTCATCACATCCTGGGGCTGTAGCCGGTCCCAAGGGTATGGCTGTTCGCCATTTAAAGTGGTACGTGAGCTGGGTTCAAAACGTCGTGAGACAGTTTGGTCCCTATCTGCAGTGGGCGTTGGAAGTTTGAGGGGGGCTGCTCCTAGTACGAGAGGACCGGAGTGGACTGACCTCTGGTGTACCGGTTGTCACGCCAGTGGCATTGCCGGGTAGCTAAGTCGGGAATAGATAAGCGCTGAAAGCATCTAAGCGCGAAACTAGCCTCAAGATGAGACTTCCCTAGGTCTTTAAGACCTCTAAAGGATCGTTCGAGACCAGGACGTTGATAGGTCGGGTGTGGAAGCGTAGTAATACGTTAAGCTAACCGATACTAATTGCCCGTGAGGCTTGATCCTATAACCTGAGACGCGTTAAGCGACAGGTGCAATCGACCCGATTGTGAATGTTAAAGTTAAGAGAAATAAGATTACTTCTTCTATTGATTTCGAGTGATTGCAAACCCAATGGGGTAAGCAGTTAACTCACCCAGTTTTGTCTGGTGACCATAGCGAGGTGGTCCCACTCCTTCCCATCCCGAACAGGACAGTGAAACGCCTCAGCGCCGATGATAGTGCGGATTGCCCGTGTGAAAGTAGGTCATTGCCAGACTCCCTAATAGAAAGCCCAGCTCAACCGAGCTGGGCTTTTTGCTTTGCGCTGGAAATACAACGTAAAGATACTCCATCTTGTATTGCTTCAAGCACCAAGTCAGCGCTGTTCTTTGGCCGCATACCCTTCAATTACTTTCTGCGGTTTAATCTGATTTGGCAAAAGAAAAACACCTTAGGGCATTTTCCTTGCTGTCTTGTCGCGCGCTTGCGGTTAAAATAGCGCCAATTCTTTCGACGATATGGATTTAAGCTGATGAGCTCTGTACTGAATGTGGTGATTTTGGCTGCCGGTAAAGGCACGCGCATGTATTCTAGCCTGCCTAAAGTGCTGCATAAGCTGGCAGGTAAACCATTGGTACAGCATGTGATCGACACTGCGCGAGGCTTAGCACCAGAAAAATTGGTGGTGGTGTATGGCTTTGGCGGCGAAAAATTGCAAGAAGCGCTTGCTGGCCAAGATTTAGGTTTTGCCTTGCAGGCGGAGCAACTCGGTACTGGCCATGCTTTGGCGCAAGCCGTTCCGCAATTGAATGGCGATACCACCTTGATGCTCTATGGTGATGTGCCATTGACGCGTTTGACGACTTTGCAGCAATTACTGACTGCGTGCGAAGGCGGCAAGCTGGGCATTTTGACCGATATTCTTGATGATGCAACGGGTTATGGCCGCATCGTGCGCAATGCGCAAGGCCAGGTGACGCACATCGTTGAGCAAAAAGATTGCTCGCCAGCGGAAGCTGCGATTCGCGAAATGAATACCGGTATTTTGGTGTTACCGACGGCGAAGCTTAAAGGCTGGTTGTCGGAATTGAAAAACGATAACGCCCAAGGTGAGTATTATGCAACCGACTTAATCGCCTTGGCGGTACGGGATGGCGTTGAAATCGCTACGGTGCATCCACAAGCGCATTGGGAAGCCGAAGGCATTAACAATAAATTACAATTGGCTGCGCTAGAGCGCATTCACCAACAAGAAATTGCCAAGTCATTGCTCACCGCGGGTGTTGGCTTAGCCGATCCGGCGCGTATCGATGTGCGCGGCAATATTTCGCACGGGCAAGATGTGTTTATTGATGTCAATTGCGTCTTTGAAGGTGAAGTGCAACTCGGTAAAGGCGTGAGCATCGGTGCGAATTGTTATTTGAAAAATGTCACCATCGCAGACGGCGCAGTGATTCATCCATTCTGCCATTTGGAAGACGCAGTCGTGGGTGAAGGCAGCTTAATTGGCCCGTACGCGCGTTTGCGTCCTGGCGCTGAATTGGGGGCAGAAGTGCATATTGGCAACTTTGTCGAAGTGAAAAAATCGACGATTGCCCAAGGCAGCAAGGTGAATCACCTTACATATATCGGCGACACCACGATGGGTTCCGGCGTAAACGTGGGCGCGGGGACGATTACCGCCAATTACGATGGGGTGAATAAATTCCGCACCGTGATCGAAGACAATGTCCGGATTGGTTCTAATAATGTGTTGGTCGCACCGGTGACCATTGGTGCTGGTGCCACAACGGGTGCAGGTTCGGTCATCAGTAAAAATGCCCCACCTGGTGAGTTAACCGTTGCACGGGCGAAGCAAGTTACGATCAATGGCTGGCAACGTCCCGTTAGAAAGTAAGGTATATCCTTGCGGGCCATATTTGAATTTAGTTGTATCGATATACCTAAACCAGCTTCGGCTGGTTTTTGTGTTTTTAACGGCTGATTGATAGCTGCTAGTGTGGATCAAATGGCGTGTTGCAGTATGATAAGTAAAAGCTAAAGCGAAGGAATAAAAATGAGCAAGCAATTGAGTGGTGTGGCGATCGCAATTTCTTTAGTACTCAGTGCGTGCGGCGGCGGTGGCGGCGGAAGTGCAGCGCCAGAGCCGACTGCAGTACCAAGCTATACACCACCTCCAGCGGATGCTGTTTCGGCAGACCCAAGCTGGCCTAGCCCAGTAGCGATTCCGTTTGTTGCGGGCTCATTGCTCATTAGCGAAATTTCCAGCAGCAATTGGATCGAAATTTATAACCCGAATGATGTTCCCGTTGACCTCAGTCGCGTGAAATTGCGTACTTTTGATAATGCAAATGCCATTACTGAATTTAGCTTGCCCGCAGCGACGATTTTAGCCAAAGGTTATGTGGTGTTGGCAGCGAGGCCTTCTTCCTATTTGCAATCGTCCAATCAAATTGCATTTGTAGGGACGACGAGCCAATACCCAGTCTGGAATAGCTCGGGTTTTGTTGAGTTAATCACTGCGGATAAGTCGATCGATTTTGTGCGTTATGGTAGCGATGCCACTGCTTCAAAATTCCCGGCTCAATCTCCTCTTCCTTGGAGTGGTTCGGTCGCGAGCGCCTTAAATACCGCAAGCTATGGCAATAGCATTGTCCGACCCGCTTCAAGTATCGCGCAGGCAGAAACTAATACCGCAACAGACTGGCAAGCAGCTAATTTTGTGACGCCGTATGGGGCGAATGATGTGCCTAATGGCACAGCAGACAGTGATAATGATGGCATTCCTGATAGTGCCGAAGTTGCAGGTGGTCGTTTTGCCGGACTAGATTTATATGCCATGGGTGCAAGGACTGGGCAGCGCGATATTTTCCTTGAAATTGACTATATGTCATCGACTGATGAAGGCGTAAAACCGCGCGCAGAGGCTTTACAAAAAATTGTGAATGCTTTTGCCGCGAAAGGTTTTGCCCTGCACATTGATGCGGGTGTGAATGTTGCAGGCTTTAATTTGGGCAATAGTAAATCGGTACTGGCCTTTAATAATTGCCTCGATTTAGGCGATCCGAAAGTCGGTTGTGCCGATGTGTATCAGTTGAAAACCACGGCGTTTGATCTACGCCGTAGCCCGATTTTCCACTACGCGGTCATGGGGTATAAGCAGGGTAATTATGCGGGTTCGGCCGGGTTGGGTGAGATTGCGGGTAATGATTTTAATGTCACGTTGGGGGGCTTAAATTTAAGCGCCAAAGATACCGCCAATAAAAATTTCCTGATCAATACCCAAGCCGGCACCATCATGCACGAACTCGGCCACAATCTGGGGCTGGAGCATGGTGGTTTTGAAACGCTAAATGGCAAGCCCAATTACGTCAGCGTAATGAACTATATGTACTCGCAAGCGGGTATCCCACCGAGTACCACGGGCGCGAATGCTGGGCAGCGTTGGTATATCTACAACGACCTTAAAGGGTTAAGCCTCTGTTCAGCAGCGGTGGAATCTAATACTTGCTCAGATAGTTTAATTCTTGATTATTCCAACGGCAGCTCTGTGGATTTGAACGAAGCTAGTTTGCTGGAAAGTGAATTACTTGGCCGTGGCTCTACTGCATCAGGCGCCTTTATTGATTGGAACCGTGATGGCGCAAATAATTTAGGTCGCATCAGCAGCAATATCGATGATTCGACGGCTTTGTCGACACTGAAGGACTACAACGATTGGGCGAATTTGATTTTGCCATTCTCACGCCAATATAGTGGGCGTTTCTTACGTTTGAATGGCAAGGGTAACTCTGGCTCGGTCGATTTTTTAAATGATCAACAAACCGTTGCGCACGAAGTGCCAATGGTGAAGGCCTTTCCATGAAACGCTTTATGATTGCCGCTATGAGCCTATGTTCAGCCGCGAGCTGGGCGAATGAAATGCAGGTTGACGGTACGTGGTTGCAAAAACAGCAAATCAGCACCGTGACACGCCAAGAATCAGGCTGGCAATTGCGTAGTGATCAGCAGCAGCTGGCACTCAGTCATGTTCCCGCTTGGCTTAAAGCACCAATAATCGGAGATTGGTTGGAGCTAAAAACGCGCTTTAATCCTGCCGGCATCACGCAGCGTTTTATGTGGTCGAAAAGCGAATTCGAACCTGCATATTTACTAGCGGGGCATAGCAGCCGGCTTAATGATGCTGCGTTTGGCGAATGGCGTTGGGAAGCCAACAGCAATCCGGCGCGGCTGGTCTTGGTGAAACAAGGCCAGCGCACCACGGTCAAACTCAAACACCTGAAGAACGTGGCGGGCTGGTGCGTGTATCTGAGCGATGTACGCCCCGCCAAGCCGAGTGTGACCGGAATTGCCAATGAATCAGAAACGCGTTTTGACTGGTGGGCGCAGCGCACGGATGGTCCGTGCGCGCCAGCTTAGGCTTGTTGCGCGGCCCAGTTTTTTAGCGTGACGTAATCCGTTTTTCCGGTGCCGAGTAGCGGAATCGTCGCCACGTAGCGAATTTCACGTGGTACAGCCAATTCGGGTGAGCCCATTTCGCGCGCCGCGGCGAGCAGCGTATCGCGGTTCAGATCCGCTTGGGTGGTGAACAGCACAATCGCCTCGCCCTTGGCTTCATCGGGGCGTGAGCTGGCTGAATGCATAAATTCGGGCGACGCTTTGCGCGCGATGGCTTCAACGACTTCGAGCGAAATCATCTCGCCGGCGATTTTGGCAAAGCGTTTGGCGCGGCCTTGAATCGTGATATAGCCATCGATATCGAGCTTCACAATATCACCGGTGTCATACCACGCCACGCCGTCTTCTTGCGGCAATACTTCAAGCTGCCCCGGATTCTCATAGCGTAAATAACCCTTCATCACATTCGGCCCACTCACCAGCAATTGCCCGCCTTCTGGTACACCCTGGATAGGTATTAGCTTGTGACGCATGCCCGGTGTGAGCTGGCCGACAGTACCCAGCCTACTGGCCATCGGCACATTCACCGCGACCACCGGCGCACATTCGGTGACACCGTAACCTTCCAAAATTCGAATGCCAAATTTTTCGATATACGTTTTGCGCACAGCATCATTCAGTTTTTCAGCGCCAGCAACGACGTAACGCAGGCGACCAAAATCGTAGGGGTGCGCGTATTTGGCGTAATTGCCAAGGAAAGTGCTAGTGCCAAACAGCACCGAGCAACCACGGTCGTAAACGATTTCGGGGATGATGCGGTAATGCAGCGGCGTCGGGTACAGGAAAATCGGCACACCCGTCACCAGTGGCAAAATTGCGCAGGCGGTCAGGCCAAAGCTATGAAACAGTGGCAACGCGACCATAAATTTATCATGCGGTGTGAAATCGGCCAGTGCCCGAATTTGCGCTACATTCGCTAAGATCGAGTTGTGGCTGTGCACCACGCCCTTCGGTTTGCCTTCTGAGCCCGAAGTAAACAAAATCACCGCCGCGTCGTTGGGCGATTGTTTGCTGGCAAAGCTACTCGGGCGCAGCAGGCCGAGTAATATCCGCATTTTGTCGCCCAACCCGATTAATGGGCGTAGGTCTTCCAGATATAAAACCTGAATATTGGGCAGATTCTCGATCAAACCTTCGAGCTTTCCTTTGGCAATAAAGGTGCGCGAAGTCACGATGGTTTTGATGTTGGCGGCGATACACGCAGCAAGTATACCGTCGCGGCCTGCGCTGTAATTGAGCATGGCAGGGATACGTGCCCTTGCGCTCAGGGCGAAGAAAAAGGCTACGGTTGGCGTTGTATTGGGCAGCAAGACGCCAATGGCTTCTTGTGGCGCCGCGATCTTATCCACAATGCACGATAGGCCAAGGATTTTTTTGCTGAGGCTGCCATAGCTTTCTTCATGTTGCGAGATATCTTCAATCACGCTAAAGCGGCGGCCAAAAGCGTGTTGCGCATCTAAATAGGCTTGAAACAAGGTGCGTTCTGGCCGTGTTGCGACCAGCATCTCGAGCAAAATATCACGCATCAGTTGGCCAGCTTTGCGGCGGCGCTCTTTGGCCGAAGGTAAATCAGGCATCGCAATACTGCGCCGACCTAATACCTGCAAACTAATTTTCGGAAACAGCGTGCGTGGATAAATGCCACCTAGGCGGCTAAAAAAGGTGCGCGAAGCACCTGAAATTCGTACCGGTACAATCGTTGCGCCAGTGCGCGCCGCAGCAAAGGCCGCGCCATCGTAGACTTTCATCAGCGAGCCCGTCGTCGTGATACGCCCTTCGGGGAAAATGACGACCGGTTTGCCCGCTTCGAGCAAACGCACCACGGCTTTGATCGCCAGCGGATTGGTCGGATCGACCGCCAGAAAATCAGTCAGGCTTAAAAACGCGCGGAAAAACCAGTTTTCCGCCACCTTGGTGTGCACGACAAAAGTGGCGTCAATCGGCAAATGCGCCGCCAAAAAAATGCCGTCAAGGAAGGATTCATGGTTGGCGACAATCAGCGTGCGGGGGTTATGAAATACGCTGAAATCGCCCTTGATCGTGAGGCGATACAAAACGCGAAACAGCGTTTTCATCGAGGTGCGAAACAAGGATTTGAGCATGGCATCTACTGTGGTTGTCAACTTGACGTCATATATTAGCAATAATCATCATTGCCATTGTGCCTTTTCACAATTTCTGAACAAAAAAGCCATCAATAGCCCGCGTGTCAGAGTTCGGATAGGTATAATGAGCAATAACGCAACAAGGCTAAAATACCTACAATAGGTATTGTTATGTAAGCCCCATTCAATTTGATCTTCAGGTGAATACATCATGGCAAAAATGCTGGACCAAGCGCTAACCGATGAAGAACTCGATCAGCTCGATCAGTTTTTATATTCGGATGCAGTCGGTAAGGATGCGATGTCCTTATCCATGTTGCATGGCTACCTCACGGCGATTTTGATTGGCCCTGCCCAAGTGATGCCGACTGAATGGATGGGGCAGATTTGGGATAAACCCGAAGCTGTTATCTTCGCCCTACCCGAAGCCGATGCGATGATTGATTTGGTCATGCGTTTATATAACCAGATCGCGGATGAGCTGGCACAAGACCCACCGGTTTACGAGCCATTGCTGTATTGGGAAGACGATAGCCAGCAACATTCCAGCATCGAAGAATGGAGTTTGGGCTTCTGTTTTGGCGCGGGTTTGGCTGAAGAAGAATGGCAGCCGCTGCTCGATGAAGAAGAAGGCCAGTTTATGTTTATGGCCATCATGAGCGGCTCGGACGACGAAATGCGCGCCGACATGGAACGTGAGGGCATCAACCTGGTGCAGCACGACAATGAAATCGCTGAGCAATTGCCAGAAATGGTCCTCGAAATTCGCGATTTTTTCCGTAATCGCCAGATTAGCGAAGGCAGCAAGCATCGTTTGCACTAAGCGCTGAGCTAACAAAGAAAAAACCACCATTGCCACAAAGCCTTGGTGGTTTTTTTCTGACTGCGCGACGCGCTTTGATCGGGTAAAATGGCGTTTTGATTTTGAATAGCGGCGACGCTTCGCCGTGCAAGGATATTTATGAGCCTCAAGTGCGGCATCGTTGGCCTACCGAATGTGGGTAAGTCCACTTTATTTAATGCTTTGACCAAAGCCGGTATCGAAGCGTCAAACTACCCATTTTGTACCATCGAGCCGAACGTCGGCATCGTAGAAGTACCGGATGAGCGCCTCGCGCAATTGGCGGCGATTATTAATCCGCAGAAAATTCAGCCAGCGATCGTTGAATTTGTTGATATCGCTGGCCTTGTGGCTGGCGCGTCCAAAGGCGAAGGCTTGGGTAACCAATTCTTGGCCAATATCCGCGAAACCGACGCGATTGTGAATGTGGTGCGTTGTTTTGAAAACGACAATATCGTGCACGTCGCTGGCCGCGTTGACCCAATCGACGACATTATCGTGATTGGCACTGAGTTGGCTTTGGCCGATTTGAATACCGTTGAAAAAGCGATCCAGCGCGAAGGCAAAAAAGCCAAATCAGGCGACAAAGACGCGTTGGCGCAAATCGCCGTGCTGGAACGCTTGTTGCCACACTTGAACGAAGGCAAACCAGCGCGTTCAGCCAATCTGAGCGCTGAAGACAAGCTGGCGATCAAATCATTGTGCTTGCTGACGATTAAGCCAGCGATGTACGTGGCCAACGTGGCGGAAGATGGCTTTGAAAATAACCCGCTGCTCGACAAAGTAACCGCACACGCGAATGCCGAAGGCGCGCCTGTGGTCGCTGTTTGCGCGGCGATTGAATCTGAAATCGCTGAATTGGAAGATGCGGATAAAGCCGAGTTTTTGGAATCAATCGGCCAAGCTGAGCCAGGTCTGAATCGCCTGATCCGCGCGGGTTACGATTTGCTCGGTTTGCAAACCTACTTTACTGCGGGCGTGAAAGAAGTTCGCGCGTGGACCATCCACAAAGGCGATACTGCACCGCAAGCGGCGGGCGTAATCCATACCGACTTCGAGCGTGGCTTTATCCGTGCGCAAACCATCGCGTTTGATGATTTCATCCAATACAAGGGTGAACAAGGCGCGAAAGAGGCTGGCAAGATGCGCGCTGAGGGTAAAGATTACGTGGTTAAAGATGGCGACGTATTGAACTTCCTGTTTAACGTCTAATCCCAGCGGCATTTGATTTCAAATGCCGCAAAAGCACTTGTCATTCGGGTGTAACATTAACGTCATATTATCAAGGACTGAACGATGAGCCGCACTGTAAACTGTGTCAAACTAGGTCGTGAAGCTGAAGGCTTGGATTTTCCGCCTGTACCGGGCGAACTGGGCAAGAAAATCTACGACCACGTATCAAAAGAAGCATGGCAAGCTTGGGTTAAACACCAAACCATGCTGATCAATGAAAACCGTCTTAGCCTAGCAGATCCAAGCGCGCGCAAATATCTGCAGCAACAGCTGGAGAATTATTTCTGGGGTTCAGGCGCTGATGCCATTCAGGGTTTTGTTCCGCAGTAATACAGTAATGAATCAGGCCGCATAATGCGGCCTGATGCGCTTATAAAGGCCCAAAATTGCTTGCGTAGAAACAGTGATGTTGTCCAAAGCATGCTGCATTTGATCTAAACAATCACTAGGTTTTAGCTTATTTCAAATGAGCTGGTGACCCTGTACTGTTGTGATCGACCAAGCGATTAGCGTCTTGGTATCTAGAGAAAACAAACAATAAGAGCGATGTTATGACGTATAAACCTGCCGACAATCAATTGATGCTCAATCGTGAATTGGGCCTGCTGGAGTTTAACCGCCGTGTTTTGGCGCAAGCAGAGGATGCCCGCAACCCACTGCTGGAGCGGTTGAAGTTTCTGTGTATTGTGTCGAGCAATCTCGATGAGTTTTTCGAGGTGCGCATTGCGTGGTTAAAAGAAAATATGCGTCATAACCCGACTCGGCTGCTGCCTGAGGGTTTAACACCGCACCAAGCCTTTGATTTGGTGTGCATCGAAGCGCACGATTTGGTCGAGCGCCAATACCGTGTACTGCGCGAAACGATTTTCCCGGCGATGGAAGAAGAGGGCATTTATTTCTTCCGCCGCAGCCTGTGGACCGACGCGCAGCGCGCGTGGGTGAAGGACTATTTCTTCCGTGAATTGATGCCGATTTTAACACCGATTGGGCTTGATCCGTCGCATCCATTCCCACGCCTATCGAACAAGATTTTGAACTTTGTCGTCGAGCTCGAAGGCCGTGATGCGTTTGGTCGCAATTCTGGCATTGCAATTGTCCAAGCGCCGCGAATCTTGCCGCGTTTCGTCAAAATGCCAGCCGACATCGCTGGAACTGAACACGGCTTTGTGTTCCTGTCGTCGATTATGCACGCGCATATTGATGAGCTGTTCTCCGGCATGCACGTGCTCGGTTGCTACCAATTCCGCGTGACTCGCGACTCGGACGTATCGGTCGATGATGAAGATATCAAAGACTTGCGCGCAGCGATTGAGGGCGAATTGTCGCAACGACCATTTGGCGATGCGGTGCGTTTGGAAGTGGCCGACAATTGCCCGAAACACGTACAGGATTTCCTCTCGCAGCAATTTAATCTTTCTGATTCGGATGTGTACCGCGTCAACGGCCCAGTGAATATGGTGCGCTTGATGCAGGTGCCTGATCAGGTTGATCGCCCAGACTTGAAATACCAACCGTTTATGCCGGGTATTCCACCCGAGTTGCGCAACCAAAGCGATTACTTCGCCGCAATTCGCCATGGTGATATCTTGCTGCACCATCCGTACCAAAGCTTTACGCCGGTGGTGGATTTCTTGCAGCAAGCAGCGCGTGATCCAGCCGTGGTCGCGATCAAGATGACGATTTACCGCACTGGTGCAGAATCGATCTTGATGGACGCTTTGCAAGAGGCTGCAGCGCGCGGCAAAGAAGTGACCGTGGTCGTTGAGTTGATGGCGCGTTTTGATGAAGAAGCGAATATCAACTGGGCCGCCAAACTCGAACGTGCAGGCGCGCACGTCGTGTACGGCGTGTACGGTTATAAAACTCACGCCAAAATGCTGCTGATCGTGCGGCGGGAAGAAGGCCAGCTCAAACGCTACGCGCACGTCGGCACGGGTAATTACCACCCGCGTACCGCTAAGTTGTATACCGACTTTGGCCTATTTACCGCCAATCGCGAAGTCACTAGCGATGTGAACGATGTATTTATGCAGTTGACCGGTTTGGGTTTGGCGGGTGATCATCACCAACTGTGGCAAGCGCCATTTACGCTGCACAGCAATTTTATCGCCGCGATCGATCGTGAAATCGCGCATGCGAAAGCGGGTAAAAAAGCCGTTGTGATCGCGAAAATGAACGCGCTGCTCGAGCCGACGATCATCGATAAATTGTACGAAGCATCGGGCGCAGGGGTGACGATCCATCTGATCGTGCGCGGCGTATGCGCATTGCGCCCAGGTTTGCCAGGCATTTCGGAAAACATTCGCGTGCGCTCGATTGTGGGCCGTTTCCTAGAACACCATCGCGTGTATTACTTCTTTAATGATGGCGCTGAGGACGTGTACTTGTCGAGCGCGGACTGGATGGGTCGCAACTTATTCCGCCGCATTGAAATCGCCTTCCCTGTGCTGAGCCCGAAAGTGAAGCGCCGCGTGATTCGTGAGAGCATAAGACCATTCTTGGTCGATAACACCCAAGCGTGGGAAATGCTATCTGACGGCCGCTATCGTCGTAAGGTGGCGCGTGGCGACAAGATTCGTTCCGCACAAGGTTTGATGCTAGGTGATTTGTCCGCGGGGACAAGAACTTAACCCTATCTAGGGTATTTAATATTAAACCTTGTTAATATTGTATTAAAGCCATATACCCATAATAGGTATATGGCTTTTTATTTGCTTAAGCAAATCAGCGACTTAATTTTATGACATAAAATTGTAAATAATTTGTAACATTAAAGTGGTATTTTTCCAAAAAATATAGGGCTTGAGTTTGCTTAATTGTAAGTTAATATGGGCGAATTCAATTAGGCCGCACTAGCTCTACGGGCTGATTTGGTATTGATGTATTAGGGAGATGGAACCAATGGCTGAAACGGTAGAAAAGAAAATCGCGCAACCGACTGAGCTTGACAAGAAAAAGCAGCAGCAAAAACCGCTGGCTGAACGCCTAGAGGGTGAGCAACCATTTGATTGGATTAAGTTTCAAGAAAAAGAAACGAGCAAATAAAAAAGCGGCCATTGGCCGCTTTTTTATTTGCTGAAGTTTGACCTATTTCAGCGCCAGCGCCAAACTGGCGCGATAGTGCTGCGCGGCATCTTCATCGCGTTCAAGCTGAGTTAGCAATTCGGCCAACTCAGCATGTGCTGTTGCGCTTGGGCTCACCGCGATACTGGCTTCAAAATAGCTTTGCGCTTTACCCCATAGCTCACGTTTACGGCAGAGGCGGCCGAGTGTGAGCAGTAATAATTCATCGCGAGGGTGCGATTTGAGCCAAGTTTCGGCTTGTTGGAGCTGGGCGATTTGTCCCGCGGCATCCAGTTTCAGTTGGCTATACGCAGGAAGTAACTCGCTATTCCATTCGGCTTCCAACGCTTTTTCCAATGCGTCTTTGGCCATCTCTGGCGCTTCTTGTGCGATATAGCTGCGTGCAGCGGCATGAGCCAATTTCGGATTATGCTGTTCACTGTGCGAGAGTTTTTTCCACCAGTCTTTCAGCTCCAGCGGTGTCATTGGGTGCTGTTTCAGTAATTGCAACTGTGCAGCAATACGGATGTGTGCGGCCTGTTCGGCATCAATGGCTTCGGCTTTGCTTAATTGATCGACCAGTTTAATTACCGCTTCTGGGTTTTGTTCACGCTGGCGCAAACGCAATTCCAGTTTCATTGCATTGGTCAATTTTGGCGCTAATTCTCGCGCGGCCACGATGGCTTGCTGGGCTTCGCTATAGCGACGCTCATCGAGCAATAACTCGCCACGCGTCATCAAGGTGGCCAAATGCTGTTCGCCTAGGTGCTCGGTGAGTTGTTGGAATATTTGATCGCGTTGGGCGAAATCGCGTACGGCATGGGCTGCACGTGCGGCTAGCAAACCATTGACCGCAAACGCGTCGTTTTCGCTGCTGGCGAGCATGGCTTCGCTGGCCAAGCGCACGGCACGCTGGAATCGGCCTTCAAAAAAAGCAATCCGCGCATCGCGCTCGAGTTGAATGGATGCTGTTTTCGCTTTATTGGCTTGGTAGCGCCGCACGCGTTGCGGTAAACCTGCGACTTCAACAAACATTTGCAATAAGAAATACAGCCCAATAATGCCAACCAAGAGCAAAACGATAAATACGTTGAGCGATATTTCAACACGCCAAGGCGGTAGGAAAATCAAAGCATAGCCAGTGTTAAGTTGGGCGAATAATGTCATCCCAACTGCGACGGAGAATAGGCCAATCAGCCACAGCAATAGCTTCATGGTTTCACCCTTTCTGCGCTGGTACGTGCACTGCGCACGGCGGTTAGGCTGGCGCTGAGATCGGGTAATGCGACGCTAACTTGTTGTTCTTCCAATTGCGCAATTAAATGCAATGCGCTTTGTGTCGCCGGCATTTGTGCATCGAAATAATCTTTTAAATACTGTTTAACCGCGCTAATGTCGCTGCGGAAGGTAACTTCATTGCGCTGCAAGACCGACGAGCGCGCGCTAAGCAGGCGCAGCTTGATGTTTTCGCGTAGGAAGAAACTTTGCTCTGGGGTCAGCAATGCGGCTTCGGGTTTGTCCATGCGGCGAATTTGAATCAGCTGTCTGAATTCGTGCCAAATTTCCGACAAGAACGCGCGTACCGCACTTTCAGGCTTAGCTGTGGGTTGATGTTTTTCCGCTTCAACATGACCTTCGTCGATCAGCAGCGGAATCGTATCGACCTTGCTAATCAAACTATCAAGCCGCGTGGTCACGCCCACCACATCCAGGTATGGCAGTGCTTTAAGCGTATCCATATCGCGCGTAATGGCTTGGCGTACCCCAATCAACTCAGGGCGATTTAGCCGCGAAAGTTGCTGATCGATATTGCTCAAGCCCATTAAGGCCAAATTCACATCACCCGAGAGCTGCAATTGCTGGCTGGCAAAAGTCAGCATTTGTTCCAACTCGGCCAGCGTATGGACCGACTCGGTGCGCATCAGCATATCGTACATGCCAGTCAGTACTTCCTGCCGGCTTTCCGATTCGGCTAATTTGCCAGCTTGAGTTTCAACCTGTACCTGTAGCTTTTGCTGCAATTGCGCCATTTGGCTGTGATTGGCGCGCAATTCTTGTTGCAGCTTGGCGCTGTTTGCCAATTGGCTGGCCAGATCCGCTTTTAGCTGCTCCATCGCATTTTGTTGATATAGCCAAACGCCACCACTGGTGAGTATTGCCACCAAAGCCAAAACAAAAGCAGGCTGTGGCAGGGTACGCCGTGGGGGTACTTGCAAGGCTGCCGAAAGTGAGTCTTGAGTGTTTTCTTGGGTCATGGGCTTTACACGTCTAAAGATGAGGCAAAGTGCTGGCAAATCGAACGGGTGATGCCAAGATCGCCCGCTTCCGTCAGCGCTGTCTTTTCTGCCCCTAGGGCTTTCAGCGCGCTGATAATACGTGGATGCGGAGCGAAATACTGTACTGATTGTAGCCTGTGCCGCGCCAGCTCTCCACCTATGGTGAATAAGTGTTGTGCAGCTTCTGAGCTAGAGACTATTAGACCATCACAACCGTGCGTAAGTTGTGTCAATAATTCGCTTGCATTCAGTTGCGGCGCAAGGCGTTGATAGCTGCTGACCAACTCGACGTTTACGCCAGCTGATTGTAATGCGCGGGGTAAAATATCGCGCCCGCCTTGGCCGCGAAAAATCACCATGCGCTGACCTGCGCGGTTTTGCATTTGCGGCATCGCCAGCAGGCCTTCACTATCGAATTGCTTTGTTGGGCAGATGATAGTCTGTACGCCCAGCTTGGCGGCCCGTTTGGCGCTGCCCGGGCCAACAACTGCCACGGCAAGCTGGCCAGGCCACGGCGTGGTGAGATGCGCAAACACACTGTCGAGTGCCGACGGGCTGATAAAAATCGCCAAATCATAGCGTTCGAGCTGCGCCAAGGCTGCGTGCAAGGGGGCGGCATCAAGCGGTGGTGCGATTTCTAATAAAGGAAAAGCCAAGACTTGCGCACCGTAGGCGGCAAGAGCTTGGCTTAATTCTGCGGCTTGGGCTGCGGGTCGAGTAACCCACAGCCGCACGCCATGTAGCGAAAGCGTGGGTTTATTCATGCGCCATTTGTTTGAGAATATCGCGCGCGCCCTCGGTGCACAGCAAGTCGGCCACGGTGCGACCCAAACCATCGGCTGCGGCGTAGCTGCCATTGGATTCGGCAGTCACCACTTTGGAGCCATCAGGCAACGCAATCAGGCCACGCAGGCGCAAAAAGCCATCGTCGTTGGTGGCGTAGGCGGCGAGTGGAATCTGGCAAGAACCATTGAGGCGGCGCGATAGCGAGCGCTCGGCTTCTACGGCCGCGGCAGTGGCAACGTGGTTAAACGGTGCAAGTAGTGCAGCCAAATCCGCACGATCGCTACGAATTTCCAAGCCCAAAGCGCCTTGGCCTGGTGCTGGCAGGCTGACTTCGGGCGCGAGCTCGCAGCGAATGCGATCGCCTAAACCTAGGCGTTTTAAGCCGGCGGCGGCCAAGATAATCGCGTCAAATTCGCCGTCGTCAAGTTTACGCAGGCGGGTATTGACGTTGCCACGCAGTGGCTTGATCGTTAAATGCGGATAGCGCATCCGCAGCTGGCTTTCGCGGCGCAAGCTGGCGGTGCCAACAATGGCGCCTTCGGGTAAATCATTCAGTTGCGCGTACTTGCTCGATACGAACGCATCGCGCGGATCTTCGCGCTCGCCAATTGCGGCAATCGAAAAGCCTTCGGGCAAGACCATCGGCACGTCTTTCATCGAATGCACGGCCAAATCGGCGCGACCGTCGAGCAGCGCTTGTTCAAGTTCTTTCACGAACAGGCCTTTGCCGCCAATTTTATTCAGCGTGACGTCGAGAATTCGATCGCCTTGCGTCGTCATACCGAGCAGCTCAACGCTGATGGCTGGGTAAGTCATCTCGAGCCAATTTTTAACAAAGTTCGCTTGCCAAAGCGCCAGAGGGCTTTCCCGAGTAGCAATGACGATCTTTCGTAAAAGAGTCGATTCGGACATTAGGGCACACCTCTTCAAACATTGGCAAAGTGGCAGTTTACCACGCCCGCTGTGCGGATAGAAAAAGCGCCATGCTGGCACTGTTTTAAGGAAATCAGTGACAGCATGGCGCTGATGAATTGTAGTTCAGGGCTTTTTCGCCAAGTCGATCGGTTCGATATCAAATTCAAGTACGTTTGAATCGTGTTCAGGTTCAATGGCTTTCAGGTTTAACTCTTCGACGTCAAATTGCTCTGCCGCTTGCTCCAGTGGGGATAGATTGGCGTTGGATCCCACGTCCAAATTCGGTAGCTCGATGGTGTAATCTTGCTCGGTTGGACTGAGTAAATGAGCAAATTGATTTGGGACTCCATGGTCTTGTTTGAGCGTGGCCATCATTTGTAGATCGGCGCTGCTCGGGGCGTCTAATTCCAACTGCAATTCTTGCGCAACGGGTGGTGTTTGCTCCAGACCAAAAGCTTGGGCATAGCTGGCCGTATGGAGCGCTTGTGGTTTGTAGGGCGATTCGCGGAAATACAGTGGATTTTCAGGGTCAAGTTTCGCGCCAATATTGCGCACCAACTCCCAATCGGCTTCGTCATGCTCGATGACTTTGAGGTTTTGCGCTAAATGAGCATATTCAGTTTTCATACCTTGTTGGCGGAAGAGGCGGAATAACATCAACCAGCGTTCAATATCGCTCGGCTCCTCGTCGATACAACGATACAGAATATCAATGGCATCCATGGTTTCGCCTTGCGCAATCAAAATCTGCGCTCGCGCCATATCGTTTGCCAGGCCTTCTTCGGTGTGTTCCACTTCAATGCCATGCGGCGAGCCGCCCAAATGTAGGGCAGACATCATCGTATTAGGGCTGGCAAAGCCGGCGGGTGCTTGGTCATGATAGCTTGGGTTGGGGCCAAACTGGCTGGTATCGTGCTCGGTAAAGTAATGGTTTGTCTCAGATTTTCTCCGGCGTAGTATCCACCATACTCCTGCCAGCAATGCGCTGGTTCCCCCAATTAATAAGGCCCACCAAGCCATACCCGATTCTTGCGTTACGGGTGATGGTTCTATGATGCTACTGGCGGCTGGCGCGGGGGCGCGTTTGGGCGCTTGTGTCGCTGCGACCGAGGCTGCCGAAACAGGGGCGGCGACGATTTGTGATGCGCTGGCAGCGCTAGCGTCCATTTGGGCCAACTGGAGATTGAGCTGAGTAATTTCCAATTGCATTTTTTGTTGCAATTCATTTAACTCGAGTAATTTTTGCTCCAGCTGTCGCGTGTACTCGGCGCTATTGGAGGCAATGGCTTTCGGTTTCGTCGGAGGGGTGAGCGCTACGCCGTCGAGGCGCAAGAGACCCGTCTCGGCTAGAGGTGCTTTTGGCGGTACCTTTTTGCTGGAACGAAGCAAATCCGGGATGATAATTTTGCTTCCCGCTGCGATCGGCGTTTCGGCGCTGAGCCCCTCGTTCACACTAATCAATTTATTCAAATAGCGTGGATATTGTGGCGTACCCACTGGGTAATATCGTTTGGTAATTTCGGCCAGTGTGGTGGTTCTTTTTGCCGTGAAGGTTTCTGGATCCCGATTTGGTACCTCATTGCTCCGGCGGTTTTCGCGCGGCTCAACAGCTTTGGGCGCGGTAAAGGTTGGCGCTGGTTTGGGTTCTTCTACCGGTGCGACATTCAAAAAAGCGGTAAATGAGCGTGATATTTGCAGGCCATTACATTCGATGCGAATGCCAAAGCCCACGATGGGCTCACCTATATTTTGCCGCGAGTTGATATATAGCATTCCGCTTTGCTCGCCGCGCTGGCTGATGTTGATGCTTGCGTTGCCCAAGCTGGGGAGGTCAGCGCCTCCCTGCGTGAGGGTGACACAATCGGGGGTGAGCAACTCGCCGGCATGTGTTTTATAAGGGACTGCGGCACGAAAAGGTTGACCAACGTAAGACTGTAATTCCACATCACCGAGCGTAAAAGATTGAGCTGATGGTGACATCAGCAATCCCATCAGTGCAATTTGAGCTGCAATATGTTTTTTCTGAATGCTATGGGTGAGCTTCATACTGAATCTTTGGCCAACATAAATATTTATGAGCGGTTTATACCAGATTTATTACATTCTTGACACAAAAACAATGGATTTGAAAGCTTAGAGACAAGCTTAATTATTAATTTATAATGCACTAATGCTGTTCTTGATAATAAATTGCAACATCATTTGCAAATTAAATTTCAGGAAACTGATTTAATTAGACCAATTTCCATTTAATTGGATACAAAAAAGCCGTAGATCTGCTGCTCTGGGATGCGAGCGGAGATGGTTTTAATTCTGATTTAACGGGTATCCAGCTGGCCAAACAATCTAGCTTGGATTTGATGGCAATACCTGTGGTGGTATATCTGGATGAACGAGCTGTGCTGGTGCTGAGCGTTTAAGTGCGTTCTGGTCGGCTTATTGCCACTGTTTTGCGTAGGCGATAGTAGGCAAGAGGAACACGCATCGATTGGGTGGGGCCGCTGAGCGGTGCACGTGGATTGCTGGCCAAGATTAGCCATTCGCTGTGAAGTGCTTTCAGACGCAGATTGATCGACTCAATGATCGCATGCGGATTATGAATGTGGCAGCGTTGAATCAATTCAGCACTGGTGCATTGGCGTCGTGTACATAGCTGTTGATACACCTTGCTTTGATTGGCATCCAAGCCTAAAGCCAGCGCGTCAAAATCTGGGGTAATACTGTAAGTAGCCATGCCAATCCACGAGGGTAGAGAAAATAGAGGAGCTTAAATCTTAATGGCGGCACATTGTGCCGCAGGTGCTGAGCGGCGTTGTTGCCAAAATTTTCCCAGTTTCATGCCTGGCCGCTCAATCCACTGATAGCTGGCGCGGGCGCAGAATAAGACGCTCGCGACAACCATGAGCAGTAGCAGATTATTGCCCACTGTGCTGCCAGTATCGATGTATAACACTTTGCCGACTTGCGCGAGCCAGCTGGGGTGAAAGTGTTGCAGTGCAATCGTTAGTGCATAGAGCAATAGATAGTGCACCAAGTAAATTGAGAAGGACCACTCGCCCAGCTTGGTAAACACCCCACGCTTGAGCCAGCTTGAAATCAGCCCGCCTTCATAGGCAAAAAGCAAAATGGCGCTAGCAAAACCCCACGTTGCCCAATAGCTTTTATATGGATACTTCAGTGTAACCATCCAATACAGCGCAAATAAACACACTATCTCGAGTGCCGTCATCCAGTAGCGATGCAGCGTGCGATCACGCAGTCTTAGGTATAGCGCGTAGACCGCGGCCCCCACAAAAAAACAAATCAATCCCCGCAGCCCTGGGCTGTTGGCAATTTTGGGCTCCAGCAGCACCATTGCGGCACTACATAGTGCGATGAGTAAGCAAAATGCCTGGGTGCTGCGCCGCTGCGCCAGTAGGATGATGAGGCCAAAAGCGATGTAAATATAATATTCAACGCTGATACTCCAGGCCGGCCCATTGAAGGAGAATAAATTCGCGTCGGGTAGCCATGCATGCAATAGCGTGGCGTTATAAAGCCATTGTTCGCGCATCTGCTCATGCCAAAACCGATCATCCAAGCTTGAAAGCGAAACGCCGTCATACAACAAGGGTCGCAAAAAGATCAGCGTGGTCATGATGCATAAGGTTGCAAAATGCAGCGGTAAAATGCGGCAACTGCGGCTTATCATAAAATCAGTAAAACCTGCCGTAGTCATTCGGCGCAGGTGATAGCGGTGTGCGAGCACAAACCCGCTTAACACAAAGAAAAACTCAACCAGCAAGCCCGACGAGCGAAAGAAGCGCCATTCCCCAATACTTTGCCAAATATGTAAATGAAATAACACCACCGACACCGCACAGAGGCCACGAAAACTATCGAGGACGATAAAACGCTGGGATTGATTCATACAAATTTCGGTCAATTTAACGCGGTGGCACACAACAATGGCGCCATTGTAGGCGTAAAGTAGCGCAACAGGTAAGCAATCCAAAAAGGGTGGTTTGTAAACTGATCAATGGTGTATGCATGCTATGCGGTTCGACTGGTTTTACAGCACGAGGAACTAGGCGGAATAAAGCGCGCAATAATCGAGTGAGATTTTAGTTTTGCAGTAGGTATATTGATAAAAACAATATAAATAAATGCTTATGGAGCTATACCCCGTCAAAATTTAGGTGTGTGCTGTTCGGCTCAGCGGTGTTGTTTTTTGTGGATTTTCTTTCTTAATAATGACAAGTGATTTAACGCGTATCGAAGAAGAGCTATGCTATGAATCTATGAATCGCTAGCACACAGCAAGGAAGCTTCGATGACCCGCTCTACGCGTTCTAATGTTCCGTTTTATATCCACATCAGCTATTTATTTATCGCTCTATTGCTTGGTTTTGCGCTGATTAGTGGCTGGAATCAATACCGCGCGACCAGTGTGATTTTAAAGCAGTCGGCGGATCAGCAATTTGGTTTGGCGGTCAAAGGTGCGGAAGATGAATTGCGGCTGGTTTTCAATAGCGGGATGCGTTCGGTGCAATTATTGGCACAGCAACGCGTGATGAATGCCCAAACCTTGGATGAGCGGCTAGATAGCCTTAGTTTTATTACTGCTGCGCTTAAGCATGATCCTGTCATTTCCTCGCTCTATATTGGTTACGACACGGGGGACTTTTTTTTAGTTCGCCGTTACTTGGGAAACCCAAAAGTTCAGCAGCGTTTTAATCCCCCACCCAAAACCCAATGGATTGTGCAAAGCATCACCTATCCGCAAGGGCAAATGCGGGGGGAGTATTTGTTTTACAGCGCCGATTTGCAGCTGCTTGAACATCGTGCTGATCCACAATATCAATACGATCCACGACAACGTAATTGGTATCAAGCCAAAGAAAAGCCTAATCAGGTCAGCATTACCGCGCCTTATTCGTTTGCATCGGATGGTTTGGCTGGGCTGACTTTTTCGCAGCAGACGGCGAATCAAAAAGGCGTAGTGGGGGGCGATATTCAATTAGGGCGCTTGAATGATTTTTTAGTACGTCATCGCATTACACCTGATACCCGGCTTGCATTTATCACGTCCCAAGGGCGGGTGTTGGCTAGCCACCAAGGTCAGCCAGCTTTGGTGAAGGAGGCCGATGGCAAGGAGTACCTACCGAAACTGGAAGCGTTCGACGCCCCCGTGTTGAAAAAACTGATGGGGGTAGAGCAGGGCAAACAGGGGAATGCCAGTACTTTTTCGTCTGAGGACGGTGAGCACTGGGAAGGGATGGTGAGCAAAATAGCCTTGGGCCCGCACGTTTATCTGACCTTGGCGATGGCAACGCCGCATGGGGAGTTGCTCTCCGCAGCCATTGCCGAGCGTAATCAATCGATGTGGATCTCGCTGATTTTGATTGCGTTGGGGATGCTGGTTGCCATTTGGTTATCACGTCGCGCCTCCAAGCCGATAAATGCCTTAACCGAAGAAGTGCAAAAAATTGAACAATTTCAATTTGACGCACCCGTTGCCGTACATTCAAAAATTCAAGAAATCGATCGTCTTGCCACTGGCTTGGGGGGGATGAAGCAAACGATTTCGCGCTTTATGTCGCTCTCGCAGGCCTTGGCGGCAGAAAAGAATTTTGATCGTCTGTTGGCCAAAATTTTGGATGAGCTCGGTGCAGTCAGCCATGCAGAGGGTGGGGTCATTTATATTACCCACGGCGCAAATGGGGCGGACTATTTAGAATCGGCACAATACTTCTGGCACAGCCCCGCACAAGCCGCGCGGCCAGAGGATAGGTTGCCCATTGATCTACAGGGCGAACACGTAGTGGCCACCGCGCTGCGAGATGATGTGGCCTTACGAAACTTATCGGCGGCCGAATTTGCCACCAACTTTCCGCTCTTGCCCAAGATTGAACAGACCTTAACTCAGCTGACGCTACCTCTGCGCAATCGTGATGGCACCTTGGTGGGCGCGTTGGCCTTGGCAATTGATGAAAACAAAAAGCCAAGTGCGGATTTGCTGGCCTTTGTGCAAACCATTGCGGCCACAGCCGCCGTGGCTGTTGATACGCAGCGTTTGATTAACGAGCAAAAAATTCTGCTTGAAGCGTTTATTCAGCTGATTGCAGGTGCGATTGACTCGAAAAGCCCGTATACCGGTGGCCATTGCCAGCGCGTTCCAGAGCTGACCAAAATGCTTGCCCGCGCCGCAGAGCAGCAAACTGAAGGGCCGTTTGCCGATTTCAAACTGAATGAAGAGCAATGGGAAGAGCTGCATATTGCGGCGTGGCTGCACGATTGCGGCAAGGTGACAACGCCCGAATATGTGGTTGATAAAGCGACCAAACTCGAAACGCTGTACGACCGCATCCATGAAGTGCGGATGCGTTTTGAAGTGCTGAAACGCGACGCGGAAATTGCTTGCTGGCAAGCGATTGCGGCTGGTGGTAATGCCGATGAACTGCGGGCGCAATTGGCCGCGAATTTGCAGGAACTCGACGACGATTTTGCTTTTATTGCCGCTTGCAATGAAGGCGGTGAATTTATGGCGCCAGAAAAAATCGAGCGACTGAAACAAATTGCTGCGCGCACGTGGCAGCGCACTTTATCTGATCGCATCGGTATTGCGCACGAAGAAAAAGAGCGCAAACAGCGCACGCCCGAACCACAATTACCCACCACCGAAGCATTGTTGGCTGATAAACCAGAGCATATCTTGGTCCGCGCCGAGCGCGATAAACTGGCTGACGATAATCCGTGGGGCTTTAAGGTGAAAGTGCCTGAGCACATGTATAACCGTGGAGAGCTTTATAATCTTGGCGTAGCGCGAGGTACCCTGTCAGAAGAAGAACGCTATAAAATTAATGAGCACATTATCCAAACCATTATCATGCTGGAAAAACTGCCGTTCCCACGGCATTTACAGCGCGTACCGGAAATTGCGGGCGGGCATCATGAAAAAATGGACGGCACCGGTTATCCTAAACGCCTGACGCGTGATCAAATGAGCCCAGCGGCGCGTATGATGGCAATTGCCGATATTTTTGAAGCGCTCACCGCAGTCGATCGGCCGTATAAAAAAGGCAAAACGCTGTCGGAGGCGATCAAAATCATGGGCTTTATGGTCAAAGATCAGCACATCGACGTTGAATTATTCCGCCTCTTTTTACAACAAGGTTTGCACCTCGAATATGCGCATCGCTTTATGAAACCAGAGCAAATTGATGACGTTGATCTTAGCCCGTATCTGGCTTAAAGCCACGCAAGCGCATGCTTAAGCTAGGACGATTGCGCAACCCCCTCATAGCCTTGGGCGTGGGGGTGTTGTTGTTATGGCAAGTGATCGCGCCCGCATGGTCGGGTTGGGATTTCAATCAATTGATTAAACTCGCGCAGCAACGTTATGGCGCGAATGCCGCCAAATTAATGAATGATGCGCAGCAAGTGATCAGTGGGGCAAAAACCCTCCCTGAAGCGGATAAACTCAAGCGCGTGAACGAGTTTTTCAATCGCCGCGTGCAGTTTCAAGACGATAGCCAGATCTGGCAGCAAAATGATTACTGGGCCTCGCCACTCGAAATGATCGGCAAGGGCGCAGGCGACTGCGAAGACTTTGCCATCATCAAATACATGGCGCTTAAAGAGCTGGGCGTCCCAGCCGAAAAACTGCGCCTGAGCTATGTGAAGGCCAAAATTGGCGGCAGCAATAGCACCGTGACGCAAGCGCATATGGTGCTGACGTATTACCCTAGTCCAGACGCCGAGCCCTTGATTTTAGATAATCTGATTACCGACATTCGCCCCGCCAGCCGCCGCCCCGATTTAACGCCGGTGTTTAGCTTTAATAGCGAGGGGATTTTTGCCGGCGGTGGTAATCAGCCATCGGCGTCGGTTGATCGTTTATCGCGCTGGAAAGATGTACTGCTGCGGATGAAAAGCGACGGCATCGAATTTTAAGGAAGATTTACCCATGTCATTATTTCGCCAAGTTTGGCTTATGATTCTTTGCTCTGCTTTGATGGCGTTTATCGTTGCGCTGTTAGTTAGCACGATCAATGCGCGCGATTATTTGCAAACTCAGCTCTATACGCAAAGCAGCGATAACGCCTCGTCGCTGGCGCTGTCGATTTCGCAGCAGGCGGATGATCCGGCGATGATTGAGTTGATGAGTAATGCGCTCTTTGATTCTGGCCATTTCGCGCTGATTCGCATTAGCGACCCGCACGGCAAGGTGATTCATGAGTTGCGCAATAAAGACCTCCCCAGCCAAGTACCCGCGTGGTTTATTGCGCAGTTTCCAATTACGGTGAGCCCCGGCACCGCGCTAATTAGTAATGGCTGGAAGCAGGCCGGCAAGGTGGAAATCCAAGCGCATTCGCGCTTTGCGTATGAATCATTGTGGAAAAGCGCTAAGCGTTTGTTATTGTGGATGCTGCTGGGGGGTATTATTACTGGTGCTTTGATGCAAATGTTGCTTAGGCATATACGTAAGCCTATCTTGCAAATGATGGAGCAAGCCGCAGCGATCAGCGAGCGCCGTTTTATCAATGTGCCACCGCCACGCTATATCGAATTACGCCCGATGGCCGATGCGATGAATAGCATGGTGAACCGCGTGAAAGCCATGCTGGATGAACAATCAGCACACATCGAGGCACTGAATCGCGACGCCAATCGCGATCCTGTCACGGGCTTGGCGAACCGTAGCTTCTTCTTAGGCAATGTGGCCAATGCCCTAAGTGATGAAGAAAGCTTGCCTAATGGGGCTTTGTATATGCTGCGCCTGAATGATTTGGCCAGCATCAACCGCGATTTGGGTCGTGCAGCCACCGATAAATTACTCACTGAATTAGCAACCGTGCTTGCTCACTGGGCCGATCAATACCCCGGCTGGCAAGCAGCTCGGTTAAACGGTGCCGATTTTGCCCTGTTTGCCCCAGGCCAAGCGCCAGATTTGGCGTTTGCCGAGCAACTGCTCGCCGATATTGCCGATTTAGCGCCAAGTATCAGCAAATTGTTGTCGATCGGCTATAGCGCGTATCAGCAGGGCGAGAGTGTTGGCGCTTTACTAAGCCGCACCGATGCGGCACTCGCACAGGCCGAGTTACAACCCCACAATGCCGTCGCCGGTGGCGCGCACACTGCGATCAAAGCCAGCCGACCCAATTCGGAATGGCTGCACATACTGCAAACGGCGATCGATCAGCAGCAGTTTGTGGCCGCCAGCTTTGCGGTGCTCGATTTTAACGGCCAGCTACTGCACAAAGAGCTGATGCTACGGCTACCCGACCGCGTCTCGGGTGAATTGCAATCGGCGGGTGTGTTTATGCCGTTTGCCACACGCTTTAATTTGTTGCCGGCGATTGATTTGGCTGCGGTACGGCTAGGCTTGGATTTATTGGCGCAGGAATCCGCTGACGTGGCGGTTAATATTGCCTCGCAATCGGTGTCGAATGTGCCATTTAGGCGCGATTTAGCCGCGCTACTAGCGCAGCAAACGCCTGAAACTTTAGCGCGCTTATGGCTGGAAGTGACCGAAAACGCCTTAGTGGAAGATCTAGAATCTTTGTCGACGTTTATTACCGAAATGCGCAAATTAGGCATCAAAGTGGGGGTTGAACATTTTGGCCGCCAAATTGGCAGCATGCCCAAGCTCTACGATTTACCGTTGGCCTATTTGAAAATAGACAGCAGTTATATTCACGAAATTGATCAACAGCCGGGCAATCAGCAGTTGATCAAAGCCGTGCTGGCGGTGACCAATACGCTGAATATCCGCAGTATCGCTGAATTGGTCCGCACCGAAGGTGAGTGGCAAACGCTGCAACAATTGGGGCTGACTGGTGCAACGGGGCCTTATACGAGTCAGGTGTTGCAACAATAGACTGCACTGCTGTGTTGCGGTGAAGGGCCATCTGGCCTTGCCGCAGCTGATTATGCCTGCCATGCTGCATAATAGATTGAGTGTGGAGAGCAGACATGAAGTGGCTTCTGAGTCTTTGCTGCCTTATTGTTTATCCTGCATTGGCGCTCGAGCCACTGCGCGTTGGCATTGGTGAAACCAAGCTACCTTATGTGTCATCCGAGACGCAATCGGGCATCGAGTACGAAATCATCCAGCAAGCGTTTAAGTTGGCTGGGATTCCGATTCGGTTTGAGCACATGCCCAATAAGCGAGCGCAATTGCTCCTGAGCCTCAACCAGCTCGACGCGGCGATTAATACCAAGGGCCAGATTGTTTCCGAACCCTATATCGTTTACCAAAATATGGCGATTAGCCGCTGCGCGAGCCAATTCAATATCCAGCAGGTGAGTGATCTACAGGGCAAATCAGTCGTGGCCTTTCACAATGCCAACCAGTTTTTGGGTGAAGAATTTGCCCAACTGGCACGGGATAAAGCGCATTACCAAGAAATCTCTCCGCAGCAATTGATGAATCGCATGCTGCTGTCCGAACGTGTGGACGTTGTGATCAGCGACATCAATATTTTCCGCCATTTCAACCTAGAGCTTGATCCAAAAGGCAGCCAAAAAATCTGCCCCTTTGCCATTTTCCCGCCTACGCGGTATCGCTTGGAATTTAACGATGCCGTGATACGTGATCGCTTTAATCTAGCGTTGCAGCAACTTAGCCAAAATGGCTTCTATGAAAAAATGGCACAAAAATATTTACCTTCCTTCTCTGGCAACACCGCTAAAAAGCCATCGTTTCAACCCTAATGGTAGGCAGAGCAGCGATGCGCGTTGCGACATTGAGCTTCTCCTTGGCTACAGCAAGGTGGGGTTATTCTGTAACGGATTGACGAAAAAAAGCTGAAATAATTCCTTGTCTGTTATTTCTTGTGTAGTAAGATTGGTGGCATAAAATTTGCACAATCTACTGAAATTGCATAAGGAACCATCATGCGTATCGTCCAAATTATCATCGCTAGTGTCTGCGCTCTTGCCTTAACCCAGCCCGCGCTGGCGGGATGTAAAAAAGAAATCAAAGAAACACGCGAATTGATTGAGCGTGATAAAGACCAATACACCCTAGTTGCCAGAAATAAAGCTTTGGCCGATTTATTAAGCGCCGAAGCTAAACTGATCGACTTAAACCCATTGCTTGATTTGGATTGCCTAAAAATGGTTCGCAAAGCGAAAGCTGAGTTACGCAAAGGTAAGAAAAAGTGAGTTAGTTGTATGCATAGCCTGCTGGCGCAGGCGGTGAACCGGTGGCTTCGTCCGCCGGACGACGTGATGGAGCGTGCCTGATTGACGCGAAACCCCGTCCAACAATTGGAAGGGCGCCGCAAGACTCGCTGCGCTAGCTTGGGTTTTATCCGGCTACGCCGCGATGTTTGAATGCGCGTTCCGCCGCGCTACCCTCAGTCGGTCGTGAGCCAAACAAAAAACTGTTTGTCTCACTCCACTCCCTCGGCGATGGGCGACAGGGGATTTAAGCCCCAGACCAACGAGCGCGTACAAGATGGATATTGGGTATATCCGCCAAAGCCAGTTGAGATATAGTTTTTAGGGCAACACCAAGGCATGTATTTCCTGAAATCGTTGGGCTGCACCAATTCCCCTACGTCTGCGCCGAGCGAGGAACAAGCGGCAAGGGAATTCGGCGGGCTCTGTTTTGTTAAAGCCCGCCGCCTTGCCGATTGTCCGCAGTCGAGGCGTGACGGAGCTTGGCAGCTTGCTGCCTTAGCGTAGGCCGTGGCCTAAGGCCAGCATCGGCGTAGCCGACGCAGATGTGGGGTCGCCTTCCTTTGCTTACTTTCCTTGGCGAGGCAAGGAAAGTAAGTGCAGCGGCGCATAGCCGCTAATCCGTGGTGGATGGCACATTGCAGGTAAAGAAAAACACCGTAGGGCGTGGTTAGCCGAAGGCGTAACCCGCCAATTAGGTTGTGAATCAACAAACATTGCTCAGCGCGGGTCAAGACCCGCCCTACACGGCTTTGCTTACTTTCCTTGGCGAAGCAAGGAAAGTGAGTGCCGCGGCGCACAGCCGCCAATCCGTGGTGGATGACGTATTACAGGCAAAGAAAAACCGCCATAGTTGGCGGTTTTGGAGTTTGTAGCATGCGGCGTAATGCCTTCGGCGATTACGCCCTACCGTACTGGCACATCGATGCCGTATTAGGAGAAAGAAGTCCATCCGATTGCCCTACATTGCTAATATAAAAGGTTTGGATTTCTTGATAGATAATCTTGCGCCCAAACCGATAAACGATAGCCATGCTTTTGGTCTTGTCTAATGGTCCCTGTTGGGTACATTAATTTGCATGCGGTCAACCAATCAATACTTGTATCTTTGGGGTTAAAAAAATATTCATTTGATTGTTCAAGGATAAATTTACTCAGAATTAATTTATCAGAAGGCTTCAAGATTTTTAAAATTCGGATTACTTTCTTTTTTTGCAAACTCTCTGATATAGAAGCCTTAGCCCATTGCGAAATGTCTTTGCAGGTGTCGTAAAGAGATCCTGCTAGAAGTATTGCATAAAACAAAACCCAGTAAGTGTAATTGTTTGAAATGTAAATCGATAGTTTTTTATCGATATTAATTAAATAAAAAAACCAAATGATAGTGGTTAGGAGTAATAAAAATTGGCAGGATAACTTTACGTATTTCATTGCGAGAAAATCTCTTGGAGAAGAATGATTTAATTTCGTGTTAGGTTGATTTTAGAATCTGGGCTTGTGGCCTAAATCTGCCCAGTCCCAATTATGGGCTGTGTTGATACTTTTAATTGGGCCACACAACTATGTTGATCGCTAATAGATATATTACAGTTGCCAGCCAAACATCAGACAATCCTAATGCCTAGCCGTCGTGCACTTGCAACAGTGCGATAAGGCGTAATCGCCATAGGTATTACGCCGCAAGTGACGATGTGCATTTCATTCGGCGTATTGCCGCTTAGCGGCAATACGCCCTACCTAATTAATGCGCCTCTTCCCAATTTTCCCCAACCCCCACTTCCGCCAATAACGGCACTTTCAGCGTCGCTACATTGCCCATAATCTCCGGCAATTTAGCTTTCACCAATTCCAGCTCCCCCTCGGGTACTTCCAAAATCAATTCATCATGCACCTGCAACAGCAGCCGACTCTGCAATTTTTCCGCAATCAGCCAATTATTCACCGCCACCATCGCTAGCTTGATGAGGTCAGCTGCCGTGCCCTGCATCGGCGCATTGATCGCTGCGCGCTCGGCGCCGGCGCGTTGCGCGCCGTTGGATGATTTGATCGCCGGCAACCACAGGCGGCGCCCGAACACGGTTTCTACATAGCCCGCATCACGCGCGGCGGCGCGGGTGACTTCCATGTATTCGGCGACGCCGGGGAAGCGATTGAAGTAGCGTTCGATAAAGGTTTTCGCCGCTTCGCGAGTAATTTCGAGCTGGGCGGCGAGGCCAAACGCGCTCATGCCGTAGATCAGGCCAAAGTTAATGCTCTTGGCGTAGCGGCGCTGCTCGCTGGTCACTTCATCCAGACCCACGCCAAACACTTCGGCGGCGGTGGCTTTGTGAATGTCGAGACCCTGCTCAAAGGCGCGGATCAGCGCGGCATCGCCCGATAGATGCGCCATGATGCGCAGCTCGATCTGCGAGTAATCGGCTGACACAATTTTGCTGCCGGCGGGCGCGATAAAGGCTTCGCGGATTTTGCGGCCTTCCGGCGTGCGCACCGGGATGTTTTGCAGGTTCGGGTCGGACGAGCTCAGGCGGCCTGTGACCGCCACGGTCTGGTTAAAGCTGGTGTGCACGCGGCCGGTGGCGGCGTTGATCATCAGCGGCAGCTTGTCGGTGTAGGTGGATTTGAGTTTGGCGAGGCTACGGTGTTCGAGCAGCACTTTCGGTAGCGGGTAGTCTTTCGCCAATTCGCTAAGTACTTCTTCGTCGGTCGATGGCGCGCCTTTTGGCGTTTTTTTGATCACCGGCAGTTTCAATTTGTCGAAAAAAATCTCGCCAAGCTGTTTCGGTGAACCGAGGTTAAACGGTTGGCCGGCCAGCTCGTAGGCTTGCTGTTCCAACTCGATCAGGCGCAGGCCGATGTCGTGGCTCTGGCGGTTCAGCTTATTGGCGTCGACCAAAATACCGTTGCGTTCCATCACGTACAGCACTTGGCGCGACGGCATTTCGATCTCGCGGTAAACGTAATTTAGCCCCGCATTGGCTTGCAAGCGCGGCAACAGGGTATGGGCTAGGCGGCCAGTAATATCCGCGTCTTCCGCTGCATACGCGGTGGCGGTATCCAGATCAACCTCGGCAAAGCCAATTTGCTTGGCGCCTTTGCCGCAAATGTCTTCGTATTTAATCGTCGTTTCACCGAGCTCGCGCGCGGCTTGGTCGTCCATATTGTGCTTTTCGTGGCTGGCCAGTACATACGACATTAGCAGCGTATCGTCTTCGATTCCCGCCAAATTAATGCCTAAATTCGCCAAAACGTGCTGATCGTATTTTAGATTTTGGCCGACTTTTTTATGCTCGGCGGATTCCAGCCACGGTTTTAGTTGCAGCAGCGTAGCGTCAAACGGCAGCTGCTCAGGGGTATCAGCACCGTGGTGCGCCAGCGGCAAATAGGCGGCTTCGCCCGCTTGCACCGAGAACGACATACCGACCAAGCGCGCCTGCATTTGATCGAGGCTATCGGTTTCGGTGTCGAACGCCGTCATTGCTGCGGCGTTGATTTTATCTATCCACTTGGCGAGCAATTCGGGCGTGTTAATGCATTCGTAATGGCGCTCAACCGGTGCGGCGGGTTCGCTTGATACTGCGGCAGGTATTGCTGCGGGAGCTTCTTCTGCAAATAGGTCTGAGGTAATACCCTTGGGTGCTTCGGGTTTGGCCGCTTGGCCGACTTTGCCTTCCATCTCGCGCACCCAAGTGCGGAAATTAAAGCGGGTAAACAGCTGCAATAGCGTCGCGCTGTCCTCGTCTTTCGGCGCCAGATCGCTTAGGCCATTGGGCAGCTCGGCCGAGAGATCAACGTCGCATTTGATCGTTACCAGCTCTTTCGCGGTGGGTAGCCATTGCAAAGTATCGCGCAGATTTTGCCCGACCACGCCTTTGATGGATTCGGCGTTGGCGACCAGATTATCGAGGTTGCCGTATTCGGCCAGCCATTTGGCGGCGGTTTTTGGGCCGCATTTGGGCACACCCGGCACGTTGTCAACGGTGTCGCCGATCAGCGCGAGGTAATCGACAATCTGCTCGGGCCAGACGTTGAATTTGGCAAACACGCCATCACGGTCGAGTACTTCTTCGGTCATGCTGTTTTCAATGCGCGCATGTTCGTCCACGAGCTGCGACATGTCTTTATCGCCGGTCGACATAATTGTCGTGATGCCTTGCGCGGAGGCTTGCCGCGCCAGCGTGCCGATCACATCGTCGGCTTCGACGCCTTCGAGCATCAAAATCGGAATACCAAACGCGGCGACGGCTTGGTGGATCGGTTCGATTTGCACGCGCAGCTCGTCTGGCATTGGCGGGCGCTGCGCTTTGTATTGCGGGTAAATGTCGTCGCGGAAGGTTTTACCTTTAGCATCGAACACGCACGCGATATAATCAGCGTGAGTGTGTTGGCGCAGCTTTTTGAGCATGTTCACAAAGCCAAATAGCGCATTGCTCGGCGTGCCGTCGGGTGCGGATAGCTCTCGAATGGCGTGAAAGGCGCGGTAAAGATACGATGAACCGTCGATTAAAAGCAGCGTCGCCATGCGGGAGTTCTCTATACTGTGATTGGGTGTGCCGCCCATTATAAACGAGCAATGAACCTGTTAAGGGAGTGAACCATGCGCCATTTATTGATTGCGATGTTGCTCGGTGCGGCAATAGCACCAACTTATGCCGAGGTGGTGGCTGATATGCCGCCGCCAATGCCAACCGAAGATACCCCTGCTGCGGTTGAGCCTGGCGCCCCAGAAGTGCGCATTATCCAAAAAAGCGATGCCACGATTGCCGAATACCGTTTACACGGCAAGTTGTACCAAGTGAAAGTTACGCCGAAAGTGGGTAAGCCCTACTATCTGATTGATCCAACTGGCAAAGGCGAATTTATGCGCCGCGAAATTGGCGACAATATCGCCGTCCCAACTTGGGTATTGCTGGAATTTTGAGATAAGTGAATGTCTGTTTTTACAACTGTAAGTAGCGAAGATTTAATTCCATTTTTACAGCGCTATTCTTTGGGTCAGCTGGTGGATATTAAGGGTATTGCCGCAGGAGTCACGAATACCAACTATTTCGTGACCACTACCCACGGGAAGTATGTGCTGACGCTGTTTGAAACGCTGCGCGCGGATGAGCTGCCGTATTACGTGAATTTAATGGTGCACTTGGGCCAGCACGGCATCGCGATAGCCGCGCCGATTGCTAATTTAAATGGCGAATACATTGACGAGTTGAACGGCAAGCCGACGCTACTGGTGCCTTGCCTGCCTGGCGCGGTGACCGATAGCCCGAATGCTGAGCAGTGCAAACAAGTGGGCGAAATGCTGGCGCAAATGCACCGCGCCGCAGCGAGCTACGCTGGCGTGATGAGCAACCCGCGCGGACCGCAATGGTGGTCGGCCACGGCGCAAGAGATGTACCCATTTATGGGTGAAGCGGAAGCGGCATTGTTGCACGCCGAGGTCAAACTTCAGTCGGAACACAAATTCGATCAATTACCGAAGGGCGTGATCCACGCTGATTTATTCCGTGATAACGCCTTGATGAACGGCGATCAGGTTGGCGGATTTATCGATTTTTACTACGCGTGCAACGATATTTTGCTGTACGACTTGGCGATTACATTGAATGACTGGTGCGTGCTGGACAACGGCGATATTGACGCTGAACGTGCCAAAGCGATGCTGGCAGGTTATCAATCGGTGCGCCCACTCACTGATGACGAAGTGGCCGACTGGCCAATTATGCTGCGTGCTGCAGCGCTGCGTTTCTGGGTATCGCGGCTGCTCGATTTCCACAAGCCAGCCGCAGGCGAAATGACTTTTGCCAAAGATCCAGGTCATTTCCAGCGTGTGATCGAGCATCATCAGCAGCGGACGGATTTCTGGCTGTAGTCCAGACTCAAGGTGCTGTCGTCTTGGGTTTTGCGGACTGCGTTTGTACGTCTTTTGCCCTGAGGCAAGGCATGAAGTGCGCCGCATAGTCATTCTATGCCAGCGCTTAATAACGCAGCATCAGGGCAAAAGACGACAAACCGAGCCTTTGGTAGCAAAAATTCGGCTGGGCGCCTTTTTCAGCCACTCGGCGTTACGACAGGCTGACATAGAACGACTATGTTGCGCCTGCCGCGCCTTGATTGGCTGAAAAATGCGCTCCAGCGCAACCGTAAAACTCAAGACGACAGCACCTAGGATTTTGAATGAGTTTTTTACAGCAATTGCAGCAATGGCAAGCTTCGCATGCCATCCTATTTGGCGCCGATACGGCGCCTTATTGTTTGGATCAACGCCGCCGTTACCAAGGCCAAGCCTTGGCAGTGGCGCGCCCAAATTCGACTGAACAAGTTCAGCAATTGGTGCGCTTGTGCGCCGAGCATGGCGTAGCAATCGTGCCGCAAGGCGGCAATACCAGCTTGTGTGGCGCCGCAACGCCGCTGAATGACGGCCAATCGCTGATTATCTCGCTCGAGCGGATGAAATCCATCGTGCAGGTCGATGCGGATAACAACACGATCACGGTGCAAGCGGGCGTGACCTTGGCGCAGGTGCAGCAAGCGGCACTGAACGTGAAACGCTTGTTCCCCGCCAACTGGGCCGCAGCGCAAAGCTGCCAAATTGGTGGTGCGCTGGCAACCAATGCTGGCGGCGTCAATGTGCTGCGCTACGGTAATATGCGCGAGCTAACGCTGGGGCTGGAGGTGGTTCTTGCGAGTGGCGAAGTGTGGGATGGCCTGCGCGGTTTGCGTAAAGACAACACGGGCTACGATCTAAAACAACTATTTGTTGGCTCGGAAGGAACGCTCGGTTTGATCACGCAAGCGGTGCTGCGCCTGTATCCGCTGCCCACCGCGCATGCCACAGCCTTGGTGGCGCTGGAGAACCCCGCTGCCGCTGTGGAATTATTACGTGGCTTGCAGGCCGAGGTGGGTGATAGGGTCACCTCATTCGAGCTGATTTCTGCGCCGTGTCTGGCCCTGCTCAAGCAACACTTTCCGCGCTTGGCGCAGCCGTTTGATGTGCTGCCAACTTGGTGCGTGTTGATTGAGTTGTCGGATGGTGGTGATTCAGACGCGCTAACTGATCGCTTGGCGCAATATTTGTTTGATCATGGTTGCATGGATGCTTATGTGGCGCAAAACATGAGTGAAGCGGCTGATTTTTGGGCTCTGCGAGAGTCAATCCCTGAGGCGCAACGCATTGATGGCGTAAGTATTAAACACGACATCAGTTTGCCCATTGGGGCAATACCTGACTTTCTTGAAAAGTGCGATACTGAGATGCTGTCGTCATTTGCTGGTGCGAAAATTGTCGCTTTTGGCCATTTGGGCGATGGTAATTTGCACTACAACTTGTTCTTGGCCGATAAAAGCGCGGCGGTGTATCAGCAGGAACATGCTGTGAACGAGTTGGTTTATCGGCATGTGGCGTCCTACAACGGCAGCATCAGTGCCGAACATGGTATAGGCCAATTGAAGCGTGAAACTTTGCAATCGGTACGTTCTGAGCTTGAATTGAATTTAATGCGGCAAATCAAGCAAACATTAGATCCTCAAGGTTTGTTAAACCCCGGCAAGGTACTCAGCCCGTAATAAAGTGTGAATCGAGTTATTTCATCGTTTAAGGTTTTTCATGACGCAATCGAATTTAGCCCAAGCAAATCACGAATTTGGTTGGCATGTTTCAGAAAGTCAGGTCCATTTTGACTCCTTACTTGATTGCTTGGTGGAAATTACGCGTTTGCATGGCGAGCCTTGGACTGCGCAGGCCTTAGCCGCTGGTTTGCCGCTAGTAGATAACCGCCTAACTCCCTCTTTATTAAGCCGTGCAGCTGGGCGCGCTGGCTTATCTTCCCGCGTTTTGCGCCAGACACTGGGGCAAATTCCGGTCCGTCTGTATCCAACCATTTTATTGCTGCATGATCAGCGTGCTTGTGTGCTGCTAGAAAAACTCGACGATGGCCGCTATCGGGTACGTTTGCCGGAGGCTGGAGAGGCGGTTGAAATTTTCACCGAGGATGAGCTAGCCGCCCAGTATGCTGGGATTGCAATTATTGTTCGCCCACGATTTCGCTTTGATCAGCGCACGCCAGAGTTGGGGCAAGTGCGTGAGCGCCACTGGTTTTGGGGCGCGATGTATGACAATTGGCGCCTGTACCGCGATGCGCTGATTGCAGCTTTATTGATCAATATTTTCGCCTTGGCGATTCCGCTATTTTCGATGAATGTGTACGACCGGGTCGTGCCGAATCATGCGCTGGAAACCTTGTGGGTTTTGGCGCTGGGTGCGGGTTTGATTCTCGGTTTTGATTTTGTGCTGCGCACCGCGCGTGGTTACATCTTGGATGTGGCGTCCAAACGCATTGATGTCTCACTTTCTGCGCTGATTATGGAGCGAGTATTGGGCGTGAAAATGAGCGCAAAACCGGCTTCGGTCGGCTCATTTACCGCCAATTTGCGTGCGTTTGAATCGGTGCGCGATTTTATCGCGTCGGCGTCGATCACGACTTTGGTCGATTTACCGTTTGTGCTGATTTTCTTTTTGGTGCTGATCTGGATTTCGCCGTGGCTGGTGCTGCCGCCTTTGATTGGCGCGATTTTAATTGTTGGTTTTTCGTGGCTGGCGCAGGCCAAGATGAACCAAATGGTTGAATTAACGCAGCGTGCAGCAGCACAACGCAATTCAACCTTGGTTGAGAGCATGGTTGGCCTTGAAACGATCAAGATTATGGGCGCAGAAGGCGAGATGCAGCGCCGCTATGAACGTGCTACGCGCTTTTTGGCGCAAATTGGCGGCCGCTTAAAACTGCTATCGACGACGACGGTCAATTTTGCTCAAGCTATATCGCAATTGGTATCGATTGTGATCGTGATTGTCGGCGTGTATTTACTCGTTGATGGGCAAATGACGATGGGTGGCATTATTGCTGCGTCGATGCTGGCGGGGCGTGCAATGGCACCATTGGGCCAAGTGGCCGGCTTATTGATGCAATATCAAAATGCCAAAACATCGCTGAGCGCGGTAGAAAGCCATATGCAGTTGCCCGTTGAGCGCCCTGCAAACAACTCCTTTTTGCACCGCGAGTCATTCCGTGGCGAAATCGAGTTTCGCAATGTCACTTTTAAATACCCAGATCGGGATGATATTGCGCTCAATAATGTTAGCTTCAAGCTACGTGCCGGCGAAAAGCTCGGCATAATTGGCCGAGTGGGATCAGGCAAAACAACGATAGAAAAACTAATTTTGGGGCTGTATCAGCCGGACGAGGGCGCTGTGCTTGTCGATGGGGTCGATACCCGCCAAATCGACCCGGCCGAGCTGCGTCGTGCGATTGGTTTTGTGCCGCAAGATCCGTTGCTGTTTTATGGCACGCTCAAACAGAATATTGCCTTAGGAAATGCCGCTGCCGACGACGCGCAAGTGCTGGCTGCGGCTGAATTGGCGGGAATTGCCGAGTTTGCCAACGCCAACCCACGTGGTTTTGATATGCAAATCGGTGAGCGTGGTGAGTCGCTATCGGGAGGTCAGCGCCAAGCCGTATCGATTGCACGCGCCGTGTTGAATGATCCACCGATGATGATTTTGGATGAGCCAAGTAGTGCGATGGATCATCAAAGCGAAGAGCAGTTGAAACAACGTTTGCGCACTTATCTAGCGGGTAAAACGATGTTACTGGTGACGCACCGCACCTCATTGCTAGAGCTGGTGGATCGCTTGATTGTGATCGACCAAGGCCAAATCATGGCCGATGGCCCGAAAGCGCAGGTTGTTGAGGCTTTGCAGCAAGGCCGAATTAATAAAGCAGGAGGTGCGGCATAATGAATCAGCCATCAACAGCTCCTCGCAAGCCTAATCTATTTCAGCGTATTTGGACGCGTATCAGTGACGCGTTTAATCTTTTCTTTGATCGCTTTATCTTCTTTGCCGACGAAAAAGATCTCATTGATGATCGTGATTATATCGCTGATGCCAATTTAACGATTGTCGAACAAAGTCCGCACGGCGCTCGCGTATTGATTCGCGTGGCTGCGCTGGCGGTCGTCGTACTCTTACTATGGGCGGCGTTTGCTGAGCTCGATGAAGTCACCAAGGGTGAAGGGCGCGTTGTGCCATCAAGCCAGTTACAGGTAATTCAGAGTTTGGACGGCGGTAGCGTGCAGCAAATTTTTGTTCGTGAAGGCCAGCAGGTCAAAAAAGGACAATTATTGCTCAAAATTGACTCGACTCGCTTTGTCTCAACGCTCAAAGAAAGTCGCGCCCAGTATTTATCGCTGAAAGCTAAGGCCGCCCGTTTGGATGCGCTGGCAAACGGCAAAGCATTTACCGTACCCGATGATGTACTCAAAGAAGCGCCCGATATCGCCAACCAAGAGCAGATGCTGTACGAGTCGAAGATGTCTGAGTTGGATGCCAGCGTAGGGGTGGCTCGCCAGCAAATGAATCAACGTAGCCAAGAATTAAACGAAATTCGTGCGCGTCGTGAGCAGGCCGCACAAAGCTATGAATTAACTAAAAAAGAGCTGGATGCGACGCGGCCTTTGCTGAAAAGCGGTGCGGTGTCTGATGTGGAGGTATTGCGTTTGGAGCGCGATGTGTCGCGTTATCTAGGCGAGCGCAACAGTGCTAGCGCCCAAATTCCTCGCGTTCAGGCTTCGATTTCTGAAGCTAGCCGCAAAATCCAAGAAGTTGAATTGGTTTTCCGCAATCAAGCGCGTACCGAGCTGGCTGAAACCAGCGGCAAGCTCAGCTCGCTGTCTGAGGGTAGCGTGGGTTTGGCTGATCGCGTGAAGCAATCGGAAATTCGCTCGCCAATGGATGGCACGGTGAAGCAATTGTTTGCCAACACCGTTGGTGGCGTGGTGCAGCCAGGCAAGGACATTATCGAGATCGTGCCATCGGGCGAGAGCTTGGTGCTGGAAGTGAAAATCCAGCCGCGTGATATTGCCTTTTTAAGCCCCAAACAGCCCGCGACGGTGAAATTCACCGCCTATGATTTTTCGGTGTATGGTGGGCTTGACGCCGAAGTCGTGCAAATCGGTGCTGACACCGTTAAGGATGAAAAAGGTAATGTGTTTTATTTGGTGCGGGTCCGTACCCAAGAGGGGTTCTTGCAAAAAGATGGCAAACGTTTGCCGATTATTCCGGGTATGGTCGCCGAAGTGGATGTGTTGACTGGCAAAAAGACCGTTCTCTCATATTTGTTAAAACCGGTATTGCGCGCTAAATCGAGCGCATTGAGCGAGCGTTAATCAGAGTGATTTATTTAATTACGCAAGACAATCAAGTCCGCGCGCACTGGCAAGCCGCATTACACGGTAGTGAGCTGCAAAATGATTGGCCGACCGCAAAGAATGCGCTGATCTTGTTGGATGAGCAGGCGCAAGATTGGAGCGCTTTGCTGGGGTGCGCGCAGCTGGCAGAACAGCGCGTTGTTTTGGCCAGCTCAACGCCGAATGATGAGCAAGGCTATCGTGCTTTGCAGGGCGGTTTTAGCGGCTATTGTCATGCGTATGCGCCAGAAGCTTTGCTCAGACAAGTGATCGACGTGGTACGCGCAGGCGAGATCTGGGCGGGGCGCTCTTTGGTGCAGCGCTTGGTCAGCGCGGTCAATCGTTTGCCTAGCCAAGCGCCAGTGCTGCAGTCTTTGTCCGAGCGCGAAGCGCAAGTGGCGCAACTGACCGCCAAAGGGCTGAGCAATAAAGAAATCGCTCGGCAACTGGAAATTACCGAGCGTACGGTGAAAGCGCATTTAACGCTGATTTTTGAAAAACTGGGTGTCAGCGATCGCGTGCAGCTGGTGCTGCGCGTCAATGGTTTGGCTTAAGTTATTTCTTTGGTGTTTTAAGCTGCTCGGCGATGCGCTGGCGCGCTTCGGCGCTGAGCGTGTGATCGGCCTGCGCGACTTCATGCTGCGCTTCTTGATCGAGCCAATCGCGCATTTGGCGCAATTGGCGGCGATGACGGCGGCAGTTATGGCAAATCGCCAAATGCAATGTGACCGCAACTTGCCGATACGCGTTTAAGGGTTGTTCGGTTTCCAGCGTTAGAAGCCGCGTTACTTCACGACATTTCAGCATGACGACCTCCTTCGCTTAAACACAAGCGCAAACCTTGGCGCGCCCGATACAGCAATTGATACAAATTGGCGCTGCTAATACCCAATTGATCGCAAACCTGTTCGGCTGGCTCGTCGTTCAATTCGCGCAGCCAGAAAATTTGCGCCATGCGGCGCGGTAGCCGCGCCAAACATTCATCGATTTGGCGGCGCAATTGTTTGCTGTCGAGTAAACGCGCCGGGTCTTGCCATTCCACCGGGGGCACCGCCCAATGGCCGGTGTCGTCGAATAAATCATCTTCGCGTATCGCACCCATTTCCAGCTGATCGTCGTCCAGTTGCGTGGTTTTTTGTTGGGCGCGAAATAGATCGATAATTTTGAATTTCAAAATGCCAATCAGCCAAGTGCGCGGACTCGATTGCCCGCCAAAGCCAGCCGGGTTTTCCAGCGCGGCAAGAAGCGTGTTTTGCACCGCTTCTTCGGCCAAATGTGGGTCGCGCAAACGGCGCAGCGCAAAGCTATACAGCACATCACCATGCTCGCTGAGCCAATCCAGTGCTTGAGTCATTACACTTACCTTGCTGCGTTAAGATTGGGGCTCATCTTCGCAAACTGCGTCGCTGCGGTCTGCCTTCAGCAGTAAATCTTGGCTAAATAACCACAACAACACTTGATTCACATTGGTGTCGGCTTCAACCATTAGGGCAGCATCAAGCGCCGCGTTGACCGTCGCCCCTTGCACCAGCGCGTTCAATAGGGCCCATTGGCCGCTGCTGATCGCTTGCCATTGGTTGCGGCTAATCAGTAATTGCTGTCCGCCGGTATTCAGATCGGCCGCTGCTCCACCTTGATGCATCGCCAAAATATCGGCCAGCGGCCACCGGCTGGATTGCACTAATTGCAGCGACGGATGCGGCGTGAGGCGATAAGCGCCAAAATCGTCTTCGGCCAGCGTGGCTAAATCGCTGATTTGCAGCGCCTGAACATCGTCGGCCAAATGCGCCAGCCAGCGCGCCCAATCGAGGCGGGCGACATCGCTTAAAAAGGGTAGCGACTCGGAGGGGGCAAATTGCGCAATAAACGCAGCAAAATCATCGCCCATGGCGTGTAAATTGGCCGAACTTGCTGGCGTGTCGTCCACGTATTCGCGCGCCATCGCGCGAAAGAATTCGTCGCCAACTAGTTGGTTCACGGTGCTGAAGGTGGCTTGTAGCGCGGCGATGCGGTTGAGGCGGCAATTGGCGCGGTAATGGCGCATGCGTTCAGCGTACCGCAGTTGCTCGTGGCTGGCGGTTTCATCGACTAAATAATGCGCAAATTGCGCGATGGCGTCGGCGTAACTCATGCATACACCTTGCTGGTATTGCCCTGAAGAGTATTCATATATTGATCTAGCGACCGATACTCATGGTATAGATCGGCAAAGCTGCTGAGATTGGTATCGCGTTCCAGCAATACTGGTTTGGCGCCCCATTGGCGCTGCGCTTGTTGCAGCAGTGCAAAAACTTCGGCACTGATCGGCGCGCCATGCGTATCGACCGCGGTGCCGTCAAACCACTCAAAGCCCGCGACGTGAATTTCCTCAACGTATTGGCCGGGAATCTGCGCTAGCTCAGCAGCGGCATCCAGCCCCAGATTGAGTGTATTGACGTGAAAATTGTTTAAATCCACCAAGAGGCCACAGCCGGTACGGCGCGCCAACTCGACCATTAATTGCGCTTCGCTGAGCATTTCATCGGCAAAGCCGACGTAGGCTGAAACGTTTTCGATCAAGATCGGCCGTTGCAGGGCGGTTTGGACTTGATCAATGCGCGTAGCTAAATGCTCGATCACGCCTTCAACGCGCGGTACGGGGAGTAAATCGTTGAAATGGCGTTGCGCAAAGTGATTCCACGCCAAATGTTCGGACACTGCGGCCGGTTCAATCCGTGCAACGAGTTGCTTCAGCTGCGCCAAATGCGCGGGATCGAGCGGATCTAAACGCCCTAAACCCATACCAACGCCGTGCAGGCTAATCGGATAATCTTGGCGTAATTGCGTTAAGGCCGTGATGGCGGCGCCGCCGGTTAGTTCGCGCGACGGCGTCGCGCCGCCCGAGACGGCAAAGTAATTTTCGCTATGCACTTCCCACCATGCCACCGCTGGGCGTTCAGCCAAAACGGTTTCGATATGCGGGGCGCGCAGGCCAAGGCCACAAGCAGTAGGTAGGGCGGTTTTCATGGGTATTGTGTTCAGGTGTATTGCTAATATGCTTTGGGGGGCAATACCAGGGAGAGTATTGCCCCTCCACAGTATTACATCGGTTTGAGCGTGCCTTTCATTTCTTCGCAAGTGCCTTTGGCTACGTATTTCCATTCTTTGCCATGGTGATCAACCTTAGCTTGACCTGCACAAGCATGGCCATTGGCCGCGCAATCATTTTTACCCGCCATCGCTACGCCGTAGCATTTTTCTTTTTCGGCAGCGACAACCGTACCAGAAACACCAGCAGCCAAAACAGCAGTTAATGCAGAAGTCAAAATGAGTTGCTTATTCATGATCGAATCTCCGTAGTTTGAGTGTGATGTTGTGTTCAACATCTAAACCTTAGTCGTCTTGCCGCGGGCAATCTAACAAAACAATGGCTTATTTTCTTTGCTGGTTATTTAAGTGTTTGATATTGAAACAAATATTATTTTTGATGAGTCGTTTTTGGTGATGTGGCAATGAAAAAGTCCTGTGTGATCTAGGACACTGTACTTCGGTACAGTCGCTATTGATATGCCATTCAAGTAAATTCAGCCATTAGGAAAATCTTATCTTGTTGGAGTAGGGCTCATGGCTGAAACGATCATCACTGGCAGCGATACACAGAAAGGCAACAACACCATCGTCGTTGTTGCGGGCGAAGCGTTTATTCGCGATGCCAGCGGTAAAGTCACCCCCATCGCAGCCGGAGATCAACTCCAAGAAGGCCAAGTGATTTTCACCTCCGCCACCGGCCACGTCACGCTAATGCTGCCCAACGGCCAAGTGATAGAACTGGGCGCAGATCGCAATTTATTGCTCGATGGTGATTTAGCCGGCACGCAAGCGACCGATGCAACAGAAGCCAAAGTGGCCAATGCCGCGGAAAGCGCAGACCAAATCATCAATGCGCTGAACCAAGGTAAAGATCTTTCCGACGAACTCGAAGCCACTGCCGCCGGTTTGAACGGCGCAGGCGGTGAAGGCGAAGGCAGCGGTTTTGTGCGCCTGCTGCGGATTGCTGAAAATGTTGACCCAGTTAGTTTTGAGTTTGCCAGTGCCGCAGAGCCAATTGATCCATTCGTGCCTGTGGTGGCCGAAGCCGCGCCACAAATCGATGAGCCAGTGGCGAATCAGAAACCCGATTTTGTGGGAAGTAATGGCAGCCCATTGGGTGACAATGTTAGCGTCACCACGCCAGAAGATACGCCGGTCAGCGGTCGCCTGGCGGCAGTCGACGCCGATGGCGATACGCTGACCTTTGGCAAAGTAAGTGAGCCTATTCATGGCAGTGTCAGCGTACAAGCCGATGGCAGCTGGACCTATACGCCCAATAAAGATTACAACGGCAGCGATAGCTTTAAAGTACAGGTCTCTGATGGTAAAGGCGGTGTGGATACGCTGACCGTCAATATTGGTGTAACGCCAGTCAATGATGCACCCGATGCAATCGATGACAGCACCAATACCAATATCAATACCCCAGTAGTGAATATCAATGTACTCGGCAACGACAAAGACATTGACGGCGATACCCTCTCTGTTACTCGTGCCGAACTGCAAGACCCAAGCAAAGGCAGCGTGAGCATTAACGCAGATGGCACGCTTAACTTTACCCCTGCGACCAATGTACTCGGCCCAGTGGTGATTAACTACACCATTAGCGACGGTAAAGGCGGTACCGATACCGCCCAACTCACCATCAATGTGAGCGATGTGCCTACGCCACCGATTTCAAAAATCGAAGTAGGACAACCAGGGCCACAAGACGATAGCGTTGTTGAAGGCAATAAACTGGTATTTAACGTTACAATCAGTGCCGCAAGCCCGAAAGCAGAGAGCTACAGCTTTAACTTGGGTGGTGGCAGCGCCGCCGAAGTTGATTTCGAACGTGTGAATCTAAGCTTTAGCAACGGCGTTACTTATGATGCAGCAACAGGCAAAATTACTGTACCTGCTGGTGTAACGAGCTTCAGTGTCACGCTCCCGACTGTCGATGACACCTTGGTCGAAAGTGGAGAAACTGTACCTCTGAATATTGGGGGTATCTCAGCCACCGGCAACATCGTTGACAACGACACGCAAGGCATCACGATTGTGGGCGCAGGCAACGGCACAGGCACCGGTGACACCGTGGTCTTTGAAGGCAGCGCAGCGGTCTTCACCGTGAAACTGGATGCGGCCGCCAGCAGCGACACCACCGTCAAACTGAGCCTGACCACCGCGGGTGGCGCAGGCCAAGCCAGCGCAGGCGACGTGGGCGCACTCGAATACTTCAACGGCAGCAGCTGGACGCCGGTGGTGAATGGTCAAGTGACGATTCCAGCCGGCAGTACCAGCGTCCAAGTACGCGTACCGACCACGGTAGACAGCGTATTTGAAGGTGCAGAAAACTTCACGCTGAACGCCACCGTAACGGGTGTCGGCGCAGCAAGCGGCACGGGCACGATCGTCGACGACGGCCGCACGGGCCCAACGCCACCGACCGGCACGCCAGACGACGACCGTCCACACGTGAGCATCACGGGTGTGAGCGATGGTAAAGAAGCGGGTCAAGTGGGCATTGTGTACAGCCTGAAACTGGATCACATGAGCACGACCGCCACGACGGTCACGCTCGACCTTAAGAATGGCAGCGCGACTTTGGGCACCGACACCGGTGCAGTGGAAGTGAGCTTCGACGGCGGCAAGACGTATGTTGCGGTCAGCGGCAACAGCATTAGCGTGCCAGCCAATACCACCGATGTCTTGGTGCGAGTGGCGGTGACGGACGACGCGCTGGTTGAAGGAACAGAAAACATTACCCTGGCGGTAAAAGGCCAATACGACAGCGCCTTCACAGCGCCAGTGAGCGGCAACATCGTTGACAACGACACGCAAGGCATCACGATTGTGGGCGCAGGCAACGGCACAGGCACCGGTGACACCGTGGTCTTTGAAGGCAGCGCAGCGGTCTTCACCGTGAAACTGGATGCGGCCGCCAGCAGCGACACCACCGTCAAACTGAGCCTGACCACCGCGGGTGGCGCAGGCCAAGCCAGCGCAGGCGACGTGGGCGCACTCGAATACTTCAACGGCAGCAGCTGGACGCCGGTGGTGAATGGTCAAGTGACGATTCCAGCCGGCAGTACCAGCGTCCAAGTACGCGTACCGACCACGGTAGACAGCGTATTTGAAGGTGCAGAAAACTTCACGCTGAACGCCACCGTAACGGGTGTCGGCGCAGCAAGCGGCACGGGCACGATCGTCGACGACGGCCGCACGGGCCCAACGCCACCGACCGGCACGCCAGACGACGACCGTCCACACGTGAGCATCACGGGTGTGAGCGATGGTAAAGAAGCGGGTCAAGTGGGCATTGTGTACAGCCTGAAACTGGATCACATGAGCACGACCGCCACGACGGTCACGCTCGACCTTAAGAATGGCAGCGCGACTTTGGGCACCGACACCGGTGCAGTGGAAGTGAGCTTCGACGGCGGCAAGACGTATGTTGCGGTCAGCGGCAACAGCATTAGCGTGCCAGCCAATACCACCGATGTCTTGGTGCGAGTGGCGGTGACGGACGACGCGCTGGTTGAAGGAACAGAAAACATTACCCTGGCGGTAAAAGGCCAATACGACAGCGCCTTCACAGCGCCAGTGAGCGGCAACATCGTTGACAACGACACGCAAGGCATCACGATTGTGGGCGCAGGCAACGGCACAGGCACCGGTGACACCGTGGTCTTTGAAGGCAGCGCAGCGGTCTTCACCGTGAAACTGGATGCGGCCGCCAGCAGCGACACCACCGTCAAACTGAGCCTGACCACCGCGGGTGGCGCAGGCCAAGCCAGCGCAGGCGACGTGGGCGCACTCGAATACTTCAACGGCAGCAGCTGGACGCCGGTGGTGAATGGTCAAGTGACGATTCCAGCCGGCAGTACCAGCGTCCAAGTACGCGTACCGACCACGGTAGACAGCGTATTTGAAGGTGCAGAAAACTTCACGCTGAACGCCACCGTAACGGGTGTCGGCGCAGCAAGCGGCACGGGCACGATCGTCGACGACGGCCGCACGGGCCCAACGCCACCGACCGGCACGCCAGACGACGACCGTCCACACGTGAGCATCACGGGTGTGAGCGATGGTAAAGAAGCGGGTCAAGTGGGCATTGTGTACAGCCTGAAACTGGATCACATGAGCACGACCGCCACGACGGTCACGCTCGACCTTAAGAATGGCAGCGCGACTTTGGGCACCGACACCGGTGCAGTGGAAGTGAGCTTCGACGGCGGCAAGACGTATGTTGCGGTCAGCGGCAACAGCATTAGCGTGCCAGCCAATACCACCGATGTCTTGGTGCGAGTGGCGGTGACGGACGACGCGCTGGTTGAAGGAACAGAAAACATTACCCTGGCGGTAAAAGGCCAATACGACAGCGCCTTCACAGCGCCAGTGAGCGGCAACATCGTTGACAACGACACGCAAGGCATCACGATTGTGGGCGCAGGCAACGGCACAGGCACCGGTGACACCGTGGTCTTTGAAGGCAGCGCAGCGGTCTTCACCGTGAAACTGGATGCGGCCGCCAGCAGCGACACCACCGTCAAACTGAGCCTGACCACCGCGGGTGGCGCAGGCCAAGCCAGCGCAGGCGACGTGGGCGCACTCGAATACTTCAACGGCAGCAGCTGGACGCCGGTGGTGAATGGTCAAGTGACGATTCCAGCCGGCAGTACCAGCGTCCAAGTACGCGTACCGACCACGGTAGACAGCGTATTTGAAGGTGCAGAAAACTTCACGCTGAACGCCACCGTAACGGGTGTCGGCGCAGCAAGCGGCACGGGCACGATCGTCGACGACGGCCGCACGGGCCCAACGCCACCGACCGGCACGCCAGACGACGACCGTCCACACGTGAGCATCACGGGTGTGAGCGATGGTAAAGAAGCGGGTCAAGTGGGCATTGTGTACAGCCTGAAACTGGATCACATGAGCACGACCGCCACGACGGTCACGCTCGACCTTAAGAATGGCAGCGCGACTTTGGGCACCGACACCGGTGCAGTGGAAGTGAGCTTCGACGGCGGCAAGACGTATGTTGCGGTCAGCGGCAACAGCATTAGCGTGCCAGCCAATACCACCGATGTCTTGGTGCGAGTGGCGGTGACGGACGACGCGCTGGTTGAAGGAACAGAAAACATTACCCTGGCGGTAAAAGGCCAATACGACAGCGCCTTCACAGCGCCAGTGAGCGGCAACATCGTTGACAACGACACGCAAGGCATCACGATTGTGGGCGCAGGCAACGGCACAGGCACCGGTGACACCGTGGTCTTTGAAGGCAGCGCAGCGGTCTTCACCGTGAAACTGGATGCGGCCGCCAGCAGCGACACCACCGTCAAACTGAGCCTGACCACCGCGGGTGGCGCAGGCCAAGCCAGCGCAGGCGACGTGGGCGCACTCGAATACTTCAACGGCAGCAGCTGGACGCCGGTGGTGAATGGTCAAGTGACGATTCCAGCCGGCAGTACCAGCGTCCAAGTACGCGTACCGACCACGGTAGACAGCGTATTTGAAGGTGCAGAAAACTTCACGCTGAACGCCACCGTAACGGGTGTCGGCGCAGCAAGCGGCACGGGCACGATCGTCGACGACGGCCGCACGGGCCCAACGCCACCGACCGGCACGCCAGACGACGACCGTCCACACGTGAGCATCACGGGTGTGAGCGATGGTAAAGAAGCGGGTCAAGTGGGCATTGTGTACAGCCTGAAACTGGATCACATGAGCACGACCGCCACGACGGTCACGCTCGACCTTAAGAATGGCAGCGCGACTTTGGGCACCGACACCGGTGCAGTGGAAGTGAGCTTCGACGGCGGCAAGACGTATGTTGCGGTCAGCGGCAACAGCATTAGCGTGCCAGCCAATACCACCGATGTCTTGGTGCGAGTGGCGGTGACGGACGACGCGCTGGTTGAAGGAACAGAAAACATTACCCTGGCGGTAAAAGGCCAATACGACAGCGCCTTCACAGCGCCAGTGAGCGGCAACATCGTTGACAACGACACGCAAGGCATCACGATTGTGGGCGCAGGCAACGGCACAGGCACCGGTGACACCGTGGTCTTTGAAGGCAGCGCAGCGGTCTTCACCGTGAAACTGGATGCGGCCGCCAGCAGCGACACCACCGTCAAACTGAGCCTGACCACCGCGGGTGGCGCAGGCCAAGCCAGCGCAGGCGACGTGGGCGCACTCGAATACTTCAACGGCAGCAGCTGGACGCCGGTGGTGAATGGTCAAGTGACGATTCCAGCCGGCAGTACCAGCGTCCAAGTACGCGTACCGACCACGGTAGACAGCGTATTTGAAGGTGCAGAAAACTTCACGCTGAACGCCACCGTAACGGGTGTCGGCGCAGCAAGCGGCACGGGCACGATCGTCGACGACGGCCGCACGGGCCCAACGCCACCGACCGGCACGCCAGACGACGACCGTCCACACGTGAGCATCACGGGTGTGAGCGATGGTAAAGAAGCGGGTCAAGTGGGCATTGTGTACAGCCTGAAACTGGATCACATGAGCACGACCGCCACGACGGTCACGCTCGACCTTAAGAATGGCAGCGCGACTTTGGGCACCGACACCGGTGCAGTGGAAGTGAGCTTCGACGGCGGCAAGACGTATGTTGCGGTCAGCGGCAACAGCATTAGCGTGCCAGCCAATACCACCGATGTCTTGGTGCGAGTGGCGGTGACGGACGACGCGCTGGTTGAAGGAACAGAAAACATTACCCTGGCGGTAAAAGGCCAATACGACAGCGCCTTCACAGCGCCAGTGAGCGGCAACATCGTTGACAACGACACGCAAGGCATCACGATTGTGGGCGCAGGCAACGGCACAGGCACCGGTGACACCGTGGTCTTTGAAGGCAGCGCAGCGGTCTTCACCGTGAAACTGGATGCGGCCGCCAGCAGCGACACCACCGTCAAACTGAGCCTGACCACCGCGGGTGGCGCAGGCCAAGCCAGCGCAGGCGACGTGGGCGCACTCGAATACTTCAACGGCAGCAGCTGGACGCCGGTGGTGAATGGTCAAGTGACGATTCCAGCCGGCAGTACCAGCGTCCAAGTACGCGTACCGACCACGGTAGACAGCGTATTTGAAGGTGCAGAAAACTTCACGCTGAACGCCACCGTAACGGGTGTCGGCGCAGCAAGCGGCACGGGCACGATCGTCGACGACGGCCGCACGGGCCCAACGCCACCGACCGGCACGCCAGACGACGACCGTCCACACGTGAGCATCACGGGTGTGAGCGATGGTAAAGAAGCGGGTCAAGTGGGCATTGTGTACAGCCTGAAACTGGATCACATGAGCACGACCGCCACGACGGTCACGCTCGACCTTAAGAATGGCAGCGCGACTTTGGGCACCGACACCGGTGCAGTGGAAGTGAGCTTCGACGGCGGCAAGACGTATGTTGCGGTCAGCGGCAACAGCATTAGCGTGCCAGCCAATACCACCGATGTCTTGGTGCGAGTGGCGGTGACGGACGACGCGCTGGTTGAAGGAACAGAAAACATTACCCTGGCGGTAAAAGGCCAATACGACAGCGCCTTCACAGCGCCAGTGAGCGGCAACATCGTTGACAACGACACGCAAGGCATCACGATTGTGGGCGCAGGCAACGGCACAGGCACCGGTGACACCGTGGTCTTTGAAGGCAGCGCAGCGGTCTTCACCGTGAAACTGGATGCGGCCGCCAGCAGCGACACCACCGTCAAACTGAGCCTGACCACCGCGGGTGGCGCAGGCCAAGCCAGCGCAGGCGACGTGGGCGCACTCGAATACTTCAACGGCAGCAGCTGGACGCCGGTGGTGAATGGTCAAGTGACGATTCCAGCCGGCAGTACCAGCGTCCAAGTACGCGTACCGACCACGGTAGACAGCGTATTTGAAGGTGCAGAAAACTTCACGCTGAACGCCACCGTAACGGGTGTCGGCGCAGCAAGCGGCACGGGCACGATCGTCGACGACGGCCGCACGGGCCCAACGCCACCGACCGGCACGCCAGACGACGACCGTCCACACGTGAGCATCACGGGTGTGAGCGATGGTAAAGAAGCGGGTCAAGTGGGCATTGTGTACAGCCTGAAACTGGATCACATGAGCACGACCGCCACGACGGTCACGCTCGACCTTAAGAATGGCAGCGCGACTTTGGGCACCGACACCGGTGCAGTGGAAGTGAGCTTCGACGGCGGCAAGACGTATGTTGCGGTCAGCGGCAACAGCATTAGCGTGCCAGCCAATACCACCGATGTCTTGGTGCGAGTGGCGGTGACGGACGACGCGCTGGTTGAAGGAACAGAAAACATTACCCTGGCGGTAAAAGGCCAATACGACAGCGCCTTCACAGCGCCAGTGAGCGGCAACATCGTTGACAACGACACGCAAGGCATCACGATTGTGGGCGCAGGCAACGGCACAGGCACCGGTGACACCGTGGTCTTTGAAGGCAGCGCAGCGGTCTTCACCGTGAAACTGGATGCGGCCGCCAGCAGCGACACCACCGTCAAACTGAGCCTGACCACCGCGGGTGGCGCAGGCCAAGCCAGCGCAGGCGACGTGGGCGCACTCGAATACTTCAACGGCAGCAGCTGGACGCCGGTGGTGAATGGTCAAGTGACGATTCCAGCCGGCAGTACCAGCGTCCAAGTACGCGTACCGACCACGGTAGACAGCGTATTTGAAGGTGCAGAAAACTTCACGCTGAACGCCACCGTAACGGGTGTCGGCGCAGCAAGCGGCACGGGCACGATCGTCGACGACGGCCGCACGGGCCCAACGCCACCGACCGGCACGCCAGACGACGACCGTCCACACGTGAGCATCACGGGTGTGAGCGATGGTAAAGAAGCGGGTCAAGTGGGCATTGTGTACAGCCTGAAACTGGATCACATGAGCACGACCGCCACGACGGTCACGCTCGACCTTAAGAATGGCAGCGCGACTTTGGGCACCGACACCGGTGCAGTGGAAGTGAGCTTCGACGGCGGCAAGACGTATGTTGCGGTCAGCGGCAACAGCATTAGCGTGCCAGCCAATACCACCGATGTCTTGGTGCGAGTGGCGGTGACGGACGACGCGCTGGTTGAAGGAACAGAAAACATTACCCTGGCGGTAAAAGGCCAATACGACAGCGCCTTCACAGCGCCAGTGAGCGGCAACATCGTTGACAACGACACGCAAGGCATCACGATTGTGGGCGCAGGCAACGGCACAGGCACCGGTGACACCGTGGTCTTTGAAGGCAGCGCAGCGGTCTTCACCGTGAAACTGGATGCGGCCGCCAGCAGCGACACCACCGTCAAACTGAGCCTGACCACCGCGGGTGGCGCAGGCCAAGCCAGCGCAGGCGACGTGGGCGCACTCGAATACTTCAACGGCAGCAGCTGGACGCCGGTGGTGAATGGTCAAGTGACGATTCCAGCCGGCAGTACCAGCGTCCAAGTACGCGTACCGACCACGGTAGACAGCGTATTTGAAGGTGCAGAAAACTTCACGCTGAACGCCACCGTAACGGGTGTCGGCGCAGCAAGCGGCACGGGCACGATCGTCGACGACGGCCGCACGGGCCCAACGCCACCGACCGGCACGCCAGACGACGACCGTCCACACGTGAGCATCACGGGTGTGAGCGATGGTAAAGAAGCGGGTCAAGTGGGCATTGTGTACAGCCTGAAACTGGATCACATGAGCACGACCGCCACGACGGTCACGCTCGACCTTAAGAATGGCAGCGCGACTTTGGGCACCGACACCGGTGCAGTGGAAGTGAGCTTCGACGGCGGCAAGACGTATGTTGCGGTCAGCGGCAACAGCATTAGCGTGCCAGCCAATACCACCGATGTCTTGGTGCGAGTGGCGGTGACGGACGACGCGCTGGTTGAAGGAACAGAAAACATTACCCTGGCGGTAAAAGGCCAATACGACAGCGCCTTCACAGCGCCAGTGAGCGGCAACATCGTTGACAACGACACGCAAGGCATCACGATTGTGGGCGCAGGCAACGGCACAGGCACCGGTGACACCGTGGTCTTTGAAGGCAGCGCAGCGGTCTTCACCGTGAAACTGGATGCGGCCGCCAGCAGCGACACCACCGTCAAACTGAGCCTGACCACCGCGGGTGGCGCAGGCCAAGCCAGCGCAGGCGACGTGGGCGCACTCGAATACTTCAACGGCAGCAGCTGGACGCCGGTGGTGAATGGTCAAGTGACGATTCCAGCCGGCAGTACCAGCGTCCAAGTACGCGTACCGACCACGGTAGACAGCGTATTTGAAGGTGCAGAAAACTTCACGCTGAACGCCACCGTAACGGGTGTCGGCGCAGCAAGCGGCACGGGCACGATCGTCGACGACGGCCGCACGGGCCCAACGCCACCGACCGGCACGCCAGACGACGACCGTCCACACGTGAGCATCACGGGTGTGAGCGATGGTAAAGAAGCGGGTCAAGTGGGCATTGTGTACAGCCTGAAACTGGATCACATGAGCACGACCGCCACGACGGTCACGCTCGACCTTAAGAATGGCAGCGCGACTTTGGGCACCGACACCGGTGCAGTGGAAGTGAGCTTCGACGGCGGCAAGACGTATGTTGCGGTCAGCGGCAACAGCATTAGCGTGCCAGCCAATACCACCGATGTCTTGGTGCGAGTGGCGGTGACGGACGACGCGCTGGTTGAAGGAACAGAAAACATTACCCTGGCGGTAAAAGGCCAATACGACAGCGCCTTCACAGCGCCAGTGAGCGGCAACATCGTTGACAACGACACGCAAGGCATCACGATTGTGGGCGCAGGCAACGGCACAGGCACCGGTGACACCGTGGTCTTTGAAGGCAGCGCAGCGGTCTTCACCGTGAAACTGGATGCGGCCGCCAGCAGCGACACCACCGTCAAACTGAGCCTGACCACCGCGGGTGGCGCAGGCCAAGCCAGCGCAGGCGACGTGGGCGCACTCGAATACTTCAACGGCAGCAGCTGGACGCCGGTGGTGAATGGTCAAGTGACGATTCCAGCCGGCAGTACCAGCGTCCAAGTACGCGTACCGACCACGGTAGACAGCGTATTTGAAGGTGCAGAAAACTTCACGCTGAACGCCACCGTAACGGGTGTCGGCGCAGCAAGCGGCACGGGCACGATCGTCGACGACGGCCGCACGGGCCCAACGCCACCGACCGGCACGCCAGACGACGACCGTCCACACGTGAGCATCACGGGTGTGAGCGATGGTAAAGAAGCGGGTCAAGTGGGCATTGTGTACAGCCTGAAACTGGATCACATGAGCACGACCGCCACGACGGTCACGCTCGACCTTAAGAATGGCAGCGCGACTTTGGGCACCGACACCGGTGCAGTGGAAGTGAGCTTCGACGGCGGCAAGACGTATGTTGCGGTCAGCGGCAACAGCATTAGCGTGCCAGCCAATACCACCGATGTCTTGGTGCGAGTGGCGGTGACGGACGACGCGCTGGTTGAAGGAACAGAAAACATTACCCTGGCGGTAAAAGGCCAATACGACAGCGCCTTCACAGCGCCAGTGAGCGGCAACATCGTTGACAACGACACGCAAGGCATCACGATTGTGGGCGCAGGCAACGGCACAGGCACCGGTGACACCGTGGTCTTTGAAGGCAGCGCAGCGGTCTTCACCGTGAAACTGGATGCGGCCGCCAGCAGCGACACCACCGTCAAACTGAGCCTGACCACCGCGGGTGGCGCAGGCCAAGCCAGCGCAGGCGACGTGGGCGCACTCGAATACTTCAACGGCAGCAGCTGGACGCCGGTGGTGAATGGTCAAGTGACGATTCCAGCCGGCAGTACCAGCGTCCAAGTACGCGTACCGACCACGGTAGACAGCGTATTTGAAGGTGCAGAAAACTTCACGCTGAACGCCACCGTAACGGGTGTCGGCGCAGCAAGCGGCACGGGCACGATCGTCGACGACGGCCGCACGGGCCCAACGCCACCGACCGGCACGCCAGACGACGACCGTCCACACGTGAGCATCACGGGTGTGAGCGATGGTAAAGAAGCGGGTCAAGTGGGCATTGTGTACAGCCTGAAACTGGATCACATGAGCACGACCGCCACGACGGTCACGCTCGACCTTAAGAATGGCAGCGCGACTTTGGGCACCGACACCGGTGCAGTGGAAGTGAGCTTCGACGGCGGCAAGACGTATGTTGCGGTCAGCGGCAACAGCATTAGCGTGCCAGCCAATACCACCGATGTCTTGGTGCGAGTGGCGGTGACGGACGACGCGCTGGTTGAAGGAACAGAAAACATTACCCTGGCGGTAAAAGGCCAATACGACAGCGCCTTCACAGCGCCAGTGAGCGGCAACATCGTTGACAACGACACGCAAGGCATCACGATTGTGGGCGCAGGCAACGGCACAGGCACCGGTGACACCGTGGTCTTTGAAGGCAGCGCAGCGGTCTTCACCGTGAAACTGGATGCGGCCGCCAGCAGCGACACCACCGTCAAACTGAGCCTGACCACCGCGGGTGGCGCAGGCCAAGCCAGCGCAGGCGACGTGGGCGCACTCGAATACTTCAACGGCAGCAGCTGGACGCCGGTGGTGAATGGTCAAGTGACGATTCCAGCCGGCAGTACCAGCGTCCAAGTACGCGTACCGACCACGGTAGACAGCGTATTTGAAGGTGCAGAAAACTTCACGCTGAACGCCACCGTAACGGGTGTCGGCGCAGCAAGCGGCACGGGCACGATCGTCGACGACGGCCGCACGGGCCCAACGCCACCGACCGGCACGCCAGACGACGACCGTCCACACGTGAGCATCACGGGTGTGAGCGATGGTAAAGAAGCGGGTCAAGTGGGCATTGTGTACAGCCTGAAACTGGATCACATGAGCACGACCGCCACGACGGTCACGCTCGACCTTAAGAATGGCAGCGCGACTTTGGGCACCGACACCGGTGCAGTGGAAGTGAGCTTCGACGGCGGCAAGACGTATGTTGCGGTCAGCGGCAACAGCATTAGCGTGCCAGCCAATACCACCGATGTCTTGGTGCGAGTGGCGGTGACGGACGACGCGCTGGTTGAAGGAACAGAAAACATTACCCTGGCGGTAAAAGGCCAATACGACAGCGCCTTCACAGCGCCAGTGAGCGGCAACATCGTTGACAACGACACGCAAGGCATCACGATTGTGGGCGCAGGCAACGGCACAGGCACCGGTGACACCGTGGTCTTTGAAGGCAGCGCAGCGGTCTTCACCGTGAAACTGGATGCGGCCGCCAGCAGCGACACCACCGTCAAACTGAGCCTGACCACCGCGGGTGGCGCAGGCCAAGCCAGCGCAGGCGACGTGGGCGCACTCGAATACTTCAACGGCAGCAGCTGGACGCCGGTGGTGAATGGTCAAGTGACGATTCCAGCCGGCAGTACCAGCGTCCAAGTACGCGTACCGACCACGGTAGACAGCGTATTTGAAGGTGCAGAAAACTTCACGCTGAACGCCACCGTAACGGGTGTCGGCGCAGCAAGCGGCACGGGCACGATCGTCGACGACGGCCGCACGGGCCCAACGCCACCGACCGGCACGCCAGACGACGACCGTCCACACGTGAGCATCACGGGTGTGAGCGATGGTAAAGAAGCGGGTCAAGTGGGCATTGTGTACAGCCTGAAACTGGATCACATGAGCACGACCGCCACGACGGTCACGCTCGACCTTAAGAATGGCAGCGCGACTTTGGGCACCGACACCGGTGCAGTGGAAGTGAGCTTCGACGGCGGCAAGACGTATGTTGCGGTCAGCGGCAACAGCATTAGCGTGCCAGCCAATACCACCGATGTCTTGGTGCGAGTGGCGGTGACGGACGACGCGCTGGTTGAAGGAACAGAAAACATTACCCTGGCGGTAAAAGGCCAATACGACAGCGCCTTCACAGCGCCAGTGAGCGGCAACATCGTTGACAACGACACGCAAGGCATCACGATTGTGGGCGCAGGCAACGGCACAGGCACCGGTGACACCGTGGTCTTTGAAGGCAGCGCAGCGGTCTTCACCGTGAAACTGGATGCGGCCGCCAGCAGCGACACCACCGTCAAACTGAGCCTGACCACCGCGGGTGGCGCAGGCCAAGCCAGCGCAGGCGACGTGGGCGCACTCGAATACTTCAACGGCAGCAGCTGGACGCCGGTGGTGAATGGTCAAGTGACGATTCCAGCCGGCAGTACCAGCGTCCAAGTACGCGTACCGACCACGGTAGACAGCGTATTTGAAGGTGCAGAAAACTTCACGCTGAACGCCACCGTAACGGGTGTCGGCGCAGCAAGCGGCACGGGCACGATCGTCGACGACGGCCGCACGGGCCCAACGCCACCGACCGGCACGCCAGACGACGACCGTCCACACGTGAGCATCACGGGTGTGAGCGATGGTAAAGAAGCGGGTCAAGTGGGCATTGTGTACAGCCTGAAACTGGATCACATGAGCACGACCGCCACGACGGTCACGCTCGACCTTAAGAATGGCAGCGCGACTTTGGGCACCGACACCGGTGCAGTGGAAGTGAGCTTCGACGGCGGCAAGACGTATGTTGCGGTCAGCGGCAACAGCATTAGCGTGCCAGCCAATACCACCGATGTCTTGGTGCGAGTGGCGGTGACGGACGACGCGCTGGTTGAAGGAACAGAAAACATTACCCTGGCGGTAAAAGGCCAATACGACAGCGCCTTCACAGCGCCAGTGAGCGGCAACATCGTTGACAACGATGCAGCGAATAAGCCGACCATCACACTCGACGCCAATATCTCCGCGGATGACATCATCAATGCGGCGGAAGCAGCGCAAACGATTGCAGTGACAGGTCGCGTTGGCGGTGATGCCAAAGTGGGTGACACGGTCACACTGACGATCAATAACAAAACCTTCACGGGGCTGGTAACGACAGGCAATGTGTTTAGCATCAATGTACCGGGCTCGGATCTGGCGGCGGATGCAGATCGCACGATTGATGCCGCGGTGACGACGACCGATGCGGCGGGTAATACGGGTTCAGCCAGCGACACAGAAGGTTATGCCGTCGATACAGCAGCACCGACCGTGGTGGTGGATATTGTATCGGGTAGTCTCAAAGCGGGTCAGACCAGTGAAGTGACCTTCACCTTCAGCGAAAAAGTGATGGGTTTTGATGCCAGCGACCTAACAGTAACAGGCGGCGCAATTAGCGGCATGGTGACGGCCGACGGTGGTAAAACGTGGACGGCCACATTCACACCGACAGTGGGCTTTGAAGGGACTGGCAGCGTTGCAGTGAAAGATAAGTCATACACAGACTTAGCAGGCAATGCGGGTGGACCGGGTAGCGACAACGTGCCGGTAGATACGAAGGCGCCAGTACCAACCATCACACTCGATGCCAATATCACCGCGGATGACATCATCAATGCGGCGGAAGCAGCACAGACGATTGTGGTGACAGGTCGCGTTGGTGGTGATGCCAAAGTGGGTGACACGGTCACACTGACGATCAATAACAAAACCTTCACCGGTCTGGTAACGACAGGCAATGTGTTTAGCATCAACGTACCGGGCGCGGATTTGGCGGCGGATGCAGATCGCACGATTGATGCCTCGGTGACGACGACTGATGCGGCGGGCAATACGGGTTCAGCCAGCGACACAGAAGGTTATGCCGTAAATCTTAATGTGCCGACAGTAAGTAATGGCTCGGCAACAGTGTCTGAAGAAGGCTTGAGTAATGGTTTGAAAGACACCAGCGGTACTTCGGATACCACGGACTTGGTGTCGCGCTCTGGCACGATTGCTATGGCGGATGCAGATGGCAATTCACTCTCTGTGACTTTGCTGCAGCCAACTGAAGCGTTAACTTCCAATGGTCAGGCTATCACGTGGTCAGGTAATGGGACGCAGACTTTGGTGGGCTCTGTCGGAGGTACAGTTATCGCTACCATTACGATCAATAATTCAGGTCAGTACAATGTGACTTTGTCAGGCCCAATTGATCATGCGAACGCAGGTGTTGAAGATGTTAAATCCTTCAATGTGGGTGTAAGAGCTTCTGATGGTGTGAATATTGGAAGTGGTACTCTGACTGTGAATGTAGAGGATGATGCGCCAGTCAGTGTTAGTCAGACTGTTGATGTTCAGATGCCATATATCAGCACCAATCTCGTACTGACGCTGGATATCTCTGCAAGCATGACCGATTCTAGCGGAATTTCAGGCAAGACACGTCTGCAGGTGGCTAAAGAGGCGCTGACCCAGTTGATCAATGATTATGACAATGTGGGCGACGTTAAAGTTATGCTGGTCACGTTTAGCAGCAATGCCACTGTTAGAGGAAACTCAACCTGGATCAGTGCAACAGAGGCCAAAACCCTGCTTGCAGGTCTAACTGCAGGTGGCAATACTGACTACGATGCCGCATTGCAGCAAGTGACCAGTCGTTTTGATGACGCAGGTAAATTGCAAGGGGGGCAGAATGTTGCGTACTTCTTCTCTGATGGCGTACCTACTGAGAACAACGGAACCGGTAGCAATGGTATTGTAGGAAGCGAAATTACTGCTTGGACTAACTTCCTCAATAGCAAGGATATCAATTCGTTGGCAATTGGTTTGGGTTCTGGTGTGTCTGGTAGCAATCTGGATCCAATTGCTTATAACGGCGCTGGTACAGGCAGTGAGGCCAATTCGATTATTGTCACTGACTTGTCTCAATTGCCGCCGATTTTGCGTGATACAGTCTTGACGCCATCTTCAGGTCAGATCGCGGTAAGTGGTAGTGCATCTAGCTTGTTTGGTGCCGATGGTGGACATATTAACGATGTATCGGTCGATGGTTTCAAATTCACGTTTGATACCAGCAGCAATTCGATTTTGACTTCTGCTCCAGGAACAAAATTCACGTTTGATGCTGTCACGCATGTACTCAAAATCAATACAGCGTTGGGTGGCCTTTTTGTCGTAGACATGGATGATGGTAAATACACGTATACGCCGCCGACTAACCTAACAGCCAATGCGCAGGAGAAATTTGGCTATACACTGATTGATAATGATGGCGACAAAGATACGTCAAATAGCGTATTAACGCTAAATGTAATCCCACCGCGCTATAACACGGCGCCAATTGCAGTGGATGACTACACCTACGCGCGCGTAGGGCAGGCGGTTACGTTTAACGTCATGGGCAATGATACTGATTTGCAGGGCGACAAGTTGAGCATTTCAGGTGTACCGACCGCCAGCAATGGCACGGTGAAAGTCAATGCCGACGGATCGCTGACCTTTACACCGACTGCAGGTTTTGTGGGGACCGCAAAAGTGACTTACACCATCTCTGATGGATATGGCGGCTTTGATACAGCTGATTGGTACATTCAAGTTGTACCTGCAAAAGATGTGATTGGTGGCAGTGATTTGAACGACCAAATTACCGTGATGTGGGGTGAGAGTCAGGCTGGGAAGACGATTTATGCATCCTTGCAGGCTGGAGATTCCGTTAAAGATATGTATGGCAATGTTGTTAGCAAGCCAACGGCCAGCCTTGTGGATACTGAAAGTACTAGCCAAGTGTTCTTTGCTGGTGCCTCCAATGATCACGTTGAGGGTGGCGCTGGTAACGATCTTATCTATATGGGTGAAACGCTACCTAATAGTGCCAATCCAAGTGTGACTCAAGCTACCTTGCTGGGCTTGACCGTGATGACGACCGATAGTGAAAGTGCGTTGGTCGACACCTCAAATACCAGCCTGACATCTATTTCGACGCCAACACAGAATATCGCCGATTATTCTAATGCGGGTTCTGGTGATGATGTGGTGTTTGGTGAAGGCGGCACCGACGTGCTGTATGGTAATTCGGGCGATGATAAGCTTTTTGGTGGCTTGGATAACGATGCATTGCGTGGCGGAGATGGCAAAGATCTACTGGTCGGCGGTGCTGGCAATGATGTGTTGCGTGGCGATGCGGGTTCGGATGTATTTAAATGGACCTTGGGCGACCAAGGTACGGCCGGAGCTCCTGCCCGTGACATCATTATGGATTTCAATAATGCGAAGTCCGGCAATGCTGCAGGCGAGGTAGATTCGCTAGATTTGCGTGACCTACTCCAAGGCGAAAACAGCGGAACCTTGACGCAATACTTGCATTTTGAAAAATCAGGTAGCGATACCATTGTGCATATCAGCAGCAAGGGTGAGTTTAGCGGTAGCAATTGGACGACAAAAGAAGATCAGGTTATTACCCTGCAAGGCGTTGATTTAACGACTGCAGGAAATGATCAGGCGATCATTGCGGATCTGCTCAAAAATGGCAAATTAATTACCGATTAATGGCCTTATAGCGTCAACTAGCAGACTTACCTCAGTATTCTGAGGTAAGTCAGCATGATGGCTATGCCAATTGGGCAAAAACAAGATACACTTGCGCGCTAAAAGTAGTTTTAATGAAAAATATCGTTAATATTCTGTAATTTAGCGCGTTCTAATGAAGGTTCAGGATGAAAATTAAACACCTAGTTCTAATGATGTTGGCAGCGACGACTTCTGCTAGCTTTGCTGCAACCAGCATGAAAGATGCGGTTGAACAAACCATCCTTAAAAACCCTGAAGTTCGTGCCAAATGGTTGCAGTACAAAGCCTCTGGCGAAGAACAAAATGCGGCTAAAGGCAATTACTACCCACGCGTTGATTTGAATGGGTATACCGGCTTAGAGAAGCAAGAGCGCCCATTTCCGAATAAAGGCGATACCTCTTTTAATCATTACGGGGTGAATTTAGAACTGCGCCAAATGCTGTTTGATGGCTTTGCAACGCAAAGCGAAGTGCGCCGTTTAGGTTATGGCAAACTCACTCGGTATTACGAATTACTTGCAGCCAGCGATATGGCAGCGCTGGAAACGGTGAACGCTTATCTTGATGTGCTGCGTTATCGCGAGCTGGTGAGCTTGGCCAAAGAAAACTATGCCATCCACAAAGAAACTTACGATCAAATCGCCGAGCGCGTGAACGCGGGTGTTGGTCGCCGAGTCGATTTGGAAACGGCAACCGGTCGTTTGGCGTTGGCTGAATCAAATTGGCTAACGCAAGCGTCGAATCTGCACGATGTTTCGGCGCGTTACGAGCGCTTAACTGGCGCTGTGCCAGACGCGGAAATGAGCAAGCCCGCTGGCTTTGCCCGCAATATGCCTGCTGATGCGGCGGCATTGAAATCGCAATTGGGCAATAATCCGCAATTTAAAGCTAGCGTCTTTAATATTCGCGCTGCGCGGGCCGATGCTGAAAACAAGAAAAGCGATTACTACCCCACGTTTGAATTGCGTGCTAGCCAAGGCTTAGATTGGAATCGCGACAATATCGACGGCAGCTACAAAGACGGCGCGGTGCAGTTGGTGATGAATTACAACCTGTTCCGTGGTGGTGCGACCAAAGCGCGTGCCAGCCAATACGCCGAGCAATTAAATATTGCGTATGAAATGCGCGATAAAACCTGTCGTGATATTCGCCAAACCACGCAAATTGCGTGGAATGATACGTTCCGCTTGAAAGAACAGTTGGGTTACTTGGATCAACACGCGCTGGCAACCGAAAAATCGCGCGATGCCTTCCGCCGCCAGTTTGATATCGGCCAACGTTCATTGCTCGATGTGCTCGATACTGAAAACGAGTTGTTTGAAGCCAAAATCGCAGTGGTAAAAGGCGATTACGATTATTTGCTGTCGCACGCCCGCGTGCTGGCGCAAACGCATCAATTGCTTGCGGCCCTGCAACTCGCACCGCTGGAGAGCACTGGTCCAGAAGACGATCTTGGTGACAACATCACCGATGACGAGCGCATTGCGTGTTCAGGAGCCATGATCGAAAGCGTCAAACTTGACCGTGATGCGGCAATGGCTGCTCGACCACCGCGTGCGGCTACTCCAGTGCCAACACCAGAAGTCACCCCGGCACCAACTGCTGGCACATGCGATAAAGCGATTACCGATTTGGTCGGCAACTGGTCAGCGGCTTGGTCAGGCAAACAGCTTGATACCTATTTGGGATTCTACGCGCAGAAATTCGAAGCCAGCGGTGGCCGCACCCGTTCCGATTGGGAAGCGAAACGTCGTAGCCGTGTGAGCAAAGAAGGCGCGATCACGTTGAAACTGGAAAACCAAACTTGCGCGATGAGTGGCAAAGAGCGCGGTGAAGTGACATTTACCCAGCACTACACGTCGAAAGACTACAGCGACACGGTGCAAAAAACCTTGGAGCTGGTGCAAGAAGGCGGCAAGTGGAAAATCGGCCGCGAACGCGTTACCAGTGGCCGTACTGAATAATACCTGCTAGGTATTGCTCGATGGGTTAGCTAATAATTAATTAATAGAGATATACCCATTAATGGCTCACCGCTCAGGTGAGCCATTTTTATTTTGCTGTGCGCATTCTGTTACCATCGCTATCACTGCATCCAGACCATTTGCTATGAAACTGAATATCATCGCCGTCGGCCACAAAATGCCCGATTGGATTTCTGAAGGCTACAACGAATTTGCCAAGCGCATGCCGCGCGATTTTGCGCTGACGCTGACCGAGCTCAAGCCTGATAAACGCATCAGCGCACGCACGCCGCAGCAGGTGATGGCCGAAGAAGCCGAGCGTATTTTGGCCGCGATCCCTCATGATGCGCGCGTATTGGCGATGGATGAGCGCGGCGCGAACTGGACGACGATGAAGCTGGCTGAAAACATGAAGCAATGGCAAATCGACGGCCGCGAAACGGTGTTTATCATCGGCGGCACCGACGGGCTCGACCCAAAAATCAAGCAGCGTGCCGATCAATTGCTGCAACTGTCGGCGATGACGCTGCCGCACGGCATGGTGCGCGTGATGCTGGCCGAGCAGCTGTATCGGGCGGTATCTATTCTCAATAACCATCCCTATCACCGCGAATAAAGCGGCTGCAAAGTTCGAATACGGCGTTAAAAAATCATTCAAAATCCTCATTTACTTGATGTAAATTCCGGTTTTTCATGATTTTTTGCCTTGTCTTCGATCTTTTCGCTACGCTTTATTGCGAGCGCAATCGTGCTAAGGACTAACATGACCCAACTCTATCTGGCTTCCGGCAGCCCACGCCGTAAAGAATTGCTGGCGCAAACCGGCGTGATTTTCGAGCGCATTGCCGCGCCGATTGATGAAACGCCGTTGACCAATGAAAACCCACGCGATTATGTGATCCGCATGGCGGTCGAAAAAGCAGAATCGGGCTGGCGCCATTTGCAGGACATGGGCTTGGCACTGAAACCGGTGTTGGCTTCCGACACGTCGGTGGTGTTGGGCGATGAAATTTTAGGCAAACCGCTCGACGCCGCCGACGCGACGGCAATGCTGCAAAAGCTCTCGGGCCGCACGCATGAAGTGATGACGAGCTTGGCGCTGCGCACTGAAAGCGGCGTTGAGACGATGCTTAATATCAGCCGCGTGACGTTTGCACCTTTAAGCGCGGCGCAAATCGCAGCCTACGTTGCTAGCGGCGAGCCGATGGATAAGGCCGGCGCGTACGGTATTCAAGGCGTTGGCGGTTTGTTTGTCGCGCATCTGGAAGGCAGCTACACCGGCGTGATGGGCTTGCCGCTGTATGAAACGGCGCAATTGATCGCTAAGCAAGGGTTGGGCTTGATGGCGGTCTAATTTGCCCCTATACCCAAGCTTGTATCTTATTAAAAGCCTTTCTGATAAAGGCTTGTGTTTATATACCCTTAAGGAGGCAAAATGGCTAAGCATGTTTTTGAATTACGCCACGAACACATCGCGCTGTGCGATTTACTGAAAGCCGTTGCCATCGCGCCGTCGGGCGGCATCGCGAAAATGATGATTGCCGCAGGTGACGTGCAGGTCGATGGCCAAGTTGATACGCGCAAAACCGCCAAAATCCGCGCTGGCATGGTCGTTTCTGCCTTGGGTGAAACGATTGAAGTGGTGCAAGCAAAATAAGTAATCCGCGGCGATTTGCTTAGGGCTGTTTTGCGATGTCGAGTGATGGCCAATTTTTTAGGTAATTGGCCATTGCGTCGCCCATGGCAAACTGAGGATTCGATGGGCGGATGCCAGCTAGGCTTTCGCGCCTTTTGATCTTGCGAGTGGTATCTAGGTAAATCGCAGACCAGTCGATGGGTTGCGAAAAGTCGCGATCATCCAGAAATTCGCGGCCAAAATACGTGTATTTATAGCCAAAGCCGCAGCCAAATGATGTATTTTCGGCGTCAGCCGCGGTCATGATCAGTGTTTTGTCGCCTTTCAGGCTGTCGTGATAAACACCTGAATAGCAGGCCGAAACAAATACCGCGCGCCATTGCACGCCAGCCTGCTCAAACGCATCTTGCAAGCCTACAACTTCCGACAATACGGGTTGATCTGTTCCGCGTTTTAGCGCGAGGCCTTGTTTGGAACCGTGTGAAACGAGGTAAATGGCAAATAAATCCTCGTCTAAATTCATTTTGTTAGCCAGCTTTTGAATGGCTAGCTTGAGCATAAATGGGCTGACCTGTGGCAGTGTCTCCGCATCTTTACGATTATTGCTCAAGCGCAGAATGCGATTTTGCACATTAAACGCGCCACCAATTTTTGTTGCGGCTAAATGCAGCTCATTACTAAAAACAGCGGGTTCATCAAAACCTGCGACAACGAGTAAGAAGGCCTCTTTTTTGCCCGCAACCCCTTCCGGAATCTGCGCTAATTGTTGATCAATCAGTTTTTCCATTTGCGAAACGCTTTGTGGCGGAATGCTGGCGCAAGCGCTCAGTAGGCACAAAGATGCGAGGCTAAGGCATTTTTTCATTATCGTGACCCGTTGAATTTTTCATATTCTAACGCCACAAGTAAGCAAATATTAAATTATTTTTCATCGAATTATTGTTTGGAAAAACCTGACGATTGCTTCGAGTAAGCCGAATAGTCCTCTTTAAACCATTGGCATAGACTGATCTTCGTGGCCGACGCACTGGGCGGCACGCAGACAATCAAAATGCTAGGAGAGGAAAATGAACGGATTACGCGATATTCGTATCGTTGGTGGTGTTGCCGCGCTGGTCGGTTTGGGTTTTGCCGTGAATGCTTTTGTGGCTTCGGTGGCGGCAAACCATGTGGGCGTTGAATTTAACCGCATCGACGGCAAGGTGGAGCCGGTGCCCTTATCCAGCGGTTGGCATATTATCGGCATCGGTACCAGCGTCGTCGAATTTCCGACGTTTACGCAAACCTACACGTGGACGCAATCAAAATCGGAAGGCTCGCCAACCGATGAGTCGATGAATTTTCAGGTCGCGTCGGGTGTCGTGATCAACGCGGATATCAGTATTTCGTACAGCATTGATTCGAGCAAAGCGCCAGTGCTGTACCAGAAATACAAACGTGGTTACGAGGAAATCACCAGCCAGATTATCCGCAATGCGATTCGTAACGCGCTCAATAGTTACGGCACAGCGTACGATGCGGAAGGTTTACTTGCCGGCGGTAAGATACGCCTAGCCGAACAAGTGCGCGGCAAGATTAATCAGGAAATGAATCAGTACGGCATCGTCGTTGAGCAATTTGGTTTTGTAAACGAAATGCGCTTGCCGCCGAATATTCAAAGTGCGATCAACGCCAAGATTCAAGCCACGCAAGAAGCACTGCAATCAGAAGCCTTGCTGCGCAAAAACCAAGCCGATGCAGCCAACGCGGTAGCGGTAGCGAAAGGTAAGGCCGAGGCGAAAATCGCCGAGGCGGAAGGTGACGCCAAAGCGCTGGAAGTCGTTGGTGAGGCGATTAAAAAATACGGCGCCGAAGCCGCGCAAGTGAAAAACCAAACGTTGTGGATCGAGAAATGGAATGGCCAATTGCCTACGACGAGTTTGGGCAATAACACCACGGCGATGGTGGGCGTGAAATAAATCTGGTTGTGTCAATTTCAAATGACCCCTGCCGTCAATATCGGTAGGGGTATTTCTATTTGGACCTTGATGAGGTTAGGCTTTGTCTATATACCCATGATATAGGCTATGAGCGAATGGTGTTGGCAATGTGCGCAGATCCTACGGTCAAACCGCAATACGTATCCTGATCAATTTCGCGAATTTCTGTCCGCAATTGGGTGCTGATGGTCGCGCTCCAATCGTTATGTGATGCCAATGTTTGGAGCAGGCCCTCAGATAATTCGCGCCGCGTTTCAACGCTTCTGCCGCGCAAAATCGACAGCGTAGCATGAACAAAAGCGCTGTTTTGCGCAGACCCGCCAATCCGAAAATCGTGCAAGGCGATTGCGCGGCTTTTGATTTCAATTTCTTTAAATAGGCCAGTCTCAATCAGGTATTGATTCAGGCTGGCCAGATTTTTGACCGCGTCAAAATCGCTGAGGTTCGCGGTGTATTCAAGCGTTAAATTAGGCATCTTGCTAGTCGCTAAGGCTATTCCAGAATTCCCTCGTCCACATTCGCCCACGGGCTATCTTCCACATACACCTGCTCGCCTTTAAATTTTAATTTCAGGCTGTAGTGCGTGTATTCCTCAGGGGGGAAGTGTTCGATCAACAGCGTCGTTTGATCTAGCCATTGCATCCGCGATGCGTATTGGCTGTTGGGTGCCGACTTGCGCCATTCATCGTTGACTGGATATTGATAGGTGGAGTATTTCCAATCACCTGCAAAACCAGTTGAAATTTTTTCGCTATCTTGTGGCGTCTCTCTGTTGCGATATTCAATGACTGCTTGGTCTTTATCCAGCGTGAATTTGATTTTAGATAGCCAGAAATCATTAAAGCGGATCGATTTATTGTGCAATTTCTTTTCCAGCGGTGAGCGCAAAGTGCTTGCCGCAGTGCCTTTTTCAAATTGGCTGATCTGCTGTGCTAATTGTTGCTTGGCTGCTGGATCGCTGGCGGCTGATGCATCGCTTTGTAAAAAGCGCTGATGCAGCTGATCAAGCCCGATCGCATTCATTTCATTGAGCTGGTTTTTGGCCGTCATCACCATGGTGATGTTTTCTTTCGGAAAGACCGCAATCGTTTGCCCACCCCAGCCCATCGCGGCATACCAACCATTACCCACCCACCATTGTGCGCCGTAGGCTGGAATAAACGAAAACTTACTGCCAGTGCCGACCCGTTTTTCGGTGCTATAGGCTACCCATTGCTGAGGAATAATTTGCTTACCCTGCCATTGACCTTGTTGGCGATAGAGCTCGCCAAATTTCAACATATCGCGCGGCAAGATATACAAGCCGCGCCCGCCACCGTAGCGACCATCGCGCAATTGCACCCAGCGCGTGTTCTTGATCGCCAGCGGCTTAAACAGTTTGGCTTCGGCGTAGTCGGCCAATGGCATACCCGTCGCGGCGCTAATCAATGCGCCGAGCAGATCTGATTCGGCGCTGTTGTAGTTAAATTGACCGACTTTATCGGGATTAATCGGGTAGCTTAAATACGCTTTGATCCAATCGTCCGCCTCGCGCACTTTGCCCCAGTCGTTCAAACCGCCAAAGAATTCGCTGTCCCACTCAACGCCGGTCGACATGCTGGCCAATTTCTCAACTGTTAGGGTTTTGCCATTTGGCAAATTCGCATACTGCGGCAGGATGTCGGCGACTGTGTTGCTCAATTTCAATTTACCCTCGCCAATCGCAATCCCGAGCAAGGCCGACATCACACTTTTTGTTACTGAATTGACCTGATGCACGATGTCGCCGCGGTTGGGCGCGGCGTAGGTTTCCAGCACGATCTGGCCGTTGCGGGCGACGATGACGCTATCGACATTGGTGCCCGGCGTCTGCAAATAAGTCAGCATTTTGGCCAATTTGGCCGAGCTAAGCCCTTGGCTTTCTGGGCTGACTTGATCGACTGATGCGGCAAAAATAGGCTGTGCGTACAGCAGTGAAAACGCGCTCGCAATCAGGAAGGGCTTCATCGGCAAAGGCTCTTTGGCTGTCATTAAAATTTCACAGGTATTTTGCTGTGTTTAATATTAATCAGCAATCGCCGAGTTTAAATTCATCGCTAAGTGCTTGATCAAGCGCGTAATAGTACATTGTGAACTAAATATCTATTTGGTCTAATTGGAAGGGTAATCATTACAAATTGTTATATTTGATGTACTGCCCAAATGTCTTGTTTGGGCAGGCATCTGATTTTTTTATTCATAATCAAATGGCTAGCCTCTGCCGATAGGGCACAGGCTATCGAATCAATTATGAAATGCAATTAGCTCTTATTGCGATCTCACTCTACAGTAAACCCATCACAGTTCTAGTGCAGGAGTAGCAAAATGACTCAAGAATCTAAATGCCCATTCGCCCACGGTGGCGTTAAAAATGTTCAGGCCGCAGCGCCGTCCAACGCCGATTGGTGGCCGAATCAACTCAAGCTCAATATCTTGCATCAACACTCTAGCCAATCCAATCCAATGGGCGAGAGCTTTAACTATGCCGAAGAATTTAAAACGCTGGATCTGGACGCGCTAACGAAAGATCTGCGCGAATTGATGACCGATTCGCAAGACTGGTGGCCAGCCGATTGGGGCCATTATGGTGGCTTGATGATCCGCATGGCGTGGCACTCGGCCGGTACTTACCGCACTAGCGATGGCCGTGGTGGTGGCGGTACCGGCAACCAGCGTTTTGCGCCACTCAATAGCTGGCCCGATAACGGTAACTTGGATAAAGCGCGCCGCTTGCTGTGGCCAATTAAACAAAAATACGGCCGTAAAATTTCTTGGGCCGATTTGATGATTTTGGCGGGCAATGTTGCGCTCGAATCAATGGGCTTTAAAACCTTTGGCTTTGCCGGCGGTCGCGAAGACATTTGGGCGCCAGAAGAAGACATTTACTGGGGCGTAGAAAAAACTTGGTTGGGGGATGAGCGCTATTCAGGCGATCGCCAACTGGAAAATCCGCTGGCCGCAGTGCAAATGGGCTTGATCTATGTAAATCCAGAAGGTCCGAACGGCAACCCAGACCCAGTCGCTTCAGGCCGTGACGTGCGCGATACTTTCGCACGCATGGCGATGAACGACGAAGAAACCGTCGCCTTGGTTGCGGGTGGTCACACCTTTGGTAAAGCACACGGCGCGGGCGACCCAACTTTGGTCGGCCCAGAGCCAGAAGCTGCGCCGATTGAAGCGCAAGGCTTGGGCTGGATCAACCAATTGGGCAGCGGCAAAGGCGTACACACGACGACCAGCGGGATCGAAGGCGCGTGGAAACCCAACCCAACGACTTGGGATAATGGCTACTTTGATATGCTGTTCGGCTACGAATGGGCGTTGACGAAGAGCCCAGCGGGCGCACATCAATGGGTGGCGCAGAACGTGAAACCAGAACACATGATTCCGGATGCGCACGATCCAAGCAAAAAACATCCACCGATGATGACAACGGCAGATTTGTCGCTGCGCTTTGACCCAGCATTTGAAAAAATTTCGCGTCGTTTCCACCAAGACCCACAAGCATTTGCCGATGCCTTTGCCCGTGCTTGGTTTAAATTAACGCACCGCGATATGGGCCCACGTGCGCGTTACTTGGGCGCATTGGTGCCGAAAGAAGAATTGATCTGGCAAGACCCGATTCCAGCCGTTAACCACGCATTGGTCGACGACGCAGACATCGCGCAACTGAAAGCCAAAGTATTGGCATCGGGTTTGAGCGTGTCGCAATTGGTTGCCACTGCTTGGGCTTCGGCGTCGACTTTCCGCGGCAGCGATAAACGCGGCGGCGCGAATGGTGCGCGGATTCGCTTGGCGCCGCAAAAAGATTGGGCGGCGAACCAAGGCACGCAAGTGGTTATCGCCAAACTCGAAGCGATTGCGAATGAATTTAACGCGGCGCAAACGTCGGGCAAAAAAGTATCGTTGGCCGATTTGATCGTGTTGGCGGGTGGTGCGGCGATTGAAACGGCGGCGCAAAAAGCGGGTCACAGCATTACGGTGCCATTTAGCGCCGGCCGGATGGATGCGTCTGCCGAGCAAACCGACGTTGAATCATTTGCCGTACTCGAGCCCAAAGCCGATGGTTTCCGTAATTACGCCCAAGCAGGTTTGGAAGCGTACGCGGCCGAACTATTGATCGACAAAGCGCAATTGTTGACCCTGAGCGCGCCAGAAATGACGGTGCTGATCGGTGGTTTGCGTGCCTTGAATATCGGCCAAAATGCGCACGGCGTATTCACGCAGCAAGCTGGCGTATTGAGCAATGATTTCTTTGTGAATCTGCTCGATATGAATACGCAATGGAAAAAATCGGACGCCGCCGGTGTGCTAGTCGGTACAGATCGCAAAACCGGCCAGCAAAAATGGACTGCCACGACGGTTGATCTGGTGTTCGGTTCAAACTCGCAATTACGCGCCTTGGCCGAAGTGTACGCAGCAAGCGACGCGCAACAAAAATTCGTCAATGATTTCGTCGCCGCTTGGGTCAAAGTAATGAACTTGGATCGCTTCGATTTGCGCTAAACACTACTTAAAGTTTGCTGCATTAAAAAAGGGCTGCATTTGCAGCCCTTTTTATTTTGACTTTGAATCAGACTCGATGCTCAAGGCGTGACGGTAAACCATTCCTTGGCTAGTTTTTGGGTTTCGCCTTTGCGCTCTAATTGCGATAGTGCATTTTCTAGCGCTTTTTGTCGCTCCAGCGAAATGTGCTTGCCAACTAGGAGGTAAAACGGCACCGAATCAAGCGGTGGATAAATAATGCGCAGCTCATTTTGGAGTTGCATGTCTTTCATCGTTTTAAGTGCCACCCGATGAGCGTGAAAGGTGTAACGACCGCGATGAGCCATGAGTTTGCGAAAATTAGCCTCAATATCAATCGCTTCGGAATCCACATGCGTGACGCCTATTTTTTGTAAATAGCTAACAAAAGGACCGTCCCGATTTAATAAAATAATGGCATCTTTACCCATTGCTTTGATTTCATCCCAAGATTTGGGCGATACGGGATCATCTCGACGGGCAACGAGCACATAATCTTGGCGATAAATTGGGATATTAATAAAGCTATAGCTCTGCTCTCTGGCTTCTGTTTTTGCCAGACCACACATTAAGTCGAGCTCACCCGATTTGATCCAGTATTCGATGCGTTTCTGGGGCACAAATTCGGGTACATATTCAATGGTTTGGCCTTCTTTATTTAATAAAGCAAATAAAGCTGGGCAAAAACCTTCCTTTGGTGTTTTCCACTTTAAGATGGAGTCTTCTTCTGCGGCTGTGCGCCAAGTTGGCCCCGTTGCAGAGGTGTGCAGCGAAACAATTAAACCAATGAGCAGAACCAAATAGCGCATGATGATCCCTCTCTATCCGCATCTAACTCTAGTTTATAGTTGCTAAGCTTATACTCACCTTGGGTGATTGCTTAGCAGGACGCGTTTTTCGGATTGGCGGTTGTGTTATTGAATGCGGGGGTTTAGCTTGTTGAATCAGCCATCGGGATAAATGCGTTGACCCACGCTCATCCCGATATGCACGGCGATTAAACCGCAGAGCTTACACGACCGAGCGAAGCAATCATGCTGGAGCGCTTTTGTTGAGTATTTTAAAAGGGCTGCTTGCTATGCAACCCTTTATGTATATGTCTGAACACTAGATAATATCTAGCCTACAACGTTATACACCTGCCCAGTTTGTTGGCCTTCTACGCTTTTGCTAAAGGCGCGCGCTACTTTGGCGGCGGCGACGGGTTCAAAACCGCGGAAGTATGGGCCGTAGCTGGGGAGCGATTCGATCAAAACGCTGGGGCTAATCGCGTTGATGCGCAAGCCACGCGGCAATTCGATCGCCGCTGCACGCACAAAGCTTTCAAGCCCGCCGTTAACGAGGCTGGCATTGCTACCGTACACGATGGGGTCGTGAGTCAGTACGCCAGTAATCAGCGTGAAACTGCCTCCATCATTGAGTAGGTGTTGGCCTGCCAATACCAAATTCACTTGCCCCATTAATTTATCAGCCAAACCGATGCCCATTAGCTCGGGGCTCATGTCGGCGAGCGTACCAAAATGCACATTGCCCGCGGCGGAAATCACCGCATCCACCGCCCCGGCTTGGGCATACATCGCCTGCACGCTGGCAAAGTCTTTTAAATCCACTCGAATATCGCCGCTATTGCGCCCAGCGGTAATGATGTCGTGCCGCGCTGCGAGTTCTTGGTGTACCGCTTGGCCTATGGTTCCATTGGCGCCGATCAGTAGAATTTTCATGGTGTAGCTCCTTGCTCCGTGTTATTCATGAATCAATGGTAATGCGGTGCAATTTGGCGATAAACTAGCTAGAAATGGACTCATTGTTTACCTATTGGAAACAATATGACGGACTGGCTACAACTGCAGCAACATTGGCCGTGGGCAATGGCTTTTGCCGCCGTGATGCAGCACGGCAGTTTCACCAAGGCGGCCCAAGCGTTGGGCGTTTCAAAAGCCTTGCTGAGCAAACAAATTCAGCAACTGGAACACGCGCTGGGTACGCAATTGTTGTATCGCACCACGCGGCGTCTTCATTTGACCGAAGCGGGCAAGCTGTATCTGGCGCATTGCCAAGATTGGCAGGCGCGGCTGCAAGCGGCGCAATTGGAATTGGCCGAACAGCGGCAAACGATCGCGGGGCATTTGCGCATCACGGTGCCGACCAGTTTTGGTGGGGTGTTTATGGCCAAGGCTTTACTGGCATTTCGTGCGCAATATTCGCTGCTCAGTATTGAATTGGATTTATCCACCGTGCCGCGCGACTTAGAAGCCGAAGGCTACGATTTAGCAATCCGCGCCAATTTGCCGCCACCTGAGCGGCTTATTTGTCGCCCTTTGGCGATGGTGCACGATTGGTTGGTGGCAACGCCTGAATGTTTGGCAGCGCAGCCGCCGCTAGCGCAAGTGGCCGATTTGGCGCAGGTACCGTGCTTACTCAATAGCCATTTCGCGCAGGCGCAAGTGTGGGAGATGACGCGCGATGGGCAACTGTTTAGCGTGACTGTTTCTGCGCCATTTCAGGCCAATGATTACGCCTTGATTCGCAATTTTGCTTTGCTCGGCGCAGGTGTGGCGCGTTTGCCGGGCTATTTAGTGGCAGGCGACGTGGCCGCGGGGCGACTGATACGTGTATTGCCCGAGTATCAATTGCGCGGATTGCCGATGTATATGATTTATCCGCAACGTTTGCCACAACCGGCGAAGGTGAAGGCCTTGGTCGACTTTCTCGCTCATTGGTTTGCTGCGCCCGAGCAAAGCCAAATGCTTAATTAAGCCCAAGCCCAATCAGACAAAAGCCAGACAAGGCACGCTGTGCGCTGTCTGGCTTTTGGAGATGCAGTGAATAGGGGTTGCGACTATTCAACCATCTCTTTGTACGCATACCAAGTGGCGTGCCCCAAGAGCGGGAAGATCACGACGAGGCCAATTAAATAGGTAGCAAAACCAATCGCGGTGAGGGTAACGATCAAGGCTGCCCACACGACCATGGTGCCGATGTTTTCGGCCACGGCGCGCAAGCTGGTCATCATGGCGGTGACGCTATCTACTTCGCGATCGGCCAGCATCGGGATCGAGACGGCAGACAATGCAAATACAAAGCAAGCCAGCACAAAACCCGCGGCGACCCAAACCAAGGTGAAGTTGAGGTATTCGCCTGTCAGTGCGCTGATAATTGATGTTCCGGCAGGTACTTGCCCACCGTATAGCAGAGCAAATAAAATCGCCGAAACGCGTTCCCACGCAATCGCCACCATGCCCAGAATCACACCCAAAAATGCAATCTGGCTCAGGTTTTTACCCATATCGTGCAATGACTGCATAAATGAAGTTTCACGACCTTCTTCGCGCTCGCTCGTTAGCTCGTAAATCCCCGCCGCAGCCAGTGGCGACAATAATAAAAAGCCGGTAACCAAGGTTGCGAAAAAGTGCCCGTTCGGGTCGACCATGGAAAGCATCAACCAACCCACCACGGTAACGATGCCGCCGTAGGTGAGGCTAGGGCCCGGGTGTTGCAATAAATCGGCCATTCCCATTTTTAGCCAAGCGATAGGCCGATCTGCGCCGACTTTGCGCGTCTTTGGAATCGTAAAGTGTTGATCCAATTCGGAAAGGTGCATGTCCATGATCCTTCTCCCTGAAAGGATGGTAATAGTTCTTGTTAGACTGTTTTGGCATTTATTGGATTGTTGATCCGATAGACGGCTTTGTTGCGACGCACAATTTTAGTCTTTATAAATCAATAACTTGGAATCCTTGAGAAAGCTGAAAAGTTTGCTAGCGTAAAGAAACACAGTGGCTAGCGGGGTGCAGCGATGCTGGGAAGAGCAAGACTAGGGTTAATCGGTTTGGCGGGCTGCACGCAGCTGGCCAAAGCGGAAGGGGAGTTTTGGACTTTCCAACCCCCAGCCAGCCAGATTGCTTGGCAAATTGAAGGGCTGCACAGCTATTTAATGATCATTATTTTGATCATTTTTGTGGTCGTTTTTGGCTTTATGTTTTACGCGATTTTACGCCACCGCAAATCGCTAGGGCACGATGCCAAACCCTTTCATGAAAACACCACCGTTGAAATTTTATGGACCTTGATCCCCGCGCTGATTTTGCTCGGCATGGCCTGGCCTGCCGCGAGTGTGGTGCTGGCGCAAAAAGACAGCCGTGGCGCGGCGATGACGATTAAAGCGACCGGTTTTCAATGGTTTTGGGCGTATGAATACCTCGATTATGGCTTCGGTTTTAAAAGCAAACTTGCCACGCCGCAGGCGCAAATTGATAACCACAATGGCCAAGAAAGTAGCAAGAACGAGCATTATTTACTCGAAGTTGATCATCAACTCGTCGTCCCCGTCGGGCAAAAAATTCGCATTTTAACAACGGCAAACGATGTGATTCATAGCTGGGGCGTGCCCGCGTTTGGCGTGAAGCAAGACGCGATTCCCGGCTTTATTCGTGATACTTGGTTTAAGGCCGACAAAATTGGGACTTATCGTGGCCAATGCGTTGAGCTGTGCGGTAAAGGCCATGCGTTTATGCCGATTGTGGTGAAAGTGGTCAGCGAAACCGATTTCAAACAATGGATTGCCGAGCAGCAAGCGCGCGCCAAAGCGCAGCAGGACGACCCAAATAAAGTGTGGAGCGACGCCGATTTAATCACGCGTGGCCGCCAAGTGTATGAAGCCAATTGCCAAACTTGCCACCAAGCCGATGGCAAAGGCAGCGGCCCATTCCCGGCGCTGGCGGGGTCGAAAATCGCCAGCGGCAACAAGGCTAATCATTTGCACATCGTGCTCAACGGCAAAAATGCGATGCCAGCGTGGACCAGCTTATCGGACGTTGAAATCGCCGCCGTGATTAGCTACGAGCGCAATAGCTGGGGCAATAAGGCCGATGTCGTTCACCCGCAAGAAGTTAAAACAGCACGAGGCGCCAAATGATGACTAGCCTTGCACACCCACATACCCATAGTGAGCATAGCGCTGAACATCATGCTGGATGGGCGCGCTGGCTATATGCCACCAATCATAAAGACATCGGCACGCTGTATTTATGGTTTGCTTTTGCGATGTTTATTACCGGCGGCGTGATGGCGCTATGCATTCGCGCCGAACTGTTTCATCCCGGAATGCAGTATTGGCAGCCGGAGTTTTTTAACCAGCTCACCACCTTGCACGGCATCATTATGGTGTTTGGTGCGATCATGCCCGCGTTCACTGGCTTGGCCAATTGGATGTTGCCGCTGATGCTCGGCGCGCCCGATATGGCGTTTGCGCGGATGAATAACTGGAGCTTTTGGCTGCTGCCGCCCGCAGCGGCTTTGCTGTTAATTTCGCTATTTGTACCTGGCGGCGCACCAGCTGGCGGTTGGACTTTATACCCGCCATTGTCGGCGCAAGCGGGGATGGGGATGGATTTGGCGATTTTCAGTATTCACTTGCTCGGTTTGAGCTCGATTATGGGCTCGATCAATATCATCACGACGATTTTGAATATGCGCGCGCCGGGCATGACGATGCTGAAAATGCCGCTCTTCGCGTGGACGTCTTTGGTCACCGCGTATTTGCTGATTGCCGTAGCTCCGGTGCTGGCGGGCGCGGTGACGATGCTGCTGACCGATCGGCATTTCGGCACGCATTTCTTTAACGCGGCAGGTGGCGGCGATCCGGTGCTGTTCCAGCATATTTTCTGGTTTTTTGGCCACCCCGAGGTCTACATCATGGCGCTGCCCGCGTTCGGGATTGTTAGCCAAATTATTCCGACTTTTGCCCGCAAGCCGCTGTTTGGCTATGTGTCTATGGTTTACGCAACCTGCTCGATCGCGATTTTGTCCTTCATGGTCTGGGGCCACCATATGTTTGCCGTCGGTATGCCAGCGACGGCGCAGCTGTTTTTTATGTTTTTAACCATGCTGATCGCCGTGCCGACCGGCGTGAAAGTCTTTAACTGGATCGCTACGATGTGGCAGGGCAGTATGACGTTTGAAACGCCAATGCTGTTTGCAATTGGCTTTGTCTGCCTATTTACCGTCGGCGGCTTTTCGGGGCTGGTGCTGTCGATTGCGCCGATTGATACGCAAATGCAGGATACGTATTACGTTGTGGCGCATTTTCACTATGTGCTCGTCGCCGGCGCGCTATTTAGCCTGTTTGCCGCCGTGTATTACTGGCTGCCGAAATGGACTGGATTTATGTACCACGAAGGGCGCGGCAAACTGCATTTTTGGTGGTCGATCGTGTGGTTCAACGTGACGTTTTTCCCAATGCATTTCTTGGGCCTGGCCGGTATGCCGCGCCGGATACCTGATTACGCGCTGCAATTTACCGACTTTAACGCGGTGGCCAGCGTTGGTGCATTTTGCTTTGGCCTTGGCCAGCTACTGTTTTTTTATAACGTCATCCACACGATACGCGGTGGCGTTGGGCCCGCACCAGATAAACCTTGGGAAGGCGGCAATACTTTGGAGTGGGAAGTGGCTTCACCAGCGCCGCACCACACGTGGGAATCGCCACCTGATATCGAGCTAGTGCGTCGGGGTCTGATTGCGCAGGCCGTTGAGCACGAAGAGGAGGGCGATGCGCGATGAGCCAAAACCTAAAAACCGCGCTGAAATTATTGCTATTGGCCTTGGTGTTTTTTGTATTTGCCATCTTTCGGCAGTTATGGGTATCTGTTTGAAGGTTAATAGATAAATTGCTTACTAGGCGATACATGGATGGGTATATGGAAAGCCGCGTAATTTCAATGCAGCAAAAAAACCAGCGCCTTGCGCTTAAATTGGCATTGGCGGCCTTGCTGATGTTTGGTTTTGGCTATGCCCTCTCGCCTTTTTATGCCGCGTTTTGCCAGTTTCTGGGCATCGATCGCGCCAACGCCAGCTTAACCAGTGCAGGCGCGGCTTTGCGGGTTGAGTTTGACGTCAATGTTGCGCCCGAAATACCGGTGACGATGCAGGCTTTAGACGGCGTACAGGTCGCGCATGCGGGCGGGCAGGTCAGGGCACGGTTTTTATTGCGTAATGAATCGGATCAAACGGTTTATTTGCGCGCCCTACCCAGTTTTGCGCCGGTACGCGCAGCGGGTTTATTGCAAAAACTGGAATGTTTTTGTTTTAACGCGATGAGTTTGGCAGGCAATGAGCAGCGCGAAGTGACTGTGGTGCTGATGGTGGCCAATCAATTGCCACCGGAAATGGGCGCGGCCACTTTGTCGTACAGCTTGCAAAAAATCGACCCTGGTCAGCTGCGGGCGATGTAAATGTTACGCGCGATTTTGGCTGTGTTTGCCGCATTTTTTGGCGTGCGCAGCCGCAAAAATGCGCTACAGCGCGTGAAATTGTGGCAAATCGTTGTGGCGGGATTGCTGTGTGCTGCGGTATTGACTGCGCTGGTCGGTTTGCTAGTTCGCTATTTGGTCTCTGTGCCGTAGTGGGGAGGTGAATGATGAATGTTGAAAACGGAGTTCATGATGCGCATTATTTTGTGCCATCTCCTTCACGCTGGCCGATTGTGGGATCGGTGGCGCTGTTTTGTATGGGGCTAGGTGCTGCGCTGAGCATCAATAATGTGAGCGGTGGGGTTTGGGTGCTGATTGCTGGATTTGCGATTTTGCTGTGGATGATGAGCGGCTGGTTTGGCGATGTGGTGCGCGAGTCCGAGCGCGGCAATTATGGCCAGCAGGTGGATTACTCGTTCCGCTGGGGGATGAGCTGGTTTATCTTTTCTGAGGTAATGTTCTTCGCGGCATTTTTCGGTGCGCTGTTTTATACGCGGCTAATTTCGGTGCCTGAATTGGGTTTGCCCAGCGATACGCAATTTCATTTGTGGCCCAATTTTCAAGCCGAATGGCCGATCTCTACCGGGCCTAAGTCCCCCGATTATCAATCGATGCACGCCTTTGGCCTGCCAGCGATCAATACCGCTCTGTTGTTAACGTCTGGCGCGACGCTAACTTGGGCGCATTGGGGTTTATTGCAGCAAAACCGGCGTGTTTTAAGCCGAGGCTTGGCTGCGACCATTGCTTTGGGCGCGCTGTTTTTAAGCCTGCAAGCGTATGAATATCACCACGCGTGGACGAGTTTAAATCTGACGTTAGCTTCCGGCGCGTATGGCGCGACGTTTTACTTGTTAACTGGCTTTCACGGCCTGCATGTGCTGGTAGGTACGCTGATTCTGATCACGATGTGGCTGCGCGTGCAGCGCGGGCATTTTACGCCGCTGCACCATTTTGGCTTTGAAGCGGCGGCGTGGTATTGGCATTTTGTCGATGTGGTGTGGTTGATGCTGTTCTTATTTGTGTATGTGATTTAACCGTCCGTTGAAAACTACTACGAGACTCAAATACGGCGTTAAAAAATGGCTCAAACTCCTCATTTACTAGCGGTAAACTCCGAGTTTTCGCCATTTTTTGCCTTGTCTTAGAGTCTCTCGCTACCTTTTCAACGGACTGTTAAACGCGCTTTGCTACGGTGTTTACCTTAGTCAATTTGTGAGCTGCACCAGTTAAATCCGCACTATAAAAAAGTATGCGTGCTAGCTCTGCCAACGGGTGCACAGCAGCACGATAAACAAAGTAATTGATAGGCCGACGCGCCAGGCCAGCATTTTCCACATCGGCTGTGATGCGCCACGAATCAGACTAAGCAAGGCCTGCGCTAGCGAGAACAGCAAGGCGAGTAGCAGGATGCCGCTGAGAAGGAGCAATAAAGTGGCAACGATATTCATACCCAACCCTCCACATCACCAGCCTAGTCATCATTGGGCGCTTTTGCGCGAAAAACACGCGCGGGGTGCGTTAATGCTAATGGCGCTGATCGCTTTGACGGTATTTTTAGGCGTTTGGCAGCTGTGGCGCGCACAGCAAAAAAGCCAATTATTGGCCGAAATCGCCCAGCAGCAAGCTTTGCCGCCACTCGCTTGGTCGCATGGTGTGCCGCCTGCGTGGCGGCGCGTGCAATTGCAGGGGCAGTGGCTTAATCAATACGAAATTTGGCTCGATCATCGTATTCACGAGGGCCAAGTCGGCTATCAGATCGTGACGCCATTTCGACTTAAAGACGGCTCAATCATTATGGTGAATCGCGGTTGGTGGGCGGCAGGAGAGCAAAAACTGCCTCTGCCAGCCAAGCAAGCGCCTATGGTGCAAGTACAAGCATGGCCGCGTTATTTGTCGTTGGGTAGTAGCGCGGTCGATGGGCGGATTTTTCAAAATATGGACCCGGGCCGTTTTGCTGCGTGGGCATATTTGCCGCTACCTAGCGCATATGCCATCGCGATGCAGAACGACACCGGTTTAGCTGCCATCGAAGCAGAAAGGCCCTTTGGTGTAGAGCGGCATCTAGCGTACGCGCTATCGTGGTTTTTGATGGCGATGTGCGGCTGGTTTTTACTGCGACGATACTATTTAAAGGCCTAGGTATGTTGGCAAAAAGCAATCCCCGGTTGGTGCTGGTGGCAATACTCTCTATCTGTATTCTGCCATTGCTGCTGGCGCAAGCCGCGTGGCAGTGGGCGAGGCCACAAGGCGGCCAAAGCTATGGCCAATTGATTGCTGAGCCACTACTCGCTCCTGATGCGGTTGCGAAATGGCAGTTGCTGCCGCATACCGCGAGTACGTGTTCGGATCGCGATGCTGAGTTCGCACAATTGCTGCAATCAGCCCAGCATTTGCAACGCGCGCAAGGGCGCGATCAAACACGGCTCATCGTTAATTCATGCCCAGTTTTTAGCAAAACCATGCCCAATGGACTGTACCTGATCGACCCGCACGGCAATGCGGTGCTGCGTTACTCCTTGGCTCAGCTGCAAGACGCGAAAGGGCGGCAAACCGCGCTGCGGGAAATCGGCAAAATCCTCAAAAATAATCAAGGATTGGGTTAATGCGCTTTAGCCAACGTTTGCTCATCGTCGCCATCATTTGGACCGCCTTGTTGATGACTTTGGGCGCGTATGTGCGTTTGCAGGATGCCGGTTTGGGCTGTCCAGATTGGCCTGGCTGCTACGGCCATTTCACCGTGCCCGATGAGCACCACGAAATCCGCCATGCCGAGCAGCATTTTGGCCTTGCAGTCGATGTGGCCAAAGGCTGGAAGGAAATGATTCATCGCTATGTGGCTTCAGGCCTAGGCGTGCTGATCATCGTGTTGAGCCTTGTACTTTGGCGTGAACGGTGGCGCGCTGGTCGTAATCCTTGGCTTGCATTATTGCCCTTAGTGGTGATTTTGCTGCAGGGCGCTTTTGGTATGTGGACGGTGACGCTCAAATTAATGCCCGCTGTCGTCACCGGCCATTTAATCGGTGGGATGAGCTTATTGATCTGCTTAATTGTGCTGCTGGCGCGCGAACAGCAGCCTTGCGTGCTCGATGTGCGTTGGCGAGGATTGTGGCGTTTGGCGATCGCCTGCGTGGTGGCGCAAATTATTTTGGGCGGCTGGGTGTCGACCAATTATGCCGCGCTCGCTTGCAATGGCTTTCCGCAGTGCCAGGGCAGTTGGGCTATGCCATCGGGCTTGAGCGAGGCTTTACGCCCTGATCGTGAGCTGGGTTTGAGTGCCAACGGCGTGGCGCTGAATATTGAGCATTTGGCTGCGATTCATTATCTGCACCGCATCGGCGCCATGCTGGTGCTGGCTGTAGTTGGCGCGCTGGCTTGGTGTCTACGCCATCGCCTGCCTTTGTTTGCCTGCACCTTGGCGGCCGCTTTGCTGCTGCAAATTGCTTTGGGAATTAGCAATGTGTTGTTGTCGCTGCCTTTGCCCTTGGCGCTGGCACATCATGCCGGCGCAGCATTCTTATTGAGCTGTTTGGTGTATTCCTACTCGCGTTCAAGCTTTGTAGTGCAAACGCGCGCGATGCCAAATTTCAATCCGCAATTGCCTGCTGCCAGCACCATGGCAAAAGACAGTATTTAACGGGGGCATGCTCGATGCAAACTCTAATTTTAAGTAGCCCGCCACATTGGCGAGAACTCTACCGCTTGGGCAAACCGCGCGTGGTGATGCTGATTGTGTTTTGTGCATGGATAGGGATGTTGTTGGCAGGCGTGAACCAGCAAAACTGGCCGACGATGCTGGCCGCGGTACTGGGAATTGCGCTGATCGCCAGCGGAGCCGCGGCGGCCAATTGTTTGTTTGAAGCTGATCGTGATGCTCAGATGCTACGCACGCATTTACGCCCGCTGGCGCGCGGCAGCGTTACCCCGCAATGGGCCGCGCTGTATGCGATGAGTTTAACGCTGTTCGGTGCCATGCTGTTGGCTGTCTTCGTAAATACACTCTCCCTGTATTTAACGCTAGCTACCTTTATTGCTTATGCTGTGGTGTATACCCGTTGGTTAAAACCAGCTAGCCCGCAAAATATTGTGATCGGTGGTGCTGCGGGGGCGATGCCGCCAGTGCTGGGTTGGGCTGCGATGAGCGGCGGTGTTTCCGCTGAAGCGGCTTGTTTGTTTTTGATTATTTACGCGTGGACCCCGCCGCATTTTTGGGCGCTGGCTTTGTATCGCATTGATGATTATCGCAAAGTGGGGCTGCCGATGTTGCCTGTAACGCATGGGCGATCATTTACGCGCTTGGCGATTTGGTTGTATAGCTGGATTTTGGTGGCGACGACTTATCTGCCCGTGGCGTTAACATTCTCAGGGCTGATTTATGCGCTTGCCGCGACGGCGCTTAATGTGTGGTTTTTGTCCGCGGCTTGGCGCGTGTATCGGCACAGCGCTGACGATCTGGCCGATCAAGCAGCGCGGCGTTTATTTCGGGTTTCGATTGCGTATTTAGCGTATTTATTTGCCGCGTTATTGCTTGATCATTATGCTGCGGTCTTGGCTAGAACAAGCTAATCATTTCTTGGCAGGCTTCGTCCATTTCAGCGCGCAAATCAGTGTATTTAGCGTATTGCAGTTCTTCAGGCTCGACGAGGTCGGGAATGTCGAGCAATTTCATTTCATCAAAGCCACCAGCAAATAAATTGGCAACATAAATGACATCGCCTAAGTTGCGTGGATTTTCAACAAAGGCGCGCGGGTGGTCGATTTCAGTGACAGCCTCGACAATTTCGCTGGGTAAACCTAAAGAATCAAGCAAGATGGTGCCGATGCTTTCGTGCCACTGCCCAACCAGAAATTCAACCGTTTTGGGGCGCTCGGATAATTCTGCATAGCGGCCAGCACGATCGAGCATAAAGAAAGCACCTAGATCGTGTACCAGACCCGCTAGCATGGCGACTTCGGGGTTGACCCGAGTCAGCCGTCGGGCGATGACCCGTGCAATCATCGACGTTTTCAAGCTATGCAGCCACAGGCGGTTTGATATGTCTTCAAACGCAGTTAAATCGCGAGAGCGAATTAATTGCTGCATCGCGCAGGCCAGCGCTACCGAGCGTGCTGTTTCCATTCCGACTCGAGTTAGAGCCGCGTTTAAATCAGAAATGGTTTTTCCCATCGGGTTGTACACAACCGAGTTCGCTAATTTAAGCAGCTTAGCCGTGATTAAGGGGTCTTTTTGAATCTCATGCGCGACGCGTTGTAACGATGCGGTTTTGCTTTTCATCACCGTGCTAATTTGCACCGATGCATCAAAGCAAATCGGGAAAATCACATCGCCTTCGAGTTCTTTGGCGATATCAACCAGCATGGCAAGGCGTTCGTCATGTAGCTGATCTGCGGTTTTGTTGGCAAATTGCAAAATAGACATGGTGTTCAAACAAAGGCCGACGACTTATTAAGCATAGGCGATGGTTTGAACTAGTTCAAAGCCGCATTATTGAATGGGGAAAATGATCTTGTTTGACTGCGCGAAGAATCAAGACACCGCCGAAATAGGACATGTATTTCGGCGGCTATACTTTAGGCGGGAATCGTTTCGATATGATGGCAAGCAATCATGCGATTGGCCAGTGGGCGCAATTGCGGTACTTCGGCTTTACAGCGCTCGTTTGCGTACGGGCAGCGTGTGCTAAACGCGCAGCCGGTTGGCGGATTCAGTGGTGATGGCAATTCGCCGGTGAGTTTAATTTTGGCGCGCCGATCTTCCTGGCGAATCGCTGGTGTTGCCGACATTAAGGCGCGGGTGTACGGGTGTAGCGGCTGGGCAAAAATCGTCGCTTTATCGCCGTATTCAACGGTGCTGCCAAAGTACATCACCATCACATCGTCGGCGATGTGTTCAACCACGGCCAGATTATGGCTAACAAACACGTAGGCCGTTCCCAGCTCGTCTTGCAAATCCATAAACAGATTCAAAATCTGTGCTTGAATCGACACATCGAGCGCCGAAGTCGGCTCATCGGCAACCAAAATCGCTGGTTTGAGCATCATCGCGCGGGCAATCGCAATCCGTTGGCGCTGACCGCCGGAAAACATATGCGGATAGCGATGATAATGCTCAGGACGCAAACCGACGATTTTTAGCATCTCGCGCACGCGCGCTTCGCGTTGCTCGGCGTTTAAATCAGTGTTGAGCAACAGCGGCTCGGCGAGCATGGTGCCGATTTGTTTGCGCGGATTAAGGCTGGCGAATGGGTTTTGAAACACCATTTGCACTTTTGGGCGTAGCGATTTGAGCGTGGCTGAATCGGCTTTTGCTGTATCGACACCATCAATCAGTAAGTGACCAGCGCTAGGCTCTTCGATCAAAGTCAGCTGGCGCGCCAGCGTTGATTTACCACAGCCCGATTCGCCAACGACGGCCAGCGTTTTACCCGCAGCCAGTTTGAACGACACGTCGTTCAAGGCTTTGACCGTCGCGTGGCCTTTCAAAAAGCCTTTGCTCACGGCGTAATGGCGCGACAGCGATTGCGCCTCTAGGATGGTTTTTTCTGCTACTTGATTATTCATGAGTAGGTATCCCGTTGGCGTCCAATGGAGTAAAGCAACGTACGCTTGTACTGCCTATGGGTAATAGGGCGGGTTTGCTACTGCGACAGGTGTCGGTCGCGTAAGGACAACGTGGGCTGAGCAAGCATCCGTGTGGTCGATCGTATTGCCCTGGCACGACACCAGCCAGCGTCGACAGGCGACGCGCGCCTTTGCTGTGCTCAGGAATCGACGACAGCAGCGCTTGCGTGTACGGGTGGTGCGGGCGGGCAAACAGCTCGTCGGTATTGCTGCTTTCAACGACTTCACCGGCGTACATCACGACCACGCGCTGCGCAACTTCGGCGACGACAGCCAAATCGTGCGTAATCAAAATCAGCGCCATATCGTTCTGCTTTTGCAGATTGACGAGCAACTCCATGATCTGCGCCTGCACCGTTACGTCGAGCGCAGTGGTTGGCTCGTCGGCGATCAGTAGTTTGGGTTCACAGGCGATTGCCATCGCGATCATCACACGTTGACTCATCCCGCCCGACAGTTGGTGCGGATAAGCGTCGAGCCGTGATTTGGCATCTGGGATTTCAACTTGCTCAAGTAATTCCAGCGCGCGGCGTTTGAGTGCTGCGCCACGCAGGGGGGTATGCAGCCGCAGCGTTTCCATTAATTGGAACCCAACGGTATACGCTGGGTTTAAGCTGGTAAGGGCGTCTTGGAATATCATCGAAATATCACGGCCAATAATTTGGCGCTTTTGTGATGATTTCATCGTCAGTAAATCTTGGTCGTTAAACTGCAATTGATCGGCAGTTACGCGGCCCGGCGCATCAATCAGCCCCATCATCGCCAACATCGTCACCGACTTGCCCGAACCCGATTCGCCAACAATACCGACGACTTCACCGCGGTTCACGGTTAGATCAAGGCTAGAAACAGCGTGAAAAGGCTGGGCGCTATTGCCAAAGCTGACGTTTAAATTGCGAATATTTAATAAACTCATTTGTCAGTCACCCTTACGCCAGTTTCTTCAGTTTCGGGTCGAGCGCATCGCGCAAACCGTCACCCAACAGATTCAGTGCCACAACCGTCAATAGGATGGTGACACCCGGCATTGTCACGACCCACCATGCGCTGTCGATGTAATCACGCGCTGAGGCGAGCATCGTGCCCCATTCTGGCAGTGGTGGTTGTGCGCCTAGGCCCAAAAAGCCCAGTGCTGCGGCGTCCAAAATCGCCGACGAAAAGCCCAAGGTGCCTTGTACGATCAGCGGTGCCATGCAGTTTGGTAATACTGTGTTAAACATCAGACGCAATTTGCCTGCGCCGGCGAGGCGGCTGGCCACAACGTAGTCCTTATTCAGCTCCGTCATCGCTGAGGCGCGCGCCAAACGCACATACGATGGCAAGGAAACGATTGCGATCGCCAGTACGGTATTGAGCAGACCAGGACCTAAAACGGCAACAACTGCAACGGCGAGCAACAATGATGGTAGCGCCAACATAATGTCCATCAAGCGCATAATGCCGTTACCAAGCATTTTGGGATAAAACGCGGCTAGCAAGCCGAGCACAATGCCGGGCAACATCGATAGCGCGACAGACACCAAGCCGATCATCAAACTTAAACGTGCGCCGTGCATCAGGCGCGACAAAATATCGCGACCTAATTCGTCGGTACCCAGTACGTGATTCCACGTGCCGCCAGCAACCCACGCGGGAGGTGTCAGCAGCGCATCGCGGTATTGTTCAATAGGGGAGTGCGGCGCTAACCACGGCGCAAACAGCGCCGCGATCAGCAATAGACAGAAAAAGAACAGCGCAATCAGCGCGCCACGGTTGCTGCTAAATGATTGCCAAAACTCTTTCAGCGGCGATGGGTAGCTCATCGCGCCGCCGAGGTCTTGTTCGATTTTTTGGGTTTGCATGCTTGTACTCATCATTATCTCGCGTGGCGAATGCGGGGATTGATCACTCCGTACAGAATGTCGACCAGCAAGTTAACGGAAATCACCAAGGTGGCGATCAGCAAAATACCTCCTTGCACTACGGGGTAATCGCGACGAGAAATTGAATCGATCAGCCATTTACCAATGCCAGGCCAAGAAAAAATGGTTTCGGTTAAAACCGCCCCAGCCAGCAGCGTGCCGACTTGCAAACCAATCACTGTCACCACCGGCATCAAAGCATTGCGCAAGGCATGCACGATTACGATGCGGGTGCGACCCAAACCTTTGGCGCGAGCGGTGCGGATATAGTCTTCGCGCAATACTTCGAGCATGGCCGAGCGCGTCATCCGCGCAATCACCGCCATTGGGATTGTTCCGAGTACCACGGCAGGCAGCACCAGATGATGTAGCGCAGATTTGAAGGCGCCTTCTTCACCCGAAAGCAGCGTATCGATCAGCATAAAGCCAGTAACGGGCGGGATATCGTATTCAAGCGCGATGCGGCCCGATACTGGCGTCCAGCCCAAATGGACCGAGAACAGCATAATCAGAATCAAGCCCCACCAAAAAATCGGCATGGAATAACCCGTCAGCGCACCACCCATCGTCACGTGGTCAACCACGGTGCCGCGGCGTGTTGCAGCCAACATGCCTGCGGGTAAGCCGAGTAAACAGGCAAAGACCATTGCACAGAATGACAGCTCTACGGTCGCAGGAAAAAGCGTGAGGAATTCTTTGAGTACTGGTTCGTGCGTGACGATGGATTGGCCAAAATCGCCTTGCAATAAATTAAGCAAGTAATGGCCGTATTGCACATACAGCGGTTGATCCAAGCCCAAGCGCTTAATCGCAGCTTGATAAAATTCAGGGTCAATCTGGCGCTCGCCCATCATGACTGAGATTGGGTCGCCAGGAATCATATGAATCAGCGCAAACGCCAGCAGCGTCACGCCGAGAAAAGTCGGTATTACGACCGCAATGCGGCGCAATATAAAGTTAAACATGAATCAACTCCCCCGAGTTGTTGGCGGTAGTGGCGACGATTTGGTTGCTTGTGCCCGCGTGTTGAAGTAAAGCATGGCCAGTCACTGACGTAGGAGATTGACGTGAGACTGTGTACTTAGCGGTTGACTTGCTGCGAACGTTGCTCGCTTTGCCTTTGGGCGCTAGTTGGACTAATTGTCACCAGCCTAACAAGCGATTGACAAACAAAATTCGTCCCTGCGCAGTTTGATTTGTTATTTGTAATCGTAGGTCTGCGACCAGTACAGTGTTATTCGGATTTTCCCGTATCAGTTGCTTTTTCCCCTCATTTTTAGACGACGTTGATTCTAAACGCATAAAAATAGTTGATAAAAAACAATGTGTTGTAATTATGAAACGCAGTGTGTATTCATGTTTTGCAATGTGATATACGGTAATATTGATGCAGTGTACTGATTTCTAATGGGTTTTTGTTTTGTGTTTGTAGTTTTATTACGCAATTGGCATGTGGCTACTGGCGATTACCCTAATGTGACAATCGTGTTTCGCAATGGAAAAATGCAACTCAGAGATGTGAATAATGCCGCTCTGGCTTGTGTAAATTTTAATTAATGAGAGATGTGATTATGCGTATGAAACCTATGATCGGCTTTTTGGCTGCGGCTTTGGTGGCTGGTGCTGCACACGCTGAAGTTAGCGTAAGCGGTGCTATTGGCTTTGAATCTGGCTACAACACAAACAGTGATACAGGTGTTGTTTACCTGCTAGATAACGGTTCGCACATCAGCTTTAAAGGTAAAGACAAACTTGATGGTGGCGCGACATTAAGCTGGGAAGTATCTTCATGGTTGGGCGTGAGCGATGATGGCTCATTCGGTAGCCGTAAAGCCTACATCCGCTACGGTACTGAACTGGGTTCGTTCACATTTGGTCGTGATGATTCTGTAATGCGCATGGCAACGTCTAAATACGATATTTTCGAAGGCTACACGTCTTTGGGTAATATCTTAGAGCGTGGTGCAACTAGCCGTCCAACGAACCAAATCAAATACGTTTCACCACGTATGGGTGGTTTGGCAGTCGCTGCTGCAACCATCATCAACTCATCTAAAAATGGCGAGCCAAAAGAAGGCTACGCAGCTGGCGTTGATTACAAATTCAACGACGCTTTGAACTTCGATGTGGCTTACAGCGTTGACGTGAACCTGCAAGCTAAAGACGCATTCGTGGGCAAAAAACGTGAAACCATCGCCGCTGGCGTCAACGGTGAATTCGCTGATGGCTTCTCATACGGTCTGCGTTACTCAGATTACAGCAACCGCGCAACTTACAGCGCTGCGGATGTTGATTCATGGGCGGCGGGCGCAACTTTGGCGTACGCATCGGGTAAAAACGCATTCCGCGTAGGCTACACTTACGCTTCAGGCGACTCGTCTAAAGACGGCGTTGAAGGCCAATTGGCAATCGTAGGCTATACCTACAATTTGTCTAAACAGTCTTACATCTACACTGAATTGTCTAGCTTCATCAACGGCGACAACCGTCAGTCGTTCGGCGAAGCCGGTCCAAGCAAAGAGCCAGCATTGGGTGATAGCTCAACGACGCTAGCGGTTGGTATGGTAACTAGTTTCTAATCTTGGCTGTTTAAACGGCTAAATTAGAAAGGGTCATTCATGCCCCAAGAGGGCATGGATGATTGTAAGCTAGGGTATTCCCATATAGCCATTTGTTTTTGCTGTTTGTATGGTCATACCTCTGCGCAAAATAATTTGCTCATCAATGAGAGGCGAAAATGAACTGGACTATCAAATCAATTACTTTGGCAGTGGCCCTTGCTGTTGGTGGCACTGCATTTGCTGCCAACGTACCAAAAGGCGTGCAACTGCACCCAGTACAAGAATTAACGCGCACGAATGGTTCTGAGCCAGAAACGCTCGATCCAGCCAATGTTGAAACCGTTCCTGCAGCGAATATCGCGATTGATCTGTTTGAAGGTCTGACGGCGATTGATGCATCAGGCAAAGTTGTGCCAGGCGTGGCAGAAAGCTGGAAACGTGTTGATGACACGACTTGGACTTTCAAAATCCGCAAAGACGCGAAATTTAGCAATGGCCAAGCCATTACTGCGGATGATTTTGTCTATTCATTCCGCCGCTTTATCGATCCAAAACAAGCATCCAACTACAGCACTGCATTTGGTATTTTCTTTGTCAACGGCAAAGAAGCAGCCGAAGGCAAAATGCCAACCGACAAGTTGGGCGTGCGTGCAGTAGATAAAACTACTTTTGAAGTTAAAACCAATGGTCCAGTGGCATTCTTGCCAGAACTATTGGCAAACCCAAACTTTGCGCCAGTACACCGCGCAACAGTGGAAAAATTCGGTAAAGACTGGGTAAAACCAGGCAACCTCGTTGGTAACGGCGCTTATGTGCTGAAAGAATGGAAAGTGAACAGCAAACTGGTTGCGGAAAAGAACCCGAACTACTGGAACGCTAAAAACATTCCAATTACCAAAGTAAGCTACTTGCCGATTGAATCGCAAGATGCAGCGCAAAAACTCTACCTGTCTGGCGAAGCTGACTGGACTTTAGAAATCACGCCAAACAGCTATACCAAACTGAAGGCAGAAATGCCAAAAGATTTGCGCAATTCACTCGGTCTTGGTATTCGCTACTACAGCTTGAATAACCAAGACCCATTGCTCAAAGACGTGCGCGTTCGTAAAGCGTTGAACTTGGTTCTGGATCGCGATTTGCTGGCGAATAAAGTCACTGCTGATGGCCAACCACCTGCGTACAGCGTGATGGTGAATGGCGTGGCTGGTGCGAAACCTGTTCCGTACGAATGGGCAAAATGGCCAATGGCAAAACGCGTTGATGAAGCGAAAAAATTGCTGGCTGCTGCGGGTGTAAAACCTGGCACCAAGCTCAATTTCGTTTACAACACTAGCGAATACCATAAAAAAATGGCGATCTGGGCCGCTTCTGAGTGGAAATCTAAACTCGGTTTAGATACTCAAATGGAAAACCTGGAATTCAAAGTGTTGGTGAAAAAACGTCACGATGGCGACTACCAAATTGCGCGTAACGGCTGGGTTGCTGATTACAACGACGCAACGTCATTCACTACGTTGATCGAGTGTGGCTCTGATCAGAACGACAACAAAAACTGCAACCAAAAAGCGCAGGAGTTGTTTAAGCAAGCAGCAGCAACAACTGATCAAGCTAAGCGTAGCCAATTGCTGACCGAAGGTACGCGTTTGGTGATGGAAGATTACCCAATTATTCCATTGCTGCAATACACCTACCCACGTTTGGTGAAACCGTATGTGGGTGGTTATGATCAGAAGAACGTGACTGAGCGTCGCCGTACGCAAGATCACTACATCATCAAGCACTAAGCTCGGTTATTTGGTTTACCCAAGCCCCGGCCACTATAGTGGCTGGGGCTTGTTTTTATCTGCGCCTCTGATTGATGCTGTTCGGGATACTACTTAGGAGTATTCCCCAATCGGAAACGTCACAATTTGCTCGGGGGTATATACCCTGTAGTGTTTTGTCTTAAATGCGCAGAAAAAATGTCGACTTTTACCGAAGTTTTAATCCTGCGCAAAGTAAATAGTTGCACTAAATAGTACAAAGTAAATGAGGCTTGGTGATCCATTACAGCCTGCCAAGTTTCAGTAACTGCTTTCGTGCCATAGAGTAATCAGGCCCACTTCAACCAGTGTTTGCCTTTTTTCGGAGTATCCCTATGTGGTCCTATGCGCTACGTCGCTTGTTGGCGACGATCCCGACCATGCTGGCGGTGATTACCGTCTGTTATTTGCTGCTACACGCAACTCCCGGTGGTCCATTTGATACCGAGCGTAAGATTTCTGAAGCGGTGTTGGCCAATTTGAACGCCAAATACCACTTGGATTTGCCCTTGTGGCAACAGTATTTGTACTACCTCAAAGGCCTGCTACAAGGCGATTTGGGCGCGTCATTCCGCTACGCCGACTGGTCGGTAAATGAACTTGTTGCTGCAGCCTTGCCAGTATCGTTGGCCATTGGTGGCATCGCGATGGCCTTGGCCCTGCTAATCGGCACTGTGTTGGGTATTACCGCGGCTCTGCGCCAAAACAGCATTATCGATTACTTCGTGATGTTCCTCGGTAACTTGGGTAGTGCAGTGCCATCGTTTGTAATCGGTCCGGTCTTGGTGCTGGTATTCGGTGTGTGGCTGCATTGGTTGCCTGCGGGTGGTTGGCAGCACTTTGAAGTGCAATACATGATCTTGCCGATCGCTTTGCTCACCGTCATTAATATGGCCACGATTGGCCGCGTGATGCGCGGCAGCTTGATCGAGGTGCTCAATAGTAACTTTATCCGCACCGCGCGCGCCAAAGGCTTGCCAACGCGCACCGTGATTTTGCGCCACGCGCTCAAACCTGCGATGTTGCCTGTGGTTTCAGTGATGGGCCCGCTAACGATTTCGTCGATAGCCTCTGCGGTGGTGACTGAGACTGTGTTCTCGCTGCCAGGCTTGGGTAAATTGATCGTCAACGGCGCATCGAACCGTGACTACACCTTGGTGCTGGGCTTAGTCGTGCTCGTTACCGTGTTTGCAGTATTGCTCAATCTGATCGTCGATCTGATTTATGCAATGCTCGATCCGAAAATCCGCTACTAAGGGCTGGCCGTATGTTAATGAATAAAAATAAAGAGATTTTGGAAGCTGCCGCCGACGTCATGGCGGCGCCGCAGATCGCTAGCCGTAGCCCATGGGCCGATGCACGCCGCCGCTTTTTGCGCAATAAAGCAGCCGTGCTCAGTTTGGTGCTACTGTCTTTGATTACCTTGGCCTGTGTGATCGGCCCGATGATCTTGCCGCATGAATACGATGCGACCGATTGGGACGCGATGGGCATTGCGCCGACGCTGCAAAATTGGCACTTATTCGGGACCGATGAAATGGGGCGTGATTTGCTGGTACGTACCCTGATGGGTGGCCGCGTTTCGCTCTTTGTGGGTTTGATGGCGACTTTGGCATCGGTCACGCTCGGTATTTTGTGGGGCGCAACGGCCGGTTTTCTTGGCGGTAAAGTCGACAGCTTTATGATGCGTATCGTCGACATGATGTACGCCGTGCCTTATCTGTTGATCGCGATTTTGATGGTGACTTTGCTCGGTCGCGAGTTCTATCTGGTCGTTCTGACGATTACCGTATTTAGTTGGATGGATATGGCCCGTGTAGTGCGCGGTCAAACGCTGTCGCTGAAATCCAAAGAGTTTATCGAAGCCGCGCGCTGTATCGGCGTACCGACGTATAAATTGATTTTGCGCCATATCGTGCCGAACTTGCTGGGTATTGTCGTGATCTACACGACGATTACCGTGCCCGGCGTGATTTTGACTGAATCGGTCTTGTCGTTCTTGGGCCTTGGCGTGCAAGAGCCAATGACGAGCTGGGGCGTGTTGATTCACGACGGCGCTGCGGTCATGGAAAACACGCCGTGGATGCTGCTGTTTCCGGGTGTGATGCTCAGCTTAACGCTGTACTGCGCGAACTATATTGGCGACGGTATGCGCGATGCGCTTGACCCGAAAGATCGTTAAGGAAAGACCATGACTTTATTATCTGTAAATAATCTAGGCGTGGACTTTGGCACGCACGATGGTGTGGTCAGCGCAGTGAACGGCGTGTCTTTCGAGCTTGATCGCGGCCAGACCTTGGGTATCGTTGGCGAATCAGGTTCAGGTAAAAGCCAGACTGTATTGGCGATGATGGGTTTGTTGGCCAAAAACGGTAAACCAAGCGGCGAAGTGCTATTCGAAGGCAAAAACCTGCTGACGATGCCAACGCGTGATTTAAACCGCATTCGCGGTAATCGCGTCGCGATGATTTTCCAGGACCCGATGACCTCGCTCAACCCGTATCTGACGGTTGAACGTCAGATGACCGAGGTGTTGGAGCTACACAAAAACATGACGCGCCGCGCGGCCAAAACACGCGCGATTGAATTGCTCGAAGCGGTGAAAATCCCTGAAGCTGCGCGCCGAGTTGATATGTATCCGCACGAGTTTTCGGGCGGTATGCGTCAGCGTGTGATGATCGCGATGGCGTTGTTGTGTGAGCCTGAAGTATTGATTGCGGATGAGCCAACGACGGCGCTCGACGTGACCGTTCAAGCGCAGATCATTAGCCTGATGCGCGATTTGCAGCGCGATTTTGGCACCGCGATTGTGATGATTACGCACGATTTAGGTGTTGTCGCTGGTTTGTGCGATCGCGTGATGGTGATGTACGGCGGCCGCGTGATGGAGCAAGGCACGGCTGATCAAGTGTTCTACCAGCCAAGTCATCCGTACACCGTCGGTTTGCTGGGCGCTTTGCCGCGACTGGACCACGATGGTGATAAGCTGGTGTCAATTCCGGGCAACCCGCCGAATATGGCCCACATGCCGAAAGGCTGTGCCTTTAGCGAACGCTGTACTTTGGTTGGCGCACAATGCCATGACGAGCGACCAAGCCTGATCCAATTACCAAACGGTGTACAGCGCGCCTGCCATAAATCACTGGAAGAAGTGGTCCAGCTAAAGGAGTTAAGCCATGTCCGCTGAACGCAAGCCTATTCTGTCGATTCGTGATTTAAAAGTTCACTTTAGAGTAAAAAGCGATAAAGGCTTTTTCCAACCAACGCGCACGCTGAAAGCCGTGGATGGTGTGTCCTTTGATTTGCACGAAGGCGAAACGCTCGGCATCGTCGGTGAATCGGGCTGTGGTAAATCGACTTTATCGCGCGGTATTTTAAATTTAATTCCCGCCACCAGCGGCAGCATTGTGTGGATGGGCAAAGAGCTGAACCAAGCCAGCGCCAAAGAATGGCAAGCCGTGCGCCGCGAAGTGCAAATGATCTTCCAAGACCCGCTCGCCTCGCTCGACCCGCGGATGACGGTGGCGCAAATTATCGCCGAGCCGCTGCACACGCATTACCCTGAACTCGGTAAAGAAGAAGTGATGAGCCGCGTGCGCGCGATGATGAAGCGCGTCGGCTTGACCGAGCAGCAAATCAACCGTTATCCGCACGAATTCTCAGGTGGCCAGTGCCAGCGTATCGGTATTGCGCGTGCGCTGATTTTGCAACCGAAGTTGATTATTTGTGACGAGCCAGTATCGGCGCTCGATGTATCGATTCAGGCGCAGATCATCAACTTGCTCAAAGAATTGCAGCAAGAAATGGGCTTGGCGCTGATCTTTATCGCGCACGATCTGGCCGTGGTGAAGCATATTTCTGATCGCATTTTGGTGATGTATTTGGGCCGCGAAATGGAGTTGGCTGAAAAACACGCCTTGTACGATCATCCGCGCCACCCGTACACCAAGGCGCTGTTGTCGGCGATTCCGATTCCCGATCCAGAATTGGAGCGCAGCAAGGTGATCCAAATTCTGCACGGCGATCTGCCTTCGCCGATCAACCCGCCAAGCGGCTGCGTCTTCCGCACACGCTGCCCACGTGCGCAAACGATCTGCAGCGAGCAAGTGCCACAACTGCGCGTTGTAGACGATAGATCCCAAGTCAGCTGCTTGATTTCTGACTAATAAAAAAGGACGCTAAGGCGTCCTTTTTTATAGGTATAGCTTTGTAGCTAATATCAGATATGGCCTGTAGGTATATACCTTAGCTTAATGCTTTGCTTAGTGCCGCGACCGAGGCTGAATCAGGCAGGTGAGCCAATGAACCTAAAAACGCTTGGCGAATATTGTCACTTCTTTGCGTGAGTACTTCTTCGCTGACAGCCAATTGGTCAGCGAGGTGCTTAAGTTGTGCTTTTTCTTCCGCGCTATAGTTGCCGTCGGCAAAAGCGCAGGCCAGACATAAATCGATGACCAGTTCACGATCGGCGGGTGCTGGTAAATGGCTGGGGTCAAATGGTGCAGGCTGGGCTGGATCAAATGTGCCTAGCTCGGGAGCGCTGCTCCAGAATTCGGCAATCAGGGCAGTTTCTGCAGGATGCAGGCCGTGAAGACGTGCGACGCTGAGCATGGCGTAACAAGCTTGGCGAATTTGTTCGGCATTTAAAGGATCGATTTGAGCGTTTTGCATAATGGGTTTCCTAATTCAGTAGCGTACTAAGTTGGGATAATTCAGCGCGAAGTTCAGTTAAATCAGCCGATTTCATCGTTGTCGGCAACCACGAGCGGCGCGAGCTTTCAAAGACAGCCAAGAGCTCCATCATGCGTATCATTTGCGCATTATTGGGGCGAATAAAATCATTCGCCGCTTGCTGCAATAATGGCGTGCTCAGTGTCACTGGCTGGGTTTCAAACAGCGACGCCGCGAGCAAAACGACGGCTTCTAAATCGGCATTAGAGTAATTGGCAATGCTCTCGCCCAGCTCATCGAGCGAGCCGGCACTTGCATCAAAAGCAATGGCGTGGCGTTTAAGCAGTGACTGTAAAATCAGGCTGCGCTCGGCGACGGTTTGTGCATAAAAAAACGGAATTTTCACGTCCAACCGACCCGGGCGTTTAATATCACCGTCCAATTTATCGGGGCGATTGGTCATTAAAATTGTCAGCACATTGCCGCGATTGTCGGTGTCCGACATAAACGTTTTCAAGCGGGCAATCACGCGCGAGCTGGTGCCGCCATCGTTGTCTTCGCTGCGCGAACCAAAGCTGCGATCACCTTCATCAATAATCAAGGCCACAGGCCCCATGACTTTGAGTAGCGATAAAACACGTTCGAGGTTGGTTTCGGTGGCGCCAACCCATTGTGAGCGGAAGTTTTTCAGCATAACGCCAGTTAAACCCGCCGATTTCAAAAAGGCGTTGATAACAAAGGTTTTACCCGAGCCCATCGGCCCAACTGCCAACACGCCCATCGGCGCACGCTGTAAATCATTGGCGCGTAGCGTTTGGGCAATACGCATTAGCTCATCGCGAATGGCTTGATTGCCGCCAACTACGCTTAGATCATGCTTGGGCTGAATAATTTCGATCAGTCCGGCGCATTCTTTTTCTAAAATTTCACGCTTTCTTTGCTGGATGATGGTTAAAAACGCATCTTCTTGCTGTGGTGAACTTTGCTGCGGCGCGATCAGTTTTTGAATCGCTTGTGGGCTCATCCCTGCCGTGACTTTGGTGTACGTTTGCGCTCGCGCTTCGGCATCGGCTGAATCTTTGAGTAGATTCAGAATCAGCGCGTAACGCTCTTGCTCAGCCAAGGTGTTAGTTTGTGCGCCTTGGCTGACTATGCTGCCAATTTGCACCAAGCGCAGCCCTGCGGTATGCGCCGCAATGCGGCTAATTTCATCGCTACTCATGCCAGCCGCTTGGACGGACAAGGCTTGCTGGCGCAAGGAAAGGTTGGGGAGTGCAATATCGATCGCGACGATGCGCGGATTGCTGAGCAAAGCTGGCGCGAGAGTCGATAAAGATTCGGCAACTAAAATCACAATCGAATCGGCCGCATCTAATTCGGCAGCCAATGACCAGCGATGCAAGGTGGTAATGGCCCCGCGTTCGTCGAACGATAGGGCATGCGTTTCGGCGGCTGGGAATATGGTTTCGGCGTACGGTACGATTAGGCCGATATTGGCGTTTTGGGCTTGCATTTGATTTTCAAGATAATCAAATGCACCCATAAGCGAGCGATCGTCACCGCTAGGGGGCTTTATGCTGGGTGCTGCGCGTACCGTGCGGATGCCTTGGGCTAGCGTTAACTCGAAAACGCCCGCTTTTTTTTGTAGCAACTGATCGAGCACTTGCTGCATTTGGCACAGCTGATTGCCTAGCAAATATTGGTCAAACACATTGCCGTGCAGAATAAAAACGCTGGCTTCACCGGCTTGGTAACGCTCGCGGATTTCTGTGGCCCAGTCGGGTAAGGTTTGCTTGTCCATGTGTTTTTGGCTTACAGCGTTTTATTACTGCTGGCTTGGCTATTGCCTGCGCGAGCTTGCTTTAGCTGATCCAATTTGGCGCGCGCGTTAATGCTGCCGCTGGTTTGGCGTAGCTTGGCCAATTGTGTGTCCAGATCAGATTCTTTTAACTCATCGCCTAATTTTGCGCGCGCAACGGTATTGTTGATGTGCTCGCGTACATTATCCAAGGCGCGTACTTCGGCATCGATCGAGAGGCCTTCGAGTTGATCTTGAATTTGAATACGCGCTTGAGCGCTTTGAAATTTCGCCAGCATCGCATCGCGTTCGGCATTCAGTTTTTGGATTTCAGCCTTCATGCTATTGAGCGAAGCCTTGGCCTCATCGGCATCTTTTTGCGCTTCGGCCAAATCCGCGCTGAGCGCTTGAATAGATGCTTCAAGCGCTTCTTTTTTCTGAATCAAGATCATCGCCAGTTCATCTTGGTTGGTCGCGAGCGCAGCTTCCAAATCCGCAGCAACCTGCGTGAGCTCGCGCTGTGCTTTGTTTAAATTAGCATCAATGGTTTCGCGGCGGCGAATGACAGCGGCGGTGACGTCTTTTAGGCGAGAGTGTTGGCTCATCATCGCGTCAATGCGATTTTGATACGCAATTTCTGGGTGCTGCTTTTCTACATCGGTAATCCATAGCGACATAAAACCACGAAATAAATTGGCCAGTCGCGCCGCTAATTTGATGTCAGACATAATCAACCCTCTAATTTAAATTGGTTCAACGTTGAGCTTGCTTGGTGCGAGCCATGGTTTTATTGGGTGTAGCTTCGAGATTGAAATTGAGCTCGTCGGCGATTTCGTCTTCAATTTCTTGGCGCAATTGCAAATTACTAATCGCATCGGTCAGGCGGATGCCATCTCGCTCTGATGAGTTACTCATCACCAATTGGTAAATTTCAGCCAGCTGGTCCGGCAGCGTTAACACTGCCGCTTCAATCGCACTGCGCCGACTGAGCATGCGCTGATGGCGGGCTAATAAATTTTGGTATTCATCGCGCGCACGCGAGAGCTGCCGCACATCCGCGCCCAGTGCCGGTTTGCTGATTTGGGCATTGAGATCGTTCAGTTTGGCACTGATCTTACGTAAATCTACCGAGGCGGCACGTTCATCAATGCTGAGTAGCGACAGCCTTAAACTCAGATATTGTGTCGGTACGCTCTGAATTTTTTGTAAATCAGTGCCATTCAAAATCCCCGTTTGTTCTGAAGCGTGTTCAATCAAGCTGCGAACTTGTTGCCCCAGCATGGCGAACATTTGCTCAATTTCACGGGCGGTTTGTTTACTGCCACATTTGGCGAAAATTTCATCGAGCATGCGCTCGCTACTCATTGCCGTTTTTTGTTGCAGACGACGCTGATTGGCCCAAGCTCTAAAACTGGGCATATCAGGAATAAACAAACAGGCCAACGTTTCAAGTGCAACCGTGGCTAATAAAGGAAAAGCAGCGCCAACGAGGCCAAATGGAAACGAACAAATGACAGCGGTGGCTAGCCCCGCGAGCAACAGCGTAATGTTGCCCGGGCTCTGAATAAAATCAGCTAAATAATTGCGAGAGTCTGCCATTGTCGGAATTAGATTTTCGGTAGAACGAGTTTCTGACCGACTTGAATCAAATTAGGGTTAGGCAGGTTATTGCGCGCTTCAATTTGACGATAGCGGTTTTGATCACCCAGCTCTCGCGTTGCAATCAAAGAGAGCGTATCGCCTGATTTAACCACGTAGATTTTTTCCCCATTCGCAGCTGCGCCCGCTTGAACGACTTTGCTACTGATAAAGTATTTGCGCAGCAAATTCAGGTATTCATTCGATTCTTTAACTTTGCTAATGGCCAGATTGAGGTTTTGCAGTAATTCGCTGTCATTCGCACGAACGCCGATTTTGTAACGCACGTCCGAGTTAGGCAGCTTAGAAATCGCCATCACCAAATCGGTATTTTCAACCTCGGAAACACCAAACGGGTAGTCATAAATAATCGCGTCGACTTGCCCGCTGTGAATGGCTCGCGCCATCCAATCGCGTGCGCCATTGGTCGTCGCATCGCTAAGTTCAATCAACTGTGCGCCGGGTAAATTTTTCTGCGCATAAGCTTTTACGTCTGGGTCGCCCTGCAAAATGCCGATTCGTTTACCCGTAACATCGGCGATATCACGGATAGTAGAACGAGGTCCGGTGATCAGCGTGTAACCAAAGTCCGAAATATAAGGAACGGTGTAAACCACCCCCGCCAAATCGCCATCGGCAAAGGTGAGGCCATCAATGGCGATGTCGACACTTGGATTGCCACGATTATCCGTTTTGATTAACTGCTCAGGAACTTCGGGATAGGTGTCGACGGCGTGATCGGTGTCGATCACGATTTGTTTAGCATTTTTCGTAAATTCAGCTTGCGCAAACAGTAGGCGCATAAATTCAACGTTAAAACCTTTCGCTATGCCATTATCGGTATAAAAGAATGGCTTGGCGGGCGATTGCACGCTGACACGAACTACGCCTTTGTTAATGATGGATTGATAGGTATTGAAGTTATTTTGCGTGTTTTTAGCTTCGGTGCTTTGAGGGGCTGTGTTAGGGGCAGTTTCAGCGTTGTGCTTGGCAACTGGCGCAGCACTCGTCACAATTTCAGTGCTTTGTTCTGCCTGAGCAGGATTATTCGACTTATATAAATTCCAAGCGACTGATCCCACCGTGCCCAACACGATGACGGCGATCAGGCCTTTAGCCAAAGGTGTGAGTTGCATGACAATTACCTATCTGGATAAACAAAAAACTAGCTGAGCGTTCCACCGAGTTTGCGCGAGATGCTTTCAAGTCGTTGGATTTCTGATTGCAAACGCACTTGTTCCTGCTGTGTGGCCGCGACAGTGCTATTCGCTTGAGTGTGCAATTCTTGCAATGCCTTGGCATGATCAGCTGAGGCCAACTCGGCGGCGGCGTGCAATTGGGCAATTTGCTCGTTAATGTCTTTGCGCAATGCTTCATATTGCTGATTGAGCGCGTTTTCCTGCGCAGTTTCGGCATCGCGAGTCGAGATGATGTTCGCATTGAGCGTATTGCCATGGTTACGTAATGCAGTGACTTTTCGATTGGCATCGTCTAGTACTTCAGCCAAATCCCAAGAGTCATCGGCCGCATCCATCGCCGCTACTGCTGCCCGCTGGTTGGCTGGATCCATGGCGCCTAAACCATCGAGGATTTTTAGTAGGCGCTCTGCCGGGAAAGCAATGCTCGCTACGCCTTGCTGCTGATAAATATCATTCAGGCTTTGCTCTCTGGGCTGTGTTTCAGTGAGGTTGATCTGCTCGGCGCTGTTAATGGGGGCCGCGATCTCAACTTGATCGGCGACGGAGTTTGGTTCTGTTTCTGCAACTACCAGCCCAGCTTTCACTAGTAACGATTTCAAGCCCACGATTTATCCCTTGAACAGTGTAAGCAAACTATTTAAATAGCTTTCTTATGGTTGCGTTTATTCAAATGGATTGTACAAGAATGTGGCGGGAGGGTTAATTGCGTTGCGGTGAAGTGTGCAACACCGCAGCGATAACTTGCGGACTAGTAGTTTGGCGTGCTTGCGTTGCGGCTGGGTGAGTAGTGATCTGGGCGTAAGTGTGCGATCCACATGCTTGCATGATTGCTTAGGGTATTGCCTTGTAACTATGTATAGATAGGATCTATGAATTGATACTGACTGGGGTATGTGTGGATTTATTTTGAGGCGGGTTCTTGGATCGTGGCCACCATGCGTTGAACAGTCACTTCAGGAAAACTGTCTAAAGCTTTAAAATGCGGTGTGAAGCGAAACCCCATACTTTGATATAAGCTGGTTGCGCTGATATTCAGTGGGGAAACAAACAAAGCCACTTCTGCCGCACCTGCCGCTGCAGCCAATGCCAGAACTCGCTCAATCAGCGCTTTACCAATTCCGGTTCCGCGATGAGTAGGCGCTACCCACATGGCGATTAGATTAAATTCCTCAGCAGTTTTCACTCCCCCGACGAGCCCGGCCACTTGCTCACCCACGCGGGCGATGAAGTAGGTTGGCGGCGTGCGATTGGCTGCGCGGTCTTGCCAATCGGCATCGCTATAGGCGGCGACGGTGGCATAACTGAGGCCAAATGCGGTCGGTGCATCGAGTAGTGATTGCAGTCGGACCTGTTTCAGATCGCGCCAGTCGTTTTCTGTGCAAGCTTGAATTTCGAAAGACATCAGTTCGCCAGTGGCTTTAAGCCGAGTTTTCTTTTGCACCCAAGCGCCAACAATGACGGTGGGTAAGCAGATTAAAAAACCCAACCACCAGTTACTGCCAGTCTCGGCGACAAAAATCGAGCCTAAAGTACCGCTTGCGGCGGCGTGTAGTAGGGGCTGGCTGATGGCCAGTTGGGCGGTGAGATAGCCTGCCATTAAAAAGCTAAGCAATCGAAAGGATAACAGCATGATGCTGGCACTGGCAGCAATCAAGTGGTTTTCCGCCGCTTGAGCCCAAAGCAAAGTCAGCAAGCCAAAAAAGAAGGCGACAAAGCTTGCGACCACCATCACCAAAAGCCCGCTGGCAATTGCTGAAAACTTGATGTGTGAGAACATTTTTCCCCCTGCTCTTGAGCTCGTCAGCCGCAGCACATGCGGCCCTGATTTGGGTAATACGTCATTTCTTACTGCGTTTTAATAGCGTAGATATAAAAAAACCGGCGCTAAGCGCCGGTTTTGGATTGAACTGATCAACGTGACAGGATAATTAAAATGGATAAGTGGGCGTTTGGTTGGCCAAATTGAGCCATTGACCTGTTGTAGGCTGATTATGCTTGCCTTTGGCAAGGGCATAAAACTCCTCAGGCAAAATCGGCAAGCCCAGCGCCGCGACCGAATCGAGCGCGGTGGCAGAAACGCTCATACCGTACATCGCAAAGATCTTGCGCAAATCTTTGCCGATGATTTTGGAGCTCAACACATACAGCAGATCTGGGTTGCTGATGGTGTTATTGCTAAACAGACCCATTGCGTATTTGTCTTTGCTATTGGCATCCCAAGCGCGGGCGACGAGTCGATCGCCTTTGGTCAGCAGCGTGAAGTAATCCAGGCTGGCTTCCATGCTTGGAATCGCCTCTAAAGCGCGGTATTTGGTAAATAGGAAGGCCAACTGGAAGTGAACGGCCCGCATTGGGTCTTGCCCTTTGTTCATATCCCACAAGCTTTCTTGCATCTGCAAAAGCTGCGTATCGCCACTGGTTCCGCTATTGCGGTTCGTCACTATGCGCTGATATAAGCCAGGATGATCAGTGGCATGGCCGGTATCGACACCCAGCGTTTTAAATTGGCGCATCATTTGGATGCTGGCCAGAATATTGTTATCGCATTCGACCACGCAACCTTTGCCGTTAAAGGTAATGCGCATCACCCTTTGTACTGTGTTATGTCCCAGTTCATGCGCATGACCCCAGCCAGTGCCGCCGATTCCCGAAAAACCATCGGAAGGATTGCCCGAACACAAGAAACCACAAGCTGCGATCCAACCAATGAAATGCTGCACGCCCGGCGCACGATGGATGGGGCCGCTACAATCCCAGCCAAATTGGGTACACAACACCGATACATTGTTGCTCATTGGCATATTGTTGTAGCCGTTGGCAATGTGATTCGAGTCAAACAGACTACCTTTGACTTGGTCCACAATCACTTTGCGCGGGTCTTCATTCCCCATGGCTTTTTTGGCATACGCGATGGTTTGTTGAATCTCACCGCCAACGAATTTGGACGTTTGCCAACCAAAATCACCTCGATTTAGCGCCGCGACTGCTTCGGCAATGTCGGCGTCACTTTGCGGTTTGGTAAAGTCAAAATGTGCGTATTTGGCCGCACCACGGATGCGTAAAGTAATGCTTTGCCCCGCGGTTGCACCGCTATATCTCAGCATTAATGGCCCGCCAAATGGCGTGATAAAGCTGTTCTCTACACCGTTTTCAAGCGGAATCGGGAAGGATTGTGGTTCCCGTGGGCGTTTATAGCCTTGGCTTTCATTGTCGGTTAGCGGATTGCCATAAGCGCGTACATAGCTGGTTTGCACAAATAATTGGCCCGCCTCGGCTTTATCGACCACCTCGATATACACCGGCTTGCCTGGAATAGCGCCGCGCCCAATTGCGGTAATGCCCGAGCCTTGTGCAATCGTTACTTCAATCGTTTCAGCTGTGCTGCTAACAGGGATTTGTTGTGCGGCTGCAGGCATATAATCGCCTTGGCCACTGGCGCTGACTGTAGTTGAGTTGCGGTTATAGGCAACCCATGAATCCGCCGCGAAAGTGTTGAGGAATTTGACCGGCTGAGTGCTGCGGGAAATGGTGCCGTACTGAACCGTTGGGCGATATAAATCAGCCCATTCAATAAGCAAACGGTGCAAATCAGTGCTGCTGTCGGCAAAAATATTAATGCCCCGTTTTTGCATTAATGCCATTTCATCTTGGAGCTGTGAAATCGCATTTATGGCGTCGGTTTCTGAATTCACGGTGAAATTAGGATTACTACCCACCATTAAATTCAACGCCTTGATCAGTGCCCCCATTTGATCTGCTCGCTGAATCGAAGCGGCCACCGTCCGATCTGCGCCGACTGCAAAACCAGCGGTAGGAGCATAGTAGTTGCCGGGGTAGCCGCCCAACTCCATGCCTATGCCTTGCACAACTTTACGCCCACCTGCAGAGTCGCCCCAGCTAGGATGCATATAAATAATCGCTTTGCCCTGCGCTTGATATTTGCGAACTTGTTCACTCAGAGCCGGATCGTCTTTGACGCTTGCACCAAAAACCAGTACGTCGGCGTTTTGCCAGCAGGTGTTATTGCTCGCGACCAAATCGCATGAAATGGCGAGCGGAGTTTTGCCGAGTAATTGAATAAAGCGGCTGACCGTAGGTGCATCATAACCGGCGGTGGCAAAACGAATGGTCGTAGGGAGCGGTCCGCTCGCTTTGCCGGTGACAACCCAATTAAACGCGCGAGTGAAAAACGGTAAATGCTGGGTTTCGCGCGATTGCGTCGCCATCCAGCTGAGGACATTGGCGCCATAGGCCAGTGCGCGTCCAGCGCCAAACTGCGAAATGGCCGCCATCCCACTGCCATCATCGGCAACGATTAACGGTTGTGCCGAGATAGAGTTGGAACGGAAAATCTCAATACTATTTTTGGTGTGATTCAGCGCTAAATTAACGCTGTTATCGCCATAAATATCATTAATCGCCGCCGATTGTTGTTGCTGATAGCTGCTGGCACGTTGAGTCGCCAAGGCAAGCGCTTGCGCCAGCCGATCTGATACTGGGGCTGGTGTCGGATTAATGCCGCTGCCGGGATTGGGTGTGGCCTCAGGCGTATCGTCTGGCGATTGTGTGACGACAGAGTGGGGTGTACTGCTCGGCGTTGGGGTGGTGCTGACTATCGGCGAATTGGTCGGTTCTGGTATGGGTGACACAGTAACCATAGGGATTGCTGTTACAATCGGTCTTGGTTTCACTGTGGGTTTAGGTGTACTGCTAGTTATCGGTGGCGTACTTGCACCTGCAGTCGGGCTTGGTGTGCTTCCCGGTTTTGTCGCCGGGCCAGCTGTGGCAACGCCATCGGCTGAGCTACAGGGGCCTAAGTCGATCCAGTTTCTCGAGTCCTTGCGTTTTCTCCAATATTTATCGCTGAAAATATTCGTGCTGACCCGCTTTGGGTTTTTATTCGCATTCGGATTTTTTGCTTGATAGTTTTTCCCCGCAAATGATACCTGTGCACCCGTGGCGTACTGTAAGCTGCCAGACCAAGTAGCCGCACATTTTTGTACCACACTCATGATGACAGCTGGTGGAGTGGAGCTCGCCGTAACGGGGGTGATTGCTACACCATAATTGCTCGACTTGACCTGGAGCCGAGTGGCGGTTGCTTGAGGAGTTGTTATTACGCTTGCGGTTGCACTACCCGTTAGTTCACTGACTGTGCTTGCTAGTGTGCTAGTTGTGACTAGGTGGTTGACTGATTCCTGGTCAGCGGCCTGCTGCTCGATGGCTGGCGCAGCCTCGAAGGAGGATGGGTTTGTGTTATCAGTAGCGGTTTGCGCAGTGACTAAAGTTGGGATTGCTTGATTCGTGTCGCTGATGGTACTGGCGGTACCAATTTCCCGCCATAAGCTTGGTGAGCGATTGGGTAGCCAACTTGGGGCTGTAATGTGGCTTTTGAGTGCTTGGTAATCACGGCCCTCAAAGGTCACAATATCGTTGATTTGATATGCGCCATTGTTTTGCCATAGCGGGGCGGCTAATGCCAGATTGGATATCAACAGTAATGCTGCACAGGTCAATCTTTGTGGAGGGAGGGGGATCATGTTTGCGTACTAATTTATTGATTTATTTTGGGGGTAGCATCGGTAGCTAGATTGTTTTTTGCTATACTAAGCTGAATCCGGTTGCTGGCATGGCATGAGAATTTCAACGTAAGTTGTTTGTTTTCCAAATGGCGCATCTTACACAAAATTAGATAATGCTAATATTTAAATGGTATGAACGGCTAATTGCCTACATATTGAAGTGAAATAGATCACTGTTGCGTTGGAAGAGACGAAAAAAAACCGACGCTGCGCGCCGGTTTTTTATTGAAGTAGTAACGTTATTATTTAACGCTAACACCGTAGAACGAATTCAGACCAAATGGGCTGATTTTGAAGCCTTGCACTTCTTTGCGCATTGGTTGGTAAACCGTTGAGTGAGCAATAGTGGTGATTGGCAAATCAGACTTGATAATGGTCTGTGCTTTTTCGTAGATCTTCACGCGTTCAGCTTGGTTCATTGTCGTACGACCTTTCACCACCAACGCTTCAAACTCTTTATTGCACCATTGAGCGTAGTTGCTACCGCCAATTGCTTCGCAGCTCATGTTCGGGCCAACCCAGTTGTCTGGATCACCATTGTCACCAGTCCAGCCGATTAAGATTGCGCCCGCTTCACCCGCTTTCGCGCGTTTGATGTACTCACCCCATTCGTAAGTCACGATTTTGGCTTTGATGCCGATCTTAGACCAGTCGTTCTGGATCATTTCGGCCATCAATTTGGCGTTCGGGTTGTATGGGCGTTGTACTGGCATTGCCCACAGCGCGACTTCAGTGCCTTCAGCTACGCCGGCTTTTTTCAGCAATTCTTTCGCTTTTGCTGGATTGAATGCCGCGTCTTTCAGGTTTTTGTTGTACGACCATTGCGTAGGAGGGAACAAGCTCGTTGCTGGCTGGCCCGCGCCTTGGAATACCGCATCGATGATCGACTTTTTGTTGATCGCCATATCAAGTGCTTGGCGAACTTCAAGCTTATCGAATGGTTTTTGCTTCACGTTGTAGCTCAACCAACCAGTATTAAAGCCCGCTTGGGTTGGCACGGTCAGCTTAGGATTGGTTTGCATCGCTTTCAAATCAGCTGGTTTTGGGTAGGCCATCACGTGGCACTCGCCTTTTTGCAGCTTTTGGTAGCGAACCGAGGCATCGGTTGTGATTGCGAAAATCAGTTTGTCGACTTTCACATCACCCTTGCGCCAGTATTCTTTATTGCCGTCAAAACGGATGTTCGCGTCTTTTTGGTAAGAGCGGAATACAAATGGACCAGTACCGATAGGTTGCGTATTCAATTGTGCGGCTTTACCGGCTTTAAGCAAGCTGTCTGCGTATTCGGCTGACTGGATTGACGCGAATGACATCGCTAAGTTTTGCAAGAATGCCGCATCGACTGATTTGAGCTTAAAGCGAACGGTATTGGCATCCACTTTTTCAACCGCAACGATATTGGCATCCATGCCCATATCCGATGCATATGGGAAATCGGTTGGCGCTGCTTTATTAAAGGCGAAATCTTTATCGGTAAAGCGTTTGAACGTAAAGATCACGTCGTCAGCGTTGAAATCGCGTGTTGGTTTGAAGTACGACGTAGTGTGGAATTTCACGCCTTTGCGCAGGTTGAAAGTGTATGTGAGGTTGTCTGCACTCACCGACCATTTTTCAGCCAAAGCTGGGCGGATTTGCGTTGAGCCAGGCGTAAACTCAACCAAGCGGTTAAAAATCGTTTCAGCAGAAGCATCAAACGTGGTACCAGTTACATAGCGTGCTGGGTCAAAACCCTCTGGGCTACCTTCCGAGCAATAAATCAAAGTACCAGCAGCACTTGCAGTACCCGCCATCAAGGCGATGGTGCTACCGAGCACCAATTTACGCATTTTCAACGTCATCTTTTTCTCCATGGAGTGCGGCGCACTCTTTGCTATTTTGCTTAGACTTACCAATCGTAGACGTAGCGGTAGCGATCTGACATTCGGGTTATCCCGCACAATTGGCTTGTGGTCGTTCGCTGAGAGCTTTAATTGAAATAGCTCGAGAATGCGTCACTTGCAATGCCAAAACGGGATTTGCCGGTCTAGATGGGAAATGAACAGTTGGTGTCCAGTACGGTATGCTGGTGGTTTAGTGTTGGGGCATGTTTTAAGGCAGACGAATTGACTGAGCTCATAGCTATACTATTTTGGGTATATCTATGAGCCTTATTCTTGGTGAGGCTTGTGGAGATATACTGCTATTTTTTACCCAGTGTTAGTTTGGCCTCTCGCCCATGCCCTTGTGTTAAGACCGGCTGAGGTTGGCTTTTCATAATCACGCGGCCATTTTGGACGAGTTTGGCAAGAACAACATAATGTAACTTTGGGTTGATTGCTGCAGGATCAAATCGTAGGACGACGGGCTTAGGATTGCCTTTGTCCAATATTTGCCGCTGCCTAGCGACTAATTCCCCGAGTTTGTCGTTTTCTTGCACATATAACTCAATTACCTCTTCACTCCCCGGGCGTAAAGCACGGTCCAACCAATTGACTTTGACGCTCACCGTCTCGACAGCCTGATTGATTACGACGCCATACATTGAAAATGCTTGGCGCACTTCATCGGCGGAGCTACGAAGTTGGGCGAATTGTTGGGCTGCGTCGCTATCCGCTACAAAGTTGCTGGTGGTCGCTATCTGTGCCAAGTATTCGCGCTGCCCATCGCTACCCAAATATATGCTATTGCTTGCAGGGGTAATTCTAGCAAATTCGCCTTGTGGGAAGACCCAGAAGGTTAGCAAGGGAGAGCGTTCGCCCTGTGCATTTTGCAAGCTATAGGTGAATTCATATGTGGCGCGTTTAGTATATTGCTTGATGTCTGACCCGACGACCGCGCTGAGTTTGACGTCTTTGGCGAGCCAGCGCTCAGGAGGAATAAACACGATGCCGCTAGAGGCATCGCGAATGGGAGTTAATGGCTCGCTATCACGCGATGCGCTACAGCCGTGAGCGATTTGTTGTTCCCCGCGAAGCAATAAAGCCTCATCGCCTTTGAGCCATACACTGTATTCACCATTACTGTATTTGGCGCCGGATGCGCTAATGACTTGTTCCAGTGTTAAACGAGTAGGGCCATCAACGGGTTGATACAAACCGCGTTGTAGCACGACTGTTTGCTGGCCTGCGCTTTGAACTTGAAAGATTTCGCCGCTAGTACAGCGAAAAGTAACATTGAAATCGTTCTGAGCCAGTGCCAGGCTGCTCACAACTAAGCCAGTGAGAAATACGATTGTTTTCATGCAAATGCAATCCAATGCGGCAAAGTGCTAAAAACGCGCTTCGCCATTAAAGGTGGCGGGAGTAGACGGTGCTTGTAGCAAACTACGTGGTACCTGCAAGATTAACATGAGTTTGCGCACGTTTTGCTGGCTTTGCAGCACTAATTCGCTGATCTCGATGGGCATTTCGTCGCCTAGACCGCTAGCGATAATGCCCATCGAATCAACCGTCATCATGTGTTTTTCTAAAGTAAGAATATCGGGCGTAGCGGCTAATTCGGTGATAAATAACTCACATAGCCCATCTGGGCCGCGTGCGACATTGCATTCTTGTAGCGATTGAGTCAAATCCTGAATTCGGGCGTGTTGATGCTGATACTCCGGTGTATGGGGCTTCGCCATGCGCAACATGGTGCGTGCATTCAATAGTTCAGAATCAAGGCGGGCTTTTTCTTCATCAAGGGCATTGATTCGAATATTGGTTTGCGCAGCAACGATTTCCAAAATGCGCCGTGGCCCTGCTTGGATGAGTTCAGCGCAGGTTCCTGCTGGGGTATGGACGCGATAGCCGGCAAATTGCAATACTTGCTGGGGCACATCCTGCCGAATTTGGCCGCCCTCTTCCACCATGCCGTAACGCATTTTCTGGCGCGAATCAGCCGTGAAAACGACAAAGCATTCATCCACAAAGGGGTTAAGTGCGAACCATTGGTGCAAACCGGGATTTTGGCCAATTAGTTCGCCCATCCGGGCGGGTGTGGCAAACAGCAATTGCAAGATGCGCTGATGACGCCAATTTTCGGTATTTAATGCGATCGGCTCTGGCCATTGAGTAGTAAATTGAGCCGCATGGCTTTGCGCCCAGTAGACATACGGCGATAAGCGCTCTTGATATTTACGTGCCAATTTTATATTTGGGTTGGCAATTTCAACGAGGAAATCAACCAACTCGGCAGGGGCACGAGGTTGCTCCGCTGCTTTACTAAATAGCTTTTTGATCGCAGAAAACATATTAGGGATTTTTCGCGTAAAGAGTAGTTTCGTCAGGCGGTGTTAGTTGCCGCACGACTTGGGCTGGATTACCCACGGCCAGTGAGCAAGGCGGAATATCGCGTGTAACCACGCTGCCCGCTCCAATGACACAATGATCACCAATGGTGACGCCAGGACAAATAATCGCACCTAACCCGATCCAAACATTTGATCCAATCGTGATTGGTTTGGCCCAAAAAGCCCATTGCTGGCGCTCGGTGGGATCGACTGGGTGCGTGCCGGTTTGAATTTTAACGTGCGGACTAATTAAGGTGTGATGACCAATCGTAATCGGCGCAGCAGCGGCAATCTCTACATCAACGTTAATAAATACTTTGCGCCCCAAGCTGATGAGTTGCCCACCGACAATATTGAGTTTCCCGTTGATGGTCACTTCATCGGCTTGGGCAAAAATTTGTTTGAGTAAACGTTGACGTTCGTCGGCTTGATCGTACACCAATGCATTATATTGTTGAATAAGCTCCCGCTCGTTTGAAAAATCACGTTTACCAATATCTTCAAAAGCGAACTTACGAATTAGGTCTGACATACTCACCTCGTATAAGAGAAGTCTAATGTGTCGTATAATCGAGCCAATACAGTATATGCTAGCAACTAGCGTAAGAATTGGTGAATTTCACCATAGAGGGTAAGCCAATGATGAAAAACTGGGGTGTTAAAACACGCTTGATGGCCGGTTTCGGTTTGGTGTTGATTTTGCTTGTGGTAGTCACAATGGCGGCGATGGTGGGCTTGGCCACGGTGAAAGGCAAGATTAATGAACTAGTTGGCGAGCGCTACCCTTCCGCGGTGGCTGCCAATGAGCTGATTACGGTGGCCTACGAAACAGATTTACTCTTTCGCAACGCGACGTTGGCCGAAGATTATGACGAGATGGATAAAGAGCTGAAAAAGCTCATTACGCTAGGGCAAACAGAAGAAGCGTTGCTCACAAAACTCAAAGGTATGAAGTTGGATGCGCAATCGCAGCAGCAACTGCAGCAAATCTTGACGCTGAATGAGGCGATGGACAAGCAGAAAAAAACGCTGGTGAGTCAATTTCAACTTGATCGCACAACGGGCGCCGCCTTTATTAGCAATACTTATGCTCCAGTTAGTAACGCCTACCGCGATGCCGTGATTAAATTAGTGCAATTGCAAGGGCAGGGCATGGAGGCTGGAAAAGGGCATGTCAGTGCAAGCTCTGCAGCGGCTTCCAGCATTATTTTAATTGTCGCCGCAATTGCGATTGTAGTGGGGCTATTGTTGGCTTGGTTTATTGGCAATCAAGTGATCAATTCTTTGCGGGCAGCGAACGACGTTGCGGAGAAAATCGCGGCAGGTGATTTAACGCATAACTGGCAAAACCAACAACTTGGCTCCGACGAAATTGGCATTTTGTTGACTTCGTTGAAGAAAATGCAAGATAACCTGACGCAAATTATTGGCCAAATTAGTGACAACGCCCATGCGGTTGCGAGCGCAGCGCGCACTTTGAGTGAGGCTTCGCAACAAATTCATACCGGCACCGACACTCAGTCCGAATCTGCTAGCAATATGGCGGCCTCGGTTGAAGAAATGAGCGTTAGTATGGATCAGGTCGCGCACAACTCCGTTGAAGTTGAGCAAAAAGCTCGCAGCGCAGGATCATTGGCTAAAACGGGTAGTGGTGATGTAATTGCTGCGGCCAATGAAATGCAGGCCATTTCAAGTGAAGTGAGCAGTGCTGCGGCACAAATTGGTGAGTTAGGCCGCAGTATTGAAGAAATTGGCAGCATTGTGGTGGTGATTAAAGATGTCGCTGACCAGACCAATTTGCTAGCCCTCAATGCTGCAATCGAAGCCGCCCGCGCAGGGGATATGGGCAGAGGTTTTGCTGTCGTGGCTGACGAGGTGCGCAAATTGGCTGAACGCACTACTCAATCTGCATCGCAAATTACTGCGATGGTTAGTGCGATTCAAGGTAGCGCTCAAGAGGCGGTGATAAAAATGAGCAACGGGTCGCGTCGGGTGAACGATGGGCTTAATTTGGCTACGCAAGCTAGCAATAGCATTGGTTTAATCAACGACAGTAGCACAGAGGTAGTCCAATCGGTTTCAGGGATCAGCGAGCAAGTTCAGGAGCAAAGAATGGCCGCGCGTGATTTAGCGGTCAATGTCGAACAAATAGCGCAAATGGCGGAGGAAAATTCCTTAGCCGTGCGCAATATGGTTGATTCGATTACGCAGCTCGAATCAATGTCGAGCCAATTATCGCAAACGGTATTGCGATTTAAAATGCGTTAAGTGAGATGTCGAGACTTGAATCGCCAGCGGATGCTTAGCGAAACTGGCTAATTGATGCGGCGATTTGGTCTAGTGGCAAAATATCGCGCGTTGCGCCTTGGCTAATGGCCTCTTTGGGCATGCCAAACACGACGCAACTTGATTCATTTTGGGCAAAAGTTTTTGCGCCCATCTCCAGCATCTCTTTCAAGCCCTTTGCGCCATCGTCGCCCATTCCGGTCAAAATATAGCCAACGCCGTTGCGTCCGGCGGCACAGGCTACTGAGCGGAAAAGTAAATCGACCGAAGGACGGTGACGATTAATCATCGGTCCTTGTAGGACATCAACAAAATATTGCATGCCGTTGCGCCGCAATACTAAATGACGGCCACCCGGAGCAATTAGCGCAAGGCCTGCTTCAACCCGATCATGGCTGCGTGCCTCTCTGACCTCAATTTCACACAAGCTATTTAGGCGGTTGGCAAAGCTGGTGGTGTATTTTTCCGGCATGTGTTGAACGATGACAATCCCGGCACAGGTCTTTTTAAGCTTCGGCAGAATCACCTCGAGCGCTTGTGTGCCACCTGTTGACGAACCAATCGCGATGACTCGCGCCGTAGGCGGAATACGTTGCGAGGGGTTCGGGGCGGGCATAATCGCATCGGCATTGAGCTTGGCCGAATCCATTCGCTCTAGCAGACTCGCCTGCACTGAGCCGCTGGGATGAGATGTGCTTGCTGCCGGTGCCGCGCGTGCACTAAGCTGCGCCGCTAAGCCTGAATATGTCACATTAACTCCCATTATGCGGCGTCAAACCCACAGAATATGCTGAACTGGCAGAGTGAGTATGGATAAAGCTTCGCCGTGAATTGCTAAAAATTGAATCGCATGACTACTTCTTGTCATAGCAGACTGTTTGTCAGTGCGCAGAAGTGAGATACGTTTCACCTGCGCGTCATTAACTCAATAATGGTTATTCTTTTTTACTAACAATCCAAATCCCGAACAGTACAATCGCCGCCCCTAACCATTGGACTGGGGTGAGGTATTCGCCCAAAATACCCAAGCTAAAAATGATCGTCAGTACGGGGCCAAAGCTACCAAGTAGCGCCGTGCGGCTGGCTCCGATTCGCTGCAGGGCTGCATTGGTGGCATAAATGGGCAATATGGTTGAAAACACTCCCATCAATAGCGCGTAGGCCCATACTGCCGCGCCTTGCTTAAGTAGTGTCTCGATAGGGCGTAGTGTGAGATATTGCGCAAACATCGCCAAGCTCGAGACAGTTAAGGCCAATTCGGTAAAGCGCATTGAGCCCACCTGTTGAATAACTGTGGGGCTCAGGCTCATATACAGCGCAAAACAGAGGGTGCTTGCCACAACAAATGTCACCCCAACCCAATCGGCTTTCGCGTGCGCCAAGTCAGGCAACAAAACCAGCGCCATCCCACCGTAGGTGAGGGGTAATGCCTTTTTGACGCGCCGAGATATTGGAGTACCAAAAATAGCAAAACTAAACAGCACGGTAAAAGTAGGGTACAGGCAAAGGATGAGGCGCTCTAGGCTCGCGCTTACCGATTGCAGACCAATAAAATCGAGCGTACTTGATAGGAAATAACCGAGTAGCCCAAGCCCCAAGAGCGCCCATTTTTGGGGGTGAGTTAGTTTCTCGCCATGCTCAGTGCGCCATAGCCTGATCACCTGTAATAGCGCCAAAGCTACAATCATCCGCATCGTTACTAACGTAATGGCATCAACGCCATGTCGATAAGCCAGTTTGACGAAAATGGCTTTGGCGGCAAATCCAGTCGCGGCAAAGATCGCTAGAAATACCCCAATTTGAAATTGGCTAAAACGAGTAGTGAGGCGCTGCAACATCATGAAACTCCTTTAGTGGAATAGCCACCGAGGAGGGATCGCCAACCGCGGTGGAAGGATCCGCGGTAACGAAAGCAATAGGCTATCGCTAGCGCGCAGGCGCGACTAGCAACCATGCTGCTGCATGGGCGTGAAGGGCAAGAATATAGGTGCTATGGGCTTTCATCCTTTGATAATGCATTCTGCATGTGTAAGCCGTCAATCGGATTAACTGTAACCATTTGTTATGATCGGGGGTGTATTTGCCGCAAGTAAGTAAAGTTGCCAGAATAGCCGCTCTTTTTGGGGAATGCGATGCGCATAGTGAATGACTTTTCGCTGTCGGCCGTGCTGGCGGGGTTGATTACTGTGCTGGTAGGGTTTACCAGCTCAGCGGTGATTGTGTTTCAAGCGGCGCAAGCCCTGCATGCGACGCCTGAGCAAACTGCGTCGTGGATGTGGTCGCTCAGTATCGCTATGGGGTTGACCTGTATCGGCTTGTCGTTACGTTATCGTGTCCCCGTCGTCACTGCGTGGTCGACGCCGGGCGCTGCGCTTTTGGTAACCAGTGTGGCTGGCGTCAGTATGCCTGAAGCGATTGGCGCATTTATGCTGTCGGGTGCACTGATGATGCTGGCGGGTGTCAGCGGCTGGTTTGAGCGCGCGATGAAGCGCATTCCAATGGCCTTAGCGTCGGCGATGCTCGCGGGGGTATTACTGCGCTTTGGCTTTGCTGCCTTCACTTCGCTGCAAACACAATTGCTCTTGGCCTTGGGGATGCTGGCGACGTATCTGGGATTACGGCGCTATCTGCAGCGCTACGCCATTCTTGGGGTATTGCTCGTTGGGCTATTGATAGCTGGGATCCAGGGGCAATTACACCTTGGGGGTATTAATCTCGAGCTGGCTGCGCCAGTTTGGGTTACGCCAAGCTTGAGTTGGCAAAGTATCGCCAGCGTCGCCTTACCTTTGTTTTTGGTGACGATGGCTTCGCAAAATGTGCCAGGCGTTACCGTGTTACACGCCAATGGCTATCGGCCACCGATCTCGCCGATCATCGGCTGGACCGGATTGACCACCGTGGTGCTGGCGCCATTTGGCACCTTTGCGATTAATTTGGCGGCAATTACCGCCGCCATTTGCATGGGTAAAGATGCGCATGAAGATGCCAATAAACGCTACATTGCAGCGATGGCTGCCGGCGTGTTTTATCTACTAATTGGCTTGTTTGGCGCCACCGTTGCGGCGCTGTTGGCTGCTTTTCCGAAAGAGCTGGTGCTAGTGGTGGCAGGATTGGCCTTGCTCAATATCATCGGCAATGGCTTAGCGCTGGCGGTGCGTGAAGAAGCACACCGGGAAGCCGCGATCATCACTTTTGTCGTCACCGCCTCGGGTGTCACTTTGTTCAGTATTGGCTCGGCTTTTTGGGGCTTAGTGGCGGGAACGATTGCTACGCTGGTGCTGCGCAAGGGCTAGGCACTAAAGCCAAAATTCCCCGCCAATTTTTGATAGTTTTAAGCGAGTTGGCCTTTGAGCGCGGCATCAATCAGGCGATGCGCCAAACTGTATGCGCTTGGTAAATCGGGGAGTACATCGAGCGCAAACCATTGCGCATCTTCGATTTCACCCTCTTGGCACACGATCTCGCCCGATTGGTAATCGGCGACAAACGCCAGCATCAGCGAATGTGGAAAAGCCCAGCTTTGGCTGGCGAACCAGCGCAGGTTTTGGATTTTAACGCCGACTTCTTCGAGTACTTCACGGTGCGCGCATTGCTCCAAACTCTCACCTGGTTCGACAAAACCAGCCACCGCGCTATACATACCAGCGCGAAAATGCGGCGAACGCGCCAAGAGTAGTTCTTCGCCGCGCTCGCCGGCGCGGCGAATCAGCACCATCACGGCGGGTGAAATGCGCGGCCAGACGCGATGGCCGCAGCTCGTGCATTCACATGCGGCTTCTGTCTCGAGCGCTTGGGTTGCTGCGCCGCAAAGGCCACAAAAGCGATGCGTGCGGTAAAACGTAGCGATCTGGCTCGCACGGCCAGCCAGCAGCCAATTTGTTTCGCCAATTAATTCGTAGCTGGCGCGTAACTCCATGGTGTTTAGTGTTGGCGGCAGCTGTGTCGATTCTGGCCAAACGACCATTTGGACTTTTTGTGATTCAAGTTGGCCCAGTGTGATCTGGTAGCTGGGTGTAGGAAGAGTTTGGAGAGTTCTGATGCTGGCCAGATTGCCATGCTCAAGAATAAGGGTATTGCCATGCAGGGCAATTAGAATATGATTTTCATCTAGATACCCTTCTTGCTTGTGCAAGGGCGTGAATGCAGTGGGCAACATGAAAAGGCCTTATGCCTTAAATAGCGTCATTTTGCATGAGTGGCGGCGAATCCACCACTGTTTTCAGTTTACTTAAAAACCCGGGGTAAATTTGTTGGAGGCTAAATAAAAACGTCATCAAATATAAATGTATTTGTAATCTTTGGCTCATAAAATCAATGCAATAAAAGCCCGAGCTGACAGGGCTGATAACCTCGATTATTACAGATGAGTGAAGCCATGAAACAAATTAAGCTGATTGCAACCCTGTTGACGGTTGCCGTTTTATCAACTGCTTGCAGCTCAATGGCTGAGAAAAAAGCCGCTGCACCTGAAGCGCCAAAAGTTGTTGTGGCCGATGCGGCAGCAGTGGCTGCGACGGTGAAAGCGGCTCTGGATGCCGATGCAAGTTTAAAACCTTTTGATCTGAAAGTAACAGGCGCAAACGATAAGAAAAATCCAAGCAAAGTGGATGTGACCATCGATGGCAGTGTTGAAATCGGTGAGCAAATGGCACAAGCGGGGATGATTGCCCAAGAAGTGAAAGGCGTGCAGTATGTCTTTAACAATATTATGCCGAAGAACTAAGCACTGCTTAACTCGGAAAAAAGCCTCGCCGCGGTGCGAGGCTTTTTGTTATTGTGACGCAATGATTTTTCAGCCTGTGCCGTGAAGAGTATGCAGCCTTGGTATGTTTATCTTTTGAATTGCCAAGATGGCAGCCTCTACACCGGCGTCGCGGTCGATGTCGCCAAACGTTTTGCTGCGCATCAAGCGGGCAAAGGGGCGAAATACACCCGCGCGCATCCGCCTGAGTCGATTGCTCTGATCTTAAAATGCGCTAATCGCAGCGTGGCGCAAAAGCTGGAATACGCGATCAAGCAACTCTCTGTTGCGGCAAAGCGCCGCTTGATTGCGGGTGAAACGGCAGCATTAGCCGAGCGATTTTACTGTGATGCAGATGGTATATGGTTGATAGCCTCGCCAAATAATGCTGCTGAAGCTATACCTGGCGATGCATCTGAGTTAGCCGTTTAATCGTCGAGCGGGATATCCTTGGGGGCGTCCAGCGCACGCAGTGTTTTGCGCAAATACCAAACCAAGGCCAGCCCCGGCCACGCGACCAGCATCGAGAAGAAAAAGAAATCCGCCCAACCGAGCGCGACAACCAAATAACCCGAAGCAGGGCCGACATAAACGCGGCCAAAAGCGGCCAAGGCGGAGAGCAGCGCAAATTGCGTTGCGGTAAAGCGTGGATTGCACAGGCTCATTAATAGCGCAACGATGGCCGTCGTACCCATGCCGCCCGCTAAATTCTCGCCTCCGATCGCAAGATACAGCAGCGGCACACTCGGTGCGCCGTGCAGCGCGATTAGCCAGTAACCCAAATTGGTCATTGCTTGCAGCACGCCGAATACCAGAAGCGATCGAAATAAGCCCCAGCGCACCATCAACACCGCGCCAGCAAAGCCGCCAATGATGGTCGCGATCATGCCAAACACTTTATTGGCCGAGCCAATTTGCGTTTTCACGTAGCCCATATCGAGCAGGAATTTGGTCGATAAGCTGCCGGCAAACGCGTCGCCCAGTTTGTACGCTACGACCAGTACCAATAATAAAATTGCCCCGTCACGGCTAAAAAACTCATGCAGCGGCTCGATAATTGCTTCGCGTAGCGACTTAGGCGCTTGGTGTTGCACTTCTGGCTCGGGCGACAGTAAAGTCACCAGTGCCATGCCAGCCATCAGCGCCGCCATCACCCAATAGGTTTGCTGCCAAGTGAGCAAACCATCTGCCAAAATCAGCGCCAGCGCACCCGAGGTCAGCATCGCCATTCGATAGCCAAAAACGCCGACCGCAGCGCCCGCGCCGCGCTCGTTTTGGTGCAGCGTTTCGGTTCGATACGCGTCGATGACCACGTCTTGCGTCGCCGAGAAAAACGCGACCAATAGCGCTAGCACGGCAAAAGTCGCCAAATGCGTTTGTGGGTCCAAGCCGCCCATCGCGGCAATCGTACCTGCGAGTGCCAACTGTGCCAGCAAAATCCAGCCACGACGACGGCCGAGAAACGGCATTGGAAAACGATCAATCAGCGGCGACCACAGGAATTTCCATGTATATGGTTGCCCGACCAAGGTAAACCACGCAATCGTTTTAATATCCAGACCTGCGTCGGACAGCCACGCTTGCAGCGTTGAGCCGGTGAGCGCCAGCGGCAAGCCCGAGGCAAAGCCCAAAAACATCGCCGCGGCGATACGGCGGTTACTAAATACCGCGAGGTAATTATTCAAATTCATGGGTATATTGCTCTGGGTATTGTTGGATCTGTTTTACAGGGCGATACAGCGCTATGTATTTATGCCAAGGGATAGTCGTAATCGACAATCAATGGTGCGTGATCGGAAAACTTTTCATCTTTATAAATGCTGGCCGCCGTAGCTTTGGCTGCCAGCGCTGGCGTGGCGATTTGGTAATCAATGCGCCAACCGACGTCTTTGGCGTAGGCTTGGCCGCGATTGCTCCACCACGTGTAACCGGGGATTTCTGGATAGAGCGTGCGCCAGGTATCAACCCAACCGCTCTCAAGTAATTGCGTGAACCATGCGCGCTCTTCGGGTAGAAAACCCGAATTTTTCAGATTGCCTTTCCAGTTTTTCAGATCGATCTCATTGTGCGCGATATTCCAGTCGCCCATGATGATGACGTCGCGGCCCGATTCGCGCAGCTCATTCAGGCGCGGCCAGAAGCGCTCGAGAAAACTAAATTTCACATCTTGCCGCTCTTCCGACGACGAGCCTGACGGTAAATAAAGTGAAACAATTGATAAATTGCCAAAGCGCACTTCCAAATAACGCCCTTCAGCATCGATGTCTTCAATGCCGAGCCCCGTAATCACTTCGTCGGCTGGGCGGCGGCAGTACAGCCCAACACCGCTGTAACCTTTCTTTTCGGCGTAATGAAAATAAGCATGAAACTCAGCGGGCGTATGTTCCGGCTTGATATCTGCTGCTTGCGCTTTTAATTCTTGTACGCCAATCACGTCGGCGTTTTGGCTCGCTAGCCAGTTGAAAAAGCCCTTGGTCGTAGCGGAACGAATCCCATTCAAATTGGCAGAAATAATGCGCACGCGGCGTATCCTTGTTCAATCAATGCTATGCTTACGGTTATTGTGAAATAAAGCTTTAGGACTACGCCCATGACCAACTTCCGTCAAGATTTCATCCGCTTTGCCGTTGAGCAGAAAGTGCTCTGTTTCGGCGATTTTATCACCAAAGCGGGCCGTAACTCGCCGTACTTCTTTAATGCTGGGCTGTTTAGCGACGGTACGTCGGTCGGTGAATTAGCGCGTTTTTATGCGCAAGCGGCGTTAGCGTCTAAAGTTGAATTTGATGTGCTGTTTGGACCTGCCTATAAAGGCATTGTGCTTGCCTCGGCAACTGCTGTTGCACTGGCCAACGCGGGCCACAATGTGCCGTTTGTATTTAATCGCAAGGAAGCAAAAGATCACGGCGAGGGTGGTGTATTAGTGGGTGCGCCGCTGAAAGGCCGCGTGATGATTATTGATGATGTGATTTCTGCGGGAACATCGGTGCGTGAATCGGTGAATATGATCCGCGCGGCGGGTGCTGAGCCAGCGGGTGTTTTGATTGCATTAGATCGGATGGAGCGTGGTCAAGGCCAGCTGTCTGCCGTGCAAGAAGTTGAGCAGCAGTTTGGTATCCCAGTTATTCCTATTGCATCTTTGCAAGATTTACTCAGTTTCCTTGCTGATCAAGAAGGGATGACCGAAAATCTGGCCAAAGTACAAAATTACCGTGCTCAGTACGGTATTGAACAGGGTTAATTACAATGCGTCAGTGGCTTTTCTATCTTTTGCTCGTCAGTACTGCCTCTTTTTCGCACGCGGCTGTTTATCGCTGGGTCGATGAAACCGGCAAAGTGCAATACAGTGATAAGCCACCCGCAGGGCAGTTTAAAGGCGGTATTACCGAATTGGATAAGCAAGCGCGGGTACGCAATGCGAGTAGCTCGATGAGCGAGGCTGAGCGTTCCGCCGAACAAGCGCGTAAGCAAAAAGAAATTGAACAGCGTCGCAAAGATCGCGCTTTATTGCAGTCTTTTTCAAAGCCTGAAGAGGTCGATCTACTGCGCGATCGCCAAATTGAAGCCGTAGCTGCTGCGCAACAAACGAATCGGCTACGTCTACAAACATTGCAAGAACGCCAAAACAAATTAAATCAGCAGGCCGAGCGTCATACCAAAGCGAAAAAGCCAATTCCAAGCGATTTACAAACAGAACTTGATCTAAATCGAGAAGAGATTAAGGCGATTAATGAATCATTAGCACGTCAGGACCAGGACGTGGCCAAAATTAAAGAAAAAGCGGAAGCGGATAAAGCGCGATTGATTCAGTTGCGTCAGGTTCAGCCCAATTAAGCTATACGGGTTTTAACGTGTTGGTAAGCAAGTCTGTTGCTGGCAAACTCAAGCTAAATCTTTTTTGATGAATTCATTATGACGACTGTAAACGCTTCTCGTATTGTTTTGGGCATTGACATTGGCGGCACCGGTATCAAAGGTGCACCAGTCAATGTCGATACCGGTGAATTGGTGGCTGAGCGTCATCGCATCGAAACCCCCAAGCCTGCTACACCCGAGGCAGTAGGCAAGGTTGTAAAGCAAATCGTAGAGCACTTTCAGTGGCAAGGCCCTGTTGGCTGCACTTTTCCTGCGATTGTGCACAATGGCGTAACGCTGTCGGCGGCTAACGTCGATCAAAGCTGGATTAATGCTCCTGCGCAATCAATCTTGGCCGATGCCACTGGCTTGCCATTAATCGTATTGAACGATGCGGATGCCGCGGGCGCGGCTGAAGTCGCATTTGGCGCAGCCAAAGGTCGTGGCGGTAAAATCATCGTTATTACTTTGGGTACAGGGATTGGTAGCGCGCTGATTGTTGATGGCAAACTGATCACGAATACCGAATTTGGTCACCTGATTTTCCCGAAAGACATGATTGCCGAAAAATACTGCTCGGCTAAGGTCAAAGAAGACAAGGATATGAGCTGGAAAGAGTTCAATCCGCGTTTGAATGCGTATCTTGAACACCTTCAGCTCTTGTTTTCGCCTGATTTAGTGATTATCGGCGGTGGCGTGAGTAAAAAGGCCGAAAAATTCATACCCGAGATGAAAAACCTGCGCTTTGAATTGGTTGCGGCCACTTTGAAAAATGAAGCTGGTATTGTCGGTGCAGCTTTAGAAGCGGCAAAGGCCTTTGATATTTAGAGGGTATATTGCTGTAGGTATTGTTTGATTTGGATTTACAGCGTATACATGGTAGAAGGCCCGTCTTTACGGGCCTTTTTTATTGTGTTTAGGTTTGAAATACCGAGACTGCCGAATCAAGTCGCTGAGTTTGTGACATCATTTCGCTCGAGTTTTGCGATAGTCGATTCGAGAGCGCTCTGTTTTCTTGCACATCCGTATCAATGGCCGCAATCGATTGACTCATTTCATTCACGCCCATGCTTTGTTCGCGTGATGCATGGTCAATTTCCTTCAGCATATCGGTAAGGCTACGAACCTGATTGACGACATCATGGACTTGGGTTGCGGATTGTGTCGCCAACTGATGGCCTTGATGAATCTCGGTAACAGAGGCATCTATAAGGGTTTTGATGTCTTTAGCGGCACTGGCTGAACGTTGCGCTAGATTTCGTACCTCTGCGGCAACGACAGCAAAGCCACGACCCGAATCACCCGCCCGAGCTGCTTCTACGGCGGCATTGAGTGCCAGAATATTGGTTTGAAAGGCAATGCCATCGATTAGACTGGTGATGTCCGCAATTTGACGCGCGCTTTGCGTCAACCTAGCCATTGCATTGGTCACTTGATCCATGGTTTCACGCCCAGCATTCGCTTGTTTCGAGGCGGTACTGGCCAATTGGCTGGCTGATGCCGTAGTTTCTGCGTTGCTTTTCACCATTGCGCTGATTTTGGCGGCAGTTTGGGCTGTCTTTTTCGATGCTTCTGCTTGTCGATGGCTGCGTTCAGTCAGTTCGGTATTGCCACCAACTAAGGAATTGACGCTGTCGGCCACCGCACTAGATGCGCCACGAATCTCAGCAATAATTTGGCTCAGTTGGCTAATCGTGGTGTTCGCATTTTGCTGTAACTCGTCAAATATCCCTTTGCGTTGACCGGTCATTTCTTGTGTTAAATCGCCACGGGCCAAAGCGGCTAAGATTTGATTAATGTCGGAAAGACCCTGTTCATTGGTGTTTAATAATTGATTCAGGTTTTGCCCAAGTTCGGCAAAAAAGCCGGTTTTCCCGGTTAAATCGATGCGGCCTGATAAATCGCCATTGGCTGCGCGATTGACCAAGGTTGCAATTTCGTTCGCGGTTGCTAGTTCATCGGTGCGGTCTTGCCATTCAACCACTTGCCCGACGATCTTTTCTTCGGTATCAAGAATTGGGCTGAGCGTCACCGTGTATGTGCCTGTACCAAGGCGTACATCCGCACTGCGTGTGTGTTTGACCATGCCTTGTAATTGATTGGCGTGCTGTAGCAAGGAATTTAAGCGAGTGTGTAATAAGTCGCTAACGTTATTTAAGCCGGCATGTTGCGCAAAACGGGCTTTGCAAGCGAGGTTGTAATACATAATTTTGCCTTGCTCATCAGCGATTTGCACCGGAGTGGAGACTTGATCAAGTGCTTGTTTTACTCTGAGTGTAAATTCCGCTTCTGATGCAGCTAATTCCATCCGCTCTCGAACATGATCGATTTCGGTTGAAATCATTGCTTTTAAGCCTTTCATACTATCCATATGCAGGCTGTACTCACCTTGGGTATATAGGCTAGTGAGCGCCACCATTTTCATTTGAATGCCCGTGTGCGAGCGAACGAGCTCGTTAACACGCTCAACCATTTCTCGATAGCCTCCGCTAAATCGTTCGCTATTCATAATGCAATGAATATCACCATTTTCATGGGCATTTGCCATATTGATTTGTTCAGCACTAAAGTCACGCAAGTTTTCCACAAGTCGTCCTAAGCCGACGTTGAGTTCAGTCAGCTCATCATTGCCCGACAGCGCTTGCGGGATTGAAAAATCTCCGTCTGCGACATTTTGAAATGCCGTTTTTAGCCGTTGTAAATTTCGCTGCGTAGAGAGATAAAAACCAGTTAATAACCATGCGGCGCTTAAAAAAGCGATGAGGGCGGTCGAGAAGGCCACGAGTAATTTAATTCGCCGCCCCTCAATGCGTTGCTTGAGTAATAAATCAAGTTGTTCATAGCCCAGATTGCTCAGCTGATTGGCTGCCTCAATTACTGCGGTGCGCCGCCGTTTAAGTTCGCCCTGATTTGGGGTCGGTAGCTGCTGACTTTGTAATGGTTGAACAATTTGTCGTTGATATTGCGCGCTATATTGCTCGAGCTGCTGAGAAAGGATTTGAAATGCACTTTGCAATTGCATGGCAACGGCAGGCTCGCTTCCGTTTACTTTACGAATGGCGCTCTCGATTTGTTGGCGAGTTGCATTGAGCCGATCAGGTGCCGTTAATAAGATGAGCTGAGTTTTTTGCTCATTAAACTGTCCTTGTTCAATCTGCAGTTGCGCCTGAGTTAAATCATTGACGAGGCTAGGTAGTTTTCCGATGGTGAGGTCGCCAACATAATAGCTGGCGGTTTCCGGATCTAGGATCAAATTGGAGTTGTCATTAATTTGGGCGATTAAATCAAATAGCTTGCTGCTCACAGAGTCGGTTGCGCTTGAGCTGGTCGATTCAAGTTGCAATGCGACGGCCGTTACTTCTTTCGCTACTTGCAAATCCTCGCCAACTTCGGCATTGCTCTGCTGAAGCGCTTTTAAATGGATTGAGCTCGGGCTTGAGCCTGCCGCGGGTGTATCTAGGCTGCTAACCCAGAGTGGATAGAGGTGTTTTAGCAATTCCACCCCACGCCGCTCTTGCTTGGCAAAGGCGATATCATCTATTGCAGCAAACCAGACAAAAAATAGTAAAACAAGGGTAGGAGCGGCAAAAAGTACTGAAACAATTAGGAATTTTTTCGGGTATCTTAACTGTGCCATGAGGCGGGTAGCGACGTTGAACACACTTCATCCCTCATATAAAAACGGTTCTTATTACTGTAGAGCAAGTTTGCTGCGCTAACTGAAAATTTCATGGTGAGTATGAGTAACTATCATGCTTACCCAAGTACCTGTTTTGGCGTAGAATATTGCCCCTTTACCGCTGTTTGGGGCCGTGTGCCATGCTTTACCCTACTCGTTATGATGTGATTGTTGTTGGTGGCGGCCATGCCGGCACCGAAGCTGCGCTCGCCAGCGCGCGCATGGGCCGCAAAACTTTGCTGCTGACGCACAATATCGAGACGCTTGGGCAGATGAGCTGCAACCCGTCGATTGGCGGGATTGGCAAAGGCCATTTGGTCAAGGAAGTGGACGCGCTCGGTGGCGCGATGGCCTTGGCGACCGATATGAGCGGTATCCAGTTTAAAACACTGAACTCCAGCAAAGGCCCAGCGGTTCGCGCGACGCGCGCGCAGGCTGACCGTGTACGCTACAAAGCCGCGATCCGCCATATGCTGGAAAACCAAGAAAACCTCGACCTATTCCAGCAAGCGGTGGATGACCTGATTCTGGACGGCGACAAAGTCGTTGGCGCAGTTACGCAAATCGGCATCGAGTTTCGCGCCAGCGCCGTGGTGCTAACGGCAGGGACTTTCCTTGGCGGCAAGATTCACGTTGGCCTCGAAAATCACGTTGGCGGTCGCGCTGGCGATCCAGCGTCGATTACCTTGTCGCAAAAGCTGCGCGAATTGCAATTACCGGTGGGCCGCTTGAAAACTGGCACGCCGCCGCGCATTGATGGCCGCACAATTAATTTTGACGTGCTCGGCATTCAGCCGGGCGACACGCCAGAGCCGGTGTTCTCCTTGCGCGGTACGCGCGACATGCACCCGAAACAATTGCCGTGCTGGATCGCGCATACCAATCTAAAAACGCACGACATTATCCGGAGCGGTTTTGATCGCAGCCCGATGTTTACCGGCAAAATCGAAGGCGTAGGCCCGCGTTATTGCCCAAGTATCGAAGATAAAATCAACCGTTTTGCCGACAAAGAAAGCCACCAGATTTTCCTTGAGCCCGAAGGCCTTGATACCAACGAATTCTATCCAAATGGCATTTCGACTAGCTTGCCGTTTGATATTCAGCTCGCAGCTTTGCAGTCGATTGAAGGCTTGGAAAACGCACGCATTCTGCGTCCAGGCTACGCGATTGAATACGATTATTTCGACCCGCGCGCGCTGAAAAACACTTTTGAATCGAAAGCGATCAAAGGCCTGTATTTTGCTGGTCAAATTAACGGCACGACCGGTTACGAAGAAGCCGCAGCGCAAGGTTTGTTTGCCGGTTTGAACGCCGCGCTGTATGCGCGTGATGAAGCGCCGTGGTGTCCGGGTCGCGATGAAGCATACCTAGGGGTATTGGTCGATGACCTAATCACCAAGGGCGTTACCGAGCCATACCGTATGTTTACCAGCCGCGCCGAGTTCCGCTTGCAGCTGCGCGAAGACAACGCTGATTTGCGTTTAACCGAACACGGCCGCCGCCTGGGTTTGGTTGGCGACGAACAATGGAAGTTATTCAGTGAAAAACGCGAGTCGATCGCCAAAGAATTCGAGCGCCTAAAATCAACGTGGGTTAACCCCCGCATTCTGGCCGCCGCCGAAGCAGAGCGCGTTCTCGGTAAAGCGATTGAGCGCGAATACACGCTGGCCGATTTGCTGCGCCGCCCTGAAGTGACTTATCAAAGCCTGATGAGCTTGGAAGTGGCTGGCCCGGGCGTGAGTGACGAAAAAGTCGCCGAGCAGATTGAAATTCAGGTGAAGTACCAAGGTTATATCGAGCGTCAGCAAGGCGAAGTGGCCAAACGCGATACGTTGGAAGACGTTGAGTTGCCAGAGGGTTTCGATTTCACGCAAGTGCCAGGCTTGTCGAAAGAAATTCAGCAAAAACTCAGCACGCAGCGCCCGCAAACACTCGGGATCGCGTCGCGCATTTCGGGCGTAACGCCCGCTGCGATCGCGCTATTGGTTGTGTACATCAAGAAAAGCCGCATGTTGGACAAGGAAGCAAAATGAGCACAGTGATCGACAATAATCTGGCAACGATGCTGAGCCAAGGCTTGGCGGCAATGGGCCTTGCCTTAAGCGAGCCGCAACAAGAAAAATTGCTCGCCTATGTGGCCTTGCTGCAAAAATGGAATAAAACCTACAGCCTGACCGCGATTCGCGAGCCAGAGCGCATGGTGACACACCACTTGCTCGATTCATTGGCGCCGCTGAAATACTTGCCAGAAAGCGCGCTGTGCATGGTTGACGTTGGCTCGGGTTTTGGCACGCCGGGTATTCCGTTTGCGATTGCGCGCCCTGATTGGCAACTGACCTTGCTCGATTCCAATCACAAGAAAACGACTTTCTTGCGTCAAGCAATTTTGGAATTGCAATTGCCGAACGTCAGCATCATCACCGGTCGCGTTGAGGCGGTGCAGCCGGAGGCAAAATTTGACGTGATTACCTCACGCGCCTTTGCTGACCTGAACGATTTCATCCGTTGGACCGAACATTTACTGGCAGATGGTGGCGAGTGGGCGGCGCTCAAAGGGGTATATCCTTACGAGGAAATCGCACAAATGCCTGCCAGCGTATACGTCGATCATGTCGATGCTTTGCAAGTGCCGGGGCTCGAAGCCGAACGCCATTTAGTCCATATTCGCAAAGTCGTTTAAGCAACGTTGAGCCGATAGGGCGGCAGATGACGATCAAAAAGTCATGATCTGCAGGTAAACTATCGGCTTTGCCGCAAATCGTGCGCGAGTAGGGAAGAATCAATGAAAATTTTAGCCATTGCGAATCAGAAGGGCGGGGTCGGTAAAACGACGACGGCCGTCAATCTCGCGGCGAGTTTGGCTCATTTGGGCAAACGCGTGCTCTTGGTTGATCTTGATCCGCAAGCTAACGCGACGATGGGCGCCGGCATCGATAAAACCAAGCTGCGCCATTCTGTGTATTCTTTGCTGATTGGCGAGTCGCAAATGAGTCAAGCGGTACTCAATTCTGAATCGGGTGGATTTGATGTCCTGCCCGCCAGCCGCGATCTGGCTGGCGCCGAAGTCGAGTTAGTCGATGCCGACGCGCGCGAAACGCGCCTGAAAGTGGCGTTGGCGCAAGTGGCAGGGCAGTATGATTTTGTGATTCTCGATTGTCCGCCGGCGCTTAATTTATTGACGCTCAATGGTTTGGTCGCTGCCGATGCGGTAATGATTCCAATGCAGTGCGAATATTATGCGCTCGAAGGCTTGTCCGATTTAGTGAATACCCTCAAGCGCATTAAGCAGAACCTCAATCGCAAAATCGAAATTGAAGGTTTGCTGCGCACGATGTTTGACCCGCGCTCGACTTTGGCGCAGCAAGTGTCGGATCAACTCGTTAAGCACTTCACCAGCAAGCTTTATCACACGGTGATCCCGCGCAATGTGCGCTTGGCCGAAGCACCGAGTTATGGTCGCCCAATTTTGGCCTACGACAAATCATCGAAAGGCGCACAAGCCTATTTGGCCTTGGCCGAAGAATTGCTCGCTCGACACGGTGAGCAACAGGCAATGCCTGTGATGTAATGCGCTGCAGGCTAGTTGCAGATTGCTCTAGCAGTAAATACCCCAATAACTAATCAGTGGAATTACCATGGTGAGTAAGAAATTCAAAGGCTTGGGCCGTGGTCTGGACGCGCTAATGGGCGAGCCAGCACTCGGTGATGAACTGAAAACCCTAGGTGTTGAACAATTACAGCCGGGCAAATATCAGCCGCGGACCTTGATGAATGAAGAGGCGCTGGAAGAGTTGGCGAACTCAATCCGCGCGCAAGGTTTGATGCAGCCCATTTTGGTGCGAGAAATCGGTTTAGATCGCTTTGAGATTATCGCTGGTGAGCGCCGCTGGCGCGCAGCGCAACGCGCAGGTTTGAGTGAAATCCCCGCTTTGGTGCGTGAAATTGCCGACGAAGCGGCGCTGGCGATGGCGCTGATCGAAAATATTCAACGCGAAAATCTCAATCCACTGGAAGAAGCGATCGGCATTCAACGCTTGGTCGACGAGTTTGGTTTGACGCAAGAGGCCGCAGCGCAAGCACTGGGTAAATCGCGTTCTGCGGTTGCTAATTTATTGCGCCTGCTGAATTTGCAAGCTGAAGTGCGCGAGCTGCTGATGGCTGGAGATTTGGATATGGGGCACGCACGTGCCTTGCTGCCGTTGGCCGAAGGAGCGCAGCTTGAGGCGGCCCGCTTGGTCGTGCTCAAGGCCATGTCAGTGCGTGAGGTGGAAAACCTCGTTAAGAAAATGCTGGCCGAACCACAGATTAAGCCCGAGCCGCAGGTTGATCCAAAAATAATCGCGCATCAGCAGAACCTTTCGAATCGTCTGGGGACCAAGGTTCAGATTCAAGCGAGCAAGAAAGGGCAGGGCAAAATCACGATTGAGTTTGCCAATCAGGCACAACTCGAAGCTTTGCTCGCCAGAATGTAAGTTAGTGCATGGAATGCACCAAAACTGGGTTGCTTGCTGAATTAATCTTTACTGCATTGAAAAGAATGATTTTTTGTTTTACCCGTTCGGCATGAATTCGAAAATAAATGCCGTAAAGTCAATGTGTAAAATTGACGTAGGGCAAATCTACTCCGTATAATCGCGGGGTTTCGCTGATGGTGGAATGATGGTTAGGACTGCACAGATTCGGGGCGTGATTCGCTTGCAGGTGGCGATCACCGTAGTACTCGCTGTAGCGCTCCTCCTTATTTTGGGACGATCGGCAGCAATTGCAAGTGGATTGGGTGGTGTTATCGCAGTTTTTGGCAGCGTACTCTATGCAGTAATTGCATACGGTGCGATTGGTGGTTTGAAGTTTGCGCCCCCCGCTGAAATTATGCGCCGCCACTTTGCTGCAGAGATGGCCAAGCTTTGTGTGACGTTGCTGAGCTTTGCGGCGTTATTTGTTTTGTATCGGCAGGCAGCTTGGTTGTGGGTATTTGTTGGATACCTCGCAGCCGCCAGCGCCTACTGGTTTGGGCTTTTAATTCAATTTGATGGTAAAAAGTAGATCATGGCACAAGATGCAACTAGTTATATCCAGCACCATTTGACCCATGCCAAATCCGCCGGCGTCCACCTGGATACCTTTTGGATTGCGCTGATTTTGGGTCTGGCTTTTGTCGGTTTGTTTGCTTACGTAGCTAAGAAAGCAACTCCAGGTGTGCCAGGTCGTTTGCAAAACTTTGTAGAATTGATCGTTGAAATGGTTGATAGCCAGATCAAGGACGCATTCCACGCTAAATCTAAAGTCATCGGCCCATTGAGCTTGACGATTTTCTGCTGGGTGTTCTTGATGAACGCGATGGACTTCTTGCCAGTTGATTTGTTGCCAATGGCTGCGCAATGGATTGGTTACACTTTCTTTGGTGCTGATCCTCACCACGTTTACTTGCGTGTTGTACCGACTGCTGACGTAAACCAAACATTTGCAATGTCTTTAACTGTGATGTTGCTGATCGTTGGCTTCTCGATTTCTGCTAAAGGATTGTTTGGCTGGATTAAAGAGTTGTTCACTGCGCCTTTCCACGCTGATGGTTTGGTAATGACGATCATTTTGGCGCCAGTTAACTTCGCGTTCCAATTGATCGAGTTGGCAGCTAAACCAATCTCTCTGGCACTGCGTCTGTTCGGTAACATGTACGCCGGTGAGTTGATCTTCATCTTGATCGCCTTGTTGCCATGGTGGATCAACTGGGTGCTGGGCGCACCATGGGCGATCTTCCACATTCTGGTTGTAACGCTGCAAGCCTTCGTATTCATGATGTTGACCATCGTTTACCTGAGCTTGGCTGTAGAAGACCACTAAGATTTCTGTCCGGTGGCGTGTGTCGGTTGGGTGCACGACGTCGGACAAAGATTTACCCAACCTAGTAACTTTTGATTTAAACCTTAGGAGTATCAAAATGGCTGCACCTGAAGTAATTGCTTCCGTACAAGGCATGACTGTAATCGCTGCTGCGATCATCATTGGTCTGGCTGCGATCGGCACTGCACTCGGTTTCGCGATTCTCGGCGGTAAATTCCTCGAGTCTTCTGCTCGTCAACCAGAAATGATCCCAGTTTTGCAAACTAAACTGTTCATTATTGCTGGTCTGTTGGACGCGATCTCTATGATCGGCGTTGGTGTTGCAATGCTTTACACCTTCAACAACCCATTCCTTGCTGCCCTGACTGCTGCTCACTAATCCTTTGATCAGCCTTTAAGGAGGACATTCAGCGTGGAATTTAATATGTCTCTTGTGGGTCAGATGATCACTTTTGCGATCCTGATCTACTTCACGATGAAATTTGTTTGGCCTCCGCTGACCAAGATGATGGATGAGCGTGCCAAGCGCATCGCTGATGGCTTGGCTGCAGCTGATCGCGCAAAGCAAGATCTTGAGAATGCTGAGAAAAAATCAGCAGACAAACTGCGTGAAGCTAAGCAACAAGCAGCTGAGATCATTGCACAGGCTGAAAAGCGTGCTGCACAACTCGTCGAAGAAGCTAAGAGCAATGCCAAAGTTGAAGGCGAACGCCTGATCGCTGGTGCTCAAGGTGAAATCGAGCAGCAAATTCAACATGCAAAAGAAACTTTGCGTCAGCAAGTGGCTACTTTAGCCGTTGCCGGTGCTGAGAAGATTCTGCAGCGCGAAGTCGACGCTGCGAAGCATGCTGATATGCTGACATCTATCAAAGCGGAATTGTAAGACAGTCATGGCAGAACTAATAACCGTCGCTAGACCCTATGCTGAAGCGGTATTCCGCTTGGCCAAAGAGAGCAATACCTTGTCTCTCTGGTCGGACGTGCTTGCCAACCTCGCGACTATCGCAGGTAGCAAGGATGCCCTTGACGTAGTGGCTAATCCAAAGTGTTCTGCAACTCAGGTTCAGGAGCTGTTGGTCGGGCTCCTGGGCGTTGATGCTAACGCAGAGGTTAAAAACTTCCTGGCAACAGTAATTGAAAATGGTCGCTTCACAGCCCTACCGGCGGTTGCTGACCTTTTCGAAGAACTGAAAGCGGCAGATGAAGGTGTAGCGCAAGCGCACATCGAATCTGCTTTTGCTGTGACTGATGCCCAACTGGCCGAACTGACGGCTACGCTCAATCAGCAACTCAAGCGCAAGATCACAGCCGATGTGACCGTGAACCCCGATCTGATCGGTGGTGTGAAGGTTACCATTGGTGATCTGGTTATTGATGCCTCTGTACGTGGCAAATTAACTGCTCTTGCAACGAGCCTGAAGAGTTAGGAGAAATCATGCAACTTAATCCGTCCGAAATCAGTGAACTGATTAAAGCTCGGATCCAGAATCTGCCACAAGGCGCACAGGCTAGCACGACTGGTACTGTAGTGTCGGTAACTGACGGTATCGTGCGCGTGCACGGCTTGTCTGAAGTTATGCAAGGCGAGATGCTGGAATTCCCGGGTAATACCTACGGTTTGGCGCTTAACTTGGAGCGCGATTCTGTTGGTGCCGTAATTTTGGGTGACTACAAACACATCGCCGAAGGTGATGAGGTTAAATGTACTGGCCGCATTCTGGAAGTTCCAGTGGGTCGTGAGTTGGTTGGCCGCGTTGTTAACGCGTTGGGTCAGCCTATCGACGGTAAAGGTCCTTTGGGCACTACCGAATCAGCTCCGATCGAAAAAATTGCGCCAGGCGTAATTGCTCGTCAATCTGTATCTCAACCACTGCAAACCGGTATCAAATCAATCGATACTATGGTTCCAGTTGGTCGTGGTCAGCGTGAGTTGATCATTGGTGACCGTCAAACCGGTAAAACTGCCGTTGCATTGGACGCGATCATCAACCAGAAAGGCACTGGCGTAACGTGTATCTACGTTGCGATCGGTCAGAAAGCTTCTTCGATTGCGAACGTGGTTCGTAAATTGGAAGAGCACGGCGCATTGGCTCACACTATCGTGGTTGCTGCTGCCGCTTCTGAATCTGCTGCTCTGCAATACATCGCGGCATACTCTGGTTGCACGATGGGTGAATTCTTCCGCGATCGCGGTGAAGACGCATTGATCGTTTACGATGATTTGTCTAAGCAAGCTGTTGCTTACCGTCAAATTTCGTTGCTGTTGCGTCGTCCACCAGGTCGTGAAGCCTTCCCGGGTGACGTATTCTATCTCCACTCTCGTCTGCTTGAGCGCGCTGCGCGTATCAACGCTGATGAAGTTGAGAAATTGACTAACGGCGCTGTGAAAGGCAAAACTGGTTCTTTGACTGCATTGCCTATCATTGAAACCCAAGCAGGTGACGTATCTGCATTCGTACCAACGAACGTAATTTCGATTACTGACGGTCAGATCTTCTTGGAAACTGACTTGTTCAACGCGGGTATTCGCCCAGCGATGAACGCGGGTATTTCGGTATCACGTGTAGGTGGCGCGGCTCAGACTAAAGTCATCAAGAAATTGGGTGGCGGTGTACGTCTGGCTCTGGCTCAGTACCGTGAATTGGCTGCGTTTGCACAGTTCGCGTCTGACTTGGACGAAGCGACTCGTAAACAGTTGGAAAACGGTAAGTTGGTCACTGAGTTGATGAAACAAGCTCAGTACAGCCCACTGAAAGTCGGCGAATTGGGCGTGACCCTGTTGCTGATCAACAAAGGCGTATTTGCTGATGTTGCAGTTGACCGTGCTCTGGCATTCGAAGCTGCGTTCTTGAGCCACCTCAAGGCTAACCACGCTGATGTATTGGCACGCGTTGATGAGAAAGGTGAACTTTCTTCTGAAGACGAAGCGGCCATCCTGAAAGCTGCGGAGTCCTTCAAGGCCGGCGCTGCTTACTGATTTGAGACGTAGATAAAAGGATCAGATCATGGCAGGCGGTAAAGAGATTCGTACCAAGATCAAAAGCGTAAAAAATACGCAGAAGATCACCCGCGCCATGGAAATGGTTGCCACGTCGAAAATGCGCAAGGCTCAGGAACGTATGAAAGCGGCCCGCCCCTACGGTGAAAAAATCCGTAGCGTGGCCGCCCACCTGAGCCAAGCTCTTGTCGACTATCAGCACCCATATCTCCAAAAGCGCGAAACCGTCAAACGGGTTGGCCTGATTATGGTGACCTCAGACAAAGGCTTGTGTGGTGGTTTGAACACCAACTCGCTGCGTCTGGCTTTCAATAATATGAAAGACTGGCATCAAAAAGGCGTTGAGACGGTTGTAACTGCAATCGGCAATAAGGGTTATGGGTTTATGAACCGCAACGGCGCGAAGCTTGTATCTTCCGTTGTTGGTCTTGGTGATACCCCACACCTGGAACAGCTGATTGGCCCGATCAAAGTAATGATCGATGCTTATATCGCTGGTGAAGTGGATGAAGTTCATATCGCTTACACGCGTTTCGTCAATACGATGAAACAAGAGCCAGTGCTTGAGCAATTGTTGCCATTATCGAGCGAAACATTTGAGCCGGCTAACAAGCCTGCGCGTACTCATAACTGGGAATACCTGTATGAGCCAGATGCGAAAACTGTGATCGATGACTTGATGAACCGCTATATCGAGGCACTGGTTTACCAGTCCGTAGCGGAAAACATGGCATCTGAAAATGCAGCTCGTATGGTCGCAATGAAGGCCGCAACCGATAACGCTGATAAGGTGATCGGCTCCCTGCAACTGCTGTACAACAAAACGCGTCAAGCTGCGATTACGAAAGAACTTTCGGAAATCGTATCTGGTGCAGCAGCAGTTTAATTGGGCCCTGACGGATTAACTGGATTAGGAAAAACGATGAGCCAAGGTAAAATCGTACAAATCATTGGACCAGTTGTTGACGTGCAATTTCCACGCGACAACCTGCCCAAGGTGTATGACGCGCTCAAACTAGTCGACATCGACCTGACGCTGGAAGTTCAGCAACAGCTCGGCGACGGCGTAGTGCGTGCCATTGCCATGGGTACTACCGATGGTATTAAACGTGGTACTAGCGTAAACAATACTGGCGCACCAATTTCGGTGCCAGTAGGTAAAGCAACGCTAGGCCGTATTATGGACGTATTGGGCAACCCAATCGACGAAGCAGGTCCTGTGAACGCTGAGGCAACTCGCGCTATTCACCAAACTGCTCCGAAATTCGATGAGTTGAACCAAACGATTGACCTTTTGGAAACAGGTATCAAGGTAATTGACTTGGTATGCCCGTTTGCGAAGGGTGGTAAAGTTGGTCTGTTCGGTGGTGCCGGTGTAGGCAAAACCGTAAACATGATGGAATTGATCAACAACATCGCTAAAGCACACAGCGGTTTGTCTGTGTTCGCTGGTGTAGGTGAGCGTACTCGTGAGGGTAACGACTTCTACCACGAAATGAAGGACTCTAACGTTCTTGATAAAGTGGCGATGGTTTATGGTCAGATGAATGAGCCTCCAGGCAACCGTTTGCGCGTAGCGTTGACTGGTTTGACCATCGCGGAACAATTCCGTGACGAAGGCCGTGACATCCTGTTCTTCGTAGACAACATCTACCGTTACACACTGGCCGGTACTGAAGTTTCCGCTCTGTTGGGCCGTATGCCTTCAGCGGTAGGTTACCAGCCAACATTGGCTGAAGAGATGGGTGCTCTGCAAGAGCGTATCACTTCAACCAAAACTGGTTCTATTACGTCGATTCAAGCCGTATACGTACCAGCGGATGACTTGACTGATCCGTCTCCAGCTACAACGTTCGCTCACTTGGACGCGACAGTTGTATTGAGCCGTGACATTGCATCTTTGGGTATCTACCCTGCGGTAGATCCACTGGATTCAACTTCACGTCAGCTGGATCCACAAGTGGTTGGTGAAGAACACTACTCAGTAGCACGTGGTGTTCAGTCTACGCTGCAAAAGTACAAAGAATTGCAAGACATTATCGCGATTCTGGGTATGGACGAGTTGTCTCCAGAAGACAAACTGGCCGTATCACGTGCTCGTAAAATCCAACGTTTCTTGTCTCAGCCGTTCCATGTTGCTGAGGTATTTACTGGTTCACCAGGCAAGTACGTTCCGCTCAAAGAAACCCTCAAGGGCTTCAAGGGCATCTTGAATGGCGATTACGATCACCTCCCAGAGCAGGCCTTCTACATGGTTGGCGGCATCGAAGAAGCGATCGAAAAAGCCAAATCAATGCAATAAGGGGTTAAGCTATGGCCATGACCATGCATGTGGACGTAGTTAGCGCTGAAGAGCTGATCTACTCGGGTACCGCTGAGTTTGTCTCGGCGCCTGCCGACAAGGGTGAGATCGGTATCTTGCCGCGTCACGCGCCGCTGTTGACCCGCATTCGCCCGGGCGCGATCCGTATCAAGATCGCGAACTCGAATGAAGACGATGTCATCCTGTTTGTATCAGGTGGCATGCTCGAAGTTCAGCCGGATGGGGTTACGGTATTGGCCGACACTGCGATTCGTGGTGCAGACATTGATGAAGCCAAAGCGCAAGAAGCGAAGCGCAAGGCAGAAGAAGCGTTGCGCAATCACGCTTCGTCAATGGACTTTGCCATGGCGCAGGCCGAATTGGTCGAAGCAGTTGCAAAACTTGCTGTCATCGACAAGATCAAACGGCGCGGCCACTAATCATCGCTTTGCGATGGTTTTGCAAGAAACAAAAAACCAGCCTACGGGCTGGTTTTTTTATGGGTATTGCTTTGTAGGTCATTTTGGTGGCTGGTTGCAGGTCAATACCCCTTATTGATTTAAACGGCGCACGAAGTGCAAATGACCCATTTCACGGATGTAGCCCATTTTCTGGTACAGGCGATGCGCGTTTACATTTTCTGGTGAAGTTTGCATCGTTAGCATGCCGACCCCAATCGCTTTCGCTTCGCGCTCAACGTGCGCGAGCAGCGCGGCACCAATTTTTTGACCACGCAGTTCTGGTAGCACATACAAATCGTTGAGTACCCAGCAGCGGCACAAACTCATCGACGAAAAACTCTCAAACACCTGAGTAAAGCCAATCGCTTTGCCTTCGGTATCACGCACCAAGTACAAGCGTGAATCGCCTTGGCTTAAACGCTGTGCCAAGAATGCACGGGCTTCTTCAACATCTTGCGAATAGTTGGCATAGCGCAGCGAAGTCTCAATGTAAAACTGGCGATATGCAGTGAATAAAGGGGCCAGATCATCAAGATCTAAAATGCCCGCATTGCTAATGGAAAATGAAGTTTCTGGCATAGTCTCGATCAACACAACTTGCTCACAGGTGGATTGGCTTACTGAATGTTACAAAAAAACCGAGCTATAAGCTCGGTTTTGCTAAGGCCTGTTGTAAATCGAGAGGCCCGGAACGGATTAGATCCCGTCCTGTGGGTTATTCATTTGTAATCGTGACTCAAGATCCGCCACTCGTGCTTCGAGCTGGGTGAGTGTTTCGCGCGTGCGGGCCAATACTTCTTGTTGAATCTCAAATTCTTCGCGAGTCACTAAATCGAGCTTATTGAAGGCGCTGCCCATCATGGCGCGGACATTTTTTTCCATGTCTTTGGCGGGGCTTGCAGCAATCGCGTCTGAGATTTTGCCGGCGATTTCATCAAAAAACTTATCTTTTAGCATGGCTTACTCCTTGGCGGGCTAAGTGTTGAGCATCTGTGTATGAGTTTAGCAGATCGTGAAAGCTGCAAGGGGAAGATTGATGCACACAAATGGTGCTTGAGCTTCCTGAGGCGTTTTAATGCTGTGTCAAAGTAGTGCCCTTCACGCACCATATTGTCATATTTCATTGATATTGTTGGATAAATTTACTTGGCACGCTTTATGCTAGGTACTGAACTGTCCAAATGAAATCTGTGATCAAGGAGCAAGTCATGAAATTTGTTGCTGCGATTATTAAGCCTTTTAAGCTTGATGAAGTTCGAGAAGCACTCTCAGAAATTGGTGTGCAAGGTTTGACTGTTACCGAAGTAAAAGGTTTCGGCCGTCAGAAAGGGCATACCGAGCTTTACCGCGGCGCGGAATACGTGGTCGATTTCTTACCAAAGGTGAAGGTTGAAATTGCGATTAGCGATGATCTGCTTGATCAAGCGATCGAAGCCATCGAAAAAGCAGCGCACACTGGCAAAATTGGTGATGGCAAAATTTTTGTGTACGAGTTAACGCATGTGGTGCGCATTCGTACCAGCGAAACAGGCGAAGCGGCTATTTAAGCCTTGATTGAGTACTGGAGAGAAGCAAAATGATAAAATTATTCAGCGCATTAGCTCTATTTGGGGCGATGTTATTTGCTGCACCGACTTTTGCCGAAGAAGCATCTGCGGTGGCATCGAGCGTCGAAGCCGTTGTCGCTAGTGAAGTGAAAGCAGCGGTTGCATCTGCCGTTGATGCTTCAAGCGCATCGGTAGTGGAAGCAGCTCCTGCAGCAGCGCCCACGATCACGATTAATAAAGGTGACAATACTTGGTTATTCGTTGCGACGACCTTGGTGATTTTAATGTCGATCCCAGGATTGGCTTTGTTCTACGGCGGCTTGGTGCGGGCGAAAAATATGCTCTCGGTGCTAATGCAAGTGTTTACGCTGTTTAGCTTAATCACGGTGCTGTGGGTGCTTTACGGCTACAGTGTGGCGTTCACAGAGGGCAATGCGTTCTTTGGTTCTTTCTCTAAGGTACTGTTGGCTGGTGTAACGCCAGATTCGATTGCAGCTACTTTTAGTAAAGGCATTGGTATTTCTGAGTTGATCTATGTGGCCTTCCAAGGTGCATTTGCTGCGATTACTTGCGGTTTGATCGTGGGCTCATTTGCGGAACGTATCAAGTTTTCTGCGGTGCTGGTGTTCTGCGTAATTTGGTTTACTTTCAGCTACCTGCCAATTGCTCACATGGTTTGGTACTGGGCTGGTCCTGATGCCTACATCAACGCAGCAGCAGCGGAAGCGGCGACTAAAACCGCTGGTTTCTTGTTCCAAGATGGTGCTTTAGATTTTGCCGGCGGTACTGTTGTTCACATCAATGCGGCGGTAGCAGGGTTGGTCGGTTCTTACTTTGTGGGCAAACGCATTGGCTACGGCCGTGACCCAATGACACCGCATAGCCTGACGATGACGATGATTGGTGCATCATTGCTGTGGTTTGGCTGGTTTGGTTTCAATGCAGGCTCTGCGCTGGAAGCCAATGGTACTGCGGCGTTAGCGTTTGTAAATACTTGGGTTGCACCAGCAGCAGCAGCGATGAGCTGGTTGGTGGCTGAGTGGATCTTAAAAGGCAAACCTTCATTGCTGGGTGCGGCATCAGGTGCGGTAGCCGGTTTGGTGGTGATTACGCCGGCGGCAGGTTTTGTCGGTATTGGCGGTGGTCTAGTAATGGGTCTGATCGCTGGTGTTGCCGGTTTGTGGGGCGTCCATGGTCTGAAACGTCTGCTGGGTGCCGATGACTCTCTCGACGTATTTGGTGTGCACGGTGTGTGCGGTATCTTGGGCGCGATTTTGACCGGCGTTTTTGCTAGCCCAGATTTAGGCGGCACAGGCGTGTGGGACTATGTAGCCAATGGTGTTGCATCGGGCTACAGCATTGCCACGCAAGTGAAGATCCAAGCAATTGGGGTGGTGGTGACCATTGTTTGGTCTGGCGTTGTTGCTGCCATTGCCTACAAGCTGGTGGATATGACCATCGGTCTGCGCGTGAAAGAAGATGAAGAGCGCGAAGGCTTGGATGTAACGAGCCACGGAGAGAAAGCATATAACATGTAAGAAAGTTGGGGTTTAGTCCTGTAAAAGCTTCATTGACCCGCTGCATCGTCGGATGCCGCGGGTTTTTTTTCGGCAAGCTGTGCGTAATTTGCTAGATTAAAGTTCTAAGTCTCTGCGGAGTGTGCGGCAATGAAACAAATCCAAATTCGGCATTGGCTGTTTATTCTGGGTTTGACCGTAATTGCAGGCTTATGCGCTTTAGCGGTCAATAGCTGGCTTAATCAGCGCCAGATTTCTGAGCAAGTTAATCAAGCGAGCTTGCTGGCGCATCAAAGTAATGTGCTTGAGCAATTGCGTACTCAAGTCGTCGAAATCACCTTATTAGCGATGGATAATATCGTTGATAAAGACGAGGGCAAGGTTCAGGTCGAGCGGGTCCAAGAAGGTAAAAATCTTGCCGCGAGCATCGAGGCCGCCCTTAATCATGTGGCCGATCAGAATGTCCAAGAACAAATGAGAGTGCAATTTGCGCAGTTAAAGCAAGCCACTCTGCTTGAGTTGCCAAACTTAATTGAATCGCGTGCGGACGAAGCCGCTTTTGCCGCGATGGATGACAAAATTGATGGGGCAGGGTCGACCTTATCCCAACTAATTGAGACGCATAATGTAAAAATTCAAACTGCTTTTGCAGACGCTCAAGCGAAAGAAAAAACGATCCTCCAACAAACGACCGCGAGTAACTTCATATTATTTGGCATTGTGGGGGTTTTGGTTTGTGCAGCACTAATGTGGATTGCGCGAAAAATTTATCAACCGCTAGAAATCGAGCCCACTGATTTATGCCAATTGGTGGGGCAAATTGGCGCGGGCGATCTGAGTCAGAAAATTATCTATCGTCACCCTGAATCGGTATTAGCGGGTGTGTCACAAATGCAAAGCCAGTTGCAGAGCGTAGTGACGGCGATTCGCCAAGTCTCCGATCAATTAGCGCAATCGGCACAAGGGCAGGATGTTCGCGTGCAGAATTTATTAATTCGGGCTGAATCCATGAATCAAGCCGTGTCGGGCATTCAGCACAGTATTGTGCAAACGCATGATGGTTTGCAGCAAATGAATGATGGTACGCATGGCGCGATTGATTTGGCTCGCTCTGCCGGTAATTTTGCTACTGCTGGGATTGATCGGGTAAAAACGGTGGCCGCTAGCTTGCAAACCCTGGCGGGAGGTATCAATACCGCAGCCTCGGCGGTGCAGCAGTTGGGTAATAAAACGGAATCTATTTCAAGCTTGGTAATTAGTATTCGCGAAATTGCCGAACAAACTAATTTACTGGCGCTCAATGCCGCGATTGAGGCCGCGCGGGCGGGTGAGCAAGGGCGTGGCTTTGCCGTGGTGGCGGATGAAGTGCGCAAGCTAGCCGAACGCACGACGCAGGCTACGCAAGATATTGTGTCCGCAATTAGCACGATACGTGAACAAACCGTGCAAGTGGTGCAGGGGATGAGCCAAAACGTTAGCTTGGCAGATCAGGGGCTCAGTGAGACCGAAAGTGCGGAATCCACCATGAATCAGATCGTTCAAAGTAGTCAAGAAGTCGTGCATGCGGTGGATGATCTATTGCGGATTATGGCAATACAAACCGAGCAAAGTAATGCCGTAACACGCTATGTCGATGAAATTGAGCGCAATGCCCAAGAAAATCTAAGCACCTTTGCTTCGGCAGCCGAGCAGGCCAAACACTTCAACCAGCAGGCCAAAGACTTGGCAACTGCGGTCGCACGATTTAGGTTTTAGTGACAATGTGCTCAATGCCTGTTGATGAATGTGCTTAGTGCCTTTGGCATCGTTGTTTACCGTCGCCATCCGCAACGGGGATTTACTTCTCTTGAGATCTTTTATATTCAGTGCCCAAGAGAAGTACGCAAGAGCTGCTGATCCGCAGCGAAATCGACTCGCCGTGCTGGCCTCAGGACACGGCGTTCGCCACGCTTTCTCGTCGCATGCCTAGTCTCACTCCTCTTTCTGCCTTGGCTTTAACGGGAATTCAAGCCCCAAACTCATCGCGAATTACTGATCAACACACAATGAGAACATTGCCGTTTTGCTTTGGGTATGTAGTTGTGTGCTATATAAATCAGAATATTTGTTGATATACCCTGCCATTCAAGCATGTTGATGTTTTTGCTGCACCAAAGCATCCAGTGATTGAAATAATTTCTGGCTGGCGTGTTCTACAGATTGAAATTGGTGCTGAATTTGTTGTTGGCGTACAGGCTCATCGGGCCAATTGCCAGCAGAAAGCGCCAGTACTTCATGCATCGCCTCGTACAAATGTTGCTGTGGTGAGGCCAGCTCGCGAAACGCGCTGTACTGATTGTAATCGCGGTTATGGCTAATCGTAGTGTGCCACAGGCCAAACACGCTTTCGTTGGCTTGCATTTGTAAATGCTGTTTGGCTTGCCGCGCCAAATCACCGCCCATAATGCTGATATAACCATTTTGTTTAAAGTACAAAATTTCCACCTTGGCTTGCGAGGCATGGCAAACGTCTTGCACGTAGGCAATCCGCTGCAAAGCTTGTTTTGCGCGCTGCTCGCTGGTTTGAAATCGCTGCTCTATGCCGCTAACGTGTTCACCCGATTCATGCGCCATTTGCCGCATACTGCTGCTAACGCGACTAATACTGCCGGCTTTATCCTGTAAATCATTCATCACCGACGCAATCTCACCTGAGGCCATTTTGCTGCGTTCGGCCAATTTGCGCACTTCATCGGCTACTACGGCAAAGCCGCGCCCTTGCTCACCGGCCCGCGCGGCTTCAATCGCCGCATTGAGTGCCAATAAATTGGTTTGGTCTGACAAATCAGCAATCATTCCGACCGAAGAGCTCACTTTCGCAGCTAGCGTGCCAAAGTCGTCGACGGCAGAGCTGGTTTCATCTATATGCTCAATCATCGCCATTAAAGTGTTGATAAGCTGAATCACCTGCTGGCGACTTTCTTCCGCATCAGCAACGTTTTGGCTTGAAAGTCCTGCCAGATCGTCCGTTGCGCTGGCAATCCCAACCATATCGCCCTGCGTCATTTCCAAATTAGCCAATAAGTTGCGCGTATTGAGTTCGCCTAATTGTGACAGCAGCCCATTGCGGCGCTCTTTTAAGGCATTTTTTTCCAGTACGACCAGCGATTGATTGGTGCGATCGAGCGCTTCACGAAATACGCCGTGCAAACCGACTGGCTGCGCTTTGCGGAAAAAACGCCCTTGGCTGGCCATTTGCAAAGTAGTTTGCTGTTCCCGAAAACAGGCTTCAAGTTGATCTAGCATGTCGTTGATCGCCCAGCTAATACGGCCAAACTCGTCCATATTCGGAATTTGCAAAATACGCCCACCGACTTTACCTGCGGCGACGTCGTTGGCAACGCGTTCAATTTGTTTTAACAAAGCCAAATCGGTGCGCGAACGCAATACATATAGATGGCCTGTAATGATGCCGCCCAATAAGGGCAAAGTCGCCCACACACTAAAACCATGAATAAAGGTATCAATTAAAAAGCTAATGCCAAGCAGGCTGCATAAAAAAATCACCACCAAGGTGACCCTAGAGTGAAAGGACAAGTTCTTCATAGCTCACCCCGTGTTGTTGTAATAGCGAATTGAGGATGGCCAGCGAGGCATTACACGCATCGCGTGGCCCTGCTGCTTGCTCGGCGGCTAACATTTTCTGATATAAACCCGTGCAGGTATCGACCGCAGATCTTTTTGGACAGCGGCGTACAGATAGATACCCAACGATATTGCCGTTGCTGTCGTAGTCTGGCGTCACATTGGCGAGCACCCAGTAAAAGCTGCCATCTTTGGCCATGTTTTTAACGTAGGCGAATACTTCTTGCCCGCTGGCAATCGTGTCCCATAAAAATTTAAATACGCCGCGTGGCATATCGGGGTGGCGAATAATATTGTGTTGCGCGCCGAGTAGCTCTTGCTCGGTATAGCCCGAAAACTCAATAAAAATGCGGTTGCCGTAGGTAATGCGCCCCTTGGTATCGGTTTTTGAAACGATAAAATCGTTCTCGCGCATCAATTTTTCATGGCTGGTGGGAATAATTCGATTCTTCATCGTGCACCTCAAACAGTCGCAATCAGCGATTGGTGTGCCATTTGCCAAAACTCGACCAAATCTAAGCTTTCCTGCCGCTGTGCTTGGATTCGAGCCGCTTCAATCGTCGCTAAATTGCTGCGTAATGCGTTGATCACCAGCGGGTCTAGTTTGCCTTGGCGCTGTTGCTCATCGAGCATGGCCAAGACGGCTTCAGGTTCGAGACCTGAGCGGTAAGGGCGCTGCTCGGTGAGTGCGGTATACACGTCGGCAACCGCCACAATGCGTGCTCCCAGCGATAAATCGGCACCCTTGCGGTGATAGGGGTAGCCACTGCCATCGAGCCGTTCGTGATGGCAAGCTGCCCATTCGGCGACGTCTTCAAGGCCTTTGATCATGCTCAGAATATCGAGCGTTAAATAACTGTGCGAGCGAATACGCGCCATTTCACACTGGTCTAACTTACCTTGGCGTTCGATCAATTCGCTGGGGATCGCTAACTTGCCCAAGTCGTGTAAATAGCCCGCCATGCGTAATTTGATGCATTCTTGCTCGCTCATCCCTAAGTTGCGGGCAATGGATTCAGCGGTGATTGCCACGCCCGCCGAGTGCGTTGCGGTGAAATGGCTGCGCGAGTCGATGACCAAGGCAAAAAACTGCGCAAATTGCAGCATTTGCTCCATATTGAGGTCGATATTATCGAATGGCGCTAAATCCATCAGAATGCGGTCGAGGTTTTTCGAAAAAATATCCAGCCAGAAGCTCTCTTGCTGCGCAGTTTGGCAGAAGGCATCGACAAACATGGGGTGAAATTTGCGCCCTTTGGCGGCACAAATTTGCGCCACAATACTGGGTGCCGCACCCAAAATATTGTCTTTTCCTTGCGCTAATACCTCGATGCGATCAGCCAAATAGATTAAATGGCTCATCAACGGTACTTTGCGCCCGTCATGATATTCACCTTCGCCGTTTTGCCATTGCACATGATGACAATTAACGAGTGGTGCGTAGCGATAAAAGCCGGGAAAGCGTGAGAGTAATTGTGCCCCCATCCGAGCATGGGTGTGGGCGTCCTGCTCTTCAAAATCAAGCATAGACAGGCGATCAATCAGGCCAATTGCGCCAATATCATGGAAAATCGCCGCGCCAAAAACATCTTGGTAATCCTCGTCTTCAAGTCCCATGCTGCGTGCGATATGGACTGCAATTAGACAGGTGCGCTTTTGATGCGAGCCCAAGGCGGGGTCCAGTAAATCCAGCGCGGTCGACAAGGCGCAAATCATGTCGAAAAGGCGAATGCGAAACGTTGAAATCGCGTCGCCGGTGACTTCGTGGTTATACATAATTAACCTAAATATAGAGTCGCATGCTATTTGTTTTAGTCAAAAAATGGCGGTGCTCCCAATTAAAAAATGTAAATACTGTGTCTCTCTGCTGTAAAACAAGACCTAGATAAACTGCTGTGAGTTTTGTCATTATTCATTCAGCAAATCATTGAGATACTCTGAAGCTTCGAAGGGAAGGGATTACATAATGAAAAAATTGGGCATTGGGATCTTGGCGGCATTGGTGAGTGCCTCGGTTTTGGCCGCAGGCGTGTGGCGCGAAGGCGTGTACTACGCCAAAGGCGTGCGAGTGCAATACCACGGGCAAATGTATGAAGCGCTGCAAGGCCATGAAGCAACTAAAGGCGCGAATTGGAACCCCGAAGCAGTGGCGTCTCTGTGGCGAAAAATTGATTGGCAAGAACAAGCGCCGGGCAATGGTAGCTGGCGCGAAGGGATGAACTACAGCAAAGGCCAGCTGACGAGTTATCGCGGCCGCATGTATCGTTGTTTGCAAAGCCATAAAGCCGAAAAAGGCGCGGGCTGGAGCCCTGATCGCGCACCTAGCTTGTGGGAAAAGCTCGATGAAAAGCCGTATCCACAACCACGCTAAGATGGGTATATGATGCTGGGTTAATCTAGTATTGATCTTGATTGATATACCCTTGGTGAGTGTCGCATGTCCAAATTATCGGTGAAATTAGCGCAGGAAATCGCCCGTCGCACGATGGCGCTGCTGCCGTACAACATCAATGTAATGGACGAGCATGGTGTGATTTTGGCCAGCGGTTTGCCCGATCGGGTCGGGCAGCGGCACGAGGGCGCGATTTTGGCGATTGGCCAAGGCCGTGTGCTCGAAATCGACGCCGCCACCGCAGCGCACTTGCAAGGGGTCAAGCCCGGCGTGAATTTGCCGCTGTATAGCCAAGGCCAGATTGTCGGCGTGATCGGCATTACGGGCGACCCAGACGTGGTGCGGCCGATGGGCGAGCTGGTGCGGATGTGCGCCGAAATGATGCTCGAACAAAAAGCCATGTTGCGCAGCATTGAACGCGACGCGCGCCTTTACGAAGACTTGGTGCTGCAATTGATTCAGCGCCAAAGTATTTCCGATCAATCCTTGGCGCGCTGGGCCGAGCGTTTGGGCGTTGACTTAAGCGTGCCGCGCGTTGCGCTGGTAATTCGTGCCAGCGGTAATATGCTCGATAGCGAAGCGGGTCTGACCGCGCTGCAGCAGTTGCAATACCAATTACTGCATTTTGAAGCCACGCCCTTATTGGCGCGGCATAGCTTTGACGAATTTGTTTTACTGCGCCCCGCGCTGGACGAGTTAGGCCGCTGGAATCCCGCGGCGCAGCGCCGCCAATTAAGCGGTGCAATAAATGATTTACAGGCCAAAACGCCGCTGAAATTACGCGCCGTGCTCGGGCATTATTTTATGCAAGAGGGTGGGTTGGCGCTGTCGTACCAAACCGCGTGCGCCACCTTGCAGCAAGCGAATAGCGACGACATTTTGCAGCTATTCGATGAAGAGCGGCTGCCCGTCTTGCTCGCACCGTTAGCGCAAGGCTGGCAGGCAGAGCTGTTATGCGCGCCGATTGAGCGAATTCGCGCGCACGACAGAAAAGGCGTTTATCTGGCAACGCTATCGTGTTGGTTTGCCCACGATTTAAATCTGCAAACGACGGCGCAAGCGCTCAATATTCACCGCAATACACTAGATTACCGCCTCAGTCGCATTGCCGAATTAAGCAAACTTGACCTGAGTCGGCTTGAAGATCGGGTACAAATCTATATCGCACTACAACTTCCCGCGCTATCAAATCGTTAATTTTGTAGATTTGCACAAAACAATCTGCATATAAGGCCTTTGTTTTTGGATTTATTCCGAGGACATGCGCTACGAGCCCTCATAAGATGTAGTCATTAATTTTGACTTACCTTTTGGGAGTGTCGCGATGGATACGATCAGTACCCTCGGCGCGATGGTGGCCTTAGCCGTCGCCATTGGTTTGATTTTGAAAAAAGTATCGCCCACCTACGGCATGGTGGCAGGTGCTTTGATTGGTGGTTTGGTCGGTGGCGCTAGTTTGACCGAAACCGTCACCATTATGATGGACGGCGCACGCAATATTATTCCAGCCGTGTTGCGGATTATTGCCGCTGGTGTATTGGCTGGCGTGCTGATCGAATCGGGCGGTGCGGCGCGCATTGCCGATACCATCGTTAAAAAGATGGGTGAAGTGCGTGCCTTGCTCGCTTTGGCCTTGGCCACGATGATCTTGACCAGCGTTGGCGTCTTTGTCGACGTGGCGGTGATTACCGTTGCACCGATTGCCCTGATGATCGCTGAACGCGCAGGTATTTCGCGCTTTGCCGTGTTGCTGGCGATGATTGGCGGTGGTAAAGCCGGTAATGTGATGTCGCCCAATCCAAATGCAATTGCAGCGGCGGATGCATTTCAACAACCCTTAACGTCGGTGATGATGGCCGGCATTATTCCGGGCTTGGTGGGCTTGGGCGTGGCCTATTTCTTGGCACGTCGTGTCACAGCCAAAGGCAGCATGATTTCTGCCGACGAAGTGCACGATCACGGCAATCAAAACCTACCTAGCTTTGGTGCTGCGATGGTTGCGCCGCTAGTCGCGATTGGCTTACTGGCACTGCGCCCGATTGCCGATATCAAAATCGATCCGCTGATCGCCTTGCCAGTAGGCGGCATTTTGGGTTGCTTGGCGATGGGCAAAATCGCCAAAATCAATGAATACAGTATTGCTGGTTTGCAGCGCATGATGCCGGTGGCAATTATGTTGCTCGGTACCGGTACTTTGGCCGGCATTATTGCTAACTCTGAATTGAAAAACCTGTTGATCCACGTGATTGGCGGCATGGGCTTGCCGGCGTATGTATTGGCGCCTGTGGCGGGTATTTTGATGTCGATGGCCACCGCGTCGACCACCGCGGGTACAGCAGTAGCATCACAAGTATTTGGCGCCACGCTAATGACGTTGGGCGTTCCTGCTTTGGGCTCTGCCGCAATGATTCACTCAGGTGCGACGGTGCTTGACCATTTGCCGCACGGTAGCTTCTTCCATGCCACCGCTGGTGCAGTCGGCATGAATATGAATGAACGTCTGAAATTGATTCCGTACGAAACCGCCGTTGGTTTGGGCATTACCGTGACTGCCACCGTGATCTACGGCGTGATTGGTCTGGCTTAAGGAGCGCAGCAATGAAAAAAATCGTGATTGCACCTGATTCATTTAAAGAATCACTCAGCGCCAAACAAGTTGCTCATGAAATCGCGCAAGCCATCGCCAGTGTGATGCCACATGTGCAAACCGTGCAAGTGCCGATGGCCGACGGTGGGGAGGGGACGCTCGAGGCTTTGGTCGACGCCACCGGTGGCCAGTTTCATCGCAGCTTTGTCCGCGGGCCGATGGGCGATGTGGTCGACGCACAATGGGGGATGCTCGGTGATGGACGTACCGCGGTCATCGAGATGGCCGCAGCCAGCGGCTTGGCCTTGCTGACTATCGAGCGCCGCAACCCGCTGCTGACCAGCACCGAAGGCACAGGCGATTTGATCAAAGCCGCACTCGATGCGGGTGCGCGCCGCTTTATTCTGGCGATTGGTGGCTCGGCAACCAATGATGGCGGTAGCGGCATGCTGCGTGCGCTTGGCGCGCGTTTTCTGGATGCGCAAGGCCGTGAGCTGGCGCGCGGTGGCGCGGCATTGGCGCAGTTGGCAAGCATCGATTTGCGCGATTTAGACCCGCGCCTATTGGCCAGCGAGTTTGACGTGGCGTGCGACGTGGATAATCCGCTAACCGGCCCGCGTGGTGCGTCGGCGATTTTCGGCCCGCAAAAAGGCGCTACGCCAGAGATGGTGCAAACCTTGGATGCCGCCTTGGCGCATTACGCGCATATCATTCGCGAGCAGCTTGGCCGCGATGTTGAACACGCCGCTGGTGCTGGTGCAGCCGGAGGCATGGGGGCCGCTGCCTTGGCGTTTTTCACCCATTGTCGTCTACGGCGCGGCGTTGATATCGTGCTCGATGCGACGGGGTTGGCGCAGCACTTGGCCGATGCTGATTTAGTGATTACCGGTGAAGGCCGCCTCGACGGGCAGACGATTTTTGGCAAAACGCCAATTGGCGTGGCGCAACTAGCCAAACAATATGGTTTACCGGTGATCGGCATTGGTGGCTGCTTGCGCGAAGATGTGCATGAAGTGTACGAGCACGGCATCGACGCGGTGTTCTCATGCGTGCATAAAGCGATGGATTTGCAAGAAGCCCTCGCCGGTGCGCAACAAAATCTAGCTCGCACCGCACGTAACGTGGCCAGCGTGATTCATTTGATGAAGAGGTGAGTTGGGGTGGGTATGTCTATGTAGTCAATTGCGGGATTGTTTTACATTGATATACCCACACTCACACAGATCAATCGTGATGAGTGCTGTTATATGGCTCTGCTTGCTGAGCTTAGGCGATAGACTTTAGAGGTTTCGTCCTGCGCGCCATTGGTTGGCGCGCTGAGTCGCAATAATGTCGTGCGGTGTTGGTGGACTATAGTTTTGCAATAACTCAATCGCATCCCGATCTTGTTGCGATGCGGCGATTTTGAGCCATGTTAAACCATCGATCATGTCTTGCTCGCTCGGCGAATTGGCGGGGTTTAGTAAGGAGCGACCAAGACGATATTGTGCATCTTCATTCCCTGACACAGCAGCCGTTTGATAATACTGCCTTGCTAATTCTAAGCTTTGCGCAACGCCGATGCCTTTTTCATGCATATAAGCTAGGCTGACCATCGCATAGCTATCTTGTCGTAGACCTTGTTGATCAGATGCCGCTTGTTTGAGCAGACTTTGTGCCTTGCTGGTGTCGACGGCCACGCCGTATTTACCAAATAAATATACCCAGCCCAGATAGCCCAAGGCTTTCGGATGCGATGCCGACGCGGCTTGATTCAGCCATTTGAGGCCTTCAGCCTCATTCAATGGCGTGCCCAACGCTTTGAGATGGATATACGACAAAGCCAACATACTACTGGCATCACCTTTATTGGCGGCGCGTTGATAGTAATCGATCGCCAGCGGTACATTGCTGCTGCAAATGCCGTCTTGTTTATTATAAAGGCCAACATTGTGCTCGGCTTCGCGCAGGCCAGTATCGGCGGCTTCTTTAATCAGCTTGCAGCCTTCAGCCTCATCGCGTTGCACGCCACGCCCTTCGATCAATAACAGGCCATAACCGTTTTTAGCGTAAGCGTAATCTTGCTTAGCAGCTTTTTTGTACCACATCGCGGCTTGAAATGGATCGGCTTCAACGCCAATGCCCAGATCGTATAAATAAGCGACGCGACTTTGCGTATCGGCGTCGCCACTGAGCGCGGCTTTTTCCGCCCACGCAAACGCTTGCTCGGGTGATTGCTCAACGCCATTGCCATCCTCGTAGCGGTAGGACAACTCAAGCGCAGCGTCATAGTCGGAGCTTGCTTTTTGCTGCAGCTCGGCGACACTCATATTTCGCAGGGCAGGCTCATTCGAATAAAACTGCTTAATTTTTTCTAGCCCCGCCCCGTCGTCTCGTAGCAGGGTATAGGTAGCAAAAAGGGCGCTGGCGCACAGGAAAATGGATAGAAAGCGAGAAGGCATCGTTGCAAAGCGAAGTTGACAATATTTCCGTTAGCTTACCACTTCATTTTGATTGTGTTGGTTTTTACGACGTAAAGGATCTCACACCCGCAATTGGGGGCGATAAAAACCTGCGCCCTTGGGTGGGCGCAGATTTGGTTTAGGTGCGGAATTTGGCGACCAAATCGGACATTCGTTTGGCGGAATTGTCGAGCGATGTCACCGAGTTGGCCACTTCATTGATCGAGAAGTTATTTTCTTGCGCCATATTGCTGATGTGTTCGATGTTTTTCGCTATGTCGGTGCTGGCTGCGGCTTGTTCGCGCGTGGCGTCGGCGATGATGGCGACGTCATTGATTAATGCGCGCGTTTCGCCAGAGACATGGCCGATCGCGTCGCTTGCTTGCTGCGAAATCGAGATGCAACTGCTGATCTGCGTGCGCGTACGCTGCATGTTTTGATCTGAACTCGCGATCTCACCTTGAATATCGTTGACGATATGGCTGATTTCCTGCGTCGCCTCGCCTGTGCGGGCCGCAAGTTTGCGCACTTCATCGGCGACAACGGCAAAGCCACGGCCTTGCTCGCCAGCGCGTGCCGCTTCAATCGCAGCATTCAATGCCAGCAAATTAGTTTGATCGGCAATGTCTTTAATCGCACTCAAAATGCTCTCTACTTTGGCCGATTGCTGGTTCAGTTTGCTCATTGAATCGGATAGCGCATCCACCGTTTGATTCACTTGCTCAATCTGCGTCGACACATTGTGCACCAACTGTTGGCCTTGTTCGGTCGCTTGGCCGGTGTTATGCGCGCTTTGCTCAAAACGATGCGCGCTTTCGGCTATGTGTTGAATGCTCACCGTCACTTCTTCAACGCTGGCGGCGGTTGCGCTGGAGGATTCGGCTTGCTGATGCGAGGCGTTGGTCACTTTATCGGCGACCGAGCTTAGCTGTCGTGCGGCCACGCCAACGGCTTCGCTTTCTTGGCGTACTTGCACAAACATCGCACGCAGTTGCTCCATAAAGCGATTAAAGGCTTCGCTGGTGCGGCCAATTTCATCGTTGGATTGTACTTCAAGCCGGCGAGTGAGATCGCCTTCGCCGTTGGCTAGCGTTTCCATGGCCCGCGCCAAACGGGCCAATGGCGCCGTGAGCACCGTTAAAATGGCGGCTAACACGGACAGCAAGGCCAGACCCGCGATCACGCCAGTAATAATGGCGCTATTGCGCGCTTTTTCCGCGTCGGCCACGATGACCGCTTTCGGAATCGACACGCCCAAGCCCCAATATTGATCGGTATTGCCCACTTTAATTGCGTGCCAAACGTGTAATTCGCCGTCGCGTTCAAAATCCAGCGTCTTTCCGGCCTGAATTTGGGCCAGTAGATCGGCGGGGTAGCGCTCAGTGATGAGCGGCTTACCCAGCAATTGGCTGTCGCTGTTGACGACATACTGGCCGCCATTCGAGATCAGCGTTAGATAGCCCACGCCAAACGGTTTGTATTGGCTAAAGATCTGCTGCAAACGATCGAGTGGCAAATCGACCGATGCGACCCCGGCAAAGGCGCCGGTGGTTGTTTTCATCGCCACCGATAGCGTCGACATCAAGATGCTCTTGCCTTGCACATCGTAAGTGGTCGGCTCGGTTACGGTATCGCGCTGGCGCGATTTGGGAATAAAGTAAAAATCACCCCAGCCTGCTTCTTCATAGCGTGGTTTATAGCCCGCAGGGTTAGATCGAAATGGCTCGGCTTCAGCTTGTTGCTTGCTGCCGAGCATTACATCTTGTGCCACTTTGTCGCCCGAGCGCGTGATATACGGCATATAGCGACCGGTTGGATCGTGCCGTGGCCAATCGCTGGCGTATTCGGCGTCTTTGCCATCGAGCGCATTGGGCTCCATCAGCATCCACAGGCCTGAGGCATCAGGGTAGCCGCCGAGTAATTTAATAATCATCTGATCGATGGCTTGGCGTTTGGGAAAATGCTCGCCTCTCAAGCCTTCCACCGCATCGGCTAAATGGCGCGGTAGCGCAAAGCCTTGGGCAAATTTCGCTTCAATTTGCTGGGCATAGGCTTCGGTTTGCTCATAGGCCCGCGCTTTACCAACGCGCTCGGCATCGGCATACACTTGGCTGGAAATAACCCAGATCATCGCCGTGACCCCCAGTGTGATGGCCACTGTTGCTGCGATCAAAACTTTGCTGCGCATCTGTAAGTGTGCAAACTGCATAAGTGTTCCTCAATGACGAGATCCGGAAATGATGTTTAAGTCATATTCTTTTCGGCGAGTTTAAGCATTTGCTTATGAATATGGCATTGCTTTTATCCCTAAGCATAGGTCAAGCCGAGTGAAAAAAAGAAATAGCTTGAGCTCATTTAGCAACGGTTGGTGGTGTTAATAATAAAAAAAGAGCGCTTTGCAAACAAAGCGCTCAATTTATTTAAATACGATGGCTTGGTATTGGCCTGTATTGCTTATTGAATAGGTGATATTGAGATATACCCAGCGTGATTATTTAATAGCCAGCAATTCCACTTCAAAAATCAGTGTGGCATTGGCAGGGATTACGCCCGGTACACCGCGCTCGCCGTAGGCCAATTTTGGTGGGCAAACCAGTTTAGCCTTACCGCCTACTTTGATTTTCTGTACGCCTTCAGTCCAGCACGGCACCACGCGGCTCAGCGGGAAAGTCGCAGGCTCGCCGCGTTTGTACGAGCTATCAAATTCTTTACCATCAGGCAAAGTGCCACGGTAATGCACGCTGACCGTATCAAGCGCTTTGGGATTCGCGCCTTTGCCTTCTTTTAGCATTGTGATTTCGATGCCCGATTCGGTTTTGATGGCCTTGGCCGCACTGCTGGCGCTGCTAGCCGCTGGGGCTGCGACGGCGTTGAAAGTGAGTGCGGCAAGCGCGATTGCGAGGTATTTCATCGTAGGTCCTTAATGGGTATAGGCTAATAAATAACATACAGCATGCTTTACAGGTAAATACATTGGCGGGTATTTAAACCACTTGCCCCATCCGCAGCAATGGGCGCGGTTCGACCAGTACATTGTGCGTGTTATCCGACACCCACGTTTGGCCGTCTTGAATCGTAAATTGCAATTGCATCGTGCGCTCGGTCATTTTGGCCAGCTCAGCCAAGGTTTCGGCGTCGATGCCGACGACGTTCAGATGGTCAAAGCGGGTCAGTTGGCCTTTGATGCCGTCAAACCAAATATCCACCACGCGTGCGCCGTAGGCGTAAATCCACACGCTCGCTGAGCGACCGCAGGCTTTTTTGATCCGTTTTTCGTCGGGCATCCCCAAATCGATCCAGTTTTCGATTGCACCAGTTAGATCCATTTGCCAGATATCAGGCTCGTCGTCCGCACACAGGCCGCGCGTGAGTTCGAGCGTTTCGCTGGCGTGCTGCGCAAAAGCCACCAGCCGCAACATCATGCGCTCATCGGTTTCGGAAGGGTGGCGCGCCAATGTCAGATGATGGGTCGCGTAATAATTGCGATCCATATCGGTGATATTCAGTTCGGCTTTAAAAACAGTGGATTTCAGGGCCATGATGCATGCTGCGGCAGGAAAAACAGTAGTTTAACGCGTTCATCGCGCGTAAGACAGCAACTTACATTCTGCCCTGTCGTGATTGGCACTACGGGATAATTGGCGAGCTGAATACGACTTTTGTGTCGCCTTTGATCGTTTAGCGCAAAAAAAGCGACATTTTTTGCACCTAGCGTTTGTTTTTTCGACTAAATACTCTGTAGAATCCGAGTTTTAGCGCCCAACCAATCGGCGCGCCGTAGCGCAGCGTTCTAGCTGGCCGGCCTCTCTCATCAATTTACCTAAACCTGCCCTGGATTGGTATCGCGCCCGCGATAGGCCGCAGCAGGAATATTCAATGTCTGATCTGACTTTTGCCGATCTTAAATTGGCCGAGCCGCTATTGCGCGCTGTGGCTGAAACTGGTTACACCTCGCCTACGCCGATTCAGGCGCAAGCGATTCCTCAAGTGATTTTAGGCGGCGACTTACTCGCCGCAGCGCAAACCGGCACCGGTAAAACCGCCGGTTTTACGCTACCGATTTTGCAACGCCTGATTGAACGCGGTGCACCAAGCAGTGAAAAAGGCGCGCCGCGCGTACTGATCTTAACCCCGACGCGTGAACTGGCCGCGCAGGTGGAAGAATCGGTGCAAACCTACGGCAAATACCTGCCGTACACGTCGATGGTGATGTTTGGCGGGGTGAATATCAAACCGCAATTGCGTCGCTTGCATTCGCCACTGGATATTCTGGTTGCTACGCCGGGTCGATTGCTCGATCACGTCGGCCAGCAAACGGTTGATTTATCCGCCGTCGAAATTCTGGTGCTGGATGAAGCCGATCGCATGCTCGATATGGGATTTATCCACGACATCAAAAAGGTGCTGAAACTCGTACCTGAAGAGCGCCAAAATCTGCTGTTCTCGGCCACATTCAGCGACGAAATCAAAGAACTGGCCGATAAGCTACTGAATAACCCAGCGCTGATCGAAGTCGCTCGCCGCAATACCACCAATGAATTGGTGAGCCAGCGCGTGCACTTGGTCGATCGCGATAAAAAGCTGCCGCTGCTGACGCAATTGATTAAAGAAGGTGATTGGCATCAGGTCTTGGTGTTTATGCGCACCAAGCACGCGTGTAACCGCATCGCTGAAAAACTGAATAAAGACGGCATTACCGCGATGGCAATTCACGGCAATAAGAGCCAGAACGCCCGCACTGCGGCACTGGCGCAATTTAAAACTGGCGAGCTGCAAGTGCTGGTCGCGACCGATATCGCCGCGCGCGGTTTGGATATTGAAGAATTGCCACACGTGGTGAATTTCGAATTGCCGAATATTCCAGAAGACTACGTACACCGCATTGGCCGTACGGGTCGCGCTGGCTGTACCGGCGAAGCGCTGTCGCTGGTGTGCGTTGACGAGATGGAATACCTGAAAAACATCGAAAAGCTGACCAAGCAATCGATTCCACAATTTACTGTACCCGGTTATGAAGCCGATTTAAGCGTCAAGCCAGAGCCGATTGTGCGTGGTGGCTTGGGTCGTGATCGCCCGCCGCGCAACCCGCGCAATGCCAACTCTCGTCCGCCGAAAGGTTGGAACAAAGCCAACGCTGAAGCGCTGCAGGCGGAAAAAGACGCAATGCTCGCAGCGGGCGCAACGCCGGAAGAAGTCGCCAAAGTGATGGCGGCGAAAAAAGCTGAGGCCGAGAGCAAAGCCCAACGCAGCCCACGTAGCGGTCAAGGTCGTCGTCGCAACGATGCGCGCGCTGAAGGCCGTGCAGACACGGTAGAAACCGCAGCAGTCAGCGCCGATGGTGACGCGCCGCAAACGCGTGCACCGCGCCAGCCGCGCGAAGGTCAACAGCGCGGCCGTGGTCGTCGCCCAGCGGATGAAACACGGGTAGATGGCGAACAGCCAAGCCGCGCACCACGCCAAGAACGAGCACCGCGTGATGGTGCGCCTCGTCAGGAATGTGGCCCACGCAATGACGAGCGTCGCGGTCCACGCGGCGAAGGCCGTAGCAATGAGCAACGTCGCCCACGCGCGGAATCGCGTGATGATGCAGGCCGTGCGCCACAACGCGCACCGCGTGAGCGTATGGATTATGACGAGCGCCAACCAGTATCCAATGCCAACGCGCTGCCTGCCGAATTGATGCAAGGTGGTCGTCGTGGCTGCGGTCAACAGCGTCGCAGCAACGGCAACGCGGCTTACGATCCACTCGGCGGCTTCCCACCGATTCCACGCCAAGGCGGTTATTACGATAAACCAGACAGCGGCGGCCGTGGTGGCCCGCGTGGCGATAGCCGTGCTCGTCCAGCAGGGCGCGATGGTGCTCGTAGCGATACGCGTGCGGATACACGCACCGATACACGAGGTGGCCGCCCACCAGCTCGCGACGGTCGCCCCGCCGCGCGTGATGGCCGTTCGGCGCACGACGCGCAACGCAGCGATCATCGCAAACCGCAAAACCACACCGCGCATTCGGAAGGGCACCGTGGTCAGCCACGTCGTCGCCCAACGCAAACCGCCGCCTTGCTCGGTGGTGGCAAACCACGTGATGAAGAGTAATTTCTTCAGCGCTTAAAAAAGGCTGCCTTGGCAGCCTTTTTTTATGCCGGTAGCGCACAGGCTGCACTTTCTGGCTGTATTTGCTCCGCCAACGCCGAGCGGCATTGCTGTAAAAATTGCGTGAGCTTGGCTGGGTAATCGGGCTGCACGGCGCCGATGATCGACGCGCGTTGGCGCAGGGCTTGGTGCCATGCGTTGACTTTGGGCGTGCTGCGCAAGAAATCAAAATCCGTCACTTGCTCAAACACGTCAAAGTAGCGAAACACCGGGCCAAATACCGCGTCAACCAAGCAGAACTGCGCGCCAGCAAAATACGGCGTGTGATGCAATGCCGACTCCAGCGTCGCCAGCTTGCCGCGAATTTCCTCCGCTTTCGCCGCCAAAGCCTCAGTACTGCTGGCGCTGTAAAAACCGGCAATGCTATTGAGTAGATTGGAGGCAAATTCAATCCAGCCGCGGTGTTGCGCCCGCAAGATGGCATCGCTGGGGTGCAGCGCCGGGGCGATGGTTTCGTCCAGATATTCGCAAATCACTGCCGATTCAAAAATCGCTTGGCCATCGACCAGTAGTACCGGCGTTTTACCCAGCGGCGAAATTTGCAAAAACCAGTCTGGCTTATTCGCAAGATCAATATCAACGCGGGTAAACGGGATGTTTTTCTCCGCCAACACAATCGCCGCGCGTTGTACGTAGGGGCACAGTGGATGGCTGATCAGGGTGAGCTTAGGCAACATGATGCACTCCTTAAACTTGTGGGCACAGGCGCTGGCTGCGGCGCAGGCTAAATGCGCCATCACCCAGCAGCCACAACACCAGTGAAGCAATGGTTAAAAAGACCGGATATTCCCAGCCGCCGCCCGGGCTGGTATGTACCCAGCCATTGCCAAAATGCACCGACGCGGCGGCGGCCATAATCGGCACTAGCAATAAAGACACTTGGCGCGCATACAGCCCCAAGATCAGCGCCAAACCGCCGAGCAATTCGAGCGCAAAAACCGGGTAGGCCAGTACGCCGGGTATGCCGACGCTTTGGAAAAACTGCGCCGTGCCGGGCAGCGTAAACACCATCAGTTTGAGTAAAGCGTGGGCGATCCACATTGTGCCCAGGCTCACGCGCAGTAAGGTAATGCCCAGCTGGCTATGGGCGGGTAAGGCAGTGTGTGACATGCTAATTTCCTGCTTGAGTTGAACATAGCGCTACTCTAGTATTGCGTTAATGCAATATAAATAAGCAGGTTTGCAAGCTATGAATGCAAAAACGCAATACAAGCTCGAAGCAGCTGATTTAGCCTTGATCCTCGCCTTGGTGCGCACGCGCAAATTAGCCGACGCGGGCGAGCGTTTGGCGCTCGATTCGTCTACGGTATTTCGCGCCTTGCAACGCATCGAGCGCGGGCTGGGCGTGAATTTGTTCGAGCGCTCGCGCCATGGCTACGCGCCGCTGGAATTGGCGCTCACCTTGGCCGAACAAGCTGAACAGCTAGAAATGGTGCTGGAAAACGCGCGCAGCACGGCGCAGCAACAGCCCGATCACATCGTCGGCACAGTGCGCATCACCACCACCGACGGCATTTTGCACCAGCTAGTCGCGCCAGCCTTGCCCAATTTATTGCAGCAGCACCCGCAACTGGTGTTCGAATTGCACACTGGCAATGAGCTCGCCAGCCTCACGCGGCGCGACGCTGATATTGCCGTGCGCGCCACGCAGCGCCCGCCAGCGCATTTAATCGGTAAAAAGCTCGGCCCAATCCGCATGGCACCGTTTGCCGCCCGCGACAGCGGTATGAGTTGGGAGGATGCACTCAATGGGCGCGCGATGTGGATCGCCCCCGACGACGGACTGCCCGAACACCCCTCGGTGGTGTGGCGCAAACGGCAGCACCCCAAAATCAACCCGCAATTTCGCGTCGGCAGCATTATGACGGTGATGGAATTGATCGCGCTGGGGCTTGGCGTTGGCTTATTGCCGCTGTTTATGGCGCAACAGCATCCGCACTTGCGCCAAATTGGCGACGAAATCGGCGAATGCCAAACCGAGCTCTGGCTACTCACCCACGCCGAAGCGCGCCATCTGCGGCGCGTGTCGTCGGTTTACAGCTATTTGGCCGAGCAGATTCAATTAAGTTGATGGGGTATGTTAATCTAGCTAAATTTCCTATTTGCCTACCAATTAATACCTAGGGTAAGTATTGATGTATAGCGCCACCTTTATTTTTACCGCCAAACAATACGACGACGAATTTCACGCGCTCGACGCGCTAATCGCCACCGCCGCCAAGGAATCAGTCGGCTATCTCGGCGAAGAGGCATGGGAAGACCCCAAAACCGGCCGTATCGCCAATGTGTATTACTGGGAAAGCGAAGCCGGCCTGAAAGCGCTAATTGCCCACCCCAAACACATCGAGGCGAAAAAGCGCTATAGCGAATGGTTAGGCGGCTATCAGGTGATTATTTCGCAAGTGCTCAAAACCTATGGCGACGGGCAGTTGGGGCATGTGCTAACGGCTTAATTCGCCGGCGTGGCGGCAAACGCCTGCGCTAGATACGTCGGCAGCTGTTTGCGCTCAATGTCCTGCTCGCTGGTGAGCTTGATATGTCGGCGAAATTTGCCCGCGCCTTCCAGTACCGCAAATTCATCACGCAACTGCGCGCCGTGGCTAAATTCAACTGACACATGCGCGGTGTAGGAAAAAATCCCGCAAAACGGCTGAGCAGCAGACTTGGCTGAACCTCCCGCCGAAAACAAGATCCCGCCGTATTTGATCTCCTCGCTCACCCCCGCATCCAAGCCCAAAATCAACGCGTGAATTGCGCTAATCAGTTGATGTCGCTCGGGGTTGATAAGGGCAATGTCATCGAGAAAGGCGCGGACTTTGGTGTTTGGCGGTGTGGTGTTGGTCATTGAGCTGTCCAATTGGCTGATCACAGCAAGTGTTGAAGCATTTTATTTTTCGGGCAGAGTCGCCTGACGACCCAGTGCTGCCGTATTCTCATTCAGACTTACTATTGTTATTACTCTTAATAAACGATGAAATTGATTTGGTTACATCATCAGCCAAAGGGAGTAATAAATTTGAATATGTTTTAATATTTTCATTCCTATCGTCACTCTTTACAGTTTTTAATACATGGTTGGTATCTTTTAGAAAGATAAGCTGTGAATTTAAATTAGCTTTTTTCAATAGCTTTGCATCAGCAACACCCACCTGAATGTCACGCAAACCCTGCAAAATGAGTATTGGTTTCTTGATATTTCCGATTAGTTTTGCGGGGTCGAATGTTAGCTCATTAATAAGGAACCCTTGTACCTCAGGATGAAACAAAGAAAGCAAAGCCGAATTGATTTTAGACTTGTCAACCTTATGGCCACTTTCTAGTTTTTCTAATATTGATATTGCATCCTTTAGAATTGGCGCATTGGCGGGGTTTGATTTTAGTTGCTCTCTAATAAGAACTCCTAGTGGCCTGCCAGCGGAAGCAACAAGTACCAAGCCACAAATATCTTTTGAGCGCTGAGCCGTCACTAAAGACACCAAACCGCCTTCGCTGTGACCAATCAGCCATACACATTTAGCATCCGTTTGTTGACGAAGTGCTGATATCCAAGACTGAACATCCGATGCATAGTCATCAATTGTGACTGCATTCGGATTGGAGATTGCTTTTTCGCTACCAAACATACCTCGTTTATCAATGCGGAGTGTTGTTATCCCTTGAGCAGCCAATTCTTCTGCAAGTAATTTGTATGTATTTGTATTTAAGCCAAATGGGTTATTGCCGTCACGGTCGGTAGGGCCAGAACCGGGAATAATTAAAGCAGTGATTGAATTTGGATTTTGAGCTGTAGTTAGAGTTCCCCGCAGTAGGCCTTCTGGTCCGGCCGTTTGAATTTCGGCTTGGCTAGCAATTGAATGGGGGGTAATTAATCCAAGGGTCAAAGCCAATGTCATTTCCTTTAAAATTCCCATTGAAATCACCTCAAATTAGTCCGCTATTAGCCGATTGAAGCCAATTTAATTTCAACGATTGTAATGATTTTCAGTGCCTACGGCACGATGTTTTTGGTGCGCGTTCCGCCGCGCAGACGGGCAGGGGTGTTTGCTTCTGCAAATACCCCTGCATCCCAAAGCAGCCCCCGGCATCCGCGTCGGCTACGCCGATGCCCTCGCTGCGGACAATCGGCAAGGCGGCGGGCTTTAACAAAACAGAGCCCGCCGAATTCCCTTGCCGATTGCTCCTCGCTCGGCGCTGATGCAGGGGAATCCATGTAGACCAACGATTGCGGCATATACGTGCCATTGTATTGCTCTAATGATCAATTCTTTTATTGGCTTGGTTGATATACCCCATGCTCTTTAGTACGTATTGCCCGTGGAGCCGCGCCGCTTGAAAATGACTTGGCGAGGCATGGCGTAGCTTGGCGGCTTGCCGCCTTAGAGGAGACTGTGGCCTTGGGCCATTTTAAGCCGCTACCTGTTTGCGACCGAAGGAAGTCCAGACGGAAGCCACGCGACGGTAGCGCGCAGCGAGTTTTGCGGCGCCTCGCCGTGGCTTTTTCAAGCGGGAATTCGCGGCGATCGGGCGCGCGGGGGTTGTTAGGGGTGGGGCAGGACCCACCCCTAACTCGTCCGGCGGGCGAAACCGCCGGTTTATCGCCTGCGTCAGCAGGCCATGCAATCGTTGATTTGTAAATCCAGTATGTAGGTCGGTTGAGTTTAGTGTTAGCCGACAATTCGATGTCGGCTCAGGCCTCAATGCTTGCCACGCTGCAATTCGATTGGCACCTGCTGCGCCAGAAAATCATATACCGCGCGAATTCGGGCGCTGCTGTTGAGTTCTTGGTGTACGGTCAGCCAGATTGGTAGCTTGGGCAGGGCAAGCTCGGGGAGGACTATTTGCACTTCGGGGTCGGTGTTGAGCAAGAATTCGCTGGCAAAGCCCAGCCCCATTCCGGCGCGTACCGCTTGCCATTGGGCTTGGATGTCGTCGCTGCGTAGCCCGTAGCGTAGCTGGTCAATCGCGAAGCCTTGCGCGGATAGCGCGGGGCTGACTTCGTCGAGCGCGTCGCCGGTGATTAAATCGTGGGCGATGACATCGGCGATGGTTTGCGGCGTGCCGCGCTGCTGCAGATAGCGGGGATGCGCGCAGGCGTGTATCGGGATGTCGGCGATTTTTTTGGCGATCAGATTGCTTTGCTGCGGGCGCACCATGCGCAGTGCAATATCGGCTTCGCGCCGCAATAGGTTGACTACGGCATTGCTCACGACCAGCTCGATTTCAATTTCGGGGTACAGCGTGCGCAGTTGTGCCAACATTGGCGGCAGCAACACGTAGGCGACGGTTTGGCTGGCGCTGACGCGCACACGGCCTTGCAGCACGCGCTCGGCACCGGTGGCCAGTCGCCCCAGTTGCGCGGCTTGTTCGGCCATGCTCCGCGCGGTATCGGCCAGCCGCAAGGCGTGTGCGGTGGGCGTCAGGCCGCGGCCGGTGCGCTCGAATAATACGGTTTTCCAGCGGCTTTCTAATTCGGCAATGTGGCGGCTCAGTGTCGGCTGGCTAATGCCGCTGGCGCGCGCCGCCGCCATTAAGCTGCCGTGCTCCAAGGTGGCGAGCAAGGACTGCACATGATCCCACGGAAAGTCGTATTCATTCATTTTTAAATAGCTGCTGTGAAAGTTGATTCTATTGTAAATAGCTAACTGCCATCTCACAATCAAGGGATTGATTAGGTGGAGAAAATCATGAATCGGCGACAATGGTTACGGTTAATGGGCAGCGGTGCTTTGGTGGCGGCGACGCTGCCGCTGCTGGGGTGTACTAGCAATATGCCGCCAGAGGCGATTGCAGCGTGGCAGCCGCCCGCAGCTGATTTGGAGTTGCGGCGCTGGGTGTTATCGCACGCAATTTTGGCGCCGCATTCGCATAATTTGCAGTCGTGGTTGGTCAATCTGGAGATGCCCGACACCATTTTGCTGCGCATGGATCAAAGCCGCTTGCTGCCCGAAACCGACCCGTTTGGGCGGCAAATGGTGATGAGCCAAGGCACGTTTATTGAAGTGTTGGCGATTGCGGCGCAGCAGCGCGGCTACCACGCCGAGGTCACGCCGTTTCCCGACGGCGAGTTTGATCCGCGCCGCGTGGACGAGCGCCCCACTGCGCGCATTCGGTTGATCGCCGATGCCAGCTTGCAACCCGACCCGCTGTTTGCGCAGATTTTCCAGCGCCGCACCAATCGCTCGCCGTACGCGGCAACACTGCCTACGCCAGAATCGCTGGCGGCGATTGCAGACAGCATGCGCGGCTTGCCGATTCGCTGCGGCTTTATCACCGCGGCGGATGCGCAAATCGAGCGGCATCGCCAGATTGCCAACGAGGCGTGGCGCATCGAGTTATCGACCCCGCGCACTTTGCTTGAGTCGTACAAAGTGCTGCGCGTCGGCCCGCGCGAAATTGCTGAGCATCGCGATGGCCTGTCGCTGAACGAGCCCTTCGTGCGCGCGCTAACGGCGCTTGGCCTGTTTGACCGCAGCAAAGCGTCCAGCCCTGATAGCGCAGAAATCAAAGGCCAAATCGACAAATTTGCTGCCAAAATCGCTGCCACGCCGGCGTTTTTTTGGATGATCAGCGAGGCCAACGATAGGGTGACGCAACTGCAAGCCGGCCGCGCCTATGTGCGCGCGCAATTGGCCGCGACGGCGCAGGGGCTAGCTATGCAGCCATTACAGCAAGCATTGCAAGAATACCCAGAGGTGTATAAGTCCTATAACCAAATTCATCAATTGCTAGGGGCAAATACCCCTGGGCAAACGGTGCAGATGTGGGCGCGGCTCGGCTACGCACCCGCAATTGAGCCCGCGCCACGGCGCGGTTTGGCGGCGCATTTGGTTTAAACAACTTCGAGCACGTCGGCCACTGCGCGGCGGGGTTTTTGTGGCCAATTTTGCTCGGCGGCGCGGCCAACGGGGATCAGCATCACCGGGATTTCGTCGTTTGACAGCCCAAAGGTTTGCGCCACGCCTGCTGCGTCAAACCCCGTCATCGGGCAACTAGCCAGCCCCATGCCCTGCGCGGCCAAAATTAAGCTCATCGCCGAGAGCGAAGCAGAGCGGATCGCTTCGTCGCGCTGGTTTTGCGGCTGATTGCCAAACGCCTCGGTCGCGTAATGCACCATATTGGCGACTAATTCGGCGCTCATGATCCCTGCCGCGAGGCTTGGGGCAAGGTTTTGCGCCAATTGCGTGTGCAAATCCAGCCGCCCGCAAACAATAAAGCACACCGCTGCATCGGCGACCTTTTGCTGGCCGTAGGCGTGTTGCAGTACTTGCTGTTTGCCTTCTGGCGATTGCACCGCGATAAAGCGCCAGTTCTGGCCGTTGTAGGCACTGGGCGCGAGCGTGGCTAGGCGGATTAGCTCGCTAATTTGTGCTGCGTCCAAGGTGTGAGTCGGGTCGAAATAATTGCAAGAGATACGTTGTTCCAATAGTTGCGTGATCGTCATGGTGTGTCCTTGATGGTAGCGTTGAAGTTCGAGATAAATACATTGTTATGCAAATCATAATGACGATAAATGCGGCTAGAATTAGTTCATTCAAAACTTTTGGTTAGTAATAATGGACAAATTGCGCAGCATGGCGGTGTTTGTGGGGGTGGTGGAGAGCGGCAGTTTTAGCGCCGCCGCCGATGCGCTGAATATCTCGGCAGTAATGGTGGGCAAGCATATTGCGCAGCTGGAGGCGCTGCTCGGCGTGCGGCTATTGGAGCGCACCACCCGCAAACACAGCCTGACCAGCGCGGGGGCCAATTACTATGACAATTGCAAAAAAGTGCTCGAGCAAGTGCGCTGGGCTGAAAGCTCGATTGAAAGCCTGCAAGCGCAGCCGCAAGGCCTACTGCGCATCAGCGCGCCGATCAATCTGGGCGCGACGGTGATTGCGCCCTTGGTGGCAGGCTATCTGGCGCAATACCCGCAGGTCAAAATCGAACTGATTTTAAGTAACACCCGCGTTGATCTGATTGAAGACGGCTTTGATCTGGCGATACGTACCGGCGATTTGGGCAATAGTGATCTGGTCGCACGCGCCTTGCCCAATTATCAACTGCGCCTGTGCGCATCCCCCGCGTATTTGCAACAATACGGCAAGCCAGAGCACCCGAGCGAGCTGCAACAGCATTACTGTGCAACGCACCTAATCTGGGGCAATCGCCATGAATGGCCGGGCTTGCGCCTGCGCGATCAGCAAATCTGGCCCTGCAATAGCCGCTTTGCCAGCAACGACAGCCGTGCGCTGCTACAAGCGGCGCTCAATGGCACCGGGATTATTTTTCAGCCTGAAGTCTTATTGGGCGAAGACATCGCCGCAGGGCGCTTAGTAGCGATACTGAATGATTACCTGCCTCCGGCTACGCCAGTCCATCTCGTCTATCTATCCGACCCACGCCCCAGACCCAAGCTCAATAGTGTGGTGGAGTATTTGCTGGCGAATTACCCACGTCCATGATGGTGAGCCGAGATGGCTTTAACCCTAGGGTCAGCGTATTGCTAGCGCTAAATGATCAATTTCGGGGCGGGCAAAGTAAAAGCCTTGAATCAGCTCGACCCCCATCTCGGCCAAGGTGTGATATTCCGATTCTGTTTCGACGCCTTCGGCAATCACGCGAATATTGAGTTGGCGGCAAGTGAGTAGTATGCCTGCCAAGATCGCTTGGCGACTGCTGCTCTGGTCAATACCTCGGGTAAGTTCCATATCGATTTTGATGACATCGGGTTGAAATTCGGCCAGCAAATTGAGCCCAGAATACCCAGCGCCAAAGTCATCAATCGCGGTGGTGAAACCATGGCGGCGATAGGCCTCGAAAATGCCAACCAAATGATCGCTATCGCTGACTTGCTCACCCTCGGTGACTTCAAACATCAGCCGATTTGTGGGAAAGCGAAAACGCTCGGCGGCCTCCAAGGTGGCGCGAATACAAGTTTCAGGACGATACACTGCATTGGGCAGGAAATTGATCGATAGCAGGCAATCGGGTTGATGATGCAGCCCCAGTGTGGCGGCCAATTCAATCGCTTTTACGCGGCAGGCTTGGTCGAAACGATAGCGATTACTGTCGTTCACTTGCGCCAGAATGCTGGCCGCAGGTTCGCCATTGATGCCGCGAACTAGCGCTTCATACGCATAGGGGCGTTTCTTTTCCACATCCCAAATCGGCTGAAACGCCATGGTAAATTCGAAGCCCAATCCCTTTAAATCACGACATTGGTCACACGCAATCGCGTGGAAGGGTTTCGCAAAGATGGTTTGATTGGTTTTGAGTAGCATAGTGCGCTGCGCCTAGAGGGGTACTGACAGCCTAGAAAGCGAAACAGCACATTGCAAGACCGTAGATTGGATCAATGTCAATTCGCCGGCAAGTTTCGGCAGATGATCTAGGCAGGCCAACGATTTTTCTGTTCCGCCGCTGATTGCATTACTTCGCCGAGAATCTGCGCGGTTTCTCGCTAAATCAGCGTAAAATCCCGGCAAACGATCACGAGTCTGCTTATGTCTACCAATCTGCACACCAAAATCACCCAGCGCCAATCCGGTATCTTGCTGTATGGCATTACGCCACCGAAGGCGAACAATACGCCGGAGAAAATCGCCGAGATTGCCGCCTTGCAAGTCGAGCGCATTGCGCCGCTGAATGTCGATGGGCTGGTGCTGTATGACATTCAGGATGAAGCAGATCGCACCGACGCGGCGCGGCCGTTTCCGTTTTTGGCGACGCTCGACCCGCTAACCTATAGCCGCGATTATCTGGCGGCGCTGGATATTCCAAAAATAAACTACCGCTGCGTCGGTAAATATACGCCCGAAGCTTTTCGCGCTGATGTGGCCGCGATGGGGCAGGGCGTGTCGGTGTTTGTCGGCGCCGCATCACGTGAACAGCAAGTCTCGCTATCGGTCGCGCAAGCGTACGCACTGCGTCGCGACACCAACGCCGATTTGCTCGTCGGCGGCGTTGCGATTCCGGAGCGACATTTGGTTAAAAACGACGAACACCTGCGCGTTGCGCACAAGGTTGCTGAAGGGTGTTCTTTCTTTGTGACGCAGTGCGTTTATAACGTCGAGGCGGCGAAAAATTTCCTGTCGGATTACTACTATGCTTGCCAAGCGAGCGGCACGCCTATGGTGCCGATTATTTTCACGATCACGCCGTGTGGCTCGGTGAAAACCTTGGAATTTATGAAGTGGCTGGGGATTAGTATTCCAAAATGGCTGGAAAACGATCTCATCCATTCGGGTGATATTTTGGCCAAATCGCTCGATGTATGTAAGGGTATCTTCGCGGAGCTATTGCAATATGCTAATGAGAAAGGAATACCAGTAGGGTGTAATGTAGAAAGCGTCGCGATTCGCAAAGACGAAATTGAGGCGTCGCTGCAATTAGTGCGCGATGTGCAGGCGATGTTTGCCGCGAGTGTGGCGCGCTAGTGGGTTTGAATGGCGCAGCTGCGCAGATTCAGGCTGGCTTTGGCATAGCCATTCTTTGAAGTGCTGATGGTGAAGAATGATCGCTCGGTGTATATCGCTCAAAGCCACCCGCATAACCAGCCTGACTACACCGTACAATTGTAACTAGCGAACCATTCTCGGCGCTGGCGATTCGCACCATAGCCCCTGCAAGCCTGCGCTTGAGGGGCTATTTCTTATGGTTAAAAGTGAGCGAGCCCTATTTTCATGCAAGGCGAAGTGACACCGTGCAGGGACATTGTTTTTGCGACATAGGCCAGTTTGAAATCGGGAGTGAGTGATGAAGCTATTAATTGTTGGCGCCACGGGCGCGGTAGGGCAGGCGGTCTTGCAGCAAGCTTTGGCCGATTCACGCATTAGTGCGGTAATTGCGCCCACGCGCCGCGCGTTGCCCAGCCATGCCAAATTGGAAAATCCGCTCCTCGACTTTAAGCAATTGCCACCCGATGCGGCGTGGTGGGCGGCCGATGGGCTGATTTGCGCCTTGGGCACGACACAAAAAATCGCCGGCTCGCCCGAGCGATTTGTCGCCATTGATCGTGATTTGGTGATCCGCGTGGCTGAGCTGGCGCGCCGAGCTGGGGTACCTTATCTGGCGCTCAATTCCTCGCTCGGCGCCAGTTTGCAGGGCAATCTGTATTTGCGTACCAAAGCCGAGGCCGAGCAAGGCGTGCGGGCCTTGGGTTTTCCACGCCTATTGATTGTGCGGCCCTCGTTGATCAACGCGGTGCGCACGCCACCACGGCCAGCGGAACATATCGGTTTGTGCGTCAGCCGACTATTGGGGCCGCTGATTCCCCGTCGCTATCGTCCCGTGACGCCCGATACGATTGCCGCCGCAATGCTCAATGGCCTGTTTGCCGATGGACAAGGGGAATGGATTTTGGAGTCGGATCAGTTGTAGCATCATCGTGCGAAGTAAAATTCAAGTGTTGCCTAAAACTCAGCAGCAGGAGACGGGATGTATATCGGTGAGTTAGCCAAAATCACAGGTCTGAGTATTAAGGCCATTCGGCACTATGAAGAGATTGGCTTGATTAAAGCCCCGGCCCGAAAGGGGCAATATCGCATATACGATCAGAGCTATGTGCCGGTCTTGGGCATGATCACCTTGGCCAAAAGCCTTGGTTTTACATTGCTTGAGTTGCAAACGATAGTGCAAGCCAAAACACAGCAAGGCTTAGTGCCGATCGATTTATTGCGAAACGAAATCGGAGTTAAACGAGCAGCGCTCACGAATCAACTAGAGCAAATCAATGGCATGCTCAATGGATTGGCACAGCTAGAGCAAAGTGTGATTCAACATAATCAATGTTTGCTGCAATCGTTGCAAAACCCGCTTGACTCTCCTCTTTAGGGGAGAGTTTATGCTGATGGCTCGATTCAGTTTATGGGAAAACCCAACATGAAAACGGCCTTTATCACTGGTGCAACTTCCGGTATTGGTTTGGCGATGGCGCAGCAATTGTCACAGCAAGGCTACGCATTAATTATTCATGGGCGAGATGCCCGCAAGCTCAGTGAGCTACAAAAAACGCTGCCGAACGTGCGCCATACGATCGTGGCCGATTTGGCCGAGCTGGCACAGCAAGATCGCTTGCTCGCCGAGCTAGCGCAATACCCTGGGCAAATTGATGTAGCCATCAATAATGCGGGTTTCGGTTTGTATGGCAAATGCCTTGAATTATCGGCATCAGACGTTGATGCCATGTTGGCGGTTAATCAAACAGCTGTTCTTAAACTGAGTCGGTATTTTGCACGGCGGATGAGCCAGCAAGGGGGCGGCCACATTCTGAATGTGGCCTCAACGGCAGCTTACCAGCCCCAACCCTTCATGGCGGCTTATGCCGCGAGCAAAGCCTTTGTCGCGCATTTTACTGAAGCTTTCGCAATGGAAATGAAGCCGCTCGGTGTTCATCTGATGGTCTTGTCGCCTGGCCGTACCGATACGGGATTTTTTAAATTGAATGGTCGAGATCTTGCGCGGAATGGTCATGGCACCTTTGCGGCTAAACACCGGATCTCGCCTGCAACCGTGGCACGAATTGGTCTAAGGGCTTTGTTCAAAGGGCAGTTCCGCGAGATTCCAACGTTTGAAAATAAGCTCTATGTTTTTTTAAATCGCTTGTTACCTAAGACGTGTGTACTGAATATTTACCATAAGGCCATGCAAAATACTTGATCTGGACGCGAATGGATTTGATCACGTATGGCTTGTAGATCGCCGCCGTGAAGCGGTTTGGCGGCGCGGATGAAAAACAGGGCGAAATGCAATCGCATTTTGTCCAGCGAGCGCTGCCTTTTGATTCGGCCTATTGAAGTTTTAACTCCGTTCGGCCTGAGCCTGACGAAGGGCTTGAATTCATTCATGGTTCGACGAGCTCACCATGAACGAATTCAAACCTCAGAGGGCCGGATCAACGAGCGCGGCCTAGGCGCCCATTGCGTAGTTGCGCTTAGAACGTGTATTTACCACCCAATTCAAACGAGCGCTCAGGACCAATGTAAATGCCTTGGCGCAAGCTGGAAATATAGCGTTCATTTGTTAGATTTTTCACGCTGCCAAACACCGAGAATTGCTTATTCACCGCATAGCTCGCAGTCAAATTTGCCGTGGTATAGGCGGCGATTTCACCGGTAAAGAAGCCGCTGGTGTTTTGCTTGAGCTCTTTGGTATTGGCGGTATCGGTAAATTGCGAACTGGTGTGGTTAATCGTCAACGCAGTATTCAGATTGCCTAAGCGATAGCCCAGCGTTAGATTCGCGATCCACTCTGGCGTGTAGGCGATGCGATTGCCGTCTGGCGTCGTGATTTTGCCTTTGCTGTCGTAGCGGTTGCCGACAAATTCGGCGGTAGGTACGTAGGTGGTGTTGGCATCGATGCTAAAGCCATTTTGGAATGCATAACCGAGCGTGAATTCCAAACCTTGGTGCAATGTTTTGCCGCCATTGGTTTGCTGGAATTGGCTATTGCTATTGGCCGGAATAACCTGATTAGCAAAATCCATGCGGAACGCGGTCACTTCATAGCGCAATTGCTGGGCCTGACCACGAACACCGATTTCATAATTGATCGAGCGCTGCGCTTCAAGCTGTTGATCGATCATGCCCGATAATGAATCGCCATTGAGCGCCGGGGCAAACGCTTTATGCACGCCACCAAAGACTTGCGCGCTTGGTGCGGCGTTATAGGTAAAGCCGATGCCCGGAATATATTCGGTATTGCTGGTGTCAGCTTCGTTGTTCTTCGTGCGCTGCAAATCGGTGCGGCTTTGGGTGTAGCTTTCGACGCGTAATCCCGGCGTGATGGCCAGTTTATCGCCCAAGGCAAAGCGGTTTTGCCCGAAGAAGGCAATGCTGCTTGCTTCATCAATCGTATCTTTGGTGAGTTTGCCGCTGCGCGGGTTGGCGCGCGTTGCCGCGATGGTTTGGTCGTGCATTTCTTCTTTCATTAAACGCAGACCTAGCTCGGTTTCATTTTGAATGCCAAAGCTATTGTGTTGAATATTTAGGCGGGTTTCAGCACCAATGCGATCGAAGGCGCGGTTATTGCCGTTCAGCGTATTGCCGAAGTTCCATTGCGTTAAGCCGTCGACTTTTTTGGTCGGTTTGCCTGAAACGAGGTTGTAGCGCCAGTAATCGCGGCTCATTTCGCTCCAGTAAATCACGCTTTTGAGCTTGGTTTGCGCGTTAATCGCCCATTCGTGGTTCAGATCAACTGAATTGCGATCGGTTAGGTACCAATCGTCTGGCGCCGGGTTGAAATCAGCACCGGCTTGATACGCATCGAGGAAATGGCCACGATAAGAGATATTCGCGTCATTGCTGTAATGCGTGGCTTTCAGCGCCAGCCATTGATTATCGCCAATCGCTACGCCGCCTTTCACCATCAGGTCGCGCATTTTAAAGCCTTTATCCAAAAAGCCATCGCTATGCGCTTCGGTGTAAAACACGCCACCAATTGCGTTGCCCGATTTTGCGGCCATGCCCGCTTCCAGATTGGCTTCTTTATAACCAAACGAGCCCACGCGCCCGCCGACAGAAACACCTTCTTGCGGCATTTTGGTTTGATAATTGATCACCCCACCAATCGTGCTTGGGCCGTAGCGCAGCGATGCGCCGCCTTTGAGTACTTCAATGCTTTCCATGCGCTGAATACGTGGGTTGTAGTAGCGGCCATTACCGACAAATAGGCCCGGCGCGACGGGCACACCGTCTTCCAAAATCAGGCTGTAGTAATCGGCCGAGCTTAACCCGCGCACGCCAATATTGGCGACAATCGCGCTTTCTTCTTCAGGTTTGATCGAAATACCCGCGACGGTTCTCAAGACATCTTCGGTCGATTGTGGCTGCAGGCGTTCAATTTCTTCGCTGTTAACTACAACAATCGAGCCAGGAATTTTGGCGATATCACCTTGCTCGTTGCCGACGACTTCAATCGACGGCAGTGTGGTTTGGGCAAATACGGCGGGGCTGAAAAAAGCGGCAAAAATCAGGGCTGATAAGGGGCGTAACTGAGGGGCGCTGCTCATACAAATCCTTCTGGGGAAAGTGCTAATCGGTCTGAAAAGAATCAACCCTCACTCGGCGAGCAAGGGTAATGTGTACTATTGATAGTGATTATGAGAATTAGTTCCATTTGCATTTAAAAATATTTCACTGTGTTTTTTGTTGCGGCAATTGCCGCTGAGTGAGGTACGATAGTGGCGACATCTCGCCTTACGGGTATGCCCTTGTAAGCCTTTAATTAATTGATCTTTGTGACGATACGCAGCCAGTGTATCTATGGGGTTAAACATGAAAAATCGCAAAACATCACTTTGGCAGCGCCTATTGATCACGAGCCTGCTGGCGGTGAGTTTTCAGGCTGGAGCCCAGTGCTTGCCAGAACCGGTGATGCCGACGGCCGAAGACATGCCGGCTATGCTTGAAAAAGCGGTTGATCGAGGGTTTTTGTGGAAAATTAGTAAAGATGGGCAAAGCTCTTGGCTGTACGGCACGATTCATGCCAATCGGCGTGAGGCTTTAGTGCCTGGTCCGCAAACGCGCGCGGCGCTATTGGGTAGCGATGCGGTGGCCGTTGAGCTTGATATCACCGATGCGGCGACGATGGGCGAAGTGATGCAGTTGGCTAAGCAAGCCGTGGTACCGATTCCGGCCCCCTATGATGCGCGCTTAAAAGCGCAATTAAAGCAGCGTTGCTTACCCGCAGAGTTGACCGATCAAATGCATGCATCGCTGATTTTTTCGGCTCTGATGATGGTTGACGCGCGGCAAGATGGCATTGAGGCTGGCTTTGGAACTGAGATCTTTTTACTCGGTGCAGCGCAAGGCGCGAAGAAAAAAATCATTGCACTGGAAACCCCGGCCGAGCAAATGCAGGCGATTTTGGACGATGGCAAAACCACGGCCAAGCAATATCAACAAGCATTGAAATTGCTCGAGTCAGGCAAGGCACGCCAGCAAATGAATAAGCTAGTCGATGCGTGGAATCGCAGCGATTTTTCGGTATTGGAGCGCTACTCGCAGTGGTGTGAATGCATGGAGACTGCAGAAGATCGTGCAATGATGAAGCGGGTGATCGACGATAGAAACGAGTTGATTGCGCAGCGTATCGCCCGAAACCACCGTGTTGATCAAGCTGTATTTATTGGCGTTGGCAGTTTGCATATGGTTGGTAAAAAAGGCCTACCCAATCTGTTGCGCCAGCAAGGCTTTACTGTGGAGCGGGTAACATTTGCCCCTTAAAAACTCAGCTAGGCCGTGTAGATCGCGGCCTTTTCTTTGCAACAACTACCCCTTAATTTCCACGTGAGATTATCTAGTTGATTTAATTGGGTAAATTGTTGGTTTTCTGCACAAAAAAATCCATTTTTTGTGTGCCTATCATCCCCGTTTTACTGTCCGGCTTGCCTTGGCTTGGGGCAGCTAATTTCGCCGCCTATAACGATAGAGCAGAATTTGATCGTAAGAGGGCAGGCGATGACATTAAGTACTAAAAGCAAACTGATCCTGATGGGGGCGATCCCCGCACTGGCCTTGATAGTCTTCTCACTGATGGCGGTGAAGGAAAAAATGGCACAAGTTGCTGAATTACAGCGGCTTGAGGCTTTGGTGACACTGTCGGTGACCATCGGTGATTTAACGCACGAATTGCAAAAAGAGCGTGGCATGAGTGCAATGCTGATTACCAGCCAAGGTAAGCTTAATCAGCGTGAGCTGGGTGAGCAGAGGGCTCTGAGCGATCAAAAAATCAAAACCTTGCAAACCGCGTTAACGCAATTTGATCGCAAATTGTACGGGGCCGATTTGGATCGTACATTAAGCCAAGCCAGTGATCGTTTGGCGCAAATTGACGCAAAACGCCAAGCAATCAGTGCGCTATCGTTGCCTGCGGCAGAATCTGCCGCGTATTACACTGGCTTAATTACGGCGTTTCAGCAAATGCCTGCGATGGTGTCGCAATTGAGTAGTCACGGCGAAGTAGCCCGCTTAAGTGCGGCGTACGCTAATTTGTTGCAGGCCAAAGAGCGAGCAGGGCGCGAACGCGCGATGTTGTCTGCCGTGTTTACTACCAATCAATTTAGCGCCGCCACGCTTAACAGTTTTTTGCAAAATTGGTCCGCGCAGCAAGTGTATCTGGACGAATTTGCGCACTATGCACTGGATGAACAAAAAGCATTTATGCAGGCTACGCTGCAAGGTGATGCGGTCAATGACGTAACGCGCTTGCGCCAATTTGCACTGGATAATTCCAGCGCAAGCGAGCTGGGTATCGATCCCAAGCAGTGGTTCAAAGTATCGACGGGCCGCATTGAATTAATGAAGCAAGTTGAAAGCCGCATGGCCAATGACCTGCTCAACCGCCAAGCTGAACTTGCTGCCCAAGCTCAAGCCAATCAAAACCTGTATCTGATCATCGCCGTCGTGGCCATTGCGCTGACTGCGGGGCTTGTGGTTTGGGTAACGCGTAGTATTTTGCGCGAATTGGGGGGTGAACCCGATTATGCTGCACAGATTACGCGACGAATTGCGCAGGGCGTGCTCGATAGCGAGGTGAGGTTGCGTCCCAACGACCAACATAGCTTGCTGTATGCCATTAAATCCATGCAGCAGCAATTACGCGAGCGCATCAATGCCGAGAAAAAAACAGCGGATGAAAATCTGCGGATTCGGATTGCGCTGGATAATGTAAGCACCGGTGTCATGATCGCCGACGCGCAGCGCACCATTATTTATGCCAATACCGCTGTCTGCAGCATGCTTAAAGAAGCGGAAAATGATTTACGCAAAGTCTTGCCAACCTTTAACGCCGATCGCTTGATCGGTGAATGTATCGATCAATTTCATAAGCAGCCTAGCCATCAGGCGCAGCTGTTAGCGAGTTTGAATAAACCGTATACCGCCAATCTTAAAGTCGGTGTGCGTCATCTAGAGGTAATCGCCAATCCGGTGATAAATTCAGGCGGCGAGCGCTTGGGCGCGGTGGCTGAATGGCGCGACCGCACCGCTGAGCTGGCGGCCGCCGAGCGTGAAGCGGCGTTGGCAGCAGAAAATCTACGGGTACGGATTGCGCTCGATAATGTCAGCACCGGTGCGATGATTGTCGATAATGAGCGCAAAATTGTGTACGCCAATAAAGCGGTAACGCAAATGCTGCAATCGGCTGAAAGTGCCATTCGCTCACAAATTCCTGGTTTTGACGCCAGCCGATTGATTGGCACCAATATTGATAGTTTCCATAAAAACCCATCCCATCAAGCCAAACTTTTGGCTGAATTTGTTCGCCCCTACACCGCCGATTTGGTGATTGGCGGTCGCAATATGACGGTGACCGCCAATCCGGTGATTAATGAGCAAGGCGAGCGTATGGGCGCGGTCGCCGAATGGGTTGATCGCACCTTGGAAGTTCAGATTGAGCAAGAAGTCGAAGATCTGATTATTAACGCCGCGGCTGGTAATTTTGAGACCCGCCTACAGCTTGAAGGCAAAGTCGGCTTTTATCGCAAAATTGCCGAGGGCTTAAATCAACTCTCCTTAACCGTTGAAACCGGCTTAAATGATGTGGGTCGGGTACTTAAAGCCGTGACCGAGGGCGATTTGCGCTCGACGGTTGACGCGCATTACGAAGGTTTGTTTGGCGAGCTCAAAGACAACACCAATGCCACTATCTTGCACCTGCGCAGCGTGGTGGGGCATATTCAAAATGCGGCAGAGCAGATTAATACTGCGGCCAAAGAAATCGCAGCGGGCAATTCCGATCTATCTAGCCGCACTGAAGAGCAAGCGAGCTGTTTGGAAGAAACAGCCAGCTCGATGGAAGAGCTCAATAGCACTGTGAAACAAAATGCGGCCAATGCGGATCAAGCGAATACTTTGGCGCACAGCAGCAATCAAACCGCAGTCAATAGCGGGCAGATTGTGGGCCAAATTGTCACCACCATGAGCGGGATTGCCGAAAGTAGCCGCAAAATCGCCGATATTATCGGCGTGATCGACGGGATTGCCTTCCAAACCAATATCTTGGCGCTGAATGCCGCCGTTGAAGCCGCGCGCGCAGGCGAGCAAGGCCGCGGATTTGCGGTGGTGGCTACCGAAGTGCGTAATTTGGCATTGCGTAGCGCTACCGCCGCGAAAGAAATTAAAGATTTGATTCAAGAGTCAGGTGGCAAAGTCGATGCAGGTGCGCGACTGGTGAATCAAGCCGGCGGCGCGATGGACACCTTGGTGAGCAGTTTTGAGCAAGTCACCCAATTGGTCACAGAAATTGCCGGTGCCAGCAAAGAGCAAAGCAGCGGCATTGACCAAGTGACTGCTGCCGTTAGCCAGATCGATAGCGTTACCCAGCAAAATGCCGCCCTGGTTGAGCAAGCGGCGGCTGCAGCTGAAAGCTTGGAAGAGCAAGCACAAGGCTTGGTCGATGCGGTGGCCCGATTCAGATTGTCCTGATGGGTATCGGCTCACAATCTAGAATTGATAGGCGCTTTATTGGTATACATAACGGCGTATCTTATTAAGGCCATCTCGTAGCAGATGGCCTTTTTATTGCTTTCGCATCAAATGTCATCGCTGTCCTGCGATGACATAGTCCACGCGATGGGCGTGTATTTATGCATCTTTCTCGCCGTACCTCGTCCTCTAAGCTAGCGCTTATTTGACGAGAAATATCATGAAAAAAACCTTAATTGTCGCACTTAGCGCTTTGACGCTGACTTCAATGGCTCACGCCGGCTCTTTGGAAACCAGTATCGGCAGTGAATACCTTGGATTGGATTTCAATCATCAAGTCAGCCCCAACATCAGTGTAACGGCTGATTTGCTGCATAATTTTGACCATGACGATACGATGGCCAGCGTTGGGATGGGCTATACCATGCCTTTAGGCGCGGCCAGTGTCACTGTTGGAGGGCGCGCCAATTGGCTAGCGCTGGATGGACATAGCGATGAAATGACGGTATCGGTGGGCGGCGATTTGCAGATTCCATTAGGCGAATCCTTGGCGCTGTACGGCAACGCCTATTGGGGCCCTTTGGCAACAGGCAAAGTCGATTCTAGCTTTGACGGCCGCGTGGGCGTGAATTGGCGTATCAATAAAGCCGTCGCTTTGGACGCCGGTTATCGTTATTCAACCGTTGAATTTGATAACGGTCACCAACACGATCTGGCCGATGGCGCGTATGCGGGTGTTCGCGTGATGTTTTAATAAGTATATGGCTGCGAATCAATCTGCAATTGATTTTTAGCCATATACCTAAGTATTGCTAGTAATAGGGATGAGGCGTATTGGTTTTAATCACGCCCATCCCTTTGATCGTTGATGTGATGTTGGGCTCGTTTTTAAACGACACCGTGCCGATCCCAAACAACTTCACATCAGCCTTGGCGGCTTCGCCAACCGCGACGCTACCCGTTCCGCCGCTGACAATGTCGATCTTGTTGTGCACGTTGGGAATGTAAACCGAGCCGACTCCGAAGTTTTCTACCTCTGCACTGACGACATAACTGGTCAAGACATCGACGTTACCCGCACCGCGATTACTCACGCTGATGTGCTGCAGATTAGGGCATTGCACTTTGATGTGACCACTGCCGTTATTTTCAACCTTGTTTAGCCCATTCGATTGTCCTGTGCTTGGGAATGCCGAGTTAAAAATAAGGGCGGGCATTTGCTGGCCGACCTCCTGTTGCGTGAGCAGTTTGATAATGCCTTGGCTGAGAAGTTCTTGATCCAGTGCCTCAAGTAGTGCCGAGTCGACTTCAACGCTGGCCTTGGGTGCACAAAACTGTTTGATATTCACCGTGCCATAGTTTTGCAAAGTATCGCCAGACGTAGTCAGCGTGATGGTGACCATTTTGCCGCTAGGCTGAATCGCATCCTTGCTTTGCAGCGCAAAATTAAACGCCGCTGGACCACTATTGATCACAAAATGCGGGTTGGGTTTGGCCAACAAGACCGTTGCGCTACCGAGCGCCAATACCGCCAGCACACTGCCGGGAAAGAGCCATTTCTTCAGGTTTTTCATGATGAATTTCCTCAATTAAGCGCTTTGGCCGGTTTTGCGCCGCCAGATCAGCGCGGCGAGGCATAGGGCGCTGACGGTCAGCGCGATGGCAAAAGCCGGGTTGGTGACAAAGCGGGTGAGCGTAGTCATTTGCTCGGGCAGATTGATGTTTTCCGCGCCCAGAAAATCGAGGAGCTGGGCTTGCTCCATCACGCCAAACAGGCCGGAAAAATAGATCTCGACAAATTTACTGGCTGGCGCGTGGTTTGTTTGTTGAAACAGCAAGATCTGAAGTAGTAGCCCGCCAATCAGCACCAAGGCCATTCCCCAGCGGCGTATCACGCTATTGCCCAGCGCCAGCAGCAGTACCAGCGGCGAAAACCACAGCAAGGTCAGTAAGCCTTGCAAGCTGCTGCCGACGAAGGCCAGAACGAGATTTTTCGCCTGCACAATATTGATGCTGGCCAACCACAGTGGCGCAGACAGTAGTAAATTCAGCGCAATCGCCGACACAATCGCCATCAGCGGCAGCAGCAAGCCGTTCATCAATACCGGCGCGATGACGGCGGCGCGCTCATCGATCGGTAGCGAGCGCCAGAAGGCGAGCGATTTATCGTCTTTATCGCGGTACGGCAGGCCGGGTATCGTCAGCAGCACGCCGATCAGCGCCAGAAAAAACACGCAGGACGATTGCATATTAATGACCATGCTGGCGATTTTGATCGTATCGGGCAGCTCGGCGTCGTTCAACTGCGGAATGCCGCCATTGAGTAGCACCAGATACACCAGCGCCCACACCACCACGGGCGACCACAACCCCAAAATCAACCACGAACGACGATGCTGCATCCACTCGCGCAGCATAAGGGTTTTAAACTGTTGCATGACGCTCTCCTTGGCTTAGGGCGACAAATAAATCGGCTAGCTCAACGCGGAAGGTTTGGCCGAGTGAGGCCAGTTCAGTCGGGAAGTTGCCAGCAAAAATCGCGCATTCACCGCCCATTTGGCGAAAACGGTGCAGCGGCGCTGCGGCGGTGACTGCTTCGCTGTGCTCGGCGCCAAAGCGCAGGCCGATATAGCGCTCTTCCAGATTGCACAGCTGATCGTGCAGAACCAGCGCGCCGTGATGAATCATCATCACGTCCGACAATAGATTTTCGATTTCGTCGATTTGGTGCGTGGCGATCAGCACGGTGCGCTCGTCATTGCACCAGTCGCTAACCAGCATGTCGTAAAACGCTTTGCGCGCTGGAATATCCAGCCCCAAGGTCGGTTCGTCCAAAATCATTAATTTGGCGTCAATCGCGCTGATGATCGCCAAATGCAATTGCACAATCATGCCGCGTGATAGTTGTTTGACTTTGGATTCGAGCTTGATCGTCGTGCGCGCTAATTTTTGCTGCGCCAATTCGCGGTCAAATTTTGGATGTAGGCCGCTCATCAATTGCAGCAATTGCTGCACTTCAATCCACGGCGGCAAGATCGCGACGTCGGGGATGTAGCTGACGTGCTCTAGCATCGCTTCGCGTTGCGTGCGTGGGTTAAAGCCCAGAATATTGATCTCGCCGCTAAACGGAATCAGCCCCATCATCGCCTGCATCAAGGTCGTTTTGCCCGCGCCATTGCTGCCCAGCAGGCCAATAATGCGGCCACTTTCCAGTTGGAACGACACATCGTGCAGCGCTTTTTTGGCGCCGTAGCTCACGGATAAATTCTGAATCGTCACTAATTCGCTCATCACCTTACTCCTTATCCGTCCACTGCAAATCGCTGGGGCCTAGCCCAAGACGACGTAATTTGGCGGCCAACAGCGGCCATTCGCTGCTTAAAAACCGTTCACGCTCGGTGGCGCGCAATCGCTCGCTGGCATTGGGTAAGACAAACATGCCCAAGCCGCGACGGCTCTCCAGCAAACCGGCGTCGACCATAGACTGCAAGGCTCGGTTGACTGTTAATGGGTTCAGTCCGTACTCGGCCGCTAGCACGCGCACCGATGGCATCGCTTCGCCTTCGGGTGGTATGCCATCGAGCAAAGCCTGCCCCAAGCGATCGGCCAGCTGCAGATAGATCGGCGATTGATTATTCCAGTCCGTCATTGATCTGTGCTTGTGTGTTAGTTATGTAGCACACTATATTTAATGCTGAATATGTTTGCAAGGAAAAGATTGCTTATCTTTAAATTGAAAGGGTATGTCTCTGTTGGTTTTTATAAACGTGCCGTATGGTTTTATACATATGGTGGGTATTTTGATGAAGCAGCTGCGCTGCAAGGTGTGCGCTGATAAGAAGGAGGGGGAAACAGGCGATCTGCAAAATCGCCTGTTGGATCAGCTTAGTTAGGCTGAAGCTAGGTAGCTGGTGCTTATGCAAAAATGCGCAGTGTATTGGCGTCGAAGTTGCTCATGCTCGGCAAGATAAGATCACGATCCGAATCGCTAGCGCCGAACCATTTGGCCAATGACCATGCCAGTTGATCGGTGGCAAAGTCGGGAATCAGGCGGCCCTGGCCAATATCATCCGGGCCGCCGACGCGAGGTTCAATTTTCCGGCCCCAGATTTGCCCGCCTTTGACTGCGCCGCCCATCACCAGATGGTGGCCGCCCCAACCGTGATCGGAGCCATCACCGTTGGACGCCAAGCTGCGGCCAAATTCAGAGGCCGTAAACGTGGTTACTTGGTTGGCTAAGCCCATGCTGTTGAGTGAATTGTAAAAGGCCAACATGGCATCGTTTACTTTGCTCAATAGTTCTGGGTAGTCGGCATTTAAGTCGTCGTGCAAGTCAAAGCCGCCGAGCGAAACCATAAAGACTTGTCGGCTATTACCCAGCATAGTGCGAGCAGAAATCATTCTGCTGACGGCTTTGAGCTGATCGGCTAATGAATTGCCTGCAGGAAAGCCACTCGGGTCAGTCACCGATTTATAGGTGTTGGCCAGAAAATCAGACGTTGCAATGCCGCGCTTGCACGTTTCGCTATACACATTGGATAGCTCATTGCTTTGCACTTGCGTCATTAAGCTCATCAAATCGTCACGGAAATTGGCATTGCCCCAGCGCGCATTGACGCCAGAGAGTAATTGGGTGGGTTTTGCTCCCGTGCCAATCGTGAACGCCGCAGTTTGTTTGCCGCTTAAAAAGACTTTGGCCCCGTTGACCATAATGCAGCTCAAAGCGGCATTGCTATTATTGCTTTGGTACAAATCGCCGATGCGCCCACCCCAACCTTGGCCGGCGCCTTCCGCGGCGCCCGATAGCCACACATTGGTTTGGTCATTGTGTGACATCAGTTTGGGTGGCAAAGGCACGGCATTATTGACAAATTGGCTTTTGCTCGTCGGCACGACTAAGGGGCCAATATTGCTAATCACGCCCAGTTGCCCGCTGTCATACAGCCCTTTCAAACCCAGTAGCTCTGGCGCCAAAGCCATTTGGCGGCCACTGCCATCGGGGGTATTTAGCGCGGTACTGCTAAGGCGATCGCGAGCAATCGCCAGCGATTGGCGAATGGAGGCGTATTGGCTGTGGCTGCTTAAATCGTAGGGAATCAGCAAATTGTGGCTGTCGCTACCGCCCGCAAGGTAGACGCAAACGAGGGCTTTATAATCGCTAGGGGTGGTCGCGGCGACCGCTTCGCCGAGGATAGATAAATTCAGTGCTAAAGGTGCCGCCGCTCCTGCCACGCCCAGCATGCCGGCACGGCGTAAAAATTCGCGACGAGATAGATTCATTTCCATGGGTATATCCTTGCTACTGCTTACTTCAGTACTTGAGCTTCTGGGCTCATCAAGACCAGCAAAATCGCTGCTTTAACTCGATTGAGTTGTTGTTTGGCCGGGTCTTTGTCGCTGATTTTGAGTACGCTTTGGCTGATGTGCGTTTTGCTGGTGCTGCTCAGTTGCCCTGCCAGTAGCAGCAGATTAAGGTGTTCGAGCAAATCATCGATGTTATTGACCAGATTTAATTCCGTGCTCAGATCTAGGCTTAAGCCAGTATTGGCTGTATCGCGTTGATAATTGCCGCCTGCATCGTAATACGTGCGGCAGGTATATGAGCCGACATCGTCTAAAATCAGCGCGTAATTATTGGCCTGATTGAGAACGCTTTGCTCGTTCATAATCTGTAGTTCAGGCGCTGCTTTTCCCTGATTCAAAAGGGCTGAATTGGGCGGAATATAGCCAGGGCGGAAAAAGTTAAACACGCTCGGTGCGTTAAGCGGCTGCTGGCCAAATGCATTGGCACGGGTTAAACGCCACTGCCCATCTGGGCTGGTAAATTTGAGTGAACGAAAGAACTGGCCTATCCGCACCATAGGCTCGATTGCTTTACCAGCGAAGGCATCGCTCAAATTGGGCGCGCTGCGCGCTTCAGAGTCTAGCAAGACGGCGATCAGCACCGCTTTTAAATCGCCGCGGATACCTTGGCCATTATCGGCAAAAGCCGCAGCAACACGGCTGATGTAGGCTGGGCTTGGGTTGCTGCAAACAAAACGCTGGATCAGTTGTTTGCCAATAAAGGGTCCCACATTCGGGTGATTAAATAAGGTGTCGAGCGCCGTTTTTAGCGAGCTTTGCCCATCGGTATTGGCCGCAATCCGAGCACCTAAGAAGTTCTTTTCTAAAGTGGAATGCCTTTTGGGGTCTAGCTGCATTGGGCGGCGAACCGGTTCTGGATCGGGCTGCGAAGATGAGTAATCCAGTGGCGAGCTCCAGCCGGTAAATACGCGCGCTAAATTGCTCACAGTGTCGAGCGAATAGGTTTCAATTGGCTGGCCTTGACCGTCATGCTTAATCGATCCATCTTGATTTAGTTCGTATAAACCAATGCTAAACAGCTGCATGATTTCGCGCGCATAGTTTTCATCGGGTTGGCGATTGGTTTTGAGATCTTCTTTTTGATTACCCCAGGTGCCCAGCATGCGACCCATAGCTACATTCAGTGTTACATCTTCCAATAGCTGCCTGAAATTACCAAAGGCATTGCGCTCTAATAAATCCATATACGCGGCAAGAGCGTGGACTTTGAGTGACATTGGCACTTTCACACCAGCCCAATTAACCACAAAAATTTCGGATAAGGCCAGCGTCATGCGTTGGCGAAGCACATCGGGAGAATTGGCGATACGCTTCCACAGCAAATTGTCGATTTGCTCGGTAAGCCGAGCAAAAGAGGTGGGATCGGTATTTTTGAGCTGCGTCGCCTCATCCCAGCGGCTTAAACCCTGAGGCATCCCCAATTGCTCGGTAAGCCACGACTCATAGCCATTAAGCATCAGCGCGCGGCGCGCATTGGCATCGCCGCCAAAGCCAGCTTGCGCCAAAAAGCGCGCAGCTTCAGCCTCTGTTGCTGGTTTGCTAATACGCTTAAGTGGGAGATAAGAGCTGTTATCGCCCCCACTCCCGCTAGTGCTGTTGGTTCCGTTATTGGTGCTAGAGCCGCTGCTGGTACTACCTAAGCTACTCTCACTTCCACCACCGCCACCACAGGCAGTTAGAATCGCGGCGGTACTGGCAATCCATGCTTTGGTATTAATCGATCCGGTTTCTTTGTTTAAAACAATTGCTTCATCTGACGACATGCGACGGCTGCTAATTTTAGATAATTAGCAAATACTAACACTTGGTATGGGGGTTTTTTATCGAGTCTCGGATATGCTTGTGAAATGGCACACATTGGCCGATTTTTGTAGCTTTAACCTTGCTAAGATATTGAAATTTAAACCATTTGCTTGGGTAAGGTTTTTTGTTTTATGTCACCGACTAGCTTTCTTTTTTTCAAGATTAGGGGCTGATTTTGGTAAGAAATGAAGGTGTAATTCAAGCTGAAGATAAGCTTTATATGTTAGTGAGAGTGAGCGCAGGTCTCGATTTATGATTAAAGCCATGGTCTGCTTGAAAGTTTCATAAACTATGCATAAATTTTGCTGCACGAGGTGAACAGTAGAGACCAAATCCTCGTTGACTCATTAGAGTCATCGGAAGGAGAAACGGCGAGCCTAGGCTCGCCGTTTTGGTTTTACAGTGCTGCGGTGAGGATTTGGCGGGCGATTTCTGGGGTGAGATCGCCTTTTTCACCAATCGCAGTCATGCCATGTTTTTCCAGCTGCGCGACGACGGCGTCGATGGCTTCCTTGCCAAGGCCGTAATCGGCCAGCTTGGTTTTGATACCCATCGCTTCAAAGAACTCGGCCGTTTTGGCAATCGCCGCATCGATGCGCTGCTCGTCGCTGCCATCACGGATGCCCCACACGCGTTCGGCGTATTGCAGCAATTTGGCGTGTTTGCTGGCGCGGCGTACATGCAAATTGCCTGGCAATACGATGGCTAAGGTGCGGGCGTGGTCGATGTCATACAGCGCGGTGAGCTCGTGGCCAATCAGATGCGTTGACCAATCTTGCGGTACACCGGCGCCGATCAGGCCGTTCAGCGCTTGGGTAGCAACCCACATTAAATTGGCGCGCAAGTCGTAATCGTTCGGCGCGGCGAGCACTTTGGGGCCGATTTCGATTAAAGACTGGAGCAGGCCTTCGGCAAAGCGATCTTGCACCATGCCATTCACGGGGTAGGTCAGGTATTGCTCGACGATATGCACGTAAGCATCAACGACGCCGTTGGCAATTTGGCGTGTTGGCAGCGTTAGCGTTTTGGTCGGGTCCAAAATCGAGAATTGCGGGAACACATGCGCGCTCATAAAGGCCAATTTGCTTTGCGTGGCTTTGCGCGTAATCACTGAGCCATTGTTCATTTCTGAGCCGGTGGCAGGCAATGTGAGTACCGTGCCAAACGGCATTGCAGCCTGAACCACTTGGCCGTGCGTGGTTAGGATATCCCACGGCTCGCCTTCGAACGGCACTGCGGCAGCAACAAATTTAGTGCCATCGATCACCGAGCCGCCACCGACTGCGAGCAGATAATCGAGCTTTTCGCGGCGAATCAGCTCTACCGCTTGCATCAACGTTTCGTAGCTTGGGTTGGGCTCAATGCCGTTAAATTCGAGCACTTCACGCGCGCCCAGTGCTGCGCGTACTTCGGCCAGTGTGCCGTTTTTACGCGCGCTTTCGCCGCCGAGCAAGATCAATACGCGGGCGTTGGCCGGTACGAGTTGGTCGAGTTTGGCGATTGTGTCGGTGCCAAAAACGATTTTGGTCGGGTTGTGAAATTCAAAATTAAACATCAGGGTTTTCCTTTAATAGACCAGTCGTCTAGTTTTTTAGTAAAAAATAAGACCGCAGTACACTGCGATCTACTTGCTAACTTGCTGCATGATTGATTCAGCCCATTGAAGTCTTAACCTCGTTCGGTCTGAGCCTGTCGAAGGCCTTGAATTCATTCATAGTTCGACAAGCTCACCACGAACGAATTCAAATAGCAGAGGGCCGAATCAATGGCTTGGCTCGAGTTGCAATAACTTCAATGTGCTGTCCATTGCGCACGCCAGTGAGCTGTCTTCACGGCGCACTTTGGCCAGCAGCGTAGCGCCTAGCCACATTTGGTATAGCGTTTCGGCTGTTCGCTGAGGGTTGAGTGCCGCAGTGAGCGAACCATCGGCGATGCCTTCCTCAATGCATTGCGCCAAGCGTTTAATCAGCTGATCGGTGCCGCGTTTTAAGCTGATTCGCATCGCTTCGGATAAATCAGACACCTCAGCAGCCAATTTCACCGTGAGGCATTTTTCTTCACAGCAGTCGCCCGCTTGCGTTTCCAGCCAACGATCCCAATACGCAACCAAACGCTGCGCTGCACTTTGATCGTTGGCGGCCAGCATCAGCTCTAGTCGGCCAAAATAATCGTAAAAATACGAGTCGAGCAGCGCGGCCCCAAATGCTTCTTTGGATTTGAAGTAATGATAAAACGAGCCTTTGGGCACATTGGCTGCGGTCAAAATCTCATTTAATCCCACGGCGGAAAAACCTTTGCCGAGGATAATGGGTTTGGCCACGTCCAGAATATGTTGGCGCATTGAGTGGGTTTCGTTCTGCATGGCCGCATGATAATGCCAAACTAGACCAGTCGTCTAGTGTGGTAATTGAGCATACTTTATTTGTCTACGGGTTTTAATACAGTGCCAGGGTATTCTTACGTGTGTAATTTATATTCTAGTCAACAGATGTATACCTATTGCTTGCATGAAATATTATTCTTCCTTCTTTTATATTTTTAATTAATTACTTTATTAGTAATTTATTTGTTGATTTTGAGCTTGTTTTTTGCTCAAATATATTTCACCGTCATTTTAATTTGGGGCTTGAAATGAGCAATACCGTAAAAAAAATCGCCTATGCATTGGCTTTGAGTGGTCTGTGTAGCGCCGCGCAAGCGGATGGCAGCATGAATGAATCAATTAACAAAGCACTGCAGCCGACCGGCAGCGAGACTTCTTCTTCCGTGGTGGTGATTTATCCGGCCAAAAAAATCATTACGATGGAAAAATCCCAAGCGACTGCCGAAGCCGTTGCGGTGATGGGCAAGCGAATTGTTGCGGTGGGTAGCATTGAGCAATTAAAGAAACAAGCAGCGCGACATCCACATACGGTTTATCGCATCGATAATAGCTTGAAAGATAAAGTGGTTATGCCGGGCTTTATTGACCAGCATTTGCACCCCATTTTGGGCGGCCTGACTTTGGCGACCGAAGTGATTGCGACCGAAGACTGGAATATGCCGGGCAAAACCTACAAGGCGGCGAATACACCAGAAGAATATCAATCGCGCCTGAAGACCGCTGAAAAGGCATTGTCAGACCCTAACGAGCCATTGATTAGCTGGGGCTACCATAAGCTATGGCATGGCGAATTAACGCGCGCGAAGCTCGACCAAATTAGCAGCACGCGCCCGATTATCATTTGGCAGCGCTCTGCTCACGAAGTAATCTTAAATACTGCGGCGCTTAAATTACTCGATATTTCGGCGCAAGACGTCATGGGTAAGGGCTCGGCCAGCGAGATGTCCAACTACGCAGAAGGCCACTTCTGGGAGCAGGGCTTTATGAACACGAAGGTGATGCCAAGTGTCTTGGGCTTGATTGCTTCGCCAGAACGTTTGCGCTTTGGTTTGAAGCAAATGGTCGCTTACACCCACGCCAACGGCATCACGGCGTATAACGAGCCGGGCGCGATTGTGACGCCTGAAATGTGGAAACTGTACGAAGAAGTCTTGGGCGCGCCTGACACCCCAATGTATTCGACTTTCTTGGCGGACGGTCGCGGGATTGTCGATGCGGTCGGCTTGGATAGAGCACTGGACGCGGTTGAAGAAACCGTGGCTAAAGCACCAGAAGGCAGCGGTAGCAAGCTGATGTTCTTCCCGAAACAAATCAAATTGTTTGCCGATGGCGCGATTATTTCGCAGTTGATGCAAATGAAAGAGCCCTACACCGATGGTCACAAAGGTGAATGGATGATTAATCCGGATGAGCTTGAGCGTCGCGCCAAATTATTCTGGGATGCGGGCTATCAGCTGCATATCCACGTGAATGGCGATTTGGGTGCTGAAGTGTTGTTGGCTACCTTAGAAAAGCGCATCAAAGAAACTCCGCGTCAAGATCACCGCTTTGTTGTGGTGCATTACGCCAATACGACAGAAGCTCAAGTCGGGCGCTTTGCTAAAAATGGCGCGATCTTTAGTGTGAACCCATACTACCCAGTTGGCTTTGCCGATAAATACGCGGCGGGCTTAGGTAAAAAACGCGCTGATGTGATGGTCAGAAATGCGTCGATTTTGAAACACACCCAGCATTTATCTTTCCACTCAGATTTGCCAATGGCGCCAGCTGATCCATTGTTTTTGGCTTGGTCAGGCGTGAATCGGATTACGCCAAGTGGCCGTGTGGCGGGGCCAGAACAGCGAATTGGTGTCGATGCAGCTTTGCGTGCGATTACGATTGAAGCGGCGTATTCATGGCGCAAAGAAGATCTGATTGGCTCAATCAAGCCAGGAAAGATTGCCAACTTTACCGTGCTTGAGCAAGACCCGTACAAAGTCGATCCGAAAAAACTCAAAGACATCCCTGTTTGGGGAACGGTGTTTGAGGGTAAATTATTCCCTGTACCTGCTGAAAATAAACGCAAACAAGCGAGCGCAGCGCCAGCGGCAATCGCTCCTATGGCGTTAAATGTGAATGCTGAAGATCAGCGGCGCATTAAGGCTGAAACGGATAATTGCCAGCTAGGTACATTGGCATCGATGGCGGCTACGGCGTATTCGCTCAATTTAGCCAAAGCCAAGTAAAGCGATTTACTCCCACAGCCCCTTGCTCGCAAGGGGCTTTTTGCTGCCTGTCGTTTCGGCATTAGTTAAGGCTAGCGAGGCAGGGAGGCAAGGTCTATATCCTGTTAGAGAACAGGAGAGCCGCATGAGCCCAGAACAAGCCCTGAAAACCATGCACGATTTATTGCGGATGATGATTCAGCATAAAGCGTCCGATTTATTTATTGCTGATGATTTCCCGCCTGCGATGAAGATTAACGGCAAGATGACGCCGGTGGGGCAGCAAAAGCTCAATGCCGTTGCAACGCGGGCCTTGGCTTACGCGATTATGCGGCCCGATCAGCGTGCCGAATTTGAAGAAGAATTTGAATGCAATTTCGCGATCAGCCCCGAAGGCATCGGGCGCTTTCGCGTGAATGTGTTTATGCAGCAAGAAAAAGTCGGCATGGTGCTGCGCACGATCACCAGCAAGATCCCCAATTTCGATGAAATGGGGCTGCCGAAGATTTTAAAAGAAGTGATGATGAGCAAGCGCGGGCTGGTGCTGCTGGTGGGCGGCACTGGTTCGGGTAAATCAACGACGATGGCGGCGATGATTGATTATCGCAATGAAAACAGCCACGGCCATATCATCACGATTGAAGACCCCGTTGAATACCTGCATAAAAACAAAAACTGTCTGATTACACACCGCGAAGTCGGGCGCGATACCAAGGGCTGGTTTAATGCGCTGAAAAACACGCTACGCCAAGCGCCGGATGTGATTTTGATTGGCGAGATTCGCGACCGTGAAACAATGGAATACGCGATGAATTTCGCCGAAACCGGCCATTTGTGCATGGGCACGCTGCACGCGAATAGCTCAAATCAGGCACTCGAGCGGATTGTGAATTTCTTCCCCGAAGAGCGCCACCCGCAACTGTATATGGATTTATCGCTGAATATGCGCGGCATTATCTCGCAACGCTTGGTGCCGACGCCCGACGGGAAGGGGCGCTGCGCTGCGATTGAGATTTTGCTCAATACGCCGCTGGTCGCCGATATGATTTTCAAAGGCGACGTTGGCGGCGTGAAAACCGCGATGCAAAAATCGCGCGAGCTAGGCATGCAGACCTTTGATATGGCGCTATTTGATTTGTACGAAGCGGGCAAAATCAGCATGGAAGAAGCGCTGAAAAATGCCGACTCGCTGAACGAATTGCGTTTGAATATTAAGCTCAATAGCAAGCATCATCGCAAAGAAGAGCACAGTAGCGGCTTGGATCATTTGTCGCTGGAAGTGCACGAAGAGCCTGAAGTGGTGGAAGAGGGCGCTGAGGGTGAGAAAAAAGAATAGGGGGTATGCGTTGCTAGGTTAATAAGGCGTTGATCTTTATTAATATACCTAATAAAAAAGCGATCTCTGTAGAGATCGCTTTTTTCTAACTAGCTACTTAGCGCCTTAAGCCAATTGGCCGTGGCACTGTTTGTATTTCTTGCCTGAACCACATGGGCATGGATCGTTACGACCTACGCCGCTGAACTGGATTTTCGGGCCGCCTTCTTGTTGCATTGCTGCCATCAAGACTTCACGGATTTTTTCTTCATCGCCGCTTGCCAATACCGCTTCGATATCAGCGTGGGTAAATTGCATTGCCGATTCCGGAATTGCGTGTTGCTCAACGGCTTGTACATCTTCAGGGCTACGTACTTGCACCGTCATCACGATCTGCAAGACATTGCGCTTGATTTGCTCGAGCAAGGCGGAGAACAGCTCAAATGCTTCGCGCTTGTATTCTTGCTTCGGATTTTTCTGCGCGTAGCCACGCAGGTGGATACCTTGGCGCAGATGATCCAAGGCCGACAAATGTTCGCGCCAGTATTGGTCTACGTGCTGCAGCAAGACTGAGCGCTCGAAGTTGCGGAAGTTGGTTTCCGATGCTTGCTCTACTTTCGCGTCGTACGCGGCTTTGGCAGCCGCCACTACGCGCGCTTTCATCTCTTCGATACTCAGCGTTTTCTCGTTCTCAACCCAGTCGCTAACGTTCACGCCAACGTGCAATTCGTTCATCGCACGCTCAAGGCCTTCGGCGTCCCACAACTCTGGCATTGAATCGGGTGGTAGGTATTGGTCAACGACCTCACTCACATAGCTATCGCGCATCGCGGCGATGGTAGCGGCCACTTCGCTGCTTTCCAGAATTTCATTACGCTGGCTGTAGATCGCTTTGCGCTGCTCGTTCGCGACATCATCGTATTCGAGCAATTGTTTACGCATATCGAAGTTACGGCCTTCGACTTTACGCTGCGCAGATTCAATCGCACGCGACACCATACCGGCTTCGATCGGCTCGCCTTCTGGCATTTTCAGCTTGTCCATCACGAAGGCCACGCGATCACCAGCGAAAATACGCAGCAAAGTGTCTTCGAGTGACAGGTAGAAGCGGCTAGAGCCCGGGTCACCTTGACGACCTGAACGACCACGTAACTGATTGTCGATACGACGTGAGTCGTGACGCTCGGTACCGATGATGTGCAAACCTCCTGCCGCCAACACCGCATCGTGCTTCACTTGCCACTCGGCTTTCAGTGCGGTGATTTGTGCCGCTTTTGCCGCTTCGTCTAGGCTTTCATCGGCTTCGATGTCTTTAATTTCACGCTCGATACTGCCGCCCAACACGATGTCGGTACCGCGACCGGCCATATTGGTAGCGATGGTGACCTGACCCGCGCTACCGGCTTGCGCGACGATTTGCGCTTCTTTAGCGTGGTGTTTGGCGTTCAAGACATTATGTGCGATGCCTTCTTTGGTCAGAATGTTAGACAGCAATTCTGATTGTTCAATCGACGTGGTACCAACCAGCGTAGGCTGGCCGCGTTCTACGCAGCCTTTAATGTCTTTGATGATCGCGTTGTATTTTTCGTTCGCAGTTTTGAATACCTGATCTTGTCTATCATCGCGAATCATCGGTTTATTGGTCGGGATAATCACCGTTTCCAAACCGTAGATTTGCTGGAATTCGTACGCTTCAGTATCCGCCGTACCGGTCATGCCCGATAGCTTGCTGTACATACGGAAGTAGTTTTGCAGCGTAACCGTCGCCAGTGTTTGGTTTTCTTGCTGGATTTCAACGCCTTCTTTGGCTTCAACGGCTTGGTGCAAGCCTTCAGACCAACGACGGCCCGACATCAAACGGCCCGTGTGTTCGTCAACGATGATCACTTCACCGTCCATCACCACATAGTGTTGGTCTTTCACGAACAAGGCGTGTGCACGCAGCGCAGCATTTAAATGGTGAATCAGGCTGATGTGCGCCGCGGCGTACAAGCTATCGCCCTCTGGCAACAAGCCCATTTGCGTCAGGATTTCTTCCACGTGCTCATGACCGCTTTCTGACAGCATGACCGTGTGCGCTTTTTCGTCAACCCAGTAATCACCTTCGCCGTCTTCAGCTTCTTGGCGCTTGAGTTGGCTAGGAATCGAGTTCATCGCCAAATACAAATCGGTATTGTCGTCCGCTGGGCCAGAAATAATCAGCGGGGTACGCGCTTCGTCGATCAGAATCGAATCCACCTCGTCGACGATGGCGAAATTCAAGCCACGTTGTACGCGTTCTTCAACGCTAAACACCATATTGTCGCGCAGGTAGTCAAAGCCGAATTCGTTATTGGTACCGTAGGTAATATCGCAGGCGTAAGCCGCCTTTTTGTCTTCGTGCGCCATTTGACCCAGGTTCACACCACAAGTCAGACCCAAGAAGTTAAACAACTTGCTCATCTGATTGCAGTCACGCTGTGCCAAGTAATCATTCACCGTAATCACGTGAACGCCGTTGCCAGTTAAGGCATTGAGGTAAGCGGCCAAAGTCGCCACCAGCGTTTTACCTTCACCGGTACGCATTTCGGAAATCTTGCCTTGGTGGTGCACCAGACCACCAATAAGCTGCACGTCAAAGTGACGCATGCCCAAAGCGCGCTTACCGCCTTCACGGCACACTGCGAATGCTTCGGGCAGAATTTGATCGAGGGTTTCGCCTTTAGCGAGACGAGCCTTGAATTCATCGGTTTTGCCACGTAGTTCGGCGTCAGATAAAGCGGAGATTGACGGCTCTAGCGCATTAATCTGCTTGACGATGGCACCGTATTGCTTCAACAAACGGTCGTTACGGCTTCCAAATACTTTTTTCAGCAGATTCGAGATCATATTGCTACCACATGACGGCCTCGATGAGGCTCAGTTTTTATTAATCGACAAAGGCCTATGCCCAATTGCGGGCTGGCTGACCTTAGTTGGCTCCACCCTGCCTATTTTTCAAGGCTTACTTAGTGACTTGTGCATAGTTGGATTGACCCGCGTCAAGAAAGCGCATTGGATTTTGCGCCACGCCGCGGTAGCGGATTTCAAAATGCAGGTGAGGCCCGGTTGAGCGCCCGGTGCTACCGAGCAAAGCCACTCTTTGGCCCACTTGCACCGTGTCTCCCACTTTGACCAACAGTTGGCTCGCGTGAGCATAACGGCTGGTTAAGTCTTTACCATGATCAAGCTCGACCATATTACCATATTGAGGGTGGTAAGCTGCATACACGACCCTACCTGTGGCGGCGGCTACAATAGGGGTGCCAGTATCACCCTGATAATCGATGCCTTCGTGAAATACTTGTGTGCCGCGAAATGGGTCAACGCGCCAGCCAAAGCTCGATGATTGAGGTGCGATCTTTAGTGGCGAATGGCGCGGTAAATAGCTCGCGTCGGGCGTCATTAAAATGGCTTCGGCGAGTGTGAGTTGGTCTATCATCGCGGCCATTTTGGCGTCGGTGTCTTGCAGCAATTGTCGCAGGCCAGACACCGCAAAAGGCTGGCCGTTGTACGCTAATCCGCCTTGCGGTGCATCGGTTTTGCTTAAAAAGGGTTTAATATCAATACCGGTTTTATCGCCCACCCGATTGGCTAAGCCATCAAGCCGCGTGAGTTTGGCTTGTAATTGCCCGACTTGGACTGCAAGTGCATCAATTTCATTTTGCCTTGCGTGTTGCCCGGGCATCAGACGCAATAGAGGTTCAACCCGATTGGGTGCAAATAACATACCCAGGCCAAAAGCGGCCGCACCGATTAATATCGTCAGCGCCAAGCCAATGATGCTGAGCTCGCGCGGCCCGAGTGAAATGGCTTTATCGAGCCGATGTGAGACCACAATGATATTCATTGGAATCCTTGTTAATGAGTAAAACAGCTAATTTTTCACAACTGGTCGATGGTGATTACCAGCTCAAACGCTTGGTAAAACAGCTTGATCAGTACAACCAGTTGCTCAATATTGTGCGCTCTGCCGTAGCGCCTGAATTAGCGCGAGTCTGCCAAGGTACGGCTTGGTCGGGTTCATCCTTGCTCGTTGCGGTGCCCAGCAGCGCGGCAGCGACGCGTTTGCGACAGGCTGAACCCGCTATTTTGGCCGCACTGGCCCAAGCTGGTGTGCACGCTACCGCAATCCGCGCCAAGGTGCAAGTGGCGCTGCAGCAAGGAAATCCGCTACAAACCAAGAGCTTACGAATGACTGCACCAGCGAAAGCGGCTTTTTCTGAGCTGCAATCTCAGGTTGACGACCCAGAATTAAAAGCCGCCTTGGCGAATTTACTGCGTCACCATAAATAAAATTTTGCGTCTGTCGCGGGCAAAAAAAACGGGCGCCGATTTTGCAAAAGGCGCCCGGTCAACAGGGAGGAGATGAGCAAAATGCACACTATGCATTGCACACTTAATGATCAGAGTATGGGCGTACCCCATGGTTCCCAAGGGGTGGTGTAAATATTCACGCATTGCCTTGTTCTGCCTTGTCGCGTTGTATTTATACCCACTTTCACCCGTCAAATTTGAATTAAATTTCAACCGCAAACTGCTTATTACGGCGTAGTTAAGACTATAATCGCGCCCAATTATTTGAAACTGCATAGGTAGGTCATGGATCCGATTTTATTGTTTCACTCCTTGATCATGGGTTTGGTCGAAGGGATTACCGAATTCCTGCCAATCTCGTCGACGGGGCATTTGATTTTGACCGGCGATTTGCTTAATTTCTTGAGCAAAGAAAAACGTGAAGTCTACGAAATTTTCATTCAGCTTGGCGCGATGCTGGCGGTGGTGTGGGAATACCGCGCGAAAATTGGAAATACCTTTAAAGGCGTGAGCCACCCAGGTAGCGAGCGCAATTTATTACTCGGCATTGTGATCGCGTTTATTCCCGCTGCGATCATGGGCAAATTGTTTTCCGAGCACATCAAAGCGGTGTTGTTTAACCCCATCGCCGTGTCGATTGCGTTTATCGTCGGTGGTTTGATTATTCTGTGGGCGGAAAAACGTCAGCACAAAGTAACCATTGAAACCGTGGATGATTTATCGCTCAAAGACGCGCTGAAAGTGGGGCTATGCCAATGCTTGGCATTGATTCCAGGGACGAGTCGTTCGGGCGCGACGATTATCGGCGGTATGTTTTTAGGCTTATCGCGTAAAGCGGCGACCGAGTTTTCATTTTTCTTGGGGATTCCAACGCTGGGCGCGGCGTCTTTGTATAGCTTGATCAAGCATCGCCATGTGCTCGATAGCGCCGACATTGGCATCTTTGCCGTTGGCTTTATTTCGTCTTTTATCTTTGCGTTTATCGCGATCCGCGCCTTGATTCGCTTTATTTCAACGCACACTTTCGTGGTGTTTGCGTGGTATCGCATCGCCTTTGGTTTGATCGTGTTGGCGACCTGGCATTTTGGTTTGGTGAATTGGAATGCTTAAGAGTATTGCTCTGTGACTTAGTTAGGGTAACTCCCTTGTTAATATACCCCACGCGATGCGTGGGTTTTTTATGTGCGTTTGATAGTAATGATGCTGGGGGCACGGGCTTTTGCTAATCCCTGTATGTGCACTGCGGTGATATAGTCGATCGACTATTTCAAAGGAGCTGGAAGATGGCAACAGCGTTTTATTCAATTGGTGAAGCTGGGCAGGCCTGGACAGCGGCAGACAAAGCGCTGTGGTTAAGTCGGCAACGCATTCAACGTAGTTATCAAGACGAAGTAGTAGCGCGCTTGCAAGCGGCTTTGCCTGATTCGGCTGTGTTGCTGCAATACGGGCAGCTCGATTATCAGCGTTTGGGTTTGCCGGTTTACCCCTTGTTTGCAGTGCGCAGCAAAACGTGGCGGGCTGATATGCCGACTGTTTTGGTCACTGGCGGCGTGCATGGCTATGAAACCAGCGGCGTGCAGGGCGCACTGCAGTTTATTGCCGAGCAGTTTGATCGCTATAACGCACAGGTCAATCTACTGGTGTTGCCGTGCATTAGCCCGTGGGGCTATGAAACGATTAATCGCTGGAATCCTGATGCGATTGACCCCAACCGCTCCTTTGTTCCCCATAGCCCCGCACAAGAGGCGGCTGCGGTGATGGCCTTGGTGCATGATTTGGCGCACGATGCGCTGCTGCACGTCGATTTACACGAAACCACCGATTCTGATAACAGCGAATTTTGCCCCGCCAAAGCGGCGCGCGATGGCGTGGATTACATCGAACACGATGTTCCCGATGGTTTTTATTTGGTCGGCGACAGCGAAAACCCCGCGCCCGAATTTCAGCGCGCGATTATTGCGGCAGTTCAGCAAGTCACGCACATTGCTTTGCCGGATGAAGAGGGCTGCATCATTGGTGAGCCCTTGCAGCAATTTGGCGTGATCAATTACGCGAAAAAAGCCTTAGGTTTGTGCGGCGGCATGACCGAGGCTCGCTTTGTGACAACCACCGAAGTTTACCCCAATAGCCCCACCGCCAGCCCTGCGCAATGCAATCTGGCTCAAGTGACAACGATTTGCACGGCGATTGATTTTGTACTGCAGCAAGCCAACTAGTTTGCGTTTGCGCAAACAAATGATGTTTGTACATTTGGTTACATTGCGTGGACTTAGATTTTTGCGCCATTTTCAACCCACAACAGATCATATCCTGATCTTGTCGCTACAAAATGGGTCAAATTTGCACTGAGCGCGGACTAAATTCAGTCAGATTTGACTCAAAACACGGCTAATTGCCGTGTTTTTTTTTGCCGATACGATGGCCTCATTCACTCATTCAGAGCCCCGCCCAATGCGCTGCAACCGATCGAGTGAAACCGATTAGGTCGACTTGATCGCGGTATTTATCGCCGCGATACACACGACCGATCGCTGACAGACATCTATCGGAGTACCTATTATGTTTAGCTTTTTCAAAACAGGGCCAGACCTTCCTCGGCGCGCAGGGACGCCCGATGAAATTCGTTCGACCTACGTCAAAATGCAGTGGCAAGTCTTTCTGGGCTTGATTTTTGGTTATGCGATGTTCTACGTCGTTCGTTTGGCATTGGGCGTCGTTAAGAAGCCAATGCTGGATGCGGGTATCGTCAGTCTCGAAGAGCTCGGTATGATGGGCTCGGCGTTCTTCTTTACCTATGCGATTGGTAAATTCTCCAATGGCTTCTTGTCTGACTACGCCAACATCAAACGCTTTATGTCAGTGGCGTTGGCGCTGTCAGGTATCGTGTCTATTTTCATGGGCATGAACACATCGGCCTTGTTCTTCACGATCCTGTGGGCCGCCAATGGTTGGTTCCAATCGATTGGTTCTGCGCCATCATGTGTATCGCTGTACCAATGGTTCTCACCAACGCAACGTGGTTCACGTTACTCAATCTGGGGTAGCTCACGTAGTTTGGGTGAAGCGATCACGTGGATTCTGACTGCGACTTTGGTGAGCTACTTGGGTTGGAAAGCAGGCTTTATCGGTGCAGGTATTGCTGCGATCGCCGGTGCTGCTGCCATGTACCTGATGCTGAAAGACCGCCCACAAACTTACGGTTTGCCAAGCCCAGCTGAAGCTTTTGGTGAAGAGCCAGAAATCAAGAAAGGCAGCACGCCTGCAGAAACTCGTCGCGCCCAGTTGTTCATCTTGACGCAAAAAACGGTATGGTTGATCGCTGCAGCGTGTGCCTTGATGTACGTATCTCGCTACGCAATGTCTTCTTGGGCGGTATTGTTCTTGCAAGAAGAAAAAGGCTACAGCCTGATCGACGCAGGTTTCGCGATGTCGACGTACCCAATCGCTGGGATGGTGGGGGCGATCGCCTCAGGTCTGATCTCTGACAAGATCTTCCGCGGTAACCGTCACATCCCAACTTTGATCTACGGTTTGGTCAATATCGCTGGTATGGTGTTGATGTTCTGGGGGCCAAACAACCGCGTAGTTGATGCTGTGGCGCTGGGTATGATTGGCTTCGCAATCGGTGGTTTGGTGGTGTTCTTGGCGGGTTTAACTGCTTGTGACCTGATGCCAAAAAATGCAGTGGGTGCAGTGAAAGGCTTCATCGGTTTGTGCTCTTACCTGGCTACATCAATCCAAGAATATGTTTCATCCGTGTTGATTACGGTGAACGAAGTGGATGGCGTTAAGCACTACGATTTCGGTAATGCGCATATCTTCTGGTTGAGCGCTTCAGTCTTATCATTGCTCCTGGCCTTGACCGTATGGAATGCGAAGAAAGTGGTTTCGATTGACGATGTGAAAAAGAACTAACTCATCAAAGTCGATTCGAAATAGCGAATTGCACGCACAAGCAAAAAGCCCCTGATGGGGCTTTTTGCTTGTTGGGTATATTGTTGTAGGTATTGATCGGTATGCTATTTGTCAATATACCCTTATTATGGCTTGTATTCTTTCTTGTCCAAATCGTGTTTTTTCATTCGCAAATAGAGCTTTTTGCGCGGAATATGCAAGTAATCGGCGGCCTCATTGATTTTGCCTTGGAACAGGCTGAGCGCCTCTTCAATCAAGTTTTTCTCAAACTCGTCAATTTGCTCGTCTAATGAGTTTTGCTCGGCATTGATGGGAATCGCTCGATTTAAACTGTCGATCCGTGCCAGCCCAATCGCGTACATATCGGCCACATTGCGTAATTCGCGCAAATTGCCGCTCCATTCGCCTTGCTGCAATTTTTCAACAAAGGCCTTTTTAATCTCGATCCGTGGTTTCTTCATGCGGCGGCAAGATTGCTGAACGAAATAGCGAAACAGCTGCGGAATATCTTCGCGGCGCTGCCGCAGCGGTGGAATATGAACGGTTGCAGTTGAGAGTGCGTAGTATAAATCTGGCCTTAAGCGCCCCTCGCTTACTGCTTGCTTTGGATCTGATGTGCTGATTGTTAAAGTGCGTACTTTGCGACCATTCACCGAATATGGATCGCTTTCTAGCAAGCAATTACAGAGCAAAGTTTGCAAGCGCTGCGGCAGGCGCTCAGGGTTGCTGATTAATAGTGTTCCGCCTTGCGCGGCGCTCCAATATTGTTCGCGCCAGATTGCACTTTGATCGCTGTGTGGCACGTCATTCACCAGCTCGGCGTCGAGCCAAACTAAAGGACCGTCTTTGCTGCGCCCCAATCGATGCAATTGTTCGGCGACAGTGCGACGCCCTGTACCAGCTTCACCGACGATAAAAATCGATAAGTCGGAATTGACCAAATGCATCAATTTTTCCCGCGCTTGTGTCATTGCCACGCTATTGCCAAGCAAACGCTCGCTCAATTCATGCTTTAAATAATTGCGATTTTCGATAATTTCTTGGCGCAAACTCAAGGCGCGATGAATGCATTCGATCAAGACATCCGGGGCTACGGGTTTTTCGAGAAACTCAAAAGCGCCGGCGCGAACGGCGCGAATCGCCATTGGAATATCACCGTGGCCGGTGATTAAAATGACCGGCAATTGTTCGTCTTTATGGCGCAAGGCTTCGAGTAGCTGCTCGCCGTCCATGCCTGGCATGCAAATATCGCTGACGATGACACCGGGCCAGTCGTTCAGCGCCAGCTCAAGAACGGGCGCGGCACTGCTCAAGGTGTAGCACGGCAAACGGCTGTGATTGAGAATTTTTTGCGCAGATTCTCGTACATCGGCGTCATCATCAATCAGTAATACTTGTGCGTGCTCAAGCTGCATCAGTAGCACTCGCTTCCATCGAAAGAATAAAAATTGCCCCGCCATCCAGTTGGCTCGCCATCCGAATATGGGCGTGGCATTCGCTGGCTAAGGATTGGCAAATGCTCAGGCCCAGCCCGAGCCCATCGGGTTTGGTGGTATAAAACGCTTGAAAAATATCGCCAACCGTTTCAGGTGAAAGGCCCGCGCCATTATCCATGATCATTAATTCTATATCTTGATCCAGACGAATTAAGGCCAATTCCAGCTGCGGCGACGGACAATCGCTCAGCGCATCTAAGGCATTGCTGACCAAATTTAAGCAAATTTGTTCTAAACGAATGACTTCACCCATAACCCAAGCATTTTGGATGCTAGGTAAAATCAGCGTGATGTGCTGTTTACGGATTCGGCTTTGCAGTAATTCAACGATATCATTAATGACATGCATGATATCGATGGGGTATAGCGCTGGAGATGCTGGTGCAGTGCGCCCTAGCGTGCGATACGATCGAATCAGCCGCGCCATGCGATCCAATACTTTCTCGCTTTGTGCCAGCGTCGATACTAAATCAGTGGCGTGTACATCTTCGGCGGATTTTTTAGCCAAATACATATAATTGGTCATCGCAGCTAACGGCTGATTCAATTCATGCGCCAAACTGGTTGTGGTTTGGCCCAGTACCGCAAATTTCGTGGCCTGAATCAAGCTGTCCTGCGCGCGTTTTCGGTCATCAATTTCTGCGCGCAGCGCCGCATTGCTTTCGTCAAGTGCGGCGGTTTTTTCTGCGACCATTTTGCCAAGCCACACGGCCGAGCGCATTTGGGCTGAGACATCGAACAACGTAACCATCAAACATTCGGTGTCTTTTTGCTGGAAAGTACGCGCTAAAAGGCGAACATAATTTTCATCGGCGATGGGGCCAAACGGCAAGGTAATATCGATGGCCTTATCTTGATCTAGTTGCGATAGATCGGGGCGAGATTCGGCAGGCCATAACTCGTTCAGTTCGTCGCCTACTTGCAAAGTCGGGCAGAAGCGTCGTGCGGCCTGATTAATTGAGATAATACGTCCAGCCAGATCGCAGATCAGTAAGGCCGCGTCGGTATGTTCGATTAAGGCTAGTGCATTGGTTCGCTCCAATTCGGTCATATGCTGCGCGAGATGCTGTACCTGCCGCCCCAATTGAGCGATTTCATCATGGCCTTCAGGCGTTTGCGGCAAGTGGTAATTGCCCTGTGCAATTGCGGCCATATTTTGGCCAAGCAAGGCCAAACGTCGGATCACGCGTTGACCGATCAGGCCAAACAAAATCCAGAGCATTAAACCCATGGCGGCCGTTGATGCCAGCGCCACGGACCAGCGCCCGCGTTCGCTGGTTTGTAGCGATTGTTGTAGCTGTTGCTGGGCATTGTCGCGGGCCAAGCGACTGAGTTTGGCCGCCTGTTGATTTTGACGTATCAATTGCTGCTCAAGCTCGGCGAGTTGCTCGCGCATTTGCTCGGTGCTGCGGTTAAATTGCGTCAATTTTTGGCTTAATTCGCCATCGACTGCCGCAATTTTAGCCAGCGAGCCAAATAACTCGTGCAAACTCCCTGATTGCGCCACAGGCAGTTGTTCGGCCAAGACCAATAATTTTTGCGCATCATCTTGTATTTGCTTAAATATGGCTTGGGATTTGGTTTTCTGGCTAGGCACCGACAGTGCCAGCATCGCGCGAGCCAAATCGTGTTCACCATTGCGCAATTGCTCCAATATTTGCAGGTAATGCAGTGCGCTGGCGAGTCGCGCTGAGCCCGGTGGATTGAGGCGGAGATGATATTCTTCGGTTAGTAATCGCAACTCATTTTCTAAATCGTCGTGCAGCCATTCAATGCGCATTTTGAGCATGCGTAAATGGCTTAAATCGGCTTGGTGTTGTTGTGCAATGTGGGCTAAAGCTTCGGCTGCGGCTCGCGAAATTTGGATCTGTTCGTTCAGTTGTGGTGCGCCATCGGGCTGACGGGCGATCAGTAGTTGTGCGGCTTTAGCCATCCGCCGCAACGATTGTTCGATCAAATTTTGCTGTTTGGCAATCGAGACCAAATCATCGGCTTCAACGAGCTGCTGCGCTTGAATTTGCAAACGGTTGGCTTCTTGCTCAAGTTGCGTACTTTCAAGAATGGTTGGAATGCTTTCGGTCACGACAGTTTGCATGTCTGAACCTTGCTGATACGTGGCAATAATACTAATGGCCCCGGTGAACAACACCAAAAAGAGCAGACTTGCACTAGCGAGCAGCAGCTTTTGCCCTAGATGTCCGCGAAAATGTTTGAACCATGCACCGCTGTTAATCATGGGAACTATTGACCAAAACGTGGCGCGCTAATTTGCCAGCTTGCGCTAATTGGGCTCGCCATACCTGTTGCCAGCGGCTGATTTCGTCCTTCGGTTGCCCCGCGCGAAATAGCGCTAAATAGCGCTCGTCGTTGGCTTGCGCAGCGGTGACTGGGGGAGTGCTGGCCAATTGCCGCGCTGTGATTAAATCTTGTTTTTGCGCTGTACTTAGATTTGGGCTTGCTTCGGCCTTTTGAATTAAGCCTTGAGTGTCGCGTAATAATTCAAAATTCAGCGTAATGAGTTGATCATAAAGCTGTTTGAGCAATTGCCCTCTTGCCAAGATTTGTTCGGTATTGATTAATTTTTGTTGCTGAAATAAGCGGCAAAGATGACCGTTTTGCTCAAGGCTGCCCTTGAGTGGTAGTTTGAAGTGTCGATCATTGAGTAAATTTCGCTGCCCTTGCTCTGAAAATAGGTATTGCACGAGTATTTTTGCTTCGCGGCTGTGTTGTCCGCCGCGTAATTGCGCCACGTACGACGGCATGACCGCAAAGCTGTTTAAGTACTGAAAACGATAGTTTGAATTGGCCGACATCGTTGGGCGTGCATGGGCATCGATCATGATGCTCACCATTGCGTCACCGCTGTGTATTGCCTCACTGACGGCAAAGCTACGTGATGCAATCAAGCTAAATTGACCGCCCAGTTGCAAAATCGTACGCCAGCCGTGATCCCAGCCCTCGTCTTGCAGAATTTTCTCCAGCATCATATGTGTGCTGCTGGAACGAGATGGCGTGCTCATCACCAACTGTCGATGCAAGGTGGGAATGAGCAAGTCTTGCCATGTTTTCGGCGCCGCAAGCCGCTGGCGGGTGTAAAAAGATTGATTCCATAACAGGCCAAACCCCGCTAAACCATAACTGGCATATTTGCGTTCCGAATCGCTGAGTAATAATCCTTTTGGTGCGCATGGGCTGCTGACTTGTGTGATCGGTAATGTGCGCAATTGACCATTATTTTTCAGGGCCTGCATCAAAAAAGGCGACGACGATAAAACGATATCGGCATTGCGCAAACTGCCTGATTTTACCCCTGATGGAATTAAGTCAACTCGTCGGTTGAGAATGGTGATCTTGATCTCGGGGTGAAGTTGGCGAAATTCATCCAATAAACTGCTGCTGGCATCTTCGGAATGAGTTGAAACCACGGTCAGCGCCCAGCTCGAAGGTAGGGGTAAGCCACAGATCAAGCTGAGTATGATTCGATGGGCTAGCGTGGTCATCATCAGGGTTTATACCCTCAAATAATACATAACGGATTGGGTAATACTTGCTGCAATTGCGCGCAAATAACTCAAAGAATTGATGCACGAACGCGTTAATACGGCCGACGGGTGCACGGCGATCATTGATTGTAAATATCTAATACCCATCTTGGTATTGCCTTAAACCCTAGCCTTAGTGTGCCTACGAAGGCTATACCTGATGATTTATTTTAGTTGTGTGATCAATTCCGCAATCGAAATCAATTCAGTCTATAACGTAGCATTCAAATGTGCAGGGGGCCGCCGATGTTTTTTAGCCGGGGCACAAAAGCAGAATTAGCAAAATTGAAGTCCAATGTTGCCGCTCAGCAAAAATCATTGCTGGCCAGCTTGCTCGCTTCAGCGTGGGTGGTGGAGGCGCGTGACCCGTACACTGGTGGGCATCTGTGGCGGGTTGCGATGCTCTCTGGCAAGTTGGCGCGGGCTTTGGGCTTGAGCGAGAGTGAAGCGAATCGGATTGCGATGGCGGGGTTTTTGCATGACCTTGGCAAAATTGGCGTTCCCGACGCCATTTTGCGTAAGCCCGATAAGCTCACTGACGATGAATTTGCTGTGATTAAAACCCACCCGAATATTGGTGCGCGTTTGATTGCATCACATCCGTTTTCCCCCTTGGTGATGAATGCTGTGCTGGGTCACCACGAAACGCCCAATGGCCGTGGCTATCCGCAAGGTTTGAGCGATGCTCAAATTGCGCTCGACGCTAAAATTGTCGGTGTCTGTGATGCCTTTGACGCGATGACCAGCTCGCGCCCGTATCGGCGCGGTATGCCGATTGAAAAAGCCTTGCAGATTATTGCCTCCGAGTTAGGGCAACAGTTTGATCGCCGTTGTGGTGAAGCCCTGATTGCGCTGCAAGGTACCGGCGAGTTGGAGCACATTGTCGGTCATTCTGATGAGGGGATTCCACTGGCGCAATGCCTGATGTGTGGGCCTACTTTGGTGCAAGTGCGCGGCTCGCATGCAGGGGGTCATCTGGCCTGCCCCAACTGTACCGCCGACTATGTGTGGGAAAGTGATGCCGCTGGGCATTTAGCCGCCAAACCCACAGGCAACAAAGCCAGCGCAGATGCTTTGGCGCCGGTGGCCGATGTGGTGCAAATCGAAGATTTAGCCACGCGCTGGGTTAGTGCGCTGGAGGTGCTACAAGCCCCGTAACAAGTCACGGGAAATTTGCTTGTCGCTATTCATTTACGGCACACTGCATGATTCACTTTCATGCTAGTTCGCCATGCTCTCGCCCCGTCAAAAAGGCTTATCCCTAATTATCTTATCGGCCATTGCTTTTGGCTGGATGCCAATTTTTGGTGTCTGGGCGTATGGATCGGAGCAGGGGGGGGTGAATACCCAAGGGCTGCTACTGATTCGGTTTTCAATTGCCGCGCTGGTGATGTTGGCGGTGATGTGCTGGCGGCGCGGACAATGGCCACGCGGAAGGGTATTGCTGGGCTTGGTGGCGATGGGCGGAGTGGGTTATGTGGGGCAGGCGTTTAGCTATTTTTCAGCCCTGCAATATGGTTCGGCCGCCTTAGCGGCATTATTGCTGTACCTCTATCCGGTGATCGTAACCTTGGCCAGCGCGTGCTGGTTTAAAGAAAAACTAACGCGTCGAACAATGGCAGCACTGCTGCTGGCCTGCATCAGTCTATTGCTGACCATTGGGCCAGCCGGTGGGCAATTAAGCGGCGTGATTTTTGGCCTGCTCGCGGCGCTGATTTATTCGGCCTATATCTTGGCGGGCAGCCGTTTAACGCCGCAAACGGGCGCGCTGCCTGCGGCTACAGTCGTGATGGTGTCGGCGGCCTTGAGTTTGTGGTTAACGACCTTATGGCATCAACCCTCGTGGCCGATTGGTGCGCACAGCTGGGCAGCAACGATTGCGATTGCGCTGATTTCGACGGTGATTGCGATTTTTAGCTTTTTAGCGGGCTTGGATTATTTATCCGCCAGCGAAGCATCAACCTTGTCGACGCTAGAGCCCGTGGTTAGCGTGTTGTTAGCGGCGTTGATTTTGGGTGAGCATTTATCGCTGCTGCAATGGATAGGTGGTGCGGGTATATTACTTTCAGCTTTATTAATTGCGCTATCTCCAGCTATACCAGCCCCGGAATAATCTCGCCAAAAAAAGTGCTTCACGAAGCTTTATGCCGACTATGCTAAAGAAGCTCCATTCATCGAGGAATTCTGTAATGTCGATCACTGCCCGCCAAATTCAATTAGTACAAAACAGCTTTGCTTTGGTCGAACCAATTGCACCGCAAGCGGCGCAAATGTTTTATGCCAAATTATTTGAATACGCGCCGCAAGTTCGTCCTTTGTTTAAAAAAGATCTGACCGCGCAAGGCAATATGCTGATGGCGACGATTAAGGTGGCGGTGAATGGTTTAAACGATTTGGATAAATTGGTGCCGGTATTGCATAAACTGGCCGAACGCCATGTCCAATATGGGGTGAAAGACGAACATTACACGCCGGTGGGTAATGCGCTGTTGTGGACTTTAAAGCAAGGCTTGGGGGAGAAATGGACGCCTGAGTTGCGTCAGGCGTGGGTCGATGTCTTTCGCTTGATGGCAACGACAATGAAAAACCACGTAGCCTAATTGGCCGGCATCGTGTGCATCATGATATCGGCTTCAATGCTGGTTACATCTGCTTCTTGGCTAATCGCGCTGAAATACGGCTGTAGCTCGGCTTCAGTTTTGGGCGGTTTGAGCGCTGCCACATAAAAATTCCCGCCCATCTCACGCTCAAGCATCAAACCCAATTGATGTTTTTGCGCCATTTGAGTAATGCGCTCGGCGGGATTGCTTGGCGCAGCTTTAAATTGCACGATCACCCGTTCAATCAACGGGGCTTGGCTGGCAGTGTTGCTCCCACCTGCACTGGCACAGGCACTCAGCACCGCGCAGCACGTCAACATACCAAGACGTTGCAAGGCGGTAATGGCTAGCTTCAGCATGGTCAACCTCATTATTCAGTGATTTTTCAGCATAAACCCACCTTGCGAACAAGGTGGGTTTTTTATCACGACTTATTTACGTTTGCTCACCGCATTAGCTTGCAATGCCCAAGGGCCCCATTGTGAAGCGCCTGGTTGCTCGCCCGTTGTCCACCATTTAGCGGTATAGACTTGGCCGTTAAAGCTCACGCATTTGCCTGCGGTGTAAACCGAAGAGCTGCTCCACACTGGGCAGCTTGGTGCCGCCGTTGGTGCTGCAGTGATGACTGGGGCAGTCGTCGGTTTTGCCGTTTGAATTGGCGCAACTGTTGGCGTCGGTACTGGCGCTACGGTTGGTTTTGGCGTTTGAATCGGTGCGGTGGTTGGTGCTGGTGTGCTAGAGCCCCCCGTGCACGCGCCGATATCTTGCCACAGCGTAATGCTGGCTTTTGGATTCCAATTGGCACCAATATGCGCTACGTGAGTGCTACGAGCCCGGTAGTTACGTCCGTCATAAGTGACTAAGTCACCAGCAACATACGTTTTACCTTCTGCCCAAGCGGTGTAGCAGCCAGTAACAGGTGCTGGTGTCACAACCGGTGGCTTCGGTGTGATGACGGGGGCTGGTGTTACCACAGGTGCTGGGGTTGGTGTCACCACGGGTGGTTTTGGCGTAATCACGGGTTCGGTATTGTCACCCGCTGATTGCTTGGCCAAACGCACAGCGCTGGCGGCATTCAAAATCCCTGAGCCGCAATTGCTGGTATTGCACGTGCTGCCCGCAGGGAAGGCGGTTGCCGATTGTTTGAGCAAGCTCACCACGTCGTTAAATTTTAGCTTTGGATTGGCGTTCAGCATCAGCGCCACCGCAGCAGCCACGTGTGGCGTTGCCATTGAAGTGCCGTTCATGCCGACATAACCCGCGCCATTGGCGGATAGATCAACGCGATCCAAGCTCTTATTCACGGTAGAGGTGATGCGTGTTGAGCCATTGCCACCTGGCGCGGCCAAGGTGATTTTGCTACCAAAGTTCGAATAGCTGGCCTTTTCACCCGCTTTACCGGTTGCAGCAACGGTAATCACGTTCGCGCAGTTGGCAGGTGTCGCTTGTGATGCATCGCGGTTTTCATTGCCACCGGCAACCACCACAATCGCGCCCGCATTGGTCGCGTCATTAATCGCGGCTTGGTAGTAGCTAGGGCAAGAGGCGGCGCTGCCACCCAAACTCATATTGATGACTTTGGCAGGGTTTGGATTTGGAATGCTAGGGTGAATACCTGCGGCCCAACGGATACCATCGGCAATATCAATGGCCGAGCCACCGCCTTTACCGAGTACACGTACTGGCAAGATTTTGGCGTTATAAGCGCCACCAATCACGCCGACACCGTTGTAACCAAGTGCGGCAATCGTTCCAGCAACGTGAGAGCCGTGGAACGAGCTAGTTTCAGTGCGCTGGCAAACGCGATTCGTTACATCGGCCGTGGTACACCAATCACCTTGATCGAGTGCGCCAGCAAATGGTGCAATCGTGCGTGCACCCGCAGTCCAGTCACACGTGCCTGCGCGGTAGCAATCAGAAATAAAGGTATAACCTGAAGAAACGTAGTTGCCTGACAGTGGAGCAAGTTGACCGAGATCTGGGTGCGGTACCGCGCCGGTGTCAATCACGCCCACGACTACACCAGTGCCAGTCACATATTCCCAAGCGCCGATAAAATCCGCGCCGTAGTTACTCGCAGGTGCAACGGCTTGCAGACCCCAGAGCGAATTCCACAGGCTATCAGTCGGTTGCGCCACGCCCATCGGCATCATCCAAACGTCGGCTTCCACTTCGTCAAATTCGCCACTGGCTTGCAGTTTTGCGATATACGCTTTGAGCTCGGCGTCTGACAAGCCTTTCGGCAATTGCAATACATGCGATTCGCCATCGGCCATGGTGAACGCATGCTTGGCTTTATTGCCGGCGACGGCTTGTACGGTTTGGCTGACGTTATCAGCACTCATGCTACGCATCATAAACGGTGATGATTTGAGTTTCACCACGACACGGTCGACAGTTTGCGCTTGGGCGCTCAGGGCCAATGACGCAAGTGCGCCAGCCACGAGCATCGCGCTGCGGGTTAATTGCATTTTGGATCTCCATCCGTTTTTTGGTAGATTTTCGCGCTCCCAATTGACTGGTTTGACAGTCTATTTTTCGCATCGTGGATTGGGAGTGAGTGCAGCATATTGCATTTGTCATATTGCGCTGCTTGGGGTTTTCCCTAATCCATACCAATGTGGCTAAATGGTGGCTAATACCAATAAAAACCAATGGGTATATTCTTGTATGCCAATCTGATCAATGATTATGTGTCTATACATTGCTATGTATCTTGGTTGATCATTATTGGCTAATACCAATTTGTTGGCTTCGTGCGGAATGTGGTGTAAAACACGTATTAAATCAAACGTTTAAATTTGACTGCTTGAGTGTGCTGGCTCACAATAAAAAACAAGCCCACCGATTGGTGGGCTTCAGCGTAATAAAAAAGTGGTAAAGCAACATTTTGAATATCTCGGCAATGCTGAACCTAAATAATTTGCCTATGAATTGCTAGCCTTTACGGTTTATCTCTCCCTTCCCGCTCGCTGAGGGGCCTCGCCTTGCAAAAGGGCTGTGTCACCCAAAAGCCCACCAACGACAGCTATGCTGAGTATCGGCGTTAGGCCGCGTGCGCGGCCTTGGTGCCGTGATTGCGGGGCCGCATTAAGCAGGCAACATCAATAAGGCCTTGTCTGCGGTATCCACGCGGGATACTTTGCTGATTAAGGCTTGTACCCCCTGTGGCATTTGTTGGCTTAATCTAAATACGCTCACCGCCTCAGACAGCGCATGCGCTTGTTCTTGTAGTGATTCGGCGGCGGCGGCAGCCTCTTCCACCAAAGCGGCATTTTGCTGGGTGACTTCGTCCATTTGCGTTACTGCTTGGTTTACTTGGGCGATCCCGGCGCTTTGCTCAACCGAAGCGTTGGCAATTTCACTAATTAACACGCGCACCCGCTCGATACTGTTCTCCACTTGTACCATCGTTTCTCCCGCTTGGTGGACCTGCTGGCTACCGTGCTCCACTTGCGTGACTGAATCATTAATCAGCACTTTGATTTCCTTGGCGGCGACGGCCGAGCGCTGTGCCAGGTTGCGCACCTCGGATGCGACCACCGCAAAGCCACGCCCTTGCTCACCTGCGCGTGCCGCTTCCACTGCGGCATTGAGCGCCAAGATATTGGTTTGGAAGGCAATACCGTCGATCACGCTGATAATGTCGACAATTTTGCGGGATGCATCCTGAATCGCCGTCATGGTTTCCACCACTTGGCGCACCATCACGCCACCTTCCTTGGTAATCTGCGCTGAGCTTTGAGCCAAGACATTGGCTTCTTTGGCATTTTCGGCATTTTGTCGCACAGTGCCGGTTAGCTCTTCAGTACTGGCGGCAGTTTCTTCTAAGTTGGCCGCTTGGGCTTCGGTGCGGCGCGACAAATCGGCATTACCTTGGGCAATTTCACTTGAGGCATGCGAGATGGTGATACCTGATTGTTGAATTTCGCCGACTAAATGCTGCAGATTCGCAACCGTGGTATTGACCGCTTCGCTGGTTTCGCCAAATAAGCCCGGGTATTGCTGCGTAATGGTTTGCGTTAAATCGCCATCCGCGAGTGCGCTGGCCACGCGCATTACATCGCGTAAACCGGTATCGGTCACGCTGGAGAGTTGATTGAGTTGTTCGGCCAGTTGGCGTGAAAAACCTTGTTTGTTCTCTAAGCTTAAGCGCGTGCTGAAGTCGCCCTCTTTCGCAGCGGCGCTGACCATCTGATTCACTTCGCCAATGATCTCATTTAACGTGGCCACCGTCGCATTCACACCCTGTTTGGTACGGCCAAACAAACCGGGATAATCTTTACTAATCGTTTGGCTAAGATCGCCTTGCGCCAAGGCTTCGGACACGCGCAGCACATCGTTAAAACCGACATCGCAGGTGATAATCAGCTGGTTTAAGTTTTCCAACATCGATTTGAACATATGCTGGTACTGGCTGGCATCGCAGCGCGGGCTAAAGTCACCATTCGCACCTGCAGAAGCAAGGCGAGCAATATCACCACTAATCGCCAGCAAAGCGCGTTTCACCTCACTAATCGATTGGGTGATTTTGATTTTCTCACCCGGTAATTGCGGCATGTCGGCGCTAAAGTTACCCTGTGAATATTGGGCGATGACATCGATGGTTTGCTCGATCACTGCAATGTGGCCCGCGACCAGCTCATTGGTTTGTCGCGCCATTTCACCAAAAGTACCCGGGTAGTCGTGCTCATTCATTCTGGCACTCATCATGCCTGCACTATGCTGTTGTGCCATGCTTTGTTGGGCGCCAACAAAGCTTTGAATCGACGTTTGCATCTGCTGCATGGCGCGCATCAGTTGCCCCGTTTCATCCTGAGAGCGGGTGTCAATTTGATTATTGAGTTGCCCTTGTGCAATGTTTTGCGCCACGGCGACAGCGCGCGAGAGCGGTACCGAAATTGCGCGAATCAATAAATAAGCCGATAAGCCCGCTAAAACACTGCCAAGGATGATCAAGGCAATCGAAATATTGCGCACTGTTTCGAAGGTTTTTTGTGATGCAGTGTATTCGGCTTTCGCGACCGATAGCTGTAACTCGATTAATTCCCCGACCTTGCCGCCTATCGGGTCGATGCTGGCATAGAGTGGCCCATCAAATTCATTCAGCTGGCCTTGCAAAGAGCCATGTTGCTGTTTGAGGAAGTTTTCGAGTTTTTTAACATCATGATCGGCCCGCTCAAACAGCGCTTCGGCTTCTTTGGCTAATTTGGCTTCGTCGCTGGTCAGCGTGGTGGCCATATAGGTTTTCCACAGGCTATCAATCTCGACGCTCGCCGCGTGGACTTTATTTAAGGTCGTTTCGGCATCGACTAGGCCGGCATTGGCTTTATTGACGGCATCGATCACGCTAACGGCATAATCATCCGCAATAAGTTTAAGTTGCTGCAAGGGGACGACACGATCTTCATAGACGGTTTTAAGCGATTGATTGCTTTGTCCAAGACTATATATCCCTAAACTGCCAATCCCAACGAGGAGGAGGGCGAGAAAAGCGACGGTGTAGATCAGACGTGATTTAATTGAAAGCTGCATTCGGATCACCTTTTCGAGCTCTTTTGAAACATCTAACAAGAGATCTTACTTTTTGAGAAATCTCCGGTAATCTTCGTGATAGTTTAGTTGCGCGCATTTTTCGATTGTCATATTTGCTACGCCGACAAGCGGTATTGAAATCTACTTCGTCCTAGGCATAGCAACGGCCAGCAGGGCGAGATATGCTGCGGTGCTTAGTGGGCAATCCGAGTTCGGTGATTGGTGTATAAGGAATTAAAAATGAAAACGAGTTGGTGCATGCTGTTGTTCGCGTTGACAACCGGTGCGGGAGCGGCGGAGGTTAAAGTGGCGGTAGCGAGTAATTTTGTTGCGCCGCTCAAGCAACTGGCGGCCGAATTTGAAAAAAGCGGCGGCCATCAGCTGCAAATTTCCAGCGGTGCGACAGGTAAATTATTTGCGCAAATTAGCAATGGCGCGCCATTTGAGGTGTTTTTAGCGGCCGACGACGAAGCGCCGCAGCGCTTAATTGCCAATGGCTTGGCTGTTAAAGATACTGCCTTTACGTATGCATCTGGCCGCCTTGTGCTATGGCGCGCTGATGGCAATACCCCTAATCAAACTACCTTAAAAACCACGCCGTTTAAACGCTTGGCGATTGCAAACCCCAAAGTCGCGCCGTATGGCCGCGCGGCGCTGGAATATCTGCAATCGCAAGGCTTGAGCAGCGTGACCGAAGGCAGACTGGTGTACGGCGAAAACATCGCGCAAACGCTGCAATTTGCATCCAGCGGCAACGCCGATTTGGCCTTGGTTGCGGCATCGTTAGTGACGATGAACGGGCAAATTACCCAAGGCCGTGGCTGGCTCGTTCCGGCGCAATACCATCAACCCATTAAACAAGATGCGGTATTGCTGAAAAAAGGGCAGGATAATGCCGCAGCGCGTGCCTTTTTACAGTATTTACAATCGGGCGCAGCGCAAAAAATCATCCGGCAATATGGTTATCAATAATGTGGTTTAGCCCCGAAGACATCGCCGCGATTGGCCTAACGCTCAAACTCGCTGCAACGACAACGCTGTGCTTGCTCGTACTCGCCACGCCGCTGGCGTGGTGGCTCGCGCGCAGCCACAGCGTGCGCGCCAAAATTGTCGGCGCGATTGTCACTTTGCCGCTGGTGCTGCCGCCGACGGTGATTGGTTTTTACCTGCTCGTCGCGCTCGGCCCCAATAGCCCTGTGGGGCAATTGACCGAAGCGTTGGGCATTGGCCTGCTGCCGTTTACGTTTTGGGGCTTGCTGATCGCGTCGATTATTTATTCGCTGCCGTTTGCCGTCCAACCCTTGCAGCAAGCCTTTGCCGCGATTGGCGCACGCCCGCTGGAGGTCGCCGCCACCTTGCGCGCCTCGCCGCGCGATACGTTTTTCAGCGTGGTGTTGCCGCTGGCGCGGCCCGGCATCATCACCGCCGCGGTGATGAGTTTTGCGCATACGGTCGGCGAATTTGGCGTGGTACTGATGATAGGCGGTAATATCCCGTATGAAACGCGCGTGATCTCGGTGCAAATCTACGATCACGTCGAAGCCTTGGAATACACGCAAGCGCACGCCTTATCGCTAGCGATGTTGGCGTTCAGCTTTATCGTATTGTTTGCGCTGCATTTTTTTAATAAGCCTGCGCGCTAAAACTCCAAGGCTTTAAACCCGCAGCCCAATTATTTTGAATCAGGAAATCTGTAATGAGCACTGCCGAAGTAGAAGTTAGCCAGTTTTACCGCGAAGTCGCGCAAACCCAAACGATCTGGAGCATTAAAGACGACGTTGGCTTTCCTGCGCCGATAGGCGGCAAAGGCAAACGCGCGATGCCGTTTTGGTCATCGAAAGCGCGCGCCGAAGAAGAGATCGCGAATGTGCCCTCATTCAAAGGCTTTGAACCCGTGGCGATTGCGTGGGAGGTTTTCACGCAGCAAATGGTGCCCGGCATGGAGCGCGATGGTTTGCTGGCTGGCGTGAATTGGTCGTCGATCCGCGCCGTGTCGGTCGATGTAACGCCGACGGAATTGCAAACTCAAGTTCAGGCGCAGCAAACGGCGCAATAATGACTAGCGATTCGGCTTCGTTCCTGATCAAACTGAATGCACAGTTGGATCAATTCGGTCTCGATATTGATCTAACCTTGCCCGCGCGCGGCGTGTCGGTATTGTTCGGCCCGTCGGGTTGCGGCAAAACGACGGTGTTACGCGCGATTGCGGGGCTGGCGCCGCAGGTGCGCGGCGTGGTGAATATCGCCGGTGAAGTGTGGCAGGACGAGGCGAGATTTGTGCCGCCGCATTTGCGCGGCGTTGGTATGGTGTTTCAGCAGCCGAGTTTATTTGCGCATTTATCGGTCGAGCAAAACCTGCTGTTTGGCCTCAAACGCACGCCGGCCGAGCAACGGCGGATTGCGCCCGAGCAAGCGATTGAATTACTTGGCATTGCGCATTTATTGGCGCGTAAACCCGCGCTGTTATCGGGTGGCGAGCAACAGCGCGTTGCGATTGCGCGTGCTTTGCTGGCCTCGCCCAAATTACTGCTGCTCGACGAGCCACTGGCCGCGCTCGACGCGCCGCGTAAGGCCGAGCTGTTGCCCTATCTGGCCAAGCTTAATCGCGAACTCGATTTGCCCATGGTGTATGTCACGCATGCGATGGACGAAGTGAGCCAATTGGCCGATTTTCTCGTGCTGATGAATCAGGGTGGGGTGGGTATGCAGGGGGCGCTCTCATCTGTATTGTCTCACCCAGATATACCTAGTCAATTTTCCGATGAGTTATCGACGATTGTTGATACGCACGTAGTCGCGATCGACGAGCAATTTCATCTCAGTACGCTCGCCTTTGGTCGCGACGGCGCGTGCGCGCAATTACACGTGCCGACAAAAAACCACACTGTTGGTCAAGCGCAACGGCTGCGGGTATTTGCGCGCGATATTAGTTTGGCGCATAGCGAGCATCACGACAGCAGTATTGTGAATCGCCTGCCAGCGACGATACTCGCGCTAATCCCGACCACACATCCAGCACATCTCTTAGTGCAACTAGACGTGGCAGGCCTCACTTTTATTGCCCGGATTACTGCTTATTCACAAGCAAGCCTGCAACTTGCGGTTGGTCAGCCAGTGTGGGCGCAAATTAAAGCGGTGGCGCTGCTCTAGGCAACATTCGAAGGTAGTGTTGCGTGTTTTCATGTTGGTTGCATATTCCATACAGGCGCCGTAATTGCTTAAATCCCTAATATGTCGCCATCTGTAAGTATTGGCATATTGGAATGCCCATCGAATCGGTTAAGGTTTGCCGTGAAAGTTTTTCCCTATCGTTTGCATGCATGGACCTACTTGGCTGCACTGCTATTTTTGGGGTTTGTAACCACCAGCATGGTGAGCTATTGGGTGTCGCATAAGGAAGTGCAGCAAAGCTTAGTGCACGAGGCTTTGCCGCTGACAAGTGACAATATTTACAACGAAATCCAGAAAGATATGTTGCGCCCAGTGTTACTGGCTTCACACATGGCGCACGATGCATTTGTTCGCGATTGGTTGCTCAGTGGCGAGCAAAATCGCAGTGAAATGATTCATTACCTCACCGAAGCGAAAGAAAATAACGGACTGTTTACCAGTTTCCTAGTGTCAGATCAGACGCACCATTATTATCACGCTGGTGGCATGTTAAAAAATGTCAGCGCCAGTGAGTCGCGTGATCGTTGGTATTTCCGTTTGCGGGCCATGAATGAGCCGTTTTCCATCGAAACAGAAGCTGATATTCCTGATCGTGAGCGCGTCACTTTCTTTGTTAATCACCGTATTGTAGATGAGCAAAATCGCTTTCTTGGCGCGATTGGGCTTGGTATCAAACTCGATACATTAACGGCACTCTTAACCCGTTACGAGCAGCGTTTTGGGCGGCGGATTTATTTTGTCAACACCGCTGGTGAGGTGATGCTCACTGCACAAGATAACCCCATGCATGGTTCCTTGCAGCAAGCCTCTGGGGTGAAAACGGTGGCTGCGCAAATATTGGCTCAACAAACTAACCCAAGTGCCTTGAGTTACCGACTTGATGGACAAAAAATAGAACTGCATGCGCGCTTTATTCCTGAATTAGGGTGGTATCTGCTGGTGGAGCAAAATGCCAGCGAAGCCTTGCGCCCATTTCAACAAGTTTTGCTGCTTAATTTGCTGATTTGCGGTGCTATTACGCTGATTATTGCGGTACTCGCACGCTACCGCATACAGCCCACCTCCAGTGGGCAGCCCCAATTGGCCTTTGTTAATCCGATTACTTCTCTTCCATCCCGTCCGGCCTTAGACGTGCTCTTAAGCCAAAAATTAAGCGAATTAAACCGCAACCCACGCCCCATTTCGGGTCTATTGATTGATATCGATTGGTTTGCTGATCTCCAGCAGCAATGTGCTCAAGGCAAAATGGCCGAGGTATTACAAGAGTTGGCCGACTTACTTCGCGCCGCTTCACGTGCCAGTGACATTGTTGCCCATATTGGACGCAGTGAATTTATGATGGTCTTGGATGATTGTGAATTACTGCATGCGACTGAATTAGCCGAGCGTTTGCGACACACCGTGGAACAACACCGTTTTGCCGTGGCTTTACCCGCGGCGCTAACGATTAGCGTTGCTGTCGCGCAATGGCAGCGGGGCGATGCGATTGAAATATGGTTACTGCGTTTGGATGATTTGCTCGAGCAAGCGCAGAGTACGGGCCGTAATCAAGTAGTTAGCGATGATGGCGCCGATGTCATCCTCGTTTGAAGCTTGGGTTGGGGTAATAGCCTAATCTACACGGGTAGTTTTTCTTCATGCCACTGCCATTTCGGCAAGATGCGCCCAGTGCTGTGCATATAAGCTAAGTATTCCGCCCCAAAATGCTTTAACAGCATGCGCTCTTCGTTTGGCATGCGTACCGAATAAAGAACGGCAAAAGTAGCCAGCCCACTGAACCCGGTCAACCAGTTTTGCAGCATCATGGCTTGGGCTAATCCCCAGAGCCAGAAGGCGGCATACATTGGATGGCGAATATGTTGATAGATGCCCGATTTAACTAAACGCTGCCCGGTGTGTAATTGCCACGTTGTGGTGCCATGGCCGGCCAAATCATATTGGCTGCAGCACAACATCCACAGGCTTAGCAGCATCACACCAGCGCCCATCAAGGCCATGAGCGGGCTAAAACTCCAATTGAAGTGCGCAAAGAGCGAGTCCGTACTGGCTAGAAGCGGTGTAAGTAGCATGCCGCACACCGCCATACCATGACCGATCCGTTCGGGCCAATCAGATTGGTTTGCGATGGGCTGTAGTCGCCGCTGGCGCAGAAGAACAGGAAGGCGAATGCAGATCAGCGCCAATGCGGCGAAGATAAACAGCCGCTGCGCGATGTCTAGATTCATTTCAATACTCATAACTTCTTCCTTGCATATGGGCGTACTCAAATAATAAGTTTAATGATAATCATTATCGAATGAATGTGCAATTTGGTGTGTAAATATGCAGCAAGCTATACCGTAAATAATCACTAGGGCTTACGATCAAAACACGTTATGCTTTTTGCATCTTGAGTAAGGAGTGGGATATGAAAAATTTGCCAATGTGGTGTGTTGTGGCTGCGCTGACTTCTGGTACGGTATTGGCTAGCCCTGATCCAATGAAGGCTTTTCCTGAAGCGGAACCAGGTTATCAACGAGTGGTGATTCAGTTGCCCCAAGTGAAGGATCCGGATTTGCGCCGCGTGCAGCTTATCCCAGGTAAAGTCATTGAGGCTGACTGCAATACGCGTGGCTTGCGAGCCACCATTGAGGAAAAAACCGCTGCAGGTTGGGGTTATAACTACTGGGTTGTAGGGCCGGTCACGACGGGGCCTACGACGATGATGGCCTGCCCTGAAGGTAGCGCGAAGAAGAAATTTGTCCCTGTCTATTCAGAAACCTTGCTGCGCTATAACCCCAAATTACCGTTGGTGGTGTACGTACCGAATGATATCGAGCTGCGCTACAAAATTTGGAGCGCACCAACGAAGGCAAAAGTGGCCAAATAGTAAAGGTATAAAGCTGTAGATCAATATTTGTAATGTGCTAATGGCAATACCGTTATGGGTATTGCCATTTTTATTTTATAAGCTTTGATCGGATACGCTATTGGCTAAACCGTGCTGATTTGTTACGCAGGTATCGAACCTGCGTTTTTCTGCTCTACACTGGATCAATACTGGTTTGCGGGTGAGGGGCTTATGTTGCGCTGGCTATTGATGCTATTTACTTGCGCAACGGTGCATGCGCAGCAGTTAGTGGTGATGTACGGCGATGAAGCTTATCCGCCGTATTCCTATGTGGAAAATGGGCAATTCAAAGGGATTTATGTCGATTTTTTGCGCCATGTGAGTGAATTGATGCCGGATTACCGCTTGGAGTTACGACCCAAGCCGTGGAAACGAGCGCTAGTAATGGTGAAAAGTGGTGAGGCCCTAGCGATTTTTCCGCCTTATCAATTTAGCGAGCGGGGTTTCATGGTGCCTTACTCGGTGCCGCTGCACACGGAGCGTGTTGTGATTATGTGCGAGCGACGCGTAATGAAAAAACCTCGGCCAAATTTTCCGCAGGATTTTGCCGATGTGGTCATCGGCATTAATCGCGGATTTTTATTAAGCGATGCGTTTTGGCATGCGGTGCAAGATGGGAAAATTAAAATTGATGAAGCGGCCAATAGTGAAGTGAATTTACGTAAATTGGCGGCGGGCCGCATCGATTGTTATGCCAACGATCAATTTGCGGTGCAATTTGTCTTGCGCAAACTACAACTGGAACCCAAGGCTGAGATGTCGCTTAAAAATCTCGACCTGCTCGAAGCGTATGAATTGCAGCAGCGTACCGCGCATATTGGTTTTAGCGCCTACGATAATCCAAGTTACAAGGCCGATTTTATCAATCAACTGAATGCGGCGATTGTATTAGGGCTGCGTCAGCAGTTGATGCAGCAGGCCATCGACGCTTATCTTCCTTCCCAATAAAAAGACCGCGCATTTTGCGCGGTCTTTGGGTAGATCAATCTGCTTATTTTCTATGGTCTGGCTCGACGGCGTTATCCGCACGATGGACCCAATAATCGGCGTTTTCAATCCCTAGCGCGCGTGGATCAAATTCTGGCTCCAGACCTTTGGCCTGTTGTGCTTCGTAATCATTTAGCGCTTTCAGTGCTGGTTTTTGCAGCAGTAAAATCGCAATAATATTGAGCCAAGCCATTAAACCTACGCCAATATCGCCCAAGCCCCACGCCAAGTCAGACGAGCGCACTGCGCCGTAAACTGTGGTGGCCAAGAGTGCAAATTTAAGCGCGAACAATGCCACCGAGCGTGCTTTTTCATTGCGCAGCAAATAGGCCACATTGGTTTCGGCGATGTAGTAGTAAGCAATAATTGTCGTGAATGCAAAGAACAGCAAAGCCACGCCAACAAACATTGCACCTACGCCGGGGAAGATGCTTTCAACGGCGGATTGCGTGAATCCGGCGCCTGCCTGTACCCCCGCCAAGCCGCTAAACAAAAAGCCGCCTTCAGGATTGACGACATTGTATTTGCCGGTGATTAAAATCATAAACGCCGTGGCCGAGCAGACAAATAGCGTGTCGACGTAAACGGCAAAAGATTGCACGATACCTTGTTTGGCAGGGTGGCTTACTTCGGCCGCCGCGGCAGCGTGCGGGCCAGAGCCTTGGCCGGCTTCATTCGAATACACGCCACGCTTCACGCCCCATTGAATCGCCAAGCCGATCATCGCGCCAAAACCAGCGTCAAAGCTCAGCGCCGAGCTAACGATCAAGCGGATTACTTCAGGCAAATCGCTAATGTGCAGCGCCACCACGACGCCCGCCATCAAGATATAACCAAGCGCCATAAACGGCACGATGATTTCAGCAAAGCGCGCAATGCGTTTGACGCCACCAAACACGATCAGGCCGAGCGCCAACACAACGCCGAGCGCAGTGGTTTCTGCTGGAATACCAAAGCCGTTGCTCAGGCCGCTGGCGATCCCGTTCGCTTGCATGCCTGGCAGCAAAATGCCGCAGCCTAAAATTGTCGCCAAGGCAAAAGCAATCGCGTACCAGCGCATGCCAAGGCCGCGTTCGATATAGTAAGCGGGGCCGCCGCGCAGTTGGCCGTCAACGCGCTGTTTGTAAATCTGGCCGAGTGTACATTCGATGTAGGACGTGCTCGCGCCCAAAAACGCCATCATCCACATCCAGAACACCGCACCAGGGCCACCAAAGGCGATGGCGGTCGCAACACCGGCGATATTACCGATCCCGACGCGGCCCGACAGTGTCATCGTCAAAGCTTGAAACGATGAAACGCCTTCGTCGCTGGCCTTGCCATCAAACATCAGTCGTATCATTTCGCGCAAATGGCGCACCTGCATAAAGCGGGTACGAATTGAAAAATAGACGCCCACACCCAAGCACAGATAGATCAGTGCTGGGCTCCAAATCAAGCCATTCAGGCTATTGACGATGTCCTGCATTCCTCACACTCCAGATTGATGAAACACGTTTTATTAATAATTTTTAATGATTGTCTCAGGATCGTGAGTCTGCGCTATCAGGGAAATCGGAAGCAGGAAATACCCTAGCTGTGCTGTGAGTGCTCGACCGAGCGGATAATACTGGCCAGTGTATTGGCTTGTAGCCGAATCTGATCGTTGCTGAGCGACGCATACCCCATGAGCCAGCCTTCAATGCTCGGTGTTTGACTAAAAAACTGGCTTAAAGGGCGCAAGGCCAAGCCGCGCGCGAGGCCCGCATTGGTCCACTCGGACTCCTTACCCTGCGGTATGCGGACCGTAAATTGCAGCCCGGCACTGGTATGCAGCGGCAGCAATTGCGGGCAATGCTGCGCCAGCTCGCTAATTAATAAATCGCGCCGACTTTTATACAGCGTGCGCATTTGCCGCAAATGGCTGGCGAAATGGCCGCCGTGGATAAAATCGGCTGTCACTGCTTGGAGCAATTGATTGCTGTGCCCATCAAATGCATTGCGCGCGCTGCTAAATGCGGCGACCAAATCAGGCGGCAACACGATATAGGCGAGGCGCAAAGAGCCAAACAGCACTTTGCTAAACGTGCCAACATAAATCACGCGCCCTTGCGTATCGAGACCTTGCAGCGACGGCAGCGGGCGATGCTCGTATTGAAATTCGCCGTCGTAATCGTCCTCGATAATCCACGCCTTGAGTGCTGCCGCGCGTTCGAGTAATTGCATCCGGCGCGGCAAGCTCATCGCCATACCTAGCGGGTATTGGTGTGAAGGCGTTGTGTAGATAAGCCTTGGGCTTGGATACTCCCCATTGATATTGATGCCTTCGTCATCAACCGGAATCGGACAAATGTGCGCACCCGCGCTGTGCATCGCATTGCGCGCGCCCGGATAGCCCGGCTCTTCCAGCCAAACATGGTCGCCGACGTCGATCAGCATTTGCGCGATCAGCTGAATCGCTTGCTGCGAGCTGGTCAAAATCAGCACCTGATTGGCGTCGCACTGCACATTGCGCGATTGCGCCAAATAGCCAGCAATCGCCGCGCGTAATTCGGGCAGGCCTTGCGGGTCGCCGTAGCGCATTAGCTGCGCACCGTCTTTTTTCCAGCGTTGCTGCATCAGCTTGCCCCACATTTCTTGCGGAAAAGCATTCGTATCGGGCTGGCCAGTAAAAAACAGCGGTGTATTAAACAAATCATCTCGACATGCGCCCAGCTCGGCAATCGCCTGCCCGCGTTGCGACAAACCGGCCGCCGCCTTGGCCGACTTGCTGGCTTTGGACTTTGCGCTCGCTTGCGCGTCAATCGCCACAAAACTGCCGGCGCCGGTTTTTCGCGCCAGATAACCTTCCGACTCCAGCCGCGCATACGCCAGCTCGACCGTGCTGCGCGACAGTTGCAAATCCTGCGCTAAAGTGCGCGTTGCTGGCAGTTTGCTGGCACGCGGCAAATAGCCATCCAAAATCGCGCGCCGCAGCGTGCGAACGAGTTGTTCGTGCAAGGGCAAATCGGCCTGCGCTTGGTCGGCAAAGAGGGTGGGGAGTGCGGACATTGGTCTGGCCTTGGCTGGAAAATTGGTTTGCAGTGAAAGACCATTATGCAGCTACAGTGCAGACATTGAAAGTCATCAACAACCTAGATTGGATTGCGCGGCATGATGTTCCGAGATTTATTGCTAACCCTGCATTTTGTTGGCCTGATTGTCGGTGCGGGCTCTGGCTTTGCCTTGTTTGTGATTGGTTTTCTGTTGCCACGCTTCGCTGAGCGTGAACGCGCTGAAATCGCCATCGGACTTTATACATTGCGCTATATGTCGTATGCCGGATTGCTGTTGTTGGTGGTGACGGGGATTTTGATGTTGCAAGCACTTTGGCAAGGCGTACAGGACTCGCTGTGGTTATGGGGTAAGTTGTTGGCGGTGGCGATCATCGTGGTGTGCGCTGTCTTCGGAGTCCAAGCGATGCGTCGGCCTCGGCCCGATGCTGCCGTTTTCCGCCGCTTGGCCTTGCTCGGCAAAATTAGCGTCGCTGCCAGCTTATGGGTGGTGATTTGTGCGGTACAAAGTTTTCATTAAAGAGAATGGCGATGCAAATTCGGTTTGCTCAGAAACACGATGCCGCCGCGATTGCCGCTTTACACGTACAAAGCTGGCAGCAAACCTATCGCGGCACGCTGAGTGATGATTATTTAGATCATCACGCCGCAGGCGAGCGTTTGGCGCAGTGGCGGCAACGTTTGGCCTCGCCCACGCCACAGCAGCGCGTGTGGCTGCTTGAACAAGATCATCAACTAATCGGGTTTTGCTGCGCTTATTTAAACCATGATGCGCGCTGGGGTTCGTATATTGATAATTTGCACGTGGCTCAAGCCGCGCAAGGGCAGGGCTTGGGTTCGCTGCTGTTAGCTAAGGCGGCGCAAGCAGTGCTCGATGAGTATATGCATCAAGGCATCTATTTATATTGCAATCAGAGCAATACGGCAGGGCGGTATTTTTACGAGCGCCGTGGTGCGCAGTGTGAAGGTGAACACGAGTGGTTGGCGCCCGATGGTAGTCGGGTGGCGACATTGAGATATGTTTGGCCCAAGGCGAGCCAATTATTAAGTCGACAAGGAGTATGAATATGAGCGCAGTTTTATCTTCTGGTTTGGCCAGCCCACAAGAGTCGGCCGCATTTTTTGCCGAGCAACTCAAATACCGTACCGATCCGGCTGATCTGGCGGCGGACCTGCTGGCGCGCAATGAACAGATCGTCGTGCTTGATACCCGTTCCCCACGGCATTATCAGACTGCGCATATTCCCGGTGCGATCTCGTTCCCGCACCGCACGATGAATGAAGACACAACGGCGCAGCTGGATCGCAGCAAAGTGTATGTTTGTTATTGCGACGGCATCGGCTGCAATGGCTCAACCTGGGGCGTATACAAAATGGCACAACTGGGCTTTCAGGTGAAAGAGTTGATCGGTGGTATTCACTGGTGGCAACAAGATGGCTTGGCGATCGCGACCGGTGATGAGCCGGGGGTATTAACTGAAATCTCAATCCAATGTGCGTGCTGATATGTATACCCCTAATCATTTTAAATCGCCCGATCGGGCAAGCGATCTGCAACTGATCCGTGATTATCCGCTGGCGACTTTGGTTGCGCAGGGCGAGGCTGGATTGGATGCCAATTTGATTCCGCTGTATTGGTATGACGATGGCAGCGAGTTTGGCGTGCTGCGTGGCCACTTGGCACGCGCCAACCGCTTGGCACTGTGCGCGGGCCGTGAAATTCTGGCGCTGTTCCAGTCGCGAGGCGATTACATTTCGCCGAACTACTATCCGAGCAAAGCGCGCGACCCGCGCGTGGTGCCGACATGGAATTACTCTGCCGTGCAGATTAATGGCGTGCTGGAAGTCATGGATTCGCCTGAGGCGCTGCGGCAATTGCTCAGTCAAATGACCGAGCATCACGAGCAAGGGCAGGCACAACCGTGGGCGATGAGCGATGCGCCAAGCGATTACTTGGAGAAAATGCTGGCGGCCGTGGTCGGCATTGAAATCCGTATTCAGTCTATGCAGGGCAAATTTAAACAAAGCCAGAACCAAAGTGCGGAAAATCAGGCTGGCGTGCGTGCTGCTTTGGCGTAGCGAGGAACAAGATGCAGCGCGATATATATATTAACGAATTTGGCCAGCCGCTCGGCCCCATCGTCGAAAACTGGCAAGGCGCGACTTTTCCCACTCCCAAAGTGATGGAGGGTTGGGGCTGTCGGCTGGAGCCACTGAACGCGGCACAACACGCCGCCGACTTATGGCAAGCGTTTAGTGCCGATAGTGGCGCGCTGTGGTCCTACTTCACTGCAGGCCCCTATGCCAGCGAAGCAGAATTTGCTGCGGCGTTGGCTGAGCGCGCGCAGCAGCGTGATCCACAGTATTACGCCATTATCGATGCCGCCAGCGGCAAGGCGCTGGGCTTGGCCAGTTATTTGCGCATCGACCCGCAAGCAGGTTCGATTGAGGTGGGCTGGTTACACTTCTCACCAGCGCTGCAGCGCACACGGCTCGCAACAGCTGCGATGGTTTTGATGATGGCTTATGCGTTTGAGCTTGGGTTTCGGCGCTACGAGTGGAAATGCAATAACTTAAATGCGCCATCTAAGCGCGCAGCTGAACGGCTAGGGTTTACCTTTGAAGGTATTTTTCGCAATGCAACGGTATCGAAAGGGCGTAGTCGCGATACAGCGTGGTTTTCTATCATTGATAGTGAGTGGCCGACATTACGAACAGCCTACCAAACATGGCTCGCGGAAGAGAATTTCGACGCGAAGGGGCAGCAATTGCGAAAACTCAGTGAATTCATGCCCGCAAAACAGTAAAACAAAGCCCGCGGCAGCGGGCTTTGTGCTTTTTGTGCTTGGTTTTGGGGTTTTGCTATTCGGCTTGTTGGTGCAGTCCGCTGCATATTGATTGGCTAGGCTCAAATGGCTAAAATTGAGTTTCCTTTGTTATCAATTACTTATCGCCTTTGTTCGCTTTTCTTTGTCGATAAGTGTTGACGTGTTTCAGGCCGGTGGGTATAGTTCGGCCTCTCTGCTGATGACGCAGCGAAACGAAGTGATGTTTCTCTCTGTCTCGCACCGATCTTTAACAAATTACAGCCGATGAGTGTGAGTGCTTGATTCGTAAGTCGAAACAAGTGCTTGCACTCAGATGATAGGAAATAAACAAGACGAACTTAATTGTTCATCTCGTTTCTTTCTTTGAGTATTGAAGTACAAGCCAAGTAGTAAAAATAGCAGAGATTAAACGAAAGAGTTTGATCCTGGCTCAGATTGAACGCTGGCGGCATGCTTTACACATGCAAGTCGAACGGCAGCACGGACTTCGGTCTGGTGGCGAGTGGCGAACGGGTGAGTAATACATCGGAACGTACCCAGTAATGGGGGATAACTATCCGAAAGGATAGCTAATACCGCATACGCCCTACGGGGGAAAGAGGGGGATCGCAAGACCTCTTGTTATTGGAGCGGCCGATGGCTGATTAGCTAGTTGGTGGGGTAAAGGCCTACCAAGGCAACGATCAGTAGCGGGTCTTAGAGGACGATCCGCCACACTGGAACTGAGACACGGTCCAGACTCCTACGGGAGGCAGCAGTGGGGAATCTTGGACAATGGGCGCAAGCCTGATCCAGCAATGCCGCGTGCGTGAAGAAGGCCTTCGGGTTGTAAAGCGCTTTTGTCAGGGAGCAAATCCTTGTGGCTAATACCCACCGGGGATGAGAGTACCTGAAGAATAAGGACCGGCTAACTACGTGCCAGCAGCCGCGGTAATACGTAGGGTCCAAGCGTTAATCGGAATTACTGGGCGTAAAGCGTGCGCAGGTGGTTTGTTAAGCACGATGTGAAATCCCCGAGCTCAACTTGGGAATTGCATTGTGAACTGGCTAACTAGAGTACGGCAGAGGGGGGTGGAATTCCACGTGTAGCAGTGAAATGCGTAGAGATGTGGAGGAACACCGATGGCGAAGGCAACCCCCTGGGCTGATACTGACACTCATGCACGAAAGCGTGGGGAGCAAACAGGATTAGATACCCTGGTAGTCCACGCCCTAAACGATGTCTACTAGTTGTTGGGCTTTTCGGAGCTTAGTAACGCAGCTAACGCGTGAAGTAGACCGCCTGGGGAGTACGGTCGCAAGACTAAAACTCAAAGGAATTGACGGGGGCCCGCACAAGCGGTGGATGATGTGGATTAATTCGATGCAACGCGAAAAACCTTACCTGGTCTTGACATGTACGGAATCCTTTAGAGATAGAGGAGTGCCTTCGGGAACCGTAACACAGGTGCTGCATGGCTGTCGTCAGCTCGTGTCGTGAGATGTTGGGTTAAGTCCCGCAACGAGCGCAACCCTTGCCACTAGTTGCTACCATTCAGTTGAGCACTTTAGTGGGACTGCCGGTGACAAACCGGAGGAAGGTGGGGATGACGTCAAGTCCTCATGGCCCTTATGACCAGGGCTTCACACGTCATACAATGGTCGGTACAGAGGGTCGCTAACCCGCGAGGGGGTGCCAATCTCACAAAACCGATCGTAGTCCGGATTGCACTCTGCAACTCGAGTGCATGAAGTCGGAATCGCTAGTAATCGCGGATCAGCATGTCGCGGTGAATACGTTCCCGGGCCTTGTACACACCGCCCGTCACACCATGGGAGTGGGTTTCACCAGAAGTAGGTAGGCTAACCGTAAGGAGGCCGCTTACCACGGTGGGATTCATGACTGGGGTGAAGTCGTAACAAGGTAGCCGTAGGGGAACCTGCGGCTGGATCACCTCCTTTCAAGAGAAAAGACCTTCGGGTCAAGTACTCACACTCATCGGCTGTAGAGTTTGAAGATACAGAGAAAGTAGCTGAGCAATGAAGCAATTCATTGCAGGGTTACGGACTTGGTTGGAAGCTGGGTCAGTAGCTCTGGCGGCGTAGATTATCTAAAAGTAATCGCGAAGTTAGAGATGATCTAGTGAAGACAAAAGCTGGGTCAGTAGCTCAGTCGGTTAGAGCACCGTCTTGATAAGGCGGGGGTCGCTGGTTCGATTCCAGCTTGACCCACCATTGATTCATCAGTGGAAACAGCTTTGTAATGCCAGATTGGGGGATTAGCTCAGTTGGGAGAGCACCTGCTTTGCAAGCAGGGGGTCGTCGGTTCGATCCCGTCATCCTCCACCAATCACAAGAGTTCAGAATTCAGTGAGCAAGCAGATTTATTCTGGTTTGTTTATTTTGTTCTGGTTTCTTAAATCAGAATGCCTTTGGCATCTGTATCGTTCTTTAACAAAATAGAAGAAGTAATATCTCCTAATTAAACAATGTGAGCATCAAGGCAACTTGGTGTGAACAGTAAATAAATTGGGTTGATTGTATCTCTGATCGAAAGATCAGCGTTGAATGACGTGAGAACTCATTCAACAAGTCGTAAATACCGATACTCTAAACCGATGATACGGTAAAACGTGTTTGAGGTTATAGGATCAAGCGAATAAGTGCATCTGGTGGATGCCTTGGCGATGATAGGCGACGAAGGACGTGATAGCCTGCGATAAGCGTGGGGGAGCTGGCAAAGTGCTTTGATCCCACGATTTCCGAATGGGGAAACCCGGCCCTTTTGGGTCACTCATCACTGAATACATAGGTGATGTAGAGCGAACGCGGTGAACTGAAACATCTAAGTAACCGCAGGAAAAGAAATCAACCGAGATTCCCAAAGTAGTGGCGAGCGAAATGGGAAGAGCCTGTACGTGATAACAGTCGTGTTAATAGAACGGAATGGAAAGTCCGGCCATAGTGGGTGATAGCCCCGTATATGAAAACACAATTGTGGTACTAAGCGTACGATAAGTAAGGCGGGACACGAGAAATCCTGTTTGAAGATGGGGGGACCATCCTCCAAGGCTAAATACTCATCATCGACCGATAGTGAACCAGTACCGTGAGGGAAAGGCGAAAAGAACCCCGGGAGGGGAGTGAAATAGAACCTGAAACCGGATGCATACAAACAGTGGGAGCAGACTTGTTCTGTGACTGCGTACCTTTTGTATAATGGGTCAGCGACTTACGTTCAGTAGCAAGCTTAACCAAATAGGGGAGGCGTAGGGAAACCGAGTCCGAATAGGGCGCATAGTTGCTGGGCGTAGACCCGAAACCAAGTGATCTAGCCATGGCCAGGATGAAGGTGCGGTAACACGCACTGGAGGTCCGAACCCACTGACGTTGCAAAGTCAGGGGATGAGCTGTGGCTAGGGGTGAAAGGCTAAACAAACTTGGAAATAGCTGGTTCTCCTCGAAAACTATTTAGGTAGTGCCTCATGTATCACTGACGGGGGTAAAGCACTGTTATGGCTAGGGGGTCATCGCGACTTACCAAACCATGGCAAACTCTGAATACCGTCAAGTGCGAGCATGGGAGACAGTCCTGGGGTGCTAACGTCCTGGGACAAGAGGGAAACAACCCAGACCGCCGTCTAAGGTCCCAAATGATCAATTAAGTGGAAAACGAGGTGGGAAGGCATAGACAGCCAGGATGTTGGCTTAGAAGCAGCCATCATTTAAAGAAAGCGTAATAGCTCACTGGTCGAGTCGTCCTGCGCGGAAGATGTAACGGGGCTCAAATTGATAACCGAAGACGCGGATATGTACGATGTACATATGGTAGAGGAGCGTTCTGTAAGCCTGTGAAGGTGTCTTGAGAAGGATGCTGGAGGTATCAGAAGTGCGAATGCTGACATGAGTAGCGATAAAGGGGGTGAAAAGCCCCCTCACCGAAAACCCCAGGTTTCCTGCGCAACGTTCATCGGCGCAGGGTGAGTCGGCCCCTAAGGCGAGGCAGAAATGCGTAGTCGATGGGAAACAGGTTAATATTCCTGTACTTGGTATTAGTGCGATGTGGGGACGGAGAAGGTTACCTCAGCCAACGGTTGGAAGAGTTGGTTTAAGCGTGTAGGTGTGTGGCTTAGGCAAATCCGGGCTGCTTTAACACTGAGGCGTGATGACGAGTCTACTTGTAGACGAAGTGAGCGATACCCTGCTTCCAAGAAAAGCCACTAAGCTTCAGCTAATATCGAACCGTACCGCAAACCGACACAGGTGGGTAGGATGAGAATTCTAAGGTGCTTGAGAGAACTCGGGAGAAGGAACTCGGCAAATTGACACCGTAACTTCGGGAGAAGGTGTGCCTCTAGTAGGTGAAGGTGTACAACTGGAGCCCAATGAGGCCGCAGAGAAATGAGGGCTGCGACTGTTTATCAAAAACACAGCACTGTGCTAACACGAAAGTGGATGTATACGGTGTGACGCCTGCCCGGTGCTGGAAGATTAAATGATGGGGTGCAAGCTCTTGATTGAAGTCCCAGTAAACGGCGGCCGTAACTATAACGGTCCTAAGGTAGCGAAATTCCTTGTCGGGTAAGTTCCGACCCGCACGAATGGCGTAACGATGGCCCTACTGTCTCCTCCCGAGACTCAGCGAAGTTGAAGTGTTTGTGAAGATGCAATCTCCCCGCTGCTAGACGGAAAGACCCCGTGAACCTTTACTGTAGCTTTGCATTGGACTTTGAAGTGGTTTGTGTAGGATAGGTGGGAGGCTTTGAAGCAGGAACGCCAGTTTCTGTGGAGCCGTCCTTGAAATACCACCCTGACCCCTTTGAGGTTCTAACCTAGGTCCGTTATCCGGATCGGGGACCGTGCATGGTAGGCAGTTTGACTGGGGCGGTCTCCTCCCAAATTGTAACGGAGGAGCTCGAAGGTCGCCTAGGTACGGTCGGACATCGTACTGATAGTGTAATGGCAAAAGGCGGCTTAACTGCGAGACCGACAAGTCGAGCAGGTGCGAAAGCAGGACATAGTGATCCGGTGGTTCTGAATGGAAGGGCCATCGCTCAACGGATAAAAGGTACTCCGGGGATAACAGGCTGATTCCGCCCAAGAGTTCACATCGACGGCGGAGTTTGGCACCTCGATGTCGGCTCATCACATCCTGGGGCTGTAGCCGGTCCCAAGGGTATGGCTGTTCGCCATTTAAAGTGGTACGTGAGCTGGGTTCAAAACGTCGTGAGACAGTTTGGTCCCTATCTGCAGTGGGCGTTGGAAGTTTGAGGGGGGCTGCTCCTAGTACGAGAGGACCGGAGTGGACTGACCTCTGGTGTACCGGTTGTCACGCCAGTGGCATTGCCGGGTAGCTAAGTCGGGAATAGATAAGCGCTGAAAGCATCTAAGCGCGAAACTAGCCTCAAGATGAGACTTCCCTAGGTCTTTAAGACCTCTAAAGGATCGTTCGAGACCAGGACGTTGATAGGTCGGGTGTGGAAGCGTAGTAATACGTTAAGCTAACCGATACTAATTGCCCGTGAGGCTTGATCCTATAACCTGAGACGCGTTAAGCGACAGGTGCAATCGACCCGATTGTGAATGTTAAAGTTAAGAGAAATAAGATTACTTCTTCTATTGATTTCGAGTGATTGCAAACCCAATGGGGTAAGCAGTTAACTCACCCAGTTTTGTCTGGTGACCATAGCGAGGTGGTCCCACTCCTTCCCATCCCGAACAGGACAGTGAAACGCCTCAGCGCCGATGATAGTGCGGATTGCCCGTGTGAAAGTAGGTCATTGCCAGACTACCCTATTCAAATACCCAGCTCGTTGAGCTGGGTATTTGTTATTAAGTAAAAGCAAGATAGCAAAAGCAAGATAGCAATTTAAACAAAATTTAGTTTTTGGTGCGCCAGAATATCGGACACGAGAGACAACCAGTTTTGTTTGGTGACCATAGCGAGGTGGTCCCACTCCTTCCCATCCCGAACAGGACAGTGAAACGCCTCAGCGCCGATGATAGTGCGGATTGCCCGTGTGAAAGTAGGTCATTGCCAAACTCCCCATACAGACCCAGCTCGATGAGCTGGGTCTTTTGCTATGTAGCTACACATTAACATTCCAAATAAAAAAGCCCAACGCATCGCGTTGGGCTTTTGTGCTTTATATGCCAAATCGAAGTCGGATCGGCCGCGGGATTTTTTCGAATAGTGGCGAAAAGTCAGTCGCATCCATCAGGTTTTTTAACTGCAGCCCTAGCTCGGTATCGCCTGAGATTGTTAAGCGGCGCTGGAAAAATAGCGTGTCTGGATCTTCCTGGCGCCGGGCAATAATCCAATAATCGGCTAGGCTAGCGCCAAAGGTGACATCGGGCTTAGCGCTGCTGGCGACAAAACGGCCTTGGCGAAAACTATACGAAAAGCCGCAGCCGATATCGCTGGCCAGTAGCCGTACGGTGCGACCTTCTAACCAGCTAAAGTCTTCCTCAGGCCAGAGCTGATTTTTGACCAAGTTAAGTGCGGTCACCACGCCAAATGCAGGCGGCGTTTCGGGTAAATGCTGCAATAGGCGTACTACTGGTTGTGGGATATTCATCGTAACTCCTGATGGGCAATACCGGCTTGGCCATGCCAGTAGCCATTGACTAGACCTTCTGGGTTAATGCGCGACCAGTTTGCTGCGTATGTATGGGTATTGAGCTGTGATTTATATGCTGCAATGATTTCATCCGTATACTCTGCTTGTGGGCTGATGCGCAAATACTCAATGTTTTGCAAACCAGCGATGTCATCGATCAGCGCGTGACAGGCAGCCGATTGGGTTTGGATGCCGTTAATGCGCAAAAAGTCTTGTCCTTCACGCGTTTTCAGTAGCATGCCGTCGGCGTGCTCGATACATTTAAACTCACATGCGTCTTTGCTTAGATCGTAATGGCGTGCGGTGAAGCAGCGTGCCGAGAACGCCAGCGGCAAGCGGCCGTGTGCGAACACTTCGGTGTCGATCGCTGCTGTTTTTTCGGCGATCGTCGCCGCGACCATCTTGGCGCTGGCTTCCAGCGGGGGCACCCAACGTACAGCGCCTGCCTTGGCGTGCCAATCGAGTGCTGGGCCGTTGTAGATATTCAGGTGGGGGCCCGCAACGTAAGCGATGCCGGCTTCGCGCGCGACGCGAATCGCGCCCAGATCATTGGCTTCAATCAAACCACCCGCTTGCGCCAGTTTGCGCAGGCTAGATAAATCCGAGCCCGACTCCAACACCGCTTGCGAGCTGTAAATAATCTGTTTGCCACTCTGCGCCAATTCAGCGCCGAGCGCCAGCCAATCGGCGGTGCGCAATTCATGGCGGCGTGCGCAAACGACTTCGCCCAGATAAATCGTAGCAAGCGGCCAATCGGCCGCTTGCGCGTAAAAATCGATGATTTGCTGCTTAGGCCAGTAGTACAGCAGCGGACCAAGAGTGAGTTTCATCTTACCTCCATGGGCGGCTGTAAGCGCCGAGGGTTTGTTGATGGCCTTCGGAAACTTTGTTCAGCGCTTGCTGCCACGCCGGTTTCACCGAATAACGCGCGTCGCCCGCAGCGTCGATCGCAGCGCGTAGCGTTTTGGTGACTTCGGCGGTGTAGGCTGGGCTGCGTTGGCGGCCTTCGACTTTGATGGCTTTGACGCCAATGCGAAGTAGCTCGGGCAGCACGGATAGCGCGTTCAGGCTGGTCGGCTCTTCCAATGCGTAATAGGTCGCCTCATTCACTTCAAAACGACCTTTGCATAGCGTGGGGTAACCGGCAGGTTCGCCCGCTTCAAAATGATCGATCAAAATGCCGTTCAGACGCGTATCCATGGTATTGCCCTGTGGTAGCCATTGAACATGACTTGCAGGTGAACACACCCCATGGGTATTGGGCGATTCGCCGGTCGCGTAGCTCGATAAAATGCAGCGTCCTTCGGCCATTACACACAGGCTGCCAAAGCCAAAGACTTCAATTTCAACCGTGGTGTTTTTAATGACGTATTCAACTTGCGGCAAAGTCAGCACGCGCGGCAGCACCGCGCGGCGAATGCCGAAATAATCTTGCGCTAGGTTCACCGCTTCAAAATTGGTCGCCGAGCCTTGCACCGACAAATGGCGATTGAGCTGCGGGTGCACGCGCGTAGCGTAGTCGAGCAAGCCCAAATCGGCCAAAATCACCGCATTCGCACCGGCATCGGCGGCGGCGTCAATCGCGGCGTACCATTCTTTGACACGACCTGCTTGCGCGTAGGTATTGATCGCGACCAGCACTTCGCTGCCGCGCGATTGGGCGTAGTCGATACCGGTTTTGATTTGCGCATCGGTAAAATTAAGCCCGGCAAAATTGCGGGCGTTGGTGGCATTTTTAAAGCCAAGGTAGACCGCATCAGCGCCGTGATCGACGGCGGCTTTGAGTGCCGGCAGACTACCGGCAGGGCAGATCAATTCGGGCAAATGTGCAGGCATGGCGGCGTCCAGTTTGCAGATAGTGCAGCTTAGGGTGACTTGGATTGTGCCGCCTTAACACAGGTCAAGGTTTGCATGACTCATTTCTGCGCTTTAGAGGTAGGCAAAAAGCAGCAAAATGCCGAAAGAATGTGAAAATCACAGGCTTTTTTCAAAATTAGGTAAATTAATTAGGCAATTAGTGCAAAAGCGGCTTGGCGTTGACGCTATCTTGCTAGAAAATACGGGTACTATTATTGGCAAAAGGCACACCCCGGCTACCCGTCGGCGGTTGGACACCTAGAAGGGACTACACAATGAATATCGCAATGATCGGTTTGGGCAAAATGGGCGGCAATATGGCGCGCCGTCTCGCGCGTGGCGGAGCCAATGTGTTTGGCTTTGACGTGAGCGCTGAGACTCGGGAAGGTTTGGCAAAAGAAGAAGCCAACTTCCGTGCTTTTGCGTCTGTACCTGAATTGATCGCTGCATTGCCAACGCCGCGCGTGGTGTGGTTGATGTTGCCGTCGGGTGATATTTCCGAAGCGGCTTTTGCTGAAATGAAAACGCTGCTCGCACCTGGTGATTTGATCATCGACGGCGCGAATGCAATGTACAAAGACAGCCAACGCCATGCGCAAGAACTTGCTGCGTTGAACATCAAGTTTGTTGATGCTGGCGTATCTGGTGGCGTTTGGGGGCTGCAGAATGGTTATTGTTTGATGTTCGGTGGCGAGCAAGACGCAGCCGATATCGCCACGCCATTTATGAAAATCTTGGCGCCTGCCGCTGATCGCGGTTGGACGCACACAGGCCCAGCGGGCTCAGGCCACTTCACCAAAATGCTACACAACGGTATCGAATACGGCATGATGCAAGCGTTCGCTGAAGGCTTTGCAATGCTGAAGGCGAAAAAAGAATTCGATTTGGATGTCGCTGAAATCGCTGAAACTTGGCGCCACAGCTCTGTCGTGCGCTCTTGGTTGCTCGACTTGGTGGCGGAATCGTTCTCGCACGATACTGAACTTGAATCACTCAATCCGTTCGTTCCAGACTCAGGCGAAGGTCGTTGGTCAGTGCTGGAGTCTGTTGAGCTAGGTGTTCCTGCGCCTGTGATGGCCACTAGCTTGTACTCGCGCTTCTCTTCACGCGGTAACGACGATTACGCGATGAAGATGTTGTCGCTGATGCGCAATGCCTTTGGCGGTCACGCGATGTCTAAGAAATAAAGGTCTTATGGCTGCTCGCCTATAGCAGCCAAGGCAAATGAAAAAGCACCTTAATTGGTGCTTTTTTTATGGCTGCTCGAATTCAGCCGAGTATTGATCAGTAATTTTCTGCAAGCTGCCATCGCTACGCATGCGCTGTAGTGCGGCCTTTAATTTTGTAATGTGTGATGCTGACGTGCTTTTACTGCACCCTAAATACAAATCAGCCGTATGAAATATGTATAGCGGTTTGATTTTTTGCGGGTCGGCGCCAATTGATTGCGCGATCAGTTTTGCTGTAAATAAACCACCAGCAACAAGATCAATGTGACCCGCATATAATTTCTTCATTGATTGCTCTTCCTCCGCCGCAAGATCAACAGTGAAACCATTGCTTTCCAAAAATTGTACTTTACCGTCTTTTCTTTGCCCGCCAATCGAGTATTTTCGCGCGTCATCCAGTGTTTTTATCGTTAGATTTCGCTCTCTGAGTGCGAAAAAAGTCCATTTGTTCTGTGCTAACGGACCGATCCAAATAAAAGCATCCTCCCTGATCGGTAGGCGTGCCAAACTAAAAATGCAGGTATCCGTTTCAGTTTGTGCGGTTGAAAGTGCTCGGGCCCAAGGATATTGAACAAATCTATATTTCAGCTCTGCGTATGACATCAATTGCTCGATGATGCTGACAACCATCCCACTGGCCTTTTCGTTTTGTATGTCATTGAATGGTGGATTATTGCCGACAATCAGCGTTAGGTTGGCTCGAGCCTGAGCTGGCGCGAACAATAGTGTGAGTGAAAATAGCAGCAGAAATAAGACCCGCATAATCTATTCCGATAATTTATGTCTATCGGTATAGCACTTGCCTGCTTATTGATCCAATCCAAACGGGCGGGGCGAAGCGATGTGTTTAAAGTGATTGAATCCACCAAGTGATAGCAGGAACATGAATGATATTGAAGATTTACTTTCAGAAAACCTCACATTTTTTGCGCCATCATCTCGCCATTTATTCTTAATCCCGCGATAATTGCGACTCTTTGATTTTCTTGTGGAAACCGCTGCGATGATTCATCAGCACATGCTCAAATCTTATGTTTATCACGGCCTGACTGCGGGCCCGAAGCTGGTGGTGCTGGGGGCTGTGCATGGCAATGAGATTTGCGGGCCGATCGCGATTGAGCGGATTATGCGCGAGCTCGATGCGGGTGAATTGGTGCTGCAGCGTGGCCAAATTACCTTTATTCCAATTACCAATCCATTGGCGCACGCCAAGAATGAACGTAATGGCGATCGTAATTTAAACCGCAATCTACGCCCCAATGCTTTGCCGCATGATTTTGAAGATCGCATCGCCAATATGCTGTGCCCGATTCTGGAGCAGCAAGACGTGTTGCTCGATTTACATTCAACAACTAACCCGCCGGGCGAGCCTTTCATCATGCTCGGGCCAGAAAACAACGATGGTGAATTGTCGCCATTTGCCCGCGCTGCTGAAGAAGAAGCGCTGGCAGTGCGCTTGGGGCCAAAACGCATTGTAGAAGGCTGGTTGGAAACCTACGCCGAAGGCGTCAAACACCGCCTAGCCAATAGTAATGCCAGCGAGCGTGCCCAGATGCTCAGTACCGATCCAAGCTACGGCGTTGGCACGACAGAATACACGCGCGCGCACGGCGGGATTTCGCTCACGCTCGAATGTGGTCAGCACCTAGACGCTGATGCACCCGAAGTCGCCTATCAAGCCATTCGCAATACCATAGCGCAACTGCACCTGGCCGATTTGCCTGCGCCGCAAGTGCAAACCGAGTTTGAATTACTCAAGCTCACTCAAGTGATCGACCGCCATGATGTGGGCGATGCGTTCGTCAAAACCTGGGCTAGCTTTGATAAGCTACAGGCCGGTGAAATCATTGGTCATCGTGCTGACGGCAGTGCGGTAACGGCACCAGCCGATGGCTATATTTTGTTCCCCAATCCCGCGGCCAATCCGGGTAATGAATGGTTTTACTTTGCCCAGCATAGCGATCGCTTGGTTGATGGTATGAAATCTACGCGTTATAGCTAGGTATATGTCTATAGGTTATTAGAAATAAAGTTTGTAGCGCTATACATCTAAGCCGTGGTCGTTGACCACGGTTTTTTTTTTGCGACTCATTGCGCGATATTGATTGCCATTTTCCTGTTCCCTCCATCGATTGGTGAGATTTGTCAGCACCACTAAAAATGCTCTGCTAAAACTTTGAGGTAGAGAGTCATTTTGAGGTGATGTCATGTCGAGCAAACGCACCATTAGCGCAGGGATTGGATTGGGGCTCGTTTTAGCAGTTAGCGCTGTTTTGATGGGCTCGCCGTGGGGGGTTGCGGTCTTGATCGTATTGGCGATGACTGGGTTTGCGGTGTGGGCCGCTAGCCAGTCGCTGCCGATCGCCTCTTTGGTCGGCGAAGAAAAACCACATGCATCCCCATTGGATGAGTTTGCTCGAACTTGGCAGGACTTATTGCGCGATTTATTGCCAGTTTGGCGGCGTAATATCGAAACCAGCCGCGAGCAAACGGAAAATGCCATTGGTAATTTGGCAACACGTTTTAGTGAAATCAATCAGCAATTGCATCGTGCGGTGCAGTTGTCGAGCGGTGGCCAGGGTGGCCAAGGCGCGATTCAGCAGATTATTACTGATGCGCAAACTCAGCTTAGTGCCATCGTGACTTCGCTCAATCAATCGGTGCAAGCTCGCGAATCGATGCTGAACGAGATTCATGGATTAGCTAGCTTTACCGGCGAATTAAAAAACATGGCCAGCTCGGTCAGTGCCATTGCTAATCAAACTAATCTCTTGGCGCTCAATGCCGCCATTGAGGCGGCGCGGGCGGGGGAGTCCGGGCGTGGTTTTGCAGTGGTGGCCGATGAAGTGCGCAAATTGTCTAATCTATCGGGCGACACTGGTAAACACATCACCAGCAAAGTAGAGCTGATTCATCAGGCGATGAGCAACACGCTATCGATGACGCAGCAACTCTCCGAGGAAGAAAGCCGCATGATTGCGAACGCCGAATCAGTGATCGAAGGCGTGATTGCCAGCTTTCAGCAAGCGGCAGTCTCACTCAATGAAAACGTGGCAATGCTGGAGGCCGAAAGCCGCGCAGTGAGTCACGAAGTTGAAGATGTCTTAGTCAATTTGCAGTTTCAAGATCGGGTCAGCCAAATTCAAGGCCACGTAGTCGCCAATATGAATAAATTGCACGAGCACATGAGCCAAGCCGATTTAAGCCGCGCTCAATTTGTTTTGCCCGATAAGCAACAATGGCTTACCGAACTAGAGCGCACCTATACCACCATGGAGCAAAAGGCGCTGCATCATGGTTCATCAGGCTCAACGAGCAATACCCCTGCAACATCGGTTGATTTCTTTTAAGGAGGCAGTATGGCAAAGACCATTCTGATTGTGGACGATTCATCCAGCTTGCGCACCGTGGTCAGTATTGCCCTCAAAGGCGCGGGTTACGATGTCATCGAGGCGTGTGATGGCAAGGACGCATTAAGTAAATGCAACGGCCAGAAATTCAATCTGATCGTTTCCGACGTCAATATGCCCAATATGGACGGCATTACCTTTGTTAGCCAATTGAAACAAATGGCAGCCTATAAATTCACCCCCGTGATTATGCTGACCACCGAGGCCGACGAGAGCAAAAAAGCTGCGGGTAAAGCTGCAGGTGCCCGCGCTTGGGTCGTTAAGCCATTTCAGCCGCCAATCTTGCTCGATGCCATTGCCAAATTGGTTTTGCCATAGGGGGTTGTCATGCTGAAAACCATTACGCTTGACGGTGAGCAAACCATTTATCAAGCAGGTGAAACGCACCAACTGTTTGTACAGGCGTTGAAAGATTCGGAGCAAGAGATTGTGGTCGATTTATCGCACATTACCGAGGCCGATAGCAGTTTGCTGCAAATCTTGATCTGGCTGCAACACGAAGGTGTGCGTCTCAATCGACCTGTGCAATTGCTCAACCCATCGCATGCCATAAAAGACGTGATCGGCTTGCTAGGGCTGCACGCCTCGTTCCCGGCTGATTTTGGAGCTACATCATGAGTCAAGATTATGATCACGCCATCCCCGCTTTTCTGGATGAAGCCAACGAGCTACTGATCGCGATGGAAAGCATCTTGATGGAGGTGCAAGGCAACCAGCCCGATGATGAGCAGCTCAATGCTATGTTCCGGGCCATGCATACCATCAAAGGCTCATCGGGTCTGTTTGGCCTAGAGCCGATTGTGTATTTCACGCACGAAGCAGAAAATATTTTGGATGCACTGCGTTCGGGCGAGCTGCAATTTGACGATGAGCTCAGTGGCTTATTGCTGCAATGTCACGATCATGTAAAGGCGATGTTGGCCGTGATTGATGATCGCGTGCAGCTACAAGCCATTCAGCATCCGCCCTTAATCGAAGAGCTGAAAGAATATTACCAACGCCATACCGGCGTAACTGCCGCTGCCGACGTGGTGCAGAGCGAGCCTACTGAGGCGGTGGCGGCGCATAGTTGGCTGTTGTCCTTGCGCTTTGCAGGGGATGTGCTGTGTAACGGCATGGATCCGCTGTCGTTTATTCGCTATCTCAAATCGATCGGCCAAATCTCTGCCATCGAGCCGGTTCTTACGCGTTTTCCGCAGGGTGAAGCATTCGATCCCGAAGTGAATTATTTGCGCTACGAGCTGATTTTTGCCGGCGAAGTGGAATTAGCAAAGTTATACGACGTGTTCGAGTTCGTGCGCGAAGATAGCCAAATCCATATTATTCCCTTGCATGAGGCAGCCACCTCGTTCCAATTGATTACGGCTGGTCAATCGCCCGAGGAGTGCCAGGCCGTGGCTGAGGCGTGGCTGAAGTTGGGAATTGGCGTTGATCATGCGGTGGCATTTGCGCCAACGCCGTCGGCGATGGCGAGCGAAGACGCCGTCGCACCTGAACGCACCTTTGCGCTAGCGGCCAAAATTGCTAGCGGTGCCGTGGTGGTGAAAACCGAGCAAAAAGTGGCTAAGCCCAGCGAGACCAAGTTCATCAAAGTTGAAGCGAGCAAGCTGGATAATTTGATTAATTTAATCGGCGAGTTGGTCATTGCTGGGGCAGCCGCGAATCTGATCGCGCGCAAATCGGGGCAAAGTGCGCAAATTGAATCGACAGCCACCATCGCCAGCTTGATCGAGCAAATTCGTGCCGGCACTTTATCGATGCGTATGGTGCAGATCGGCGAGATTTTTGGCCGTTTTCCACGCGTGGTGCGTGATGTATCCAAAGAATTAGGCAAAAACATCGAGCTACATATCAGTGGAGCGGAAACCGAGTTGGATAAATCGATGGTGGAAAAGCTGGGCGATCCACTAATGCACATTGTGCGCAACGCGATCGATCACGGCATTGAAGCGGCCGATATGCGCGAGCAAGCGGGTAAGCCGGTAGTTGGTAATGTCTGGCTCAATGCCTACCACGAGTCAGGCAGTATTGTGATTGAAGTGGCCGACGATGGTGGCGGCCTGCGTAAGGACAAAATTCTCGCTAAAGCCATCAGCAATGGCTTGATCAGTGCAGATCAAGTATTGAGCGATAGCGATGTGTATAAGCTGATTTTCGAGCCTGGGTTTTCTACCGCCGAGCAAGTGAGCAATATTTCGGGTCGTGGCGTCGGGATGGATGTTGTCAAACGGGGCTTGGAAGCATTGCGCGGCACGATTGATATCGATTCTGTTGTGGGTGAAGGCACGCATTTTCGGATTCGCCTGCCGCTAACCTTGGCGATTATCGACGGCTTCTTGGTGCAGATTGGCAAATCAACCTTTGTGATTCCGCTCGAAGTCGTCGTCGAATGTATCGAGCTGCCAGACGACATTAGCTCGGACGGCACCCACGCTTACCTGAATTTGCGCGGCGAAGTTTTGCCCGTCTTGAACCTGAGCGAGTTTCTCGAATTGGGTGAGCCGCCGGGCAAGCGCCAAAATGTGGTCGTCGTCAATTATGGCGAGAGCAAAGCAGGCTTGTTGGTTGATAGTTTGTTGGGCGAATTCCAGACCGTGATTAAGCCACTTGGCACCCTCTTTAGTCATCTACGGGCAATTAGCGGCTCAACCATTTTGGGCTCGGGCGAAGTGGCACTGATTTTAGACGTTCCCTCATTGATTCAATTTGCAACCCAAAAAGAAAGTGAAGCTTTTAATCATTCAGCTGAAGTATCGAAGTAAAAGATAGCCAACGGGTATATCTATATATGCCTTTATTTTATTGGCTTGTTGGCTTATACCCAATGAATATAATCTGGTTTTGGAGATGAACATGAACAAGCAAATGTCGGTTGCCACCCGTTTGATTTTGGGCTTCGGTATTGTACTGGCCCTATTGGTATTGTGTGTTTTTGTTGCCATGCGCGGATATAGCTCGCTCAATGAAAGCTTGAGTGAAATTGTGAATGACAATAACTACAAAATGGCCAACGCCAGAAAGATGGTTGCGGCAGGGCAAGAAATGCGCGCGCATTATCGCACCGTGATCATTGTGACCGATGATGAGGCGGCCAACCAAAAAGCCGTTGATTCGTACAATAAAGCCAAAGCGCGTTGGGACGAAGGTTTAAAAAATCTAAAGGATAAAATTTCTCAGACGGGACGACCTGATGAAAAAGAAATCCTTGCCGAAATTGAAAAATTATTGCCTGAGGCGCGTGCGTCTGCGGATCAAACTATTGTATTAGGGGCGCAAGATCGTACCGAAGAAGCAAAGGCCTTATTGCTTGCTAAATCGAGCCCACTGAATGCAACTCTAAATGACGCTGTTGATAAAATGGCAGATTTAGAAACCGCGATTAATGACGAAGCGGCAAAAGAAGCACAACTCCAATACAACTCCTCAGTCAATCAATTAATCACCGTGGCCGCAGTCGCCATTGCAGCCGCTTGTTTGATCGTATTCCTGATTGTGCGCAACCTGACTCGCACCTTGGGCGGCGAGCCGCATTATGTGGCCGAAATTATGCGCGAATTTTCGAATGGCAATTTGATGGTTAAGGTTGATTTAAAACCGGGAGACAACTCCAGCTTGGCTGCGTCGATTGCCCAAACCTTGGAAAAGCTGCGCAATATTATTAGCGATGTGAAATCCAGTGCTGATAATTTGTCGTCTGCCTCGATTCAGCTGAGCTCAACCTCGCAATCGCTGTCGCAAACGTCGGCGCAATCGGCGGCCAGCGTGGAGCAAACTTCGGCCTCGATCGAGGAAATGTCTTCATCCATCAATCAAACCAGCGACAACGCCAAAGTTACCGAAAGCATCGCCAATAAAGCCGCGCGCGAAGCGGCTGACGGTGGCGAAACTGTGCGCCATACCGTGACTGCAATGCGCCAAATCGCCGACAAAATCAGCATTATCGATGACATTGCCTATCAAACGAATCTGCTCGCGCTCAACGCCGCGATTGAGGCTGCGCGTGCTGGCGAGCAAGGTAAAGGCTTTGCCGTGGTAGCGGCCGAAGTGCGTAAATTGGCCGAGCGCAGCCAAGTGGCGGCGCAAGACATTGGCGAGGTGGCCAGCAGCAGCGTGAAACTGGCTGAACGCGCCGGTGAATTGCTCGAAGAGATGGTGCGCTCTAGCTCGAAAACGGCTGATTTGGTACAGGAAATCTCCGCCGCCGCCACCGAACAAGCCACTGGGGTGAATCAAGTTAATTCGGCTGTGCAGCAAATTAATACTGCCACCCAGCAAAACTCGTCTTCGAGCGAAGAATTGGCATCTACCGCAGAAGAGTTGAGCGGTCAGGCCGAGAACCTGCAAGATTTGATTTCCTTCTTCCGCATTGATGACACCCCAATGCGTCGGCGTAATGGTGCGCGTCGTAGCAATGCGAATAACGGCTCCACCGCGGTGACAAAAAGTTATGTGCTAGGTAATAAAAGCAGTTCGGATGTGGATGAAGGTGATTTCACCCGTTTCTAATGATGGTCAAGCAAGCGGTGCGCGAGTTGCACCGCCACGATTTGCACATCAAACAGGAGAAGCATGATGGGAGCATTAGCCCTCAAAACGGGAAAAAATCAAAGCGCAGCCACTGAAGTGCATTTGGATATTTCCCAATATTTAACCTTTCAATTGTGCGGCGAAACCTTTGCCATCGGTATTTTGGCGATCAAAGAGTTATTGGAATATATGCCAATGACCCAAGTGCCAATGATGCCTAGCTTTGTGCGTGGGGTGATGAATTTGCGCGGAGCTGTCGTGCCGGTGATTGATTTATCGCTGCGCTTTGGCAAGGGTGAAACCATGGTACAACGCCGTACTTGCGTGGTGATTGTTGAAGTTGAGCACGAAGGACAGCAGCAATATTTTGGTGTGTTAGTGGATGCTGTGCATGAAGTACTGGCGATTCCCGATTCAGACATCGTTGCCGCGCCGCAATTTGGCAATCACATTCGCAGCGACTTTATTGCTGGCATGGCAAAGGTGCAAAACAAGTTCGTTGTATTGCTTGATTTGAGTCGTGCCTTGTCGGTGGAAGAAATGTCGCAATTGGCGATGATCGATGAGGCTAGCTTGGAGTTCGCCGAGGAGATCGCGAGTGAGCATGGCAATGCGGAGCATGATGGGCTATGAATTTGAGCGATGCGACGTTTCAGCGCTATAGCCAGTGGATGAAGGCACAAACAGGCGTACACCTGGCCGACATCAAAAAAACCTTGGTCAATCAGCGCTTGATGCGTCGCCTGCAAGCACGCAAAGTCGATACGTTTGAAGCCTATTTTCGGATTTTGACGCACAAAGATGAAGAGGCCGAGCGACAAATCGCGCTGGATTTACTCACGACCCACGAAACATTTTTCTTTCGAGAGCCCAAGCATTTTGAATGGCTGAGGCTATTCCTAATGCGTCCACGCCCCAATTCGCAAGTTTTGCGGATTTGGAGTGCGGCGGCTTCCAGCGGGGAAGAGGTCTGGAGCATTGCCATGATGCTCTCTGATTGCATGGGAATGAATGGCAATTGGCAATTGTTGGGCACCGATATTAGTCAGCCCGTTCTGGATAAAGCGCGGGCGGGCCATTACGTGATGAATCGCTGCGATGGTATTCCACGCAACTATTTGAAAGAGTATTGCTTAAAAGGGCAGGGTAAGCAGGCGAATACCCTGTTAATCATGCGGGAATTACGTCACCGTGTTGATTTTAAAGTGATCAATTTGAACGAAGATTTGCCCAGTATGGCGCCATTTGATGTGATTTTCTTGCGCAATGTGCTGATATATTTTGATGCGGACACCAAAATGAAAGTGGTGCAACGGTGTCTGCAAAGGCTGCAGCCCAATGGTTATCTCATCATTAGCCACTCAGAAAGTATTACGGGGATATTTTCCAATTTAAAACTGATTCAAGCTGGAATTTATCAAAAAATACAATAATCCCCTGCAATGTGATGCCCGCATTGGGGGAGGGGAAGCAAAATGGCGATACAAGTCATGCTGGTCGATGATTCGGCCGTGGTGCGGCAGGTGCTGACTCAGGTATTCAATAGTGCCAGCGGCATTGAGGTGATGGATGTGGCGCATGACCCCATCATGGCAATGGAAAAACTGAAAAAACGTTGGCCCGATGTGATTGTGCTCGATGTGGAAATGCCAAAAATGGACGGCATTACCTTTTTGAAGCATTTGATGAGTACTCACCCCACGCCAGTGGTGATTTGTTCCTCGCTCACGCAAAAAGGCGCAGACGTCAGTATGCAGGCCTTAGCGGCTGGTGCTGTCGATGTGATTGCCAAACCCACGGGTGGGGTGAAGTCTTTTCTGGAAGAAAATAGCAAAATGCTGATTGATGCAGTGCGCGGCGCATCAATGGCAAAAATGAGTCAAGTTCATGCCGGATCGACTGCCAAATTAGTGAATAAATCAACGGATGGTGCGGCGGCGGTCATTCCGAATGTCCGCGCTAAACTCAGTGCCGATGCAGTATTGGCTGCGCCAACGGGCAAGGCAGTGTTTTCTACGACCGAGCGGATTATTGCGATTGGAACGTCGACGGGGGGCACACAAGCGCTGGAGTCGATCTTGACCCAATTACCCCGTACCTGCCCCGGTATTGCGATTGTGCAGCATATGCCAGAGCAATTTACTGCGGCCTTTGCCAAACGTTTGAATTCAATTTGCCAAATTGAAGTCAAAGAGGCGGTTGATGGAGATCGGATCATCCCGGGACGCGCGATTATCGCCCCTGGTGGCCGCCATATGACGATTAAACGCAGTGGCGCTTTTTATCATGTCGAGGTAATTGATGGCCCGCCGGTGAGCCGCCACCGCCCTTCGGTGGATGTATTGTTTCGCTCTGCCGCGAAATCGGCTGGCCGCAACGCCTGGGGCATCATCATGACCGGAATGGGGGATGATGGTGCGAAAGGTTTAAAAGAAATGCACGACGTCGGAGCACACACTATCGCGCAAGATGAGAAAAGCTGCGTTGTTTTTGGGATGCCTAAAGAGGCGATCAAATTGGGTGCCGCGGCAGAAGTGATGCCATTGGCGCAAATTACGCAATCCATTGCAAAACTCGGCTAATCCAAGGTGAAACGGGACATGCCAACCCCACATCCGCAATTAAAAACGGTCATTGTGGTCGATGACTCCAAAATCCAAAACCAACATGCGGCAGAGGTCTGCCAAGACTGTGGGTTACAGGTATTGGGCGTCGCTTACGATGGTCTGCATGCCTTGGAATTATTGAAATCAATGCCATCGTTGCCTGACCTAATGATTGTCGATCTGGATATGCCGGTGATGGATGGCATTTCGCTGATTCAGAAGTTAGCCGAAACGAATCAATACAGTGCCTTGCTGATTCTCAGTGCCCGTGAAATTGCCTTATTGTCGTCGGTAAAAACGATGGTGAAGGCTTATGGTTTGCCGGTCGTGGATGCATTACAAAAACCATTGAATAGCGATGAGTTAAACGCCGCTTTAACACGTTATCGTCAACGCGTGATTCCAAAAGCCCCGCTTGTGCATCAGCCTAAAGTCGTCGTGACGGTTGCAGATATTGTGCATGCGATTGTCAATAAAGAATTTGTCGCCTATTTCCAGCCCAAGATTTTTTTGAAAAATGGCATGATCAAAGGTGTAGAGGCGCTAGTTCGTTGGCAACATCCAGAGAAAGGGATGATTTACCCTGACGACTTTATCCCAATGGCTGAAGAGCATGGCTTGATTCATGATATCACCCTGCAAATGCTCGAATACACCTTGCACTGGCTCGATTATTGGGCGAGTTATGGCTTAACGTTAACCGTTGCGATCAACCTATCGGCGGGTGCTTTGACCGATTTATCCTTGGTCGAGCAAATTAGTTCGATGGTCGAAAAGGCTGGCGTGTCCCCAAAACAAATTACGCTGGAAATTACTGAAACTGCAGTCATGGCCGATGTGGCCTTATCGTTGACCACTTTAGCGCGGCTGCGCTTAAAAGGCTTTGGTCTTTCAATTGATGATTACGGCACCGGTTTTTCCTCAATGCAGCAGTTATCACGGATTCCATTTACTGAGCTAAAAATTGATCGCTCTTTTGTCGATGGCGCCAGTGAAAGCTTGCAGCTAGAGCATATGGTGAATATCGCGATTGATACCGCACGTACGATGGGGTTGAGCTGTGTGGCCGAAGGCGTAGAAACGCCGGCAGATTGGCAGTTATTAAAAGATTTGGGTTGTGATATTGCACAGGGTTATTTAGCGGCAAAACCAATGCCTGGTGAAGCCTTGATTCCTTGGATTAAATCTGAAGGTAAACGGCTGCGAGATCTATAGGTATTGCTATCAATGCATTGCCAATACTGATCTTTGGTTGCATACCTTAATGGGGTAGTGATGAACAGATTGAGCTTAAAGGCGAAGTTCTGCGGTTTGGCGCTCCTCAGCCTGATATTGATGTTGCTACTGGGATTATTCGCTCTCTGGACTTTCCAACAGCTGCTGGATCGTGAAGAAGCTCGCCAAGAACATATGCGTGTGATTACTCAAGCCGACAAAGCCTTGCTTGATGGCGGCTTAATGTTTAAGCAGCAAGTGCAGAGTTGGAAAAATATGCTGCTGCGCGCATCAAAGCCGCAGGAATATGCCACACAGAAAGATAAATTTATGACTTTTGAGCGGCAAGTGCAGCACGCTCTAACAAGCGCCCGCGACATGGCCGGCTTGACCCGACAGCAGCAACAGGACTTCGATGCCTTAATACTGGCGCACAAGCATTTGGGCGAATCGTATCGGCAAGCTTTGCAGCGCATCGATGTGAATAACCCCGCATCCGCGCTGGAGGTGGATAGCTTAGTCAAAGGCATTGATCAGCCCTTTACCGACGCATTGCAGGCGCAAATTGCAACCCACGCTCACAGCTATGCAGTGCTACAGTCGCAAGACGCCAAAGCCACCTTGGCAGATTTAGCACAGGCGCGGCAGCAAATAGTGCGGCTGATTATCTTGTGCATTGTGCTGTTATTTTTGGCCTTGTACTTTATTTTATCGAGCGTACTACGCCAAATTGGTGGAGAGCCGCGCTATGTTGAAGTCATCGCAAAATCGGTGGCCGAAGGTGATCTCACCGTTAAAATTCCCAATCATTATTCGCCAAGTATTTTGTCGCATTTGCAGACTATGGTGGAGCAACTCTCCGATCATATCGTGAATGTCATTCACACCAGCCGAGCGCTTGAGAAGCTTTCAGGGCAGGTGGATCAGGCCGCGGCAGAATTGGCGCGTAATGCCAATGAGCAGGCGATTGCTGTCGAGCAAAATAGCTCGGCGCTCGAGCAAACCTTGGTGACGGTGCATCAAAACACTCGGCACAGCCAGTTATTATCACGCTTGCTTGATATGTCGCCCGAAGTGGCCGACCTGATCGATGAAATTAACTATGCATCGAAAGAGCAAACCAGTAGTTTGCAGCATGCAAGTCATAATCTGATGCGATTGGCGCAAGTAACGCAACAAAATGCCCAGCAATCTGAAAAGCTCAGTTTGGCTGCGAGTAGCTTGGCGGCGCAAACGCGGGATCTTGATGACTTAATCGGCCGCTTTAAAACCAACCGTCATCATGCGCGGGAGAAACGACATGGCCATTAAAGTCATGATTGTCGATGATTCATCAATCGTGCGGCAGTTAGTGCAGGAAGTCCTCAGCAAAGAGCGTGATATTGAAGTGATTGCGACCGCATTTGACCCAATTTTTGCTCGGGAAAAAATGAATAAGCAATGGCCTGATGTGTTATTGCTTGATATCGAAATGCCGCGCATGGATGGAATTACCTTTCTTAAACAAATTATGGCGGAGCGTCCCACGCCCGTGGTGATTTGTTCGTCGCTTACTGAAAAGAATGCTAATTTGACCATGCAGGCACTTTCTGCTGGCGCCTTGGGGGTGATCAACAAGCCCGCTATTGGGTTTAAGGATTATATTCAAGATTCGAGTGCCGATTTAATCACCGCAATTCGTGCCGCTGCGCAGGCCAAAATGTCACGAGTGCGTACCGAAGCGCTCGTTCCTCCCCCCAGTAAACCCAAGCCGCTACCGACGAAACCTAGCCCAAGCGATCCTTTTAAGCGCGCCACGCCAGTGGCCCCAGCTTCGGCTTCCAGCTCCAGTTTTGCCCAGCAAGCAGCGAGTAAATTTAGCGGCATGAATGAGCGCATGGGCTCACCCAAATTGAGCGCCGACTCGCTACTCCAAGCCCCCAGTCAGGCGGAGCGCATCCCCGCCACGGCCAAAATTATTGCGATTGGTACATCAACGGGCGGAACGCAGGCCTTGGAAGCGATTTTGCCCAGATTGAAGAGCAATTGCCCCGGCTTGGCGATTGTGCAGCATATGCCCGAACGTTTTACCGCCAGCTTTGCCACCCGGCTCAATAGCTTGTGCGAGATCGAAGTGCGTGAAGCGCAAAATAACGACAAAATTTTGCCCGGTTTGGCCTTAATTGCGCCGGGGGGGAAACATTTAGTGATTCGGCGCAGTGGGAGTCAATACTATGTGGAGGTGATGGATGGGCCGCTGATTACCCGTCATCGCCCATCGGTCGATGTGTTATTTCGATCTGCCGCCTTAGCGGCAGGTCCCAATGCTGTGGGCTATATTTTGACAGGCATGGGCGACGATGGCGCGAAGGGGTTGAAGGAAATGAGCGATGCTGGCGCGATTACGTATGCGCAAAATGAAGAAACCTGTGTGGTGTTTGGTATGCCTAAAGAGGCCATTTTACAAGGCGGCGCCTCAGAAGTGATCGCCTTGGAAGAGGTTGCCAATTCGATTGCTCGTTATCGTTAACAATCAGCAGTGATTGACTCAATTCACTGTATTTTCATCTATATTGAATGACCGCTTGATCGGAGTGCAACAGTGAGTATGCCTGAGCTATCGAACAATCAACCGATGCGCATCATGGTGGTTGACGATTCAAAAGTACAACTTCAGTTCGCTGTAGATCTGTGTACTGCACAGGGCTGGTCGGTTGTTGAGATGGCTTCCGATGGGCTGGAGGCATTGCTAAAATTAAAGCAATTGGGTGATGAGTCGCTCGATTTGTTATTGCTTGACTTAGAAATGCCTGGCTTGAATGGGATTGATTTATTGCAAGAGCTTGCTCGGTTAAAGCTGACCTTACCCATCTGCATTTTGAGTTCACGTGAATTGGGATTACTTGAATCGGTTAGCCAAATGGGCTTGCAGTTGGGCTTGAACATTATTCAAGCGATTCAAAAACCGCTACAAGAGCAGGCCCTTAAATCATTGCGCTTCTCGCCACAAGTGCAGATAAATGCGGCAATCACAAGTCTGAGTTCCGAAGATTTTCAGGCGGCGCGTGGTAATTTACAAACTCGCTATACACCATGCGTATCGCTCGATACAGGGCTCATCCATCATTTAGTGGCCCGTTTGGTTTGGATTCATCCGCAGCTTGGTATGCTCAGCCCACGTCAATACGCGCTTGAAATTCAATCCGACCGACTTTTTCTGCAAACAATGCAGCAGCATCATGAAGAAGTATTCGCGCAAATTCAGTCTTGGAAGTCGAGTGGATCTTCGATGGCTGTACAGCTCGATTTGCCATGGCAAAGTATGAGCCGAGCGCTGCACGCCCGTAATTTACTCAACCAAATTCAGGATTTAGGTATTCTGGAAACAAAGTTGACTTTTGAAATCGAGATGCCGCTGAATGATGGTGAATTTACCCAGCATTTAAGTGCTCTTAATTTATTACGCATTCAAAATGTGGGCTTGGCGATTCGCGATTGCGCATTGGAATTTGATTGGGTCAAGCAAGTACGGCAAGTGCCGTTTAATCACTTGGTCTTGGCTTGCGATGCCTTGGCTCAGCGTGAGCATGATTCGCTGCTGCCCATTTTGCTCGAGAATACAGTTCGTTTAGCGCGGCAGCTGAATATGAACGTGCACGCCGAGGGACTCAATACACTCCAAGACTGGACATTTTTGCGTCAAATGGGTTGTCACTCAGCCCAAGGCGCCTTGGCGGGTAATTTAATGCGCGCTGAAGATGTGATTCCATGGATGAAAGAAAACTTGGCTTCACTGCGGCAGTTGGCTGAGCAAGCGCATTCGGTGCCGAGCAGCATAGCGCATCATTAACCATAGCGTTGCTGAGCAACCACAGCTAAACCACATCCCACACTGCCAAAGTGATCCCCTTCAACAGTACGCGCGCTTGGAAAGGCTGCTGCTAAGGTATGGCGTAGCGCCGGTACGGCTGACGAGCCGCCAGTGAAGAACAAGGTGTTGACCGCTTCAGGGGCAACACCGGCTTGGCTCAAGGTTGCCAGCGCGGCGTTGCAAACGCGACGTGTCTCTTGCGCAATTGCATTTTCAAACGTACCGCGACTAATTTGTGCCACCAAACCTTTTTCAGCTTCTGCCAAATCCAATTCGGTCATCAATTGATCGGATAGTGCAATTTTGGCCGCTTCAACGCGCATCGCCAAATGATGACCCGCTTGATGTCGTACCACATTCAATAGCCGCTCAAAGCGAATTTTATCGACGACTTCGGGCGAAATATCCTGAAAAGTGCGCCACATTTTGCGTGTATAGGCAAAATTGATGGTATGCCATGTGGCGAGTTGAAAAAATACGCTATTGGGAAATTCGGCGTTATTGCTCAGTAAAGAGCCCATGCCTAGCTCTGGCATCACGCCAGAGAGTGATAGGCGCTTATCAAAATCTGTACCCCCAATATGTACCCCGCCACTAGCCAACAAATCTGATGATCGGTCGGCCATACCCCTGCGTTCAGGTGATAGACGCACGAGTGAGAAATCGGAAGTGCCGCCGCCAATATCGACAATCAGGACTAATTCTTCTTTTTCGATGCGTTGTTCGTAATCATGCGCCGCAGCAATCGGCTCGAACTGAAAGCTGACTTCTTTAAAACCTAGTCCACGCGCAATTTCTTCCAATGTGGCTTGAGCTTGATCGTCTGCAGCTTGATCGTCATCGACAAAATGAACTGGGCGGCCTAGCACCACAGCATCAAACTGTTGAGATGCCGATTGTTCGGCGCGGCGTTTTACTTCACCGATAAGTTGGCCAATCAAATTTTTGAATGACAAATGGCGCCCGCCAATTTCGGTACCGGCATCCATCAAGCTGCTGCCGAGTAGGCTCTTCATCGAGCGCATTAAGCGGCCCTCATAGCCCTCAAGGTATTCAGCTAGCGCTGCTCGCCCAAATGCCATGGTGTCTTCTTCTACATTGAAGAAAACAGCAGAAGGTAAAGTTAATTTACCTTCTTCCAGCGCTAGCAAATGTGCGCCACTGGCGGCCACTATCCCTGCGGTTGAGTTGGAGGTGCCAAAATCGATACCGCAAGCAGAAGCAAATTTTTGAGTCATGTGAATAGACGCGCGCGCAAAAGAAATGCGGATTGCATTCTTTGGCAACGAAAACGAACAATGGAAAGGGCGTGGAAGCCTACGCTGCTTACGCAGTAACGTCAAATCGGCCAGCTTAGCGTGATCGCGACTCCTTGAGTCCAGCTAAATAGAGACTTACGCGGTTTTGATGATGATTTACAGTGAATTGAGCATCTGACACTACTATTTTTGCAATACAATAGCATTTGGGCTGATATTGGATTTGGGCAAGCGATGATTTTCTTCTGTGGCGACACGCATGGTCGGTTTGAGCATGTGATCCGCGCGGTGCGTGAGCATCGACCGGACGCCATTGTATTGCTTGGCGATATTCAAGCACCAAAACCTCTGAATGAGGTACTGGCCGAAATTTTAGACCTCACTGAGGTGTGGTATATCCACGGAAACCACGATACAGATACCTTTTACGACTATACCAATCTGTTTGACTCCAAGTTGGCCGATCGCAATTTGCATGGTCGCGTGGTTGAAATTGCAGGTGTACGCGTAGCGGGGCTGGGGGGGATTTTTCGTGGCCAAATTTGGATGCCGCCCGCGCATCCAAATTACCCAAGTCAGGCACATTATTTAGCGCATTGCGGGCAAAGCAATTACTGGCGTGGCGGTTTGCCGCGCAAGCATCGTAGTACGATTTTCTATACGGACTACCAAGCGCTCGCGCAAGAACAAGCTGATATTTTGGTCACGCATGAAGCGCCTAGCTGCCATCCATATGGTTTTCATGCGCTCGATCAGTTGGCGCATAAGCTGGGGGTGAAAAAAACTTTTCACGGCCACCAGCACGATTGCCTTGACTATCGTCCGCACGATTTGCGCTTGGGCTTTCAGGCGTATGGGGTCACTTTGCGTGGCATCACCGACCAGAATGGCAAGATCATAGACGTTGGCATTTTGCCTAGCGACTAAGTGTACCGCAGTATCTCCTCGCGTCATCTCCTGCTTCTTTGAGTGTGTTAGCGCTCACATCGGCTATTCATCCTCGATTCAGCTTCCCTTACGGATAATGGGCCGAAACACTTGAAGGAGAACGATGATGCGAATTTCATCGATCAAGGTGGCTTTGACCGCCTTTGTTTTATCGCTACTCACCGGTGCCGTATTTGCCGCCGATATTGGTGTTTCAGTCCGGATTGGCGACCCGAATTTTTACGGGCAAATTGAGTTAGGTGATCGCTATCGTCCGCGTGTCATTTACGAGCAACCGATTATTGTTCATCGCGCCCGCTATGCCTATCCGCCGATGTATTTGCGTGTACCTCCTGGTCATGCCAAGCATTGGAATCGGCATTGTGATCGCTATGGGGCTTGTGCGAGGCCGGTCTATTTTGTACAAGATCGATGGTATTACGACACGTATCGCCGCCACGATAAAAAATGGCGTAAATACGATGACGATGATTATCGACCACGCCGTCGCCATCACCATGATGATGACGATTAAGCGGCAATCACCAGATGGTTATCCCACTTTTGTTGGGTATAGCCATCTAGCGCTTTAAGCGTCTGATCTTGTGGTTGATACTGGTAGATGCCCCCATTCTCACTGCTAATCCATGCTGTATTGTTGTGGCTAGCAATTCCCGCTGGACGAGGAAGTGAAAGGGTGGGCAAGGGCGCGCCATCACTGCGCCAACGCCCCAGTTGATTACCGCGCAGCGCAGTGATTAAAAACTCATTGCCGACAGCGGCAATACTCGCCCCATAGCCCATCAAGCCTTCGCTTTGCGCCGCCACTGTTAGCCGGCCTGATTGCGGGTTTAATAGCGCTAATAATGGCGCATCACGATGCTGCTTGGCGTTGGGGTACTCCGCCTGCATGGCGATTCCGAGCGTGCCGTCGGCTGCTAAGGCTAAATGGCGCAAGCTCAGTGCTTTATCGCTCAAACTAAATTGGTCAATTACCTTGCCCGAAGGCCATTCAAGCAAGGTGATACTAGCGCTCATCGCGCCCAGATTCAATTTGGTACGGCCTGTTTCGGGTAAAGTTAAAATACCACCGTTGGCAACGGCTAGTATCTTGCCCGGGCTTAGCCATAGCAATTCATGTGGGCCAATACCACCGGATGGTATTTCGCCCAAGCGCTTTAAACTCACTGCATCATAAATCCCGATCAGCCCTGCGCTGGTGTCATCATTATTCTCAGTGGTCAATAGCGTTGAGCCATCGGGCGTGAGTAAGCCATGACCAAAGAAATGCCGATCAAACGCAGCGTCAACCATCTGAAGCACTTCGCCGCGCTGCCAATTGATCCGTGCCAACCAGAGGCCCAGCCGCCGGCTCACGACGATGGCCTCACCATTTGGTAATGGCAAAATCGCATGGCCACGGCTGGGTAGCATGACCCGTTTACCACCTAGCGCACCAAAGCTCGGAGCGCTGATGCTGCCCTCGTTTGCCCAATCGGCACTTAATAAAGTCGGCGTGCTGTTAGCGGCCAAGGCTGGAGGATTGAGGAGTGATAATGCAGTTATTTGCAGCGAACTGCGCAGAAAATCGCGGCGATTGAGCATGACTTAATCCCCATCGCCCTCAGTAAAACCTAAACTCAGGTCTAGTTTTTCAGCAATTTCGTCTTGCAGGCGTTTTTTAAGCTGCACGATGGCTTTATTGCAGTTCATGCGCGCTTTGCTGCTGGCTTTGTCTAATGCGTCAGGTAGCTTGCCACATTCATTTTGCGCCGCACTAATGTCGCTTTGCATCTTTTGGGCCAGTGCCTTGCTGCCTGACTCGTTGAGTTGACGATTTACGCCTTGCATCGCCGTGGCAAAACCGCTGAGTTGCGCAAGTAGCTGTGCTTTAGCGCTATTGCTGCGCCATTCAGCAAATTGCTCGGCGTTGACTGTCTCGGCCGTCGGCATACGTTTGGCAAGACCGGTCAAGCTGGCTAGCATCAGGTTCACGTGCTCAGAAAACATATTCTGGCGAAAGAATGGGTTTTCTGCGCCCAGCTCTTCGCGATAAATCCGCCAGCCATCATCTAGGGTATGCGTTTCTAACGCAATTGCCTTGCTGGTTTTGACGAGATACTCGCAGCGAGTTGGATTTTTTAGCGTGGCTAAAATGGTTTTGGGCTGCGCATCGCCCCACAGCAAGTATTCCGCAGCGGCTAAACCTTGCGTAGCGACATTGCTCGCGCCGCCATTGATCGCAGCTTCGAGTTCAGCTACGCGCACTGGGCGAAAATCAATTTTGCGGCCCAGCCGCGCTAAAACCATCGGCCCAGCTGGTGCGCCATCGAGTGCGCGCCATGCGGTGCTGGTTGCCTGCCAAGCGCTGCGCGCTTGATTCAGTTTGGCATTATCGGGCGCAGCGCACAGCGCCGCGCTGCTGCTGGCCAATTGATCAGCCGCTTGGGTTAGCGCTTGCTGGCGCGGCAAATAACCTTGATCCAGCCAAGCTTGCGCCCACGCAGGATCAGGCACAGGGCCATCGGATTCACCTTCAGTTTGCGCCATGACTTGTGCACTAAGCAGTGCAGAGATGAGTAAAACGATTTGACGTTGTTTCATGGCATGCCCTTAAAGCGAATTTAAGAAGGTCAACAGGTTTTCCCTATCTGCCGCGTTCAGTTTTAGCACATATTGCTTGCTCGCTTCAGCTTCGCCGCCGTGCCAGAGCACTGCTTCCATTAAATTGCGCGCCCGACCATCGTGCAAAAAGCGCGTGTGCCCGTTCACAGTATGTACCAGCCCCAGGCCCCATAGTGGCGGCGTTTTCCATTGGCGACCATTGGCGCGGCCATCTGGTCGACCATCGGCCAAGCCTTCGCCCATATCGTGCAGCAATAAATCGGTATAAGGGTAAATCGTTTGCTTGGCGAGCTGTGGAATCGCTTTAAATTCACCCGTTTTATAGCTTGGCGTATGGCAGCTAACGCAGTTGGCGTCTTTAAAAATCTGTTTGCCGCGCAGCGTGGCTGGGCTGTCGGCGTCGCGGCGGGTGGGTACGGCCAGCGTTTGTGAATACAAAATCACTTGTTTCAGCGTTTTGTCGTCAATCTCCGGTTTACCGCCGCTAGGCGATTTTTTACAGTCTTTTTGCGCCGGCATGCAGTCTTCTTTCGGATTAACGCTCGATGTAATGCCAATATCGCCCAAGAAAGCCCCCGCGCTTTGGTGGCCAATCGATGCGACATTGGCTTTCCAGCCAAAGCGGCCGATCAGCTCTTTTTTGGCAAAGGCGTCGTACACGTAGTTGGGCACGCCTGCGATGCCTTTGTTGTCGGCCTTTTGTTTGGCCGCATTGGCAAGGATGTCGGTCTCGGGTATCGCCTCTAGTAGCCCTAGCCCAATCATCTGCGGAGCAATACGGGGGGAGAGCATCACGTCTTTATGCATAGGCCCGTAGGCTAGATCGGTGATGTGGTACTGAGGTTTGAGCAATTCGTACTTGGTGCCATCGGCAAACTGCCCCGCGATCGGCTCGTACTTAATCTGCACTTTGCCCTCGGGCTTCACATTGGGAATGGCGCGATTATTCAGTTGCCCACCGTAGACTGGATCAGGCTTTTGGCCGGGAATCGACAGGCGAATCAGCAAGGCCATTGGTTGATCTTGCTGGATGCCATTTTTAAAGTCGGGCGGTGCGCCGCGACCATCGAGTGTATGGCAAGCACCGCACGATTGGGCGACAAAGTGCGGGCCTAGGCCATCGCGCGCCTTGGTCGACGATGGTGCTTCTACCCAAGCCTTTTTAAAGAAAGAATTGCCGACGACAAAATCGGTTTTTTGCTGATCGGAGAGGCCGGGGTAGGGCAAGGAGAAAGCATTTTTGCCATGATCGTCGATGGTGCCCACTTCTCCGCCCGGTGTTTCCTCGGCCGGGTCAAACGCGGCGAGCTGCGCAGCGCCTTCAACGGCAAGCACCGAGCCTGCGAGCAAACAGGTGATAAGGGTGAGTTTGGTTTTCATCTTGTTTCCCTAATAATGACAAAACCCCAGCCCGAGGGCTGAGGTTTGGCGTGTCTATTTTTGTGGCTTAAGCGCTGGTATTCAGGCGCTTAATGCCCAGCTCTTTGGCTGCATTGACTAGATTTTTAGTTTGATTTTTCAGCGATTCAACCACCGCTTGCACGCGTTTGCGTCCCGGCGCGTCTTTTTTGCCGACGATTTCGCGATCAAACGGCGCTTGGATCGCTTCGGCTGCTTGCACACTCGTGGCCATATCGCGGCTGACCGCATCCGCTACGTCGGTGTTTTTCTGCGCGACCAAGGCTTTCAAGCTCGCGCCTTCGATCACTTCGCCCGAACGGCGAACAAAGCGACCTTCCCAGACGTTTTGAATGCCTTTGGCGTTGGCGACGATGTCGCGGTGCGTGTTATCCGAGAAGCATGAATGCTCGTCTTCTTGGTTTTGCGTATCCAGCGCCACTTCAATGCGCTCGCCCGCCAACTCACCACGGCTTAAAGTGCCTAGGCTGGTAAAGATTTTCTTAATGCTGTCGTTGCCGCCTTGTTCAAACTGGGCGCGGAAGTTCTTTTGATTGGGCTGCCATTCTTTTTCCACGCTGGCCAAGTCGTCGATCAGCATTTGCGTGACCAATTTCAGGTATTCGCCACGGCGTTTGGCGTTTGGCGCGGTGATGTAATCGGTAAATGGGCGCTGGCCAGCGCTATCGCGGCTCAAGTCTTGGCCCCACAGCAAAAACTCAATCGCATGCCAGCCGGTGGCGATATTTTCTTCGCCGCCGCGCTCGTTCAAGCTACGCAGTTTTGCTTCGGTAATTGGTGTTTTGCTATTGATAATGCCGGCTTTGGCCTTGCCTTTCACGCTGTCGATATACGCTTCGTCGAGTGGCCAAGCGTTGATAAAACCTTCCGGGCCGGTTTCCGAGTCGATCGGGCCACCATAAAAGCGGAAAGCTTCGGTCTGGCCATACCATTCGCGCGCTTCTAGCCACGCGGCTTGTGCGGCTTTTTGCGTGTCGGCAGATGGGTTGGCAAGAAAAGCGTCGATCTTGGCTTGCATCTCGCGCGCACTGCTCAAGCTATCTTGGTAGCCGGCTGCGACTTGAATCGCGTATTGATTAATCACGCTTTGGGTTGTGACTTCAGCTGCGCTAACTGCACTCGCCCACAACACCCCCGCGCTTACCAATGCCAAGCACAATTTTTTCATGACCACGACCATTCTTCGGAAAATTAGTTCCGGTATCCTAGCGCGATTTTTTTCTAAATGCAAATTGTTATCAATAGCAATTTGAGCGCTTGCGCATAATCAATGGGTATTGCTTTGTGGATATTACTTGATAATCTTTTACGGTGAATACCCTAGGTGAGTTGCTGGTCGCAACTCACCTAGGTCTTAGGCTACTTGCTGTTGCTCAAGTAGAGAGAAGGCGTTGTTGAGCAGTACTTCTTCATTAAATGGTTTCACCAGATAGCACGACACCCCAGATAATGTCGCCTGACGACGATGTTTTTCGGTTGAGCGTGAGGTGATCATAATGATAGGAATATGCTGCAAATGCGCTTGTGAGCGGAAATAGGCGGCCAATTCAAGACCATTCATCCTTGGCATTTCCATATCAACCAGCACAATATCAGGCAGCCAATTTTCCAACTGCTCAATTGCATCAAGGCCATCGAGCGCTGGGCGCACTTCAAAGCCTGCGTCGCGCATTACTTGCGTGGTGGCTCGTCGCGCCGAGATTGAATCGTCGACGACTAGCGCACGCGGTAATTGCAACTGACTCTCTTGCGCCGCTGCGCCTTGCAGCGCATTAAGGGCGATCAGCTCGTTATCGAGCAATTCACGCAAATCAACAACCGATGCCACGCCGCCGTCACCCAAAATCGTCGCGCCCAGCACGCCCGGAATACGCGGTACAAATTGGCCCAGATCTTTCACCACAATATCGCGCGAGTCGATCACGCGCTGTACTTGCACCGCTTTTAATGCGCCCGAATCAAGCTGCAATACAATCGCCGGCAGGCCCGATTTGCTGGCTGAAACCGGCGCAGCTGGCAAGCCAAATATCGACTCCAGCTCCAGTAATGGGATTTTATGCTCTGCAATTTGAATATAGCGCTGCTCGTCTTCGACCAGCACTTCGCTGCTTTCAAAGTAGGCCAAGTCCAAAATGCCGCTGCTGGAAATCGCAATACGCTGTTGCTGCGATTCAACCAGCAGTGCATGGCTTGCGACGAGCGAAACAGGGAAGCGCATTTCAATTTGCAAGCCTGTCGCTTGTTCGCTGTGCAAAATCAAATTGCCTTTTAAGGCGTTGACGGTAGAGAGCACGATGTCCATACCGATGCCGCGCCCAGACACTTGGCTGGCTTCGTCGCGGATCGAAAAACCATGGCGCAGAATCAGGCGTGCGGTTTCGTTATGGCTTAATGTGGTATCGGGCGTAATGATGCCGATTCGTTCTGCTTTGCGGCGAATAGCGGGTAAATCCAAGCCCGCGCCATCGTCTTTACAGCGTACAACAATCGAATTGCCTTCACGCGCAAACGATAGCGCGATTTGCCCTTGCTCTGCCTTGCCTTTGGCCGCTCGGAGTTCAGGGGCTTCAATGCCGTGGTCAATCGCATTGCGCAGTACATGCATCAACGGATCGATGATGGTATTGAGCAAATGGCTGTCGACCAAAGTAGTTTCACCTTGCAGCGAGAGTGCCACTTCTTTATCGAGCAAGCGTGCGGTTTGGCGTGCGGCGCGTTGTAGGCGCGCCTCGATGGTGCTGACTGGCACCATGCGGGTGCGCATCACGACTTCTTGGTTATTCACTTGCAAGCGGTGCTGTGCTTCGATCGCTTCGCCCAAGCGTTGATACAGCCCCTCTGTTTCCAAGGCCAGCTCGCGCGAGTCGGTGGTGGCCTCGGTCAGGCGACGTGAAATCGAATGCAGCTCGTTATAGCTTTCAAATTCAAGACTATCGAAATCTTGATGAGACGCCGCGCTCGTCTGACCCAAACTGCGCGCTTCGATGCGCTGCTCTAGCTCGCCAACCAGATGCTGTACGGTTTGATTTTGCGCGCGCATGCGTTGATTGACGGTGACTGATTGCGCTAATAGCTCACGCATTTGCGCGACCGAGACGATAGACTCCCCCAAAAGATTGAGCATTTCATCGACCAGGCGTGCAGGAATGCGCACCATCGCCTCAATCTGCTCCGTCTGTTCGGGCTGAGCAGGTGGTGTAGGGCTGTGAGGTATTGGTTGTGGACTATTTTCAATTGGCGCTTGGGCGGCAATACCCTCGGTGTCGATGTGATTGGCGCAATCGAGAATTCGCTGAAATAGTGCCAGGCTATCGCTTGGGGTGGGTCCAGCGCCCATCAGTGCTTCGGCCATGCTTTCGAGGCAATCGCCCGCTTCGGTCAGCAGATTGGCCGTGGGGGCGTCTGGCATTTGGGCCGCTTCCGATAAGGCAATCAGAATGTCTTCCAAATGATGCGTTAAATTCGCCACGCCCGCGATGCCCACAGTATTGGCTGCGCCTTTGAGTGTATGGGCGGCACGTTTGGCGATATCCAAATCGGCGAGCGTACCTCGGCCAGAAACAACTTTTTGCATCGCTTGGGCAAACGCGCCGGCTTGGATGGGTAATTCTTGTAGCAAACCTTCCATTAGCTCAGCGCTGATATCATCGGGTACGGCCAGTGATACATCCGCTGGGGCGGCGATTTTTTGGCGCTCAGGCCAATCGCTAGGCGCACTAGTGCTAATGGTTTGCGCCAGCAGCGCGCTGCGCAGCACTTCCAATTCCGCTTCACGCGTGTCGCCCAGCAATAACAAGATGCCCATTAGTGCATCCACGCACGCTTCGTCGTGCGGCGCGGTGCAGTATTGGCTGAGCCAAGGCGCAAGCTCAACTAAGCCGATACCGTAATCGGCAAGCCAGTTGGGCGCGGCAATGTCGCGCACGCAGCTTTGGATGGCTTGCAAATAGTTAGCCAAAGGATGCATGCCAATGGCTGCGCAAGCTTGTTCTAAACGCTCGAGCAATTCACACAGATCGTCTGCCGAATCTGAGTTTTGGCCCAGAATTTCATTCATTTGCTCTGCGATCAGAGCCAGCTCGTCGTGCAAGATGGCGAGCATTTCGCTATTGACCGATGCGGCGGCTTGCGCGTCGTTGATGGGCTCTGGCAGGGTGATTTCTTCGTCGACTACTGTATTTGCAGCAGGGGCCGCCTTATCCGCAGTGAGCGGAGCGGACAGAAAAAGCGCATCAATGCGCTGCAAGAGCGCATTCAGATCGTCCTCGGCAATCATGCTGGCATCGAGCAAGAGCAAAGGTAATTGCTCAGTGAGTACCGCGCGAGGTAATCCCTCGCAGGCATGGATGGACTGCAATAAATAGCGACTAACTGTGTCGAGCACGGTGTTGTGCTGGGTTTGTGCCGCGATCGAGACGGCGAGCAATGAATCGCATAGCGCAGTGCTGGACCAGTCGCTATTGAGTAGCAAGCCAATATCATCGAGCATGCTCAATACATCTAGCTCTTCAAGCTCGATCAATGCTGCGCTGGCCTCGAGCTCGGCTAAATCATTAAGCCATTGCTCACTACTTGGGCTTTCGTGCTGTGGCGCGGTGCTGGCATTCAAATTGAGTAATTGGCTGCTGATCACCGAGTCTTGCGTGAGCCAATCAGCAAAAATCGTCAGATCTTCGCCAGCTAAGGGGGCGCTCCAGGCGGCATCGCTCATTAACTCGAGCAATTGCTGCGCATGTGCTTGGCTCGGCTCGATGGCAAAGTTTGCGACCACGAGCGCGAGTTCCGCAGGTGGAGTGAACGCTGCGGAGTCGGCCGCGGATTGTTTGATTTGTTCGGCCAGCATATTACAGCTGCTCCAGAGACCTGCCTGATCCGCTTGTTCGGCGAAGATGGCCAGCTCATGCAGTGCGGCAATCGCAATCTGGAGCGAGGCTTGTCCTTGCTCGGTAGATTGAGCAGATTGGCAGTGGTCGATGGCCGTGGCAAGTGCTGTTAACGGCGCAGCAGATGATTCAGCGAGCACAGGTTACCCTTTGTATGACGAAGATGGAGAATCAATGGCAGTAGCTGGCGGGTGCGACGCACCCGCTCAGCTGATTAGCCTGGTAGTTTGAATACACGAACGGCGGAAAGAAGACCGCGGGCATACTCCACCAGACTATGCGTCTGAATAGCCTGATCTTTAAGCTTTACAGCCGTATACTGCGTGGATGCATTAATAGCTTCCGCACGAGTGACCAAGTCGCGATTCACTCGTACTTGCGCTTCGGATGCGGCTGCAATTTGCTGTACGGCTTTTACCAGTTGAGCCGTGTTTTGCTCAGTCACTTCCATCTGCTGACCAGCTTGCTCAGCCAGACGTGAGCCGTGAACGACCTGCTCAATCGCTTGATTCATCGCGCTCACCGTTTCTGCGGTATCGGCCTGAATATTGTGTACCAGCGATGAAATCTGTTGCGTGGCTTGGCGCGCATTTTCAGCCAGACGCTGTACCTCGTCGGCAACCACCGCGAAGCCACGACCTGCTTCACCGGCTGAAGCGGCGTGCATCGACGCGTTCAAGGCCAGAATATGCGTCCGTTCCGAGATCGAGTTAATCAAGTTCACGGCCAGTGAAATCTCTTGCGAGCGCTCACCCAGACGCTTAATGCGTTTTTCCGTTTCACGGATCGTTTCGCGGGTGTTGTTAATCCCGTTTACCGTGGTGTTTACCGTTTCCATCGCCTGACGCGTGGTTTTCATCGCATGCTCGGCCGATTGGTTGGCGCTGCGTGCAACGGCGGCAATCTTGGTCATTGAGTCGGCGGCGACGGTCAGTGCTTTGGCGGTTTTTTCGACTTCTTCACTTTCTTTGGCCGAGATTTCTACAATCTCATCACTGTGCTCTTTCACCAATAGCGATGCTTGCGTCACGTCGGCAGACAGATCGGATACGCGCTGCAATACTTTGGCGGTTTCAGATGACAGCAAGTTCAAGGCGTCGGCAACTGGGCCAGTTACGTCTTCGGTGACCGGTACTTTGTGCGTCAAATCTTTACGCGCCAAAACGGCTACGGCTTGCAGTAGGTTCAATACCGCGTCATTCAGTTTTTCATTTTCATCGACAATCGCTTGCTGAACGGCATTACGCTCGTCAATCATGCGGTCAAACGAGCGGCCTAGCTCGCCCAATTCGTCGAGTTGTTGCATGTCGGCGCGTACATCTTCGCCGCTAGCGAGTGCTTCAACGGTGTTGTGCAAATGCTCGACCGGCTGGCGAATGCCTTTGGCAATCACGCTCACCAAGGTCGCTAGCAAGATTGCGATGGCCAGCAAGACGATGGTAAATACTGTCGCAGAAATGTTTTTCAGCGTTTCACTGAATGATTTCTCGGCCTCGACCGCTGCAAGAGCCACTTTATCGAGCTCGGCAATCACCGTTTCGGGTTTGTCGGTGGCCTTATTGGCTTCTTTTTCGGCTTGACGTGCCGCCAGATAAGCATCGGCGTAGGCATCAAAGGCGAGGTTGTATTGCACAAATAAAGTGCTAATTGCGTCTTTATTTGGGATATTTGAGCGACTTAGAATTGCGCTAAATTTGGCGCGTTCAGCGACGTGTTGCTCACGATACTGATTATCTTCACGTTGAATAAAGTCTTTTTCATGACGACGCAGATTCAGTTTGGAAATCTCCAATTCAGCTGCGTTATTGCCAATTTGATCTTCAAGCTCACGAATGGCTTGGCGCATGACCTTGTGCAGGCCAGTGTCCTCATTAAAACCCGCTTCTTGTAGTTTGCGAGCGGATACGTCGAATTTTTCTTTGTACTGCTTAATCGCCTGCGCCATTTCACGCGCTTTATCGGTACTGGCTTGATCGGGTGACAAAGCAATCATGCTTTCGATAGCTTGCAATAGCTTGGCCACTTGCTCGTTATGCTGTTTTAAATAACGGGCTTTGTCGGTTTTAAAGGGTAGATAAAAGTTTTTCTCATCACGACGAACTTGTACGTAGTTAACGTCAGTTTCTTTGAGTGTCAGCTCAAACTGATTCATCTTGTCCGTACGATTTTCGGCGTATAAGTCCAAGGCAAAGGTCAGTACGTAAATTAAACCGAGCAAGGCAAAACCGCCGGTAATCACGCGCGAAAGCGTTTGGGTACGCCATGCAACCGAACGCTGCCCTAGTGCTTCTTCAAGCCGAAGCACTAAGCTTTGATACAAATTCATAATGGTGTCCTTTATTTGCTGGGGGCCTGCCGAGCGGCCAAATCACGAAATAGCGGTAAAAAATCAATTTCGAGCCAGTATTGCTGTTGCTGCTGCCAGATATTGCGCAGGTGCGGTTTGAGTATTTCGGGTACTGGAGCATCGGGCACAAGTACTAAATTGCTGAGTGCTTGCGGATAGCTCTGTACTAGCATCCCCACGGCACCGGGGTGTTGGCCCAGCATAAGTAGCTGTCCATCTTCCTGGCTTTGGCCGCCGATCAGCACGCCAAAGTCAAACACCGGGAGTAGGGCTCCGCGCACATTACTCACCCCACGTAGCGCCGATGGCGCTAATAGGACGCGTGTGATCGTCTGATCATGAAGTAGCTCAGCGGATAAACCTTGAGGGAGTAGCAAGTGCACGCCACCCGCAATCACGCCGTAAGCGCGTGATGCGCTGGGCGTGACTGAGGCTGTGAGCTTGGCTTGAATGGTGGCGTCCATTGGCGATTACGCGAGCGCTTTAAGCTGGTCGATTAATTGATCGGCCGAGTAAGGCTTAACCACATAGCCTTTTGCGCCCTGCATCTGCCCCCAAACGCGGTCGGCTTTTTGGCCTTTGCTGGTGACAAACACAATTGGAATATCTTTGGTTGATGGCTCTTCGCTGAGCAAGCGGCAAGCTTCGTAGCCGTCCATATCGGGCATAACGATGTCGAGGAAAATAATGTTTGGCTTATCGGCTTTGGCCTTTTTAACCGCTTCGCTACCGGTTGAGGCGGTCGATACAAAACAGCCTACATCGGTCAGGATGGTGCGCAAATTGGTCAAATCAGCTGGAGAGTCGTCAACGACGAGTACTTTTTTCATGGGTATTCCTTGGGGTAAAGGTGGACTGGTTTAAATGGGTTGAGCCGTTGGCATTAGCGGTAGATCACTAATGGCGTTTTGCGGCAGATATTTGTGCACGACTTCTTTAAAAAGCGTGCTATCAACAGGTTTGGTCAGATAAGTGCTGCAGCCGGCGAGCGTGCCGCGCACGCGATCAAACGGCGAGCTTTTACTCGTTAGCATGATGATTGGCGTGCTCTTGGTGCTGCGTTGTTTGCGAATCGTGCGACAAACTTGATAGCCATCGACATTGGGTAGGACCACATCGAGAAAAATCATGTCGTAGAACTGTTTTGCGGCAAGCTCCATCCCTAGCTCACCGGTTTCAGCGCAATCGACCACGCCCCCCAGCAGTTTCAAAAACAGCTCTAGCTGTTTGCGTACGGTTGGGCTGTCGTCGACGATTAAAGCGCGAAATGATTGACGGCTGGCTTGGCTGGAAAGCACTTGGCTGATCAAGTGGTTGTTATTTGAATCACGCTCTTGCAACTCCGCCGCGCCAATTCGTGCTAGCTCGGGCGTAAAGTTGTGCGCGGTAATCGTGACGGTTTCAAGCAGTTTCAATAGTGCACTGGGCAACATGGGGCGCTTTAAATGGAACCCTTGCTCGCTCGGGGTACGCGAGGCATAAATAACGGGCGAGTGATGCAGCTGTGCGAGCCGACGATGAATATCGAGCGCCGAGTCAGACTCGGCATTGACGATGTAAATGTCGGGTGTTTGCTGGAGATCATTCAGCACATGATAAGCACGTGGACGATTCGCGGTGAGTGCACAAATGCTTTTCACAAGGCGAATTTCAGGCTCGCTTAGGCCAATTAAGGTTATTGCAAAGGATCTGCGCTGGTTCATGGTGTTAGTCTGCTTTTGCAGCGCGCACGCACTCCACCCCGTTACCCAGAAAATAAGATCTGGCGGGACTACATTTTTTTGGGCCGCACAAAGCCAGCCTACGATAGGCGCGATTGCCAATCAGGAGGAGGGAAGTGTGATCCAGTAAAATAGCTTGAATTGATTAAGTTCTGATAATCAGTACTTTAGCTTGTGGTGTTCGGCGAGCTGCATGTAGGTTTGCGTACGTATAGTTATGTTATGTAATTATTATTACATACTAATAATTGGCAAAAATTAGCCGCTTGTCGGTGAGGTTGAACTTGATAATTACGTAATCAAACTACCAAAATGATTACGTCATATTTCGACCGTAATTACGTTATGCGAATGAAATGCGAAACAATGCAATGTTTGAAATGATCAATGTACAGGAAAACCCTAGTATTTTTGACAAAAATTCAGTCGTTCTTTCTTGGATGTTTTTGGGGGCTGTCTGCACTTTAAAGGTGTGATCTTGCTCACACTCTGTGCGGCGGGGGTGTTAAGTAAGGCGCGTATGGGGGATGAACGGTTGCTGCAGTGCGGCCAGGAAGGTAATCCAAGCCCGCATCAGTGTGATTTTGCGTACTAGCTAAGACGTATTGCGTCTTAGCCGAGGGCGCGCAATATTACAGATTTAACTGCATAAATGCAAATTACTCTCAGTTGTATTGATTGAGATGTTTGGCCCGCATTGAGGGGTATTGTTATGCGGGCTATCGGATATTGGGTATTTGACACTATACCTGCTAGCCTTTTACCGGCGACATAATCTCGCTGGCGTTCAAAGTACTGGCGCGACGCTGAATTTCGGGTAGGTATTGCTGCTGCAGATTTTTGGCGGGGCCCAAGGTGTCTTGGAACGATTGCTTCAGTAATGCGGCGCTCATCGTGCGGCCACCAGCGTAATAGCGTTTGGCCACTTGGCCGAGCGCATACGTTGACGCGAACGAGAACGCGATGCCTGTTGCCGCGCCGCCGAGGGTTTTGCCCCATTTGCCACCGACTTTGCCAAACAGCCCGCCGACCAGTTGGCGACCAAATTGCTCCAGATATTGCGAGGTAAGGCCGACGCCAACGGTGGACAAGAATTCGCGGATATGGCCTTGATCCAGTTCGTAGCCGTAGCGCTGGCCAATGTTGTAAACCAATTTAATTTGCAGCGGAATAATCGCGACCGACGCCCAAGTTTGCGGCAAGAGTTCGAGCGCGCCGTTCAAAATCGACGCTTTCAAAATTTGGCTATCCAGCGCCGCTTCGTCAACGCGGGCCTGCGGCGCAGCGTTTGGCGCTGGAATAGGTGCTGGAGTAGCTGCAGGGTAGGCGCTGTACGCGGCTTGCGCCAGATGATCGGCCTGCGTTTCAAATTCGCTGGTTTGTGCGCTGCCAAGCTGGAGCGCACTTTTGAGTTGCGCCAAAAATTCGCGCTCCGCTGCGCTGGTGCTGCCGTCGGCATCGCACACGCACACCGCCATTTCATAAGCAAATTGGCGCTCGGCTGGGTCTTGTAGCTGCTGGCACACTTGCGGCAAATTCACGCGCTTAAACAGCACATCTTGATACAGACGCGATAAATCCATGCTGGTGCTGGCACCGAGCGATTGCGCTAGGCCACGAATATGCTCGCGTTCGGTTTCGTCGTTATTGCCATCGGCAAATGCGGCCATCATGGCAATCGTCAGAATGGCTTGTTGTTGCTGAGCTTGCATGAAAAACCCTCTTTGCTAAGAAATGGTGACGATGTCTTGCTAGACCCATGTCAGCGCAGAGGGTTCCCGGGCTGGTAGTTTTTACTTATACAGGCTGGCTTCGCCTTCGGGGCGGGTTTTGAAGCGGCGGTGCAGCCAATAATATTGCGTTGGGTGCTCGATGGCGATTTCTTCGATAAAGCGATTCATTCGATCGGTATCGGCTTGTAAGTCGCCGCTCGGGTAGTTCTCCCACACCGGGTAATAACGCGAGACAAATTCGCCTTTGCCAACGGTGGTAATCACTGGTATCACCACCGCGTTGGTCATTTCAGCCAGCTTGCCGAGCATTGGGATCGTTGCCGCTGGAACGCCAAAAAACGGCGAGAAAATCGATTGCTGCGGGCCCATATCTTGATCGGGCAGGTAGTAAAACGGCATTTTCGATTTGAGCGTGCGCACAATCGGGCGGATGCCGTCGGTGCGTTTGATCAGCACTGGGTCGTTAAAACGCGAACGGATTTGCAGGCTGATTTCATGGAAAACACCGCGCTGCTCGGCGTACATGCTCGCGCCTTTGTGGTCCATCGTGTACGCAACGCCACCAAAATCTAAGCCGAGAAAATGCGGCACCAACATGATAATCGCTTTGTCCTGCTGCGCGGTGAAGTGCTCCATACCCTCTACGCGTATCAGCTTACGAAGTCGATTAGGGTTGGCGTGTAGCAAGATACTGTAGCCCAGCATCACGCTAGTCATATCAATAAAATGCTGGCGTAGCACTTGGCGGCGCTGCGCTTCAGACCAAGCGGGGAAACACAGCTCCAGATTGCGCAGGCCAATTTTGCGGCGGCGTTTTACCAACACAAATAGCAATGAGCCGATGGGAATCGCGATCCATTGCATAACGCGAAACGGTAGCCAGTGCAGCAGCCAGAGCAGGGCGGTGACGAGTTTAAGCTTCATGCTGCGTCTCCTGCATTGCTGTCTGATGGCGTTGAATCGGGTGGCAACGGCGCACCCGCTGGATGTTTATAGCGGCTATAGCTCCAGAAATATTGCTCGGGAATTTGGCGCACCAAATCTTCGATGTTTTGGTTCATCAGCGCTGCGTCGTGCTCGGCATCGCCAGTAAATTCGCCGACAAAGGGCTGGACATGAAAACGATAGCCGCGGCCAATGCCGAGGCGCTCGGTGTAGCAGGGCAGCACAATAGCGTTGCTGGCTTTGGCCATTTTAGCGAGCAAGCCCATGGTGTACGCCGGTTTGCCAAAAAACGGTACCCACGTGCCTTCACCGCCGCCTGGTACTTGGTCGGGCAGCAGGTAGGCGACACCGCCTTGCTTTAGTGTTTTGAGTAAGACGCGAACGCCCGAGGCGTTCGCCGGCGCAGGCTCAGCGCCGCCGCGCGAGCGCGAGTAAATCATCAGCGGCTCAAGATAAGCTTGCTTGGGTGGTCGGTATAGCGGTGCAAGCTTTTTCGGTATTAGCCCAGCGACACATACCCCGGTCATTTCTAGCGCGCCTAGATGTGGGGACATAAAAATAATCGGGCGCTCGCTCGCCAGCGCCGCTTCAACGTGTTCCCAGCCGCGCTTTTCTTTGACCAAGGTCAGCAGTTCATCAATTGGTCTCATCCAGTGCGGTAAAAATTCTAATGCTGCAACACCGTGCGCAGGAATACTTGACTTGATTAATCGGTTATAATCAGAGCTATTTTTTGCGATCGCACTTTGTTTTAGATTGGTTCGTAGCACGCGGCGGTGACGGGCGGAGCCCCACCAGACCAACCAGCCAACGATCCAGCCTAGCGCTTGCAGCAAGGGCAGTGGCAGTCGAGCAACTAATTTTGAGAGCGTCAGCAGCATATATTTATGTGGTGTTGGGTAATCTAAATTTTGAAAAACCGTCGCGAGCGACGAAAAGACGAGGAAGGCTTGTCGCGATAACCGAGATAGTATGAGTTATACATCGAGGTTTGAGCGAGAAACGGACGAAGTATTTTCGTTGCTCAGCAGGTTTGTGCCGATTGTAGCTGCGATTGGCCCATTAGGGGTCATGTAACCGAGGGTAATACAGCAATGAAAGATTTTTTATTTACATCTGAGTCGGTATCAGAAGGCCATCCAGATAAAGTAGCCGACCAAATTTCCGACGCGATTTTGGACGCCATCTTGGCGCAAGACAAAACCGCGCGCGTGGCGGCTGAAACGCTGGTGAACACCGGTCTGGTGGTTTTGGCGGGTGAAATTACCACTAGCGCCAATATCGACTACATCCAAATTGCTCGCGATACCATTAAGCGCATTGGCTACGACCATTCTGACATTGGTTTTGATTACAAAACCTGCGCGGTGTTGGTGGCTTATGACAAGCAATCACCGGATATCGCGCAAGGCGTCAACGAAGGCCAAGGTCTGGATCTGGACATGGGTGCCGGCGACCAAGGCTTGATGTTCGGCTATGCCTGCGATGAAACGCCGCAGCTGATGCCAGCATCGATTTACTACGCACACCGCTTGGTACAACGCCAAGCCGAGTTGCGCAAAGACGGCCGCCTGCCATGGTTGCGCCCAGATGCCAAATCACAGGTGACGCTGCGTTACGACGGTGAAACCGGTAAGGTCAAAGAAGTTGACACGATTGTGCTGTCGACTCAGCACCACCCAGATGTATCGCACGCGCAATTGTCAGAAGCAGTCATTGAGCACGTGATCAAGCCAGTATTGCCACCAGAGTGGATTACTGAAAACACCAAATTCTTGGTGAACCCAACGGGTCGTTTCGTTATCGGTGGCCCAATGGGCGATTGCGGTCTGACTGGCCGTAAAATCATCGTCGATACATACGGTGGTGCGGCACCACACGGCGGCGGCGCATTCTCGGGTAAGGATCCATCGAAAGTGGATCGCTCGGCAGCTTACGCAATGCGTTATGTGGCGAAAAACATTGTTGCGGCAGGCATCGCGAAACAATGTTTGGTGCAAGTGTCGTACGCGATTGGCGTGGCGCAACCGGTATCGATCATGGTCGATACTTGGGATACTGGCGTAATTCCAAACGATCAAATCGTTGAATTGATTAAAGCGAACTTCGATCTGCGTCCAAAAGGCATTATCCAGATGCTCGATCTGCAGCGTCCGGTGTACAGCCGCACTGCAGCGTACGGCCACTTCGGTCGTGAAGAACCTGATTTCTCTTGGGAGCGTACAGATAAGGTTGAGCAGCTTAAAGCTGCTGCCGGCCTGTAATCTCGCACCAGCCAACAAGCCGCCTTCGGGCGGCTTTTTTACGCCTTTTTGTATAGGAACGAGATTCAGATCAAGTTCATTGACCAGTCCATGTGCTGTAATAAGGCCATAAATAAATGAAGGAGAACAGCATGAGCATAGTCACTCGACTCGCATCCCCGCCCGAATACCGCAAATTGGCGTCGTGGTTTAAAGAGGCCGGTAAGGCCGAGCCCACACTTGCGGATATGGTTTTGCTCGCCGAAGAGGCCGAAAGTTTGTGCGGCGCTTTGCGGGTCGTGATGGCGCGCGGCCTGATTCGCATCGATAGCGTGATTGCGCGCGATGATGAAGTCTTGGCGATGCTGCTGCAGCAATCGGCACGCTGGGTTGGCCGTGAAAAATGCTGGGTCTTGGCATCGAATGCCGCTCTGCCAGTGTATTTGGCTGCAGGCTTTGTTCAGCAAGAGATTGCTGAAGATACCCTGAGGCAAGAGGCCGAAGTAAAAGGCATGCATGTTTTGGCGCGCGAAGCTGAATCACAGGCTGACGCCACCGAAGAGATCGCACAAGCGGCCAGCGGCGGCTCAGCGTTGGCGGCAGACTAGCCGATTTGCCTAACCGTTAATCGGTATTTTCACGGTAAGCTGGGCAGCCAGCTGCGCTTTTTTGCGCTAGAATTGCGGCTTACCGAGGGGCGCTGCAGCCGCTGGTCTTATCCAGACCATGCGTGTCAGGCTCGGTTCTATCCAATTCCAACGGCGCTCACCTATCGTAAACCCTGCCGGGTTCGATGACCGTCGCGCAGCTAATCGCATGCTGTCGACTTAAGGTGAGCATCGACCCGGCCACATGGAGCATTATCGTGGCCGAATTTAAAGACTATCACGTAGCCGATATTAGCCTTGCCGCCTGGGGCCGCAAAGAGCTGAGCATTGCCGAAACTGAAATGCCGGGCCTGATGTCTGTGCGCGACCAATTTGGCGCACAGCAGCCATTGAAAGGCGCGCGCATTGCCGGTTCATTGCACATGACGATCCAAACCGGCGTTTTGATCGAAGCGCTGAAAGCTTTGGGCGCTGATGTACGTTGGGTATCGTGCAATATTTTCTCGACGCAAGATCACGCAGCTGCGGCGATTGCTGCGGCGGGCACGCCAGTATTCGCGTACAAAGGCGAATCGCTGGAAGAATACTGGGAATTCACGCACCGTATTTTTGACTTCGGTAACGGCGAATTTGCCAATATGATTTTGGACGACGGCGGTGATGCAACGCTGTTGCTGCATTTGGGCGCGCGCGCTGAAAGCGATCTGAGCCTGGTTGCCAATCCTACCAACGAAGAAGAAACCGTACTGTACGCAGCGATCAAAGCGCAAATCGCCAAAGATCCAACCTGGTACTCAACACGCCTGAAACACATCATCGGTGTAACCGAAGAAACCACCACCGGCGTACACCGTCTGTACCAAATGCACGAGCAAGGCAAGCTGGCTTTCCCTGCGATCAACGTGAACGATTCGGTTACTAAATCAAAATTCGACAACCTATACGGCTGCCGCGAATCATTGGTTGACGGTATCAAGCGCGCGACTGACGTGATGATCGCCGGTAAAGTGGCGGTGGTCTTGGGCTACGGCGACGTGGGCAAGGGTTGTGCGCAATCATTGCGCGGCCTGGGTGCTACGGTTTGGGTTACAGAAATTGACCCAATCTGCGCGCTGCAAGCGGCAATGGAAGGCTACCGCGTCGTTCGCATGGACGAAATCGCTGGCGAAGCTGATATTTTCGTTACGACCACCGGCAACGTTGGCGTGATTACGCACGATCATATGAAAGCGATGCGTCACAACGCGATCGTTTGTAATATCGGCCACTTCGACTCTGAAATCGAAGTCGCGAGCCTGCGCCAATACAATTGGGACAATATCAAGCCACAAGTTGACCACATCGAATTCCCAGACGGCAAACGCATCATCTTGTTGGCCGAAGGCCGCTTGGTGAACTTGGGTTGCGCAACGGGTCACCCATCATTCGTGATGTCAAACTCGTTTGCTAACCAAGTTTTGGCGCAAATCGAGTTGTTCACTAAACGTGAGCAATATCCAGTCGGCGTTTACGTGCTGCCAAAACACTTGGATGAAATGGTAGCGCGTCTGCACTTGCAAAAAATCGGCGCGAAGTTGACGGTATTGTCGGCCGAGCAAGCTGCCTACATCGGCGTGCCAGTGGAAGGCCCTTACAAGCCAGCTCACTACCGCTATTAATTGCTAGGGTTGTGATAAAAAAACGCCCCTTGTGGGCGTTTTTTGCATTTTGGCGCCTTGGCGACCAAACTGTATTTCTGTCGAAATTGAAGTGAAGCATGATGAGTAGCGAATACCAGCCAATTGCTTGCGCCGCTTATGATTATCTAGAAATCGCTTGTATGCACCATGAGCCGGTTCGTATTGAATTGCACGACGGCTCGCAAATCGAAGCGACAGCCAGCAATGTGCGTGTCAGCGAACATGTTGAGTATTTTGATGTGCTGTGCGCAGGGCAAGCCCAATCAATTCGCTTGGATATGATTGCCGCGATAAGCTCATTGGCGCAGCCGCCGCGATTTCAAACCGTTCAAATTAGCCCACCACCTGATTCTTTAGATTGAGGAAGACGTATGAGCACAGATTCTCGCCGTGATTTTCTAAAAGCTAGCTTGGCCAGTGGTTTTGCCCTGGCCGTAAAGCCTGTTGCTGCCAGCACGATTGTGACGGATGGCGAAGGCCTGAATGCGGGGATGGTGATGATTGGCGATATGCCTGCGTATCGTGCGCAACCGAATAATGCGCAAGGCACTTTGCCAACAGTGATTGTGATTCAGGAAATCTTTGGGGTGCATGAGCATATTCAAGACTTGTGTCGCCGTCTGGCCAAGGCGGGCTATTTGGCGATTGCGCCTGAGTTGTTCTTCCGACAAGGCGATCCGCGCTCGTACGCGGAAGTGAACGATTTGATTAAAGAGCTGGTGAGTAAAATACCCGATGCGCAGGTGATGAGTGATTTGGACGCGACCGCGGCATGGGCCGCTAACAATGGCGGCGATGCACAACGACTGGCGGTTACCGGTTTTTGCTGGGGAGGGCGCATTACTTGGCTTTATGCCGCGCACAACGCTAATTTAAAGGCTGGCGTCGCATGGTATGGCCGATTAATGGGGCAAACGTCGGAATTAACGCCAAAACACCCCATTGATGTGGCGAAACAGCTGAAAGCGCCGGTGTTGGGTTTGTATGCGGGTCAAGATAAAGGCATTAGCTTGGAGTCGGTCGAAAAAATGAAGGCTGCTTTAAGATTGCAGCAACAGCCCTATGGGATGTCGGTCTATGAAGAGGCAACTCATGGTTTTAATGCCGATTACCGCTCAAGTTATCACGCCGCCGCAGCGCAAGACGGCTGGCGCAGTATGTTGCGTTGGTTTCAGCGATTCGGGGTGTGATTTTTTCTAGGGTATATGTCTCTGGGTATTTACTGTAAATCTGTTTGTCGATATACCCGTGATAGATCTTGATTCGCAATGACTGATTTCGGTGCTTAGCCTAGGTTGCAAAAACGCGCACTGAAGCGCAAATAGGGGCGGCTCAAGCACTTGATTGGAAATTAAAATTGACAGGCGGGCTATTAGCCTATATAGTTCGCCCCTCTGTCGCGGGATGGAGCAGTTGGCAGCTCGTCGGGCTCATAACCCGAAGGTCACAGGTTCGAGTCCTGTTCCCGCAACCAGACAAATTCCTCAAAAATCGCTTCGATGTGCAACTTAGTCGCTGTGACAATGTGTGACGCAGCAAGCGGTTTTTCTCAGTAGCAATACTGATCGCCAAGTACAGACGCGGGATGGAGCAGTTGGCAGCTCGTCGGGCTCATAACCCGAAGGTCACAGGTTCGAGTCCTGTTCCCGCAACCAAAACCGCCAGTTTCCAATCATTTTCTTGTGACGTTGATGATTAAAACTGGGAATTTATTGGATGCGTCGACCAATAAATAGCAAACAGACGCGGGATGGAGCAGTTGGCAGCTCGTCGGGCTCATAACCCGAAGGTCATAGGTTCGAGTCCTATTCCCGCAACCAAAAATGAAAAAACCTAGGTCTCAAGCCTAGGTTTTTTTTCGTCCAGAATTTGCCAAAAACGTCACAAACTCGATTTGTGACGTTTTCTGTGCCAAATCTGTGACAAGCACCGTGACGAAATAGGCCATTTTTGACCTTAACCCACCTGTGACGTTTTTTACGTCGCACAGCACATTTGCGCTGTTTGAATATCACTCGAAAATGCTTCTCTGGGATGTAAAAGCACTTTATCTACTTTCGATATTTAGCCGTCTCGGCTCAGATGACTTTGATGGCGGAGCTACAGGAGCGGCTTCAGGGAGCTCATTGGCGGATCAGACAGAAGACCCCTCTACCAGCCTCTCTGGGTGGCTTTTACGGTCTGTTGTCAGGTGTGTTTCTCTACTCCGCCGAGATGGCTTAACTCCACCTGTTGTTACACCGCTTTGTTTGCATAAATACTGGCTGATGCAAGCATCCCATTTCCATCGCTTCAACTTTATGTGGATGGATCGCCATTCAGTTTACAATGGTGCGATCAATCGATAGAGCGCACGCATGATTTACTTCTTTACTGGCGCAGGCATGGCTGCTGATTCGGGTTTGCCAACATTTCGTGCGAGTGATGGCCTGTGGGAAAAGCACGATATCAATTTGGTCTGCAATTTCGATCGCTATCGCCTCGACACGAATGTCCGTGAGCTAACGCGTGAATTCTACAATGCTCGGAAACTTCAATACGGCGATGCACAACCGCACGCTGGTTACGCTGCAATTGCACAATTGCAGCGGAAAACACCAGTCACGGTCATCACCACCAATATTGATTTGCTCCATGAAAAAGCGGGAACTCAAGACGTCATCCACCTGCATGGGCAGGTGGATCAAATGTCCTGTGCCGCCTGTTTGCATTACTGGCACATTGGCGATGAGGCATTCCAACAAGATGATTGCCCCGCCTGCGGTAGTGGCATCACTAAACCGGGCATTGTCTTTTTTGGTGAGCCAGCGCCTCAATATGAAACCCTCTACCAAATTGCCAACGATTTAACTGAGAATGATATTTTTGTCGTCGTTGGTACTAGCCTGAATGTTGTCGACCCGATTCATCTAATCCGCTCGATGCAACGACTCCCGCGCATCGTGATGATCGACCCCAATATTCCCAATTCTGCACGTCAATATGGGGCGGAGTGTATTGCTGCACCAGCGCTACAGGGGGTTTGTGACTGGATAGCCTCTTTGGATGCCAATCAAGATTGATTGGGCCTTACAAGCTAATTCTAGTTACTGTAGTGGCACACTGAATCTTGCCACCTGATTCGAGGTGTTATGCGGCACATCGTCAGCGATTAGCTGACTCAGAATAGCTGCCGCTGACGACTAATTAAGCTTTCAAAGTTATCTTGAAGCAATGGTAATATCGCATCGGCAATTGGCTTGAGCTGAGATGCAATGTAGTGTTCGTAATCGATTTTTTGCCGGCGGGCTTCGAGTGGTTCAGGGCCTGTGCCTGTCATTACATAGCTGATCCACCCGCCTTTTTGATATTGCTGAGGGCGTCCATGCTGTCGGTTGTACTCATCAGCGATTCGCGCCGCGCGAACATGGGGTGGTACGTTGCGCTGGTAGTCTGCTATCGGCCGGCGTAGTCGCTTGCGGTAAACCAGCAATTCATCTAATTCGCCATTCAGTGTGCGCTCAACATATTCCCTGATGAAGTCCTGATAAGGTTGCTGCCTGAAAATCCGACCGTAGAGTGCCTGCTGAAACTGCTGGGCGAGTGGCGTCCAGTCGGTGCGCACGGTTTCCAGCCCCTTGTAGACGACTTCATCCGTACCATCTGCGCGCATCGTGAGACCTGCATAACGCTTTTTGCTGCCTTCTTCGGTGCCACGGATGGTGGGCATGAAGAAACGACAGTAGTGTTTCTCAAACTGCAGTTCGAGGGCGCTTTCTAAACCAAATTTCGATTGTAGATATTGCTGCCACCATTGATTAATGAGCTTCGCTAGTTGGTGGCCAATGTCTGCAGCCTGCTCCTCAGAATGCGCATGCTTTAGCCAGACGAAAGTCGAATCGGTATCGCCGTAAATCACGGCATAACCTTGCTGTTCGATCAACTCACGGGTTTTGTGCATAATTTCATGCCCACGCATCGTAATCGATGAAGCAAGGCGAGGGTCGAAGAATCGACAGCCGCTAGAGCCAAGCACCCCATAGAACGAGTTCATAATGATTTTCAGTGCCTGCGACAGCGGTGCATTAGATTCGCGTTTTGCGTCCTCCCTTCCTTGCGAGATTTGGCTCACAATCGCTGGCAAACAGTGTTTGGTGCGTGAGAAGCGCGCCCCCACAAAGCCCGGTACCGAAAACTCATCTTCTGGATGCTGTATGCCTTCGATCAAGCCCACAGGGTCAATCAAAAAACTGCGGATGATCGAGGGATAGAGGCTCTTATAGTCGAGCACCAGTACCGAATCATATAGCCCCGGCTGCGAATTCATCACAAACCCACCTGGACTGGGTTGCCCGTGAACATCGCCCCAATTTGGCGCCACATAGCCTAAGCGATGCATCAATGGCAGATAGCGGTGAGTAAATGCTGCGACTGAACCACCACTGCGATCGATTGCTAGGCCAGTGACTGTCGCGCGTTCGAGCAGAAAGGGGATGAGCTCGGTTTTCGCAAAAATGCGCGTAACCAGTTCGCAGTCTTTGAGATTGTATTTGGCCAGCGCAGGTTTATCTTGCTCGAAACGGCGTTGGATTTCATCCATCCGCTGATAAGGATTGTCACTGGCCTTGCCTTCGCCAAGCAGGGTTTGGGATACGTATTCCAAACTGAACGATGGGAAACTCCAGGTGGCGGATTTCAGCGCTTCGATACCGTCAATAATCAGCCGGCCTGCCACACTGGCAAAGAAATGGTCTTGCTGGGGATGTTTTCGCCATTCCATGGCGCTGCCGTCTCGCCCGAGGCGCAGCGGTATGCGATATTGCTCGGCGTGTTGTTGCAGAACGCGCAGATCAAACTGCACCAAATTCCAGCCGATAATGGCGTCTGGATCATGGGTCGTAATCCAACGATTTAATTGCTCCAGCAATTGAGGGCGGCTTTCACAGTAGGTGAGCGTGAAGTCAAGTGGCCGATCCTCCCCGTTTTGCGGGCCAAGCATATACACCTGCCGTTGGCCGCAGCCTTCTAGCGCAATCGAATACAGCTCGCCGCGTGCGCTGGTTTCAATATCAAGGGATACCAAGCGGAGCTGGGGACGATAGCCCGAATCAGGTCTAAGGTCGCTATTAATCACGGTACTTTTACCTTCGGGCTGATCATGAAACCAGACCGGTCCGGTGATGAAGCGCTCCATCAAGTAGCGATCGGGAGGAAAAATATCGGCTTCATAGACGTCGATGCCAGCCTGCCGCAATTGCCTCTCTAGCCTGCCCAGATGCTTGTATTGATGGGTATAAAGACCCAGTATCGGCCGATGCTGAAAATCAGATAGCGCAAGTGGGCGAAGTTCTGCATGTCGCATTTCGCCATGTTTTTGGCTACTTAAGATGGCTTGCGCCTGCTCGCGCTGGCAGGCCGGAATGAAGGCAGTAGAGCGCTGATGGCTTAAGCGCACGTGGCGTGGCCCACGATCGGTTGCCAGCCAAAAATCAAGCTCGGTCTCTGTCTCGGTATCGCGCCATTGGCGTGTCAGAAGAAATCCCTTTTGAAGCATGCTCTGGGATACGGCCTTGTTTCAATTATCTGGATAGTTTGCCTAGTCTTTGTGATCTTCGTCTGTGGTGGGTACGTAGACAATCAACTCCCCCACCTCACACCCGAAATATGCACACAGCTTATCAATATTATCAGTGACCGTACTGTAGCCTTTTTGGCCCGCAATTTTCGATAAAGTCATTCGGTTTATCCCACAAGACTCTGCGACTTCTACCAATGTAATGCGGCGATCTTCCTGAAACTCTTTCTCTGCCATGAGTTCTTTAACGCGAAATCTGAGCATATAGACCACCAAATGATTAAAAATATTATCAAAAGATACTTGATTTGCTCTTTTTGATGCTGTAGATTTTTATCACATGCTAATAATTATTAGCATGTGATAAAAGGATAGATCAAAGGAGTATTCCATGTCTCATAACTATCTTACTACTGAGCAGCTCGCAGAGCGACTTCAATATAACGGCCGCACAATCCATAACAAGTTGGTTGATCCGTGCTTGATTGGGGGGCGGCATTATGTCCGATCATTTGGCCGGCGCAAAATGCTGTCCATTTGGAAGCGATTCACCAAACTCACCCTCGAAATAAACAAAACGTGTTGGTCATCGTTCAGTCTTTTCATCGTCTGGGGCAGCGTCAGGGATGTACTCAAAGATGTCTTCTACTCGACACCCAAAATAGGCACACAACCTATTCATTGCATCCAGCTCAATTCGCACAGCCGTTTCTTCATACAGCAGAGTGATAGTCCCTCTATGCAGGCCTGTTGCGCGGGCCACATCAGCAACTCGAACTTTCTTTTCACCCATTAACCGGGATAGGTGACAACGAATCATGTTGTTTAATCCTAAATAATTTCGCCCTAAACGACATGTTTTGCTTGACGACGACGTTTTGTGGCGTATTATGTTATTCAGGACGACATAATTTTCTTGCAGTGAACTTTATTGTGTCCTGGCCTCTTTATTTGAGTTTATCACGAAGGAGTTTGATCATGAGTACCACTTACCTCACTACTGAAGAACTTGCTGCACGTATTCATTACGATGCTCGCACTATCCGTAATCAATTGGTTGATAACTGCCTTATTGAGGGCCGTCACTACATCAAACCATTTGGTCGCCGCAAATTCCTCTTCATTTGGGAAATGATTGAGCGCGACATGCTGGAAGGCGCAACGGATTCCATTGCAATGCCTACAGCAGAAGCCCTAGGGGAATAGCCATGGGCCAAATTAGGACACGTAAAGAAACGGGGACGCTCTATTTTGATTTTGTTTACAACGGTACACGTTGCCGTGAGCAAACCAATTTATTGCCGAGCACAAACAACCTCAAGAAGCTGCAAAAAACACTTGAGCGGATTGAGTTAGATATCGCAATGGGGCGCTTTGAATACGATAAGTTCTTTCCCAATAGCAGGCTAGCGGCCAAATTCGCGCCGGAACGAACGAATACCCCAAAGGCGGTTACAGTTGTTCCAGTCAAAGAATCTACTGCTGATGAAGGGAAAGGGCCTTTCTTTAACTCATTTATTTTGGAGTGGTTGCAGGAGAGCCAAATCAGTTGGCGTCGATCACACTTGGTGAACATCCAAGGCATGATTGATAAGTACTACATCCCTGCATTTGGTCATATTCGGGTCGGCGCTGTCACTCGCGCTGATTTGCTCAAATTCCGGTCATCACTCGCCAAAGTATCCGGCCGGAATGGGAACATTACTTTATCTGCTAACCGTATCAACAAGATCATGGATCCGTTGCGTAGGGTGTTTGAGGAAGCAGCCGACCGTTATGACTTTAACACGCCTTTTGTACGGATCAAACCGCTCAAGGTGCCGCGCTCTGATGTGCAGCCTTTTACGCTCGCTGAAGTGCGTCAAATTATCGAGTCGGTGCGACCCGACTTTAAGAACTACTACACGGTGCGTTTTTTTAGCGGAATGCGTACGGGTGAGATCGATGGCTTGAAGTGGAAATACGTCGATTTCGAACGACGCGTGATTATGGTGCGCGAAACGATTGTGGCTGGTGAAGAGGATTACACCAAAACCGATTCGTCTCAGCGTGATATCGCAATGTGCGGTCCGGTCTTTGACGCGTTAGAGAATCAATATCGGGCCACTGGGACTATGTCGGAATACGTGTTCTGCAATTTGCAGGGCTTACCGATTGATCATAACAACATCACCAAGCGAGTTTGGTATCCCTTACTTGCCCATCTTGGGCTAGAGAAACGCCGTCCCTATCAATCTCGGCATACCGCCGCAACGCTGTGGCTGGCGGCCGGTGAAGCACCAGAATGGATTGCACGCCAGATGGGGCATGCCAATACCGAAATGCTGTTCAAGGTGTATTCCCGCTATGTGCCGAATCTGACCCGTCGTGATGGATCGGCATTTGAGCGTTTGCTGCTACAAGGTCAATCCAGTTTACCCAGCCAAGTTATCGAGGCAATCAAGCAGGAGGTACAAGCATGAGCGAGCACATCTATTTTGCCGAATCAGGCTTGCCCAAATTACGCCCTGATTATGCCGCTGCGCGCACCATCAATGTCGTACAGCGTTTGGTATTGCCATCAAATCATCCCAAAGCAGTAAAGGAGTAAAGTCATGACGCATACTTCAATCCTTGAACAAGCCGAGTTAGGCAAACTGTATGGCCTGCATCGAATCAAAGGCTATTACCGACTCACAGGTTTATTGGCTCATTTAGATAGCTACGGCCGGCCGTGGTGGCAAATCAGGCTCTCTGATTGCACTGGCACATTGGTCGTTGAATATCGTCCCAGCGAATTAAGCTCGTTCAGCGCCAATGACGCACCAGCAGCCTTGCCGTGGGGAATTCGTCATGGCGGCCTAGTACAGCTTGAGGCCAAAGTAGCGCAGCAAGATGCCGGTTACTTTACGGGGCGAGTAGTGTGGCTTCAGCCTGTGCTTGAGGTTCGCGTTCAGCCTATTTTGGCGAGATTACCGTTTCTCTCTACCTTGCCACGCAGCCATTGCCCTCGTACTGAATTACTCGATCGATTAGTTCATCAAGTGCGAACACTCAAAAGTGATTGCTTAAAACGTTTTGTCAGTATGGTCTTGGAGCAATCGCATGTCGTCGTCGGCTTTCTCTCTGTACCCGCCAGCTATCGGCATCATCATGCCTATGCTGGGGGATTATTGGCTCATTCGCTTGAAATGATGGCAACCCTGGCTGTCTTACCAGCGTTGAATGAGCAAGAGCGTGAAGTCGCCATGGTAGCTGGGCTATTGCATGATCTGGGTAAGGCTTGGACATTAAATGCCGAAGGTGAGCCCACTGACCTCGGCTACCTCGTCGCACATGAACACCTCACGCTTGAATTATGTGGACCTGCCCTAGTTTGGCTTGATGAACATGCACCTGAGCTGGCTTTGGCTCTGCGGCATATCTGGTGCAATTTAACTCCTAGCACCCGATTTAATGCTCAGCCTGTTCTGCCCTTGGTGCATGCAGTGCGAATGGCCGATCAATTGAGCGCCGATCTAGACCACAAACGATACTGGCCAAAGCGCTTCAATTTGACGACGGTGGCTAACGCCGATGTTGAAGTATTCGGTGCATTGCACGGCTAAAGAAAAGATCTGAGATTTAACACCATCAACGGCGCACAAAAGTGCGCCTTTTGCGTTTTGTGAGATCATCAGTCGCTAAATTTCGGTTATGGTAAGACACTAGCGCATTTCGCATTCAATCTGTTCTAGGAGCCGATGATGTACATGCAGGAAAGACAAACTCGTGCCCGCGACTTTGCTGCTTTTTTAAAAGAAGAAGGCTTTTTACCTAAAAATTTCGACTCTCGCCCTGTGGAGCAAATCATCATCACTGATTTGACTCACATTGATGCGCTTGCTGAAGTATCGCCAGAAGGTCGACCTGTCTATCTAAGTGGTGTGCTTGAAGGATTTGATTTACTGCTTTTGAAGGCTGCCGATTTGACCGGCAGCGTTGAGCAGTTTGAGGAGGTCTTAAGGCACTCACGTCTGCCAGCACCTGAAACGGCGGCCATTCGCAAAACAATGGGTGCCGTGCTACGAGAATGGCTTGATGAATACACACAAATCCATGGCGAAGAGTTAGTGCTCCAAATTGATGCGCGCGACGGATGTTGCTACATCGCTATACCATCAGAACTGCGTGTAGACATCTTGGAAAGTTTTTTGAGGTGAAAAATTGGGGCTGCTCAACAGCCAAGTTCATGAAGCGCTCACAAGACGTCCGCGAGCAGGTCCTTGAGCTGTTGGCCATGTAGCCGATCGAGTAATCGACCATCCATGCCCATCGTCTTGGCGCCATCCCGATCTGCGTACGCCGAGTCACCGATAAAAATACAGTCCCCAGCTGCTAGCTTAAGCTTGTCCAATACGTATTGGTAAATTTGAGGCTCGGGCTTGATGTGGCCGAGCTGATAACTCATTGCATATACATCCGCATCGGGTAGTAAATCCATTACTCTCGCTCCATAGGACTGAGCCAGATTTGAGCAAATAGCAATGCGACATCCGCGTTGGCGAAGCGCTGCGAATGTATCTGCCACGTCGGCAAAGCAGGCGATGCTGTTCAAATCGGCCAGCAAAGCGGCTTCACAAGCCGCCAATTGATCAGCGGACACCGTTACGCCCAAGTGCGCTGCTAACTCGGCCAGACCCCCGTCAAACGTCAAAATGGTACGTGAATCGTCTGCTTGAGGCTGTCGCCCTTGCGTGCGCAAATACCGCATCAGCAATAGATACGGATGATGCTGCTGACCGATTCCCAGCAAAGTACCAAAGACATCAAAAATGACCGCTTTGGGGTGATCAGACAATGGATTCATCATCATTTGGCAATTGACTCGCGCCATTTACGGCTGAGACGTGGGCCTTTTCTTGTTAGATCGCACAACAAGCCACAGCGCAGCTAAGGCAAAGATCAGTAGTAAGCCCAGGGCAGGCAATAGATCAGTGATGGTCATATTTTCTCCTTATCGTTTTCTGTACTGGTCGATCTAACGATAGTTGTTCAAGTAACCTTGTTGCTAAGGTGATGCCCTGGCGTTGTAGTTAATCCAGATCTTTCAGCTCAGCAAACTTGCTGGCCATCGTTGGATTATTGCGCGTGAGCTTTTTGATCGTGACGTCTTGGGCCTTATCATTGGCGAGGCGCAGATTCCGGTCGGTGCCGAGCAGTGCTTCTTTGGTTTTTTGTAGATGGTCGATTGATTTATCGATTTCATCAATCGCCGTTTGGAAGCGTCTTGAGGCCAACTCATAGTTTTTACCAAACGCAGATTTGAAGTTATCTAGCTCCAGCTCGAAATTGGTAATGTCGATGTTCTGCGCTTTGACCAGGGCCAGCTCTGATTTGTACTGCAGCGAGTTCATCGCCGCATTGCGCAGCAGAGTGATGATCGGAATAAAAAACTGCGGTCGTACCACATACATTTTTGGGTAGCGGTGAAACACGTCGACAATCCCAGTGTTGTAGAGTTCGCTCTCTGGCTCCAGTAGTGAAACTAAAACCGCATATTCGCAGCCTTTTTCGGCGCGGTCTTTGTCGAGCTCTTTCAAGAAATCTTCGTTTTTCTTTTTGGTGGCGGTGGTATCGCTCTCGTTCTTCATCTCGAACATGATCGAAACGATCTCATTCCCCGCTTCATCGCTATCGCGGAAAATATAGTCGCCTTTACTGCCGCTGCGCGCGTCATTGTCTTTTTCAAAGTAGGCGCGTGGGAAAGCAGTCGCGCGAATGCGGTTAAATTCAACCTCGCAATGCTGTTCCAGCGTTTCACCAATCATCTTGGTCGATAGCTTGGCCTTCATGTCGCGCAGACGTTCAATTGCATCGTCGCGATCTTTGATTTGGGTTTCGTAGCGCTCTTTCAGCGATTGCTCGGCCAATGTTTTTTCTAGTTCAACGTGTTGAAGTCGGCTGCGCAGCGCTTCGCGCTCTTTTTCAACGGCGCTGACCGCTTGTGTGACCGCTAATTGTTGCGACACCTGACCAGCTTGCAATTGCGCTTTGAGTGCTTGGATTTCAGCGTCTTTGGTCGCGGCGGCTTTTTGCAACGCATTGTCGCGCTGCGCTTCAGCCAGTCTGGCTGCTGCTTCCATGTCTTGCTTGGCCTTGGCCAACTCGCTGGCCACCGCGTCACGCTGCTTTTCAACTTCTTTCAGGGCTTCACTCACCGCCAATTGCTGCGCCACGGCAGTGGCTTCGAGCTTGGCTTTCAATTCCTGAATTTCAGCTTCCTTGGTGGCTGCATCGCGTTGCAATTCGTTGGCAATTTGCGCTTGTGCTAGCGCGACGGCGTTTTTCTTATCCTGCTCGGCCAGCGCAAGGCGTTCGTGGATTTGTTTTTCAAAATCCGCATCGCGCACCTGCTTCAAAATATCGGCATAGCCTGCTTCGTCAATGGTGAAGGCGGTATTGCAATGAGGGCAGATGATGTCGTGCATGCTGGTAGCCTTTATCAAAAATGTAAATTCAATTGCACTGTGTGAGTATGGGGAAGCCGGTCACCCACGCGGATTTTTATGGTGAAGACCTTGGCATCGTGCAGTCTCAAGCCTTATTCGCGCGGGCGCATGGACTGAATCAATTGCAACCCATTTAAAGCGCCTGTTTGCAGGCTAATCGTGCCTGCTGGCCCATCGGGTTCGGTCGGGTTAATGCGAATCAGGCTTGGATTCAGCTGTTGTTGCTGAGTCAAAATGCGTTCATTCAAACGGCGAATGGTCGCTATCGCTGTGCCTGCACCCATTTCAATGATGACTAGGCGCTTGGGACGGTGCAGCCATTGATTCATCCGCTGCTGCTGTTCGACACAACGATCTTGCTGCCATTCCCAATCGCTAAACATCAGGATATTCGGGCGCATCAGTGCGCCACAATCAGGGCAGGTGGGCATTGTGCTTAAGATGCGGCACGCATCGGCATCGATCTGTGGTTCAAACCAATCTGCCGATTCAATCTTGCCGTTGCAAGCGTTGAGGCATTGTAGATGGTGAATCGAGCCATGACATTCGACGATTCTTTTAGAATCGAAACCCGCCTTTTGAAATTGCCCATCCACATTGCTGGTGTAGACCTGATAACCATGCTCTAGCTGTTCACCCCATTCGCGTAGCAAATGAAAGCCGGCGTGCGGAATTGTTGCGCGATACAGATTGAGCCGATGACCATAAAATCCCCACGCCAACGTTGGGTCGTTTTTGAAAGTGTGTGGGCTGGCGACATCGGTAAATGCAATCTGGGCTTTGCCTAGGGCAGGGTAGGCCTGCCAGAAACCGTGATCCCCCCGAAAATCAGGCAAGCCCGAATCAACACCCATGCCTGCGCCAGCGGTGATCAATAAGGCATCGGCTTGCTCAAGCACCTGCGCCGCCTGCTTGGCCGCAGCATGTAGTGGGCTTAAATTGAGCGCGGGCGCTGAGATGATTTTTGTATCATCACTCGCACTATATATGGCCTGCATCTGATTGATTTTATCGCGCAGCGCACTGCGCAAACCGCTGGGGGCTAGTACCTCAACATCCGCCCCATGGCGGAGAATATCCATTAACAGTTCGCGCTCATCGCTGTAGGGAATGCGCAATAAATAGCGTCCATCGGCTAACCATTCACTGTTTTGGTCTTGATGCCAAGTTTCTTTGCACACATAGCGGGCTCGCTCAGTCGAGAAACACAGCTCGGCCCATTGCACGGTTTTACCAGCAAAAATGCCGTAACCACTGCCTAGTTCGTCATCTAAATCGGCATCAGCAATCGTGAGTGCGGCATCATCGAGTAGCTGCACCGCTTCAATCGCATCCAGTGAAAATGAGCGCAGCGCATAACGCTCATGACACCAAGCATCCAAATACCAATTATCACGGTAATGCACCAAGCGTTGCGGTGAGACGAGTCGTTCACTGGCGGCATTGCGTGAACGGACAAAATAGTTAAAGCGCAATTGGCGGCGCTGCAATACCGCCATCGCAATCGGGCCAAAGTTGGCGGGCTCATACGGGCGGGACGTTGAACGCAAAATGCGAATACGCTGGCCGATCTGCTCGGCGGGGACATCGCTGGTATCGAGCATGGTATGCAAGCGCGACAGCAAAGGCGCAATTTGCGCACCGAGCAGGCTAGGCTCTAGCTGCTCAAGCAAATGCTGCATGGTGAGTAATGCATGCACTTCCGATGATGAAAACCACAATCCGGGCAATTCAAACTTTGGGCCAGTATATGCCTGAGCGAAACGATAACCGCCAGCTTCACGATCATACTCAATGGGGGCATTGAGCCTGTCGCGCAAGTATTCCAAATCGCGTTTGAACGTGGCCAGCGATATGCCTAGCTCATCTAGAAACACCCGACGCGGCACGACCTTGCGATCTTGCAGTAACTGGTTAATCCGGTAAAAGCGCTCGTTCTGGCTCATCATCAACTCACCGTTTAGCAATCAAGCTAGTGTAAGTGAAAAATAAGATAGTCGCACAAATACTAGCTCATCATATGAGCTAGTTATGAAGGTAGAGTGCAACCATTCATTTCAGGTGGGGGTGATCAAATGGATTACAGCAAAATCAGTGCCGATGGGTGGGTCTTGTTTGTGTGTGCGGCAGCCATCCCGTTTCTGTTGCACTTACTATGATTTACGCCAAGTGCAATATTGAGCACAATAGTCAGCATCAGTTTGGGGTTGCTGAAAGATTAATCAGAATTCCCCATTAATCAAAGAGCCCCTCTCATGTCCTGCCCATTTTGCGCTATACCCGCCGAGCGAATCATTGATCGTAATGAATCAGGCTTTGTCATTCGTGATGGCTTCCCTGTCTCACCGGGGCATACGCTGATTATTCCGCACCGGCATATCGGCTCGTTTTTTGAGCTAAGCCGACCAGAGCGTGATGATTTATTTGATTTGCTCGACCAGGCCAAACTTGTGCTTGATCGTGAATTCAAACCAAACGCATACAACATCGGCATCAACGACGGCCCTGCAGCTGGGCAAACCGTGCCACATTTGCATATCCACCTCATCCCCCGATTTGAAGGTGATATGGCTGATCCACGCGGCGGGGTGCGGTATGTGATTCCAGATAAAGCTAAATATTGGAAAGACGAATGACACTCGCGCAATACTGCAGCCAATTTCAAAAAATTCGTCGTGCCAACGGGACTGCATTTAGCGACTTAACGCTAAAAAAGGCGCCGCATAAACCGCTGCTACTCTTGGCTGTTTTGGATATGGTGGGGCGAAAACAAATTACTTCGCCTTTTATCAGCATCGCTGATGAAATGACTGAATTGAATGCTTTGTTCGGCAGTTTCTGGCATAAGCTGATGCCGGTGACCCATACCAGCAGTATTGGTTTTCCATTCTCAAAAATGGGGAATGAGCCTTTCTGGCATTTGGTGCCTCTCCCCGATAAAACAGTAACAAAAGAACTCATTGATAAGATGAGTACGGTATCTCAATTGCGCCAACATGTGATGGGGGCTCAGCTTGATGAGGCCTTATTTGTCTTAATGCAAGACGCACAATCTCGGGAAACCTTGATCGATACGCTCATTGGCACGCACTTTTCTCCAGAAGCTCAGGCGCTGCTACGAGCAGAAATGGGCGAGCAAGATACGATTTTCCAATACAGCCTAGAGCTAGAGCAGCAAGCCCAGCACAAAGTACGCGATAGCTCGAGCGTTGCAAAATACACCGTGCAAGTTAGAGATCAGGGTTTTCGCAAGGCCGTGGTGCGTTGTTATGACCATCGTTGCGCCATGTGTGGCACTCGCATCGTCACACCCGAAGGCTATACCGCCGTCGATGCCGCACATATCGAGCCATGGAGCGTGTCGCAAAACGATCAAATTACTAATGGCATGGCACTTTGCAAGTTGTGCCACTGGGCATTTGATACGGGTGTAGTTGGTGTGCGCACTGACTTTAGCATTGCGGTCGCGCGACAAATTGGCCATATGCCCAATGCGCCAGGTTTTATTCCAACCTTGGCAGGTCGCACACTGATACTTCCCAAGGAAGTTCATTTACGCCCCAAACCTGAAAACTTCGAATGGCATCGGAAGACGTTCTCAGTGGCATAAACCGCCATAACAGAACCCACCAAATGGGAGCTATTGCCTGATAGTTTCCAGTTTATCGGCACATTTTTGTATCTAGGAAACTAGCAAAATGGCATCAGATTTAATATCAAAACCCTGCTTTGAGCTCAAACGACTCATTCTGATCGACTCACTTAGCATCGGCAGGATTATTGAATTTCCCGTTGATGGCGGTGCCGTTTTGACCGGGCGTAATGGCCGTGGCAAAACATCAATGCTGCAATTATTGATGTTGTTTTACGGTGAAAGTCCGAATCGTATTGTGACCACCGAAGCGGGCAAGCAGAGCTTTACTGGCTACTATCTGCCTCGAACCACTTCTTATATTGTCTTTGAATATCAGCGCCCTGATGGTGGGCTGCGCATGGTGGTGGCGTATGCGGATAGGCATGGTGAAAAGGTATGTTTTCGTTTGGTGCGTGAAGGCTTTGATCCCAAGCAGTTCGTGACTGCTGATGGGGCGTTCGTGCCTGCGCCACAATTGGTGCGCCATTTAAAGCTAAATGGCTTTCGCTGTCATGAACAGCAGATTGAGTCTTTGGCTGAATATCGCGCCATCATGCTGGCCACACACAGCAGTACCGGCGATCGCAAACGCTTGCGTGAGATTCGTGAGTTATCTTCGGATTATGGTTTTACGGTGCCGAATAAACCGTTGCACCAGATCGAAAAAATCATCACTGGCATGTTTCGCCGCAAAACCAATTTTGAAGATCTGCAGAGCATGGTGGTGGAATGCACCAGTGATACTCAACAAACACTGAGTATGACGGCGGATCGCAAAAAGCTGGAAGATTGGCCGCGTCACTATGCCGCCTACACTTCGGTCATGATGCTTGAACCGGTCATGAACCAAGCAGATCAAGCGGCACAGCGGCTGGAAGCCACTCGAGCTAGTTTGGGCGAAGTCAAAGGCAAGCTGACTTCACTGCTCGCACACCTAGAAGACCAATCGTATTGCTTAGTAGAGCAAAAATCCAAGCTCGATAATGAGCATCAGCAGGCGCTTAATCGATACACCAAAGCGCGTGATCAACTAAATGGCAAAAAGATCGATGCCGGCAAGCATGCTCAGTATGCCGAAGGTAAAGCTACCGAGTTGCAGCAGACGTGGGATACGTATGAGCAACAAGGTATTCGGGCTAGCGATGAGTTAGTGAAGAGAGCCACTGATTTACGCGATGAAAAACAGCAGCTCGAAAAACGGCATGAAACGTTGCTGGGTGAGCAAAGTGAAATTGCACAACGTTATGAAACCCTAAAGCAAAAGCAGCAAGCTAGTTTCTATGCGATTAAAGAAGATCTAGATCAGCAGGCAGAGCAAGCGCGACAACAGTTTGAAGCGTTCCAACATCAGCTAGACCAAAAAGTAGCGGGTCAGCGACTTGATTTGGAGACTGCGCAAAAGGCGCAGCGAGAGCCATATTCCTCAGCCTTAGCCCACGCTCAAGTAGCGGTTGGTTCTTGGCAGGCACAACTCAACAACCCGCAAGTACCAGCAAAAGATCAGGCTTTGGTCGAAGCCAAGCAGCAGGCGCTGACCGATGCGTTAGAAAAGAAAAACCAACTCTCTACTGTCCAGCAAGAAAAAGCAGCTGCGTTTAGCGCGGCCAAAGGCAATTTCGAGCGGCAAGAGCGCAAAGTTGAAGACAAGAAAAAAGAACTCACCAAATTAGAGTCCGCACTGCTAGAGACGCAACGCTTTGCGATGCCTGAGCCGGGGACGCTCCTGCATTTCTTGCGATCTGAATGTCCAGACTGGACACAAGATATTGCCCGCGTGATTGATGGTGAGCTGTTAACGCGCACGGATTTAAGCCCGCAGTTTATTGAACGACTTGATTCGCTGTATGGGCTAAACCTTGATTTATCTAAACTGGCGCCGCATGAGCGGGCCGATGAATCGGCTGTGCAATTTGAAATTGAGCAGCAGCAACGCCACGTCGTTTTATGTCGTACCGCGCTGGAGGCAGAGGAAGCATCATTGCGTCAATCCAGCGCTGTGTGTACTCAAACTGAAACGGCGATGCGGCAACATGAGCAAGTCTTCTTACAGGCTAAAAATCACGTCGACAACATTAAGGGTGAATTGGCATCTGCGAAGCAGCAGCTGAATGAGCAACGCAATCTCGCCAAGGCGAATGCGGAAGCGGGCTTGGCCAAGGCCAAGCAAGCCTGCGAGAAAAGTCAGCTCACGCTTGAAGAGTTTGACCGTGCGTGTCGTGAGGCTCGTGATGAACTCGAGCAAAGAGCAAGGCAGGAAAAAATCGCGCTTTCGGAGCAAAAACGTATTGCGATCGATGCGCTCAATGCCAAAGAGAAAGCAGCCAGGTTCGCCCTCGATCAAACGCTGGAGCATTTGAATTCAGAATGCCGTTCAGCGTTGCAGGCGCAGGGAATTGATACTGCGCGATTGCAAGCAATCACAGATCGTTTGCAGGCGATTGATCAAGATCTTAGCAAAATCAAATCAGTCATTGAATTAGTGCAGGGCTGGCGACTCTGGCTGCGCGATGAATGGCCTAAACGCGAAAGCTGGCTAGAAGAAGGGCGCCAATATCGTGAGCAGGAAGAGGCTCTCAACCTGCAGCTCAAAACATTAGATCGTGAATGGAAAGAGGATGAGGCGCGTTATTTAGCGCAGTTTGAACAATTCAAGCAACAAATCCAAAAACTCGAACAGCAACAACAATTGACGCGAACTCGGCTGGACAAAATGGCGGTATATACCGCGATCGAAGCCAGTCAGTTTGATCCAAGTTGGACACTGGATCTACTGGTGGGGCTGGCGAATAAGGCTGAGGATGATGAGCGACAGAGCAAAGCCGAAGTGCGTCGTTTAGTCGGAGAGCTTAAGCGCGGTTTTGCGAAAACTCCAGGGGCAAAACCTTATGAGTTTATGGAGCTAAATCGCCTTGGACTGATCGATGCGCCCGATGAAGAGTGGGTGCCACTATTCAGAACTTGGTTTACTGATGAGCATCGAACTATGCAGCGAATTTTGCTGATGGATGCACGTTTGATTGCAGGCACCGTAATTCAATTTCATCGAACCATGGATGATTTCCATAAAAAGGTGCTGCAATTTAATCGCGAACTACAAAGCCATCTTGATCAGAATATTTCTTTTGAAAGCATCAGCCATGTGAAGGTTGAGGTAGTCTCAACGATCCGAGAGTTAGCCTATTGGCAGTCGATCTGCGACATGGCCGAGGCGAATCATCATTGGGTTAATGGCATGAGTAATGAGCTACCTCCTGCTGCGTTTGCGAAAACGCTGGATGACTTGTTGAGCCACTGGGAAACGAAATCCGGAATTCAGGCGGATTTAAAGCAGCTCATTCGGATTCAGGGTGAGGTAACTGAAAATGGTAACCAGCGCCAATTTAGGAAGGCATCCGATCTGGAAGCGGTCTCATCGAATGGCTTGTCCTACCTAGTTTTAGTCAGCATTTTTGTCGCCTTCATCAACCGAATTCGCCGTGATGCCAATGTCAATATTGTCTGGGCTTTGGATGAGCTTAAAGACCTCGATAGTGGCAATGTGGTGCATCTGATCGAGCTCTTGAAGCGTAATCAAATTACGCTGGTTTCGGCGTTTCCAGATCCTGACCCAGAAACCTTAGAGTTGTTTAATCATTGCTTTACGGTGGAGCCCGATCGACGCTTGATGCAAGTGCGCGTTGCCGATCCATTCTTACTGGACGAGGAGCCTGTTCATGTTTGAGCATACGGTGCGGCTTTTGCTTGAAGGGGTGTTTATTTGTGAGATTACGCATCATGAAGCATTTGCTTTTTTGAATCACCCCGCCAATCAGCAAGCTGTGAATGATTATTTGGGGAAAATCGGCTTAAGACTGGCCAGTACTGCGCACGGCGGGGCGTTTTTTGCTGCGCACATTGAAACAGGTGGACCTGAGAAAAAAGCGGCAAAAGAAGTGTTCACCAAAATAAAGCATGAGCTTCGCCCCTTGGTGGCCTTTCTGGAATTAGTTATGCGTGCCTCGCAAAAGGACGATGTGATTTGCGCAGGCTCTGTGATTGAAACAGCAAGCTTGATGTTGTCGATCGACAGTAATCCAACGCTGCGTAGTGATCTTCAATCACTGGCCAATTTGGTTAAAGGCCCCGCCGCTGATAGTTCAGATCGCGCCCGATTTAATAAAGTACTGAATCGCTTTAAGGATGAAGGATATTTGTTTCTGGCCAATAGTGAGCGCGAGATTTATCAAGTTACAGGCAAGATTGAATTCATTATGGAGGCCATTGCGTTCTTGTCTGAGCATGAAAAAATCGGTCTCGAAGACGAGGAAGCTGAAGTCACCAGCCAAGGATCATTGCTGTGACCACGGGTGTTGAGAATATTGCGGCCTATCTGGAGGTCCTCCATAAGCATCGGGATCTCGTCGCCGATGCGTACATCAATGGCGGTGTTACGCTGACCGATGAAACCCAGCGTGCTTTGTATTTACTCAAGCAACACCGAGCCCTAGTGCCCTCAATGCAAGATGAGTTTCGCCTCAATTCAAGTTTAAGCCGTCACTTGGATGAAGTGTTTCTGCGTCAGCGCAATTACGCCGTCAGTGCTAACTTTGCCGAGCAAATTGATCGTTTGCCACAATTGATTGATGAGTATCTGAAGGCGTGCCTTGATAATCGTTCTGAAGATCGAGATACATACTCTGACGACTTTAAATCGGGCGTGTTTGAACTCGCAGAAGGACTTGATTCGTTCTTGGCGTTAATGCGCTCTTTGGCGGATAACCGGTTTGCCAATGTCAGTACCCTTGAGCAGAAAAAACGTCAGAACGAGTTTTACCTCGGCAAGTGCGAACAAATAGGCATCGCTTTAGGTGCATTGCAAGCTACGGCATTACTAGAGCAGCTGACTGGCTCATCCTTATTGCAGCCTTTGCTGGATATCTATCAGAGCCAGATCCTAGAGCGTTTGCCGCAGTGGCGTGCTTCGCTCATGGATATTTCTACTGTCTTAAAAGAGTATCTGTATCGCTTGCGCCAAGTCGAGCCGCAGGCACAGCGCTTGCGTGCCTTTGCGCAGTTTCTGCGTAAAAATCCAGACTATAGTCTGCCCGATGTCGATGAGCTCAATCATTTGCCAGATTGGTGCTCGGTATATGCAGGGCTTAAATTAAGGACGCACGCCGATTTATCAGATAACACCAGCCGTGATGCTTTAGTCGAAGTCGCCCAATCTATCCCTGCGCCCAAGTTGCGATTCACCGTAGAACGGCAAGCTGGGCAAATGATTGCAGATGAGGCAAAAGAGCGCGTCAATATCATTGCGCCATCCCCCGTTCAGCGTGCGTTTGCTTTGTATTTAAAGGATGTACGAGCCGCTCAGAAGGCGATTTCGGCCATTGAATGGCTTCGGGCAACGCCCGAATATCAATCGGTGGATGAGGCCGCGTGGTTGATTTATGTATTGCATGCTTGGCAGATTTTAGAAGCCAAGAAGAAAACGAGCGATTTAACGCTGCGCCGCATGGAAATGAATGTCACCTATTCAGGTCTGAGTGAGGCGATGTCTGGAAATCTCATTGTGACTGATGTCGAAATATGGAAAAAAGCTTAATCAAAACCTTGCTGCGCATCGTGCATAGTCCCGATGAAAAAACGGCGTCTTCGCGTGGATTGGCGCAATTTGCCAATACACATCAAATTGGTCGCCAGCAGGGTAGAAGCTATATCTTTAGTTTGGCCGACAAGCAAATCATTAAAAAGCTGCTCAAAATCGAAGAAGGGATTGATGCTGACTCCACACAGCCTGATGCGTGGGATGGACTAAGTCGAACCGACAGTTTGGCACTAGGTGGTAATGAGAAACTGAGCCAAGCGTGTGTGCGATTAAACCGAGTTGCCGTTAAAGCTTTGCTGGGCAGGCCCTTATGCCTAGGTGATGAGAAGTTAAAACTACCTACCGCAAGTCATTTGGAATTAGATTGGCAGCAAGTGGCAGAACTCAATCGGCATGATGGTGTGATGCTGGTGGAAAACTGGGAAGCCTTTGAAAAGATTCACCAACTGCAGTTTGAGCCAAATATACCGAGCAGCAATCCACTTGTGCTGTTTCGTGGCATGCCGCAGGTCTATAGCCAAAATTATGTGGTCGCGCTCTTGGAACAACTAAAACTACCTGTCTTTGCTTTCGTAGATTACGACCCTGCCGGTTTGATGATTGCCGTAAACACCCCATTTTTCACAAAATTGGTCGTGCCGCCAGAGGCCATGCTTGAGGCCGCATTCAGTAAATGTACCAACTCAGAGCGCTTTCAAAAGCAGTTGCCAGAAACCCAAGCCCTGCTTGAACAATGCACCCATCCCGAGATTCGCCACTATTGGCAAATCTATAAACAGGCAGGAGTAGCCTTGCCTCAAGAATATGTTTGCCGAACCTGAGAACAAAGCTTGTGGGTTCTATATTTGCAAATTCGTTAGATTGTTATTTTGATAACCATATACTACGCAAAAATAATAGTATATAGTCCACAAAGAAGCTTTCAAAGACTGAAATGACCCCTTCCGAGCAACTGTCTTCTTTGTCCCAGTCCCAGCGCGATCGACTTGCATTTGTAGAGTTGCGCCTGTGGTTTATGGGTGACATTCGCCGTCAAGATATTGTTGATAGGTTCGGCGTTCAATCTGCCGCGGCCTCAAGAGATTTAGCAATCTACAAAGAGTTAGCGCCGCACAACATCGACTATGACCTAAAAGCAAAATCCTATACCTATCAGGATACATTCAAACCAATATTTGAACATGCGGTCCAGCGTGTTTTGACTTGGTTGACCGAAGGATTTGGCGATGGCTCAACAGTTGCACGACCAGTGCTAGGTGGTCTTGAGATTCCTGTTTCGATTTGCAAACCATCTTTGACAGTTTTGGCAGCTTTGACTAGAGCTATCAGTGCTCGTCGCCCAGTAACGATCAAATACTACTCGATGAGCAGCGGAGAGTCTGAGCGTGTAATCGTTCCCTTTGCGCTCGTTGATACGGGTCTTCGTTGGCACACCAGAGCATTTGACAGGAAAACTGGAGAATTTCGCGATTTCGTTGTCACTAGGATCGAAAATCTAGTTTTTCTTAATGAAGAGCCGAAACCTAACGAACTTCCAGATCAAGACTTTCAGTGGACGCGAGTTGTTGAGCTGGATTTGGTTCCGCACCCACGATTGTCTCGTCCTGAGATTATTGAGATGGATTACGGAATGCAAGATGGTGCTTTAAAGGTCAAACTCCGAGCGGCAATAGCTGGTTATACGCTTCATAAATGGAGCGTAGATTGTTCTGCGGATCATAGTTTGCGTGGACATGAATTCCGCTTGTGGTTAAAGGATCATTGGGCTGTATACGGTGTTAAAAGTATGCTGCTAGCGCCAGGCTATGAAATACCGACGATGGATAGAGGTTAATACACAGTGCTTAAACTTGAAGACATTAAAATTGATGCTCAACTTCGCGGATTAATTGCAGAAGAAATCGTACGTATTGTGCAGGTCATGCCTGTTGGTGAGCATGCCGTCACGGTGTACTACAAAGACAGTCAGGGACGACTTGGCGAACAAATGCTGTTTCGCAACGATGAGTTTCGACTTGAATTGGCTCAGTCGGGTCGTCCATGGTCATTTGACGCTTCAGGAGCAGAGTTTAAGTTAGGTTTAGAGGCCTACCGTATCAACCAAGCTCATCTTTTTGACCCAATGATGGCGGTTCATACTTCGAATGTAGAGCCATTGCCACACCAAATTTCAGCTGTGTATGAAGCAATGTTGCCTCGACAGCCATTACGCTTTGTTTTGGCGGATGATCCCGGTGCGGGCAAGACCATCATGGCGGGCCTATTGATTCGTGAGCTATTGATGCGAGCGGATGCTAAGCGAATTTTGATCGTATCGCCCGGCTCGCTAAGTGATCAGTGGCAAGATGAGTTACTTGAGAAATTTGGTGTCCAATTTGAGATTTTCAGCCGTGAAAAGCAAGAGCAATCAGCCACGGGCAATTACTTTGATGAAACAAACCTGTTGATCTGCCGCCTTGATCAGTTATCCAGAAATCAGGAATACCAAGAAAAGTTAAAGAGTACCGAGTGGGATCTCATCATTGTCGATGAGGCCCATAAGCTATCAGCCAATTATTTTGGAAATAAGGTCAATAAAACAGCCCGATTCGAACTGGGTGAACTGCTGGGAACAATTACTCGGCATTTCTTGCTCATGACAGCGACACCACACAATGGCAAGGAAGAAGACTTCCAAATTTGGTTGTCATTGCTTGATGGTGATCGCTTTTATGGCAAGTTCCGTGAAGGCGCGCACAAGGTCGATGTATCCGACATGATGCGTCGCATGGTGAAAGAAGAGCTACTCAAATTTGATGGTACAAAGCTGTTCCCTGAGCGCAGAGCTATCACTGCGAGCTATGAGCTATCTGATGCTGAAGCTGCACTGTATGCAGCCGTGACCGACTATGTCCGCAACGAAATGAATCGTGCGGACAAACTTGATGGTAAGCGAAAAGGCACGGTTGGTTTTGCATTAACTCAATTGCAGCGCCGCCTCGCATCAAGCCCTGAAGCGATTTATCAGTCGTTAAAACGTCGGCACAAACGTCTGGAAAGTCGGCTTGAAGAAATGCGATTGGAAGCGCGTGGCCACAAGGTCAGTAAGGGCGTTGCTGAAACGCTGGGTGAATACACGGTTAAAAAAACAATCGAGATACCAGACAACCTCGATGACTTAGATGATGAGTTAAGTGCAAACGAGTATGAGCTGTATGCGGAACAGGTTGCGGATCAAGCCACAGCAGCAGCAACTGCGGTTGAGCTTGAAGCTGAAATCTTAATTCTTAAAGATTTAGAAGAACAAGCAGCTGCCGTCGTTCACTCGGGAAAAGATAAAAAGTGGGAAGAGTTATCTCACTTGCTGCAAGAGTCTCCTGAGATGTACACCTCGCATGGAACACGCAGAAAATTAATTATTTTCACAGAGCATCGTGACACACTTAATTATTTAGTGGGTCGGATTGGAACTCTGTTGGGTAGAGCGCAAGCGATTGTCACCATTCATGGGGGCACCAATCGTGATGAGCGAAGAAAAGCGCAGGAAGAATTTCGCAATAACCCCGATGTGTTGGTATTGGTCGCCACAGATGCGGCAGGCGAAGGCGTGAACTTGCAAAATGCCAACTTGATGGTGAACTACGATCTTCCTTGGAACCCTAACCGGCTGGAGCAGCGCTTCGGTCGTGTGCATCGGATTGGTCAGACTGAGGTTTGCCATTTATGGAACTTGCTCGCTAAAGGCACACGCGAAGGTGAAGTTTTCCAAAAGCTGTTTGAAAAGCTAGAAATCGAAAGTAAAGCGCTGGGCGGCAAAGTTTTCGATATCCTTGGTGAAGCCTTCGAGAATCGTTCGCTCAAAGAATTATTGATCGAAGCAATTCGATATGGCGAAGATCCTGTGCGTCGTCACGAGTGGGAAAACACCATCGACCATACACTCGATGCTGAGCACTTGAAAGAAATCCTGCGACGCAATGCGCTAGTTGAGCAGCATATGAGCTTGGATGATCTTTATGCAGTGAAAGAGGAAATGGAACGTGCAGAGGCCCGACGTTTACAGCCTTACTTTATTCGGGCCTTTTTCCTCGAAGCATTCCAATCACTTCAAGGGCAATTGCGTGCACGAGAAAGTGGTCGCTATGAAGTCATTCACGTGCCCGGCGTTATTCGTGAACGCGATAGAGTGATTGGCACAACACGAACACCAGTGCTAGGGAAATATTCGCGCATTTGTTTTGAAAAGCAAAATGTACGCATTCCGGGTAAGGATATGGCGGATCTGATCCATCCCGCTCACCCATTAATGCATGCAACAACCGATTTGATTCTTGCCGCACATCGCAGCAAACTCAAACAAGGCGCAGTATTGGTTGATCCCAACGACGATGGTATCGAGCCGAAAATTCTGTTCATGATTGATCACGTAGTACGTGAGTCCGATCCAGCAAATCCGCATGTCGCATCGCGTCGATTGCAGTTCGTGACTATTGATCAGCATGGCGTAGCAAGCAATGCAGGTTGGGCTCCCCACCTTGATTTGCAGCCTATTGATCAATACGATCATCAACTCATACAAGATGTTCTACGGGCCGCATGGATTACAGCTGACCTAGAAAACATTGCGCTCAATTATGCTTCACAACATTTAGTGCCAGAGCATTACAGCGAAGTCAAAGGTCGGCGCGAACGCCAGTCAGATAAAATATTACAAGCTGTCCATGAACGACTGATCAAAGAAATCAATCATTGGCAGGGTAATTACCTAAAGCTCACCGAAGACGTGGCAGCGGGTAAACAACCGCGCATGCAGCCCGAAAATGCCCGACGCCGTGTTGATGAGCTAACAGCTCGTCTACAGCAACGTACCAGTGAGCTAACCGCGCTGAGAAACGTTGTATCAAGCACGCCGGTAGTAATCGGGGGCGCATTGTTAATTCCTGCTGGATTATTAGCGCAACGTAAAGGTGAAACAACCTTCTGCGTGGATGCAGCAGCACGTAGCCGAGTCGAGCAACTAGCGATGCAAGCGGTAATGCAATATGAGGTTTCGCTAGGCAATACAGTGAAAGATGTATCGGCAGAAAAATGTGGTTGGGATATTTCCTCCCGACCTCCTTCTACTGACGCTTGCCCTATGCCAACGGATCGTCATATTGAAGTCAAAGGGCGAGCTAAAGGTCAGAGTACAATCACGGTCACTCGCAACGAAATTATCTATGGATTAAATCAGTCGGATAAGTTCATTTTGGCCATCGTCATCGTCGATGGGGATGCAGTTGAAGGACCGTATTACATACGCAAGCCATTCACATCCGAGCCAGATTTTGGCGTGGCCAGCATTAACTATGATTTGGCTGATTTGCTATCTAAAGCAGAACCGGCAGGAAAAACATGCAACTAAATACTTTGCAGTTAAAAAATTTTCGCTGTTTCGAATCTTTCAAAATCGAATTCGAGCCTAAATTGACCGTTCTGGTTGCATCTAACGGGGCTGGTAAAACTTCGATTCTCGATGCAATTGCGGTTGCTCTTGGACCGTATTTAGGGTCTTTTGATCAAGGCGTCGGTAAGCATTTTCTCGCCAGTGACATTCGATTAACGCGCGTGCGTGAAACTCAATCGAATGAAATGGAATATGCGCCTACTGGTATTGCACTCCAAGCATCGGGCGTATTTACGGCTGTAAATATGAAGCTTGGCTTGATTGACAATGAACCGACTCACCATACGTGGTCGCGCTCACTGGCTGGGCCCACAAAATCAAAAACGACAATCAAAGAAGCAAAGGTTTTGATTGACTACGGCAAGCACATGCAGTTTTTGGTAAAAGAAGGCAAGGATGCTGTCTTGCCTGTTTTGGCTTACTACGGCACAGGACGACTTTGGCAGCAAAAAAAGCTTACAATTGGTAAGCTGCCAAAGACATCTAGAACGCTTGGGTATACTGATTGCCTTGATCCTGCCTCTAGCTATAAATCACTGGTTGAGTGGTTTCGTTACTGGAACATCAATGCGCTGAATGCAAAACTCAAAGCTACGCAAGCTGGTCTGCCATACATACCGGGTGAGTTTGACGCTTACATCGCATCGGTTACCAATGCAGTCAATCTTTGTCTTATGCCATCAGGCTGGAAGAATCTGACGTACTCATTCAATCAGGAAGAGTTGGTCGCTGAGCATGAACATTATGGTGTATTACCAGTAGAGCAGCTGAGTGACGGTATACGCAATATGATCGGTATGGTGGCTGATATTGCGTTTCGAGCAACGAAGCTCAACCCACAACTTGGATCATCTGCATCATCATCGACGCCGGGTATTGTTTTGATCGACGAAGTAGACATGCACCTACATCCCGAATGGCAGCAGGTCGTTTTGCTGGGACTCAGGGCTGCCTTTCCCTGCATCCAATTCATCGTTACCACCCACAGCCCGCAAGTGCTCAGTACCGTATCCAAAGCGCACATTCGCGTCATTGTTCAGACTGAAAACGGCTGGCAGGCCGAGAAACCGGATATGAGCCCACTGGGTCGCGCAGCTGGTGATGCACTTGCTCAGATCATGCTCACGCATCAGCATCCGCCGCTGGAAGAATTGCTTAGTCAGGTACGAACTTATGAGCAAATGGTAAAAGCTGGTCACGAACATTCCGATAATGCAAAAGGTTTATTGCAATCGCTGACTGTGCAAGGCTATGAAATCCCTGAGGCTGATTTAGCGCTCTGGCGCTTTCTCGCTCAGCACGGTTCAGGAGCTGCCAATGGTTGAATTGCAACACACCCAACCTGAACCCACAGTGCTGGCAGCCTACAAAGGCATCTACCCGTCTGAAACCAATTTTGACGCTAAAACGTTTATCGATGTGAAGCCAGCCATTCGGGCTGCTTTGAATAAAGACCAAGGCGGCTTGTGTGTTTATTGTGAACGCAAGTTGTCGGCTACACGCGGTCAGATTGACCACATCAAGCCCAAATCCGGCCCCAATGCCCAACCGGCACTAACTTTTACTTACAGTAATTATGCGCACAGCTGCATTACTGAAGGCAGACAAAGCACTTGCGGACAGCAGAAAAAACATGGAGTGCTACCTATAGAGCCTACTCTTGGGTGTAATACGCAATGGGTTTTGAGTACCAGCGATGGCAAACTTGAGCCCAAATTAGGCCTGACGAGGAAGCAACAAGCCCCTGTTCGGCTCACTTGCGACATGCTCGGTCTGAATACCAATGCTGTTTTAGTCGCAGAACGTTTGGAATGGGCACAAAAATATATCGAAGTATTGAAGCTTGCAGCTGCCCAAGGCAATCCAGCATTGGCAAATCAATTTCTGCAGATTGCGCCGTTCCGGCACATTCTGAAAACAATCTAAATAAGAACAACTATGACCCACCCCATCAAAACCCCGAAAAAACTTATTGAAACCAGCTTGCCGCTGGATGCGATCAACGAAGCTTGTGCTCACGAAAAGCAACCTGGTATTGGTGCGCATCCTAGAGGCTTGCATTTGTGGTGGGCGCGTCGCCCGCTGGCTGCAGCGCGGGCAGTGATTTTTGCGCAGATGGTGAACGACCCCGGCTACGAGCGATATTTGGGGCGTGGGGTGAACAAGGAAAAAGCTCAGCTAGAGCGCGAGCGGCTGTTCGATATCATTCGCAAGTTGGTGCAGTGGGAAAACACGAATAACGAGCAAGTGCTGGCCGAGGCGCGGGCGGAAATCTGGAAAAGCTGGCGGGAAACCTGCGAGCTGAATAAAGGCCATCCGCAAGCGGCGGAGCTATTCAACCCAGAGCAACTGCCAGCCTTCCACGATCCGTTCGCCGGTGGTGGTGCGCTACCGCTGGAAGCGCAGCGGCTGGGGCTGGAGAGCCATGCCTCCGATCTGAACCCGGTGGCGGTGCTGATCAACAAGGCGATGATCGAAATCCCGCCCAAGTTCGCAGGCCGCGCACCGGTCGGCCCACTGGATCCAACTGCAAAGAGTATTACCAAAGATGCTTTTGAGAATTGGAATGGCGCGAAAGGCCTGGCGGAAGATGTACGTCGCTACGGGGTATGGGTGCGCAGTCAAGCAATAAAAAGGATTGGACACTTATACCCAAAGGTTGATTTGCCGACTGAGCACGGCGGTGGCAAGGCAACTGTGATTGCTTGGCTGTGGGCCCGCACGGTAAAAAGCCCCAACCCGGCCTTTAGTCAGATCGACGTGCCACTGGCTTCGACCTTCATCTTATCCAGCAAGGCGGGCAAGGAAAGCTATGTCGAGCCCGTGATTGAAGGCAGCAACTATCGCTTTACTGTCAAACAAGGTACACCGCCAGCTAACGCCAAAAGTGGTACCAAAGCCGAAGGCCGTGGAGCTAATTTTTTATGCCTGATGTCTGGATCACCAATTAGCGGCGATTACATCAAGGCAGAAGGTCAAGCCGGTCGGATGGGGGCACGTCTAATGGCCGTGGTGGCTGAAGGCAAGCGTGGCCGCATCTATCTGGCCCCCAGCGAGGACATGGTTGCTATTGCGGAACAAGCGCAGCCGGAATGGCGGCCACTGGGCGATGTTCCTGCACGCTTGACTGGTGGCACGTGTGTTCCCTACGGGTTGAAAGAATGGGGCGACCTCTTCACCCCGCGCCAGTTGGTGGCGTTGACGACATTTTCCGATCTGGTCTCCGAAGCGCGCGGCAAAATCCGTGAGGACGCACTCAAGGCCGGCATGCCCGACGACGGCCTCCCCCTCGCTCAAGGCGGCACAGGTGCCACTGCCTATGCTGATGCGGTGGCGGTGTATTTGGCTTTTGCAATTGACCGACTTGTCGATTATGGAAGTTCGATTGCAACTTGGAAACCGTCTGGTGAACAAGTCATGCAGACTTATAAGCGGCAGGCAATTCCAATGACTTGGGATTTCCCAGAATCTAATTTTTTGGCAACAAAAGCCATTTGTTGGGATAACGCGGTCAAATATTCTGCTGATAATTTACTTTCAACGGCAGGAGCAGTTCCGCGAATAGTCGGTTCTGCTTGCCAGCATGATGCCCAGACCCAAGAGATTAGCATTTGTAAGGTAATTTCAACTGACCCTCCGTACTACGACAATATCGGTTATGCCGACCTGTCTGACTTTTTTTACGTCTGGCTGCGCCGTGCGTTGCGCCCGGTCTATCCCGAGCTGTTTGCCACGATGGCCGTTCCGAAAGCCGAAGAGCTGGTCGCTACGCCGTATCGCCACGGCAATAAGGACAAGGCTGAACAGTTTTTCCTGACCGGCATGACCGCTGCGATGCACCAACTGGCCGAGCAGGCGCATGGCGCATTCCCAGTCACCATTTATTACGCCTTCAAGGCGTCGGAAACTACCGATAAAGGCACGGGCAATACCGGCTGGGAAACTTTTCTGGACGCCGTCCTACGCGCCGGGTTTGCCATTACTGGCACTTGGCCTATGCGCACCGAACTGGCCAATCGCATGATTGGCTCCGGCACCAATGCCCTGGCATCCAGCATCGTGCTGGTGTGCCGCAAGCGCTCCGCCGATGCTCCGACCGTGTCGCTGCGCGAGTTTGTCAAAGAACTGAAAGCCGAGCTGACCGAGGCGGTGGAGGTGATGATTGGCGGCGCGGAAGGCATTTCTCCCGTCGCGCCGGTCGATCTGGCGCAAGCCGTGATCGGCCCCGGCATGGCTGTGTTCTCCAAGTACGCGCAAGTGCTGAAAGCCGACGGTAGTGCCATGACGGTGCATGAGGCGCTGCTGCAGATTAACAAGCTACTGACCGAGGGCGGCGATGATTTCGACGCCGACACCCAGTTCTGCCTGGCGTGGTTTGACCAGCAAGGCTGGAGTGTGGGCGAATTTGGCGTGGCCGATGTGTTGGCGCGTGCCAAGGGCACGTCGGTCGGTGGTTGCGCCGAAGCGGGTGTGGTCGAATCTGGCGCGGGCAAGGTACGGCTAATGAAGCCAGAAGAATACCCAGCCGATTGGGACCCGAAAAATGACAAGCGCCAACCCGTCTGGGAAGCCTGCCATCATCTGATCCGCGTACTCAGCCGCAGCGGCGAAACAGAAACTGGTGGATTATTGGCCCGCATACCCGACAAAGCCGAAGCAGTTCGCTCGCTAGCCTATCGCCTATATACCCTATGCGAGCGCAAGGGCTGGGCAGAAGAAGCCCGTAGCTACAACGAGCTAGTGACCAGCTGGCCAGCGATTGTGGCTGCTTCGCATGAAGTGGGGCATGTCGAGACCCAACCAGAACTAGATTTCTAAAAATACAAGAGAACAACCATGAGTCTGAAACCTTGGCGCGAAATCGCCCGACCCCATGCTGATGTATTGAATGGAACGTTTAAGCAGTCGGAATTTGCTGCGGACATTACCCAAGTGAGTAATGGTACAGCGCCGACTGAATATACTGACCCAGAGCAGTTTTTTGCCCGAACCTTCATCACCGAAGGCATGCGCTTGCTCTTGATTTCGGTGGCGCAGCGCTTGGCTGGTCTGGGTGGAGATCCGGTGATTCAGCTGCAAACAGCATTTGGTGGCGGTAAAACGCACACCATGCTGGCGGTATATCACTTGGCATCGCGCAAGGTAGCGGCAGATCAGTTGACGGGCATCCCCCCCATTTTAGATGCAGCTGGTATTAGCAGCTTACCCACTGCGCGAGTGGCTGTGATTGATGGTATCCGCTTATCTCCTAGCCAGCCAATCAAGCATGGTGATATTGAAGCGAATACACTGTGGGGTGAACTGGCCTGGCAGTTGCTAGGCGCAGAAGGCTATGCCAAGGTAATGGCTAGCGATCAAGATGGCACTTCGCCGGGCAAAGAAGTTTTGGTCGATCTACTGAGCAGTGCTGCACCGTGCGTTATCCTGATTGACGAGTTAGTGGCTTATATTCGCCAACTTGAGGTTGGGAAGCAATTTAAGGGTGGCACATTTGATAGCAATATCACCTTTATTCAGGCATTAACTGAGGCATTGAAGGCTGTACCGAATGCCTTGTTGTTGGCTTCGTTGCCTGAATCTGAGCTTGAAGTGGGTGGCACAATGGGCCAACGCGCCCTTGATTCGCTGGAAAAATACTTTGCTCGGGTTGAGTCGGTATGGAAACCGGTTGGGCCGGAAGAGGCATTCGAAATTGTACGCCGTCGTTTGTTTGAATATGCAGGGGATCCAGCGCAAGTTGAAGGTATTGCGCGGCAGTTTTGCAATTTCTACCAGCAGAATGCGACCAAGTTTCCAACGGAAACGCAATCCAATGTGTACTTCGACCGAATCTGCCGCTCGTTCCCGATTCACCCGGAAGTGTTTGACCGGCTGTACGAGGATTGGTCCACGCTGGACAAATTCCAGCGCACCCGTGGCGTTTTGCAGTACATGGCGATTGTGATTCACCGTTTGTGGAACAGCGATAACCGTGATGCGCTGATCATGCCCGGCAGCCTGCCGCTGGATGATTCCAATGTTAGTAATAAGAGCATCCACTACTTGCCACAAGGTTGGGAGCCGGTGATTCAACGTGAAGTGGATGGCGAGCGTTCGATCCCTCACGATATTGATGGTCATAACCCGTTGTTTGGCAGCGTGCAAGCTGCACGTCGTGCTGCTCGTACGATTTTCCTAGGCAGTGCTCCTTCTAGCAATGCGCAGACCGTGCGTGGCTTAAAAGAAGAACGCATCTTGCTAGGAGCCGTTCAGCCTAGTCAAAACATTGGTGCTTTCTCGGATGTACTGAAGCGGCTGCGTGATCGCATGCATTACCTGTATGCAGATCAGGATCGATACTGGTTGGATACCAAACCCAATCTTCGTCGCGAAATGGAAAGTCGGAAGCAAAATATCAGTGACCGAGATGAATTGTTACCACAGTTAAAAATGCGCGTGAATGCTGCATTTGGTACGTCCCACCACTTTACAGGTATTCATGTTTTTGCAGGGTCTGCAGATGTGCCAGACGAATATGGCACTGGCCCTCGTTTGGTGGTCTTGGGTACTGATGCAGCCTATAGCAACACCAAAACCGACCAAGCGCGAGCTGCTGCGCAGGAAATTTTGTTTAACCGTGGTGCGACGCCCCGCCAAAAACAAAACCGGTTGATATTCCTCGCGCCAGATTTTGATACGGTGAGTCGACTCAAAGAGCAAGGCCGCATCTATTTGGCTTGGAAATCGATTGTTCATGATATTGAGTTGGGCACTTTAGTGCAGGATATTGCCCACTTGAATCAAGCCAAACGCAACCGAGATGGTGCCGAGCAAACACTGAAACAGTTGGTGCGCGAAGCTTATAAATGGCTACTGGCTCCGACCCAAGAGTGGGTGAAGGATAAGTTTGAGTTGCATTGGGAAGTGATTGCAATTTCACCTTCTGCGGGAAATTTAGTGCAGGAAATCGAGTCAACCTTGCGTGAAGAAGAGTGGGTTATTTATGAGTGGGCTCCAATTCATTTGCGTAATGTGCTGAAGAAGTGGTACTTGAAAGACAGTATTGAAGACGTAAGTGCGCTAAAAGTTTGGCAAGACATGGGGCAATACCTTTACCTGCCACGTTTAGCGCATGATGACGTAATGCGTAAAGCCATTGCTAATGGCATTGCTAGTGAAGATTTCTTTGGATATGCCGCAGCAAAAGATGGCGATAAATACCTAGGTTTCGTGTTTGGAAAAAATGGCATTTCTGCGCTTGATTCAGAATGTGTGCTGATTGATCGCGAAGTAGCGATGGCATACCGAGAAAAAATGAAGCCTGCAGCTGTCGTGCCCCCTATTGACACACCAAGTGGTGGTGCTCCAATTGGTGGAACACAACCAAAGGGTAACGAGAATACGCCTGCAGACATTGATATTACTTCGCCAGCTACTGCTAACGAAACACCAAAGAAACAGTTTTTTGGCTCAGTTAAGCTCAACCCTGTGCAAGCAAAAATGGATTTTGCGCAGGTTATTGATGAAGTCATTCAGCAATTTTCTGCACAATATGGTACAGAAGTTGAGATTACCATTGATATTGCAGCAAAATCATCAACTGGCTTTGCTGATAACCTGCAGCGTAGTGTTAAGGAAAACTGCTCTGTTTTGAAATTCACAACCAGCGAATTCGACTACTAGCGTGCCTATTTCAATGCTCGCGAGGGTAAGCCGCCCTCGCGACAACCACTTTTAGCCTAGTTTGATGCAAAGCAGTTGGAATTTACAGCCAGTGTGCAGGAATCTGAAGCTCAAACCTGTTCGCTGGATATTGAAGCAAGCTGATTATTTCCTTGTGCCTGTTTGTGTCATAAGGCTCATTGGCTGTTCTGTTATCCAGTAGTCCTTTCAACTCAGGTAGGTTATACAGCCCCAACTTGTATAAGTTACCCCATGTGGCCTCGCCAAAAAGGTTGTAAACCACTTGGGTACTATCGCGCTCACTGGCTAGGCGTTTTTTCCCCGTAATCAGCTTTGCAGCTGCTTCTGCCGTGTTTTTGTCTTCATAAGTGTGAAGATGAAGCATGTTAATAATAATGCCTGTCGTGTTGAAAATTAAACGCTAAATCGTAACATGCAACGAAAACTAGATGCAGAGTCGCATCAGGTTTCGCGGAGGTTGTTTTGCTTGACTCAGACCAACATGTCCTGCCCGCTGTGATTACATAATTTTCGCGCGGATTGAAATTGCCCCACGGGCAGCGGATAAAGTCTTGGACTGGTGTTATCTTATTTAATCTTGCCTCATCCAGTTGATGTCAGTCGCATCACCGTCCGAGTTGCTCTTTGCTCAATCAATAATGCAATCTGTTCGACAATTGGTTGATTTACAAATGGCTCATTAGATTGAAGCGCTCTTGCTGCAACTGGGAGTCGTTTGCAAAACTCGAGCACTCTCTTCCTGGTTTGTGCGACCGAGAGACCTGCTGACTGTGCAAATTGATCCCAGTGTCGTGCCTGTACTTCGTTAAATTTGTATTTACTACCTATTTTCATGGCCATTTTGGGCGTCAAATCCGCATAAACTGCGGTCGATAATAAATCGTAGAATGGCGCTAAAACAGGCATCTTGTCGCGATAGAGTAGTGAAAAATTCTTTCCATGGGCATCATGATTGCCAATAAGCGCATTGAAAATGACGATATCGAGCAGCCTGAGTACATGCAAAGCATTCGGCTTTGTGGCGCGACGTACTAATTCAAAACACTGGGCCAGATCAGGCCCGCCTTCGTTTTGATATTTCATTTCCGGCACAACGGCGAGTGCCTGGCAAAAATCCTCTTGATGCAAACGCTGCAATTGCCCTGCGTGATCTACTGTACGGTCATAGCGTTCGACAAGTAAAAATGATTGCGCGCCAACAGAATGAATCTGCACCTTGGCCGATTGCAACCCCATCAACTCAGCCAATGACATGCAAAACGCTTCATTGACAACGCTGTCACTAATCCCCGCGATGGCTGGTTTTAAAATATACGAGCTGGGTGCGCCTGCGCGCGGTAGTCCAATACGATTACCATCAAATACGACAGGCAATTTATCTTGCGCACCTGCCAATGACAGCCGCAAACCATCTTGACCTGCCAGCATCGGTCGACGTGGCAACTGCTCCAGAATGTTGAGTAATTCATGATCACTCAACCACTGGACCGAGCCTTTTTCAGTCGTTATGGGCAAAGTCTGTTCGTCGGGTGCCAAGAAGGTCACTGCGCCTGCGCACTCGCCACCAATCCGATCGAGCAGTGCAAAATCATTTTGTCTCGATATCTGAAACTGCTTGGCAATGAGTTGCCGCATTTGCCCTTCAGGTAAAAGCCCTGCAAAAAAAGGCCTAGTCACTACATCGTCAAACGCATCGGTTTGCAAAGGCAGTGCAATTGAAAGTGGTTTTGCATCAGGGTGAACCAACCATGCAGCATGGTATTGGAAGCTCAATCGGCCATTGACCAGCGAAAGCGTGCCCACACGCTCTTGAAACAGCCAAACCTCAAGTTCATGCGCCATCTGAGTTCTCCTCTGGTGGAATTGGCAAACCGCTAATCTGGAGGGTTCCACCGAGCGCATCGATGACACGCAATACCGTTTCCAATCTGAGCGTCGGTTTACCCGCTTCAAGATCAACAATAAAACGAACACCAACTCCAGCAGCGAGTGCCAGCTGAGGTTGCGTCAAGCCTAGCTGCTTACGGGCAGATCTGATCGCAGATCCTAAGTGCAGGGGTGTTTGAATTTGAGTAATCATCTTGAGCAAGTCGAGTTTCCCGTTCGGGAATTATAGCCAGATCAAAACCGATTTCAATGCAAAATTTCCCGTTCAGGAAATTAAATGATTTAACTCGGGTGAATGCGTGAAAATTTCCCGATCGGGATTGTCTTGAGGCGCGTGGCCTACGCGCCCACGGGTTTGAGCTTATGTTGAGCTTTGATTGTCTATGCAGCCCGTGAGGGTGTCCATAAAAGTGGGTAGAGCAGCAGGCAACAGGAGTAGGCCGACCTTTGGGTTAATCAATCATCGGGGATAGCGCACTCTGTCTTTCAGACAAATCGAGTTCTGAGAGTTGTGTAACTTTAACAAATTCACCTGTTATTCTTGTAGTGTTCGCACCAATCGTTTGCGTTTTCTTTATGAAATCAACTCTAACTGCTTGGCGGAGTTTCGCCAACTCAAATATTGCATCCTCATGCTCAATTAAATATTTCAATGTAATAACGCATCTATTTTTGGTGGTCAGCACAATTTCAAAATTTGAATAGCTATGATTCTTAATCAATCCAATCGCATATTCATCATCATCATACATTAGTGTGATATTGACCCTTGGGAGAGGATCCACAGGTATCGGATCGTCACCGAACCCCACCAGAATTGGCTCTTTTAAATCCATCCTGGCCCGCATGAATTGAACTATGTCGCCTGATTCCTTTTTGGCAATGTGTTCCGCAATTAACCTATCGACTTCATTTGGATTGCGATCAATAATTGCAACGCAGATATCAGACGAATGATTGAGGTCTCTTTGGATCTTTGATTTAAAGTTTTCAATTAAATTGTCGGTCGTACCCAGTAAATCGCCCTCTATTTTTAAAAGCGCTTGACTAAAAAACTTACCATTTGCGATCTTGACTTTTTTGCTTTTAACATATTTACTGCCAAACAAAGCGGTTAGAATAGAGCTCGCTTTTTTGTTGTGTACGTGCACTTCTTTTTCATCATAGACAATGGCCTCGGGCGAAGCATCTGCACTAACGTGCAACGGAATGATTGATTGAGCTTCCAGACTTTTACTCATCCTAATTACTCCACTTAGTTATTACAACTCATTGAACAAGGCTATTTTAATAGCGCTCAAAAACATCAGCCTGTGAAATTGAACCATGCTTAGTGATCTGGACGATTTATTAATATTTTCGCCTTCAAATTGCATAAATATTTGAGGGGTTACAATTTTGCCTCTCTTTCCCCAGGTAGTGCTTTTAAAGCGATATGATCGCTCAATAATTGCATCTACTTGATTAAAGCATGCATAATTTCCATGACGCGCATTAATGGCTGCGCAAATCCACTTTGGGTCAAGTAACGAGACAAAGTTAATTAATTTTTCTCTGTCACTGTCTGATTGTATTAATAATCCTGCAATTTTATAATTGTAATGTTCACTCCAAACTGCAATGCCATCAACAACCACATGGTCGTCCAAATACAGCCCTTCAAATTGCTTTAAAAGGCGCAAGAATATAGCCGGGTAACCACATCGGGCTCTGAATATGGCTGCCGAGAAATGCTTAATTAGATCAAATTGGATGTTCTCTGCAATGCCACTAGCCAATCGCTGTATTCTTTCCACAAGCTGAGCATCCATGCAGAAATGCTGAGCGATTTCAGTGATAGAAAACCCTTGCTGCAAGTTAACAATAACTGCCTCAAGTCGGGACAACGACGGCAGTTCAATAGGCTGCGTTTCTTTTAAAATTTCAGTCTCTGTAAGTGGTGGCAATATCATGGGCTGGTATGTGCCCCATTGGCTTGCAACAAATGCTCGAGCTAGCATTTCATCTTGCCATTTGCTCTCATTAGAATCAGTACGTAGTTTTAACTGGCGTGCAAGTCCTGCAGTTACACCGCACCATTTAGCAACCTTCGCCATTTTTATTTCTGGCAGTGGTAATTGCCGCATGACTTCGTCGAATATCAAATCAGTTGAGTGCATGTAACTCACAACTGTAGTGTCAACCCGCGAGTGCCCAAGGTGCATAGAGATGGCAAACAAAATTCGTCGTGTAGAGTGCTCGATCCCCAGCCAATTCTTACGCAGAATTTTTGCGTCAGATCCAAACCATTCATTAACGCTTGGTACTTTGGTGAGGGGGATACCAACTGCAGTGGCAATCGCTGTGCTGGCAAAAGTATGGCGAGCATCGTGGATGCGAACCGTGTCATTGCCTGTAACTAATTTGAGGATTTCCAGCAATCGCTTAGTTATTTGAGCTCGATTGACCAAAATATTTGGATTATCACTCTGACAAAACAGTGGAATGCTCTGTCCCGTGAACCGATGCTGCAGACTGCTGATACGGCTGAATAATAAATGCTGCTCTTGTTCCGTCATGTTCCAACAAGGAACTTGCCGAACTCCTGAGCTTGATTTTGGACTGCCGAGTTGATTGGTATGAACATATAAAACAATATTGTCACCTACTTGGACAGCATCACAAGTCATCAAGCGCAGCACTTCGCCGACACGCAAACCAAATCGAAAGACAATCATCAGCATTAAAGCTTGAAGTTGCTGCTGCTCCTGATTTTCATGTGGGTCATTCCAGAGCAAATTCAGTGCTTTTTCGTATTCACTCTGGAGAATAATTTGTGTTTGTGTGACTTGGGCAATGCCAAGGTATGCTGGATCAAGTGAATGCAAATCAAGTTCATCATGCCCGATCGCTTGCACGCAGAAATCGTGAAAATACCGAAGCCGTTTCGCTCTTCGTGCTCGCAATTCAGGCGTCGAGTGATCGAGAGCTTCGATATAAATACTTTCCAAGGCTTCAAGATCAAGTTCGACCCAGTTCTGATCCCATACCAACTCAAGTAGAGGCTCGGCAGCGCTATGTACATAGTCAATCGCAGTAGCAATCGTAATGGGCTTACTGTTACTTCTTCTATGCAGCTGGAATTTAGTATATTCAGCGATAACAAACATTAAACTTGCGATTTCTGTTGGCGACCATCCTTTGCTTAGCTCATCAATTTGGCGTGCTATCTTGGCGCGAGACTCAGGAACCTTGCCATCGTCTTGGTTTTTAGTGCTGGCTTTTTGAGCCCTTTTTAAGATGTCTTTCAAATCAGTTAACGCATTTTTTGATGTGGCAAGTGAGCCTTTACCTCCGGCTTGAACATGGATCGGGTCAATCTCCGTTACTTGTTCATAATTCTGTTCACCCATCACTCTTTGACCAGTCATCAACCGAACCAGATTACTTCTCTCAATTGCCCAAGGTTTGTGTGTTCCCGTTGCATAGGCACTTAAAAAGCCAGGTATATGAAGCTGCAGCCAGCTCGTCAGGGCCTTGATTGCATAATCAACGGGACGATTCGTCTTTTTTCTAAAGTCTATTTCTGGGCATTGCTCATCGAACTCCAGAGTTTTCCGCAAAAGTCGATTCATTTCTTTTTGCAATGCAGCCCAGGTAGGAGGTTCTTCTGTTGGCGCTAACTGAGAAATGAAGATCGTGCTGTAAAAATCAGGCCAATACCGAACCAGTCGTGCACCGTCTTTCCATTCCAGCCAAATATGCTGCTGATAGCGTGTAACTGCATCACTGAAGTTTGAATACAGTAATTCTTGCTGCTGCTGATCTACGAGCCCGCTGTAGGTGGCAAGTGAGAGCATGATCCAAGCGTATTGGCTTACTTCAGGCAGTTGCACAAAATCGGTAGGTATTTTTGAAAGTAAAATCCCGCGCAACCACTCGCCTCGAGCAACCCAAACCAAGGTGTCCGGCTGAAATGGGCTAGACTCAGCTGTGCAATCCAACACAAAGCCAATTGCTTGTAATCCTTTTAGATTGCGCCCAGCCAGTTTTAAATATCTAACGAAATAATTCGTAGCCTCGGTTTGTTTTTCTTGTTGGTGTGCATATTGAAGCCTGATTTTTGTACGAACAGCCTCCTGTAAGTGCATGTCGATGAATAATTCCTGCCGGTCTTTACCGGCCAAAACTTCAGAAATCCATTCTCGCAACAGCTGCTTGATCACTGCACGTTTTAGCTGTGATTCAGTCGTTGCTTTCGCAGGTAAATACGTTTGATTTACGAGTGAGCAGCTTGGCACCTTGGTTTTGTTGAACGGTTTGAGCCCCTGCATCGGCTCAAGGCCCAGCTTCTTGAGCCACAGATCAGCGCAATCATCCCACTGCGCTTCAATTGAAGTTGGAGCAGACAGCATCGTATCCGACCACGCCTGCTGGCCAATTTGCACGTGACCTGCAGCGCTGCTAGCCCACTCACTAGGCAGACCCGTTTCACGTAGTCCGCTGACAAACCAGTGTCTAGATAAGTTTCGAGGTAGATCATTTGGCAAATTTAGGAGTTGCCAAATTGCGTTACTACCAAGCGGCTCAATAGGCTCCCCCAAAGAAGTGGGTAGTGTGAAAAACAGTGGTAGCTCGATATTCGGTTGAGCCAACTGAGCACATGTGCCAATTTTCGACGCCAACTGAGGGTCAAACTTATTTATGCGCTGTGCTAGGCCTTGCAAATGCATTTGATACAGTTGAAGTTGTTGCTGTGCGATTTTGCTTAATCGCACAAGCCGTGCTTGGTGCGCTTCGTCGACTACTTTGTCACTTAGAATCGCCCAGCCAGCATTCAAAGTCGCCCGATTGAAACTGAATCGCATCGCCTGTCGATGCCCTGTTGCGCACTGTAAAATCCACAATGAATAAGCCGCAAATTGGTTGTGAATTGCGCTGAGAGCAGCAAACTCAGCGTTTTGTTCTAGATTCAGCGAGTGAAACTCGGTTCTCCATTGTTGGATGTGCAGAGCATGCCGCGCCGGTTCCCAATACAGCCGAGAGCCAAAGCGAGACTCGGGAACGTCTATTTCTTTGGTGGGCAGCCCGATTTGTTCCAACGTTTTTTGATACTGGCCCACCAAAGTTTTTTTGGGGGAGGAATAATAATAAAGCGCAGCTGTGGGTGATTGTTCGTCTTGATTAATGACCACACTACTATTTAGCTCGTCTCCACCTGCGATCATCAACTGATCGAACAAAATTGGACGAAGTCGTGCTGGGCGAACCCTTACTCGTCGATCAGATGTGCGAATTTCTGAAAGGTATGCCCGCATTACTTGTTCTATTTCATCAATGCTCTTGAGGCCTAAAATCTGGGCTAATACGCCATTGTTTCCTTTACATAGCTCCGCCAGTAACTGGATGGCCAATTTGGGCAGTGGCAAAACCTGCAAGTCATCAAATGGAGCCAACAGTGGGATTTGTTCTTTGTTTGGATTAAATCGCCCAGGCAAAGCAGGAAATGGTCTCGCCCAAGCGCCATCTGCAATACAAACCTGCAGCCGCTCGCTTTTGGGGTTGAATGAATTGACGATGCGTATGTCACCCAGTTCTTGAAAATTTACTCCACAAGCAATCGACAATACGCAGAGCACCGCCGGCACTTTGGCATCATCACCGAGGTTATGTAGTGCTCCAACAATGACCTTGATTTCATATTCATTTAAATGCCCCCAAGCCCAAGGTAGGAATTGGTTGTCAAATGCACTCCGATATCGTGCACTTCTCAGGCGAGCAAATCGTCCATCACGGCTAACATAATTTGAATTTGCATCATTATCGACGGCTAACTCGATGAATGCCTCAATCTCTGGCTCTTCATCCCCCCCCTTCAGCCCAGGCGGAAGGTAAGTAATGTCGACCGTTGGTGGTCGTAGGGGCAAGTTAATGCTGCCATTTTCCCCGTCGAGATTCCCTGTTTGTGTCTGGATACGTGGTCGTGGAGGGCGGGGCCCATTGGAAGGAGGGGGGTTGACTGGTGTGATTGAGTTCGGCTGAGTCGATTGGATTCGTGGCAAACGCGTATTGCTCAATGACCCCAGCAGTATTTGAAGACCATTTACGACAGAATTCAACGTTCGATTTTTTGACTGAGAAAATGCTTGAATCAGGGTTTTTAGTGATTCAAGAGGACTGTCATTTAGCGTAGGCCAGATGAGAGTATCATCCCTTGCGGAGAGCAACTGACGTATTTTTCCGCATAGCTTTTCAAGTTCTGTGGGGACCGTCAGGTGATGTGCTGCGTCTACACGCGGATTTCGACATTGCCAAACAAAAAGACAGCCCAACAGAAAATACATGCAGTCTCGCTGCGCCGAGACTGGAAGTAGCACAGTTTCTGTCCAGCATGCGAATACCATGTGCTGCGAGATTTTGCCGTGTAATGGGTTGTTTTTATTTCGCGCAGACAGCGTTTCAATAATGAAACGGCTTCGATCACGTTCGAGCTGCCGACCAAGGCCTTGCAATGTCAATAAGGGATCGTACTGTTGATCGCTTGGAATATACCCACGGATCCATGCCTGAGAGTCGAAAACTTTATTAAGGCATTTGATGGCTTGAGCCAAGCCGTCATCTGAGCTACTTAAACCCAAAATTGAGGTGATCAGATACCTTGCCTGCTCTACCTCAACAAGGGTCGGATCAACTTTGGAAAGAACCGCCGAGTAAATTTGGTCAGCAGTGGTCGAGGAAGTCATCAAGAAGTAGATGGTGTTAAGGTCACTTCCTGATGATAGTTCAAAACGTTACAAATACACCCCATGGAATGCAAAACGAAAAACAACAGGCAGCATTTTAGTAACATCGATAAGAACAAAAATCATGTATAAATAAGGCTTAGAACAGTTCTATGCTGCTTAAGCCTGTTGATTACGTGCATCAATGACGCTTAAAATTTTTGGGCTCATAACCCGATTCCCGCAACCAAAAATGAAAAAACCTAGGTATCAAGCCTAGGTTTTTTTTCGTCCAGAATTTGCCAAAAACGTCACAAACTCGATTTGTGACGTTTTCTGTGCCAAATCTGTGACAAGCACCATGACGAAATAGGTCTTGACCTTAGCTCACCTGTTGTTACGGAGCTTTGTTTGCATAAATACTGCCTGTTTTGCGATGCAAGCACCCCATTTCCATCGCTTCGACTTTATATGGATGGGTCGCCATTCAGTTTACAATGGTGCGATCAATCGATAGAGCGCACGCATGATTTACTTCTTTACTGGCGCAGGCATGGCTGCTGATTCGGGTTTGCCAACATTTCGTGCGAGTGATGGCCTGTGGGAAAAGCACGATATCAATCTGATCTGCAATTTCGATCGCTATCGCCTCGACGCGAATGTCCGTGAGCTAACGCGTGAATTCTACAATGCTCGGAAACTTCAATACGGCGATGCACAACCGCACGCTGGTTACGTGGCTATTGCACAATTGCAGCGGAAAACACCCGTCACGGTCATCACCACCAATATTGATTTACTGCATGAAAAAGCGGGAACTCAAGACGTCATCCACCTGCATGGGCAGGTGGATCAAATGTCCTGTGCCGCCTGTTTGCATTACTGGCACATTGGCGATGAGGCATTCCAACAAGATGATTGCCCCGCCTGCGGTAGTGGCATCACTAAACCGGGCATTGTCTTTTTTGGTGAGCCAGCCCCTCAATACGAAACCCTCTATCAAATTGCTAACGATTTAGCTGAGGATGATATTTTTGTCGTCGTTGGCACTAGCCTGAATGTTGTCGACCCGATTCATCTAATCCGCTCGATGCAACGACTGCCGCACATCGTGATGATCGACCCCAATATTCCCGATTCTGCACGTCAATATGGTGCGGAGTGTATTGCTGCACCAGCGCTACAGGGTGTTTGTGATTGGATAGCCTCTTTGGATGCCAATAAAGATTGGTGGAGCCTCACAGGTTAGTGCATATACTGATCTAGGCTGATGGTCCGTTCGACCTAAGTTGCAGAGCAGGGCTGAACTCAAAAACGAAAGGCAGCAGACTGATGGTTTGCTGCCTTTCGTTTGTGTATGCGGAACTTCAGCTCCTCGGTCTTAGTGGACTGTCAAAATCTTTGCCGATGACCAAATTCAGCGCGCTACTACAGTGTGCCACAACAGCACCCCAGCAGCACATCCGCGAGCAGGTCCTTGAGCTGTTGGCCATTTAGCCGATCGAGTAATCGACCATCCATGCCCATCGCCTTGGCGCCATCCCGATCTGCATACGCCGAGTCTCCGATAAAAATGCAATCGCTAGCCGCAAGGTTCAGCTTGTCCAATACGTATTGGTAAATTTGAGCCTCAGGTTTAATGTGGCCGAGCTGATAACTCATTGCATATACGTCCGCATCGGGCAGTAAATCCATCACTTTCGCCCCATAGGCTTGAGCTAGATTTGAGCAAATCGCGATGCGACATCCACGTTGGTGAAGCGCTGCGAATGTATCTGCCACGTCGTTAAAACAGGCGATACAGTTTAAATCGGACTGCAAAGCGGCTTCACAGGTCGCCAATTGATCAGCGGACACCGTTGTGCCCAAGTGAGCGGCTAACTCGGCCTGACTCCCGTCAAACGTCAAGATGGTGCGTGAATCATCAGCTTGAGGCTGTCGCCCTTGTACGCGCAAATGGCGCATCAGCAATAGATACGGATGATGTTGCTTACCGATTTCCAGTAAGGTGCCAAAGACATCGAAAATGACAACTTTGGGCTGATTAGATATAGCAATCATTGTAGTGCATCTCGTTTTGCCGTCAGAGCAAGGCCTTTAGATGGCGTGATGATGTGCGCCAGCTCAGCTGGGGTATACCGTATTTTGGGTGGGCGTGCCGAGATATGCATAATGGCCGCTGAGAATTGAAATCTGTTGATGGCTTTATGAATTGGGTTGCTGACAGCCGATGTTGACTCCGCAATTAGGGCTTTTCTTGCCATAGTGGATGACCAATCCCAGTGCGAGCAAGGCAAAGATCAGTAACAAGCCCAATGCAGGAAATAGATCGCTGATCGCCATATTTAGCTCCTTGTTGAGTACGGTGAGAACACTCAGGATAGATGATAGGCTGATAAAAGTTTACTAGCCGTTGTATTGCAATAAGCTGCAAACACCTTAACGGGCAACGGGCCCTAATGGTTGCCCATTGGCGCCAAACCATTGCCAATTGAGTGCATTGGCGCTGATCTTGATTCGCAGATAATTGTTTTCGCTAAAAAACTGCCGCAATTGCACCTTGGTATAACCCGTTTGCGCGGGTTCGGGTGCGGATGTCAGTGCGGAAGTGGTGAGCTCGTGCACGATTTGGCTGCCGATTTGCCTGGTGAACTCGGCGCTATGATGCCGATCGCCGCTGATATATAGCAAGCGACTGGGGGGTGCTGGTGTGAGCAATTCTTGCCACGCGTATTGCTCTTGGCTTGCGTGTGGCCAGCCTTCCTCGCCGCGTGCGCCAACCCACCATTGGCTGCCACCGATTAGCAAGGTATGACCTACGTCGCGTGCTTGGGCTTGCTGCGCCATCCAGCGCAATTGCTCGGTGCCAAATATTTGGCGTTGATAGGCCGGTACATTTTGAGTGCGCCTTGCGCTGCGATTGTCGGTAAAAATCAGTCGAGTATTGCCAAGTTTGAGCGCAAAGTACGACTTCTCGCTGGGGGGATTAGCCCACATCAGCGGGAAAACCTGCTGCGCGAGTGCCGCACTCGGTGCACGGCTATCGGCGTCGTTTAAGCCAAAATCATGGTCGTCCCACAAGGCATAATGAGGCATGGCGGTCAGCAACTGCTGCAGTGTCGCATGCTGACGATGGCGTTGATAAGCGCTACATATCGCGCCCGCATTACTTAAGTCGTTTTCATTTAAATACAGATGATCGCCCAGCCAAACCATCGCGGGGTTGGGTTGCTGGCGCGCATCCGCGATGATGCTCGATAAAATCGGCTCGCGACCCAACCAGCTCAGCTTTTGCAAGCAAGAGCCAAGGTAGAGCGTGTGTTCGCTGCTGGGCGCTGTTACGGGTAGTGGCAAGGTGAGTGGTTCGCCCAGTGGCGAGTCAGCCGCCAGCAGATGGATTGCAAGTGTTTGCCCCGCTAGCGTAGCGGGCAACACAAACAGCGCACTCTGCCAGCCACTTAGATCGTGTTGGCTGATTGGTGCAAGCTGCTGTTTATCCAGTTGTAATGTTAGCTTGGGGTATACACCCTGAATGTATACGCGTAGCAGCCAGCTATTGTGTTGGCTCCTACCTAATACCCATTGTGCTTGTTGCTTGCTGCTACAAGAAAAAAGGCTGAATGCCGCAGCTGCACCTAATAGGGCACGCCGCTGGCGGCCAAGTGGATTAAGCGCTTGATTATGCTTCAGCGGGTCTGGTGACGACATATCTTTGCTATGGGGGTTGAGTGGGGCTACTGGTGATCAAACCAAACCGGTGTCCGTATTACTTCAAATCTTTCAGCTCCGCAAATTTGCTCGCCATCGTTGGGTTATTACGCGTGAGTTTTTTGATCGTCACGTCTTGGGCCTTATCATTGGCGAGGCGCAGATTACGATCGGTGCCGAGCAGGGCTTCTTTGGTTTTTTGCAGATGATCGATTGATTTATCGATTTCATCAATCGCAGTCTGAAAGCGTCTTGAGGCCAGCTCATAGTTCTTACCAAACGCCGATTTGAAGTTATCTAGCTCCAGCTCGAAATTGGTAATGTCGATGTTCTGCGCTTTGACCAGGGCCAGCTCTGATTTGTACTGCAGCGAGTTCATCGCCGCATTGCGTAGCAGCGTGATGATCGGGATAAAAAACTGCGGCCGCACCACATACATTTTGGGGTAACGATGAAACACGTCGACAATCCCGGTGTTATAGAGCTCGCTTTCTGGTTCGAGTAGCGAAACCAAAACCGCATATTCGCAGCCTTTCTCGATACGGTCTTTGTCGAGCTCTTTCAAAAAGTCTTCGTTTTTCTTTTTGGTGGCGGTGGTGTCGCTCTCGTTTTTCATCTCGAACATGATCGATACGATCTCATTCCCAGCCTCATCGCTATCGCGGAAAATATAGTCGCCTTTACTACCGCTGCGCGCGTCATTGTCTTTTTCAAAGTAGGCACGTGGGAAAGCCGTCGCGCGAATGCGGTTAAATTCAACCTCGCAGTGCTGTTCCAGTGTTTCGCCGATCATTTTGGTCGATAGCTTGGCCTTCATGTCGCGCAGACGTTCAATCGCATCGTCGCGATCTTTGATCTGAGTTTCATAGCGCTCTTTTAGCGATTGCTCGGCCAGCGTTTTTTCTAGTTCAACGTGTTGCAAGCGGTTGCGCAGCGCTTCGCGCTCTTTTTCAACGGCGCTGACAGCTTGCGTGACCGCTAATTGTTGCGATACCTGACCGGCTTGCAATTGCGCTTTCAGTGCTTGGATTTCAGCGTCTTTGGTCGCGGCGGCTTTTTGCAAAGCATTGTCGCGCTGCGCTTCAGCCAGTCTGGCTGCTGCTTCCATGTCTTGCTTGGCCTTGGCCAACTCGCTGGCCACCGCGTCACGCTGCTTTTCAACTTCTTTCAGTGCTTCGCTCACCGCCAGTTGCTGCGCCACAGCAGTGGCCTCGAGCTTGGCTTTTAATTCCTGAATTTCGGCTTCTTTAATCGCAGCATCGCGTTGCAATTCGTTGGCAATTTGCGCTTGTGCTAGCGCGACGGCGTTTTTCTTATCCTGCTCGGCCAGCGCAAGGCGTTCGTGGATTTGTTTTTCAAAATCCGCATCGCGCACCTGCTTCAAAATATCGGCATAGCCTGCTTCGTCAATGGTGAAGGCGGTATTGCAATGAGGGCAGATGATGTCGTGCATAAATTAATTGGCCTAGTTAGAGAAAGAGGCGTCTTCCCAGTTGGTTCAGTGCGAAGTGTCAATCTGTATGGTATTGAAGCTGTAGCAATGTTTGCGCTCGTGAGCATTTAAAAATGCAGAAAGCAAGCTGCATAAAAAAGGCGCCAAAGGCGCCTTTTTTGAAGGTGGTCCAGACTTATTTTTTAGCTGGCGCTTTTTGCTTGAGCAACTCGTTGATGACGTTGGTGATTGTGCCATCTTCACGGCCTACCATTGATGGGCTGGTGACCCATTTGCCATTCACCACAAACATCGGTACGCCATCGACTGCGTAAGTTTTGGTCATTTCGCTGAGTTTGTTGAGCTGATTTTTGGTTGAGAAGCCGTTGTAGTTGGCTTTGAATTTGTTAACGTCGATACCTTGTTTTTTCACCCAGTCAAACAAAACATCTTCTTTACGTAGTTCAACACGGTCTTGTTGAATTGCTTTAAACACAGCCATCTGATGTTTTTTTGTTAAACCCATGGCTTCAAGCGCCAAAAAGATTTTGGCGTGACCTTCCATGTCATTGCGACCATCCCACATCACGTGAACGCGGCGGAAGTTCACATTTTTAGGCAGTTTTGCTTCCCACGCTTCTACTGCGGGCTCAATGGCAAAGCAGTGCGGGCAGCCATACCAGAAAAACTCGATTACTTCTTGTTTACCGGCTACTGCCACGGGTTGTGGTTTGGCTAGGGCTTTGTATTCTTTACCTTCGGTAAACGCATTTGCGCCTGCGGCAGCGAGCAAACTTGCAGTGATGACAAAAGTTTTAATCCATTGTTTTAACATCTTCAGCTCCAATAAAGCGTAGGCAGTCTGCTGCCGACGGTAACAAAGAAATAAGTTGAATTAGTTGGCTTTGACAACGGTGCTGTCAATGCCATTGTTTTTTAATAAATTGCGGGTGCGATCTAGCTCTGCCTGATCGTTAAACGGGCCGACGCGTACGCGATGCCAAACACCTTTTTCGGGCAGTTCAGTCGTTTGTATACGAGACTCGATCCCTAATAGCGCCAATTTAGCCTTCAGATTATCGGCATCATTTTCATTTTGAAAGGCGCCAACCTGCAGTAAGCCAGGTTTTGGAGCTGTCGCTGTGGCTATCGTTGGGGCAGGGCTTGCACTCGCTTTGGGTTTGCTGGTCGCCGTGGCTTCTTTTGGAGCATCGCTCACTTCTGGCAGCATTTTATAAAAATCAAATCGATCTTCGCTGGCGTTGGCGGCTTCCGGTTTGCTGGCAACTGGGGGCGCCGTCATGACCGGTACAACCTCTTTACCATTGCCAGGTTGCAAGATCTCGGGCGGCGTCGTAGCCGTTTCTGGACCTGAGGCTAGCATGTCATTTGGTGTGGTTTGTTCTTTATTAAATGGATTGCCGCTGTAATTGAGGTAAACCGCAACAGCAACCGCAATGCCGATCCCGACAAAAAGGCCAACTAAGAGTCCGGTGAGCAAAGAGCTTCCGCCTGCTTTAGTTTGGTTGTTTGAATTAGATCGTCCGCTGTTACGGCTAGACTTCATGTCGCGGCTCATACGTTCTCCGGTGCCCGAACTTTAAAAACTGACTGAGTCGTGATTCTACCCCGCTCAATGGGCTTGTCTAGTTGAAGACCCCTCAGATGGCAATCATTTACATATCCATGCAATATTTTGTCATTAGCCGAGCAAATTGATGCGAAAGAATCGGTGATGTGTCACACAGTCAGATTGCTTTGACGAAAAAACCGCAAAAAGTTGCATCAAGGGGCTTGCGGAAAATATTAGCTCGTGTAGAATGCGCAGCTCTTAGCCGATGTAGCTCAGTTGGTAGAGCACCTGACTTGTAATCAGGGGGTCGCGAGTTCGATTCCTGCCGTCGGCACCAAGAATATCAAAGGGTTAGCAAGCAATTGCTAACCCTTTGTCGTTTCTACCTCCTCAATTGCTGCACTTTTGCGGTGATCATGCAAAATTCCGCCAGCCGCGCTGTTCATTTGTCTTTTCAAGTTGCAACTCTTCATTGCGAAGATTTTTCCTGAGTCTTTTGGTGTGGTTTCTACTGGCTTCGTTTGATGCTTGGCAAGCTGTGCGGGAGCGAACTGGCATACAATCGGTGCATTCTGGCGTTTTGGATGTGTATTGATGCGAACCATTACCAGCACTGCGGTCTTGTCTTTGGACGAAATCCTTGCTTTAACTTTGGATGCCGGTTTGCTCATGCATCAATCGGGCGCAGGCACGCACCGCACTTCGAGCGCGATGCAGCGCATTGCTAAATCGCTGGGGGCGGCGCGGGTGGAGACGATGATTTCGTCGACCAATATCGGCGCCACCGTCGAGCGCGCGGGCGAGGTGGGCAATGAGACGCAAACTGCGTTTCGCAAAGCGCCGCATATGGGCGCGAATTTTTCCACGCTTTCTTCCGTACGCCGCTGGCTGCATCAGCTTGAGCAAGGCGAGCTGGATTTGCATGCAGCGCGTACGCAATTGAGCGAAATCGCCAAACGCGCCATTCATTATCCACGCTGGTTTATTACGCTGATGGTGGGTATCTCTTGCGGCGCCTTTGCAGCGCTATTTGGTGGCGATATACCTGCCATACTCGGTACCACGATAGGAGCGACGGCGGGGATGGCTGTGCGGTTTTGGCTGGTGCTGCGCCATTTTAAACCGTCGATTTTCGCTACCGCAGGCAGCTTTGTCGCGCTGCTGCTCACTGGGCTATTGGCGCGTTCGCTCAGTACTACGCCCGATGCGGCGCTGGCGGCGTCGGTGCTATTTTTGATTCCGGGTGTGCCGCTGATTAATGGTGCGTCGGATTTACTGAATGGCAATTATCTGAACGGCATGGTGCGCTTTACGATGAGCGCGGTGATTATTTTTGGCATCGCAGTGGGGGTGAGTATTGCCCTGCGGATCTTAGGTTAAGAGGGGTGGCGATGAATACCTCTATTATTTCGATTTGGGCCATGGAGTTATGGGCAGCGCCGGCAGCTTTGGGTTTTGCGCTGCTATTTAATGTACCGCCGCGTACCTTGTGGATGTGTGGCGCGCTGGCCATCGCTGGCCATGCTTGTCGCAAGCTGGTGATGGTTGGCGGTGGCGATATTGTGCTGGCGACGCTGTGCGCCGGTTTGCTGATCGGCTTTTTTGCCGAATGGTGGGGCGCGCGCAAGGACGAACCCGCCGCGATTTACGCCGTGAGCGCTGCGATCCCGATGGTGCCCGGCACGTATATGTACAAAGCGGTGCAGGGCCTGCTCGGCATCGCCACCTTGCCGCATAGCGCCGACGGCACGCAATTGCTGGTCAGCGCCGGCGTCAGTGGTATTACCGCGTGCATGATTGTGATTGCACTGGCCTTTGGTGTTGCTGCGCCGATGTTGCTGTGGCCGCGCACGAGTCATCGTTAATATTGAGTTTGAGCTTATTTTTAGGGTTATTTGTTATGCCAAACAAGTGCATTTTTTTGTTGCTGATTCTGCTCTCCGGCTGTGCGACGGTGCAAACCGAATTAAAAATCCCCTCTGCCCAAGTTAAAAAAGTCACTCAGTTGCAGATCGCATTTTTACAGGATCTGAGTCAGATCAAAACACCGCAGCTTGCGCTTTGTTTGGCCCAAAATGGGGCTTATGACCCAACGAATATTTTTGTGGGCGACGGCAGTTCAGCACTGGTGCGCCAATTTAATTCGCGGCTGGAATTTGAGTTGGAAGATGTTTTTAAACCGCATGAATTTAAGACCCGCGCTTTTGTGGTGAGCGCAAATTACAAAATTGATCATTCCCTGTATCAAGACAGTCACATTCTTTTGCTGCACGCCCAACCGGTATATTGCGGATATGGAAATGTCGTATGGGAGGCTAGTGCTGCCCTATATCAAAGGGATATTTCGACGCCAGTGTTGATTGCACCCAAAATGGAAATAGCGAAAGGCGCACGCTTGAACCTAGTGCACGGGATGAAGAACAGCATGGCACAGCAGGGCTTTATTGCTAAGAAGTAGCTTTTTTGTCGACTGTGGTTCAGTCGCCATGCGCTTAGCGCAATAAAAAGGGGGTTGCATTGCAGCCCCCTTTGTTTTATCGATACTGCCGCAAATGCCGCCCCACTGCGATCAGCGCACCGATTAGGCACAACAGGGCAATCGTTGCGCACACGACGATGATCGTTAACAGATCAGGCGTTTTTAGCGCAAATTGCTGGCCGTACGATTGCGCGAGCGCGCTAATTGTTGGGTTGATGTGCGCGACTGCCCCCCAGACGATGGCGACGGCAAACAGCCCTCCGACGATGCCTTGCACCACGGCGCTGTGAATGAAGGGGCGGCGGATAAAGGCGTCGGTGGCGCCGATCAGTTTGGCGACTTCGATTTCATCTTTGCGCGTTAAAATCTGCATCCGAATCGCGTTGCCGGTAATCAGCACCAAGGCCGCGCCAAGCATCACCAACACCACTTCAAACAGGTTTTGCCCCAGCTCGGTAATACGCGCGAGGCGGTGTGCCCATTCGGAATCAAGCTGCACTTCTTCAACGCCGGTTTGGCTGGCGAGCTCAGTTTTAATCGCTTCCAGCGCTTGCGGGCTATTGTCTTTGGCTTGCAAGATAAACGCGTCAGGCAGTGGGTTATCAGTCATGCCCGCCAGTAAATCAGCCGAGCCAAACTGGCTTTGCAGCTTTTTCAACGCTTCGTCTTTGGCGACAAATTGCACCACTTTTAGGCGTGGATCGTTTTCCAGCTTGTTTTGCAGCGCGGCCACTTGCGCACTTTCGGCGCTCGGCAGCATAAACACCGACAATTGCGGCTCAACTGAGATATTTTTGCTAATCCCTGCCACGCTGCTGACGATTAGCCATAGCGCCAGCGGAAAAGCGGCGGTAATGCCGATCACTAGCAGGTTGAGCAGGCTGCCGATCGGTTGGCGAAACAAGCCGCCGACCGAGCGAGTAAAGGCGAGGGTGTGGGAGCGGAACCAGGCTTTCATCGTCATCCCTTTTTAAGCGGTAAATTGGCCGTTTTTGAGGCGCAAAATGCGACGACCATAATCGGCCATCAGCGATTCATCGTGGGCGGAAATCACCAAAGTGACGCCCACTTGGTGGAATGATTTGAATAATTCCAAAATATCGTGCGCGTAATCGCGATCCAGATTGGCTGTGGGCTCATCGGCCAGCAAAATCGATGGTCGATGCACGACGGCGCGCGCGATGCACAGGCGTTGCTGCTCACCGCCGGAGAGTGAAATCGGGTTTAGTTTTTCTTTGCCCGCCAAGCCAACTTTATCGAGCGCGGCCAATACGCGGCGGCGACCTTCTTGATAATCAAAGCCAATAATATCGAGTGGCAGGCGCACATTGTCGAACACGCTGCGGTCGTACAAGATTTTGTGATCTTGGAAAATCAGTCCCAAATGGCGGCGCACAAACGGTAGCGAGCCACGGCTCATGCGCGCCAGATTTTGCCCATTGAGCAGCACCGCGCCGCTGCTGGGCTTTTCGATGCCGGCAATCAGTTTGAGTAGCGTTGATTTACCCGCGCCCGAATGGCCGGCCAAAAACACCAGCTCGCCGGTGGGGATTTCAAAGCTTAGATTTTTAATGGCGTCAAAACCGCCGGGGTAACTTTTACTGACTTGCTGAAACTGAATCATACAAATCCTTTGTGGGTTGGGCGGTGGCCCAATCGGCGTAATTCAATTGGTATTGCAATAAATCGCAAGTTTGCCCGTCGCGCCAGATTACTAGCCGCGGGCCAACAAATTCAAAACCCAGCTTGGCGAGCACGCGGCCGCTGGCTGGGTTGCGCAGCAAATGATCGGACGTTAATCGGCGCATCTTTAACTGCTGAAAAGCAAATTGCACGACGGCGCGCGCGGCCTCGCTAGCAAAGCCTTGCCCCCAATAGGGCTGGCCGAGCCAATAGCCAAGTTCGGCGACATCGCCTTCAAAGCTTAAACCGACGCAGCCGAGTAAATGCGGCACATCGTTAGCGCAAATCGCAAAGATGAATTCGCGCTGCGCAAGCTGATTGTCGCGGCAAGCGGCGATAAATTCCGCCGCCATCGCTGCGGTATACGGGTGAGGAATTCTCCCCGTATTGCCCGCTACCGCCCATTCTCCGCCGAGTTCAGCTAGATACGGCGCATCGGTATCTTGCAATGCGCGCAGCGTTAATCGCTCGGTGTTTAAAGTGGGCAGCGTCATCAACTTGGCTGCAGCGCTTATTCAAACAAGGCGTTGATGTATTCGCGCGCGTTAAACGGGCGCAAATCGTCAATGGTTTCGCCCACGCCGATAAAGCGTAATGGCACCGGGCGATTTTTGGCAATGGCAGCAATCACGCCGCCTTTGGCTGTGCCGTCGAGCTTGGTCAATACCAAACCGGTCAGGCCTAACGCATCGTCAAACGATTTGGTTTGCGCCAAGGCGTTCTGGCCAGTGTTCGCATCGAGCACCAACAGCACTTCGTGCGGGCCAGTTGGGTCGGCTTTTTGCACCACACGTTTTACTTTTTTGATTTCTTCCATCAAATGCAATTGCGTTGGCAAACGACCTGCAGTGTCGACAATCACCACGTCGATGCCGCGCGCTTTGGCCGAATTCACTGCGTCAAACGCCACCGCCGCCGCGTCGCCCGATTCTTGCGCGATCACGTGCACGCCATTGCGCTCGCCCCACACCACCAGCTGCTCACGCGCTGCGGCGCGGAACGTGTCGCCCGCCGCCAGCAAAACGCTCTTGCCTTGGCTTTGGAAGTATTTGGCGAGTTTACCAATCGACGTCGTTTTGCCCGCACCGTTGACACCGGCGACCATCAAAATAAACGGCTTGTGACCGTCGACATTCAATGGCACTTGCAACGGCTCGATCAATTCAACCAAGCTGTCTTTCAACGCGCCTTTCAGTTCTTGCGGATCTTTCAACCCTTTCAGTGACACGCGCTCGCGCACGTCTTTGAGCAAATGTTGCGTTGCATCCACGCCCATATCGGCGGTCAGCAGCACGGTTTCGAGTTCGTCGTACAAATCTTCGTCGATTTGCCCGCCGCCAAACACGCTGGCCAAACTTTTACCCAATTTATCGCGCGTTTTCGCCAAGCCCAGTTTCAGGCGCTCGGTCCACGATAGCTTGGGTTTTTCTTGCGGCTGCGCCACAGGCTCAAGGCGAGCTGGGTCGGTCTCGATGTATTGCTCTGCAGCCTTTGCTGGTTCTGGCGTGGAGGGCAATACCTCTGGTGCTACTGCGCTTGGTGCAGCGGGTGTTTCAGTGTTTGGGCTGCTGATCGCTTCGGTTTCAGCAGCGGTGCCCGTGGCAACTTCTGGCTGCGCTGGGCTTAAATCTTGCTCCGCTACGGTTTCAACGGGCTTCTTTTTTTTGAAAAAACTAAACATGGGTTTGGCGCTCTCGCAGCAAATCGCGGAAAATAAACAATTATTGTCGATTTTACCGGAGCTGCCGTGTCAGCACAGCATAAAAATCAGGTGCGTATTATTGGCGGTCAATATAAACGCCGACTTTTGAAGTTTCCTGACTCTTTGGCCCTGCGCCCAACGCCCGATCGCGTGCGCGAAACGGTGTTCAATTGGCTAGGGCAAGACCTGACCGGGCAGGTGTGTTTGGATTTATTTTCTGGCAGCGGAGGCCTTGGCTTTGAAGCGGCCAGCCGCAATGCCAAGAAAGTGGTGATGGTGGAAATGGCCAAACCGGTGCACGCAGCGCTGAAAGCCAACGCGCAAATGTTGGGGGCGAATCATGTGGATGTGATTTTGAGCGATGCCGAGCGCTATTTGGCGCGCAATACGCTGCAATTTGATTTGGTGTTGCTCGATCCGCCGTTTGCCACGCCTTTACTGGGCAAAGTGTTACCGCAAGTCGTGCCTTTTTTAGCTGAAGATGCGCGCGTGTATATTGAATGCGCCGAGTGGCCCGATCTGAGCGGCTGGGAAATTTTGCGTGAAGGCAAAGCCGGAACCGTTAAATATGCCGTATTATGCCGCGCATCGGTCTGTGATCAAAAAATAAGCGCTGAGATTGCAGAGTAAGGTTGTCGTTACTGCGCGAAAGTGGGACAATTCCCATATCTAGTTACTCGATTGTTTTGTTAAGGATTATCTATCATGGCTCTGATGATTACGGACGAGTGCATCAACTGCGATGTATGCGAACCAGAATGTCCCAATAGCGCGATTTCTCAAGGCGAAGAAATCTATGTAATCGACCCTAATCTGTGTACCGAGTGCGTAGGCCACTACGACGAGCCACAGTGCCAGCAAGTTTGCCCAGTTGACTGTATTCCGCTTGACCCGGATCACAAAGAAAGCAAAGAAGAATTGAATCAGAAATATCTGATTATTTCAGGTCAAGCTTAACCGACTGTCGGCAATTTATTCAGATAAACGGGCTATATGCCCGTTTTTTTATTCCCTTATAATTAGCATTAAATAATATTTTAATAATACTTAGGTCTCAACCTAAGAGTATTGGCAGTACGCAGTAAGGAGAATACATATGGGGCAATTCAATCTGAGGGCGCAAATCAAGCAAACGCTAGATATTGCGAAGACCTTAGTGCATTCAAATCCATCCGAATCTATTCGCATTGCTTTGCAGGCCAAAGGGCGTGCTGAAATGCTAGGTCGTGGAGATTTGGAGACCGAGGCCGCTTTGGTTGAATTAATGGCCTATCGTGCAATGCCTCAAACACCGCCAGAGCAAATTGAAGCCGCTGCATTGGCGACGATTGCGTTAGCCCAACGTCATCAACAAGATGATATTTGGATTGAGGCGATGAATACTCATGCTGATATTTTGTATGGCACCAATCAATTTGATGCGGCAATGGATTATTGGCTGCGCTTACTGGAGGCGGGGATTGATCGTGACTGGCCTTATGCTCGTGTCGTGGCGTATATCGGTATTGGGAAATTGTTTTGGACTTTTGAAGATCCTCAATCCTGTTTGGCCTATTCAGATAAAGCCCAGCAAGAAATTAAGCTGATTAATCGAATCGAGCCCAAAGTATGCTTAATGATTAATTTGGCCGCATATGCTTATCAGCGCCGACAATATTATCTAGCGCATCAATATTTAGACCAAGCAGAAGCTTTGTTGGAAGGCATTGCATTTTGCGAATACGAGCCAGAAATTTATTACTATCGCGCCTATTTACGGCGGGCTGAGGGCAAGTTAGACGTAGCCTGTGAGCTATTCAAGCGCGCATTAACATTGAATGGGCACACCAGCAATGTATGGGCTCGTGCGGTGGCGATGATTGGTTTGGGCGAGCTTTATTTAACGATGAATATGCCCCACAAAGCACAGTACTTTATGTCGCAAGCCATGGAGATGACGTTAGCTACGCCCAATATTTACCGCTATCTGCTGATGCAGGCGTATGAAGGGTTGGCGAAATGCTACCAGGCAACAGGACAAACTGAGTTGGAGTTTCAGCACTGGGGGATGCATTTTGATTTGGCTGATGAATTGCTGCAGCACGGGATGAATCAACGCCTAGCGAGCTTTAAACGCCAATCTTTGCAGCTCCGCGTCCATGAGCTTGAGGCAGTTTGATTTGGGTTTTTAATGGGTATGTGAATGAGGGCTTATAAGTAGAAGCCCTCTGTGCTTATACCCTGTTAATTAGCTTAATACCTGCCAAACACGGGCTCCGTAACTTGGCGCCAATGGGTGGATTAAAATTTGCCATGCCGCAACGCTACAAGCCGCGGCGCTACTAAGTGAACCCCAGCTTACATGTCGTGGCATTTTGCTGATTGAGCGCTGCTTTAACACAAATCGCAATGCCTGACTCCCAAGCCAAACCAATAAGCCCAAACAGATTGCCGCTAGGGTGAGCAGCATTGGGAAAGAGAAGGTGCCATGGCTCGCTAGACCAATGGCCGCGCCGGCCAAGATGCCTGGCATCAGATAGGTGGGTGTCCATAATAAGCAGGCGAGAGTACAGGCGGGCCAGAAACGACGACTGGGCATGGATAGCATGCCCGCCACCATTGGCAGCACAGGACGGGTCGGGCCTAAAAAACGACCGACGAAAATCCCGATAGGGCCATGATGACGCAGAACGAGTCTGGCTTGGATGAGTAATCGACGGTGTGGGCGGATAATTGGTAGGCGATGCAATTGGCTGCGATAGCGAGAACCGAGCAAGTAAGAAAGACCGTCGCCCAATAAGGCGGCAATAAAGCCGACTGCGCAGGCGCTCCAAAAATCAATTTGCCCATTGCCCACCAAGGCGCCCAGACTAAACATCAATACGGTGCCGGGAATCAGTAAACCCACAATGGCCGTTGATTCGGCTAACACAATCACAAAAAGCACTAAAAGTGCAATTTCGCTGGAATGCCCCAACAAGCTTTGTAACCACTGTTCCATGACCCGACCCAAAAATAAATGCCTTGCTTTGAGGTGGCGGCGGTTGGAAGGTTCCCGATTGCGAATGAATTATCGAACAGTGGTTGGCGTCCGCTCACACACGGCATTTGGCGTGCGCGAGCGGCAGATGGCGTTAAACTTTAAATTTGGCTATTTCGCGATGCATATCGTCGGCAAGACGCCCTAATTCTTGGGCGGTTGATGCTACTCCGAACATGACTTGGGTGTTGTCGGCGATCATGTGTGACATTTGTTGCACCGCACTCGATACATGCTGACTAGAGTGCGATTGTTCCTGCAATGCTGTGCTCACCTCATCAATGCGCTCAACTACTTGTTTGGTCCGTGCACTAATCGCTTCGATCGACGCCCCCGCTGATTGCGCAATCTGCTGCCCACCCTCTACGTAAGATACAGATTCACGCATTTGCTGAGCCATGGATTTGGCGCTTTGTTGAATAGCACTGATCATTTGCGTAATTTCTAGGGCTGATTGGCTGGTTTTTTCCGCTAGTTTACGCACCTCATCGGCGACAACGGCAAAGCCTCGTCCTTGCTCGCCGGCACGTGCAGCCTCAATCGCGGCATTTAAGGCGAGCAAATTTGTTTGATCGGCCACGTCTTTGATGACCGCGGTAATGCCTGAAATACGGTCAGAGGACGCATCCAGCTCTTCTGCTGATTTGGCAGCATGCCCGATCGAAACGGCAATTTGACCGATGTCTTTGACCATATGCTGAATTTGTTTGACGCCCTCTTGTGCTGACGAGCCAGATTCGGCAGACAGTTGCTGGGCATTGAGGCTAAGGTCACTAACATGACCAACATTGCGTGTGATATCTGCCAAGCTGGCTGCGACCTCACTGGCATTTTCTGTTTGTTGCGCGGAGCCTTCACGAACCAAGGCGGAAGAGTTGGCGAGATGTTCACTCCAGGTGCGAACTTGCACTGAGCGGTTTTGAATTTGCTGCAGGGTATTGCTGAGTGCTTCGAGCATTTGGTTGATTGTTACCGCCGTAGCGCCTAGTTCGTCCCTGCCTTGATAATGAATGCGACGCGTTAAATCATGATCGCTTTCGATTAATGCGATCTCTCGTTGAATTTGCTCGATAGGGCGTAAAATTGAACGGGCTAGCCATACCGTGATCATCGCTCCCAGCACACCAGCGAAGATAACCAAACTAATAAAAGTGGTATGAATCCATGTGGCTTGCGCTTCGAGATCGGCTTTGGCCTTTAGCTCATCTTGTTGTGCTTGTTCCGCGGCTTTATCAACCGCGTCTTTTAGATCGTATAGCGGTTTTTTGAATGGAATCAATTGCTCATCCGCTTGGCTCGCACTCGTGATGCCGCCCGCGATGATTTGTTGATAAATGCCATTCACTGCTTGTTTATATATGCTGACCTGTTGAGGCATTTGAATTTGCAACGCACGCACTTCAGGGCTCAATTTGAGTTGCCCGAATTCACTGATGTGTTTTTCTAAATTGCTAGTAATTTCGTCGAGCTCTTTTTTATTCGCTTCTGGACCATCTTCGCCGGAGACCCCGATCGAGATAAACAAGCTTTTCTCTTTTTGCCGTACGCGGGTAAGTAGGTATTTGATTTCCAGAGCCGAGCGCCCTACGGCGACATCATGCTCCAAAATGGCTTGAGCATCGTGGCGAACTTCTAATTCACTCCAAAAGCCCACTGCGGCGACTAATGTGATTAAGAGCAATAGGGCTGAACAGCCGGTCATCATGCGGGTACGAATATTCATTTTGCGGCATTCCTAACTGCGAATAATTAGAAAATACTAACATTTGCCTATGGTATGATCATCAATATTTGTAATGTTTTTGCATAAAATATGTAAGCAGTAAATTGTGGCTAAGTTGGGCTACATGCTTGATGTGACTAACCCTATTGTTTATAGGCGTTTTTTTGTTTTTTGAAATGTAGTACATTGCGGATCGTCTCCAAATTTTTGCGAAACATTTCTACATGCAAATCGATCCCGTCGTTCTCTTTTTCTTGCTCGGCCTTGCGGCCGGTATCGCAAAATCTGATTTAAAGCTGCCAAGTGCCCTGTATGACACGTTATCGGTATTTCTATTGCTTGCGATCGGTATTAAGGGAGGCTTAGTTCTAGCGAAACAACCTTTGCTGGAAATTTTGCCGCAGGCCGCTTTGGTGATTGTGATGGGCTTTATTTTGCCTTTACTGGCGTATCCAATTTTGCGGGTGAAATTGGCGCAAGCTGATGCGGCCAGTGTTGCTGCGCACTACGGCTCGGTGTCGGTGGTTACTTTTGCCGTTGGGGTCGCATATTTAACGCGCTTAGGCGTTGAATATGAATCACAAAGTACTTTGTTTTTGGTGCTATTAGAAATGCCCGCCCTGATTGTCGGTGTGTTATTAGCGCGTTTAGGCGGCAAAGAGGGGCAGGGTAAAAAAGCATCGGGCCATGCTTGGGGCAAATTAATGCACGAGATTTTGCTTGGTAAAAGCATGGTGTTATTGATGGGTGGCTTGTTGATTGGCTGGTTTGCAGGACCAGAGGGAATTAAACCCGTCGATAAATTGTATCTCGATTTATTTAAACCCGTTTTGACCTTATTTTTGTTAGAAATGGGCTTGGTTGTGGCCGGTAAAATTGGCGTATTGCGTCAGCAAGGGGTGTTTATTCTGGCCATCGGTATTGCAATTCCATTAGTCTTTAGCTGGATCGGGATTGGCTTTGGTTTGATGATGGGCTTGTCTTTGGGCGGTTTGACCTTGTTGGCAACGCTAGCAGCCTCAGCAAGTTATATTGCCGCCCCTGCTGCTATGCGGATGGCGGTACCGCAGGCTAACCCGGCACTCTCGCTCGGTGCTGCATTGGGAATTACTTTCCCGTTTAATTTGTTAGTTGGTATTCCACTTTATTATCAGTTTGCCGCCGCTGTGGCCTAAGGAATTGCAATGACATTTCATGCCAAAACCATGCTGACTATTGTAACGGAAGCGTTGCTAGAAAATGATCTGGTAGAACTCTTTGAAGAGCGAAAAATACGCGGGTGGACCATTGTTGCTGCGCGCGGTAAGGGTGCGCATGGCGAGAAGCGGGGCAGTTTTGACGCGAATGAAAACATCCAGCTCGAAGTGATCGTTGATACCGCGAGTGCCGAAGCCTTGGCAGAAGAAATTATGGCGCGTTTTGGTGAGCACTATGCTTTAGTGCAATGGCTCTCTGAGGTGCGTGTTTTGCGGGCCAATAAGTTTTAATTTTTCGTGTTGATTTTTGGGTATATTGATCAAATTCAACACAGGAAAGGCTTGGGGTCTTATACCTGTTTGTGTATATTGCTTGGGTGAGTAATCTCAGTACCCGCGGGTAAAGGAAGTGCGTAATGCGCACACTTCCAATGAATTTAGCATTTTAAATGCTGGCTGCTATGCTCAAAATCTAACTATTTGGATACGAGCATATGGATCCGGCTGTCGTGACCGATCGAAAACTGCTGGCGCTGGCCCCTGAGCTCGCCTCTCCGCAACCTCTTGCGGTGCAGTTTTTCCAAAAACTGAAAATCGCCATCACCGCAGGCTATTGGTTGCCTGACGAAGCTTTGCCATCGGTTGCTCAATTTTCAGAGTTGTTTTCGATTCCGCATGATGTGGTGCAAAAAGCGTTTGATCAGCTGATTAAAGACAGTTGGCTGATGCTTAATACGCAGCAGGAATATTTAGTCACGCCAAAAATTGATCAACCTGTTTCACGCTTAAGTAATTTTTCTGACCTATTGCGGAGCAGGGGTTTTAAAGCCGGATCGGTGTGGCTGCGGCGTGAAGTAACTGAGCCAAATATGGACGAGCTATGGCGGCTCAAGTTGCAAACGGGGGCAAAGGTCAGCCGCTTACAACGGTTACGCACGGCCAATGAAGTTGTGGTTGGCTACGAATCTACCAGTCTACCTGCGAATATTGTCCCAAACCCCGACGAGATAGGCTCATCGCTATACCAGTATATGCATGATAAGCAACTCATTATCGCCAAAGCAGTTGAAGAAATTGACGCCTTTTCCTGTGATAGCGCTATGGCAGAACTGTGTGGTTTTGAGCTTGGAAAAGCGCTACTGCGTTTAACTCGCGTGAGTTTTCTACCCAATGGGCGGGCGATTGAGCTGACGTATTCTTACTTCCGTAGCGATTATTATCGATACGTGGTTGAGTTTAATGACTGAGGCCAGTATGCGCGCGATTTCTGCCTTAAGCTTCTCGACGCTGAACGAGCGGGCTTTGCTCGAGGCTTTACCGATTGCGGCTTGGCAAAAAGACCTGCATTTACACTATGTCTGGAGCAATGCAACTTTAAGCGCCTATTTTGGCGTGCCGCAAAATGAGTTACTCGGTCGCTGTGATGCAGATGTGCTGCCTGATTGGATGGGAGAGCAAATACAGCTTGAAGAGTTGGCCGTATTGGCTCACCAAGATGAGCGAAGTAGCGACCTTCAATTGCCAAAAATACATGGCGAAAGCCGAACCTTGCGCTGCTTTCGCCGTTGTGCCTACGACGAAGAGGGGCAACTGATCGGTATTTTGGGGTTTGCGATTGATGTATCAAGCGAGAAGCAACTACGCAAAGCACTGAAAACACAGGTGGATAGCCAATCGAGTTGGTTACGCGCTTTGCAGGATTACGCCTTGATCTCATTAATGGATAGGCAAGGGCGTTTTACGTATGTGAGTGATCAGTATGCACGTCTGATTGGCCAGCATAGTAAAAATATGATTGGTGAATTGCGAAGCCATTTCGGCTTGCAGGCTGAAGGGATGCAGATTAGTTACTACTTGACCCTGGCCGAGCAGGGAACCCCTGCAACACTCGAATTTTCTGGTGTCCGCGCCGATGGCAGCCCGTACTGGATGCGATCATTATTAATTGCTTTAAATTCCGCCGCGGATACGGAGCAAATCTTTTTTGAGTTGGCCACTGATTTAACTCCCGAAAAAATCACTGCTAATGCCTTAAATTCGGTTAACGATAATTTGATTGAGCTCATCAATAAAAACACCGAGTTAATTGCTCAGCTTGAAGTGGCGGCTCGTACTGATCCATTGACCGGTTTATTGAATCGGCGCGCACTTTATGAACGAGCCAAGCAAGAAGATGATCGTGCGAAACGAAAAAAAGTCCCGCTGTCGCTGATCGCGATGGATATTGATCATTTTAAAAGAATCAATGATCAATATGGTCATGAGTGTGGAGATCAGGCTTTGCTTCAGTTGGCTCGCTGGTGCGGTCAAGCACTGCGCTCAACTGATTTGATGGCACGAACAGGGGGTGAGGAATTCATTATTTTGCTTCCTGACACTGGAATCGAACATGCGCAGGAGATTGCAGAACGGATTCGTCTCTTGATTGAGCAGAGTAAAGTTGTAAACGCCAAAAATGGCGAGCGGTTTGGTTATACCATTAGCCAAGGTGTGGCGCGGGTGGGGGAGCAAGAATCGGTGCAGGATGCGATTGTGCGTGCAGATCATGCCTTATATCGCGCCAAAGATGAAGGTCGCAACCGGGTATGCCTTGCTAAGCTATGATTTATTTACCTTTATTTTGTTTTTACTCAGGTGCACAATGATTTTAGCTAACTAGCCCCACGAACAGGGGCTTAGTTTTTTTCTATGCACTAGATAGTAATAATTACCGTGCAATATGACGGCGTTCTGTGATTCAATCATTGAACTTAAAACAGGCTTAGCACTCTATGATTAGGAGTGCTAATATTTGGCTCGTACTGAATGTTTGGACAGGAGATCGATCATGAGTACTGCACTAACGCTACCAACTCTATCTGTTGGCGACAGTATTGAGCGTTATGTTCAGCGTGTGAATGCGTTTCCGATGCTCTCGCCCGAAGAAGAGCACGATTTGGCGACTCGCCATCAAGAACACAATGACTTAGAGGCGGCGCGTCAGCTGGTGTTATCGCACTTGCGCGTTGTGGTATCGATTGCGCGTGGTTACAGTGGGTATGGCCTGCCACAAGCAGATTTAATTCAAGAAGGTAATATCGGTTTGATGAAAGCGGTAAAACGCTTCGAGCCAAGCCGTGGTGTGCGCCTGTATTCCTTTGCCGTGCATTGGATTAAAGCTGAAATTCACGAGTATATTTTGCGCAACTGGCGTTTGGTCCGTATCGCGACGACCAAAGCGCAACGCAAATTATTCTTCAATTTGCGCTCGATGAAATCGAGCTTTGCCGCGCTCACACATGTGCAAGCCAAAGAAATTGCCGACGATTTGGGCGTCAAGCCTGAAGAAGTGTTGGAAATGGAAACGCGCATGACTGGGCAGGATGTGGCCTTGGTTGCCGATGACGGCGACGACGAAGGTTACGCACCGATTGACTGGTTGGCTGATTCGCACAGCGAACCGACTGCAGTGCTGGCGCGTCAACGACTCGACCAATTGCAATCGGTGGGCATTGGTGCCGCGCTGGAATCTTTGGACGAGCGTAGTCGCCGCATTATCGAGGCGCGCTGGCTAACTGATGACGGTGAATCGTCTACGCTGCACGATTTGGCGGCCGAGTTTAATGTGTCGGCTGAGCGTATTCGCCAAATCGAAGCGAAGGCGCTGCAAAAAATGAAGCAGGCCTTATTGCCTGCGATGGCTTAAATAAGCGATTGTACTGTTGTGGTCCAAAAGGGAGGCTAAGCCTCCCTTTTTTATTGTGTCGGAAATTACTTCAAGAAATCTTGCATTTGGCCGATAATGTGCTAAGTACTTGATCTTTTGTATTTAATTACATGAAACCCAGTTATATTTTTGCGCCTCGCCACTCATTTTCTGACTATGTTGTTCAGAAGTTTGCGGCTATCGGCTCTGAATTGCCTCAATCGCAACTTCCCGCAGGCGACGCATCATCTGCCGCCGTTGCTTCTACTTCGCAGTCTGCAGGAGCTGTCTGGAATGGCGTGGAGCGTCGCAGTCAAGTGGACCGTCGCCAGCAGAATCGCCGTCAAGAACGCGGTTCCGCCATGTTAGATACTCGTACACAGCCGGATCGTCGTTGCGAAGCTCGGCGTCAAACTGATCGTGCGGTGAATGCATTTGTGGCGTGTAAAGTCTAACTTAGCCTTGTGTAAATACCCCGGTGGCGTATTGATGGAATAAGATTGCTAGTAGTGCCGTTGCAATCAATACCTTTGCCGCTATTTGTACGGTGCGGTGAGCTTCTTTTCTGCGCTGAGGGCCGAGCCATTGCCAAATGAGAAGGCCTGTTAGCAACAAGAGGAAAAGAAGGTTGATTTTGCCGCTCATCGGGAAGCTCTGTCTTTTCTTGTAAGTTTTTTCACTAAAAGCCCTGTGGTTTGTGAAGGTTTTGTCAGAAAAGCCGTTGAATTTAAAGTGATACTTTAACTTTTTGTGCTTTGTGTTTGATTTTAAATAGGCTGATTTTTTGTAAGTCTAATGTGTTAAATCATTGTATCAAAACGGGAAAATGCCCGGCACTGCTTGTGTCGGGTTTTTTTTTCCTCTATAGTGGGGCGCAGTGGGAAAAAGTGGGGGAAAGTGCACTTTTCTGCCAGAATACGACCGAAGTGGTTCAAATTAAGCCATTTCAAAACCCAGCCGTTTAAACCGCGCCCAGCAGGTGGTGATTAAGTCATGTTTAGTGGTGTGTCTTCCTTAAATCTGGACAGCAAAGGGCGATTGGCGATTCCAGCCAAGCATCGCGATACTTTGCTCGCCCAGTCAGAAGGCAAGCTCATCATTACCGCTGACCCTGCAGGTTGTTTATTGGTGTATCCAGAGCCCGCGTGGATTCCGATTCGCGATCAATTGAATCAATTGACCGGTACAAAGGCGGGTATCCGCCGTTTTATCGTGGGTCAGGCTGAAGAGGTCGAGATGGATGCGTCGGGTCGGGTGTTGATCCCGCCACGTTTGCGCCAAGTGGCCAAATTGGACAAAGAAGTGGCCCTTGTGGGGATGGGCAATAAGTTCGAGCTGTGGGATGACGCGAAATGGATCGCGACTACCGAAGCCATCATGGCGATGGATGCACAAGAACTTGAAAATAATATGGAAGGAATTTTGTTGTGAGCGATACGCAAAACTTCGTGCATCGCACGGTATTGCTCGATGAGGCGGTGGACGCGCTCGCGATCCAGCCCGATGGTGTGTATGTCGATTGTACTTTCGGTCGCGGCGGTCATTCGCGGCTGATTCTGTCTAAGCTCGGCCCCAATGGCCGCTTGATTTCATTTGATAAAGACCCATATGCGATTGCTGAGGCTGCGACGATTGGCGATTCGCGCTTTACGATTGTGCACGAAGGTTTTGTCACGCTAGCTGATTCGCTGGCCAAACTTGGTGTGACACAAATTGATGGCTTGCTGATGGATTTGGGCGTTTCCTCACCACAGCTTGACGATGGTTCTCGGGGGTTTAGCTTCCGGTTTGATGCTCCGCTTGATATGCGCATGGATACCACGCGGGGTATTACTGCTGCCGAATGGTTAAATTCGGCTGATGAAAAAGAAATTGCAGAGGTGGTAAAAGATTATGGCGAAGAACGGTTTGCTCGGCAGGTTGCAGCAGCGATTGTTACGCGTAGGGCAGTCAAACCTTTTACTACAACAGGCGAACTTGCCGCGGTCGTGGCAACGGCAGTCCGCACCCGTGAGCCGGGCCAGGACCCGGCGACGCGTACCTTCCAAGCTGTACGGATTTACGTCAATCGCGAGCTTGAGGAGTTATCGCTAACGTTGCCACAGGCGCTGTCTTTATTAAAACCCGGCGGTCGCTTGTCGGTGATTGCATTTCACTCGCTGGAAGACCGTATTGTTAAGCGCTTTATGCAGGATAAATCGACGGGTGATCGCCTGCCGTCGCGCTTGCCGGTGATGGCAAGCGAAATTGCGCAAGCGCCGTTAAAAATCGTTTGCAAACCAATTCGCGCCAGCGAGCAAGAGGTGAAATCGAATCCTCGTGCACGTAGCGCGATTTTGCGCGTTGCTGAACGTACCGAGGGCCCTTTGTGACTCGGCTCAATCTCTTTTTGCTGTTGATTGTGATTGTGTGCGCAATGGGCGTGGTGACGAGCCAGCACAAAGCGCGCAAATTATTTATCGAATTGCAAAAGCAAGATGCACTAACTCGTAAACTCAATGTCGAGTGGGGTCAGTTGCAACTAGAGCAAAGTACTTGGGCGATGCATTCGCGTGTCGAGGCTGAGGCGAGCCAAAAAATGGGTATGGTGGTGGCGCCTGCTAACCGCACCCAAGTGATTCTTGAGCATGGCCAGCAGGTCAGCAAACCTGTGGTGACCGATCTGCCATGATGCGCCAAACCCGAACTCAAGCTCGAACGGTTTCCACTGGGCGCCGTCAAGATAAATACGCAGTTAAGCCTAAGCTAGAACGTTGGCGCGTTTGGTTTGTCCTGTCGTGCCTGTTGGGTTTGTTCGCCGCCTTATTGGGTCGTAGTTTGTATCTGCAAGCGTGGAACGAAGGCTTTTTGCAAGATCAAGGTGACGCACGTTATCGCCGCACGCTCAAGCTGGAACCGAATCGCGGCATGATTACCGATCGCAACGGCGAGCCTTTGGCGATTTCGACGCCTGTTCAATCCATTTGGCTAAGCCCGCGCAGTATGCAAGTACTGCCTGCTGGACAAAGCCGTCCGCGGGATTGGAAGCAGGGTGACGAAGATGAGTTAGTACCAATTTCCGTCGATGAGGTGAAGAAGGTTGCCTCATTGTTGGCGCTTACTCCTGAAGAAGTTTTGGCCAAATTAAATAACACTCGAAAAAACAAGCAAGGTCAGGAAGTAAAACCTGATTTTGTCTGGTTGAAACGTCACATCTCCCCCGCTGATGCTAAGCGGGTTTTGGCCTTGAATGTGCCCGGAATTTATTCCCAAACAGAATATCGCCGTTACTACCCAGCGGGTGAGGTAATGGCGCATGTGGTGGGCTTTACCAATCTCGATAGCAAAGGTCAGGAAGGTTTTGAGTTGACCAAAAACGCGATGCTGGCGGGTAAGCCAGGATCGCGTACCGTGATTCGCGATCGCCGTGGTTATATTGTTGAAGACGTTTCAACGATTGTGCCGCCGCAAGAAGGCCAAACACTGCAATTGTCGATAGATCGCCGGATTCAGTACTTAGCCTATCGTGAGCTCAAAAACGCGGTTGATAGCAGTCAAGCTGTCGGCGGCGCGATTGTGGTGTTGGATGCTCGCACCGGGGAAGTGTTGGCAATGGCCAATGCGCCGTCTTACAACCCCAATAGCCGTGCCAAGATTGACCCCGCACACAAGCGCAATCGCGCGCTCACTGATTTATATGAGCCCGGCTCAACAATGAAAGCGCTCACGGTCGCAATGGCACTCAATGCCGGCAAAGTGAAGCCCACCACAGTGATCCAAACGGGAGGCGGCACGATGAGCATTGGTCCAGCCACGATTCGGGATGATCACCCCGTTGGTGCCGCGACTGTTGAACACATTATGCAAAAGTCGTCTAACGTTGGCGCGGTGAAAATGGCGCTGATGATGGAGCGGGAAGAAATGTCGAATTTCTTTCATGACGTCGGCTTTGGCGAAAAGCTCAATACCGGCTTCCCTGGTGAGTCTCCGGGTCGGGTACGGCCTTGGAAAACTTGGCGTCCGATCGAGCAAGCAACCATGTCCTACGGCTACGGTGTTTCCGTGTCGGTGATGCAAATGGCGCGCGCTTATCAGATTTTTGCCGGTAACGGCGAAGTCCATCCAGTGACCTTTACCAAATTGGTTGCTCCTGCGCCGGGCAAACAAGTGATTTCTGCCGAGACTGCAGCACAAGTACGCAAAATGCTCGAAATGGTGACCCAACCCGGCGGTACCGCCACGCGCGCGCAAGTGGTTGGCTATCGGGTTGGCGGCAAAACGGGAACGGCCAAGAAATTAGTCAATGGCGTGTATTCCGATACCGCGCGGGTTGGTTCTTTTGTTGGCTTGGCGCCGATATCTAATCCACGCCTGATTGTGGCGGTGATGATTGATGAGCCATCGTTTGCGATGCGCTATGGCGGCTTAGTGGCTGCGCCGGTGTTTAGTAATGTCGTAGCGGGAAGTTTGCGTTTATTAGGTGTACCACCTGATGCGCCAACAACGAATATTTTGCTCCCCGGCAATGGGGTCGAAGACGTGAAGGAAGACGCATGAAGCCAATGAGCTGGGCCTTACCTCAGATTGATTTTGCCGTGATCAAAGCCTTGGTAGGTGATCGTCGCCTGGTGGTTGATAGTCGTAAAGTTAGCACTGGCGATGTGTTTTTGGCCTATCAAGGCGAATACGTTGATGGCCGACAGTTTATTGCTGATGCCATTCGCAATGGTGCCGCCGCCGTGATTTGGGACGCTGAAGACTTTGCATGGCATGCTGAGCATCAAGTGCCCAATATTGCCGTAGCGCAATTGCGTAACCAAGTGGGTATATTGGTGTCAGTTTTAATGGGTAATGATGTCAGAGCATTACCCGTGGTGGGTATTACGGGTACCAATGGTAAAACTTCCATTGCCAATTGGCTGGCGCAAGCATTTAATGCGCTCGGCGGCAAAGCTGGCGTATTGGGTACTTTAGGCAATGGATTTGTTGGCGAGCTCAGTAGCTCGACGCATACCACGCTCGATCCAGTTAGCTTGCAACATTGGATTGCCAAATTTAATGCCGAGGGCGCCACCCAAGTGGCGATGGAAGTTTCATCGCACGGTCTGGTTCAGGCGCGTGCGCATGGCGTGCAATTTCACACCGCCGTGTTTACCAACTTAACGCGCGATCATTTGGATTATCACGGCACGATGCAAGAATACGGCGCAGCCAAAGCCAAGTTATTTGAGTGGGAGGGGCTGCAAGCGGCGGTGATTAATGCGGATGATCCATTTGGCCGCGAATTAATCGGCTTTACCACGGCCAAAACCATCTGGTCGTATGGTTTTGAGCAAGGCGATTTGCGCTGCACGGCGCTGGAATCATCGCTGAAAGGTTTGGCCTTGACGGTTGAAACGCCACAGGGAACAACGCGCATTGAATCGGCGTTATTGGGGCGCTTTAACGCCAGTAATTTGCTGGCTTGCCTTGGCGTGTTATTGGCGCAAGGCGTGTCATTGGCCGACGCAAGCAAAGCCCTAGAGCAAATTCGCCCTGCTGCTGGTCGGATGCAGTGTTTGGGTGGTGGTGATAAGCCGATGGTGGTGATTGATTACGCCCATACGCCAGATGCCCTAGAAAAGGTGCTGATGACTTTGCGTGAAGCGATGCCGCAAGGTTCGCGTTTGTATTGCGTCTTTGGCTGCGGTGGTGATCGCGATACGGGGAAGCGCCCATTAATGGGTGAAATTGCCTGCCGTTTGGCCGACTCTGTGGTCATTACCAGCGACAACCCCCGCACTGAATCACCCAAAACCATTATTCAAGACATTGTCGCTGGCGTTTCGGGCGTGCCTGGCACGGGTAACGCCAATTATGCCATTGAGTCCGATCGTGCTCTGGCAATCATTGATGCTATCGAGATGGCTCATGTGAATGATGTGGTGCTGATCGCTGGTAAAGGTCACGAAAATTATCAAGAAATCAATGGCGAGCGTCATCACTTTGATGATGTCGAGCACGCAAGTGCGGCGCTCGCTAGAAAAGCAACAAGGAAATAGGCGTTAATGATGTTGAATTTGCGGGAAGCCGCCACGGCGCTCAAAGGCAAATTAGTTGCTAGCGATAGCCAACTGGAGTTTGCGCGTGTCACGACCGACAGCCGTGATATTCGCCCCGGTGATTTATTTGTCGCGCTCAAAGGCGAGCGTTTCGACGCGCATGATTTTGTCGCTGCGGCATTAGATCAAGGCGCGGTTGCGGCCTTGGTGCAAGAGCCGGGTGAGGGCAATCGCATTATTGTCAAAGACACCCTTGCCGCCTTGGGTGAGCTGGCTAAATACTGGCGCGCTAAGCACGCGCATATTCCATTGATTGGCGTTACGGGCAGTAATGGTAAAACCAGCGTTAAAGAAATGCTAGCTTCAATCTTCACCGTTGCAGCGGGCGGCGAGCACTTGGTGCACGCCACGAAAGGCAATTTAAACAACCACATTGGTTTGCCGCTGACAGTGTTGGGCATTCATGCCGAGCACCGTTTTGTGGTGGCTGAAATGGGGATGAACCATTTTGGCGAAATCGATTATTTAACGCATATCGCTCAACCTGATGTGGCCTTGGTCAATAACGCCGGCGCGGCGCACTTAGAAGCCTTGGGCTCGGTCGAAGGCGTTGCAAAAGCTAAAGGCGAGATTTTTGCCGGTTTGGTGGCCAATGGCACGGCGATTATCAACGCCGATGACCAATATGCGCCGCTGTGGAAGTCGTTGGCCGCCAAAAACACCATCGTGACTTTTGGTTTTAACGGCGAAGTATCGGCAAGCAACGTCGAATTGCTGCCAACAGGCAGCCAATTTGCGTTGACCACGCCACAAGGCTCGGCCGACGTGCGTTTGGCGGTGCCGGGCGAACACAATGTACGGAATGCTTTGGCCGCCGCTGCTGCTGCGCTGGCCGTTGGTGTTTCGCTGCCGCAAGTGGCGCAAGGCTTGTGCCAGTGGGGCGGGGTAAAAGGGCGTTTGCAAGCTAAAACCGCAGCCAATGGCGCGGCGATTTTGGACGACACTTACAACGCCAATCCTGATTCGATGAAAGCAGCAGTGAATGTTTTAGCCGCGATTGGTCAGCGTGGCGTACCGACCATCTTGGTGCTCGGTGATATGGGCGAAGTTGGTGATGAAGCGATTCAGTGTCACCAAGCGATTGGTGGGTATGCGCGTGAGCAAGGCATTCAGCATTTTGTAGCGGTTGGTACTCATATGCAGTATGCCGTGGATGCATTTAACGCCGCTGGCGGCCAAGCCGCAGTGCATTGCGCCGATCACGCTGCAGCGATTGCCGCGGTAACTGCGATTGCGACGCCGAATAGCCAAATTTTGGTGAAAGGCTCGCGCTTTATGCGGATGGAAAAAGTCGTTGATGGTTTAGTGAATTTATCAGAACAAGGAGCACAGCCATGCTGCTGATGTTAACGCAATGGTTGGGCGAGTCGATTCGCGCCTTCAACGTATTTAATTATCTAACACTGCGCGCGGTATTGGCGACGATTACCGCGCTGACGATTTCATGGGTGTTAGGCCCGTATGTAATCCGCAAACTGGCCGAGTTAAAAGTGGGTCAAGCGGTGCGTGACGACGGCCCGCAAACTCACTTGGTGAAAGCCGGTACGCCAACGATGGGCGGCACGCTGATTCTGCTGTCGATTGGCTTAACGACGCTGCTGTGGGGCGATTTGGGTAATAAATACGTGTGGTTGGTGCTGATCGTGACCTTGGCAACCGGTGTGATTGGCTTTGTCGATGACTACAAAAAAGTTGCGCTGAGAAACCCGAAAGGGCTCTCGGCCAAAGCCAAGATGGTATGGCAATCGGCGATTGCGATTGGTGCGGGGATGTTCTTGGTGAACTACGGCGCTGATGCGGCTAATACCGGCTTCATTATTCCGTTTTACAAAGAAATCCTGTATCCATTTGGCGCGATCGGTTTTTGCGTGTTGACCTATTTCGTCATCGTTGGCACCAGCAATGCAGTGAACCTGACCGATGGTTTGGATGGTTTGGCGATTATGCCGGTGGTGCTGGTCGCGGGCGCATTCTGCATTTTTGCCTATGTGGCAGGTAACGTGAAATTTGCCACCTACCTTGGCGTGCCACATGTGGCAGGTGCGGGTGAATTGATCGTGTTCTGCGCGGCAATGGTCGGCGCAGGCTTGGGCTTTTTGTGGTTTAACGCTTATCCAGCCGAAGTATTTATGGGCGACGTCGGTGCCTTAGCACTCGGTGCTGGTTTAGGTGCGGTGGCAGTGATTGTGCGCCAAGAAATCGTGCTGCTGATTATGGGCGGTGTGTTTGTCGTAGAAGCACTGTCGGTGATGATTCAGGTCGCTAGCTTCAAAATGACCGGCAAGCGTGTATTTAGAATGGCGCCGCTGCACCACCATTACGAACTGAAAGGTTGGAAGGAAACGCAAGTGGTCGTGCGTTTCTGGATTATTACTATGCTCTTGGTGTTGGTCGGCTTGGCCACACTGAAATTACGCTAAGTCGGGACACAATCGTGGAATTAAACGCAAAACATTGCATCGTGGTTGGCTTGGGCGACACCGGTTTGGCAACTGCGCGCTGGTTGGTGGCCAAAGGCGCGCGCGTCACCGTGGCCGATAGCCGCGCAACGCCGCCGAATTTGGCTAATTTACAGGCGGATTTGCCGCAGGTTGCTTTGCGCTTGGGCGCATTTAATGTTGACACCTTTGCCGACGCTGATTTGCTAGTAACAAGTCCTGGCGTGCCATTGGCGACGCCCGAAATTGCCACTGCGATTGCGCATGGCATGCCTGTGGTGGGGGACGTTGAATTACTTGCACAAGCCTTGGTGGGTAAGCCTGGCAAAGTGATTGCGATTACCGGCTCGAATGGTAAATCGACAGTAACGACGATGGTCGCGCAAATGTGCGAAGCGGCCGGCCTGTCGACCGTGATGGCGGGCAATATCGGCGTGCCAGTGTTGGCGGCTTTGGCTGAGTGGGAAGCCAAAGGCCAATGGCCAGATATGTGGGTGCTGGAATTATCAAGCTTCCAGCTTGAGACTACGACATCGCTGACGCCCGCTGCCGCGACGGTATTGAATGTGTCAGAAGACCATCTCGATCGTTACGCGGGTATGAATGAATACGCCGCAACCAAGGCGAGCATTTTTGCTGGTTTGGGCGTGCAAGTGCTCAACCGTGATGATGGTTATTGTCGGGGTATGGCTCGCCAAGGCCGTGATGTAGTATGGTTTGGGCAAGATACCCCACGCAATGGCAATGAGTATGGTCTAGTTGAGATCGACGGCGATTTCAGCCTGCGCTGTGGTGATTTTGAATTAATGCGCGCTAGCGAATTGCCAGTTGCAGGCTTGCACAACGCCGTGAATGCCTTGGCTGCAATTGCGCTGTGCCGCGCTGCTGGTTTGCCTACCGCACCACTCTTGGCTGCTTTAAAGGCATTCAAAGGTTTGCCACACCGCGTTGAGTTTGTGGCTGAGATTAATGGCGTGTCGTATTACGATGACTCGAAAGGCACCAATGTCGGCGCTACTGAAGCCGCGCTCAAAGGTATGACGCGCCCTGTGGTGTTGATTGCTGGCGGCGATGGTAAAGGGCAGGATTTTTCGCCGCTGGTTGAAGCGTGCGAGCGCATTTGCCGCGCAGTCTTGCTGATCGGCCGAGATGGCCCAGAGCTGGCCAATGTGCTCAATGAAGCTCGTTCAGCTTTCTTACCCGACGATGATGATAACTATCTGCCCGTAATGCAATTGCCGACGCTGGAAATGGCAGTAACGGTGGCGAGCAATTTTGCCGAACCAGGCGACGTGGTCTTGCTATCACCTGCGTGTGCGAGCTTGGATATGTTCCGCAATTACCACCACCGCGCCGAAGTGTTTATCGCTGCGGTGACTGGCTTGAAGTCGGGTCTGGAGCAGAACTAATGCGCCAAATTTTTTACCAAGCCATGCGACGCATGAAGCCTTCGATGAGTAGCTACGATCAGGCGATGTTCTGGTGCGTCACGCTGTTGCTGTCGATTGGTTTGGTAATGGT